>QKWM01000004.1:0-2412500 GCA_003248315.1 Streptomyces sp. SW4
CGGGCCTGGTCGGCGGCGGGTGCGGGCCGGGGCGGCGCGGGGCGCATCGGGTGCGCCGGGCGGCTCCCCGGCGCGTGTGCCGGGGGCCGGTCCGCGTCGGACGCGGTGTCCCCCCGGTCGCCGGTGCGCTGCGCGGGGACGCCGGCCGCGCGGGCCGCCGAGGCGAACCGGTCGTCCAGGGAATCGGCCGCGGACGTGGGGCCCGTGTCGCCGTTGGAGTCGTCGTACAGCTCGCGCCACCAGTCGTCCTCGCGGCCGGTGGGCCTTCCCCCCTGCTGGCTCATGCCGGTAATTGTCCACGGGACGGGCGGAGGAAAACGGGGCATCGGGAAAATCCCGGCGGCCGGGAGGCGCGCGACGGCGTGTCGGGTGAGCGGCCGAACGGGCGTACGGCCGGGTCGCCGGGCGGTTCCACCCCCACAGGAGAACCGCCCGGCGCGCGGCCACCCTGGCAGACGCACCACCGGAAGCACGATGATGTCGCGAGGCGGGTTTGCGCCGTGGCCGGTTTCCGCCAGGGCCCGCCGCGACGCCGTGACACGGGGAGGGCGAGCGCCGGATGCTGGGAGTGCTGGGGCTGGAGGAGACGCAGGAGGCGGCCTACGGGCGCTGGTCTCCGTGGGGGCCGCCGACGTCCCCGGCCTGGCCCGGCGGCTGGGGCTCGGCGAGCAGGAGACCGAGCGCGCGCTGCGCCGGCTGGAGCAGAACGGCCTCGCCGCCCAGTCACCGGCCCGCCCGGCCGCTGGGTCGCCGCGCCACCGGCGTGGCGCTGGGCGCGCTGCTCACCCAGCAGCGGCACGAGCTGGAGAAGGCGGAGCTGGCGGCGGCGATGCTGGCCGAGGAGTACCGCGCGGCGACCGCCGAGCCCGCCGTGCACGACCTGGTCGAGGTGGTGACCGGCGCCGCGGCCGTCGCCCAGCGCTTCCTCCAGCTCCAGCTGGGCGCCACCGACGAGGTCTGCGCCCTGGTCACCGCCGCCCCGGTCGCCGTCACCGGCATGGAGAACCACGCCGAGGAGCAGGCGGCCGGGCGCGGGGTCCGCTACCGGGCGGTGGTGGAACGGGCGGTGCTGGACCTGCCGGACGGCATCACCGAGCTGACCGCCGCGCTGGGCCGCGACGAGCAGGTCCGGGTGGTGGAGCGGGTGCCGACCAAGCTGGTCGTCGCCGACCGGGCGCTCGCCCTGGTGCCGCTCACCCCGCACTCGGCCGAGCCCGCGGCGCTGGTCGTGCACGCCGGCGGCCTGCTGGAGCTGCTGTCCGCGCTGTTCGAGTCGGTGTGGCGGACCGCGCTGCCGCTGCGGCTCGGCACGTCCGGCGTGACCGAGCAGGGCCCGACGGCCCCGACGGCACCGATCTGGAGATCCTGTCGCTGCTGCTGGCCGGCCTGACCGACGCGAGCGCCGCCAAGCAGCTCGGCCTGGGCCTGCGCACCGTCCAGCGCCGGGTGAAGCGCCTGATGGAGCTGACGGGCGTGACGACCCGCCTGCAACTGGGCTGGCACGCCTACGAGCGGGCTGGGTGACCCGCACCCCCTGACCGTGGTTACGCAAGTGCCGGACCGCGCGCCCGAAGCGCCTCGCCGGCGTCGGACCGCAAGGCGCCTCGCCGGTGGACGGCGCCGCCGGACCTGCGCGGTCACCGGGACGGGCGCACCCTGGTCAGATGGGAGTGGTGGACCTCCTGCTGGTCGGCCTGGTCATCCTGCTCGGGCTGTGCGGTGTCCTGCTGCCCGGCGTCCCCGGATCGCTGCTGGTGTGGGCGGCGGTCATGTGGTGGGCGCTGAAGGACCCGCGGCCGCTGTCCTGGGCGGTGCTGGTGGGCGCCACGGTGGTGCTGCTGCTGTCCCAGGCGGTGCGCTGGGCGCTGCCGCCGCGCCGGCTGCGCCCGGGCGGCGCCGACGGCCGTCTGATGGCCTACGGGGGCGCCGGCGCGCTCGCCGGTTTCGTGCTGGTCCCGGTGCTGGGCGCCGTCCTCGGTTTCCTCGGCGGTGTCTACCTGGCCGAACGGATCCGTCTGGGCCGCCACGGTGAGGCGCGGGCGGCGGTCCGCACGACGATGCGCTCGGGCGGCTCCAGCGTGCTGGCGGAGCTGTACGCCTGCCTGCTGATCACCGGCGCGTGGCTGGGCGCGGTGTTCGCGGGCTGACGGGCTCGTCGTTCCCGGCGCGGGGCCGGCGCCCCGGGCCTCGGCGCAGTACGCCCTCCAGCGTCAGCAGCCGTGTCTTGCGGTCCAGCCCGCCCGCGTAGCCCGTCAGGGATCCGTCGGCGCCGATCACCCGGTGGCAGGGCGCAGGATCAGCAGCGGGTTGGCGCCGATCGCCCCGCCGACGGCCCGTACCGCGGGCCGGGAGGCGCCGATGCGGGCGGCGATCTCCCCGTACGTCGTCGTCGCCCCGTAGGGCACGGTGTCGAGGGCCTCCCACACGCGGGTGCGGAAGGGCGTGCCCTCGGCGCGCAGCGGCAGGCGGAACTCCTTGCGTTCCCCGGCGAAGTAGGCGCCGAGCTGCTCGGCGGCCTCCCGGAACGGGCCGGGGTCGCGCCGCCAGTCGTCCTGGACGACGCGCCCGCCCTTCTGCCCGGGCACGGACAGGGAGGTCAGCGCGCCGGCCGGGTCGGCGGTGAGCAGGAGCGTGCCGAGGGGGCTGTCCAGCTCGGTCCAGTACGTGGTCGGGTGCGGGGCCATCACTGCTCCACCTCTCCTGCTGCGCGCAGGTGTTCGAGGGCGTACGAGCGCCAGGGGCGCCAGCTGTCGGGACGTCCGTGCCGGGCGGCGCGACGTCCGGGTCGCCGAGGGCACGGGCACGGATCTCGGCGGCCGTCCGGGCGTCCAGGCCGGGCACGGCGAGCAGCGCCTGCTGCGCGTCGTCCCGGTCGGCGCCCGGGTCGAGGCGTACGGCGCCGTCGGCGAGGGCGGCGGTGAGCGCGCCCAGGGTGCCGTCGGGCTCCGCGCCGGCGAGGACGGCCGGTTCGGGGAAGAGGTGGGTGAGGCCGCCGCAGGGGGCGTCGAGGGCCTTGCCGTACCGCTGGACCAGCCGTCCGGCCGCGGCCGGGCCCACCAGCGCCCGTACCGCCAGTTCCTCGGGGTCGGCGGCGCCCGGTGCGCGCAGGCCGGGCCGGGCGGCGACCAGCGGGGCGAGCCGGGGTCGGCGCCCAGCCGTTCGTCGACGGCGTACGGGTCGGCGTCGAGGTCGAACAGCCGGCGCAGCCGCTGCGCGGCGGTCGTCAGATCGCGGAGGTCGGTGAGGTGCAGCCGGGCGTCGAGCCAGCCGCCGCTGCCGCTCCTCGGGGTGCCCGGCCGTTCGTCGACGGCGACGACGCCGGTGCCGTAGGGCAGGCGCAGGGTGCGCCGGTAGACGCGGCGGCCGGGCGGGCCGCTCACCTCCTCGATGCCGGCGACGGCCTCCCGCTGGAGCCGGTCGAAGACGGGTCCCGCCTGGTAGGGGCCCCGGTGGGCGAGCCGCAGCGGGATTCCGGCGGACGGGCTCCCGGTGGGGCGGGCCGAGCCGGCACCGCGGGGTGCCGCGGCGCGCAGGGCGCTGGGGTGGCCGCGTACACGGCCCTGATCGTGTCGTTGAACTGCCGGACACTGGCGAATCCGGACGCGAAGGCGATCTCGGTGACCGGCATGCCGGTGGTCTGGAGCAGGACCCGGGCGGTGTGCGCCCGCTGGGCGCGGGCCAGTGCCACGGGCCCGGCGCCCAGCTCGGCGGTCAGCTGCCGCTGCACCTGCCGGGCGCTGTAGCCGAGCCGCGCGGCGAGCCCGGCGACGCCCTCGCGGTCGACCACGCCGTCGCCGATCAGCCGCATGGCCCGGCCGACGACGTCCGCGCGGACGTTCCAGTCGGCCGAGCCCGGCACGGCGTCGGGCCGGCAGCGGCGGCAGGCCCGGAAGCCCGAGCCCTGCGCGGCGGCGGCCGTCGCGAAGAACCGCACGTTGCGCCGCTTGGGGGTGACCGCCGGGCAGCTGGGCCGGCAGTAGATGCCGGTCGTCTCGACGGCGAAGAAGAACGCGCCGTCGAACCGGGCGTCCCTGCTGCGTACGGCCTCGTACCTGCTGTCCTCGTCCATCACAGGGTCCAGTCTCCGCCAGTCCCGGACCCGGGGCTGGCGGAAATCGGACATGGCGTCGGGACCGGCCCGCCGGCGGGGGACGGGCGGCCCCGGTCCGCCGCCGGCGGGTGCGCTCAGCGGTGGCGTCCGCGCTTGGCCTCCATCGCCGCCCTGCCCTCGGCGCCCCGGCGCTTCCATTCCTTGCGGATCTCGGCGCGCATCCGGGCGTCGGTCTTGGCGACGATGCGCTGGTTCTCCCGCAGCAGCTTGCGGTAGCTCTCCAGCCGCCGCACGGGCAGCTCGCCGCTGTCGACGGCGGCGAGCACCGCGCAGCCGGGCTCGGCCTGGTGGGCGCAGTCGTGGAACCGGCAGTCCCGGCCAGCTCCTCGATCTCCGCGAAGACCTGCCCGACGCCGCTGCCGGCGTCCCACAGGCCGACGCCGCGCAGCCCGGGCGTGTCGATCAGCACGCCCCCGCCGGGCAGGGCGAGCAGGTTGCGGGTGGTGGTGGTGTGCCGTCCCTTGCCGTCGACCTCCCGGACGGCCCGCACGTCCATGACGTCCGCGCCGAGGAGGGCGTTGGCCAGCGTGGACTTGCCGGCGCCGGACTGCCCGAGCAGCACCGCCGTGCCGCCGGAGACGATCGCGGCGAGGACGTCGACGCCCTCTCCCCGCGCGGCGCTGACGGTCAGCACCGGCACGCCGGGCGCGGTCGTCTCCACGTCCTGCACGAGGTGGCCGAGGGTGACCGGGTCGGGCACGAGGTCGGCCTTGGTGAGCACGACCAGGGGCTGCGCCCCGGACTCCCAGGCGAGCGCGAGGAAGCGTTCGACGCGGGCGAGATCGAGTTCGGCGGCGAGGGACACGGCGACGACGGCGTGGTCGACGTTGGCCGCGAGGATCTGTCCCTCGGAGCGCTTGGAGGAGGTGGAGCGGACGAACGCGGTGCGCCGCGGCAGGCAGGCGCGCACATAGCGGGGGGTGCCGCCGGGCTCGACGGCGGCCCAGTCGCCGGTGCACACCACCCGCAGCGGATCGTGCGGGGTGACGAACGCGGTGTCGGCGCGCACGACGCCGTCGGCGGTGATCACGTCGCACTGTCCGCGGTCGACGCGGACGACCCGGCCCGGGAGCAGGCCCTCGGCGGCGTACGGGGCGAACGCGTCGGCCCAGTCGTCGTCCCAGCCGTAGGGAGCGAGCGCGGAGGAAACGGTGGAGGAAGTCAACGGTGACCCTTCACAGGGTGGCCCCGGCGCTGTGTGTGGACGGTGAGGTCAGCCGGCGGCCACGGAGGCGGACTTGATGGATCGCTGAATGCGGGCAGCGCCCGCCGTCGCGGTGACAGCCATCGGTCGACACCTCCTCGTCCTCGTATGTGCCCGGCTCGGAACACCCGGAACTCTAGGGCGCCCCGCGCACGGGGCGCCACCCGTTTTTCCGCACCCGCCGGGTCAGGCCTCCACGGGCTCGTCCGCGGGGAGGCTGTCCATGAAGGAGCTGACCGAGAAGACGGCGTTGCCGGCGCCGGGCGGGCCGTAGCCGGGGGCGAGGACAGGCCGAAGTCCTCCATGGTCTGGCGGTACGCCTGCAGGAGGCGGATGTGGTACTCCAGCGGGGCGCCCTGCGGGTTGGCCTTGCCGAGGGGCGTCGTCGGCTCCGGGCACCAGGTGGTGAACCGGGGCGTGATGCCGTGCGACATGAAGAAGCGCAGGCCCTCGGTGGTGGAGGCGATGGCCTCGTCGACCGTCTTGAAGCCGAACGGCTCGGCCATCTCCACGCCCGCGACGAAGTTCGGGATGACGTTGCGGGCGCCGAAGACCTCGGCGGAGTCGAGGATGCGGCGGTGCCACTCGTCGCGGCCGACGTACCGCTCCTTGCCGGGGCAGTACATCTTGAACAGGTACTCGTCCCACACCTCGTAGTTGGGGTGGTAGATCTGCACGCCGTAGTCCTTGAAGCGCTGCACGTCGTCCTTGGGCAGCGCCTGGGCGACGACCTTGCCGATCCAGCGGCCGGGGAAGCGCTCCTCGATGGCCTTGGCGTAGTGGCCGTAGAAGTCGGCCTCGTCGCGCCCCGAGACCGTCTTGGTGATGGCGCCGCCGGTGAGGGTGTAGGCGGTGGAGGCCTTCGCCGTGTCGTACCGGTCGATGATCTCCAGGGCCTCCAGCACCTCCTCGACGTCCTTGACGCCGGTGTAGGGCCGGCCGGCCGCCTTGTGCTGGCGCCAGTTGTGATTGATGTCGCAGTACTGGCACTCCTCCTTGGCGCCGAAGTACTGGCAGACCCGGAAGACGGTCAGGTAGATCAGGTAGCCCCACTGGATCGTCGGGGCGACCTCCATGACCGACTTCCCGTTGGACAGGGTGTGCCGGTAGTACTCGGGCATGGGCGGCACGCCGACGTCGGCGATGCGCCGGCCGTCGAGGTAGAGCCCGAGCACACCCTCGTCGTTCGCGGCGACCCGGTAGGGGGAGGACGGGTTCACCCGGACCGAGACGACCGTGCGGCGCAGGTCGTAGGGGCCGCCGGTGAGGATGATCTCCTCGGGCGGCCGGCGCAGCGCGGCCTCGCCCAGCTCCGGCAGGGTGCCGTGGTCGAAGGAGAAGATGAAGTACGACTTCGGCTTGACCTCGCCGTCCTCATTGTCGCTGAGGGCGGACGCGTCGAAGGCGACCCCGCCGCGGAGCAGGTCCTCCTTGAAGACGGCTTCCCGCGGCACGTGCGGAAAGCGCTCCATCAGATCCTCGACCAGCGCGGTACGGCTGCCCATCCCGTGTCTCCTCCCGGTTCCAGGCGTTCGACTTCTCACGGTATGCCCCCGCCCGCGCCCGCCCCGCGGCGGGTCCCCCGGCCCGCCCGGTAGGTTCCCCGCAGAGGACGTGTGCGAGGGAGGGGCGGCGCGATGGCGGAGACGGTGACCAACTGGGCCGGCAACATCACCTACACGGCGAAGGAGGTGTGGCGGCCGCGCACGGTCGACGAGCTCCGGGCGCTGCTGCCGGGGTGCGAGCGGACGGTGCGGGTCCTGGGCAGCGGCCACTCCTTCAACACCGTCGCCGACCCCGGCCCGGAGGGCGTCCTGCTGTCCCTGGCCGGGCTGCCGGCCGAGATCGACGTCGACACCGCGGCCCGGACGGTCCGGGTGGGCGGTGGCGTCCGGTACGCGGAGCTGGCCCGCCGGGTGCACGCGCACGGGCTGGCGCTGGGGAACATGGCGTCGCTGCCGCACATCTCCGTCGCCGGGTCGGTGGCGACCGGCACGCACGGCTCCGGTGTGACGAACGGCTCGCTGGCGTCGGCGGTGCGCGAGGTGGAGGTCCTCATGGCCGACGGCCGGCGCGGCAGGATCGGCCCGGACGACCACCGCTACGGCGGGGCGGTCACGTCCCTGGGCGCGCTCGGCGTCGTGGTCGCGCTCACCCTGGAGCTGGAGCCCGCCTACGAGGTCGAGCAGCACGTCTTCACCGAACTGCCGCTGGACGTGCTCGACGAGGAGACGTTCGAGACGGTGATGGCGGCGGCGTACAGCGTGAGCCTGTTCACGGACTGGCGGGCGCCCGGGTTCCGCCAGGTGTGGCTCAAGCGCCGCACCGACCAGCCGCTGCCCGACTTCCCGTGGGCGGCGCCCGCCACCGAGAAGAAGCACCCGGTGCCGGGCATGCCGGCGGTGAACTGCACCGAGCAGTTCGGCGTGCCGGGCCCCTGGCACGAGCGGCTGCCGCACTTCCGGCCCGACCACGTGCCGAGCAGCGGCGCCGAGCTGCAGTCGGAGTACCTGATGGCCCGGGAGCACGCGGTGCCGGCCCTGCGCGCCCTGGACGCCCTCCGGGAGAGCCTGGCGCCCGTGGTGCAGACCTGCGAGGTGCGCACCGTGGCGGCCGACGAGCAGTGGCTGAGCCCCGCCTACGGGCGGGACTCGGTCGCGGTGCACTTCACGTGGGTGGCGGACACCGCGGCGGTGCTGCCGGTGGTGCGGCGGGTCGAGGCGGCCCTGGACGCTTTCGCGCCCCGCCCGCACTGGGGGAAGGTGTTCACGACGCCGCCGAGGACGCTGCGCGAGCGCTACCCGCGGCTGTGGGACTTCGGGCAGCTGATCCGGCCGGCGGACCCGTCGGGCATGTTCACCAACGCCTTCCTGCGGGAGATGCTGGGGCTCTGACCCGCCGCTGCCTCAGTGGTCCGCGCAGCACGGGGTGGGGTCGGGGAACTCGAACGGCACCAGGGTGCCGCCCGCGGCGGGCGTCGCGGCCAGGACCAGGCGCCGTCCTGCCACTGCGGGCGGACATGGCCGCGGGTCACCAGCCGGGTGCCGCCGGGCGGCGGCCCGGGGGTGCCCAGGACGGTCACGCGGTCGATCGCGGAGCGGGCGAGCAGCTCCGCGACCGTCAGCGTGCCGGTGAGCGCCTCGGCGCCGGGGTAGAGGACGGCGCGGCCGGAGGCGTCCGGGCCGTGTCGGACAGCGCGTACCCGCGGCCGGCGAGCTTTGCGCGGGCCGCGGCCAGGACGGGCTCCGACGCCACCGTGAGGGACAGCGCGATCCGCGGCCGGTCGCCCCGCACCAGGTGCGTGCAGCCGAACGTACCCTCGGGGAGGGCGAGTTCGGCCGCCAGCGACCGGAGCAGGTGGTCGGCCTCGCGCAGATCCGTGACTGCGGTGTCGATGCCGACGACGTACGACGGCGAGGAGACCGGCGGGGACGCCGGGGGCGGCTCGGTGGTCACGACGGCAGGACCCACACCGGGTTGGAGTAGAACCACAGGTCGCGCCACGGGTCGGCGTCGCCGACGACGTCGAGGGCGGGGCCCGCCGGGTCGACGGCCGCGCCCATCGCGCCGGGGGCCGACCGGTTGCCGTCGGTGCCGCGCAGCCGGACGTAGAGCGGCCGGTCGACACGGCCGAGGTCGTAGCGCAGCCGCACGGTGCCGGTGGACTCGTTCACCTCGTAGGACTCGACGACCCGGGCGGTGGGCGCGGTGAAGGTGTCCTTGTCGGCGGCCTCGCCGGTGACGTCGCCCTGGATGACGTCGACGCGGGCCAGCGTCGGCCGGAACCCGGCCCAGTTCGGGCCGCCGGCGAGGGCGACGTCCACGGTCAGGGTGACCTTCGTGCCCTTCGCGACGTGGAGCGCGCCGCCGAGCGTCGCCCAGCGGCCGCCGCCCGTCATCCGGACGTCGAGGCCGCTGATGAGCTGCCCGTGGTCGACCCAGATCCGGCCGGCGCGGATGCCGTCCATCACGGCGGCGTAGGAGAAGCCGTCGGCGCCGACGTGGGTGCGGCTGTACTGGCCGGGCCAGAAGTCGCCGGCGCCGATGTCGATGCGCCCGCCGTACACCGGGTCCGGGTACCGGCCGTCGGCGGCGAAGTCGCCGCCGGGGCCGCGCACGGCCGTGTCGCCGTAGACCTGGTGGGAGTCGGAGTTGGCGGTGATCCACCAGGGCTTGCCCTCGGCGAGCAGGCTGTCCCACAGGCCGCCGACGGTGGCGGTCATCCAGTCGAAGCCGCCCCAGGTGCGGTAGCTCTCCAGCGGGTAGCCGGGGAAGGAGTGGGGGCCGGGGCCGCCGTCGTAGATGCCGCGGGCGCCGCCGGGGCCGAGCGGCTTCGGGAGCCCGGCGGCCTGGTGGCCGGGGGCGCCCTCGAAACCGACGGCGATCTGCCGCTGCCCCGGGGTGGCGTCGCGCCAGGCGCGGATCTCGTGCGGGGAGTCGATGCCCTTGCGGGCCGGGTGGTTGGCCAGCATCAGGGCGTCCCGGACCGTGCGCCGCCGCACCTGCTCGGCGAGGAAGGCCAGGCCCGCGACGGCCAGCGCCTCGTTGGCGGGCGTCGAGGCGGTGGCGCCCTTGACGCCGCCGTCGTAGTCGGTCTCGAACTGCTTGAGCACGTCGACCTCGTGGCGGCCGGGGTGGACGAAGACCGTGCCGTGCTCGGCCGCGGGGATGTTCCACTCCAGGCCCTGGAAGACGAGGGTGTCCCGGTGCGCGTCGCGGGCCTCGCGGATGTCCGGGTTGACCTTCTCCACGCCGATCCTGGCGTGCGTGGCGCTGCCGTGGTCGGTGATGACCAGCCAGTCCATGCCGTGCCGGGCGCCCTGGCGGACCTGGTCGACGACGCGGTACTTGCCGTCGCTGCTGTACTGCGTGTGGATGTGGTGGTCGCCGGCGAGCCACAGGAACCCCTTGCCGCGCCGCTGCCGGCCGCGCTCGGCGGCCGCCGCGGGCGCGGAACCGGCCTGGGCGAGGACGCCGCCGGCCGCGAGACCGGCACCGAGCAGGCCGGCGCGCCGCAGCAGGGAGCGGCGCGAACGCTGCTCGGGGGTCAGCGCGTCGTCGGGACGGACGTGTCGAAGGCGGCGGGGAGGGGGGCCGTCTCCTGGTGCCCGTGATGGTGGCCGTGGCCGTCGTGGCCGTGCCCGTGTCCGTGGTGGTGCGCGTGCCCGTGTCCCATGGTGTGCCTCCCCTAGTGCCGCGGCCTTCTCGCGGCTGCCGTCCGCGGCGCGTGGTGGCCGCGTGGGGAGGATCGACGCGAAAGATGAACCTTGAACGACCGGGGTGTGAGGGCCGGATGCCGCGGACGCGGCGGATCATCTCCCCCCGGGCGCCCCCTCCTCGACGGCGCCCGGCACCCCAGCCCCCGGGCCGCGCCGCCGGACGGCGGTCCCGGTGCGGCCCCGGCGTGCCAGGAGGTCCGCGAGCAGCTCCCCGGCGCGCGGAGCCACCGTCGGGTGCCCGGTCTGGGCGAGCTGCCGCAACAGCAGCTCGGCCGCGTCCAGATCACCGGTTCCCTCCCGGATCTGGGCGAGCAGCAGTCCCGCCTCCGGCGAGTGCTCGGGGTGCCCGGCGTCCAGCGCGTTGCGCAGGTGCCAGCACGCCGCGTCGTCGCGGTAGGTGCGGAAGCACAGCTGGCCCAGGTACACATGGGCCTCGGTCGAGTGGTCGGGGTGCCCCAGCTCGATGGCCCTGCGGTACAGGGCTGCGGCGCGCCGCACGTCCCCGTCGCAGTCGTGGAGCATCGCCAGCCTGACCACCGCCCGTGCCGCCGCGTCCGGGTCGCCGGAGTCGATCAGCCCCTCCAGCAGCCTCTTCGGCTCTGCGCGCAGGCCCCTGCCGACCAGACGGCCGGCCAGCTCGAAGGCGGCGTCCGTGGCGTACTCCGGGTCCCCGGTGTCCAGGGCCGTGCGGTACCAGTCGTCCACGTCCTCGACGGCGGCGCCGTCGTCCTCCGCCATCCGGGCCAGGTTGAGCGCGGCCTTCGCCCGGATCCGCGCACTGCTCGTCTCCAGGGCGCGCAGGAACGCCCGCCGCGCTGCGTCGGCGTCGCCCAGGCGCAGTTCGAGCAGGCCCAGATCGAGGGCGGCGATGTCCGCGTCCTGCGCCGCGTCCGTCGCGACACCCCGCGACCACGCCTGCCGGGCGCCCGCCAGGTCGCCCTCCTCGTTCCGGATCACGCCGAGTTGCAGCAGCGCCTCCCCCGCCCAGCGGGCCACGCCGCAGTCGGCGGCGGCCTCGAAGGCCTCGCACGCCTCACCGGTCCGGTTCTCCCACCGGAGGATCCACGCCGTACCGAGCAGCGCCCGGGCCCGCACGTCCGGTTCGGCCGAGCCGGCGGCGGCGCGGTAGGCGGCCAGCGCGCCCGCCCAGTCCCCCAGGTCCCTGAGCCGGTCGCCCTGTTCGAGCAGGTCCTCGGGGCTGCGGGCGACGGACGCGCCGTCGTGGACCTCGGCCAGCTTCTCCATGCGGGCGTGCAGGTCGGGCAGGGTCGTCCGCATCAGCGCGGCGACGTCCGGCTGGTCCCACTCCGCGGCACGCTCCCAGGCCAGCAGGGCACCGGGCAGATCGCCGCGGGCCTCGCACAGCCCCGCCACCATGGCCCAGGCGCGCGGGGCGAGGACGGTGTGCCCGCTCGCGGCGACCTCGCGGAAGAGGTCCTCGGTCTCCTCGTCGACGACGGTGCGCCGCACCCGCATCATGCCCAGCTGGAAGAGCGCCACCGGCTTCTGGGTGTCGTCCCCGGACCGGGCCGCCACCCGCCAGGCCTCCTCGGCGCCCGAGATGTCCCCTTCCTTCTCCAGAACGTCGCCGAGGAGGAGGGCGGCACCGGAGCGGTGCGCCGGCCCGCCCGTCCCGATGACCTCCCGGAAGGCGTCCTTGGCCGCCGCGTCGGCGCCGAGCAGGCGTTTGGTCCTGCCGAGCCACAGCAGGGCTTCCGTCCGGTGCTCCTCGTGCGCCAGGGCCTTCTCGAAGGCGGCCGCCGCGTACACCGGGGCGCCGAGGCGCTCCGCCTGGCAGCCGATCGCCAGGGACTCCTCGGGCGTGGCCCGGTCCAGCACCTCGACCCACAGGAAGTCCGGCACCGGCCCGGCGCCGGCCTCCTCGACCAGCTCCGGTGCCGCGGCCCACCGCTCGCCGCCCGCCGGGTGCGCCGAGGGACGGAGCAGTCCCGGCCGCCGACGACCGGGTCCACGGCCCAGGCCAGGCCCTCCTCGAACCGGTCGTCGCCGTCCGGCAGCGCGTCCAGCGCGGAAAGGTACGGCGGGAGCAGCCGGCGCAGTTCGTCCCGGGTCAGTCCGCGCACCAGCCCGGCCCGCCGGCAGTCGATCGCGGCCCGCACCAGCGAGACGCCGACCGGGTTGGCCGAGCGGGCGGTGTTGAGCCGGAGGACCATCTCCCGCGCCCGCGAGGCGCCGGCGGCGACCGCGGCGAAGCTCCGGGGGACCTCGCCGGTGCTGAAGTGCCAGACGGCTTCCGCCCGTTCGGCCTCGTCGAGTTCGAGCGGCAGGTGGACCAGGCACGCGGTGTGCAGGGCGGCCCGGGCGACCGGCCAGGGCTCCGCGCCGCCGCCCTCGAGGATCTCCCGGCATCTGCGTGCGGAGATGGTTCCCGCGGTGACCGCCCAGCCGCCGAGCCACTCCAGCAGCTCCGGCGTCAGCTCTTCCAGATCGGCCGGTGCGGGGTCGTCCAGCCAGACCAGGGCGGGCCGGCCGAAGCGGTCCGGGGGCCCGGGCAGGGAGCGCAGCCGCGCCAGCGCGGCGCCGTCCCGGGGGATCAGCACGGGGGTGTCCGCGGGGAACTCGGCGCGTACCGCCTCCACGGCCGACCGGGTCTTGCCCGCGCCGTCCTCTCCGTAGGCGAGGACGAACGGGTAGGGCGGGCCGTCGAGGGAGAGCATGCTGCGCATCTCCTCGTCGAAGTCGCCGCGGCCGATGTAGCCGTCGGTCGCGCCGGGCAGCGGCGGGGCCACCCCGACGTCGCTGTCGGCGAGTTCGCCGAGGCGCGGCGGGCGGTCGCCGGTCACCAGGCGCAGCAGCCCCGCGAGTTCGTCGGGCGGGCGCTGCTCGGTGCCGTCCAGGGCCCGGACCAGCTCCTCGTGGCGGCGCCGCCAGGCCTCCACGGAGCCGAGGTCCCCGGGGAGGGCGATGCCGTTGGCGCGCGCGTGTTCCTGGCAGGCGAGCACGAGTTCGCGCACCAGCTCCCATCGCGGAGCGCGGCGGATCTTCCCGGCGAGCAGGGGGCTGAGCGTGCTGGCGGCGGGGCGTCCGGGCATGCGCCTTCTCAGGTCCCGAGGGACGGTGCGCCGGAGACGAACTTCAGCTCGCGCAGGCCGGCGCAGAAGCCGAGAAGCGGTTCGGGAGTGCCCGGTGCGGATGCCATGCGTCTCCTCTGACCTGAGCGGAGCCGACGGGGTGTCATCAGCGTAGCCACGGGGGGCCGTCCGGGGAGCGGGCAGAGCTTTCGGGGTCGTTCGGAGTCGTTCGCCGTCCGGCACGGCGGGGTCCGCCGGGCCGCACGCTGGCGTGACAGGTCCCCGCGGTGCGCCGGATGCCCCGGGGCATGTTCAGGAAGGAGCCGGTATGCCGCTGTTCGACCTCCGGTCCCTGGCCGTCCTCACCCTCGCCCTGCTCGCCGCCGCCGTCGTGGGCGGCCTGGTGCTCGCCGCCGGAGCCGGCTGGCCGGCCGCCCTGCTGGCCGCCGGCGGGCGGCCTGGGGGGTGGTGACGGGACTGCCGTCGCTGCTGCGGTGAACGGTGGCGGGGCGGGTGTGCGCGCGGGTGTGCGCGGGGCGCCGGGTGGCCCGGTGCAGGGACGCCGGGCGCGCGGTGCATGGGCGCCGGGAGCGCGGGAGCGCCCGGAGTGCGGGAGCACCGGGAGTGCGGGGAGCGCCCGGAGCGCGGGAGCGCCGGGCGGGTGTGCGCATGGGCTCCGGGTGGCGCCTGGGGCGTACGCGGGGGCGCCCGGAGCAGCGCGCGCTGAGGCGCCGGAGGACAGCGTGCCCGGGGCGCCGGAGGGCCGCGTGCGCGGGCCGCCGGTCGGTTGTGGGCGTCGGGGGCCGGGGGCCGTGGGCTGGGTACTCTGGGCCGCTGCCTGGTATCCGCAGGCTTCTTGGAGGTCGCCCGATGCCCCGCGCAGGTCTCACACCCGAGCGCATCACCCAGGCCGCCGCCGAGCTGGCCGACGAGGCCGGGTTCGCCGGCGTCAGCCTGTCGGCCCTGGCCCGCCGCTTCGGGGTCAGGGACGCGAGCCTGTACTCGCACGTCCGCAGCCTCGACGACCTGCGCACCCGGCTCGCCCTGTACGCGGGCGGCGAGCTGATCGACCGGATCGCCGCGGCCGTGGCGGGGCGGACCGGAAGGGACGCGCTCGTCGCGTTCGCGGGCGCCTACCGGGCGTACGCCCTCGCGCACCCGGGCCGGTACGCGGCCACGCAGATCCGCGTCGACCGGGAACTGGCCGCCGGCTCCCCCGTGCTGCGCCGCACCGCCGAGGTCACCTACGGCCTGCTGCGCGGCTACGGGCTGCGGGAGCCCGACCTGACCGACGCGGTCCGGCTGCTGCGCAGCACCTTCCACGGCTACTGCGCGCTGGAGGCCGCCGGAGGCTTCGGCGACCCGCGTGACGTGCAGGCGTCCTGGGACAAGGCGGTGGAGGCGCTGCACGCGGCGCTGGAGCACTGGCCGCGCGAGGCCGCTACGCCCCGGCGTCCCGGCTGAGGGCCTGCACCTCCGCGTACGTCGGGACGCTCCCGCCGGGCGCCCGGCCGGCCCGGATTCCGGCCACCGTCTCCAGGGCGGCGCCGAGGGCCCGCCGGTACAGCAGCGAGCCGAGGCTGACCCGGCGCACGCCGAGGTCCGCGAGGTGCGCGAGCGTGGGCCCGCCGGGGGTGTAGAGGATGTTGAGGGGCGCGTCGAACCGGCCGACGAGCGCCGCGATCCGCCCGGGGTCGGTGAGGCCGGGGACGAAGAGCCCGTCGGCCCCGGCCTGCCGGTACAGCTCCAGGCGGCGCAGCGTCTCCCGTGCGGCGCCCTCCGCGTCCCGGCCGCCGTCGCCGAGCCAGTACGTGTCCGTGCGGGCGTTGACGAAGAGACCGGGGGCGGCCGCCTTGACGGCGGCGATCTTGGCGGCGTGCCGGCGGGCGGGCCGAGCCCGTCCTCCAGGTTGATCCCGGCGGCGCCGACCGCGGCGAGGTGGCGGGCGAACTCGGCCACCTCGCCGGGGTCCTCGCTGAAGCCGCCCTCGGCGTCGACGGAGAGCAGGAACGGCTCCGAGCCGAGGGTCAGGGCGAGCCCGAGGGTGTGCTCCCGGGTCGCCGCCGCCCCGTCGGGCAGCCCGGCGGCCGCCGCGACGGCGAGGCTCGTCGTGCCGATCGCCCGGAAGCCCTGCGCCGCGAGGGCGGTCGCGGAGGCGTGGTCCCAGGCGTTGGGGAGCAGCAGGGGCTCGTCGGTGTGGTGGAGGGCCGCGAAGTCGGTCATGCGCCAACGCTAGGCGGGCGTCGGTTCGGTGACGGCCGAACAGTTCGCGCCGGCCGGGGTCGCCGGTGGATACCGGGGTACACGAGCGTCACGTTTCTCTCACACCCGATCTCTCACCCGCGAGGGGTGTCATGGCGCAGACCGGGCAGCACGCCGACGACCGGCCGGGGCGCAGACGGCGGGACGGCCTGTGGGCCGTCGGACTGACCGCCCTGGCCGTGGGGTTCGTCCTGCGGCTGGTGTCCGACGGTGCGTCGGCGTGGCCGTACGCCGCGGTGGGGCCGCCTCGGCGGCCGCCTGGCTGGTGTGGCTGGTCCGCCGCCGGCGGCGGCACGACGCCGCGGCCGCCGGGACGGAGCGGGACGACGTGCCCGCCATGGAGCGGCAGATCCTCCAGGGCGCGCCGCCGCCCGGGATCCGGAGCGGCGGCGGGCGATGGCGGCGCTGGTGGACACCCGGCGGCGGACGCTGCGCCGCCACCGCTGGTGGGCGTTCCCCCTGCCGGCGCTGATCTTCTTCGGCACGTCCGCCCTGTGGTTCGCCGCCGGCTCCGTGACGGCGGGCGCCTCGATGCTGGCGCCGGCGGTGGTGTTCCTGGGCTGGCTGACCTGGCACCACCGCCGTTTCGACCGCCGTCTGACGCGGATGCGGCGCCGGCTGCAGAGCTGAGCGGCCGTCAGCGCGGTTCGGTGTCGGCGACGGGGACGCCGAAGTCGGGGGTGCCGTCCGGCTTCCAGTGCAGGACCTGGACCCGGGTGTGCCGGTTGGGGTCGTGGAGCGGGTCGCCCACGATCTCCTTGTACGGGCGGGCGTGGTAGACGAGGACGTCGGTGCGGCCGTCCTCGGCGACGGTGAAGCAGTTGTGCCCGGGGCCGTACTGCCGGGTGGTGTCGTTGCTGGTGAAGACGGGCACCGGCGACTTCGCCCAGGCGGCCGGGTCCAGGAGGTCGGCGTCGGCGCGGGCCGTCAGCAGACCCATGCAGTAGTTGGCGTCGGTGGCGCTGGCGGAGTAGGTCATGAACAGCCGCCCGTTGCGGGCGATGACGGACGGCCCCTCGTTGACCTTGAACCCGACGCACTCCCAGTCGTACTCGGGCGTGGACAGCCGCACCTGCGGGCCTTTCAGGGTCCACGGGTTCGCCATCTCCGACAGCCACAGGGCGGTGTTGTTGTCCATGCCGGGCTCGTGCTGCGCCCAGGCCAGGTAGCGGGTGCCGCGGTGGGTGAAGGTGGTGGCGTCGAGGGAGAAGGTCTCCCAGGCGGTCCTGAGCTGCCCCTTCTCCACCCAGGTGCCGCGGAACGGGTCGGGGTGGGTGTTCTCCAGGACCCACATGCGGATGTCCCAGACGCTCTCCGCGGGCGCGGCGGCGAAGTAGACGTACCACCTGCCGTCGATGTGGTGGATCTCCGGCGCCCAGATGTGCGCTCCCATGGCGCCGGTGGCGTGCCGCCGCCAGATGACGGCCTCACCGGCGGTCGTGAGGCCGTTCAGGGTGCGGGAGCGGCGCAGGACGATGCGGTCGTACTCGGGGCTGGTCGCCGTGAAGTAGTACCGGCCGTCGCGGTGGCGGTGGATGTGCGGGTCGGCGCGGTTGCGGACGAGGGGGTTGACGTAGGGGGTGGCCGGCCCCGGACGGCCACCCCGCGCGGCGGCGGGTGCGGCAGCGGCGTGCGCGGCGGCGGGGACGGCCGCCAGGGCACCGGCGGCACCGGCGGCGGCGACCCCCTTCAACAGCAGGCGCCGGCCGGGGACTTCGGGCAGATCATGGGCACGGGTCATGCGGGCTGCCTCTCGAAGCGCGGGGGCGACGGCCGGTTTCGGCGAGCCGGCCGAACGCCAATATTCGATATACCGAACGCCATCTGAAATGGCGAACGACGGAAAGGTAAGGGCGTGACGGGAGGAGGTCAACGGGTTCGGCTAGCGTCGAGTCATGACCAGCGACTTCGCCGACGCCCTCGCCGCCGGCCCGCTCGTGCTCGACGGCGGCATGTCCAACCAGCTGGAGGCGGACGGCCACGACCTGAGCGACGCCCTGTGGTCCGCGCGGCTGCTCGCCGACCGCCCGGAGGCGATCACCGCCGCCCACCTCGCCTACTTCGAGGCGGGCGCGGACGTGGCGATCACCGCGAGCTACCAGGCCACGTTCGAGGGCTTCGCCGCGCGGGGCGTCGACGCCGGCCGGACGGCGGACCTGCTCGCCCTCAGCGTGACGCTGGCCCGCGACGCGGCCCGGCAGGCCCGCACCCGGCGCCCGCTGTGGGTGGCCGCCTCGGTCGGCCCGTACGGTGCGATGCTCGCCGACGGCTCGGAGTACCGGGGCCGGTACGGACTCACCGTCGCCGAACTGGAGCGCTTCCACCGTCCCCGCCTGGAGGTGCTCGCGGCGGCCGCCCCCGACGTCCTCGCCCTGGAGACGGTCCCCGACACCGACGAGGCGGCGGCCCTGCTCCGGGCGGTGCGCGGCCTCGGCGTCCCGGCCTGGCTGTCGTACTCGGTCACCGGCGACCGCACCCGCGCCGGCCAGCCCCTGGAGGAGGCCTTCGCCCTCGCCGCCGACGCGGAGGAGGTCGTCGCGGTCGGCGTGAACTGCTGCGCCCCGGAGGACGTGGACGCCGCCCTGGCCGTCGCGGCCCGGACGACGGGCAAGCCGCTCGTGGCCTACCCCAACAGCGGCGAGGCCTGGGACGCCGGCTCCCGCTCCTGGACCGGCCGCTCCACCTTCACCCCCGAACAGGTGTCCCGCTGGCGCTCGTCCGGCGCCCGCCTGATCGGCGGCTGCTGCCGGGTGGGCCCGGAGGCCGTGCGGAGCATCAGCCGCACGGTCGTGGGCACCGGGCCGCGCTAGCCGAGGCCGAGCGTCTCGGCCAGCCGCCGCCCGGGGCCCGAGAGCGCGTCGAGCCAGTCGAAGCCCGTGGCCAGGCCGAGCAGCAGGGCGGCGACCGCCAGCATGTTCAGGTCGGCGAGCACCCTTCCCGCCCGAGACCTGGGCTGCTCCGCCAAGCCGGGCATCCGTTCGCCGATGAGCCGGTAGCACCGGACGATGGGGCCCACAGCACGGGACCGAAGAGCAGGGCGCACAGCGTGAGTCCGGCTTCCATCCACAGGCCCGTACCTGGCGCCAGCACCGCCTGGATGTACGTCGAAGCCGCCAGGAAGTCGACGACGATCATGCAGGACGCCACGGCCACCGCGAGAAGGCGCCGGGGCAGCGGGGCCGACGAGGGAGGCGTCTCACGCCACGGTTTCGTCGGGGTGCCGAGGACCTCGCGCAGGTCCGAGTTCAAGTCCGCCCTGAGCTGCCACCGGTTGAGCTGGATCTCCGTGCGCACGGTCAGCGGGTGCTTGCGGCCGTGCACGCGCCGGCAGTCGTCGAGCAGTCGTTCCAGGACGGCCACGGCCCGGCCGCGTCCCCGGACGCCCCCCGCATCTTCGCCAGGTGGTATTGGACGGTCAGGGTGCGGAGGTGGTCCGGTCCGTGGACCCGCGCGGCGTCGGCCAGCAGGTGCTCGAGACTCCGCGCCGCCGCGGCCGCCTCCCCGGCCTTTCCCGCCAGTAGGCGAGGTCGTGCCGGGTGGCGAGGGTCTCGGGGTGGTCCGCGCCCAGCACCGGCCGCTGGTCGGCGAGCAGCCGCTCGAGGGCCGCCCGGGCCCCGGCGGGGTCCCCGTCCTTTCCCTGCCAGTGGGCGAGGGAGCGACGCGTGCCGAACGTGGAGGGTGGTCCGGGCCCAGCACCCGCCGCCGGTCGGCCAGCAGCCGCTCGAGGACGGCCCGGGCCCCGGCGGGTCTTTGGCCCTCCCTTGCGCGTCGCCCAGGTCGGCCCGGACGCCGAGTGTCAGGGGAGCGTCCGGTCCGATGATCCGCTCCGCGTCCTGGAGCAGTTGTTCGAGGAGTGCGACGGTGCCCGGCCGGCCCGCCGTTCTCCGGCAACCGGCCAGCTCCCGCCGGGTGGCGAGGGTCTGGGGATGGTCCGTGCCCAGCACCCGACGCTGGTCGGCGAGCAGGTGCTCGAAGGCCGTCGCGGCGCCGGTGGTGTCTGCCGCCGCCGCCCGCCAGTGGGCGGCGCTGTGCCGGATGGAGAGGACCAGGGGGTGGTCCGGCCCGAGGATCCGTTCCGCGTCCGCGTGCAGGCTCTCGCACGCCGCGAGGGCGGCGCCGGTCTGGCCGGCTTCTCCCCGCCACCAGGCGAGTTCGTGGCGGATGCCGAAAAGGTCGGGATGGTCGGGATCCGATGTCCACTGCAGGTGGTCGAGCAGATCCTCCAGGCCGGCCACGGCGAGTTCGGCGTCACCGGCCTCTCCCTGCCACCGGGCCAGGGCACGGCGTACCTCCAGGGCGCGAGGATCGTCCTGACCGAAGCAGCGTTCGAGGTCGGCCAGCAGTCGTGCGAAGGCGTCCGTCGCTCCCCGGACGTCGCCCGTCTCCCCCGGTAGCGGGCGTGCAGGTGACGGGCGGCGAGCACGTGGGGATGCGTGGCGTGGAACCGCCGCTCCGTCTCCCGGAGCAGCCGCTCGGCCGCGGCGCAGGCCCCGGCGTGGTCCCCGCCGCTCCCCGCCACATCACCAGAGCCAGCCCGGTGGTGACCGTGTCGGGGTGGTCGCGGCCCATGATCCGTCGCTGGTCGGCGCGTACCTGCCGCAGGGCGGCGGCAGCGGCGGCGGGGTGCCCCGCCCGCCCCTGCCAGCCGGCCAGTTGCCCGCGTGTCCGCAGGGTACGGGGTGCTCCGGGCCGAAGACGCGGGTGACGTCGGCGAGGAGTCGTTCCGCGGTCGCCACGGCGCCGGCCACGTCCCCCGCCTCCCCTCGGAGGTCCGCGAGAAGGGAGCGGGTGGTGAACACCTCGGGGCGGTCGGGTCCGAGGACCGGAACCTCATCCTCGAGCAGTCGTTCCAGGGCGGCCGCGGCGGCCGCGGGCTCCCCCGTGTCGGCCCGCCAGACGGCGAGCAGTTCACGGATGCCGAAGACCCGCGGATGGTCCGCCCCAGGACTCGCCGGTAGTCGTCCAGGAGGCCCGGAGCGCGGTCACGGCACCCGTGCGGTCGCCCGCCGACCACCGGAAGACGGCGAGGGCCTCGCGCGTGTCCAGCGTGCCCCGGTCGTCCGGGCCCTCCACGCGCCGGCGCAGCGGCAGCAGCGCTTCCAGCTCGGCCACGGCTCCGGCCGCGTCGCCCGTCCGCCCACGCCAGAAGGCGAGCCAGTGCCGGGTGTCGCAGGTGTCGGGGTCCTCGGGTCCCTGTATGCGCCGCCGGTCGGCGAGCAGTTCCTCCAGTACGGCCACCGCCCCGCGGGATCGCCCGCCTCGCCCCGCAGGTGGGCCAGTGCCTGCCGGGTGAGAAGGACGTCGGGGTGGTCGCCCCCTTGCGTCCGCCGCTGGTCGGCGAGCAGTTCCCCCAGCTCGGTCAGTGCACCGGTGACGTCACCGGCCGCGCCCCGCGACCGGGCGTGCCTCCTGCGGGCGACGATGGTGTCCGGGTGCTCCGGGCCCAGGTGCGTGCGGCAGCGGTCGGCCAGGTCCCGGTAGTACTCGGCGGCGGCGGCGTGCTGGCCGCTGTCGTCCAGGCTGGTGCCGGCCGCGAGGAGGACGCCGTGGGGTGCGGGCCGGAACAGTGCCTCCCCGGCGGTCCGGGCCAGCGCGGAGGCGTTGGCGCGCAGCGCCGCGACGAGTCCGGAGTCCGGTCGGCGGTGGGCCAGGCGGCGGACAGCGCGTCCGCGGCGGTGCGGGCGATCCGGTCCTGTTCCTGCCGTTCCAGGGTCTCGCGGACCGACCGCTGGGTGAGCCGGTGCACGCGCACCGTCTGGTGGGGTGCGTCGGGTGTGTGCTCGATGAGGCTGAGCCGGTGCAGGGCCCGCAGTGCCAGCACCGCGTCCTCGGCGGACACCGGACCGGAACCGGGGCCGCTGTTCCCGGCGAGGTGGTCGAGCACCGGCGGGCTGGTCAGGACGGCACCGGGGATGCCGTGGGGGTCGAGCACGGCGGCCAGAGCGAGCAGGGACCGGGCGACACCGGGCGGCCCGAGCGCGTCCACACGCTCCAGCGCCAGGGACCATGCGGCGGACGCGGGAGCCGCCTGGTCGTCGGGCAGCGCGCCGCCGTCGGGCAGGAGATCGGCGAGCACGCGGGTCCGGTCGGCCAGCAGACGGCGATAGGCGGCGCAGTCCAGGCCCGCGTCCGTGAGGAAGGCCACCGCCTGCGACAGGGCCAACGGCAGGTACCCGAGGTCGGCGGCGAGGCCCGCCAGTTCCTCGGCCGGCTCCTGGCCGGCCAGGGCGTCCCGCAGGTAGTTCACGGCCTCCTCGGGGCTGAAGGTGCCGACCGTCACCACCTCCCGGCCGGGTCCGGCCAGGGCCGCCTCCCTGCGGCGGGTCGTGGCCAGGGTGAGGCCGTGCGGGTCGGCCGGGGCCACAGGCCGCGCATGTCGCCCGGGTCGGTGATGTCGTCCAGCACGACCAGCCAGCGGCAGGACCGGCCCCCGGCCCTGGGCCGGAGCCATGCCAGGAAAGCCCGCGCCGCCTGCTCCGGGTCGCCCGGATCGGCCCGGCACAGTTCGACGCCGGCCTGCGCGAACCCGGCGACCACGGCCGACCGGGTGGCCGCGCCGATCCACACCAGGACGTCGAGGTCTCCGCTCTCCCACGCGGCGTGCGCATGGTCGGCGGCGAGCTGGGTCTTGCCGGCCCCGCCCATGCCGGTGAGGATCCGGCAGGGCGCCGCCGCGCCGGCGACCGCCTCCGCGCGGCGCTGGAACCATCTCGCCCGGGGCGGCAGGACACCGACCTGGTGGGGCCACGGGGCCGGCTCACGGGGCGGGAGCACCAGCTTGCCGATGTAACCGCTGTTGGCGAACGCGCCGCCGATCGCCGTGGCGTCCCCCGTCCTGTGCAGCCACACCGACGGTGCCGTCCCGTGGTCACCGGGCGGCGGGCCGCCATAGCCGCTCACGGCCATGCTCCCGCCCCGTGCCTCGGCGTCGCCGGTGTCCTCGACGGAGACGGCCGCGTCCGGCCGCGGGGCCTCCCGGCCGGATGCTGCGGGGTGCTTCCTCCGTCTCATGCGGAACGGTCTTCCCCTTCGTACGTCCCCACGGCCCGTCAGCTGTAGTCGATGCCCGACGTGGCGCTGCTGCCCTCACCGGTGGCCTCGGCGTCGCCGGTGTGCTCCGCCCGGGCCGGTCCCCCGCCCCGGCCGTCCGGACGCCTGATCCCGGTGACGGCGCGCCCTCCGCCCTCGGCACGCGCCCGGCCGGTGCGCACGGCCGTGTCGTCGGTGCGGCCGTCGGGCCGCTGCTGCCACAGCGCCCAGACCAGGGCGGCGATCCCCGCGGCGGCCTGCACGGTGGCGCCCGTCAACTGCCCCGCGTCCGGGCTGTCCAGAAGCCAGACCAGGGGCGTGGAGACGATCCCGGCCACCGCCAGCACGACGACGGTGGTCTTCCAGCCTCGCGACATCGTCCGACTCCTCACCCCCGCGGCAGCCCCAACATCCTAGGCGCGCCCGGCGGTTGCTTCCAGAAGACCACCGTCCGCCGCGCGCTGCTCACCGGCGTGCCAGGCGCCCCGCCGCGGGCGTGTACCGGGGGCGTCGGGGGCGGCGGGTCCCACAGGGCCAGCTCGCGGTCCCGGGGGCCGCACACCGTCCGCGGCGGGCCCGCGTCGAACACGCGGACGGGGTGGGTGGCGTCCCACGCCTCCCAGCCGGGGTCGCCGTTGGTCGCGAACCGCACCCAGGCGCCGTGCATCGCGTCGGCGAGCGCGGCCGGCGCGCCCTCCCCCGCCAGCTTGCGCGACTCGGGCGTCTCGCCGGTGCCGAAGACGAAGCCGAGTTCGAGGGCGTGGCAGGCGCCGAGGCCGGGCCGGTTCGACGGCCAGGCGAACTCGTAGACGTACGACGATCCGGGCCGGGCGTCGGCGAGCCGGTGCAGCGGCCGGCGCAGCAGGTGGTCGGTGACGAGCTGCCCGACGATCTCGGCGGTCCCGGCGCCGGGGTGCAGGGCGCGGTAGCCGCGGGTGACGTCGACGCCGCAGTGGCAGCGGGCACGGGCGCCGGCGAGGGCGACGGCGCCGAGCCGGTCGACGCGCTCCAGCAGCCCGCCGGGCACGAGCCAGAGCCGGTACTCGTCACGGGTCCAGCCCATCAGGAGGCCGACGCCGGGGGCCGCTCCGCCGTCGGTCAGGGCGTCGAGCGGGTCGCGGGGCACCAGGTCCCCGTCGACGACGATGCCGAAGGCGGGTCCGCCGAGCACGGGGCTGCCGAGCCTGCCGGCCTCGGCCTGGGCGCGCAGCAGCAGGTCCCGGTCGACGGCCGCGAAGGCCTCGGCGGTGGCGGGGACCCTGAGGCGGCCGGCCATGCGGCGGACCATGCGCCGCACCTTCTCGCGGTCGGCGGCCTCGGGCGGCCCGCTCTGCAGCACCGCCCGCCGGAACAGTCCACGGGCCCGCGGGGCGGCGAGCAGGGCGCCGACGCTGATGGCCCCGGCGGACTGCCCGGCCAGGGTGACCCGGTCGGGGTCGCCGCCGAACGCGCCGATGGACTCGCGGACCCATTCCAGCGCGGCGAGCTGGTCCCGCAGCCCCGGGTTGGCGGGCGCGTCCGGGAACAGCCCGTAGCCCTCCACGCCCAGCCGGTAGTTGACCGACACGCAGACGACGCCGTCCCGGGCGAAGGACCGGCCGTCGTACACGGGCACGGCCGACGAGCCCCTGGTCAGCGCGCCGCCGTGCAGCCACACCAGCACGGGAAGCCGCGCGCCGGGCCCCGGCTCGGGCGTCCAGACGTTCAGGTTGAGGCAGTCGTCGCCGGGGATGTCCGGGTCGGACAGGTACCGGGCGAAGGCGTCGGAGTACGGCGGCTTGGGCGCCGTCGGCCCGAAGGCGCCCGCGTCCCGAATCCCGTCCCACGGCTCGGGCGGCACGGGCGGCCGGAACCTCCGGGCGCCGAAGGGCGGCGCGGCGTACGGGACGCCCCGGAAGACGGCGACCCCGTCCTCGTACCTGCCGCGCACCGCCCCGTAGGGCGTGGCGACCACGGGCCGACGGGCCCCGTCCGGTCCGTCACCGTCATACGACACCAGCCCCTTCACCGCGCGTCGCACTCCGTGCACCCTGCACCGGGTACAGGTCGGAGCGTCGCACCGCCCGGATGTATTCCCGTGCATTCCCCCGCGGACGTACAACCTTTCGGCGCCGGTCCCGGTCCCATGACCCGAGCACGCGGCCGGCGCGCCGGTCCCGGGGAGGGCGGCCCGCCGGCGTTCCACGACGTACGGAGGGTCTGTGTCACGCCCTGTAAGACGCCCCGCGCTGCCGGCCCTGGTGACCGGTCTGCTGCTGGCCCTGGGACGGCGTCCCGGCCGCCGCGCAGGAGGAGGAACCGCGCTTCGACCGGGCCGCCGAGGAGGTCACCGCCGGGCCGGGGACGACGTTCGAGCTGCCCGGAGGGTTCACCAACGGCACCGGCCGGACGCTCGGCACCGTCTACGTGCGTGTCGACCTCGGCGGCTACCTCTCCTTCACGGAGGAGTTCGGCAACTGCTGGTACGAGGAGGACTGGGAGACGCTCCTCGTCGACACCATGACCTGCCGGCTGAGGGGCACGGTGCGGCCCGGCCGCTCCTACGACCTGGACCTCGGCACCGTGAAGGTCGACAACGCGGCGTCCCGCGAACAGATCGACTACGTCGCCGCCACCGACGACCTCACCACCACGCTGCCGGACGGCGCACGCCGGGGCTCCGGGCCGACGCTGGCCTTCACCGAGCGCGCCCGTCCCGACGAGCACGTGCGGCCGGCTCAGGACTCGCCGTACGTGTACACGATCGTCAGGACCGGCCTCTCCCGGGACCTCGCGGTCAACGAGGTGACGCTGCGCGGCAAGCCGGGCGATGTCGTCGAGGCCGACTTCTACTTCGTCAACAACGGCCCCGGGAGAAGCTCGGCCGTCTTCGACGACGAGTCGGACAACGACACGGCGCGCGTGGTGGAACTGACGGTGCCGCCCGGCGTGAAGGCCGTCGACGTCCCCACATCCTGCCGGGGCAGGGAGCGGGGGTTCACGGACCAGGGAGCACCGGGCGCGGCCGGTTACACCTGTGTCCAGGACCGCCTCGACAAGCGCCGCACCATGCCCCCGGGCAGTTCGAGCACTTCCCCTTCGCCTTCCGCATCGAGCGGGCGGACGGCCGGGCCGGCGAGATCAGGATGCCGGACCGCGACGAGTTCGTCGCCTCGGACGCCGACCTGTCGAACAACTCGGCCGCCATCAAGGTCGACGTCACCGGAGCCCCGGCCCCTCGAGGGGCGTCGGCGCCCTCCTGCCCCATCTGCTCACCGGCGGTCTCGCCGCCGCCGTGGCCCTGGGCGGCGGCGCCCTGTGGCTGCGGCGCCGGTCCGCGGCCGCCCGCACCTCCCGGGAGACCCGATGAACCGCGGCCTGCGACGCTCCCTCGGCGCCGTCGCCACGACCTGCGCCCTGCTGGTCACCGCGCCGGCCTCCGCCGGCACCGGCAGCCCGGACGAGATCACGGACGCCACCACCGGCCCCTCGTCGTCATCGTCGACCCGCTGGCGCAGATCCGGCTTCCCGGCAGGGCGCACCCAACGACGTCTGGGTCTCCAACATCGGGCGGGCCGATCTCACCGACGTCACCGTGACCGTCGACGCCTCCGCCCTCGAAGGCGTCTCGGACGACGTCGAGGTTCCCTGCGATCCCGACGGCGACCTGATCGGTGTCTGCGAGGACCTGGGGCCGGTGCGGCGGGGCGTGCCGGTCGGGGTCGGTCAGGTGCGGGTCGGTCCCGCCAAGGCGTCCGCCGCGGACACCACGCGGCAGGTGCGGGTGACGGCCACCGCGGGCGACGGTTCCCGGGGCATGCAGCGGTTCCCCGTTCACGTGATGGGCACCGGGCCGGCGTTCGACCGGGCGCCGGCCGCCCGGGAACGGCTCGACCCCGGCGGGACGCTCCCGCTGCCGGGAGGCTTCACCAACTACAGCCGCAGCCGCCTGGAGGCCGTGGAGGTGTCGCTCACCCTGTCGCCGGGCCTGTCCCTCACCGAGCGCTTCCGGAACTGCCTGTGGCGGACCCCCGACGAGGAGGGCGCCGATCGGACCGTGCGCTGCAAAGTGGTGGGCCCTTCGCCCCGATGGCCTCCTACGACGTCGACCTCGGCGCCGTACGGGCCGCCGACGACGCGACGCGGGAGCGCATCACGTACGGCGTGAGGTCGATGGAGGCCGGCGCTCCCCTGGCTCCCCTCGGCCTGGACGACGAACGCAGGGGCGACGGACCCACCGAGCTGACGGCCGTTGCCCGCACCGGCGCCACCACGTCCCTGCGCGCGGACGCGAGCGAGTACGAGCTGGCCAGCACGATCGACGTGGCCAACACCGCGGATTTCGCGGTCGACGGGGCGACCCTGCGCGGCCGGCCGGGGGACGTGGTGCGGGGTGAGTTCGCGGTGCGCAACGCGGGGCCCGGTTCCCGCGGTGCGACGCGCGAGGAGGAGGAGGCGCGCATCCAGAACGCGGTGTGGCTCTCCGTGCCGCCCGGCGTGACGGTCGTGAAGGCCCCGCCGAACTGCGTCGGGTACAAGAAGAACCGGCGCGGGACCGACCCCGGGACCTGGCTCGGCCTGGGCAAGCCGAAGGGACGTGCGTACGGCTGCGGGGGCGGGCGTACCTCGAAGCCGGGAAGGAGCTGCGCTTCGCGTTCGAGTTCCGGATCGACTCGCGGGAGCCGGGACCGGGTTCCGTGACCACCATGTTCCGGGCGGGCGACCCCCGTCCCGGCGACAACACGGCCCGCGTGGAGGTCGAGGTGCCCTGACCGGCGGCCGCCGTCACCCGCCGGCGTCCACGTCGTTGTCCGGCGCCCCGTCCCCCACCGGCGGCAGGTCACCGCGTTCCACGGCGGGGCCGCCGGCCGCGGGCCGGCGGGCGGAGGAGGGCCTCGGCCTCGGCGGCGTCCGGACGGTGGGCGGCCTCGGCCGCCGCGCGCAGGACGTCGCGCGGTACGACACCCCGGTCGGCGTTCACGCGCACGACATGGCCGTCCCCGGGCCGGGTGTACTCGTGCTGGTGCGCACCGGCGCGGTACCAGGCGTCGCCGTCGCGTTCGCACGTCGTCCACCGCCCGCCCTGCCCGCAGTCACCGGCGCCGGCCGCGGCCCGGTCGACGAACAGCCGGACCTGGCCGCCCGTGCCGGAGACGTAGACCGCGGAGAAGCCGTCGCCGCCGTACACGCCGACGGACTGCCGGGCCAGGCGGTACCCGGGACCGTCGTGACGTGGACCAGCTCGGGCGCCACGCCCAGCGCACGGGCGCGCCGCTCAAGCTCGGCGGAGGGTGCGGCGGAACCCGCGCCGGCGGGCGGGAGGCGGAGGCGGTGTCGGTGTCCGCCCCGGAACCGGTGCCGGCCCGCTCGGCCCCTCCGGCCCGCTCGGTCCCCCGGCCCGCTCGGTGCCCCGGCCCGCTCGGTGCCGCACGCGGTGAGGGCCAGCGGCGCCAGCAGCAGCGCGGACAGGACGCGTAGGACGCGTACACGACAGATCATGCCGTCATCCTGCCATCACCGGACCGGCCCCGGCCCGGTGTCCGTTTCCTTCAAGACCACCCCGGCCCCCGCCTACGGTGGCCGCATGACCGCACGATTCGACGCCATCGGCCTCGTCGTCTCCGACATGGCCGCCTCCGTGACCTTCTACCGCCGGCTCGGCTTCCCCTTCCCCGAGGGATCCGAGGACCAGCCGCACGCCGAGGCCGAACTGCCGGGCGGGATCAGGCTGCTGCTCGACACCGAGGAGACCGTCCGGTCCTTCCACCCCGGGTGGCGCCCGCCCGGCCGCGGCGGGCGGGCCTCCTCGCCCTGCTGTGCGACACGCCGCAGGAGGTGGACGCGGTGTACGAGGAGCTGGTCGGGGCCGGGTACGAGGGCGAGCTGAAGCCGTGGGACGCCTTCTGGGGACAGCGGTACGCCGTCGTCGCCGACCCGGACGGCAACGGCGTGGACCTGTTCGCCCCGCTACCGGCCCAGTAGCGCGCCCGGGGTCAGGCCCGTCAGCTCCCGCACGTCCCGGGTGAGATGGGCCTGGTCCGCGTATCCGCACCGGGCGGCCGTCTCCGCCAGGGGCACGCCGGCCCGGGCCGTGGCGAGCGCGCGCTGCAGCCGCAGGACGCGGGCCAGGGTCTTCGGGCCGTAGCCGAAGACGGCGAGCGAACGGCGGTGCAACCACCGGGCACCGACTCCCAGTTCACCGGCGACGGACGCGACCGGGCGGCCCGCGTCCAGGGACGCCACCAGCCGCGCCAGGAGGGGGTCGGGCGGGCCGGCGTCGGCCGCCCGGGACAGGGCCACCGCCTCCAGTCCCTCCGCCGGGTCGGCGGCCGCGTTCACCCGGGCCGTCAGCCGGCGCACCTCCGCCGCCGGCCACAGGTCGGCGAGGTCGACGCGCCGGTCGCGCAGCTCGGACGCCGGGACGCCGAGCAGGGCGGGCGCCGTGCCCGGGGCGAAGCGGACGCCCGCCCACCGGCCGGGGTGCCGTCGGTGAGGTGGGCGCGCGTGTCCGGGCCCGCGACCAGCAGCCGGCCCTCGTGCCACAGCAGGTCCATGCAGCCGTCGGGCAGCACGCGCCCTTGGCCGGGCCGGTCGGGGTGTTCGTCCACACCACCGCGCCGGTCAGCCGGGAGGCCCGTTCCGCGTACACACGGGCCAGGCTACCCACGTCCTACGCAGGTGGCGTGCGGTACCGCTGGGGACTGACGCCGTAGGCCCGTTTGAACGCGGCGGACAGGGCGAAGGCGCTGCCGTAGCCGACCTGGCGGGCGATGGCGGCCAGGGTGTCGTCGGTGGCGCGGAGCCGGTCGGCGGCGAGCGCGAGACGCCAGCCGGTCAGGTACGCCATCGGGGCTCGCCCACCCGTTCGGTGAAGCGCCGGGCCAGCGCGGCCCGCGAGACGCCGGACCGGGCCGCGAGCGAGGCCACCGTCCAGGGGTGGGCCGGGTCGTCCTGGAGCAGCCGCAGGGCCCGGCCCACGACCGGGTCGCCCAGGGCCCGGTACCAGGCCGGCGCCTCGGCCCGGGGCGGGCGAACCAGGCCCGCAGCGCGGCGATCACCAGCAGGTCGAGCAGCCGGTCCAGGACCACTTCCTGGCCCGGCTCGTCCCGCGTGACCTCCGCCGTCAGCAGCGGGGTGAGCGGGCAGTCCCAGTCGTCGGTGGTGAGGGACAGCAGCGGCGGCAGGGCGTCCAGGAGCCGGCCGCCGATCTCGCCGCGCACCAGGTAGCTGCCGATGAGCAGCACCGTGCCGGCCTCGGGCCGGTCGCCCCAGCTGCGGACGCCCAGGTCCATCGAACCGTTGAGGGGCGGCCGTCGGGGTGGTGGCACTCGCCGCCCGGCAGGATCAGCGCCTGCGGCGCGGTGTCCGGATCGTCGGCGCAGGTGTACGGCTCGGGCCGCGCGCCACGGCGAGGTCGCCGGCCCGCAGCCGCAGCCGGTCCCCGGCCTCCGGCACGACCCAGGCGTCGCCGCGCACCACGAGGATCACGGTCAGCGGTGCCCGGTCCTCGACGCGGACGGCCCACGGCGGGTCGAAGCAGGCGCGGATCATGAACGCCCCCGGGCCCGGGGCCCCTCCAGCAGACCGGCGAGTGCGTCCATGCCCGTCAGCGTAGACGCGGGCCACGGGACGTACGGGGCCGGTGCGGGGCCACGGGCTCACGGTGCGACGGACCACCATCGTGCGAGGCGGCGCGGCTACGGGGCGGCGCGGACCACCGGCGTGCGGGGGGGCGGCGCGGCTACGGGGCGTCCGGCCGGTGGCCGGGCAGGTCGTGGTCGGACGGCTTGTACCGGGTCAGGTCGTCGCCGGGGCGCCGTGCCGGGACAGAGGGTCCCCGGGCCCCTTCCAGCCGCCCGGAGCCTTCCAGTCCGGCGTCTTCGGACCCGGCGCCTTCGGGTCCGGCGCCTTCGGGTCCGGCGTCCCCGGCCGGACTCCTTGTCGCCGGCCTCCTTCCGGCCGGACGGATGGTGCCGGGCGTGGGTGCGCAGCCGGGAGGTCACGTCCTCCGGCGGCAGGAACCGGGACCAGCGCTCGGGGAACTCGGAGGGCATGTCCGGGTCCGCCTCGCCGTTCGCGGCGGCGCGGGCCACGTACTCGGCGACCTGGGCCTGGCGCAGCCGCTCGTTGGCCTCGCGGGCGGCGGCCGTGGCGGCGGCCGGCCAGACCCGGTCGATGGCGGCGTTGACCGCGGCCCCGACGAGCACCGCGAACGCGGACACGCCGATCCACAGCAGCACGGCGACGGGCGCGGCCAGCGAACCGTAGATGGTGGGGCCTCGACCGTGCTGGTGAGGTAGATGCGCAGCAGGAAGCTGCCGAGCACCCACATGGCGAGCGCGACGAGGGCGCCGGGCACGTCCTCGATCCACGGGGAGCGGACCGGCACCGACACGTGGTAGAGCGTGGTCAGGAACGCGATGGACAGGACGATGACGACCGGCCAGTAGAGCACCTGGACGACCGTCGTCGACCAGGGCACGACCCGGACCACCGCGTCCGGTCCCGCCACCATCAGCGGCAGCGCCACGGAGCCGATCAGCAGCGCCACGATGAACAGGAGGAAGGCGAGCAGCCGGGTCTTGACGATGCCCGGACGCCGTCGAGGCCGTACATCACGGTGATGGTGTCGATGAAGACGTTCACCGCGCGGGAGCCGGACCACAGGGCGAACAGGAAGCCGAGGGAGATGACGTCGGGCCGGCCGCCCTTCATCACGTCGTCCAGGATCGGCTCGGCGATCTGCTCCACGCCGCGCTCGGACAGCACCGCGCGGGAGGCGTCCAGGATGTTGGCGCGCACGCTCTGCGTGGTGTCGGCGCCGGTCCACAGGTCGACGTAGCCGAGCAGCCCGATGACGCTGAGCAGCAGCGGCGGCACCGACAGCAGGGTGAAGAACGCGGCCTCGGCCGCGAGGCCCAGGATGCGGTACTCGATGCAGGAGTTGACGGTGTCCTTCAGGAGCAGCCAGGCGGTCCTGCGCTTGGAGACGTTGCGGTAGAGGGCCCGGGCCCGGTGAAGGCGTCCGGAGGGTCGCTCGGGGGTTCACTTGCTGGCTGCACGTCCTAAAGGTATCCGCCGCGCGGGACGGCACTCACCTGCCCGGGGCCCCGGGCACGGCCGGGCCGGAACGGGGTACGTTCACGTCATGGCAGGCGACAGCACCCACAGCGTGACGAACCAGGCCCGCCGCTCGTCGGGTACGACGTGTTCACCGCCGACCGGGCCCTGGTCGCCGCGGTCCGCCGGCACCTGGACCCCGGGCCGCGCGAGGAGGCGCTCGAGGAGCTGTCCGGTCTGGGACGCAGCTGCGGGTCGGCGCAGGTGCTGGAGTGGGGCGCCGAGGCGAACGCGAACCCGCCGCGGCTGCGCACCCACGACCGCTACGGCCACCGCCTGGACGAGGTCGACTTCCACCCGGCGTGGCACCGGCTGCTGGGCAAGGGCGTGGCGGCGGGGCTGACGGCGGCCTGGAACCGGCCGGGCGGGCACGTGCGGCGCGCCGCCGCGTTCCTGATGTGGACGCAGGTCGAGGCCGGCGTCGGCTGCCCGCTGTCGATGACCCACGCGGCCGTCCCCGCGCTGCGCGCCGATCCGGCGCTCGCCGCGGAGTGGGAGCCGCGGCTGACCTCCACGGTGTACGACCGCGGGCTGCGGCCGGCGCACCTGAAGGCGGGCGCGCTGTTCGGGATGGGGATGACGGAGAAGCAGGGCGGCAGCGACGTGCGGGCCAACACCACCGCCGCCCGGCCGCTGGCGGAGGAGGGCGCGTACGAGCTGAGGGGGCACAAGTGGTTCTGCTCGGCGCCCATGTCGGACGGCTTCCTGGTGCTGGCGCAGGCGCCGGGGGGACTGACCTGCTTCCTGGTGCCGCGCGTGCTGGCCGACGGCACCCGCAACCCGTTCCTGATCCAGCGGCTGAAGGACAAGCTGGGCAACCGGTCCAACGCCTCCGCCGAGGTCGAGTTCGCCGGGACGTGGGCGCGCCGGGTGGGCGAGGAGGGGCGCGGGGTGCGCACCATCATCGGGATGGTGGCGGCGACCCGGCTGGACTGCGTGCTGGGCTCGGCGGGGCTGATGCGGCAGGCGGTGGCGCAGGCGGTGCACCACTGCACGTACCGCGAGGCGTTCGGCGGGCGGCTGGCCGACAAGCCGCTGATGCGCAACGTCCTGGCCGATCTCGCGGTCGAGTCGGAGGCGGCGACCGTCCTCGGCCTGCGGCTCGCGGCGGCCTGCGACCGTGCCGAGGGCGACGAACGGGAGCGGGCGCTGCTGCGGCTGGCGGTGCCGGCGGCCAAGTACTGGGTGACCAAGCGGTGCCCGCCGGTGGCGGTGGAGGCGGCGGAGTGCCTGGGCGGCAACGGCTACGTCGAGGAGTCCGGGATGCCCGGCTGGTGCGCGAGTCGCCGCTGAACTCGATCTGGGAGGGCGCGGGCAACGTCCAGGCGCTGGACGTGCTGAGGGCGCTGGGCCGGGAGCCGGCGGCGCTGGACGCGTATCTGACGGAGGTGGGCGCGGCACGCGGCGCCGACCACCGGCTGGACGCGGCGATCAAGGGGCTGCTGACCGAACTGGCCGATCTGGAGGGCGCGGAGGGCCGGGCCCGGCGGCTCGCGGAGCGGCTGGCGCTGGTGCTCCAGGGGTCGCTGCTGGTGCGGTACGCGCCGCCGGAGGTCGCCGACGCGTTCTGCGCGGGGCGGCTGGGCGGCGACGGGGGCGCGGCGTTCGGCACGCTGCCGCCCACCCTGGACCTGGCCTCGGTGGTGGAGCGGGCCCGGCCGGTGTCCTGACCGCCGGGGAACCGCGCGCGGCGCGGGTCACGTCCTGCAGGACAAGGGCCGGCCGCCGAAGTCGTGGCGGGGGTGGTGCTGCGCCGACACGGCACCACCCCCGCGTCACTGGCCTACAAGGCCGCGAGCGCCGCTCGGGACGGCGCTCACCAAGTTTCGGCCGGCGGCGCGGCCGGCCACCAGAGTTGCAAGGGGTTGCAACTTGCTGCTGACTGTGTGCGGACTGTGCCACCGGCACAGGGGCAGGCGGTCACTATGGGACGAGGGACCGGGAGACGGACGACCGGTACGGACTCCGCGGGAGGACAAGGGGCAGTGGCGCTCTCGCCGATGGACGTGACGCAGTTCGCCGCCGTGGACGCGGCCCGTGCGGCTCGGGTGCTCAGTGAGGTCCGTTCCGCCAGGCTGTCGGGCGGGCAGGCGCCGGTGGCGCCGCGCCGGTGATCGAGCAGTCCTGGGAGCGGATGCTGCGCAGCGGTGTCGACCCGGACCACGACTTCCGGTCCGGGCTGCTGCCGCGCGAGGAGGTGGAGCGGCGGCGGGAGGCCTCGGCGCTGCGGCACGTGCTGCCGGTGCTGCGGGAGGGGCTGCTGTCGGTGGCCGACGTCGCCCACCACATCATGGTGGTCGCCGACGAGGAGGGCCGGGTGCTGTGGCGGGAGGGCAGCGCGCCGGTGCTGCGCAAGGCCGACGGGCTCGGGTTCGAGCTGGGCGCGGACTGGCGGGAGGACGTCGTCGGCACCAACGGCGTGGGCACCCCGGCGGTCACCCGGCGGCCGGTGCAGGTGTTCGCCTCCGAGCACTTCGTCCGCTCGCACGCGACGTGGACGTGCGCCGGCGCGCCCATTACCGATCCGCGCGACGGCCGGCTCCTCGGCGTGGTGGACGTGAGCGGGCCGCTGGAGACCATGCATCCGGCCACGCTGGCCTGGGTCGACTCGGTGGCCAAGCTCGCCGAGGCCCGGCTGCGCGAGCTGCACCTGCAGTCGCTGGAGCGGCTGCGGGCGGTGGCGGCGCCGGTGCTGGCCCGGTTGCCCGGCCGTGCGCTGGTCGTGGACCGGGACGGCTGGACGGCGGCGGTGACCGGGATGCCGTACACGGACCGGGTCGCGCTGCCCAAGTCCGCGGGGGCCGGGGCCCGGTGGCTGCCGGGGCTCGGGCCGTGCACGGTGGAGCCGCTGGGCGAGGGCTGGCTGGTGCGGGCGGCGGAGCGGGAGCCGGACGCGGCCGGTGCCGCCCGGCTGGTGCTCGATCTGCGGCATCCGCGCCGCTGGTCGGTGGAGGTGCGCAGCGGTGCCGGGCCGTGGAGCCGGGAACTGAGCCCGCGGCACGCGGAGTTGCTCTATCTGCTGGCGGTGCAGCGTGCCGGGCGCAGCGCCGCGGAGCTGGCCGCGGACCTGTTCGGCGACCCGGCGCGGACGGTGACGGTACGGGCCGAGATGTCCCGGGTCCGGCGGTATCTCGGGGGGCTGCTGGAACACCGGCCGTATCGTTTCTGCGAGGCGGCGGAGGTCGAGGTGCGGCTCCCGACGACCCGCGCGACCTGCTCCCCACTCGACGTCCCCGGTGATCACGGCCCACCGCGCCACGACACCGGCCCCCTGACGGGGGCGCCCCCGCCGTCCCCGGCTGCGCGAAACTCCGACCGATGCGGACCGCGCGGATCCACCGCCGTGCCGGCCTCCGGAGCCGTGACGGCCGGGGACGCTTCCCCACCGGCGCCCGAGCGGGGGACGCGTCCGCACCGGCGCCCGAGCGGGGGACGCGTCCGCACCGGCGTTCGAGCGGGGGGCCGGGCCGGGCCGGTGCTCGTGCATATTTGCAGCGTCCGCGCCCCGCCGCCCCGTCCCTGCCGTAGCATCCCTCTACGGGCCACCCCCGCACTGCCCCGGCCAACGCTCCGACCGCCGGGATCAGTTGGCCCGGTGCCCGTGGAGGTTGTATGAAGCAACGCGGCAGACACCGCCGGCGCAGCCGGGGCCGGGCGCTGCGCGCCGCCCTGGCCGGGCCGCCCTGGCCCTGACCGGCGCCGCCACGATGATCAGCGTCTCGCAGGCGACGGTCGCCGACGACCCCGGCCGGCTCGAACCGCTCACCGCCGCCTCCGACCGGGCCCCGCTGCGGCTGACGGAGCACCGCGTGCCGCAGCGCTGGCTGGACCGGCTGTCCTCGGCGATGGGCCGCCCCGTGGACCTCCGCACGGCGCTCGCCGGCGCCGGCCGCACGCTGCGCGACGCCGGCGACTGCACGGCCGCGGAGCGCGAGGCGCTGCCCGTCGCCCCCGCTGCCACCCGCGCGTACTGCTGGGCCGAGGCCGACACCCGGGGCTGGCTGCCCGGAGCCGTCGCCGTCTCGGGCGACGGCGACCAGGCCCCCGGGGTGATCGTGAGCGCCTGGTCCCGCGAGAGCGACGGCGCGGCCGGCCGGAGCGCGGCCCGGGTCGCCTTCGTGGACGCGGGCGAGCCGCCGGCCGGCCGGGACGGACCGGACCGGCCGCGCGAGGTGTCGGCGCTGCTCGCCGTCCCGGTCGACGGCGGCCAGGACTACCGGGCGCTCTCCTCGCCGGTGTCGGGGATGGTCCGGTACCAGGACAAGCTGCTGGTCACCGCGGGCGCCGGGGACGCCGACGCGCTGTACGTGTACGACCTCGACCGGATCCAGCGGGCCACGTCCGACGCCGCCGTGGTGGGCCGGGTGCCCGGCGGCTGGGCGGCGGACGGCCAGGCCTACGTCCTGCCGGCCGTCGCCTCGTACCGCCCCGCCGGGGCCCGGCCGCGGCGCGCCCCCACGCGCTCTCCCTGGACCGCGGCAGCACCCCGGCCGCCCTCGTGGCGAGCGAGTGGGTGCCGGCGGACGCCGGCCGGCCCACCCGGCTGTGGCGCTACGCGCTGAGCACCGACCCGGACCGCACCGGCCTGCCGGCCGTCGACGTCCACGGTCGGGCGGAGCCGCTCGACGCCTACGAGACCGGGGCCGCCGGTGTCCGGGGCGTGCTGGCGCTCCACCCGTCCGGCGCCACCGCCCCGGACTGGTACCTGGGGCGCGCGCCCGACGACGGCTCGGACGGCCGGGCGCGGGCGCGGACGGACGGCACGGAGGACGCGCCGGGCGACCGGGGCACGCTGGTGCGGCAGAACACCGACGGCACCCGTGCCACGGAGTGCGGCGCCGACCGCTCGCAGCACTGCTGGACGCCGGGCGCGGGCCCGCTGGCGTACCGCCCGGAGACCGGCGAGGTCTGGTCGCAGTCCGGCCGGATGCTCTTCGCCGTGCCCCTGACCTCGGTCGACGGGTCACTCGGATAGTCGACAGACCCGGATGCCGGATGGTTTTCTGACCGGTATGACCAACATCGCCGTGACCACCTGGTCGCTGGAGCAGACCGATCCGAGCGATCTGCTGCCGGCGGCCCGGCCCGAGGGAGACGTCCGGATCGTCCGCTCCGAGGTGCCCTCGCCGGAGTTCAGCCGCTTCCTGTACACCGCGGTCGGCGGTGACATCCGCTGGACCGACCGGCTGGGCTGGACGTACGCCCGGTGGGAGGAGCACCTGCGGCGGCCGGGCGTGGAGACCTGGGTCGCCTACGACCGGGGCACCCCCGCCGGTTACGTGGAGCTGACCCCCGGGGACGACGGCGTGGTGGAGATCGAGTACTTCGGACTGATCCCCGCGTTCCGCGGCCGGGGCCTCGGCGGGCACCTGCTGTCCTGCGGCACCGCCCGGGCCTGGGACCTCGCCGACCGCTGGCCGGACCTGTCCCGACGAAGCGGGTCTGGCTGCACACGTGCAGCAAGGACGGCGAGTTCGCGATGGGGAACTACCAGCGTCGGGGCTTCCGGCTGTTCGACACCAAGGTCGACGAAGAACCGGACGTGGCGACGCCCGGCCCCTGGCCGGGGGCGTTCCCGGCCTGACCTGCGCCGACCCGCTCCGCTCCGGACCATGTGACCGACACCACCCTTGTCTTGCTCTGCGAGACAAGGGTGTCCGCATTTTGGATAAAGCTGGACTGTGTCCAGATCGCCGTGCCAGGCTTCCGTCATGCCTGGATCTGGAATCGCCTTGGTGAGTCGGCGTCACGTCGACCTCGGCCGCATGTCCAGCGCCATCTGTCCGATGCGCTGAGAGCACCTCCAGCAGCACCCGGCAGACCCCCACCCTCGCTTCACTCTCATTCCCGCGCAACGTCGCGCCCTTATGCCCATGCGCACCGAACGCGCAGGTCAGAGCCTCTTTCCGCCTGTCCCGAAGGACGTGTCCCACATGGCCGCCACCCCGCAGAAGCCTGCCGCCGCGACTCCCCGCCGCAAGGTGAGCCGTCACCGCGGCGAGGGCCAGTGGGCCGCGGGTCACTTCACCCCGCTCAACGGCAACGAACAGTTCAAGAAGGACGACGACGGTCTCAATGTTCGGACACGCATTGAGACGATCTACTCCAAGCGCGGCTTCGACTCCATCGACCCCAACGACCTGCGCGGCCGCATGCGCTGGTGGGGCCTGTACACGCAGCGCAAGCCCGGCATCGACGGCGGCAAGACCGCGGTGCTGGAGCCGGAGGAGCTGGAGGACAGCTACTTCATGCTGCGCGTCCGCATCGACGGCGGCGCGCTGACCACCCGGCAGCTGCGCGTGATCGGCGAGATCTCGCAGGAGTTCGCGCGGGGCACCGCCGACATCACCGACCGGCAGAACGTCCAGTACCACTGGATCCGGATCGAGGACGTGCCCGAGATCTGGAACCGGCTGGAGGCCGTCGGCCTGTCCACGGTCACCGCCTGCGGCGACACGCCCCGCGTGATGATCGGCTCCCCCGTCGCGGGCATCGCCGAGGACGAGATCATCGACGGCACGCCGGCGCTGGAGGAGATGAAGCGCCGCGTCCTGAACAACAAGGCGTACTCGAACCTCCCGCGGAAGTTCAAGACCGCCATCTCCGGCTCGCCGGTGCTTGACGTGGTGCACGAGATCAACGACGTGGCGTTCGTCGGCGTCCGCCACCCGGAGCACGGCCCCGGCTTCGACGTGTGGGTCGGCGGCGGCCTGTCCACCAACCCCAAGCTGGGCGTCCGGCTGGGCACCTGGGTGCCGATCGAGGACGTGCCCGACGTCTACGAGGGCGTCCTGTCCATCTTCCGGGACTACGGCTACCGGCGGCTGCGCAACCGCGCCCGGCTGAAGTTCCTCGTCGCCGACTGGGGCGCGGAGAAGTTCCGCCAGGTGCTGGAGGACGAGTACCTGAAGCGGAAGCTGACCGACGGCCCCGCGCCCGAGGAGCCGGTGAGCCGCTGGCGCGACCACGTCGGCGTGCACCGGCAGAAGGACGGCCGCTACTACGTGGGCTTCGCCCGCGCGTGGGCCGCGTCGACGGCACCACCCTGACGAAGATCGCCGACCTGGCGGAGGCGCACGGCTCGGGCCGCGTCCGGACCACCGTCGAGCAGAAGATGATCATCCTCGACGTCGAGGAGGGCCAGGTCGACTCGCTGGTCGACGCCCTGGAGGCGCTGGACCTCACCGCCCGGCCCTCGACCTTCCGGCGCGGCACGATGGCCTGCACCGGCATCGAGTTCTGCAAGCTCGCCATCGTCGAGACCAAGGCGCGCGGCGCCTCGCTCATCGACGAACTGGAGCGCCGCCTGCCGGACTTCGACGAGCCGATCACCATCAACCTCAACGGCTGCCCGAACGCCTGCGCCCGTATCCAGGTGGCGGACATCGGTCTCAAGGGCCAGCTGGTCATGAACGACGCCGGTGAGCAGGTCGAGGGCTACCAGGTCCACCTGGGCGGCGCGCTGGGCCTCGAGGCGGGCTTCGGCCGCAAGGTGCGCGGCCTGAAGGTGACGGCCGAGGAGCTGCCGGACTACGTCGAGCGGGTGCTCAAGCGGTACCGGGCCGAGCGCGAGGAGGGCGAGCGGTTCGCCACCTGGGCGGCCCGTGCCTCCGAGGAGGCCCTGTCGTGACCGAGCGTGCCGCCCCCTTCTACTGCCCCTACTGCGGCGACGAGGACCTGCGTCCGCACGAGCGGAGCCACGGCGCCTGGGAATGCGCGGCGTGCAACCGCGCCTTCACGCTGAAGTTCCTCGGGCTGCTCGCCCGGGGACTCCAGCCCGACTCGACCGAGGGGAAGCGATATGACGGCTGTTCAGGAAGAGCGCGCCACCGAGGACCTGAAGGCGCTCGCCGAGCGGGCGGGCCGCGAACTGGAGGACGCCACCGCCCTGGAGATCCTCCAGTGGGCCGCGGACACCTTCGGCAAGCGCTTCTGCGTGACCTCGTCGATGGAGGACGCCGTGGTCGCCCACCTCGCCTCCCGGGCGATGCCCGGCGTCGACGTGGTGTTCCTCGACACCGGCTACCACTTCGAGGAGACCATCGGCACCCGGGACGCGGTCGACGCGGTGATGGACGTCAACGTCATCACGCTCACGCCCCGGCAGACCGTCGCCGAGCAGGACGCCGAGTACGGCCCGAAGCTGCACGACCGCGACCCCGACCTGTGCTGCGCGCTGCGCAAGGTGCAGCCGCTGGAGGCGGGGCTGAAGAACTACGTGGCCTGGGCGACCGGGCTGCGCCGGGACGAGTCCCCGACCCGGGCGAACACCCCGGTGGTCGGCTGGGACGAGAAGCGGCGCAAGGTGAAGATCTCGCCCATCGCCCGGTGGACGCAGGACGACGTGACGGCCTACGTCGCCGAGCACGGAGTCCTCACCAACCCGCTGCTGACGGACGGCTACGCCTCCGTCGGCTGCGCGCCCTGCACCCGGAGGGTGCTGGAGGGCGAGGACGCGCGCGCGGGCCGCTGGTCGGGACTGAGCAAGACCGAGTGCGGGCTGCACGGATGACCGCGCCCGCCCCGACCGGGCCCTCCCCGCCTCCCCGGCCGCGGCTTCCCCTCCTCCCCGGCCGCACCGAGGACCACACCCCAGACCCAGGAGAACGACGTGACGAGCGGAGCCACCGTCTGGCTCACGGGACTGCCCAGCGCCGGCAAGACCACCATCGCCCACGAGCTGGCCGGCCGGCTCCGTGCCGAGGGCCGCGCCGTCGAGGTGCTCGACGGCGACGAGATCCGCGAGTTCCTCTCGGCGGGCCTCGGCTTCTCCCGCGAGGACCGGCACACCAACGTGCAGCGCATCGGCTTCGTCGCCGAGCTGCTCGCCCGCAACGGCGTCACCGCGCTGGTCCCGGTGATCGCGCCGTACGCCGACAGCCGCGACGCCGTCCGCAAGCGGCACGAGGCGAACGGCACCGCGTACGTCGAGGTGCACGTGGCGACGCCCGTGGAGGTGTGCTCCGAGCGGGACGTCAAGGGCCTGTACGCCAAGCAGGCCGCGGGCGAGCTGACCGGGCTCACCGGCGTCGACGACCCCTACGAGGAGCCCGACTCGCCCGACCTGCGCATCGAGTCGCAGAACCAGACCGTCCAGGAGTCCGCCGCGGCGGTGTACGCCCTGCTCAGCGAAAGGGGACTGGCATGACGACGACCGTCGGCACGGTCGAGGAGGCCGAGGGCACCGACAGCCCGTACGCCCTCTCCCACCTCGACGCCCTCGAGTCCGAGGCGGTGCACATCTTCCGCGAGGTGGCGGGCGAGTTCGAGCGGCCGGTGATCCTGTTCTCCGGCGGCAAGGACTCCATCGTCATGCTGCACCTGGCGCTGAAGGCGTTCGCGCCCGCTCCGGTGCCGTTCGCGCTGCTGCACGTGGACACCGGGCACAACTTCCCCGAGGTCATCGACTACCGGGACCGCACGGTGGCGCGGCACGGTCTGCGGCTGCACGTCGCCTCCGTGCAGGACTACATCGACCGGGGCGTGCTCAAGGAGCGCCCGGACGGCACCCGCAACCCGCTCCAGACGCTTCCCCTGACGGAGAAGATCCAGAGCGAGAGGTTCGACGCCGTGTTCGGCGGCGGGCGCCGGGACGAGGAGAAGGCCCGCGCCAAGGAGCGGGTGTTCTCGCTGCGCGACGAGTTCTCCCAGTGGGACCCGCGCCGCCAGCGGCCCGAGCTGTGGAACCTGTACAACGGCCGGCACGCCCCGGCGAGCACGTCCGGGTCTTCCCGCTGTCCAACTGGACCGAGCTGGACGTGTGGCAGTACATCGCCCGGGAGGGCATCGAGCTGCCGGAGATCTACTACGCCCACGAGCGCGAGGTGTTCCGGCGCGGCGGCATGTGGCTGACCGCCGGCGAGTGGGGCGGGCCGAAGGACGGCGAGACGGTCGAGAAGCGGCAGGTCCGCTACCGCACCGTCGGCGACATGTCCTGCACCGGCGCGGTCGACTCCGACGCCGACACCATCGAGAAGGTGATCGCCGAGATCGCCGCCTCCCGGCTCACCGAGCGCGGCGCCACGCGTGCCGACGACAAGCTCTCCGAGGCCGCGATGGAAGACCGCAAGCGCGAGGGTACTTCTAGCCATGACCAGCACCACCGAACCCACCGAGCCGCTGTCGGTCGAGCAGCTGTCGGCGACCACCCTGCTGCGGTTCGCCACCGCCGGCTCCGTCGACGACGGCAAGTCCACCCTGGTCGGGCGGCTGCTGCACGACTCCAAGTCGGTCCTCGCCGACCAGCTGGAGGCCGTGGAGCGCGCCTCCGCGAGCCGTGGTCAGGACGCCCCCGACCTGGCGCTGCTCACCGACGGCCTGCGGGCCGAGCGCGAGCAGGGCATCACCATCGACGTGGCCTACCGCTACTTCGCCACGCCCCGGCGCCGGTTCATCCTCGCCGACACCCCGGGCCACGTGCAGTACACGCGGAACATGGTCACCGGCGCCTCCACGGCCGAGCTGACGGTCATCCTGGTCGACGCGCGCAACGGCGTCGTCGAGCAGACCCGCCGGCACGCCGCGATCGCCGCGCTGCTGCGGGTCCCGCACGTCGTCCTCGCCGTCAACAAGATGGACCTCGTCGGCTACGAGGAGTCCGTGTTCGCGGCGATCGCCGAGGAGTTCACGGCGTACGCGACCGAGCTGGGCGTGCCCGAGGTCACCGCGATCCCGATCTCGGCCCTCGTCGGCGACAACGTCGTGGAGCCGTCGGCGCACATGGACTGGTACGGCGGCCCGACCGTCCTGGAGCACCTGGAGACCGTCCCGGTCAGCCACGACCTGGCGCACTGCCACGCCCGGCTGCCCGTGCAGTACGTGATCCGTCCGGGGACCGCCGAGCACCCCGACTACCGGGGCTACGCAGGGCAGATCGCCGCCGGTTCCTTCCGCGTCGGCGACCCGGTCACCGTCCTGCCCTCGGGCCGGACCACGACCGTCGCCGGTATCGACCTGCTCGGCGAGCCGGTCGACGTGGCCTGGACGCCGCAGTCGGTGACGCTGCTGCTGGCCGACGACATCGACGTCTCCCGCGGCGACCTGATCGTGCCCACCAAGGACGCGCCGGCGACCACGCAGGACATCGAGGCGACCGTGTGCCACGTCGCCGACCAGGAGCTGACCATCGGTCACCGGGTGCTGCTCAAGCACGGCACCCGCACGGTGAAGGCGATCGTGAAGGACATCCCGTCCCGGCTCACGCTGGACGACCTGTCCCTGCACCCGCACCCGGGCCACCTGACCGCCAACGACATCGGCCGGGTGAAGATCCGTACCGCCGAGCCGCTGCCGGTCGACGCCTACGCCGACTCGCGCCGCACCGGCTCGTTCATCCTGATCGACCCGAGCGACGGCACGACGCTGACCGCCGGCATGGTCGGGGAGTCCTTCGCCTCGCCGGAACCGGTCAAGGACGCGGCCGACGACGACGGGTGGGACTTCTGAGCATGGGCTCCCCGGACTTCTACTCGACCTTCGCCAAGGAGGGCGGCCGCGTCGGCAGCGGCGCCCTCGGCGCCGGACAGGGCGGAGTCGCGCGATGTGCCCCGTGACCCGCGGCGACCGCCGCCCTCCGTACCGCCGAGAACCCGCCGATCCCCCGGCCACGGACTGACCGACCCTGCGACGCGGTCGGGACCGTGACGCCGGGCCACCGAGAGGAACCCCTTCCGTGCCTGCCACCACCGCCCTGCGCCGCACGCTCGCGGCCCTGGTCGCCCTGCCCGTGCTGGCGGTCCTCGCCGGCTGCGGCTACGGCTCCCAGGCGAAGGACGAGGGCGCGGCGACGATCGCGCCGGGGGCGAAGAAGACCGACGGGCTGGACGAGGTGACGATCGGCTACTTCGGCAACGTCACGCACGCCACCGCGCTGGTCGGCAACCGCAAGGGGTTCTTCCAGAAGGCGCTGGGCGCCACCGAGGCGAAGTACGCGGTGTTCAACGCCGGCCCGTCCGAGATCGAGGCGCTGAACTCCGGTTCCGTCGACATCGGCTGGATCGGCCCGTCGCCGGCGGTCAACGGCTACACCAAGGCCGGCGGCAGGAACCTGCGGATCATCGGCGGCTCGGCCTCCGGCGGGGTGAAGCTGGTGGTCGACCCCGACAGGATCACGTCCGTCGGGGACGTGAAGGGCAAGCGGATCGCCACCCCTCAGCTGGGCAACACCCAGGACGTGGCGTTCCTGGACTGGGCCGCCGGCCGGGGCTGGCGGATCGACCCGATGACCGGCAAGGGCGACGTCACCCTCGTCCGCAGCGACAACAAGGTCACCCCGAACGCCTTCCGGTCCGGGTCGATCGACGGCGCCTGGGTGCCGGAGCCGACCGCGTCCCAGATGGTGGCGGCCGGCGGCAAGGTGCTGCTGGACGAGGCGTCGCTGTGGCCGGAGAAGAAGTTCGTCACCACGAACGTCATCGTGTCGCAGAAGTTCCTGAAGGAGCACCCGAAGGCCGTCGAGGCGGTGCTGAGGGCGTCCGTGGAGACCAACCGGTGGATCGACGCCCACCCCGAAGAGGCCAAGGCCGCCGCCAACGAGCAGATCGCCGCCGACACCGGCAAGGCGCTGCCCGCCGAGGTCCTGGACCCGGCGTGGGAGTCGCTCCAGGTCACCGACGACCCGCTGGCCGCCACCCTCGCCGCCCAGGCCCGGCACGCCGTCGAGGCCGGCCTGCTGAAGGACCCCGACCTCGAGGGCATCTACGACCTCACCCTGCTGAACAGGATCCGCAAGGCCGAGGGCGAGCCCCCGGTGGACGACGCCGGGCTCGGCGTCCCGCGGTGACCGGACCACGACCACTGACCAGGAGGTGACGACCATGGCCACGACCACGACCCTCGCCAAGGACGCCGCGGCCGCCGGCGCCGCAGGCCCGGCCGCATCGGCCGCCCGGATCGAGCACGTCTCCAAGTCGTTCGCGGGCCCCGCCGGGACGCAGCTCGTGCTGGACGACATCAGCCTCGACGTCGCCCCCGGCGAGTTCGTCACCCTCCTCGGGGCCTCGGGCTGCGGCAAGTCCACCCTGCTGAACCTGGTGGCGGGCCTCGACAGGCCCAGCGCCGGCACGATCGAGACGGACGGGCGGCCCGCCCTGATGTTCCAGGAGCACGCCCTGTTCCCCTGGCTGACCGCCGGGAAGAACATCGAACTCGCCCTGAAACTGCGCGGCGTGCCCAAGGCGGAGCGGCGCGGCCGGGCCGAGGAACTGCTGGAACTGGTCCGGCTGAAGGGCGCCCACGGCAAGCGGGTGCACGAGCTGTCGGGCGGGATGCGCCAGCGCGTGGCGATGGCCCGCGCGCTCGCGCAGGAGAGCCGGCTGCTGCTGATGGACGAGCCGTTCGCCGCGCTGGACGCGATCACCCGGGACGTGCTGCACGACGAACTGACCCGGATCTGGCGGGAGACGGGGCTGTCCGTGCTGTTCGTCACGCACAACGTGCGCGAGGCCGTCCGGCTCGCCGAGCGCGTGGTGCTGCTGTCCTCCCGGCCCGGGCGCGTCGCCCGTCAGTGGACGGTCGGCATCCCGCATCCGCGCCGGATCGAGGACACGGCCGTGGCCGAACTGTCCGTCGAGATCACCGAAGAACTGCGTGGGGAGATCCGCCGCCATGGCCAGCACTGACACCACCACCAGGGACGGCGGGAGGGACCTCGCCGGGCTGGAGGCGGGCCTCGACGCGCTGGAGACGGTGCCCAAGGCCCGCAAGCCGCTGCGGCAGACGTTCACCGAGAAGATCCTCCCGCCGGTCGTCGCCGTGGCGCTGGTCCTGGCGGTGTGGCAGGCGCTGGTCTCCTTCCGGATCGTCGACGACCCGACCAAGCTGCCCGCCCCCGCCGACGTGTGGCACGTCCTGCGGGACGCCTGGCTGAAGGGCGAACTGCTCGGCTACATCTGGACGTCCGTCTCCCGCGGCCTGCTCGGCTTCGGCCTCGCCCTGCTGATCGGCACCCCCCTCGGGCTGCTCGTCGCGCGGGTGAAGGTCGTCCGGGCGGCGATCGGCCCATCCTGTCCGGGCTGCAGTCCCTGCCGTCGGTGGCCTGGGTGCCGCCCGCGGTGATCTGGCTCGGCCTCAACAACCAGATGATGTACGCCGTCATCCTGCTCGGCGCCGTCCCCTCCATCGCCAACGGCCTGGTGTCCGGCGTCGACCAGGTCCCGCCGCTGTTCCTGCGCGCGGGCCGCACCCTCGGCGCGACCGGGCTGAAGGGCACCTGGCACATCACCCTGCCCGCCGCGCTGCCCGGCTACGTCGCCGGCCTCAAGCAGGGCTGGGCGTTCTCCTGGCGGTCCCTGATGGCCGCGGAGATCATCGCCTCCTTCCCCGACCTCGGCACCGGACTCGGCCAGCTGCTGGAGAACGGCCGCAACGCCAGCGACATGGCCATGGTCTTCGAGGCCATCCTGCTCATCCTGGTCGTCGGCATCGCCATCGACCTGCTGATCTTCAGCCCGCTGGAGCGCTGGGTCCTGCGCAGCCGCGGACTGCTGGTGAGGAGCTGACGCACCCCATGCACGCTTTCCCGCGACCGGTCCCCGCGGCCCGCCCGGGCCGCCCGGTGCTCCTGGTCGTCGCCCACGGCAGCCGCGACCCCCGGCACGCCGCGACCGTGCACGCGCTGGTGCGCCGGGTCCGCTCGCTGCGCCCGGAGCTGCGGGTGGAGACCGGGTTCCTCGACTTCAACGTGCCGTCGGTGTCCGGGGTGCTGGAGTCGCTGGCGGCGGAGGGCGTGCGCGACGTCGTGGCCCTGCCGCTGCTGCTGACCCGGGCCTTCCACGCCAAGGCGGACATCCCCGCGGTCCTCGCGGAGGCGCCGGCCCGGCTGCGGGTGCGGCAGGCGGAGGTGCTCGGCCCCTCCCCGCTGCTGCTGACGGCGCTGGAACGGCGGCTGTACGAGGCGGGCCTCACACCCGCCGACAAGTCCTCGACCGGGGTCGTGCTGGCCTCGGCGGGGTCCACCGACCCGGAGGCGATCGCAGTGATCGCAGAAATCGCGCGGGAGTGGCGGCACACCGGTTGGTGCGCCGTGCGGCCTGCGTTCGCCTCCGCATCCCTTCCCCGCACCGAGGACGCGGTACGGGAGCTGCGCGAGCTGGGCTGCGAGCGCGTCGCCGTCGCCCCGTACGTGCTGGCGCCCGGCTTCCTGCCGGACCGCATCGCGCGCGGCGCGGCCGGCGCCGACGTCCTCGCCGACGTCCTCGGCCCGGCTCCGGAGGTGGCCCGGGTCCTGCTGGACCGCTACGACGCGGCGCGCACGCCCGTGCCGGTGGCGGCCGGGGCCGCCTAGGCGGACACCCCCTGGCCCCGGCGCCGTGCGCCCGTCGGGTCAGCCCTCCTGCGGCCGGGGCGCGGTCAGCTCGACGAGTCGGGCGACGGTGTTCCAGTTGCGGGTGGTGGCGGTCAGGCCCTTGGTGAAGCGGGGCCTGGCGAGGTGCTCGGCGAGCTTGGAGCGGCCCAGTCCGTCGGGCGCGTACAGGTACAGGACGCGGTCGCCGAGACGGAACTCCTCGGGGAGGAAGGCGTCCCGGTCGATCTCCGTGAAGCGCTCCTCGCCGGGCGGCGCGGAGAAGTAGGTGACGTGGAGCTGCCGGGGCTCCAGGTCGGCGGCCGGGAACGGGCAGGCGTCGGCGACGGCCTTCAGATAGGCGTGGTCGCGCACGATCACGCCGACGGCGAAGCCGAAGCGCTTCTCGACGGCGGCGGACAGTTCGGCGGCGAGGGACTCCTCGTCCCCCCGGCCGGAGGTGAACACGGCCTGTCCGCTCTGCAGATGGGTGCGCACGCCGCCGTGGCCGAGTTCCTCCATCAGGGCGCGCAGTTCGGCCATCGGGACCTTCTTGCCGCCGCCCACGTTGATCCCGCGCAGCAGCGCCGCATACGTCGTCGTCATCCGCACACCATAGAGCGGCCGTCGTGCCCCGTGGGGGCGGGCACGACGGCCGTCGTCCGCACCGGCGGACTGCGCGAAACTCTGACCGATGCGGACCGCGCGGATCAACCGCTACACACCGCTGTGACTTATCCAACAACGTTGCGGAAAAACGCGCCGCGGCCCGGCAGTGCGGCCTCGACGAGGTCGGCGGCGCGGCGGGTGCCGCCCTCCCGGGCCGTCTGCGCCTGGAGTTCCTTCAGCCGGCGGGCCACCTCGGGGTCGTCGACCAGGGCGAGGGCGGCATCGCGCAGCGCCTCGGCCGTGGCCTCCTCGGTGGCCAGTTGCCGGGCGACGCCGAGGGCCCGGAGCATCTCGGCGTTGCCGAACTGGTCCGCGGCCTGCGGTACGGCGATCATCGGCGTCGCGGTGGCCAGGCCCTCCTGGCTGCCGCCCGCGCCCGCGTGGGTGACGAACAGGTCGGCCTGGCGCAGCACCGCGAGCTGCGGCACCCAGGAGCGCACCTCCACGCCGGCCGGCACCTCCCCAGTTCCGCGGGGTCGACGTGGCGGCCGATCTGGAGGACCACGTGCCAGCCGGGCAGGTCGCCGAAGGCCTTGACGCACTCCCGGTAGAACGCGGGCTGTTTGGTGAAGGCCGAGCCCAGGGAGACGAGCACGACCTTCTCGGCTCCGGCGGGCCGCTGCCAGTCGCCCTCGGCCTCGCGGTCGCCCTGACAGGCGCCGACGAAGGAGTACACGCTCTCGTCGACCCGGTCGGCGTTGGGCTGGAGCGCCCTCGGGATCAGTACGAGGGACCGGGCGGGGCGCCCGGCGAACGAGTCGGGATGCTCGGTGATCCCGTTCTCCTCCAGCCAGGCCCGGAAGCGGGCGTAGTAGGCCCGGCCGCGTGGGGTCTTCTTCGGCTCCTCCCACATCGGCTCGGCGACCTCCTTCTCGTAGCCCTCCCAGGCGACCATGCACGGTGAGAGGGAGATCGCGGGCACGCCCCAGCGGTGGGCGAGGACCCGGGCCGGGTACGCGGCGATGTCGTACAGGACGAGGTCCGGCTCGTCGCCCCGGTAGGCCTCGGCGAGCTGCGGCAGGGCCTGGATCGCGTCGTCCAGGAAGGGCTCGACGTTGTCCAGGAGCGTGGTCCCCCAGGCCTCCGGGTCGGCGTCGGGGCCGGGCAGCGTGGAGTTCCACAGCCTGGGTTCGGCGCCGGTCCGGCCACCTTCTCGGCGAGGTGCGGCGGGATGGCGTACGTCACCCGGTGCCCCGCGCGACGAGTTCGCGGATCACCTCCAGGCTGGGGTTCACGTGGCCGTGCGCGGCGATGGAGAACATGGCGATGTGCGCGGGAGTGGTCATGCGCCGACCATAGACGAGACGAGACGTCTCGTGCAACATGTTTCGGGGCGCCGCCCGGCCCGCCGGGCCGGGTCACGCCGCCAGCACCTCGTGCAGCCGCAGCCACCGCTCCGGCGTCACCTCGCCGACGAGCACCCCGGGATCGAGGCGCGCTGCCCGGAAGGCGGCGTCCACCCGGCGCCGCGGGTGCGCCCGCCGCAGCGAGGCGTGCAGCGAGCCGCCCACGCCGGAGAACCCGAGCTCCACCAGGTCACGCCAGTCGCGGTAGGCGGCGGCGTCCAGCAGCGGGGTGCGGCGCCGCTCGATGCGGACGATCCCGCGTCCACCCGGGGCGCGGGCCGGAAGCCGTACCGGTCGACGCGGCCGGCCAGCCGCCACGCGTAGCGCGGCCAGGTCCGCACCGTCAGCAGCGTCCAGCGGCCGTAGTCGCCGGTGCGTTTGCGGGCGTACTCGAGCTGGGTGATCAGGGTGGCCTCGGTGAGGGCGGGGGCCCGCAGGCACCAGTCGACGACGTCGGCGGTGCGGGAGAAGGGCACGTTCCCGGCGACCGCGAACGGGCCGCGCGGCGGCCGGGCGGCGAGGAAGTCGCCGGCGATCACCCGCACGTGCGGGGTGCCCGCGAAGCGGGTGCGCAGGCCGGGGACGAGACGCGGGTCGATCTCGTAGGCCCGCAGCTCCCGGCAGCGGCGGGCGAGCGGTTCGGTCAACGCGCCCTTTCCCGCCCCGACTTCGAGCAGGAGGGGCGGAGGGCCGCCGTCCGGGACGGCGATCCGGGCGAAGCGCCGGGCGACGGCGCGGTCGGTGAGGAAGTTCTGCGACAGCGCACGGGAGGTGCGCGTGGGGCGGGCCATGGCCTGCGGTCCTTGTCTTCCGTGAAAGGTCAGAAGGGCAGCGCGAGGCCCTGACCGGAAGACAGGTGAAGAGGGGGGAGCAGACGGACGCGGCGCGCCGGATCAGCGGGCGGCGTGGCTCCCGGGCCGGTCAGGGCTCCGGGGCCGCGACGCATCCGGATGGAGTGCGTGCAACCCCGGCCGTGACCGGTGATGAAGATCGCGTTGTTCGCTGCCACGGAGGGGACGCTAGGCGCCTCCCCGGGCGGCGCAACCGAAATACCAGCCGACGCCGTGCCGGTGCCGGTGCCGGCGGGGGCACGGCCTGGCGGGGCGCGGGCTCAGCGCTGGTAGCGGGCCAGGACCAGGTTGCCGTCCTCCTCCAGACGTTCCCGCAGGCCGGCCAGGCCGATGGCGCCGCTGTAGTACTCCTGCAGGGCGGGGGTGGCCACCTTGTCCTTCCACTCGGGTAGCCGCGCACGGACTGCGCCGGGGCCGGGCGCAGATGGCGGGCGAGCGCGGCGCCGGTGGCCCAGCCGTGTTCGGCGGTGTGCAGGGCCGGGTCCTTCAGCGCCTCGGTGCCGGTGGGCAGCATCCAGTCGCCGAGGGCGAGGCGCACCATGTTCTCCGGACGGAGCAGGAAGTCGATGAAGGCCGCCGCCTCCTTCTTGTGCGGGCAGTCCTCGGCGATCGACAGCGTCTGCGGACTGACGCCCTGGGCGAGCCCCTCGGCGCCCGCCGGGGCGGGCAGCACCTGCCAGTCGAAGCCCTCCGGAGCCTGCTGCACGATCTGCTGGCGGTAGGAGAACCCCAGGGGCACCATCGCGTACTCGCCGGCGAAGAACCCCGGCAGCGTGTCCGACCCGCCGCTGCCCAGCGTCGAGGCGGGGGCACTGCGATCGGTGTTGACCTGGTCGTGGACGGTGCGCGGCACGACCGCGTCGCCCTCCTCGAACCGCACGGTCACCTTGCCGTCCGCGCCCCGGTGGAAGAGCCGTCCGCCCGCCGACAGCGACAGGTTGAGCGTGGCGGACACCGGCTCCTTGAGGGGCCAGGCCACGCCGTACCGGCCGTCGCCGCTCAGCCGCTCGGTCACCTCCCGGAACTCCGCCCAGCTCCAGGGCCGTTCGGGCGTGGGGACGCGCACGCCCGATTCCCTCAGCAGGTCGCTGTTGGCGATGAGGACGCGCGGTTCCTGGAGGAAGGGGACGCCGTAGACGCCGTCGCCGAAGGTGACGGTCTGCCAGCTGCGCTCCGGGATGTCCGACGTGAGCCGCTCGGGCAGCAGGCCGGTCAGGTCGGCGAGGTAGCCGCCGTAGGCGAAGTCGGCGAGGTCGTCGGAGGCGTCGTGGATGATGTCGGGGGCCTCGCCGCCCTCGAAGGAGGTGAGGAGCTGGTCGTGGACGCTGTCCCAGCTGCCCTGCACGTACTCGACCCGCACGTCGGGGCGGGTGGCGTTCCACTCGCGCACCAGTTCCTTCGTGGCCTCGACCGACTCCTGCTGCCAGGCCAGGGACTGGAAGCGCAGGGTGATCCGGCCGTCCTCGGTGCCGGCGCCGCCGTCCGTGCAGCCGGCGAGCAGCACGCCGAGGACGAGGGCGACGGTCGCGGCGATCCTCGTGCGTGCCGGGACGCCCGTGGTGCGCATCAGCCCCTCACCGCCCCGGCCAGCATGCCGCCCGTGATGCGCCGCTGGACGACCGCGAAGATCACCAGCGAGGGCAGCGTCGCCAGGAACGCCGCCGCCGCGAGCGGGCCCAGGTCGGCGACGCCCTCGGCGCCGATGAAGTGGGTGAGCACCACCGGCAGGGTCTGCTTCTCCGGGGTCTTCAGCAGCACCAGCGCGAAGAAGAACTCGTTCCACGCCGTGATGAAGGCGAACAGCGCCGTCGCCACGATCCCCGGGGCCAGCAGCGGTGCCGTCACCGACACCAGGATCCGCAGCCGCCCGGCCCCGTCCACGGCCGCCGCCTCCTCCAGTTCGGCCGGCACGGCCCGTACGTAGCCCGCGAGCATCCACAGCGCGAACGGCAGGGCCCACACCACGTACACCATCACCAGTCCGGGCACCGAGTCGACCAGCCGCAGGTTCTTCAGCAGCAGGAACAGCGGGATGATCAGCAGCACGAACGGGAAGGCCTGGCTGACCACCACCCAGCCGGTCGCCGCCCTGGCGAGCCTCCCCCGGCGACGGGCCATGACGTAGGCCATGGGCGTCGCGATCACTACGGCGATCACGGCCGCGGCGACGGCGCTGAGCAGGGAGTTGAGTGCCGCGTTCAGCAGCGGCTGCTCGTCGAAGGCCTGCCGGAAGTTGGCCAGGGTCGGATCCCGGGGGATCCAGGTGGGGTGCGCGCTGCCCAGTTCGCGCGGCGGTTTGAACGCGGTCGAGACCAGCCACAGGAACGGAAAGGCCAGGAAGGCCAGATACGCCAGCAGTGCGACGTACTGGCCGGCGCGGGCCCGGGCCGATGTCCTCACGTCCGTTCACCTCCCCTGAGCCGGCCGGCGAGGAACACGGCCAGCAGTACCGAGATCACGGCGACCATGACGCAGCCCATCGCCGCCGCGTACCCGAACTGGCCGTAGCGGAAAGCCTCTTCGTAGGCGAACAGCATGGGCAGCCTGGTCCGTCCGCCGGGGCCGCCGCTGGTCAGCACGTAGACCAGGGCGAACGCGTTGACGTTCCAGATCAGGTTGAGCGCGGTGATGGCGAGGGCGACGGGTCTGAGGGCGGGCCAGGTCACGGTGCGGAACCGGCGCCACGGCCCCGCGCCGTCGACCGCGGCGGCCTCGTGCAGTTCCCGCGGGGTGTTCTGCAGTCCGGCGAGCAGCGCGACGGTCGTCTGGGGCATGCCCGCCCAGACGCCGACGACGATCACCGCGGGCAGCGCCGTGCCCAGGCCGCTGAGCCAGTCGCGGCCGTCGCCGAGGCCGAGGTCGCGCAGCGTCTCGTTGAGGATGCCCGCGTCCGGGTTGTAGACGAGCCGCCACATGATGCCGACGACCACCTCGGGCATCGCCCACGGGACGATCGCCAGGGCGCGGGCCAGCCAGCGCAGCCGCAGCTTCTGGTCGAGCAGCAGGGCGAGGCCGAGGGCGAGCAGGAACTGCGGGACGGTCACCCCGACGGCCCACAGCAGCCCGATGCGGAACGACTCCCAGAACAGGGTGTCCCGCATCAGGTCCTGGAAGTTCAGCGTGCCGATCCACCGGGTGGGCTCCGTCCGTCCGGACTGGGCGTCGGTGAACGCGAGCAGCACCCCGTACAGCAGCGGTCCCACGCTGAGCACGAGGATGGGCAGCAGGGCCGGCAGCACCAGGAACCAGGCGCCGTGACCGGTGGCCCGGCGGGGCCGGTCCGGTCCGGGCGCGCGGGGCGCCGGTCTCCTCACCTCGGTCAGCTGTGTCACGGGATCAGCTCCTCGGGACGGCTCGGAAGGCCTGGTCATGGTCGTGAAGGCGCCGGTCCCCGTCAAGGCACCGCGCACACGGTCCGACCTGTGCGAATGGGACACTGGCCGATGGCCGGCGCGCACCGGGCGACCCGGTGCGGGCCACGGGGCCCCGGCCGAGGTGACGGGGCGTCCGGTGGATGGCGGACGGCCCGGCGGAGGAGAAGGAGACGGACCGATGGACGAGGCACGGGCGCGGGACGTACTGGCCGCGGCGGGGGTGCTGCCGGGCCGGCGGAGGACGCGCGGCTGCTCGCGCTGGGCGAGAACGCCGTGTTCGCGGCCGGTGACCTGGTCGTCAAGGTGGGCCGCGACGCCGAACTGCTGGACCGCGCCCGCCGGGAACTGGACATCGCCGCGTGGCTGGAGGCGGCCGGCGTCCCGGCGGTCCGGGCGGCGGAGCCGGAGCCGCTGCTCGTCGAGGGGCACCCGGTGACGCTGTGGCACCGGCTGCCCGACCCGGTGCGGCCTGCCGAACCGCGGGACCTGGCCGCGCTGCTGCGGCTCGTGCACGCACTGCCCTCCCCTCCTTCACCCTGCCGCCCCGCGAGCTGCTGGGCGGGGTGGAACGCTGGCTGCGGCTCGCGGGCGACGCCATCGACCCCGCCGACGCGGCCTATCTGCGGGCGCGCCGCGACGGGTTCGCGCCGGCGGCCGCCGCGCTCACCCCGCAGCTGCCGCCCGGCCCGATCCACGGGGACGCGCTGCCCCGCAACGTGCACATCGGTCCCGACGGCCCGGTCCTGGTGGACCTGGAGACCTTCTCCTCGGACCTGCGGGAGCACGACCTGGTGGTCATGGCCCTCTCGCACGACCGCTACGGGCTGCCGGCCGAGGCGTACGCGTCCTTCACCGCCGCCTATGGGTGGGACGTGCGCGAGTGGGAGGGGTGTGCGGTGCTGCGCGGGGCCCGGGAGACGGCCAGCTGCGCCTGGGTGGCGCAGCACACGCCGGGCAACCCGAAGGCACTGGCCGAGTTCGAACGCAGGGTGGCGTCGCTGCGGGACGGGGACCCGACGGTGCGGTGGTATCCGTTCTGAGCGCCGGGCGGCCTCAGACCCGCTCGCCGGCCGGCTCCCGCAGCGGCCAGGAGCCGTCCACGACCGCCGTGCTGTCCCCTTGCGGCGCAGGAACCTCTGGAAGTCCGCCGCCCAGGCCGCGCACCACTCGATCTGCCGGCGGTGCAGCTCCGCCGGGCCGAGGGCGGCGATCTTGGGGTGGCGGCCGGCTATCGCGGCGGCCAGCCGGGCCGCGGCGAGGGCGTCGGCCGAGGCGTCGTGGGCGGCGTCGAGCGGCACGCCGTACTCCGCGCAGACGGCCTCCAGGTTGCGCTTGCCCGGGCGGTAGCGGTCGACGAAGCGGTCGATGGCGTAGGGGTCGATGACCGGGGCGGGGTCCGCGCCGCCGAGGCGCTCGCGCAGGGACGGCAGCCCGTGGCGCCGCAGTTCGGCGGAGAGCAGGGTGAGGTCGAACGCGGCGTTGTAGGCGACCACGGGGATCCCCGCCTGCCAGGAGGACACCAGGACCCCGGCGATGGCGTCCGCCACCCGGTCGGCCGGCCGGCCCTCGGCGACCGCCCGCTCGGTGCTGATGCCGTGCACCGCCACCGCGTCCGCCGGGATCTCGACGCCGGGGTCGGCCAGCCACTCCCGGTGCCCATCGGCTCACCGCCCCTGACCTCGATGACGGCCCCCGTGACGATGCGCGCCTCGCGCGGATCGGTGCCCGTCGTCTCCAGGTCGAAGCCGATCAGCAGCTCCCGGTGCCAGCCCATGGGCCGTCCCCCTTCTTCGTGGTGCGTTCCCCCAGTGGTCTCCACCTTCGCACGCACCACTGACAATCAGGGGTCCGCCTCCCGGCCCGCTCCCGGCCGCGGGGCCCGGCGGCCCGTCACGACACGGGCCGCGAATCCGCCCACATCAGCTCGAACTCCTCGCGATAGGTGGAGAACAGTCCGCCTTCGTCCGCTTGGTCCGACTTGACGACCTTTCCGGTGTTCCGGCCGTTCCGCAGGACGAACACCGGCGCCTCCATCCCCGCGTGCGGCGCAGGTAGGACTGCACGACCGCGATGCCGTCGGCGCCGTCCCCGTCGACGAGGTAGGCGGTGAAGCGGGGGGTCTCGTCGTAGACCTGGATCTCGAAGGCGCCCGGGTCCCGCAGCCGGGAGCGCACCCGGCGCATGTGCAGGATGTTCGTCTCCACGGCCCGGCCGAGCTCGCCGCGCTTGATGCCCAGCTCGCGCTCGCGCCGCTTGACGGCGCTGGAGGCCGGGTTGAGGAACAGCAGCCGCACCCGGCTGCCGGCCTCGGCCAGCCGCACCAGGCGGCGTCCGGAGAAGTTCTGCACGAGCAGGTTCAGGCCGATGCCGATGGCGTCGAGGCGGCGGGCCCCGCCGAAGATGTCCTCGGCCGGGAACTGGCGCAGCAGCCGGACCCGGTCCGGGTGCACGGCGACCACGTCGGCGTACCGGTCGCCGACCAGGTCCTCGACCGCGTCGACGGGCAGCCGGCGGGCGGAGGGCGCCTCGCTCCCGGAGCCGAGGACCTCCAGCAGCCGGGCGGAGGCCCGCTCGGCCTGGTTCAGGACCGCCTCGGACAGGGCCCGGTTGCGGGAGACGACGTTCCGCGTGACCTCCAGCTCGTCCAGCGCCAGCTCCACGTCGCGGCGCTCGTCCACGTACGGCTCGAAGCAGGGCCAGTGCTGCACCATCAGCTCGCGCAGCTGGGGCAGCGTGAGGAAGCTCAGGACGTTGTCGTCGGCCGGGTCGAGCAGATAGCCCTTGCGGCGGCTGACCTCGCGGACGGCGACCGCCCGCTGCACCCACTCCTGCCCGGCCGGGCCGGCGGCGGCGACGACCCAGTCGTCGCCGTGCACGGGCTCGTAGACGGGCCGCAGGACGGCGGCGACCACGGCACGCAGCCGCTGTTCGACCAGATTCAGCCAGATGTAGGCGCGGCCGGCGCGCTGGGCACGGGTGCGCACCTCGTGCCAGGCATCGGCGTCCCAGTCCAGCTCGGGCCCTATGGCGCCCGCGCTCACGGGCCGCGCCAGTGACACCGCACCGGGCGGGACGTCCGTGGAGTTCCCCTCGTGACCCTCGTCACCAGGGGGCAGCTCCAGCCCTCCCGACCCCACCCGAGCACCGCCTTCCACTCCCCGGGCCCTTCCCGGCTCAACGATCAAGGAAGAGTACTCCGGGAGCGGACCCGGACGCAGCCTGATGCACAGGCTGGTTGCCCAACTACCGCTTTGTCCCCGCCTGTTCCGGTCACGGGCCGTTCCCGGCGCGGGCGGATCCCTCACGGTCCGCGAGCGGATCGGGCACGGCGGGCGGCGGGCGGCGACGAGGACGGCGGCGCGGGCGGCCGGAAAACGCTTCTCTGTTCGCCGCGTGACCCGGGGGTCGCCGCCGGGACACCTCGACGGGACGGGGCACAGGTTCTAGGTGGGCACCCCATTTCCGGGGAGACTCGGAGCCAAGGCGTCCCCACCGGCGCTCCTCACCTGAAAGAGTCGTATCCATGCAGGTCTGGCCTGGAGAGGCGTATCCACTCGGTGCCACGTACGACGGCGCCGGCACCAACTTCGCGGTCTTCACGGAGGCCGCCGACCGAGTAGAGCTGTGTCTGCTGCACGACGACGGTTCGGAGACGGCGGTCGAGCTGCGGGAGAGCGATGCGTTCGTCCGGCACGCGTACGTGCCGGGCGTGATGCCGGGGCAGCGGTACGGCTACCGCGTGCACGGCCCGTACGCCCCCGAGCGCGGACTGCGGTGCAACAGCGCCAAGCTGCTCCTCGATCCGTACGCGCGTGCGATCAGCGGCGCGATCCAGTGGGGCGAGGAGGTGTACGGCTACCACTTCGACGACCCCGACCGGCGCAACGACCTGGACTCCGCTCCGCACACGATGACGTCGGTCGTGGTGAACCCGTACTTCGACTGGGGCGACGACCGGCGCCCCCGGACGGAGTACCACCACACGGTGATCTACGAGGCTCACGTCAAGGGCCTCACGATGCGGCACCCGGGGCTCCCCGAGGAACTGCGCGGCACCTACGCGGGCTGGCCCACCCGGCGCTGATCGAGCACCTCACCGAACTGGGGGTGACCGCCCTCGAACTGATGCCCGTACACCAGTTCGTCAACGACCACCGCCTGGTGGACATGGGCCTGAACAACTACTGGGGCTACAACACCATCGGCTTCTTCGCCCCGCACAACGCCTACGCCTCCTGGGGCGACCGCGGCCAGCAGGTGCTGGAGTTCAAGTCGGCGGTGAAGGCGCTGCACGAGGCGGGGATCGAGGTGATCCTCGACGTGGTCTACAACCACACCGCCGAGGGCAACCACCTGGGCCCGACGCTGTCCTTCAAGGGCATCGACAACCCGTCGTACTACCGGCTCACCGAGGACCCCCGGTACTACATGGACACCACGGGCACCGGGAACTCCCTGCTGATGCGGTCCCCGCACGTCCTCCAGATGATCATGGACTCGCTGCGGTACTGGGTCACCGAGATGCACGTCGACGGGTTCCGCTTCGACCTCGCGGCCACCCTGGCCCGGCAGTTCCACGAGGTCGACCGGCTGTCGTCGTTCTTCGACCTGGTGCAGCAGGACCCGGTGGTCTCGCAGGTCAAGCTGATCGCCGAGCCGTGGGACGTCGGCGAGGGCGGCTACCAGGTGGGCAACTTCCCGCCGCTGTGGACGGAGTGGAACGGCAAGTACCGGGACACGGTCCGGGACCTGTGGCGGGGCGAACCGCGCACGCTGGCGGAGTTCGCCTCCCGGCTGACCGGCTCCTCGGACCTGTACCAGGACGACGGCCGGCGCCCGCTGGCCTCGATCAACTTCGTCACCTGCCACGACGGCTTCACCCTGCACGACCTGGTCTCGTACAACGAGAAGCACAACCAGGCCAACGGCGAGGACAACCGGGACGGCGAGAGCCACAACCGGTCCTGGAACTGCGGGGCCGAGGGCGACACCGACGACCCGGCCGTCCTGGAACTGCGGGCCCGGCAGATGCGCAACTTCATCGCCACCCTGCTGCTCTCCCAGGGCGTGCCCATGATCAGCCACGGTGACGAGTTCGCCCGCACCCAGAAGGGCAACAACAACGCCTACTGCCAGGACAACGAGCTGTCGTGGGTGCGGTGGCCCGAGGACGGCCACGAGCTGCTGGACTTCACACGGGCGATGGTGTGGCTGCGCAAGGACCACCCGGTCTTCCGCCGGCGCCGCTTCTTCCACGGGCGGCCCGTGGAGGGCACCCACGACGAGCTGTCGGACATCGCCTGGTTCACCCCGGAGGGCCACGAGATGACCCAGCGGGACTGGAACTCGGCGCAGGCCTCGGCGCTGACGGTGTTCCTCAACGGCAACGCCATCTCCGAACCGGGGTCGCGCGGGGAGCGGATCACCGACGACTCGTTCCTGCTGATGTTCAACGCCTCACCGAAGACGCTGGAGTTCGTCCTGCCGGTGGACCACGGCCGGCAGTGGGAGGTGGTGGTCGACACCGCCGTCGCGGACGGGGTGCCGACGGGCACGGGCCGCAAGGTCCAGGCCGGCGACCGGCTGACGCTGGTGGACCGGAGCCTGGTGGTGCTCCAGCGGCCCGTCTGACGGCCCGGGAGCCCGGACCCGGACGTGCGGCGCCCGGCTGGACCCGTGCGGCGCCCGGCCGGAGCCGGGCGCCGCAGACGCCCCCTAGGACGGTGTGCGGGCGGACGCGTCCGGTACGCGCGCGTGGGAGCCGGTGTCCCGGCCCTCCGCGTGCGGTGCGGGGCGCGCCGCCAGGGCCAGGGCGCAGGCGAGTGCGGCGGCCAGGCTCGCCACCGCGAAGGCCGCGCCCGGGCCGTGGGACTCGGCCAGGCGTCCCGTGACGGCCACGGCGAGCGCCTGGCCGCCGACGATGGCGCTGGTCGCGAACGCCATCGCCTCGGAGAGCCGGGCCCGCGGCACCGTCCGCTCGGTGAGCGCGAACACGGTGATCAGGTGCGGGGCGTAGGCGACGCCCAGGACGGTGACGACGGCGTACAGGGCGACCAGGCCGTCCGTCCACACCAGCGGCAGCGACAGCAGGAACGCGGTCCCCGTGGCCGCCCGCCAGCGGGCCCGCAGTCCGATGCGGGCGGGCACGGCCGCCATGGCGAGCCCGGCGAACGCGCTCATCACCCCCATCGCCGCGTACACCAGTCCCGCCTGGTCCGGTTGGCCGAGCCGCTCGGTCAGCGCGGTGATCCCCGCCTGGCAGGCGCCGAACATGGCCCCCTGGAGGGCGAGGGAACCACGCAGGGCGTGCACCGCGCGGGGCATCGGCGCACGGGCACGCGCGCGGGACACGCCGGACGGCGCGGCGGGCGCGGTGGGTGCGGCGGGCGCGGTGGGAGCGGTGGGAGCGGTGGCCCGCGCCGTCGGGTGCAGCGCGAACGCCGTGCCGCACGCGGCGACCAGCAGCGCCGCTCCGGCCAGGGCGTGGGCGGGGTGGGCCAGGACCGCGGCGAGTCCGACCAGCGCCGGGCCGAGCACGAAGGAGACCTCGTCGAGCGTGCTCTCCAGGGACAGGGCGGCGCCCACGGTGCGCTCGCCGGCGCCGGACCGGCGGGCGAGGGCCACGAGCCGGGCGCGGGCCAGCGGGCCGATGAGCGGCACGCTGGCCCCGCGGCGGCGCCGAGCACGGCCAGAAGAGGGGCCGGGAGGCCCGCGAGCGCCCCGGCTACGAGCGCGGCGATGGCCAGGGCGTTGACGAGGCTGAAGACGAGGACGACGGTGCGCTGGCCGCGCCGGTCCGCGAGCCGCCCCACCAGCGGACCGCACGCCACCTGCCCGACCGCGAGCGCGCCGCCGGTCAGCCCGGCGGCCGTCAGCGAACCGCTGGTCCGGGCGACCAGGAGCACGCTGCCGAACTGGATGGTGGCCGTCGGCAGCCGGCCCAGGAAGGACACCACCGGCAGCCACGGCCCGGACAGGCCGACCACCTCCCGGTACGTCCCCAGCGTGCCGCGCCCGGTGCCCGCGCTGTTGCCGCTCGCGCTGTTGCCCATCGCTCGACGCTAGCCGCGTCGGCGTCCTCCTGTGGAGGGGCCGATGACACGAAACGCGGCGGGACGGGTACGTAGGTTTCCATGACCCTTGAGCGCCCTGCCCGGCGGCCCCCCTCGCCACGTACCGGCTGCAGCTGCAGCCCGAGTTCCCCTTCGCGGCCGCCGCGGCGGCCGTGCCGTACCTGGCCTCGCTCGGCGTCTCGCACCTGCACCTGTCCCCCGTGCTGGAGGCGGTGCCGGGCTCGCCGCACGGCTACGACGTCGTGGACCACGCGCGCGTACGCGCGGAACTCGGCGGCGAGGACGGGCTGCGGGCCCTGGCGCGCACCGCGCGGGAGCACGGGCTCGGCCTCGTGGTGGACATCGTCCCGAACCACATGGCGATGTCCCCCGGCACAACCGGGCCCTGTGGGAGGTGCTGCGGGAGGGGCCGCGGTCGCCGTACGCGCGGTGGTTCGACATCGACTGGGAGGCGCAGGGCGGTCAGGTGCTGCTGCCGGTGCTCGGCGGGCCGCTCGGCGACGTGCTCGGCGACCTGCGGGTCGACGGCGACGTGCTGCGCTACTTCGACCACGCCTTCCCGCTGCGCGAGGGCACGGCCGGCCTGCCGCTGCCGCGGCTGCTGGACGAGCAGTGGTACCGGCCGGTGTGGTGGCGGCTGGCCCGCACCGAGCTGAACTACCGGCGGTTCTTCAGCATCTCGGAGCTGATCGGTGTGCGGGTGGAGGACCCGGAGGTCTTCGAGGCCACGCACGCCACGGTGCTGCGGCTGCTGCGCGAGGGGTGATCGACGGGCTGCGCGTCGACCACCCCGACGGCCTCGCCGACCCCGACGCCTACCTGGACCGGCTGCACCGGGCGAGCGGCGGCCGGTGGACGGTGGTCGAGAAGATCCTCGCGGACGGGGAGCGGCTGCCCGCCTCCTGGCCGGTCGCGGGCACCACCGGCTACGACGCCCTGCGCCATGTCGACGGGCTGTTCACGGACCCGGCGGGACACGAGGAACTCCTCGGCCACTACCGGCGGTTCGCCGCGCCGCAGACGGACCGGGGCGGGACTGGGCGGCGACGGCGCGGCGGGCGGCGTACAAGGTGCTCACGCACGAGCTGGCCGCCGAGTGCGACCGGCTCACCCGGGTGGCGCACCGGCTGTGCGCGACCTCGCCCGACCCGGCGCTGCGCGACCGGGCGCCGTGGGCGCTGCGCACCGCGCTGCAGGAGCTGCTGGTCCGGATGGAGGTCTACCGGCCCTACGAGTCGGTGGACACGGCGGCGGTGGTCACCGAGGAGGCGGCGGCCGAGGCGCGGCACGCGTTCGTCGTGCCGGAGGAGGCCGGCGCGGTCGACGTGGTGCGGGACCTGCTGCTGGGCCGGTACGGGAACGGGCCGGACCAGGTGGAGCTGCGCACCCGGTTCGCGCAGACCGCGTCGGCGCTGCGCGCCAAGTCGGTGGAGGACACGGCCTTCTACCGCTACGTGCCGCTGCTGTCGGCGACCGAGGTGGGCGGGAACCCGGCGAGGCCGGCGGTGTCGCCGCAGGAGTTCCACGCGTACTGCGCGCGCGTGCAGCGCGACTGGCCGGTGACCGGGACGGTGGTCTCCACGCACGACACCAAGCGCAGCGCCGACGTGCGCGCGGCGCTGGCGGTGCTCACCGAGTGTCCCGGCCGGTGGGCGGACACCCTGGCCGAGGCGACGCACGGCGGCGAGGCCGTGCCGGACGGGCAGCTGGCGTGGGCGGCGTGGCAGACCGTGTTCGGCCTCGGTCCGCGGACGCCGGGCGGGTGCGGCAGGCGATGCTGAAGCATGTGCGCGAGGCCGGCATGTTCACCAGCTGGACCGAGCAGGAGCCGCCGTACGAGGAGGCGGTGGACCGGTTCGTCGCGGAGGGCCCGTGCGGGTGCCCGGCGAGCGGGTGGCCGCGCTGCGCACCGCCCTGGAGCCGCACGTCCGGGCCAACGTGCTGGGCACGGCCCTGGTCCACCTGACCATGCCGGGCGTGCCTGACCTGTACCAGGGCACCGAGAACGAGTACCGGGCGCTGGTGGACCCCGACAACCGCCGGCCGGTCTCCTTCCCGCCGCCGGCGGAGGGCGAGAAGGCGGCGGTGACGCGGGCGGCGCTGGCGCTGCGGGCGCGGCGGCCGGACGCGTTCGGGAGGCGGCGACGTACGAGCCGCTGCCCGCCGAGGGCCGGCGGCGGGCCACTGCACCGCGTTCGTGCGCTCCGGTGTCGTCCTCACGGCCGTGACCCGGCTGTCGCTGCGGCTGGCGCAGGCGGGCGGCTGGCGGGACACGACGCTGACGCTGCCGCCCGGCCGGTGGCGGACGTGCTGGCTCCCGGCGGAAGTTCACCGGGCACGCACGCGTGGCGGAGCTGTTCGAGGAGCTTCCGGTGGCGCTGCTGGAGCGGGTGGACGCCCCGCGAACGGCGGCTGACCCCGCGCGCGACGGCCGGCTGACCCGGGCGCGACGGCCGGCTGGCCCCGCGCGCGACGGCCCCGCACGGGCCCGGGCGGGTGGCCGCCCGGGCCCTGGGGGTGGCGGACGGGCCCGGGCGGGCTCTCAGCGGTCCTCGTCGAGGGCGAAGACCGCCCCGGTCCGGGCCGCCATCACGCACGCGTTCGGGAAGGTCTCGGTGTACTCCACCGCCCTGCCCTTCCACTGGCCGCGGGCGTGGGCGGTCACCGGCGCGTAGACCATCGGGCAGTGGCCGTCCCTGAGCGGGATGGCCGCGAGGTCGCCGTCGGCGGCGGCGAGGTCCGCGCAGGCCCCGGCCGCGCGGGCGTGCCCGCTCGGCGGGTCGCAGCGCAGCAGGGCGCCGTGCGTGACCGCGGCCGGGGTCTCGCCCCGGGCGACGGTGAGGAGCAGCCAGTCGTCGGCGTACCGGACGGGAGCCGAGACCTGGGCGGGGCCGAGGCCTGGGCGGGGCCGGGCAGGCGACGAGGAGTGCGGCGGCCGCGAGCAGTCCGCCCGGGCGGCGGCTCGCGCTGTCGTGGTGTGCGTCATTCCCGGTGCATCGGCACGGCGGCCCCGCACCCCCAGCCCGCGTCACCCGAACGGGAGCCGCCCGGGGCGTGGCGTACGGCGAGTTCGAACGCGGCGAGCACGGTCCGGGCCTGGTACTCGGCCTGGCGGGCGACCGGTATCCAGCGGGCCGCGCAGCCGTCGCGGTAGTCGGCGCACCACCGGTCGACCAGCGCGTCCAGTTCCGGCAGGACGTCCGCCGGGTCGCGGCCGGCGGCGGTCACCAGCTGGTGCAGCAGCCCCGCGGTGCGCAGCGCGAGCCGGCGTCCGGCGATGCGCAGGGCGACCAGGTGGGCGGTGGTGAGCGGCGGCAGGGCCGGCCGGAGCCGTCGTCGGTGTCGGGGTCCCAGGCGTCGGCGAGCCGGGGCAGACCAGCAGGTAGTCGTCGACGGGGCGAGCAGCCGGGCCGCGTGCTCGGTGGCGGGCAGATGGGCCGCAGCCGGGCGAGGAGCTGCCGCAGCAGCCGGGTGTCGGCCCGCAGCGTGCGGCTGACGCTGCGCAGCACCCCGTCGGTGTCGGCGGGCGGGGAGCCGTCCGCCACGGCGGCCACGCCCCACATGGGCGCCTCGACGACGGCGGTGACGGTGCCGTACCGCTGGGGTGGCACCAGGTGGACTCGACGGCGGCCTCCGTGATGGCGGCGGTCAGGTCGCCCCGGCGCGGAGGCGGTATGCGGTAGACGGCGGGCCGAGGCCGGGCCAGTACAGCGTGTCGTAGGCGCCCAGCTCGCGGGGATGCCGAGGCGGGCGGCGGTGTGGGCGAGCCGCTGGCGAGGCCGGGCAGGTCGTGGGTCAGCTCGACGAAGGCGCCGCCGACGTCGACGCCGTGCAGGGAGCACTGGAGGAAGGGCCGCAGTTCCTCGTGGAGGGCGAGCAGGGCACGGGTCTCGGGAGGGTGGCCCGGCCGGGGCCGTCGGGCAGCCACTCGGGCTGTTCCAGGAAGCCGGGCCGGAAGAAGTTGCGGACGTAGCGGCCGAGGCTGTACGGGCCGGACAGCCAGCCCTCGTTGTGCCGGAGGCCGTCGGGGTCGAGGCACAGCAGCAGGTTCCAGGTGGCGTCGGCGCCCTCGGTGAGCCGGGGTCGGCGAGCGTCCGTTCGGCCAGGCGCAGGGCGGTGGCGCCGCCCACCGGTTCGTTGGGGTGCGGCCCGGCGACGACGAGGACCTGCCGTCTGCCGTGGCCCACGGACAGCAGCAGCAGCGGGGTGCCGCCGCGGGAGGTGCCGACGCGGCGCAGGCGGGCCCGGGCGGGATGGCGGGCGGCGAGGGCGGCGGCCCGTGCGCCAGGTCGTCCACGGTCGGATAGCGCAGGAGGGCGTCAGGGCACACCTCCACGATGCGGGGTCGCCGGTACACCTGCTGTGCGCGGTGTACGCACAGTCAGTCACGAGTTCGGGGGCTCGTCAACACCGCGCGGGCAAAGGGACATGAGCCGCCACCAGCCACAACGCCCCGTGAAGCTCAGGCCAACGCCACCGGCGGACCCGGCCCCGGTGAGGTCCGGTCCGGTCCAGGGCGGCCCCTCCCACGGCAGGTCCGGTCCAGGGCGGGCCTTCTCACGGCAGGTCTGGTCCAGGGCGGGCCTTCTCACGATAGGTCCGGTCCAGGGCGGGCCTCTCAGTCCCCCGCGAGCCGGAACATCATCTGGCCGAACCCGATCTGGTCGCCCTCGCGGACGACGGCCGCGCCGATCACACGGCGCCCGTTCACGGTCGTGCCGTTGGTCGAGCCCAGGTCCCGCAGGACCCACAGGCCGCCCTGCCGGCTCAGCTCGGCGTGCACCCGGGAGACCGTCTCGTGGTTGAGCCGCAGCCCGTTCGCCGGATCGCGGCCGATGCGCAGCGGGTGTCCGGCGCCGGGGTGGGGCAGCAGCAGCTTGGGCAGCCGCTCGGCCCGCCACGCCGTGCGCAGCCGCACGCCGAACCCGGAGACGGCCTCGACGGTGCCGAACACCAGCCGCGAGATCCTGCTCTCCCGGGGCAGGTCCGCGGTGAGCGCGGCCAGCTCGTCCGCGCGGCGGGCGGCGAGCGCCAGCTCCATCCGGCGGATGAAGGTCTCGTGCGACAGCCGGCCCAGGGCGACCCCGTCCCGGAGCACCTTCAGCGCCTTGTCGCGCTCCGCGTCGGACAGCCGCGCGGGTACGTGTTGAACTCGAAGGACGACGTCACGCAGGTGATTGTCGGTCAGCGCGGCCGGGGTGTCCAGAAAACGGGTGGACGCCCGCCCCGCCCGCGTACCCGGCGGGACCCGCCACGAAAGGACACGTTCACCGGCGGATCGATCTCTTTTGCAGGACGATGGTCGTGCGAGGTCACGGTGAGCAGACGAAGGGGAACCGTCCGTGCAGTTCGAGGTGTGGGCACCGAAGGCCGGCCGTGTGACGCTCCACTGCGACGGCGACGACCGCCCGTTGCGGCCGGACCCCGAGCGGCCGGGATGGTGGCGGGGGGACGCCCCTGCGCGGGACGGCTCGCGGTACGGCTTCGCGGTGGACGACGGACCGGTGCGGCCCGACCCGCGCTCGCGCCGGCAGCCGGACGGCCCGGACGGCCTCAGCGCCGTGGTGGACCACGGCCGGTACGCGTGGCGCGCCGAGTGGGCCGGGCGGCCGCTGCCCGGCGCGGTGCTGTACGAGCTGCACGTGGGCACGTTCACCCGCGAGGGCACGCTCGACGCGGCGGCGCAGCGCCTGGACCACCTCGCGGAACTGGGCGTCACCCACGTGGAGTTGATGCCGCTGTGCCCTTCCCCGGCCGTCACGGCTGGGGGTACGAGGGGGTGTCGCTGTGGGCGGTGCACGAGCCGTACGGCGGACCCGAGGCGCTGAAACGCTTCGTCGACCGGGCCCACGAGCTCGGTCTCGGGGTGGTCCTGGACGTCGTGCACAACCACCTGGGGCCGTCCGGCAACTACCTGCCGGTCTTCGGCCCGTACTTCACCGACACCCACCAGACGCCCTGGGCTCCGCGGTGAACCTGGACGCGCCCGGCTCGGACGAGGTGCGCGCCTATCTCGTGGACAGCGCGCTGGCCTGGCTGCGCGACTACCGGATCGACGGGCTGCGGCTGGACGCCGTGCACGCGCTGGTCGACACGCGCGCGTGCCACTTCCTGGAGCAGTTGTCCACCGCCGTGGACGCCCTCGCCGCGGAGACCGGCCGCCCGCTGTTCCTGATCGCCGAGTCCGATCTGAACGACCCCCGGATCATCACCCCGCGCACACAGGGCGGCATGGGTGTGCACGCCCAGTGGAACGACGACTTCCACCACGCCGTGCACGCCGCCCTGACCGGCGAGTCCCAGGGCTACTACGCCGACTTCGCGCGCGATCCGCTCGCCGCGCTGGCCAAGACGCTCACCGGCGGCTACTTCCACGACGGCACGTACTCCAGCTTCCGGGGCCGCGGGCACGGCCGGCCCTGGACCGGGCCAGGGTGGCCGCGCACCGGCTGCTGGGCTACAGCCAGACCCACGACCAGGTCGGCAACCGCGCGCAGGGCGACCGGCTGGCGGCGCTGGTCTCGCCCGGCCTGCTGGCCTGCGCGGCGACGCTGGTGCTCACCGCGCCGTTCACGCCGATGCTGTTCATGGGCGAGGAGTGGGCGGCCGGCACGCCCTGGCAGTTCTTCACCGACCACACCGACCCGGAGCTGGCCGAGGCGGTACGGCGGGGCAGGCGGCGGGAGTTCGCCGCGCACGGCTGGCGGGAGGAGGACGTGCCCGACCCCCAGGACCCGGCGACCCGCGACCGCTCCTGCCTCGACTGGTCGGAACCGGAACGCGAGCCCCACGCGCGCGTACTGGCCTGGTACCGCACCCTCATCGCGCTGCGCCACGAGCGGCCCGACCTCACCGACCCCGACCTCGCCGACACCAAGGTGGCCTTCGACCGGGAGCGGCGCTGGCTCGCCTTCCGGCGCGGCGATCTGAAGGTGGCCGTCAACCTCGGCCCCGGCCCGGCCGAGATCCCCCTCGGCAGCCGCCCCGCGCGGGTGCTGGCCGCGTGGGAGCCGGTCGAGGCACCGGGGGCCGACGGGGTGCTGCGCGTTCCGGGCGAGACGGGTGTGGTCCTGCTGCAGGAGTGACCGGAGCGCGGCCGCAGGTGCTCACCCCGCGTCGTCGGCGCCCTCGTCCCCCCGCAGATCCGTCACGCGCTCCAGCAGGATCGGCTCCCAGGCGTGCCGGAGCCGGGTGCGCAGGGCGGGCAGCGGCGCCGGGGACCGGCCCGCGAGGGCCTCGGCGAGTCCGGTGACGGCGTCGCAGCGGGCCAGCCACAGACCGCGCAGACAGGGGCGGGCGCCGTAACCGGCGAGGGTCGCGGCCCGGACGGCGGCGGGCGCCCCGACGGCCGCCGCGAGCCCGCGATGTCCTCCGCCGGGTCCCCGACGGCCGCGTCGGCCCAGCCGAGCACCCCGCGCACCCGGCCGTCGGCACCGACCACGAGGTGTTCGGCGGCGAGGCCGTAATGCACGAGGACCGGCGCCCCGGGCTGGACGGCGAGCTGGGCCGTGGCGGCCGGCGTGAGCTGGGCCAGACGGCCCGGGTCGAACTCGTCGGCGGCGGCGAGCGCACGCGCCGCCCGCAGCGCGGCCTCGCGCACCTTCCCCAGCGGTCTCGGGCCGGTCCGCGGCACGCCGAGGGCCTCGGCCTGACGGACCGGCACCTCGCGCAGCCCGGTGAGCAGCCCCGCCAGGTCCGCCTCGCCGACGGCGGACACGGCGTGCGCCTCCCCCGAGCCGCCCGGCACCTTGGCGTCCAGGGTGTAGGACAGCCCGGGCGCCCACTCCCCGTGGGCGACGCTCTTCGGCACCGCGACGGGAAGGTGCGGGCGGAGCAGATCGCGCAGCCGCAGCTCGCGGCGCTGCCGCACGGCCGCCTCGCGGTCCGGGGCCAGCCGGAGCACATGGCGGTCGCCGACCCACCAGGTGGCGGGAGGGTCCCCCGCCGCCACGGGCCGCACGTCGGGTCCGCCGGTCCGGTCGTCCGCGAGCAGGGAACGGACCAGCCGGCGGACGGTGTCCTCGGTGGGGGTGGGTGCCTGGGTCATGGTCGCGCCGTCGTCTTCCGGGGGCCTGCGGGATCGGTCGGTGGCCGCTACTCCACTATGACCATCTCCCGGGTCGTGCCGTTCAGCCGCCGTCCCCCGTCCTCGGTGACCGTGACGATGTCCTCGATGCGCACCCCGAACCGGCCGGGCAGGTAGACGCCGGGCTCGACGGAGAAGCACATGCCGGGCACCAGGGGCTGCTCCTCGCCCTCGATCATGTAGGGCGGTTCGTGGGTGGTGACGCCGATGCCGTGACCGGTGCGGTGGATGAAGTACTCGCCGTACCCCGCGGCGTCGATGACCGCGCGGGCGGCCCGGTCGACCTCCTGGCAGGCGACGCCGGGCCGCACCGCCCGGAATCCGGCCTCCTGGGCCTCGCGCACCAGGTCGTGCACCCGGCGTTCCTCGTCGGTCGGCTCGCCGACGTGGACGGTGCGGGAGGTGTCGGAGCCGTAGCCGTCCCGCAGTCCGCCGAAGTCGAGCACGACCATGTCGCCGCGTTCGATGACCCGGTCGCCGGCCTCGTGGTGCGGGTTGGCGCCGTTCGGCCCGGAGGCGACGATGGTGAAGTCGACCTGGGAGTGCCCGAAGCCGCGCAGCAGCCCGGCGAGGTCGGCGGCGACCTCCGACTCGCGGCGCCCGCCGAACGGCACCTTGCGGATCTCCTCGAACGCCGCGTCGGCGGCCGCGCCCGCCGCCGCGAGCAGCTCCAGCTCGGAGGCGTCCTTGACGGCGCGCAGCATCGGCAGCGCCTCGGTGAGCGCGGCGTAGGAGGTGCCGGGCAGCGTGCGCTGCAGGCCAGCAGGTGCAGCGCCCAGGCGTTGTCGCTGACGCCGAACCGTCCCGCGCCGTCGAGGAGGGCGGCGGTCACGGCGTAGGGGTCCGTGCCGTCGGTCCAGTCGCGCAGCTCCAGGACGGGCGCGCCGGCCGCCTTCGCGGCGTCCGGGGCCTCCAGCGCGGGGACGACCAGGACCGGGTCGCGGCCGGGGCGAGCACCAGCAGGGTGAGCCGTTCGGTGGCCGCGGGGGCGCGTAGCCGGTGAGCCAGACCAGGTCCGGCCCGGGGGCCACCAGCAGTCCGGCCAGTCCGGCGTCCGCGGCGGCCCGCGCGGCGCGCTCCATGCGGGCCCGGTAGTCGTCGGCGGTGAACGGGGCGGGCGCGGTGCCGGTCATCCGGACCTCCTGGACGGTGAAGGGACCACGAGCAGCATCCTGCCCGTCCGGCGGGGGCGACGCGAGCCGATTCGCCGCCTCGGCGCCGGGTGCCCGGACCGCGCAGCCCCGGGCGGCCGTTGCCCCGCAGGGGTGACGGGTGCTTGGGTGCACGGGGAGAACCATGGGCACGGGGCGCCGCTCGGGGCGCCGGGGAGGAGGAACGGTGCTCGTACTCGCGCACATCAGCGACCTGCACCTGGACGGGAGCGCACGGGCGACCGAACGCGCCGAGCGGGTACGCGACCGGCTGTGGCGGCTGCCGGGCCGGGTGGACGCCCTGCTGGTGACCGGGACATCGCGGACCACGGCACGGAGGCGGAGTACGAGGAGGCCGCCCGCATCCTGGGGCTGCGCGGGGGCGACGCGCCGTTCCCGGTGCTCACCTGCCCCGGCAACCACGACAGCCGCGTGCCGTACCGCAAGGCGCTGCTGGGCGTGGAGCCGGCGGAGGGGCCGGTCAACTCGGTCCACGTCCGCGACGACGGTGCCGTCCTCTGCTGCGATTCCAGCATTCCGGGCCGGGACGAGGGACGCCTCGACGACGAGACGTACGACTGGATCGAGGCGACCCTCGACGAGCTGGGCGGCACCCGGCCCGTCGTCCTCGCCTTCCACCACCCGCCGGCCGAGGTCCACCACCCCCTGCCGGACTCGTACCGGCTGGCCGACCCCGGCCGGCTGGAGGCGCTGCTGCGCCGCCGGCCGGAGATCGCCGGGCTGATCACCGGCCACGCCCACACCCCGGCCGCGACGGTGTTCGCGGGACGGCCGCTGGTCGTCGGACCGGGCGTGACGTGGACGCTGCGGCTGCCCTGGGAGGGCGAGCAGGTGGCGGACCGGGAGGCCCCGGTGGGTCTCGCCTTCCATGTCCTGACCGGGTCGGGGCAGCTGACCAGTCACTTCCGGGTGGTCACGTGACGACGCCCGGTACGACCGTCAGCTGCTGGTAGCCGCCGCCGGCGTGCCGCACGGTCAGCCGGACCTCGGCTCCCGGCCGGGCCCGCGCGACGGCGTCGGCCAGGTCGGCCGCCGAGTCGATGCGGGTCCTGCCGAACGCGAGCAGGAGGTCCCCGCGGACCAGTCCCGCCGAGTGTCCCGGCCCGGGCACGTGGACGCCGGTGACCAGGGCTCCGGGCCGTGCGGTGTCCACGACCTCCACGCCCAGGGTCGCGCGGGCCGGTGCCCGGGACGGCGGCGGACCGCCGGCGGGGGCGGCGGCGGGGGCCCGCGATGCGCCCGGCGCGCCGGGCCCGCCGGGTTCCCCCTGCTGCCGCAGTTCGGCCAGCTTGCTCATGCCGATCACGCCGGCGCCGACCGTGCCGGCCCCGACCCCGGCCAGCACCAGGAGGGTTCCGGCGAACAGGCCGGTCAGCACGGTGGTGAGCCGGCGCCGCCGGCGGCGCCCCCGTCCGGGGCGCCGGGCCGGTTCCGGTGCGGGGCCGCCGTGCTCCCGGCCCGGCATCGGCTTGGGACGCAACACGCTCTGTTCCATGGATCGCCTCCGCCAGGAGCACTACCCGGCGCACCGGCGCCCGACGAGCCACGATCGGGTGAGACCAGAGCCGGTGGCCGGGGGCGGCCCGGTCGCGCCCGGCGTCAGCCGAGCGCCGGCAGGGCCGCCGCGGTCCTCGGCACGGGCACGGCCGGGGCGCGGTCCGGCAGGAAGCCGTGGGTCCGGCCGGCCAGGTACTCGGCCTTGTAACGGGGCACCTCGCGGTGCCAGTTGAGGATGCCCGCCATCCAGTTCCGCAGGTCGTCGACGTAGCCGCGCATGATCTCGCGGGCCTGGTCCGACAGCCGGAAGTCGTCGTACACGACCGGCAGTTCGTGCGCGACGACGTGCTCGAACTGGCGCATGCGCTGGGTCATCAGGTCGTGCACGATGCCCAGCGCCCTCGGGTAGTCGATGCCGAAGAAGTTCTGCACGACGAGGATCGCGTTGTGGATCTCCCCCTCGTACTCGATCTCCTTCTGGTACGAGAAGACGTCGTTGAGCAGGCAGGCGTAGTCGATCGCCGCGTTCTCCAGGGAGCGGACGGGGCCGCTGCGGTACACCTCGGGCGGGACGGCGGGGCCGTGACCGGCCCGGCACAGGCCGAGGGTGAGGTCGGAGCCGAAGGTGGCGCGCCGCATCTCCAGGTAGTCGACCGGGTCGGGGATGCGGTTCTGGAGCTGGTTGGCCACCTCCCACACCCAGGCGTCGGTCATCTTGTCGACGGCCGCCCTGAGCGGCCTGCGCTCCTCGGGGGTCATGTGCGCCGTGGTGCGGGCCCACAGGTCGATCAGGGACCGCTCCATCGCGTTGGCGGGCGGCGGGACCGGCTCGCCGTCCAGCGGCATGCACGCCGACAGCCGGGCCGTCGTCAGCCGGGCGGCGGCCAGGTCCCGGCGGTGGCCGAAGACCAGCGGGTAGTAGTCGTCGCCGTAGGTGCCGAAGGCCAGCCAGTCGGAGGCCAGGTCCAGCTGCTCCTGGGTGGCGTCCGGGTCGAGGCCCGCCGCGCACAGCGGCAGGTCGCAGCCGGCCAGCTTGTCCTCGTCCCACACGCCTTCGCTGAGCATGCCCATCTCGGCCGCCCAGCGGAACAGGTGCCGGCGCGAGCCCTCCAGGGCGGGGCTGAGGGTGAGCGGGAACGGCATGTAGATGTCCGGGATCTGCGACGGGCCGACCTTCTGGAACGGCACGTGCGTGTACGAGCGCAGCCGCTCCGCGCCCACCGCGGCGAGCAGCGCACCGACGTCGGCGGCGGAGGTGCCGGGGCCGGACAGGAAGGGCACGCCGGAGCCGGTGCGGGCGTTGTCGTTCATGTACCGGCTGGAGCGCATGTGCCATTCGTGGCCGCCGGACTGCCAGTCCTGCAGGCCCTTCGCGTAGGCCCCGACGGCCGCGACCTCGGCGGGCGTGAGGCCGGCCTCCAGGGCGAGCGCGGGCACCTCGGTGAACGCGGTGTGCTCGAACTGGTGCAGCCGGGAGGTCAGGACGTCGTTGACGGTGTCGGCGGCCTCCTGGGTGGTGCAGCCGAAGAAGGTCTCCAGGACGAGCACGCCGTTGCTCAGCTCGCCCTCCTCCTCGACCTCGCGCTGGTAGGAGAACAGGTCGTTGCGCAGGTGCACCGCGTCGGAGAACGTCTCCATCAGCACCCGCAGCGGCCTCGATCCGGCGACGGCGGCGGGGACTTCGGCGGTCGCGTACTCCACGAGCCCGGCGGACCAGGGGCGCCGCCCACCTTGCGGCGCATCTCGATGTACTCGACGGGGTTGGCGATCCGCCCCTCGTTGATGTTGGACAGCTCCCACAGCGACTCGTTGAGCAGGTGCTCGGTCGCGACCGCGAACCGGCGGCGCCAGTCGGCCGACATGGCCGGTACCGTGCGCGCCCACAGGTCGGCGAGGCCCGCCTCGACCGGGTTCTCCGGCTCGGGCACGCCGGCGCCGAGGTCGAGCGGCATGAACTGGGGGAGCCGGTCGAGGTGGGCCTTGCCGCCCGCGCGGTCCTGGGTGCGCTTGAACTTCTCCAGGAAGTGGTCGTCGAAGAAGAAGACCCACACGTACCAGTCGGTGATCAGCGACAGGGCCGGCCCGTCGCAGTCGGGGTGGGTGTAGGCGCACAGCAGGCCGTAGTCGTGCGCGTCGAGGTCGGCCTGCTCCCAGACCCCGGAGCCCTCCAGCATGCCCATGTCGCGCGCCCACGCGGTCGAGTGGGCCCGGGCCTCGTCGAGGTGGGGGTTCAGCCGCGCGGGGTACGGCATGTAGAAGTGCGGCAGTTCGAAGGGCTGTTGCGTCATGGCCCGGGGCTACCCAGGGCCCGTCGGAGGCATCCGCCGGGCGGGACATGATCACACCATCGCGTGAATCACCCCGGAAACGGAACGGTCGTGGCGCCCGCCCGCCTTCACGCCGCCGCGCACTCCCGTTCCAGCCGGGCGGCGAGACCGGCGTAGCGGGCCCGCCGGGGCACCGGGACCAGCCCCGGATCAGCAGGCGCCACATCTCGGCGACCCGGCGCGGACGGCGCGAGACGGGTTCCAGGGTCCGGCAGACCACGTCGCTGCCGACGAAGGACGAGACGAGCGCGTGCGCGACGGCGTCCACGTCGACGTCCGGGTGCAGGTCCGCCTCCTGGACCGCGCCGACGAGCCGGCTGGAGGCGAGGTCCTTCCACTCGGTGTACGGGTGCCGCAGCGGGGCCGCACCTCGTGGCCCTCGGTGGCCAGGCGCAGCCCCGCCCGCAGTATCGGCCCCTCCACGGACAGCCGGGCGATGCCGAACGTCAGGCGCATCAGCGCCTCCAGGGACGAGTAGCCCGGGCGTCCAGGTCCCGCGCCAGCCGCCGCGACGTTCTCGACTGCAGTTCCAGGATGGCGTGGGCGAGGTCCTCCTTCGCGGCGAAGTGGAAGTAGAGGGCGCCCTTGGTGACGCGGGCGTGCGCCACGATGTCGCTGAGACTGGTCGATTCGTAGCCGTGACGGTCGAACAGGTCTGCGGCGGCCGTGATGATCGTCGCGCGCGTCTGTTCGGCGCGTAGCTGCCTCGCCATCGGCGGAAACTCCTGCGCTGGAAAAGGAGGGGTACGCCCCGTCTCACCCCCTGGTAACACCCTGTACACGATAACTCACCGAGCGACGGCCCGGGACGTCAGTCCAGGCCCGCCGACTTCAGCCAGGCCTTGGCCACCTCCATCGGGTCCTTCTTCTCCAGCTGGATCTGCGCGTCCAGCCGCATGAGCGTCTCGGTGTCGAGCTCGGCGGAGACGGCGTCGAGGGCGGCGACGGCCTCCGGGGAGAGGTCGCCCTCGCGGACCAGCGGCTGGACGTTCTGGAACCCGAAGAGGTTCTCCGGGTCCTTCAGGACGACGAACTTCTCCTTGGTGATGGCGGGGTCGGTGGTGAAGATGTTGGCGGCCTGCACGGTGTTGTCCTTCAGCGCGGTCTGGGTCAGCGGCCCGCCCGCGTCCAGCGCCTTGAAGGACTTGAACTCCACGCCGTACACCGACTTCAGGCCCTCCAGGCCCTGGTGCCGGGTCTGGAACTCGGGGGCCCGCCGATGACCAGCTCTCCGGCGACGTCCTTCAGGTCCCCGATGGAGGATGCGGCGGTGAGCCCGTGCTTCTTCGCGGTCTCGGCGTTCACCGTCACCGAGTCCTTGTTCTGCGCGGCCGTCGGCTTCAGCAGCGACAGCCTGCCGTCCAGCTTCTTCTCGATGGCCGCCGTGGTCTCCTCGACCGTCGCCGGCGTGGCCTTGGAGTCGAGGTAGGCCAGCAGGGCGCCGTTGTACTCCGGGAGCACGGTGACGGAGCCGTTCTTCATCAGGCCGTACGTCGTCTCGCGGCTGCCGATGTTGTGCTTGTAGGTGACCTTGACGCCCTTGGCCCGCATCGCCTCGCCGTAGATGTCCGCGAGCAGGGTGGACTCGGCGAAGTTGTTGGAGCCGACGACGACGGTGCCCGCCTCCGCCTTCTCCCCGGCGAGCGGGTTGTCGGAGGTGTCCTCGGAGCCGCAGCCCGCGAGCAGCGCCGCCGCGGCGGTGAGCGCGACGGCGGTCACGCCGGTGTGCCTGGTTCGGGACCTGCTGCTCTGCGCGGTGGAAGTCATCTGTCGATCCAATCCAGCCGTTTGTCGGTCAGTCAACAACGGCCTGGTCACGGTTTCCGGCGGGCCGGGCGGGCGGGTCAGCGCCTGCGCACGCCCGGGGACACGGCCAGCCGTCCCGCCGCCCAGAACACGGCGAGCGTGGCCAGCGCCAGCGCGGCGACCAGGGTGGCGCCGCCGACCACCTTCTCGTAGTCGCGCTGGTAGAGGCCGTCGATGATGTAGCGGCCGACGCCGCCGAGGCTGACGTAGGCGGCGATGGTGGCCGTCGAGACGATCTGGATGGCCGCCGAGCGCAGTCCGCTCAGGATCAGCGGCAGGGCGACCGGCAGTTCGACCTGGAAGAGGATGCGCGTCTCCGTCATGCCCATGCCCCGGGCGGCGTCCACCGGGGACGGGTCGACGGAGCGCACCGCCTCGTAGGTGGTGACCAGGATGGGCGGCACGGCGAGCACCACCAGCGGGATCATCACCGGGAGCAGGCCGATGCCGAGCAGGACGGCCATGAGGACCAGCAGGCCGAAGCTGGGCAGGGCGCGGGCGGCGGTGGCGACGAACGCGAGCGCGTTGCCGCCGCGTCCGGTGTGGCCGGTCAGCAGGCCGGCCGGCAGACCGACGGCGGCCGCGAGGGCGAGCGCCAGCAGCGCGTACTGGACGTGTTCCAGGACGCGGTGCGGGATGCCGTCGTAGCCCTGCCAGTGGGCGGGGTCGCCGAAGAAGGCGCTGACGAAGTTCAGGACGTTCACCGGGCCGTCGCCTCTTCCGGCTCGGGCAGCGCCTGCCGCCGCGCGGTGCCGCGCCGGGTGCCGCGGGGCATCCACGGCGTCAGCAGCAGCCGGAGGCCGACCAGCAGGGCGTCGCACAGGACGGCGAGGGCGGCGGTGGTGAGGACCGAGTTCACGGCGAGGACGGGCCGGTCGTACTTCTGCGCCGCCGCGAGCAGGTTGCCGAGGGCGCCCTGGTTGCCGATGAGGGCGCCGACGCTGACCAGGGAGATGCTGGAGACGGTGGCCACCCTCAGCCCGGCGATGATCGCGGGCGCGGCGATCGGCAACTGCACCTGCGCGTAGCGGCGTACGGGTCCGAAGCCCATGGCGGTCGCCGCGGCGAGCGTCTCCTGCGGCACCGAGCGGACGCCGTCGACGATCGCCGGGACCAGGACCACGAGGCTGTACACGGCCAGCGGGATCATCACCGTCAGTTCGGTCTGGCCGGTGTAGTCGATCAGGACGACGAAGAAGGCCAGGGACGGGATGGCGTACAGCACGGTCGTCACGCCGAGCACGGGCGGGTAGAGCCAGCGCAGCCGCACGCACAGCTGGGCGACCGGCAGGGCGAGCAGCAGGCCGGCGAGGACCGGCAGCAGGGCCTCGCGCAGATGGAGCCCGATCAGGCCGAGGTAGGTGTTCTGCAGGTCGCTCGGGATGTCGAAGAAGCCGTTCATCCGGCGATCCCCGCGTCGGCCCGCTCCCCGGTGTGGGCGCTGCGGATGGCCGCGCCGATGGCCGTCTGGGAGACGACGCCGGTGACCCGGCCCTCGTCGTCCACGGCGACGGCCCAGCCGGTGGGCGACAGCACGGCGCAGTCGAGGGCGGCGCGCAGCGAGTCGGTGCCCGGCGTGAACGGCCGCCCGTAGGGCAGCAGCCGGTCGGCGCGGATGTCGCCGGCGGTGAGGTCCGCCGGTTCGCTCCAGCCCAGCGGTCTGCCGTCGGCGTCGGTGACCAGGAGGTAGGGGGCGCCGTCGGCGGCGCCGATCCGTTCGGCGGTGGCGTCGGCCGGCACCACCGGGCCGGTGGTCAGCTCCAGCGCGGCGGAGGGGAAGAAGGACAGCCGGCGGATGCCCCGGTCGGCGCCGAGGAAGTCCTCGACGAAGGCGTCCGCGGGGTCGGAGAGCAGTTCGGCGGGCGGCGCGTACTGGGCGAGCCGGCCGCCTTCGCGCATGACGGCGACCATGGTGCCGAGCTTGATGGCCTCGTCGATGTCGTGGGTGACGAAGACGATGGTCTTGCCCAGCTCCGCCTGGAGGCGCAGCAGTTCGTCCTGCAGGCCCTTGCGCACGACCGGGTCGACGGCGGAGAAGGGCTCGTCCATGAGCAGCACCGGCGGGTCCGCGGCGAGCGCCCGTGCCACGCCGACGCGCTGCTGCTGCCCGCCGGAGAGCTGGTAGGGGTACCGCTTGGCGAGGGCGGTGTCGAGCCCTACGCGCTCCATCAGTTCGGCCGCCCGGGCGCGGGCCTTCTGCTTGCCCCAGCCGAGCATGCGGGCACGGTGGCGATGTTGTCGACGATCGTCCGGTGCTGGAAGAGCCCGGCGTTCTGGATGACGTACCCCATGGACCGGCGCAGGGCGGTGACGGGCCGGCTCTGGATGTCGGCGCCGTCGAGGAGGATGGTGCCCTCGGTCGGCTCGACCATCCTGTTGATCATCCGCAGGGTCGTCGTCTTGCCGCAGCCCGAGGGCCCGACGAGGACCGTGATCGAGCGGTCGGGCATCTCCAGCGACAGCCGGTCGACCGCCACCGTGCCGTCCGGGTACCGCTTGGTGACTGATTCCATCCGTATCAAAACGCCGAATACCCTTCGGGTGGGCGGATAACTCGGTACAGCTGGCGGGGTCGTACGGGCAGTTGCCGGGAGAGTCTAGACGCCGGCCGGCGCGGGGCCGTGGCAGGCCGGCGGGCCCTGTCGGGCCGCCGCCGGTTCACTGGCGTCCTGCCGGCGGGGCGGCCCGGGGGCGCGGACGTGCGTAGGGTCGGGGGTGTGAGCAGGAGACGACAGCCTCAGCCGACGTGTCCGCAGAGGGCCGCCGAAGCGGCGCGGTTCCTCGAGGGACAGCAGATCACCAACACCCAGTGCGGGCAGTGCGGTACGGAGATCTCGGGTGTCAACGGCCGGTACGCCTGCGGCGTCTGCGGGTGGACGAACCACTGGTCGGAGGGGAACCGCCCGTTGCCGACGGCCGCGGACGACGTGCCGCCCCCGCGGCGCGGTTCCGGCGACCGGTCGTAGAACCGCGGGTCCGGTCCGGCGGCCGGTCGCGCGGCGGCGGCGGGGCCGGCGGGCCGGGATGCCCGCCGGCGCCCCGCCGTCCCGGCGTCAGCGCTGCGTCGGCGTGAGCCTCAGGGCGATCGAGTTGATGCAGTACCGCTCGTCGGTCGGGGTCGGGTAGCCCTCGCCGCGGAAGACGTGCCCGAGGTGGGAGCCGCAGCGGGCACAGCGCACCTCGGTGCGCACCATGCCGTGCGAGCGGTCCTCCAGCAGTTCCACCGCGTCGGAGTCCTTGGGGTCGAAGAAGGACGGCCAGCCGCAGTGGGACTCGAACTTGGTCTCGGAGGTGAACAGCTCCGCGCCGCACGCCCGGCAGGAGTAGACGCCCTCGGTCCTGGTGTCGGTGTACTCGCCCGTGAAGGCGGGCTCGGTGCCGGCCTGGCGCAGGACGGCGTACTCGGCCGGGGACAGCTCCGCACGCCACTGCTCGTCCGGCTTCTCGACGTCGTACGGCATGGGCCTTCAACCCCTCACTTCGACAGACGGTCCAGGATGCGCGGGCCGAGGTCGGTGACGTCGCCCGCGCCCATGGTGAGAACGAGATCGCCGGGCTTGGCCATTCCCGCGATCACCTCGGGGACCTCGGCCTTGTCCGACAGCGGCGTCACGTCGGCGCCCGCGGCCCGGGCCGCCTCGACGATCAGGTCGCTGGTGACGCCGGGGATCGGGTCCTCGCGGGCCGGGTAGATGTCCAGGACCACGGAGGCGTCCGCGAGGGACAGCGCCTGGCCCATCTCCTTGCCCAGTTCCTGGGTCCGGGAGAACAGGTGCGGCTGGAAGACGACCAGGATGCGGGCGTCGCCGGCCGCCGCGCGCATCGCCTCCAGGTCGGCGGTCATCTCGGTGGGGTGGTGCGCGTAGGAGTCGATCACCTGGACGCCGGCCGCCTCGCCCTTGAGCTGGAGGCGCCGCTTGACCCCCGTGTAGGCGGCCAGCGCGGGGCCAGCTCGGCGGCCGGGACGCCGAGGGCCGCGCCCGCCACCAGGGCGGCCACGGCGTTGTGCGCGTAGTGGCGGCCGGGGACGGAGACGGCGAACGTCAGCTCGGTGCCGTCCAGGACGACCGTGACCTCGCTCTTCAGCCCTGCGGCACCACGGACAGGATGCGCACGTCGGCGTCCTCGGACTCGCCGTACGTCACCGTGCGCACGGATCCGGCCAGCCGCCGGGTCAGCTCGCGCGCGCCCTCGTGGTCGGCGGTGATCACCAGGGTGCCGCCGGGGACGATCTTCGAGGCGAAGGTCTCGAAGGACTCGTAGATCTCGTCCATCGAGGCGTAGTTGGCGTGGTGGTCCAGCTCCACGTTGAGGACGATGGCGACCTCGGGCGCGTACTTGTGGAAGCTGCGGTCGGACTCGTCGGCCTCGGCGACGAAGATCTCGCCGTCGCCGTGCAGGGCGTTGGAGCCGGGGGCGTCCAGGTCGCCGCCGATGGCGTACGAGGGGTTCAGGCCCAGCTCGGACAGGGAGACCGCGAGCATCGAGGTGGTCGTGGTCTTGCCGTGGGTGCCGGCCACCGCGATCGGGCGCAGGCCCGCCATCAGGGCGGCGAGGGCGTCGGAGCGGTGGACGACCGGGATGCCCAGCTCGGCGGCGCGGGTCAGCTCGGGGTTGTCCGGGCGGATCGCCGACGACACGACCACGCAGCTCGCGTCGTCGGCGAGGTGCTCCGCCGCGTGTCCGATGCGGACGGTGGCGCCCAGCGCGCGCAGCGCCTCGGCGGTCGCGGACTCCTTGGCGTCGCTGCCGGCCACCCGTGCGCCGCGCTGCGCGAGGATCTTGGCGATGCCCGACATTCCGGCGCCGCCGATGCCGATGAAGTGCGGTCGGTCCATGGCGGGGGAAGGCCGGGTGCCATGTGCGTGTCTCCCTGTGCGTGCGGTGCCTGCGGTACTGCGGTGCGTGCGGTGTGCGTGCCGTCGCGGCGGACGTACAGCCGACCACCTTATGCCTTGCTGTGGGAGAACAGCTTCAGGACCGGTACGCCGACCTTGTGCCGGGCCCGGGAGGCCCAGTCCCGGTGGAAGAACTCCTCCACGTAGTGGGGGTCGGTCAGGACGATCACCTCGTCGGCGCCGACCTCCTCGACCAGGGTCTTCAGGGCGTCCAGCGGGTGGTCCCGGACCAGCCGGCCGGTGGCCTCGCTGCCGGCCGCGTGCAGGGCGGCGAGGGAGACCTCCAGGGCTCTCTGCCCGACGCTCATGGCCTCCTCGCCCTCGGGGTCTCGCCCTCCCGGACGGCCTCGTCCAGTTCGCCGAGCGCCACGTCGTCGATGGCCCGCAGCAGGCGGTCCGCCTGGTCGCCGCGGGGCTGGAGCAGCACGTGGAAGGAGACGGGCTCGTCCCCGTGCAGGGTCGTGACGAACTCCACGTCCGCGGAGGTCATCGCCTTCTCGATCATCAAAACGCTAGTGAACACCAGGCGCCCCTTCTCCTTCGAGGGCCCCCGTGGGCCCACCTTCCGCAGGGCCGAAGCAGCCCTGCGGAAACCATCCTGCCCCGTGATCGCACGGGTACTGCCGGATTCAGTGTGCCCGTCACGAGCTAAGCGGAACGGATGATTCCGCCGATTCCCGGGTGCGCGGTACCGCTCGCACGGGTGTCCGGGTCGTCGCGGTTGCCGTCCCGGGGGCGGGGCTCAGTCGCGCCGGTACCGGCTGAAGAGGAAACCTTCCTCCTCCAGCAGGGACGCCAGCGCGAACCGCTGCGGCACCGCGACCGGCGGCCCGCCGGCGATCCGCTGGGCGTCACCGGCCGTGAGCATCGGGGAGACGGTGAGGCACAGCTCGTCGAGCACGCCGGCCGCGACGAACTGGCCGAGCAGCCGGGGACCGCCCTCGGTCAGCAGCCGGGTGTGGCCCAGCCCGGCGAGGGCCCGCACGGCCCGCCCGGGGTCCACGCCGGCCCCGTCGCCGGCGATCACCACACGGGCGCCGGCCCGCTCGGCGGCGGCGACGCGGTCCGGGGGCGCGGCGGCGCCGGTGAGCACCAGGGTGGGCACCAGCGGCGAGGTGAACAGCGGCAGCGAGTAGTCCAGGTCCAGCCCGGCGCTGACCACGGCGATGGCCGGCGCGGGGCCCTGTCCGGCGGCCCGCCGCGCCTCGGCGAACTCGGCACGCGCGCGTGCCGGGCGGTAGCCCTCCCGGCGCACCGTCTCGGCGCCGACGACCACGACGTCCGCCAGGGCGCGCAGTGTGCCGAAGATCCGCATGTCGGCGGCGCTGGAGATGGGCTGGGAGCGGCCGTCGTGCTGCGCCGCGCCGTCGAGGCTGGAGACCATGTTGGCCCGCAGCCAGGCGCCCGTCCCTCCCCGTCGGGGCCGCCCGGCTCCGGATAGGCGTAGGCGTCGGCCAGCTCGGCGAGGCTCCACTCGCGGTCGGTCACCGCATCGGGGCCCGAGTCGTCTGTCAGATGGGTCACAGGGAACAGGCGTCGCATGCCGTGCAGTGTTCCACGCGGCGCACCGGCCATCCCGGGTCCCCGCCCGGCCCCTCACCCGCGCTTCCCGCGGATCAGCCGCGCTCCCCCTCCGAACGCCGGCCGCTCCCCGCCGGCCGCCGCTCCCCCCACCGGCCGCCGCTCCCCGGTTCCGGGGGCCGCACGGACCCCGGCCGCCTCACCGCCGCCGCGGCCCCGTGCCCGCCGGGCGACCGGCCGGTCCGCGCAGGCCCTAACATGGGGAGGCGTGTCGTCCTCCTCCGCCGCCCCGGTTCCGCCGCCTCCGGGCCCAGCCCGATAGCCGGCGCCGCCCCGCTGTCCCTGTGCGCCCGTGAGCCGCACGTTCCCGCGGACCGGCTGGTGGCCGAGATGGTGCCGCCGCCGCGCTTCGACTCCGTCCGCTTCGGCACGTACGTGCCGGATCCGAACCAGCCCAGCCAGAGCGAGGCCGTCCGGGTCCTCGAAAGCTTCGCGGCCGGCCTGGGCGGGACACCCGCGGGCGGCGGCCGGCGCGGCTTCCTCGGGTTCGGCCGGGGCAAGGCGCCCAAGACGCCCGCCGGCCCCCGCGGCGTCTACCTCGACGGCGGCTACGGCGTCGGCAAGACCCACCTGCTGGCGTCCCTCTGGCACGCCACGCCGGCCGCCCCGGAGCGCAAGGCGTTCGGCACGTTCGTGGAGCTGACCAACCTGGTCGGAGCCCTCGGCTTCCAGCAGACCGTGCAGACGCTCTCCGGGCACCGGCTGCTGTGCATCGACGAGTTCGAACTGGACGACCCCGGTGACACCGTCCTGGTGTCGACCCTCCTCGGCCGGCTCGTGGACGCGGGCGTGGCGCTCGCCGCGACCTCCAACACGCTGCCGGGCAAGCTCGGCGAGGGCCGCTTCGCGGCGGCCGACTTCCTGCGGGAGATCCAGGGGCTGTCGGCCCACTTCCGCACGCTGCGCATCGACGGCGAGGACTACCGGCACCGCGGTCTGCCCGAGGCTCCGGCCCCCTACGCCGACGAGCAGGTGACGGCGGCCGCGCACGCCACCGAGGGCGCGTCCCTCGACGCCTTCCCCGACCTGCTGGACCATCTCGCCCGCGTCCACCCCAGCCGCTACGGCGCCCTGACCGACGGGATCCGCGCCGTGTGCCTGACCGGCGTACGCCCCGTGGCGGACCAGTCGACGGCCCTGCGGCTCGTCGTCCTCGCCGACCGGCTGTACGACCGCGAGGTGCCCGTTCTGGCCTCGGGCCTGCCGTTCGACCAGCTGTTCGGCGAGGAGATGCTGAAGGGCGGCTACCGCAAGAAGTACTTCCGCGCGATCTCCCGGCTCACCGCGCTGGCCCGGGACGCGGCCCGCCTGGTCGAGTCCTGAACCCGCCCCGCGCCCTGTTCCGTCACCCCTGACGCCCGCGCGACGGCCGCCATCTGACACCCCGTCCGGCGCCGCCGGAGCGCGACGGCCCCCTCCCCCGACATCGCCGTCGCCGGTGCGCCAGGGGGCCGTTCACGCCACCCGACCACACTTTTCGGGCTCTCTTCGGCTCGTAACGCGTAGTTAACCCTGCAAAGCCCGCCGTCGCGTTACCGTGTCTCTTGACCAAGCGTTGACCAATCTTTGGTGTTCGCTAAACGTGCGCCACGTGTGCGACGGACACCGGAAACCGCTGGAGGGAGGGCAGGTTGGGAGCCACGGCGACGCGGAACACGCGATCATCGTTCTTCACGGCCCGGCCGACTCCCCTTCTCTTCGCGGTCACCGAGCCCTTCGCATCCGCGCATACAAGCCGTGAAACCGTGGCCAAGGCCGGCCGCCGTGGGCACCCGACCGGTCCCGCGCGCCAGGGCCCGTCGAGACAGCCGACGGCCCGTCAGCCGACCGCACGTCAGGTCGAGCGCTGCTGAGCGTCAGAGCAGCCCCCACCTCTGTCCTGCACGTCCGACGCGCCCCCACTGCGCGCCAGGAGGAAACACCAGATCATGCAACCCCTCATCGACAACGCCCGCACGTTCGGACAGCGCCCTGAGGAGTTCGCCGGGTTCGCCGCGGGCCAGTCCCCCGACGTCCTGTTCATCACCTGCTCCGACTCCCGCGTCGTACCCGCCCTGATCACGGGCGCCCGCCCGGGCCAGCTCTTCGAGCTGCGCACCGCCGGGAACGTGGTGCCGTCGTACGCCGCCGAGCGCCCCACCGGCGAGGCGGCCACCATCGAGTACGCCGTGCAGGTGCTCGGCGTCGCCGACATCGTGGTCTGCGGCCACTCGCACTGCGGCGCCGTGGGCGCGATGGTGCGCGGCGACGACCTGACCGCCGTGCCCGCGGTGCGCGACTGGCTCGCGTACGGCGCGGACCAGCCCAAGTGCTCCGACCCGGCCGACCCGACGGTCGCCGAGGCCGTGCAGAACCACGTGCTCGCCCAGCTGCAGCGGCTGCGCTCCTACCCGTGCGTGGAACAGCGGCTGACGTCCGGTCAGCTGCGGCTGCACGGCTGGTACTACGAGGTCCACACCGGCAGGGTGCTCCGGCACCGCGCCGAGACCGACGCGTTCGAGGCCCTGTGAGCGGCGCCGTGACCTCCATATCCAAGTACCCGTTCCTGCGGCAGGACATCGCCGCCTCGCTCGTCGTCTTCCTCGTCGCCGTACCGCTGTGCGTGGGCGTCGCCGTCGCCTCCGGGTCCCGGCGGAACTGGGGCTCGTCACCGGCATCGTCGGCGGCATCGTCACCGGCCTGCTGCCGGGCAGCAGCCTCCAGGTCTCCGGGCCCGCCGCCGGGCTGACGGTCCTGGTCTTCGAGGCGGTCGACACCTACGGGCTGCCCGCGCTCGGCGTGATCGTGCTGATCGCCGGCCTGCTCCAGGTGGCCATGGGCGCGCTGAAGCTGGGCCGCTGGTTCCGGGCCATCTCCCTGTCGGTCGTCGAGGGCATGCTCGCCGGCATCGGCCTGGTCATCATCGCGGGCCAGCTGTACGCGGCGGCCGGGCTGGAGGCGCCGGCCTCCGGGATCGACAAGATCATCGGGCTGCCCGGCGCCTTCGCCGAGATGCTGGGCAGCACCGACGCGCTGATCTCGCTCGCGGTCGGCGCGGGCACCGTCGCCGTGATGGTGCTGTGGACGAAGCTGCCGAAGCAGGTCCGGATCGTGCCCGGCGCCCTGGCGGCGGTGGTCCTGGCGACGCTGGTCACGGCCGCGTTCGCCCTGCCCGTCGCGACCGTCGAGGTGAACGGCCTGCTGGACTCGATCCAGCCGCCCGGTGCGGATGCCTGGGGCGAGCTGGCGGGCGTCGGGATCTTCGGCACGATCATCGCCTTCACCCTGATCGCCTCCGCCGAGAGCCTGTTCAGCGCCGCCGCGGTGGACCGGATGCACGACGGCCCGCGCACCGAGTACAACAAGGAACTGATGGCCCAGGGCGTGGGCAACACGGTCTGCGGCGCCCTCGGCGCCCTGCCCATGACCGCGGTCATCGTGCGCAGCTCGGCCAACGTCAGCTCGGGCGCGAAGACCAAGGCGTCCCGGGTCCTGCACGGCGTGTGGCTGCTGCTGTTCGCCGCGCTGCTGCCGGCCGCGCTCGCCCTGATCCCGCTGCCCGCGCTGGCCGGCATCCTGGTCCACGCCGGCTGGAAGCTGATCCCGTTCCGGCAGATCGTGCCGCTGTGGCGGTCGCACCGGGGCGAGGCGCTGATCCTGGCGGTCACGGCGGTCTCGATCGTCGCCGTCAACATGTTCGAGGGCGTGCTGATCGGCCTGGCCCTGTCGGTGGTCAAGACCGCCTGGGAGGCCTCGCACGTGAAGCTGGAGATCGTCGACAAGGGCGCCGGCCCCATCCAGGCCCACCTGACGGGCAACGCGACCTTCCTGCAGCTGCCGAAGATACTGGAGAGCCTGGAGGCGCTGCCCAAGGACCGGCCGGTCGAGGTCGACCTCTCGGGGCTGCACCACCTCGACCACGCCTGCCGTACGGCGCTGGAGAGCTGGGCCGAGCGGCACAGCGCCTCGGGCATCGATCCGGTGAAGGTCACGGAGGCCGGTGCCGAGACCGGCCGGGAGTCCGGCAGGGCGACGGCACCCGCCTAGCGCGCACCCGCCTGGCGCGCAGCCGCGTCTGGTCCGGGGCGAGACTCCCCCTGGGCATGGCCCGGACCAGACGCGTGCCATATCGTGACAAGAGGGTGCGGAACGGACCTCTCCGCAAGGAGGTCGTCATGCTCGAGGAGCTCCTGACCGCGGCCGCCGCCGTCGGCAGTGCCGGGGCGCTGTACATCGCCTCGGCGGCCCGGGTGGTCAAGCAGTACGAGCGCGGAGTGGTCCTCCGGCTCGGCCGGCTCGCCGGCGAGGTGCGACAGCCCGGTTTCACGATGATCATCCCGGTCGTGGACCGGCTGCACAAGGTCAACATGCAGATCGTGACGATGCCCGTCCCCGCGCAGGAGGGCATCACCCGCGACAACGTGACCGTGCGCGTCGACGCGGTCGTCTACTTCAAGGTGGTGGACCCGGCCAGCGCGCTCATCCAGGTCGAGGACTACAAGTTCGCCGTCTCGCAGATGGCGCAGACGTCGCTGCGGTCGATCATCGGCAAGAGCGAGCTGGACGACCTGCTGTCCAACCGGGAGAAGCTGAACCAGGGTCTGGAGCTGATGATCGACAGCCCGGCCGTCGGCTGGGGCGTCCAGGTCGACCGCGTCGAGATCAAGGACGTGTCGCTGCCCGAGACGATGAAGCGGTCGATGGCCCGGCAGGCCGAGGCGGACCGGGAGCGGCGCGCCCGGTGATCAACGCCGACGGTGAGCGGCAGGCGTCCAAGGTGCTCGCCGAGGCGGCGCGCGAGATGTCCGACACCCCGGCGGCGCTCCAACTGCGGCTGCTGCAGACGGTGGTGGCGGTGGCCGCCGAGAAGAACTCCACGCTCGTCCTGCCCTTCCCGTCGAGCTGCTGCGCTTCCTGGAGAAGGCGCAGCCGGCACCGGAACAGCCCGTGGACGGCAGGGCCCGCACCCTGGAGCGGCCGGCCGGCACGTGACGCGTGTAGCACGCATGGTTCCCGCGGGCCGTATGCAGGTGATAGACACTGCGGGGTCACAGTTCCTGTCCGCCAGCAGGAAGGCTGCCCATGTCCGAGAACGCGCCCGCGACCACGACCGGCGACGCGCCCCAGAACCCTCCTCCGCCACCGACGACGGCGGTGCGACGAGACGTCAGCTCCTCGCCCGCACCGGTGCCCTGGCGCCGGTATCGCCTTCGCGGAAGTCTCTCCGAACTCTTCGCCGGCACCGCCGTCGCCCAGGACCGCCTGGGTCACGGCTCGGGCTACGGCCCCCTGGTCCCGACCCCGACGGCCTGCTCGACCTGCCCGCGGCTTCCGCTACCGCGTCCTGTCCCGCGAGGGCGACCGGCTCCGCTCGGGCGAGGGACCGGTGCCGTCGAACCACGACGGCATGTCCGCCTTCCCGCGCGCGGCCACGGGCGGCACGGCCGGGACGCCCGCGTCCACCTGGTCCGCAACCACGAGAACCGCGCGGGCAGCCGGGTCCCCGTCCCGACGGTCGAGGGCCTCACCTACGACCCGGCCGGCGAGGGCGGCTGCACCGCCCTGACCCTGGACTCGCGCAACCACGTCCTGTCGGAGCGGGTCGCGATCGCCGGCACGGCCGTCAACTGCGCGGGCGGGCCCACCCTTGGCACACCTGGCTGACCTGCGAGGAGACCGAGGACAAGGCCGGCACCAACGGCTACACCAAGGACCACGGCTTCATCTTCGAGGTGGACCCCGCCGATCCGCACCGCACCGGCGCCGTGCCGCTCACCGCGATGGGCCGCTTCCAGCACGAGGCGATCGCCGTGGACCCGCGCCGGGGTGTCGTCTACGAGACCGAGGACGCGTTCCAGAAGCCCTTCGGCCTGTTCTACCGGTTCCTGCCCGAGAAGCCGCTGGGCGGCGTCGGATCGCTGCGCGCGGGCGGCCGGCTCCAGGCGATGCGGGTGCCCGGCGTGCCGGACCTGTCGTCCATCCAGGAGACGGGAGCCTCCTTCGACGGCATCGAGTGGGTCGACGTGCCCGACCCGCTGGCCACCGGGACGCCCATCCGCCACCAGGACTTCGGCGCGGGGGCATCACCCACGCGCAGAAGCTGGAGGGGTGCTACTGGGCGGGCGGTGCGTGTACTTCGTGTCGTCCTTCGCCCGCAGCGCGGAGGGCTCGGCGGCCGACCACTACGGGCAGATCTGGCGGTACGACCCGGAGCGGCGCCGGCTGACGCTGGTGATCGTCTTCGGTCCGGACACCGACGTGCAACTGCCGGGCGAGTCGCCGGACAACATCTGCCTGGCGGCCGGCGGCGGCCTGATGGTCTGCGAGGACGGGGACGGCGCCCAGCACGTGTACGGGGTGACCCGGCGCGGCGAGGTGTACCCGATGGCGCGCGGCCGGCAGAACATCGGCACGCCCGAGGAACCGGAGTGGGGCGAGTTCGCGGGGTCACCTTCTCCCCGACGGCGACACCATGTACGTCAACTGCTACACGCCGGGGACGACCTTCGCGGTGACCGGCCCGTGGCGCAGGTAGGGCGGCGGTAGGCCGGACGGGGGCGTGGGGCCGGCCGGTCACTGAACTCGCCGGGGCGGGTACCCGGGCCGCATGACCGAGAACGCGCACGTCAGCGGCTCGTACTGGCTCAGTACCGCACCGGGCGGCCCCCGCGCCCCGCTCTCACCGACGACCTCGACGTCGACGTGGCCGTGATCGGCGCCGGCGTGGCCGGACTGAGCACGGCCTACGAACTGGTGCGGGCCGGACGCAGTGTGGCGGTGCTGGAGGCCGGGCGCGTGGCCGCCGGCGTCACCGGCCACACCACCGCCAAACTGAGCGTCCAGCACACGCTGATCTACGACAAGCTGCGCCGCACCCGCGACGCGGAGGCGGCCCGGCTGTACGCCCGCTCGCAGACGGAGGCGATCGAGCACGCCGCCGCCCTGGTGGACGAGCTGGGCATCGACTGCGACTGGGAGACCCGCGACTCCTACACCTACGTCCGCGACGCGGGCCGGGTGGACGAGCTGCGCGCCGAGGCGGCGGCGGCCCGGGAGGCCGGGCTGCCGGCGTCGTTCGTGACGGAGACCGGGCTGCCGTTCCCGGTGGCGGGGCGGTGCGGGTCACCGGGCAGGCGCAGTTCCATCCGCGCAAGTACCTGCTGGCCCTGGCCGCGGACCTGGAGGCGCGCGGCGGCCGGATCTTCGAGGACACCACGGTCCACGGCCTCGACGAGGGCGAGCCGTGCCGGCTGGCCACGGGGACCGGTGCGACGGTGACGGCCCGGGACGTGGTGGTCGCCACGCACTACCCGGTCTTCGACCGGGCGCTGCTGTTCGCCCGGCTCTCCCCGCGCCGGGAACTGGTCGTCGCCGGTCCGGTCGGCGCGGACCGCGACCCGGACGGCATGTACATCACGCCGGACGAGAACACCCGCTCGGTGCGTACGGCGCCCCTGGCGGACGACTCCGGCCGGCGCCTGCTGATCATCACGGGCGAGCACTTCACGCCCGGCACGGCCGACACCCGGGAGCGGTTCGAGCGGCTGTCGGCCTGGGCCGGCGAGCACTTCCCCGGGCCGGCGTCACCCACTCCTGGGCCACGCAGGACATCGATCCCACGGACACGGTGCCGCTGGTGGGCCCGCTGCACCCGGGCGCGAAGCACACCTACGTCGCCACCGGCTTCGGCGGCTGGGGATGAGCGGCGGGATGATGGCGGGCCTGCTGCTCACCGCGCAGATCACCGGCGGCGGCAGCGCGTGGAGCGGGCTGTACGACCCGCGCCGGCTGCGCACAGTGGTGCGCGAGGCCCCGCAGTTCCTCAAGACGCAGGCCGAGGTCGCCGGTCACTTCGTCGGCGACCGGCTGCGGCCCGCGCCTCCGGTGGACGCCCTGCCGCCCGGCGAGGGCGCCGTGGTCCGGGCCGGCGGGAACGGCTCGCCGTCTACCGCGACGAGGCCGGGGCCCTGCACGCGGTCTCGCCCCGCTGCACCCACCTGGGCTGCCTCGTCGCCTTCAACGCGGCCGAGCGCGCCTGGGAGTGCCCCTGCCACGGCTCCCGGTTCGACACGGACGGCCAGGTGATCCAGGGCCCGGCGACGAAGCCGCTGGAGCGACGGGACATCTGAGGCACCGGGCCGGACGGGTGACACCACGGCGCCGTACCGCCGCAAAGCGGATGTGACACGTACAACGGCCATACGTTCGTACGATGATCACTCCTGTTCTCGTACGACGTGTGGCCGCCCTCTGCGTGCTGGGCGCCGCCCTCGCCGCCTGTGGCACCGCGCAGGCACCGCAGGAGGGCCGCCACTCGCCCCGCCCGGCGCCGTCGCACTCCCCCGCCCCGTCCCGGCCGCCGACCCTCGCACCGGGCCCGGCGGGGCTGACGCCCCTCTTCGCCCACGGTCCGCGCACCGGCGAGGACCGCACCGTGGCCCTCACCTTCGACGCGGACATGACGGCCGACCAGGGGCCGCGGGCGGCGCGGGGCGAACGGTTCGACAACCCGGAACTGATCGCGGCACTGCGCGAACTGAAGGTGCCGGCGACGGTGTTCATGACCGGCCGGTGGGCCGAGGAGTACCCGGAGCAGGCCCGGTCCATCGGCCGGGACCCGCTGTTCGAGGTCGCCAACCACTCCTACAGCCACTACGCCTTCACCGGGGACTGCTACGGGCTGCCGACCGTCTCCCGGGACCGGATGGCCGCCGACGTGGAACGGGCCTACGCGGCGTTCCGCAAGGCGGGCGTGCGCGAGCCGATGCCGTACTTCCGCTTCCCCGGCGGGTGCTACGACCGTACGGCGCTCAAGGAGCTGACGCCGGCCGGTGTCACCGCCGTGCAGTGGGACGTGGTGGGCGGGGACGCGTTCGCGACGGACGCCGACGCGGTCGCCCGGCAGGTGCTGGACGGGGTGCGCCCGGGGTCGGTCGTCGTGTTGCACTGCACCCGCAGCGCCGCGCCGGCGACGGAGGCGGCGGTGCGCCGGGTCGTCCCGGAACTGCGCCGCCAGGGGTACCGGTTCGTGAAGGTCTCGGAGCTGATCGGGGCCGCCGGAGGACGGCGCTGAGCCAGCGGCCCGGGCCTACGCTGGACATATGACCGACAACGACTACTGCCTGATCGACCCGGCCAGGCCGCCCGCGGCGGAGGGGCCCCGTACGCGGAGTGCGTCCTGTGCCGGGAGCCGACGGAGTACCCGGAGTCGTACAAGGGGATCACGCTCTGCCCGGCCTGCGAGTGGCGGGAGGCCGAGCGCGCGGCCTGCGGCTGCTGACGGGCAGGGCAGACTGGAGGCCATGAGCCTGGAGTCCACCCCGCTGACGAACGACAGTCCCTTCCGCCCCGAGCCCGGCGACCGCGATCTGGCCCCGCAGTTCGTGCTGCCGCTGGTCGTGCGCATCGAGCGCGCGGCCCGCCCGCCCGTACCGACGCGCTGGAGACGGCGGCCCGGGCGGTGCTGGTGATGCTGGCGGACGAGCGGTCCGTCGGCGACGGCGCGTGGGCGCAGGCGATGCGCGACTGGCAGGACGCCCGGATCCGCAAGGTGGTCCGCCGGGCGCGCGGCGCGGAGTGGCGCCGGGCGGAGGCGCTGCCCGGCATCACGGTCACCGGCGGCGGCGCCGAGGTGCGGGTCTTCCCGCCGGTCCCGCTGGACGGCTGGCCCAAGGACCTGGCCCGTCTCCAGGTGTCGGGCACGGACCTCGACGACCCGGAGCCGCCGGCGCCGGCCGACCCCTCCGGGCCGGTGCTGTGGCTCAACCCCGGCCTCGACATGTCCGCCGGCAAGGCGATGGCCCAGGCGGGTCACGGAGCGCAACTGGCCTGGTGGGAGCTGTCCGGGAGCGAGCGCACGGCCTGGCGCGACGCGGGCTTCCCGCTGGCGGTGCGCACGGCGGATCCGGACGCCTGGCAGCGCCTGACGGCGAGCGGTCTGCCCGTGGTCCGCGACGCCGGCTACACGGAGATCGCGGCGGGATCGTGCACGGTGGTGGCCGACCACCCGGCCCTGCGATAGGCCCCGCGCCGGTCACGAGTGCTCTCGCGGCGCGGCGCCGGCGTCGCAGGCGCGAGGTCAGGAGTGCTCTCGCGGCGCGGCGCCGGCGTCGTAGGCGCGCCGGTTCGCGGCGATCTCCTTCCGGTGGGCGAGGGCCCAGTCGGCGAGGGCGGAGACCGAGTCCAGCAGGGTCGTGCCCAAAGTGGTGAGCGCGTACTCGACGCGCGGGGGACGCTGGGGTGCACGGTCCGCGTCAGGAGACCGTCGCGTTCGAGTTGCCGCAGGGTCCGGGTGAGCATGCGCTGGGAGATCCGGTGACCGAGCGGTGCAGTTCACTGAAGCGCAGGGTCCGGTCGCGGAGCTGTCCGACGACCAGGATGCTCCACTTGTCGCCGATCAGGCCGAGGATCTGGAGCACCTGCCGGCACACCTCGTCGTCGGGCTCGGGGCCGCCGTCGGCGCGGTCGCCCTCCGGGGGCGTGCCGTCGTGCCGCCCGTGGTGCCGCTCGGCCTCCGGGGCCCGGTCGGTCCTCAAGGGTTACCTCCGTGTGCGTCACCGACACGAATGTGCCGTCTTGTCACCGATGCACCGGTGACAAATGATGCTGCTGCGAACAAAGAGTAACCGCCTCGCGGTGATCGCGGCTGCGCACGCGAGCGGTGGGACGTGAAGGGGAGGTCGCCGTGGCGAGGACACTCGTGGTGGTCGGTGCCGGGCCGGGACTGGGGATGGGCGTGGCCCGGGCGTTCGGCCGGCAGGGATTCAGGGTCGGGCTGATCGCCCGCAACAGGGACACGCTGGACGGCCTGACGGCCGAGCTGACGGAGGCGGGCGTCACGGCGGCGGCCTACCCGCCGACATCCGGGACCGCGACGCGCTCGCCGGCGCCCTCGACGCCGCCGCGGAGGACCTGGGACCGGCCGACGTCCTGGAGTACAGCCCCAGCCCGACCGGGTCCATCACCCACGCCACGCGGACCACGGTCGCCTCGGCTCTCGAACAGTTCGAACTGCACGTGCTGGGCGCGGTGACCGCCGTGGAGCGGGTGCTTCCGGCGATGCGCGCCCGGGTGCGGGGACGCTGCTGCTGACCACCGGCGTGTCGTCCACCGTCGCCGCGCCGTTCCTGGCCAACGTCGGCCTGGCGATGGCCGGCCTGCGCAACTGGGCGCACGCCCTGCACGCCGAACTGCGCCCCGAGGGCGTCCATGTGGCGACGGTGACGATCGCCTCGGCGATCACACCGGGTGACGCCGTGACGGACCCGGACGCCATCGGCGCCCGCTACTACGGGCTGTACCGGCGGCCGGAATGCGCGGAGGAGGTCATCGGTGACGTGGAGGCGTTCCGCGCCCTGGTCGCCGCCGGCTGAAAGCTCAAATGTTGCTCTGAACGTGACCGCGACAAGGTTGGGGCACCCGTCGCGGGGCCATACCCCCTCACGTTCGTGCACCGTGGCGAAGGAGGGGAGGATCATGCGGCGACTGGGGACGGGGATCGGATGGCGGCCGGAGATCTCGGACGCCGTGGAGCGGATGCCGGGCATCGACTGGGTGGAGGTCGTCGCCGAGAACGTCTGCCCCGGACACCTCCCCGAGGCGCTGCTGCGGCTGCGCGAGCGCGGCGTGACCGTCGTGCCGCACGGCGTCTCGCTGGGACTCGGGGCGCCGAGCGGCCCGACCCGGCGCGCCTCGCGGCGCTCGCCGAGCGGGCCGAGGCGCTCGGGTCCCCGCTGGTCACCGAGCACATCGCGTTCGTCCGTGCGGGCGGGCCGCTGACCGCGTCGCCGCCCCTGGAGGCGGGGCACCTGCTGCCCGTGCCGCGCACCCGGGACGCCCTCGACGTGCTGTGCGAGAACGTGCGCATCGCCCAGGACGCGCTGCCGGTGCCGCTCGCCGTGGAGAACATCGCCGCCCTGTTCTCGTGGCCGGGCGAGGAGATGACCGAGGGCCAGTTCCTGTACGACCTGGTCGACCGGACCGGCGTACGGCTGCTGATCGACGTGGCCAACCTCCACACCAACCACGTCAACCGCGGTGAGGACCCCGCCGCCGCGCTCGCCGAGCTGCCGCTGGAGGCCCTCGCCTACGTGCACGTCGCCGGCGGTTTCGAGCGGGACGGCGTCTGGCACGACAGCCACGCCCATCCCGTGCCGCAGCCCGTCCTGGACGTCCTCACCGACCTGGCGTCGCGCGTGGCACCGCCGGGCGTGCTGCTGGAACGCGACGAGGACTTCCCGCCGGCGGCCGAGCTGGAGGCGGAGCTGGACGCGATCCGGGTCGCCGTGGAGAAGGGGCGGGGCGCCGCCGGCGTCCACGACGGGGACCGGGAGCCGGCGGCGGACGCCGGAGGCGGGGGCCTGGAGCTGCTGCCCGACACCGGTCCGGCGCGGCAGCGGCTCGGGCTGGCGCAGACCGCGCTGCTGTTCGCCCTCGTCGCCGGTACGCCCGTCCCGGAGGGCTTCGACCGGGCACGGGTCGGGGTGCAGGCGCGGGCGCTGATCGCCAAGCGGGCCGGGGTGGTGGCCAAGGTCGCGCCCGAGCTGCCGGAGATCCTCGGGGCGGACTACCGGCCCGCGTTCGTCGCGTACGCGCAGAACCGGCCGATGCGCGGCGGGTACCGGCAGGACGCGCTGGACTTCGCCGGCCATCTGCTGCGCGGCGGCCGGCCGGGGGACGAGCAGGCGCGGCGGCGGCTGCGGGAGTGGTGGCTGGAGCGGTCGGGGCCGGTGCCGCGGTCGCGCCGGCCCGCGGTACGGCTGGCCCGGGCGACGCGCCGGGTCCTGCTGCGGCGCTGACCGACGGGACGCGTACGGCCGCGCGGCGGGCGGCCCGGTGGTGGACGGGCGGGGACGGAACGTCACGTCCCGACAACACTGCGTCCCGGAATGTGAACAGGGCATGGCGCGGGTGAAAGCCTTTGGCATAGAAACACGGCATGTTCTGGGTACTGCTCCTGCTGCCGGCGTGGGCCGTCGCCGGCACGGCGTGTCTGCGGCTGTGCCTGGCCGCCGTGCGTGCGGCCGCCGTCGACGCGAACGCGGGCCGGGGACGGGGGCTGACGCTCTACGAGGCGGCCTTCCTGTCCGGCGGGCCCCGGCGGGTCGCCGATCTGACGCTGGTCTCCATGGCGCGCCAGCGGCGGCTGCTGCTCGCCCACACCGGCTGGGCGACCGTCGTCGATCCGCGTGCGCGGGATGAGATGGAGCGGACCGTGCTCGGGGCCATCGGTCCCGGGGGCCAGTCCCCGATCGCTCCGGTGCGGGCCGCGGCAGCGGCGGCGGACGCGGTGCGCGGCCTCGCCGACGGGCTGGTCCGGGCCGGCCTCGCGGTGCCGGACGGCGCCGGGACGGTCGCGGCGGCGGTCCGGCAGGTGCGGCACGCGGCGCTGGCCGTGTGCGCGCTGGGCGCGGTGGCGCTCGCCCTGCCCGTCCCGGCGGACCTCCCGCGCCATCTGGTCGCCGCCTGGTTCGTGCTGCCGCTGGCGCTGACCCTGAGCTGCCTGGCGATCGCACGGATGGAGGTCCATCCGTACTCGCAGTGGGCGTCGCCCGCCGGGCAGCGGCTGCTCGGGGCGCTCGCGCGGCAGACGGAGGGACGGCACCAGGACGACCGTACGTTCCTGGCCTCGGTCGCCGTCCGGGCATACACGCGGTCGGCGAACCGGACCTGCGGGCGGCCTTCGCCCACCGCGAGCGGCACCTGGCGGACCTGGACCTCGGGGACCCGGACGACCGGCGAAGCCGGGGAGCCCGGGGAGGCCCGGACAGCCGGGGAGGCCGGGACGACCGGGGATCCTGGGACGACCGGGGACGCCGGGAGGGCGGAGGCCGGGAGGGCGGGGAGGACCGGGGAGGCCGCGGAGGGCGGCGGGGCTGACGCGGCCACGCTGACGCGCCGGGGGCGCACGGAGGCACGCCCCGCCGACACCGGCCCGCGGTGCTTGCCTTCCCACCGCCCCGAACGAAACATCCCTTTGTCGCCGCCGTGCCACGAAGGGATACGCGATGCGAGCTGCCGCCCTCTCCTCGGCCGCCGGGAGCCTGCTGCTCCTGACCGGCCTCACCGGGGCCCCCGCCCAGGCCGCACCGGACGCACCGGGAGAGGCGGAGCGGCGCGGCACGGCGGTGGCCGCCGAGCGCGCGGCGGCGGCCGGCGTCCGCTTCGGCGACTGCCCTCGGGCCGAGGACCTGCCGGCCGGCATCCGGTGTGGAACGGTGAGCGTGCCGCTGGACTACGCCCGCCCCGACGGCCCCCGGATCGAGCTGACCGTCAGCCGGGCGCGGGCCACCGGCAAGGACCCCGGCAACGCCAAGCGCAAGGTCCGCCGGCAGGGCGCCCTCGTGTACAACCCGGGCGGTCCCGGCTCCTCGGGCCTGTACTTCCCGCTGGTCGGCATGGTGCCGCAGTGGAAGCGGATCGGGGCGGCCTACGACCTCGTCGGCTACGCCCCGCGCGGCGTCGACCCGTCCTCGCCGCTGTCGTGCGTGGAGCCGAAGCGCTTCTTCAAGGGGCCGCGGCCCGCACCGACGCAACCGTCGGAGGCGTTCAAACGGGAGCGGGTCGCCGAGGCCCGGGCCTACGCGCGCGGCTGCGCCGAGCGGGAGGGCGAGGCGCTGCGCCACTACCACTCGCTGAACAACGCCCGGGACCTGGAGGTGGTGCGGGCCGCGCTCGGCGAGGAGCGGCTGACGTTCATGGGCGCGTCGTACGGCACCTACTTCGGGCGCTGTACGCCGAGATGTTCCCGGCGCGGGTGCGGCGGATGGTGTTCGACGCGCCGGTGAACCCGGACCCGGAGCAGATCTGGTACCGCAACAACCTCGACCAGTCCGCGGCGTTCGAGGACCGCTGGCGGACTTCCGTACCTGGATCGCCCGGCACGACGACGTGTACGGGCTCGGCGACACCCCACGCGAGGTGCAGAACAGCTACGAGCGGGCGAGCGCCCGGCTGGCGGTGGAGCCGGCCGGCGGCACGGTGGGACCGGCGCAGCTGCAGGGGGCTTTCCTGCGGGCCGGGTACTACGACGACTACTGGCCCGCGCGGGCCGAGGCGCTGTCGGCCTATCTGCAGGGCGATCCGGGGCCGCTGGCCGACCTGGCGGGACCGCATCCCGACGCGGCGGCCGAGGCGGAGAACGCCCAGGCGGTCTACACGGCCGTCGAGTGCAACGACGCGCCGTGGCCGACGGACTTCTCGGTGTGGGACCGGGACAACACGCGGCTGGCGCGCCGGGCCCCGTTCGAGACCTGGGACAACGTGTGGACCAACCTGCCGTGCGCGTTCTGGCCGGCGCCGCGGCAGCGGCCCCTCGACGTGCGCACCGGGCCCGGAGAGCTGCCGCCGACGCTGATCCTGGCCGCCGAGGACGACGCGGCCACCCCTACGACGGGGCCCTGGAGCTGCGGGGTCGGCTGGCGGGCTCGGTGCTGGTGACCGAACGGGACACCGGGACGCACGGCATCGCGGGCGGCCCGAACGCGTGCGTCAACCGGCATCTGGAGGCGTATCTGCTCCAGGGCCGCGTCCCGGCGGGGGACCCGGTGTGCGACCCGCGCCCGCAGCCCCGGCCGCGGCAGGGACAGGAGCAGGAGCAGGGGTCCTGAGCGCGGTCGCGGGCCCGGCCGGGGCCCGCGACCGTCGGCGGGCCGGTGCTCAGGCCAGGCCGGCGACCAGCTCGCCGATGTCCTTGCGGCGGCCCGTGAAGAACGGGACCTCCTCGCGGACGTGCATGCGGGCCTCCGAGCCGCGCAGGTGCCGCATGAGGTCGACGATGCGGTACAGCTCGTCGGCCTCGAAGGCGAGGATCCACTCGTAGTCGCCGAGGGAGAACGAGGCGACCGTGTTGGCGCGCACGTCGGGGTAGCCGCGGGCCATCTTGCCGTGGTCGGCGAGCATGCGGCGGCGGTCCTCGTCGGGCAGCAGGTACCAGTCGTAGCTGCGCACGAACGGGTAGACGCTGACGTAGTTGCGCGGGGTCTCGTCGGCGAGGAAGGCCGGGATGTGCGAGCGGTTGAACTCGGCGGGGCGGTGCAGCGCCATGTTCGACCAGACCGGCTCCAGCGCGCGGCCCAGCCTGGTGCGGCGGAAGAGGTTGTAGGCCTCCTGGAGCTGGTCGCTGGTCTCGGCGTGCCACCAGATCATGAGGTCGGCGTCGGCGCGCAGACCGGACACGTCGTAGGTGCCCCGGACCGTCACGTCCTTCGCGGCGAGCTGGTCGAACAGCTCCTGGACCTCGTCGGCGTAGCCCGCCCGGTCCTCGGGCAGCACGTCCTTGAGCTTGAAGACGGACCAGAGCGTGTAGCGGATGACCTCGTTGAGGTCCTTGGCCAGCTTGCCCTTGTTCGGGATCCGCTCGGCGGCGGGGGTGGAGGCGTCGTCACTCATGGTCCCTATTCTCCCGCTCCGCCGTGGAGGCTCTGCACCGGGTGGGCGGTCGGCTCCCGCACCGCGCGCAGGTCGCCGCCGAGCCGGTCCACGGCGGCGTGGGCGCCGGCCACGCAGGCCGGGATGCCGACACCGTCGTAGGCCGCCCCGCAGACGGCGAGGCCGGGCAGCTTCGCCACGTGCTCGCGGATGCGGGCCACGCGCGCGTGGTGGCCGACCGGGTACTGGGGCAGGCCGTCCTGCCAGCGGGTGACACGGGCGGCGACCGGCGCGGCGGTCAGGCCGGTGGCCTCCGCCAGGTCGTGCCGGGAGACGTCGATCAGGCCCGCGTCGTCGCGGCCGAGGATCTCCGTCTCGCCGTACCGGCCGACGGAGGTGCGCAGGACGACCAGGTCCGGGTCCTGCTCGTCGATCCAGTCCCATTTGCGGGAGGCGAACGTGGACGCCTTGATGGTGCGGCCGTCGACCGGCGGCACCAGGAAGCCGCTGCCCTCGGGCAGGACGGCGGCGTCCGCCCGGCGGTAGGCGAGGGTGATCAGCGCCATGGAGGCGTACTCGACGGCGGCCAGCTCGGCCGCCGCGGCCGGTGCCTCCGCGCGCAGCAGACGGGCGGCGGCCGGGCGGGGACGGCGACGACGACCGCGTCGGCGTGCAGCTCGCGGCCGCCGGCGACGACGCGCCAGCCGGCGGGTGCCGTGCGGCGCAGCTCGGTGGCGGGCGTGCCGGTGAGGATCTCGCCGCCGCGCGCGCGGACCGCGTCGGCCACCGCCGGCGGCAGTGTGCCGATGCCGCCGTCGAGGCCCATGAAGACCGGGCCGGCGGACCGCGGTGCCGCGGCCGTGCGCCCCTGGATCGCGCGGACCGCCTCCGTCAGGGAGGTGTGCGCCCGGGCGGCGTCGAAGAGCTGGGGGACGGCCGAGCGCATCGAGATGCGGTACGCGTCGCCCGCGTACACCCCGCCGAGCAGCGGTTCGACCAGGCGGTCGACGACCTCGCGGCCGAGGCGCGCCGCCACGTACTCCCCCACGGCCACGTCGTCGCCGATCTCCGTGGGGGGCAGTTCGGCGTCGCGCCCGATGCGGGCGAGCCCCTCCTCGGACAGCACCCCGGACAGGGCGGCCGCGGTGCCGGGGACGCCCATGACGTGTCCCTTGGGCATGGGCCGCAGGGCGCCGCGGGTCCACAGGGCGGCGGTCGCGGTGGCCGGCGGCCGGAGCCGGGCGGCGAGGCCCACCTCGCGGGCGAGGGCGACGGCCTCGGGGCGGCGGGCCAGCATCGACTCGGCGCCGAGGTCGACGCGGACGCCCGCGATCTCGCCGGGCAGCAGCTTGCCGCCGACGCGGTCCGACGCCTCCAGCACCGTCACCCGCGCCCCGCGGTCCAGCAGCCGGTGGGCGGCGGCCAGTCCGGCGATGCCGGCCCCGATGACGACGACCTGCCCCGTGCCCGCACGGGTCTCGCTTGCGCACATGCCCCCAGCCTCTCAGACCGCGCCGACAGCCGGCCCCGCGCCCCGGCCCGGCGGGGGCGCGTGCGTACCGCGGCCGCCGAGTCCGGACCGTGACCTCTTCGGAACCGTTCCGCGCCAACTCCGGGGCACGTGCGGGCGTCGTAGGAGCATCAGTCGTTCACGACCCTCGGGGGCACGCATGCGCGCACGACCGTCCGCACGAACCGTTCCGGCCCTGGCCGCCGCCCTGCTGGCCGGGGTGCTCGCCCTGGCCGGCTGCAGCGCCGGCGGAGACGACGCAGGCGGCTCCGAGAAGGCCGCGGCCTCGGACGCCGGCTCCGGGAGGGCGCCCGGCGGGACGCCGGACAGGGCGCCGCCGGCGGCGCCGCGTCCGGCGGCAAGGCGAGCGCGCCGCCGAGGGCGGCCGCGAGCCACATCGTGCGGACCGCCTCGCTCACCGTCGAGGTCGACGACGTGCCCGAGGCGCTCGGCGAGGCCCGGACCGCCGTGGAGGACGCGGGCGGCTACGTCGGCGACGAGACCACGACCCGCGACGAGGAGGGCCACGAGCGGACCCGGCTGGTGCTGCGCGTGCCCGTGGAGAGGTACGCGGACGTCCTCGCCGGGCTGGAGGGCGCCGGGAAACTGGTCGAACGCCGTGCGAAGGCGAGGACGTCACCGACCAGGTCGTCGACGTGGAGAGCCGGATCAAGTCCCAGCGGGCCAGCGTGGCCCGGGTGCGGGAGCTGATGGACCGGGCCGACAAGCTCAGCGACGTCGTGACGCTGGAGGGCGAGCTGAGCGGCCGCCAGGCCGAACTGGAGGCGCTGCTCGCCCGGCAGGCGTCGCTGAAGGACCGCACCAGCCTGGCCACCATCACCCTGTCGCTGTCCGAGACGCCCGTGCGGGAGTCCGCGGGGACGACGGCCCCGGCTTCCTGGACGCCCTCGCCGGGGGCTGGGCGGCGTTCGTGACGATGCTGCGCTGGCTCGCGGTGGCGATCGGCGCGGTGCTGCCGTTCGCGGCGGTGGCGGCGCTGCTGGCGCTGCTGTGGCGGAAGGCCCTGCGGCCCCGGCTGCCGCGCCGGACCGAGCCGCAGCCGCAGCCGCAGGTCCGTACTCGGCAGCAGGCGCAGGCCGGGACTTCTCCGGCCGAGCGGGACTGACCTGCCCCGCGGCCGTAGCGTGTTCGCATGAGCATGAGCAGCGCGCGGGGTCCGAGGAGCACGAGGGAACGCCTGGTCGTGATCGGCGGTGACGCCGCGGGGATGTCCGCGGCGTCGCAGGCGCGCCGGCTGAAGGGACCGGACGAGCTGGAGATCGTGGCGTTCGAACGCGGCCACTTCACCTCCTACTCGGCATGCGGCATCCCCTACTGGGTGGGCGGTGACGTGCCCGAACGGGACCAGCTGATCGCCCGGACCCCCGAGGAGCACCGGGCCCGCCGCATCGACCTGCGGATGCGGACCGAGGTCACGGAGATCGACGTGGCCGGCGGGCGGGTACGCGCGCGTGACGTCGATTCCGGGGCGGAGTCCTGGACGTCGTACGACAAGCTCGTGATCGCGACCGGCGCGCGGCCGATCCGCCCGGACCTGCCCGGCGTCGACGCCCCCGGGGTGCACGGCGTGCAGACCCTGGACGACGGGCAGGCCCTGCTCGACACGCTGGCACGCACGCGTGGCCGGCGGGCCGTCGTCGTGGGGGCCGGCTACATCGGCGTGGAGATGGCCGAGGCGCTCATCAACCGTGGGTACGAGGTGACGGTCGTCAACCGCGGCCGGGAGCCGATGTCGACCCTCGACCCGGACATGGGCCGCCTGGTGCACGAGGCCATGGAGGGCCTGGGCATCACGATGGTGAACGACGCCGAGGTCACCAAGCTGCTCACCGGCGAGGACGGCCGGGTGCGGGCGGTGGCCACCGACGACGCCGAGTACCCCGCGGACGTGGTCGTGCTCGGCATCGGCGTGCGCCGGAGACGTCGCTGGCGGCGGCCGCCGGGCTGCCGCTCGGTGAGCACGGCGGGCTGCTCACGGACCGGGCCATGCGGGTGCGGGGGCACGAGAACATCTGGGCCGGCGGGGACTGCGTGGAGGTGCTCGACCTGGTCTCCGGACAGCAGCGGCACATCCCGCTGGGCACCCACGCCAACAAGCACGGACAGGTCATCGGCACCAACGCGGGCGGCGGGTACGCCACGTTCCCCGGTGTGGTCGGCACGGCGGTCAGCAAGGTCTGCGACCTGGAGATCGCCCGCACCGGGCTGCGCGAGAAGGACGCGCGCCGGGTGGGCCTGCGGTTCGTGACGGCCACGATCGAGTCCACCAGCCGGGCCGGCTACTACCCGGACGCCTCGCCCATGACGGTGAAGATGCTCGCCGAGCGGCGCACCGGCCGTCTTCTGGGCGTGCAGATCGTGGGCCGGGAGGGCGCGGGGAAGCGGGTCGACGTCGCCGCGGTGGCCCTGACCGCCGGGATGACGGTGGACCGGATGACGGCGCTGGACCTGGGCTACGCCCCGCCGTTCTCCCCGGTGTGGGACCCGGTGCTGGTGGCGGCCCGCAAGGCGGCCCGGGCGGTGGAACGGGAGGCCTGAGCGGGCACGGCGGAGCGGGAACCCCGGGAACCCGGACCGGGCACGGTCGCGTGGGAGGCGCCGACCGGCGCGTGGGGTGACGTGCCCGACCGCCACGCGGGCACGGGCCACGCGGGCACGGGCCACGCGGGCACGGGCCACGCGGGCACGGACCATGCGTCCCGGGGGCGCGGCGGCGTCGCCGTCACGCCGTTCCGTTGATCCGGTCGATCGCCTGCCGTGCCTGCTCCCCGGCTGCCGGGGCGGCAGCGACGACACCGACGCCGCGGCGGAGGGGGGAACCGCCGCCGGCTGCTCCCCGGCCGGCCTGGCCTGCGCGGCGGCGGTCCGCGCCGACCGGAGCCGGTGGCTCACGGCCTCGTCGAGCGTCACCGGCCGCTGCCGCTGGGCGGCGAGCCGCCCCGCCTCCTGGCCGAGCCGGGCGACGTCCTCCCACGGCAGCCGCAGCACCACGGCGATCTCGGCCTCTCCGTCGGGCAGGGTGTGCATCACGGGACCACCTCGGTCGTTCATCGCCTGTTCCTCACGTCGGCCCCGCGACGCGCCTTCCCCGTGCCGCGGGTGGTTGCGGACCCATACGGGCCGGGGCCCGACGGCGTTCAGGCGGCGCCGCGCCCGGCGTCCGGAACCGGTCACCTGGCGAGACCGCCGACCAGCATCCGAGAAATTCCGCCGGGTGCTCATACCGCGCCGCCCCGGCGACGAACACCTCGCAGGACAGGAGCGCACGCCGGCACGCGAGGGAGTGCTCATGACGGGACAGCAGCTGCAGGTGGCGGCCCACCACCCCCGGACGCCACCGCCCCCGGTACGGCACAGATCCTGGCCCAGCTGCTCGCGGACGTCGCCCACGTGGAGCACGTGCCCGTCGACAGTCACTTCTTCCACGATCTGGGCGCCGACTCCCTGGTCATGGCGCACTTCTGCGCCCGTGTCAGGAAGCGGCCCGACCTGCCGTCCGTGTCGATGCGCGACGTCTACCGGAACCCCACGATCGCCGCCCTGGCGGCGGCCCTGGTCCCCGGGGAGCCCTCGGCCTCCGGAACAGGGACGGCCGCCCCCGCCTCCGCCCGGGGCCCGGTCTCCCGCGACGCTCCCGTCGCTCCCGTCGCGCCGGTCGCGCCCGTCGCTCCCATGACCGGCGGCCGGCCCGCTACGTGCTGTGCGGGGCGCTGCAACTGCTGTGCTTCGTCGGCTACGCGTTCCTCGTCGCCCTCGTCGCCGCCCGCGGCTACGACTGGATCTCCGCGGGGCGGGGACTGCTCGGTGCGTACCTGCGCTCCGTGGTGTTCGGGGCCGTGCTGTTCGCGGTGCTGTGCGCCCTGCCGGTGCTCGCCAAGTGGCTGCTCGTCGGCCGGTGGACCCCGCGCCGGTTTCCCGTCTGGAGCCTGGCGTACGTGCGGTTCTGGCTGGTCAAGACGCTGATCCGGTCGAGTCCGCTGGTCCTGTTCACCGGCTCGCCGCTGTACCCGCTCTATCTGAGGGCCCTGGCGCGCGGATCGGGCGGGGCGTGACGATCCTGTCGCGCAACGCCCCCGTCTGCGCCGACCTGCTGACGATCGGCGCCGGGACGGTCGTCCGCAAGGACTCGCTGATCAGCTGCTACCGGGCCCGGGCCGGCGTGATCGAGACCGGCCCGGTCGTCCTGGGCCGGGACGCGGTCGTCAGCGAGGCGACCGTCCTCGACATCGGCACCCGGCTGGGCGACGGGGCCCAGCTCGGCCACGCGTCGTCGCTGCACACCGGGCAGACCGTCCCCGACGGCGAGCGCTGGCACGGGTCGCCCGCCCAGCCCGCCGACGCCGACTTCCAGCCGGTGCCGCCCGCCCGCTGCGGCACCCTGCGGCGGTTCGGCCACGGAACGCTGCTGCTGCTCACGATCGTGCTGGTGTACGTGCCGCTGGCGGTCGGCGCGCTGGACGTGCTGCTGTCCCGGATGCTGGCCGGGACCGGCGTCGGCGCGCGGGCGGCGGCCGGGTCCGTGCTGCCGGCCGGCGTGCTGGCCGTGACGGCCGTGACGTACTTCGGCGGGCTGCTCCTCCTGCTGGCGGTCCTCGCCACCGTCCCCCGTCTGCTCGGCCTCTTCCTGGTCCCGGACCGCACGTACCCGCTGTTCGGCTTCCACCACGCCGTGCACCGGGCGATCGTGCTGCTCACCAACCGGCGCTCGCTCACCCGCCTGTTCGGCGACAGCTCCGGCATCGTGCACTACCTGCGCTGGCTCGGGTACCGGCTGACCCCGGTGGAGCAGACCGGCTCCAACTTCGGCACCCAGGTCAGGCACGAGAGCCCGTTCCTCAGCTCCGTCGGCACCGGCACGATGGTCGCGGACGGCCTGTCGCTGATGAACGCCGACTACTCCAGCACCTCCTTCCGGGTGTCGCGGACGGCCGTCGGGGCGCGCAACTTCCTCGGCAACCGCGTCGCCTACCCGTCCCGCGGCCGTACGGGCGACAACTGCCTGCTGGCGACCAAGGTGATGGTTCCCGTCGACGGCCCGGTCCGGCACGACGTGGGGCTGCTGGGCTCGCCCTGCTTCGAGATCCCCCGGTCCGTCCTGCGGGACAGCACGTTCGACGAGCTGAAGGACGGCGACGGGCTGCGCCGCCGGCTGGCGGCCAAGAACCGGCACAACGCCGCGACGATGGCCTGGTACCTGTTCTCGGGCTGGCTGTACTTCTTCTGCGTCGCGCTGCTCTTCGCGTCCGCGGCGAGCCTGTACCCGCGGTGGGGCACCGTGGCGATCGCGCTGGCCAACGTCGTCGTCCTGCCGTTCACCCTCCTGTACTTCGTCCTGGTCGAGCGGGCGGTCACCGCGGCGCATCCGCCTCGGCCGCTGTTCTGCTCCATCTACGACCGGCGGTTCTGGCGGCGCGAGCGGTACTGGAAGGTCCCCTCGGAGACGTATCTGCACGTCCTCGACGGCACACCGTTCAAGACCGCCGTGTGGCGCCTGCTGGGCGTGCGGATCGGTGCCCGGGTCTTCGACGACGGCTGCAGCCTGACCGAGCGTCCGATGGCCGCCGTCGGCGACGGCTGCACGCTCAACGCGGGCAGCGTCCTGCAGTGCCACTCGCAGGAGGACGGCGCGTTCAAGTCGGACCGCATCGCCGTCGGCGCCGGCTGCACCCTCGGCGTGGGCGCGTTCGTGCACTACGGCGTGACGGTCGGCGACGGTGCCGAGCTGGCCGCTGACTGCTTCCTGATGAAGGGCGAGTCGGTTCCCGAGGGCTCCCGCTGGGCCGGCAACCCGGCCCACCCCTCCCCCGGCGCCGACCGGCCCGAACCGTGCGGAGGTGCGTGATGACGACGACGGCGACCACGGCCGGCGACCGTCTCTCCCCGGCGCCGCCCCGCCGCCGACGGCGGCTTCACGCGCGTGCCGCGCTGGGCGGCGGCGCCGGTGCCGGGCGTCGCGGAGCACACCGCCACCGTCCCCGGCGGCCTCGCCCGGGACCTGGGCCGGCGGGCCCGGGAACTCGGCGTGCCGGTCACGACGCTGTTCCTGGCCGCGCACGTCAAGGTGCTCGCGGTGCTCTCCGGGGACCCGCACGTCCGCACCGGCTACCTTCCGCCGGCCGGCCCCGGACCGCTCCCGCTGGAACTGACCGCCGGCCCCGGCACCTGGCGGCAGCTGGTGCTCGCGGCCCGGCGGGCCGAGGAGCTGACCGTCGCGCGGGCCGAGGAGCCGACGGGCCGGCCGGCCGGGGCCGGGGGGCTGTGCCCCGGACCGGGCGCGGTGCCCCCGCCGGGCCCGGAGGCCGTGTTCGCCCCGGCCGGTGACGAGACGCCGCTCGCGGCACGCACCGCTGTGCTGGATGTCGCGGTGGCCGGGGGCGAGGCCCGGCCCGTCCTGCGGCTGCGCCACCGGACCGACGTGGTGGACGCGGAGTGCGCCGGGCGGATCGCCGGGTACCACCTCAGCGTGCTCGGAGGGCTGGCCGCCGACCCCGGCGCCCCGCACCACCGGTGCAGCCTGCTGTCACCCGCCGAACTCCGCTTCCAGCTCGAGGAACTGGCCGGGCCGGCGCGCCCGCTGCCGGACCTGCGCTGCCACGAGGTGTTCGAGGAGCGGGTGCGCCGCCGTCCGGACGCGGTCGCCGTCGTCCACGGCGACAGGCAATGGACGTACGCGGAGCTGAACGTCCGGGCCAACCGGCTGGCGCGCGCCCTTCCGGCCGCAGGGCTGCGCCCCGAGGACCCGGTCGCGGTGGTGACCGCACGCGACCTCGACTGGGCGGCGGCCGTCCTCGCCGTCCTCAAGGCCGGCGGTGCCTATCTGCCCGTCGACCCGGAGTACCCGCCCGCCCGCATGGCGCGGATGCTCACCCGCGCCGGCTGCCGCCTCGTCCTGACCGAACCGGGCGCCACCGCGCACCTGGACCGGGCGCTGGCCTCCCTGCCCGGCACCCGGCGGCTGCTGATCCCGGACCTCACCGGCGGCGACGCCGACGGCACCGACCCGGGACCGCCCGTCGCGGCGGACCGGCTCGCGTACGTCTTCTTCACCTCCGGCTCCACCGGCGAGCCCAAGGGCGCCATGTGCGAGCACGCGGGCCTGCTCAACCACCTGTACGCCAAGATCGACGACCTGGGCATCGGCGAGGGAACCGTCGTCGCCCAGACCGCCTCGCAGTGCTTCGACATCTCGCTGTGGCAACTGCTCGCCGGGCTGCTGACCGGCGGCCGGACGCTGCTGGTGGAGCAGGACGCGATCCTCGACGCCGACCGGTTCCTGGACACGATCACCGCCGGACGCGTGAACGTGCTCCAGGTGGTGCCCTCGTACCTCGACGTCCTCCTGTCGGCGCTCGACCGGGCCCCCCGCGCCCTGCCGGACCTGCGGTGCGTGTCGGTCACGGGCGAGGCGCTGAAGCGGGAGCTGGCCGAGCGGTGGTTCGCCACCGTGCCCGGGGTCCGGCTGGTCAACGCCTACGGTCTGACCGAGACGTCCGACGACACCAACCACGAGGTGATGGACCGGGCGCCGGAGTCCGGTCCGGTGCCCCTCGGCCGGCCGGTGGCCAACGTGCGCGTCCACGTCGTCGACGACGACCTGGTGCCGGTCCCGCTCGGCGCTCCCGGCGCCATCGTCTTCTCCGGCGTGTGCGTCGGCCGCGGGTACGTGAACGACCCGGAGCGGACCCGGCACGCCTACCTGACCGACCCCCACCGGCCGGGCGAGCGGCTGTACCGGGGCGGTGACATCGGCCGCTGGCGGCCGGACGGCAAGCTGGAGTACCTGGGCCGCCGGGACTCCCAGGTGAAGATCCGCGGGTTCCGCATCGAGACCGGCGAGGTCGAGAACGCCCTGCTGCGGGTGTCCGGCGTCCGGGACGCGGCGGTCGTCGCCACCGGCGGGGACGACCGGGGCGGCAACTGGCCGCGTTCTACACGGGCGCGGAGGCGGTGACCGCGCAGACGCTGCGCGAGCGGGTCGGCGAGCTGCTGCCGGCGTACATGGTCCCGGCGTCCTTCCACCGGCTGGACCGGCTCCCGCTGACGGCCAACGGCAAGACCGACACGAAGGCCCTGTCGGCGCTGGCCGGCGAGCCGGACCCCACCGCGCGGACCGGCATGGCCGGCGAGGGCGGCTCGGCCGAGGGGCGTGGTTCGGCCGAGGGCGTGGTTCGGCAGGGGTTCGCGGATCCGCCGAGAACCCTTCCTCCGACGAGGCCCCGCCCGCCGGGACGAGCCGGACCTCCGGAGTGGGCCGGCGTGCCGAGCACGGCCGTTCCGACGGCGACGGCGGCCCCGCCGAGCCCGCCGGGACGGCCCCGCGGACGGCCCCCCGCCCGGTCCCGTGGACGGCGACCGAGCGCCGGCTCGCCGCCGCGTGGGCGGCGGAACTGGGCACCGCGCCCGCACGGATCGGCCGGGACGACGACTTCTTCGCCCTGGGCGGCACCTCGCTGTCCGCGGTGCGGCTCGCGGTGGCGCTGGACCGGGTGGTCTCCGTACGCGATCTCACCGCCCACCCCGTGCTGGCCGACCTCGCCCGGCTGGTCGACTCCCGCACCCGGCCGGGGTCCGCATCCGCGCCGGGGCACGAGCCCGGCAGCGGGCCGCGGCACGGCCCCGAGGGTGACCCGGAGGACGCGCCGTGAGGGATCGCAACCGAGGAACACGAGAGGAGCACCGCATGCTGTCCGCACTGTTCCGCAGGCACCCGGCCCCCGCCGCCCCGACGGCCCCGGCCGAACCGGCCCCGACGCCCGTCGAACCACCCCCGTCCTCCGCCGGGCCGGCCCCGTCCGCCGCCGCACCCGCCGCCGAACCCGCGCCTCCGGCGTCGGCCGACGGCCCCCCGGTGTGGGAGACCGAGGGCGTCACCGACGCGGCGGCCTGGGCGGCCGGGCAGCGGGAGACGCTGCGCCGCCTGGTCGCCGAGCACGGCGCGCTCACCGTCCGCGGCCTCGGCCTGCGCACCCCGGCCGACGTCGCGTCGGTCCTGCGCGGCGTCGCCGGCCGTCCGGTGACCGAGCGGGAGGCGTTCGCCGAGCGCACCCCGCACACGGCCGGCGTCTACTCGTCGTCGGCGTGGCCGCCCAACCAGCCCATGTGCATGCACCACGAGCTGAGCTACGCCGTCGAGTGCCCCGGCCTGCTGCTGTTCGCGTGCCTCGTGCCGCCCGATGCGGGCGGCGCCACGGCGGTGGCCGACGCCGCCGCCGTGCTCCGGGCGCTGCCCGCCGGGACGGCCGGCCGCTTCGAGCGGGAGGGCTGGCTGCTCACCCGCACCTACAACGGCGAGATCGGCGCCACCCTCGGCCAGTCGTTCGGCACCGACGACCGCGCCGCCGTCGAGGCCTACTGCCGTGCCCACGCCATCGACTTCGCCTGGCAGCCGGACGGCTCGCTGCGCACCCGGCAGCACCGCCGCGCGGTCGTACGGCACCCGGTCACCGGCCGGCGCTGCTGGTTCAACCAGATCGCGTTCCTGAACGAGTGGACGATGGCACCCGAGGTGCGGGAGTTCCTCGTGGCGGAGTACGGCCCGGACGCCCTGCCCTTCAACACCCGCTACGGCGACGGCGACCCGGTGCCCCGGGAGGTCGTCGAGGAGATCGCCGCCGTCTACGACGCCCACACCGTGCGCCGGCCCTGGCGGGCGGGCGACCTGCTGCTGGTGGACAACATCGCGACCGCGCACAGCCGGGAGGCGTACGAGGGCCCCCGCGAGGTCGTGGTGGCCCTGGCCGACCCGGTGCGCCTCGACCCGCCCCACGCCGGACCGCCGAACGGGAGGACCACGCCATGACGACACCGCAGCCCGCCCCGGACGAGGGTGCCCGCACGGACGCCCGCGCCGTGCCGCCGTTCGCCGTGGTCCCCGGCGCCCAGGTCGAGGAGGTGCTCCGCGGCCGGGAGAAGGCCGTGGTCGAGGTGGTGGAGGAGGCCTACCGGCTGCACGGGGCGGGCCGGACGGTCAACCCGCCGTCCTCCTTCCTGCGCTTCCCCGACCGGCCGTCCGCGCGGATCATCGCGCTGCCCGCCTCGCTCGGCGACGAGACCACCGAGGGCCGGGTGGACGGCCTGAAGTGGATCGCCGGCTTCCCGGCCAACACAGCGTGGGGCATCCCGCGCGCGTCGGCCGTGCTGATCCTCAACGACCCCGTCACCGGGTACCCGTTCGCCTGCCTGGAGGGTTCCGTCATCAGCGCCACCCGGACCGCCGCGTCCGCCGCCTCGGCGGCCGACCGGCTGAGCCGGGGGCGGCCGCGCCCCGCCCGGCTGGGATTCGTCGGGGCCGGACTGATCGCCCGGTACATCCACACGTATCTGACGGGCACCGGCTGGAGCTTCGAGTCGGTCGGCGTGTACGACGTGTCCGCCGACAGCGCGGCGGGCCTGCGCGCCCGTCTGGAGCGGTCCGGCGAGGCCGGGCACGTCACCGTCCACACCGGCGCCGAGGACCTGATCCGCGCCAGCGACCTGATCGTCTTCGCCACCGTCGCCGGCCGGCCGCACGTCACCGAGCCGTCGTGGTTCGCCCACGACCCGGTGGTGCTCCACGTGTCCCTGCGCGACCTCGCGCCGCAGGTGCTGCTGGCCGCCACCAACATCGTCGACGACGTCGACCACTGCCTGCGGGCGGACACCTCCTGCGACCTGACGCAACGCCTCACCGGCAACCGCGACTTCGTCCACGGCACGCTCGACGACGTGCTGTCGGGCCGGGTCACGGTCCCGCCGGGCCGGCCGGTGGTGTTCTCCCCGTTCGGCCTGGGGGTGCTCGACCTCGCGGTCGGCAGATACGTCTACGACGAGGTGGCGCGCTCCGGCGACCTGCGGATCATCGACGACTTCTTCCACGAAACGCGCCGGTACGGGTGAGGGCGGCACCGTCCGCCCGCCGTCCGGCGTCCCGTCACCGACGAGGAGACCACCGTGCCAGTCATTTCCGTTCCCCAGGCGTTCAACGAGGAGGACCTCTACGTCGACCTCGAGCCGATGACCGGGCAGCGGCTCTTCCTCAAGTGCGAGGGGTTCAACTTCGCCGGCTCGATCAAACTGAAGGCCGCGACCGAGATGGTGGAGTCCGCGGAACGGCGCGGGGTCCTGACCCCGGACTCGATCCTGGTGGAGTCCTCCTCGGGCAACCTCGGCGTGGCTCTGAGCATGGTCGCCGCCAGCAAGGGCTACCGCTTCGTCTGCGTGACGGACTCCCGCTGCAACCTCGCCACCCGGCTGATGATGGAGGCGCTCGGCGGCCAGGTGCACGTCGTCTCCGACGAGCACGCCACGGGCGGCCTGCTCGGAGCGCGGCTGGCCTACCTGCGCGGACTGTGCGCCGCCGACCGCCGGTACGTGTGGCTCAGCCAGTACCACAATCCGGACAACTGGCGGGCGCACTACCACCGCACCGCTCCCGCCATCGCCCGCTTCTTCCCGGGGCTCGACGTGCTGTTCATCGGGGTCGGCACCACCGGCACCCTGATGGGGTGCGCCCGCTGGTTCCGGTCCTGGGACCGGCCGGTGCGGATCGTCGCCGTGGACAGCGTCGGCTCGGCCGTCTTCGGCGACCCGCCGGGCCGCCGCATGATCCCCGGCCTGGGCATGAGCGTCCGGCCGCCCCTGCTGGACGAGGCGTACGTGGACGAGGCGGTGCGCGTCGAGGAGGCCGACGCCGTCCGCACCTGCCGGGAGCTGGCCCGGCGGGGCTTCCTGTTCGGCGGGTCGACCGGCACGGTCGTCACCGGCGCGCTCCGATGGCTGGCCCGCCACGGCGGACAGGACCTCACGCCGGTGGCGATCGCCCCGGACCTCGGGGAGCGCTACCTCGACACGATCTACCAGGCCAACTGGGTGCAGGCCCTCTACGGCAGCGACGCGCTCGGCCCGTCCGCGCCCCGGGACGACGCCGCCGGCGACCGCCCGGCCAGGACCGCGGGCGGCCTGATCCGCTGACGCCCGGCCCGGCGGTCACGCGGGCAGGGAGACGTACACGAGGGGGTCGGAGGTGGGCCGCGGGGAGCCGCCGGCGGGTTCCACGGTGACGCAGACGGCGGTGGCCCCGCCCATCGGCCCGTCGAGGACCCGCGTCCCGCGCCCGTCGACGGCACCGAGCAGCCCGGCGGGCCGGTAGCGTCCCGACTCGGCGTACCACAGCTCGTAGACCCGGCCGTCGCCGAGCGGGGGCAGGCCCGCCGCGACGAACGCCGCACGGCCCTCGGCGCGGGACGCGACGACGCTCGCCGTTCCCCCGCCGGACAGGGCGCCGGTGCGGACCGCGGCGTCCGGGGCGGCCAGGACGCCGCTCAGCGCCCGGGTCTCGGCCGTGGCCGCGGCGGCCCGCTGCCGGGCGTCGTCGGCCTCCGTGTGCTGCCACCAGGCGACGCCGCCGAGGGCCGCCGCCGCTGCCAGGGACGCCGCCGTCGCCAGCCGCAGCGTCCGCTGCCGGCGGCGGTGGCGCCGCGCCACGACGGCGACGGGACGGTCCTGGCGCACGGTGGCGATCCGCTCCAGCACCCTGCGGCGGACGTCCTCGGAGGGGGCGCGGACGTCGGCGACGACCAGCCGGGCGGCCGCGGTCGACAGCTCGTCGGCCTCGCGCCGGCAGTCGGCACAGCCGGCCAGGTGGTTCTCGAACGCGGCCTCCTCGTCGGCGGGCAGCGCGTGCAGCACGTACGCGCCCACGTCGAGGTGGGCGTCGGTGCCCGCGTCGGTGTGGTTCACGACTCGGCGTCCAGGCACTTGTGGAGCCGCCGCAGCCCCTGGCGCATCCGCGACTTGATGGTTCCCGCCGGCACCGACAGGGAGTCGGCCACCTCGGCGTAGGTCAGGCCCTCGTAGTAGGCGAGCACCAGCGGCAGCCGCAGATCGGCGTCGAGCCGGGACACGCAGCGGAACAGCAGGCGCCGTTCCTCCCGCTCCTCGACCTCCTCGACGACCGCGTCGAAGGACCGTTCCGGTTCCAGGACGCCGGCGCGCAGTTCGCGGGCCCGGCCCGCGGCGACCGACCGCACCCGGTCCACGGCCCGGCGGTGGGCGAGGGTCAGCACCCAGTTCCGGGCGGCTCCCCGCTCGGGGCGGTAGCGGTCGGCGGTGCGCCACACCTCCACCATGACGTCCTGGGTGACCTCCTCCGCCTGCGCCTCGTCGCGCAGCACCCGGCAGGCCAGCCCCATGACCGAGCGGGCCAGGGCGTCGTACACCCCGGCGAACGCCTCCTCGTCGCCGTGCGCGGCGCGCCTGAGCAGCGCGTCCACCCGGACGTCGTCGGAGGTCCGCGCCGGGTGCACGGGCGCGCTGCTCGTCGTGCCCGCGTGGGCTCCAGGATCCATCGCCGCTCCTCAGGCTCTGCTCGACCCTGACCCGCGTCCGCGGCCCGCGCATCCCGTCCGGAGCCGTCCGCCTGACGGATTCACCTGCCTGCCGCAGGTCCCGCGGCGGCGGCCGCGGACCGGCCTCGGTGGCCCGGCGCCGGGGGTGCGGAGGTAGCCTGAACGGCAGTCGGCCGCGGGGCCGCCGCGCCTGCCGTGAGGCGTCGTCGCGAGAGCCGGGGAAGGGCGTCATGGGGAGTGAGCCGACGAGGCCGTCCGCCGTCACCAGCACGGACGTCGCCCGGCTGGCCGGGGTGTCCCGGGCCACCGTCTCCTTCGTCCTGAACGACACCCGGCACAGCCGGGTCAGCGAGGCGACACGGGCCCGGGTCCGGGAGGCCGCCGCGGAACTGGGGTACGTGCCGCACGCGGCGGCCCGTTCGCTGCGGGCCGGGCGCAGCAATCTGGTGCTGATCCCGGCGTCGGCCTCCGCGCTCGGCAGTCTCCTCAGCACCTGGGTGGACGAGCTGCACAGCGAGCTGGAGCGCCACGGCTACACCGGCGTGCTCCACGCCGGCCGCTATCCGGACCCGGTGACGGCCGCGCGGGCGTGGGCCGAACTCCGGCCGGTGGCCGTGCTCGCGCTGGACGGTGACGGCCTCGGCCCGGGCGCCGCCGACGTGCTGCGGCGCGCCGGGGTGCGCGGCGTCCTGTCCTTCGCCGCCCGGCCCACGCAGGGCGTGCACACCCTCCGCTTCGACCACGTGCGCATCGGCGCGCTCGCCGCGGAGCACCTGATCGCGCGCGGGCGGCGCCGCATCGGCGTCGTCGTCCCGCGGGAGCGGGGGCTGGCGGCCTTCGCCCGGCCGCGGCTCGACGGCGTGCGCGGTGCGGCGTCGGGCGGTGCGGCGTCGGTGACCGAGCTGGAGATGGCGTACACCGCGGAGTCGGCCGCCGGGCTGGCCCGGCATCTGCGCACGGCCGGTCTGGACGCGGTCTTCGCCTACAACGACGAGTACGCGACGCTGCTGATGCACGCGCTGCGGCGCGAGGGCGTCGGCGTCCCGGCGCCGGTGGCCGTCGTGGGCTGCGACGACCTGGTCCCCTCGGCGCTGCAGTCTCCTCCGCTCACCACCGTCCGTCTGGAGGGTCCGACGCCCGCCGAGGTGGTCGGGGTGCTCTCCGCGCTGGTCGACGGCACCGAGGTGCCCGACGTGGGCGGCGTACGGGCCGTGCTGGTGCCCCGCGCATCCTCCTGAGCCGTTCCCTTCCCGCGCGCGGAGCCCGTGGGCCCCGGGCGGGCCCCTGGTTCCCGGTCCGGCGACCGTTGTGGGTCTTGTGCGGGCAGCGGCGTGCACGCGACACTGGTTACACGTGTAACTGACCGCCCAGCGACACCCGACATCGTCCGCGTGCCCACCGAGGCGCGCGACAGGGAGAGCCCTCATGAAGCTGAACGTCCACGAACGCGGCACCGGTGACCGGACCGCCCTCCTCGTCCACGGCGGCATGGCCGACCACCGCACCTGGCACGCGGTGGAGGACCACCTGGTCGGCCTGGGCTACCGCGTGATCGCCCCCGATCTGCGCGGCCACGGGCTCAGCCCGCGGGCGCGTACCGCCCGGACGCCCTCGCCGACGACCTGGTGGAGAACCTGCCCGCGGGCGCCGACCTGGCGATCGGGCACTCCCTCGGCGGGCTCGCCCTCTCCCTCGCCGCGGCACGGCTGCGCCCGGCCCGCGCGGTCTACTCCGACCCCGGCTTCCTGCTGGGCAACGTCCCGGCCGGGGCGCAGCAGGCCATGCGCCGCATGGTCGCCACGGCCACCGAGGAGTCGGTGCGGGCGATGAACCCGCGCTGGTCGGACGCCGACGTGGCGGCGGAGCTGGCCGGGTTCGCGCTGTTCGACCCCGAGTTCTTCACCGCCCTGGAGACGTTCGAGCCCGACTATCTGCCGGCCTCCGCCGTGGTGCCCTCGCTGGTGCAGCTCGCCGACCCGAGCCTGTGCCTGACGGCGGACGACGCGGCCCGGCTGAAGGAGCGCGGCTTCGAGGTGAGGACGGTCGCGGGGGCCGGCCACTGCATCCACCGCGACGACCTCGCGGGCTTCCTGGACTCGCTGGACGGCTGGATCTGATCCGGCGGTGGCGCGCGTGCGCGAGGCCCCGGCGCTCCCCTCCGGGCGCCGGGGCCTCGCGCGTGCGGCCCGCCGCCGTCAGCGCCCGGCGCGGACGAAGCGGGCGAGCCGGCCGGCGTCGCGGCCCGTGTGGGTGCGGTCGGGGCCGACGGGAGTCACCGTCACCTGGCCGCGCCGCAGCAGCGCGTGGTCGGCGTCGCGCTTGGTCTCGGGGCGGCACCGGTCCGTACCGGGCTCGCACAGCGCGCCTCCGACGGCGAAGGTGCCGCCGGCCCGGGCGGTGTACCGGTGGTGCACGATCTTCTGCGTGCCGACCTCCGTCCAGACCGTGCCGGGCGGTCGCTGCCCCGGCTCCACGTGCGGATGGTTGACGTTGATCACGAACCCGGTCGCCAGCAGATCGCGCCGGCGCAGTTCGCCGAGGAACCGGGCCCCGAACTCCGCGGTCCGGCGGTAGGTGAGGTCGCTGACCGAGAAGGCCGCCGCGTCCGGGTCGTAGGAGCTGTTCAGGGCCATCGCGGGCACCCCCTCGTCGATCGCGGCGAGCGCGGCGCCCACCGTTCCGGACTCGTTCACCACGGAGGCGACGTTGGGGCCGTGGTTGCTGCCCGAGACCACGAGGTCGGGGCCGTCGCGCCAGCCCGCCGTCGCGGCCAGTGCCCCGCCGATCGCCAGGCGCACGGTGTCGGCGGGCGTGGCGCTCGGTGTGTCGGGCCGCACGGGCCCGTGCCCTTGCACACGCCGTGGACCGCGCCGCCCGCGGGTGCCCCGGCGCAGTCGCGGGCGTACGCCTCGGGCAGGGCGGTCCGTTCGGCCAGGGTGAGGTGGCCGCCGCCGGTGGCGCTCGTGCCGGCACCGCTCTGGTTGCTCCAGGGCGCCATGACGACGACGTCCGCGCCGGCCGCGCACAGCGCCCGCCGGACCTCGTAGAGGCCCTTGCCGTCGGAGGCGTCGGGCCGGGACATCCGCATGGAGTCGTCGTTGGTGAGCAGGACGCGCATCCCGGCGAGCGGGGCCGGGGAGGACGGCGGTGCGGGGGCCGGGGCCTCGGCCGCCGGGCCGGAACCGGCGGGGCGGGCCTCGGCCGCCGCGGTGGCGGTGAACAGCAGCGTGGTGGCCGCGGCGAGCAGCGCGGCGGGCCTGCGCCGGACGTGGCGCTTCATGGAACCTCCAGGGGTGGATGACGGGAAGGCGGCCGCCGGCGGTACGCACCGGGGACGACCGCCGGCGGGGCGGGCCGCCGGAACGGGCGCCGTCAGCGGACGCCGCGTACGCGGAGCACGCCGAACGCGCCCACGAGGGAGACGGCGGCGGCCACGGGGAAGAGCGCCTCGTATCCGCCGGCCGCCACGATCCAGCCGGCGATGGTGGGGGCGAGGATCTGCGGGCCGGCGTTGGCGATGTTGATGACGCCCATGTCCTTGCCGGCGTCCGCGGCGCGCGGGAGCACCTTGGTGATCAGGGCCATGTCGACGGCCATGTACACCCCGAAGGCGAGGCCGCCGACGACGTTGTACGCGAGCATCCCGTCCTCGGTGGGCGACAGGACCGGGATCGTCAGCGCCAGCGCCGCGACGACGCCGGAGGTCAGCACGAAGGGCTTGAACCGGCCGACCCGGTCCACCAGCGGCCCGACGAGCACGGACGCGACGACGGTGCACACCGCGTTGACGATCATCAGGAACCCGACGGTGGGCAGCAGGTCCCGCGGCGGCACGTGGATGTGGTCGGCGAGCAGGAACATGTTGTACGTCAGGACGACGAAGTAGCCGAGCAGTACCCCGAGCCGGGAGACGAACGCCCAGGCGAAGTCGGGGTGCTGACGGGGACTCACCCAGAAGTTGGCCAGGAACGCCTTGAGCCGGAAGGGTTCGACCGGCAGGGCGCGGGCGTCGCTGTCGGGGGTCACGGTGGTGAAGACGAGGGCCGCCGCCATGACGAGCGCCGCGATCAGGTAGTAGCCGTTCTCCCCGGCGAACCGGCCGCCGAAGCCGCCGATCACCCCCTCGACGCCGAACCTCTCGCCGGGCACGCCGCCGATGACCAGGGCGGCGACGATGGTGCCGAGCGGCACGCCGAGCCCGACGAGGGCGGAGAAGGTCCCGTACCTGGCGGGCGGCACCCGGTCGGGCATCGCGGCGGTCAGCGCCGCCTGGTAGCCGTTCATGATGAACTGCACGACGCCCCAGCTCAGGCCGAGCGTGGCGATGGTCGTGGCCTGGGCCTGCGCGGCCAGGGCGAGACCGCCGAGCGCCGCGCAGAGCAGTATCCACGGCGCCCTGCGCCCGAAGCGGGAGCGGGTCCGGTCCGACAACTGCCCGAAGACCGGGTTGCCGACGGTGGCCAGCACCGCGCCGATGGTGCTGGCCGCGGACAGGGCCGTCGTGTCGTTGCTGCCGGTGATCCGCGCGACCTGGATCGGCAGCAGGAAGCCGCCGACGCCGAGCCACAGCAGGTACAGCGCGACGTTGGCCAACGGCAGCGTGACGACGAGCCGGCCCAGACGGCGGCCCTCCACGGGGCCGGGCGTACCGGCCGTGGGGGACGGGCCGGCGGCCACTGGGATCCGTGCGCCGCCTTCGGAAAGTGAATGACTCATGGTGGGCCCCTCGGGGAGCGGTGCCTGTGGGAGAGCTGAAGCAGCAGAACCAGCCAGAAGCAGTGCGCTCGTCGGCCCGTCTCGATCGACGTGGCCACGGCGCCGACGTTCACGGGGAGCGTAGGTTACACGTGTCAGCACCGAAAGAGACCGGACAGCCCGTGATGAATTCGTGACGTGAACGCGGGCGGGCCTTACAACGCGGGCGGGGCCTTACGAGGGACCTCGGCGCCGTACGGCGCCCGTCTCACGGACGAAGCGTCGCGTCGATGGCGCCGCAGGCCTGTGCCGCGGTCCGTGGCGCCGCAGGCCTGTGCCGCGGTCCGGGAACGGCGACGGGCGCGGCCGTCGGAGGGCGGCCGCGCCCGTCGGATGCAGGGTCGCGAAAGGTGTTGCGCGTCGTCGCGCGGGTCGTCGCGCGGGAGACCGGGGTGGGTCGCGTCAGCGAGCCGTCTGCTCGTGGACGTACTCCACGAGCCGGGTCAGCGCGTCCGGGTCGGTGGACGGCAGGACGCCGTGCCCGAGGTTGAAGACGTGGCCCTCCAGGTCCGCCGCCGCGTCCAGCACCTCGCGGGCCTTGGCCTCGACGGCCTCCCGCGTGGCGAACAGGACGGCCGGGTCGAGGTTGCCCTGGAGCGCCTTGCCGGCGCCGACCCGGCGGGCGGCCTCGTCCAGCGGGACGCGCCAGTCGACGCCGACCACGTCCGCGCCGGCCTCGCCGAGCAGGCCGAGCAGCTCACCGGTGCCGACGCCGAAGTGGATGCGCGGCACGCCGTACTCCGCGACCGACCGGAAGACCTTCGCCGAGGCGGGCAGCACCGCACGCCGGTAGTCGGCCGGCGACAGGGCGCCGACCCAGGAGTCGAAGAGCTGGACGGCGCTCGCACCGGCCTCGATCTGCACCTTCAGGAAGGCGCCCGTGATGTCGGCGAGCCGGTCGAGCAGGTCGGCCCACAGCTGCGGGTCGCCGTACATGAGCGCCTTGGTGTGCTCGTGGTTGCGGGACGGGCCGCCCTCCACGAGGTAGCTCGCGAGGGTGAACGGCGCGCCGGCGAAGCCGATCAGCGGCGTGCCGCCGAGCTCGCGGGTGAGCAGGCCGATCGCCTCGGTGACGTAGGAGACGTCCTCGGGGGTCAGGTCGCGCAGCCGGGCCAGGTCCGCGCGGGAGCGGACGGGGCGCTCGACGACCGGGCCGACGCCGGGCTTGATGTCGAGGTCGATGCCGATGGCCTTGAGCGGGACGACGATGTCGCTGAAGTAGATCGCGGCGTCCACGCCGTGGCGGCGCACGGGCTGAAGGGTGATCTCCGTGACCAGGTCCGGCCGCATGCAGGACTCGAGCATCGGGATGCCCTCGCGCACCTTGCGGTACTCCGGCAGCGAGCGCCCGGCCTGCCGCATGAACCACACGGGCGTGTGCGGCACCGGCTCACGCCGGCACGCCTTGAGGAAGGCGGAGTCGTACGTGGCGGTCGGCTGCTTGCCCGCGGGGCTCTCGTTGGCACTCACGACGGCAAGTCTCGCATGCCCCGCCGACAGTCCCCGACCGCGGGTCGACGGCTCCGGCGAGGCCGCAGGGCCCGACACCGGCGGGAGCCGCACGGCCGGACACCGGCGGGAGCCGCACGGCCCGACACCGGCGGGAGCCGCAGGGCCGGACACCGGCGGGCGGCCCGGCCACCGCGCACCCGTGGGCGCACCCCCGCGAGACACGGGTGCGGCGCACCGCCGCACCACCCCGCGCCCCGCGCGCACCGCACTCTCGGACCGCGCACCGCGTGATCCGGACATCGTGCGCGCACGCGGGTGTCCCTCCCCGCACCCGGGCGCCGTTCCGCTTAATCTTCCCCGCATGGCTGCGGCTCAGGGACGACTGTCGGACGGCGCTGACGGAATGGACGAGGCGAAGGGGACGGAGGAGGACGTCCGGCATGCGGGAAGCACGGTTCCACGCCCCTTCCTGGCCTCGGTCGACGCGCTGAGAACCGCGCGGCTGCGGCCGCAGATCGAGGTGACGCCGACGCGCGCACCCCAGCGGCTCGCGCCCCACGCGTACGCCCTGGAGGCCACGGTGGTCGACGGCGACCAGGACCTGGCCGACGGACGCCTGGTACTGCTGCACGACCCCGCCGGCCACGACGCCTGGCGCGGCACCTTCCGGCTGGTGACGCTGGTACGGGCGGAGCTGGAGCCGGAGATGGCCGCCGATCCGCTGCTGCCGGACGTGTGCTGGACGTGGCTGACGGGCGCGCTGGAGACGCGCGGGCTGTCCTGCGGCGAACCGAGCGGCACGGTCACCCGCGCCAGTTCGCACTACTTCGGCGGGCTGTCGGCGCGTCCCGCCGCCTCGCAGATCGAGATCCGGGCCTCCTGGACGCCCCGCGAGGGTCTCGGCGGCATCCCCGACACCGCCGCCCACCTGGCGGCCTGGTGCGATCTGCTGGCCCAGGTCGCGGGGCTGCCGCCGGCCGGTCCCGGCGACGCCTCGGTGGTGACGCTCCCGCAGCGGCGGGGCCCGCAGACGCCGTAGCGCCCTGCCTCTCCTTCCCCCGTCGCCGCGGCACACGCCCCCCTCCCCTCAGCACACGCCCCTCCCCCCAGCGCACTCTCCCCTCCCCCTCAGCACACTCCCCCTCCCCTCACAGGTGGCCCCCGGGCCGCCTCATGCCCGGAACCGGTTCCGTCACTTTGTCGATACGGCCACTTTCAGACGGATTACGACACCGCAACGACGTAGAGCGAAACCGTTCGGTCTTCGAATGATCGATCGCGTGTCCGAATTGCTCGGATTGTTACTCACCAGATCGTGATCATTCTCTAAAGGCGGGCGGGTTCGGTGCCGAAGACGACTGTGACCTTGAAAGCACGGTTCGTCCCGGCTTCTTCCCCACGAGCCGGCCCCGTCCCCGCACCCCAGGAGGCCTGGTGTCCGTTCTTCTCGAGCAGCCCGCAAGCCTGGTCGCCTACCGCCCGAACAAGCCGACCGCCATGGTGGTCGTGGCCGATCCCGCGTCCGCTCCACCGTCACCCGCCACCTGTGGGCGCTCGGCGTGCGCGACGTCATCGAAGCCTCGTCCATCGCGGAGGCTCGTCCCGCATCGGCAACCCCCGCGACATCTGCGTCGCCGACGTCCACCTGCCCGACGGCTCCGGGCTCACGCTGCTGTCCGAGACCCGCGCCGCGGGCTGGCCCAACGGGCTCGCCCTGTCCGCCGCCGACGACATCGGCGCCGTGCGCAACGCCCTCGCGGGCGGCGTCAAGGGCTACGTCGTCACCGGCACCCGTACCAACCTCGGGCTCCCCACCCGGCCGGGAGCCGCCCCATCGGCGCCGCCGCGGCCCGGCTGCACCGCCGCCCCCGGGCGCCCCGAGCCACCCGGGCGGCTACCGCGAGCTGTCCGGCCGCGAGGTCGAGGTGCTGCGGCTGGTCGCCGAAGGCCAGTCGAACAAGGCGATCGGCGTCTCGATGGGACTGTCCGCCCTCACCGTCAAGAGCCACCTCGCCCGTATCGCCCGGAAGCTCGGCACCGGGGATCGCGCCGGGATGGTGGCGGTGGCGCTGCGGACCGGGATCATCCACTGACGCCGGTCCGTCCGGCGGCCGCCCCCCCTTCCCCTTCCCCTCCCCGCTTCCGTTCCTCTCCCGCCCGCTCCCCTTCCCCTTCCCCTTCCCCGTTCCCTCCGCTCTCCCCTTCGCCCTCCCCGCTCCCGCCGTTCACTGGCGTGAACGGGACGGCGGTCGGCCGCGGGCGCTGCTGCCCCGGCCGCTCCGGGGGCACTGATTCACCGACCTGACTGGTTTACGACCCCACAGCGCCCGTCGACGGAACGTTCCGTCGACGGGCGCTGTCCACACACGGATACTCTTGACAGGTGACCGACGCCCACGAAACCGCAGCAGACCGTTCACTGCGAACCACCGGAGGCGCCCCTCCGGACGAGGCCGGATCTACTGCTACGGAGGCGCCGATCCCCTTGCTGGAGCCCGCGAGGGCATTCCTCCGGTGATCGCGGACCCCGCCGGCCTCGCCGAGGTGACCGCCGCCTTCGCGGCCGGTTCCGGACCCGTCGCCGTCGACGCCGAGCGCGCCTCCGGGTACCGGTACGGCCAGCGCGCGTATCTCGTGCAGCTGCGCCGCGAGGGCGCCGGGACCGCGCTGATCGACCCGGTGGCCTGTCCCGACCTGTCCGCGCTGGGCGAGGCGCTGGCCGACGCCGAGTGGGTGCTGCACGCGGCCACCCAGGACCTGCCCTGCCTGCGCGAGATAGGGATGGTGCCGCGCCGGCTGTTCGACACCGAGCTGGCCGGGCGGCTGGCCGGGTTCCCGCGGGTCGGCCTCGGCGCGATGGTCGAGGGCGTCCTGGGCTACGTACTGGAGAAGGGCCACTCCGCCGTCGACTGGTCCACCCGTCCGCTGCCCGAGCCCTGGCTGCGCTACGCCGCGCTGGACGTGGAACTCCTCGTCGACCTGCGCGACGCGCTGGAGAAGGAGCTGGACCGGCAGGGCAAGCTGGACTGGGCCCGGCAGGAGTTCGACGCCATCGCCTCCGCGCCGCCGCCCGAGCCGCGCAAGGATCCGTGGCGGCGCACGTCCGGGATGCACAAGGTGCGGCGCCGGCGGCAGCTCGCCGTCGTGCGCGAGCTGTGGCAGACCCGGGACCGCATCGCGCGGCGCCGGGACGTCTCCCCGGGCAAGGTGCTGCCGGACGCGGCGATCGTCGAGGCCGCGCTGTCGATGCCGGCCAACGTGCACGCGCTCGCCGCGCTCAACGGGTTCGGGCGGGTCAACCGGCGCCAGCTGGAGCAGTGGCAGGCGTCGGTGGACCGGGCGAAGGCGCTGTCGGAGTCGCAGCTGCCGCAGCCGGGGCAGCCGGTGACCGGGCCCCCGCCGCCGCGTGCGTGGGCCGACAAGGACCCGGCCGCCGCGGCCCGGCTCAGTGCCGCGCGCGCCGGGGTGTCGGCGCTGGCCGAGGAGCTGAACATGCCGCAGGAGAACCTGATCACGCCGGACACGGTGCGGCGGCTGTGCTGGAGCCTCCGGCGGTGGTGGACGAGGAGTCGGTGGCGGCTGCGCTGGCCGGGTACGGGGCTCGGGCGTGGCAGGTGGAGCAGGTGGCTCCCGTGCTTGTCGCTGCGCTGGCGGCGGGGGGTGCGCAGTAGCCTCCGGCGGTTTTTTGGGGGGGCGTCCGGGGGCACGGGGTGGTGCCCGGGGCTGGGGATGTGCCGGGGGGCCACGGGTGGGGGCGGGTGCGGGTGTGGTGTGGCTGGTCGCGCAGTTCCCCGCGCCCCTTTGGGGGTGCTCGCCGTGGATGGGTGCGGGTGGGTGGCGTTTTTGCGCAGTTCCCGCGCCCCTTTCGAGGGGTGCTCGCCGTGGGTGAGTGCGGGTGGGTGGCGTTTTTTGCGCAGTTCCCCGCGCCCCTTTCGACGGGTGCTCGCCGTGGGTGGGTGCGGGTGGGTGTTTTGCGTAGTTGCCCGCGCCCCTTCGGGAGCGTCCGTGTGATGTTCGCCGCTCGTGTCGTGGGGGCTGGGCAGCTACGTTACCCACAAGTAGCATGGGGCTGAGCGCGCGCTCAGTGCATGCGTGCCGCAGCAGTGCCATCCCGCACCCTGGAGGAGAGCCATCGTGCCTCGTACCGTCAGGGACGTCGTCTTCGTCGACGGCGTCCGCACCCCGTTCGGCAAGGCGGGCCCGAAGGGCATCTACCACGAGACCCGCGCCGACGACCTCGTCGTGAAGGCGATCCGGGAGCTGCTGCGCCGCAACCCGGGTCTGGACCCGAAGAAGATCGACGAGGTCGCCATCGCCGCGACCACCCAGATCGGTGACCAGGGGCTCACCATCGGCCGCACCGCCGGGATCCTCGCCGGTCTGCCGCAGTCCGTGCCGGGCTACTCCATCGACCGCATGTGCGCGGGCGCGCTGACCGCCGTCACCACGGTCGCCGGCTCCGTCGCCTTCGGCGCGTACGACGTCGCCATCGCCGGCGGTGTCGAGCACATGGGCCGCCACCCGATGGGCGAGGGCGTGGACCCGAACCCGCGGTTCGTGAGCGAGAAGCTGGTCGACGAGTCCGCCCTGTTCATGGGCATGACCGCGGAGAACCTGCACGACCGCTACCCGCAGATCACCAAGCTGCGCGCCGACGAGTACGCGGTGCGCTCGCAGGAGAAGGCCGCCAAGGCGTACGCCAACGGCAAGATCCAGGCCGACCTGGTGCCGATCTCGGTGCGCCGCACCAACCCCGAGGGCGGGGAGACCGGCTGGGGCCTGGTCACGGCCGACGAGCCGATGCGTCCGGGGACGACCCTGGAGAACCTGGCCGGGCTGAAGACGCCGTTCCGTGTGCACGGCCGGGTCACCGCCGGCAACGCGGCCGGGCTGAACGACGGCGCCACCGCCTCCGTCATCGCCTCCGAGGACTTCGCCCGGGAGAACGGGCTGCCGGTCAAGATGCGGCTGGTGTCGTACGCCTTCGCGGGTGTCGAGCCCGAGGTGATGGGCTACGGCCCGATCCCGGCGACGGAGAAGGCGCTCGCGCAGGCGGGCCTCACCATCTCCGACATCGGCCTGTTCGAGATCAACGAGGCCTTCGCCGTCCAGGTGCTGGCCTTCCTGGACCACTACGGCATCGCCGACGACGACGAGCGCGTCAACCAGTACGGCGGCGCCATCGCGTTCGGCCACCCGCTGGCCTCCTCCGGCGTCCGCCTGATGACCCAGCTGGCCCGCCAGTTCGAGGAGCAGCCGCACGTCCGCTACGGCCTGACCACCATGTGCGTCGGCTTCGGCATGGGCGCCACGGTCATCTGGGAGAACCCGCACTTCGACGGAGGCAACAAGTGAGCACCACCGCTGAGCTGTTGAAGGGTGCGGCCGAGCTGTTCCCGGACGAGGTCGTCACCACCGCGCACGTACGCCACTTCGACCTGCCCCTGGGTGCGGGCCGTTTCGCCCTGATCACCCTGGACAACGGGCACGACCACACCAAGCCGACCACCTTCGGCCCCAGTCGCTGGCGAACCTGAACACCGCCGTCGACCAGGTGGAGAAGGAGGCGGCGGACGGCGAGATCGTCGGCGTCGGCATCACCGGCAAGCCGTTCATCTTCGCCGTCGGCGCCGACCTGAAGGGCGTCGAGCTGCTGAAGCGGCACGAGGACGCGCTCGCCATCGGCAAGGGCGGCCACGACGTCTTCAAGCGGCTGTCGAAGCTCGCCGTGCCGACCTTCGCCTACTACAACGGCGCCGCGATGGGCGGTGGCGTCGAGGTCGGCCTGCACTGCACCTACCGCACGGTGTCCGCGGCCGTTCCCGCCTTCTCCCTCCCGAGGTCTTCCTCGGCCTGGTCCCCGGCTGGGGCGGCTGCACCCTGCTGCCGAACCTGATCGGCGCGGAGAAGGCCGTCTCGGTGATCATCGAGAACAGCCTCAACCAGAACAAGCAGCTCAAGGGCAAGCAGGTCTACGAGCTGGGCATCGCCGACGCGATCTTCGAGGGCGCCGACTTCCTGGAGCAGTCGCTGATCTGGACGGCGTCCGTCCTCAAGGGCGAGATCGAGGTCGAGCGTCCGGTGATCGACCGCGGCGAGGCCTGGGACCAGGCCGTGGCCAAGGGCCGCTTCATCGCCGACTCCAAGGTGCACGGCGCCGCCCCGGCCGCCTACCGCGCCCTGGACATCATCGCCGCCGCCAAGAACGGCGACCTCCAGCAGGGCTACGACGCCGAGGACCAGGCCCTCGCCGACCTGATCATGGGCGGTGAACTGCGCGCCGGCATCTACGCGTTCAACCTGGTGCAGAAGCGCGGCAAGCGTCCGGCCGGCGCGCCCGACAAGAACCTGGCGCGCCCGGTGACCAAGGTGGGCGTCGTCGGAGCGGGCCTGATGGCCTCGCAGCTCGCGCTGCTCTTCCTGCGCCGCCTGGAGGTCCCGGTCGTCCTGACCGACATCGACCAGGAGCGCATCGACAAGGGCGTCGGCTACGTCCACGCCGAGATCGACAAGCTGCTCGGCAAGGGCCGGATCAACCAGGACAAGGCCAACCGCCTCAAGGCGCTGGTGACCGGCGTCCTGGACAAGGCCGAGGGCTTCGCGGACGCGGACTTCGTCATCGAGGCCGTGTTCGAGGAGATGGGCGTCAAGCAGCAGGTGTTCGCGGAGGTCGAGGCGGTCGCCCCGGCGCACGCGATCCTCGCCACCAACACCTCCTCGCTGTCGGTGTCGGAGATGGCGTCGAAGCTGAAGCACCCCGAGCGGGTCGTCGGCTTCCACTTCTTCAACCCGGTCGCCGTGCTGCCGCTGCTGGAGATCGTCCGCGGCGAGAAGACGGACGACGCCTCGCTCGCGACCGCGTTCGCCGTCGCCAAGAAGCTGAAGAAGACCGCGGTGCTGGTCAAGGACGCCCCGGCGTTCGTCGTCAACCGCATCCTGACCCGCTTCATGGGCGAGATCCAGAACGTCATCGACGAGGGCACTCCGGTCGAGGTGGCCGAGAAGGCCGTCGAGCCGCTGGGCCTGCCGATGTCGCCGCTGGTGCTGCTGGAGCTGGTCGGCCCGGCGATCGGCCTGCACGTCTCCGAGACGCTGAACAAGGCGTTCCCGGACCGCTTCACGGTCTCCCCGAACCTGAAGGCGGTCGTCGAGGCGGGCAAGCGCGGCTTCTACGTCTACGACAGCGGCAAGCCGGAGCTGGACCCGGAGGTCGCGGCGCTGCTGAAGCAGGGCGACACGGTCCTCACCGAGGAGCAGGTGCGGGCGCGCGTCCTGGACGCGGTGGCGCAGGAGATCGGCCTCATGCTCGACGAGGGCGTCGTCGCCGAGGCGCAGGACATCGACCTGTGCCTGATCACCGGCGCCGGCTGGCCCTTCCACCTGGGCGGCATCACGCCGTACCTGGACCGGGAGGGCGTCTCGGAGCGGGTGAACGGCAAGCGGTTCCTGGAGCAGGGGGTGGCGAGCGTCCCGCGTGACGCCGGTCAGCACACCGACGAGGAGGGCCCGTGCGCGGGGCCCTCCTTGCTGTGCGGGCCGTCAGTAGCCGAACGGCTGCGCCGGGGCCGGCGCGTGGCTCACGGCGAACGGAACGAGCGCCGCGGGTGACTCGGCCCGAGAGAGTCCACGGCGATCACTTCCACCGTGTGCATGCCCTCCTGCCACGGCCAGCCCGGGTCCCAGGACCACTGCCCGTCCGCCGTGACCGGGCAGGTGCCCAGCAGCTGACCGCCCGCACGGAAGCCGACCTGGGCCGCCCGGCAGCCAGACCCGTGAACCGCACGACGGAGCCCGCGACCTGCGCGTAGGGCTCGGGGGTGTGGACTTCCGGTGCCTGCAACGGCTGCCCCGGGACCTGGTGGGCCGGGTGCCCGGGCTGCTCGGGAATCCGGTGGGCCTGGTGCCCGGGGTGTTCCGGGGCCCGCGCCGCCGTACCCCCGGCCCGGACCGTGAAGGCCACCTCCACCCGGCCCGAGTGGAAACCGGCCGGGTCCACCGCGAAGATCTTGACCGAGTGCTTGCCGCGAGCCCACGGCTTCGGCGGCTCCCAGTGCCAGGTGCCGTCGGGTGCCACCTGCGGGGACGCGACGAACTTGCCGTTCTTCCACATGCTCACCCGCACCGCTCCCGGGGCCGTGCCGGTGAACCGCAGGTCCGTGGCGGCGACTTCGGTGCCCGGGCGCGGCGTCCCGACAACGGGCGGCGGGAAGTGGTCCGGGCTCTGGACCTTCGACGTGGCCGCCAGATAGGCGTCGACGGCCGACCGGTCGGCGTCGAAGTCCTCCGGTGCGTGGCGCACGAACCCCAGGCGTGGGGCGTAGCCGTCGGCCAGCAGGTTCAGCAGTCCGACCAGTGCCGGCACGTTCCGGCGCGTCACCGTGGCATGGCCGGTGATCGTCGGCGACTCGCTGTGCAGGTAGTTGAAGTTCTCGTAGCCCTGGAACAGACCGAGAAACGGTTCGACCTGCAAGGAGTAGTGCTCGTCCTGCGGCGAGGAGAGCAGATAGATGTTGGCGTTCCGGTTCGCCCCGGCTCGGACCAGGTCGGGGATGAGCGCGTCCAGCATGCGGGCGTGGTGGGCCGGCGCCCCCTCGCCGAGCATGTAGGCGGCGACCTTCGGGTGCCGCTTCTCCAGGACGTCGCCGATGAGGAACTGCGGGACGATCGCGACGATGTTCCGGTAGCCGTGGGTCAGCCCGAAGTAGAGCGCCGCGCTGCCGCCCTTGGACCCGCCCCACAGGGTGACCTGGTCCGGTGTCAGCCCAGCGCCCGCATGAAGTGGGCGATGAGCATCTGCACCGAGTCGGCCAGCGCGAAGTCCATGTTGCGGCAGAGGTAGAAGGCGTTCATCCCGTCGAAGCGGTCACGGATCCACAGGATGTTGGCGCGCACGTTGTCGAAGACGCCGTTGGACCAGCCGTAGTCCTCGGGTGCCGAGAAGTTGGCGAACACCACGACGAGGTGGCGGTTGCCGCTCTTGGCGTGGGAGAACCGGTACTCGACCGGAAACGCGCCGGACGCTTCGATGCCGTTGAACAGCTTCCGCCCGCTCGACGGTGATGTGGACATGCGGAACTCCAGACTCAGGACGGCTCGACGAGGTCGGCGGAGCGGGCGCGTTGGCGTGAGATCGGCCGATCGGACATGATGTCGTGATGTTCCGGGCTTCCGATCGCCCTGGGGGCGCGGGCCCAGGGGCACCCTGCTCGCCGCGGCCCTGGTCGTCGCGCTGTCGGCGCTGCTGGCCTTCGTGCCCGCCTCCCGGAGCACCCTGGAGCCGGCGCGGTCCCCCGCCGGGGAGAACACCCTGACCGTGGCCACCTGGAACCTGTGCGGCGTGGAGCGCTGGGGCTGCACCGGCGGCCAGAGCGCCAAGGCCGCGGCGGTGCGGCGGCTCGCCCGTGCCGGAGCGCAGGTGCTGTTCCTCCAGGAGGCGTGCGCCCGCGTCGTCGCAGGGGTACGGCAGGCGCTGGGGCCGTCCTGGAGTCTCTCCTTCCGGCCGTACACCTGGCACGACCGTTCGGGACGCTCCCGTACGGTGCGGTGCGACGGACCGGACCGGGGGGCGGCCGGCCTGGCGATCCTCTCGGCGCGTCCGCTCTCCGAGGTGGACGAGGTGGTCTCGCCACAGCCCGCGGCGGGGCTGCGCAGGGGCATTCTCTGCGCGACGGTCGCGGCCTGGGACGTCCGGGTCTGCAACGCCCACCTGAGCCTGCCGGACGGCGATCCGGCAGGCCCCGGCCGGGAGTACCGCGGCGGCCAGCTGCGGGCCCTGACGGCACACGTGCCGGCGCGGCGCACCGTGTTCGGCGGGGACTTCAACCTCAGGCCGCCCGGCGCGGGCGGCCGGGCCGACCGGTTGTGGCCGGGCACCGCCTACCGCACCCACCGGGAGTGCGACCAGACCTCGGACACCGACCGGTCGGCGCGCCCCACCCACGAGTCCGGCACCAAGCTCGACTACCTGTTCACCGGCTTGCGTGTGACGGGCTGCCGGGTGGAGGACACCGGGGTCTCCGACCACCGGGCGCTGGTGATGCGCGTGGACGGGCTCTCGGGCACCGGCTGAGGCGACTGCGCCGGCCGAGGGCACGGGCGTCACACGATCACGCCCTCGTACATCCGGTGCTCCTGAGCCCGCACGGCGTCGTCATGGGCCTTGCCGGGTTGTCCGGGCACGGCGCCGACGAAGGGACCGGTCTCCTCCTGGTACGCGGACGGGCGCTGCGGGGTGAACCACGGGCCGGCGACCGGGATCGGGGTCATCGGCCGCCCGGCGTGCCGGGTGCCGAGGGAGCCGACGGCCGGGGCCTGGGCCTGTTCGGGGGCGAGGTCGCCGCCCGCGACCAGTATCCGGTCGGCGAGGCGCGCCGCGGCGTATCCGTCGTCCAGGTCGCAGAACTCACGCTGGAACCAGCGGTAGCGCTCGGCGTAGAGGTCCTGGATCCGGTCGATGTCGCGGATGGCCGTCACCAGTTCCTCGGACGTGGCGAGCAGGGGTCCGGGAGCGCTGCTCTGGAAGTCGAAGTAGAAGCCGCGCAGGGTGTCCCGGTAGTGGTCCAGGTCGTAGGTGAAGAAGAGGATGGGCCGCCCGGTGTTGACGTAGTCGAACATCAGGGACGAGTAGTCCGTGATCATCACGTCCGTGATCAGGGAGAGGTCGGCCATGTCCGGGTAGTCGGAGACGTCGAAGACGAAGCCGTCGCCGGCACCGGGGACGGGGTCGACCACGTTGGGGTGACGGCGCACCAGGAGGACGTGGTCCTGGCCGAGCCGGGCCCGGGCGTCCGCGAGGTCGACGCGGAAGTCCAGCTTGTACTTGCCCGGCGCGTAGAACTGGTCGTCGCGCCAGGTCGGGGCGTAGAGCACGATCCGCTTGCCGTCCGGCAGGCCGATGCGCCGGCGGATCTCCTGTTCCCGCTGTTCCGTGCCGGGGCGGCGCAGGACGTCGTTGCGCGGGTAGCCGCACTCGACCATCTCGCCGGGGAAGCCGAAGGCGCGCTGGAGGATCGGGGTGGAGAAGCTGTTGGGCGAGACCAGCATGTCCCAGTTCTGCACCTCCTTCTCCACGCGCTCCAGGTACCGCTGATCGGCGAAGTGGATGGCCTCGATGTCGTGGCCGATCTTCTTCAGCGGGGTGCCGTGCCAGGTCTGCACCACGACCTGGCCGTCCCGCTTCTGGAACCAGTCGGGCAGGTGGTTGTTGGCGACCACGTAGCGGCTGGTGGCGAGGGCCTCGTACCACTCGGGCGACCACATGCGCACGGGCGTCGCGGTGGGGGGCACCTGGACCTGGTCGTCGCGGACCACCCACAGGTGCTCCAGGTCGGTGCGGCGCCGGACGAATTCCTCGTGCAGGGCGCGGGGGCTGTCGGAGTACTGGGTGCCCTTGAAGGCGTCGAAGAGGACGGCGTCGCGCACGGGTCTGCGACGGGCCGCGGGGTAGTCCTTGGTGCGCAGCAGCTTCTGCCGGTAGGGGCCGCGCGCGTGGTCGGGCATCGCCGAGTGGACGAGGAGGGAGAGCCGGTCGTAGGCCTCGGCCTGGAGTTCGTAGCGGCGCTCGTTCTCCTCGTACTCCTGCGGGAACGTTTCGACGAGGTCCTGTTCGATCTTGAGCATCAGGTCCTCGAGGCGGTCCTCGCGGGTCACCGACGAGTGGTCCTGGCGGCGCAGGAAGAAGTCCCAGCGGCCGGCGGCGAGCGGGATCTCCCCGGCCAGGGTCCGCATGGCGGCCGGGGTCAGGACGCAGCGGAACGCCTCGCCGTCCCAGACGAGGGGCACGGCGCGCTCGGCACCGTGCGCCCGCGACCGCACGACGAGGTGGGCGTCCCGGTACTCCTGGTCGGAGAGCCGGTCGACGGCGAGGTAGCGGCCCTGGATCTCCAGCGAGCCGTCCTCGTGCCAGGCGAAGCGGGTGGTGGTGGGCAGGGTGGCCCGTTCGAAGAGCACGAGGTAGCCGGAGCCGTTGCGGTGGACGACGACCTCGCGGTCCCCCTCCCGGGTCTGGAGGGAGCCGGGCATCCGATAGTGCCCGTCCTGGGTGCCCTCGGCCATGACCGGGTAGATCGGCGCCTTGCGGCCCTCGACGTGGAGCGTGGTCTTCCAGCCGTTGCTGCCCATGCTCCAGGACTGGGGGATCTCGGCGTCGGCGGCGGCGTCGGCCCGGAATCCGGGCACGAGGGCGCGCAGCGGCAGCTTCGTGGAGAAGGTGCACCAGCCCTCACCGCCGGGCGTGAAGTGCACCCGGGCGTCGTGCCGGCCGGCTCCGCTCATGCTGGTGACGCGGAACTTGCCCCACTCGGGGACCTTGGGCCGAGATAGACCCCGCGCAGTTCCAGCTGATCGCCGACGACACGGTGGCCGGTGATCCGGCAGCGCACGATCTCCACCCGCAGCTTGAGCTTGCCCTGGAGGAAGACCGGCAGGACGCGGGTGTTCTTGTCGACGTACTTGTAGGGCGGGTTGGCGGCGGTGCCGGCGCCGCCCCGGTCGATGCCCCGGTAGCGGAACAGACCGCGGCTGAGCACACCGGCCGCGACGTCCCAGGTGCCCTCGACCCACTTGCCCCTGCGCTTGAGGCGTGTGGTGTCGATGCGGGCCTCGAAACCCGCCCAGTCGTAGCAGTACCGGCTCTGTTGCGAGTTCTCGGTGGCCTGCGGGGCGTAGACGGTCTTCGCGGTGGTGATCAGCATGCGTCCCTGCTTCTTGTTCCGCAGGGCGATCGCCTTGACCGACATGTGCTTCTTGTGCACGTTGATGTAACGGACGTAGGCGGTTCCCGTGAGGGTGAGCAGGTCGCCGTTGGTGCTCCAGCGGGCACCGGACAGCGAGCCGTACAGGGAGAACTCCTTGTCGAGCCGGTATGCCTTCTTGTCCAGGCCCACCTCCCGGTCCCCGAGGTAGGGGTACTTCAGATAGCGGTGGAACCGGCGCTGGACGGGCATCGGCCCGCCCTTGCGCTCGAACTCGATGACGTCCAGCAGTTCGGGGAGCCGGCGCTCGCGCACCAGCAGCCACTTGACCCGGTCGGCGGCGGGGAGTTCGTCGATGATGGTGAGGTCGGTCTCGTCGAGGAACTCGTTGGCCCACTCCATGAAGGCGTGGCGGTACTCCTCGTCGGCGTCCGGCAGCACCTTCAGGTGCAGCATGAGGTCGGACTTCAGGCAGGCCAGGTCGTACTGGCGCTTGCTCTCCCCGTACTGACGGGAGCGCCGGTCGGCGAGGAAGCGGCTCACCGACTGCACGGCGGCGACGCGGTCGCGCAGGTTGGACAGCTCGCTGTGGCGCTGGGTGATCGAGGGGGCCGCCGCGCCGTCCCTGCGGCGCCAGTAGTAGACGACGTCCGTGAGGACGTCGACCTTCTCGGCGCGGAAGTGGGCGTACATGTTGACCCACGAGTCCTCGTACATCACGCCTTCGGGAAGCTGATCCCGTGGTGGTCCCAGAAGGAGCGCCGGAACAGCTTGTTCCAGACCGTGCGGTCGTAGATCAGCGCCTCGAACTTCGTGATGTGGGTGCCCTTGCGGTTCTTCTGCATCGGGCCGCGGTGCAGCGGTGACTGCCACTTCTTGGTGGAGTTCATCATCTGCACGTTGCCCGAGACGAAGTCGGCGTCGGATTCCTCCAGAGTGCGGACCAGTAGTTCGTAGGCGTACTCGGGCAGGACGTCGTCGCCGTCGACGAAGGCGAGGAACTCCGCGGCGGGGTGCGTGTTGCGCAGTCCGGTGTTACGCGCGTGCCCGGGCCCGTGCGCCTGCTGACGGACGAGCCGGAAGCGGGGGTCGGCCGCGCAGTAGCCGGCGGCTATCTGGACGGAGCCGTCGGTGGAGCCGTCGTCGACGAGGACGACCTCGAAGTCACGGAACGACTGGCGCGCGATCGACTCCAGGCACTCGGCGAGGTAGGCCTCCACGTCCTGGAAGGGCACGACAATGCTCAGGCGCGGATGAAACACCAATTCGTACTCCTACCAAGACATTTCGCCCACCGGGCACCAACACACCGCCTCTTGGGACGCCCCACCCCTACTGGTGCACCGGCGGCCCCCTTGCCGCCTTGGTTTCACCTGTCACCTGAGCCCTGTGTGAAAGCCCCCTTCACCTGGGCCACAAGTTCGCCACATCTTATGTCACCCTTAAGGATGGTCAAGTGGCGTTGATGTGGCGTACCTCGCTGTAACACGCTAAGTTCGCCCGTTCTTCATTTGCGTCTCGGCCAGTGCCTATAGTTCTCCCACTGACGTGACCGCATCAGTGGGCCGGCCTCCCCCACCCGGGCCCTGCCACTCCGCAGTGCGGAGCCCGCGAGGAGAGGAACCGAACACCCATGACGCACAGCGCCACCACGGAGCCCCGGCGTGCCCGCCGGGCGGAGTCCGGCGGCGGCCGTCGGCGTGCGCGGAAGGGCCGACGGCGCTGGGGGCGGATCGTCCTGCTGAGCCTGCTGGTGCTGCTGCTCGCGGCGGGCGGCACCGGCTACTGGCTCTACCGCGGCCTCGACGGGAACATCGACGGCGTGGATCTCGACGAGGCCCTCGGTGACGACCGCCCCGAGAAGCTGCCGACGTCGGGGCAGAACCTCCTGGTCCTCGGCTCCGACTCGCGCGCCGGCGACAATGCCTCGCTGGGCACCGGCAAGGTGTCGGGCGCCCGGTCGGACACCGCTCTGGTGGTGCACATACCCGAGGGCCGCGACCAGGCCGTCGCCGTGAGCATCCCGCGCGACACGCTCGTCTCCCGCCCGGAGTGCACGGCCTCGGACGGCACGGCCCACCCGGCTGCCGACCGCGTGATGTTCAACTCCGTCTACTCGCTGGCCGGTCCGGCCTGTGTGGTCAAGACCGTGGAGAAGATGTCCGGCGTCCGCATGGACCACTACATGGAGATCGACTTCGCGGGCTTCAAGGGGCTGGTCGACGCCATAGGCGGCGTCACCGTCACCGTCGACGAGCCCATCAGGGACAGCGCGAGCGGACTGGACCTGAGCGCCGGCACCCACCGGCTGAACGGGACCGAGTCCCTGGCCTTCGTCCGCACCCGGCACGGGGTGGGCGACGGCAGCGACCTGGGGCGCATCGGGCTCCAGCAGCAGTTCATGATCGCCCTGCTGAGCGAGATCAAGCAGCAGGACCTGCTCGGCAGCCCCACCAAGACGTACAAGATCGCCGACACTCTGACCTCGGCGCTGACCACCGACTCCGAGCTGGCCTCCCTGACCAGCCTCGCCGACTTCGCGCGCAGCATGAACGGCGTCGACCCGGCGAGCATGGAGACCATCATGCTGCCGGTGGCGTACGACAAGACCGACCCGAACCGGGTGGTGGCCGCCGAACCGCAGGCGACCGAGCTGTGGAAGGCGATCCGCTCGGACAGCCCGGTCCCGAGTCCGCCAAGAAGTCCCCGGCGACCGGCGGCTGACCGCGCCGGGCCGCCGGCGGCGGGGCGTCAGTGCCCCAGCGTGTGCCACCGGGTGAGGGCCAGGCCGGTTCCGGGTTCCTGGCGGGCGACCTTCGGCACGCCGTCAGGTCCGAGCAGCGCCACCACCACCCGGCCTCGGCCGTCCCGGGCCAGGGCCGGGGCGCCCTGGCAGGGCTCGGCGAGCGCGTACCACCAGAAACCGCCGGCCTCGTTCTCCGTGCCGCCCATGCCGAGCACGGCCGTGCCGTCCTGGTCGCGATAGGCGAGGACGACGCAGTCGTAACCGTCCACAGGTGCGCGCAGGGAGGCGTACGGGTGCCCGGCCGGCGAACCGCCCAGCGCGGCGGGCCACCCGCCCGCCCGCCAGGCCGAGGCACCGCCGCCGTCGGCGTCGGTCCAGAAGAACGTGGCGCGGTCGGGGCCGGTCTCCAGCGCGGTCACGGTGCCCGGTGCCGGACGCAGTGCGAAGCCGCGAGGGCCGGTGAAGTCACCGCCCGGCTCCAGCTGCCGCCACACGAGCACACCGCTGCCGGCCGCCGCGCAGACCTCCAGCCGGCCGCCGGACAGGGCGACCGGGGCGGGCGCCTCGTCCAGGCCGGCACCGCCCAGGTCCTCCCAGGCCCGCCAGGCACCGTTCGGGCCTCGCGGCGCAGCGCCAGACCGTGCCGCGCGGTGCGGACGAAAACGTGCACGGTGCCGTCCTGCGCGACCGCCCCGACCGGTGGGCCCACCGCACGCCCCTCTTCCCGGTCCCGGTGCGGACCGCCGAGCGAGCGCCAGTCGGTGAACGCCAGGCCCGTCTGGTACTGGATGGCGTGCACGATGTCCACGGCACGTCCGCCGTCGGCCGCCGCACGCTCCCGGCGGCCGAAGAAGTGGACGTAGCGGTCCGCTCCCTGAACGACCGTCAGATGGTTGAGGCCCGCCGCGGGCACGAAGTGCGGCCCGCTCCACTCGGGACCGCCCACGGTGGTCTCCGTCCAGCGCAGCAGACCGCCCTCGGTGGGGCGTAGAGGCTGAGCCTGCCGTCCGTGCCCGCCGTGAGCCAGTCGCCGTGGGCCGCCCCGGACGCGACCCGGACGTGCCCGAGCCCGCTCCGGCCGGCCGGGCGGCCGTGCGCACGGGACCGCCGACCTTCTCCGCATGGCCTGGTGCACCTCCCCTGAAGCCCGCCGTCGCACGGACAGGGGACCTGAACGCGGAACATCATATGCGTGCCGTTCACCTGTTCCCCATGGCCGTGTCACCGGTCCGCCGGGCGGCTCACACCTCCCCCACGCCGCCAGCGCCAGCCCCGGCTCCTCCTTCCGGCGGGTCAGCAGCAGCCGGCCGGTCGACGGGGACAGGCTCGCCGCCACCACCCGGCCGTCCTCGTCCAGCGCCAGCGCCACCTCGGCGTCCGGCGGCAGTTCCGGGCCGGACTCGGTCCACCAGGCGCCCGCCGACTCCAGCTCGGTCGGATACGCGGCGAAGGCGACCCGGCCGCCGGCCGTGCGCTGGGCCAGCAGCGTGCAGTCGTGGCCGTCGATCTCGCAGCGGAGCGCGGCGAGCGGGCCGGGCCCGGCGGCGGCGAGCAGCGGCACGGGATCGCCGCCGGGACGCCAGGCGCGGACCTCGCCCGACGCGTCGTCGACGAAGAACAGCGTGACCCGGTCCTCGGAGGTGGCGAGGGCCCGCAGGGACCCGGGGCGGGCCCGCGCGCCGACGCCCTCCTGGAGGGCGGGCGGGGTGCCCTGCTTCTCCGCCCGCCAGTGCAGGATCCCGTCGCGCCCGGTGGCGAACACCTCGATCGCCCCCGACTCCCGCACCGCGGTCACGGGCGTCTCCCCCACGCCCTCGCCCTTCAGGTCGCGCCAGCCCTCCCAGCCGCCCTTCTCCTTCTGGGCCCGCATGCTCAGCCCGCCGCCGGCGTTGCGGACGAAGACATGGGCGCGGCCCAGCGCGTCGACCGCCACCGCGGGCGTCCCGGTGCGGTCGCCCTGCTTGTCCGGGTGGCCGATCGGCTGCCAGTCCAGGGGCGCGAGCCGCGGCCGGAAGTGGGTGGAGTGCACGAGGCCGGACTCGCCGGGGACGGTGGGCCGCCAGGCGACCAGGTGCCCGTACCCGTCGCCGCCGCTGCCGGCCGCGTGCTGCCCGGGTGCAGCTTCTGGTCGCCGCCGACCCTGCGCGGCGGTTCCCAGGGCCCCCCGGGCCCGAGTTCGGCGCGGCACAGCAGGGCCTCGCTCGACGGCAGATAGACGCAGAGGCGGCCGTCGCGGCCGCGAAGGAGCCAGTCGCCGTTCACCGGTTCACTCTAAGCGGGCCGGACCCCGGGTCGCCGGGTGGGGCGGCCGGGTGAGGGGTCCGTGGCACCCTGGCGGCATGGACGACAACGCCCCGCTGCTCGTGATCGTCGATGCCGCCAACGTCGTCGGGTCGGTGCCCGACGGGTGGTGGCGGGACCGGCGCGGTGCCGCGGAGCGGCTGCGGGACCGGCTGTCCGCGGACGGGGTGCCGGGGCACTCGGGTGCCGTGGAGATCGTGCTCGTGGTGGAGGGCGCGGCGCGCGGTGTCGAGTCCGTGCCGGGGGTGTGCGTCGAGTCGGCGCCGGGCAGCGGCGACGACCACATGGTCGACCTGGTCGCCCGGGCGGACGGCCGCAGCGTCCTGGTGGTGACGGCCGACCGCGAGCTGCGGCGCCGGGTGACCGAGCTGGGCGCACAGGTGGCGGGCCGCGCACGGTCCGCCCGGAGTGAACCGGCGGCCCGCCCGGGCGAGTGGCCCGCACGGGGCGAGCGGCCCGCCCGGGGCGAGCCCGCCCGCCCGGACCCGGCGCACCGCTGCGTCACGTCCCCCGGCGGACGTACAGCACCGCCCCGTCCACCGATCCCTCCGCCACGTACTCCCGCGCCAGCAGCCGGCGCAGGGTGGGCAGACGGTCCGGGGCGTAGGGCTTGCCGCGGGAGTCGTCGACGACGAGGGCCGGCGGGCGGGCGGCCAGCTCGGCCCGGAAGACCGGCCAGGCGCCGTGGACGCCGTACGCCTCGCCGACCCGGGCACCGTCCGGCCGCCGCTGTAGTTGGTGAGCAGGCCCGCGGTGAGGTAGCGGCTGGCGGGGTGCGGTCGGCGAGCCAGTACGTCTCCGGGTGCATGCCCCAGATCAGCACGGGCTCGGCGGCGCCGGTGCGGCGGGCCGCCGCCTCCGCCAGGCGCCGGGCGTGGTCCAGCTCGGTGCGGGGCGCCAGCAGGCCCCAGGTGAGGAACAGGACGCAGCAGCACGCGGAGACCAGCAGCGCACGCGCGCGGCACGGCCGGGGCAGGGTGCGCAGCGCGGCGGCCGCCAGCAGGGCCAGGGGCGGCAGGAGCTGGAGGTGGTAGTGGCCGAAGAAGTGCAGTCCCGTCGTCACCGCCCCGGCCGAGGCCGCGAGCCACAGCCACAGGTCGGCGGTGCCCGTCCGGCCGGTGCGGGTGCGCAGCGCCCGGGCCAGCGGCACCAGCACGCCCGCGCAGGCCACGGCGAGCAGCGCGGTGTTGGCCAGGGCCCGGCCGAGGACGTGCGGCACCGAACCGGAGAAGGAGGCGTACGTCCCCGAGCCCGTCACCGTCCAGAAGAGGAACCCCGCCGGGTCGGTGAGCAGCGCGGCGCCCAGGACGGGGGCGGCGGAGCCCGCCGCGAGCCGGATCAGGCCGGCCCGGCCGGCGCCGCCGGTCAGCGCCAGCCACAGCACCGGCAGCAGGACCGCCCCGCCGGTCTGCTTGGCGAGGAAGGCGCAGCCGACGGCGAGCCCGGCGGCACCCCAGCGGCAGCGGTCGGCGCACCACATCGCGGCGGCCGTGCAGGGCAGTATGAACACCGCGAAGGCGGCGGCCTGGGCGTCCTCGGGGTTGAGCCCGACCGACACCAGCAGGTACAGCGCCCCGGCGGTGCGGCCGGTGCCGTCGCCCCAGCGGCGCCGGGCGAGCGAGGCCAGCGCCGCGGCGGTGGCGAGCTGGGCGAGGACCGCCAGCAGACGCACCGACACCAGCGACTCGGACCCGGTGAGCGCGAACGCGGCCTGGTACAGCCAGGGCACCAGGGGCGGCTTGCGGTCGACGACCGTCTCGTACAGCTCCCCGCCGGACGCCAGCAGGCGGGCCTGTACGGCGAGGAAGCCCTCGTCGGGGTTCCACACGGGCCGGGTGAAGGACGGGAGCCGGGTGACCAGGGCCAGCCCGGCCAGCAGCGGCAGCAGGCGTGTCCAGTACCCGGTGCGGCCCCCGTCCCGCGCCCTGGGCACGGACGGTGACGGGAGCGTCGACGGAGCGTGCATGGGCGGCACGCTATCCGGCCCCGCATCTCCCACCGGACGGGACATACGGGGCCGGGTTCGATCAGCGTCCGGGACGGCGGTCACGGCGTACCGCCGCCGGGTCCGCCCGGACCGCCGGGTCCGCCCGGACCGCCGGGACCGCCCGGACCGCCCGGTCCACCGGTGCCTCCGGTGCCTCCCGGGCCGCCGGCCGGCTTGAACACCTCGCCGACGTCGGTCTCCTCGCCCCGGCCCAGCCGGCTGTGCGAGCGGCTGTACAGGAAGTAGACGAGGATGCCGATGGCCATCCAGATGCCGAACCGGACCCAGGTCTCGGCCGGCAGGTTCAGCATCAGCCACAGCGAGGCGGCCACCGACAGGATCGGCAGGACCGGCACCCAGGGGGTGCGGAACGCGCGGTGCAGGTCGGGCCGGGTCCGGCGCAGGATGAGCACGCTGATCGCCACCACCACGAAGGCGAACAGGGTGCCGATGTTCACCAGCTCCGCGAGCTCCGTGAGGCTGGTGAAGCCCGCCAGGATCGCGATGATCACGCCGAGCAGGATGGTCGGCCGGTGCGGGGTGCGGAAGCGCGGGTGCACGCGGGAGAAGAAGCGCGGCAGCAGTCCGTCGCGGCTCATCGCGAAGAACACCCGGGTCTGGCCGAGCAGCAGGATCATGCAGACCGTGGTCAGGCCGACGGCGGCGCCGAAGCTGATGAAGCCGGCGAACCAGGGATGCCCGGTCGCCTTGAAGGCGTCGGCGAGCGGCGCGTCCACGGACAGTTCGCTGTAGTGCTGCATGCCGGTGACGACGATGGACACCGCGACGTACAGCACGGTGCAGATGAACAGCGAGCCGAGGATGCCGCGCGGCATGTCGCGCTGCGGGTTCCGGGTCTCCTCGGCGGCGGTGGCGACGATGTCGAAGCCGATGAAGGCGAAGAAGACGACGGACGCCGCGGTGAAGATGCCCATGACGCCGAAGTTGGCCGGCGCCCATCCGAACATCAGCTGGATCAGCGGCGAGTGCAGGCCGCTGCCGGCCTCGACGGGCTGCGACTCGGGGATGAACGGATCGTAGTTGGAGCCGGTGATGAAGAAGGCGCCCGCGATGATCACGACGAGGACGACGGTCACCTTGATCGCGACGACCAGCGAGGTGACCCGCGCCGAGAGCTTCATGCCGAGGACGAGGATGCCGGTGAGGACGAGGACCAGCGCGGCCGCGAGGATGTCGAAACTGAAACCGTCGGCGGCGGTCGGCCCGGCGAGCGCTTCGGGCATGTGCCACCCGGCGTTCTCCATGAGGGAGCGGATGTAGCCGGACCAGCCGACCGCCACCACCGCCGTCCCCAGGGCGAACTCCAGGACCAGGTCCCAGCCGATGATCCAGGCGGGCAGCTCACCGAGCGAGGCGTAGGAGAAGGTGTACGCGGAGCCGGCCACCGGGACGGTGGAGGCGAACTCCGCGTAGCACAGTGCGGCGAGTGCGCAGACGACACCGGCGACGACGAAGGCCAGGGCGACCGCGGGACCGGCGTTGTTCTTGGCGACGGTGCCGGTCAGAACGAAGATGCCGGTGCCGATGATCACACCGACGCCGAAGACGGTCAGATCGAGCGCGGACAGGGACTTCTTGAGCTGATGCTCGGGCTCCTCGGTATCGAGGATGGACTGCTCGACGTTCTTCGTTCTGAAGAGACTGCTGCTCATGGGTACCTCCACGCTTGTCGTCCTCGACATGATCGAGAGGGGGCGTACTGCGTATGCCCCGGCGTGGCCCACGTCACACGGACGGGCCGGTCTCACCACTGCAACGAGTGGGTGACACCGGCCCATCGGCGGTACATCAGTCGCGCGCGGCCTCCACCGAGTCCACGTCCGCGCCCGTCCGGGCGTAGCCGTCGAGCTTGGCGACCAGGCCGGTGACCTGGCGGGCGATGTCGGGCGCGGTGAGCCCGATCTCGGCGAGCACCTCGGCGCGCGAGGCGTGGTCGAGGAAGCGCGGCGGGATGCCGAAGTCGCGCAGCGGCACGTCCACGCCCGCGTCCCGCAGGGCCTGGGCGATGGCGGAGCCGACACCGCCGACGCGGGAGTTGTCCTCGACGGTGACGACCACGCGGTGCCGCTCGGCGAGCGGGGCCATGGCCTCGTCGACGGGCTTGACCCAGCGCGGGTCGACGACGGTGGTGGAGATGCCCTGCTTGTTCAGCAGGTCGGCGACCTCCAGGCACATCGGGGCGAGGGCGCCCACGGAGACCAGCAGGACGTCCGGGGTGTCGGTGCCGGGCTCGCGCAGCACGTCCATGCCGCCGACGCGGCCCACGGCCGGGACCGCCGGGCCGACGGCGCCCTTGGAGAAGCGGACCACGGTCGGGGCGTCGTCGACGGCGACGGCCTCGCGGAGCTGGGCGCGGACCTGGTCGGCGTCGCGCGGGGCGGCGAGCCGCAGGCCGGGGACGACCTGGAGGATCGACATGTCCCACATGCCGTTGTGCGAGGCGCCGTCCGTGCCGGTGATGCCGGCCCGGTCCAGCACGAAGGTGACGCCGCACTTGTGCAGGGCGACGTCCATCAGGACCTGGTCGAAGGCGCGGTTGAGGAAGGTGGCGTAGACCGCGAAGACCGGGTGCAGGCCGCCGTGGGCGAGGCCCGCCGCGGAGACGGCGCCGTGCTGCTCGGCGATACCGACGTCGTACACCCGTTCGGGGAAGCGCTTGGCGAACTTGTCGAGGCCGACCGGCTGGAGCATCGCGGCGGTGATGGCGACGATGTCCTCGCGCTCCTCGCCGAGCCTGACCATCTCCTCGCCGAAGACGGAGGTCCAGTCGGCGCCGGAGGAGGCGATCGGCAGGCCCGTGTCGGGGTGGATCTTGCCGACGGCGTGGAAGCGGTCGGCCTCGTCGGCGAGGGCGGGCTGGTAGCCGCGGCCCTTCTCGGTGAGGCAGTGCACGATGACCGGGCCGCCGAACCGCTTGGCGCGGGTCAGCGCGGACTCCAGGGCCTCGATGTCGTGGCCGTCGATGGGGCCGACGTACTTCAGGCCCAGGTCCTCGAACATGCCCTGCGGGGCGATGAAGTCCTTCAGGCCCTTCTTGGCGCCGTGCAGGGTGTCGTAGAGCGGGCGTCCGACGACCGGGGTGCGCTCCAGGACCTCCTTGGTGCGGGCCAGGAAGCGCTCGTAGCCGTCGGTGGTGCGCAGGGTCGCCAGGTGGTTGGCGAGGCCGCCGATCGTGGGGGCGTAGGAGCGCTCGTTGTCGTTGACGACGATGACCAGGGGGCGGTCCTTGGCGTCGGCGATGTTGTTCAGCGCCTCCCAGGCCATGCCGCCGGTCAGCGCGCCGTCGCCGATGACCGCGACGACGTGGTCGTCGCGTTTGAGCACCTGGTTGGCCTTGGCGATGCCGTCGGCCCAGCCGAGGACGGTGGAGGCGTGGCTGTTCTCGATGACGTCGTGCTCGGACTCCGCCTGCGAGGGGTAGCCGGACAGGCCCCCTTCATCTTCAGGCGGGAGAAGTCCTGGCGGCCGGTGACCAGCTTGTGCACGTAGGACTGGTGGCCGGTGTCCCAGAGCACCTTGTCCTTCGGCGAGTCGAAGACGCGGTGCAGGGCGAGGGTCAGCTCCACCACACCGAGGTTGGGTCCGAGGTGGCCGCCGGTCTTGGAGACGGCGTCGACGAGGAAGGTCCGGATCTCCCGGGCCAGCTCCTGAAGCTCCTCCAGGCTGAGCCGGTCCAGATCGCGCGGTCCCCTGATGCGGGTCAGCAGCGGCACCCGTGCCTCCTTGCAGTAGAGCTGTTCGAGCTGTTGCCGGGCTCGTCGAGTCTAATGTTCCGCCGCGGCCGGCGGTCTCCGGGCGGTGCGTCGTACGTCACGCATTCGGCCGTACCCCACTACGGCCCGTTCTACGACACGGCGGTGCCCGGCACCTGTCGGAGGCACCGGGCATCGCGTGAAGCGTCCGGGGTGTCTAGGCCCGGCCGGCGGTCTTCTGCGTCCTGCGCGTCACCGCGTCGATGACGACGGTGATCAGGAGCACGCCACCGGTGATCATGTACTGCACCGGCGAGGCGACGCCCTGGAGGGCGAGGCCGTACTGGATCGAGACGATGACCAGGACACCGAGCAGCGCGTTCCAGGTCCGGCCGCGGCCGCCGAAGAGCGACGTGCCGCCGATCACCGCGGCGGCGATCGAGTTCATCAGCAGGTCACCGCCGCCGGCGCCCTGGTTGGCGGCGGCGATCTTCGACGCGATGAACAGGCCGCCGAGGGCCGCGAAGGTGCCGGCGATCGCGAAGACCGAGATGCGCACCGCCGTGACGTTGATGCCGGCGCGGCGGGACGCCTCGACGCTGCCGCCGAGCGCGAAGATCTTGCGGCCGTAGGCGGTGCGCCGCAGGACGAAGTCGGTCAGCAGCAGCACCGCGATGAAGATCACCACGGCCAGCGGCAGGCCCTTGTACTGGTTGAAGACGATCGCCACGGCGAAGGCCAGGACCGCCAGCACCACGGTCCGCGCGACGATCTCGCTCACCGGCCGGGACGGCACACCGGCGGCCTCGCGGCGGCGGTTGTCGAAGAAGGCGGTGAGGAAGTAGCCGGCGGTGACCACGACGGCCAGGCCGTACGCGGCGGCCACGTCGGAGAAGTAGTAGCTGGTCAGCTGGGCGACGACGCCCTCGCTGTCCAGGTTGATGGTGCCGTTGGAGCCCAGCACCTGGAGCATGAAGCCGTTCCAGAACAGCAGGCCGGCCAGGGTGACGGCGAAGGCGGGGACGCCGACCCGGGCGAAGAAGAAGCCGTGGACGGCGCCGGCCGCCGTGCCGGTGAGGACGGCCAGGACGAAGGCCAGCCACTCGTTCATGCCCTGGTTGACGGCGAGGACCGCGAACACGGCGCCCGCCACACCGCTGACCGAGCCGACCGACAGGTCGATCTCGCCGAGCAGCAGCACATGCACGATGCCGACGGCGATCATGCCGGTGCCGACCATGGCGACGGACATGTCGGAGAGGTTGCCGGCGGTCAGGAAGTTCGAGTTCAGGCTGGTGAAGATGGCCCAGATGATCACCAGGCCGATGACGACCGGGATCGAGCCGAGGTCACCGGACTTCAGCTTGCGCTTGAACTCGTCGACGTAGCCGGCGAAGCCCTTCTCGCGGACCAGCAGGCGCGGGTCGACGACGGTGACCGCGGCGGCGGCCGCCTCCGGGTTCTCCACGACGTGGTCCCCGGACGGCGTGGAGGTCTTGTCGATGCTGCTCACTTCTGGACCTCCCCATGAGTGCGCGCCGCACGGCGGGTCACGGCGTTGTCCGTGGCGCCGGTGATGGCGGAGATGATCTCTTCCTGCGAGGTCGACTTGACCTCGAACACGCCGTTGTTGCGCCCGAGGCGCAGCACGGCGACCTTGTCCGCCACGGCCTTGACGTCGGCCATGTTGTGGCTGATGAGGATGACCGCGTGCCCGCGCTCGCGCAGCCGCTCGACCAGGTCGAGGACCTGTGCGGTCTGCTCGACGCCGAGGGCGGCGGTGGGCTCGTCGAGGATGACGAGCTTGGGCTCGCCCAGCATGGAGCGGGCGATCGCCACGACCTGGCGCTGACCGCCGGAGAGGGAGGCGATCGGGATGCGGACGCTGGGGATGCGGATGGACAGCGTGTCCAGCAGCTCACGGCTGCGGCGCTCCATCTCCACCTCGTCCAGCACGCCGCGCTTGCGCAGCTCCCGGCCCAGGTAGAGGTTGCCGACGACATCGATGTTGTCGCACAGCGCGAGGTCCTGGTACACCGTCGCGATGCCAGGTTCTGGGCGTCGTGCGGCTTGTTGATGGTGACGGACCTGCCTTCCCACTCGATGACGCCCTCATCGATGGGGTGCACGCCGGCGATCGTCTTGACCAGCGTGGACTTTCCGGCGCCGTTGTCGCCGACCAGGGCGACGACTTCACCGCCGTGGACCTCAAGCTCTACGTCGGTGAGCGCCTGGACGGCACCGAATCGCTTGGAGACCCCGCGCAACGCCAGCACGGGCGTAGCGGACACGTGAACCAACTCCTTCGCCGCCTGACCCGGCGGAAGGTAGTGCAGATGGGGGTGTTCCGTCCGGCGCCCGCATAGCTTGCGGGGCTGGTGTCGTGCGGGGCGCCGGAGGAGCTGGGGCGGCCGGTCCGGGCGCGCCGAGGCGGGCCGGGACGCGGGGACCGCTTACTTCAGACCGATCTTGTCGCAGGCCGCCTTGTACTTGGCGGTGCAGATCTCGTCGATCGTGTAGATGCCGTCCTTGACGACGGTGTCCTTGATGTTGTCCTGGGTCAGCGAGACGACCGGGACGAGGACGGCGGGGACGCCCTTGGTGGTGGGGCTGTCGACCTTGTCCTTGGCGAGGGAGTCGAGCGACTCGCCCTTGGCGAGGGCGACGGCCATCTCCGCGGCGACGTCGGCCTCCTGCGGGTAGGGCTTGTAGACGCTCATGTACTGCTCGCCGGTGACGATGCGCTGCACGCCGTTGAGTTCGGCGTCCTGGCCGGTGACCGGGATGTCGTCGATGCCGGCGGCCTTCAGGGCGGTGATGATGCCGCCCGCCATGCCGTCGTTGGCGGAGTAGACGCCGACGATCTTGTCCTTGCCGAGGGCGGAGATGGCGCCCTCCATGTTGGCGTTGGCGTTCTCCGGCTTCCACTCCTTGGTGTCGTACTCGCGGCCGATCTTGACCTTGCCGTCGAGCACGGAGTGGGCGCCGTCCTTGAACTGCTTGGCGTTCGGGTCGGTGGCCGAGCCGTTCATCATGACGATCTGGCCGTCCTTGGCCTTGTCGCCGAGCGCCTTGAGCAGCGCCTCGCCCTGGGTCTTGCCGACCGTGACGTTGTCGAACGAGGTGTAGGCGTCGATGGGGCCCTCGGCCAGGCGGTCGTAGGCGACGACCGGGATGTCGGCGTCCTTGGCCTTCTTCACCGAGCCGGCGATGGCCTTGGAGTCCACCGCGTCCAGGATCAGCACGTCGACCTTGTTGGTGATCATCGTGTCGACCTGCTGGTTCTGCAGGCTGGCGTCCTGCTTGGCGTTGGCGTAGACGATCTCGCCCTTGCCGTTCGTCAGCTCCTTGACCTTCTTCTCGATCAAGGGCTTGTCGAACTTCTCGTACCGCGCGGTCTGGTTCTCCGGGAGCAGGAGGCCGACCTTGATGCTGTCGCCCTTCTTGGCGGAGCCGCCGGAGGCGGAGTCGCTGCCCCGTCGGCTTCCTTGGCGCTGCCACAGGCGGCGAGCGAAACGGCCATCGCGGTGGCGGCAACGGCGACGGCGGCACGACGCATACGCGTGTTCACTTCTAGAAACCTCCCTGACGAGGCCGCGTCGTTGCGGCCGAGGTGGCTGGAAGTCAACTCGGCCACACGTGCGACGTCAAGAAGTAAATCCTTAACGAGATGGCAACGGTGCCATCCGTTCTCTAAGTGAAGGCGGGGGCGGCGACGGGCAGGGCCCCGCCCGCACTTCCGTCCAGAAGGGTCGAATCACCCATCTCGCTGAGGGCGAGGGCGAGCGCTCCGAGCACCTCCGCACGACCGCCAAGTGCCCCGGGGAGAACGGAGAGTTGACGCGCCGCGCTGGGGATCGCGTAGCGGCCGACGGACTCCCGGATGGGCCCGAGGACCAGCTCACCGGCCTCGGCGAGATCGCCGCCGAGGACCACGCGGCTCGGGTTGAGGAGGTTGCAGAGATTGGCGACTCCACTGCCGATGTGACGGCCGACGTCGGCGATCACCCGACGGCAGCCCGGGTCGCCGTCCCGCGCCAGCCGTACGACGCCCTCCATGGTCAGATCGCTGCCGTGGCTGGGCTGGAGCAGCGGGAGCACATAGCGGGCCGCGGCGAAGGTCTCCAGGCAGCCGCGGTTGCCGCAGCGGCAGACGGGACCGGCTTCGTCCAGAGTAATATGTCCGATTTCGCCCGCGGTACCGCCGGGCCCCCGGTAGATCCGGCCGTTGATCACCAGTCCGGCGCCGACACCGCTGGCGACCTTGATGTACGCCAGGTCCCGCACCCCCCGGCCACTGCCCAGACCAGCTCGCCGAGGGCGCCGAGGTTGGCGTCGTTGTCCACGTGCACGGGCACGCCGAGCCGCTCCCGCAGCTCCTCGGCGGGCTTGGTGCCGCCCCAGCCGGGCAGGATGGCCGTCGAGCCCAGCGTCCCGGACTCCACGTCGATCGGGCCGGGCACGCCGAGGCCCACCCCGGCGACCTTGGAGCGGTCCACGCCGGTCGCCGCGATCAGCCGGTTGACCAGCTGCTCCGCCCGGTCGAAGCCCTGGGTGGAGGACGCGTCCACGTCCAGCGGCTCGGACTCCTCGGCGAGCACCTGATGGGCGAGGTTGCCGACGGCGACGCGCAGGTGCGCGTGCCCGAAGTCGACGCCGATCACGATGCCGGCGTCCCCGCTCAGCGAGACGCTGCGGGCCCGCCGGCCGCCCGCCGAGGTGGGCGTGACCTCGACGGTCCCGCTCTCCTTCAGCTCCCGGACGATGTTGGAGACCGTCGCCGCGGACAGTCCCGTGGTCCTCGCGATCTCCGCCTGCGTGAGGGACCCGGCCAGTCGTACCGCACGTACGACCCGCTCCAGGTTGGCTCGGTGCAGCGACGACTGCGACCCCGGAGTCTCCACGACGACCTCCTGCGTACGGGCCGCTTCGGTGAGGCCCCGTCTATGTCCAACTAGTGAACTCTAAGCTGAGCCGTTCGGGTCGCCTCCCGTCAAGAGGTTGAACCGCATCCGGGTGCCCCGCACACGCATGCCCGTGCCGCCCCGGAGGGACCGGGGACGGCATGGGCACGGACCGCCTCGGGGCGTGGGAGCGCTACTTCAGGGCACCCGCCGTCAGGCCCTGGACGACCTGACGCTGGAAGACGATGTACGCCCCCAGCACCGGCAGCATGGCCATCACCAGGCCGGCGAAGAGTCCCGACCAGTCGCCCTTGTAGCCCTGGCTGACCGCGAGCTGCACCAGGCCCTGGGTGAGGACGCGCTTGTCCGGGTCGGTGTTGAGCACCGTCGGCAGCATGTACTGGTTCCACTGCCCCAGGAAGTTGAAGATCCCGACGCTGATCAGGCCGGGCTTGGCCATCGGCAGCATGATCTGGAAGAAGGTCCGGGTGTGCGAGGCGCCGTCCACGAAGGCCGCCTCCGCCACCGACGAGGGCAGCGTCCGGAAGAACGCGGTGAGGAAGAACACCGTGAAGGGCAGCGAGTAGGCGATGTAGACCAGGATCAGCCCGTGGATGGTGTTCAGCAGCCCCATGTTGTTCACGACGTAGAACAGCGGGACCAGGGCCAGCATGATCGGGAAGCTCATGCCGCCGATGAACAGGTAGTAGATGAACCGGTTGCCCGGGAAGTCGAACCGGGCCAGCACGTAGGCCGCCATGGAGCCCAGCACCAGCGTGCCGACGAGCGAGCCCCCCACCACCAGGACGGTGTTGAGGAAGTAGTCGCTCATATGGGCCTCGGTCCAGGCCCGCGACCAGTTGTCGAAGTGCAGCCTGTCGGGCAGCGACCAGGGCGAGCGGAAGATGGAGGCGTCGTCCTTGAAGGACGTCATCACCGCCCACACCAGCGGCATGGCCACCATGAACGCCCAGATGACCAGGATGCCGTGCGAGAAGACGTTGAGGACGGTGCCTTCCTTCTTCGTCCTCGTCGGCCCGCCGGCCGGGGCGTCGGTCTTGGTGACGGCGGCACCGGACGGGCCGGCACGTCAGCGGAGGTCTCGGTCGTCTTCATTGATCAGTACTCCAGCCGCTCGCGCCGGCCCAGCCGCATCACCAGGGCCGCGAAGGCCAGCGTGACGACGAGCAGGGCGACGCCGATCGTGGTGGCGTAGGCGGCCTGACCGTCACGGAACGCCTTCTGGTACACGTACAGGACCATGACGGTGGTCGAGTAGTCGGGTCCGCCGGGCCGGTCGTCATGATCTGCACGACCGCGAACGACTCGGCGCCGAGCGCGAGGATGCCCATGTAGACCCAGCCGGACTGCACGGTGTCCCACAGCAGCGGCAGGGTGACCCGGAAGAAGGTGGTGAAGCGGCTGGCCCCGTCCAGCAGCGCGGCCTCGTACAGCTCGGTCGGGATGGACGCCATGCCCGCCGAGAACAGGACCACGAAGAAGCCGACCGTCGACCAGACCAGCACCGCCATCACGCACCACAGCGCCAGGTCCGGGTCGCCCAGCCACAGCGGCTGGATCCCGTCCAGCCCGATGCCGCTGAGCAGCGAGTTGATCGCGCCGCTGTCCGGGTTGTACGCGAACTGGAAGAGCAGGGCGACGATCGCGATGGAGAGCACCTGCGGGAAGAAGTAGACGATCTTGTAGATGCCGGAGCCGCGGACTCCGGAGATCACCGGGCCGCCGCGGCGGTGCCGGCCGCCCACGTTGATCATGAAGGAGAGGAACAGGGCCAGGCCGAGCGTCACCAGGGGCACCAGCAACGCGAACAGCACGCTGTGCCACAACGACTTCCAGAAGATCTCGTCGTCGAGCATCCGCTCGTAGTTGTCGAAGCCGACCATCGAGAACTCGGGACTCAGGCCGGTCCAGTCCGTGAACGAGTAGTAGATGGACTGGATGAACGGCCAGATGACGAAGAGCGCGTACAGCCCAGGGGAACCGCCAGGAACCCCACGATGAACCGGTACTTGCCGTGCTGCATTGCCTACGACCCCGATCTGTGCGCGGGTGGCGCCGCCATGGCCTGCCCGGCGCGGCGACGCCGGACAGGCCCTGGGGACGCGTCCTCACTGGTGCTTGTAGTGCTTGATCGACGAGTCCTTGGCCGCCTCGTCGGCGAAGCCCTGGATCTTCTTGATCGCCTCCGCCGGGGTGAGCCGGCCCGCCATCATCTCGCCGATGCCGGCGACGCCGATCTTCTCCTTCTGCAGCTGCACGTACCAGTCCTGCAGACGCGGGTTCACCACGTTGTCGCCGGCCAGTTCCAGCGCCGCGACACCGGCCTTGAGCCCCGGGGTCAGCTCGATGCCGTCGGTGCCGCCGTTGTACGCGGTCAGCGACTTCACCTTGCTGGTGAAGTTCTTCGAGGAGGCCTCGCTGAGCATGATGCGCAGCTGCTCCATGCCGCCCAGGCCGTTCTTGGCCTTGGCCGGGACGATGAACGGCTCACCGCCGGAGGCCCAGATCGTGCCGAACGGCATCTTGTCGGAGTCGTCCAGGCCGGTGGGCGCGGAGACCGTGACCTCGAAGTCGGCGGGGATGACCTTCGCCGACTCGTTCTCCACCCAGGAGCCGTTGGGATGAACAGGGCGTCGCCCTTGGCCCACGCGGTCTGCGACTGGATGTGGTCCAGGCCCGGGGTGCCCTTGAGGATGTAGCCCTTGCGGTACAGCTCGTAGTAGGCCTCGAAGCAGGCCTTGACGGCCGGGTGCTTCCAGGCGTTCGGCTCCAGGTTGTCGATGGCGTTCAGTACTTCGACGCCGCCGACCTTGCCGATCATCGGGTAGAGCGAGAAGGGGATGTAGTACGGGTACTTGCCGGGATAGGTCCAGCCGGCCATGCCCTTCTTCTTGGCCTTCTCGCAGACCGCGAGCATCTCGTCCCAGGTCTTGGGGTATTCGGCGTCGAGCGCGTTCAGGGCCTTCTGCGAATACCAGACGCCGTACACGGTGTAGGCGTAGTAGAGGATCCAGACCTTGTCTCCGTCGAACTGGCCCATTTCCACGATGCCGGGGCGCAGCGTGTCGCGGACCTTCTTGCCCGGGTCGTCGTAGGACGGGGCGTCCAGCAGCGGGGTGAGGTCGGCGAGCTGGTTCTTTCCGACGAGCACGCCCATGTCCATCTGCTCGGCGCCGGAGTTGTCGATGAGGTCCGGCGGGTTGCCGCCGTTGAAACGGGGCTGGAGCGTGGACTGGATCTTCTGGGTGGCGGAGAACTTCACCGACGCGTCGGGGAAGTTCTTCTCGTAGATCTTGACGGCGTCCTCGCCGTACTCCTTGCCGAAGCCGCCGTCGAAGAGCACGAATTCCATCGGGGCGCTCTCGTTGACGCCGAGCGGGTTCTTGGCGGTCTTCTTGCCCGCCTTGGCCTTCTCGTTGTTCTCGCTGCCGCCGCCGCTCGCGCACGCGGACAGGAAGCTCATGGTGGGGACGGAGATCAGGCCGAGGGCGGCCGACCTCTTGATCAGGCTGCGGCGGCCGACGCCGGCGGTGCCGGTGTGCTCGTTGTGCTCGGCGTTCTCGGCGGAAGTGGATCCCATGCTCAAGTCCTCGCCTTCTCCAGGACTCAGGCGGTGAACCGGATCCTCCCGGCACCGCGATCGGGTCAAGCTGGGTCGTGCAGGAAGTACGGATGGTGCTGTTCGGGCGCTTTGGCGGTTCCCCTTCGCGGTTCCCCCGGTTCCCCGGTGGCCGACAGGTATAGTCCACTTCCCGCCAGCGGAGCAAGATCGAATGCAAGGTTGGCGGTACGTCTTTTCCGAGTTGAGACCTGGCGGAAATACCGGCGGCCCATGCGCCTCCTGCCGGAAAAATCCTTGACACGGGCCTCGGACACCACGGTCAACACCCTTGACACCGCCGTGCACTTGACCCACTACTGGACCTTGCGCACAGGAATTGACAACGTTGTCCAGCGCGGTCCCGCGCACAGGGAGGGTCCTGGCAGATGCAGCGCAGAACTCGGCACAGATGGGGTCCGGCGGTCGTCCTGACGACCGCCTTCGCGTTGGCGGTGGCCTCGCAGGGCGCGGCGGTCGCCCTGCCGCAGGCGCCGGCCGCCCCGACCGGGAGTTCGCGTCGTCGTTCGAGACGGACGATCCGGCCCCGGACTGGCTCAATACCGTCGACACCGGACCGGACGGCGCCAAGCGGGCCTCGGGGTCGACGGCGGATACAGCACCGGCATCCCCGGCAACGTCACCGACCGCGTCACGGACGTCCGGGCCAGCGCCGAGAACACCGGCGGCGGCGAGGTGAAGGAGAACCTCGTCGACGGCGAACCGGGCACCAAGTGGCTGGCCTTCGAGCCCACCGGCTGGGTCGAGTTCGACCTGGACGCACCGGTGCGGATCGCCCGGTACGCGCTCACCTCCGCCAACGACCACGACGAACGCGACCCGGCGGACTGGACGCTGAAGGGGTCGGCCGACGGCGAGACGTGGACCACCCTCGACAGCCGCTCCGGGCAGTCCTTCTCCGCACGTTTCCAGACGAAGACGTACGACCTGGCCGAGCCGGGCGAGTACCGGCACCTCCGGCTGGAGATCACCAGGAACCACGGCGGTGACATCCTCCAGCTCGCCGACGTGCAGCTGTCCACGGGCGAGAGCGACGAGACCGTCCCGCCGGACATGCTCTCCCTGGTCGACAGCGGCCCCAGCGGCTCGCCGACCGCGAAGGCGCGGGCGGGCTTCACCGGCAAGCGGGCGCTGCGCTACGCCGGGCGGCACACCGCAAACGGGCGGGCCTACTCGTACAACAAGGTCTTCGACGTCGACGTGAAGGTCGGCCGGCACACCGAGCTGGCGTACCGGATCTTCCCGTCGATGGCGGACGGCGACCTCGACTACGACGCCACGAACGTCTCCGTCGACCTCGCCTTCACCGACGGCACCTACCTCAGCGACCTGGGCGCGCGGGACAGCCACGGGTTCGCGCTGACGCCCCGCGGCCAGGGCGCGGCCAAGGTGCTGTACGTCAACCAGTGGAACGACGTGAAGTCCCGGATCGGTTCGGTGGCGGCCGGCAAGACCGTCGACCGGATCCTGGTGGCGTACGACTCCCCGAGGGCCCGGCGAAGTTCCGCGGCTGGCTGGACGACGTGGCGCTCAGGACGGTGCGCCCGGAGCCGCCCAAGGCCCACCTGTCCGACTACGCGCTCACCACCCGGGGCACCAACTCCAGCGGTGCCTTCTCGCGCGGCAACAACTTCCCCGCGACGGCCGTGCCGCACGGCTTCAACTTCTGGACGCCGGTGACCAACGCGGGCTCGCTGAGCTGGCTGTACGAGTACGCGCGCGGCAACAACGCCGACAACCTGCCGACGATCCAGGCGTTCAGCGCCAGCCACGAGCCGAGCCCGTGGATGGGCGACCGGCAGACCTTCCAGGTGATGCCGTCGGCCGCGTCCGGCACCCCGGACACCGGCCGGAGGCGCGGGAGCTGGCGTTCCGGCACGAGAACGAGACCGCGCGGCCGTACTACTACGGGTGCGGTTCGAGAACGGCCTGAAGGCCGAGATGGCGCCGACCGACCACGCGGCGATGCTCCGCTTCACCTACCCCGGCGACGACGCGAGCGTGCTGTTCGACAACGTCACCGACCAGGCGGGCCTGACCCTGGACGAGGAGAACGGCACCTTCACCGGCTACTCCGACGTCAAGTCCGGGCTGTCGACGGGCGCGACCCGGCTGTTCGTCTACGGCGAGTTCGACGGCGCGAAGGTGACCGGGGGCTCCGCCGAGGGAGTCAAGGGCCATCTGCGCTTCGACGCGGGCCGGGACCGGACGGTCACGCTGCGGCTGGCGACCTCGCTGATCAGCGTCGACCAGGCCAAGGACAACCTGCGCCAGGAGATCCCGCGCGCACGTCCTTCGACAAGGTCAAGAAGGACGCCCAACGGCAGTGGGACCGCATCCTCGGCAAGGTCGAGGTGGAGGGCGCCACGCCCGACCAGCTGACCACGCTGTACTCCAGCCTCTACCGGCTGTACCTGTATCCGAACTCGGGCTTCGAGAAGGTCGACGGGACGTTCAAGTACGCCTCCCCGTTCTCCCGGATGGAGAAGCAGGACACCCCCACGCACACCGGCGCCAAGATCGTGGAGGGCAAGGTGTACGTCAACAACGGCTTCTGGGACACCTACCGCACGACCTGGCCGGCGTACTCGCTGCTGACCCCGTCCAAGGCCGGGGAGCTGGTCGACGGCTTCGTGCAGCACTACAAGGACGGCGGCTGGACCTCGCGCTGGTCCTCCCCCGGCTACGCGGACCTGATGACCGGCACCTCCTCGGACGTGGCGTTCGCGGACGCGTACGTCAAGGGCGTCGACTTCGACGCGGAGGCGGCGTACGAGGCGGCGCTGAAGAACGCCACCGTCGTGCCGCCGTCGTCCGGCGTGGGCCGCAAGGGCATGGCCACCTCGCCGTTCCTCGGCTACACCAGCACCGAGACGCACGAGGGGCTCTCGTGGGCCCTGGAGGGCTTCCTCAACGACTACGGCATCGCGCAGATGGGCCGGAAGCTGTACGAGAAGACCGGGAAGAAGCGCTACCAGGAGGAGTCGGCGTACTTCCTCGACCGCGCCCGGGACTACGTCAACCTCTTCGACGGCGAGGCCGGCTTCTTCCAGGGCAAGGACGCGGCCGGCCGGTGGCGCGTGGACTCCGGGAAGTACGACCCGCGGGTGTGGGGCCACGACTACACAGAGACCAACGGCTGGGGCTACGCCTTCACCGCCCCGCAGGACAGCCGGGGCCTGGCCAACCTCTACGGCGGCCGTGACGGCCTCGCCGAGAAGCTGGACGAGTACCTGGCCACGCCGGAGACGGCCTCGCCGGAGTTCGTCGGCTCCTACGGCGGTGTCATCCACGAGATGACCGAGGCGCGGGACGTCCGGATGGGCATGTACGGGCACTCCAACCAGGTCGCCCACCACGCGCTGTACATGTACGACGCGGCCGGGCAGCCGCACAAGACGCAGAAGAACGTCCGCGAGGTGCTCTCCCGCCTCTACGTCGGCAGCGACATCGGCCAGGGCTACCACGGCGACGAGGACAACGGCGAGCAGTCGGCCTGGTTCCTCTTCTCGGCCCTCGGCTTCTACCCGCTGGTGATGGGCAGCGGCGAGTACGCCATCGGCTCCCCGCTGTTCACGAAGGCGACCGTCCATCTGGAGAACGGGCGCGAGCTGGTGGTGAAGGCGCCGGAGAACAGCGCGGAGAACGTCTACGTGCAGGGCCTGAAGGTCAACGGCAAGCGCTGGACCTCCACGGCGCTCCCCCACTCGCTGATCGCACGGGGCGGCGTCCTGGAGTTCGACATGGGCCCGCGGCCGTCCTCCTGGGGCACCGGCGAGAACGCCCAGCCGGTCTCGATCACGCAGGACGACGAGGTGCCGGCGCCGCGCAAGGACGTCGTCGAGGGCGACGGCGCCCTGTTCGACGACACGTCGGCGACGGACGCGGCCGTGACCTCCGTCGCCCTTCCGGTGGCGAAGGGCGTCGAGGCGGTCCAGTACACGCTGACGTCCTCGGCGGACCGGACGAAGGCCCCGACGGGCTGGAAGCTCCAGGGCTCGGCCGACGGCAGCACGTGGCGGACCCTGGACGAACGCTCCGGCGAGTCCTTCGCCTGGGACCGGCAGACCCGGGCGTTCTCGGTGAGGTCCCCGGGGACCTACGCGCACTACCGCCTGGTCCTCGACGGCGAGCACACGCTGGCGGAGGTGGAACTGCTGGCGTGAGCCACCGTCCGGGGCGGCGGGTCGGGGCCCCGGGCCCGCCGCCCGGAACGCGGAGGGCCGCACCCCCGGTGGCACCGGGGGTGCGGCCCTCTCGCCGCGTCCGCGGGGTGTTACTTGCGGATCAGGCTGCGCAGCACGTACTGCATGATGCCGCCGTTGCGGTAGTAGTCCGCCTCACCCGGGGTGTCGATGCGGACGACCGCGTCGAACTCGACGCCGGTGTCGGTGGTGACCTTCACCGTGCGCGGGGTGGTGCCGTCGTTCAGCTCGGTGACGCCGGTGATGGAGAAGGTCTCCTCGCCGGTCAGGCCGAGGGACTCGGCGGAGGCGCCCTCCGGGAACTGCAGCGGCAGGACGCCCATGCCGATGAGGTTGGAGCGGTGGATGCGCTCGTAGGACTCGGCGATGACGGCCTTGACGCCGAGGAGCGCGGTGCCCTTGGCCGCCCAGTCGCGGGACGAGCCGGAGCCGTACTCCTTGCCGGCCAGGACGACCAGCGGGATGCCGGCCTTCTGGTAGTTCTGCGAGGCGTCGTAGATGAAGGAGACCGGGCCGCCGTCCTGCGTGAAGTCGCGGGTGTAGCCGCCCTCGGTGCCCGGCGCGATCTGGTTGCGCAGGCGGATGTTGGCGAACGTACCGCGGATCATGACCTCGTGGTTGCCGCGGCGGGAGCCGTAGCTGTTGAAGTCACGGCGCTCCACACCGTGCTCGGTGAGGTACTTGCCGGCCGGGGTGTCGGCCTTGATGGCGCCGGCGGGCGAGATGTGGTCCGTGGTCACGGAGTCGCCGAGCTTGGCGAGCACCCGGGCGCCGGTGATGTCCTCGACCGGGGCCGGCTCCATCTGCATGCCCTCGAAGTACGGGGGCTTGCGGACGTAGGTGGACTCCGGGTCCCACTCGAAGGTGTCGCCGGTCGGGATGGGCAGCGCCTGCCACTGGGCGTCGCCGGCGAAGACGTCGCTGTAGGACTTGGCGAACATGTCCTCGCCGATGGCGTTGGCGACGACGTCGTTCACCTCGGCCTCGGAGGGCCAGATGTCCTTCAGGTAGACCGGGTTGCCGTCCTGGTCGGTGCCGAGCGCGTCCCTGGTGATGTCCACCTTCATGGAGCCGGCGATCGCGTAGGCGACGACCAGCGGCGGGGACGCCAGGTAGTTCATCTTGACGTCGGGGTTGATGCGGCCCTCGAAGTTCCGGTTGCCGGAGAGGACCGAGGTGACCGCGAGGTCGTGGTCGTTGACGGCCTTGGAGACCTCCTCCGGCAGCGGGCCGGAGTTGCCGATGCAGGTGGTGCAGCCGTAGCCGACGAGGTTGAAGCCGACCTTGTCGAGGTACGGGGTCAGGCCCGCCTTCTCGAAGTAGTCGGTGACGACCTTGGAGCCCGGGGCGAGGGTGGTCTTGACCCACGGCTTGCGGGTCAGGCCCTTCTCGACCGCCTTCTTGGCCACCAGGGCGGCGGCGACCATGACGTACGGGTTGGAGGTGTTGGTGCAGGAGGTGATGGCCGCGACCGTCACCGCACCGTGGTCCAGCTCGTAGGTGGTGCCGTCGGGGGCGGTGACCTGGACCGGGTTGCTCGGGGCGCCGTTGGGGGCGACCGCCGGGGCGTCGGAGGCCGGGAAGGACTCCTGGCCCGCCTCGTCCACGGTGTCGACGTAGTTGCGGACGTCCTGCTTGAACTGCTCGGCGGCGTTCGCGAGGACGATGCGGTCCTGCGGGCGCTTCGGGCCGGCGATGGAGGGGACGACCGTGGAGAGGTCCAGCTCCAGCTTCTCGGAGAAGTCCGGCTCGGCGGCCGGGTCCAGCCACAGGCCCTGCTCCTTGGCGTACGCCTCGACCAGGGCGACCTGCTGCTCGGAGCGGCCGGTCAGGCGCAGGTAGTTCAGCGTCTCGTCGTCCACGGGGAAGATCGCGGCGGTGGAGCCGAACTCCGGCGACATGTTGCCGATGGTGGCGCGGTTGGCCAGCGAGGTGGCGGCGACGCCCTCGCCGTAGAACTCGACGAACTTGCCGACGACACCGTGCTTGCGCAGCATCTCGGTGATGGTGAGCACCAGGTCGGTGGCGGTGGTGCCGGGCTGGAGCTCGCCGGTGAGCTTGAAGCCGACGACGCGCGGGATGAGCATGGAGACCGGCTGGCCGAGCATGGCGGCCTCGGCCTCGATGCCGCCGACGCCCCAGCCGAGGACGCCGAGGCCGTTGACCATGGTGGTGTGCGAGTCGGTGCCGACCAGGGTGTCGGGGTAGGCCTTGCCGTCGCGGACCATGACGACACGGGCCAGGTGCTCGATGTTCACCTGGTGGACGATGCCGGTGCCGGGCGGGACGACCTTGAACTCGTCGAAGGCGGTCTGGCCCCAGCGCAGGAACTGGTAGCGCTCCTTGTTGCGGCCGTACTCCAGGTCGACGTTGACCTTGAAGGCGTCGTTGGTGCCGAACTTGTCGGCGATGACGGAGTGGTCGATGACCAGCTCGGCCGGGGCCAGCGGGTTGATCTTCGCCGGGTCGCCGCCGAGCTCCTTGACGGCCTCGCGCATGGTGGCGAGGTCCACGACACAGGGCACGCCGGTGAAGTCCTGCATGATCACGCGGGCCGGCGTGAACTGGATCTCCTGCGACGGCTGGGCCTGGGAGTCCCAGGAGCCGAGGGCGCGGATGTGGTCGGCGGTGATGTTGGCGCCGTCCTCGGTGCGGAGCAGGTTCTCCAGCAGCACCTTCAGGCTGTAGGGAAGGCGCGCGCTGCCCTCGACCTTGTCCAGCCGGAAGATCTCGTACGACTCGTCGCCCACCTGCAGCGTGCTGCGGGCGTCGAAGCTGTTCGCCGACACGACAGTCTCCTTCATTTATGTGCGCGTACCACCGCATCCTGCCGCCACGCCGCGCCGGCCGATCCGCTAAGGTAAGGCTAAGTTAGGTCACCCTTACCGCCAGACCCGATGGCGGCGTGCGGCTGCGATACGCCTCGGCAGATATCTCGATGTCGAGATAACTCTAGTACATGGGCGGCGGATGGTCATGCCCGGCCGCGGTGTGGCGTGCGCCCCACCGCCGCGGGGTTGCGCCACACCGCGCGACCGGCATGCCCATGACTCCCTCCCCTCGGGTATCCGCACGACACCGGGGACACCCGGCGAACCGAAGGAGGCACGATGCCGCTCACGTTCCGCAAGAGTTTCCGGATCCTTCCCGGAGTACGGCTGAACATCAACAAACGTTCGTGGTCCGTCACCACCGGCGGCCGGAACGGGCCGCGTCACACCTACAGCAGCACCGGACGTCGTACGACATCGGTCGATTTGCCCGGACCTTTCGGGTGGCGGCGCACCCGCTCGGCCAGGCGCCGTTGACGGCCCGTCACTCGAACGGACCCCCGGAAGGCGCCATCTCATATCTGAGATAGCCTCAACCTCATGGCAGACGACTACCTCGTACGCATCGGCAAGCTCATCCGTGACGCCCGGCAGCACCGCGGCTGGACGCAGTCACAGCTTGCGGAGGCGCTCAACACCAGTCAGAGCGCCGTCAACCGCATCGAGCGCGGCAACCAGAACATCAGCCTTGAGATGATCGCCCGGATCGGTGAAGCGCTGGACAGCGAGATCGTCTCTCTAGGCTACGCGGGCCCGATGCACCTGCGGGTCGTCGGCGGCCGGCGCCTCTCGGGCGCCATCGACGTCAAGACGAGCAAGAACGCCTGCGTGGCCCTGCTGTGCGCCTCGCTGCTCAACAAGGGGCGCACCGTGCTGCGCCGCGTCGCCCGCATCGAGGAGGTCTACCGCCTCCTGGAGGTGCTGGGCTCCATCGGCGTGCGCACCCGCTGGATCAACGACGGCGTCGACCTGGAGATCGTGCCGCCCGCCGAGCTCGACATGGCGGCCATCGACGCCGAGGCGGCGGTGCGCACCCGCTCCATCATCATGTTCCTCGGCCCGCTGCTGCACCGCATGGACCGCTTCAAGCTGCCCTACGCCGGCGGCTGCGACCTGGGCACCCGGACCATCGAGCCGCACATGATCGCGCTGCGCCGGTTCGGTCTGGACGTGGCCGCGACCGAGGGCCAGTACCACGCGGTCGTGGACCGCTCGGTCCGGCCCGACCGCCCGATCGTGCTGACCGAACGGGGCGACACGGTCACCGAGAACGCGCTGCTGGCCGCCGCCCGGCACGACGGCGTCACCGTCATCCGCAACGCGTCCTCGAACTACATGGTCCAGGACCTGTGCTTCTTCCTGGAGGCGCTCGGCGTCAAGGTCGAGGGCATCGGCACCACGACCCTCACCGTGCACGGCGTCCCGGTCATCGACGTCGACGTCGACTACTCCCCCTCCGAGGACCCGGTCGAGGCGATGAGCCTGCTGGCCGCGGCGGTCGTCACGGAGTCGGAGCTGACGGTCCGCCGGGTCCCCATCGAGTTCCTGGAGATCGAGCTGGCGGTCCTGGAGGAGATGGGCCTCGACCACGACCGCAGCCCGGAGTACGTCGCCGACAACGGCCGCACGCGCCTGGCGGACCTCACCGTCCGGCCCTCCAAGCTGGAGGCGCCGATCGACAAGATCCACCCGATGCCGTTCCCGGGCCTGAACATCGACAACGTCCCGTTCTTCGCGGCGATCGCGGCCGTGGCCCAGGGCAAGACCCTGATCCACGACTGGGTCTACGACAACCGCGCCATCTACCTCACGGACCTCAACCGCCTGGGCGGCCGGCTCCAGCTCCTGGACCCCCACCGCGTCCTGGTCGAGGGCCCCACCCGCTGGCGCGCCGCCGAGATGATGTGCCCGCCGGCCCTGCGCCCCGCGGTGGTCGTCCTGCTGGCGATGATGGCGGCGGAGGGCACGTCGGTGCTGCGCAACGTGTACGTCATCAACCGGGTTACGAGGACCTCGCGGAGCGCCTGAACTCGATCGGCGCGCAGATCGAGACGTTCCGGGACATCTGACGGTCCCTTCTCCGGGTGCCGCCGCACCCTCGCGCAGCCGCTGGACGCGGTCCGCGAAGGCGCGGCGGCATCTGCGGCTGCCTCGGGGAGTCGTCCGTCAGGGCCGTCGGCGTCGGCGGGTCACGGCGAACGAGACGGCGCCGGTGCCCAGGAGCAGGGCAGCCGCCGCCCCGGCGGCCCAGGGCACGGCGCCCTCACCCGTGCCCGCCGTGGGCCCGGCGGTGGCGCCGCGCCGTCGCCGCCACCGCCCGCCGTGGTGCCGGGCACCCGCACCTCGAGGACGGCGGTGTCGTTCGCCGGGTCGCTGTTGCTCTCGGACCGCACCTTCAGCGAGACCCTGCCCGGCCTGAGACCGGACGGTTCGTCGATGCGCAGGGCGAAGGGCCAGGACAGCCGCTCGCCGGGGCCGACCCACCAGTCCGTGGTCTCCTCCACGCAGCGGTAGACCCGGCCACCGGGCTCGCTCCGGTGGGTGTCCTGTCTCCGGCACCGCTCCGGCACCTTCACCGGGGTCGTGCCCTCGGGAAGGGTCACGGTGGTCTCGACCGACGGGTCCTCGATGGGCTCGCTGCCCGTCCAGGTGGGTACGCCTCCCGGCCCCGTGTTGCGGTACCCGGCCTCCACCGTGACCACGTCGCCCGGCCCGCCCTCCGCCCGGGCGCCGACGGCCTCGACGTCCGCCGTGTTGTCCACCTCGTACGCCAGACGGACACCGCTCTCCTCCGGCTTGCCCGGCGGCGCCCCTTCCGGCCGCGGCGTGAGCTTCAGCTCCGGGCCCTTCCCGCGCCGGACGCCGGTCAGGTCGTCCCCCCGGTCCGTGGTGCCGGGGCCCACCGAGACGTACGCCTTCCCGGCGCGCGCGTCCTCGTCGGCCCGGATCGGCCCGGGGAGAAGTCGTAGGAGTCGCCCACCTCGATCGTGTCGTCGAAGTGGCAGACCACCGCCGCGTGCGTCACGTCGACGCGCTCACCGCTCGGATCCCCATGCAGGTGGACCGGCATCGACCCGTACTCGCAGTTGCCGAACTCCCGCACGAAGGACCCGTGCTCGACGTACATCCACACATGGGCGCCGTGGACCGTGCGCGCTCCGAAGTGGGTGAAGCCCAGTCCGGGGCGCAGCTCGGCGCCGGGCTTCACCTTGCCCAGGCCCGTCACGCGGTCGAGGACGAACCCTCCGTCGGCGAACTCGACCTTCCACACGCGCTCGGGATCTCGGCGCCGTCGGCCTCCCCGCCGATCCGGATCTCGCCGGTGGTGCCGGCCCGGGCCCCTTTCAGGCTGCGCACCCGCAGTTCCGCACCGAGACTCTCGCCGGGTGCGGGAGCGATGGCTCCGTCGCACACCAGGAGGCCCTCGGACTTCTCCCGGCATGTGTCGAACACGGAGAGGGGGGCGCTGACGTCCACCGTTCCGGCGAGTGAGCGGTAGTCGACCGTGATCGAGTACGACGTGATCCGGGTCGTGCCGGTGTTGGTCAGATTGACTTCCGTCCCCGACGCGTTCACGCTGGGCTCGGCCTCCAGCGTGTAGTCACCGGAGGCCGGGACGACCTCCAGTCCCGCCCCGGCAGCGGTGGCGGGCTCGACGGGCCCGGCCACGGCCACCGCCGCTGCCGTCACCAGAGCGCCGGCCAGACCCCGCGCTCGACGCCAGGCGCCGCCCACCTTCATGACATGCCCTCCGCTCACCGGCCCGCCCCGCCCCGGCCGGCGCGAGATCATCGCCCTTTCGGACAGGCCGGGGCGTCGCAGGGTTGTACGGGGCGGCGGGGCGGGTCGTGGGCGCCCGCGGGGTGGCGGGCGCCAGGGTGGCGGTGCGTCAGTCCTGGAGGAGCGTCACGTCCTGGGCCTGCTTCGCGTGGAAGGCCGGCAGGGGGAGGCCGCCGAACGGGCGGAGTTCCATCAGGGTGGCCTCGACCTGGGCCGGGCCGGGGCGCAGCGTGGTGTCCGAGGAGGGGCGGCCGGTGTTGGTCCAGCGGTGCTGCAGACCGTCGCACACGGCGCGGGTGCCGCCGATGCCGTGCCGGACCGAGCCGGAGTCCTGGCTGACGGAGGAGCTGACGAAGACCGGTCCGGTGCCGGGCGCGCAGCGGTAGGTGCCGGAGAGGGTGACGGTGCCGTCGGCGGCGATGCGGCCCGTCGGGTCGACGGTCACGGTGCCGGTGTCGTACGGGGCGGCGGTGGCGTGGGCCGCGGACGCGGCCGGCAGGAGCAGGGCCGCGCCGGCCACGGCAGCGGCGGCGGCGAGGGCCGGGCGCGGGGTCAGTCTCCAGTGCATGGGAAACCTCCTGATGGTGGGGCTTCCACTGGTACCGGGCGGACCGCCCGGCGGACGTCATCGTCACCCCTTCGGTGGCGAGTCCGCACCACCGGTCGCCGCCGGGTGGCCCGGGTGGCCGGGCGGGTCGGGTTCCGCGATGAACTCCCGCAGCGCCGAGGCGAGGCGTTCCGGCTGGTCCCCGGCGACGAGGGTCCGGGCGTCGTCGACTCGCCGGGGCCGTGCCCAGGGGCGCAGCCAGCCGTCGACGATCTCGTCCGGGACCGGCCGCAGGGTGAGGGCGCCGATGCCGACCGGGAGCCGGCGCAGCGGCTTCAGGCCCGGGGTGCGCACCAGGAGCGGGACACCGCCGGGCAGCCGGCAGGCCAGGCCGATGAGCTTGCCGGGCAGGCCCGGCGGGTGTTGTCGAACGCGTCGCAGGCGACCAGCAGCAGCCGGGCCTGCCGCTCGGGGTGCCGGGCGGCGACCGTCTGGGCGCGGCCGCAGTCGCTCTCCGCCAGGGCGACGCCGGTGAGGCCGAGACGGTCCAGGAACTCCGCGCTCGGTTGGATGTCCGGCATGAGGGGAAGCCTGGGACCTGCGGGCTACGGCAGTACGGCGAACCCGTCGAGTTCCACCAGGGCCTGCTCGTCCACAGGCGCACGACCTCCACGACCGCCATCGCCGGGTAGTCGCGGCCCGCCGCGGCCTGCCAGATGCGGCCCAGTTCGGCGGCGTGGGCGCGGTAGGCGGCGACGTCGGTGGCGTAGACGGTGACCCGGGCGAGGTCGGCGGGGGTACCGCCGGCGGCGCGCAGGGCGGTCAGCAGGTTGGCGAGGGCGCGCGCGAACTGTTCGGGGAGGGTGTCGCCGGTCACCTTGCCGTCGGCGTCCAGCGCGGTCTGGCCGGCCAGGAAGACGACGCGGGTGCCGGTGGCGACCACGGCGTGGGAGAAGCCGGTGGGCGGGGAGAGGTCGGGCGGGTTGACGCGCTCCGCGGTCATGCGGCGTCCTCCGGGTGCTCGGAAACGTCCAGTGCTGCGTACAACTCCTTGGCGATGATGCCCCGTTGCACCTCGCTGGCGCCCTCGTAGACACGGGGGCGCGCACCTCCCGGTAGAGGTGCTCCAGCAGATGGCCGCGCCGCAGGGCCCGCGCGCCGTGCAGCTGGACGGCCGTGTCGACGACGTACTGGGCGGTCTCGGTGGCCAGCAGTTTGGCCATCGCGGCACGCCGGGGGACGTCCGCGGCGCCGGCGTCGTGGGCCGCCGCCGCCGCGTACACCAGCAGGCGGGCCGCCTCGGTGCGCAGGGCCATCTCGGCGACCTGGTGGGAGACGGTCTGCAGGTCCTTCAGCCGGCCGCCGAAGGCCTCACGGCCCGCGGTGTGCGCCAGGGTGGCGTCCAGGGCCGCCTGCGCCATGCCGACCGCGAACGCGCCGACGCTGGGGCGGAACAGGTTCAGGGTGCCCATCGCGACGCGGAAGCCCCGGTCCACCTCGCCGATCACGTCGTCGGCCGTGACCGGTACGGCGTCGAAGGCGAGGGCGCCGATCGGGTGCGGCGAGAGCATCTCCAGGGGCGTGCCCGTGAGGCCGGGGCGGTCGGCGGGCACGAGGAACGCGGTGACGCCGCGGGCGCCGGCGCCGGGCGTGGTGCGGGCGAAGACGGTGTAGAAGTCGGCTTCGGGGGCGTTGGAGATCCAGCACTTCTCGCCGGTGAGCCGCCAGCCGGAGGGGCCCCCGGATGGGCCGCCGGACCGGCCGGGCCCGCCGTCCGGTTCCGCGCGCAGGGTGAGGGCCGCCGCGTCGGAGCCCGCGCCCGGCTCGCTGAGCGCGAACGCGGCGACCGCCGTGCCGTCGCTCACCCGGGGCAGCCAGCGGGCGCGCTGGGCCTCGGTGCCGTGGGCGTGCACCGGGTGGGCGCCCAGGCCCTGGAGGGCGAGGGCCGTCTCGGCCTCGGTGCACGCGTGGGCCAGCGACTCCCGCATGAGGCACAGGTCGAGGGCGCCCGCGGTGAACAGGCGGCGCAGCAGGCCGAGCGCGCCGAGTTCGGCGACGAGGGGGCGGTTGACGCGGCCGGGTTCGCCCTTCTCGGCGAGCGGGCGCAGCCGCTCGGCCGCCAGGGCGCGCAGCTCGGCGCACCAGGCGGCCTGTTCCGGATCGAGGGAGAATGCCGTCATTGCCGGACCTCTCTTCCCGCGACCGCCCCGGCCGCCGTCCCCTGTCCCGTGCGACCGCCTGCCGGCCGCCGCTTCCGTCCAGCGCGACGGCCTGCGGGCCGCCGCCTCCCGTCCGGGCGACCACACCGCCCACGGGCCGCCGCCTCCCGTCCGGGCGACCACACCGCCCACGGGCCGTCGCCTCCCGTCCGGGCGACCGCACCGCCCACGGGCCGCCGCCTCCGGCCAGCGCGCCCGGCCGCGGGCCGTCGCCTCCGTCCTCCCGACCGTCCACCGGCCGGGCCCGGTCGCCACCGGGCCGGCTCCGGGCCAGCTCCGGGTCGCCACCGGGCCGGTGCCCAGGCACCAGCCACTGACCCCCGGGAACGCCGTTCCGTGCCCGGCGCCGCCTCCTCACCCGACCGTATCGCGCCCCATTGACTGCCGTCACCAAGACGATACGCTCCTTGTGCGAGCCCACCAGAGCCCACCACCGCAGGCAAGGGGCGACCCGCCATGACCGGCCTCACCCGCTCCGCCCACGTCGACACCTTCGCGCGCGACCATCTCCCGCCGCCCGAGCAGTGGCCCGAGCTGGTCTTCGACCTGCCGGAGCTGCGGTACCCCGAACGGCTGAACTGCGCCGCCGAGCTGCTCGGCGGCACCGACGCCGGCCGCACGGCCTTCCGCACCGCCGCCGGCGAGGCGTGGACCTACGGCGAGCTGCGCGCCCGCGTCGACCGGCTCGCCCACCTGCTCACCACCGACCTCGGCGTGGTCCCGGGCAACCGGGTGCTGCTGCGCGGCCCGACCACCCCGTGGCTGGCGGCCTGCTGGCTGGCGGTGCTGAAGGCCGGCGCGGTCGTGGTGACGGTCCTGGCCCAGCAGCGCCCGGCCGAGCTGCGGGCGATGTGCGAGATCGCGCGCATCGGGCACGCCCTGTGCGACATCCGGTCGGTGGACGACCTCGTCAAGGCCGACGTGCCGGGGCTGCGGATCGCGACGTACGGCGGTGACGCGCCCGACGACCTGCTGCGCCGCCCGGCGCCCGAGGCGCCCTTCACGGCCGTGGACACCGCCGCCGACGACGTGGCGCTGATCGCCTTCACCTCGGGCACCACGGGCCGCCCGAAGGGGTGCATGCACTTCCACCGGGACGTGCTCGCGATCGCCGACACCTTCTCGGCGCACGTCCTGAGGCCACGGCCCGACGACCTGTTCACGGGCAGTCCGCCGCTCGGCTTCACCTTCGGGCTCGGCGGGCTGGTGATCTTCCCGATGCGGGCGGGGGCGAGCGCGCTGCTGCTGGAGCAGGCCGGGCCCCGGCAGCTGCTGCCCGCGATCGAACAGCACCGGGTGACGGTGCTGTTCACGGCGCCGACGGCGTACCGGGCGATGCTGGACGAGCTGGACGGGCACGACGTGACGTCGCTGCGGCGGTGCGTCTCCGCGGGCGAGAACCTGCCGGCGGCGACCTGGCGGCGCTGGCACGAGCGCACCGGTCTGCGCATCGTCAACGGCATCGGCGCCACCGAGCTGCTGCACATCTTCATCTCCGCCGCCGACGAGGACATCCGGCCCGGCACGACCGGCGTCCCGGTGCCGGGGTGGCGGGCGCGGGTGCAGGACGCGAGGGCAGGCCGGTGCCCGACGGGGAGCCCGGGCTGCTGGCGGTGCGGGGGCCGGTGGGCTGCCGCTATCTCGCCGATCCGCGGCAGCGGGAGTACGTGCGCGACGGCTGGAACGTCACCGGGGACACCTATGTCCGCGACGGCGACGGGTACTTCCGCTACGTCGCCCGCGCCGACGACATGATCATCTCGGCCGGGTACAACATCGCGGGCCCGGAGGTGGAGGACGCGCTGCTGCACCATCCCGACGTGGTGGAGGCCGCGGTGGTCGGACGGCCGGACGAGGCGCGCGGGCAGATCGTGGTGGCCTACGTGGTGGTGCGGGAGGGCGCCGAACGGGACGCCGGGGCGCTGCGGACGTACGTGAAGTCGGAGCTGGCGCCGTACAAGTGCCCGCGGGAGATCGTGTTCCTGGACGCGCTGCCGCGCACGGCGACCGGGAAGCTCCAGCGGTTCCGGCTGCGCGCCCACGGCACCGGGGACGGCGGCAGTGATGGCCACGACCTAAGATGATCAACGTGTCCGACCAGCACGCGCAGCACGCCCCAGGTCCCTGATCGTCACGCTCTACGGCGCGTACGGCCGCTTCACCGAGGGCCCGGTACCCGTCGCCGAGCTGATCCGGCTGCTGGCCGCCGTCGGTGTGGACGCGCCGTCGGTGCGCTCGTCGGTGTCCCGGCTGAAGCGGCGGGGCCTGCTGCTGCCGGCCCGTACGGTCCAGGGCGCGGCCGGGTACGAACTGTCTCCCGAGGCACGGCAGTTGCTGGAGGACGGCGACCGGCGGATCTACGCGAGCACGCCGCCGGAGGACGAGGGCTGGGTGCTCGCGGTGTTCTCCGTCCCGGAGTCGGAGCGGCAGAAGCGGCACGTGCTGCGCTCCCGGCTCGCCGGACTCGGCTTCGGCACGGCCGCCCCGGCGTGTGGATCGCGCCGGCCCGGCTGTACGAGGAGACGCGGCACACGCTGCGCCGGCTGCGGCTGGACCCGTACGTGGACCTCTTCCGCGGCGAGCACCTCGGGTTCACGCCGACCGCCGAGGCGGTGGCCCGCTGGTGGGACCTGGACGCCGTCGCCAAGGAGCACGAGAGGTTCCTGGACCGGCACGAGCGCGTCCTGCGCGACTGGGAGCGCCGGACGGACACCCCCGAGGAGGACGCCTACCGCGACTACCTGCTCGCACTGGACTCCTGGCGCCACCTGCCGTACACCGACCCCGGGCTGCCCGCCCGCCTGCTGCCCGAGGACTGGCCCGGCGCCCGCTCGGCGGCCGTCTTCCGGGCGCTGCACCGGCGGCTGCGCGACGCCGGGGCGCGCTTCGCGGGCGTCCCCGAACAGCACCCGGAGCAGTGATCCGGCACACATCTGCCGCCGGCGGAGCAACCTCCACGCTTCTCCCATCCTCTTCTCAGAAACGCCCCTAGGGTCCGGACGCATGACTCTCATGCGCAGCTTGAACCGGGCGCTCACCGCCACCACCGGCCTTCAGGTACGCAGGGCGGCCAAGCCGGTGCCCAAGCCCCGGGCGGCGGCACCCGCCGGGGCGGAGGAGGCCGCGTACCGGCGTCCGTCGGACGAGGAACTGCCGACCGACAGACTCCTGCGGCGGCCGGTCTTCGTCATCTCCTCGGTGCGCTCGGGCTCCACCCTGCTGCGCATGATGCTGGGCGCCCACTCCCGGCTGCACGCCCCGCACGAACTGCACCTCGGCAAGATCGCGGTGGACTGCGGCCCCTGGGTGTCGCAGCGGGCCATGAGCGCCCTCGGGCTGCGCCGCGGCGACCTGGAGCACCTGCTGTGGGACCGGATCCTGCACCGCGAACTGGTCAGGTCGGGCAAGGACTTCGTCGTCGAGAAGACGCCCGGCAACGCGTTCCTGTTCGAGCGGGTGCGGGACTGCTGGCCGGACGCCCGGTTCGTCTTCCTGCTGCGCCACCCCGAGTCGGCGGCGCGGTCCTGGCACGAGAGCGACCCGGTCAAGCGGCCGTACGACAAGGCGGTCACGGAGGTCCTGGGCTATGTGCGGGCCGTGGAGGAGGCCCGCCGCTCGGGCGCCGACGGCTGCACCGTCCGCTACGAGGACATCACCGCCGACCCCGGCCGGGAGATGCGGCGGCTGTGCGCCTTCCTCGGCCTCGACTACGAACCGGCCATGCTGCACTACGGCGAGCGGACGAGCGGCGAACTCGTCCGGGGCCTCGGCGACTGGCGCGAGAACATCCGCACGGGCACCGTGCAGCCGGGGCGGGAGCTGCCGCGGGACGACGAGGTCGCCGCGGCGCTCCGCCCGGTCTGCCGGGCCTGGGGCTACGTCTCCTGAGCGCCGCCTCGGTCACCGCCCCAGCGTGAGCCGGGGCCTCGGCCCCTCCGTGCGTCCGGTGCGCGGCGGGCGGCTGCCCGCCCGGTAGGGCGCCGGCCAGACGGCGCCCGGCCCCTCGTAGCCCTGCTCGGCCGCCGCGTGCAGCGTCCAGTGCGGGTCGTAGAGATGGGGCCGGGCCAGGGCGCACAGGTCGGTGCGGCCGGCGAGGATCAGGGAGTTGACGTCGTCCCAGGAGGAGATGGCGCCCACCGCGATCACCGGGACGCGGGCCTCGTGGCGGATACGGTCGGCGTACGGCGTCTGGTACGACCGTCCGAACTCGGGCCGCTCGTCGGCGACGACCTGCCCCGTGGACACGTCGATCGCGTCGGCGCCGTGCGCGGCGAAGGCGCGGGCGATCTCCACGGCGTCCTCGCCGCTCGTGCCGCCCTCGGCCCAGTCGGTCGCGGAGATGCGGACGGTCATGGGCCGTTCCTCCGGCCACACGGCCCGGACGGCGTCGAAGACCTCCAGCGGGAACCTCAGCCGCCGCTCCAGGGTGCCGCCGTAGGCGTCGGTGCGCCGGTTGGTGAGCGGGGAGAGGAAGCCGGAGAGCAGATACCCGTGGGCGCAATGCAGTTCGAGCAGGTCGAAGCCGGCCCGGGCCGCGCGCCGGGCGGCGGCCGTGAACTGCTCCCGTATGTCGGTGAGCTGGGCCCGGGACAGCTCCCGCGGGACCTGGCTGCCGGGGCGGTACGGCAGCGGGGAGGCGGCCACCAGCGGCCAGTTGCCGTCCGGGAGGGGTTCGTCGATGCCCTCCCACATCAGCTTGGTGGAGCCCTTGCGGCCGCTGTGGCCGAGCTGGACGCCGATGGCGGTGCCCGGCGCCTGCGCGTGCACGAAGCCGGTGATCCGCCGCCACGCCTCGGTCTGGCGGGGGGTGTAGAGGCCCGCGCAGCCCGGGTGATGCGGCCCTCGGGGCTGACGCACACCATCTCCGTCATGACCAGCCCGGCGCCGCCGAGGGCGCGGGCGCCCAGGTGGACCAGGTGGAAGTCGCCGGGTACGCCGTCGGTGGCCGAGTACATGTCCATCGGGGAGACGACGACCCGGTTGCGCAGGGTCAGGCCGCGCAGCCGGAACGGGGTGAACATGGGCGGTGTGCCGGGCGGACAGCCGAACTCCTCCTCGACGGCCTCGGTGAAGCGGGCGTCGCGCAGCCGCAGATTGTCGTGGGTGACGCGCCGGCTGCGGGTGAGCAGGTTGAACGCGAACCGGCGCGGCGGCTGGCCGACGTAGCGGGCCAGGTCCTCGAACCACTCCAGACTGGCGCGGGCGGCACGCTGGGTGGAGGCGACGACGGGACGCCGCTCCTCCTCGTAGGCGGCCAGCGCCTCGGGCAGCGAGGCCCGTTCCCCGAGGCAGGCGGCCAGGGCGAGGGCGTCCTCGACGGCGAGCTTGGTGCCGGAGCCGATGGAGAAGTGCGCGGTGTGGGCGGCGTCGCCGAGCAGGACGACGTTGCCGTGGGACCAGCGCTCGGTGACGAGGGTGCGGAACGTCGTCCAGGCCGACTTGTTGGAGCGCAGCGGGCGGCCGCCGAGCGCGTCCGTGAAGATCTTGGCGCAGCTCTCGATGGACTCCGCCACGGGCATGGTGTCGAAGCCGGCGGCGCGCCAGACCTCCTCGCGCATTTCGACGATCACCGTGGAGGAGCCGGGCGCGTAGGGGTAGCCGTGCAGTTGCATCACGCCGTGTTCGGTCTCGGCGATCTCGAAGCGGAACGCCTCGAAGGCGAGGTCGGCGGCGAGCCAGATGTAGCGGCAGCGGTGGGGGTGAGCCGGGGCCGGAAGGCGTCGGCGTACGCCTCGCGGGTGGTGCTGTGGACGCCGTCGGCGGCGACGACGAGGTCGTACTCCCGGCGGAGCCGGTCCGGGTGCGGGGCGGCGGTGCACAGGCGCAGGTCGACGCCGAGGGCCCGGCAGCGTTCGTGGAGGATCTGCAGCAGGCGTTTCCTGCCGAGGGCGGCGAAGCCGTGGCCGCCGGAGGTCTGGCGGACGCCTCGGTGGACGATGTCGATGTCGTCCCAGCGGACGAACTCGCGTTGCAGTGCCGCGTAGACCGCCGGGTCGGCGTGTTCGATGCCGCCGAGGGTCTCGTCGGAGAGGACGACGCCGAAGCCGAAGGTGTCGTCGGGGCGTTGCGCTCCCAGACGGTGACCTGCCGGCCGGGGTCGAGGCGTTTGAGGAGGGCGGCGGCGTAGAGGCCGCCGGGGCCGCCGCCGACGACCGCGACGCGCAGGGGGCGGTTCCCCGGGGCCGGGGCGGTTCCGTCGGACGAGAGCATCCCCTACCTCCCTCGCCACTTCGGCGGGCGCTTCTGCGTGAACGCCGCGTGGAACTCGGCGTAGTCCTCGCCGTTCATCAGCAGGGCCTGGGTCGAGGCGTCCAGTTCCACGGCGGCCGCCAGCGGCATGTCCAGCTCGGCCGTCAGCAGGGCCTTGGTCTGGGCGTACGCCAGGGCAGGGCCGTCGGCCAGGCGGCGGGCCAGCGCGCGGGCGGCCCGGTCGGCGCCGCCGTCGTCGGTCAGCTCGCTGATCAGGCCGATGCGCTCCGCCTCGGCGGCCCGGACCGGATCGCCGAGCATCAGCAGGCGGGTGGCGTGCCCGAGGCCGACGACGCGGGGCAGCAGATAGGCCGCGCCCATGTCACCGCCGGACAGGCCGACCCGGGTGAAGAGGAAGGCGAAGCGGGCGGTGGGGTCGGCGACGCGGAAGTCGGCGGCGAGGGCGAGGACGGCGCCGGCGCCCGCGGCGACGCCGTGGATCGCGGCGATCACCGGGAACGGGCACTCCCGGATCGCCCGGACGACCTGTCCGGTCATCCGGTTGAAGTCCAGGAGCTGCGCGGTGTCCATCGCCAGGGTGGCGCCGATGATCTCGTCGACGTCGCCGCCGGAGCAGAAGCCCCGGCCCTCGCCGGCCAGGACCAGGGCGCGCACGGACCGCTCCCTGGAGAGTTCGGCGAGCAGGTCGCGCAGGTCGGCGTAGGCGCCGAAGGTGAGCGCGTTGAGCTTGTCGGGGCGGGCGAGGGTGACGGTGGCGACGCCGTCGGCGCGGTCCACGCGCAGGTGCTCCCAGTCGGGGGTGCGGGCGGCGGAGCCGGTGAAGGGACTCATGTCGGGCGGCCTCCTCGGGCGGGCACGGCCTCACTGAGCACTGCCCCTCGACGCTATCACCGTTCCGTGACCGTCGTCACGACAGCGCGATAGACCTTCTCGGCGTGCGGATCACGCCGGTCACAGGAGTCACCGGACGTCGACAGCGCGGTAACAGCGGGAGCGTCCGCGGGAGGGGAGCCGTTCACCGGGGTAGGCCGCCGGTCACGGGGCCCGAAGGTCCCGGACGGTGCCCGTCGAAGGTCTCTGCCGGGCGGCCCGTACCATTCATAAGGTTGAAAGCAGGACAGGACCGCCTGCTCCACGAACGGAATCACCGTGCACGATCGCATCCCCGCCCAGCCGCCGGCCGGCCACCGCTCCCCGGGAGGCACTCCGTGCCGTCCCAGCCGTCGGCCTCCTGGCGCATCGCGCTGCCGCACTCCGTCGCGGCCGTGCCGGTGGCCCGCGCGCTCGTACGGACGGCCCTGGCAGAGCTGGAGCACGGCGCCGACTGCGACACCGCCGAACTGCTCACCGCGGAGCTGGTCGCCAACGCCGTGGAGCACACCTCCGGCGAGGCGCCGATCGAGCTGGTGCTGGAGCTGCTGCCGACCGGCTGCCAGGTCGAGGTGCACGACCCGGACCCGCAGCCGCCGGGGGCCTGACCCGGCCGTCCGTCGCCGTGCCCGACCCGTGGCAGGAGCACGGGCGCGGTCTGCTGCTGATCCGCGCCCTCAGCTCGTCGTGCGGGCACCGCCCCACCGCCACCGGCAAGGCGGTGTGGTTCAGACTGCCTGCGGTTCCCGCTCAGCGGCGTCCGGCGTGACCTCGGCCGCGTGCCGGGCCAGCCGGGAGTTGCGGCGCCCGTAGAGGGCGTAGACCCCGAGGCCGACGGCCAGGAAGACGGCGAACTGGAGCCAGGTCGTGGCGCCCGTCTCGTACATCAGGTACAGGCAGAAGCCGACGCCGAGCAGCGGGGTCACCGGGTACAGCGGCACCCGGAAGGTGCGGGCGAGGCCCGGCTCGCGGCGGCGCAGCGCGATCACCGCGATGTTGACGGCGGCCATGGTGGCGAGGGTGCCGATGGTGCACAGGTTGACCACCGCGTCCAGCGGGGCGAAGGCCGCCGGGACCGCGAAGACCAGGCCGACGATCAGGGTGCCGGCGACGGGCGTGGCGGTGCGCGGCGAGACCTTCTCGAAGACGCGCGGGACGAGGCCGTCGCGGGACATGGACATCAGGATGCGAGTCTGGCCGTACATCACGGCGAGCACCACCGAGGCGATGGCGACGACCGCGCCGAAGGCGACGATCCCGCCGCCGACCGTGGAGCCGGTGACCTCGTCGACGACGTGCGAGAGCGCGGCGGGGGTGCCGCCGACCTCGTCGCCGCCGATGGCGCCGATCGCGGCGAGGGCGACCGCGCAGTACAGCAGGGTGACCAGGCCGATGCAGACCAGGATGGCGACGGGGATGTCCCGGCGCGGGTTCTTCGCCTCCTCGCCGGCCGTGGTGATGGCGTCGAAGCCGATGTAGGAGAAGAACGCGGCGGTGGTGCCGGCGCCGATGCCGGCGAGGCCGGCCGGCGAGAACGGGGTGAGGTTGCCGTCCTGGAAGGCGGTGAAGCCGATGGCGACGAAGGCCACGAGGACGGCGAGCTTGACGACGGCCATGGCGGCCGTGGCCCGGGCGCTCTCCCGCACGCCGCGCACCAGCAGCACGGAGGCCATCGCGATGACGAGGACGGCGGGCAGGTTGACCGCGCCGCCGTCGCCGGGCCCGGCGGAGAGCGCCTGCGGGAGCCGCAGGCCGAGGACGCCGTCCAGCAGCTCGTTGACGTACTGGCTCCAGCCGACGGCGACCGCGGAGACGGACACGCCGTACTCCAGCAGCAGGCACCAGCCGACCAGGAAGGCGGTGGTCTCGCCGAGCCCGGCGTAGGCGAAGGAGTACGAGGACCCGGAGACCGGGATCGCGCCGCCCAGCTCGGCGAAGGCGAACGCGGTGAACACGCAGGTGATCGCGGCCAGCACGAAGGAGACGACCACGGCCGGGCCGGCCTCGGCGACCGAGTCGGACAGGCCGACGAAGATGCCGGTGCCGACGATCGCGCCAACGCCGAAGCAGACGAGGTGGAACAGCCCCATCGTGCGCTTCAGGCCGTGGCCTTCGCGGTCCGCGCCGGATTCGGCGACCAGGAGATGGGGCGACTTGATGCGGGGCATGCGGGTGGTGCTCGTTTCTGGTGGTGCGGGCGACGGGTGCGTCGCGTCCGGCGGCGCCGGGCGGGGGTGGTGCCCGGGCCGCGGTCAGGATAGGCCCTGGTCAGGCGAGGGTGGCGACCAGGACGGCCTTGATGGTGTGCAGCCGGTTCTCCGCCTCGTCGAAGACCACCGAGTGCGCGGACTCGAAGACCTCGTCGGTGACCTCCAGGGACTCCAGGCCATGGGCCTCGAAGATCTCCTGGCCGACCGTGGTGCCCAGGTCGTGGAAGGCGGGCAGGCAGTGCAGGAACTTCACGTCCGGGTTGCCGGTCGCGCGCAGCACGTCCATGGTCACGGCGTAGGGGCGAGGGCGGCGATCCGGTCGGCCCAGACCTCCTTGGGCTCGCCCATGGAGACCCACACGTCCGTGGCGACGAAGTCGGCGCCGCGGACGCCGTCCGCGACCTCCTCGGTCAGGGTGACGCGGGCCCCGCTCTCCTCGGCCAGCGCCCGGGCCCGGTCGACGATCTCCTGGGCGGGCCAGTAGGACTTCGGCGCGACGATCCGCACGTCCATGCCGAGCAGGGCGCCGGTGACCAGGTAGGAGTTGCCCATGTTGAAGCGGGCGTCGCCGAGGTAGGCGAAGGAGATCTCCTGGAGCGGCTTGGCGCTGTGCTCGGTCATGGTGAGCACGTCGGCGAGCATCTGGGTGGGGTGCCAGTCGTCGGTCAGGCCGTTGTAGACGGGCACGCCCGCGTACGCGGCCAGCTCCTCGACCTTGGCCTGGCTGTCGCCGCGGTACTCGATCGCGTCGTACATCCGCCCGAGCACGCGCGCGGTGTCCCGGACGGACTCCTTGTGGCCGATCTGCGAGCCGGACGGGTCCAGGTAGGTGGTGGAGGCGCCCTGGTCGGCGGCGGCGACCTCGAACGCGCAGCGGGTGCGCGTCGAGGTCTTCTCGAAGATCAGCGCAATGTTCCTGCCCCGCAGCCGCGGTGTCTCGTTCCCGGCCTTCTTGGCGGCCTTCAGCTCCGCGGCCAGCTCGACCAGGCCGCGGAACTCGTCCGCGGTGAAGTCCAGCTCCTTCAGGAACGGGCGGCCGGCGAGGGCGGTCGGGACAGTCGCCATGGGGGCGCTCCAGGATGACGGCAACAGGGGACTCTGGAACACTATACGAGAGTCGGCATTCTTATACGAACCCGTGGCCGGGCGGGCGGCTCACACGGCCGCCCGCTCCACCGGGCAGCTCATGCAGCGCGGCCCGCCGCGGCCCCGGCCCAGCTCGCTGCCGGGGATCTCGATCACCTCGATGCCCTGCTTGCGCAGATGTGTGTTGGTGGTGGAGTTGCGCTCGTAGGCGACGACGACGCCCGGTTCCACGGCCAGCACGTTGCAGCCGTCGTCCCACTGCTCCCGCTCCGCCGCGTGCACGTCCTGCGTGGCGGTCAGCACCCGGATCTCGCTCAGCCCGAGCGCCGCGGCGATCGCCCGGTGCATGTGCTCCGGCGGGTGGTCGGTGACCTTCAGCTCCTTGTCGCCGGTGCCCGGCTCGATGGTGTACGAGCGGAGCATGCCCAGGCCCGCGTACTGGGTGAAGGTGTCCCCGTCCACCATCGTCATCACCGTGTCGAGGTGCATGAACGCCCGCCGCTTCGGCATGTCCAGCGCCACGATGGTACGGGCGGAGCCCGCCGCGAACAGCTTGTGGGCCAGCATCTCCACGGCCTGCGGCGTGGTGCGCTCGCTCATGCCGATGAGGACCGCGCCGTTGCCGATGACCAGCACGTCCCCGCCCTCGATCGTCGACGGGTAGTCGGCCTGCCCCTCGGACCAGACGTGGAAGCCGGCGCCGCGGAAGAGCGGGTGGTGGCGGTAGATCGCCTCGAAGTGCACCGTCTCGCGCTGCCGTGCCGGCCAGCGCATCGCGTTGATGGAGACGCCGTCGTAGATCCAGGCGGAGGTGTCCCGGGTGAAGAGGTGGTTGGGCAGCGGCCGGAGCAGGAAGTCGTCCAGCTCCATGACGTGGAAGCGCACCGACACCGGCTCGGGGTGCGCGTCGAGGAACTCCCGCTTGGTCATGCCGCCGACCAGTGCCTCGGCCAGCTCGGCGGCCGGCAGGGTCTCGAACGCGGTCCGCAGGTGGTCCGTGGCCAGGACGCCGTACTCCTTCTCGTCGAAGACCCGGTCGAGGACCAGTTCCCGGGCGGCCGGGATGTCGAGGGTCTCGGTGAGCAGGTCGCCGAAGAGGTGCACCGAGACACCGCGGTCGCGGAGCACGTCGGCGAACCCGTCGTGCTCCGCGCGCGCCCGGCGCACCCACAGCACGTCGTCGAAGAGCAGGGCGTCCTTGTTGCTGGGGGTGAGCCTTTTGAGCTCGAGATGCGGCCGGTGCAGGATGACGCGGCTGAGCCGCCCGGCCTCGGAGTCGACATGGAATCCCATGGCTCCATCCTGACCACTCGGGCGCCTGTTCACCCCCCGCTTGCGCGGACCCGTGACCGCGGCGGGCCGCCTCGGCGCCGGTCCTGGTGGCCGCGCACGCGGCCGGTGCCCGGGTTCGCCCCGGGCACCGGCCGGCGGCAGGACCACGGCGGCCCGGTCACAGACGCGGGTCGACCGGCTCGGACTCCAGGGCCAGGACGCCGAAGACCGCCTCGTGCACCCGCCACAGCGGCTCGCCCTCCGCCAGCCGGTCCAGGGCCTCCAGGCCGAGGGCGTACTCGCGCAGCGCCAGCGACCGCTTGTGGTTCAGGAACCGCTGCCGCAGCCGGGCGAGGTTGTCCGGGCGCGTGTACTCGGGCCGTAGATGATCCGCAGGTACTCGCGGCCCCGGCACTTGACGCCGGGCTGCACCAGCCGCCCCTTGCCGTCCCGGACCAGCGCCCCGAGCGGCTTGACGACCATGCCCTCGCCGCCCCGGCCGGTCATCTCCAGCCACCAGTCGACGCCCGCCCGCACCGACTCGGGGTCGCCGGTGTCGACGTACAGCCTGCGGGTGGTGTGCAGCAGGCCGGTGCCGTCGTGCTCGACCAGCCGGTCGACGAGGGCGAGCTGCTCGTCGTGCGGCAGCGCGGCGAGGCTGCGTCCCTGCACGGCCAGGATCTGGAACGGCGCGAGGCGGACGCCGTCGAGGCCGTCCGTCGCCCAGCAGTAGCGCCGGTAGGCGTCGGTGAACGCGGCCGCGTCGGCGGCCCGCTCCCGCTGCCGGGCGAGCAGGTCGGTGACGTCGACGCCCCTCGCCGCGGCGCCCTCCAGGGCGGCCAGCGCACCCGGGAACACCGCGCCGGAGGCGGCGCCCACGGCGGCGTACTGCGAGCGCAGCAGGCCGGACGCCTTCAGCGACCAGGGCATCAGCTCGGCGTCGAGCAGCATCCAGTCGGTGGACAGCTCGTCCCACAGTCCGGCCGCGCCGATCGCCGCGCGCAGCCGGTCGAGGACCGCCTCGGCGACGGACGCGTCGTCGAAGAACGGGCGGCCGGTGCGGGTGTAGACGGAGCCGGTGGGGCCTCCCCCGCCCCGTCCGCACCCGAGCGGGAGGCGCCCCCGGCACCGAAGCGCGCGCGGAGCGTCTCCGCGTCGCGGCACACCAGCACCACCGCCCGCGAGCCCATGTGCTTCTCCTCGCATACGACCCGGGCCACCCGTCGGCGGCGTACTGGGCGAACGCCTCCTTCGGGTGCTCCAGGAAGCCCTCCTCGTGCGAGGTGGCGGCCGGGGCCATGGTCGGCGGCAGGTACGGCAGCAGCCGCGGGTCGATCGCGAAGCGGCTCATGACCTCCAGGGCGGCCGCCGCGTTGTCCTCGCGGATCGTCACCCGGCCCGCGTACCGGGTCTCCACCGCGCGGCGGCCGTGCACGTCGGCCAGGTCGAGCGGCCGGCCGTCGCGCCCGCCGGGAGCCTCGCTGCGCAGCGGCTTGACCGGCTCGTACCAGACGCGCTCGGCGGGGACGGTGACGATCTCCCGCTCCGGCCAGCGCAGCGCGGTGAGCTTGCCGCCGAAGACCGCGCCGGTGTCCAGGCAGATGGTGTTGTTCAGCCACGTCGCCTCCGGGACCGGGGTGTGGCCGTAGACGACGGCGGCACGGCCCCGGTAGTCCTCGGCCCACGGGTAGCGCACCGGCAGCCCGAACTCGTCGGTCTCGCCGGTGGTGTCGCCGTACAGGGCGTGGCTGCGGACCCGGCCGGAGGTGCGGCCGTGGTACTTCTCCGGCAGTCCGGCGTGGCAGACCACGAGCCGGCCGCCGTCGAGGACGTAGTGGCTGACCAGCCCGTCGATGAACTCCCGTACCTCGGCGCGGAACTCCTCGCTCTCGCCCTCCATCTGCGCGACCGTCTCGGCGAGCCCGTGGGTGAGCTGGACGCGTCGGCCCTTGAGGTGGCGGCCGAACTTGTTCTCGTGGTTGCCGGGGACGCACAGGGCGTTGCCCGACTTCACCATCGCCATCACCCGCCGCAGCACGCCGGGGCTGTCCGGGCCCCGGTCGACCAGGTCGCCGACGAAGACGGCGGTGCGGCCCTCGGGTGGACGCCGTCGGTGTAGCCGAGCTTGCCGAGCAGGGCCTCCAGCTCGGACGCGCAGCCGTGGACGTCGCCGATGATGTCGAAGGGCCCAGTGAGGTGGGTGAGGTCGTTGAACCGCTTCTCGGTGACGACGGTGGCGTGCTCGACCTCCTCGACGCCGCGCAGGACGTGGACCTTCCGGAAGCCCTCGCGCTCCAGGTGGCGCAGGGAGCGGCGCAGTTCCCGGGTGTGCCGCTGGACGACCCGGCGGGGCATGTCGGCGCGGTCGGAGCGGGCGGCGTTGCGCTCGGCGCACACCTGCTCGGGCACGTCGAGGACGATGGCGATGGGCAGCACGTCGTGCTGCCGGGCCAGCTCGATCAGCCGGCGGCGGGCGTCCTGCTGCACGTTGGTCGCGTCGACGACGGTGCGGCGGCCGGCGGCGAGCCGCTTGCCGGTGATGTAGTGCAGCACGTCGAAGGCGTCCCGGGTGGCGCTCTGGTCGTTCTCGTCGTCGGAGACGAGCCCGCGGCAGAAGTCGGAGGAGACGACCTCGGTCGGCTTGAAGTGGCGGCGGGCGAAGGTGGACTTGCCGGAGCCGGAGGCGCCGACGAGGACCACGAGGGAGAGGTCGGTGACGGGCAGGGCGCGGGCCCGCACGGCGCTGCCGGTGTCGTCGGTGGTGGTCATGCGGCCTTCGCCTCCTTCTCGGTCACGGTCGTGGCGGTGAACACGGCCATCTGGGTGGGCGGCCCGACCTCGGGGTCGTCGGGGCCGACGGGACGGAACTGCGCGCGGTAGCCGTGCCGTTCGGCCACCGCGTCGGCCCAGGCGCGGAACTGGGCCCGGGTCCACTCGAAGCGGTGGTCGTGGTGGCGGACATGCCCGGCCGGCAGGCTCTCCCAGCGCACGTTGTACTCCACGTTGGGCGTGGTCACGACGACGGTACGGGGGCGGGCGGCGCCGAACACCGCGTACTCCAGGGCGGGCAGCCGCTCCGGGTCGACGTGCTCGATCACCTCGCTGAGCACGGCGGCGTCGTAGCCCTTGAGCCGGTCGTCGGTGTAGGCGAGGGAGCCCTGGAAGAGGCCGACCCGGGCGGCCTGGCGCTCGCCCATGCGGTCCAGCTTCAGCCGCCGGGCGGCGATGGTGAGCGCCCGCACCGACACGTCGACGCCGGTGACCTCGGTGAACCGCGGCTCCTTGAGCAGCTCCCGCACGAGGTGGCCCTCGCCGCAGCCGAGGTCGAGGACGCGGGCGGCGGCGTGCTCCCGGAGCACGGTGAGGATCGCCTCGCGGCGCTGCACGGCCAGCGGCGTCGGCCTCTCCTCCGGCCCGGTCTCCGCCGCGACGGCGTTGTCGATCTCCTCCACGTCGCTGTCGTCGGCCTCGGCCAGCCGCACCAGTTCCAGCCGGTCCATCGCCTCCCGGGTCAGCGACCAGCGGCGGGACAGATAGCGGCTGGTGATCAGCCGGTGCTCCGGGTGGCCGGGCAGCCAGCCCTCGCCGGCCCGCAGCAGCTTGTCGACCTCGTCGGCGGAGACCCAGTAGTGCTTGGCGCCGTCCAGCACCGGGAGCAGGACGTACAGGTGGCGCAGGGCCTCGGCGAGGGTCAGCGTCCCGGACTCCAGCACCAGCCGCACGTAGCGCGAGTCGCCCCACTCGGGGAACTCGGTGTCCAGCGGGACCGGTTCGGCGGTGACGGCCCAGCCGAGGGGGGCGAAGAGGCGGTGGACGAGGTCCGGGCCGCCGCGGGCGGGCAGCGCGGGGACCTCGACGCGCAGCGGCCGGGGCCGGGCCGGGAGCTCCGGGCGCGCCGTGCACGCGCCGCGCATCGCGCTGGAGAAGACCCGGCTGAGCGCCACGGCCAGCAGCGAGGAGGCCGCGTAGGGGCGGTCGTTGACGTACTGCGCGAGGGCCGCGTCGGGGGCGCCGCCCCGGCCCTTGTCCCGGCCGCGCCTGACCAGGGCCGCCGTGTCGACCTCCAGCAGCAGCGCCGCCGTGCAGCGCTGGGGCTCCGCCTCGGGGTAGAGGACGTGGGCGGTGCCGAAGGAGGTGGAGAACGCCTGCGCCTTGTCGGGGTGCTTGTGCAGCAGGAAGCCGAGGTCGGTGGCGGGGCTTTCGGGCGTACCGGTGGTGGTGATGGTCAGGAACATGGCTTCGGGGCCTCTCCGGCCGGTCGGTCGTGGTGGTGGGTGCCGTGCGCGCACGGGCCCCCAGGAGTGGTGATCCTGGGGCCCGGCAGGACGACGGTCACACCATCGCACGGGACCGCAGGCCGGCGCCTGCGGTTATTCGCACCGCCGTGCGGCTACGTCAGCTGCGACTGGACCTGGGAGGAGATCAGCTCCAGGTGCTCCAGGTCGTCCAGGTCGAGCACCTGGAGGTAGATGCGCTGGGAGCCGGCCTCGGCGTAGCGGCCGATCTTGTCGACGACCTCGGCCGGGGATCCGGCGAGGCCGTTGGCCTTCAGCTCCTCGACCTCGCGGCCGATGGCGTCGGCGCGGCGGGCGACCTCCTGGTCGTCCTTGCCGACGCAGACGACGAGGGCGTTGGAGTAGGTGAGGGCGTCGGGCGCGCGGCCCGCCTCCTCGGCGGCGGTCCGCACCCGGCCGAACTGGCGCCGCGTGTCCTCGATCGAGGCGAACGGGATGTTGAACTCGTCGGCGTACCGGGCGGCGAGGCGCGGGGTGCGGGTGGCGCCGTGGCCGCCGATGAGCACGGGGACCTTCGGCTGGGCGGGCTTGGGCAGGGCGGGAGAGCCGGTGAGGTCGTAGTACGTGCCGTGGAAGTCGAAGGTCTCGCCGACCTCGGTCGCCCACAGGCCGGTGATGATCGCCAGCTGCTCCTCGAGGCGGGCGAACTTCTCCTTCGGGAACGGGATGCCGTACGCCCGGTGCTCCTCCTCGAACCAGCCCGCGCCGAGGCCGAGTTCGACGCGCCCGCCGGACATCTGGTCGACCTGGGCGACCTGGATGGCGAGGACGCCGGGGAGGCGGAACGTACCCGCGGTCATCAGGGTGCCGAGGCGGATCCGCCTGGTCTCGCGGGCGAGGCCGGCGAGGGTGATCCAGGCGTCCGTGGGGCCGGGCAGACCGTCCACGGAGCCCATCCGGAGATAGTGGTCCGAACGGAAGAAGGCGTCGAAGCCCAGGTCCTCGGTGGCCTTGGCGACGGTGAGCAACGTGTCGTAGGTGGCCCCCTGCTGGGGCTCGGTGAAGATGCGGAGATCCATGCCTCCATCCTGCACGCTGCCGGGCCGGGGACGATCTCCCGGCGCCGTCCCGCACGCCGTCGGGGCGGCGGTGCGTCCACGGTCGGGTGAAAACGCGTCAACCCGGCGCCGGGGGCGGGCACGCGGTCGTGACCGGGGCCCGGCGGTGATCGTTGGGTCGGCGGAGCCGGACCGCCCGGCACCCGCGCCGGCCCGCAACCGCCGGGGTGTCACCGTGTCGGCCTCGCCGGGGGCCGGGCCGAGGAGGCCGTCATGTCCGAAGAGACCGTGCCGCAGCAGGGCGTGACCGCCGTCGGCGGCGACGGCCGGCCCACGGGGCTGCTGCAGCAGATGGAGGAACTGATGGCGGCCCTCAACGCGGACCTGTCGGCCCTGGACGCGGAACTGCAGTCGACCGGACAGGAACGGACCGGGCGGCCGGGACGGCGCAGACGGGGGTCGGGCAGGTGGGGACCGGCCAGGTGGGGGCCGGGCCGGTCGGGACCGGGCAGGTGGGCGTCGGGCAGGTCGGGACCGGGCAGGTGGGGCCGGGCCGGTCGGGACCGGGCAGGCGCAGGGGGTGCGGGGCGAGGAGGAGCGCACCGGCTGATCCGGGCGGGAGCCGGACGTCCGTCGCCGCCGCGGCAGGGGCGGGACGGGCTGAGGCGGGGCCGGGTGAGGGGGGCGGGGTGAGAGCGGGCGGGGGTGAGATGCGGCGCGTGAGATAGACGGGCCGGGGCGAAGGATGCGTGCCGGGCCGCCGTCGAGTCCGTCCCGCGCCTCGGATGGACAGCCGTGTGGGCCGGGGTGCCGTGCGGACCCGGGTGGGGTGCTGGTCGGCGTGCGGTGCGTGCCGGCTGCCGTGCCGTGCAGCATGCCGTGCGGGCCCGCGTGATCGGAGAGCCGGGTGACCGGCGTGACCGGCGTCGGCGGGTGACCGGCCTTGCCGGCAGGAGGTTCGCGTCGGGGGCGGGTGGGGCTAGCCAGCCTCCCGCTCGGGTAACTCCTCTTCCCTGGCCGCCAGTTTGCGCAGCATCTCCTGGACGCGGTCCCGGCACTCGTCGGCCGCGTCGATCGCCTCCATGCACTGCCAGTACACGCCCTCGTCGTCGGCCGCGCTGGCGATGCCCACCAGGGCGATGCCTATCTCGCCGAGCAGCGCGCCCAGGCGTATCAGGGCCTGGCGGGCGTCGCCCAGCTCGGTCAGCTGGGCGGCGCGCAGCTCGCCCGGGGCCAGGTCCGGCGTGTGCAGCACGCCGCAGCCCGGCCCGCCAGCTCGGTCAGTCCCAGTGCCTCACCGCGCAGTTCCGGCGGGCCGGAGACCGCGAGGCGGCTGCCGATCGCCTGCGCCAGTGCCTGCGCCTGCCAGACCTCGGCGAGGATCTCCGGCACGTCCCCGCCGGCGATCAGGGCACGCCTGCTCGTCACGATGAGCCGCACAGCGTCCATGCGCTGCCCCCGTCTGTCCCGACGCGCGTCACGCGCGTCCGCCCGAACTCCCTTGTCCACTACCCAGAGTGAAGGCAAGCGGGCCGAAAAGCCAGAGGAAGGCGGAAATCTGTGGACAACAAATCGGTTTCGTCACAGCCGTATGCTACGGAGCGTCACCAGAAGGGGAGTTCGGGGCGGGGAACCGCCGCTCGTTTCGCTCGATCTTCTCCTCCAGCGCGGCCAGCGGATCGACGCCGAGCACCTCGCACAGCTGGAGGAGGTAGGCCAGGACGTCGGCGACCTCGTCGCGGACGCGGTGGGCGCTGCCGGGGTCGTCCATCACCCGGGCCGACTCCTCCGGCGTCAACCACTGGAAGATCTCGACGAGTTCGGAGGCCTCCACGCTGAGCGCGGTGACGAGGTTCTTGGGCGTGTGGTAGGGCTGCCAGTCGCGCGCGGCCGCGAACTCGGCCAGCCGGCGCTGGAGGGCCGCCAGGTCCCGGGGATGATCGGTCACGGCTCCAGGTGTACCACCGAGACACCGTCCGTCCCGGCCGCCCAGGTCGCGTCGCTGACCGTGCCGACCAGGCGCAGATGGCCCCGGTCGCACATCCGGGCCGCCAGCCGCAGCAGTTCGCCGCGCTGGCCGGGGTCCAGCCCCGGTCGAGCCCGTCCGCCAGCACGGTGAGCGTCTGCAGGGCGTCCGGTACCTCGCCGGCCGGGTCCACCTCCAGCACCCCGGGTCCGGTGAGCAGCACCAGGGCCAGGGCGAGGTAGCGCAGCTCGCCGTAGCCGAGCCGGGCCAGGCCGGTGCGCCGGCCGTCGCCGCGGTCGAGCAGCGCGCGGACCACTCCCCCGGTGACCGGCTCGGCCAGGACGTCGGCGACGGGCCCGGCGCAGCCGGCGCGGACCGCCTCGACGAACAGCGCGTGCCGCCGCGCGCACTCGACGCGGGTGCGCCAGAGCACGTCGGCCAGGTTGTCGCAGCCGCGCAGCAGCCGCCCCGAGCCGGTCGGCACCGGGTCGCGCATCCGGCCGGGCCGCGGATCGCAGGGGAACACCGAGCGCAGGGCGACGACCATCTGCTCGGCGGCGGCGAGCACCCTGCGCTGCCCGTCCGTCTTGCCGGCCACCCGCAGCGGCAGCAGGGCGGTGCCGAGCCGGTCGTCGGGCAGCGGGGCGCGCGTCACCGGGGCCGGCCCGGCGGTGTGCCAGGCGGCCTGCACGGTGCGCCGCCCGGGGTCGCGCAGGGCCGTCTCCAGCAGGACGACGCCGTCCGCGGTCAGCCGCTCGCCGGCGATGCGCAGTTCGGGCTCGGCCTGGACGGCGAGGTCGAGCCGTACCGGGCCCTCGGGGCCGTCGGCCGTACAGCCGATGCGGAAGCCGCGGCGCTGCTGGGCGTCGGGCCGGGCCCGGTCGGGGACGCAGGCCCCCGGGTCGGGGAAGGCCGCGTGGAGCGGGGCGCCGCCCCGAGCCGGGCCAGTGCCTCGTAGGCCCGCAGCGCGGTGGACTTGCCGCAGCCGGAGCGGCCGGCGAGCAGGGTGAGCGGGCCGAGGCGGACGGCGACCCGCGGTGCGCGGCGAACGCGGAGAGCCGCAGCTCGGTGACGGCCGGCCGGTCCGGCCGCCGCACCTCACCGGCCGGCCCGTGGGCCGGAGGCGGCGGGGACGGCGGGCGGGACGGGGGCGGCTGGGGCGGCCGGGATGACGCGGAGGCACGGTCATGCCCGGACCGTAGGCTTCCGCTCGACGGGCGAACCGTTCCGTCCCGGAGGCCTTCCCACGAACGGGCGACCGGGCGCGCACCGCCCCGGAGAACCGTCACCCGGGAGGGGGCGCCGGTCGGGTCAGGCGCCGGGCAGTCCGGCGCCCTCCATCAGCCCCGTGACCTCGGTTCCCGCCGGGGTCAGCAGGAACACGTTGCGGTCGACGCGGTGCATGCCGCTCGCCAGGCCGAAGACGACGCCCGTGCTGAAGTCGAGGACGCGCTTGGCGACCTCCGTCTCCGCGCCGGTCAGGTCCAGCAGCACCGGGATGCCGGCCATCAGGGTCTCGGCGACCTCGCGGGCGTCCGCGAAGACGTTGACCCGCAGCACCACGAACCGGCGCCGCGCCTCCGTCTCCGCCTCCGGCATCGCGCGGTGGCCGACCGAGGACGGCCACGCGTCGCGCCCGCGCAACGGAACGACCTGGGCGAGCCCTTCCCACTGTTCATCGGTGACGTCGTGGCTGTTCACCGGCTCCCCCGCTCCGACTCGCCTTCGTTGCCTTGCACCCGCCAATTCTTACGCCAAGTCACCCGTTCGGCCCAACAGCGACACGGTCCGCGACCGTCCGGACCGGAGGTTGTGCGGGTGCCGTGGTCAGGCCGCCCGGTCCGCCTCGTCCTGACGGCGGGCCAGCGCCCAGATGACGAAGACGTCGATCGCCATCGTGATCACGGCCCAGACGGGCGCGTACGGCAGGAACATGAACTGGGCGATCAGGCTGAGCGACGCCAGCAGGATGCCCGTGAAGCGGGCCCAGGCCATGTCCTTGAGCAGGCCGTAGCCGGTGACCAGCAGCAGGACCCCGAGGACGAGGTGGACGACGCCCCAGCCGGTGAGGTTCATCTCGTACACGTACGAGCCGACGCGGGCGTAGACGTCGTCCTCGGCGATGGCGGCGATGCCCTGCAGCACGGCGAAGGCACCGTTGCACAGCAGCAGGACGCCGGCGAAGACGACGCCCCCGGTGACCCAGCCGCTCTGCCGGGCGGACGGGCGGTGGGCGGTGCCGGGAGGCGGAGTACCGGGGAAGGTGCGGCGTGCTGAGCCATGACGGCGTCCTTTCTCACGGGTCCTCCGAGCCTGCGCGGGACCCCGCCGGGCGGCCATCCGTGGTGCTCCGTACGGGTGATGCGGGTTTGGGGCCGTGCGGGCCGTGCGGCACCTGCGGTCGTGCGGCACGTGCGGCTCGTGCGGGTCGCTGGGCGTGCGGCCGGTGCCGGCCTCGCGTTGACTGGGCCGAGTGCCTCGTTGACCGGCCCCCGTGTCCCACCTGCCCCATGCCACGCGCCGGAGGAGCCCATGACGACGCCGGCGAACGCGGCCGTTCCCCAGGCCGAGCAGTCGCTGCGGGACACCGTGCTCAGCCGGGGCTACCTGCGGCTGTTGCTGCTGTGCGTGCTGCTCGGCGTGCCCGTCGCGCTCGCCTGCTTCTTCTTCGTCGGGCTCCAGCACCAGCTCCAGCACTGGGTGTGGGAGACGCTGCCCGAGGCGCTCGGCCACGACGAGGCGCCCTGGTGGTGGCCGCTGCCCGCGCTGGTCGTGGCCGGGCTGGTCCTCGCCCCGGTCGTGACCCGGATGCCGGGGGCCGGGGGCCATCTTCCGGTGGACGGCCTCGGCGGCGCGCCGGTCGGCCCCCGGGCGCTGCCGGGCACCGTGCTGGCCGCGCTGGCGACCCTGCCGCTCGGCGTGGTGCTGGGCCCGGAGGCGCCGCTGATGGCGGTGGGCAGCGGGCTCGCGCTGCTGGCGGTACGGCGGGTGCCCGGCGTGGAGGCGAGGACCCGGGCGGTCCTGGCGACGGCCGGTTCCACCGCCGCGATCTCCACGATCCTGGGCGGTCCGGTCGCCGCGGCCGTCCTGCTCATCGAGGGTGCCGGGCTCGGCGGCGCCCGGCTGGTCGCCCTGCTGCTGCCGTGTCTGCTCGCCAGCGCCACCGGCGCCCTGGTGTTCACCGGCTTCGGGGACTGGACCGGGCTGCGGATCGGCGCGCTCACCCTGCACGACCTCCCGCCGCCGGCCAACCCGGACGCGGGCGACTTCCTGTGGGGGGTGCCGCTGGCGGCGCTGATCGCCGTACTGGTCACCCTGGGCCGCGAGCTGGGCCGGTCCACCGTCGGCTGGACCCGGCGGGACCGGACGGCCCTGCGCACCGTCGTCTGCGCCACGGCCGTCGGCGTCTGTGTCGCGGCGTACGCACTGATCACGGGCCGCTCCCCGCCGAGGCGGCCCTGTCCGGCCAGGCCACGCTGGCCGAGCTGGCGGCGCACCCGCACTCCTGGCCGGTGGGCGCGCTGGTCGCGCTGGTCGCCTGCAAGGGGCTGGCCTGGGGGATCGCGCTGGGGAGCCTGCGCGGCGGCCCGATCTTCCCCGCGGTGCTGCTCGGCACGGCGACGGCCATGGCGTGCTCGGGACTGCCCGGTCTCGGCACGGCCCCGGCGCTCGCCCTCGGCATCGCCGCGGCGGCGACCGCGGTGACCGGGCTGCCGCTGGCCAGCGCCGTCCTCGCGGTCCTGCTGATCGGCGCCGACGCCTACGACCAGATGCCGCTGATCGTGACGGCGTCGGTGGTGTCGTTCATCGTCGCCCAACTCGCCCGCCGGCGGGGCGGGAGCAACCGGCGGGGCCCCCGGAACCGCCGGCGGCACCGGGGGCCGGATCGTGACGGCGGGCGCGAGCTCCGGCCGTGGCCAGGAGCCGGAGGAGCCCGGACGTGCCCGGGAGCCGGAGCCCGGTCGTGGCCGTCGGACCGGGGCGGGCCGGCGGGACGGCCGGGCCTGGCTGGTGCGGGGCGCCCTCGGAGCCCTCGTGGTCGTGGCCTACTTCCTCCTCCCCCTCGACCATCTGGGGCCCGGCCGCCCGGCGTTCAGCTGGACGCTGTTCGGCGTGGTCCTGACCCTGGTGGCGGTGCTGCTGCTGCGCGAGGTACGGCACGTCCTCACCGACCGCGCCGACAGCCGGCCCGGCCTCGCCCTCACCCTGCTGATGCTGCTGTCCGTGCACGTCTTCGCCGCCGCCTACTACTCCCTGGCCAAGCAGCCCGGCGAGTTCACGGTCTGCGCACCCGGCTGGACGCGCTGTACTTCACCGTCGTCACGCTCGCCACCGTCGGCTACGGCGACATCACCCCGCGGGGCCAGTCGGCCCGGTGGTGACGGTCGTGCAGATCCTGTACACGTTCGTGTTCCTCACGGCCGCCGCGACGGCCCTGACCCAGCGGGTGCGCGCGGTGGCGGTGCGACGGCTGGAACGGAACCGGCGCGAGTGACCGCACCGGCGTGTGACCTCGGCCCGCGCGCCCCGTACGGCCTTGTCAGCGCGGGTGCGTGAGCACTACTGTCACCACGCCTTGGTGAACGGGAAACCGGTGTGATGCCGGTGCGGCCCTCGCCACTGTGATCGGGAAGTCCGGCTCCGGCCCTCAGGGGCGGCCACTGGGTCCGCAAGGACCCGGGAAGGCGGAGTTCGGGCGGTGGTACCCGTCAGCCAGGAGACCGGCCAAGGCGCGTCAACCATCCACGAGGTGCTGGAGAGGGTCTGCGAAGCCATGCACATAGCCGAGGGCTTTCTGCCTCCGGCGCACGCGGTCGCCTGGGGCGTCGCGTCCGCGCCGTTCGTCGTCCACGGAGTACGGGCACTCACCCGTGAGGTCAGGGAGCACCCGGAGAGCACGCTGCTCCTCGGCGCCTCCGGGGCCTTCACGTTCGTGCTGTCGGCCCTGAAACTTCCCTCGGTGACCGGGAGTTGCTCCCATCCCACCGGCACCGGGCTCGGCGCCATGCTGTTCCGGCCGCCGGTCATGGCGGTGCTCGGCACCGTCACGCTGCTCTTCCAGGCGCTGCTGCTCGCGCACGGCGGGCTGACCACGCTCGGCGCCAACGTCTTCTCCATGGCGATCGCCGGCCCCTGGGCCGGGTACGGCGTCCACCGGCTGCTGCGCCGCTTGGGCGTGCCGCTGATGGTGACGGTGTTCTGCGGGGCCTTCGCCGCCGACCTGTCCACGTACTGCGTCACCAGCGTCCAGCTCGCGCTGGCCTTCCCCGACCCGGGCAGCGGGTTCTGGGGCGCGCTCGGCAAGTTCGGCTCCATCTTCGCCGTCACCCAGATCCCGCTCGCGATCAGCGAGGGGCTGCTGACGGTGCTCGTCATGCGGCTGCTCGTGCAGTCCAGCCGGGGCGAGCTGGTCCGGCTGGGCGTGCTGCCGGCGCGTCCCGGGCGGCGGGAGGCGGTGGCCCGGTGAAGAGGAACACGCGGATCAACCTCCTGCTGCTGCTCGCCGTGGCCGCGCTCGCGGTGCTGCCGCTGGTACTGGGCCTCGGCGACCACAAGGAGGAGCCGTTCGCCGGTGCCGACGCCGAGGCGGAGACGGCGATCACCGAGATCGAGCCGGACTACGAACCGTGGTTCTCGCCGCTGTACGAGCCGCCCTCCGGGGAGGTCGAGTCGGCGCTGTTCGCCGTGCAGGCCGCGATCGGCGCGGGCGTGCTCGCCTACTACTTCGGGCTGCGCCGGGGGCGGCGGCAGGGCGAGGAACGGGCGCGGGCGCGGCAGGGCGAGGAGCAGGGTGCGGCGCGGGCGCGGCAGGACGCGCGCGAAGGGGACTGAGTGCTGCCGATCGACGAGGCGGCGCACCGCAGCCGCTGGCGGCACCGCCATCCCGTGGACAAGGCCGTGCTGGGGCTGGGGCTCACCGTTCTCGCGGTGACGCTGCCGCCCTGGCCGGGAGCGGCCCTGGTGCTGGTCACGGCCCTCGCCGTGCTGCTCGGTCCGGCGGGCGTGCCCGGGCGGCGGCTGTGGCGGGCCTACCGGGTGCCGCTGGGCTTCTGCCTGACCGGTGCGGTGCCGCTGCTGTTCCAGGTCGGCGGTCCGGACGGGTTCCTGGCCTGGGCCGACGGCGGCCCGGTCCGCGCGGGGCATCTGCTGCTGCGTACCTCGGCGGCGTCCCTGGGCGTCCTGCTGTTCGCGTTCACCACGCCGATGTCCGATCTGCTGCCGCGGCTGGTGCGGGCCGGGGTGCCCGCGCCCGTCGTCGACGTGGCGCTGGTGACGTACCGGATGAGTTTCCTGCTGCTGGACTCGGTGCGGCGGGTGCGGCAGGCGCAGGCGGCGCGGCTGGGGCACACCACGCGGGCCGCCGCCTGGCGGTCGCTGGCCGGGCTAGGCGCGACCGCGTTCGTGCGCTCCTTCGACCGGGCGGCGCGGCTCCAGGCGGGGCTGGCCGGGCGCGGCTACGACGGCACGCTGCGCGTCCTGGTGCCCGAGGCCCGCGTCTCGGTGCCGTTCACGGCGGCGAGCCTCGCGCTGCTGGCGGCGCTGGCCGCGCTGACCTTCGTACTGGAAAGGCCGCTGACGTGAGTGAGAGCGCCGTCGTCGCCCTGCGGGGCGTGACCTTCGGCTACGAGGACGGGCCGGCCGTGCTGCGCGCGGTGGACTTCGAGGTGGCCGAGGGACGGGCGCTGGCCCTGCTGGGCCGCAACGGCAGCGGCAAGACCACGCTGATGCGGCTGCTCAGCGGCGGCCTCAGGCCGCAGGCCGGGCGGCTGACCCTGGCGGGCGAGCCGGTGACGTACGACCGCAAGGGCCTGACCCGGCTGCGGACGACCGTGCAGCTGGTGGTGCAGGACCCGGACGACCAGCTGTTCGCCGCGTCCGTGGCGCAGGACGTGTCGTTCGGGCCGCTCAACCTCGGCCTGCCGGCGGCCCGGGTGCGGGCCCGCGTCGAGGAGGCGCTGGCCGCCCTGGACATCACGGCGCTGGCCGACCGGCCCACGCATCTGCTGTCGTACGGGCAGCGCAAGCGGGCGGCGATCGCGGGCGCCGTCGCGATGCGGCCGCGGGTGCTGATCCTGGACGAGCCGACCGCCGGGCTCGACCCGGACGGGCAGGAACGGCTGCTGGCCACCCTGGACGGGCTGCGGGCCGACGGCACCACCGTGGTGATGGCCACCCACGACGTCGATCTGGCGCTGCGCTGGTCCGAGGACGCCGCGGTGCTCACCCCGTCCGGCGTGCGCACCGGCCCGGCCCCGGACACGCTGGCCCGGACCGAGCTGCTGCGCGAGGCGGGGCTGCGGTTGCCGTGGGGTGTCGCGGTGGGCCGCCTGCTGCGCGAGCGCGGCATGCCGGCCGGCACGGCGGTGCCGCGGACGGCCGAGGAACTGGCCGCCCTGGTGCGGGACGCGGGTACGGGCCGCTGACCAGGCCCGGATAGATGTCCGATGAACGGACCTGGTGTCCTGAATAACGGTCCGGTTGCGGATGCTGGCCTTTTCCGAGGTGACCGACCGTAATGTGATCTGCGTCACTCGGAAATGCGCGGAGCCCGTGGTAGACATGCGCAACTCCGCAGGTGGCACCACCCCTCGCCGCCCCGTGGAGTGTCGGCACACGCGTCGACCGCACGACCAGGGTGATCACGTTCCGCGTCCGAGGACCGGGCACCCGGGGTCGCCGAATCGGACAACGGCGTTCGCTCCAAGACCGCACACCCTGCCGGTGCCGCTCCCCCGCGCCGGTCCAGCGCCATCGAGGTAGTCACTGTGTCACTCGATTCCGTCACCGAGTCCGTCGACGAAGCCGTCAGCGGATTCTTCGAGCCCATAGCCACCTGGCTCGGAAAGGTCGTCTTCTACTCCGTCCCCGTGGGGGCACCGACCTGCCGCTCATCGTCGCCTGGCTGGTGGTCGCGGGGCTGGTCTTCACCGGCTGGTTCGGCTTCGTCCAGTTGCGCAAGTTCCGGCTCGCCGTCGACGTGGTGCGCGGCAAGTACGACGAGAAGGGGTCGGCCGGCGAGGTCAACCACTTCCAGGCGCTGACCGCCGCCGTCTCCGGCACCGTCGGACTCGGCAACATCGCCGGTGTCGCCGTCGCCGTCTCCATCGGCGGACCGGGCGCCACCTTCTGGATGATCCTGTGCGGCCTGCTGGGCATGGCCACCAAGTTCGTCGAGGTCACCCTCGGTGTGAAGTACCGCGAGGTGCACCCCGACGGCACGGTCTCCGGCGGCCCCATGCACTACCTGCCCAAGGGCCTGGCCGACCGCTTCGGCAGGAACGGCAGGAACCTCGGCAAGGTGCTCGCGGTCCTCGCCTCCGCGATGGTGCTGTTCTTCGGCCTCTTCGGCGGCAACCTCTTCCAGGTCAACCAGTCCTACGTGCAGCTCGTCTCCGTCACCGGCGGCGAGGACGGCGCCCTGGGCTCCTCCGCCGGCGCGCTGTTCTTCGGCGTGCTGATCGCCGCGCTCGTCGGCATCGTGCTGCTCGGCGGCATCCGCTCCATCGCCAACGTCACCAGCCGGCTGGTCCCGGCCATGGCGGGCATCTACATCGCGGCCTGCCTGGTCGTCATCCTGGTGAACGTCACCGCGGTCCCCGGCGCCGTGGCCACGATCGTCGAGGGCGCCTTCGCTCCGAAGGCGTCGCGGGCGGCGTGCTCGGCGCGCTGATCATCGGCTTCAAGCGGGCGGCCTTCTCCAACGAGGCCGGTCTCGGCTCGGCCCCGATCGCCCACTCGGCCGTCAAGACCAAGCACCCGGCGAGCGAGGGCCTGGTCGCCCTGCTGGAGCCGTTCATCGACACGGTCGTCATCTGCACCATGACCGCGCTGACCATCGTCGTCGCCAACCCCGCCAGCTGGGCCGAGGCCCGCGCGGGCGAGGACATCGGCGGTGTCACGATCACCTCCGACGCCTTCGCGACGGTCATGCCCTGGTTCCCGTACGTCCTCACCGTGGCGGTGCTGCTGTTCGCCGTCTCCACGGTGCTGACCTGGGGCTACTACGGCCTCAAGGCCTGGACGTACCTCTTCGGCCGCAGCCGGGCCAGCGAGCTGATCTACAAGGTCGTCTACACCGTCTTCGCGGTCGCGGGCTCGCTGCTCACGCTCCAGACGCTGATCGACCTGGCCGACGCGGTGCTGTTCTCGCTCGCCGTCATCAACATCATCGGCCTCTACCTGCTGGCCCCCGTCGTCAAGCGGGAGCTGGAGTCCTTCCTCGACTTCGTCCGCGCCCGCAAGGCCGGCGGTGACGGCGACGGCGACCGGGGCGATGAGCGGGAGCCGGCGAGGACGGCCGGCTGACCGGGTTCCGGTGCCGTGTGCCTGCCGGGGTCCGGCAGGCACACGGCACCGGAACCCTCCGTGGTGCTCCCCTGGAGGAGCATCCTGCCCCGCCCGGCCCGGGACCCGCATTGCCGGAAACCGGCAAGGTTCATTAGGGTCTTGATGCCGGTGAGCCGCTGGGAACCCGTCAGCGGCCCGTCAGGATTGCGGGGACGACGTGGCGGAGCGGGAGATTCCCGAGGAGTATCTCGAGGGGTATGCCCGGATACTGACCGAGGCCGCGGCCACGGGCCGGCGCCTGACCCGGGACGAGATCGAGTCCCGGCGCGCCCTGGGCGAACAGGCCGCGGAGGCCGGGTACAAGCTCCGCGCCCTGATCGGTGCCCATCTGTCCGCGACCCGCGCCGCCTGGCCCGGCGCCCGCGGCTCGGCCGATCACGCGCTGGCCGCCGTCGAGCAGGCCGTCGACGCCTTCGCCGAGGGCTTCGAGCGCGCCCAGCGGATGGCGGTCCGTCAGGAGGAGGCGGCCCGGCGGGAGTTCATCGACGACCTCCTCTACGGCCGCAGCGACCTGGGCCGGCTCGCCGAGCGCGCCGAACGCTTCGGGCTGCGGCTGTCGCACGCGCACGCCGTCGCCGTCGCGCAGGGCCCGGACGCCTACGACGAGGGCCACGCGGTGCCGCGCCGGGTGGAACGGTCGCTGATCTCCCGGTTCGGTGACCGCAGCATCCTGCTGACGACCAAGAACGGCCGGTTGCTGTGCATCGCGCCGGGCCACCAGGACGAGGTCCTGGCCCACTTCGCCAAGCAGGCGCACGCGGCCACGGACGGCGGCCGGGTCGCCATCGGCCGGCCGCAGCCCGGCCCCGGCGGCGTCGTCCACTCCTACGAGGAGGCGCTGAACGCCCTGGAACTGGCCGAGCGGCTGGAACTGGACGATCCGGTGCTGCGCGCCGCCGACCTGCTGGTCTACCCGGTGCTGACCCGGGACCGGCAGGCGATGGCCGACCTCGTGGTGAACACGCTGGGCCCGCTCACCACGGCCCGCGGCGGTCCGCTGCCGCTGTTGGAGACGCTCACCGCGTACTTCGACTCCGGCTGCGTCGCCGCCGAGGCCGCCCGCCGGCTGTCGCTGAGCGTGCGCGCGCTGACCTACCGTCTGGACCGCATCCACCGGCTCACGGGTGCCAACCCCGCCGACCCGGCGCACCGCTACATGCTCCAGACCGCGGTGATCGGGGCCCGGCTGCTGGACTGGCCGGCGCAGGAGCTGTGACGGGCGCCCGTCGGGCGGGGCCCGGACGGCGCCCGTCGCTCCGGGACCCCTTCGCCCGTCAGGCGCGGGCCAGTTCGGCGGCGCCGAAGGAGACGTCGAAGCGGTCGCACCAGATGCTGACGCTGCTGAACCGGGAGGGGTCGACGTCCTCGGGCACGGCGTAGTTCTGGCTGCCCTTGTTGCCCTTGAGCTTGCCGAGGCTGACGTACGCGCCGTCGTCGAAGACGTGCCAGCCCGCCGTGCCCTCCTTCACCGGCGCGTCGGTCAGCCACACGTGCAGGTCCGGGCCGTTGCTGGTGTCGAGGTCCTCCAGCCGCACGACATGGGAGCCGTCGGCGAGCCGGACCAGCTTCACCGTGCCCGTGGTGGCGTGCTCGTGGCTGATCAGCTCGCCGCCGGCGAGGGTGCGCGGGGCGGGCGGGCGGAGGGGCCGGCCGACGGGGACGCCGGGGCGCCGAGGAGCGCTCCGGGGCCGGTGCCGACGCGCCCGGCAGGGCCTCCCGCACGGTCTCGTCCTGCCACAGCTTCCACGGCTGGAACCAGTACGCCCCGAAGCCGGCTCCCGCCAGCACCACCACCAGTACGCCGATGATCCACGGCCTGCCCAGCACCGTCCGCGCCCGCATCATGTCCGCCTCACTCCGCAGAAGCCCGCTCCGTCACGCCCATTGAACGCGCCGGGCGGCCGCCATGACTCCCGGGAAAGGTCACGGAATCCTCACACCTGGCCGCGCCGGCCCGTCCGGGGCGGTCGTACGAGGACGCAGTCGCCGCAGTAACCGCCGGCCCGGACGCGGTAGCAGAGGCAGCAGCTGTGCCGCCGGTAGTCGAGCGTCGCGGCGTCGAAGGTCCCCGCGCTCGCCAGCGGCTCGCGCTCCAGCACCGCGCCGACCAGGGCGGACGGCGCGAGCGGGGTGCCGGGGAGCCGGGTGTGCAGCACGCGCAGGGCGCCGGTGAGCGCCGAAGTGACGTTGCCGTGCAGCACCTTGGGCGACAGCCCGGTGTCCCGGCGCAGCGCCTCGCCCAGGGGGCGCAGGGTGCGTTCGTGGACGGTCTCGTACAGCGCGTCGGGCAGGTCCCGGCCGGTCGCGGCGGCGGGCTCGGGCAGCCAGAGGTCGACCGGCCCGGTCTCCGGTATGCGCCAGTGCAGCCGGCCGGGCGACAGGTCGGGCGCCCGGCCGGTGAGGGCCGCCGTGGCCAGGGCGACCGACCAGAGCCGGGCGGCGGTGCCGATGTGCAGGGTGGAGGCGGCCACCCGGTCCGGGCCGGTCCCCAGCCGGCGGCCCACCTCCGCGACGTACGCCGACCGGGCCGCGCGGTCCGCGAGCAGGTCCGTGAACGGCCGGAAGCCCGCCGCGCCGGCTCCGGGGCCGCAGTGGACGGTGAAGTAGGGCCGACGGACGACACCCGGGCCAGGGCCTCCGCGGTCACCGCCGTCACCGCGCGTCCCGGGGAGCGGCCGGGGCAGCCCGAGGAGCCGCAGGTACATGGCGGTGATGCGGGCGACCAGTTCGTCGCGGCGGCCCGGCTCGCGGACCAGGACCGGGGCGAACATCGCCACCATGCCGCCGGACGCGGTGGCCACCGCCTCGGGGTCGGCCGCGGGGTCGGCCTGTCCGCGTGCGACGAGGCGGGCGATGTAGCGGGCGGTGCGGGCGCGCGGCCGGGCGTGGATCTCCTCGCGCAGGTCGTACATGGCCGGGTCGGCGATGGCCTGGTGGTCGATGAGCGTGAGGAAGGCCAGGTTGGCCGCGTAGGCGTCCAGGTAGGCGGCGTTGGTGGCGCGGGCCACGGCCCAGGGGTCGCCGGCGTCGACGCCGGTGAGTTCCTGCGCGGCGAGGAACCGGTCGCGCACCTGGTGCGCGAGGACGGCGAAGACCTCCTCCTTGGAGGCGAAGTACACGTAGAAGGTGGCGCGTCCGACCCCGGCCGCGCGGGTGATGTCCGCGACGGTGGTCCGGGCGTAGCCCTTGGTCTCGAAGACGGCGCGGGCCGCGTCGAGGAGGGTGCGGCGGGTCTCGCTGTCGGCCCGGTCGAGCTTGTCCCGTACGGCCCAGGGTGCGGTCGGCATGGCTGCACGATGCATTGACGTTGACGTCAATGTCAATCCAGGATGGCGGCGGCAACCGCACCGTCGAGCGCGAGGGCACCCGTATGTCATCGATCCTCATCGCCAACCGCGGCGAGATCGCCGTCCGCGTCCTGCGGGCGGCGCGGGCGCTGGGGCTGCGCACCGTCGCCGTCCACGCCCCCGGCGACCGGTCCGGCGGCGCGGCGCGCCTGGCCGACGAGGCGGTGCCGCTGACCGGCCCGCGGCCCTACCTCGACGCCGGGCAACTGGTCGCGGCGGCCCGGCGGACCGGGTGCGCGCTGCTCCACCCCGGCTACGGCTTCCTGTCCGAGAGCCCGCACCTGGCGCGGCTGTGCGCCAAGGACGGCGTCGCCTTCGTCGGCCCGGAGCCGGACACGCTGGCCGTGCTCGGCGACAAGGCGCGCGCCCGGGAGCTGGCCGTGGACCTGGGCGTGCCCGTGCTCGCGGCCACACGGGCGGGGTGGACGCGGAAGCGGCCCGGCGGTTCCTGGCGGGGCTCGGGCCGGGCGCCGCCGTGATGGTCAAGGCCGTCGCCGGCGGCGGGGGCCGCGGGATGCGGCCGGTCACCGATCCCGGCGAACTGGCGGCCGCCCTGGAGCGCTGCCGGTCCGAGGCCGAGCGCGCGTTCGGGGACGGCACGCTGTTCCTGGAGGAGCTGATGCCGCGCGCCCGGCACGTGGAGGTGCAGGTGATCGGGGACGGCACGGGGCCGTCAGCCACGTGTGGGACCGCGAGTGCAGCCTCCAGCGGCGCCGGCAGAAGGTCGTGGAGATCGCACCGGCCGTGACGGTGCCCGAGGAGTGCCGTGCCGCGCTGCGCGACGCCGCCGTGCGGATGGCCGGGGCGCTGGCCTACCGGGGCCTGGGCACCGTGGAGTTCCTGGTGGACGCCGACGATCCGGGGCGGTTCGCGTTCCTGGAGGCCAATCCCGGGTCCAGGTCGAGCACACCGTCACCGAGGAGGTCACGGGGCTGGACCTGGTCGCCCTCCAGCTGCGGATCGCGCAGGGGGCGACGCTCGCGGACCTGGGCGTCGCCCAGCCCGACGTGCCCCGGCCCCGGGGCGTCGCCGTGCAGGCCCGCGTCACCCTGGAGGAACTGCGCCCCGACGGCACCGCGCACGCCACGGCCGGCCGGATCGAGGCGCTGGCGCTGCCCGGCGGCCCGGGTGTCCGGGTGGACACCGCGGTCCGGGCCGGGGACGAGGTCACCACCGTCTACGACCCGCTGCTCGCCAAGGTCGTCACGCACGTACCGGCCGGCGGCCTCGACGCCGCGGTGCGTGCCGCGGACGGCGCCCTGTCCGAGCTGGCCGTCACCGGTCCGGGCACCAACGTCGCCTTCCTGCGGCGGCTGCTGGCGCGCGAGGAGGTCCGGCGGGGCTGGCCACCACGACGTTCATCGACGACCACCTCGCCGAGCTGGTGCCGCCGGCGCGGGGCGGGGAGGGTGCGGTGGCCGGCGGGAACGCCGACGGGCGTGCCGGGGCCCGAGACGCCACCGGGCCCCAGGGAGGCGACGGGGATTCCGGGGCGGGCGACGGGCCGGGCCCGGGCGCGTCGCCGGACGCGGTGCGCGCCGAGTTCGCCGGTTCGGTGGTGTCGGTGGCCGGACCCGGAACCCGGCTGAGCCCCGGCGACCCGGTGGTGGTGCTGGAGGCGATGAAGATGGAGCACGTGCTCCCGGCGCCGTACGCCGCCACCGTCTCCGCCGTGCACGTGGGCCCGGGCGACGTGACCGCGCCGGGCCTGCTCCTGGCCGAGCTCGCACCGGACGCCGTGCAGCCGCAGGCGGCGGACACCGCGGCCGAACCCGACCCGGACACGATCCGGCCGGACCTGGCCGAGGTCGTGGAACGCCACCGCAAGGGCCTGGACGAGGCACGCCCGCAGGCCGTCGCCCGGCGCCGCCGCGCCGGCCGGCGGACCGCCCGCGAGAACGTCGCCGACCTCTGCGACCCCGGCAGCTTCACCGAGTACGGCGCCCTGGTCGTCGCCGCGCAACGGCAGCGCAGGTCCCTGGCCGACCTCGTCGAGAACACGCCGGCCGACGGCATGGTCACCGGCATCGGCACCGTGAACGCCGCTCTCTTCGGTCCCGGCGCCGCCCGCTGCGTGGTGATGTCGTACGACTACACCGTGCTGGCCGGCACCCAGGGCCTGCTCAACCACCGCAAGACCGACCGGATGCTCGCCCTGGCCGAACGCCGGCGGCTGCCCGTGGTGCTCTTCGCCGAGGGCGGCGGCGGACGGCCCGGTGACACCGACACCACCTCCGTCTCGGCCCTGGACATCGGCACCTTCACCGCGATGGGACGGCTCAACGGCCTCGTGCCCACCGTGGGCATCGCCTCCGGCCGCTGCTTCGCGGGCAACGCCGCCCTGCTCGGCTCCTGCGACGTCGTGATCGCCACCCGGGACGCGACGATCGGCATGGCGGGACCGGCCATGATCGAGGGGGCGGACTGGGCGTCCACCGGCCCGAGGACATCGGCCCCGTCTCCGTGCAGGAACCCAACGGCGTGATCGACCTGGTGGCCGACGACGAGGCCGGCGCCGTCGCGCTGGCCCGGCGCTACCTGTCGTACTTCCAGGGGACGGTTCCCGGCTGGGAGGCCCACGACGTGCGCCGCCTGCGCCACGTGGTGCCCGAGAACCGCGTCCGCGTCTACGACGTGCGCCGCGCCGTCGAACTGATCGCCGACGTGGGCTCGGTGCTGGAGCTGCGCCCGCGTTTCGGGGTCGGCGTGATCACCGCGCTGGCACGGGTCGAGGGGCGGCCGGTGGGCCTGCTCGCCAGCAATCCGGCCCACCTCGGCGGGGCGATCGACGCCGACGCCGCGGACAAGGCGGCGCGGTTCCTGCAGTTGTGCGACGCCCACGGCCTGCCGGTCGTCTCCCTCGTCGACACCCCGGGTTCATGGTCGGCCCGGAGTCCGAACGCAACGCGACCGTCCGCCACTTCAGCCGGCTCTTCGTCGCCGGCGGCCATCTGACGGTGCCGGTCGTCGGCGTCGTCCTGCGCAAGGGCTACGGGCTCGGCGCGATGGCGATGGTCGGCGGCGGCTTCCACGTGCCCGAGGCCATGGTGGCCTGGCCCACCGGAGAGGTCGGCGGGATGGGCCTGGAGGGCGCCGTGCGCCTGGGCTACCGGCGGGAGCTGGAGGCGGTGGAGGACCCGGAGGAACGCGAACGGCTGTACTCCCGCCTGCTGGCCGAGGCCTACGAGCGGGGCAAGGCCCTGGCCGCCGCCACGGTCTTCGAACTCGACGACGTCATCGACCCCGCGGACACCCGGGCCTGGATCGGCCGGACGCTGCCCGCGTCGGTCCCCGCCGACCGGCCGGTCCGCCGCCGTGTCGACACCTGGTGACCGGCCTCCCGTACAGCCGCCGCGCCGTCACCCGTGACCGCCCTCCCATGACACCCGCCGCGCCGCCACCCGGTGACCCGGCCCTTGCGTGACACCCGCCGCGAAGGAGCAGAGCATGGCACTCGAGGAACCGCAGGCACACCGGGCACGGCTCCGGGCGCCGGAGGGACTCCCGGCCCCGCCGGAAGGGAGGCGGCGCCGGAAGGGGAGGCGGCGCCGGACGATCTCCGGGCGTTGGAGGAACACGTCGCCGAGCTGAGGAGGCGTCAGGCGCGCGTCCGGCCCTCCGACACCCCGGTCACGTCGTGCTCCCGCTCGGCGAGCGCAGCATCCCGGGCCATGTCGAGCACTGGGCCCGGCACCGGCCCGACCGGGCGGCGATCGTCTACGAGGGCCGCTCCCTCACCTACCGCGAACTGGCCGACACCGTCGCGCGCCTGACCGGCTGGCTGGCGTCGGCGGGCGTCCGCCCGGGCGACCGGGTCGCCGTACACCTGCCGAACTGCCCCAGTTCACCATCGCCATGCTGGCGATCCTGCGCCGCGGGGCGGTGCTCGTGCCGGTCAACCCGATGTTCCAGGACGCGGAACTGCGGCACGAACTGACGGACAGCGGGGCCGAGGTCGTGGTGACCCTGGACCGGTTCCTGCCCCTGCTGGCGAGGGCGGCGGCCGGTACCCGGGTCCGCCGGGCCCTGGTGACCGCGCTCGGCGAGCTGTCCGCCGGCGGCGCCACGCCCGGCGTCCCCGTCCCCGCCCCGCTCCCCGTCACCGTCTGGGCGGACGCCGTCCACTGCGCCCCGCTCCCGAACACGGCCCGGACCTCGACGCCCTGGCCGCCCTCAACTACACCGGCGGCACCACCGGCCTGCCGAAGGGCTGCGAGCACACCCAGCGGCACATGCTGTACACGGCGGCCACCGCGGCGGCCGCGACCGGCCACACGGTGGAGGACGGCTACGTCGCCCTGTGCTACATCCCGGTCTTCTGGATCGCCGGGAGGACCTGGGCGTCCTCAACCCCGCCGTCGTCGGCGGCACCGCCGTCCTGATGACCCGCTGGGACGCCGGCGCGGTGCTCGACGCCGTCGAGCGGCACGGCGTGACCATCATGGTCGGCACCGTGGAGAACTACCTCGAACTGATGGACCGGCCCGACATCGCCGGGCGCGACCTGTCCTCGCTGCGGATGCCGATGGCGGTGTCCTTCGTGCGCAAGCTGACCCCCGAGGTCCGGCACGCCTGGGCCCGGGTGGCCGGCCCCGGCTCGGTGCTGCGCGAGGCGGCGTACGGCATGACGGAGACCCACACGTTCGACGCGACGCCCTACGGCTTCGACGCCGGTGACCGGGACCTGCTGGCCGAGCCGGTCTTCTGCGGGGTTCCGGTGCCCGGCACCGACGTGGCGGTGGTGCGGTCCGGCACCCTGGAGCCCCTGCCGATCGGGGAGGCCGGGGAGATCGTGGTCCGCAGCCCCTCGGTGATGACCGGCTACTGGAACAACCCCGCCGCCACCGCCGGGCAGCTGCGTCACGGCTGGCTGCGCACGGGGACAACGGCCGCATCGACGAGGACGGGTGCCTGCACTACCTCGGCCGGGACAAGGACATGATCAAGGTGAAGGGATGAGCGTCTTCCCGGCCGAGGTCGAGCTGCTCCTCACCCGCCACCCCGCCGTGCGCACGGCCGCCGTGGTCCCGGCCGACCACCCGGAGACCGGGCAGCTGCCGGTGGCGTTCGTCGGCCTGGAGCCGGACGCCGCCGCCGTGACCGCAGAGGAGCTGCGCGCGTGGGCCCGGGGCGAGATGGCCCCGTACAAGGTCCCCCTGATCGAGGTGGTCACCGACTTCCCCATGACGGTCACAGGAAAGATCCGCAAGGTCGAACTGGCGGAGAGGGCGCGGGACCTGGCGCGGGCGGCGGACCGCACGGCGGACGACGGACCGGGAGCGGCCGGCACGACGCCCGACGGGCCGGAGACGGCCGGACCGGAGACAGCCGGACCGGAGACGGCCGGACCGGAGTCGTAGCGCAGGGGCCGGGACGCGGGGTGCGCCGCCGGAGCCGCACGGCGCGGGGGAATTGAAGTGTACGTTCGTACGCTCCCGCCGATAGGCTCGCGCGCATGACTGTTGACGCACTGCGCCGGCCCTCGCGGACCGAGCGGCGGGCCCGCGCGGCCGTGGCCGTGCTGTTCTTCACCAACGGCGCGCTCTTCGCCAACCTCCTGCCGCGCTACCCGCAGATCAAGGCCGACCTCGGCATCGGCAACACCGCCTACGGGCTGGCCGTGGCGGCCTTCCCTGCCGGGGCCATCGCCGCCGGCCTGGCGGCGGGCGTCCTGGTCCGCCGGCTGGGCTCGGCGCGCGTCGCGGTGGCCGGCACCCTGCTGACCGCCGCCGGCACCCTCGCCGCCGGTCTCGCGCAGAGCGTGGCGGTGTTCGCGGCGGCGCTGTTCCTGGCCGGCGCCATGGACGCCGTCACCGACGTCGCCCAGAACGCGCACGCCCTGCGTGTGCAGCGCCGTTACGGCCGTTCCCTCATCAACTCCTTCCACGCCATCTGGTCCGTCGGCGCCGTCACGGGCGGCTGCATGGCCGCCGCCGCGATCGCCCTGGACCTGTCGCGCGGGCAGCATCTGCTGGTCTCGGGCGTCCTGTTCGGGCCGCCGCCTGCGTGGCCCTGCGCTTCTGCCTGCCCGGACCAAAGACCACGCCCGGGGTCCGGGAGGCCGCCGAGGCCGACGGACTCGCCGAGGACGGCCCGACGGCCCCCGGCACCGGCGAGGGGCACGGCGGGAGCACCGGCCCACCGGTGCCCGCCCGCGGGTCGCGTACGTGCTGGCGGCCCTCGTCGTCATCGCCACCGCCGGCACCCTCGTCGAGGACGCCGGCAACTCCTGGGCCACCCTCTACCTCTCCGGCTCCCTGCACGCCTCGGTCACGCTGGCCGCCTCCGGGTACATCGCCCTGGTCGGGGCCCAGTTCGCCGGCCGGCTCATCGGCGACCGGCTCGTCGACCGGTTCGGCCAGCGCACCGTGGCCCGCACCGGCGGCCTCGTCGCCGCGGCCGGCATGGGCCTGGCGCTGGCCGTGCCGACGGTGCCCGGCACGGTCCTCGGCTTCGCCGCGGCCGGATTCGGCGTGGCGACCCTGGTCCCGGCGGCGATGCACGAGGCCGACGAACTGCCCGGCCTCAAACCCGGCTCCGGGCTCACCATCGTCTCCTGGCTGATGCGGCTGGGCTTCCTGCTCTCCCGCCGGTCGTCGGGCTCGTCGCCGACGCGACCAGCCTCCGCGTGGGACTGCTCGTGGTCCCGTTCGCCGGACTGCTCGTCGTCCTGCTCGGCGGGGTCCTCCGCAACGACCGCCGGTAGCCTGCCACCCTGTCGCCATGGCCACCGGACACACCGACCCCCAGCGCCGCGAACGCATCCTCGACGCGACCCTCGACCTCATCGCCGAGGAGGGCATCGCGCGCGTCTCCCACCGGAAGATCGCCGCCCGCGCCGGGGTGCCCCTCGGGTCGACGACCTACCACTTCGACGGCATCGACGACCTGCTGCGCGAGGCCTTCAGCCGCTTCACCGACCACATCGTCGCCGTCTTCGACGCCCACCTCTGCGCACCGGCCGACGCCGACGAGGCCCGGCAGGCGGTGGCGGACCTCGTCCACGTCCTGTCCGAGGGCAGCGGGCGCGACCTGGTGCTCACCCAGGAGCTGTACACGCTCGCCGCCCGTCAGCCCGCCTACCGGGAACTCACCCACGAGTGGATGCGCCGCAGCCGTGTCCATCTGGAGAAGCACTTCGACCCGGACACCGCCCGTCAGCTCGACGCCCTGATCGAGGGCCTGACCCTGCACCGCGCCCTGGCCACCGAGCCCCACGACCGCGCCCTGACCCTGGAGGCGATCACCCGCATCACCGGCGCGGGCCGCCGGCACCGACACGTCCCGCGGTGAGCGCGGCCCGGCGGCCCGCCCCGTGCGCCTGCCCGAACCGCTCGTTGACCGGGCACCGTTGTGCTAACGTCCTGGGCTCGATCACAGCTCAACCGGGGTGAGCGCAAAGGTCGACGGGACGCGGGGGACGAGAGCATGAGCGAGCGGCGCGCGCCGGAACGACTGCTGCACGACGCCGTGGTGGTGGTTCCCGGGATCATGGGGAGCGCCCTGCGGGACGTCGAGAACGACACGCCGTTATGGGGACTGGGGCGCGTCTTCCAGTACTCCTTGCGCCAACACGCCCGGCGGCTGCGGGCCCTGGCCGTCACGGACGCCGAACGGGCGGGCGAGACCGGCCGCGTCGAGGCGACCGGGGTGATGAACGTCGCCGACTGGTTCCCGGACTCGGACACGTCCAGCCCTACAACGACCTGATCTCCGGCCTGAGGCGGGCCGCCCTGCACAAGGCGGCGGTCCTGCCGTTCCCCTACGACTGGCGGCTGTCCGTCGAGCACAACGGCGCCCTGCTCACCCGGGCGATCCGCCGCCACCTGGACACCTGGCGGGGCACGCCGCCCACCGTCACCACCTGGGCAAGCACCCCGGGCGGGTCCCGCGAAGGTGCTGATCGTCGCCCACTCCATGGGCGGTCTCCTCGCCCGTGAGGTCCTGCACGGCGGCGAGCTGAACGACGACGTGCGTGCGGTCATGACCGTGGGCACCCCGTTCGCCGGTGCGGTGAAGGCCGCCGTGATGCTCAACTCCGGCAAGGGCGCTCCCGGACGGCTGCCGGCCTCCGTGCTGCGCGAGATCACCCCGACCATGCCGGGGCTGTACGACCTGCTGCCCGGCTACCGCTGCCTCGAGGACGGCACCGACATGCGTGCCCCGGACGTCGACGACATCGTGGCCCTGGGCGGCCGGCCCGACCTGGCGCGGGCCTCCGCCGACTGGCGGGCGAGCCGGAGCGGCACGCTGCTGCCCGAGCACGTGATGGTGGTCGGCGTGGGACAGCGGACCTGGCAGAGCTACCGGCTGGACGCGGGGGCCGCGGTGGCGCAGTGGCACATGTTCGAGCGTGACGGGGGCCGGCTCGTCCTCGACGAGGACGGCAGGCCGCGCACCGAGGACCGCAAGGGCGACGGAACCGTCTACCGGTTCGCCGCGCATCTGCGCGGCTCCGACGCCCGGCCCGTCACGGTGTCCCAGGAACACGGTGCCCTCGCCCGCAGCGCGAGCGTCATCGACCTGGCCCGCGGCATGCTGAGCGGCCTGCGCCACTCCGACGAGCTGGGCGACATGCTCGGCGGCGACCAGGTGCTCGAACTGCGGACCCCCGAATGCGCCGACCTCGGCACCGCGTTCACCATCGACGTGCACGGCGTCCCCCGCAGCGCGGACCTGGACTGCGTGGTGCGGGAGGTCAGCGGCCTCGACGCGGTGGAGTACCCCGCCTGAAACCCGTACGCGGCGCGGAGGGCCACTGGACGGCGACCTGCCTGCCCGACCGGCCCGGCATGTACGAGGTGGAGGTCCGCGGCGGGGTGGAGCCGATGCGACGGCTCGTACCCGTCCTGGCCCCGGAGCAGCACGGCTGACGCGATGGCCGCGGAGTACGTCGCCCCGTCGCCCGGTACCGGAACCGCGCACCCCCGCGCCGCCGGGGTCCCGCAGCCCGGCCGGCGGGCGGACGTGCCCGTCGTCGTGCGCGTCGGCGGCCCGCCCGCGTACGAGGAGACGGAGACCGCCGACTCCTTCGAGGTGCACGCCCTGGCCGTGGGCCCGGTGCAGAGCTTCCCGGACGCCCGCACCGCGGAGGAGGCCGACCGGGTCGTGACCGTCCTGGAGCGGCTGGGCGGCGTGCCCGTGGGACCGCTCCCCGGAAGACGGATCCCGCGCGGCCGGACGAGGCCGACGAACGGCTGCTGATGTCGCTGACGGAGGCGGACGAGGCGCTGGCCCGCTGGGCCGGGGAATGGGGGGATGTCACCACCCGTCCCTCGGTACTGCTCTGGTTCGGCCACGGCGTCTCGGGGAGCACCGGCCCCGTGCTGCTCGTGCCCGACGCCGGGAACAAGCGGCGGGACGCCCGGGTCACACCCGACATGCTCGCCTACTACCTCCACGCCGAGCAGCGGCGCCGGGACACCGAGGAGGGCCACTGGGCGATCGTCGTCATCGAGGCCTGCAACTCGGAGAACTTCGCGCTGGAGCTGCACCAGCGGTTCCTGCGCCCGGGGGCGCCCCGGGCGTGCTCGCTGCTGCTGGTCGCCACGGGCCGGGCCGCGGCCCAGGGGTACCTGGGGACGTTCCGGAAGGCGCTGGAGGGCTACCTCGCGGGCAAGACCTGGCGGGACGAGGTGTTCACCCTGCGGGACCTGCAGGGGCACCTCAAACGCAACGTCACCTACGCCGAGCTCGTCGGGGAGGAGACGTTCCGCGAGCTGCCGTTGCGGCTGCGGGACCTGGCCCCGCTCGACGGCGCCGTCACCGTCGCCGAACAGCGGCGCCGGCAGCGGGAGTTCGACGCGACGGCGGCCGGCGCCCCGTCCGATGAGGCGGCCCGCGAGACGGGCGTCCGCCCCGGCGACGGGACGGGGTTCCTCGAGGTGGTCCCCGACTTCACCGGCCGCACCGCGGACCTGGCCGCCGTAGCCGCCTGGTACGCCGACCCGGACGCGCCGCCGGTGCTCGTCGTCACCGGCCCGGCCGGCACCGGCAAGTCGGCCCTCCTCGGCGAGGTCCTGCGGCGCTTACGGCAGGGCGGCGATCCGGCGTGGGCGGGATCGCGCGTGGGCGCGGTGCTGCGGCTCACCGGGAGCACCGCGGGCGACGTCGAACGCCAGCTCGCGCAGCTCCTCGGCCCCCACGCGACGGCGGGGCGGGGACGCCGAGTGGCGGGGACCCCGACTCCCTCGACGCTCTGCGCCGCCGGCTCGTCCCCTTCCCCTCCCCGCCGACGGCACGGCCCCCACGCTGGTCCTCGCCGACGCCCTCGACGAGTCCCGGGAACCCCTCCGGGTCGCCTCGCTTCTGCGGGACCTGACCGAGACGACCGGTGTCCGGCTGCTCATCGGCACGCGAGCCTCCCTGTACGACGCGTCGGAGGGCGACGGCCGGGTCGACCCGCGGGCCGTGCTGGGCAGCGCCACCGGGCGGGCCCGGGTGCTGGAACTCGGCGCCGACCCGGAGGCCGTCGCCGCGTACACGGCCGCGGGGTCGAGCGGGTGCTGCGCGAGCATCCGGCCGGTGACGCCGCCTGGCGGGAGACGGTCGTCCGCACGGTGCGCGAGGCCGTAGGGCGCAACGTGCGCGAAGGGTCCTGGCAGTTCCTGCAGGCGGCCCTCGCCGTCGGCGAGATCGAGCAGCGGCCGGAGGTGCTGGCCCCCGGAGCGCGTCCCGCGCCGCGCTGGAGCAGTTGCTCGCCAGCGACCGGAGCGGGCTGTTCCGGGCCGCTGTCGCGCGGATCACCGAGGGGCTGCCGGCGGCCGAACCGCTGCTGCGCGCCCTGGCGCTGGCCCAGGGACGCGGTCTGCCCCGCGCCGACGGCGTCTGGGCGCACGCGGCCTCGGGCGTGGCCGGCCGGGAACAGCCCGTGGACGACGAGGAGCTGTCGCTGTTCCTCGGCCGGGCGGCGGCGTACGTCCTGCTGGACGGGGAGGACCGGCGCAGTGTCTTCCGGCTGGCGCACCGCACCTACACGGAACAGCTGCTGGCCACCAGCACCCCCGCCCAGCGCCTGGGCATGCTGACGGCGTTGCTCGACCTGGCGGCGCGGCAGTGCTCCGGAGGGCAGCCGATCAGCCCGCACCTGGAGGCGCGGCTCGCCCAGTACGCGGCCGACTGCGGGCCGGACGGCTGGGCGGAGCTGGCCGCGCGGCCGGCCGTGCTCGACCGGCTCCCCGTGGCCGGGCTGAGCGCCCTCGCCCTCGCCCGACCGGGGACGGTGCGGTGACGCCCGCGGGTCTCCCGATCGAGGTGCTGGGCACCGTGGCCTCCGCCCATCTGATCCGGGCGGCCACGCCGGCCGACCGGCCGGGCCTGCGCCAGCTGGGCGGGCTGCGTGCCGCCGGACGGCTGCATCCCGCCGGTTCCGGGGCCGCCTGGGAGGTGTGCTGGGGGCGGCTGCGGACCCTGCCTCCGCACCTGAAACTCGCCGGCACCGACGGCGCGGTGTCGGCCCTGGCCGCCCACGACCGGGCCCCGTGGCTGGTGACCGGCACGCTCGACGGCACGGTGACGGTGTGGGAGCCGTGGCGTGCGCACCACCCCACGCAGGTGCTGCACGGCAGCGACCGGCCGGTCAGCGCCCTGGCCGCGCTGGGCGAGGGACCCGACGGCAGCGGCGACGAAGGTCCCGGTCTGCTGCTCGCCGCACACGACGACCGCACCCTGCACCTGTGGGACACCGGCGACGACCGGCGGCCCGTCCCGCCGGCCGTGGCGAAGGCCGGCGAGGTCGTCCGGTTCGCGGCCGCCCTGCCGGGCGGCGTGCGGCGGTTCGCCCTCGGAGGCGACGGCGGCTACCTGGCCCTGCTCGACGCGGACGGGCAGCACGCCGTGGCCCTGCCGACGGCCTCCTACGGGACGTGGTCGGTCTGGCGCCCCTGCGGTCGGCCGGCGGGCGGCAGTGGCTGGCGGCGGCCCACCGGTCGGGGGAGCTGGTCCTGTGGGACGTGCACGACGCCCGGCCGGTGCGGCTGGCCTCGCTGCCCACCCGCCGGTCGCTGACGGCACTCGCGGCGGTCGCGGACACCGGCGGCGCACGGTGGCTGGTCACGGCCGCCGAGGGCGGGCCGGTGGAGTTCTGGACCCTGACCGAGACCGAGACGTCCGACGGGGTCCTCCTCGTGGCGTCCCCCGGCCGGGCACGGAGGACCTCGACGCCACCCTGCTCGCCGCGCTGCCCGGCCCGGACGGCGACACGCTCGTCGCCGGCAACGACGACGGGACGGTCCGCGTGCTGGGCCCGGACGGCGGTCCCCGCTGCCCGCGGGCGGCGGCATCCCCCGGGCCCGGACGACGGCCGTCCTGCGCGGCCCGGACGGCGGGGCCGTGCTGGCGACGGCGGCCCACCGCGATCCTCTCGTCCATCTGTGGGTGCCGGGGCCCGCCGCCGACCCGGACGCCGCCGGGAGGTGGCCCCGCGTCCCCGGCGTGCAGCGGCACACGACCGCGGACGGTACGGAGGTCCTGGTGGTCGGGGAGGACGACGCCTCACCGGCGGCCGGGACCGCCGTCCGCGTCCTGCGGGCCGCGGACGGCGAGGACGTCACGGAGCGGGTGCCGCGGGAGTCCCTGCCGGCCGGGGGCCGACCGAAGGAGACGGCCCACCCCTCGTGGCTGGCCGAGCAGCACGCGAGCCGTGTCATGGACCGGGTGGCGCTCGCGTGCGGGCCGGGCGAGGAGCGCTGGGCCAGCCTGGAGCGGGACGGCGTCGTGCTGGTGTGGCACCGGGGGCCGTCCGGTGCCCGGGAGGTCGTGCACCGTATTCCCCTGGGGGCGCCGGGAGTTCGTCTGACGGCCCTGTCCGGGGGCGGCTGGCCGTCACCACCGGCGACGGGATCGTCGTACTCGCCATCGAAGCCGTCGCGTCGGGCACCGACGACGCGGGACGGAGGACACGCATGCCTGACGATCTCGGGCCGGAGGAGATCACCGATGTGCTCGAGCAGCTGTTCACCGGTGAGCGGGCGGTGTACGCCCCCGAGGGCGAGGCTCCCTACACCCTGGTCGGCGGCGTCGAGGAGGTCATCGAGGGCAGGCTGGTCCGGTTCGTGCTGTCGCACCCCGGGCTGCTGCGCGACCGCGAGGTGTCGCTCTTCCTCCAGATCGACGGCGTGGTCGGCGAGTTGTGGGAGCACGAGGTCCGCAACCTGCTCCGGCTCCGGATGCTCGGCATCCCGCGCTGCCGGTGATCGAGGACGGCAGGTTCGACCAGTCGCACCGGGTCGCGTTCATCATGACCCGCCAGGTGGGCCGGTCCCTGCCCGAGGAGGGGTGGCCGGACGTGCGGCAGTGGGCCACCACGTACCCGGTCGCGGCGTTCGAGCAGTTCAGCCTGCTGGTCGACGCCCTCAGCCAGTTGCACGGCACGCGGATCGTGCACCGCAACCTGACCCTCGCCGCCATCCGTATGCGGCATCAGCCGGGAAAGGCCTCCCAGGCCTCCCTCTCCCTGGCCCGGTTCGAGCTCAGCGCCCTCCTCAACAACCTCCTGCACTCGGTCAACGGGCCGCAGGGCAGGCACCGGTACGAGGAGGCCATGCGCGCCCTGTTCCGCACGCCGCCGCAGGGCATCACCCCGGCCCAGCACCTGGCGTACATCGCGCCGGAGACGTACCCGTCGGTCTTCGGTGACGTGCGGTCGCGCCGGCTCGACCACGGCAGCACCGACGTGTTCGGGCTGGGCGTGCTGGGCTGGGAGCTGTTCCTCGGCTCCCTCACGGAGCGGCTGCCCGAGGAGTGCGCGGCCGTCGACGCGGCCGGGCCCGACGAGCTGCCCCACGCCCTGGTCCGCCTGCACTCCGCGATGCGCCGCGACCTCAACGTCGACAACCGGCTGCCCCGCCCGTTGCGGGCGGCCCTGCTGGACATGCTCGACCCGTCCCCGGCCGGCCGCAGCTCCTCGTTCGAGGCGTCCGCGGCCCTGCAACGGCACTGGACGGCCATCTCCCTGGCCCTGGAGAAGGACGAGGCCGAGGAGCAGCCCAAACGGCCCCGCCTGGTGGCCTTCATGCCCGAGCAGTCCGTCGGCACCATCCACGAGGCCCGGGGCTGGACCGATCATCGCACGGACACCCCCGAGGGGTGCCGGGAGCTGAAGGAGTTCCTGGAACAGGAGCTGAAGCAGGCCGAGCTGGTGCACTGCCCGGGCGGCGCGGAGGGCTATGTCCAGGACGGCGACCGCCGTGCCCTCAGCGAGGCGGAGTGGGTGCTCATCGGCGCCCAGGCGGTGTGGTTCTGCGCGTACCTGTACAAGGAGTCGGTGATGGGCCGCCGCACCGAGACCTACGACGACACGCTCGTCATCAAGTACCTGCTGGACAAGCGGCACGCGGGCGATCTGCTCAAGACCTGGCCGCGGCGGCGGATCGGCAGGTTCGACCTGGTCCCCTTCTACCTCGGGAAGTCCCTCGACCACGAACGCCGCGACCGGCCCTCCTGGAGGGAGCTGACCGGCTCCGTCGCCGTCGAACGGGTCCACCAGGACGCCGGGGTGCAGCGGATGCTGCGGAGCTTCGCGTTCATGCTGGAGTACCGGGGCATCGTCCTCAAGAGCCGCAACTACCCCTACCGGCTGGTCAAGGACGACGGCCGGCTGGTCCTGACCCACGACAAGGACCGGGACCGCCGCTGGCTGTACGGCGATCCCCTGCTCACCGCCTACGCGGCCCCGGCAGGCGGCGCAGACCCCCGCTCGGCGACTTCGCCGACCAGCTCCTGGCGGAGAAGGAGTTCGCGCATCTCGTCCTGGCGGAGGACCGCAACGGCGACGGCGAGTCCGGTTTCGTCGGGCCCTACTACGGCGAACGCACCGTCAAGGTGCGCATCAGGGAGCGGCTGGACGCCGACTCCTTCGTCGTCGAGGCGCCGTTCGGACGGCGTGACCTGCCCGAGACGGGCTGGCTGCGGCCCGACGACGACCGGGGCAGCGAGACCCAGCTGCGCCGCGAGATCCGGGGCTACGACTCGCTCGTCCACAAGGCCGGCCTGGCCCGCACCCTGTACGAGCCGCGGTCCATCGCCCTGCGCGGCGGCCGGGCGGCCGCACTGCGCGGCGGACGCCCGGGCGAGGAGCTGCGGGGCAGGGCCAACGACATCGTCGCCGACATGCTGACGCTGCACCCGTTCTACGCGCTGCAGGGCCCGCCCGGCACCGGGAAGAGCACCGTGGTCGCCCGGGCCGTGCGGAACTTCCTCGGCAGCGAGTACGGCTCCCGGGTGCTGGTGAGCGCGCAGTCGAACGACGCCCTCGACCAGCTGGCCGGCAAGATCATCGCGGAGCTGAAGCCGCAGATCGAGGACCGCTCCGTGCTGGTGCTCCGAGAGCTGTCGAAGGGCAGGGACCGCCACGACCTGCCGCCCGAGCTGCGGCGCCACACCGCGGAAGCCCTCGCCCAGGACCTGGTCGCGCACATCGAGCGGCGCGTCGCGGCCGGCCACGAGGGGGCGCGGCCCGGCGAGGAAGACCTCATGGCGCGGTGGGCCCGGCTGGCCCGGAACATCGCGGTGGAGCTGACCGAACGCATCAAGTCGGGCGCGGACGTCGTGCTGGCCACGTGCTCGATCGCGGCCACGCTCACCGACGAGATCCGCGACCCGTACGCCATGTTCGACTGGGTGATCATCGAGGAGGCGGCCAAGGCCTGGCCCACCGAGATCATCATCCCGCTCGCGCTCGGCGTGCGGTGGACACTCATCGGCGACTACCTGCAACTCGGCCCGCACCGGGCCCAGGACGTGGCGGCGTTCCTGGACAGCCTCGCCTCCCACCAGCACGAGCGGGTCCGCCTCCACTACGAGCAGCGGGAGAGCTATCTCGAGTTCGTGCAGCTGTTCCGGCGCTTCTTCGACGGGCACACCCCCGGTGTCGCCGCCGACGCACGGCATCCCGTGGACGTCCTGGACATGCAGTTCCGCATGCACCGGGACATCTCGCTGCCGTTCGCCAGGGCCTTCTACCCGGCCGTCACCGAGGACGACCCGAACGGCACGTTCCTGCAGACCGACCCGCAGCTGCGTCAGGTCCACTCCCACCGGAAGCCGGAGTACCTCAGGGACGCACCGCTGGTGTGGCTCGACACCTCCCGTCGCGACGACTGCGCCGACCGCGGCTACTGGTGGAATCCGGGCGAGGTGGAACTCGTCGAGGACCTCGTGCGCACGATGGGCCTGGCGGACCGGAAGGACCCGAAGGAGCTGACGGTCCTCACGCCCTACCGCCGGCAGGTGCAGGAGCTGCGGCAGGGGTTCCTCGACGGCCGGGTGCACACCGTCCACTCCTTCCAGGGCGGCGAGGCGAAGACGGTGGTGCTCTCGCTCGTCCGCAGCAGCGAGCGGGGCACGGAACCGCGGCAGAACGTGGGCCACACCGCCCAGCCCGACGTGGTCAACGTGATGCTGTCGCGTGCCCGGAGCCTGCTCGTGGTCGTCGGGAACATGACGCACTTCGAGCAGTACGGCGGCCCGGACTGGCAGAAGGTCATCGAGGTCTTCCGGGCGGTGGGACGGGTCGTCGACGCGTCGACCGGGGAGATCGCCGGCCCGGGAGCCACGGCTCAGGCCCTCCCGGGACAGCGGCCGGGGATCCCCGCGCCGCAGGCCGCGTCGGAGCAGGTGCCCGCGCAGGCTTCCCAGGCTCCGGGCGCGGCACCGGACACGACCGCGGACGCGGCTGACCCGGCCGCGGCCGGCACGACGGCGGGAGGGGCTCCGTGACCGAGACGACGCTGATCGCCGTCCCCTGCCGGGTGATCACCCTCCAGGTGGAGCTCGGCGCCGACTCCGGGGCCTCGACGCTGGAGGCGCTCGTGCTGGAGGCCGTGGCCGGCGGCCGCGGCACGGTCAAGGAGCTGGGCGAGCTGTTCTCGCTGCCGCACCGGCTCATGCTGGACGTGGTGCACGGCCTGTGGAGCCGGGGCTTCCTCGCCGTGGACTTCGCCACCAACGCGCTGGAGAGCACGCAGGCGGCCGAGGCGGTCCTCGGCGGCACGGAGGGCCACGCGGCGCTGGCCACCAGCGTGCAGCCCCGCAGGTTCCTGTTCGATCCGGTGACCGCGACGGTCCTGCCGTACAAGCAGGGCCGCGAGCGGGTGCCCCAGGGGCGCTGGAGATGCCGCTCGCCCAGGGCATCTCCGAGGACGACCTGCCGCAGACGGAACTCCTGCGTGCCGTGCGGCAGGCCGTCGACGCGGACCGTACGGACGACGGCCGCAGCCGGGTGCTGAACGTGTCCTTCGCCAACCCGGTGCTCAGCCCGCCGGAGGCGGTGCGCTGGCGCACGGTGGAGACCGTCGTCAAGAAGGACCCGGGCACCGGTCTGCTCACGGCGGTGCCGGTCACGCCTCCGCCCGGGTGGGGCCGCCGGGCCCAGGAGCTGTTCCAGTCGCAGATCACCAACCTGCTGCGCAACCGGCCCGACAGCAGGTTCTCCAAGCTGCTGAGGAACCGTCAGGTCCTGGAGGAAAGCCGGCCCGAGAGCCTGCGCGTGGTGATGCGGGAACTGGACCGCCTGGCCGCCGAGCTGACGAGCGCCCCCGACACACGGGTGCCGAGCCTCCACGACGAGCTGAGCGACGCGGCACTGCAGGTGCTGGAGGAACTGGACGAGGCCCGGCGGGGCCGCTGCCGGGCCCAGAGCGTGGCCGCCCATGGGGGCGTGGCCTGGACGGTGTCCCACCTGATCGACGACGCCACCCACCAAGTGGTGCTGGCGCTGCCGGAGATCTCGTACACCGCGCTGGACCAGGTGCTGTCCTCGCTGGAACTCGCGGCGAAACGCGGGGTCGTCCTGGTGTTCCTGTGGGGCAGCACCCCCTACTCGAAGCTCGAGCCGCGGGTGGCGACCGCCCTGTTCGACCTCCAGGCGCGGTTCCCGGCGCACGTCCTGCTGGAACAGCGCAGCAGTTGCTGTGCCGCCTCCGTGGTCGTCTGCGACGACCGGTCGGCCTATGTCGGATCGCGCAGCGCCCTGTCGGACGACACCGGATCCGGCGTCATGATCGAGCCGGTTGACGACGACACGCCGCCCGAGTGCGTGACGGACCTGCTGAGCTGGGCCCGGCGGACCTACCCGTACTGGCAGAAGGCCCGGGAGATCGCCCTGGCCCCGGCGGACTTCGGGCGGCGCGAGGGTGCCGGTGATCCGGTGCGGGAGAACGCCCGCGACCGCGTCACCCGCCTTCCGCTGCTGGACGACGGGTGGGAGGAGGACGCCGTCGCGTCCCGCACCACCTGGGCGGCCGACTGGGGCCGTCTGCTCCGGCGCCTGCGGGCGTCCGTCGACGAACTCCACCGGGGCGCGCCGGTGGTACGGGCGGTCTGGGACGGCATGTACGTCGATCTGGCGCAGCGCCTCGTCTCCGGCGCCACGGAACGGCTCGCGCTCCTGGACGACCGGGCCGAGCCCGAGGTGTGCGGGGACCAGCTCGCGCAACAGCTCATCGACCTGCGCGAGAGCGGCGTGGTGGTGCATCTCCAGCATCCGCCGACCGGCAAGGAAGCCCGCCAGGCGGCGGGGCGGTACGACGAGCTGAGGAAGCGTCTGGCCCGCGAGCGGACCCTGCGCGGCACCCCGGCACGGGCACGGGCCGTCCTCAGCGACCACGAGGTGGTCGTCGGCAGCCATCACCCGCTGGGCGACCAGTCCGTGAACCCGATGCGCGGCCCCGTCCCCGGCCAGCTGGGCCTGCACATCGTCGGTACCGCGTTCACCGCCGAGTTCGCCCGGGAACTCGGCATCCCCGACTGGTACGGCGAGGACGCCGAGGACCTGCCGGCCTACCTGCCGCCGTTGCCGGCGCTGGGTGCCGCCCCGGTGGACGACGACCCGTGGACCGTCCTCGCCAACCGCCGCGCCAGGGACGAGCCCGCCGAGGTCCTGCGCCGCGAGTCCGCCGCGCTGCTGCTGGGCGGCACGGACGGCGGCGAGGAGTACCGGGCGTGGGCGCGCTGGCTGCTCCACGACGCCTGGGCGCGCGGCGCCTTCATGGAGGCGTACCTGCTGGCGCCGCTGCTCGGCGGGCCGGGCGGGATGCCGGTGGACCTGGCGGCCGTCGCCGTGCCCGTGGAGCACGGTCCGCTCGGCTACCAGCTCTACGCGAGCACCGTGGAACTCTCCGCCGGCCCGGCCGAGCACCGGACGGTCGCCCTGGTCGGGGCGATCGCCGAGATGCTGCTGCACGGCGGGGACACCGGCGCCGAGGTCTGCCACGTCCTGCTGGACGGCGACGAGCCGGGCCGTGACCTGCCTCCGGCCTGGGCGCGGCTCGGTGCGGCGGCCCTCTCCTGCTTCCAGGAGGAGCCGGCTCCGCTGCCGCTGAGCGATGCCCGGGAGTGGGCGGCGCACCAGGAGAAGCTCGCCGAAACCCGCGACCGGTGGGCCCGCCTCGCCGCCGACCTGGACGACTTCATGCAGATCAAGCACCACTTCACCTTCCAGGACGGTGAGAAGCTGCACCGCGAGCTGTTCCACTCGGGTCGGATGCTGGCGCTGCTCCGCGAGGTGGCGACCCGCAAGGGGTCACCGCACGGCCCCGGCGTCGAGGCCGTCCTGGCGCTGCCGCGCACCGAGCAGGAGGTGAGAGCCGTGATGGACCGGCTCGCGGCCGAGGTCGGGGTGCGGAAGATCGAATGGCGCAATCACATGGCGTACGCGCGCAGGCTCGCGGGTCTGCTCACCGAGGCACGGGACCTCGCGGCCGTCTCCGTCGACGGGTTCGGCTCGCGGCCCGGTCGGCTGCCCGTGCTCACCGACCGCCAGCGTGCGTTCGCCCGGCACCTCGACCGTGACTGGCACCAGCTGCTCGCGGAGGCGGAGGCGCTCGGCGAACCGGCCTGCCGTCCGGGCAAGGCCCTGCTGGAGACGCTGTCCGTGTTGCCGAAGGTGGGAACGGAGGAGGCATGAGCCAGGAGAGCACGGTGGACGGCGCTCCCGCGGTCCGGGTCGACCGGGCCCTGCTGGAGAGCTGGCCCGGTCGCTTCCGGTTCCCGGACGTGCTGGTCCGACTGGTGGCGGCGGAAACGGACGGCGGGGACGACGGTGCGGAGCTGGCGCGGGCCGTGCTCTCCCGCGCCGGCGGCAGGCCGCCCCGCGCGGTGTGCGAGGAACTGGTGGAGCGCGGCGAGTTCGCGGCCGCGGCGTACGTGCAGACGGACTGCCGGGACCTCGCTGCGCACGAGAAGGAGTCGCTGAGGCGCAAGCTGGAGTCGGCGCAGGCCGCGGCGGGCGAGAGCGTGCGCCAGCGCGTCCGGGAGCTGGAGCGCCGTGCCGCGGCGGCCGGCGTCGCCTTCGGCGCCCTCGACGTCGACGCTCTCGTCGCACGCGCCCAGTCCCGCCGGGCCACCGCCGACGGCGACCTGGACGCGGCCGCGGCGGCGCTGGCCCGGCAGGTGGAACCCGTCGCCGTGGAACTGCGCTCCTGGCTCGGCCGGCAGGCCGCCGACACCTCCCTGCCCCCGCCCGGCACACGGCGCGGCGGGTCGAGGCACTGATCGAGGCCGGTGAACTGGTCGCCGCCCGGACCCTTCTGAAGCGCGAGCCGCTCGGCGCGCCCCTGCCCGAGTCCGCCACGCCGCTGCCACGGTGGAACCCGCGGTGGGACCCGGACGAGTTCCTCGAGTACCACCTGAACCCGGCGGCGTCCCGGCCTCCGGAGTTCGCCTCCTGGGCGGCCGCCGACAGCAGCGGCAGGGATCTTCTGGCCGCCTACGACCGCCTGCAGAAGGACGACTCCGCCGGGGCCGCCGAGGCGTTCGCCGCGGCCCTCAACCGCTTCCTCGGCGCGCCGGGCCGGGGCGGCGTGGCCCGCCGTGTCGACACCAGCCGCTTCCACCACACCTATTTCGACGGGCTGTTCGGCTCCGAGCCCCTGTCCCGGCTGCACCCGACCGGACGGGTCGACCTGTACGTCGGCGGACCGGGCACCGCGGCGGTGCCGGACCAGCTGGCGGACCAGGCGCCGCACGTCGCCGTGGCCCCCGGGCTGACGGCCCCGGAGTACACCGACCGGCAGACCACGGCGGTGCTGTCGCTGCGTGATCTGCTCCAGCTCGTCGTCCTGCCCGAGGACCGGGCCGCCGCGCTCCTCGGCATCCTCGCCCGTCAGTGGCCCGTGACCGCCCTGATCGGGGACCGCGCCGCCGACCTCGCCGCCCGTCTCGGCGACGAACCGGACGCCGCGTGGCGCGCCCTGCGCTGGATCACCCACCTCGCGCTCGGCGGGGGCCACGCCGTCGCCCAGGCCATGGAGAACTGCACGGCCATGGACCCGGCCCTGCTGCGGGTCATGCTCCGTTACGCCGAACACCGGATGGCCACCACCGGGACCGGCCTGTGGGACGTGGCGCACGGAGGCTGGCAGGAGGACACGGGCCTCGTGCAGGCCCTGCGGGAGGAACTGGTGGCCCGCTGCGGCGAGCCGGCCGCCGAGGCCGCCTGGTGGGCGGCGCTGGCCGCCGGCGACCCGGCGACCGGGGAGGTCAGTGCCGAGGACGTGCTGCTCCTGGTCGAGGCGTGCGCGGACTGGCCGGGCGCCGGGGACCGGGTGCGCGAGGGTGTCGGCGTACTGGCCGCCCGCGGTCTGCTCGCCCGGGCCGGGGAGGGATCGGGCGAGATCCTGACGGTGCCGCGCAGCGGCGTCGTCCGTCTGCTCCGGTCGGGGGCCGAGCAGCAGCTGACGGGCCTGCTCGCCCGCATGAGGCACACCCAGGACGAGCAGGGGGCCGGCCAGGCGGCCCCGGCGGGCCGGCCCCCGGCGGCGAGGGGCTGGACCCCGTGGCAACGCAACCGTTTCGCGACCGTACCCGGTCTCGCCCGCCTCACGGCGGCGGAGACCGGCGGCGCGGACGACGAGCGGGTGGCCGCGCTGGCCGCCGAGACCGAGGCCGAGCTGCGCGACCAGGACCCCGCGGCGCTGGCGGGCGCCATGGAGCCGTCGGCCACCGAACTGGCGCCGCTGCTGGACGCGCTGGCCGCGCAGTGCCGCGACCACTACCGGGGCACGGAACTGGACGTGCGCTGCCCGCCCGCGCTGTGGGTGGACGTGCCGGAGCCCGTGCTGCGGGCCGCGCTGTACGAGGTGATCGACAACGCGGCCCGGGTGGTGGCGGGCACGGACGCCGGCCTGGTCCAGGTGCTGGCGACGAGGGAGAGCCCGGAGGTGCTCGTCGAGGTGCAGGACAGCGGCCCGGGGCTGCCGGCCGGGTCCCGCGGCCGGAGGATCTTCACCCTCAGCGCGGCGGGCCGGGAGCAGGGCCGCACCGGGGGCCTCTTCCGGGCCCGGCAGCTCCTGCGGGCCTTCGCGACACCGCTGTTCGAGCCGGAGCTGGAGGTCTTCGAGTCGGCCCACCCCGCGCTCACGGGGGCCGCGCTGCGGCTGGTGCTGCCGGAGACCGCCCCTGAGACCGCCGCCCGGCCTGCGGCCGGGCGGCGGCGGCTCGGCACGGGCCGCCTACCCGGCCACCGGTCGTTCGGGGCCCAGGTGGAGGACGACGGCCGCCGTGCCGAGGGCCGGGACGTCGACCGGGACGGCGCCGTCCGGCTCCGGGTCGATGCCGCGCGGCGTCAGGCCGAGGTAGGTGGTGCGGTCGGCGCGGGCGAGGGTGAACGGGGTGCGCACACGGCAGGTGACGGGGGTGTCGGCCACCGACTGCAGGCGCACCAGGAGCCGGCCGCTGCCGGCACGGTGACTCCGACGAGGCGGACCCGGGGCTCGTCCAGGGTCAGGAACGTGGTGGCCGCCGGGGATCCGGCCCCCGCTCCGGCGCGGGCGCGTACCGCCACCAGGGGTGGCTGGTGACGGCGGCGACGCGTGCGGCGAACGCGTCGGCGTCCGCCGTGGCCGCCCCGGGGCCGTGGTGAAGCCGACGCTGTAGCGGAAGACGTGGTCGAACGCCTGCTGGGCGGGAAGTTGGTGTCCCAGATGTTGTTGTGCACCCAGGAGAAGACGGTCGCCGGCTCCTCCTGCGGCAGTGACCGGGGGTAGGGGGCGTAGGGGACGGCGATGCCGCCGATCTGGACCAGGGGGGCGTCGGCCGTCGCCAGTGCGACGTGACGCGTGCCGTCGCTGAGGCTGATCCAGCGGCGGACCGCACGCATGTGGGCGGCCGAGCCCGGTACGGTCTCGCGGTCGGTGCCCAGGACGCCGCCGGTGGCCTCCGTGTGCACGACGGGGTTGTCCAGGGCGAACGGGAACGCGAAGAACGCGCTCTCCTTGGTGAGGGTCGCGGACTTGTCGACGCGGTTCTCGATGTCGATGCGGGCCGCGTCGTGCGGGAGGTGCACCCGGACCCGGAGCCGGCGGGTGCCGGCCGGGGCGCACTCGTAGACGAGGGTCTGCCCGACGGCGTCGGTGACGCGGTCCACGAGTGCCGCCGGCGGGGCGGTGCTGCGGGAGGCGAGCAGGTGCATGGAGTCGTCGGCGACGGTCTTGCTGGACTGGTGGTTGAACGCGCCGGCCGTCGCGTACTCGTCGTAGACGTAGCCGTTGAAGCCGACGGCGGCGTCCTGGCGGACCATCTCCCGGCCGGTGGCCTTGTCGACGACGGAGGCGATGCACGCCTGGCGCAGGTCGACCGTGACGCGCAGGTGGTCGTTCTCCAGGACGGTGGCGTCGGCGGGCAGGTGCGCTCCCTCGTCGTCCCGTGCGGCGGAACCGGCGCCGGGGACGATGTCCAGGCGTACGGCTCCGCAGGCCGGTACGTCCCCGACGGGCACGTGCAGGAACCGGCCGGCCGCGCGGTGACGCTCGTTGGTCTGGGCCTCCTCCTCGTGGGGCAGCGGCGTGCCGGTGCGCGCGTCGCGTACCTGGACCGCGTCGCCGAGCGGGACGGTGCTCTCCGGCAGGAAGAGCCGCAGCGTCTCGGTGCGGGGCCAGCTGCAGGTGTTCACCGCGTAGAACGAGGCCAGTGCGTCGCCGGACGGGGCGAAGGCCTCGCCGAGCAGGGCGGAGGCGGCGTCCAGGAGGGTCTCGGCGTCGTCGTGGGCGCGCATGGCCTGGGAGTACTTCCAGTGCCACTGCTTCTCGCCGGATCCGTGGCCGTGGTCTCCGTGGGTCCAGGGTCGCCGGCACCCCAGGTGTGTTCGTTGAACAGCGAGGCGGACCGGTACACGTCCGGTGCGCCCTGGGTGACGGCCGTGCTGCCGGGCACGCCCATCAGGTGGGCGTAGCCGGCCACGGTCTGCGCCTCGGCGAGGGCCGCCTGCCCGCGCCGGGTGGCGGCCAGCGGGACGGCTCCGGCGCCGACCCCGTCGACCCACCAGTCGGTCCAGTCGCCGCGGTAGGTCTCCAGCCGGTCGCCGACGCGCTTCTCCGCGTCCTCGAAGAAGTCCTGGTTGCGGGAGGCCCGCAGCTGCGGGTACGCCCACTGTTCGTTCCAGCGGCGCACCGTGTCGGAGATGATGCGGCGCGGCGGACCGTTGTCCGCGAACTTGCCGAGCACCCGCAGGTGCAGCACGTCCCACGGGTAGGGGTCGGCCGTGCCGGGGAGGTCGAGGGCGGGGAAGCCCGGGATCCCGCGTCCCTGGTGGGGTAGGGGAACCTGGCCAGGGCGCTGAGGTAGGCGGGCAGCAGGTCGTCGACGTGGTCGTAGGACTCGTCGAAGCCGAGGATCGAGCCCTCCATGTAGGCCAGGCCGTGCGGGGTGTCGGTCCGCCAGACGAGGACGCTGTTGCCGCTCGGCGCCTGCCAGCGGAACAGGCGGGGCAGGTGTTCGCCGCCGACGAGGTGGGGCACGGCACGGCCGGCCCAGTTGTGCGCCACGGACAGATAGCGGATGCCGTTGTCCGCAAGGACGTCGGGCAGGCCCACGACCTGGCCGGGCACGTCCGTCTGCATGGCCGTGGTGATGTCGATGCCGTGCCGGTCGCGCAACGCGGTCACGGGGCGCAGCAGTTCGTGCAGTTCGTCGGTGGAGCAGGTCTCCGTGTGCAGGTTGAACGGCATCGCGGTGAGTTCGACGCGGCCCTCGCGGACCCGGTCCAGGAAGGTCTCGACCTGGCGCCGGGGCCGGTTGGCCTGCCAGTCCTGGAAGGAGTGGAACCCCTCGACGGCCCAGCGGAACCGGGCCGGTTCCGGCCAGTCGTCGGTGTCGCGGCACAGTTCGAGGAGCGAGTCGAGGTAGGCGCGGCTCTCGGCCATCACCCGGCCCTGCGGGTCGGTGTACCCGATGTCCAGGTGGGAGTGCTGCACCAGGTGCAGTGTCCAGTGCCGCTGCGGGCGGGCCTCGAAGGCGAGCCGGGTGCCCTCGTCGAGGTCCGGGAGTTCGATCAGCAACGGGGTGGGGCGTCCACCTCCGGGACCAGGAGGCGGGTGTCGCCGCCCGGCCCCGGGACGATCTCGCAGTGGACGGGGGTGCCCCCGTCGGTGGTGACGCGGGCCCGGGTGACGCGCCGGTGCGGATCCGTGCCGTCGGGCGGCGTGTCCGCAGCCGGACGGACTGCAGCAGCCCGCCTCTGCCGTCGTGGCGCAGCAGGGGCTCTCCCGACAGCTGCACCCGCAGGCCGCCGAGACCGGTGGTGGTGGCCACGCGCTCCTTCAGGATGTCGCGCGCGATGTCGGCGTCCCACCAGGACGGCCGGGTCAGCGGTGGCTTCGGCATGGTGCGTGAGGTCCTTTGCGTCGAGGGTGCGGTGGTGCCGGTCGGTGCGGTGGGGTGAGACGTGGTGGCGCGGTGGTGCGCGCCGCCGGCTCAGGAGGACCGGCGGTGCTGGTGGGTGGCGTCGGCGAGGGTGGCGAAGATCTGCACCATGGCCGACTGGTTGAGGGTCGCGGCCGGCGCCGCCGGGTCGTAGTCGCCGCCGCCCGAGGGCTGGAAGCGGAACAGGCCGGTGGCGGGGTCGCGGTTGGTCCGGTACGTGCTGTCCGCGTAGGCGCTCATCACCTCCAGGTAGGCGGGGTCGGGGCGGACGGCGTCCAGGTCGAGCAGGTCCTTGAAGTAGAAGGCGTTGAAGACGGCCGGCTGGTCGTGCAGACGGGTGCCCTCGGTCCAGTACGCCAGGGAGCCGCGGGCGTCCTCCACCGCCTTCGCCAGATACCCGGCGTCCCCGGTGCCGCGGTAGAGGGCGACGGCGGTGCCGATCATGGCGCCCGAGTTGTAGGTCCACAGCGTCCTGTTGACGCTGCCGTCGTCGCCCCGGTCGTTGGCGTACAGGCCGGGCGCCTCGCGCATGCATGCGTACACCCAGCCGTACCACTGCTCCGCCTTGTCGAGGTGGGCGCGGTCGCGGGTGTGTTCGTAGAGCCGCGCGGCGAGCTGGGCCGACAGGGCGGTGACGTTGGTGGCCCGGATGGTGTTGCGCGGCGAGTCGAACCAGTCCATGCCGCCCGGACACGCCTTGGCGGTGTCGCCGTCCCAGGCCCGGGAGACGACGGGCACGACGCGCTCGGCCCGCTCCAGGAGCCGTTCGTCGCCGGTCTCCTCGTACTGGTCGAGCTGGGTCAGGGCGACCACGGCGTTGTCGTCGTAGTACACGTCGCCGCCGGTCCCAGGGGAGCGGGCAGGTAGGACTCGTAGCCGGGGCGGTCGCCGGAGGTGTGGTAGAGCTCGGCCGTGTCGAACCGCTGGGCCGCGTCGCGGCGGTAGGAGGGCCCGGTGTACGGGAGTTGCTGCATGTCGACGGCCGCCTGTGCGGCCTCGCGGAACGGCCAGAGGTAGGAGTGCTCGGGGTCGGTGGCCTGCCGGGGGGTGTGCTCCAGGTACAGCCCGTGGTGGCGGGGCCCTCGTACAGGTGCTTCTGCAGGGCGCGGTAGGCGCCGGTGGCGCGGTCGGCCCAGGTGCCGGAGGAGACCGGGCCCGCCTGTTCGGCGGTGTGGGCCTGGGCGGGGGCGGCCGTCCAGAGCAGACCGGCGCAGACGGCGGCCGCGGTGGCACGGGCGAGCGGTGAGCGCAGCATGAGGGATGACCTTCGTGTCGAAGGGGCGGGAGAGGGCGTGCGGACTCAGCGGTGGATCCTGAGGCTGCTGACGAAGAACCGCTGGGCGGAGAAGAACAGCACGAGCGTCGGCAGCGAGACGAGGAGGGCGCCGGCCAGGACGACGGGCGGCCCGACGTTGGAGTAGTTGCCCTGCAGATCGGCGAGGGCGGCCATGACCGGCCGGATGTTGCGGCTCGTGGCCATGGTGATGCCGAACATCAGGTCGTTCCAGACGGCCACGAACTGGAACACGAACACGGCGATCATGGCGGAGCGGGTCAGCGGGACGTGGATCTGCCAGAACACCCGCCACCACGAGGCGCCGTCCAGGCGCGCGGCTTCCACGACCTCCCGCGGCAGTGTCAGGGCGTAGTTCCGCATCACGAAGAACGCGAACGGGACGGCGATCGCCGTGTAGATCAGCACGAGGCCGGTCTGCGTGTCGTACAGCGACGTGTGCGCGTAGGACAGGAACAGGGCCGGATGAAGACCTGGAGGGGCAGCAGGGTGCCGGAGTAGATCACCAGAACCACAGTGCCTGCCGTCTGACCGGCATGACGATCGTGGCGAAGGCGGCGAACCCGGCGATCACCGCGGCGGCCAGGGCGCTGACCACGGAGTACAGCAGGCTGTTGCCGAGGGCCGGGCCGAGGTCGGCCCTGTTCCAGGCCTCGGACATGTTGGCGAACAGCCCGAACTCCCGGGGCAGCCAGTGGGGGCTGCCGGAGTAGTGCACCGCGGGCACCAGCGCGTTGACGGCCAGGAGCCAGGTGGGGACCAGCCACAGCACGGCAAGGACGGCGATGGTGGTGGTGCGCAGAACTCGGCCGAGGGTCATCGTCATACGCCTTTCACGTCGAGCTGGCGCCGCAGGTAGACCCAGGAGGCCGCCAGCACGATCACGGTGAGGACGACCGCGATCGCCGCTCCCGCGCCGGGCCGCAGTTCCAGGAAGGTCTCGTTGTACATGGACACGGCGAGGGTCTCGGTGGCCCGTCCGGGGCCGCCCTGGGTGAGCACCCAGATGAGGTCGAAGGACTTGAGGCCGTTGACCAGGCTCATGCCGATCACGATGATCGACACCGGCCGCAGCTGGGGCAGGACGATGTGCCGGAACTGCTGCCAGCCGCTCGCGCCGTCCAGGGAGCCGGCCTCCAGGGTCTCCGGCGGGATGGACTGGAGTCCGACCAGGAAGAGGATGACGGCCACGCCCGTGGCCTGCCAGGCGTTGGCGAGGATCATCACGACGGTGTTGCCGGGCCAGGTCAGCAGCCAGCCCTGGGCCAGCGAGTCGAGCCCGAGGCCGGTCAGGACCTGGTTGACGGCGCCGTCGGTGGTGAGCATGAAGTTCCACACCACGGCCACCGCGGACCCCGACAGCGCGTAGGGCAGGACGACGCACAGTCGCGCGAGGCGGGAGAAGCGCCCGGCGTCGGTCAGGCAGGCGATGGCGAGCCCGAGCACGAACGGGAGCACGACCGTGCCCACCACCCACATCAGGGTGTTCTGCACGGAGCGGGACAGGGCCGGGTCGGAGGCGAACAGCGCGTAGTTGTCGAACCAGCTGAACGGCGAGGTCCGCGTGTCGCTGAAGAAGCTGCGGTGGACGGTCCACCCGAACGGGGCCAGCAGCAACAGGGTGACCAGGAGGACGGCCGGGGCCATGAACCCGCCCGCCGCCAGCCGTTCGCGTACGGTGGCCCACCGGTACGCCCGGGGTGGCGCCGCGTCGCGCTCCGGGGCGCTGCCGGTCCGCCGGGCGGGGCCGGCGGGCGTCGGTCGGTCAGAGAAGTGCTCATGCTTCGTCTCGCTTCCAGGCCGCCCATTCGTCGTGTGCGCGCTCCTGCATCCGGCGCAGGGTGGTGGCCGGGGAGGTCTGCCCGGCCATGAATCCGCCGAGGTCGTTGGTGTTGCCCTGGATGAGGCTGGGCGGGCCGGACTCCCAGTAGCGGACCAGCGTCAGGCGGCGGTTGCGGGCGATGTCCCGCTGGAGCCCGGCCACGACCGGGTTGCTGGAGCGCACCTGGGGTTGGCGGAGCTGTCCTGCAGGAAGTCGCTCCACACGCGCTGGACGGCGGGGTCGAGCCAGGCCCCTGCGTTCGCCATCGCGGCGTCGTGCGACGAGGCGCGGCTGGGCACCACGAAGACGCCCGACTCGGCGATCACGCTCCTGGGGTGGAGGGCCGCACCGTCGGAAGGATGAAGGCGCCGTAGCCGGTGCCGGGTTCCAGGCCGGCCGCCGCCATGCCGGACGCCTGCCAGGTGCCGTGCAGGAACATGCCGACCGTGCCCTCCCTCAGCGCGCCGGGCCGCGCGCCTGGTCGAAGTCGGGGAGGTCGTCCAGCCCTTGCGCATGAAGTCGTGCCAGATGTCCATGGCCTGGCGGGCGGGGCGTCGGTGTACGAGGCCTCGCCGGCCACCAGCCGCCGGTAGAAGTGCGGGTCGACCTTGGTGACCAGCTCCTGGAACCACTCGATCGCGGGCCAGCCGCCCACCTGGCTGGCGAGAAACGGGGTGATCCTGTTGCGCTTGAGGACTTCGGCGCAGTGCAGCAGCTCGGCCCAGCTGCCCGGGCGGACAGGCCCAGCCTGCGGAACACGGGCTTGCTGTAGAAGAGCACGTAGTACGACTCGTACAGCGGGATCCCGTACGCCTTCCCGCGGTAGGAGACGGCCTCCCGCGAGCTGCCGCGCACCCACCCTTGGCCGCGCAGCCCTCCCAGACACGCGTGAGGTCGGTGAGCCCGCCGGCCCGCGCCAGGCGCTTGAGCTGGTAGCCGGACGACCACTTGACCAGGTCGGAGGCCTTCGAGGTCTGCAGGGTCATCTGCACGACCTGCTGGTAGGAGGTGACCGACGGGTTGGACAGCGGCCGCAGCGCGTAACCGGTGATCTTCTCCAGCTCGCGTCCGGCGGCGCGGTAGCCGTCGTCCCAGGTGGCGTTGTCGTTGGAGACGCTCGTCGTTCCCGGCTGCGCGGACGTGCTCGTGCCCGCGCGCAGCCCGCCCCGTCACGGCGGCCGCACCGGCGGCCACCCCGGCGAGGAAGCGGCGCCGAGCAAGCGGCACGGCCGCACTGCTGGTCCTGCCCGATGCTGACATTGATCACCTTCACGGAATCGGGCCACCTGCATGGCCGGATGTGAATCACGGGGCGCGCATACCGCCGGAAAGATCCGGGAGCGGCCCAGTGCGTGTTGCGTGAGGTTAACGACACCATTCCGGCGGTAGCAAGACTTCGACCGGAAAAGAATGAAAGCCTTGCGCTCAACTTAGAGAAGTTGCAGGTCAGGGGCGCTTCGGCTCTCCACAACCCCGCCCGGACGACCATGGACACCTTCGGCCAGCCACTGTTATCGTTAACTGCCCCTCAGGAGCCGAGTAAGGAGCAGATGTGCCCGCGTCCCGTTCGTACGACCCCCTCCCCTGCTACCGGCCGGTCGCCGGGGAGGTGGCTGTCGGCTGGCCGGCCCGGCCGCGAGTCTGCCGCCCGGCCCGCTGGTGCTCGCGGTCGACGGTCCGGCGGCCCTCGACTGGGCCGCGCTCGCCCGCGGCCTCGCGGAAGCCGTGCGGGCCACGGGCCGCGCCGTGCACCTGCTCGACGTCCGCGAGCACTACGCGCCGGCGGCCGGCGACCGGATGGCCGCCCATCCCGTCCCCGCGGACGACCCGTTCTTCACCCCGCTGTCCGAGGCACGGGTCGCGGACCTGTTCGACGCCGTTCCGCGGCCCGGGCGGCCCGCGGGGGACGGCGTGACGGTCGTGTACGGGCCGGGCGCCTCGCTGTGCGAGCCGGACGTGCTGTGGTACGCGGACCTGCCGAAGCGGTACGCCGAGGCGGCCGTGTCGAAGGGCGAGCTGCCGGTCGGTGTCAACCTGGGGCGCCCCGCCGAGCCCGGTGATCTGGTCCGCCTCTTCTACACCGACTGGCCGGTGCTGGACCGGCACCGGGACACGATCGCGGGGCGGATCGACCGGTGGATCGACGTCCAGGACCCGGCGAGCCCTGCCTCGCTGGACGGGACCGTGCTGCGCGGGACCCTGGCGCACCTGGCCCGGGGCCCGGTACGCACCCGCCCGTACTTCAACTCCACCCCGTGGGGCGGCCGGTGGGCGGCGAGCGAACTCGGGTTCACCCCTCAGGCCGGCAACACGGCCCTCGGCTACGAGCTGATCGCGCCGGAAGCGGGGATCCTGGTCGGCGAGAAGAGCGGGGCCCGGGTCGAGGTCCCGTTCCAGCTGCTGTGCGTCGAACACCCCTGGAGGTACTCGGTGACGACGTGCACCGCCGGTTCGGCACGTCGTTCCCGATCCGGTTCGACTACCTCGACACCATGGGCGGCGGCAACCTGTCCCTGCACCTCCACCCGCGGGAGCAGTACATGCGGGAGGTGTTCGGCTGGCCGTACACCCAGCACGAGACGTACTACGTCACGGCCAGCGAGGACGGTGCCCGGGTGCTGCTCGGCCTGACCGAGGACGCGGACCCCGAGACCATGCGGCGCCAGGTGGTCGACGCCATCGACAACGGGACCCCGATGCCCGTCGAGGACCACGTCCAGTCGCACCCGGCCACGGTGGGCCAGCTGTTCATGATCCCGGCGGGGACACCGCACGCCTCCGGCGCGGGCAACCTGGTGCTCGAGGTCAGCGCCACCCCGTACCTGTACTCGCTGCGGTTCTACGACTGGCTGCGCAAGGACGCCGCCGGCGCGTCCCGGCCCCTGCCCTACGAACACGGCTTCGCCAACCTGGACACGTCCCGGCGCGGTGCGGACGTCACGAAGGAACTCGTCCAGCAGCCGCGTACGCTGCGCGGCGGCGACGGCTGGCGCGAGGAGGTGCTCGGCGCACTGCCCGAGATGTTCTACGCGGTGCACCGCCTCGTCGTGGCGCCGGGCGCCTGCCTCTCCGACGACACCGCGGGCCGCTTCCACATCCTCAACGTCGCCGCGGGCGAGGGCGCCGTCATCGAGACCCACGACGGCCGCACGCACGATCTGGCGTTCGCGGAGACCATCACGGTCCCCGCCGCGGTCGGCCCGTACCGCGTCCGCGCGCTCGGCGGCGAAGAGGTGCGCATCGTCAAGGCGCTGGTGGTCGAACCGTGACCGCGTCCCCCACGGAGCGGGCCCCGGTCCCGGTCCTCGACATCGGCGGTACGCATGTCACGGCCGCGCTCGTGGACCCCGGCACGAACCGCCCCCGTCCCGGCACGGTGATCCGCGAGCCGCTGGACTCCCGTGCGGAGTCCGGCGCCGTCCTCGACACCGTGGCCCGGGCCGCCCTCGCGCTGCCGGCCGGGCACGGACCGTGCTGGGGCGTGGCCATGCCCGGCCCGTTCGACTACGCCGCGGGCATCGGCCGCTTCGCCGGTGTCGGGAAGTTCGAGTCCCTGTCCGGCGTCGACGTCGGAGCCGGCCTGCGCGGCCGGCTGGCCGGCCGGGCCGAGCGGCTGTGCTTCCTCAACGACGCCGACGCGTTCGCCGTCGGGGAGTACGACTGCGGTGCCGCCGCCGGCCACGACCGTGTCGTCTGCCTGACGCTGGGCACGGGCGTCGGATCCTCGTTCCTGTCCGCCGGCCGGCCCGTCCACACCGGTCCGCTGGTGCCGCCGAGCGGGCACGTGCACCGTCTCGCGGTGTACGGCCGGCCGCTGGAGGACACGGTCTCGCGCCGGGGGCTGCGCGCCCACTACGCCCGGCTCCGCACCGCGGCGGGCGACCCGCCGCTCCCCGATGTCCGCGAGATCGCCGCACGCGCCAGGAAGGGCGACACCGCCGCGGCAGAGGCCTTCCGCTACGCTTTCGACGCACTCGGCCGGGCCCTGGCTCCCTGGATCGACCGGTTCCGGGCCACCGCGGTGGTCGTCGGCGGCTCCATGGCCCGGTCGTGGGACCTGATCCACCCTGCGCTGACCACGGGACTGGCTTCGGCCGGCGGACCGGACACCCCCGTCCTGCCGGCCCGGCGGCCCGAGGAGGCACCCTTGATCGGGCCGCCCACTGGGCACGTGACGCACCGGACGCCCCATGAGGACCAGGACACCGGTGCAGGCAGGCAGAGGAAGGGGAAGGGACATGACCGCTCGCCGGGGCGGGGGCCGACCATGCACGACGTCGGCAAGCTCGCGCAGGTCAGCGCCATGACCGTCTCACGGGTGCTCAAGAACGACCCCGGTGTGTCGGAGGCGACCCGCGAGCGGGTCTTCGCGGCGATCGACCGGCTGGGCTACCGCCGCAACCAGACCGCCCGCAGTCTCCGTCTCGGGGCAGCGGGATGATCGGCCTCGTCGTCACCAACCTCGCCAACCCCTTCTACTCACGGCTCGCGCTCGGCGTCCAGGAGGTCGCGACGGAGTACGGCTTCCGCATGCTGCTCAGCAACTCCGGCGAGCAGCCCGACCGGGAACCCGGCCTCATCGACGGGCTCGTCGACCACCAGGTCGAAGGGCTGATCGTCGTCCCGGCGGGCAGCCGGCAGCAGCACCTGGCCCGCGCGATGCGGCACGTGCCCGTCGTCCTCGCCGCACGGCCGCCCGCCGGACTCGACACCGACTGCGTCCTGGTCGAGGACTTCCACGGCGCGCGCGAGGCCACCGCCTGCCTCCTCGCCGACGGACACACCCGCGTGGCCTTCCTCGGCAATCCGCCCGCCCTGTACACGGGGGCCGAACGCCTGCGCGGGTTCTGGGCGGCACACGAGGAGGTCGGCGTCGAACCGGACAACGCCCTCATCCGCCAGGGCTGGTGGACTCCTCGACAGCGGAGCGGGCGACCGTCGAACTGCTCGAGCAGGCCGAGCCGCCCACCGCGCTGTTCTGCACCAACAACCGCATCAGCCAGGGCGCGATCCGGGCCCTGTACCGGGCCGGGGTCACCCTTCCCGTCGCCGGTTTCGACGACTTCGACCTGTCCGACGTGCTCGGACTGCCGCTGACGCTCGTCTCCTACGACGCCGACGAGATCGGCCGCCAGGCCGCACGGCTGCTGATCGACCGGCTCGGGCACCGGGACGCGTCGCCGCCGGCCTCCCGGCGCGTCACCGTCCCGACCCGCGTCATCCGCTACGGGGCGCCCTCCGGGGGCGGGCAGGACCGCACGGCCTGCGGCACCTGACGTTTCCGCCCCTCCTGCACACCACCGCCACCGGCGCGCCCCCGCACACCACCCGCCACCGGCGCACCCCGCACGCCTCCGCCCGGTGACACCCCTGCACGCCCGCGCCCGCCCGACGGCGCGGGCCCCCGACCCCGCCGACCGCCGAAAGGCCGCCCCATGGGCTTTCCCACCAGCGTCAAGGACCATCCGGTCGTCCAGGAGGCGGTCCGCCGCCTGGACGAGCTCGGTGACCCGCGCTTCGGCCAGACACTGATCCGCTGCCTGGACGACACCCTGGCCCGCACGATCCGTCCGATGCCGGACGGCACGGCCTTCGTCGTGACCGGCGACATCCCCGCCATGTGGCTGCGCGACTCCTCGACGCAGATGATGCCCTACCTGGCGCTCCTGAAGGACGACACGGCCCTGCAGGACCTCCTGATCGCCGTGCAGCACCGCCAGTTCCGGTACATCGAGCACAACCCCTACGCCAACGCGTTCAACGCCGAACCCTCCGGGCCGCGCACGACCCCGGCGACCTGTGCGAGGACCCGTGGGTGTGGGAGGAGAAGTACGAAGTCGACTCCCTCGCCCTCCCCCTCCTGCTGGCCCACCGCCTCTGGGCGGCGTCCGGCCGGACCGACCACATCCCCCTGGCGCTCCGGGCGGCGCGCACCGCCATCGGCGTGTGGCGCACGGAGCAGGACCACGAACGTCTCTCCGGCTACCGCTTCGTCCGGCGGAACGGACCGGCGAGCGACACGCTGCCCCGCGCGGGACGCGGGACGCCCGTCGCCCGGACCGGGATGACCTGGAGCGGCTTCCGGCCCAGTGACGACGCGTGCCGCTTCGGATACAACATCCCGGCGAACCTGTGCGCCGCCGCGGCTCTCGACGGCGCCGCCGAACTGGCCGGCCACGTCCACGACACGGAACTCGCCCGCAGCGCCGCCCGGCTGGCGGCGGAACTGCGGGCGGCCACCGTGCGGCACGGCACCGTACGGCACCCCGACCACGGCCTGATCTACGCCTACGAGGTGGACGGCAACGGGGACGCGCTCCTGATGGACGACGCCAACATGCCCGGACTGCTCTCGCTGCCCTGGTCGCGAACGTCCCCGCCACGGACGCGGTGTACCTCGCCACCCGGACGTTCGTCCTCTCGCCGGCGAACCCCACCTGGCACCGGGGACGGGCGGCCGAAGGCATCGGCAGCCCGCACACGCCCGCGGGGCACATCTGGCCCATCGCCCTCGCGGTCCGGGCCTGACCAGCCTCGACGGCACGGAGAGGATCACGGCTCTGCGGACGCTGCTGGCGACCGACGCGGGCACGGGCCAGATGCACGAGTCGTTCCACAAGGACGACCCGCGTGTCTTCACCCGCCCGTGGTTCTCCTGGGCCAACGCGATGTACGCCGAACTCGCCCTGGACGTCGCCGGGCTCGGCACCCGGCCGCTGTGGGACTCCTCCACCGGATCTCCCCCGGCCGCCCGGTGGCCTGAGCCGCACCCACCCCCGAACCCCCTCAGGATCGGAGGATTTCCGGCCTCCGCACCACAAGTTCTGTCATCTTTTCGTCAAGCGAGCCTTCGACAGGACGAACCACCGTTTCGTGTACCTGTCGCATTGGCCAAAGAGCTCCGATGCTCTTGTACGAATCCGACGTTGAGCGGCCGCCCCGGGTGCCGCAGCATCCCCCGCAACCCCGCGATCCGCCGCGGGTGGGGACACCCAGGAGGACGTATGCGCATGACGGCCGGTCAACTGTGCCGCCGCAAGCCACTGGAGAAGATGGTCGCCGAGGCGGCGGGCGAGGCCGCGGAGCCGGGCGGCCTGCGGCGCAGCCTCGGGTTGACGCAGCTGACCCTCCTCGGATCAGCTCGGTCGTCGGCACCGGCATCTTCTTCGTGCTGGGCACCGCGGTGCCCAAGGCCGGGCCGGGCGTCGTGCTCTCCTTCGTGGTGGCCGCGGTGGTCGCCGGGCTCGCGGCGCTGTGCTACGCCGAACTGGCGGGCGCGATCCCGGTGGCGGGCAGCACGTACTCGTACACCTACGCGTCGCTCGGCGAGGGGGCCGCGTACCTGGTCGCCTGGTGTCTGATCCTCGAGTACGGCGTCGCCGTGTCGACCGTGGCGGTGAGCTGGGGCAGTACCTCAGCGAACTCAGCGACGCCCTCTTCGGGTTCACCCTGCCCGACGCGATCAGCCAGCCGCCCGGCGCCGGGGGCTGGTGAACGTGCCCGCGCTCGTGGTGGTGCTGCTGTGCTCCCTGCTGCTGGCCCGCGGCACCCGCGAGTCCGCGCGGCTCAACGCCGTCATGGTCTGCGTCAAGCTGGGCGTGCTGCTGCTCTTCCTCGTGATCGCGTTCACCGCCTTCCGCGCGGACCACTTCGCCGACTTCGCCCCGCACGGCGTGTCCGGCATCGGCGTGGCGGCCTCCGCCGTCTTCTTCTCCTACGTCGGCTTCGACACCGTCGCCACGGCGAGCGAGGAGGTCCGTGATCCCCGGCGCACCATCCCCCTGGCGCTGATCCTGACCCTCGGCGTGGTCACGCTGCTGTACATCCTGGTGTCCGTCGCCGCGGTCGGCGCGCAGCCCAGCGGCGCGTTCGGCGCGCAGGCGGACGCGGGCGAGGCGGTCCTCGCGGAGATCCTGCGCGACGTCACGGGCGCCGGCTGGCCGGTGGTGCTGCTGGCGGCCGGTGCCGTGGTGTCCATCTTCAGCGTGGTCCTCGTGACCCTGTACGGGCAGACCCGCATCCTCTTCTCGATGGCGCGCGACGGCCTCGTCCCGGAGATCTTCCGCCGCGTCGACCGCAAGCGGCACACCCCGGCGGGCAACACCTGGATCGTGGGCGCGTGCGTGGGCGTGCTGGCCGCGTTCGTGCCGCTGCAGTACCTGGCCGACCTGACCAGCATGGGCACCCTCGTCGCGTTCGTCGCCGTGGCCGCGGCGGTCGTCGTGCTGCGGCGCATCGCCCCGACGCGCCGCGGCCGTACAAGGTGCCGCTCTACCCGGTCGTGCCGGTCCTGTCCGCGGCGTCCTGCCTCTACCTCGCGTGGCAGCTGCCGGGCATCACCTGGCTGCTCTTCGGGGCCTGGCTGACCGTCGCCGCACTGCTCTACCTGGCCTTCGGCCGCCGCCACTCCGCCCTGCGCGCACGGCCCGGCACGCAGGAGCAGGAGGCGGCGGAGGCCGTCACGACTCCCGCCGTGCAAGCCTGAGTTCGAGCCAGGCGGCGAGCCGTACCTCGCGGTCGTCCAGGTCGAGGCCGAAGAGGTCGCGAACGCGCCGCAGCCGGTAGCGCAGGGTGTTGGGATGCACCTGCAGACGGGCCGCGGCGCTCGCGACGTCCCCGGTCGCGTCCAGCCAGGCGGTGACGGTCGCCGCGTAGCCGGTGCCCTGCTCCGCGTCGTGCGCCAGCAGCGCGGCCACCGCCGGCAGCCGCAGCCACGGCTCGCGCCGCAGTTCGTCGCCCAGGCGGTTCAGCAGGACGACGTGGCGTACGTCCTCGGCGGTGGCCGCGGGCCCGTCGGCCCACGGGCCGTCCTCGGTGGCCCGGAGGATGTCGTCCGCCTCGCGTCGCAGCGCGGCGGCCCGCAACAGGTCCGGGTAGGCGCGGGTCACCGCCGCCCGTACGGGCGTGGCGAGCGCGGCCCGGGCGGTGCCGAGCGCCCCGTCCGCGAACCGCCGGGCGCCGGCCGGGGAACGCGCGGGCAGCAGCACGTACACCGCGCGGGCCGACGCCGCGACCGTGGCCGGCGGCAGGTGCGCCGCGCAGTACCGGACCAGGGCCGACTCCAGGTGTGCGACGAGCGCGGTGCCCTCGTCCGGGGCGAACGCGGCCAGGCAGACCTTCTCCCCCGAGGCGAGGCCGAGGCGCGCGGCGGCCTCGTCGGCGGGCGGCCCGTACCCGTCGAGGAGCGCGCGCAGGGTGTCCCGGCGCAGGCGCTGCTCGGCCTCCGTGGCGTTGAGCGCGCGCAGCAGGTGCGGGGCCGCGAGGCGTGCCGCGTCCCGCAGCGCCGCCTCGGCCCGCTCCGGCAGGCCGCCCTCCGGCTCGATCGCCCAGAGCGTGCCCAGCGGCAGCGTCCCGCCCGCACCGCGACCGCCGCCCGCGCCAGTTCGTCGCCCGCCTGCGGGAACCGGACCACGCCCGGCGCCGCCAGCACCTCGCGGTACTGCTGCCGCTGGCCGGGATCGTCCGGGACCCGCCGCTCCAGGATGCCGCGCTCCCGCAGGCCGTCGATGCGCTGGCCGGGGACGTTGGAGTACGCGACGACATGCTGGTCGAGGTCCTCCACCGCCACCGAGCCGCCGACCGCCGCGGCCACCGCGTCGGCGAGCGCGAACAGCTCCTCGGTGCCGGCGGGGGCGGACGGCGACAGGTCGCCCACGCCGTACGCGGCGAGCGCGCAGCCGATCTCCGCGTCGACGTACCGCCACGGCACCGCGTCGCCCGCGGCCAGGACCGACACACCGCTCCGCCCGGCCTCGGCCACCAGCCGTTCCGTCTCCTGTCCGCGGCATTTGACGACGACGCCCGCGTACCCCTCCGCGGCGGCGCGCCGCAGCACCTCGCGGGTACGCGGGTCGGAGACGTCCGCGCCGACGAGCAGCAGCAGGGCGGAGGGGGCGGCGGGCAGCGGGTCGCCGGGGTCGTGGATGACCGTGCCCCGCACGGGGACGTCGAGGCCGCCCGGCGCGGCGAGGACGCGGAGCGGTCCGGTGAGACCGGTCAGCAGGCGCAGCGAGCCCGCGGTGCGCCCGTCCGGCCACCCGCCCGGCGCGGCATCCGGCGAGCCGTCCGTCGCCCCACCCGGCGGCCCGTCCGGCCACCCGCCGGTCGGCCCGCCGGTCGGCGCGTCCCTCCGCCCGCCGGTCGGCGCGTCCGTCCGCCCGCCGGTCGGCGCGTCCCTCCGCCCCTCCGTTCTTGTCCGATCGGACAACGAGCACCTCGATTCCTGGGTCGGCACGCCGGTGAGCGTGCGAGGGGAGGCGGCCAGGATAGGCCCGTCGACCAGGAGGAGGAGCCACCGCCCATGAGCCCCACGACAGCCACCGAGGATCTCGTCGCACTCTTCCCGAAGGGGACGTATCTCGCCCCGACGGGCAGATCGTCGTCGGAGGATGCCGGCTCGACGATCTCGCCGAGCGGTTCGGCACCCCCGCTGTCGTCGTCGACGAGGGGGCGCTCAGGGCCCGCGCCCGGGAGTACGTCGAGGCGCTGCACCGCCATTGGCCGAACGGACAAGTGGTCTTCGCGTCGAAGTCCTTCCGTGCACGGCCGTGGTCCGGACGATGGTCGAGGAGGGCCTGGGCGTGGACGTGGCGGGGGGCGGGGAGCTGGTGACCGCGCTCGCCGCCGGCGCCGACCCGGCCCGGCTCGTGGTCCACGGCAACGCCAAGACCGACGAGGAACTCGCCATGGCGGTCGAGGCCGGAGCCGGCACGATCGTGGTGGACAACCTCGACGACATCGACCGCCTCGAGAAGCTGGTCGCGGACGAGCAGGGCGAGCAGGGCGTGCTGATCCGGGTCATCCCGGACGTCGAGGCCGACACCCACGAGGCGATGGCCACCGGCCACGCCGGTTCCAAGTTCGGGCTGTCGCTGCCGGACGCGGTGCGCGCGGCCGCCCGTCTGCGGGCCAGTGACCGGCTCCGCCTGGACGGGGTGCACGTCCACGTCGGCTCGCAGCTCCTCGACACCGCCCCCTTCGCGCGTGCCGTCGAGGCCGTCGCCTCGCTCGGCGAGCTGGGCGAACACGCCGTGTACGACCTCGGCGGCGGGCTGGGCGTCCGCTACACGGTCGCGGACAGCGCGCCGACGGTCGACGCGTACGTGCGGACGCTGACCGACGCGGCCCGCGCCCACCTCCCGGCGGACGCCCGCCTGATCATCGAGCCGGGCCGCTCCCTGGTCGCCGAGTCGGCGCTCACCCTGTACCGGGTGGTCACCGTCAAGCCCGGCCGTCCGCGCCCCTTCGTCGCCGTCGACGGGGGCATGGGCGACAACCTCGAACCGATGCTGTACGGCCAGCGTTTCGAGGCGACGGTCACCTCCCGGGTCGGCGGCGGGGAGCCCCACGACCTGGTCGGCCGGCACTGCGAGTCGGGCGACACCCTCGTCCGCGACGTGCCGCTGCGCGCCCCGGCGGTCGGCGACCTGATCGCGGTGCCGGTCACCGGCGCGTACTGCTACTCGCTGGCCAACAACTACAACGGGGCCCTGCGGCCCCCGGTGGTCTTCTGCCGGGACGGCGAGGCACGTGCCGTGGTCCGCCGCGAGACGTACGAGGACCTACTGCGCCGCGACCGGTGAGCCGGCGTTCCCCGCCCGGGCGAAGCGGTCAGCTGCCGGGGGCTGCGAGCGCACGGGGGCGGCGGCCGGGGCGGGACGGGCACCGGCCCCGGCCCCGGCCCGGGCCCGGGCCCGCGGGGCGTCCAGGGCGTTCGCCACGAGCTCGCGCGCGTACGCGGCGTCCAGCCGGCCCGGGCGGAAGAGGATGCGGTACATGACCGGCGCCACGACACGGTCGATCAGCAGTTCCCTCTCGGGCACGGGCTCCCCCCGCTCCACCGCACGTGCCAGCACCACGTCGATCTGCTCGGCGGCGTACGCCGAGCACTGACCGGCGTTGGTGCCGTCGGGGTCGCCGAGCAGCACGTCCCGGATGTAGGCGCGCCCGGACGGCGAGGCCATCTCGTCGAGGAACTGCTCCGCCCACGCGTCGAGATCGGCCCGCAGGCTCCCGAGGTCGGCCGGATCCGTGTCCGGGCGCAGTCGTTCCACGGCCACGTCGGACAGGAGTTCCTGCAGGTCGCCCCAGCGACGGTAGATCGTGGAGGGGGTCACGCCCGCCCGGCCGGCCACCATCGGGACCGTGAGCGCGTCGCGGCCCACCTCCCCATGAGCTCACGTACGGCCGTATGGACGGCCTCCTGTACGCGTGCGCTGCGCCCGCCGGGGCGGGCCATGGGCCGGGGACTCATGCGATCCACTTTAATGCGCTTCCTCGCATCCACTTCGTCCTCTTCGGCGGTGGCCGGCACCGGCTTCAGGCGGCGAGGGGAGCGATCCGCCCCGCGCCGGCCACCGACTCCTCGTAGACCCGGCCCGCCCGGAGTACCGTCGCGTCGCCGAAGGGGCGGGCCATCAGCTGCATGCCGACGGGCAGTCCGGCGCGGTCGTGGCCGACCGGCAGGGTGAGGGCCGGGACACCGGTGATGTTGGCGGGGGCGCAGAGGCGGACGTAGGCGTCCGACACGGCCTCGGTCGTGCCGTCGGCCCACTCGACGGCTTCCTGCCCCGCCTCGGCGGCGGTCGTCGGCACCGTCGGCGCGGCGAGCACGTCGACGGCGTCGAACATGCGCGCCCAGGATTCCCGCATCAGGGTGCGGGCCCGCTGGGCGCGGAGGTAGTCGCCCGCGGAGGTGAGCGCGCCGGCCTCCAGCAGGACGCGGACGTCCGCCGCGTAGAGGCCGGGGGTGTCCCGCAGCGACCGCTCGTGGTACGCGGTGGCCTCGGGGACCATCAGTCCCCACTGGACGGCCTGGAGGTGACGGGCCATCGGGATCTCGACGTCGACGAGCTCCGCCCCCAGCTCCGCCAGCCGCTCGATCGCGCCGCGTACGGCCTCCTCGACGTCGGGCGTGACCCGGTCGAAGTAGTGGTTCCGGGGCACACCGACCCTCAGTCCCCGCAGGTCGCCTCGCAGACCGTCGCGCAGCCCCTCTCCCAGGTCGCCTGCCGGGAAGGGGTCCGGCACGGGGCCGGTCACGCTCGCCGGGTCGTGCGGGTCGTGGCCGGCGGTCGCCGCCAGCACCAGCGCGGCGTCCTGGACGGTACGGGTGAGAGGGCCCACGTGGTCCAGGACCAGGACAGCGAGGTCACGCCGGTGCGGGGAACCAGACCGTAGGTCGGCTTGAGGCCCACCACGCCGTTCAGGGCGGCGGGCACCCGGATGGAACCGCCCGTGTCCGTGCCCATGGCGAACGTCGCCCCGCCGGCGGCGACGGCCACCGCCGAGCCGCCGCTCGACCCGCCCGCGACGCGGCCCTGGTCCCAGGCGTTGCGCGTCTGCGGAGTGGTCAGGCCGTAGGCGAACTCGTGCGTGTGCGTCTTGCCGAGGAGGACGGCCCCTGCGGCGCCGAGCCGTTCGGCCACGCGGCTGTCGCGTTCCGCGACGTGCCCCGCCCGGACGTGCGAACCGGCCGTCGTGGGCAGCCCCTCGGCGTCGATCAGATCCTTGAGCGCCATGGGGATCCCGTGCAGCGGCCCGCGCGGTCCGCTCCTGGAGATCTCCCGTTCGGCACGGGCCGCCGCGGCCAGGGCCGCGTCGGCGGCGACGGTGACGTAGGCGCCCAGCCGTCCTTCGACGGCGGCGATGCGGGCGAGCACCGATTCGGTGAGCTCGACGGGGACAGCTCCCGTGCGCGCACCGCGCGGGAGGCCTCGGTCAGCGACAGCTCAAACGGTTGCACCGGCGTCCCCCGTCCGGCTCGGTAGGAGAACGCGGGAGGGGTCTCGCCGAAGTCGAGCTCGCGCAAGGTGCTGATCACGGCGTGGATGTGATTGGCCGTCAGGGCGACACCGTCGTATCGGCCGTCCTCGAGGGGGAGCCCCGCCCGCAGCGCCCCTCGGGCTGCCTCTTGGGGGGTGAGTTCGCTGGTCATGGCTTCCTTCCGGAGCTGTGCGACGCGAGGGACGGGGTCCGCGCAGGACCTCCGGCCACCGTAAACGCGAATGGTTTGCGTTAGTGGAGCGTAGGACCTACGGTGACTTAAAGCAAACGATTCGCTTTTAGTGCGGGCGCCTCCCCGCGGAAGGCCCGTCACACAGAGCCCCGCCCGGCAGACCGCACGCCTGGCACGCCCCCTCCCCCCCCCCTCGACAGCTCGCGACACCTCACACAAGACGCCTCACACACAAGGAGAGCCACAGTGACCACCGCATCGCAGACACCCCCGCCCCTGCTCCCCCGCCCCTTCCTGGACGGTGGGCGACCACACCGTCCGACGCATCGACGAGGTGGCCCTGCCCGCCGGCACCGGCCCGTGGCTGCTGCCCGGGGCCACCACCGACCTCGTCGGCCGGACGCCCTGGCTGAGCCCCGGGTTCGCCGACGAACGAGGCGTCCTGCGCCTCAACAGCCACAGCTTCGCCGTCGAGACGGACGGCCTGCGGGTCCTGGTGGACACCGGCATCGGAAACGGCAAGCGGCGCGCCAACCCCGCCTGGCACGACCTGGACAGCGACTACGAGACACGGCTGAGGGCGGCGGGCTTCGCGCCGGAGAGCGTGGACCTCGTGGTCCTGACCCACCTCCACGCCGACCACGTGGGGTGGAACACGCGTGCCGAGGGCGACGCCTGGGTGCCCACCTTCCCGAACGCGCGGTACCTCACCTCACGCGTCGAGTGGGACTACTGGGCGGGGGCCGACATGGAGGAGGCGCGCCGGCAGATGTTCCGTGACTCGGTCCATCCGGTCCGGGAGGCGGGCCTGTTCGACCTCCTCGACGTCGCGGACGAGGGCACGGAGGTCGCACCGGGTATCCGCCTGCTGCCCGCCCCGGCCACACGCCGGGGCAGGTGGCGGTGGAACTGCGCAGCCGCGGCGAGACCGCGCTGATCACCGGCGACAGCGTCCACCACCCGGTCCAGATGGCACATCCGGAACTGTGCAGCTGTGCGGACGTCGCCCCCGGCCTCGCGGCCAGGACCCGCGGCCGGCTGCTCGGCTCACTGGCCGGTACGTCCACCCTCCTGCTGGGCAGCCACTTCCCACCGCCGACCGCCGGCCACGTACGCCGCGAGAACGACGGATACCGCCTGATTCCGGCTCCCGCGGAAGGTCAGGCGCCCTTCCCGGCCGGCTCCAGGATCGCCACGCACTCCATGTGATGCGTCATCGGGAAGATGTGCAGCCAAGCCATCACAAGGGAACATGCAGGTCAGGGGCTACTTTCAAGGAGATCGCCCCTCTGGAGGCGGGCTCCGTGCGTCAGACGTGCGTCACGCTCCGGGCCGTGCGTCAGAGGCGTCCGTCCGACCATGATCCAAACGAGCGCAGCAGCAGAACAACGCTCCCATGCGCGCCCCAGTCGGATCCACCAGCAGGGCGACCATGGCGACCTGCTCCGCAACGGCGGCGACAGCATGCGCGGGCGCATGCTGTCGCCGCCGAAGCTGCTCGTTGGAACTCGGCTGATCAGCACGAAAGGCCCTGCCGGTTCGGAGCGAACCAGCAGGGCCGATAGTGCATGAAGCATCGGGCGGCTGACCTGCGACTACGGCGTGCCAGCCAGAGCGAGCGCCGGCCGCGACTCAGGGACGGCATCGGTGGGAACGACGAGCTGCGATTCGAGCCGCGTCCACGCACCAAGAACCGCCTGGTGGGCATCGGGCGCGAGGTGAGCGTACCGCTGAGTGGTCTGATAGCTCTCATGCCCCAGCAGGTGCTGCACCTCGTACAGCGACACGCCCTTCTGTACGAGCCAGGACGCGCACGTGTGGCGCATGGAGTGCGGTGGATACTCCGGCACGGCTCGCCGCCTGCCGCCCTCGTCAAGATAGCGGGCGTCGCGTACGGCAGGCCACCACGTCTGACGCCTCCAGTTCCCGTCATTGAGCAACCGACCCGCTCGCCCCTTGGTGACGGTGGTGAAGATGACACCGTCACGGTCTCGTCCATGCATGTGCCGTGCGAGGGCATCAAGCACGTGATCCGGAAGAGGGACTTCGCGACGACTCTTCGCAGTCTTGGGGTACTCCTTGATGCCCGATTTTGAGTTCACCTCAACGACGAATAGTCGTGACCTCAGCCAATCAATGCGCTTCCCGTGGAGCCCCGACAGCTCACCCCACCGGAGACCGGTATAGAAGCCGAGCAGGGCCATTGTCTGCCACGGCTGCGGCAGCTCATCAAGGATCGCCTGGGCCTGACCGAGCGTGAACCACTCCGGAGGCTTCACTACCTCCCGAGGCAGATCTATGCGTCGGCATGGCGTAACCGAGATAATGTCCTCATCAACCGCGGCCTGCATCAGCGAGTGGACGAGGTTGTACGAGCGTCGGATCGCTGACGCACCCTTTCCCTCGAGCACCAGCTTTCGAATCCACGCCTGCACGTCAATGCGACCTATTGCCCGCATTTCCCAGTCCGCCCAATACGGCATGACATGGTTGCGTATAGAGGATGCATCCCCGCGGAGTGTATGAGGTTCGACTACGCGCGCATCCCACCAGCGATCGTGCCACTCCTTAAATTTGATCTTACCTGCGCGGGGATCTTTGTGGATGCCACGCCGATACTGCGCTTCAAGCTCATTTCCCCAGGCACGAGCTTGATCTTTGAGGGTAAACGTTTCTGTCCGTCGGTCACCCGCCGGAGTCCTGACAGTTGCTTGCCATTTCCCGGAGGGAAGTTTGCGCAGGTAGGGCATGGAACCTTTCGCTAATTGTGTCGAGTCTTCTACGCCGCAAACGTCCTTACGAGGCGACGGGCCCGACAACGGAATGAGTACGACGCCTCTCCATGAGGGCCTGAACATCGCCCCGGGGATCCGCACACGGGAACGCTCGCCGCCCGTACGGAGGTCAATCACTGAAAGCTCGCCGAGGGCGATGTATCGGTACACGGAGCGCCGACTCACGTCGAGTATTTCGGCGACGCTCCGAACGGAATGCAGCTTGTCGCACATCAACGAGCACCTTTCGACTGGGCCGCTGTTCCCCTTCCGAGGCAGCGGGCATGGCAATGGTCAGGTCCACACCTGTTCCACCGCCAAGCAGTCAGTGCAGACGCCCTACACGATCCGGAGAATCCCCGGTTTCGCTAACCGGGATCGTCTGCTATGTATCGCCCTGCACCACGGGGCAGGGGCCTCTCGCTCTGATCCGAGGCCGGTCAAACCGTCAGTCGATAGGACCGCAGGGCAGGGGTCGCACTGTCAGTGACGAGCACCAGCAGCCCGTCGTCGGTGAGGCGGTCGATGTTTTGAGCGACGACTCGCTCTGAGACCCCAATGGCTCGGGCGACATGACGAGTCGTAGCTCCCGGGTGCGCCACGACGTGCGCGAGGACCGCGCGGTCGCGGTGGTAGCCGCGTTGCAGCAGGTCCTCACCGAACAGCCCGGCGGCGCAGACGCACAGGCACAGTGCCGTGGACAAGGAGACGTAGTCCTCGGTCTGTTGGGCCGTCCACGCGTTCATGGCACCGAGCGCCAAGAGGATGGGAGCGGTGAAGCGAGCAGATCGGATAGCGGGGTTCGACAGGTGGATCTCCGTGGGGATCGGGCGCTCGTCACGAGGCCAAGTGGCGCGGGCTGCGGGCTGTCGTGGGACTGGTCGGCGCGCCGCCTGCCAGAAGCCCATCCCCTCCACTGACCTGGTGTTTTCCGGGACGTTGTACGTTGACATGGTCCCGGAGGAGGTTCCAGTCCCTCGGGCTCTTTCTCGTCTGCCGAGGGCGAATCCTGTCCTTTGACAGCGAACCCAGTCGCGTTGTCATCCAATCGAGGCGTTTGACAGCGAACCCAGCCGTTTCGGCTTCCTTGACAGTGAATCTAGTCGTGACGGGTATGCAGGCTGGGGATGTCGTATGTCGGTATCGGCTGGGTCGGAAGGGGCGGCGCCGTACGTCGAGGTGTCGAGTGTGGTGGGCAAGCGTGAGCGTCGTCGGCGTCCGCTGTTGGACTGTGTGTCGGTCAGGTTCGAGGACGCTCGTCCGGTGCGGCCGTTTCGGTGGCCGCCGGGTGGGCGCTATTTCCCGGGCTGGTACTGGGCGGCGACGACTCGGCAGCATGTCGGTTTCGAGTCGTGGCTGGAGCGGGACCGTCTCGTGCTCATGGATTTCGATCCGGCTGTGGTGGGGTCGCCTCCCAGCCGTTCTGGCTGCACTGGCACGACGGGACGCGTGAGCGTCGGCATGCCCCGGGCTTCTTCGTGCGCCGCGCGGATGGCTCGGCCGTGGTTGTCGATGTCCGCACCGACGACTGCATCGCACCGCGCGATGCGGAAGCGTTCGAGGCGCTGTCTGCTACGGCTTGCCCCACTGCCACCAGGCACGCACGAGGTCCGTGTGCATTCGGCTCTTGCGCTCCGCCGTGGGGAACAGCTCCGCGCGCAGACCACGACCGGCCTCCAGCGCAGCGCCGGCGTTTCCGGGTGCCCAGTGCACGCCGGCGGCGTAGAGTGCGCCAGCGGCGGGCGAGATACGAAACAGACGGACGTCCGGCGGCATGGTGGGCAGGCGGCGGGCCGCTCGGTGGGCTTCCTCGATCAGCGGGACGCCAACAGCCGCAGCAGCCGCCCGCAACAGCTCCATGTCCGTGACTCGCCGACTGGCCTCCAGCCGCGACACGGTCGATGCCGAGCAGCCGATAGGGTCGCCGAGGTCCGCGTGCCGCCACCGCCGGTGCCGACGCCCCAGGAGAATGAGGCCGCCGGGATGCTGATCCTTGACCAGGTCCTGGGCCTCACGCGAGGACCAGATACGTAACTCGGCGGCGGCGAGCATCGGCCCGCCCACACGGCCACGGGATGGGGCCTCAACCGTACGGAGACCGCTTGCCTCCCTCGAGGTGTGTTGTCCCGGGACGTCGGTGAGGGCCTTCCGGGTCCGGTGTGGACCGCGACATCTACGACCGCTAGGAGGCCCTCGCGTCCCACCGTAATGCCCCGCTGGCCGAGACCGGCAGGCTGCATCTGGCCCGGTGTGTCGTGGAGGACGGCTGGCCGCTGCGGCGGGCCGCGGAACGCTTCCAGGTCAGCCACACCACCGCAGCCCGCTGGGCCGGCCGCTACCGGCAGCTGGGCCGCGGCGGGCATGCACGACCGCTCCTATGCGGCGCGAGCACCGCATCGGGCCCTCCGCCTGGCCGCCCGCTGCGGTATCGCCGCTTCCACCGCCCATCGCATCCTCGTCCGGCACCACCTGCCCGCTCTAGCCGCCCTGGACCGGGCCACCGGCGAACCCGTGCGTCGCTTTGAGCACTCCCGGCCCGGCGAGCTGGTCCACATCGACGTCAAGAAGCTCGGCCGCATCCCCGGCGGCGGGCACAGAGTGCTGGGCAGGGCCGACGGCCGCCGCAACAAGACCGGCACCGGTTACGCCTACCTGCACACCGCCCTGGACGACCACTCCCGCCTGGCCTGCACCGAAGACCTGCCCGACGAGACCGCCGCCACCTGCGCCGGCTTCCTCACCCGGGTCGCCGCCTGGTTCGCCGCCCAGGGCATCACCGTCGAGCTGGTGCTGACCGACAACGCCTGGGCCTACACCAAGAACACCTGGCGCGACACCTGCCACGACCTGGGCATCAGCCCACGCTGGACGAGGCCCTGGCGGCATCGGCGGCCACACCCCAGCCAGCCGCGTCACCAACCTCCCGGACAGCACAGCTAGTGTCCTGAGTCGGGAATTCGGTTCAGATATCCGGCGAGGCGTTCGAGGATCTCGTCCGCGGTCTTCGTCCATACGAAGGGTTTCGGGTCTTCGTTCCAGGTCTTGATCCAGGTGCGGATGTCCTTCTCCAGGGCCTGGACGTTCTTGTGGACGCCTCGCAGTATCTGCTTGGTCGTCAGCAGCGCGAACCACCGCTCGACCTGGTTGAGCCAGGAGGAGCTGGTCGGCGTGAAGTGCACGTGGAAGCGGGATGTGCGGTCAGCCACCGCTGGATGGCAGGGGTCTTGTGTGTCGAGGCGTTGTCGCAGATCAGGTGCACGTCCAGCCCGTCGGGCACCTCCTTGTCGATCCGGATCAGGAACTTCCTGAACTCCACGGCACGGTGCCGGCGGTGGATCTGGCCGATCACCTCGCCGGTGGCGGTGTTCAGCGCGGCGAACAGGGTGGTGACGCCGCCGCGCACGTAGCCGTGGGTGCGGCGCTCGGGCATCCCCGGCAGCATCGGCAGCACCGGCGCCGACCGGTCCAGAGCCTGGATCTGCGTCTTCTCGTCCACACACAGCACCAGCGCATGCTCGGGCGGAGCCAGATACAGCCCCACCACATCGCGGACCTTCTCGATGAACTGCGGATCCTTCGAGAGCTTGAACGTGTCCACCAGGTGCGGCCTGAGGCCGAACGTCCGCCAGATCCGCACGATGGCCGACTGCGACAGGCCCACCTCCTTGGCCATCGACCGCGTCGACCAGTGAGTGGCGTCCTTCGGCGTGCTCTCCAGCGTCCTGACCACCACTTCTTCCACCTGGGCATCGGTGATCTTCCGGGGCCCGCCCGGGCGCGGCTCGTCGGCCAGGCCCGCCAGCCGGTCCCGCACGAAACGGGCCCGCCACCGGCTCACCGTATGCGCCTCAACACCCAACCGAGCCGCAACATCCTTGTTCGACGCGCCGGTTGCGCTCTCCAGCACGATCCGGCACCGCAGGGCCAGAGCCTGCGAAGAGGCCCTGCGCCTGGCCCAGCGGGTCAACGTCTCACGCTCGTCATCGGTCAGCACCAGCTCGGCCTTCGGCCGTCCCGTCCTCGCCACCCGGCCATCATGCCGAACCGAAACCCACTTACGCAGCGAATTCCCGACTCAGGACACTAGGGCGTGTGCAGAATGTGCAAACGAGACGATGGGCAGGGAGGACCTGGAGCCACACAGACGGTGCCACCGCTGTAAGGGCGCCAAGCCCTCCTTTCCTTCCGCCCGCGCGACACGGCAGGATCGCGACCATGAGAATCCTCGTGCTTGGCGGAAGCTGGTTCCTGGGCCGTGCAGTTGCTCAGGACGCTCTGGATCGTGGGTGGGACGTGACGGTCTTCAACCGCGGTCGCTCCGGGACCCCGCCGGAGGGCGCCCAAACTGTTCGAGGTGACCGAACCGTCGCCGAAGACCTGGACCGGCTGGCCGGCGCAGGCCCATGGGATGCGGTGGTGGACACATCCGCGTCCGAAATGGCACCGCGTGACGTTCTCGCTGGCGCCCGCGCCCTGGAACCGGTTGCCGGCCGGTACGTGTACGTCTCGACCGTGAACGCGTACCGCGGATGGCCGAGCGAGCCCCTGACGGAGGACTCCGAAGTCCTCGACGGGCCGCCGGATGCCGACGCCGATTACGGGCGGCTTCCGGACGACTGGGACGGTCCGGACTGGTACTACGGCAGGCAGAAGGCGGGCGCGGAGCGGGCCACCACCGCGGCGTTCGGTGAGGAACGCGCGGTCATCCTGCGGCCGGGAGTCATCCTCGGACCGGGCGAGTACGTCGGCCGCCTGCCCTGGTGGCTCAGGCGTGCCGCCCGCGGCGGGCGCATGCTCGCCCCGGGTGCGCCGGACAAACCTATCCAGCCGATCGACGTCCGCGATGTTGCCGCTTTCGCGCTCGATCAGGCGGCGGCTGACAACGGCGGCGCGTACAACTGCGTCGCGCCGATCGGCAGGGCAACGATGGGTGACTTCCTTGCTGCCTGTGTGCTGGCCACGGGTGGTGACACACAACTCGTCTGGGCCCCTGACAAGTTGCTGTTGGACCATGGTGTTCAGCAGTGGACAGAGCTTCCGTTGTGGCGGACACACGCCGGCGTCTGGAAGATCGATTCGACACGGGCACAGGCGGCTGGGTTGGTGTGTCGCCCGTTGTCGGAGACCGTGACGGACACCTGGGCATGGCTCCGCGACGGCGGAACGCCGGTGGAGCATCCCCGTTGGGCCGAGCACGGGATCACGCCGGAGAAGGAGGCCGTGATCCTGGCCGCGCTCGGCCGGTAGGACTCAGGCTTCGAGCGCCAGTGGGCTCTGCGCCCCAAGCCTGCGCGCCGGGGACAGGGCGCTGAACTCCTCGATCTGCTCGGCGAGAGCAAGGGCCGCTGGCGCGCCTCGGAACTCGGGGCGCGTCAGCTCGATGCGGGCGGCGATCAGCCGCTCCATCATGCCCGAGCCGCGCCAGCCTGGCGGCACCTCGAACACCGGGTTCAGTGCCTCCTGGGCCCCCTCTACCTCGTTCCGCATCAGCCGGGCGCGAGCCAGGTCGATGGCGGCCGGGCCTGAGACCACGATCGGCACTTCGCTCTGCGGACGGTTGCCGAGCAGGGTGAGGGCCGTGGTGGCGAACTCCTCTGCGTGTGCCGGGTCGCGCAGGAGCAGGCACGTCGTAGCGTGGCTCATGGCGGTTCGAGCAGCATCGAACCCGAACTCCCCGCCGATGTCGTCGTGCAGTTCGTCACGGTGTCCGCTCGTCTGCTCCAGAGCGGCCCGGATGGCGCGCTGCGCCTGGTCGTCGGCGCGCAGGTGCCCGTGGGCGCGGGCTTCGATGGCGAACAGGCGACGGCGGGCGGTATCCCCCAGCCCGCCGAACTGCTGAGCGGTCTTGGCCAGGCGAACGGACTCGCTGGGGCGGCCGTCCCAGAACGCCATAAACGCCAGCATCCCGTAGGCGTACGCCTGTGCCGGGCCGTGGTCGATCGTCTTGCCGTACTGCGCGGCCGTACGCGCGAACGACACCGCCGGCGCCAGCGCTCCAAGTCGAAGGAGGCGGCGGCGAGCAGCGCACTGGCCCGCGCGGCGGCGTAGTAGAGCCGGGTGTGCTGCTCAGGAGCCCGGGTGCGTTCGAGATCCACCTGCGCTCGCTGGAGCAGGCCGTGCGCTTCCCCGAAGACTTCGGCCGGGGCCTTGCTGCCGTATCCGCGGGCCAGCGCCAACAGCTCGTCGTCGAGTTGGTCAAGGGTCAGGTCATCCAGGCGCAGCGCAGCGGCTTCACCGGCGTGAGAGGCGGCGTCCCGAGCGGTCATCAGCATTTCACTTTCGCTAAGCACAGACGGAGAGGGAGCCCATGTTGAACCCTGACGCTCGTCCGAAGGCTCATCGGCAGCCGAGCGCAGCAGGTCCCCGATAGGCCGCTGGAACATCCGCTCCAGAACACGAGTCGTGGGAGCGTGGGGTGCCGTCTTGACACCACCGACCGTCAGCAAGCGCTCGTAGTGTCGCGACCCAGGTGGCGGGGCCACCTTGTGACCCTCACTCCGTAACGCCTGGGCGACGCGCGCGTACTCCTCGCTGAAGGCCCTGTGAGGTCTGATGCCCCGTCTGGTCGCCAGCAGAAACAGCACCGTGCGCGGACGCTCCTCGTCCATGTCCCCTCCGCAATCGGTTCCCCTCCATGGGATACCGCGTCGGTCCCGCATTGGAACTGCCCCCGTCAGAAGGCGGCAAGAAGTCATAGCGAAGTCATCGTGTCACTCGAAAGGACAGCCAGAAGTCACACCCGCGACATAGTCACAACCCCACTCGTCGCACAACGCTAAGTGCCCGGATCGCGACGAGGAGGAGTCAATGGGAACGGCTACGGCGCCGAGCACGACCCTTCCGACCGGGAGCGTCTTAGCCGGCCAGGAAGAAGCCTCGCTTCGTCCAAGCACCCGCATCCTCAAAGAGGACGCCACGGACACCGCCTTCGGCATCACGCAGCGTGCTCCTGGACAACCGGTACCGCCGCGGGATGCCCGCCGGGTGCCGAACATGCGGCGAATCGCCCGCGCTCGTCTGAACTTCTGCGGCCTGGCCAGCATGATCGAGCCGGTGACGACCATCGTCTCGGAGCTGGTCACCAACGCCATCATGCACAGCGGCGGCACGGAGGTCACCTTCAGGATGCAGCTCCAGGACGGCCTGCTGTACGTGGCCGTGGGCAGCAACGGGCCGGGGCTGACCAAGCCCGCCGTGCAGGAGGCCGATGCCGACGCCGAACACGGCCGCGGCCTCCAGCTCGTGAAGCACATGGTCGAGGAATTCGGCGGAGCCTGGGGCATCACCGCCCAGGGGCGACGACCGTCTGGTGCCTGCTCCCAACGGAGGAAGGGGATCGGTGACCTCCACCGTCGTCAGACGCGGCGACACCGATGCCGCCGCTACCGGGTACTCCCTCTCCCTCGACAAAGGAAATACCGCTTTGCGACAAGTCGCCCCGCCCGTGCCGGTCTTACGGCAGGCGCCCACCATCAGCCTGCCGGGGGACAGTCGTGCCGTAAGCAGGGCCCGTACGATCGCTCGGTCCTCCCTGACGGTAATCGACTGGCAGGGGTCCGTCCACGCTGCCACCGAAGTCCTTGGCCGGCTCGTGGCCAATGCTGTCCAGCACGCAGTGACGGACTCCCGTGGTCAGAAGGTGACCGTCGTCCTCAAGATCAACGAACGTGACCAGCTGATCATCGACGTGTACGACCCCAGCCCCCACTTCCGCGACTTCGAGCGCGCCCTCGCGGGCGAGCAGGGGCGTGGCCTCTGGGTGGTGCAGCGGCTCGGCGCGGAGGTCACCTGGTTCCTCCCCGCTGACGACAAGGGCAAGGTCGTACGCGCCACGATGCCCCTGGGACCGGTGGAACCATGACGACCGCCTTCACGTCCCCAGACGACTTGATCAGATCGGACTTGATCAACTCCACCACGTCCGCTCAGCCGGCCGACGATATGGCCGACCTCGCCGAGCTGATCCGTACCCTGCTCGATGTCACGAGGGGGCGGGACACCCGGGTACGGCTCGGTGGGGGCCTCTTCGACGTCGTGATCACCGGTGGCGGAGCGCAGGGCCACGTCGTGGCCACCATGATGGACGAGATCCAGAACGGCTGTGGGCCCGTCATCGAAGACCCCGACAGTGGCTGGATGTACTGGCTCGTGCCTCCCGGCTCGTCCAGCAAGTGGGAGCCGCACAGCCACGCCGTGTGTATCGGAGCCCCCCACACGATCACGCTTCCTGCCATGAGCCACCGAGCACCGCCCGGCCCGTACTGGTTCCGGCCGTCCGCAAGCGATCGTCTCGTACCGGTCAGGCCCTTGCGAGAGGCCGTGGCCCAGCTCCGCCCTGAGCCCACCCCCACGCCGCGCTCGATGCTCACCTGCGCTCCACGCCCTGAACTCCGCGCCTCCGGTGTGTTCCGTACATCCCCCACGGCCAAGGTCGGGGGCGCGGCTCATACCCGTCCGGCTGCCGGGTGCCCGTGCTCTCCGGCAGCCGGGCGTTCCAACCACCTCAGCGCTCTCCAGCCCCATGACCAGTCCCGAGACCATAGAAGGCGCACGCGTGCTTTCACTCCCCACCGTCCCTGCCGCGCTGCCGTCACCGCCGCCGGGAGACATCGTCGTCGGAGCCTACTTGCGCACACTGCGCAGGGACTCGAACAGGACGGCCATGGACATCGCGAAGGTCCTGCACCTCAGCCTGTCCGCCGTCAGCCAGATGGAACGGGCTGCCAGCCCGCTCGCACCCAGCCGCGTGCGCGACATGCTTCGCCTGTACGGGCTCCGCGACCAGGGGGAGATCACGGTCATCCAGCGACTGCTGGCGGACCCCCGCGATCCTCAGCGTTTCCGGATGTTCGACAACGCCCCTGGGGCGTACGACCGCTTGGCGGCCGTCCAGCGCAGCGCGACTACGCTGCGCTCGTACACCGCGTACCTGCTTCCACGGCCCTATCGGACCCCCGGATACGACCAGGCACTCAGGAAGTCGGGCGTCCCGAGGGACATCGGCGTCCGGCCCGCTCCACTCGGACAGGTCTTCCCTCGACCTGGCGACGGAGCGCGCTTCACCCTCCTTCTCGACGACGCGGTGCTGCGCCGCCCCATCGGAGGGCATCGGGTGATGGCCTGCCAGCTCGAATATCTCCTTGAGCTGATGGAGGCCAAGCGCGCTCGCGTCCTCGTCGTGCCGCCAACCAACGAGATCCCACCGCTCGAACCCTCGATCACTGAAGTGTCCGTTCACGGCCACCGCCTGTACATGGCTGATCAGCCCGTCGGAATCGAGTACCGGTCTGGCGACGGTTACCCACAGATCCTGCGCGACTGGCTGAACGAGGTCGAGCGTGCGTGCGCAGCCGGTGACAGCCACGACCGCATCACACGCGCCCGGGACGTTTTGTGGAGCCGAGCGGCTGCCGAACCGATCGCCAGATGACAAGCACCGACGCGGGCGGCGTCGACCACGACCAGACGTATTCGAACCCTTGGACTGAGAGGACAGCGTGCGAAGCTCCTCGACGCAACGGCCGGTCTATGACCGGGACAGACCGAGTCGTACGGCGCCCCTGGTGGTCAACTACGACTTAGACCAGCTCAAGGTAGGCGAGAACCGGGTCGTGGTCGGCCGGAAGGACGGTTACGACATCCACAGCCGCGACATCGCGCCGGGCGACGGCTGGTGCAGGGCGATGTACGCACCGGAGTGTGCCTGGCCACGGGGAGCCGACCTGTGCGTCCTGGTCGAGTGGCATCCGTGCCACAGGGCCGGATCGGACTGGGCCGTGCGCCTGGAGGCCGTGACGACCGCACTGCGCTCGCTGGACTATGTCGTCGAGCACGCCGGTCGGCCGACCGACCCGACTCTGGACTTGCGGGCCACCTTGCTCGTCTACCGGATGGAGCCGGGCAAGGCTCCGCCGCAACGCCCAGATGACGCATGGACGCACGTTCCACCCCGGAGGACGGCTCCGTACTCCTGGCGGGAGACCTCGCCCCAGGACGAGGCCAAGAAGGTGCTGCGGGACACCAAGGCGGCATGGAACGGCTCACGGCTGGTGGTCTGGGGCATAGAGAGCGCCCTCTGGCCGCCGCGGGCCTCTTCCTGCACGCTTGTGCGCTGGTGGCCAACCCCAGGCGCCCCCAGCCGTGTTATTCGCGAAGGGCTCCGCGAGTTCAGCACCGCCGCGAGCGATGCCGGCTACCGAGCCTGGTTGCAGGAACGCCCCATCCCTGACGCCGTGGAAGACGTCGACCTCCTCGTCTACCGCGAACCCGACTCGACGAGCCCTGCCTGACATCTGCCCGGCGGCCCCGGTTGTCGATACGGCCTGGGCCCTCGGGCAGTGGACACCCCGGTGCGGAGATCACGGTCAGCCTCGCGGCCAGCCGCCTCCCCCTCCCTCACCGGGCGACCGCCCAGCGAACCCGCAACGCAGCCCGACCGCCGGGTGGTCCAAGGACGGTGGCGCCCGCCTTCCCCTCCCTGGGGTGGGCGCCACCGCCCGCCACGCGCCCCACGGCACGTAGGCAGCACCCCCGTACGCGCCTCCCGGTCGAGGACCACCCGCCCGTGCGCGGTCGGTCCTAGACCATCCCCTCGATGGGGGCGGCGCTGATTGCGCCCCCGGCCGCGCTCTCTATAGGCGGCCAGCGGCCGGCCCGCGCTCGACCACCCCTCCGCTGTCGCTGCGACGGTCACTCGGCGGGCGGGTGAACCACACGTCGGACACAGCACTTACCGATGCGGAGATGCCTTGCCCATACCACGACCGCCCGCGACTCCTGATCCCTTCGGATGGGATGAGACGCCCGTGGCCAGCCCGCCGCAGAAGCAGTGGCGAAGCCTCGGAATGCTGTTCGGGGATTCACCTCGGTGAACGAGGCGTTCCCCCGGATGCCGAAGTCCTGCCACCGCAGCACACGATTCCGCGACCGGCGCCTGACGAAGTTGTCGAGACCGATGTGGCCGCCGCGGCCGGGGAAACCATGAAGGCCGCTGGTTACGTGCCGGAAGTGCCCTACCCGGGGAGACGGTCGATCCCTGGCTCAGCCGGTGCGCCGACTGTGGAGCCCAGCGCCGGCCGTCTCTTCAAGACGTCGAACGCGGCGTTCGATGCAAGCACATACGCGGCTCCGGCTGAGCAGTTCCCAGGCCAGCAAGTCGAGGCCGGACTACGCAACCACGTGTGCAGAACACGCAAACGACGTGCACGACCTGACCGTCGACCACCAAGGGCGAAGGCTCGGTGGTGACCTCGTATCAGTCGGCCCTGACGAAGAAGGGACCTCTCCGCTGTCGGACTGCCTTCGACGCCCGGAAGACAGCAGCACCCGAACGACACCCCAAAACCCCTAGAGACAGGAAGCTCCGCATGTTCATCGACATCCCGAGCGAACTCGAAGCCGCTCTCATCGACCTTCCTCTCCCGACATGGGAACTGGACGGTCCGTTCCTCGCAACGTCCACCATGGAGCGCTACCGGACCGAGCTGACGGCCAGCCCGTGGTTCGAGGAGACCACCGCGCCCCTGCGCCACGCGCTGACCGGGGAGGGTGGCGGGTACGCCGTGCTGCGCCTGGGAAACCTCGCCAAGATCCTGGGGACCGGCGGCCGGTTCCGGAGGCTGGCGACGGCCTTCGCTGCCGAGGTGGCGGTTCCCTTCTCGCCGTTCCCGCGGTGGCCCCTGTGGAAGGACATCGGGGTCAAGGTGGACAAGGACCCCGGCAAGTCCAGCGGCATCGGGTACAACGCCTTCCACATGGACCTGGTGAACGCGACCCGGCCCCCGAGTACACCACGCTCCTGTGCGTCCGCCCCGACCCGCTCGGCGGCGGCCCCAGCATCCTCTCCGACGCCCACGCGGCGGTGGCGCGGCTGTCGGAGGACAACCGCGCCCTACTGGCCGAGTCGGCTTACCACTACGGGACCTTCTTCGACCTGCACGGCGTGGGCGAGGAGTACAAGCCGTTCCCGATCCTGGACGGCTCCGACCCGGGTGAGGGATTCGTCCGGTTCACCGCCAAGATGCTGGAGCGGTCCCAGCTCGGCCAGGCGCACGCCGACGCCGCCCGGGAACTCGCCGAGGAACTCGTACGGGGTCAGGTCTCCTTCATGCTCCAGCCAGGCGACTACCTCATCGTGAACCAGCGCCGCTTCCTGCACGGACGCGAAGCGCTCGCCAGCGGCCAACACGACGTCGAGCCCGAGCGTCGCCGCCTGCTGCTCCAGTTGTTCCTCCGCGACAGGGGCACGGACTCGGTCGCCTCGTAGGTCGTGCGGGCGGGTGTCCGGCCGGGTCCGCCGGGGTCTAGATCCGCGAGTTGCGCAGCGACTGCCACACAGCGCCTGCCAGCGACCGCGTCGCCTGCGGGACCGACAGATGCTCGTGCTCGCGGTACAGCTCCCAGTTGTACCGGACCAGCGACAACTTGTTGGAGGACAGCGATCCCGCCTGGTGGGCCCTGTACACCGCAAGCGGCTCATCCAGTCCCCGGGCGTCAGCGCCGTCCCGCATGATCGACAGCCAGAGGGCGTAGTCCTGGCGCTTACGCATCTCCGGCATCAGCCTCGTGCCCAGGACCTTGCGGTCGTACATGGCGGTGAGTGCACCGATGTGGTCCCGGACCAGCATTGCGCGGTAGTCCACGTGCTGCCGCGCACGAACCACCCGCCCGTTCGGGACCCAGTCGGTGCTCTCGCCGTCGTAGTCGGCGTCCATCTTGTAGTACGAGGTGAACGTCAGCGGCGCATCACCTTCCGCCGCGAAGGCGAGCTGCTTCTCGGTCTTCTCCGGAAGCCACATGTCGTCGCTGTCGAGAAAGGCGATGTAGTCCCCGCGGGCCCGCTGAATCGCCAGGTTACGGGCCCGGCCCGCACCGCCCCGCTCGGGTGCCGACTCCGGCAGAACGCGCTCGTCCTGCTCGGCGAACTCGCGGAGCAGGTCCATGGAGCCATCGGAGGACTGGTCGTCGGTGACCAGCAGCTCCAGATCGCTGTGTGTCTGCGTGAGTACCGATCGGACGGCTACACCGAGGGTGGCGGCCGAGTTGTACACGGGCATCACGACGGACACCAGGGGCACAGCACTTCTCCTTGCCAGACCAGGAACGACGGTCCATTCAAGCACCGCATCGAGTAGGAGCTGCCATGCAGATAGTTATCGCTGGTCAGGGCTACGTAGGGCTTCCCCTGGCCGTACGCGCCGCAGAGGTGGGTCACCGTGTCGTCGGCTACGACGTGGACACGCACCGCGTCCAGCAGCTCACCGCCGGCCAGTCGCACGTGAGGGACGTGGACTCCTCGCGGCTGCGCGCAGTGCTGGACTCCGGGGCCTACTCCGCGACCGCCGACGCTGCCGCGCTGGCCGGCTTCGACATCGCGGTGATCACCGTGCCGACCCCGCTGCGGGACAGCGTGCCCGACCTGAGCTACATCGAGTCCTGCGCCCGGACGCTGGGCGAGCACCTTCGCCCCGGTGCGACGGTGGTCCTGGAGTCCACGTCCTATCCCGGCACCACAGAGGAGCTGCTGCTGCCGATCCTGGAGGAGGCATCGGGCCTCAAGGGCGGGGTGGACTTCCTGGCCGGCTTCAGCCCAGAGCGGATCGGGAACAAGCGCTGGTCGTTCGAGGGGACGCCGAAGTTGGTATCCGGAATCGACGCCAAATCACTCGATGTGATCAAGGGTTTCTACGACGGAATTTTTCAGACCACGGTACCGGTGTCTGGGACGAAGGTCGCCGAGCTTGCCAAGCTGATCGAGAACACCTTCCGGTTCGTCAACATCTCCATGGTCAACGAGATGGCAATTCTGGCAGCTTCCCTTGGTATGAACATCTGGGAAGCGATCGACGCCGCGGCGACCAAGCCGTTCGGATTCACGCGGTTCACCCCGGGGCCGGGGTGGGCGGGCACTGCTTGCCCGTTGACCCGATGTTCCTCTCGTGGAAGGCCCAGCAGGAGCTTGGCACCCCTTTCCGGTTCGCGGAACTCGCCGCCGATGTGAACCGGCACATGCCCGACTACGTCGTCCAGCGTCTCGTGGAAGCACTCGACAAGCGCGGCATGCCCGTCAGGGGATCTCGGATTCTGCTGCTCGGCCTGACCTACAAGTACAACGCCACCGACCTTCGAAATTCGCCTTCGGCACGTGTCGCCGAACTTCTCGTCGGCCTCGGCGCCGAGGTCCGCGGCGCCGAACCGAACATCCCGGACGGCGACGACGTCAAGCTGAACGTGCCCCGGGTCGATGCGACCCCGGCGGAGGTTGCGGCCGCGGATGCAGTGGTTCTTCTCATGGACCATCCGCGTTTCGACCTCCCGATGATCGCGAAATGCGCGACCTATGTCCTCGACTGCCGAAACCGGCTTTCCGGAGCGAACATCGAGACTCTTTAATTGCGAAATTCCCCCGATCCGCCGATTATCCTCCATCCCAGGGAGTTGTCTTGCGCGACGAATGGGAATACGCCACACGGACTTCACCACGCCCGCGCAGCGTCAAATTCCAGCTTCACTGGCCGAAAGTGAGAGTGACTGGCGCCATTACCTGGAGTGCTCGACCCCAAACGGCTGGCTGATACGGCACAACGCCATGACGGAAGCGCTCATCAGCGGCCGGCCGATGTACCTGCTGCACGTCACCAGGGGCATCGACGCCATCCGTGCCAGCCAGCAGTTGCATGTGTCCGCCGGATGCCTGGTCGGAGCCCTGTACTGCTCGCCTCTCGCCAGTCAGCGCGATGGACTGCGCCCACACAACCTCGGCGCCTACCTGATGCGGACGAAGCCCTCCACCACGCCCATGATCCTCGAGGTCACCCCGGACGCCCCGATCCAGCCCAAGGGCGTCGACTACCTGCACCTCGGCGCCATCCACCTGCGCACCTACCTGCGCTACCGCAGCTTCCTCACCCCGGCCGAGAACGACCAACTCGACCGCACCATGCTGACCGGGCTGCGCGCCGCCGCGCCATTCCTCGACGTCGCCCTGCACAACGCCGCCGGCCACGCCACTGCGGCACCCGAGTTCATCGACCAGTTATCCGACGCCGTGACCCACGTTCCGTTCCTCGGCTACCTGTACTTCGAGGTGCTGTCCGAGTACCTGATGCTCCACTCCGCTACTCCGGAGACCAAGACCTACGCCCAGGCGGGAGAGCTGAACAACTGGCTCTACAAACGACTCGCCTTCGCCGCCGTGGACGGCATGGACCAGTTGTTCGACCTTGCCCGCTTCAGCCCGCGCTACCACCGGCTCGTCGAACTCATCGAGGGCATCGAGCCGGCTCTCGCCCAGGAGTCGCCGAGTACGTGCGGCGACGACTGTCCCACCTGTTCGCCCGGACTACGCTGCACCCGTCCCAGGACGCGGCATCAGTCACCTTCCAGGGCGCTGATCTCGGCACGATCCAGAAAGCCGCGCCCGGACTGATCGGCCAGATGGTCTTCCGCGAGATCCGGTACATGGCCCGCTACCAGCAGCTGTACCACTGCTTCGAGAAAGCCAAGGCGCTGGAGGCGTGGGACTACTGGAACAACGAAGGCATCCCCACCCCTTCAACGGGGTCATACCCAAGGGGAAATGGGGATCAATCCCACCTACCCTCAATCGGCAGTCCGAGTATGGACGGCACGACAAGACAGCAAGGGCTACCTGCACCCGGACGAGGAGATCACGGCCGTCCTCACCCCGCACCTCGCGTCGTGGTGGGCGCCACCCCGCCAACGCGAGGTGCACAACTCCACCGACGAGTCACGAGTCGAGCTGTCCCCGGTAGCCCGATCACCGATCTCGACCCGACGGTCATCCGTGAACGGGGTACCCGCATGACCGCCAAGCCCTGAACATCCTGACCGGCATCAACCGAATCTCCGAACCCTCGTCGGGAGCATGATCCTCGCCAACGATCTCTACCGCGCGATGCCGGAAACCCGCACGACCTTCCTGGGTAGAGAACCGGTCGACCAGGAATGGAGGGCCGCGTTTGATCAGCTGATCACCCTCTCCACGTCCAAACGCCCCCAAGGCCCGGACTTCGACCTCTACGTCGACGAGCTGACGCGTGAGGTCGGTGCACTCGTCGAGAAGACCCGGCCGGATGCCATCCACGCCCAGTACCTCGGTTTCGCTCTCAGCCTGGCCTTCACACGAACCGCGGGCAAGATCCCGATCATCGCCATCGCCCACGGCCCCGACGTAATGGCGGCCGAGCGCAACGAGCGCGAACGCGAAACCCTGCATGAAGTTGCCGCCGCAAGCGCCGCGATCGTCACCCCGACCTCCGCCCTCGCCGACCGCATCGACCGCCTCACCGGACGCCGATTCACCGATCTGCTCACCGTCATCCCTTGGGGCATCCCCTTGAGCTACGCCCGGGTACGCGACCAGCCGCCTGACGGAACCGGACCTCTATCTCTGGTGCACGCCGGACGTCTGGACGACAACAAGTCCACGATCACCGCCGTCGAAGCCCTCGCTCTAACCGATCAACCGCACCACTTGACCGTGATTGGCCACGGAACCCTGCGGGAGTATCTGGAACAGCGGGCCATCGAATTGGGGCTGCGGGACCGCATTCAGTTCGAGCCGTTCCTGCCCCGCGCTGAGCTGTGGCGCCGCCTACCGAACTTTGACGCCTTCGTCTTCACGACCAGGGGCCTGGAAGCTTTCGGGCTCGTCCTCATTGAGGCCCAAGCCCACGGACTTCCGGTTGCTTACTCCGATCTTCCCGGTGTGAGGGAAATCATGGGGAACGCTGGTGTTCCCCACACTCCCGGCGACCCTCGATCGCTGGCCGCGGCCCTAGACGAGATGGGCCGAAACTGCCACCGGAGCAGGGCCCTGACCATGGCGGCTCTCAATAACGCGCGCCGATACAACATCACTACCACCGGCCGTCGGCTTCGCGAACTGACGCTCCGCGTTATCTCCTGAACCTCGATGTTGACCGGTGTCAAACACGCCCGTCTCGTCGGGCATCTCGTAGTCGCAGACGACCTGGAAGGTAAGGGTGCCGGTTCGCAGGTCGTGCACGGACCACACGGCGTTGTCGTCCCGGCCGCGCGGCCCAGGGCGCCAGGCGTGACACCGCTCAGCCCAACCAATGGCCGAGGATGTCCTTGGGGCGGTCAGGCGGGAGGGGATCTACCGATTCCCGGGTACAGCCAGCTCAGCCCGCATCAGATCGAGAAGCGACTGCGCACGCTGTCCCAGTTGACGGAACGCCGTTCAGGATGGCGTACGCGATCGACGAGTGGCCGGCAGCGGAGCTGGAGCTGCTGCGGTGCCGGGCGGCGCTGGCCGGTGCAGGCATGCATGCCGAGCCCGATCCCGAGGATCCCAAGACTTTGCTGGTGCGGCTGCCGCCTACGACTTAGGCAAGCGCGGCGGCGCTCTCTACGGGTCGGGGAACGAAGGCGTCAGCGTCCGTGGCGTCCGCGATCAGAGCGGCGGAGCATGGCACGGCCCATGGCACCCTAGCGCCACACGCCAGGCGAGGCCGCCCGTGTGCTACAGGGGGGCGGCCGGAGATGGCGCCGCCTGGGTCGTCGACGAGGGCGAGGCGGGCGGTGATGCGTTTGCCAACCGGCTCCCGCTTGGCTTCGACTCCCTGGGCGACGGCCATCACGATCTCCAGGCCGTGCTGGCTCACCCGGCCGACGTCCGCGGCCCGGGCGATGGGCAGAACCGGGTCGGAGCCCCACACGACCACCTCCACCAGGTCACTGGTGATACGCAAGTCCAGCAACACCGGGCCGGGGCGTACTTCCGCGCGTTGGTGACCAGCTCGCTGACCACCAGCTGCGTGAGGTCGGCATGAGGTCGGGTGCGCCGCTGTCGCGGCTTTGCAGGCGAAGGTCGTCGGTGGCGTCCCGGGTGTCGATCCAGCGCGCGGCTCCCGCGGGCGGAGCGTGTCCAGTTCGAAGCTGTAGGAGCTGTGCAGGGTGACCGGGCCGCTGCGTGTCTGGGCGGGGTCCTTGCCCGGCTCGCGTGCGTCGCCGCCCTCGGGCCACAGTAGACCGCGGCGAGCGCGGCGCACACCGCCGCGGCACCGGCCCCACCGCTGCCGTACGACGGCCCCTGTTGCGGCGAGAGGGTGCAGCTGCTTGCCCGGGACCGGCCGTCACCAGCGTCGGGGTCCGCCACACCCGTTCCAGTACTTCGGTGGCCCGCCCTGCATCCGCCGCCTCCTCGCCGACGAGCTGCGCCAGCAGCCCGGCCGCGGACCCGCGCCGTGCGGGGTTCTTGTCCAGCGCCCGCTCGACCAACTGCCCGGGCGTGCCGTCCAGCCCTTCGAGGCGAGGGGTTCGGTCAGCACCCGGTGGTGGATGGCGAAGACGTCCTCGCCGGGGAAGGGCGGGGTGCCGGTGGCGGGCGTAGGCCATGACGCAGCCCCAGGCGAACACGTCCACGGCGGGCGTGACCGGCTGGCCGCGCAGGATCTCCGGTGACATGTAGCCGGGGGTGCCGGCGATCTGCGTGGGCTGGACGGAAGCGCTCAGCCCGTCCAGGGCGCGGGCGATGCCGAAGTCGATCACCCGCGGCCCACCTCGGACAGCAGTACGTTGGCGGGTTTCAGGTCCCGGTGGACGACCTGGGCGGCGTGGATGGCGGTCAGGGCCGCGGCCATGCCGACTGCCAGTTGCTCCAGGGCGCCGCCGCGCAGCGGACCTGTCCGGGCCACCAGATCGTGCAGGGTGGGGCCGTCGATGAACTCGGTGACGACGAACAGGGGATGCTCGTCGAGCTGGGCGTCGACGACGGGTGCGGTGCAGAACGGGCGGACGCGCCGTGCGGCGGTCACCTCGCGCCGGAAGTGGCGGGTGAAGCGTTCGTCGCCGGCCAGGTCAGCGTTGATGACCTTGACCGCGACGTGCTGCGAGGTGTCGGTTTCGGCGGCGAAGACGGTGCCCATACCGCCGTGGCCGATGCGGCCGAGCAGCCGGTATGGGCCCAGCCGGGTCGGGTCGTGCGGTTGCAGGGCGGCGAATGCCGCATGATCGGCCATGCCTGTCGGTCCCCCCTGTGACGATGCCTGGCCCACCCTTGCAGAAGCAGAGCATCCCCGCCGCCCCGTCCAGGGAAGGCGGCATTCAGGTGTCCAGGGCGGCCTCGGCATCGACGACGGTGTCAAAGACGCGCAGGACGCGATCGGCGCCGGTCATCTCCAGGATCCGGCGCAGCCGCGCCGGGACACAGGACAGAGCGAACTCGAGCCCTGCAGCTTCCGCCTGGCGGCGGGCCGCGAGCAGCACGTTCAGGCCCGCGGAGTCGCAGAACGACACCTCCGCAAGGTCCAGAATGACCGCCCGCTCGGCACGATCCATCGCCTGCGCCAGCCGCGCGCGCAGGTCGAGCTGCGTGAGGTAATCCATGACCCCGCGCACCTTCACCACCAGGCAGCGGCCCGACACCATCGTCTCCACCGCAGGAGGAACGATCTCATCCACAGCGCCTGCCCAACCGCCCCGCCGGGGCTTCACGTGATTGGCCATCGAGCGTATCGGGCAAAGGCGCCGGATGCCGCCAGATCGCACCATGTGGTCACCGCATACCCTGCTAGCCCGGGGATATGCGGTGGACCGGGTTGGGTGAGGTGTGCCGCGGGCGGGTGCGGCAAGTCCAGTTGGGTGGAGGAGGCTGGCGGTGGAACAGCAGGGCGGGTGGGGCTTCTTCACGAACCACACGCGGGTGCTGCTCGCCGTCGCACGTGACCCCGACACGCGTATCCGCGACGTCGCCGCGGCCTGTCGCATCACCGATCGCACCGTCCAGAGCATCCTCGCGGACCTCGAACAGGACGGCTACGTCAGCCGGGAGCGCGTGGGCAGGCGCACCCACTACACCCTCTGCCCGGACGGCAGGCCGCGCCATCCCGCGGAGGCCCGACTGTCTGTCGCTGCTCTGCTGGAGTTGTTCACCCACCCCACGGCGAAAACGAAGGACGCGGCAGCAGCCGACGCCGCGCCGCCCGAGGGTAATCCGTCGGGGCCGGCGCGTCCGGGCGGCGCCCACGCGGAGGATACCGAGCGGCGACGAGCCGAGGCGGCTGTCACCGGCGTGCCAGGCCCGGCGGCGGGCAATCCGTAGGGTCGGTGCGCGGGCGTGCGGCAACGGTGGATATCCTCCCAGTTGGCCTTGGCTTCGCCGTACGGCGGGTACCACCGGCGGGAGGGGGACGGTGGTGCCCGCCGCAGGACATCTCAGCGCCGCGCTGGTACAGGGGTGGTCAGGGCGTCGGCGCGGTGGCCAGGCGGGAGAGCGCGTCCAGGCCGTTGCCGCAGCAGGTACCGCAGACCAGGCGGCGAAGGTGCGGCTGGGTGGGGATGTTGTAGGCGAGGCGCCGCCCGATCGACGAGCTCGACGCCGACGCGCCGGGCTTCGCCTTCCCCTACTGTGAACCGCGACCGGCCGGCATGGCGATGCTGACGCTGTCCTGTCTGGCCGCGGACTGGCCGGCCTGGACGGCGCAGCAGGCCGAGACGATGGGCCTGCTGTGCGCGCAGTGCCGCTTCGACCTGCGCACACGCGTGCTCGGCGGCGGACGCCTTCCACTGCTGGCCGGCGTGGTACCCCCGCCACACCGCCAGCCCGCCGCCGCCCAGCACGCCCGCGGTACGCACCACTGCGACAAGCCGGCGCTGCGCCGCCCGCTCGGCTTCCGTCACCACCCGTGCCATCACATCCGCCCTCCTGTGCCGTCCGGGATCGCGCGTGCTTTACCCGCCTGCCCGGTCAACGACACGCCGGCGGGCGGGTCGCCCGGCCGCCGTGGTGCACTTCGCGCCACCGCCGCCGGGGACGCCCGGCGGCGGGTCGGGTGTTTTCAGGGGGTCAGACGACGCTGACCGCGGTGGCCTGCGGGCCCTTCGTGCCCTGGGTGACCTCGTAGGCGACGCGCTGGCCTTCCTCCAGGCTGCGGTAGCCGGTGGCCTGGATCTCGGAGTAGTGGACGAACAGGTCCGGCCCGGAATCCTGCTGGATGAAGCCGAAGCCCTTCTCCGCGTCGAACCACTTCACGGTGCCCTGCGCCACGCTCGCTCCTCGATGTCGTGCCGGTGTCAGCCGCTATTGTCGGCGCACCTGTGTGCCCGGTGGGCGGTCGACACGCCCCGGCGACGGCTGCTCCTCGGCGGTCGCGGTGGGCATCACGGTCCGGAGTACGGACAGCGGCACGATCCCCGGCCACCCCAGCAGCCGCTCCATGGCGGCCCCTTCACCGGTATCGGCATGCAGGGCCGGGATGCCGGTCTTCCACCACGGCCGGCCATCGGCGACGGATGTCATGTTTCATCCTGACCGCTCGACGGATGCCGACCGCGGGAGACACTCCGAGCGGATCGCGCTCCACACGGCCTGGCGGGACGGTCCGCCTCGTCCACACCTCCCACGGTCTGCCCGGTCGCCCGCTGGGCCCGATACTTATCCGCCTGACGCGAACGATGCCCAGAGCGCGGCCAGCACCGTGACAGCAGAGAGGGAGACCGCCACAGCCCGCACCCTCGCCGGGGCGCACCGCCGGCTGAAGGGCGGTGAGGCCGGGAGGGCTGATGTCTGGCAGCCGAATCCCTGGCGGTGCATGGTGCAGCGGGCGGGTGAGTCGGGCTCGAGCCAGTAGGCGCCGAGCAGTGCGGCAGGCGGCTCTTCCGGAGCGGGCTTCATGCTTGCGGCAACGATGCGGTGCGCGGCCAGGAAACGATCCCGTCCACCGATACTCAGGGCTCCTCCGGGTGAGTGAAAACGAGCGGCCGGTCCTCTCGGGACGGCGACGGGCAAAGGCGGCGCTACGGCTGGAACGAGGCTCGACCGCGTGATGAGACCCCGCGTCAACGGTGATCACCTCACCATGAGCGTGGTCACGCTGCAACGCTTCGGTCGGTTCACCCCGCCCGGGCCGTTCGGCCCGCCGGCGGCAGGCGCGAAGCATCTGCACGGATCATCCGCGGTCAAGGACATGTTCTGTCCTATTAGGGCCCTACGGTTGATCCAACCGCAAGGAACAAGATCGCTGTTCTCGGTACCGGTGGCAGTGCCCGCGCCCACATCGCCAGTCTCTCCGAGCTGGGCCACGAGGTCCACGTCGGCACCCGCGACCCACGGGCCCACCCTGGCCCGCACCGAGCCGGACATCAGGGGCACCCCGCCGTTCGGGCAGTTCCTCACCGAGCACCCCGACGTCGAGCTGCACCCCTTCGGCGACGCCGCAGCGGCCGGGGAGAGCCATGGAGATTCCTTGCCAAGAAGCCGGTGAGTGGTGTGGGGGGGAGGCCGCTCCAGTAGAGCAATCCGGCACAGAGGGAGGAATCAACGGTTCCTCCGAGACTGCCGCCGCCGAGCTTGGGCGTTCACACATCCACCGGCCGGCCGGTTCACCCAGGTGGTGTGGTCGGCCGCAGCAGGAGCAGGGCGACGTCGTCGGTACGGTCACCGGCGTCGCGCACCGGCGCGGTGAGCATGTCGGCCAGGGCGCGCAGATCCGCCGGGCCGCGGCCCAGGTCGCGGGCGAGGCCGGTGATGCGGGCGTCCAGCGGCTGATCGGGGGTCTCGACGAGGCCGTCGGTGAACAGGGCCAGCACGGTACCAGGCGGCAGTGCGAGGGTGTGGGTGGGGTAGGTGGCGTCGGGGTCGATGCCGAGCAGCAGCCCGGGCTCGAACTGCACGACGGCCGTGGTGCCGTCGGGGTGGCGTAGCAGCGGGGGTGGGTGGCCGGCGGTGGCCAGGCATGCGGTGTGGTCGGTGAGGTCGATGCGGGCGTACAGGCAGCTGGTGAACAGCCCCGGGTCGAGGTCGGTGAGGAGCCGGTTGGTGCGGGCGAGAACCTGGGCGGGGGCGGCGCCGGCGGTGGCGTGGGCGTGGATGGCGGTGCGGACCTGGCCCATGAGGGCGGCGGCGGCCACGTTGTGGCCCTGGACGTCGCCGATCACCGCGGCCACCGTGGCGTCGTCGAGGCGGATGAGGTCGTAGAAGTCGCCGCCGATGTCCATGCCGTGGGTGGCGGGCAGGTAGCGGGCCTGCACCTCCAGACCGGGCACCTCGGGAAGGGTGTGCGGGAGGAGCCCGGTCTGCAGGCTCTGGGCGAGGGCGTGCTCGGTGTCGTAGAGGCGGGCGCGGTCCAGGGCCTGGGCCATCAGCCCGGCGAGCGACGTGAGCGCGGCGCGCTCCTCCGGAGCGAAGGGGTGGGGATCAGCGAAGGCGAGGACGCAGGTGCCGACCGGCTTGCCGGAGGCGATCAGCGGCAGGAACGCCCAGGCCGCCATCCCGTCCGTGCGTCGGGCGCGGGCGGGGTAGGCGCGCTCCAGTTCCTCGCGCGAGGCGAAGAACCCCGCCGCGCCTTCGGTCAGTGCCCGCACGCCGGGGGTGGGCGAGGTGAGCGGGGTGCCGTCGAAGCGGTCCATGACCTCGGCCGGGTAGCCGTGGTAGCCGGCGATCCGCAGCCGGCCGCCCTCGGCGACCAGCATCGCCAGGGCCTGCGCGCCGAACGCGGGCAGCACCGTCTCGGCCACCAGCCGCACCACATCCTCGGCGCTCACCGCCTCGCTCAGGGCGCCGGCCAGGTGCATCAGGTGGTACAGCGCCCCCACCCGCGCCGGCGCTGCCTGGGCCGCGCCTGTCTGCCGTGGTCCGACCGGGGCTGCGCCGTCCGGGCCGGGCGCGGGGGTGATGCGCACGCTGATGCCGGTGTCGTCGGGGAACAGCTCGAAGCGCAGCCACGCCCGGTCGGGCCGCCGGGCGGTGAAGGAGGTGGGGCGGCGGCTGATCACGGCCGCGCGGTAGCGGTCCTCGTAGACCGGATCGTCCAGCCACTCCAGTGCCTCCCACGGCAGTGCGCCGAGCAGGTGCTGCTCTGCTGCGCCGACCAAGCGGGCCGCGGCGGGGGTGATGAAGGCGATCCGGCCGTCCAGGTCGAGCGCCACCCCGGGCTCGGGCAGCCGCTGCGCGTACCGTGCCGCAGCCTCCTCGGTCGCGGAGGGCGTGGCCTCTCTGGCCGCGGGGCCGACCAGGCTGCGCGCGGCAGGAGTCAGCGGCTGCCCCGTCTGCTCGGCTGCGGCCAACAGGTGGCCGAGGAAGGCGCACACCGACGCGATACCGTCCCGCACCGCAGGCACCAGATCGTGCCGGGGCCCGGGCCAGAGCAGCAGCAGCGCCCCGACCGTCTTCCCGCCGTGCACGATCGGGGCCCCGGCGAGGGCGAAGTGGTAGGGCAGGACGAGCGCGGCACGCGGGTAGCGACGCACCAGCTCCTCCTGGGAGTCGACCCACACCAGCTCCCCCGAGCGCACCGCGTCGGTGACCGGCACCGGGTAAGCGAGGGAGATCCGCTGCCAGGGCGCTGCGAACTCCACCGGCAGCCCGGTCATGACCTCCAGCGCGAGCACGTCCTCGCCGGGCGGCAGCACGTAGACACAGGCCGCGTGCGCTCCCAGATCCCGCACCGCCTCGGCAAGGAGGTGATCCAGAAGCCGCCGACCCAGCCCTGTGCCCCGGGACAATCGCTCACCACTCTCCGCTCGGCGCGAATGGAACTTAGTGGATAAAAGGGTTGCGTTACGGGACCATATTCCGTGCGTGGATGCGGTGCCTGCTGTTTCTCCTGGGCGAGCCCTGCGGCCGGGGTCAGGGCCTGCGTCGCATATCTGCCGGCGCCCGGCGTTGCACGGAAGAAGGCCGGCCCCTGGCGGCCCCGGGATAGACAGAGCAGGTGAGTGATCGCATGGCCCGTCGCGACGGCCCTGTACGAGGTTGGTTCGTGCGTGCACGGGTGCGCATCCTCGGCCAGCATCAGTCCATCTCCGTGGAACCTCTCTCGCTGCGGTTCTTCGCGCCGGGACAAGAACTGGAGATGTTCCAGTGGGACAGGCAGGCCAGGATGCGGCCACGGTCAACTGGTGGACGAGCCAGGACATCCATGCAGCTCATCCGGTCCCCGCACACCTGGTGGCGGTCCTGGAAGTGCTAGAAGTCGAGGGCCGACTGCCACCGGACTACACGTAGGCCCAGAGCCGGATGCGACGGGCGGGGCGGGCTTTCCCGGAGGGCGGAAAGAGCGGGGACCACCTCAGAGGCGGACCACGACGAGGGCGATGTCATCCCGACCGCCGCTGGAGACGCAGAGGCGCGCCAGGACGGCGTCGGCGACTTGTTCCGTGCCCAGTCGGCCGCAGTCGCCGAGCCCATGGGCGAGGGCTGCGAGCGGTGGCGGGGAGGGACGGCCGCACCGAAAAGCAAGGCCATGCCCGACTTGCCACGACGGTGGCGCCGCCCGTCGCAATGAGTCGGTAGGCCGAAGTGCCGCACGGTCCGCGCTTCCTGAGCCTCCGGGAGCGATACGGCAAGGCGCTCCGGTGGCACGCGGTTGAGGAGCGGTCCACGGCCTTCAGCAGGTCCACGGGGCGGGGACGACGGGTGCCCAGGCGTTGGGTGGTAGCCGACCTCCAGCAAAGACCGACAGTATGGGGCGAAAATCCCTAAATGGAGGCGGTGCGTGGCGCCATCTGAGGCGAGCCCTTCGGCCAGGAGGGGCCAGGCCAGCAAGTCGCGCCCGCGGAAGGCCGGCGTCGTGTAAGGCGAAGGGCGTCCACGCAATCCCGTGCGCGAGCCAGGCGGCGAGAGCGAGGCGGAACACCCCTTAAGGCGGGGTCCACTTCCCCGGCCGGGCGCAGTGCCGCCGCGCACTTCACGGCGTCGGGCGGCCGGGCGCCCCGAGCCCTGGGGCTGGTGGAAGTCCTACGCCAGGGCCATGGGATCCTGCTGGGTGGCCGTACTCTGCGCCACGCGCGTCCAGATCGCCGATCAGGGCCCGGCGCAGCGCGAACGCGGCAGGGGCGTCGGCGGCCTTCGCGAAGGCGGCGACCAGATGGGCGACCCGCTGATCGTCGCCGGTCCGGACGGCGGCCACGATAGCGGCGATCAGCGGGAGGGCGGAGGCAGTCGGGGACGCAGACATGGGCGGCATCCTCACCCGCCGCCTTCGGTCTGCGGCAAGACGCCTGCCGGCCAAACCACCCATCAGAGTGATCTCCACCCGGACCGACCCCAGGCCGACGCCGTTCCCTTCACCGAATTCCATACGGGTCGGCCCGTATGGTAATTGTGGGTGATGGTTTCTTCTTCTGCGGGGCGAGGGCGTCCCAGGGATGCCAGGTCGGGTGAAGCGATCGTCGAGGCGACCGCTGAGCTGGTGGCCGAGGGCGGGTACGGGGCGCTGACGATCGGTGCGGTCGCCGCGCGTGCGGGAGTCGGCAAGGACACGATCTACCGGCGCTGGTCCGGCAAGCCGGAGCTGGTCTACGAGGCGGTGTTCACCACCGCCGACACCGCCGTCCTGCCGGACACGGGGACGCTGGAAGGCGACCTGACCGCGGTGGTGGGGTCGCTGGTGGAGGAGTTCTCCGCACCGGCGGCCGCGGCGGCCCTGCCGGGCCTGCTGGCCGACTTCGCCGCCGTACCCGAGCTGCGCGCCACGATCCGCACCCGGTTCCTCAGCCCCGCCAAGGAGCGGCTGACCGCGGTGTTCGACCGCGCCGTGCAGCGCGGTGAGTCGGCCCAGGACGTGCCCGTCGACCTGGTGCTGGACACGCTGGCCGGGGCGGTCTTCTTCCACCTCGGCATCGTGGGCGAAGAGCCGGATGCGGATCTGGCCCGGCGTATCGCGGCGATGATCGTCAAGGGAATCGAGGTCCGGTGAACGGCTGGCTCCTGGCCGCAGGAACACTCGCTGCCGGCACCACGGCCATCCACATCGCCGCCGGTGGACGCAGCGTCGTCCGCCCTCTCCTGGCCGGCCCGCTGGCCGCCGAGCCGAGGCGGACCCTGCACGCGGTGTGGCACCTGGTCACCGCGGACCTGCTCCTCAGCGCCGTCGTACTGCTGGCCCTGGCCTGGGTGAGCGCACCCAGTACGGCGCTGGTGCTGTTCATCGCCGCCCAGTACCTCGCCTACACCGTCGCCTTCCTCACCGTCACCCTCACCGCCCGCTGGCCACGGCCCCTGCTGAAGCTGCCGCAGTGGACGCTGCTGCTGCCCATCTCCCTGTGCACCTTCATCAGCACCCTCTGAGCCGACGCCCGCCCCTGGGCTGCTGGCAGGGCTCCTCGCCGCTGGGCGCGGATACTGGAGGTGATGGACTGGACGGCGGCGGACATGACGGGTGAGGCCGCGCGCGATGCGGGCGGCTGGCTGGGTGCGCTGCGGTGGCCGCCGTGGCCACCGATCAGTCCGGGGCGATCGTCCGCTGGGACCGCACCGCGCAGGACCTCCTCGGATACGCCGCCCGTGAGGTGGTGGGCCGGCACATCTCCGACCTGCTGCACCCGGAGGCGGACCGTTCCCTGGGCCGCTCGCTGTGGGAGCGTGCGGTCACCGGCCGGGGTGTGACGGGCACGGTGACGGCCTGGCATCACGACGGGCACCCGCTGGAGCTGGAGATCTGGGCCACCCCGGTGCCCGCCCGCACCCGCGGCGGCACCACGGTGCTGGTCTTCGTCGCCGACGCCCACGCCGCCCGCGCGATCCGCGGCTCGTCCGCGGTGTGGGACGGGCTGTTCGCCCGTTCACCGGTCGGTATTGGCGTGCTGGACACCCAGCTGCGGTTCCTGCGGGTCAATCCCGCGCTTCAGGCCATGAACGGCCTGCCGGAGGCCGCGCACATCGGCCGGCGCCTGGTGGAGATCCTGCCCGGCGTCAACGCCTCCGACATGGAAGCCGCCATGCGGCAGGTTCTCGAGCAAGGCGAGCCGGTCCTGGACTCCCGCCGAACCGGCCGCACCCCCGCCGATCCCGACCATGATCACGTGTGGTCGTGCTCCTACGTACGCCTGGAAGACCTCGACGGCCATCCGATCGGGCTGACCGCCACGCTGATCGACATCACCGCCCAGCAGCAGGCCGAACTCGACGCCGCCGCCGGCCGGCGCCGCCTGGCCCTCATCAACGAAGCCACCGCCAAGATCGGCACCAGTCTGGATCTGGAGCGCACCGCGCAGGAGCTCGCCGACGCCGCTGTCCCCGACCTCGCCGACGCCGCCACCGTCGATGTCCTGGACAGCCTCGCCACCAGCAGCGACGTCGGCCCCGGACTGGTCGGCGGGATCGCCCTGCGCCGCCTGGGCAAAGCACCGCTGACCGGCTCGCCGGCCACCGACACCCTCGCCCCCCTCGGCCGCACCCTCACCTTCCCCGCCAACGCCCCTACACCCAGGTGCTCGCCGCCCGCCGCTCCTACCGCATCGCCCGCCTGGACGCCCAGGCCATCGCCCCCGCCGCCCGCCACTCCACCGCCCCCGCCACGCTCCTGGCCCTGGGCGTGCACTCGTTCATGATGGTGCCGCTGATAGCCCGCGGCACCGTGCTGGGCCTGGCCACCTTCTACCGCCACCGCCCCCTCGGCCCGTTCACCGACGACGACGAAGCCCTCGCCGGCGAACTCGCTGCCCGCGCCGCGGTTTGCGTGGACAACGCCCGCCTCTACCACCGCGAACACGACACCGCCCTGATCTTGCAGCGCAGCATGCTGCCCCAGCACATCACCCCGCCCCCCGGCCTGGAGGTCGCCCACCGCTACCTGCCCGCCAGCGACGCCAGCGAGGTCGGCGGCGACTGGTACGACGTCGTCCGCCTCACCGGCGCACGCGCAGCACTCGCCATCGGCGACGTCATGGGCCACGGCACCACGGCGGCCGCAGTCATGGGCCGTCTGTCCGCCAGCGTGCGCGCCCTGGCCCGCCTCGACCTCGAACCGGAAGACCTCCTGCACCAGCTGGAAGCCGCTCTGGACGACCTGGCCGAACCGATGCTCGCCACCTTCTGCTACGCCGTCCTCGCCCCGGCAAGCGGCCACTGCCGCATCACCCGCGCCGGCCACCCGCCCCCGGCCCTGGTCGAGCTCGACGGCACCGCCCGCCTTCTCGACCTGCCCCCAGGCGTTCCGCTCGGTGTCGGCAACAACCCCTTCACCACCACCGACCTCACCCTCCAGCCCGGCAGCATCCTCCTCTTCTACACCGACGGCCTCATCGAAGCCCGGGGCAGCGACATCGACGACCGCCTCGCCGAACTCACCCACCACCTGGCCCAGCCCAGCACCTCCCTCGACCAGATGTGCGACACCCTCCTCACCCACCTGGTGCCGGCCTCCGCCGACGACGACATCGCCCTGCTCGCCGCACGCCTGCCCCCCAACCCATGACAGCCATCCGCCCTTACGTTCCGCGTCGAGGGGCACACCGCCCGCCCTCCTCCTGCCCCCGCTGCACCCCGCCGCGCAGGCGGGCACAGCGAGCCGAGCCTGCGGTCATCCACGCAGGTGCGCCGCCCTCCGTCGTCGCTCGGCCTCCGACGCTGACAGATCCACCCCGCGCCTGCGCTCCGGCCGGCGCCGCGCGGTGAAGAGGTGCACGCGGCCAGGTGGCGCGGCGAGGGCCTGTGCGCCAAGGCTCCACCCTGCTGCGCAGCAGGACACCAACCAGCAGCGGCCGCCGACTCGTTGCACCAGCCGCGTACGTACACGCGGCCGCCACCGGCAACCCTGGCCGCGCTGTCCCGCAGGGTCGGCCGTAGCCTGCCCTCATGACTGAGATCACGACGCCCACTCCGCAAGACGCCTTCGAGCTGCTCATGGCCGGTAACCAGCGGTTCGTCACCGGAGCGCCCGAGCACCCCAACCAGGACGCCGCCCGCCGTGCCCAGACCGCGCCGGCCCAGAATCCCTTCGCGGTGGTCTTCGGATGCTCCGACTCCCGCCTGGCCGCCGAGATCATCTTCGACCGCGGCCTGGGCGACCTGTTCGTGGTCCGTACCGCCGGGCACGTGGCCGGTACCGAGGTCCTCGGGAGTCTGGAGTTCGGCGCGTCCGTCCTGGGCGCGCCGCTGATCGTCGTTCTCGGGCACGACTCGTGCGGCGCCGTCGCCGCGGCCTGCTCCGCCCTGGAGAACGGGCAGACGCCGGGCGGCTTCGTCCGGGACGTCGTGGAGCGGGTGACCCCCAGTGTCCTCGCGGCCCGCGCCGCCGGACGGGTCGAGCCGGAGGAGATTCTGGCCGAGCACATCGGGCACACCGTGGACCTGTTGCTGGAGCGCTCCCGCGTCCTGGCCGAGCGGGTGGCAGACGGCCGCCTCGGCGTGGTGGGGCTCTCCTACCGGCTGGCTGACGGCAGTGCCCAGCTCGTCGCCGCCCGCGGCCTCGACACGGCGATCCCCGCCGCGTCCTGACCGGGGACCGCCCGCTCCCCTGCCCGCAGTGGTGGAAGAAAGACAGAGTCCGGCACCGTGCACGCTGCTGTCGCAGGCGGGTACGCCGCGGCGAGCCGGTGCCGCTGAGATCCCCTTGGCGGCGCCGGTCCGCGCCCGGGGCAGAACGGGCGCTGTCGGGGGCAGCTGCGTCGTACGGCGAGCGTGGCGGGGAAGGGGAGCGGGATGGATGACTTCGAGGTGGACGATGTGGTGCAGCGGGCGCTGGACCGGCTGACCCTGCTGGCCGAGGCGACCACGGCGCTGTCCAGCACCCTGGACCCGCATGAAGGGCTCAGACGCGTGTGCCGCATCGCCGTCCCCCAGCTGGCCGACTGGTGCGCGGTGGACCTCCTCGAAGACGACGGCCGGCCGCGGCGCGTCTGCGTCGTCCACCGAGACCCCGACATGCTGCCCGTGGGGGACTGGCCGGCCTGCTGCCCGAGGTACCCGACGTCCCGGTCGGGCCGCTCGCGCGCGTGCCTTGCGGGGCCGGTCCGCTGCTGGTGACCGCCGACGAGGCTTCTACCGCCACACCGTCGGCGGACCCTTTGCACGCCCGGCAGCTGGAGCTGTTCGAACTCATGGGCACCCACACCGCCGTCGTCGCACCGCTCCGTGCCCGCCGCCAGGTCCTCGGCGCGATCAGCGCGGGCCGCGGCCCGGCCGCGCCCCGCTGACATCCGACGATCTGGCCATGGTGGAGGACCTGGCCCACCGCGTGGCGCTCGGGCTGGACAACGCCCGGCTGTATCTCCAGACCCAGCACATCGCCGAACGCCTGCAGCGCTCCCTGCTGCCCACCCTGCCCCAGGGCGGCCGGCTGCAACTGGCCGCCCGCTACGCCCCGGCCGCCACCACCGCCGAGGTCGGCGGCGACTGGTACGACAGCTTCCCCCTCGTCAGCGGACACACCACGCTGATCATCGGAGACGTCACCGGACACGACCTGCGCGCGGCCGTAACCATGAGCCAACTGCGCAACATGCTGCGCGGCATCGCCAGCGACCGCCAGGAACCACCCGGGCACATCCTGCGCCGCCTCGACCTCGCCCACCACACCCTCTACCCCACCGCCACCGCCACCTGCGTCTACGCACTCCTCGACCAGACCGACGACGGAACCTGGGTCCTTGAGTACTCCAGCGCCGGACACCCGCCACCCCTGCTGATCACCCACGACGGCGACACCCGCTACCTCACGGGCGGCCACGGACTCCTGCTCGGCGTCGACCCCGACGCGGCCCGCACCCACGCCACCGAAACCCTGCCCGCCCGCTCCACCGTGCTGCTGTACACCGACGGTCTCATCGAACGTCGTGGCGAGAGCCTCGACCAGAGCATGACGCGCCTGCGCCAGCATGCCGCCGCCCTCGCCCGCGAACCCGTGGACACCTTCTGCGACGAGCTCCTGACCGGACTGGCCTCCGACCACGCCGACGACGTCGCGCTCCTGGCCGTACGCCTCCCCGCCAGCCCCCGGTGACACTTTCGCTCACGGCCTTCCCCCGGAGAAGACGACGGTCTTGGCACGCTCGTATAGGCAGCGAGGGGGGTGGCTGACCGGCTCCGACCAGCAGTGAGTCTGCTGCGGAGTGGTCAGTGGCCAGGCGCTTCAGGTCGTGGGACCCAACAAGCCGGCCACCACTCCCGACGCCCACCCAAACCACGGCCCCTCCTCGGAATCCGACAACTGCCGAGAGATTAGAGAAGCGCGAGCAGCCAGGCAGCCCCGGCGGCCTGCCGCGCGCGGCGAGGCGTTGCAGGGCCGCGAGTCCTCTTACCGTGCGTTGCCTCGTACGCGCTCGCCCTCTGTCCAACACGACATTCCCCGGGCCGTTGCCAGTTCCCCGCCAGCTCCGATCGTCCCGGCCCGAGGCGGATCAGGCTTGCGTGTAGCGAGCAAAGAACTCGATCTCGGCCTCCGAGATGCGTCGCGGACGGCCTGTATCCAGGTTGTACGCCGCCATCTTGGTCGTGGCCTCGGCGTACGTGCGGTCAGCGTCCCGGATAACGTATCCAAGCTCGAGCCGCGCCCCCCGGCAGCTGACGACCCATACATCCACGTCTACCGGCTCCTCGCGGTACACCAGAGGAGCGCGATAGTCCACGGTGGACTGGCTGACCACAAAGGCATACTGACGGCGGTCGGCCTCGTCGGCGGGCAGCAGGTCGTTGAACATCCGCGTCCGCGCTTCCTCCAGATAGGTGAGGAACAGTGAGTTGTTGACGTGCCCGTAGGTATCCGCATCGGCCCAGCGCAGCGGGAGCGGATAGGTGTACTTGGTCATCTCGGGTCTTTCTGTGTAGAGGGCGAAGTGCAGTGGGGGGCGCACGCTGGGGAGACGCCCGCCAAGGCGGCTTCCCAGCGGAGCTGTTGGATCTAGGGCTCCTGTCCCGCTCCCGCCTCCGGGTATCCGACTCCCCGCAGTAGCGATCTTCGATCAGGTTCAGGACCTCGCGCAGCACCTGCTGCTCGGTGTCGCGCTCTTCGAGGAGTTCCCCGATGCGCGCGGCCGCTGCGTCGGCTTCGGCTGGCAGCGCCGCGCGAACCAGCTGAAGGATTTCGGTGCGGCAGGCGCCCCGCACGGCTTCCCTCGGTACACGCGCGATGACGGTGGCAGGCGAGACATGGGTGACTGACCAGCAACCGGCCGTCTCTTCCACCGCCCACACCACGGTGCGCTGGTCAGGCGCGAGCGTCAGCTGGGCGTCGGGGCCCAGGACTTTACTGATCGCCGGCATCGAGATGCTGTTTTCCCCGGCCAGCGCTGCCGCGTCCTCTGCGTTCGCCACGACCATCCGGGAGGCCAAGGCCGCCGCCTCCCGCCTCCAGCGGGTCGCGGCGTCCTCGGCGACGCGATTCTGCGCGTGCCGCTGCGCAGCTTCCACATCGTCCTGGTTGGCCGTCGTGGCTGCCCAGGCGTTCCGGGCGCCTCCGAGTGCGTCGCGCTCCTCTTCGCCGCCCTCGACCCAAGTGATCACGACGAACCGGCACTCCGGCATCGAGGCCGGGTAGAGAACGTGGCTGACGACTTCGACCGTTTCCCAGTCCAGCGCCGGCACATTCATCCGGAATACATGGCCGTCACGCGTCTCGCCCATGTCGTGCTCGGTCTCCCAGACGTGTCTGACGTCGGGATCCTTCTTGACCTTTTCGATCAGCTCGCGCAGCTCGGCGTCATCCTGCCTCGTGGCCTCGGCGAACTTGAGTATCTTCACGTAGGCCGAGGCATGGATGTCCCAGTCCTGGTACTGGGTACGCGCCTCCGGCGACGTCAAGGCCCACAGGATGAGGTTCGCTCCCGGCTCCATCACCCAGGGCCACCACTCAGCCATGGCGGTGTTGAAGCCCAGGATGTTCCAGTGCTGGTCGCACAGGTACGCAGGGCTGGGCATCTGCCGGTCGATGAGCAGACGCAGGGCCTGCTGGAGCTGCGGCTGGTTCGCACCGCGCGGCGGAATCAGGTTCGAGCCGATGTTGTACAGCAGGAGTGCGTGGCGCTCCTCGCGGTCCAGACGGAGCAGGGTCGCCAGCGACTCGCACTGCGGAGGGGTCAGCCGTGGCGGCGTCGCACCCTTTTCGATCTTGCGATAGGTGCGCTCTCCCATGCCAAGAGCCTTGGCTGCCCTAGGTTGCGTGACGCCTGCTGCCTTGCGCCACCGGCGCAGCAGCGCACCGAAGCCCATGTACTGGCCGGCAAGCTGCTGCCCGTCGGCGCCATTGCCGGAGGTCTCCTCTTCCGCAGCGCCGTCGCTGTCGGGCTGGTCCGGTTCCGTCGCGTCCATTGAGATCCTCCCTCTCCTCTCGGACGGAGACGCCTGTTTTCGGGCATGAAAAAAGAGGGGCAGCACAATTGCTGACCCCCGCCCTGCCGTCTCCCCACCAAGACCATACGCAAAGATTTAGCCGATCTTGACCACGTGTGGCCTCGCCCACATACCACCTGGAATGCATTGTTTATTCCTGAACGGAATTCGGCGACCCTGGAGCGACGTTCACTGCCGAATGGGACATCTCGCCAAGGAGTTCATGATCGATCCGCGAAACCGGCAAAAGTGTGCCGGTTTTCGTTCGGAGTCCTCCCGGCCGGTCTAGACCAGCCTGCGGAAACCCCGACTCCCTAGGAGGGGATCGGTGCATTGCGCTTACGGCGCAAGCGACTTACGGCCCCGTAGGTGAATCGCCGGGCGCTCGCCAGCCGACTGATCTATGCGCGTAAAACGGGCAAAAGATCGCCGTTGACGCTCTCGTGCGGCTTGGCTTAAATCCATCTGACCAGCCGTTTCAACACGCAGCGGCATGAAGCACAGGGGGGCGCAGTGAAGATCATCTCCGGGATGCTCGGGGCGATCCGACGGCTGCACGCGCCACGGCCCGCGGCCTCGACCCGCAGGCGCGGGTGCCGGCGCCCTCCCTCAGCGACTTGTACCGCGGTCTTTAGCTAAGTCTGGATCTTGTTGCGACACCCGCATATGTTCGTCGTCCCTCGCCGGGCACCCCGCCCGGCGTCTGACGCCAGAAGGAGCGGCATGCGGTTCACGCGAGTCGGCCGGGCCAGGTAGCCCAGTAAACAGCGGCGGCGCCCGAGAGGTGCAACTCCCAGACGCCGTCCGCCAAATGGCACTCCTGCCCGTGCAAGGGCCGGAGATTTACCCACCATCACCGCACCGGGCCAATTCCCAAACACGCCCCGGAGCGGCTTCCACTTCAGAGGAGAGTGTTGCATGCGCACCGCCCTGCGCAAAAGGCCAATCAGTCCGGCCAGCGCGGCAGGCTGCCCCCTGTCCATCGCCGGCGACCGCATACCGGCCCGGCAGGGCTCGCTCCAGCACGGCGTCGGGGTGGGGCCTGATGGCACGCATCCGCACGATCAAGCCCGAGGCGTTCGAGTCGGAGGACCTGGCCTCGGTCAGCCTCACCGCCGAGCGGACCTTCTTCGGGCTCCTGACCCAAGCCGATGACTCCGGCCGGCACCGTGACCACCCCGCGATCATCGCCGGACGGCTGTGGGCCCTGCGTCCCGAGCACACGGCAACGCACGTCGCCCGCGACCTGGACGAGCTGGCCTCGGCCGGGCTGGTGTGCCGTTACACCGGGTGCGACGGGCGGACCTGGCTGCACATCGTGACCTGGGACCAGCACCAGAAGATCAACAAGGCGACCGTTTCCCGCCTGCCGCGCTGCCCCAGTCACCAGGCCCGGCAACACTGCGGCAAGTGCCAGGACGCGGCCTGCCCCAGCACTCGGGCAGCAGCCTCGGCACCGGCGGCGGTGACTCCTCCGGGAGAACTCCCGGAGGACTCCCGGAGCCCGCAGAGAGGGCTCCCTCGCACTGTCATCCCCACCGCCGACACCCCGGTGCGGCCGCTGGAGCCCGAGACCGCAGCGGTCGGCGCCCCCACGGGCACCGGCTCGACACCTGCGGGTAAAGCCGCAGGTCAGACGGCACTACTGGAGGACTCCCGGAGGACTCCGGGAGGACTACGGGAGGAGTCACGTCCTGGATCTAGGATCTTGGATCCTGGATCTTTCCTTACGGGGCGCGAGGCGCCCGCGACCGACTCCTCGGCAGAGGTCTCGGCCAAGCAACTGGTGGCCGAGTACGTCAGGGGCTGCAACCGCCGCCCTCCGGAGGACTTCCTCGGCCATCTGGGCCGGAAGATCAATGCCCTGCTCGACGAGCGGTTCGAGGCCGACGACATCCGCGCCGCACTCGACAAGCTGCGTGCCAAGGGCCTCAACCCCAGCGTCCTGCCGAGCCTGGTGAACGAGGTCGTCAACGCCACGCCGCAGTCGGCTGCCGCGCTGTCGTCCGCCTCCGGCGCGGGGCCCTGGGCCAGCACCGGAAGCTCGTACACGCCGTATCTCAACCCTACCGCCGAGCCGACGACGTTTGGAGGCTGCCTGTGACCCGCGCCCGCTTCGCCGACCCGCAGCCCGCGATCTCCGAGCGGCTGCGTGAGCGCCTGGAGGCCAAGCTCGCCGAGCGCGGCGTGGACCTGGACCGTCCCCTGCCGGACACCCCCGAGCCGATTCCGGCCCTGGAGGCCGCCCAGGCGCGCATCCCGGTCGACTACCGCGGCGCCGTGCCCGAGCATCCGGACGTCGCCGCATGGGTGCGCACCATCGCGGGCAATGCCGTGGCGCCGAACACCGACGGGGTCAACCCGCACTACGGCGCCACGGGGCGCCGGCAGATCACGCACGGGCCCAGCCTGCTGCTGTGGGGCGCCACCGGTACCGGCAAGACCCACCAGGCGTTCGGGCCATTCGCGCGCTGACCGCCGCCGGGTGCGGGGTCAACTGGTACGCGGCCACGGCCGCGGACCTGTACGCCGAGCTGCGCCCGCGCACCGGGGCAGACCCCGAGTACCTGCTGCGGCGGATCGTGCGGATCCCGTTGCTGCTGCTCGACGACCTCGGGGCGGCCAAGCCCAGCGAGTGGACCGAGGAGATCACCTTCCGGCTGGTCAACTGGCGCTGCCAGAACCGGCTGCCGACGATCGTCACCAGCAACATGCCGCCCGTGCGCACCTCCGAAGTGCCCGCGCGCCAGCCAGTGCTGCGCGAGCGGGTCGGCGACCGCGTGCTCTCCCGCCTGTCCGGCATGTGCACCGCCGTCGAGTTCACCGGGCCCGACCGCCGCTTCCAGCGCCGCTGATCCGCTCCTGCGCCACCGATCCGCCGCGCGGCCCCGTCCGCCGCACCCTGTCTTGCCTCGCCGTACACCACCGCACCGCGGTGCTGCCCTGCCCGCCATCGAGCGAGGCGACCTCGGAGACTCCCTTGCGCTACAAGACCACGAACGACTCCCCCGCACCGGACCTGCGAGGGATCGCCGATCACAGCTGGCATGCCCGGGGGGCATGCCACGGCATGGAGCCGGCCCGCGCCGACGCACTGTTCTTCCACACACCCCGGGACCACCAGGCCATCGCCGAGGCGAAGCGGACCTGCGCCACCTGCCCGGTGAAGAAGGACTGTTTCAACTACGCGATCGACAACCAGGTCCGCTACGGCATCTGGGGCGGCCTGACCGACAAGGAGCGCCAGCCCTGGCTGGCCAACCTGAGCAAGCGCCTGGACTACGGCCGCGTACGCGCCGCCCTCCAGGGGCGGGACGTCCACCTGAGCACTGCGGAGCGCAGCACCCTCATCCACCACGCCTACCTGCGTGGCTGGAGCCCGGAGCGCGTGGCCTACCTCCTGAGTGCCGACCTGGACTGGATCCGCGACCTGATGCGCGAAGCCGCCCACGTCATCGAAGACCGGGACCGCTACTGGGGCCTCGACGAAGCCGACGACGCCGGCGGCGAACACCCCCAGGACGACGAGAGCACCACCTCGGACGGACCCCGCCGGCTACAGACCCACGCCCTGATCGCCTCCCTCGGAAAGGCTGCATGACCACCCCACCGCTTCAGAGCCTGGGCCCACATCGTCATCGAGACCACCCGGACCACAAGGTGCCATCGGTGAGTATCACCACGACCCACCGCAACTTGATCATCGGCGGTGCTGCCCTGGTCGCCGCTGTCGCCATGGCAGCCTCCGCCGACACCCTCGCCGCCCTCGGCCGCGCCGTGGGCTGGGGATACGTGCTCTCCTGGGCCCTTCCCGTCAGCGTCGACGTCCTGGCCTTGGTCGCCGGCCTGGCCTGGATCGCTGCGGGTACCGGCCGCAGCCTCGGCCGCGTCCTGACCCTCCTCACCGTCGCCGTCTCCGTCCTGCTCAACGCCTTGGGCCACCTCGTGTCGACCGGGCACCTCACCGCCAGCCCGTACCTGGTGATCGGCGTCTCGGCCGTGCCACCACTCGCGGCAGCACTCGCCGTGCACCTCGGTGCCACCGTCACCACCGACCGCACCGCTCCCCGGGCGGACCACGACCGAGCGGACCACAACGGACGAGCGGACCGGACCGGTCCGGCGAGTGCGGACCAGGGCGCCCCAGCGGACCAAATGCCGGACCGCGAGCACCCGCGGACCGCCGACGACGCCGCGCGGACCACGGACCAACCGGCCGACTCCACCCCGCGGACCACTACGCCACAGCTTCGGACCAGCGGACCAACCCGGCACCAGACCACGACACGGACCACAACGGTCCTGCCGCGGACCAGCCCGCAGACCACCCGGCGGACCAGCAGGTCACCGCTGGTCCGCAGCAGGCCGACAACGAGGGCGGACCAGCAACGCCGCAGGTCAAGCGGCCCCTAGCTCACCTGGTCCGGCGGACCACGCGAGGCGGACCACGAGCGCGGACCGGCCGAGGGAGCTGGTCCGGCGGGCGCGGACCAGGGCGCCCCAGCGGACCAGATACCGGACCGCGAGCACCCACGGACCACCGACGCCGTCGAGCGGACCACGGACCAACCGGCCGACTCCGACCCGCGGACCACGACGCCACAGCTCCGGACCAGCGGACCAACCCGGCACCGGACCACGACACGGACCACAACGGTCCTGCCGCGGACCAGCCCGCAGACCACCCGGCGGACCAGCAGGTCACCGCTGGTCCGCAGCAGGCCGACAACGAGGGGCGGACCAGCAACGCCGCAGGTCAAGCGGCCCTAGCTCACCTGGTCCGGCGGACCACGCGAGGGCGGACCACGAGCGCGGACCGGCCGAGGGAGCTGGTCCGGCGGGCGCGGACCAGGGCGCCCCAGCGGACCAGATACCGGACCGCGAGCACCCACGGACCACCGACGCCGTCGAGCGGACCACGGACCAACCGGCCGACTCCGACCCCGCGGACCACGACGCCACAGCTCCGGACCAGCGGACCAACCCGGCACCGGACCACGACGCGGACCACAACGGTCCTGCCGCGGACCAGCCCGCAGACCACCCGGCGGACCCGGGCGAGGATGGCTCCTCGGGCGGACCGCAGGGGCACGGACCAGGGGCGACGACGCCCCGGCTGCGGACCAGCGGACCAAATCCGCGGACCAGGACGAAGTCCCGTGGGAAGCGAAGGTCGCGGTCGCGCGCAAGGCCGCCCTCGCAGAAGGCCGGATGACCCGCCGGGCCATCCGACCGCACCTGCGCAAGGCCAACATCACCGTCAGCAACGAGCTGTTCAGCGACCTCCAGGCCGCCTTGTACGCGGACCCGGCGCTCGCCCACCTCCCCGCGACACAAGGAGAGCCCGTTGAAGACCTGCGAGCGCTTTGCGCGCATCAAGAGCGGCTACGAGCAGGACATCGCCTACCTGCGCAACCACTCCCAGCGCAGCGCCAGCACCACGGCGGCCAAGACGAGCGCGACCAACGCTCTCGCCGTGAGGTCCCGGATGGCCAAAGCCCTCGGTCGGCACTTCGAGCGCTGCCCGATCTGCGGATGACAAGGCGATAACCGCAGGTCAAACGCCCTATCCCAACCCTGTGACGCGGTGGCCCGGCCTGCTGCCGGGTCACCGCCCCGACCCTGGAGGGCCCGCCATCCGCTCCCGCAACTCTCGTACGTCGATCCCGACCACAGCCGAAGCAAGCGCCTGGGCCGAGGTCCTGGTCCGCCACCGTCTCCTGCACACCGCCGTCCTGGTCCCGAACGGCCAGTGGCTCGTGCAGAGCGCACCCGAGGCGCCCGTCCGCGTCCTGGACGGGCCCGCCGCCCTGGTCGATCTCGCCGCCCAGATCCAGCACCACAGCCGCACCACGAGGAACCGCACCCGATGACGCACCCGGACGATGCCCAGCCCTGCACCCCGAGGAGGCGGTGACCAACCCCTCTCGCGGGAGCAAGTTGGGGCGGAAGCAATGCTTCCGCCGACCCCGCCCCGAAGGGGGCGGGAGCGGACCAGCACCAGGGGGCGCAGGTCCGGCAGGCTTCGACCGAGGGCGGACCGAAGCCTGGGGGAACAACCAAATCAGCCACCGCCGTCGCCGCCACTCACCTGCCCGTCAGCGCCCGCGTCAGCCACGCGAGACCAAGCGCCTACGCCAGCTCAGCGCGCGTTTCAACGATGCCGAGTTTGCCCTGATCAAGTCCGCCGCCGCTCAGTCGAATCTGTCCGTCGCCGGCTTCCTCGCCCGCTGTGCCCTGCGCGCCGCCCGCGACGTTGACCGCACCGCCGCCGAGATCGCCGACGACCGTGAAGTGATCACCGCCTTGTTCGACTCCCGCCGCCGTCTCGGCTGGGCGGGCAGCAACCTCAACCAAGCCGTCAAGGCACTCAACTCCGGAGCCGAGGCCCCGCAGCTCGAGGCGGCCATCACGGCGGTCCGCGCGGCGGCCGACCGCGTCCACGAGGCCGCCGCCCAGCTCATCGCCCAGCAGCAGACTCCGGCATGATCCCCAGCATCAACGATCCGGGCGACCGGACTATCGGTCTGCTCCACTACCTGTATGGGCCCGGGCGGGCCGAGGAGCACGTCGCCCCCACCTCGTCGCGTCCTTCGACGGCCTGGCGCCCGATCCCGGCCGCAGTGACGACTTCGCCGCCGCCATCAAGGACTTGGCGGTCCTCCTCGACCAGCCCGTCCAGGCCCTGCCCGCGCACGCCAGGCCGGCCAAACATGTGTGGCACACCTCGGTGCGTGCCGCCCCGGGGATCGCACCCTCTCCGACGAGGAGTGGGCTGACGTCGCCCGCCGGGTCGTCGCCGCGACCGGCATCGATCCCGGCGGCGGCGAACCCGGCTGCCGCTGGGCAGCCGTACGCCACGCCGACGACCACATCCACATCGTCGCCACGCGGGTGTGCGAGGACGGCAGCAGCCCCGACGACTTCCGCTCCGGTATGCGGGCCCAGGCCGAATGCCGTCTCATCGAAAAGGAGCTGGGCCTGACCCTGGTCAACGCGGGCGACGGCACCGCCGCCAAGCGCCCCTCCAGCGCCGAACGCCACAAAGCGCAGCGCCAGGGCCGCGAGCAGACCGCCCGCGAGGAACTACGCGAGACCGTCCGCCGCGCGGTGGCCGGCGCCACCAGCGAAGAGGAGTTCTTCGACCGGCTGGCCGCAGCCGGCGTGCTCATCCGCACTCGCTCCGCGCCCTCCGGTGACCTGCTCGGCTACAAGGTCGCGCTGATCGACGACCGTAATGAGGACAACGAACCGGTCTTCTTCGCGGGCTCCACGCTCGCCCCCGACCTCTCCCTGCCCCGTATCCGTGAACGCTGGTCCACCGCCCGGCAGGCCCCCGCCACCACTGCGGAAGATCCCGCCACTCCGCCGAGCGGTCCGGCGCGAGCACGCCGGCGTGCGGCAGCCGCCGCCTGGCAAGCGGTCCTGATCATCAACCGCGGCGACGACCACCAGGCAGCCGCGCAGATCGCGGCGGCTGGTGAGGTCCTAGACGCCCTCGCCAAGACCTCCGCCGCCCACACTCGCAAGCAACTCCGTGACGCGGCACGCGCCTTCGAGCGGGCCTCCCGCTCCCACGTCCGGGCCGAGCGCGGCCATGACCGCGCCCTGCGCCAGGCCGCCCGCGACCTCGTTTACAGCGGACCTGCCCTGGGACGCGGCGAGGACGGCGCCACCACCGCCATGGTGATCGACATGGTCGCCTTCCTGGTCATCGCCGCGGCCCACTGGCACGGCAAGAAGAACCACGCCCAGCAGGCCGAAGCCGCCCGCAAGGCCGCCGAACACCTACGCGCGGCCTACCAGTCCGCGGCCCAGCACCCGATGGCCGTTCTGCGCCACCGTGGCCGCCGTCTCTCCCAGCCCATCCAGCGCCGCCAGGCGGCCCACCTGCGCCAGGCGGTACCGGAGCTGGCCGAGCAGATCCTCACCGAGCCTGGCTGGCACGCGCTCGCCGCCACCCTCGCCGACGTCGAGGCCGCCGGCCACGAGCCCGCCACTCTGCTCGCCGAGGCCGTTGCACGCCGCGAGCTCGACACCGCCGAGTCGGTCAGCGACGTCCTGGTCTGGCGGCTGCGCCGCCTGGCCGACCTGCCCGCCGACGCCTCCGCCATGCCCGAACCGGGCACCGCCACGCCGCAGAGCGCCAGGGGGCCGCAGCGGCCCTCCAGCGGGCGCAACACCAGGCCCAGGAAGGTGAGGTGATTACTGAATCTGCAAGTTGCAGCAGGTCAGCGACCTGGGGCACTCTCCGTGTGGCCGATCAACGACGAAGAGGGGGACAGATGTTTCGACGACGTGCTGACCGCGAGTTCCGTGACGCCCAGCTCGCCGGCCGGGCTCTGCTGGAGATGCACGCGACCCGGGCGGCGCCCGACTTCGTCAGCCCGGCCGCCGAGGCGACGCCGACCGCGCAGGACGGCAAGGGCGTCGAGGAAGTGCCCGACTTCCTACCGCCGGACCTTCGCGTGCCCTCACGCCACGAGGTCGAGGGGCTGATGATGCGCTGGGAACAACCGCTGGTCATCGACGGCGAGGTACGCGAGTGCCCGCAGTGCGGCGCGTACCGGGACTGGATCGTCTTCAGCATGCGCGACGACACGATCTGGCTGCGCTGCCGCGCCGGTCACAACACGGCGGAGCCGCGTCTGGACCCGGCCTGGTACAACCGCAACTCCGGTCCCGTGGACCGCTTCCACCCCACGCTGTACGACGGCCTGCGCCACCTGGGCCACTGACCACCTGTAGGGCCTCCCGCCAACATCGGATCGCGTGTCGGCCCCAGCCAGATCGTCCGCTCCGCACCAAGGGGTTCACTTGCGTCACCACACCACGACCGCCCTCGTCCTGACTGCGCTCGCTCTTACCGCCTGCTCCGCCGACCCCGCCGGCACCGCGCCGACGGCGTCCTCCTTGCCCCGCGGTGGGGGCGACCTCAGGCCGCTGTCCTCGGCCGCACTGAGCAAGCGGCTCCTGACGGAGGAGGACCTGGGCGAGGGCTACATACACAAGGCCGAGGGCACTCAGCACAACGACGACGTCACGGTGATCGGCTGCCCCGCCCTCGACAAACTCGGCGGGGACGCGGCGACCGGCCAGAGCCTCGCCTTCCCCAACAAGGCGAAGGTCGCGTTCACCTACAGCGGCGGCAACGACTCCGAGGTGAGCGAGGAGCTCTACAGCGACACCGCCGACAAGCTGTCCGACGGCGTCGGCCGCATCTTCGACGCGATGGCATCCTGCCCGAAGTACCAGATCGTCTCGGGCAGCACCGCCATCGACATGACCACGCAGACGAGCACCGCTCCCCAGCTCGGCGAGGAGCAGTGGAGCCAGTTGCTCACCTACTCCGCCGGCGGCCAGCGCAACATCGTCAAGCAGACGGCGATCCGTAGTGGCAGCGTCCTGCTGATCGTCTCCGGCTCGCCCGGACTCGTGGACACCCATCTCAACGAGGCGTTCGCCAAGGCCCAGGCCGCCTCCTAGCAATGCGATCAGACAAGCCGGAGGACCGGCCGGCTGTCTGGCATGCCCAGCAGCTCTCATACCTGCGCCGGTTTCCAGGCGAGCTCACAGGCCAGGTCCCCGATGGTCAAGCCGGTGAATCCTCCTCCATCGGCCCGGGGCTTGGAGTGAGCGCGCTCACTCCAAGCCCCGGGCCGATGACAGGGTGGGGACGGTGAATCGCGGTGGGGCGGGGCGGTTCGCGCTGCCACTCGTTGCCTGCGACGGTGCCGCCTGGGCTCTGCGGCTTGGTCGACCGCCCCGCCCCAAGGGGCTACCGACCCGCGAGTTCCTGTGCCGCGCCGGAGGGGCCCTCCTCATCGAGGTCCAGCTCGCCCTGAGTGGCCTGGGCGGGCTGGTTGGCCCGCCATGCTTCGAACTCCTCGTCCGATACCTCGAACCAGTTGCGAAGGGCCTTCTTGAGCGCGCTGGTCGCCAGCTTCTTGGCCTGCTCCTCCCGCTTGCCAGGGCTGAGCGCGGGCTGGTTGACCTCCAGTGCCTTGCACTGCTGCTTGATGCACAGGTCCAGGTAGAGACGCCGGGCATCTCCGAGCCCCGAGTCGAAGGCGTCACGATCGGTGAGCCACGGGGCGATGTGCTGCCAAACCGAAGGGAGGGTGAGGGCCTGCATCCAGAAGTACCGGAAGTACACCGCGTTGGGGGTGTCCATGTTGGTGATCTGGTTGATCGGGTTGCTGGAGTCCTTGCTGAAGGCGTACCTGCGGTCGCGGGCGCGGCCGCGGTCGATCTCGAAGAAGGTGTTCCACGCGGTGACCAGGGCTTCCGCGAATGCGGGAAGGTCCTTGAGATCGGCGCCGCCGGGCTGGTTCTTGCGCATCTCCCACAAGGAGCCGAGGGTCATGACCATTCCGAGCTGGCAGGCATGCGTGTTGAACACGCCGAAGGCGGCCTTGCAGCGCCTGATGGCGTCGGGGCGGACGGAGCCGAGGTATTCGTGCGCGCGGTGCTCGTCGAACTCGCTCTCCTTCTCCTTCAGAGCTTCCCAGGCCCGGATCACGTCCGACTTCGGGGGCTTGGGACCGTCCTGGGTGCGGTTGGTCTGGTAGTGGTCGTAGCTGTCGCGGAGGGTCCAGTAGATCCCGACGCCGCCAAACAGGGCGTCATGGGCGAGCTGAGCGTGGGTGTTCGCGGTGTGCCAGCTGTCCTTGAAGCTGGTGAGGGCTGCTGCGTGGGCGGCGTAGGGTGCGGTCCGGGACAGCAGAGTCAGGATGGCCTGGCCCCAGGTGTCCATGAACCTGCCGGCCAGGGCCTCCGAGCGGCCGAGCGGGAACTTGGTGTCGCCGATGCCGTCCAGGTCGTAGGCATAGCCGGCGTCGTCGAGGTACTCCGGCAGGAGGCTGACCAGGTCGAGCTGGGTGCGCATGAAGCGGTCGCGTTCCTCGGCCTTCTCCCTGCCGCTGATCGGCTGAGCGAGGTTGGTGAGGTATTTGGGCGGGCCGAAGATGCAGCGGTTGACGGCCATCTTGAGCAGGTGGATGTTCGTCATGACCGACCAGCGGGCGGGGCGGCTGGTGTTCACCTCGGGGTTGTCGTACTCCACCGCGTACAGTGGCAGGTAGCTGCCGCTGCGGCCGCGCAGGGCGCTCAGCATGCTGCGGGTGAGTACGTTGGACAACTCGCCGTCGGACAGCAGGATGATCCGGGACTCGCTCGGGGGACGCGCCTCCTTGTTGACGTCGACGAACAGCTTGCGCGCTGCTTCGTGGGGCCGTGAGAGCTCGCCGGTTTCACCCGGGAACCAGCAGACGGTCACGGGCACCTCGATCTTTGCCAGGTCCACCTCGGAGACCTGGTACTCGCGGAGCAGGCTCTCGACCTGGTGCTCGTAGAAGGGGCGGAACTGGGCGCCGCTGCCCTGCCAGCTACGGAGAGCGTCCGCTCGACGGCCAGCAGCGCCATCGCCCGGTGCTGGCCGTCGAGGACGACCAGGCTCGACTCCGACTGGTTCCACCACAGTTTGCCGAGGTTCGCCCGTGGAGCTGTCCTTCGGCGTCGAGGAGGCGGTGGACACGGAAGGCGTTGCCAGCCCGCTCCTCGCGCCATTGCGCGTCGTCGTGCTCGACCGACGTCGGAGCCCCAGCGCGGGAAAGGAGGTCGGCCGCTTGTTCTGGAACGGCAGGAGCACGGCGACGATCGGCGGGAAGAATGCCGGACCGGTGGACTTCTGCTTGAGCAGGTACGGGATCAGGTTGACCGCCACCGGTGGTCGTCCAGGTCTCGTTGAAGCAACTGGTTGAAGTCCAGGTCGCCCGCGTCCATGACCTCCCGGACCGGGCCAGGCTCTTGGTGAGCTGCCGCTCGGGCGCGTCGGCGTCCCCTCCGAGCCTGGCCTTCGTCATGATGTAGTCGACGCGGCCGGCGGGAGTGTCAAAGCTGCCCCAGGTGCCCTGTACGTAGTCACGGAAAGTGATCTTGGAGCCTGAGCCAAACATCCTTGCGTTGCCTCTCTGAAGACGGTCGTGCCGCGGCGGGCGGCGGGACTTGGTGCTCGCGGGAGCCGCGCGATGGTGCGATGGCGACGGTCCGGGAGTCGGGCCTCGCGCGGGGTTCGGCGGTCGGTGGTGCCCGGAGCGGCGGCGTGGGCGGGCGCCGGAGGCGGCCCGCCCACGGCGGCTTACTGGTCCTTGAACTCCTCGCGGAGCAGCGCTTCGGTGAACATGCCCCAGTAGGTGCGCAGGTCATCGAACCGCTCGGGGTCCTCGTACATGCCCTCTGCCCGGGCGTAGCCCATGAACAGCAGGTCGATGGCGGCCTCCGCTCGGCGGGCCAGGTCGGTGAGCTCCTCCGGCTCCATGCCCTGGGCGCCCTCGTCGGCGACCTTCTTCAAGGGCGCGTAGACCCGCTCGAAGAACGCGTGGCGGTGGTTGAGCTTGACCACGGACTTGCCGTTGAGGTGGTGGATCACCAGGAACTCCTTGCCCGGCCACTGGGCGTCCAGCAGCGTGATGGGCTTGGAGTTGATCTGCTCGCGAAGCTTTTCGATCTTGGCGGCGTCCTCGTTGGCGTCCAGGCCCATGTCCGCAGCGGCCTGCTGAACCACTTTCTCCTCCTGCTCGGGGGTCGCCCCCGGCCGGCCAGGCCGCTGGGAAGGGCCGGGACGACCTTGGAGGCGGTGTCCATGCTGCCGCTGTGCTCGCCGTTCTCGAACCGCCTCTGGGTCTCGGTCTCTTTCCACAGTGCCCGGACCTGCCTGAGGGCCTGCTTCACCGGGGGCTTGAGCCACTCTCGCAGTTCGGTCCGCAGCTTGCTGACCGGCTCCGCCCCGCGCTTGACGTTGCGTACCTGGAAGTACTCGTCCAGCTCGGCGGGGAAGCTCACCTCCACCGCGACGTAGCGCAGGACCTTGTCGCTGCGTCCGCCCTCCAGCAGGCGCGGGATGATGTCGTAGTAGATCTCGCGGCCGTTGCGCAGGATGCTGATCTTGGCTGTGTTGTCGGCGTTGATCTGGAACTCGGTGATGTCCTGACCCTTGTAGTCCACCTCGCCGCCGGCACCCTGCCAGGGGCGGAACTCCTTGGGGACGATGGCGACCGCGACGTGCACTTTGTGGCCGTCGATGTTCAGGTCGGTCTCCTCGATGAGTTCGCCGCGTGGGTCGAGCGGCTTGTACCGGGAGATGATCCTCGGGTTGTCCCGGAGGAAGAGCGGGTCGTGGAGGGTGACGACCTTCCCGTCCAGTTCGAATACCCGGCCAGTGTCGATGAAGGTCCGGTAGGCGCGGGCGATGAACTTGCGCAGTTCGGCGATCTTCTGGTCGAGGGAGGTGCCGTAGGTGCCGCCGCTGGAGAGCCGGTCGATCTTTCCGAACACCACGACCGTTCCGGAGGCGAACGGCCGGTCGTCGCGCCCGACCATCAGCTTGGCTGCCTCCGCGGGCCAGGCTTCGGCTTCGGTGGTGGTGATGTAGTGCTGCTTGCCGTCCCGGATCTCCTGCAAGTCGATGTAGCTGTGGTAGATCTTCGGGTTGCCGGTCTGCTTGCTGTAGATGTCGATGCGCTCGCCCAGGCTAAGGCCGGCGAGCTTGAGGCCGACTCCGAACCGTCCCAGGCCCTGGCGCTTGCCGTAGCGGCTGCTGTAGCCCATGGAGAGCACGTGGTGCATCTGGGTGGGGTCGATGCCGATGCCGTTGTCGGCGATGATCATGCTGTCGATCGTCTTCTTGCCGCGGCCGAAGACCGGCAGCACGCGCATCAAGGTGGCCTCGGCTTCGATGGAGTTGTCCAAGGGCTCACCGATGGCGGCGGTGAGGTCGAAGCCGGCGTCGCGCATGGAGTCCAGCGCGCGGTCTACCTGGATGAGTTCAGCGCGGTGCTCGTCCGGGGCGAGGAAGAGCGGGGTGTTCGCCATCATGGGTCCTTAACTTGCGTCAGTGGGCAGGGACTCGTGGCGTCCCGGCTTTGGGCGTGAATGCGGGTCTGTCGCGCGGCGCGCTGCCCGGGCAGGCAGAACGCGCACGGCGTGGGGTGGAAGTCAGGCCGGTCAGGGTGAATGCGGTTGGACACGTGCGGCGCCAAGAGATGGAACAGCGCGCACTCGACGTCGTAGGCCCCGGCCACGCTGGGGTGCACGTCGTAAGTGAAGTAGTCGCCGTGCCGGTCGGTGCAGTGCCGAAGGAGCCGCCGGCGGATGTCGGTGTCGCTGCGGCCGATGTAGGTAGGGCGGCCGGTCGCCGTGTACAGCACGTAGGTGCCGATCCGCTGGGGCGGTATGAGGGCACGCACGAGCCAGGGCCGCAGCCGCATGGGCTTGGGGATCACGCCGCTGCCTCCGCATTGCGCCACAGCGTCCTGGCGTGGCGGCGGGCGCGGCTGATGCGCTCGCGCATCCGCGGCAGCGGCACACCCTGGTGGTGGGCCATGGAGGTGGCGTCGTGGCCACGGGCGAGGTCGCCCAGCAGATCACGCTCGGCGCTGGCGAGTTCGGGCTCGGCCTGCAGCCACGCGAGGATCTCCACGACCAGATAGCGGGCGTCGATGTGCCCGTGGTCGGCGCGCTCGTGGTTGAGCGGGACGAGGGGGCGATGGTGCGGCGCCGCTCCAGCGTCTCGTAGGCGTGCCCCATGGCCGACCGGATGCGGTGCTGAGCGGGGGTGGAGGCGTCCGTCGGGTTGCGCAGGAGCTCGTCGAGGGCGCGATCGATGCGGTCGAGCTCGTAGGTGTCGCGGCTGGCCAGCGCCTGCTTCTGCAGAGCTGTGACCGCCCCGGCGACGGGGTGGCTGATCATGTTCGCTCCGGGTTGTCTGGTGGTGGGCCCCATGCGGTGGCACACGTCCGAAAGGTGAAGCGGTGTTATGGAGTTGTTCGCATGAGAGTAGCGGACTGGACTGACAGGTGACGGCGTTTTTGCCGAAGCTGGTTGCTTCGGGCCCTGCTGCCCCTTCACCCATAGAGATCGGGCGGCAGGCGCGGTTGTTGCGGCGAGGTGCGAAGGTTTTTGACGGGACGTCGGGCAGTCTTCCACGGGCGTATGTGCCAGGGCCCGCCTCCCGAAGCGTGCGGGAGGCGGGCCCTGGTCGTTGTTGCCCTACTCGGCGGTGATAGCGAGGAGGTCCTGGATGGAGCGCAGGTCCTGGCGTCCGGCGAGGAAGCCGATGCCGCGGTGCAGGTGGATCAGCAGCGTCTTGCTTACGGCGGCGTCGGTGGGCTCCTCCCGTCGGCCACGCACCGCTGCTTGAGCAGCGACAGGTAGATGTCACCGTGCGGGCCTGCGAAGGTCTTCCAGGCGATCTCCACGTTGGAGTCGGTGATGATGTCCCGCACCAGCGGGGTGGAGGGGTCGCGCAGGGACAGTGCCAGTGCCCACCGGCACAGCTCATTCCACTGGGTCAGTCCCGTGTGGCGCTTGAGCCAGGCCAGCTGGTCCTTGGCGGATTGGGACAGCCGGATAGTGATCTCAGACGGCATGCAGGACTCCCTCGGTCCACCAGTAGCCCTCCGCGACGCGGGTGGTGAACGTGGTGTCGTCGTGGACGAGGACGTAACTGTGGGCGATGGACGGCCTCAGCCGCTGCAGGAGGTGTTCGTCGATCTCCTCATCCGTGGACAACAGGAGGACCTGTCGACCGGCGTGCGGGAAGTACCGGTCGACGAGGTGCTCGCGGTGGCGGCTGTCCAGACGCCCGAGCGGAGTGTCGATCACCGTAGGCAGACGGTTGCCTGCGACCTTGGCCAGCCCCCACAGCAGCGAGATGGCAAGTAGTTGTCGCTCTCCGGCGCTCAACCGCGCAGGGTCGATGGCTTCCTCGTCGCGGTTGGTCAGCGCGAGCGTGAACTTGTCGGTGTCAATCCGCAGGTCCTTGATCAGCCCGCTCTTGCGCATCAGCGTCTGGAAGCTGCGCAGGACAGCCACTTCCAGGCTGCTGATGTGCTTGCGCAGCAGTGCCTCGCCGAACCGCTCCAATGTGCTGCGAGCCTTGTCCGCGTAGGTGATGATGCGCTGGAGCTCCTCCTCGCGGATGAACGTCCTGACCCTCTTCTGCCGCGCACGCTCCAGATCTGCCTCAAGGCGCTCATGCCGGGACCTGGCCTCCGCGACCAGCTCCCGGTGCCGCTCCACTGCGGCGCGGGCAACGATTACGGCTTCCGTGGCCTGCTGACGGTCTTCGATCAGAGTCTTGATCTGCTGTTCGTCGGGAACAGCCGCCAACTGACGCTCAGCTTGCTGGAGTTCGCGCACGGTCTTGTCCGCCGCGCGAAGAAGCTCCGCCGTGCGGGCTGCGTCTGCCTCCAGCACCTCCTCGAGCGCCGTCAGCTTCTGTGCGAGGTCGGGCGGCAGGGACAGGTCCAGGGCCAGTTCTGTCGCGGAGGCGCGCTTCTTGCGGTCCGCGGTCAGCTTCCGCTTCAGCGCAGCGCGGGCCGCGGTGGGTACGCCTTCCGGCAGCTGGTCGACCAGCCAGGCGTCACGCTGCTCCAGGACGCCGATGACCTGACGAGCCTCGGCCGCCTCCTGCTCGCGCACGGCCTGCTCCCGCAGCGCTGCCAGCTGCTCACGCAGAAGCAGGAGCGGCAACGGTCCCTCGGCGAGGCCCGAAGGTCCTTTCGCGTCTGGGCCAGACGCTCCGCCGTGGCCTCCTTCGCGGCCTCAAGCCCGCGCCGCTCCTCGTACAGCTTTCCACCGGCGCGTTCGAAGTCGCGCTCTATCTTGGCGAGCTGGGCCTGGGCAACGTCCAAGCGCGAGGTGGCCTGCGCCAGGAGCTGGCTCTGGTCGGTCACCTCCTGGGCCGCGGCCTGCGACTTGGCCTTGAGGTCGCGGATCTGTTCGAGGATGCCCTGGTCCTCCTGCGACAGCCGTTGCCGGCGCTGGAGGGCGAGCAGGTCGGTCCGCAGCTGTTCGACGGCCCTGACGCCGAGGAGAGACTGGACGGCGGCTTCGATGACGCCGGCGGCCCGCTCGGGGTCGGCGAGCTGTTCAACCTTCTCGCCGTCGAAGAAGAACAGCGAGGCCACCTCGAGGGGGAGGATCTCCTCGACGTGCTCAGCCCAGTTCTCACTGATCGTGTCGTCGTACTTGCCGTCCACCGTGACGGCAAGGCTCTCCCGAACCTGCTTGCCGCTGACGAACCAGGTACGGGCCACCTCGTAGGTGCGGGGGCGCCCCTCGACGGTGATCGAGAACTCCAGCCGAAGTTCGGCGCCCCGGCTGGCATCGGCCGCGCGGTTGATGCTCTCACGCAGGTAGGTGTCGTACGAGCGGTTGCCGCGCCCGCTGCAGCGGGCTCTGGGTCCGTACAGCACGAGCTGGATGGCGTCGAGCAGGGTCGTCTTGCCGCAGCCGTTCAGGCCGCCGATCAAGACGATCGGGCGCTTCGGCTTCACTCGCAGATCCAGGCTCTGCCGGCCCTGGTAGGCGCCGAAGTCGTGCAGCGTGAGGTTATGCAGGTGCATCGGTGGTGATCTCTTCGTCCAGCAGCGTCTGGGTCGGGTCGCTCTCGCGCAGTTCCTGCAGCCGCTTGGCAAACCGCAGCGCGTCGTCCGCGTCCTCGTAGTAGCCCTTCTTGATCGCCTTCTCCAGGGCCTCGAACAGGCCGGCCCGTCGGGTCATCGTCCGGTACTGCCGCTCGATCGCGAGGAGTTCCCGGGTCATCGAGAAGTGGATCGGATCGTCCTCGCAGGCTTCCTTGAGCAGGCCGATCTCCTCGGCGCCCAGGACGAGCTGCTCGTCCAGCGGCGGGCCGGGGAACTTCTCGCCGGTCACCTCCTCGTAGATCTGCGGGAGGGAGTCCTCGACTTCGTGCTTCTCAAAGACCCAGATCCGGCGGATCTCACGCAACTCCGCCATCGAGATGAGCTCAATGTTGCGCACGTGCTCGGGTGCCCTCTTGCGGACCTGAGCTTGGGCCGCCAGAAGCTTGCGCAACCAGTCCTCGCGGGCTGATTGCTTGTAGGGGCCGGGGATGGGCCGGTCGCCGAACAGCTGGACGTTGCCGTTCATGCGGCGGAAGTCCCGCGTTTGGGTCTCCTTGGTGACATCGTCGAGCTCGTTGCGGAGCTTGAGCAGTGGTCGCATCCACTGCTTCTCGTCGTCGTTGCGGATCATGGCAGTCATCGACTTGTCCTGCTCCACCAGCGTGCAGGTCCAGCAGCCGAAGCGGCTGTCGCCGCACGAGGGGGTGCTGTCGTCGACGACCAGCGGGCACTCGGAGTCATCCGAGGCACCCTGGTACATGGTCAGCAAGTCCTTGTTCTTGTGGCCCCATGGATTGGGGTACTGCATCAAGAACGCCCACACCTCCTCGGTCGACCACGCCTCGATGGGGCTATAGACGAGAGAGTTGGGGAGGTTGCCGTTGGGCGAGAGCCGGTCGCGGACCCGGCCCTTTTCGTGCCGGGCCATCGCCCGTGCCCGTGCATGACTTTCCGCCTTGCGGATTCCCAGCACGAGGATCGCTTCGCCGTGCCGACGTACGACGCGCCGGATGAAGGCGTTAGACGGCTTGATCTTCAACCGCTCAGTGCACCACCGGAACTTCGGGCGAGGCGCCGGGTACCCCTTACCGATCAGGCTGACCCAGAAGGTGTCCTTGATTTCCGGCGTCAGCTTGTGCGACTCGATGGGCAGCTGCTGTTCCTGCGCGGCGGTACGCATAGTGTCCAGGGATTGGCCCACCCATGCGGCGACGACGGGGTTCTCCACGAGGGTATCCGTGCTGATCACGTGGACCGGCTTCGTGCGCTGCTCGGCCGGTAGGTCCTTGAGCGCGAGCCACACCAGTTGGAGGACCGCGGTGGAGTCCTTGCCGCCGCTGTACCCGACCACCCACGGCACCTCGTCAGCGACGTAGAGCTCGCGGATCTCTTCCGTCAGCTCCTCGACGACCTCCGCCAGGGGCCGGTCCTGGAAAGGCGCCCTCGCCTTCGGGGTGCTCATTTCTCTCCTCGCAGGTAGGCATCTTCCACGCGCTGTTCCTCGGCGCTCAGCTCGAGGTTCAGGTGCCGACGCAGGTAGTTCACGGTCAAGGTCAGGTTCTGGTGGCTCTTGCTAACCCGTCCGCCGACCAGCGCGCGACCCTCCCAGTCGGCGTTGGCGCGTGACCAGTCCACCGACGACAGGCGCTTGAGCGTCGGCGTCCAACTCCGCGGCACCAGCGACTCGCGCAGCAGCGAGTTACCCACCCGTCCCAGCGCGTGCAGAGCGATTCCATGGCTGTGCAGGTAGTCGCGGCGCACGTCCGGCGCCGACAGCTCCCGGCGCCGCACCAGCTTCCACTCCGGTATCACGGCGTCGACCGCAGTCCAGTACGCCTCGGCCAGCGACTGGGACTGCTCCTTGGTGATCTTCAGGCCCTGCAACAGGGATTGGGTGGCGTAGTACACCGAGCTCAAGGTGAACAGCTTACGTGAGCGCTGGGACAGCGTGGAGTTCTCCATCTCCACATACCCCTTGAACACCGGCGCCCGCATCGCCAGCAGCCGCACCGTGGTCGCCAGATCATCACGATGGTCGTACAGAACCCCGATGGAGCGCGGCGGCCGTACGGCATGCCGGTTCAGATCGGCGAACATCTGCTGGCAGCGGGCGAGCCCGGCGTCGTGGAAGAACACCACGGCGATCGTCTCCTCGCCCAGGTCGGGATTCTCCTTCAGCGCCTGTTCGATAGCAGCGCGCCTATGCTGACCGTCGTTGATCAGGAACCGGGCGGCCATCGAGATCCGGATCTGCCCGGCCCGCATCCCGACGCCGCTGTCCGTGATGCCCTCGAAGCGGATGTCGCCGTCGACGGACGCCGTCAGCGCGCTGAAGACGTAGTCGGTGGGGTTGTCGACGATGTAGCGCGTCAGTGCCGGCAGCCGCCCCTTGTTCAAGATCCGCTGGGCGCGTACTTCGGGTGCCAGCTCGTCCTCGTCGAAGAGGAAGATCTTCGGGATGAGCCGCAACGGGCACATGGACACGTAGAACTCGCGTCCGGCCTGGATGCCTCTGATGGCCGGAAAAATGTACTCAAATCCGGCAGACGTCGCCGACTCGGCGGGCTGAGAAGTTACGGAAGATCCCACGCGCTCACGCTATCGTACGTCAGGTAGATGACGTACAGGACGCGCAGATTAACGCTCGAAGGTGGGTTTGGGTTCGATGGTGACGTACCTCGATGCGGCGGCGACGACGCGCGTGGACCAGCGAGTGGCCGATGTGGTTCTACACTGGATGACCGCGGAGTTCGGCAACGCAGGCAGCCGTCACGAGTACGGCGTCCGGGCCAAGCGCGGCGTGGAGCGGGCTCGCGAGTACCTGGCGAGCACCGTGGCCGCCGAGCCGGACGAGTTGATCTTCACCAGTGGCGCCACGGAAAGTAACAACATCGCCCTGCTTGGGCTCGCCCCCTACGGCGAGCGTACCGGCCGGCGCCACATCATCACCTCCGCCATCGAGCACAAGGCCGTCCTCGAGCCCCTGGAGCACTTGGTCGGCCGGGGGTTCGAGGTCGACTTCCTCAAGCCCGGTCCGTCCGGCCGGATCACCGTGGAAGCGGTGATGGAACGGCTGCGGCCGGACACCCTCCTGGTGTCGTTGATGCATGTGAACAACGAGACCGGGGTGATCCAGCCGGTCGCCGACCTCGCGCACCTACTGCGCGCCACACCTACATACCTGCACGTCGACGCCGCCCAGGGGTACGGCAAAGTACCCGGTGACCTCACAGCCCCCATCGACATGATCAGTATCAGCGGCCACAAGATCGGCGCCCCTAAAGGCGTGGGGGCACTGGTCACCCGCCGTCGCGAGGAGATGGACGACGAGCGGGTCCCCTCGAGCCCATCATGTTCGGCGGAGGCCAGGAGCGGAAACTGCGTCCCGGCACCTTGCCCGTTCCTCTGATCATGGGGTTGGCCGAGGCGGCGAAGATCTTTGAAGCCGAGCACGCCCAGTGGCAGGCCGCTGCCCAGGATCTGCGCTCCCGGCTCCTGGCCGGCCTTGCGTCGACGCGGTTCCAGGTCAACGGCGACCAGGAGCACGTCGTTCCGCACATCCTCAACCTGTCCTTCGACAACGTGGATGCTGAGGCGTTCCTCGTCACCCTCAAGGACCTGGTCGCGGTCGCGACCGGTTCGGCGTGCACCAGCGCTTCGTACACCCCCAGCCATGTGCTCCGCGCCATGGGGCTGTCCGAGGAGGCGGCCTCAAACGGCTTGCGCTTCTCCTGGGTCCCCGGGCAGACAACAGACCTGGACGTAGAAGAGCTGGCCCGAGGAATCGCGAAGCTGAGGCCGCGTTCCTGACCACCCTCATTCCCGCACTCGGACAAGGCGGTGCCCGCGCAGCGCCTTTCCGCAGCGGGCGAGTTCGCTCTCCCATCCCTTCTCAGTGCCGATTAGGTGCGGGTTTGCGTACAAGCCCGCCCGCACCTCGGCCTCGGTCAGCCGCCGGTACTTGGCCGCGTCCGGGTCGTCGGGGTGAAGGAACTCGTGCTTGCGGTGCAGTAGTGGCCGGTTGTCGCGGCTGTCGTACGAGCGGTGGAAGGCATCGAACGTTGTGAGGTCCACCTGGTAGGACGTCAGCAACCGGGGATGGGGGTCGCGGTCGAAGTCCGCGTAGTCCAGCCAGCTGACCGCTCGCCCCGGTGGCAGAGCTTGGTCACCGTCCAGTCCTGCGGGCGCCCGGCAACGATCGACGCGCAATGCTCATACAGCCGCAGCACCGTGGGCATCCGCTCCACAGCTCGCCGGTGGACGTACAAGGCGGTGGGCGTCAGCTTGCCCACTGCGGAGGCGTTCATCGCGCCGCGGACGTAGGTGTCGTCCCGTAGCTTGAGCAGCAGCCGGTCCGCGCGCTTGCATGCCTCCTTGTAGGACGAGAAGAAAGCCCGGATGTCCAGTTGCACAGTCAGCGGCAGGCTGGTGAACGGCCCCCGGCCGTTGAACAGTTCCACCGCGAGGAACAGCAGTGTGTTGAGGGTCGTCCGCTTGGCTCCCTCGTCCACCTTGGCCGGGTCGGCGGATTCGCGGACAAGCCGGTTCACCTCGGCCGGACGTAGATGCTCCAGCAACTGGGCCGTGGGTACGGGCATCTCCTCCAGCCGCGGCGGCCGGCCGCGACGCTCCACGTGGTCGACCAGCGCGGCAATTGCGGAGGTCGTGTCGTCGGAAGCTAGCCACTGGTCGTCGGCGATGATGCGACGCGCCAGGTAGCTCAGCCGCGCCGTGTCGTCCTTGAAGGCGTAGATGATCCCCGGCGATGCGGAGACAGCACGGACTCCCGTGACTTCTTCCACGTACGTCCGCAGCTCGCTGGCCCCATACAGGTGCTGGAATGTCTTGCGCCGGGTCAGCAGGCCGTCGCCGTACTCCTCACCGCTGACCTTCGACCGTTCCCAGGTCAGACGCGCGGAAACGATCAAGACCGTGCCTGCCAGCTCCCAGGCGCGCCGAAGAGTGCGATGCCGCTCCGCGGGGTCCTCGATGACGTTCAGGACGTAGGTCAGCAGCACGACTGGACACGGCTCCACGCGCACGTCCGGCTGGTAGAACGGATCCCAGCCGACCGCTACACACCCCATGTGCCGCAGCGCGCGCACATCCTCTCCACGCCCGCAGCCGTAGTCGAGAACCGTACCGCCGGGCAAGATCTGCCTGTCGGCGATCGCCTGGCGGGCTGGAACCGAGAGCCCACCTCTGCTGATCGCAGTCAGCCGACGCTCGCTCCCCCAGTCACCATCGTCCATTGATCACGTCCTTACGCGCGCTCAACTGACGGGCCGGCTGCGTCCCACGGGATGGCCGTCGAACACCCTGAGCGCCGGAATCCCCGGGATACGTCTCAGCCCGGGGATACGACCAAGGTCAGTGGTCCACCAGGGCTTTCCCTCGAGGATAGCGTTGACCGTCAAGCGAGGGGGAGCTTTCCGTGCCCGGAGGGCTCCCGCCCTCATGACTCCGCCGGCGAGGACATCCGGCGTTCCTGTTACGTCATCCCCTGTGGTTCGTCGTGGACGATCTCACGCATGGGGACCAGCTTTCCGTCACGGATCTCCCAAACCTCTTTGAACGCCGCGCAACGGGCGAGGACGTCGGCGCCGTCGCGCACCAGCTGGTGAGAGCGGGTGGTCGCCAAGAACATGCGTCTGGGGCGTTCTGGCGCCCCGGGTATAGCAGACTTTGAGTAGCGGGCTGTGCCAGTGTGCAGCAAGAACGGGCACCCTGCAGACCTGTCCGTAGCCGCAAAGGTCGCGCACTCAACGTGCATCGGAGGATCCAGTGTCAGGCGACGCCGGATCACTGCAGGACCACCGATCACGGCCCGCCAGTAGTCAAGAGGGGCACCGCACAGACCGCACAACCCGTCACGGATGCACTCCAGACGTCGAGCGCCGTCGACCTCAGTGAAATCCGGAAGTCCGTCGGGGCGAATTGCCGTAACGTACGAGATCGGGTAGCCCCTGCGGTCGCGAGGACGCCGAGCAAGCCACTTAGGCAATGCTGTTACGCTTCTTTTGGCAGCCGGGTTATCTGGCCTCATCGACAAACTCCAATGCTCGGTCTGAACCATGTCGCTCATAAGCGCCTGGCTGATGGTCGTGGCTTTTCGTGCTCATAGCCGCCAGCCGCCCTCGCTGACTTGGTGAGCTCTTCGAATAGGTCCACGTTGACATGGAGTGGATCAAGGTATCCAGTCATTCGCGTCTGCCGTGAGCGATGGGAGTGAGGTATGCGCTGCATGCGATTCGCCTAGGACTGGATGCTCGCCGGGATTAATCGACCCGAAGGAAATTTGAGCTTTGGCTCGGGCCGTGTCCCGCGTGATGGTCGAATCGAATCTCCGGGCACTGACATTCCATCGGAGTCACGGCCCTGGACGGGGTTCGCGGCGTGACCGTTGCCGGTCTCGACGCAAGGTGGTGGCGAGGGAACGCGCCGTCGATCAAACGGAAGGCTGGAGAGCAGATGCGTGGCTGTACGCGTCACTCAGTAGCGATAGGTCTTCAAGGCGAGCCCTGGAGGCGCCTCGATAACCCCTGCCCGTGATCGTGTTACGTGCTCTACGGAAAGCGCGCCGACGCCGACATAAGCGGCGGCGTTGCCGGTGCCGGGTCTCTCTCACCGGACGCGTCTGGGAGTGAAGACCTTAACTTCTCATCCCTCGGGTGAGTCTGTAGAACAGCGACAATACTCGTGGGGGCGCTACCGAACTGCGGTGTGAGGCCATGTGCGGCCAAGGTGCGGCCGGACGCCTTTGGACGGTGTACAACGAGGAATCACGGATCAGGACGCCGCACATGCTCTGATCAGGCAAAATGGCACCCGGCACCACGAGCCAGCACCGCCTATCACAATCGCTCATGGTCACGACCAGCGGCTGGGTGGCGTCGAGCAGGACGCCGTAGTGGGCGGTGCCGTTCGTGCGGCCGATGGCGAGCCGGATCAGCGGCGGGACAAGGAACCTCCGTGGAGGTAGGCGGCGGGGAGGAAGTGGTCAGACGCGTACGGCACACAGTCCGTCGTGGTCGGTGGCGAGGGCGCAGTCATCCTCGCAGGGGTGGCCGGCAAGGGCCTGGGCGGTGCCGGCCTGCTCGTGGCAGTCGATGCACCAAGCCGGCCGCCTCGGCGAGGTCGCGGTTGCGGGCGAGGAAGCCGGTGGAACCGCAGCGCTCGCAGCGCTGAGCCTCGGCAGCGGGGGCGGGTTCGTCAGGGATGCCTCTTTCTGGGGTGAAGGCGTGTACGCGGCCTGGCGAAGGCAGGGCCCTGGCAGGCGTGCCGGGCCCTGTTGTCAGCCGCGGTGGACGATGGTGAGGCGGTTCTCCGCGCTCTGAGGCAGCCGGTGGCGTGCCACCGGGACCGGGGATGCGAGCGAGGCCGCGAAGAGTGCGACCAGTTCGTTGGGGACGCTCGGGCTGAAGTTCGCGCACCACAGATAGGGGGCACCGAAGATGGGCTCGGCCCATGCCTGCCAGCCCATCAGGTCCTCCCGCAGATCGGCGTCGGCGATCAGGTCCGGCAGCGTCTCGAGCGAAACGTGCGAGGCGAAGCCGGGGTCCGTGGCGGCGGTGAAGGGACGGTCCACGTCACGGATCCAGCCCTGAGCGCTCAACGCCGTGACCACCGTCTCGGGCGCGTCGAAGCCCGTATCGGGCACCGCGCTCGCGTCGAGGGCGACGAGGAAGTCGTGCAGTGCCTCGTGCGGCACGCCGGTGGTGAAGTACGCGTTCCACTGCATCAGCGCGCTGCCGGCGTCCGAACGCGCGGAGATCTGCAGGGCCACCCGCAGGCCGCCGAGCGTGAACGGACTGCTGGCCAGGACCCATTCCGCGCCGCGCAGTTCGTCCGGGCTCACATACAGCAGCGTGTCGCGGGAGGTCGGCCACATACGCCATCCCAGGCCGGTGAGGGTGTCCCCGACCCGCTCGGCGAGGGCGTCGTCGTCGCCGGCCAGATGACGCGGGGTGACCCAGCGCACCAGGTCCGGCGAGGCGGGCGAGAGGAATCAGAGGGATGGTGCGGGTTCAGGGGCGCCTCCGTGGGCTCAGGGGTGGTTCACTGCCGCCACTGGGCGGGTGCCGCGCCGTCGGCGCGGCGGGGCTTCGGTCGGCTCGTGCCAGGTCAGCGCGACCGCGACGTGGGGCAGGAGGGGGCCGAACTGCTCGGCCTGCTCCGGCTCGGTGAGCAACAGCACCGGACGCCCCTGGTCGTCACGGGCATCAGCAACGGCGCCCGCACGGTGAGCCATCGGGAAGTCGGGGTTAATGGCGAGCTGGACGACGGCCTCGCGGTCACAGGCCGACAGCCGGTCGAGCAGGTCGCCGACGGTCAGCTCCGGCCGTGCTCCGAGCGGCTCGGCTTCCTTGGCTTCGGCGAAGAACACCACCGGTCGGCCGGCGTCGTCGCGGGTGGGGACCACGCCGCCCAGGCGACGGACCGTGCGGGCGAAGGGGTTGATCCACAGGCGAACCACCACGTCGCGGTCACTGGCGGACAGACGATCCAGCAGGTCGCCGACGGTCAGCTCCGGGGCCAAGACGTTCTCCTTGCAGTAACGGGCGGGCTCCCGCCAGGGGCCGAGAGCAGGGTACGTGCCGTACATGAGCAGCGGCTCTGAGCCGCGCGTGAAGGGTGACCGGCTCACAGGGGACGGGACGTCGCCAGGACGCGCTGGACCGTGGCCGCGACGATCTCCGCCGGCGTTTCGGTGTCGAAACGGATCCGGTAACCGGGGACCTTGGCGGTACCGGTGACGGCGAGTGCCCAGCCGTCGCCGTCGGTGCCGGGGCGGCCGAGCGGGAACCATCCGAGATAGAAACGGCCGTCCTTGCTGCTGACGTGAACATCGGCCCGGTCGTCCACGACGAGGGTGAAGAACTCCGCCTTGAACAGGTCGGTGACCATCGTCGCCTGGCCGGGTCCAAGCTGCCAGGAGCGCAGCCGTAGGGCCTCGGTGGTGGTAGAGAATCCGGGCGTGGAAGCTTCCACGGTCACGGGCAACACCTCTCTGACCTGGGGTTTCGGGGAAGGTCGTCTACGTTGACATGCCCCTGGCGGCTTTACCAGTCTTTCCGCGATCTTTCCTGTCTGCCCCCGGCGAACTGCCGGGCGCGGGTCTCGCGCCTCCGACAGGTGGACGGGCTGCCCTATGCGTGGGTCGTGGCCGACCAGGCGGCCCCGAGTTCCACCAGCCTCCGGCGGAGCTGGCCTCGCTGCTCCTCCAGGACCAGCGAGGTGGGCGACAAGACGAAGACGTTGTCCCGGTACGGGAGGAACCCGAGCTGCTTCCATCCTCTGGCGATCTTGGCCGTCACGCGGTTCCACTCGGCTTCGTTGCGCAGTCGGTTCGCACTCAGGTCGTAGACCGCGGGCGAGCACGCCACGGCTCGGCATCCGGGCATCAGCCGGAAGATGGCTTCGGCGGCGAGGATGACACCCAAGCCTCGCCCTCTCCATTCTTCGCGCAGGGTGACGCGGTCCATGACGAGCAGTGCGGAACCGCTGTACTCCAGCAGCTCACTGACCTCGGCCGTGTAGTAGCCCGTGGCGGGATCGAGGAGGGCCTGGGCGATCTCATAGAGGTCCTCCGATGCCTCCTCCATGGCCGCGTACGCATTGCGTCCGCGGTCGAGGTGCACACGGAAGAAGGTCATCGAGCCGACCGCGCTGTCGCTCGCGGTGTACGCCGGGCAGTCCTCTGGGTCGCACGCGCCGGAGGCCGTCGGGCAGCGGCTGATGTCGTGCTCCCGGCGGCGGTGGAGGATCTCAACGCTCCACTCTTCCAAGGTGTCCACGTCAGGGGTGTCACTCAGCGTGTCGTTGTAGACGATGCGCAGGTGCAGCTCGGAGGGGTCGCCGGGGAGCGACAGGGGCTCGATCACCGCAGCAGCCTAAGTGAGGTCATCGAGTCGGCCCTGGGGCTGCGTTGGACATGGCGAAGCCCCCGGAACCGCGAGGCGGATTCCGGGGGCCGTATGAGAGGGGTGTGTTGTTAGCTCTCGGTGGAGCCGTCGTTGTCGGAGGTGTTCGTGCGTCGGCGGGCAACCAGGAGTGCGCCGGCGCCAGCGGCGAGCAGGACTCCGGCGCCGCCGAGCAGCCACGGGGTGGCGTCGGCGCCGGTGTGGGCCAGGGAACCGGCGGGCTCCGGGGCCGCAGTGCTCGATGCGGTCGCCTCGGAGGCCGGGGAGTCAGTCGGCTTCTCCGTCGGCTCCGGTGTGTCGTGGTCGCCGGCGCCGCCGGACGTCGGCTTCTCGGTCGGCTTGTCCGTGGGCTTCTCGGTCGGCTTGTCGGTAGGCTTGTCCGAGGGGTCGGTGCTCGGCGCAGTGGTGTGGGTCTTGGCGTTGGTGACGGTCACGGTGACCGGATCGCCGGGCTTGGCCGTGAAGTCGCGCTGCCCCTTGTAGAGGTCGTATCCCGCGGGCGCCTTCGTCTCCTTGACCCAGAAGTCAGTGCCGTGGCGGTTGTTGACCGGGAGCTTGGCGGTGGCGGTGCCCTTGTCGCCGGTGGTGAGGGTGAGGAGGGTCTTGTCGCCGGTGCCGATGTTGACGGTGGCGCCGGCCAGGAGCTTGCCGCTCTTGTCGTCCTTGGCCTTGAGCAGGACGGAGGCGGGCTTGAACGGGTCGATGATGGTGAGCGGGGCGTCGACGCCGGGGGTGACGATGACGTCCTGGTCCTCGACGACGTCGTGCAGCGGGCTGCCGCTGGAGGTCTCCTTGAGCCGGTAGACGCCCGGCACCAGGTCCTTGAAGGCCAGGTGGCCCTCGGCGTCGGTCTTGCCGCTCCCGGCTTCCTTGCCCGTGGAGTCGTAGAGGGTGAAGGACGCGCCGGCCAGGACGTCGCCGCCCTCGTCCTTCTTGAGGATGGCCACGCCACCGCCCTCTGTGGCGTTGCGCGGGGCGGGCGCGGTAGCGGTGGGCGGGGCCGGGTCCGGGGCCTGGGCGGAGGCGGACGGGGCCCAGGCCAGGGATCCGGTCACGGTAGCGGCGACGGTGAGGGCCGCGACGGGCAGACGGCGGGCGGAGCAGGTGTGCAAGTAGGAACTCTCCAGGTGCGGGGCGGGATGGGCAGGGAGCAAGGCAATGGTCAGCGGGTCCGGCTCGGGCCGGCGAGCGCCGCAGGTGGGATGGCTGGCGGGGAGACGGGCGTCTGGCGCACCGGGGCTGTCGCTGCGACGTACAGATGGCGGCGGATGTGGAACGGGATGTCCTTCGCCGCGCGGGTCACCGGCTCCGTGGAGACCATCGAGGCGGTGAAGGCGGCGACCAGCGTGGTCGGGGTGCCCTGGGAGAACCGTGCGCGCCAGTAGGGCTCGCTCGGGTATCCGCCCCAGGCCGACCAGGTGGGTGAGCCGGGGTGAAGGTGGGTGGCGTAGCGGTGCTGTACGACGCCGAGGGACTCGGGATCGCGGAAGAACTGGGTGCCGTCGGTCTTGACCTGGTGGCTCCAGCCGCAGGCGAGGAGCAGCGTGTACGCCTCCTGCGGCGGAGTGTCGTCCGTGAACAGCCAGTCCTGGTCGCTGTGGCGGTCTTCGAGGTAGAGGTCGAGGAGTTCGGTGTGGAAGTCGTGCAGCAGCTCGACGGGGGTGGTGAGGTCGAAGCTGATCTGCCAGGCCGGGGGACCGAACGGGGCGCGGTTGGCGGTGACCGTCCACTTCCCCTTGTGTGGGCTGTCGGCGTCGGGACCAGGCCGGTGAACAGTCGCAGGCAGGGGCTGGTGGCCAGGGCCGCCCCTTCGTCGGACTGATGCACGGACCAGTCCTGCGGAAAGGGCCAAGCCGTAGCGAGGTCCACGGGCCCAGGGCCGGCCAGGTGGCGGGGCAGGACCTTCACGGCCCGCTCGGGTTCGAGGTTGATGAAGGGGTCGGTCGACACGGGCGGGTCCTCAGCGGCGGCGAGCGGGAAGGGAGGCACCGGCCGCAACCGGTGGGAGCGTGGCGGTGCTCCAGCGGGGACGCTGCGTGTGCCGAGCGCGGGCGGGCGGCAACGGGCGGTGGCAGCCTTCCGGACGTCGAGCGGGGTGGGCGCGGGAGGTTTCGGCGGCTCGACGGGGGTTAGCTGCGCGAGGTGAGCGAGTCGTGGGCTCAGGTCGGCCTGATAGCGGGCGATAGGGGTCGGCGCGACGAAGGAGGCGGCCATGGCAGCGATCAGGCGTTTCGGAGTGCGGGCGGTGAAGTTCGCCTGAGCACGGACGCATTTCCGCTCTGGTCCGGCCCACAGCGTCACCACTTCGGCGTCGGGGTCGCTGGTGACGACGTCGATGCTCGCACCGGCCAGCTGGTCCGGGGAGACGATCTCGACAGAGCCGTGCGCAAGCGGCTTGCGTTCCCAGCCAGCGTCGAGGAGAGGCTGAACCGCGTCGGTCCAGTAATACGAGCGATCCTCCAGGAAGGTCTCGCTGTCCTCGTCCCACTCGCTCGCCAGGGCGTGGACAAGATCGTGGACGATTTCCGGCGGCATCTTGTCGCTGACGCTCGCCGTCCAGCGGGAGGCGGAGACCGCGTCCTCGGCGGCGCTGATCTTCCAGACGTCGAAGTCGTCGCCGAACCAGCCGATCTTGATGCGGTGGTCCGGTGAGGCGATCAGGAGCTGGCACGGTCCGTCGTCGAGTTGGTGGTGCGGCCAGTCTTCGACGGGCTCGAAGCGCATGGGATCGACATGGCCGAGGCCGGCGAGGTAGCGCGGGGAGACGTAGACATCTCCCTCGATCGGGGTGGGGTCGGTCATGGGCACTCTCGTCGGGGTCGGGAGGAAGGTCAGCGGGTGGCTGCCGGGCGTGCGGCGGGTGTGGCCAGCCTCGTGACCGCGGGGGCCGCGCACAGGTGCGGCGTCGCCGACGCCGGGGCGGTGGGGTGAGTTCGGCGAGGAGGTGGCGCTTGAGGGCGCCGCGCTGGTCGGCGTTCAGGACGGACACGTCCAGTCGGCCGGGGCTGGTCTCGAAGGGCCGCAGCCGGTGGCGGATGTGGTCGTAGGCGGCGGGGTGCTCATCGGCCAGTCGGTGCAGGGCCTGGTCGAAGACGCGGCGGTGGGCGGCGTGCTCGGGCTCGTCCTGTTCGCGCTGGGTGATGGTCTGGGCGTACTGGCGGGCGACGCGGGTGTTCTCGGCGGTGCGCTGGTGGACAGCGACGAGGAAGCGGCGGGCGTTGAGGACAGCAAAGGCGGCTTGGCGCGGCATGGCGTCCAGGTCGGTGGTGAGCGGGCCGAGCACCGTGGCGCTGGTGGCCCCGGCGAGCGGGGCTGTCATCTCCGCGAGTTCGTCCAGCGCGGTGCGCCAGCGGCGCACGCAGTGGGTGGCGCAGTTCGACGTTGCGTTCGTCCTGCTCACGTGCATCGGCGGCGACGGTGTTGCGGAAGGCGACGGGGCTCTTGGCGAGAAGGTCGTGGACGGCCGGCGTCATGGTGGCGAAGAGGTAGCCCTCGCTCGCACCCCATTCGATGGCGTCGAACACATCGGCCGGGCCGGGCCGCTCGGTGCGCGGTTCGAGCTGGGCGGTGGCGTATTCCTGGGCGAGGAGCTGCTCGAAGCGGCCGGGGAAGGCGCTGCGCAGCCAGAGGCGGGCCGTGGGGGCGGGGTCGCTGTCCACCCGGTGTCCGGCGGAGGCACGGTGTTCGGTGCGGCGCCGGTCGGCTTCCTCGGCTCGGGCCTGGGCCAGCGCGGTACGGATCTGCTGGAGCTGGCGCCCGGTGCGCTCCGCGCGCGGGTCTTTGGTCCAGGTCATGCGTTCGCAGGCGACCTTCATCTCGCCCTCGGCCCAGCGCAGCGCGTCGACAAGGTCGTCGCAGAAGTGCGGTCCGTGCAGCAGCTTGCGAGAGCTGCGGGGCAGGTGACCGGTCGCGTCCGCGATGGCGGACGTGACCAGATTGCGGAAGCTGTCCTGCAGCAGCGGTTGCAGTTTCGCGGCGCCCATGTGAGCGACGTCGTTCAGGCGCAGGGAGCGCGGCTCGGACGAGGGAGTGGTGGTGGGCTGGGGCATGGCGGTGGTTCCTGTTCAGCGGGCCGTGCTCGGGGCGGTGCGCGGGTTACGCCGCGGACGCGGACCGCTGGGGTGCGACGGCGAGGGTGAGGTGCGCGAGGGCCTCGTCGGCGCGCGCCTGGGCGACGTCGGCCGTAGGCGCGGTGGTGATGAGGAATCCGGCGCGGGCGCTGAACATGTCGCCGGCGGGCGGCAGGATGACCGTGTCGCCGACCGCGCGCTGGAAGGTGACCTGCTCCAGCCACGGTGTGCGGGCGGCGAAGCCGGCATCAAGATGGCAGTGGGTCAGGGTGCCGGAGGCGCTCGGGTACAGCAGCCGGATCGCGGCTGCGCTGTGGCGGGTGCGGGTGAGGTCGGGGGCCTGGCCGCGGGCGGTGTCGGCGGCGGCGCGGGCCAGGTCCACGCCGGTGGCGAGCTGGACGAGGTGGCCGATCATGTCGCCGCCGATGCGGGCGTTGACCTCGATCAGGCGGGGGCGGCCGTCGACGAGGCGCAGCTCGACGTGCTGGACGCCGCAGGTGATGCCGAGCGCCTTGATGGCCGCGGCGGCGACGGGCGCCACCTGGTCGAGCAGCGGATCGGCGGCGTCGACGCTGTGCGCGATCTCTTCGAAGAACGGCGGGGCGCCGAGGGTCTTGCGGGTGACGGCCACCGCAGTGGTGTGGCCGCGGTGGGTGACGCACTCGACGGAGACCTCGGGGCCGTCGAGGTACTCCTCCACCAGCACCTTGGTGCTCTCGATGCCGACGCGGGCGCCGGCGGCGGCGAACTCGAAGGCGCGCGGGAGTTCTTCGGCGCTGTTGACGCGGATGACGCCGATGCTGCCCGCGCGGGCGGCGGGCTTGAGCACGACCGGGTAGCCGATCGTCGCCGCGGCGAGCGCCGCCTCAGGCAGGGAGCGGGCGGTCATCGAGGCTGCCGAGGGCACGCCATGGCGGGCGAACAGAGTGCGGCCGGTCGCCTTGTTGCGGGCGGCCTCCATGGCCTCTGGGCTGTTCGTCGGCAGTCCGAGGCGCCGTGCCAGGCGCGCGGTCTGCACGAGATACCACTCGGTCCATGTCATCACCCCCGCCAGCTCGTGCCGCCCGGCCAGGGCCTGGCCGGCGGCAGCCAGCGCCTGGGCGTCATCGGGATCGGCGATCTCGAAGTCGGTAATGAACTTCCGCTCCCAGGTGGGTGCGACGGGAGTGATCAGGACGACGTCGTACCGGGCGGCGACGGCTTCGAGGCAGTAGCCGCGGTATGCCTCGGCCTCCGGATCGGCGGCGGCAACGACAAGGATGGTGGGCAAGGAATCTCCAAGGCAAAGCAAATAGAGGACAGTTCAGGCACGGCGGCGTTGGTTCAGGGGGTGCGTCGGCGGCGCAGCTCGAAGACGGAGGCCCACTCGGGGTGGTCCGCGATCAGTTGCCTCGCGTACAGCGCGGTGTAGTTGTTGTTGAGCCCGCGCAGCCCCTGCGGGAGTCGCCAGCGCAAGTCCTCGAACAGTTCCTTGAGCCCGACGCGGGTGGCCCCGGCGGCGAGCCGTTCGGCCGTCAGCTTCTCCAGGGCCCGGTAGACGTAAGGGTGCGCGGCGTCGAAGGCGAGGAACTGGTCGGTGATCGTTGGCCGGGACCCCGCGCGGGAGGACGGGCGGGGCACCCGGGGAGTGCCTGGGCAGGGACAGAGAGCGCGGACATGGGAGGGATCTCCAGGGGAACAGGGCAAGGACGAGGTCGGGCAGGGAACGGTCAGGCGAGACGGGCGCGGAGACCGGGCAGGGCGCGCAGGCGCAGGAAGGCGGCGCACAGGCCGAGGGCCTGGAGCACCGCGCAGGCGGTGATGACGTGGCCGAGCAGAGCGGTCGGCACCGTGGCGACCAGGACGCCGGCCAAAGGGAAGGGCAGCAGGAGCAGCAGGATCGTCAAGGAGAGGGTGGCCCCGAAGACCTGCTGCGGGATGAGGTGCGAGCGCAGGGTGCGCAGGACCACCGTCATGCCGCCCTCGCCGGCCATGAGCACCGCGATCAGCACGAGGTAGGCGGTGTAGGTGTGGCTGAGGGAGACGGCCAGGCACGCGCAGGCCGCGACGGTGGCGGAGAGCGCACCGACGGGCCACAGACCGAAGCGGTCGATGGCGCGGCGGCAGGCCGCGACCGTGATCAGGGAGGCTCCGGCAGCCACTGACCAGATCAGGCCCACGTCCGCGCTGGAGTGTCCGAACTGCTGGACCACGATCACCGGAGCGGCGGCCTGGAGCAGCCCGATGGCGAGGTTGGACACGGTCAGCCCGCACACCAGCCAGCCCAGGGCGGGCAGGGAGCGCAGGGTCGTCCATCCGGTGCGCAGCCCCGAAAGGACCGGCTCCGGCACATCGGTCTGCCCGACGTGCTGCCGGGGAGCGAGCGCGCACGCGAGGAGCGAGAGGACCGCGATCGTGGCCAGCATCCCGGCGGCCCCCGCCCGCTCCAGCAGCAGGCCGGCGGTGGCGGGTCCGGCCAGGGTGCCGACTTGATCGATGCCCAGGAGTACCGACTGCACGCGGTGGGCGCGCTCGCCGGCCTGGCGGCTGCCGACGCCTCCCGCGGTCTCCGCTGCGATGTAGGAGAACTCGGTGAGCACGCCGGTCAGGGCGGCGAGCAGCATGACGGTGACCGTGGTGGGCAGGCCGGCCTCCAGTTGCGGCAGCGCGACAGCGGCGGCCACCACAACGGCGGCCCGCATCGCCGAGGCCACCCGCAGCACGCGGGTCGTGCCGTGACGGTCAACCACGGCCCCGGCGACGGCGAACGCAGCCAGGCGCGGGACCCACTCCAGTGCGAACGCCAAACCGGTCAGGGCTGCGGAGTTGGTGGTGGCGAGCACCAGCAGCGGGATGCCGTACGTCGTCATAGCGAAGGCGCCGGCGTCCATACTGCGGGGCAGGTAGATGCCGCGCAGCAGGGTGGGGACCGGCCGACGGGCGTGCCGGGGTCCGACGCGGGATCTCACGCAGCGGGCTCCATCTCATCCGACGCATGAGAGGAGTGCAGAGCTGTGTCGTGCACGACGTACGCATTCGCCTGGAGCCAGGCGGCCAGTGCGCGCTGCGGGCCGTCGAGGGCGGAGATGGCCTCACGGGAGAGAACCGCTCCACCAGGGACCAGCAGCCCGTTCGAGTTGCCGAGCCTGGCGGCCCTCCTTCAAGCCCCTCTGTGTGGCTGAGCAGGATGAGGGTGCGCTGGACACGGGCGACGAAATCGCTGGTCACTGTGGGGAAGTGGTGGGTACGGGCCCAGTGCGCGGCCGTGTCGTACACGTCGGCGAGGTCCTCGCCACGGGAGGTGAGCCGGTAGCGGACCCGCTCGTGCTCGTCGCCGTAGACCAGGCCGAAGTCGCGGGCTCGGTCTATGGCGTGACCAAGCTGGTTAGCGGTCAGGTCGCTGAAGGCGGCCTGCAAGCTGCCGCGGCGGCGGGCGATGGGGCCGTTGTCGGCGATTTCGCTGACGAGGCGGATCAGTCCCGGCAGGGACAGTGCACGGACGGTCTGGCGCCTGTCCAGGCGGGTGGTCGGGCACCTGGTCATCGACGGTGGCCTCCTGCCTGCGGGAGGGCGACGGGGCGCACCGGTATCTGGTGGGAGAACAGATCAGTGGGCTTCCAGGCCGTGGCCGCGGGCTGGGTGGACAGGGCCGGGGCCGCTGCCGCCGGAGTGGGGGCTGCGGGCGCCGGTACGCGGGGCTGGGTGGTCAGCCATGGTCCGGACGTGGTCTGCGTCGCCGACCGGGCCTGGCCCCACAAGGGGTGGGTGTCGGCGTCGGCGAGCGGGCGTCCTGCGGCCCAGGCGCTCAGCGCCCGGTAGACGGGGGCGAGGGCGTGGCCGTTGGCAGTCAGCTCGTAGACGCGACCGTCCTTGCGGACCAGGCCGTCCTCGACCAGGCGGTCCACCTGGGGGTAGATGTTGCTGAGCCGGTGGCTCGGCATCGCCGCGGCGGACAGGGCCTTGGCGCTGGAGGCGCCGCGGGCCTTGAGCACCCAGAGGATCGGCGTGGCGTGCCGGGGGCCGATCAGTGCGAGGGTGTCTTCGATGTTCTGCGCGGGCGCGACGTGGGTGACCGGCTCCAGCGTCCCGGTGTCCTTGTTCTTCACCAGGGGCTTTTCCAGGTGCTTCTCGCCCCAGGCGGCGATCACGGTCAGGACGGGCATAAGGTCGGCGCCGCGGCCGGTCAGGCCGTAGGTGACGTGTCCCTGGGCGACCTCGGTGCGCTCGACCAGCCCGGCGTCGGTGAGCTTGCGCAGCTTGGGGTGGAGTGTGCCGTCATTGAGCCAGGGCAGGCGCGGCTTGATCTCCGCGTAGCGCAGGGGCTGAGCGGACAACGTCATCAGGATCCACACGCTCCACAGCGGGGCGATCATCTCCAGCGACTCGGTGACACGTGAGACGTCGACCTGAGTGGAGCGGGACAGACCGGTGGTGGCCAAGGGGTAACTCCTAGGGCGGGGCGGGCGGTTCAGCGGGTGCGGGTGGCAGCAGGTACCGGGGCGCAGGCGGGTGCAGCAGGTGCTGACGACGGCGGAGGCGGTGCGGCGGGGACACGGTGCAGGCTGGCGAGGACGGCACTGACGGTCTTGGCGTGGGCGTCCCGCGTGGCGACGGATTCAGCGATCCGGCGAGCGCAGTCGAGCAGGTGGCCTGCCTCGAACGTTCCGATCTGCCTGTCGGGGTGAGCCAGTTCACGCAGTCGCTGCAGTTGGAAGGTGATGTTGCGCTCGGCGAGCTGGAGATCGGTGTGGCTACTGGTCAGGGCGGCGAGCATGGTGCCGGTCGGATTGGTGTCGACGTGGGCTTCGAGCGCGGCCATCGGCTGGCCATACAGCTCCTCGATGCGTCCGGCGATGGTCTGGGAGGTGGAGTGGGGCAATCGGGGGCTTTCACGGTCGGCGGGCCCGCGCCGCCCCGGCACGTGCCGGTGCCGGGGCGGGCGGGAGCATGGTGGCGAGGCGGGGCCGGGGGAGCTGCGCCGGCCGCTCGGGACGCGGCCCGGGCGGCGGCATCGTGCGCAGCAACTCGCCGAGTGCGGTGGCGTATCCGTCACGGGCAGACAGGGCTGCTTCCATCCACTGCGCGTCGGCCCGAAGGTCGTCGGCGGACAGTTCGCCCATGTCGCGGTCGGCGGCGGTGGCATCGTGGATGCGGTCGCGGACCCGGGCGACCTGCTCCTCGGCCACGGCCGGCCAGGAGCGCAGCTCCAAGGCGCGCGTCAGGGCGGCGGACGCCCCGGGGCTGCCGGCCTGCGCGTACAGCTCACTCACCGAGGCACCGAAGGCTTGGACCAGCGCCTCGTCCTGGCTGGCGGGCTTGTGCACAACGCTCACCGCACCGCTCCTCGCACCGGCACGGACGGCGTGGGCGAGGCGCTCGCTACCGGTGCGGTCTGAAGGGCCGGGCCGCGACGGGAGGCCGTTTCGGCTCCGCGCCAGGCTCCCGGGCCCCTGCGGCCCGGGGAGTTCGGGTCGGTGTAGTGGCGTACGACCATCGCCCGCCCGTCGCGCACCGCCACGGCGGCATTGACCTGGTGGGCCAGCTCCATGACCGGGTCGTCCAGCACGTCACCGGGTGCGCTGTCGAGGGCCGCGACGAGCGCGTCTTCGGCTTTCTCCAGTACCTCCTGGGCCTCGGCGAGCATGCCGTACCACTTCACGACGACGGTGGCGTCGTTGGATGCGTGCGGGGCCGCGGCCACCGCCCGACGCAGGTCGGCCAGCGGCATCTGGAAGCGGGTCTCGATCTGCTGGGTGATGACGCCCATCACGTCGTCGGCGTCGTCGGACACGACGTGGCTCCTTTCCTGTGAAATGCGTGGGCGGGGCAAGGGCGCGTGCTTCTCTGTTCAGCGGCGAAGGGCGGCGCCGATGTGGAAGTTCGCGTAGCTCGGGCGGCTAGTCGAGGCACATGTAGACGTCGCGGTAGACGTACGAGCCGGAGACCCAGCCCTTTACGCCCGTGTTCTTGTCGGTGATGTAGTGCCAATTCCCGCTGGTCTTGTGGACCGTGAAGTGGTGGTTTCGGTAGAGCACGCCGACGGCGGTGGACTTCATGCTCGCCTTGGAGCGGATCGTGACCGCACTCGTGTGCACGGCCCACGGTCCGGGCCGGTCACACGGGCGGCTGGTCGGCGCGGAGGCCGGCGCCTGGGCGGGTGCCGCGCTCGCGGACGTGGCGCCGAGGAGCGGCAGGGCGAGCGCGCCGAGAACAGCGGCGCAGACGGCTATGCGGGGTGAGTGCATGAGGAATTGACCTCCAGAGGAGAAAGAAGGGAACGCGGAAGCACACCCGGGCTGGACGCCGGGCGGGCAGTAGTTCAAGAGTCCGGAGAATCCCCGGTTTCGCTAACCGGGAATGTGCTGCTATGTTTCGCGCTGCGCCGGGCATCGAGCCCTCCCGGATCCGCCTCGGAGAACCCTGGGATGACCTGAATTCGCGGCCGCGGTCAACGGGTTGGGCCCATTGGCGGGGCGGGGGGGCGGGAATGCCGGGCCTCGCGGACGGGGCGGTGTGCCGGGTCGCCGGCGGGGCGGTGGGAAGGGGAACGTCCTCGCCGGACCAGTGGGCGTGCCACCAGGCATTGGCCTGCTCGTAGGTCGAGAAGCCGCCTTCGCGCAGGGTGCGCGTCCCGTGGTCGGTGTCGACCTCCTGCAGCAGCACGCGGAAACGGAGCGGCGCCTTCTCGTCGATGGCGGCCAGGAGCACCGTGATCTGCATGCGGTCCGGGTCGTCCGAGGTGTAGCTGGTGACGAGGGCGAAGTGGTCGCCGTCGGAGGCGAGGCGGTCCTCCAGCTCCTTGGTGGCCTCGTCGGCCGCGTCGGTACCCATGTCCGGGCGCAGGCCGATGGCCTCCTTGGGGCAGCCGCGGGCAATCAGCCAGCTCTGCGCCATGGCCGGCAGAGGCAGTCGCTCGTGCCGGAAGCGGAAGGTACGGGCTTCCACGTCGCGCTGCAGGTGGAGAGCCACCAGCTGCGGCTCTCCGGGGATACCCCAGGTCACCGCGCCGTTGTGCAGGACGTAGTAGCTGTGCCGCTGGTCGTCGGTGTGGTGCTCGGCGAGCACGGCGAGTTCAGTGGAGTCGATGTCGATGTGCTGCCAGAATTGCTCGGCAACACGGCCGTTGACGGCGTCGTATCCGTCGAGGCGGAAGTCCGGGGATGAGGGCATAGGGGCTTTCGGAGCGGGGCGCACGCGGGATGCGGGTTCAGCGGCGGGCGGGGGTGGCCACGGGCCAGGTGCCGGGCCGGGGCACGGGAGCGGCGCCGGGCACCTTGGGCGAGCGAGGGCCGGTCAGCGCCGCACGGCCGGTGTCGGTCAGCGTGACGGGCTGACCTGCCGTGAGCGGGTGGGAGGTGTCGCGTACCACCAGGCGGTCCTCTTCGAGGCGCTGCAGCTGGCTGAAGGGGATGCGGGTGCCAGCGGCGGTGACGACGTACAGGCGCTGCGTCAGCAGGTTCTGGTGGAGCTTGGCGCCCGAGTGATGGCGAGCAGCGCCGCGATGTCGGGCGCGGACAGGTTCGGCACGTCATGGGGAGCGCTGGCCCGGGCGGCGGCTTCGACAGGCTCGAGCGCGGCAACGGCCTCGGCCTGCCGCTGGTCCCGGGTACGAGCCGCGTCCGCCAGCAGGGCGACGGTCCGGTCGATGCGGTCGAGCAGGGCGTTGTCGACCGGGTAGTCGCCGGAGGACAGGCTGTTGAGCTGGGACCTGTAGAAGGTGACGTTGCTCTCGGCCTGGACGAGGGCTCGGTGGGCGTCCACCAGGTGCACGTGCTGTTCGTCGAGCAGGTCGCGGTCGCGGTGCTGCCACAGCCGGTCGATGCTGTGGCCCACGGCCGCCTCGATGCGGTGGTCAAGCCGGGTCAGAGCCTTCCTGACCGGAGTTTCGCGGGGCATAAGGGATTCCTTGGAGTGTCACGAGGGCTGGAGCGCGAGGCCGCCCATGCCGAGGGGCAGGCGCACGTCGAGGTGCGCTCCGTGCCGCGTCTCGCGGACGGGACCGAGACGGCGAAGGAGGCGGAGCATCGGCTGGTTCGACGCCTCGGTGTAGGTGCTCAGAGTGTGGGCGCCCCGGTCCTGGGCGTACTGGGCGGCGTGCCGGGCCAGCGCGGTGCCGAGGCCGCGGCACTGGTGGGCATCGGCCACCTGGAGCCCGAGGTCGAAGACGCCCGCTTCCCGGCTGACTGGGCCGGTACAGACCGGCGCGAGCGGCTCGTCGCCGGCGCCGAGCCCCAGCCAGCAGTCGGCATGTGTGAGCAGCTGGCCAAAGGTGCGGCGCGACGGGTGCGTACGGCCCCAGCGGCGTAGCAAGTGCGCAGGAGAGCAGCGCCGGTGGAAGGCGTCGACGAGCGGGAAGTCTTCGGCCATCACGGGGCGTAGGGCCGTGAGGGCGGGGTGCCTCAGCAGGAGCAGTCGGGCAGCGCGGCCTCAAGGGAGCTGCGCAGGTATCCCTTGAGCTGGTGGGTGCCGAAGCGGACGTTGCGGGGCCGCGCACCGTACGGTGCCAGGAGACGGCTCAGACGCAGCGGCGTGAGTTCGGCGTAGGACCAGCGGCCTTCCGCCACGCCAGGCATCTGGCGCAGGCGGTCGGTGAGATCGGCCGAGGACATGGCAACCGGATCACCGTCCGCGGTGAAGGCGTCGAGGCACGCGTGGACGATCGTGTGCTCGGCGGCCGGGCAGGAGCAACAGTCCACCGCGTCCTTGGCGGTGTCCTCGTCGCTGTCGCCGGCGGCGTGGGAGCAGCAGCACGGGATGCTCAGCAGGCGGGTCAGCTCGGCGCCGGCCAGCACGCGCAGGATGAGGACATCGGTGAGCTGTTCCAGCTGCTCGTGGGCGTCGGCGAGACAGCCGGTCGACCCGCCGCCGGCCACGGCGATGAGCTGAGCGTACATCTGCTGAACTCGTTGGTAGGCGTCCAGGATCGCCCGGTGGTGCGGGTTCTCCTGCGGGGCGTCGAGGCCGGCGAGAGGTGTCGTGAGGTCGTCGAGGCCGGAGGGGAAGTGGATCGTCAAAGAGTGCGGTCCTTCAAAGTCGGGGACTGGGCGGGGCGGGGAAGGCCGGGTACGGCGTACGGCGGCGGGCCCGGTTTCGGGGCTTCGCGGCGCGTCTCCAGCTGCGGGGAGCTGGAGCGGGCGGCGTGGGCGAGCGCACTGGTGGGGCGGCGGGTGAGGCCCAGGCGTTTGCGGGCGACGTTGTACACGTCGTGCCGCTCACGGGGGCGGACGGCCACCACGTGGATCTCGGTGCGGTGCGCCGAGGCGGGCGGGGCCGGGCGCTGGGCGTAGACGACGCGCCAGGCGTTGCGGTGATCGACGTAGAGCTTGCGGTACCCGGTGAGTTCGCCGTTCAGCTTGGTGCCGAACAGCTTGGCGTCGACGACGTCCTGGAGCTGGGTGAGGGCCAGGTCGCGGATGTCTCCGGGGGCCTGGAGGAGGTCGGTCAGGGCGCGGGGGTCGAAGGAGAGGCCGAAGGCGGGCCGGTGTTCGGGCCCGCTCATGGGGCGGCCTGGTCCGGCTCGCCGGGCTCCGGCTTGTCCGCGGAGGCGGCGCGGTTGGAGCGGGTGGAGGAGGTGGGGCCGGGCAGCAGGCGGTGCGCGTCGCGGTCGGGGTCGGTCTGGCAGGCCGAGAGCGGGCCCCCGGGGGCGCGCACATGGGCGAGGCAGTGGGTGAGGAAGTCGCGGTGCCACACGAACATCCCGGAGGGTCCCGCCTCGGGGTCTTTGTGCTGCTGGTAGGCCATCCACAGGGCGTGGAGCCAGGCGACGACGTCGTCGTGCTCCTGCCACTGCTTGCACCAGGGTGCAGCGGTGGTGACCTCGGCGCCGTAGGTGCGGATGAGGAAGCCGTCGACCCAGTCGGAGAGCGCATCCAGCTCGTCCTCGTACTCCTCGCCCTCCAGTTCCAGGATCGGGCGCGGCTCCGGCGGCACCGGGGCCGGCGAGCCGGGCATCCCGGGAAGGCTGGGCATGCCGAACGCCGCGAAGGGCGAGGGGTCCGGCAGTGTGGAGAGGGTGTCGAGCTGCCGGGCCTGTTCGGCGGTCTGCTCCATGAGTTTGCGGACGCTGGCCTCGATGCTCTCCAGATTCGAGTCCGGCAGCCGGACAGGTTCCATTTCCCCGTCGTCGGGGAGGTCTATGGATTCAGGCACGAAGGGGGTCTCCTTGAAGCCGCGGCCGGTGGCGTGAATGACGGCTCCACGATCCAGAGAATCCCCGGTTTCGCTAACCGGGGATCCGGTGCTATAACGCATCACCCGGCACGGGGAAAGACCGACGAGACCGGCCGCTCTCGCCCCGCGCCAGGCGGCGGAGGACGGTCAGGCCGACAGCACGAAATCATCCTGGGACAACATCTGTTGCACCGTCTCGGTCAGCCGGTCGGCGGCCACCTCGGCATATTCGCGGGTCTTCTCCACTCCGATGAACGAGCGTCCCTCCAGCAGGGCCGCCACGCCGGTGGACCCGGAACCGGCGGTGAAGTCCAAAACGGTGCCCTGCTCCGGGCAGATCTTCACCAGCTCCCGCATCACCTCCACCGGCTTCTGCGTGATGTGCTGGCGGTTCTTGCCCGAGGGCTGCGAGGTCGAGTAGAGGCCGGGCAGGTAGACCGGGTTCCGGGAGCCGTCGATGGCGCCCTTCGAGCCCCAGATGATGAACTCGCAGTTCTGCGTGAAGCGGCCCTTCTGGGCCTGGCCTGCGGCTTGTGCCAGGCCAGCACGCCGCGCCACAGCCAGCCGGCCGCCTGCAGCGCGTCCGTCGTCGTCGGCATCTGCCGCCAGTCGGTGAACAGCAGCGCGGTGCCGCCCGGCTTGGTCAGCCGGTGCGCCTCGGTCATGATCTGCGTGAGCCAGAAGCCGTAGGAGCGCTGGTCCATGTTCTCGCCGGTGAAGTCCGGCAGCGCGTGCTTGGCGTCGGCGGAGGTGTACTTCTGCCGCGCGCTGCGGCTGGTGCGCTCCTTCGCTGTCCGGCCGCCGGAGTTGTACGGCGGGTCGGTGATGACGGAGTCGACACATCCGTCCGGCAGCGTCGCAAGCACGCTCAGCGCGTCGCCCTGGTGCAGGGAAAAAGGCAAAGGGATACCCCAATTCGGGTCGGGTGTGGATGGGTGATGCACTCCGGCTCGCGCACAGAACCCGGCGGAACAGCCGCAGGCATGACGATGCCCGCGGCCCGCAATGCGGGGTGCGAGGGGAGGAGCCAAAACTGTAGGGCACGATCCCCGGTGGAGCGGTATCGCCGCCAACTTCCGCGAAATCAAGCCTTGATCACGTTTGATTTCGGGGACCGGGGATCTGGGCTTACTGTTTTGGAGCTGCCCGGCGGACACCGCCGTTGGCCAACCCCTCCCCTGCCCTCTCCGAGGTACGCCCTTGCCCGAACCCACCTGAACCCGACCGACGCACGCACAGCGAGGTGCAACTCGCCGCATGCGTCGGGGCCCGATTTGCCCACCACTGGCTGCCGCGGCCTCCCACCCACACGCCCGCGCGGCCGGGACTTCACCTTCAAGGACGCCCTTGTGACAGCTCCCTACCCACCCCTGCCTGAAACCCCGCCGCCGGGAGGCGTGCCGGATTGAAGGCGATAGCCGCCGGCATCGGCGTCGTCTTCCTCTCCCCCTGCTGCTCGCGGGCACGGCCATGATGATGGCCGCCGCCTCCAGCGAAGCCGCCGAAACCACCAGCGGGCTCAGCGGATGCCTGCATGACGTCGACACGGACACCGTCACCAAGCAGGTGACGAAGATCCTCGACGGAGCGTCCGGCAAGGACGTGAAGGTCGAGGGCCTGTCCCTGCCCGCCGAGCAGGTCCCAACGCCCAGACCATCGTGGCCACCGGCCTCTCGCTCGAGGTGCCCAAACGCGGCCAGATCATCGCGCTCGCCACCGCGATGCAGGAGTCACGGCTGCGCAACCTCGGCTCCGGCGACCGCGACAGCCTCGGGCTGTTCCAGCAGCGGCCCAGCATGGGCTGGGGCACCGCCGAGCAGATCCGCGACCCGGTCTACGCCTCGGAGCGGTTCTACAAGGCACTGCTGCAGGTCAAGGGCTGGCAGCAGATGACCGTCACCCAAGCCGCCCAGGCCGTGCAGAAGTCGGGCTTCCCGGACGCGTACGCACAGTGGGAGCCGCTGGCCACCGCACTGCAGAAGGCCATCGCCGCCACGTTCCCCGGCGGGCAGAAGGACAAGCCCGCCAAGGACGGCGACACGTCCAAGGACACCAAGGCCCCGGCCTCCGGCTGCGGCCCGGCCGAGGACGGCTCCTCCTACGGGCGCATCCCCGAGGGCAGCGTGCCCAAGGGCTACGCCATCCCGAAGGACGCCGACCCCAAGGCGCGTAAGGCCATCGACTGGGCGATGCACCAGCTCGGCACGATGTACCAATGGGGCGGATCCTGCACCGCCGCGCACGGCCCTGATCCGATGGGCCGCTGCGACTGCAGCTCGCTGATGCAGCAGGCGTACGCCAAGGCCGGCGTCCAGCTCACCCGCACCACGTACACCCAGGTCAACGAGGGCAAGGCGGTCTCGCCCGACAAGCTGCAGCCCGGCGACCTGATCTTCAGCCGCAGCACGGCCCAGCGTCCCGAACACGTCGGGATGTTCATGGGTGCGGGGCTCGTCATCGAGGCCCCCAAAACCGGCAAACCCGTGCGGATCACCCCTCTGAAGGACTGGGCGATTCTCGCCGTCCGGCGGGTCGTCTAACGCCGTCCTGGTGCCCAGGCCCCGTCCCCGCGCGGGCCGGGCCGGCCTCTCTCGGCGCCGCTCGCGCCACTCCCCCTCTTCTTTCCCCCTTTCGCCGGGCCGTATCCGGCCTGCGCACGCAAGGAGCCCCACCACACCCATGCCCATACCTCTCGCAGACCGCGTCATCCCGCTCGCCTTCGACCCGGGCATCACCCCTGCGGGCGGCGGCCTGCCCGGCCTCTCCGTCCTGAAGAACGTCGTCAACTCGATCAACATGTTCGGGATCATCGCCGTCGTCGGCGCGCTCGCCGTCTCGCTCGGCGTGTGGGCCTGGGGCCACCACACCGGCGGCCACCAGGCAGAAGCCAACGGCAAGAAGGGCGCGCTTGTGTCCGCGGGTGCCGCGCTCGGCCTCGGCGCCGCCAACGGCATCGTCGCGTTCTTCAGCGCCCTGGGGTCGCAGGTCCACTAATGAAACGTTCCCCCTCGTTCTCCCGTTCCTTCGGCGTCGGCTGGTCGGCCAACCGCCGCATCGCCATCGTCGCGATCACCCTCACCGTCCTGCTGGGCCTGGCCGGCGCCGTCGCATTCTTCACCGGCCGCGACCGCGGCGCCCCCACGGGGCCGGATTCACCGTCCGCTGCCGGCAGCGCCTCACCCTCCCAGGAGGCGCCACAGCCGGGCACGGGATCCGGGTCCGTCCCCAAGCCGCCCAAGATCGCCGAACCGATCGCCTTCGCCAAGGCCACGGCGGCGATGCTCTGGTCCTACGACACCCGTGACACCAGCCATGACCAGCAGCTGGTCGGCATGCGCGCGTGGATGACCACGGAGACCAAGTACGCCGACTGGACCTCGGTGTCCGCCCAGGTGCCGGATCCGACCCTGTGGTCGCGCATGGCCGACAACAACCAGCACGCCACCGCGACGGTCACCGAAGGCCACTTCCCCTCCGCGTTCAAGGCGGCCCTGGCCGAGGACCCGTCCGCGATCACCCAGGCGTACATCTACGTCGTCACCGTCAACGGCAAGCAGGAGATCGCCTGGAAGAAGGGCGGCGGCGGAGCCGAGGAGCGCGCCGTGACCCTGGCCGTCCAGTGCCGCCCCGGCCACGACTGCTCGCTGGCCGCCATCGCCCGAGCGTCACGCAGTGACCCGCGCCTGAGACACGAAAGGAGGACAACTCCCCGTGGGTTTCTGTGATTTCCCTCTCGCCGACAAGATGTGCGCGATCGGCGGTGCCGCCAAGGGCGCGGTCGATTTCGCCAGCGATCCGGGCAAGGTCATCGGCGACTGGATGGCCAAGTCCGCCGGCGAACTCGCCGCCGCGGCAGCCGACCTGGCCGCCAAGGCCGTCAACGCGACGACCAAGGTCGACCTGAACGCCGGCTGGTTCCGCGACAACTACGAGATGCTGCTGCCGATCGGCCTGGTCATCCTCGTCGCCACCTTCTGCGCCCAGCTGGTACGGGCCGCGATGAAACGCGACGGCCAGGCCCTCACCCAGGCGTTCACCGGCACAGCCAGCGGTGTGATCTTCGCCTTCAGCGCCATCGCCCTGACCACCGTCGCGATCGAAGTCGTCGACGCGCTGTCCGACGGCTTGTTCAAGGCGGCGCACCTGTCGATCGAATCGGCCGTGCGGCGCATCGTCAAGGTGAGCCAGATCCCCGCTCTGGCCGGGCTCGGCTGGCTGGTCGCGGTCTTCGCCGCGATCGGCGCCGCGATCGGAGCGTTCCTTTACTGGTGCGTGATGATGGTCCGCAAGGTCGGCATCCTCGTGATGGTCACCTTGGCCGTGTTCGCCGGAGCCGGCGGCGGCTGGGAAGTCGCCCGCCGCTGGCGGCGCGGCTGGATCGAAGCCACCGCCACCCTCGTGGTCTCCAAGCTCCTGATGACCGTGATCTTCGTGCTCGGTATCGCCGCGATGGGTCAGACCGAGGCCAAGGACGGGCTCGGCGCGCTCGCCGACGTCATGTCCGGCATCGTGATCATGATCTTGGTGCTGCTGTGTCCGTACGCGACGTTCAAGTTCGTGCACTGGGCCGCGGAGGGCACGTCCGGCGAGGACATCCATCGCGCCGGTGGTGCCGGAGCCCAGCTCGCCAAGCAGCACGCCGAGCGCGCAGGCCGTAAGGCCGCCGCGATGGCGGCCACCGCCGGAACCGGCGGCGCGGCAGCCGGAGCTGGCGCCGCCCCGCAGGGGCCCGACTCGGTGCCCGGCGGCTTCCCCGGTGACATCGCCGCCAACCCCACCAGCGGCAGCGGCAAGGAATCCGGCGGCCCTGGCGGTGCCTCCGGTGGCCAGGGCATGAAGGACGGGCTGGAGAAGGCCGTCCAGCCTCCGCCCACCAGCGCCACCGACGACACCAGCGGCCAGTTCGGCGGCGGGCCCGGCCAGGGCGGACCCGGCTCAGGCTCGGGATCCCCGTCCGGCGGCGGGTTCATGTCCAATTCGGCAGGCTCCGCCATGCCTCCGCCGCAGGGTGCGCCTCCGGCCCCGAACTCCGCTGCTTCGGGCACTGCCGGCGGCGCCGGAGCACCGCCTCCGCCGCCGCCCACCGGCCTCTGACCCCGTCCTCTCCCGCCGGAGCGGCACGCGAACATGCCCTGTCCGTGCCGCTCCGGCCCGCCCGAGCACCACCGGAACGGCCCTTGTCTGAACTGTCCATCACTCCGCTCACGGTCAAATTCCCCCACAGGTCGAAGCGCGGCATCCTGCTCGGCCTCACCCTTCCCCAACTCGTCCTGGTCTCCGGCGCGCTGGCGTTGCTGCTGATCACGGTCGTCAGCACCGGGCTGCTCGGCGCGATCGTGCTCGCCCCGCTGTGGGCCGCTGTCGCCGCCCTGGTCGTCATCCGCCGCTACGGCAAGTCCCTGATCGACTGGGCTCCGATCGTCCTCCGGTTCGCGAGGCGCCAGCGCAGCGGGCAGACCCTGTGGCTGGCCCGCCCGGTCACCCGGCCCCGCCATGACGGCACCCTGCACCTGCCCGGCACCGCGGCCTCCCTGCGCGTCGTCACACCCTCGGACTCGGCCAACGGCGCCGCCGCGGTCCACGACCCGCACAACCAGACCCTGACCGCCGTCGCCCGCGTCTCCTCCCGCGCCTTCGCCCTGCTCGACCCCGCCACCCAGAACCACAACGTGTCCGGCTGGGGACGGGCGCTGGCGGGCATCGCGCGGACCGGGCACGTCGCCTCCGTGCAGGTCCTGGAGCGCACCGTGCCCGACAGCGGCGACACGCTCGCCCGCCACTGGGCTCAGCAGGGGCGCCCCGAGACCCCGGTCGCCGGGCAGGTGTACTCCGAGCTGGTCGCCTCCGCGGGCCCGGCCGCTGCCCGCACGAGGCGTACCTGGCCATCTCCCTGGACCTCAAGGCCGCCAAGCGCCTCATCTCCCAGGCCGGCGGCGGCTTTCCCGGAGCGTTCACGGTGATGGAACAGACCACCTCCGCCATCGCCCAGGCCGCGCGCAGCGCCGGGCTGATGGTGACCGGCTGGCTCAGCGCCCGCGAGATCGCCGCCGTCATCCGTACCGCGTACGACCCCAAGGCGCTCTCCGGCCTGCAGCAGTGGTCCGACAGCGGGCGCGCCGAGGCCGACCCGGCCGCCGCCGGGCCTGTCGTCCAGGTCGAGGAGTACGACCGGGTGGCCACCGACTCCGCCCGGCACGCCACGTACTGGGTCGAGGACTGGCCGCGTACGGAGACCGGCGCCGGATTCCTCCACGGGCTGATGTTCACCGCCGGGGTGCGGCGCAGCCTGTCCCTTATCTATGTGCCCCAGGGGCTCGAGTCTGCGATGCGCGATGTCCAGCGCAGGAAGGCCGCGATCATCTCCGATGCCGCCGAGCGATCCCGCCGCGGCCAGGTCGACTCCGAGGCCGACAGCGTCGAGTACGCCGACGTCAAGGCCCGCGAGCGCCAGCTGATCGCCGGCCACGCCGATGTCGCCCTGACCGGCCTGCTCACGGTCTCCGCCGAGACCGACGCCCTTCTCGATGCGGCGTGCGCCCAGATCGAGACCGCAGCCGTCACCGCCCAGGTCGACCTGCGCCGTCTCTTCTACCAGCAGCCCGACGCCTTCACTCTCGGCGCGCTGCCCCTGGCCCGCACCGCCCTGTAGCCCGCCCCGGCCCCGGCTGGGGCCCGCGCCCTGCCGTACCGGCAGGAAGGATTTCCCCTTTTGACTCCATCCATCCCCGTCGGCGACGCGCACCCCTACCTGCGGGCCGCCAGCGCTGGAGTACGCCATCACACCCGCGCCCTCGTCACCGAAGCGGCCACGGATCCTGCGCCCGCGGACCGCACTCACCTGGACGTGCTGCACGCGCACCTGGTCGCCCTGCACCGTCTCCTCGACCAGCTCCAGGCGGCCACGCGGCCACCGCATCCGGCGGCAAGCCGGCATCTGGCCACCGCCGGAACCCGGCTGTGGCAGGCCACGGCCGCCGTGCACGACGCCTTCCATCTCCTGCCCGCCGTCCACGCAGCCTCTGCAGACGAGGAGGAGTGCCATCCCGAGCGGCTTCCGGAAGGCCCTCCGGTGCTGACGATCTGCCAGCGTCACCTCACCGCCGGCCACCTCGTCCGACGCACCACTACCCCCACCGACCTCAACAGCCCCTGCACGGCCGCACCACCTCCTGCGTTCAGTAACTCCCCTCCGTCGAAAGGGCACTGCATGCGCAAGTTCAAGCGCTCCGCCTCCACCGCCGTGATCCTCGCCGCGCTCGCCGGCACCGCCGCGCTGGCCACCGCCACCCCGGCATCCGCCGCCGGCTACCACTGCACGACCAGTACGAAGTCCGTCGACGACGCCGCCTACGACGGCTTCTGGGCCGACAACTGGGACTTCACCGTCAAGCTGTGCTCCCGGCAGTCCGGCGACTACCTCTACAGCTACGCGTCCCTCTCCTGGGACGGTCCGGCCTACGCCCAGGCCGACGACTCCACCATCTTCGACGGCGCGTACTTCAAGGTGCAGGCCAAGAAGTCCGTCGCGGGCACCGACCCGGTCCTGAAGTCGGCCAACTACCACGGCATCGAATCGCGGCTGGAGAACAGCGATTCCAACGCCAACTACAACAACCACTACACGACGCCGGTCATGAAGACGAAGGTCGGCGCGGCCCGCGTGCTCACCGACGGCGAGTTGTACCTGGACTGGAACAACGACGGCCACGGCTACGGACGCCACCAGTTCACCGCCTCACCGGTCGTGTGATCGCCCGCCGCCCCGACCGCCGTCACCTGAAAGCCGCTCCGCCATGACCCACCGGCCCGCCCGGCGCGCCCGCCGCGCCTCGGCCTCTCCTCTGTACACCCCGCACGGCACCGACCGCGCCAGCCGCAAGGCTGCCCGCCGCCAGCTCGCCGAGGCCGCAGCCAAAGCCCGCGCCGAAGCCGCCCTGCACCCGGCCGGCACCGAGCCGGCCGAGCAGGAGATGCCGCTCCCCCTCTTCCCGCCCGGCGGCCGTCCCGGCCCCGCCTCCGCCCGCGGCGGCAAGCTGAAGCTGCCCGCGCACCGCATGACCACCGCGACCGTCGCGGGCGCCTACCCCTTCCTCGCCGAAGGCGGACTCGGCGCCGAGGGCATCTACATCGGCCGCGACGTCCACGCAGAAGCCTCCTTCTGCTTCGACCCGTTCGCCCTATACGGCAAGATCGAGGGCTTCACCAACCCGAACGTGCTGCTCGCGGGGTCATCGGCCAGGGCAAGAGCGCCCTGGCGAAGTCTTTCGCCCTGCGGTCCGTGGCCTTCGGATACCGCGTGTACGTGCCCTGTGACCCCAAGGGGGAGTGGACCCCGGTGGCCGCCGCGCTCGGCGGCACCTCCATCGCGCTCGGCCCCGGGCTGCCGGGCAAGCTCAATCCCTGGACGCGGCCCCGCGACCACCGTCGGTCTCCGAGACGGACTGGACGAGCGAGATCCGCAAACGGCGCCTGTTGCTGCTCGGTTCCCTGGCCCGCACCGTGCTCGGGCGGGATCTGCTGCCGATGGAGCACACCGGGCTGGACGTCGCCCTGGACGCCGTGGTCACCCGCGCCGCCGCCACCGGCCGCACCCCGCTGCTCGGCGATATCGCCGCCATGCTCAACAGTCCGGACGACCTCGACGCCGCCGGCGGCCTGATGTCTGGACGCCTGGGCGATGCCTCCCGTGACCTGGCCCACGCCATGCGCCGCCTGGTGCACGGTGACCTAGCCGGCATGTTCGACGCCCCGTCCACCGTGGCGTTCGACCCCAGCTCGCCGATGCTCACCATCGACCTGTCCCGGCTCGGCGGCTCCGGCGACGACACCGCCCTCGTCCTCGCCATGACCTGCGCCTCGGCGTGGATGGAGTCTGCGCTCACCGACCCGGGCGGGGGCCGGCGCTGGATCGTCTACGACGAAGCCTGGCGCCTGATGCGCCACCCCGGCCTCCTCCAGCGCATGCAGTCCCAGTGGAAACTCTCCCGCGGCCTGGGCATCGCCAACCTCATGGTCATCCACCGGCTCTCCGACCTGCTCACCGCGGGCGACGCCGGATCCCGCGGACGCGCCCTGGCCGAGGGCCTGCTCGCCGACTGCTCCACCCGCATCATCTACCGCCAGGAAACCGACCAACTCCAGGCCGCCGCTTCCCTCTTGGGGCTGACCTCAGTGGAGAGCGACGCCATCGCCCACCTCAACCGCGGCAGAGGGCTCTGGAAGGTCGCCGGACGATCTTTCATCGTCCAACACCTCCTCCACCCACACGAATTGTCACTGTTTGATACGGATGCCCGTATGCATTAGCGCATCGAACTGCTGACCGGAAACCGGCGCCCACGGCTTCACAGCCCAGCCCCACCGGGGCACCGGCCGAGGGCTCCACTCGCCCCTGCCGCCTTCGGCTCTTAGATGGTGATCGAGGCCCTCGGCACGTCTCCGCAGCGACTCGCCCGGCTCCACGAGACCGACTCCACCGAGGACGTCGTCGTCTGGCTCGTGGCCTCCACTCTGACACCCGTCGCCACTGGAAAGTCGCAGATTCACTCCCCTGGCATCCTGCAGAACAGCACCACGCAGATCGGCATCCTGGCCGCACGGGCGCGGATGCCGTCGAGCGTCTCCAGGAAGTCCTCCACGCTACCGGCAGGTGACGGCGCTCGATACCACCACCGCACAACCGGCACACCGCGCAGGGCAAGCCCCAATTCACCCGACCACACCCAGCGCCCCTCTTGGCCCGCACCGCTCCGTCGGTGCCCCTGCCTCTCACCTCCCAGGAGCCCATGCCCGCCTCCCGCACCGACCTCGCTTCCTTCGCCGATGTTCTCGCCTCCCGCCTGCCAGGCGACTGGCACAGCACGTACCGCCGGCACGATGCGTACAGTGACCAGTTCCCCCTCGACGACGAGGTCTGGGACAGCGGCCACGTCAGCTGGGCGTTCAGCGAATTCGTCCTCGGTCACGACGCCCAGCTGACCGGACCCGATGGTCAGCGACTGTGCGTCATCGACCGCCCTCTTCATCGCGACCAGTTCCTCGTGGCCCCCCTCGCCCCAGGCGAGGGCTTCAAGCCCCACAACTTCGCCGGCGTGGACGAGCCCAACGGCATCAAGGTCGGCAACGACCCGGTCCGTGCGGCCGTCGCGGTCAGCCGCCGCGTCCTTCCCCGCTACGAACGCGCCCTGGCCGCCGTACGCCACAACGCACAGACCCAGCCCGAGTCTCCGCTGCGCCCCGCGCCGCCCGAGGTCGACCAGGTCCTCACCCTCACCCGGTACGCCGACGGTGCCGTCGGCACACCGTACGCGACGGTTCCCGCCGAGGCCCGCACCACGCTCTTCGTCCACGGCTTTCAGTACCACCCGCACCAAGGTGCCTTCCTCCTGCCTGCCGCGTACGGAAAGGCCGGCCAAGCCCTGCGCATCCAGGCCGTGGCAGAGCAGCTCGCTGCCCACGGCATCGGCGTTAACCTCCGGCACAGCCCGCCGCTTCCCTCACGCGGCCTGTACTAAACACCCGCGCCCCACTGCCGGGCTCGGCATCCGCCGTCCAGCGCCGCTAGCGCCGCGCCGAACATCGCTGCCCGCCCCCCCTGCTTTAGGAGATCCCGCCTGTCCACGCCCTCTGCCAAGCCCGTGATCCCCGCCACCGCGGGTGTCGCCACCCCCACCGACCCGGACGGCCGCTACGTATACGGGCATCAGGTCCTCGCGCTCACCGACCAGCTCAACGGCGCCACCTCCTACGAGCACGCCGCGGCCCTCACCGACCAGGTCCTGGAACCGACCGACGGCCTGCTGGAAAGACTCGCCGAGTTCTTCGAAGCGGCGGCCGAGAAGGCCAAGGAGGCCGACCACGACGACGGGCTCGACCTCCACTATGACCTGGAAGACGCCGCGGCCACCTTGCACGGTCTCGGTGAAGACCTGCACGTCGCCGTCGACCGGATGCGCGCCCTGACGCCCCGCGCCCCCGCACGCCAGACCACCAGGGCGACCGTCTCGGGCCCGAGCATCGGGCTGCCGACGGCGGTGCTCCCCACGCCCCGTCGCACCCGGTGAAGGCGCCAGAGCCGCCCCGGCTGGCCGCTCCGCCCGTCCGCTCGCGAAACCGGCCACCTGCCGCGCTGCCCGTATCCACTCCCGTGTCACCGACCGCTTCTGGAACCCTCCGCTGACCCGGGCAAACGCGGGCACAATGCCCCGCTCCAGGCCAGCTTCGCGCTCACGTCACCGCGCAGCGGAAGGCGAAACATAGCGGGCAATCCCCGGTTAGCGAAACCGGGGATTGCCCGGACTCTAGAGGCGGACCACCCACCCGTCCCCCTCTTGAGGAGCACCTCATCCGCCGCCCCTCCACCGTCTCCCCTTGGCCATCGCCACTGTCGGCGTGGCCCTGGCCGCGACCGCCTGCACCAGTGGCAGCGACAGCCCCAGGTCAAGAACCCCGCCCCGGCCGCCAGCGCCGACAAGCAGCGGGAGCTTCCGCCCGCGCTGACCAAGCAGCAGGCCCTCACCGAGATCGACCGGTACTCGACGGTCAACAACAGAGCCAATACCGACCGCGACCGCGACCTGCTCGACACCATCGAGGACGGCCCGCTGTACGCCATGTCGGTCTCCGAGTACAAGGAGACCGAGGGCCTGACCAAGGCCGAGCGCACGGCGTACAAGCCATGGGCGTACGACACGCAGAACTCCCAGCTGTACATTCCGCGGATCGCCCCCGGCCAGCCGCGCTGGTTCGCCGCCGCGCTCTCCGGCACCAAGGGCAAGGCCCCCAACCGGCTCGCCGTCTTCGCCGAACAGCCGCGGCACAAGCGATGGGAGATGGTTTCCGTCGCCGACCTCTACGGCACGGACCTGCCCACGGTCGCCCTGGACGCCGACGGATACGCCACCGCCGTCGCGGCCAACGGCAGCAAGGACCTGGCCGCGGGAGACGACCTGCTGCGCAGCGGCATCCTGGACAACTTCGCCACCGGCGGCCAGAACGCGGGAAGAAGATCTTCACCGAGAGCAAGGCGCGCAACCAGCAGATCAAGGTCCACGACGAGACCGGCAAGCAGTACGGCAGCCAGGGCACCAGCACGTTCGCCGGTGCTGTCAACCGCTACCGTGACGCCTACGCGCTCAAGACCACCGACGGTGGTGCGCTGGTCTTCTTCTCCCACACCCACACTCAGACCGACACGGTCGCCCACTCCGGGCTCCAGCTCAATCCCGGCAAGGACGACCGGGCCTGGCTGCACGACATCCCGCGCCGTTCCATCCAGTACACGTTCGTCTGCAACGACGCCGCCACCGTCCCCGCGAAGGCCGCCCCCTCCACGCTCCTGGCCTACACCTGCGCCCGCACCGACGCCTCCGGCCCGCCCGTGAACTCCGCGTCCCTGCCCCGCGCATAGCGCGACCCTCGACCGCAACCGCACCTGGAACAGACCTTGTCCCACCCCGACTTCGAGCTGTACGACAACGTCGGCCGCGACGCCGACCAGATCGCCGCCGCCCGCTACGGCATCGCCACCGAGCGCGACCTGCTGCGCTGGGCGAGGCGAGATGCCGAACCCTTCCTGGCCGAACACCCTCTGCCGGACACCCCCCTGCCGAGCCCGGACCTCGCCCCGTATCACGAGGCACTCGCCGCCGCCGAGACACCGGCGCAGGCCAGCGCCGTCACCCAGCACCTCCTGGACGCTGCCGAACCGGTGTTCCAGGCGATCAGCGACTACCTCCTGTCCGCAGCTCGATGGCGCGGGCAGAACCGCGGCGCGGAGCCACAGTCCCCGCCCAAGATGTTGATGACAGCAGCCAGTCGCAGCCTTGACGTGCTGGCCCTCGCGCACAGAGCCGACCTGGCCATCCTGCGTGCCGCCTACGACCCAGCGCCGGCACCGAAGGCCCGGGCAGTGCCGCGACCAGCACGGTCGGGCTTCCCCCGGCGCCGCCGAACGCCCCTCCTACCGGACCGGCCCCCGGCCGGTAACCAGCGTCCCTCCGAGGCCACTTGTCCACACGCTCTGTCATCGCACGCCCCGTCGGGACCGGCTTCTGCGGCGTATACGTCCATCACGACGGCCACCCCAGTAGCCGTCTCCCGCTGCTCCTCGCCGCTTACCAGCACCGCTTCGCAGGAGACATCGACGCCCTGACCGAGTACCTGATCGACCGGGTACCCCTCGGCTGGTCGTCGCTCGGCGCTGACCTCCTCGCCGGCGTGCCGGGATCCCTGCGCGCCGAACTTACCTCCCCTCGGACGCTTTCGGGGCGGCAGTACGACGAGGCCCGCGCCCCAGATGCTCCGCCCGTCCGTGTCACGGACGCGGTCACCGGCGGACTGGACTGGGGCTACGTGCTCCATCCCCACCTGGGCATCGAAGTCATTGCCCTACGCCGGGAAAAGACCGGTCCCGTCGTGCCCTGGAACACCGACCCGCGCACGCGGTTCAGCGACAACCCGTACCTGTGGCTGCCGGGACACCCGGTGCCGGCCACGCAGCCACCGCGCCCCAAAAGGGCTCCCGCCGCCCCGAAAACCACCCCGGCAGCCGCCAAGCCCGCTGTCCGTCGCTGACCTCGCATCCCTCGCCACTGGAGAACCTTCTGTCCCCGCACCCGCGCCCCGAGATCACGGTCGTCATCGCCACCCAGCTCCGGCCCGAACGGCTGGGCTACCTCACCGAACTGCACGCCAGCCTGACCCGGCAGACCGTGCCGTGGGAGGCCGCCCTCGTCCTCGATGGCGTCGACCGAGCCCTCCTGCCCGCGCCGGTCGCCGCCGATCCCCGTGTCCGCGTGGTCGAACTTCCGCGGCCGGTCGGCGCCGCCGCCGCGCGCAATCTGGGCCTGCGCACCGTCCGCACGCCCTTCGTCTGCTACAGCGACGACGACGATCTGCTCAGTGACGACAGCCTCGCCGTCCGCCACCGCCGGATCACCGAGACCGGCCTGGGCTGGGTCGCGGGCTGGAGCGCGGACCTGCACCCCGACGGCACCACCACGATCTGGCGCTGCCCCACACCGCCCGGCGTCCACCAGCCCGGCGACGTGACCGGGTACTGGACCAGCCCCGACGCTCAGATCCCGCTCGGCCAGACCATGCTCCTTGCCCGCACCGACCTCGTCGTGGCAGCCGGTGGCCACGGTGGGCTGCCCCAAGGCGAGGACTTCGTCATGGTCAACGGCGTCACCAACCTGGCAGCCGGTGAACTATTGCCCAAAATTGTCTATTTCTATCGGAAGCACCCGTCCCAGATGACAGCAGGCGGCGCGGCCTTCCTGGAACTAGAGGGTCCTGCGCGGGAGTTCGCTTTCCGCCACGGTCGTGCGCTGCGCTCCGCTCTGCACCGCTCGCGCGCCAAGGGGCTGGAGCTGGTGGTCTGACGCCGCCCGGTGTCACCCAGGCGACGTTGGACTACCTCGCCCGGCGCCTGAACGAGGTTGCCGCGCAGCTGCCTGCCACGCACACGGACGTGGACCCGGTACGGCTCACCGACGACATCGCCGTGCTCAGTCACCACCTCACCTACGCCAGCGAGCGCGCGCAGGAACGCTTCGCTGCGCCTGAGACGGTCCACCTCCCCGAGCGTCACGCCCTCATGCGCCTCGCCGAGGCGATGACTGCGGTCGCCGGCGCGCTGGGCCACCTCACCGAAGCCCTGGACTGTGTGTCCACCGGCTTCTACCGGCAGGCCGTCCCCGGGGTGGAGACCTCGCACCTGCGTCACGACCCCAAGTCGCTGCGGATCATCGCGGCAGAGAAGTGCAGCGAAGCTCGCGCCCAGCTCACCGGCGCCTCCGCATCGCTCTCTGCCGAGATCAGCACCCCGCCACCTCGCTCTCGCCTGGCCGCGCATCCGACTGCACCGCCACCCGCCCGGCGTGCTCCGCTCCCCGCCCCCATGGCGGCGCGGAACCCGCGTTGACCACCAGGACCCATGCCGCCCACACCCCCCGCTCACATCATCCTCAGCACCAGTCGCACCCACGGGCTCACCGCCATCCCTTACGGCGAGGAGCACCGCCGAGCGGTCCGCGCCTTGGAGGAAGCCGGATTCCGCCGGATCCCCAGCGGTGCGTTCGCCACTGCCCTGGCCGACGGACCGGCCGCGCGCCAGACGGCCAGCGCCCTGGTGCACTGCGCCCACGAACACGGCGCGACCATCACCACCAGCCCCCGCCCCTACCTCGCGGACTTCGGCGACGACCTCGCCTCCCGGCTGCCGGGCGCCTGGAGCGCGCAGCTGGAGCTCTACTACAACCCCCTGCTGCAGGGGGACCTCATCGGCCCGCTGTGGGACAGCGGAGACCTGCTCCAGGCCCTGATCCACGAACACGTTCCCAGCGCGGTCGTCCTCAGCAACGGGATGGGCACCGAGCTGCTGCTGATCGAACGCCCCGGTCACAGCAGCGGCTACCTCCTGGGCGCCTTCGCCACCGAGGAGTTCGACGACAACTGGGAGGAACCGAACGCGCCGCGCAGCATCGTGCTGCCCGCCGAACCTGCTCTCGCCGCCCACACCGTCGCCACCACGTTCCTGCCGGCCTACAGCCGGGCCCTGCACCACCGCCGCCTCGACACGGTCCTGACCGCGCTGGAACGCATCCGGGCCGAGCACGAGACCCTGCGGGCCATCAAGGAGTCCGGCCGCTACAGCGACGGTGTGCCGCTCGCCGACGCCCGGATGATTCCCGAGATGGAGGCAACGTTCGCCGACTACGCCTGGCTCTCCTTCCGTGACGTCCTCGAGCACGCTCCTGCCCTGCTCAGCCGGTGCCGCCCGGCCATGACCCCCTGGGCGCAGGACGCCGCCGCACTGGACCGCTTGCGCACGGCGCTCGCCGAGAGCCAGGCAGTGAAGGCCGAGGACCAAGAACTCAGGGGCGTCCTGTTCTCCGTCGACGGGTGGAAGCAGGCCCGCAGCCGCTTCGGTCTCGCCGTCCTGCCCGCGATCGAGACCTGGCTCGCCGAGAGCGAAGCGTTCGAGCGCCAGGCCCATGCCGCTGTCCCCGGCGGACCGGTGGCGCTGGCGGCACCGACCCCGCGCCTGCTCACCGCCCGCCCGCCACTGCCCGCCGTGCCGCGGTCATCGGCGGCGCACCGCTGACCTACGCAGAAAGGACCGCCCTCTGTCCGACCACTTCCACTTCGCCGTCCACCCCGAGCACGGCTTCGTCGCGGCCCCCACCGCCGCGGTCACCCCGCACCTGGCCGAGTGGCTCCTCACCCGCGAGCAGTTCGAGCCCGTCCCCGGCCTGCCGGGCCTGTATCGGCTCACCCAGCCGGAACAGGACGGCCAGCGCCGTACGCGGCAGGCCGTCCAGGATCTGCGCCGCCACGGATTCCAGGTACAGGCTGATTACTCGCTCGATCCCGCGATTACCCCCGCTCCTGCGCCTTCGTACGTGCACAACGGACTGCTGGAGCGTCGCCGGCGCATCGCCCAGGCTGCCGCATCCACCTCGCCGCAGCGCGCCCCCGCGCTGTCCACCGGGCCGGTGCGGCCCGCGGCGCGACCGGCCGCGGCCCCCGTCGCCGGACGTGCCCACGGCGCCGGGCCGGGACGGGGCCGGTGAGCATGAGCACCGAGCCCATCCGCATCGCCCGTAAGCGCGGCGGCGAGGTCGAAGTCGAGGGCCCGGTGGATGAGTTCGCCGCCCAGATCCTCGACCGTGCGGGGTTCATCTTCCGTCCGACCCTGCGCGGCGTGTGGATCCGGTTGCACTTCGACACCGGCCAGGAGAGCGAGAACCAGAAGGCCACCTACGCCGCCCGGATGCTCAGCGCAGCGGGCTACCAGGTCGATCTCGACCCGAACCTGCTGCCCGCCGCCGGGCATCGTGCCCCCGTGAACTGGTGGCCACCGCGCACCGGGGCCGCGATGCCGCCGCAGCCCGCGCCCAACTCCGCTCAGCGGCACAGACGCTGACCTCTCAGGACACACAGGACCATGCCGACCTCATCCGCCCGTATCACGCTGTACCTCAGCGGCGACGAGAAGATCATCGCTCTGCCGAGCGGGACCGGCCGCAGGTGGGCCGAGACCGCCCTGGACCTGGCCGGCTTCACCCAGAACCACGACCTGATCCACACCCTTCCCCTGGATGACCAGGCCAGGGCGCGCCAAGCGCTCACGCATCTCCACCAAGCCGCCCGCGACTGCCAGGTGAGCGTCGCCACCCACCCCCGTCCCTACCTCGGCGACATCGCCGAGGCGATCGCGGTCGCGCTGCCCGACCACTGGCAAGCAGACGTCCTGGACCTGCGCGAGCCGCAGGACCAGCACTACCTGCGGGACTACTTGTGGGAGACCGGGAGCCTCTACACACTTCTGGACACCAAGCCGCTGGGCTTCGCAGCGATCCTCCGCGACGGCGGCGGCACCGAACTGCTGCTGGTCGAACGCCCCTCGGACGGCTCATACATGGTCGGCGCCCTGACGCCGAGCCCTGATCACCTCCATGCGACAGCCCCCGCCCCGCGCAGCGTCATCGCCTCCGACGCCCAACTCGCTGCCCGGTTCATTCAGTCCCGCCTGCTGCCCGACTACGAGCGGGCCGTGCATCTCTCACGGCTGCACGAAGTGGAGCAGGACCTGCGCTGGGCGCAGGAGGCACACGAGCCCGGGACGTATCCCACCGTGGAGTCGCAGGCGGCGCTGTACCGGTTCCGCACCCATGCTGCGCAGGGCCGGCGTCGAGAAGGCGCCGAAGTGTTCGAGCGCCATGTGGCGCCGCACGCGAACACACTGCTGGCCGCCGCCCGCAGCGCCGTGGACGCCATGCCGCCGGCCCGGCACCATGCCGCCTGGCGGGAACTGATCGACGACATGGCCCACGCCGCCGACCAGATCCGCAGCATCCGGTCCGCGCCCGCCAGCCAGCCCGAGCCCGATGCCTCCCGCGTCCGTCACCTCCAGCTGTGGCCCTACGTCCTGGCCTGGGCCGAGCGCTCCTTCATCATCAGCGACCTCGCCGGACAGCACCGCCCCGTGGCCCCGCCCTGAGCGGAGCAGAGCAGCAGCTGTGGACGGAGCGCGCGCAGGCAGCCTGGCAGCGCGGCGACCTGGACGCGACCGACGTCTGGTACAGCGCCCGCAACGAGCTGAGCACCCTGGCGTATCTCGTCGAGCAGGACGAGCGGACGGTGGTCGTCCTGGCCGGCGAGATGGGCAGCGAGCAGATGCGGGTGCTCGGCCTTTACGCCACCGTGGCCGAGGCCGAGCGCGCCGCTCCGCCTCCCGTACCCTCGGGCGTCCTGCACCCGGACTTCGCCCCTTCAAACACCAGCCATCAGCGCTGGGTGTCCCCCGGTCGCGGAGCTGATCCGGAAGGTCGACGACGCCCGGCACACCGGGGACGTCTACACGGCCCTGCTGGAGGCGGTGGAGGACTCCGGTGTCTCCCGCGGCCTGCTGCCCCGTATCAGCGAACTCGTCCACCGGGCAGCGAAGTTCGCCGACGCACTGGAGACGAAGCAAGGCCAGCGCACCGCCGCCCGGCTCACCATCCTCGCCCGGCAACTGAGCGTGCTGTCACAGGAGATCGAGTCCGCCGCCGCGGACCTCGGGGTCGGCGTCCTGCCACCGCACCGCACGCCGCACCCGGTCTTCCACATCGCTCCCACGCCCCGCCCGCGACACCACCACCTGTCGGACCGGCCGCGCCCCTCCCCACCGGCTCCACACGCCACCGCTAGCGCCTCGCACCGGGGCGTCCCGTATCAGGAAGAACTCGTTGTCCACCACCACCGGCTCCGGCCCGCTGCTGGCGCAGCGCCACGTCGCTCGTCTGCTGCTCGGCACGTTGATCGGGCGTCTACCCAACGGCATGGCCCCCGTCGCGATCCTCCTGCTCGTCGCCGACCAGGGCGGGGCGCTGAAGACGGGCGGCCTGCTGTGCGCGCTGTACGGACTGGCCTCCGCCGTCGGGCAGCCGGTCCTGGGCCGGATGGTCGACCGTCGCGGACAGACCCTGGTCACCGCGGCGGCGGTCCTGCTCACCACGGTCTGTCTGCTGGCCCTGTCCGCGGTCGACGTCGCCGCCCACGTCGGCCTGGCCGCCGGCCTCGTCGCGCTCGCCGGACTGAGCACCCCGCCCCTGGAGGCCGGGCTGCGGGCCTTGTGGCCCGTGGTCCTGCCCGACGAGGCACGGCGCCGGGCCGCACTCGCGCTCGACACCGGCACCCAAGGGCTGATCTACGTCACCGGGCCCCCGCTGGTCGCCGTGCTGTCCGCGACGACGGGACCGCGCACCGCGATCCAGGTGACGGCCGCGCTCGGGCTGCTCAGCGCAATCGTGGTACTGAGCGCCGCGCCCTCCCGCCACTGGCGCCCCGCCCCGCGGCCCAGCCCACCGGGGCACTCGGCCCGCTCGCCCACCCGGGCTTCGGTGGCTGTTCGTCGCGGTGAGCGGCGTCGGCTTCGCCCTGGGAGCGATGAACGTCTGGGCCGTCGCCCTCGCCGACGACCTCGGGATGGACCTGCTGTCCGGGCTGATCCCGGCCGCGCTGTCCACCGGCAGTGTCGTCGGCGGCTTCCTGTACGGGCGGCGCACCTGGCCGGGCACGCCCACCGGGCAACTCCTCTCGTCGGCACTGCTGTTCGCCGCCGGGTGGCTCCCGGTGATAGCGGTCGCCGGCCCCATCTCCGCGGTCACGCTGACCGCCGTGCCGGGTCTGCTGCTCACCGCCGTGATCACCTCCGCCTTTCTGACGGTGGATGCCCTCGCTCCGGCCGGCACCACGACGGAGGCGTACGCCTGGCTCATCGCCGCGGTCGGCACCGGCCAGGCCGCCGGGACCGCCCTGTCCGGTGCGCTCGCCGAGCACCCTCCGACCAGCGCGGCCCTTCCCGCTGTCGGCGCGGTGCTCACCTTCACCGTCCTGCTCGCCGCCCGCCGCCACCTCGCCGGCCCCGGCGCAACCGCCCGCCGCCGGGGCCGGCACCGCCGCACGCCGCCCGCTGAACACCGCTACCCGCAAGGAAATTCACCTATGGCTGTCCGCACATCCTTCGAAGTTGCCCACACCTGTGGACACACCGTGACGCACAATCTGTCCGACCGGCCCGCCGACAAGCGTGCCTCCTTCGCCCGCTGGCTCACCACCAAGGACTGCACCGACTGCTGGAAGGCCGTCCGCGACAACGACAGCGCCAGCAAGGAGGAGTGGGTCGCCGCCAAGCGTGCCGCCGAGCAGCAGGCCGCCGCCGACTGGGCCGCCCAGTTCGAGATGCCGCCGCTCGAAGGCCCCCAGAAGGCCCTGGACTGGGGCGAGCGTTCCCGCCACCAGCTGGTCACCGCCTCCTACACCGCGCTGGTCACCGAAGGCACCTGGGACGAGGCGGACTGGGACGCGCTCGAAGAGAAGATCCGCACGATCACCCGGGCCGGGTGGTGGATCGACCAGCGAGACGCCGAAGGCACTGATCTTCCCGAGCTTCTCGACGCCGCCACCGAGGCCGACCGCGGCACGGAGAACCCCTTCCGCTAGTACGGCGGGGCGGGTGCGGGATGCCTTATACCCGACGATCCCCGGTTAGCGAAACCGGGGATCGTCCGGACCATTGTCCTTCCACCGCCACCCCGTGCCGTTCGTGGAAGGACCCCGTTGTGCCCCAAGCCACCCGCCCGCCACACGTTCCCACCGACATCCTCACGCCCAACAGGGACATGACCCACGGCCACTTCCGGCCCGGCGACCAGGTCGTCATCCTCAAGGGCGTGGCCGGCGGGGAGCTGTGGGGGATGCCATGACGGTGGTGGCCCCGTCCTGGCACACGCCCACCAACGAGGACGGGTGGCGGCTGCGCGACCCCAACGGCGGCCAGCAGACCTTCGTCACCGCCCATCCCCGCTACCTGGTCCACCTCTCGCGGCGCTGCCCCGACTGCCTGATCTATCTGCGCGCCCTGGAGGACTACCTGATCCCGAAGTTCGCCGACGCGGGCACCGTGATCGACTGCGGCTGGTACGACACCATCGCTCACCACCAGATCGTGCACATCGCAGACGCCCGGGGCGGTCGGTGATCGCGTACATCCACGCGGCAGAGTTCTTCCCCTCCATCCCGCTCTCCGCAACCCTGGACCGTCCGGTCGCCGAACAGGACGTTCTGGGTGATCTCGTGGTGGCCAGCGCGCCGCTCGACGCCAGCGTCGCCGAGGGCGGCCCGCAGGAGTGGATGTTCGCCGACTGGGAGGAGTACCTCATCGCGCCGCAGAGTCTCCACCCCTACGCTGCCGGGCCGAACGCCACCGACCCCGAGATCTTCCACATGGCGGTCCGGCTGCGCCCCGCCGACCGGGAACTGCACCGGCCGGAGTGGGCGGAGATCGCACAGCGGCTGACCCGCGTTGCCGGCCTCGCACCCGCCGGGGACGAGCACGCGTGCCGGTGGGTCGCCCTACAGGCCCGGCCCGGCCGACTCGATGTGATCGCCAACCTCATCCGCGACGACGGCGCCTGGGCCCGGCAGCCTTACCCACTCGCCCAGGCTCTCATGGAAGAGTGCCGGCGCATCGAGGCCGACTTGGGCCTCGTGCCCGCCCAGCCCCAAGGCCGGCGCCCGCTGACCGCACATCTGCCGGCCCAACGCCCGGCGCTGCCCCGGACAGTGGTGGATCAGCCCCCGTTTGCGGTAGCCGCGCAGCTCGCCACGCTGATGTGTCAGCTCGCCGACGAGACCAACGGGCCGATCGCCTCGGTGCGCGGCCTGGTCGAGCAGGCAGCCCACCGGCTGGAGGAGCTACCCCACTCCTACGGGCCCGACGCGGGGCACCGCCTGGAGCTGATCGCCCGCCGTCTCTACGGGATCCAGCAGGACCTCGAAGCCACCGCAGCGGACCTGCCCGGAGCCAGCCAGCGCGCCGCCCACACCACCCGTCCGCCCGCCGCCCTGGGTGCGGCGCCCGCCCACCGCACCCGCTGAACGCCCGCCACCGCCCCGGACCACCACCACGCCCAACCCACCGCCCGCTCTCCCGGCTCCTGCCGGACGGCGGCGCTGCCCCCCCACCCCCAAGGAACCCATGCCCGATCCCACCCCCGATCTCGCATCCTTCGCCATCGCCCTCGCCGACGAACTCCCGGGCAACTGGACCAGCGAGCACCAGACGCACACGCTGTACCCGGACCAGTTCGCCCGCACCGAACACGTTGATGGGACTCCCTGAATTCGGCCAGAGGTGCTCTTCCTCCCCAGTTGATCTGGTTTTGAAGGGTGTGGGGAGGTTGGGGAGTACGAGCATGTGGGAGGGGCCGCCGACCGTGAGGTCGGCGGCCCCTGGGGATCGGTGACGGTCACCTGGGTGTGTCAGGGGAGTCTGCGCATCGGGATGACGTCGGGACCGGTCGGCATGGCGGGGCGGGCGGCTTCCGGGGTGGCCAGCAGAGCGACGATGGTGACGGGTTGCTGGCAGTGGGGACAGTTGCGGGTTGCCGTGGGTTCCAACGGGTCCCGCTGCGGGGCGAGTTGGCGTCCAGGTCGGCTGGCGGGTTTGGGTGGGGGCGGGAGCTCGGGCCGCGCGGGGACGATGACTTGGGCGCCTCGCCCAGGCGGCGGGCCCGGGCCTCGTCGCGTTCATGTTCACGTTGTCGTTCGGCCTCTCTGCGGCATGCGGGCGAGCAGTAGATCCGACGGACCGTCGTAGGGGCCTCGAAGACGTTCTCGCAGGTGGGGCAGGTTCGCTGTTCCTGGTAGTCGCTGCTGTTGAACGCCTTGTGCCGGCACTCGGCGGAGCAGTAGATGCGGCGCTTGGCCCGGCCGTAGGCGGTGAACTCGCTGGTGCAGACCGGGCAGGTCATCTGGATGGGCGTCTTCTGCCGGTTGGTCTCGCGGCAGGTGGGTGAACAGAACACCTGCCGGCTGGTGCTGCTGGTGACGGTGAAGACGGTTTCGCAGACCGGGCAGCGTCGGGCCATGGCGTCGGTGTCCTCGGGGGCAATGGGCTGGTCAGGAGACACGTGCGTTCACTCCCGTCCGCAAGGCGTCGGCCTGATTCTGGTGGTTGCGCAACCGGTAGGAGGGACCGTCGATGCCGACGACCGCGGCCCGGTGCAGGAGCCGGTCGAGCATGGCCGCGGCGACGGTGGCATCCCGAAGGCGCCGGCCCAGTCGGCGATGCCGACGTTGGTGGTCAGGATCGTGGAGGACTTCAGATACCTCTGGTTGATCACCTGGAACAGGGCGGAGGCACCGTCCTCGGGCAGCGGGAGGTAGCCCAGTTCGTCGACGATCAGCAGGCGGGGCCGGCGAAGAACCGCATGCAGCTCTTCCAGCGGCCTTCGAGGGCGGCCTTGTGGCACTTGGCGGCGAGTTCGGCGGCGGTGGTGAAGTAGACGCGGTGGCCGGCGTCGACCGCGGCCCGGCCGAGCGCGACCGCGAGCATGGTCTTGCCGACCCGGGCGGGCCGACGAACAGCACGTTGGAGGCATCGTCGAGGAAGCGCAGGGTGGCCAGGTCGCGGACGAGTTTCTCGTCGACGCCGGGCTGGGCGGCGAAGTCGAAGTCGTTCAAGGTCCACGGCTCGGGCAGGCAGGCGAAGCGTTCGCGGGAGGCGAGCCGGCGGGCCTCCGTGGCCTCCACCTCGATCTCCAGCAGCCGCTCCAGCGCGGCGGTCAGCGACAGCCGCTCGGAGCGGGCCTGGTCCAGCACCCGCGGCAGGGCCTCGGCGGCGTCGTTGAGTTTCAGGTAGGACAGGTGGGCTCGCAGCTGCTGATAGCGGCGGGCCTCGCTCATCTGCATCGGCGTGGTGTTCACTCCGCGTTCTCCTCCTCCTTCGGCGGGGGAACGGACCGCAGCCCCTCGGCCACGGCGGCATAGTGGGCGAGGTCGACCACGACCCGCTCCGCGGTCGACCCGGTGGCCTGCCGGCTCCGCAGCTTGTCGGCCTCGGCGAGGGCAGCTGCGGACGGCGGGCGGCGGACCTTGGTCTTGCAGGGAGCCCGGTCGGAGAAGGACTCCAGCACCCTGCGCTCCAGCGCGATCACATGGCCGGCGTCGCGGACGGTCTGCCCGGCCCCGCGAGGCGCCCGCCGGTGGCGGGCGATCACCGCCCGGCTGGCAGTGGCGATGCTCACCACGTCTTCGCCCAGGCGGTGGACCACGAGGACTCTCGCGCCGGGCAGGCCCGGCGGGACGGAGTAGAAGTTGCCCTCGAACTGCACCAGGCCCTGCGCAGTCACGGTCCGCTCGACCACCAGCTCGGCCGGGAACGGCAGGGCCGGGATCTCCAGCAGCGGCTCCGCCGCGGCGAGTTCACCCACCGTCGTCCGGGCCCCGCCGACGGTGCGGCGGCGCTCGTCCATCCTCACGGCGAGCTTGTCGACGCCGGACTGGGCCTGCTCGACCGTGAGCTGGTCGGGGACCGTGCGCCACCACCGCTGGGCAGCGGAGTGGTTCATCTTCTCCACCACACCCTTGCGGTTGCCGCGACGCGGCGGGCAGATGTCGACACCGACGCCGTAGTACTTCGCGACGCCGGCGAACGCCGCGGTGATCTGCCCGCTGGAGGCGTAACAGACCGTCGACATGCGGTCGAACCGCCACCGCCGGGCGGTCCCGCCCAGCTTGCGCAACACCTGATCAAGGGCCTGGACCAAGTGCGGGAAGTCCTCGCACTCGGCCAGCTGGGCCCGCCAGCGGCCCGAATGCGACAAAGCCCCGACCAGCAGATGCGCATGCTCGCCAACACCCCACCCCACCGGCGGTGTCGGCAGCTCCAGCCAGTCGAACTGGATCTCCTCGCCCGGCGGGTGAGCGATCACAGCCGTGTCGCGGCCCTTCGCCCGTGGCACGGCTCGCAGTGCGGACGCACCTGATGACGTCGCAAGGCCCGGGTGAACGTCGAGTACGCACCCCCATAGCCGAGCTCCCTCACCTCGTCGAACAGCGTGGTCGCCCACAGATGCGGATCATCGGCAAGCCGCTGCCGGCAGTACTCCATAAACGGCGCGAAGGCATCCGGCGCCTGCCGCCGCTGGCCAGGCGTGATCTCCCCGTTCAGATAGGCACGGATGGTCTTGCGGTCACGACCCAGATGCCGGGCGATCGCCGAGATCGTCCACCCCTGCCGACGCAGAGCGTGAGCGTCCACGTCCTCCTCCAGCGTGAGCATCCAGGCCCCCGAACAGGCCGACCTTCAAGCGCACGCAGGCTGTCCACGACACACCGGCCCCAAGACGACACGCCGGGCCAGATCACGCGAAGAGACTGAAGACAGTCACACGAAGGGTGGGGAGATCCACCGAGCAGGTTTGGCCACCCACCAGATCACGGGTGGCCGTTTTCAGGAAGCGCCATCAACGTGTGGGACATGAACCTGATCGCCCACGCCATCGCCGAACACGTCCTGGACCAGGACGCCGTCCTCACCCGCGACGACGGCACCCGCCTGTACGTCATCGCGCGCCCCCGGCACGGCGAGGAGTTCCTCGTCGGCGCGATGGCCCCCGTCGGCATCCGCCCGGAAGCCTTCCGCACCGTACGGGAGCCCGACGGCATCGCCATCCCCGACGATCCGGCCCAGGCCGCCGAGGACATCACCACCGATCTGCTGCCCCGCTATGAGAAGGCGCTCGCCCAGGTCCACGACAACGCGGCTCGCATGTCCGCGGCATCGGCCCCCGAACTCGTGGTGATCACCATGACCGGGCGGGACTTCCACGTCACCAAGCCCGAGCGGCCCGAGGCCGCCCAGATCCTCACCGACAACGGCTTCATCTATGACCGGGACCAGGACGTCTTCGTGCTGCCCGGCGAGGACACCGCCGGGCAGGCCCAGGCCATCCAGCGGGCAGCCGCGCAGCTGGACCGGCTCGGCATCGGCGTCAGCGTGCGGCTTCCGCCGGCCAAGCCCGCCCTGGAGACCGCGCCGGTTCCGGCCCCGGCCCCGACGGCAGCCCCCGCGGCCCGCACGCGATGAGCAGTGCGACGGACAGCGAGCCGACATTCTTCGTCCTCGACTACGTGACCATCACACGGGACCCGAAGACCCAGCCCGTCGTGGCTATCGGTGGTGACGAACGCGCCGAGGGGATTTTGCAGACCGCCGGGGCTTCCTCTCCGCCACTGGGCCCCGCGGCCCCTACCAGCGCCAGCCGCACACCATGCCGGTCGAACAGCAGCGCCAAGGCGCCACCGCCGCCGCCCACGCACTGCTGCTGGCCGGATTCAGCGTGCACCTGGATCCCACACTCAACGTCCTCGCGACCGCTGACGGCGACCGGCAGGCCGCCCACCGCTACCTTGAGCAACTCGTCGAACGCGCCGCTCGCGCCTCCGACGACCAGGAGGTCGCCGGCGTCCTCACCGAGATCGCCGCACCCCACGACGGGCTCCTGCCGCGCCTCGTGCAGACCCTGATCTCCACCTGGGCCCCGTGGATCCAACGCCTGGAGAACGCCGGACACGAACCAGAGCCGGCGGAACGGCTGATGGAGACCACCAGCAGCCTGTCCCATCACGCCCGGCAGATCGAGCTGATCCGCAACCAGGCCGCCCGCCCCACTGCCGCTCCCGCACCGGCCACCGCCCCTGCACCAACCACCCCGTCCAAGCCGCCTGCCCGGCGGCGATAACCCTCTGTGAGAAGGGAGAAGCCCCACCCGTGGGCAACAGAGCCGACGACGAAGGCACCGACGTCGAGATCTACCGCAAACCCTTGACCGACACCATCCACGCCGACACCCCCACCGGTGCACCCGAGCAGCTCCTGGCCCTGCTGGATGCCCTCGGCCTGGAACGCAAGACGGCCGACCCCATCTACGTCTGGCACGAAGTCCCCGACCACCTCGACGAGGACGAGAAGAAGAAGGTCGCCACCCGGGCCGTCCCCTTCCTGCTCCTGGCCGGATACGTGGTCAACATTCCCGACGACCTCTTCGACCCCGTGGCCTACCAGGAAGCGGTCGCAGACATCCGCAACCACCGTCTTCCCGCCGCCGCCCTCCCGCCCGGCAGCCAGCCCGCGCCCAAGGCCCCGAGTCGCGCCGCCCCGCGGCCCGGCGGTGACCCGGAGCCTTCACCCATGACGCTCGCCGACGAGCACGACGTGGACGTACTGATCTATCACCGCGACGGCACCATCTACGTCGACAGCCGCACCGGCGCCCCCGAACACCTCCTCGGACTGCTCGACAGCCTCGGTCTCGAACGGCACTGCGCCCCGAAGAGAACGACGAATGGCACCAAGTCCCCGAACAGATGGATGAGATCGGCCTGAAGCAGATGGCCGACCGCGCCGTCCCCCTGCTGACCGGAGCCGGATCCCGGGTGTCGATCGACACGGTCATCGGCGGCACCGCCTACCGGGCCGCACTCGCCGCAGCATCGCAGAAACCCCCCACTCCCCTCCCTCCCGGTCCGCCAGCCGCACAGGACCAGCGCATGCGCCGCTCCCATGAAATCCCACCGGGCCGGCCCGGAAGGGGCCGGCCCCGCCACCGAGAAAGTCCGCACATCCCCGCACCCGACCGCACGCCCCCGCCCATCACCGCCAGCCGGAAGCCGCGCCTGGCCGCGGCCCTGTTCCGCCGCTACCTGCGCGCCGTCGTCGTCAGCAGCCGTGAACACCCCGTCCCTCTGACCGGCGCCCGGCCAGAGGCCGCCCACAGTGAAGCCCGCCGCCTCGGCCGCCGCAGCTGACCACCCCCTCTCCCTCGCCCCCAGGAGGCTCATGACCGACCCGTCGTCCTATCCCGTACGCCTCGCCGAGGACATCGCCAGCCTCATCAAAACCCTGGACGACCACCTCGACCAGGCCACCACGCGCCAAGCGGCCGAAATCCTCGGCAAAGTCCTCGACACCGAAGACGGCGTCCTGACCCAGGTCACCGACCTGGTCGGCACCGGGTCCCGGTTCGCCCAAAGGCAGGCCCACCGCGGGATGCTCCCGCCCGAAGTGTGGCTCGCCCTGGGCCGGGCCTCCAACGAATTGGCGAGCGTCGGCATGGACCTTGACGAGCACGCCGAGGCCCTCAAGCAGCTCGGCGCACCATCCGCCACGGCAAGCACCACGCCGCCCAAGCCGGTTGCCTCCGCCATGGTCGTCAGGAGGAGCCGGTGAAGCAGCAGTGGACCGGCTGGGGCGCCGGCGCCCCAGAGGCCGAGCAGCACTACCTGGTGGAGCCCCGCTACCTCGCCGGCGGCGGAGATCTCCGCCACGTCGCCGACTTCCTGCGTGCCTCCGGCTGGAACGACAAGTCCAAGACCGGCGGTCCGCTGGTCTTCGACAGCCCGGACAAGTCCGTCCGCATCGGGTACGACCCGTTCATCCAGCCCGGCGGGTGGACGATCTCCGGAAGGGGCACCCCCGGCCAGGAAGCATGGCACGCGACCTTTACCCGCCAGACCCCGGTGGAGATCGTCGCCGGATTCACCGACGCCCTCACCCGGCCTCGCTCCGCGCACGCGCCCAATGTGTGGGCGCCGTTGCAGGAGCAGCGCTGGAAGACCGAGCAGGGCCAGCACTTCACCGCCATGAGTCCCGACGGTGGTGCTTGGGTCCAGTTCCACCAGTCCCAGCCCGGCGAGGCGGTGTGGTGGGCCGGGGCCCGCAACGAGCACGGACGGATCTGGGACGCCACCTTCACCGCGTCCACGCCGATGCACCTCATCGAGTCGTTCAGCGCCGCGCTGGCCGACCCGCAGCAGGTCATGCGCCCGCGCGGCCACGTGCCACCGTCCACCCGCATCCGCACCACGTCGGTGTCGGTGCGGCCCGATGAGCTGTCCGCCTGGCAGCAGGCCCGGGTTCAGGCTGCTCGCGCCGCCACCTGGGCCCGCAACTCCTGGGCCACCACCCGGCCCCGCCGCCAGGCACCCGCCGGCCCGTACGCCCAGGCAGGCTCCCGCGCCCGCCGCTGACCGGCCCCCCACCCGTCCCCGTCCTCGCACCGAAAGCACCCCGACTTTGCCCCACCGCACACCCGATGCCCCCACCCCCGACCAGGTCCGTCAGGCCACCAGCACCCTCGCCGACCTCGCGGCCTACCTCCGTACGCATCCTCCGCTCGCCGACGTGCTGCCCCTGCTCGCGCCGCTGCTCGACGAAGACGACGGCGTCCCGATCCTGCTCGGCGACGCCCTGCGCTGCACCGAACACCTCATCGGCCAGCAGGCCGCATACCCCGTGAGTGACGAGACCCGCCTGGCCATGGCAGCCTTCCGCGACGCCGCCCAGGAGGCGACGGACTGGCACGTCCTGCACTGGGACGTACAACGGCTGCGTACGCAGACCGGCGCCCCGGAGTGACGCCCGACCCCTACCTCCCCACCCGCGCCGACGCCCCGCACGACACCATCTGGTTCGAGACCCAGCCCCGTCACCTGGCCGGACGCGGCGACCCGAGCCACATCACCGAGGCACTGCGGGCCGCGGGCTGGGCGAACCGCTCCGACCCAGCCTTCCCCACGTCCTGCTGGTCAGCCCCGACCACCTGCACAGCGTGGTGCTGGAGCCCGACCCCGACCCGTACGGGGCATGGTGGCGCATCCGCGGCCAGGAAGAGGACGGTCGGCGCTGGTACACCGAGTTCGGCGCGCACACCCCCGTGGAGATCCTTGCCCACCTCACCGACGCCCTGCTCGAGCCCGGGCCCAAACTGACCCCGCCGATCTGGTCGCCCCTCACCGCGGCGGGCTGGTCCTACGAGCGCGACGTCCGCGGCAACGAGACCGCGCGCCACCCCGACGGCATCCTCAGCCTGGAGCGGTGGTCCGTCGAACCGGGTGAGACCTTCCACTGGCGGGCCCAGGCAGCCCTGCCCAACGGCGGCGGTGGCTTCGAACGCATCTGGCACGCCTACCTCGACGACCAGATGCCGCCCCACCTGATCGCCGCCTTCACCACCGCCCTGGCCAGCGACGAGCCCGTCCAGCGCGGCATGTACGACGTCCTGCACTCCCACCTGGTCACCCAGGAGCAGCGCGGCCCGCAGGGCGAGCAGCTCGCCGCCGCACACGAAGTGCGTCTCAAGGCCATCCGGGCCGCTGCGCGCAAGGCCCGCAGAAGGACCGCGCTCACCACAGGTCGGCCCGCAGCCCTGCCTGCACCGGCCGCTCCCGCCCCGGCCGGATCCGCTGACGAGCCGGGCGGCACTCCCGCCCGGCTCATCCCCCTGTTCCATCCTTCGTCTGTGAGCGCTCTTGTCCCCAACCGCCCCCACCACCGGCCCCGATGAAATCCACCGCGAGCGCCTGCACCAGCTCGCCCTCTTCCTGCGCGAGAGCGAGCAGATCCTCGCCGACTTCGACGCCTGGCGAGAGGAGCACAGCGACCTCCACGGCTGGCCCCTGGACGACGACGAGCACAGCCGTCGTGCCGTCAAACGCGACGCGGACACCTGGCGGTCCTTCAACCGCGTCCGGTCCTTCGCCAAGGACCTGCTGGCCACCGCCGAGATCCAGGTGCAGCAGCTCAACCCGCGCACATCCAGTCCCGCTGGCCCTGGCAGCTCGGCGTCCTCGATCACGCCCTCAAGCAGCTCGGCGCGCTGCAGCAGCACTGGCTCGAAGCCCGTGACGCGCTGCCCCGACGGCCCGGCCGGGCACCTTCGCGTACGACGACGCGCTCGCCGAACGCAACGAGGAAGCCTGGTCCTACCTCGACGACTGGGCCAGCCACGGCAAGGCCCTCCTCGAAATCCAGGCCGCCGCCCAGGACCTCCCACCGCGCTCACCAGCTCTGACCCCAGCCACGACGCACACACGCCCGGCGGCTCCCGCCGCGCCGCCGTCCTCCGCGGTCCGGAGGTGACCGGCGTGCCGCACGACATCGATATCGCGCTGGTCGCACCCCGCTACCTCGCCGGCCCCGGCGACCCGGCCTGGGTCACCGTCCCGCTCCACCGCGCCTGCCACTGGAGCACCGCCGAGGATCCGCTCGTGCCCCGGGTCATCCTGACCAGCCCCGACCAGCTCGCCCAACTGCGCATCGCCCCGGACCCGGACCCGGCCGAGCCGTGGTAGACCCTGCGTCACGCCCACCACGGCGACCAGCGGGCCTGGTCGGTCACCTTCGACGCCCAGACTCCGGTTGAAATCATCGCCGCGGTCACCGACCGCCCTCACCGCTCCCATCGCACCGTCGACCGCGCCTGGCGACCCCTATGAGCCGCTGCGCGCGGCGGGCTGGCAGGCTCCCCGCCACCACGACGGTCGCACTTCGACCGCGGGCATGACCTCGCCCGACGGCCTGGCCCGCGTCGACCGCCTCGTCCGCGAGGACGGCCGCACCGAGAACTGGTTCGTCGAGACGTCCGTCCCTCACCTGCCCACGCTCTGGCGTGCGTACCTGGACGGCAACACCCCGCCCCGCCTGGTCGCCGCCCTCTTCGGGGCACTGGCTGACGGAACGCCCTTGGTCCGCGAACCGCATCGCGAACCGCATCGCGTCCCGCACCTGGCGGCCACGCACGGCCGCACCAGCACCGGCCGGGTGAGCGCCGACACCGTCGCCTTAGCGCTGGAGCGCCGCACCAGCGCCCTCGCCCAGCGCAACTCCCGACACCACCAGCCACGCCGCCCTGCGGCCCGCACGTGCCCAAGCCGCGCCGGGCCCGCTGAACAACCCCCTCCAACTCCTCGTCTGGAACTGCCCTCTTGCCCCAGCCCTCCCCTCTCAGTCCACCGACGCCACCGACATCGCCTTCAAAATCCTTCTCGGTGCCATCGCCGTTGCAGTCCCCCTGTCCAACCTCGCCTGGCTCGGCGGCCAGATCACCGCCTGGGCCACCAGCTCCGGAACGGCGCCCCTACCAGCCCGTCCAGGCTCTGCTGCATCCCGATCAGCTCTGGCCTGCCCTGGGAGAAACGTCCCTGCTGATCGGTACCCGCGTCCTGCCCGGCGCCGTCCTGCTCGCGCTCGGCATCACCGCCGCCGTGCTCTACAAGCGGCACAAGGGCACCAGCGGCGGACGCAAGAAGCGCATCGACGGCATGGCCAAGCAAAAGGACATCGAGCCCCTGATGGCCAAGGCCATCGAGGCGAAGGCCCGCTCCCTGCGCCCCAGCCTGAAGGACGCCAAGCACATCGAAGCCAAGGACACCGGCATCCTCCTGGGCAATCTCCAGGGGACCCGGGCGGAAGTCCGCATGGGATACGAGGACGTCGCCGTCGCGATCATGGCGCCGCGCTCGGGTAAGACCACCTCCCTGGCGATCCCTTCCATCCTCAACGCACCCGGCCCCGTGCTCCTGACCTCCAACAAGGCGGCCGGCGACGCCTTCACCGCGACGATCGACGCCCGGGCGAAGGTCGGACGGACCTGGTCGATGGACCCGCAGCAGATCGCCCACGCCAAGCGCGAGATGTGGTGGAACCCGCTGGCCACCGCCAAGAGTCTGGACGGAGCAGGTCGTCTCGCCTCGCACTTCCTCGCCGCGAGCGTGGACGCGAGCCAGCAGGGCGATTTCTGGTCCAAGGCGGGATCGAACATCCTCTCCCAACTCTTTCTGGCCGCCGCTCTGGATGAGCGCCCCATCACCGACGTGATGCAGTGGCTGGCCTTCCCCGCCGACCGCACCCCGCTCGATATCCTGCGCGACCACGGCTTCACCGCGGTCGCCGCCCAACTCAAGGGCACCGTCGAAGGCCCGCCGGAAACACGCGACGGCATATACGAGACCGCCCGACAGTACGCCGCCGCTCTGCTGAACTCGGAGATCGCCGCGTGGGTGACCCCGCAGAAGGACGTCGAGGAGTTCCGGCCGGAGGAGTTCGTCACCTCCACCGACACCCTGTACCTGCTGTCAAAGGACGGCGGAGGCGGGGCCTCGGCGCTCATCGCCGCGTGCGCGGACGCCGTGATGCGGGCCGCGACCGCCCAGGCCGAGCGCGCCGGCGGACGCCTGGACCCGCCGATGCTCGCGATCCTCGACGAGGCCGCCAACGTGTGCAAGATCAGCGACCTGCCGGACCTGTACTCCCACCTCGGCAGCCGCGGGATCATCCCGATCACGATCCTGCAGTCCTACCGCCAGGGCCAGAAAGTCTGGGGAGACGCCGGCATGGACGCCATGTGGAGCGCCTCCACGATCAAGGTCATCGGCAGCGGCATCGACGACCCCGACTTCGCTGACAAGCTCTCCCGTCTGATCGGCGACCACGACGTGGAAACCACCTCCACCTCGCACTCGGAGTCCGGCAAGAGCACCTCGGTGTCGATGCGGCAGGAACGCATCCTGGCCGCCGACGCCATCCGCGCCCTGCCCAAGGGCACCGCGCTCTGCTTCGCCACCGGCATGCGCGCCGCGATGCTCGACCTGCGCCCCTGGTACCTCGAGCCCGGCGCCGACGATCTGTCCGCCGCCTCCGCCCGCGCCTCGAAGGGCATCACCGAGCGAGCCGTCGCCAAGGCCGCCCCCAAGCAGTCCGACTTCGGCCCCGCCGTGTAGGTCGCGCCCCTCGCCCTCGATCCGCCCGGCGTCCCACACCTTCTCTCCTTCCTCTGCGCGTCAAGCATCAACCCCCTGGAACCTCCTATGCCACACATCCACGACGTCCCCGACGACTGGAACCCCCGCCACCGCTGCTGCCTCGAATGCGGCAACCGCGACCCCGAGGTCACGCTGCGGGCCATCACCCACCTCGCAACGAAACAGCAGGCTCTCGCCTGTACCCGGCATATCGCGGAGGTGATCACGGTCCTCGATGCCTTCGCGGCAACGCCGCGAACCGCGGCCGAGCAGTCGCCGCCGCTCGCCGTCGCGCCAGCGCAATCCTGCGCGCCCGCCCCTCGACACCGCTCTCGGCCATGACCCAGCCACCCGCCGAGGCGCTGCTGTTCGAGGTGCCCCACCGCCGACGCCCACCGAGCGTCTGCTCACCCTCGCCGGCCGCTACACCCAGCACAACGACACGCTCGACCTCCTGCTCACCGAGAGCGCCGACGTTCCGGTTTCGCACGTCGAGGCTGCGCAGGGCCTGGCCACCGAGACTCTCGCCGCGAATCAAGGCCATTCAAGACGAACGGCTCTATACGAGCGCCGAGTTGACCGACGCCGTTGTCCGGCTCAAGCAGCTCGCCTACCTGAGCACGGCCTCCGCGGGGCATGGCCCTCAGATGGCGCGTGAACTGACCGCTCTGGCCCCCGAAGCCGTCCTGGACAGTGCGACGCGGGTTGCCAGGGAAATACGGCGACGGCACTGGAGCAGCGCCGCACCGCCCGACAAATCGCTCTCCGCCGCGCAGCACACGGCTCTGCACGAGATCGTCCGTGGCCACGTCGTGGTCACCGGCTCCGCCGAGCGGCAGTACGTCCACCACCGCACCGCACGCGTGCTGATCAGCACGTTGCGGTCCCTGGAGTCCAAGGGCCTCATCGCACGCAAGGCCAAGTCGGCCTCGCCCGCGTACATCGGGGACCGCCGCAGGACCGTGTGCACCTCACCCCCGCCGGCGTCACGGTCCTGGCCACCGGCCTCGCCCTGCCCCCAGCCACCACAACGGTCCCCTCGCCCCGTACGCAGACCGCCGCCCGAGGCCGTTGATCCCCTCCGGAGCCCCATGCCCCGCCCGACCTGAACGAACAGACGCACAAACTCCGCTTTTTGGCCCGGAGATTCGAGGAACTGCACGACCGCGTGCGCGCCCTCTCCTACGCCCCCGGCACCGACGCACTGCGCAAGATCACCCCGCTCCTGCTTCAGGCCCAGGAACTGACCGCGACCGCACTCGGGCACCTGACGGCCCTGGACAACAGCGCGTACACCAGCCTCACCGGCAGCCGCGCCGGCCTGGAGGCCCTGTCCGCCACCGTCGCCGGCGTATCCCTGGCCTGTACCGACCTCGCCGAGGCACTCTCCGCCAACCCGTACGAGGGAGCGCCTTTCGACGGGCACCCGGCCGACGACGCCCAGGTCCGCGCGGCGCGCCACGCCGAGGCCATTCCCCGCATGAACAGCCACCTCAAGGACGCTGCGCTGCAGCTCGACGTGGGGGCGACCGCCTGCCACTACCTCGCCACCAGCATCACCAACTGCCTGCCGACCGCCGCGCCCTACCAACCGCACGCCGCCCGGCATCAGGCCGTGCCCCGGCTGAACGACACCCAGCACGCGGCGCTGAAGGCCCTGGCCCAGGGCGGGCGGGCAGCTCTGCGAGGGGCCCGAAGGGGGTGGTCCGCGTCGTCGTCAAGAACGGTTCGCGCATCCCCGTCGCCACCTTCCGGGCCTTGGCCAAGCGCGGCCTGGTCACCGCGGAAACCGGCAAGTCCTTGCTCGTGGGCCGCGAGATCACAGTCACCGAGCAGGGACAGCGCGCCCTGGACCAGCACTGCCCTGCTGCTGTGGCCACCGTGGCGGCAGCGCCCGCGCCCACGACATCCGTGATGCCGCGCGCACGCCGATAGCGGTCGGTTTTGCGGTCCTGAGCCTCCTCTTCTTCCCGCCCCATCGTCAAGGACGCACCATTTCCCAATCTCCCACCTTCACATGCATTTCTCTAGGTGCTGGAGTTCAATCCAGCGCCATGCTCGCCTTGTCCGCCAAGGGCATCCTCCCCAAGGTCGATTACGCGATCTTCGCTGATACCGCCTGGGAACCACAGGCCGTTTATCGGCACCTCGACCGACTGGAGCGCGACATTGCCGCCCCGGCCGGAATCCCCGTTCTGCGCGTCCCTCCGGAAACATCAGAAAGGACGCACTCGACCCGAATCATCGGTTCGCTTCCATGCCGCTCTACATCCTGAACAAGGATGGCAATCCTGGCATGACCAGGCGCCAATGTACTGGCGAGTATAAAATCAAGCCTCTGAAGAAGAAGGTGCGCGAACTCCTCAGATATCCCTATCCGGCACGCATTCCGAGGGACGTCTATGTGGAACAGTGGGTCGGCATTTCGACCGACGAATTCCACGGCGCCAAGGACTCGGATGTCAAATACATGCGGAACCGCCATCCGCTCATCGATATGGGCTGGTCAAGAGCCGACTGCGTCAGATATTTGACGTCACTCGGACTGGCGGACACCCCAAAATCTAGCTGCCTTGGACGTCCATTTCACGGAAACGCGCAGTGGAGATCCATACGGGACTCCTCGCCGCAGGAGTGGGCGGATGTGGTGGCCTTCGACGCGGCCATCCGGAAGGGAAATGCCCGCGCCAACGCCACCGGCAACCGACTGCTGGGCGAGGCATTCCTCCACCGCTCTCACGTGCCTCTCGACCAGGCGCCGATCGACCACGTCACCGCGGCCGAATGGGCCGCCCTGCAGCAGGAACTCGGCGACAGCGAAGCAGGCGCCCAGGAACTGGAAGACGGCGTTGTCGACGGCTGCTCCCGTGGGCCTGCCGCGGTGAAGTCGAGCCGTTCCAGGATGACTTCGGGCTGGCCTCTTGATACTTGACTTGTTCGCTGGTCCGGGGGGCTGGAGCCAGGCACTGACCGTGCTCGGTGCACGGGATGTGGGCCTGGAATGGGACGAGTGGGCGTGCAAAACCCGGGCAGCGGCGGGCCAGTTGACGATACGCACCGACGTCGCGGCCTATCCCGTCTGGCCGTTCCTCGGCAGGACCACCGGGCTGATCGCGAGTCCGCCCTGCCAGGCGTGGTCGATGGCCGGCAAACGCCTCGGGCTCGTCGACCAGCCCCTCGTCCACCAGGCCGTCACCGACCTCGCCCACGGCCTGGACACCCGCGACCATCTCCTTGCCGCCTGCCGCGACGAACGCTCGCTCCTCGCCGCCGAACCCATGCGCTACCTGCACGCGCTGCACCAGCACGGTCAGCCGGAATGGGTCGCGATGGAGGAGGTCCCCGACGTGCTGCCTCTGTGGCGGCAGTACGCGGCGATCCTGCGCAGCTGGGGGTTCTCCGTGTGGACCGGGATTCTTAACGCCGCGGACTACGGCGTGCCGCAGACACGGCGGCGCGCGATCCTACTCGCCTCCCGCACCCGGACCGCTGAACCTCCGCCGCCTACCCACGCCAAGGTCGCCGAGCCCGAGTCGCTGTTCGGGCCCGGACGCGAGCAGTGGGTGTCGATGGCCACCGCGCTCGGATGGGGTGCCACCGACCGCCCGGTGCCCACCGTGTGCGCGGGAGGCGGCCCCGGTGGCGGGCCCGAGCCGTTCCCGTCCGGATCCCGCAAGACCCTCGCCGACGCCCGCGACCGCGGTACATGGAAGCCGCAGCATCCGGTGGTGCTGCAGTCCCGCCGCGAAGGGGCGGGTTGGGCCGCGCGGCACGGAACGCGGGAGAACCGGTCCGTCGACGCATCCACCCCGAGGTTCACCGCTGAAGCACATCGGTGGTCGTGGTCCCTGCGCAGCAACAACCAGGCCAACGCCACCGTCCGCACGATCGATGAGCCGGCCGGGACCCTGTTCTTCGGTCACCGGGCCAACGAGTGCGTGTGGCAGGCCGAGCCGACCGCCTCCACGCCTCCGGGCGATGCCCCGGCCCCGGGCCCGATCCGGATCACCGCCGCCGAGGCCGGGATCCTGCAGACCTTTCCTGCCGATTACCCCTGGCAGGGCAACAAGGGCCAGATCTTCAGCCAGGTCGGCAACGCGGTCCCGCCCCGGCTCGCCGCGCACCTGCTGGCACCGCACCTCGGCAAGACCCTCACCCCCGACGACTTCACCCTGGCCGCTTAATGCCCCCTCCCTCCGCCTCCGACGAGCACGACGACCTCGACGGCCTTCCACCGCCCCACCCGTGCACTACGCCGAACAGTCCCTGCTCGGCGCACTCCTGCTGGACCCCCACCGCCTCGACGAGATCGGACCGCTGGAACCGGACCACTTCTCCCACCACGCTCACGGCGAACTGTTCCGCGCCATGCGCGCGGCGCAGGCCCCGATGCCGAGCAGCACCGCGCGAGCCCGGCCTGGCTGAACACCGTCCTGGACGCGGCCCGCCCCCAAGCCCCCGGCCTGACCGCCTCCTACCTGCACACCCTCATCCAGGTCTGCCCCTGGCCCAAGCACGCGGCCACGTACGCGCGGATGATCCGCACCGACCACGCCCGCCGCAGCCTGCGCATCCACGCCGGGCGCCTGGCCCAGACCGCGGTGGACACGACCCTGCCCCACCGCGCGAAGGCCACCGTCCAGCAGGCCGACGCCCTCGCCCGGTTCCTGGACGACCTCTCCGGCCGCTTCGCACCGCACCCCGGCTCCCTGCCGCGCACCTCTCTACCACCAGCACCCGCCCGGGACACCAGCGAGGAAGCCCTCGACGAGGAACGCCTCCTGATCGCCACCGCGACCGCACACCCCATCGAAGCCCGGCAAATGCGCTGGCTCGTGCCCGAGGACTTCGCGCTCCCCCTGCACGCGGCGCTGTGGCAGTGCCTCACCGCGCTTACGCATCGCGGCGATGCCGTCGACCCGGTCACCGTGCTCTGGGAAGCCCAGCATCGCGGGCTACTCGCGCACGACATCACCTCCGCAGACCTGCTGGCCTTGGTCTCCACACCGGTCGGCTCCCCCGAGCACTGGGGCGAGAAGGTCCTTGAGCGCGCTCTGCTCTCCCGCGCGCAGACCGTCGCCGCCCGCATCGCCGCCTTCACCGACGACCCGGCCAACAGCCCCACCAGCTGATCACCGGCAGCCGGCGTGCCCTAGCCGACCTGACTTCCGTGCGCTCCCGCTGGCAACAGGCCACCAGCCCGGCCACGCCTCGCACCGCCCGCCCAGCCCGCACCCCGGCTGCCCCTCGGGCCGGGCCACCACCGCGGACCGCCCCGGGCCCCATCCGCGCCACCCGCTAGCTAGATGCCTCCGGTCGGGCCGACCCCCTCGTCGGCTAGGACCGGCGAAACGAACTCGTCGTGAAGCCCGGGCTGAGCGAGGACTCCGTCTCTGCCCACCGGAGGCGACAGGCCCCCTGCCCAGGACTTGCTCGCCGTCACACTCAAGCACCTCCAACAGGTGCGGGACGGCGAGCGCGCCACAACAACCGCTCAGGAGGAAGCGGCGAAGGACTAAACGTGATAGCCGTCGTGCTCACTGGCGGGCGGTGCCACCGCCCGCCTGCTGGGCCCGTTCTGGCCGAGGCCCCGCCCACCGAAATCACCACCGCAGCACGCCCGCAGCACGAACCTGCGGCGTCGTCAAAGGATCAAGAATCATCCAGCCACCGGCGGATGGGCAAAATGAGTGCCATGCACATCAGCACCAGCACCCTAGTCGTCGCTGCCGTGGTGATCTCGGTCGTCGCTGTCCGTATACGGTCACGACGCAAGCGCAACGCTCAGCTGACCGCACAATGGAACAACCTCCAGCAACGGCGCGCGCAGCCGGGCAGCGGCCACCTGATTCAGGTCGTGCAGGTCTACCAGCGCGCCCGGCGAGGCTCGAAGGCCGTGATCACTTGGTGCGACACCGGACTGCGTCAAGACGCATGGTTCTGGGAGTGGCACGTCCCCGTCGGCGCGTTCGTGCTGGTTTCCGGCCAGAGCGGCTACGGCCCACACAATCACAATCCCAGCGTCCTCTACGTCCATCCCACCCAGGTCCACGCCTGGGTTCCTGCCCAGGCCGCCCGCCTCGCTCAGCGGCAAGTCGTCTGATCGCGACCGCCGAGCGTCCGCACGGAGTGGCCCATGCCGAGCGCTATGAGCCCCCGTTTCCCTAACCCTGGGCGTGTGCTCATCGAGACCACGTTCACCAGAGCAATGGGAATGGTCAAGCTGGCCGGCTGATGAGGCGGAAAGATGCACGCCGCCTAAAACCGGTACCATAGGCCGCCTCTCCTTTTCATCGGTTCGTCAGAAGGGTTGCCTCACCGCTTGAAATGCGATAAAGCGACCATGGCCGCGAGCCGCGAGCCGCGAGCCGCGAGCGCGAGCCGCGAGCCGCGAGCCGCGAGCCGCGAGCCGCGAGCGCGAGCCGCGAGCCGCGAGCCGCGAGCCGCGAGCCGCGAGCCGCGAGCCGCGAGCCGCGAGCCGCGAGCCGCGAGCCGCGAGCCGCGAGCCGCGAGCCGCGAGCCGCGAGCCGCGAGCCGCGAGCCGCGAGCCGCGAGCCGCGAGCCGCGAGCCGCGAGCCGCGAGCCGCGAGCGCGAGCCGCGAGCCGCGAGCCGCGAGCCGCGAGCCGCGAGCCGCGAGCGCGAGCCGCGAGCCGCGAGCCGCGAGCCGCGAGCCGCGAGTGAAGCACAACTCACCCTAGGGCCACCGCGGGTAGTCGTCCGAGGTGGTCCGTGATCGGTAGGAGCGGCCCACATCTTCGTGTACCTGTAGGCGACGATGCCCATCGATGGAGCACCTTCCGCGGCGAGAAGACGCTGATCGTGGCCGCGCGTACGGTCACATCGACTGCACGCGTCCTGGAATGCCTGCCGGCCCTCCTGCGTGGTGACAGCCGGGTCACCGTCGTCTTCGCCTACGATCCCACGTCCGCCTTCAACGACGGGGTTCTCGATCTGCTCCACGACGCTGGATGCCGGATCATGCCCTGGTCGCAGCTGGGGAGCATCGCACCCGACCTGATCCTGTCCGCCAGCGAGAACATCGACGTACCGGAAGGCGACTGCCCCGTACTGGTACTGCCGCACGGCGTCGGCTTCCAAAAGCTCGTACCGGACTCCCGGGCCCCTCGCTCCCGGCTGTCCGGCGTCGTACCGGACTCGCTGCTCGAGTCTGGACGCGCCTGGCTTGCCGTCTCGCATCCCGAACAGGAACAGCAGCTGCTCGCCACTCATCCCAAGACTGCGGGCCGCACACTGCTCATCGGGGATCCATGCTTCGATGAGCTGGCCGTCAGCCTGCCTCAAGCCGCCGCCTACCGGCGTGCCCTGGGTGTCGCCGACGGCCGGCGTCTGGTGGTGGTCAGCTCCACCTGGGGTCCGACATCGCTGCTCGGCCGGTACCCACAACTGCCTGCCGAGCTTCTCGCGGCGCTGCCGTATGACGAATACCGGGTGGCCGCGGTCATCCACCCTAATGTGTGGTCGGCGCACGGGTCCTGGCAGATCCGTACCCTCCAGGCTGCGGCGCTGGAAGCAGGGCTGCTGCTGATACCACCGGTCCACGCTTGGCGGTCCGCGCTCGTCGCAGCGTCTGTTGTTGTGGGTGATCACGGCTCGGTGACCCTGATGGGTGCCGCACTCGGCAAGCCGGTGGTCCTCGCGGCTTTCGGCAGTGACGCGGTACCCGGCACAGCGGTCGCGCACCTCGGACGGGCTGCGCCTCGCCTCGATCCGCGCGGTGACCTGCGCCAGCAGATCGAGGCCGCCGTCCAGGACCACGTTCCCGAGCGCTACGCCGCGATCTCTGATCTCGCCTTCGCCGAACCGGGGCTGGCGCTCACACGGCTCCGTGCGACCTTGTATCGCTTGCTCAAACTGGCGGAGCCCACCTCCAGCACTCCGCCGGTGCTGTCGCTGCCGCACCCCGATCCCCCGGCGGCGACCGTGACCTCATGGATGGTGACCACTGCCGTCACCGCGGCTGCGGCCGGGCACTCCATGGTTACCGTTCGCCGTCACCCCGCGGCCGTTTCCGGTCACCGCCAAGAAGCGGCTGACACTCTTCTGCACCTGGCGTGCGACGAGGAGGAACGGGACCACCGGCTGACCGAGAGTGCCTCAGTAGTGGTGCGCCGGCGCCCCGCTGATACCGCGGTCAGCGCCCTTGGCTGGATCCAGGAGACGCTGCAGCGCCTCCCCGGCAGCCTCGTCGCCGCCGTGCCGCTGAACGGGAACAGCTTCCTGCTAGGCACACGCGACGGGCTGATCGTGGAGGCGACGGTCACCGGGCCGACCATCGACCCCGGGCTGCCGGCGGCGCTTGTCTATGCCTGCCTGCGTGCCGGCCTCTCTCTCGACGGTGTGTTCATGACCTTGCGGATCGGTGACGTGCGGGAGGAAGAGGTTGGGCTGCGCCTCCGGCCTCGGCTGCCTTCCGACTCCAGGCAGTGAGGCGAGCCCTTCCTCGTCAGGCAATGCGGTCGCCCTCACCGTCCGGTCCGGTCATGCGGTTCAGGCGGTCCCGCAGCTTCTCCGCCTCCGGGCTGCCGCCTGCCTCGTAGATCTGGCAGGCCCGTGTGAGGTGCTCTCGTACGGTTTCGCAGGCGCCGCCGGTCCGCTCGATGATGTCGGCAAGCCGGACCCGGGCCTGTGCCTCGTAGTGGCTCGCATGCTCCTCCTCCAGTGCCCGGACGGCGTCCCTCAGCACACGCGCCGCCGTATCCGTGTCACCCAGATGCTCGTGGACAGTACCGATGGCCGCCAGGACCCGGGCGGCCATACGCCTGTCGTGGCGATCCATGAGCCCTTGATGGGCGCTGCGCAGAGTGGTCAGCGCCGTCTCGTGGTGGCCGGCAGTGTCCTGTGCGCAGCCCAGGAAGTACGTGGCGATGGCTACACCGCGCCACTCCTCGGCCTCGATGTTGAGTTCGACGGAGCGCCGGTATGCCTGGACGGCGCGGTCCGCGTCGAAGCGGTCCAGTAGCGGCCGAAGAACTCGTGCACGGACGCGTACAGCGCGGTGTGGGCCGACACTTCCGCACAGGCAGCAGCCTTCTCCAGCTCCACGCGCGCCTGGTCGTACTGGCCGAGGTCCATCAGTGGCCGGGACAGCAGGCTGCGCAGCCGTGCCTCCGCCGCCGGCACAATGGCCTCGGCAGCCGCGGCCGCGCCCAGCTCCAAGGACTCCTTCCACTCCCCAGGTAACGGCGATGCAGGAACAGGACCGTGAAAGCTTCCGCCAGCTGCCACACGTGCTTGTGCAGAGCCAGTCGTGATGCCTCCCGCAGCACGGCGAGGATCGTGGCGCGCTCGGCGTCCAGCCACTCCAGGGGCGCCGGGCCATCGTCGGCTGAGAAGGGATTCGGGCGCTGAGAAGGAGGTCGGTCAGGTTTGCGATGCGCAGCCGGTCCTCGCGCACCGCGCGGTCGGCGAACGCGGTGAGAGCGAGATAGTGCGTAGCCACCCGCTCCACCACTGCGCGCCGCGTAAGCTGTGACTCTTGTTGGTCGGCGCGCTCCCGGGCGTGCAGCCGCACAAGATCGTGGAAGCGGTAGCGGCGGTCCTCTGTCACATCGAGGAGGTTCGACCTCACCAGGGCGGCCAGCAACGGCCTCGCTGTCGATACGTCGATATCCGCGGCGACCGCGGCCGTGCCCGCGTCGAAGGTGCGTCCGGGGAACCAACCCAGGATTCGGTACAGGTGCGCGGCGTCTGCTGGGAGATCGCGATAGCTCAGCTCGAGTACGGCGGACACGGAATGGTCCCCTCCCAGCGACAGCCCTTGCAGGCGGCGGGTTTCGTCGGCCAGTTCCTCGGCAAGCTCACTCATGGTCAGATCGCCCGTGGTCAGCAGTCGGGCAGCCACCAACTGCAGGGCCTTGGCAGGCCACCGCAGAACCCTACGAGCCGCTCGGCCGCGTGCCGCTCGGCCTCCACGGCCGCCTCGCCACACCGGTCGGCCAGCAACCGTAGGCCACTGTCCATGTCGAAGGGGTCCAGGTAGACGGGGCGCGCCCCGTCCATGGCCAGCTCAGAAAGCTTGCCGTTGCTGGTGACCAGCATGGCGCTCCCCGGCCCCTTGGGCACGAGAGGTCTGACCTGAGCGGGCTGGTTGACGTCATCGAGAAGCACCAGGACGCGCCGGTCCGCGGTCCTTGACCGGAACAGCGAGGTCCGCTCCTCCAGGGACTTCGGGATGTACGCATCGTCCACCCCAAGGGCTCTCAGGCACATGGCCACCGCCTCCGACACATCACCCCCAGCCCGGCTGCGCAACATCGCGTAGTCGACGTAGATCTGCCCGTCCGGGAACTGCGCCCGCGCCTTCTCCGCCCAGCAGCAGGCGATAGCTGTCTTGCCGACCCCAGGCATCCCCGAGATCACGCCGTAGCCAACCCTGCCCGCTCCACTCCCTTCTCCACTCACACAGTCATCCAGCAGAGCCAGGTCCGCTGACCGATTGATGAAGCGGACCGTCAGAGGGGCACTTGATCCGGCCGGACCGCAGGGCCGGACGGGAGCGGCGCCTGAACGTTGAACGTAATGCCGCCATGAATCTGCTGGGCCTGAACGCTCGGCCCGTTGACGCTCCCGGACAGTTCGTTCCGGACGTACGGCTCCGCGCGCCGACCGTCGAAACTCTCACTCATTCGGCTGCCCCGCACTGGGCCCCTGAGGGACAGAACCCAAGCTGTAGAACGTCAGACTGGAGAACTGCTGCCCCTGGATCACGGGCCCGTTCTGCACGCCGCCATTGACGCTGTTGTGCACGGTGACTGCCGCGTCACTTCCCGCTCCAGGCGCAAGTTCCGCCAGCAGCAGGCGCAGCTCCTCCGCAGCCCCGGGGTCCGCCTGGAGAGCACGACGCAGCCTCAGCCGCCATCCAGCCTCGATGTCCGCCACAGCCAGTTCGTCATCCGACGCACGAGCCGCCACGAGCTCCTGCTCAGACAACCGCAGCTCCTCGTCGATCGCCTCCTCATCCGCACCCCGGGCAAAGAACCGTGCCACCCGTTCACGCGCCTGCGACCATGTCTCCGACACCATCAGCCCGACCAACGTCGTCGCCCCCGACGCCGCCAGCGCCGCCAACTCCGCCTCCATCAATCCCCTTGCAGCAACACAGGACAGTGAACTCGCTGAAGACACCGTAGGGAGATCGCGGAGGCTTGGGTAGTTGGGTAGTCGGCGTAATCATCGCCGTCAGTCATTTCAATCGCCTCCAGCCGGCCGCAGAAGCCCTCTGGCGGACCGCCGTGCTCCCTCTCTGCAGTGCTGACTACATGCAAGAAATCGGGCCAGGGGGTAGCAGAGACAGCAGGGCGCCGACAGATGCTGGAGCGCATCGGTGGCGGCAAAGCTGCTTGAGTCGCCGGTACGATCAGCTCCATGCCGCAAGAGGCCCCTGGCTATGCTTCCCCACTCGGTAGGGTCGATGTGCCTTTTTCCGATTCTTCAGATACAATAGACAATTTGCAGCGGGCAGCGGGCAGCGGGCAGCGGGCAGCGGGCAGCGGGCAGCGGGCAGCGGGCAGCGGGCAGCGGGCAGCGGGCAGCGGGCAGCGGGCAGCGGGCAGCGGGCAGCGGGCAGCGGGCAGCGGGCAGCGGGCAGCGGGCAGCGGGCAGCGGGCAGCGGGCAGCGGGCAGCGGGCAGCGGGCAGCGGGCAGCGGGCAGCGGGCAGCGGGCAGCGGCAGCGGGCAGCGGGCAGCGGGCAGCGGGCAGCGGGCAGCGGGCAGCGGGCAGCGGGCAGCGGGCAGCGGCAGCGGGCAGCGGGCAGCGGGCAGCGGGCAGCGGCAGCGGGCAGCGGGCAGCGGGCAGCGGGCAGCGGGCAGCGGCAGCGGGCAGCGGGCAGCGGGCAGCGGGCAGCGGGCAGCGGGCAGCGGGCAGCGGGCAGCGGGCAGCGGGCAGCGGGCAGCGGGCAGCGGGCAGCGGGCAGCGGGCAGCGGGCAGTACTCCTTGCCGTTCGTTCAGCGGGAGCTCTGCACCGGCTTCTCGATGTACTGCCCGTCTTCGAGGGTGACGAGCGCATTCTCGTCCGTTTTACGCTGGTGCCAGGGTCCGTGTTCGACGCAGACGCCTTCGCAGCCCTGGAGCGCTCCGGCGCACGTACGGTCAGCTGGGATGAGGCGCGGGCCGGCGAGCATGACCTGATCCTGACTGCGAGTCCGAAGGGTGCGTTGCGGGTCCTTTCCGGTCCCGGGGTGTTGCTTCCGCACGGTGCGGGCTTCAACAAGACCGTCAGCGGTGACGGTTCGCCACGGACTCCGTCCGGTCTTGACCCCCACTACCTGCTCGTGGACGGCGAGCCGTGGGCCGTGCTCCATGCGCTGGCGCACGACGAACAACTCACCCGCCTCGCTGAGTACTGCCCTTCGGCCGTCGCGCGGGCGGCCGTGGTGGGTGACCCAACTCTGGACCGGCTGCTCGGCTCACTTGCCCACCGGGAGAACTACCGTTCCGCACTGGGAACGGGCGAGCGGCGGCTCATCGTGCTCACCTCCACCTGGGGGCCTGAGTCGCTGATGGCCCGGCGACCCGAGCTGCCAGGGGAGCTCATCAGCCGGCTCCCGCACGACGAGTACCAGCTCGCCCTGGTCCTTCATCCCAATGAGTACAGCCGGACCAGCGCGTTCGACCTCTCCCGTCACCTCGCCCCCGCCCTGTCAGCGGGGCTGGCCCTGGCCAGACCATACGAGGAATGGGCCGCCCTCCTGGTTGCGGCCGATGCCGTGGTCACCGACCACGGATCCACCGCCCTTTACGCCGCTGCCCTCGGCCGACCGGTCATCGGGGCGTACGACGGCGGCGGCGAACTGATACCCGGCAGCCCCATGGCAGAGATGCTCGCCCAGGTTCCCCGGCTGGCTAAAGCCGTCGATCTGGTGCATGTCCTCCCGGCCGCCGAAGCCTACGACACCCGAGCTTTCGCCGACTCAGCCTTCGCCCTGCCCGGCCAGGCCCTGCAACGCCTCCAATCCGAGCTCTACTCACTGCTCAGGCTCCGGCCGCGGACTGTCCCGGTGGCCCCGCACCCGCTCCCACACCCCGCCGCGCCCCAACGTCCTCTGGCACTGGGGTACGGGCCGAGGTATCCGGGTGCCGGATCAGCATCGAACGGTTCCCCTCGTTCACGACCGAGGCGGTGCACCACCTGGCGGCCGAACACCCGGAAGCCGGCCAGCGCCAGGTGCAGAGCGCGGCGGTGTTGTGGCGCCGTGCACGACCTGCCTCCCCCGCACCGCACACCAGCACCTGGACGGCGGCCGGCTGGACGGCCCGGGTACTGGAAGACGCCCCGGGCTGCCGGACCGCCGCTGCGATCCTCTCCCCGGATCGGTGCCTGGTCCGGTACCGATCGGCGGCGCCGTTCAGCGTCCGCATCGAGCCCTGCACAACCAGCGACCGCGTCATGCGCACCGATCCTGGGGCAGTGGTGTCGGCGGTCCACGCCTGGCTCGGCGCCACCCCGCAGTGGACGCTGCCCGTATCACTCGTCTGCGACATCGGTCCCCTCACGGTCCGCGTCAGGCTGGCCCCGGCCGACGAAGCCGACCTCACCTACGAGCTCTGACCACCGTCAGGCAGAGCGCCCGAGCGTGCGGCCAACAGCTGGGCCGCCGTCCGGTACTCCTCCGCTTCGGCGGCTTCGCCCAGCTCATCAGCAAGTGCAGCCAGTTCCTCCAGGACGCGCGCTTCATCGAACGTCGAACCCCGCTCGCGGGCGTTCACCAGCGCCGCACGTACCAGACCGCCCGCTTCCGCCGCACGCCCGGCACGCCTCAGCGCACGGCCGAGCTCGAAGCCTGCCCGCGACGTCATGCGCTCCCGATCCTGCTCCCGCGCCATGCTGTACGCCGCGCTCAGCAGGGCAACCGCCCGCTCAGGCTCGCCCTGGCTCAGGGCGGTGCGGCCCAACAAGTAGGTCTGGAGCAGCACACCGTAGGCGTTTCCGATCGCTGCGTGGACTTGCCTGGCGGCTTCGAAGTCCGCGGTTGCGCCTGTCCAGTCCCGCTGCGCGGACTTGAGCAAGCCTTGGAACTCCCTCACGGATGCCTTCAGTTTGCGTTCCTTCGCAGACTCGCCCAGGGCTTCGGATGCGCCCAGAGCGTGCCGTAGATGCTCCGCAGCCTCGTCATACCGTTCCTGCTCCCACAGCGGCCTGGCCAGCTGGCACCGCATCCGCACCATCGCCGGCAGGCTCTCCAGGCGATCGGCGGCTGCTACGCCTGCGCGGAAAGCGTCCGTGACGTCGGCGTAATGCGGGTGGTCAAGGAAGTGTGTCCACAGCGGTTCGCACAGTGCCCAGGCGTCCTCGTACAGCTCGCTCTCGAAGGCCAGGCGGACACAGCCGTACAGAGCGAGCCGCTGCGATTCCAGCCACCTCAGCGCCTGTGCCTTCTCAGTGAACTCGATGTCGGGTACGTCTTCGACTACCGCTACGGGGTCCGCAAAGGTCATGCGTGGGCCGGCGGCCAGCAGATCCGCCCGGGCTGCTTGGCGCCTGTACCAGCGGATCAGCCTGCGGCGCGCCTCGGCCCGGCCCACACCTTCCGGATCCGTCTGATGCGCGCGGCGCTCGGCATGTCCTCGCAACAGCTCGTGCATCCGGTACCCCTCGGGCCTGTTCTCCAGCAGCCCCGCCGACTCCAGCTCCTCCAGCGCGTCCTCCGCCGACTGGAGACCGCCACCAAGGAGCGCGGCGGCAGCTGGGCCCGTGATGGCAGGAGCGGGGTGCTGCGGCAGCAGGCAGTAGAGACGGCCGGCCTCCGGCCCCAGCCCTGAGCATGCGGCGTCCCAGACTGCCTCGACCATGGGGATGCCCCTCTCGTGCAGCTCTGTGGTGAGCTCGGTGACCAGCCGGGACAGGCTGCGGCGACGGTATTTGCGGACCCACTGGCCCGCCACCTGGAGGGCTGCAGGCAATCCAGCACAGCTGCGGGCGAGCCCCGCCACGGCGTCCGGCTCCGCCTCGAGCCGCGGGTCGTCCACAATGTGCCTGAGCAAGCGCACCGCATCGTCCACGTCCAACGGGTTCACCGGCACCTCGACCGCGGCCACGCCGTCGAGGTCGTAGAGCAGCCCCTGGCTCGTCACGATCGCCAGGCTCTGCGCGGAAGCCGGAAGCAGTGGTACGGCCTCAGCCCCATAGCGGGCGTTGTCGATCACCACGATGAGACGCTTGTCCCGAGAGCGCGTCCAGTACTGCTTCGAACGGCCGGCAAAAGACCGCTGCAGCCAATCCGGTGAGACACCCAGACCGGTGAGCAGGTCCCCGACAGCGTCCGCCACCTCCACCACCCCGTCCCGGCGCAGGTCGTCGAGATCGACGTACAACACACCGTCGGGATACCTGTCGCTGAGCTGACGCGCAACATGGAACCCCAATGCCGTCTTGCCGATCCCGCCGATCCCAGTCAACGCCACCACGAGCGGTCCAGCGTGGTCCGCGTGACTCTCTGCGGCTTGTACGATGCGCTCCTGCTCGGCCTGCCGGTCCTCGAAGTACGCCAGCGCGGGCGGCAACTGAATTGGCGTTGGCTGAGGCGACAAACCCGCCCCGTGCAGGTGTTGATGCACCTCTCCAATACGCCCAGCCTGGACTACCACGTCCGCCCGTCCGTCCAGACTGTTGTACGTCTCCTCGGTCATCCCCCAACACTAAGATGTGCGAGCTTGCCTGACGGGGCATAGCCTCGATTCAGGGACCGCCTTCCTCGCCCTGACCGCCAGCGCTCCCGCCTCACTCCACCACGCGGGCCAGTCGCCCACTGACCAGACCGCATTCGGATAGGACCCTGCGTGTCCTGGCGCCAAGCAGAGCTCCCCTCGTGCAGCTCGTCCTTCCTGCGCATACCGTGCCCGTAGGCGACTACATAACGGCGGCCGTCCTGCTCGGCCCCACCACATCGGGAATCTTCGCCGCTTCACCCGTCGTGTCATCTCCCTGAGCCCCGTCGACCGGAGTGGGCGGATTCCACCGCGTCGCAGAGCGCACCTGGACCTCCTGCGCTCCATCCCCGTCCAGCACCACCGCGAGCCCGCCGTACGCGAACTCCAGGCAATCCTCGTATGAGGAAGCCGAGACACCCTCCGCAGGCCCCCGCGTCGCCGGCCCCTGATGTGCACCTAGGATTGCGAGTGTGACGGTAAGCACCCTTGACATTGAGAAGGCGGCCGGTGTGCTGCTCGCCGGCGGCCTGATAGCCCTGCCGACCGAGACCGTCTACGGACTGGGTGCCAACGCCGAGGACCCCGCTGCCGTAGCGCGGATCTTCCAGGTCAAGGGGCGTCCGCCCTCCCACCCCCTGATCGTCCACATCAGCGGCGCGGAGCAGTTGGACGACTGGGTCCAGGGCGTGCCCCAGGCGGCGCGCCTGCTGGCCGAACAGTTCTGGCCGGGCCCCTGACACTGGTCCTGCGGCGCGGTCCCCGGGTGCCCCTGGAGGCGACCGGTGGCCTGGTGGACGGTGGCCGTGCGCGTGTCTGACCACCCCGTCGCACTCGTACTGCTGGCGGCTTTCGGTGGCGGTGTCACGGCTCCGTCCGCCAACCGCTTCGGCCAGGTCAGCCCCACAACCGCGCATGACGTCCGTGCCGAGCTGGGTGATGCCGTCGGCTTCGTGCTGGACGGCGGCCCCTGCTAGGTCGGCGTCGAGTCGACCATCGTTGACGTCACGGGTAAGATCCCGAGCATCCTGCGGCCCGGCGGGGTGACGCGTGAGGACCTCGAAGCGCTGCTGGGATACCCGCTTGCAGTCCACTCGACAAGCCGTGTCCGGGTGCCGGGCCAGCATCCGTCGCACTACGCGCCGCGTGCCGGGTCGTCCTCGTCGAGCCCGACAAAGTCGTCGCCGAAGCGGAGCTCGCACAAGAGATGGGGCACCAGGCGGGCGTCTTCCTTCCGCCCGCCTTCGCCGACGCCCTGGTGAAGGCGCACGCCGTGGTGACGGTCCCTGCCTCGATGGCCGCCTACGCGCGTGGGCTGTACCGGTTCCTGCGCGAACTCGACGAGCAAGGGTGCGACCTCATCGTCGCGTCCTTGCCGGCGGAGGAGGGGCTGGGGTTGGCGATCTCCAACCGGCTCCGCCGCGCCGCAGGGCCCCGACCCACCGTGTGATCAGCAACGACGCCGTGCCCTGACTACTTCTGGGCCCGGCGGCCGGGCGGGTTCGTGGCGGACTTGGCTGAGGGCCCAGCGCTCTGGCAGGCAGGGCACAGTTCATGCCGGCCCTCGTCGGTGACGACTGTTCCCCACCCTCTACAGACCTCGCAGCCCGCAGCCCGCGCCAGGTCGGCGCGGGGAGCGGTGCTGGATGCGTGGTCTCCGTGAGCCATCGGGGGCGCCCATTCGAGGAGGATCAAGCGGCGAACCTGATGCGGTTCCTCATCCACGTATACGCAGGTCTTCCGGCCGCGGCAAATCACGCTGAACAACCCACGGCCGGGGCGGTCAGGACGCGGCGGGGACCGCCGCATCTAGGCCGCGAGAGGCGACGAGCTGTGCACTGCCGTCGGCCAGCCGGTAGGACAACACCACCACGCCGAGGCGGCTGGCGGCCACTCGCTCGGCCAGGCCGCGGGGGAGTTCCAACAGCAGGTCCACGGTGTGCTCGATGTGCGCGGCCAGGATCTCTTCGGCCTGGCCGCGTCCGGCGGCGCGGGCTGCCAGCACGCTCGGCGTCACCCGTTCGACAACATCACGAACGAAGCCACCGGGCACCCTGCCGCCATCGGCTGCGGCACGGGCGGCTGCGATGGCCCCGCACAAGTCGTGGCCGAGTACATAGCTGAGGATCCCCGGTTAGCGAAACCGGGGATCCTTCGCATCATTAGTGGTCCACCGCCATTCCCCTGCCCGTCACGTCGAAAGGCAGCATCACGACGACAGCCCACAACTCCACACTCCGCTCGGACCGGCGCCGCCACAGAAGATCTCTAGCCTGCGGTGTAGCTGAGGCGGAGAAGGTCTCCAGCGCGCTCCAGGTCCCGCTCCGTGCGCAACTGCAGCTCCAGGTCGCCCGTGCCGTGGTGGCCGAGCCCCGTCACGTCCCGGGTGAAGCCGGGGACGAGGTCGACCTCCTTCGGGTCGGCCTTGAGGTAAACGAGGATCTTGGTCTGCTGCGGCACGCAGACGCTGGCAAAGTTTCGCAGCCGCCGGTAGGCGCGGTACTGCTTGCGCTGCACCCGGGTGACACCGTCCCCGAGTCCGACCAGGGCCTCGTCGACCGCCTCGGCCAGCTCAGCCATCGCACCGCCCTGCTGCCCGGCCGGCAGCGCCCCGGCCGCACGGCGGCGCACCTGCTTGGCCTCGGCCGAGTGCCCGGTGACCGAGACCACGGTCTCAAGGCCGAAGTGGTCGCTGCCGAAGTACCGGTAGCGGACCAGGTCGATCGAGCGCCGATGCTCGCGTACGGCGTGCGCGTCGTAGCGGGTGAAGTCGCCGGCCACGCAGATCAGCCTCGGTGCGCTCCACAGGATCTGGGACGCGGCCGTCACCCCGAGCCGGTCGCGGACCAGATTCCGGAAGGCATCCTTGTGATTCGTCAGCCAGGCCATGTAGTACAGGCCCTGATTTATGACGCCTGCGTCAGTGCCGCGCTTGTACTCGACAATCACCGGAGCCCCGTTCTCATCAAGACCCAGCGAGTCGATCCGTCCGCCGTCGACGCAGTCGATGACGTACTCGCTCGCGAGGAACGTGACGCCCAACATCGTCTCCATGTTCGCCTCGACGAGGTCCTGCACATCCGCCTCGACCTCAGCAAGACGCGGCGCGACCTCAGTAACCCCGCCTGACGTACTGAACAGCTTCAGGCCCACCACTCCCCCTCCGTGATCTCGATGCCAGGGAGGAACATCAGCGGACACCGAGATATTTCCGCTGTCCGTCCTCCTGCGGTCACGCCTCGCTAGCATTGGCGGGAGCTGCCGAGCAGTGCATCTTTGATTCGTCAGTCCACGATCTGCACACCGCCCCCTCGCGCCTCCTCAGGCTGTAGGCCGTGAGCTGGACACAGGAGCACTTGCACGACAACAACGCTGAAGCCCTCCACAGCAGCTGCCCAGTCCAACTGCATGAGCCGACGTACCGGATCCGAATTCCACACCCTCAGCCCGAGACGTCGAAGCGCTCCTCGCCGACGAGATCCTTCCAACTCACCTTCGCGCGCTCGCCAAAGTTCTCTGGGATGGCAACGCGAAGAGCGACGATGCCCTCGCCCCGAGTATGGAGGACGCGTCTCCCGCAAGCCGCGAAAATCCCCATCAGCGAGCAGGCGATTCGACTACTGCGAGAAGCCATTGGTGACCATGAGCAGGAGCCACATTTCGCACCCCCGTCAGGCAGGCGCATCAACCGTGGAATCATCGGCACGCAGCCGCGGCGGGGACCGCATGCCCTCCACGCTATCCGTCGCCGTGGGCTTCGCGATCGGCGCTCAGGTCCACGCCGGGACGCTTCCTGACCATACGCAAGCCGCCTCTGCCGGCGCATCGGCATTGCATCAGACGTGCGTCGTTCATCCGCCAAGATCCCCATCGCCACCACCCCCGATGCGATCACCCGCAGGAGCTCCAAGTGGGTAGAAGGCGGCCCGAAGTACACCCTCGGGAGCCATCCGGCGCCTTGGTCAGTGGTTACACCGCAGGGCGTGCCCTCGATGCAGCTGCCCTGGGCCTCCCAAGCACAAGTTGGGCATGCGGCGACCAGAGAGCCTCAAGAGCCACCCCTATAGCGACATGCAGGTTCGAGTCGACACTTCACTAGGCGTGGCAATGTGTTATATGTCACATAAAATCGAAGCTAGAACTCACAGGCGCCCCAAAACGCGCGCTTGGGCCTACCTCACTGCCGGGGCAGGGCGAGCGCTGCCGCGAACCAACCTCCCACTCACCGTCTCCGCACTTTTCAGCGTCGACTCGCTCTACGCGGGTAGAGTCAAGACCACGTTGCCCGAACCCAGTTGATGGCGACGGTTTCCCTGTACGGCCATCGACCGACCTGCATCGTCCAGGCAGGGCTCCAGCTCCGAGAGGGCGTCGCGCCGGATTGTTCGGCGACCGCTCCGCATCAGGCTCCTGCGGAGCAACGAGGGCTCGCCGGGCACCCTACCGAGCACCACTGACAGCGCCTCATTTCAGTCATGAAGGCGGTTTTACGTCACCTGTCCACTCCTGCTTCCATGGCGCCTTCCCCGCTCGGCTGACTGGAACTTGTTTCTGCCTGGCGGGGCGCGGACGTTCACCATGCAAAGCGGAAGGCCCTGCCTTGAAGGACATCTACGAGCGGTTGCTGGCCGCTGCGAGCCTACGGTCGGCGGACGGTGCGATACGCATCGTGTCGGAGTACGAGCCGCTGGCCGGGGTCGGTACGCCGCTGTTTCCGCCGACCGTGAAGGCGAAGGAGACGAACTCCGCCGGCTACTTGGTCGAGCCGAGGTATGTGGACGGGAATGAGGCGCAGGTCGTTCTGCTGGATCAGCCCCAGTCCCAGGCCAACAGGTGTGAGACGGCACTGCTCGACGCGGTGAGGCGGCGGGAGATGTTCCTCCCGCACCTGGAGATGGTGACCGAGTCACACGGCATACCGGTCCGGATGACGAACCTGGAGGCTCCTCACCGGTCGCGGGACGCGTATTTCCGTGACTCGGTGGATGGGGCGGGAACGAAGTTCGACGAGACGGAGCTGGGCGCCGCGCTGCGTGATGCAAGCTCCGGCGACCTGAGTGCGTATCTGCACCTGGTCCCCAGCGATCTGGCCTACGGGGTGTGGGACTCGCATCGCAAGCGTCGTATCCAGGTGAAGATTCCCCGCGCCTACCGATCCGAGATGATCGGCATCAGGCCGCTGGTCGGAGTCCGGGCAGCCGGTCGGGTCGATCGGCTCAACCTGGCGGGCGACACCGTGGAGTTGACCGAATCCGGGTGGGCTCCCAGCGCCTCCGAGAAGCCGAAGAAGGGGGTGAGGACGGCACGGATGTCCGAGCTGGGGCACGGGATGATTCCCCCTTCGGAGGGCCTCGGCGGGGTGTCGGTAACGTCGGTGCAGCGCAGCGCTTCTCTGAGCCTGGCGCAACTGGCGACGCTGCGCTTCGGCAATGCGAGCCAGGAACTGACGGCCGCGGCCCGGGCACTGGTGGCCTCCATCGCGCTGCTGGGGGATCGGCTGGCGTTCTCGGCTCCCGCCCTGCACCTGCGCTCGGGTGTGAGCTGCTGATGGTCTCGGAACGCATCGAGTGGGTGCAGCGGGGCCGTAATGCAGGGCCGCTGCTCGAGCCGCTGGAGCTTGCCACCCAGGAGGCTCTGGAGCTGTTCACGATCGCGGTCGACCGGGCCCGCGAGGCCGGACTGCAGTGGGCGTCCGACCCGATGGTCGTGCACCCGAACCCGAGCTTGCAGCAGGCGATCGACAAGTCGTACCTGATCGCCGGGGTCGGCGCAGCCGAGAGCGAGTGACCCGATGCCGTTTCGCATTACCGTCGACCTGCTGGACTCCTCCTACCAGGCGTCCACGCTAGACCGCAGCCAGGCCGAATGGCCCCCACACCCCTCCCGCATCTTCTGCGCCCTGGTGTCCGTGGCTGATCCAGCCGACCTCGTCCAGGACGCCGCCTTGTCCTGGCTGGAGCAGCAGCCCCTTCCTTCAATGCGGATACCGGCACAGGCCATGGAGGCCGAGACCCCACGGATGTCCTGGGTACCGACAAACGCCTCGGTGGCCAAGCCCAGTCACGCGGTGTTGCCCGGCCGGACCAGCGGCGGCAAACCGAAGGTGTGGCCGCAACGCTCTCTGGCTCAGCCCCGGCTGGAGTTCGAATGGCCGTCAGAGCCACCGCGCGGGGTGTTCGCTGTCCTGGAGGCGTTGGCCAGAGCTGTGCCCTACATCGGCCGCGCCGGGGGCCACGCCCTCGTCACCGCCGACGTTGCCGAGCACTCCGAGGCGGAGAGCAACGGCGATGAGTGGGAGATCTGGCAGCCCAGCGAAGAAGGTTGCGCGACAGACGCGGCACAGTCGCTGCGGGCCCCGTATCCGGGCTATTTGCAACGGCTGCGTCTGGCGCATGAGCAGGGCGAGTCGGCCTGGCAGCAGGACCGGACGTTCCCCTACGCCCGCCAGGGCGCCACCGAGTCGGAGACCGACCAGGAGATCCTGGCGGGCCCGTTCGAGGACCTGGTGACCTTCGCTTTCCCTTCGCGGTTCTCCCTTGACCCTGCGCTGACGGTTGAGGCGACCGGCGCTCTTCGGGAGAAGGTGATGGGCTTGCTGTCGGAGGCGGGGCACGATGTCGAGGCCATGGTCGCCGTCCACGGCCACAAGCCGAAGGGGGACGAGCGTCGCCTCTGTGCCTACCTGGGGCTGCCGTTCGTCGGCCATCCGCACGCCGATGGCCGACTGCGGGGTGTAGCGGTCGCGCTGCCTAGCGACCTGGACCCTGCGCACCGGCGAGCGCTCCTGGCCGTGCTGCTGCGCATGGGCGGTGGCTTGCGCAAGCTCAAGCTGCCCAGCCTTGAGCGACCCGTGCAGCTGGCCTATGTCCGTGCCGGCGACGCGGCGGTGAACTCCCTCAAGTCCGTGATGCCGGAGCAGTGGACGCGGGCCTCGCGCCAGTGGACCACGGCGCTGCCCATGGTCCTCGATCACTTCCCCCGGGGGCGCGATATCGAGGGCTCGGTGGCCACCAGCTGCCGCCTGGCCGGCCTGCCCGTGCCCGATGCGGTGGAGGTCCTACGCACCGGCGCCTTCGTACCTGGCGCACCCACCCTTCGCTCTGATGCGGTACGCCGCAAGGACGGTGACCGGCCGCTTCCCGTCCGGCATGTCCGTCTGACCTTCCCCCAACCCGTCACCGGGCCGGTGGTGCTGGGCAGCAAGAAGAACTTCGGCCTGGGTCTGTGCGTGCCCACGGCCCTGCGGAAGGCAGATGCATGAGCCTCACCCTTGAGGACTTTCCCCACTTCGTTGAAGCCGTACACGGCCACCGCCCCTTCCCCTGGCAGAGCGACTACCTCAACAAGGCCGCCGAGATGGGGAGTTGGCCGGACATGGATGTGCCCACCGGTCTAGGCAAAACCAGTCTGATCGACATCTGGCTGTTCCTGCTCGCCTGGCAGTGCGCCACCGGGCAGGAGCGAAGCGTCCCGCTACGGCTGTTCTTCGTCGTCGACCGCCGTCTGGTCGTCGACCAGGCGCACGAGCACGCCCGCGCTCTCCAGCAGGCTCTGGCCGACGCCCCGCAGGAGTCCCTCACGGGCAGCGTCGCCCAGGCGCTGCGCACCCTGAGCGGCGAGAGTACCGCGCTGGAAGTCGTGCGGATGCGGGGCGGTGTGGACTGGGCCTCGCGCTGGCTGCGCTCCCCCGCTCAGCCTGCCGTTGTCACCTCGACCGTGGACCAGTACGGCAGCCGCCTGCTCTTCCGCGGCTACCACACCAGCCCCAGGATGCGGCCCGTGGATGCGGCCCTGTGCGGCACCGACGCACTGCTGGCGGTGGACGAGGCACACATCGCCCTGCCGTTGCTCACCACAGCCACCGACTGCGCCGCCTACCAGCAGACCGCTTCACACTCGGACCTTGCCCACCGCGGTGTGCAAGTCGTCAGCCTGTCCGCTACCGCCACTGCTGATCCCGCGCGCCCGCGCCACGGCATCACCGACGCCGATCGCCAGCACCCCGTCGCGGGAGACCGCCTTAACGCCCAGCGGCGCCTGACTCTGTGGGACGCGAGCACCCTCGACAAGAACCCCTCGCTCGCCTTCGCCCAGGCCGCTGAGCAGGCCGTGGACACCATGCTGCCGCTCGTGGCCCGCCCCGTCCTCGGCGTCGTCGCCAACACCATCCGTACCGCCCGTGGGGCCTTCCAACGTCTGATTGTCCGCGACGAGATCGATGTGGTCCTGCTGACCGGCCGCTGCCGCGGCCTGGACCGCGAGCGCCTGCTGAACAGCCGCCAGATGCGCGAGTTGTTCGAGGGCATCAGCGCCGATCGTGACCGTCCCCTGGTGGTCGTCGCGACCCAGACCGTAGAAGTCGGTGTCGATGTGTCCTTCGGGGACTCATCAGCGAGAACGCGGCAGCTGCTCCGCTGATCCAGCGCCTGGGCCGGCTGGACCGTACCGGCGCCTTCCCCTGGGCCCCCGCGATCGTGATCCGCGCCGCAGCGCCAGATCCGCAGGACATCCCCGTCTATGGCCCGGCCGCCCATGCGACCTGGGAATGGCTCTCCTCTCACACTGCCCTCACCAACCCCGCAGACCACAACGCCGATACTCTCCGGGGCAGCCTGCGCCAAGGGCTGGTCATCAACCCGACCACGCTGCCCGGCTTGCTAGAGGGCATCGAGACTGCGTCGCTGAACGTGCCCGCACCGCGCATTCCCGTCCTTCACCGCACCCTGCTGGACTCCTGGACCCGCACTAGCCCCACCCCGGTCCCCGACCAGCCGACCGCGCCCTTCCTCCACGGCCTGAGCACCACACCGGAAGACGTGCAGGTCCTGTGGCGCAACGACCTCCCTTCCTTGGACGGTCAACCGGACTGGGACAGATGGGCTGCTCGCATGGCCCAAGTCCCGCCACATCCCGGCGAAACCGTTGCCATCTCCGCCCGGCAGCTGCGCCGCTTCCTGAGCCAGCCGACCGCCGACGACACCACCAGCGACCTGGAAGGCACACCGGACGGGGAGGTACCCGCCGCAGCCAAGAAGCACCAGGCGATGGCTCCGGTACTGCGCTACGACGATCGCGACAACCAGTGGGTCCCCGCGACCGGCCCCCGCGATATCCGCCCCGGCAGCACCATCGTCCTGCCCTCGCACTACAGCGGCCACGACGCCTACGGGTGGACGGGAACCCCAGGCGTCGCCGTCGTGGACCTCGCAGACTTCCCTCCTCGCACCCACAGCGCACCGACCCGCCTGGACGCCCAGTCCCTGGCACTGCTCGGCGGATTCGACGAGGCCACCACCCACGCTGCCACGACAGCCATCACCCGAGCGTCCAAGAAGCTGCTGGCCGGCGAGGACGACGAGTCCGTCACCGACATCGTCCACCAGCTCCTCGACCGACTCCTCGGCCTGCTCCCCGTCGCAGCCTGTGCTCAGCCGACGACCGACTCGCACACCTACGAACTACACCAGCGCCTCAGCCAGCTCAGGACCATCACCGCATGGGACACCGCCGCCGACGGCCGCTCGGCCCGCACGGGCCATGCCATCCTCGACGCAACCGACCCATCACGCCTGCTTCTCGTCCCCGCCCGCCCCCAGGGCGACCGCATCGAGCGCACCGCTGGCGTCAACGACGAGGACGCCGACGGCAGTTCCCTCACCCGCCCCGTCGGCCTGGCCCAGCACAGCAAGGCCGTCGCGGCACGCGCCGCCGACTTCGCCGTACGTCTGGAACTGCCCGCCCCCCTGGTGACGGCCGTGGAAACCGGGGCGCACGCCCACGACTGCGGCAAGCACCATCCCCGCTTCCAGTGCATGCTGTGCGCCGGCGACCGTCTCCTAGCCGAATCCCTGGATGAGCCCCTGGCCAAATCCGGCATGGACCCGGCCGACCGCACCGGCCGGCATCGCGCCGCCCGCTTGGCCAACTGGCACCCCGAGCTCCGTCACGAAGCACTCAGCGCCCTGGCCGTACACAAGTGGCTCACCACCAACCCCACCCACACCAAGGGCCTGGACGGCGACCTCATCCTGCACCTGGTGGCCTCCCACCACGGCCATGCCCGGCCGCTCCTGCCACCGGTGACCGACCCCGACCCCATCGACGTCACCTGTCTCATGCCCGACCAGCAGCACATCACCGTGAACAGCGCCGCCATGGGCACCGACTGGACCGGCCCCGACCGCTTCCACGCCCTCAACCGCCGCTATGGCCCCTGGGGCCTGGCCCTACTCGAAGCCGTTGTACGCCTGGCCGACATGGCCTGCTCCGAGGAAGGTAGCTAACCCGGATGACCCACCACGAACTCGAACTGCCCGCCCTGGTCAGCAACTCCCCACTCGGCTTCCTCGCCTCCCTGGGCATCCTCCAGCTCATCGCCCCCGCCCTCGGCCAGCCCGCCCGGCTCTCCTGGCGCGGCCCAGACGCACCCGCCGTCCTCCACACCCACCCGCCTCTCACCCACCAGGCACTCGCCGATCTGCTGAGCAGCCACCTCCCCGACGACCCTGCCAGGGAGCCCCTGCCACTGGTTCCCGGCATCCTCTCGCTGCCCCGCAGCGGACCCAACGATTCCCTGCGCATGCCCATCGACACCGCCCTACACCACCTACGCACCCACGCCCAGGCCGAGCGCGAGCACAACACCCCACCGCCCACTGGTTCGCCGCACTCGTCAACCAACTGAGCATCGCCCCACCGAGAAGAACCCCGGCAAGGCCCGCCCGGCACACGGCAAGCAGCCCAACCTCTACACATCGAGCACCCCGCTCTTCGGCCGCGGCGGACAAATGACTCTGGCCAACAACTGGATCAAAGCCGCCGAGGAATGCCGCAAAGACCCCACCCACCTGCTCGCCGCGCTCACCGCCTGGCGCCGCGTCGACGGCTACGCCGGCGCCAACCTCGACCACCATTCCACCGGCGATGCCCACATGGTGAGCCAAGGCAAACCCACTCAACAAGGCGTCCCCGGCGCCACCTGGCTCGCCCTACACGGCTTCGCCACCTTCCGCCTCACCGGCGACAGCACCTACGCCCAGACCACCAGCTGGGACCGCACCACCGCCAACGGGGCACTCACCTGGCCCATCTGGCACCCCCGCTCACCACAACCAGCATCGCTGCCCTCCTCGAACACCCCCTGGTTCGCACTCCGAACCCCGATTCCTCCAAACTCCGCAACCTCGGCGTCACCGCCATCTACACCGCCCCCGCACACGCCTCCCACAAGCAGACGGCCCCTCCAACTCAGCCACCGCACCTACCCATGAATCACCACCAAACCCGAGTTCGGAACCACAAGCATGCCGAGAATCCCCACACCTCACCGAAGCCGAATGCCGGAAACCACCCCACCCATCCCGTGGGCCGCCCATGCGATTCCTCACGCTCGAGAGTAATGTCTGCTCATTCGCCCTACCTCTGCGGCTCCGAACCGCAGCACCATCGCGGCCTGGGAGCCGTGACGATTACGCCGTTCATTAACGGCTATCTCTGCGGTTTCGAACCGCAGCACCACCGCGGCATCTATGAGCCCCACCCCACCACCTTCGACCGGTACTGTCTCTGCGGTCTCGAGCCGTATCACCACCACGGCCACGCCTACGCCTACGCCTACGCCTATACACACGCGCACCTCATCTGCCCCTTACGCTCGAGCCGCAACAGCATCGCGGTGTCGTTGACCCGGCGAACTATGGCTTTCACCGGATACTGACTCGGCGGTCACCAGCCGCAGCACGACCACGGCAACCGCGCCGAGGCAGGCGTGCACTGCGACCTGGCCTTCTGCCTCTGCGGCTTTGAACCGCAGCACCACCACGGCAAGGGCGACTACGGCGGTTTGGTCACTGCCGGGCGGCACCATTTCTGCGGCCAGCTCCGCAGCATCATCACGGCTCGTAGGCGTGCTCGTGGATGGCGTACCGGCGGATCTGCCCTGCGGCATCGAACCGCAGCACCACCGTGGCATCTCCACGATGACCGCGGTCGACAGGCGGATCGTGCTATCTCTGCGGCTCCGAACCACAGCATCGTCGCGGCCAGATCAGGACGCGACCAAGCCCGGCCCGTACCCGCCCATCTCTGTGGCTCCGAACCGCAGTACCATCACGGCTCGTCGTACTGGGCCAGCGGATACTGATGTGTCCAAGCCATCTCTGCGGTTTCGAACCACAGCACCATCACAGCGCGTACATGCCAGCCGCGCAGCTGCTGACGGAGGGCGGCCTCTGCAGTCTCGAACCGCAGCTCCATCGCGGCACCACATGGCCGGTCTCATCGGCACGTTGATGCTCCTACCTCTGCGGTCACGGACCGCAGCACCACCACGGCGTCTTGCGCGAAAACGGCGACCCGGACTGGTACGAACTACCTCTGCATTTCAGAAACCAGCACCATACGACGCTATCCAGCCGAGCGGATTGGACACGGTGGTGAAATGCCTCTCGACTCCAAACCGCAGCCCCCATCACGGCGTGTGTATGGCTCCGCTGGTGCTTGCCTCGCTGGCACCGTCTCTGCGGCCAGCACCGCAGCACCACCACGGCAACCATGCGGCGGAGAAGGCATACCCAGATCCTCGACTGTCTCTGCGGTCTCGAACCGCAGCACAACCACAGCTACAACCTCGCCCTGGGTGCGGAAAGACTGATCTGCCACCTCTACGGTCTCGGACCGCAGCACCGTTACGGCGCCCTCAGCTTCGCCGCAACCTGAGAACTCACCACCACTACCTCTGCGGTACCGAACCGCAGCACCATCGCGGCGGTGTCGGAAAGACCTGTATTGCTGGTCGCCTGGTCCCACCCCTGTGGTCACACGCCACAGCACCATCACAGGCGTTTAGGGTCGTACGTATCGGGCGTCGCCATCTCCCATCTCTGTGGCCAATTGCCACAGCACCGTCACGGCATCCTCAACTTGATCATCGCGCTACCAATCGTCGGCCCCTGCGGCCATTTGCCACAGCACCTTCGCGGCCACCACCTGGTGGTCGCGCAGCCCACCGAGGCCAAGCTGCCTCTGCGGTTTCGTACCGCAGCACCATCGCGGCTACCCGGCCTACGCAATGGCCGTGACGCCGGAACTGCGACCTCTGCAGTACGGAACTGCAGCACCATCGCGGCAAGACTGTGGATCAGCGCTACGACGAGCGCCTCCGCCCCACCTCTGCGGTCCAGGCCGCAGCACCATCACGGCAACGTCCGCATCGTGAAGATCGACACCGGTCCGGGCCACGAACTCTGCCACTCCGAACGGCAGCACCATCGCGGCAGCAGTGGACTGGGATCACCACCGTTCTAGGCGCCGTCGGCGACCGGAAGCCGGATCCGCTGTTCGCCACCCCATAGGGCAAGGTGATGAGCCCAGGACCATCGTCACCCAAGCGCCGGGCACCACGCAGTACGGCTCCCACACATCCGACTCGTCGGACTCCGCGACCGGTACAACAGTCCGCACCGAAGCTCTCATTGAACGCATGAACGCCGCCTCTGCCCTCCGGATACTCAGGGGGGGCGGGGAGACTTTCGTGCGCCTGACACTCCATCAGAGTATGCGTCAAGCGTGCGTCAGACGTGCGTCACGTGCGTCGCTCGTGCGTCAAGATATCGCCCGTAACGCCCACAGCGCACATATTGCACACCAGGCGAAACCGCAGGTCAGCGGCCCTTCTCCGCAGGCTCAAGGATCGCGACACACTCGACGTGATGGGTCATAGGGAACAGATCGAACACCCGCAGCGTCCGCACCCGGTACCCCCCGTCCGGAAGTACCCGAGGTCCCGGGCCAGTGCCGCCGGGTCGCAGGCGACGTAGGCGATCCGGCGGGCGCCGAGGGACGTCAGGTGGGCGACCGTCCTGCGGCCGGCGCCGGCGCGGGGCGGGTCGAGGACGATCAGGTCGACCTCGGTGATGCCGGTGCGCGGCAGCACCGCGTCGACCTTGCCCTGCTCCACCCGCACCCGGTCGAAGCCGGCGAGGTTGTGCCGGGCGTCCTCGACGGCCCGCTTGCCGGACTCGATGCCGAGCACCGCGCCCTGCTCGCCCACCCGGTCGGCGAGGGCGCCCGCGAAGAGGCCGACGCCGCAGTACAGGTCGAGGCACATGTCGCCCTTGCGGGGCAGCAGGCCCTGCATGACCGCCGTGACGAGGGTGTCCGCGGCCTTCGGGTGCACCTGCCAGAAGCCGCCGTTGCCCACCCGGTACGTGCGGCCGTCCGCGCGCTCGCGGACGAAGGGGCGGCCGTGGACGCGGTGGACGCCGCCGTCCTTCTCCCCACGCGCAGCACGGAGACGGGCCGGTCCAGTTCGACGATCGGCAGCCGGGCGCCGGGCCGCGGGGTCAGGACGACCTGGCGGTCCTGCGAGCCGCTGGCCGCGATCGCCTCGACGGACTCCATGCCCGTCCAGTCGCGCTTCTCGATGCCCAGCTCGCTGACGCCCTCGGCGGCGATCAGGCAGTGGTCGATCGGCTCGACCTCGTGCGAACGGTGCCGGCGCAGTCCGGCGCGGCCGTCCGCGGTCACCGCGTACTGCACCCGGGTGCGCCACTGCGGCACCTGGCCGGCGGGCAGCTTGTCGCCCTCGGCCGGCACCACCGTGCCGTCCCAGCCGACGTCCTCGGGGGTGAGCCCGGCCAGCCGCTCCAGCTGCTCGGCGACGACCTCGCCCTTCAGGCGCCGCTGGGCGCCCGGCTTGACGTGCTGCCAGTCGCAGCCGCCGCAGCGGCCGGGGCCGGAGAAGGGGCAGGGGGCCTCGATGCGGTCCTTGGCCGGCTCCAGGATCTCGACGGCGTCCGCGCGCAGGAAGCGGGAGCCCTCCTCCCCTTCCGTGACCCGGGCGACGACCCGCTCGCCGGGGAGAGTGTGCCGGACGAACAGCACCTGGCCCTCGGGCGTGCGGGCGACGCAGTGGCCGCCGTGGGCGACGGGGCCGATCTCGACCTCGTACTCCTCACCCACGAGCGATCCCGCCGGCGACTTCTTCTCTTCTGCCTGCATGGCGGGGTGACTCCAAAACGTGGGGGACGGCACCGTGGGGTACGGCGCGGACGGGTGCCGCACCGGCGACGACGGCGACGCCGGCGGCGACGGGGATGACGGGGACGACGGCAACAGCCCTCCAGTCTACGACGACTGCGAGGACTCCTTCGGCCGCTCCTGCGCCGGGCCGCGGCGCACCGAGCCGGGCGCGTTCCACTCCTGCCGCTTGCGGGCCCGCCGCTTGGCCGCCTCCGAGGACTGCAGCTGGTACGGGACCGAGGTGACCATGACGCCCGGCGTGAACAGCAGGCGGCCCTTCAGCCGGAGCGCGCTCTGGTTGTGCAGCAGGTGCTCGTACCAGTGGCCGACCACGTACTCGGGATGATCACGGAGACCGCGTCGCGCGGGGACTCCTTGCGCAGGCTCTTGACGTACTCGATGACCGGGCGGGTGATCTCGCGGTACGGCGAGTCCAGGACCTTCAGCGGTACGTCGATGCCGCGCCGCTCCCACTCCTCGCGCAGCGCCTTGGTCTCCGCGGGGTCGACGTTGACGCTGAGCGCCTCCAGCGTGTCCGAGCGCATCAGCTTGGCGTAGGCGAGGGCGCGCAGCGTCGGCCGGTGGATCTTGGAGATCAGGACCACCGAGTGGACGCGGGAGGGGCGGACCATGTCGTCGCTGGGGCCCTCGGGCGCGGCGATCTCCTCGGCCACCCGGTCGTAGTGGCGGCGGATGGCGGTCATCGTCGCGAAGAAGATGCACATGCCGAGCAGCGCGACCCAGGCGCCGTGCGTGAACTTGGTGACCAGCACGACGACCAGCACCAGCCCGGTGAAGAAGGCACCGAAGGCGTTGATGGCGCGGGAGCGGATCATGCGGCGGCGCCTGGCGCGGTCCTTCTCGGTGCGCAGGTGGCGGTTCCAGTGGCGGACCATGCCGGTCTGGCTGAGCGTGAAGGAGACGAACACGCCGACGATGTAGAGCTGGATCAGCCGCGTGGAGTCGGCGCCGTAGACCCAGACCAGCAGTATGGCGGCGCCCGCCAGCAGCACGATGCCGTTGGAGAAGGCCAGGCGGTCGCCGCGGGTGTGCAGCTGGCGCGGCAGGTAGCGGTCCTGGGCGAGGATCGAGCCGAGCAGCGGGAAGCCGTTGTACGCGGTGTTCGCGGCGAGGAACAGCACCAGCGCGGTCGCCGCGGCCAGCAGGATGAACAGGAAGCTGCCGGCGCCGAAGACCGCCTCGGCGACCTGGGAGATCACCGGGTGCTGGACGTAGTCCGACCCGACGGGCACGCCGTCGCGGATCAGGTCGTGCGCCGGGTTCTCCGCCATGCGGACGTCGGTGGCCATGGCGAGGCCGATGATGCCGCAGAACATGGTGACCGCGAGCAGGCCCATCAGCGCCAGCGTCGTCGCCGCGTTCCGGGACTTGGGCTTGCGGAAGGCGGGAACGCCGTTGGAGATCGCCTCGACGCCGGTGAGCGCGGCGCATCCGGAGGAGAAGGCGCGCAGCAGGAGGAAGAGCAGGGCGAAGCCGGCCAGGCCCTGGTGTTCGGGCTTGATCTCCAGGTCGGCGGTGGGGGCGTGCATCTCGTCCCCGAGCACGACCGCGCGGAACACCCCCACGCGATCATGGTGAAGACGCCGGCGACGAAGATGTACGTCGGGATGGCGAAGAGCGTGCCCGACTCCTTCACCCCGCGCAGGTTCATGAGGGTGAGCAGCAGGATCACGGCGATCGCGCAGAACACCTTGTGCTCGACGACGAACGGCACGGCCGAGCCGAGGTTCTCGATGCCGGAGGAGATGGAGACGGCGACGGTCAGCACGTAGTCGACCAGCAGGGCGCTGGCCACCGTCAGGCCCGCCTTGGGGCCGAGGTTGGTGTTGGCCACCTCGTAGTCGCCGCCGCCGCTGGGGTAGGCGTGCACGTTCTGCCGGTAGGAGGCGACGACGGTGAACATCAGCACGACGACCGCGGCGGCGATCCAGGGGCTGAAGTGGTACGCCGACAGGCCCGCGATGGACAGGACCAGCAGGACCTCGCCGGGCGCGTACGCCACGGAGGACAGCGGGTCGGAGGCGAAGACGGGGAGTGCGACGCGCTTCGGCAGGAGCGTTTCGCCCAGCCGGTCACTGCGCAGTGCGCGCCCGATCAGAATCCGTTTGGGCACGTCGGTCAGTTTGGACACAACAGAGGATCGTAAGCCTTCGTACGCGTGCTCGCCCACCCGCCACCCCCGTCCCGCCCCCGATCTGCTCTCCGGGTGAATTCGCCGGGCGGTGCGGCCGCGGTTTGCGCAGGTCGGGGAGTTCGCATGGCTGTATGACCGGATCCTGTGACGCATCCCGTCCGTGCCGTTCCCGTCCGCGTCGTTCCCGTCCGCGTCGTTTCCTTCCGTGCCTTCCGTGCCGTTTCCGCCGGTGCGGTTTCCGTCCGCGCCGTTCCCGTCCGCGTCGCCGCCCCCGGAGGTTCCCATGCCAGCGCCCGCAGAGCTGATCGGCGCCGCAGCCGCACTCCTGGGACTCGGGCGCTGACCGTCGCCAGCATCCGCAGCATCGGCCGCCGCCGGTCGTCGGCGGGCGGCCGGGCGGGCGCCGGGGGCCGGGCGTGAACCGGGGCGGGCAGGCGCTCTGAGGACCGGCCGGTGCAGGCCCCGCCCGGGCCGGCCGGGAACCGGTGACCGGCCGGAGCCGTCTCCTCGGTCCGGGGGCCGGGCCGCCGTGGCGCCCGGGGCTGCCGGTTCCCCGGGCGCGCTTACCGATACGTTGGATCCGGGCAGCCGGCGACGGCACCGCCCCCGGCCGGGGGCACGACGGGCGATTGCCCGCATGATGGTGCCTGGCGGTCCGCACGGGCCGCGGCGTGCTGTCCGGCGAGCCGAGAGAGAGACATGAGCACGAGATTCACGAAGGTCAGCGGGTCTGTGGGAAGCGCGGTGTGACGCGATGCATATTGTCATCATGGGCTGCGGGCGCGTGGGATCCGCTCTCGCCCAGACCCTGGAGCAGCAGGGTCACACGGTCGCCGTGATCGACCAGGACCCGACCGCCTTCCGCCGCCTGGGCAGCTCGTTCGGCGGTCGCCGGGTCACCGGCATCGGCTTCGACCAGGACACCCTGCGCGAGGCGGGCATCGAGGAGGCCGGCGCCTTCGCCGCCGTCTCCAGCGGGACAACTCCAACATCATCGCCGCGCGGGTCGCCCGCGAGATGTTCGGCGTGGAGAACGTCGCCGCGCGCATCTACGACCCCCGCCGCGCCGAGGTCTACCAGCGGCTGGGCATCCCCACCGTCGCCACCGTCCGCTGGACGGCCGACCAGATGCTGCGCCGCCTGCTGCCCTCGGGCGCCGAGCCGCTGTGGCGCGACCCCACGGGCGGGGTCCAGCTCGCCGAGGTGCACACGGCGACCTCCTGGGTCGGTCACAAGATCAGCCGGCTCCAGGAGGAGACGGGCGTGCGGGTGGCGTTCCTGACCCGGCTCGGGGAGGCGATCCTGCCGACCTCGCAGACGGTGCTGCAGGAGGGCGACCTGGTGCACGTGATGATGCGCACCGACGAGGTCGACAAGGTCGAGGCGGCGTTCGCCAAGGTCCCGAAGAGGAGGGCGGTCACTGATGAGGGTCGCCATTGCCGGTGCCGGTGCGGTCGGCCGCTCGATCGCGGGCGAGCTGCTGGAGAACGGGCACGAGGTCCTGCTCATCGACAAGGCGCCGACCGCCATCTCGGTCGAGCGCGTCCCGCAGGCGGAGTGGCTGCTCGCCGACGCCTGCGAGATCACGTCGCTGGACGAGGCGGCGCTCCAGCGCTGCAACGTCGTCATCGCCGCGACCGGCGACGACAAGGTGAACCTGGTCGTCTCGCTGCTGGCGAAGACGGAGTACGGCGTCCCGCGCGTCGTCGCCCGGGTGAACAACCCAAGAACGAGTGGCTGTTCAACGAGGCCTGGGGCGTGGACGTCGCCGTCTCCACGCCGCGCCTGATGTCGGCCCTGGTCGAGGAGGCGGTGAGCGTCGGCGACCTGGTCCGGCTGCTGCGCTTCAGCCACGGCGACGCCAACCTGGTGGAGCTGACCCTGCCGGAGGAGTCGGCGCTGGCCGGCACCCAGGTCGGCGACGTGGACTGGCCCGAGGACACCTCGCTGGTCACCATCATCCGCGGCACCCGGGTCCTGGCCCCGACGCACGAGGACTCCCTGGAGGCCGGCGACGAGCTGCTGTTCGTGGCGGCGCAGGCCCGCGAGGAACAGCTGGAGGACCTGCTGTCGGCCCGCCGGGACATCACCCGCGACTGAGCGCGAGGCGGAACACGACGGTGGGGGCGCCCCGGGATCCCGGGGCGCCCCCACCGTCGTGTTCCGTGCCCTTGCGTGGCCGGCGTGCGTCAGGCTTCGGCGCTGCGTCCCGCCTCGCGGTGCGTCCCGCCTTGCCGTCGTCACGCCGCGATGGATCACACCTGGCGCTGCGTCACGCCTTGCAGCTCGTCACCCCGCGATGCGTTCCGCCTTGCGCTGCGTCACGCCTTGCGGTGCCTGCCGCCGCGGGCGTCCGCCGCGTCGCCGTCGCCGTCCGTGAGGCGGCGCAGCGTGTCGTCCACGGCGGGCTCCACGACCTCGCCGAACAGCTCCGCGGTGCGTCGCCGCTCCGCCTCCTCGCGCTCGCGCTCCGCCGCCCGGCGCTCCTCCCGCTCCTTCTCGGCCTTCTCCGCCGCCTCCATCTCCGCGAACACGTCGATCGGCGCCGGCGCCTTGGCGAGGAACAGCCAGGTCAGCCAGACGGCGAGCAGGAACGGCGGGATCTTCAGGATGACCAGGACCCAGCCGAGCTGCTCGGTGTCCGCCCACCAGTACAGGGGAAGAGGATCGCGCACTTGGCGAGCAGGATCGCGCCCCAGGCGTAGCTGGCCTTGGCGTAGGCCTTTTTGCGGCCGGGGTTGCGGGTGCGCCAGGAGAGGTTCTCCTTGAAGACCGGGCCGAGGATCAGGCCGATCAGGGGCACCCCGGCCAGCGTGGTGATGATGTACGCCAGTCCCAGGCCCAGCGTGTAGAGCATGCCGGGGAGATAGAAGTTCTTGGCGTTGTCGGTCATCATCGCGAAGACGACGCCGAAGGCGACGCCGAAGACACCGCCGAAGGCGTGCTTGATGGTGTCCTTCATCGCCAGCCGGACCACCACCAGCACCAGCGAGACGGCCAGCGCGGCGATCGCCGACAGGTGGAGGTCGTTGTTGATCGTGTAGATCGTGACGAAGAGCAGGCCCGGCAGGACCGTCTCGATCATGCCCCGCACGCCGCCGAAGGCCTCGAAGAGGGCGGCCTCCGTCACCGCCCGCGAGTCGTCCGCTCCGTCCGCTGTCGTGTCTTCGGTCGGCTTGTCGAGGGACGTCACCGGCTACTCCCGTCCGAGGGGTCGCAGTTCGTATTTCGGGTTGAAGAGCACCCGGCGGCCCCGGCTCATCGAGATCCGGCCCGATGCGATGAGCTTGCGCCCGGCTCTATGCCCACGATGGAGCGCCTGCCCAGCCACACCACGTCGAGCGCGGCGGAGCCGTCGAACAGCTCGGCCTCCAGGGCGGGGACGCCCGCGCGCGGCCGCAGGGTGACCGTGCGCAAGGTACCAGTTACGGAGACGATCTGCCGGTCCTGGCAGTCGCAGATACGGGTGCAGCCGGCGGTGTCGGCGTCCTCCCGCAGCTCCTCGGACTCCAGGTCCTCCTGCGAGGAGGAGAGCCGGTCGAACATGCGCCGGAACCGGCCCGCCGGCTTGCCGGAACGAGGAACACCACTCATATCTGAAGCGTACCGGGGCGCACCGACACCGAGGCACCCCTCCGGCCCGGTATCGCGAGGGTCACTTCTCGAACCGGTAGCCCATTCCGGGCTCGGTGATGAAGTGCCGGGGGCGGGACGGGTCCGCCTCCAGCTTGCGCCGCAGCTGGGCCATGTAGACCCGCAGGTAGTTCGTCTCCGTGCCGTACGAGGGCCCCCACACCTCCTGCAGGAGCTGCTTCTGGCTGACCAGGCGGCCGGTGTTGCGGACCAGCACCTCCAGCAGGTGCCACTCGGTCGGGGTGAGCCGGACGTCCTTGCCGCCCCGGTCGACCTTCTTGGCGGCCAGGTCGACGGTGAAGTCCGCGGTCTCCACGAGCACGTCCTCCTCGCCGCCGGGGACCGGCTCGGCCCGGCGGACGGCGGCCCGCAGCCGGGCCAGCAGCTCGTCCATGCCGAAGGGCTTGGTGACGTAGTCGTCGGCGCCGGCGTCGAGCGCCTGGACCTTCTCGTCGGAGGAGTGCCGGGCGGACAGCACCAGGATGGGCACCCGGGTCCAGCCGCGCAGCCCCTTGATCACCTCGACTCCGTCCATGTCGGGCAGGCCCAGGTCGAGGACGACCACGTCGGGGTGGCGGGCGGCGGCGAGCTGCAGCGCGGTGGCGCCGTCGTGCGCGGCGTCGACCTCGTAGTGACGTGCCTTGAGGTTGATCACGAGGGCGCGCACGATCTGCGGCTCGTCGTCGATCACCAGCACCCGGGTCATCGGGCGGCCTGCCTTTCTGCTGTCGGGGTGGGAAGGGGCTCGGGGGCCGAGCCCGCGGCGCGGAGGGTGAGGACCATGGTGAGGCCGCCGCCGGGCGTGTCCTCCGCGGCCAGGGTGCCGCCCATGGCCTCGGCGAACCCGCGGGCCACGGCCAGGCCGAGTCCGACCCCGGAGCCGCGCGGGGCGTCGCCGTACCGCTGGAACGGCTCGAAGATGCGTTCCTTGGCCTCGTCCGGCACTCCGGGCCCCCGGTCCACGACCCGCACCTCGACCCGGTCGGCGAGGGCGCTGGCGGCGATCAGGACGCGCCCGCCGGGGGACTGTACTTGACGGCGTTCTCCACCAGGTTGGCCATCGACCGCTCCAGGAGCCCCGCGTCCACCGCGACCATGGGCAGCGACTCGGGGATGTCCAGGTCCACGGCCGCCTCGGGCACCCCGCCGAGCGCCGTCGGCACGACCTCGTCGACGTCGATCTCCCGGATCAGGGGTGTGACGGTGCCGGTCTGGAGCCGGGACATGTCGAGCAGGTTGCCCACCAGGTGGTCGAGCCGGTCCGCGCCCTCCTCGATGCCCTCCAGCAGTTCCGCCCGGTCCTCCTCGGACCAGGCGACGTCCTGGGAGCGGAGGCCGGTGACCGCGGCCTTGATCCCGGCCAGGGGGGTGCGCAGGTCGTGGCTGACGGCGGCGAGCAGCGCCGTGCGGATGCGGTTGCCCTCGGCGAGCGCGCGGGCCCGGTCGGCCTCCTCGCGCAGCCGGCGCCGGTCCAGTACGACGGCGGCCTGCGCGGCGAACGCGGCCAGGACCCGGCGGTCCTCGGCCGGCAGCACCCGGCCGGTCAGCGCGAGCGCCATGTGGTCCCCGACGGGCATGTCCACGTCCGCGTCCTCGGGGCGCCGCACCGGCGGTCCGGCGCCGACCCGGCCGGCGCAGGTCCAGGGTGCGACGTCGCCCGCCCGTTCCAGCAGGGCGGCGGACTCCATGCCGAAGGTCTCGCGGACCCGTTCCAGCAGGTCCTCCAGTCCGGTCTCGCCGCGCAGCACGTTGCCGGCCAGGAAGGAGAGGATCTCCGACTCGGCGCGCAGCCGGGCCGCCTGGTGGGTGCGGCGGGCGGCGACGTCGACCACGGAGGCCACGGAGACCGCGACGCCGACGAATATCCCCAGGGCGAGCATGTTCCGGGGGTCGGAGATGGTGATGCGGTGGACGGGCGGGGTGAAGAACCAGTTCAGCAGCAGGGAGCCGACGGCGGCCGAGGCGAGGGCGGGGTAGAGGCCGCCGAGCAGGGCGGCGGCGACCGTGAGCGCCAGGTAGAGCAGTACGTCGTTGGCGAGTCCGAGGTGGACGGTGTTCAGCACCAGGGTCAGCAGCACCGGGCCGCCGAGGCCCGCGACCCAGCCCCACACGAGCCGGGCCCGCCCCAGCCGGGCGCCCCGGGAGACGGGCAGCCCGCGCCCCTTGGCGGCCTCCTCGTGGGTGACGATGTGCACGTCGAGGTCGGGTCCGGACTCGCGGGCCACGGTGGCGCCGACGCCGGGGCCGAAGACGTACTGCCAGCTCTTGCGGCGCGAGGAGCCGAGGACGATCTGGGTGGCGTTGACGCCCCGGGCGAAGTCCAGCAGGGCCGCCGGTATGTCGTCGCCGACGACGTGGTGGAAGGTGCCGCCGAGATCCTCGACCAGGGTGCGCTGGACGGCGAGTTCCTTCGGTGAGGCGGAGGTCAGCCCGTCGCTGCGGGCTATGTAGACGGCGAGGACCTCGCCGCCGGCGCCCTTCTCGGCGAGCCGTGCGGCCCGGCGTATCAGGGTGCGGCCCTCGGGGCCGCCGGTGAGGCCGACGACGATCCGCTCCCGGGAGCCCCAGATCCGCGAGACCCGGTGCTCGCTGCGGTACTGCTGCAGGTACTCGTCGACCCGGTCCGCCACCCACAGCAGCGCCAGTTCGCGCAGGGCGGTGAGGTTGCCGGGGCGGAAGTAGTTGGACAGCGCGGCGTCGACCTTGTCCGGCTGGTAGATGTTGCCGTGCGCCATGCGGCGGCGCAGCGCCTGCGGGGACATGTCCACCAGTTCGATCTGGTCCGCGCGGCGCACCACCTCGTCGGGCACGGTCTCCTGCTGCCGGACGCCCGTGATCGACTCCACGACGTCGCCGAGCGACTCCAGGTGCTGGATGTTGACGGTCGAGATCACGTCGATCCCGGCGGCCAGCAGCTCCTCGACGTCCTGCCAGCGCTTGGTGTTGCGGGTGCCGGGGACGTTGGTGTGCGCCAGCTCGTCGACAAGGGCGACCTTGGGCGGCGGGCGAGGACCGCGTCCAGGTCCATCTCGGTGAAGACGGCCCCGCGGTACTCCAGCTCCCGGCGCGGCACCTGCTCCAGACCGGAGAGCATCACCTCGGTGCGCGGCCGGCCGTGGTGCTCCACGAACGCCACGACGCAGTCCGTGCCGCGCTCGACGCGGCGGTGGGCCTCGGACAGCATCGCGTACGTCTTGCCGACGCCCGGCGCCGCACCGAGATAGATCCGTAGCTTGCCGCGTCCCATGGCCCCATTGTCTTCCGGTCAACTGCCGACTGCGCAGCGTCGACCTTACGGCCGGTGCGCCCGGCGGGCGCGGGATCGGCCGCCGCCGGGGACGCTCTTTGACAGAACTCTGACGCTCACCGCCGTCACTGCTCGGTGATCTCGCCGTCGCGCAGCTCCAGCACCCGGTCGGCCAGGTCGAGCAGGGTCGTGTCGTGCGTGGCGACCAGCGCGGTGACCTGCTCGCTGCGGACGACGGCCCGCAGCAGTTCCATCACCTGGTGCCCGGTCTCCGCGTCGAGCTGGCCGGTCGGCTCGTCGGCGATGAGCACGGCCGGGTTGTTGGCGAGGGCGCGGGCGATGGCGACCCGCTGCTGCTGGCCGCCGGACAGCTCGCCGGGCCGCTGGGCGGCGTGGTCCGCGAGACCGACCAGGGAGAGCAGCAGCTCGACGCGTTCCTCGCGCTCGCGCGGCTCGGCCCGGCGCAGCCGCAGCGGTACGCCCACGTTCTCGGCGGCGGTGAGGATCGGGATGAGCCCGAAGGACTGGAAGACGAAGCCGACGCGGTCGCGGCGCAGCGCCAGCAGCCCGTCCTCGTCCAGACCGGCCAGGTCGACGCCGTCGACGGTGACGCGACCGGCGTCCGGGGTGTCGAGGCCGCCGACGATGTTGAGGAGCGTGGTCTTGCCCGACCCCGACCGGCCCTTCAGGGCGACCAGCTCCCCGCGGGGCACCTCGAAGGAGACGCCGCGCAGGGCGTGGACCGCGGCGTCGCCGCTGCCGAAGGACTTGTGCACGTCCTCGACGCGCAGCATGGTCTTGGTGATCACCCGTGACATGTGGCCTCCCCCGCCGGAACTGGGCGTCAGTATCGCCACGGGACGGCCCGTGGTTCAACGGCCGGAGCACCGGACGCGCGCCGGTGCGGTTCCGGGCATGACAAAAGGGCCGGGTCCCGGTGAGGGGCCCGGCCCTTGCCGCCGGTGCGGTCGGCCGTGCGCCGCCGCTGCGGCCGTCGGCCGGAGGGGACGGCCGGGCGTCGGGGTGCGGCCTAGCGGACCTCGGTGATCTCCGGGCCGCGCTGGAGCCGGCTCATGCCGCCGGCGAAGCGGGAGCCCTCCTCCTGCTGGACGCCCTCGGGGACCATCTGCGCGTCGTTGGGCAGCTTCAGGACGATCGGGTCGCGGGGCGCCATCGGGCCCTCGCCGCGCACCACGACCGTGTCCCGGAAGATCTGCTCCAGCAGGCCGGCCGCCTGCGGCTGCACCGCGCCCTGGCCGGAGATCACCCCGCGCAGGAACCAGCGCGGGCCGTCGACGCCGACGAACCGCACGACCTGGAAACCGCCCGTGCCGTCCGGCAGTTGCACCGGCACCTGGGCGCGCAGTTCCCAGCCGAGGGGGCCTTCGACCTCGTCGATGATGCCGCCCTGCCGGGTGATGCCGGCCGCGATCTCCTCGCGCACCTCGGACCAGATGCCCTCGCGCTTGGGGCGGCGAAGGCCTGGAGCTGGATGGCGCTGTCGCGCAGCACGACGGTGGCCGCGACGATCGCGTCGCCCGCGACCTCGACCCGCAGTTCCATGCCGTCGACACCCGGCACGAACAGACCGCCCAGGTCCACCCGGCCCTCGGCCGGGTCCCGGACCTCGGAGCTGTCCCAGGGCCCGTCGGGGCGCGGTCCGGGCTCGAGCCGCACCCGCTCGGCCTCCTCGTCCGCCTCGGTGTCGACGCTGTCGACGACCTGCTCGGCCTCGCCGGCCGCGTCCTCGGCGGCACCCTTCCTCTTGCGACGTCCGAACACGTCACTGTCCTTCCCGGTCGGATACGACCGAAGCGTATCGATTCCCACCCGTCGGGCCGCCCTCGGCGACCTGACCGCTTGTGCCGCTTGTTGTGCCGCTCGCAGGCTCCGCCCCGGCGTGGCCACCGGTGGACCCGAAGCCCCCTCCGGCCCGTGCCGAGTCGGGAAGCTCCGCGACCTCGCGGAAGCGGACCCTCTCGACCTGCTGGACGACCAGTTGGGCGATCCGGTCGAAGCGCTCGAACCGCACGGCCTCGCGCGGGTCGAGATTCACCACGATCACCTTGATCTCCCCACGGTACCCGGCATCGATCGTCCCCGGGGCATTCACGAGGGCGACACCGCAGCGGGCGGCGAGACCGGAGCGCGGGTGCACGAAGGCCGCGTACCCCTCGGGCAGGGCGACAGACACGCCCGTGGGAAGGACGGCCCGCTCGCCGGGGGCGAGTTCGCAGGCGACGGTGGTGCGCAGATCGGCCCCGGCGTCACCGGGGTGCGCGTAAGCCGGAAGCGGTACGTCGGGGTCGACGCGCCGGAGCAGGACGTCGAGGGCGGGCGGCTCACGGGTTCACCTCGAAGGCGCGGGCGCGGCGGAGCTGGTCCGGGTCGTCCATGGCGGCGCGGATCTCCTCCTCGCGGCCGTGGTTGACGAAGTGCTCGACCTTGACCTCGATGAAGACGGCGTCGGCGCGGACCGCGACGGGGCCGTCGGGGCCGCCGATCCGGCCGGTGGCGGTGGAGTAGATCTTGCGTCCGGCGACCGCGGTCGCCTCGGCCGTCAGATGCAGCGTGGTGCCCACGGGGACCGGCCGCAGAAAGTCGGTCTCGAGCCGTCCGGTGACGGCGATGGTCCGCAGCAGCCAGTTCAGCGAGCCGAGGGTCTCGTCCAGGGCGGTGGCGAGCACACCGCCGTGCGCGAGACCGGGGGCGCCCTGGTGGGAGGGCTGCACCCTGAACTCGGCGGTGATCGACACGCCTTCGCCGGCCCGCGCCTGGAGGTGCAGTCCGTGGGGCTGGTCGCCGCCGCAGCCGAAGCACTGGCCGTAGTGGGCGCCGAGCAGTTCGCCGGGGGCGGGGCGTCGGGGTGCCGGACGGGGCGCGCCGCGTCGGCGGGGGGCTGAAGAGCTGCGGAAGTACCACTCACAGGCGCAGACCTTACCCGCGCGTCGGCCCCGTGCGGATCCCGTGCCAAGCTTGGCTCCATGCAGCTTTCCGCCACCCCGTACGAAGAACGTCTCACCGCGCCCCGTTCCTGGTGGTTCGGGTCCTTCCTGCTGGGGCTCGCGGGCGCCCTGATCCTGCTGCCCTTCGGCACGCTGCCGATGCTCGCGGGGCTGGCCGGCGGCACGGCTGTCGCGGCGGTCGCGGCCAGTTCGTACGGCTCGGTCCGCATCCGCGTCGTGGGTGACGCGCTGATCGCCGGGGACGCGAGGATCCCGGTGGCGGCGCTGGGCGAGGCGGAGGTGCTGGACGCGGCGGAGGCCCGCGCCTGGCGCACCCACAAGGCCGACACCCGCGCCTTCCTGCTGCTGCGCGCCTACATCCCGACGGCCCTGCGGGTCGAGGTCACCGACCCCGCCGATCCGACGCCGTACCTGTACCTGTCGACCCGGGAGCCGGAACGTCTGGCGGAGGCCCTGCGCGCGGCGAAGGCCGCGTAGCGGCCCATCGGGCTCCGCAGCGGTTCATCACGTAGCGGCCCAGGGCTCGCGTGGCGGCCCACGGTTCGCGTGGCGGCCCACGGTTCACGTGGCGGCACGGTTCACATGGCGGCCCACGGCTCACGTAGCGGCACGGTTCACATGGCGGCCCACGGCTCACGTAGCGGCCCACCGGGCTTGCAGCGGTCACCGGGCCGGGCCCGTCACACCCCACCGCGCCGACGGGCGCGGAGCGGCCCACCTGTCCGGGGCGATCACGGGGCTGTCGGCGGGGGCGGCCCGCCGCCGGTCTCGGCCGGGGTCAGCGGCCGCCGGGGTCGCGCCGGTGCCCCAGCCGCTTCGGGGCCTCCCCCATGTCCAGGGCGTCGGCGGGCGTCTCCAGGGCCGGCAGCTCCGGCAGGGCGTCCCACGGCACCTGGCGTTTGCGCAGGTCCTCCCGGATGCGCTCGGCGAGCCTGCGGGTGTCCCGGCGGTTCATGACCGCGCCCACGGCGGCTCCCACCATGAACGGCATCAGGTTGGGCAGGTTGCGCACCATCCGCTTCATGATCTGCTGGCGGAGCTGGCGCTTCGCGTGGCTGTTCAGGGCCGTGCCGAAGGTGGACGGCTTGGCGGGCTCGATGCCGCGCTCGTCCGACCAGGCGTTCAGGTACGCCGTACTGCGCTGGGCGAGGGTGCCCGGCGGACGCTGCCCGTAGACCTCGTGGAGCTCGGCGATCAGCTTCAGCTCGATCGCGGCGACTCCGGTGATCTCGGCGGCCAGCTCCGTGGGCATGGCGGGCGGCACCGGCAGCATCGCCGCGGCGCCGATGCCGGCGCCGACCGTGGCCGTGCCCTTGGCGGCCCCGGACACGAGCCGGTCGGCGAGCTCCTCGGGACCGAGGCCCGGGAACTGCCGGCGGAGCGTCGCCAGGTCCCGTACGGGCACCCGCGGGGCCAGCTCGATGATCCGGTCGGCGAGATGCGCCAGGGCCGCCCTGGCGCGGTCGCCGCCCTTGCGGATGCCGTCACCGGCCTTCTCCCGGAACACCGCCGCCCGGCGTCGGGCAGCGGGTACGGGAGCCGCCTCGGGGACCGGGAGGTCACTCCGGTCGCTCGGGCGGACGGCCGGTTCGAGCGAGGCCGCTCCCGGATCGGTCGGGCCCCGCTCGTCGTCACGCGCGCGGTGCGGGCCGTCGGACGGCCCTTGGTCCGCTCCCCGCTTGGAGAAGCGGCGCTTCCAGGGAGGGGTCGAGCCAGTCACGGCCGACCCCGCCTCAGTCGCAGTCGCGGCAGATCGGCTGGCCGTTCTTCTCCCGGGCCAGCTGGCTGCGGTGGTGCACCAGGAAGCAGCTCATGCACGTGAACTCGTCCTGCTGCTTCGGAAGCACCCGGACGGCCAGCTCCTCGTTCGAGAGGTCCGCGCCGGGAAGCTCGAGGCCCTCGGCGGCCTCGAACTCGTCGACGTCCACGGCGGAGGCCGACTTGTCGTTCCGCCGTGCCTTCAGTTCTTCGAGGCTGTCCGAGTCGACGTCGTCGTCGGTCTTGCGTGGAGTGTCGTAATCGGTTGCCATGTCGCTCTCCCCCTCTGGGTGTCTGCGGTGTCTCCAGCGCACGTAACGCGTGAGAGGCCGGACTTGTGCCCGACCCGAGGCGGAGATTTTGCCTCACATCAAGGTCTGTTACTCAATCGACACCCAACCGGACTCCTCATGAGTGATCGGCTTGGATGGCGAAGGGGACCGTACACGGTCCGATTGCCGCATCTCAAAGGCGCCTCACCGTGTACTTCCCGTGATCAGGACCCCTGAAAACCAGGATTATCCCGACTTTCCGACAGGGTGCATGATCACGGAGAGTAGATGGCCGGAAAATTGCCGCTGTGATCGATCACACACGGCCCCGCAGGGTCTCCGGCCGGGAAATTACGCGCAAAGCGAACATTCCCGAGGACCGGAAGGTGATCGGCGCCATGATCTCAGATGGGCAGGGTCACCCGCATCACGAGCCCACCTCCCTCGCGCGGCTGGGCGTAGATGTGGCCGCCGTGGGCCCGGGCCACGGACCGGGCGATGGACAGGCCGAGGCCGACGCCCTTGTCGCTGCCCGTCCGCTCCGTGCGCAGCCGCCGGAACGGCTCGAAGAGGTTGTCGATCTCGTACGCCGGCACCACCGGCCCGGTGTTGGCCACGACCAGCACCGCCTGCCCGTGCTGGACCTCGGTGGTGACCTCGACCCAGCCGTCCTCGGGGACGTTGTACCGCACGGCGTTCTGCACGAGGTTCAGCGCGATGCGCTCCAGCAGCACGCCGTTGCCCTGGACGACGGCCGGCTTGCGCTCGCCGCGGATCGTGACGCCCTTGGCCTCGGCCTCGGCGTGCGCCTGGTCGATCGCCTGGGTGGCGACCTCCGCCAGGTCCACCGGCTTGCGTTCGACGATCTGGTTGTCGCTGCGGGCGAGCAGCAGCAGGCCCTCCACGAGCTGCTCGCTGCGCTCGTTGGTGGCCAGCAGGGTCTTGCCGAGCTGCTGGAGCTCCACCGGGGCGTTCGGGTCGGACAGGTGGACCTCGAGCAGCGTGCGGTTGATGGCGAGAGGGGTGCGCAGCTCGTGCGAGGCGTTGCCGACGAAGCGCTGCTGGGCGGTGAAGGCCCGCTGGAGGCGCTCCAGCATGTCGTCGAAGGTGTCCGCCAGCTCCTTCAGCTCGTCGTCCGGGCCGTCCAGCTCGATCCGGCGGGACAGGTCGGACCCGGCCACCGCGCGGGCGGTACGGGTGATCCGGCCCAGCGGCGACAGGACCCGGCCGGCCATGGCGTAGCCGAAGGCGAAGGCGATCACCGCGAGGCCGAGGAGTGCCAGGAGCGAGCGGCTGAGCAGGCTGTCCAGCGCGTGCTGGCGCTGCTCGTTGACGCAGGCGTTCATGGCCTCGTTGAACTCGCTGGGCGGCGCCTGCTGCGGCAGGTCGCAGACGCTGCTGGTGACATGCCCGTCGGTGATCTTGAACGGGAGATCGCTGCCGACGTTCATGGCCTCCGCCGCCAGCAGGTAGATGATCGACAGCAGCAGGATGCCGGCGATCAGGAACATGCCTCCGTACAGCAGCGTCAGCCGTATCCGGATGGTGGGCCGCAGCCAGGGGAACGGCGCGGGCTGGCGCGGGTCCCAGGTGGGTTTCGGGGCGTCTGGGGAGGCGCCGGGGTGGGTGTCGCTGCCATGGGTGATCAGATCCGGTAGCCGGAGCCGGGCACCGTGACGATCACCGGAGGCTCGCCCAGCTTGCGGCGCAGGGTCATGACCGTCACCCGGACCACGTTGGTGAACGGGTCGGTGTTCTCGTCCCAGGCCTTCTCCAGAAGCTGCTCCGCGGAGACCACCGCGCCCTCGCTGCGCATCAGCACCTCCAGGACGGCGAACTCCTTCGGCGCCAGCTGCACCTCCTTGCCGTCGCGGAACACCTCGCGGCGGTTGGGGTCCAGCTTGATCCCGGCGCGCTCCAGGACGGGCGGCAGCGGCACGCTGGTGCGCCGGCCGAGGGCCCGCACGCGGGCGATCAGCTCGCTGAACGCGAACGGCTTGGGCAGATAGTCGTCGGCGCCGATCTCCAGCCCCTCGACACGGTCGCTGACGTCGCCGGACGCCGTGAGCATCAGCACACGCGTGGGCATGCCCAGTTCGACGATCTTGCGGCACACGTCGTCGCCGTGCACGAGCGGGAGGTCGCGGTCGAGGACGACCACGTCGTAGTCGTTGACGCCGATGCGCTCCAGGGCGGCCGCACCGTCGTACACGACGTCGACGGCCATGGCCTCCCGGCGCAGTCCGGTGGCCACCGCATCGGCGAGCAGCTGCTCGTCCTCGACGACGAGTACGCGCACGTCGCTTGTCCTTCCTGTGTCCGGCCGTACGGGCGCCGCTCAGGGCGCACGCGGGCAGGGGTCTGGTGGGTGTGTTGCCTCCATCCTGCCCTTTTCGGCCATAAGTCGGCTGTAAGGCGGCCCACGGCCGGAGCCGGGCGGGCCGGGCCGGGGCCTGTGTGACGGGCCGGGAGCAGACCCGGGGCAGGCCCGGGGCCGGTGTCGGGGGCGTTCCGGACCGGATCCGGGGCGGCGGTGTCCGGTCCGGGAATGCGGGATTTTCTCGCGTGGTTGAGGTTTCCGCGGAAGGGAGCAGGGGGAGGACGGCTTTACACCCCGCGATCACGCTCTGCCGTACCGCACGACCAGCGGTGCGCAGCGGTCCGCTTCCCGCAGGGCGGGCAAGGGGTGCCCGGCACCGTCGCCGCCCGGCGGAGCGGTGCGCCGGGCGCTCTCAGGGAGACGTGATCGCCCCTTCCGAACGGCACACCCCCGTGCCATCGACCCACGACCCAGGACGAGGGGGCGCAGCATGGACGCTTTCACCGCAGGACTTCTGCAGCGCATAAAGGCGACCGAGTCCGACCTGTCGCGGGCCCGTGACGAGGGCGACGACTTCCTCGTCGAGGTGGAGCTGGGCGAGCTGGACGACCTCCGCCGCCTCGCTGCCGAGCACGGTGTCGAGGTCGGCACGTCCGGCGTCTGACCCGCCCGCGAACGAACCGCAGAACAGCACCGCAGAAGAACAGCACCGCAGAACGCATCGGACCCCGGCGAGATCCAGCGCCGGGTCCGATGCTGTCCGGCGCCCTCCCGCGGGCGCCATGCGCCGCCTTCACCGGCCGGCGGGCCGCAGCCAGGGCAGCGGGCGCGGGCGTCAGAGCGGCGGGCGCGGGCGCCAGGCTGCAGGGGCCCGTTTGCGGGGCTGCGGGCGCGGGCGCCAGGCTGCAGGGGCCCGTTTGCGGGGCTGCGGGCGCCGGTGTCAGGGCTGCACGGCGCCCGCCTCCTCCAGCAGTTGCCGCAGCGGCTCGAAGACGCCCGGCGAGGCCGCGATCGTCAGGTCGCGCGACGGGCGCTCCCCGGGCCGCCCTCCGGTGCGGGCGCCCGCTTCCCGGGCGATCAGGTCGCCCGCGGCCAGGTCCCACGGGTGCAGCCCGCGCTCGTAGTAGCCGTCGAGGCGGCCCGCCGCCACGTCGCACAGGTCGATCGCGGCCGAGCCGCCCCGCCGGATGTCCCGCACCCGGGGAATCAGCCGCCGGGCGATCTCGGCCTGGTGGGCGCGGACCTCGGCGACGTAGTTGAACCCGGTCGAGATCAGGGCCTCGTCCAGGACCGTCGAGGGACGGCAGGCGAGGCGCCGCTCGCCGTCCCAGGAGCCCGTGGCCCAGGCGCCGGCGCCCCGAACCGCGTGGTAGGTCTCGCCGCGCATCGGGGCGGCGACCACCCCGACGACGGTCTCCCCGTCCTGTTCGGCGGCGATGGACACGGCCCAGGTGGGCAGGCCGTACAGGTAGTTCACCGTGCCGTCGAGGGGGTCGACCACCCAGCGGACGCCGGTCGTGCCCTCGGTGGAGGCGCCCTCCTCGCCGAGGACGCCGTCGTCGGGGCGGCGGTCGGCGATCAGGCCGGTGATCAGCTTCTCGGCCGCGATGTCCATCTCGGTGACCACGTCGACGGCGCTGGACTTGGTCGCGGCGACCGCGAGGTCCGCGGGGCGGCCGTCGCGCAGCAGGTCGCCGGCGCGGGCGGCGGCCTCCCGGGCGATCGCAAGCAGCTCCGCGTGGAGGGGGTCGGTCACGTCGGTCACGGTGCTCCTCACGCGTAGGGGCTGTCGGCGCCCGCGGCGGCGGGACGGGGGCGCGGGCCGGGCAGCAGCCGACCGGGCAGAGGTCGTGGCTCGCCCCGAGCGCGCCCAGGGCGCACGGCGTGACCCGCTGCCCCCGCTCGGTGGCGGCGCGCTCCACGATCAGGTCGCGGATCGCGGCGGCGAACCGCGGGTCGGCGCCGACGGTGGCCGAGCGGCGGACCGGCAGGCCCAGCTCCTCCGCCTTGGCCTTGGCCTCGGTGTCGAGGTCGTAGAGGACCTCCATGTGGTCGGAGACGAAGCCGATGGGGCCATGACGACAGCCGGGACCCCGGCGGCGTGCCGCTCCTCGAGGTGGTCGCAGATGTCGGGCTCGAGCCACGGGATGTGCGGGGCGCCGGAACGGGACTGGTAGACGAGCTGCCAGGGGTGGTCGACGCCGGTGCGCTCGCGGACGGCGTCGGCGATCAGCCGGGCCACGTCCAGGTGCTGCCTGACGTAGGCCCCGCCGTCCCCGTGGTCCTCGACGGGGCCGGAGGTGTCGGCGGCCGAGGTGGGGATGGAGTGCGTGGTGAAGGCGATGTGGGCGCCGTCGCGGACCTCCTCGGGCAGGTCGGCGAGGGACTCCACGAGGCCGTCGATCATGGGCTCGACGAAGCCCGGGTGGTTGAAGTAGTGCCGCAGCTTGTCGATCTTCGGCAGCTCCAGGCCCTCGGCCTCCAGTGCCGCGAGCGCGTCGGCGAGGTTCTCGCGGTACTGGCGGCAGCCCGAGTAGGAGGCGTAGGCGCTGGTGGCGAGGACGAGGATGCGGCGCCGGCCGTCCCGGACCATCTCGCGCAGGGTGTCCGTCAGGTAGGGCGCCCAGTTGCGGTTGCCCCAGTAGACCGGCAGGTCCAGGCCGTGCTCGGCGAAGTCCTTGCGCAGGGCGTCCAGCAGGGCACGGTTCTGGTCGTTGATCGGGCTGACCCCGCCGAAGAGGAAGTAGTGCTGCCCGACTTCCTTCAGGCGTTCTGTGGGGATGCCGCGCCCGCGCGTCACGTTCTCCAGGAACGGGACCACGTCGTCCGGGCCCTCGGGGCCGCCGAACGAGAGCAGGAGCAGGGCGTCATAGGGGCTGGCGTCGAGCACGTCTGGCATGTCTCGATCCTGCCACCCGGCACTGACAGCCGGGAATCGGGTGCGGGCGCGCCGGGCGTGCCGGGCATCTCGGAAGGGGGTGCGTAAGGGTGCCCTAACCGGTAATCTGTATCAGCTGCGTTCGCACCTTACGAGCCTTATCAGCCTTTTCGCCGAGCCTGCCCTGGCTCGCTGAGCGCTCCCCGGAGACCCCGTTGCCCAGCCCCTACCGCGCCCTCTTCGCCGCCCCCGGTACCAAGGGCTTCTCCGCCGCGGGGTTCCTCGGCCGGATGCCGCTGTCGATGATGGGCATCGGCGTGGTCACCATGATCTCGCAGCTCACCGGGCGGTACGGGCTGGCCGGCGCGCTGTCCGCCACGATCGCGCTGGCCGCGGCGGTGGCCGGGCCCCAGGTGTCCCGGCTCGTGGACCAGTACGGGCAGCGGCGGGTGCTGCGCCCGGCGACGCTGGTCGCGCTCACCGCGGCCGCCGTGCTGCTGTTCGCCGCGCACTACGGGTGGCCGGACTGGGTCCTGTTCGTGTCCTGCGTCGGGGTCGGCTGCGTGCCGAGCGTGGGGGCGATGATCCGGGCCCGCTGGGCGGCCCTGTACCGGGGCACGCCGCAGCTGCACACGGCGTACTCCTTCGAGTCGGTGATCGACGAGGTCTGCTTCATCTTCGGGCCGATCATCTCCATCGGCCTGTCCACGGCCTGGTTCCCGGAGGCGGGGCCGCTGCTGGCCGGCTGCTTCCTGGCGGTCGGCGTGTTCTGGCTGACCGCCCAGCGCGCCACCGAACCCGAGCCGCACCCCCGCGAGCGGCACGGCGGCGGCACGGCGCTGCGCTCGCGCGGACTGCAGGTCCTGGTGGGGACGTTCGTGGCGACGGGCGCGATCTTCGGGGCGGTCGACGTGGTCACCGTGGCCTTCGCCGAGGAGGAGGGGCACAAGGCCGCCGCCAGCGTCGTGCTCGCCGTGTACGCGGCCGGGTCCTGCGTGGCCGGCATGGTCTTCGGGCTGATGCGGTTCGCGGGGGCGCCCGAGCGCCGCTGGCTCCTGGGCGTGTGTGCGATGGCCGTGAGTATGATCCCCCTCCTACTGGTCGGAAACCTGCCGCTTCTGGCCGTGGCGCTCTTCGTCGCGGGTCTGTCCATCGCTCCCACGATGATCACGACGATGTCCCTCATCGAAGAGCACGTACCGCGCGCACAGCTGACCGAGGGCATGACCTGGGTCAGCACCGGGCTCGCGGTCGGGGTCGCGCTCGGCTCCGCCGCGAGCGGCTGGGTGATCGACGCAGCCGGGGCACGCGCCGGGTACGGGGTGCCGGCGGTCGCCGGTGCCGTCGCGGTCGTGGTCGGTTTCCTCGGGTACCGCCGGCTCAAGCGGCCGGCTCCGCGTCGGGGAGGGACCGTTGAGCAGCACACGCACGGCGAGCGGCAGGAACGGCACATGGCGTAACTGGGGCGGCACCGTCGCCGTCCGCCCGGCGCGGGAGGTCGCACCCGCCTCCGTCGAGGAACTGGCCGAGGCGGTGCGCGAGGCGGCCGAGGACGGGCTGACGGTGAAGGCCGTCGGCTCGGGGCACTCCTTCACGTCCATAGCGGCGACGGACGGGGTGCTGATACGCCCTCAGCTGCTGACGGGCATCCGGAGCATCGACCGTACGGCGATGACCGTCACGGTCGAGGCCGGCACCCCGCTCAAGCGGCTCAATGTGGCGCTCGCGCGCGAGGGTCTGTCGCTGACCAACATGGGCGACATCATGGAGCAGACGGTGTCCGGGGCGACCGGCACCGGCACGCACGGGACCGGCCGCGACTCGGCCTCGATCGCCGCCCAGATCCGGGGCCTCGAGCTGGTCACCGCGGACGGTTCGGTGCTGACCTGCTCCGAGAAGGAGAACCCGGACGTCTTCGCCGCCGCCCGGATCGGTCTCGGCGCCCTGGGGATCGTCACGGCGATCACCTTCGCCGTGGAGCCGCTGTTCCTGCTCACGGCCCGCGAGGAGCCGATGCCCCTCGACCGGGTCCTGGCCGGCTTCGACGATCTGTGGGCCGAGAACGAGCACTTCGAGTTCTACTGGTTCCCGCACACCGGGAACACCACCACCAAGCGCAACAACCGCAGCGCGGGTCCGGAGCAGCCGGTGGGCCGGCTCCAGGGGTGGTTCGAGGACGAGTTCCTCTCCAACGGCGTCTTCCAGGCGGCCAACTGGGTCGGCCGGGCGGCGCCCGCCACGATCCCGGCGATCGCGCGAATCTCCAGCCGGGCGCTGTCCGGGCGCACCTACACCGACATCCCGTACAAGGTCTTCACCTCGCCGCGCAGGGTGCGGTTCGTGGAGATGGAGTACGCGGTGCCGCGGGCCGCCGCCGTCGAGGTGCTGCGCGAGCTGAGGGCGATGGTGGACCGCTCCCGGCTCCGGGTCAGCTTCCCCGTCGAGGTGCGCACGGCCCCGGCCGACGACATCACGCTCTCGACCGCGTCCGGACGGGACACCGCGTACATCGCCGTGCACATGTTCCGGGGCACGCCCTACCAGGCCTACTTCACCGCCGCCGAGCGCATCTTCACGGCGCACGAGGGCCGGCCGCACTGGGGAAGATCCACACCCGGGACGCCGAGTACCTCTCCCGGGTGTATCCGCGGTTCGGCGAGTTCACGGCGCTGCGGGATCGTCTCGACCCGGAGCGCCGGTTTCGGAACGACTACTTGCGGAGGGTGCTGGGGCCGTAGCCGACGGGTCGGGGGCCGGGTCCGTGGCGCCGCCCGCGGACTCCTCGCCGCCGGTGCCCGTCGCGGTGGGCGCGGGCTCGGGGTCCCGCCACCGCTCCCGGTGCCGCCGCTGTCCGTGCCGCCCTCGGTGCCGGTGCCCGCGCCCGGCCCGGTGCCGTCCGCGGAATCGCCGGACGTCCCCGACGGGGTGCCCGACGGCGTCCGGTCGCCGGAGCCGGCGCCACCGGGCTCCTGCGAACCGCCGGAGTCGTCCGGCCGGTCCCGGTCCTGCGAACCGCCCTCGTCCGGACCGGACTTGTCGCCTCCGGTCAGGGCGGTGCCGACCGTGGTGCTGCCGCCGCCGCTCAGACTGTGCCCAGAGGCCAGTTCGTACGCCGTGATTCCGGCCATCGTGAGCCCGAAGACCAGGGCGGCCGCGATCAGGGGGCGCCGGAGGCCGCGCGGCCGCGCCCGGTAGACCGTGCCCTCGGTGAACTCGCCGGGCGCCACGGGCCGGGGCCCGCCCGGCTCAGGTCCCGCGCCGACCGCCGCCGCCGTCGCCGCGTCACGAGACCTTCTCCCCTTCAACTGCTCGCCGGTGCGCTGGAAGAAGTGCTGGAAGAGCGTGCCGCCGCAGGTGGCGACCACGCTGATCAGGCCGGCGCCGAGGATCGTGCCGTAGACCCCGAAGGACGAGGCGAGCTTCGCCGCCACCACCGCGGCGAGGGCGCTGCCGGCCACCTGGGGCACGCTCAGGTCGATCCGCCGGGCCGTCGCCTCCCCCTCCTCCCGCACCTCGACATCACCGCCGTCGCCGCCGACTTCGGGCCTTTCACGCATCACCGGATCTTGCCTGTCTTTCCCGTACGCGATTGATCAACTGCACGAGAAAGGGACGTACGGGCGAATCCGTTAGTTCCGTTTCTGGTGATTGCGTGAAGTACGCCACGTCCAAGATCGCGCAGATCCCGCCAGGGCGGCCAAGAGGTCCCTCTTGCCAGAAGTTGGACGGCGTGCCAATCCACGCACGTGGCCCGAATGGAGTACTGTTGCGAGCCCTGGGTCCGGTCTCCCGTCAGGGGGTACGGGACCGTCAAGGTCCGCCGGGAAGGGGCTAGTTGCACAGGGTGACGGAGTTGGTCACTTAGCGTTGCGAATAGGTAACCGTGCCATAACGGCGATCCAGGGCCCGCGCCCGACACGCCGGGCAACTCGGCAAGGTTGTGGCAGGCTGCACCCGGGCAGGCCACACTCGACAGAGCGGAAGCAGCGACGCACGTGACGTCGGCAGGCACCACCCGGGAGGTCCCCATGCCCGAACTGCGTGTCGTGGCCGTCTCGAATGACGGCACACGGCTGGTGCTGAAGGCTGCGGACGCAACGGAGTACACGCTTCCGATTGACGAACGCCTGCGCGCCGCCGTGCGCGGCGACCGTCCCCGCCTCGGCCAGATCGAGATCGAGGTGGAGAGCCATCTCCGCCCCCGCGACATCCAGGCCCGTATACGCGCCGGTGCGACGGCGGAAGAGGTCGCCCAGCTGGCCGGCATCCCCGTCGACCGTGTACGCCGCTTCGAGGGCCCGGTGCTGGCCGAGCGCGCCTTCATGGCCGAGCGCGCCCGCAAGACGCCCGTCCGCCGTCCCGGCGAGAACTCCGGACCACCGCTCGGCGAGGCCGTCCAGGAGCGGTTGCTGCTGCGCGGCGCGGAGAAGGACACCGTCCAGTGGGACTCCTGGCGCCGGGACGACGGCACCTGGGAGGTGCTGCTGGTCTACCGGGTCGCGGGCGAACCGCACTCGGCGAGCTGGACCTACGACCCGCCCCGGCGGCTCGTCCAGGCCGTCGACGACGAGGCCCGCGCGCTGATCGGCGAGACCGACGACCTGGCGGCGCCCGAGCCCAGCTTCCCGTTCGTCCCGCGCATCGCCCGGCTGCCGCGCGACCGTCCGCTGGACCGTCCCGCGGACCGGGAGCGGCCGAGCCTGCCCGCGCAGGCGTCCGAGCCCGCCGAGGAGAGCACCGGCGGCGGCGAGCGGGACTCGCTGACCAGCCTGCTGGAAGCGGTGCCCAGCTTCCGGGGCGACCTGGTCGTGCCGGAGCGGCCGTCGGCCTCGGCGGAACCGCCGGAGGAGCCCGACGAGGAGCCGGCGGCCGAGGAACCCCCGGCGCCCGCCGCGTCGGCCGGTGCCGGATCCGCGTACGCGGACGTGCTCATGCCGCGTTCGGTGGGCGGCCACCGTGACCGGCTGGTCGGTTCCACCGACCGCCAGGCGGAGGCGGACGGCGTCCGTCCGGGCCGCCGGGCGGCGGTGCCGAGCTGGGACGAGATCGTCTTCGGGACGCGGCGCAAGAAGCAGGAGTAGCCGCCGTCCGCGGGGGCGCGGCGGCGGGTCTGCGAGCGGCAGGGCTGCGAGCGGCGGATCTGCGAGCGGCAGGGTTGCGAGCGGGGAGCCGCGGGACTGCGAGGTCGCCGGGCTGCGCGGTCGCGGGGTTGCGGGAGCGGGGAGCCGCGGGACTGCGAGATCGCCGGGCTGCGCGGTCACGGGGTTGCGGGAGCGTCGAGCCGCGGGGCTGCCGGCGCCGCAGGGACGACGGGCACGGGCTGCGAGACCGCCGGGTCGTGCACGTCCCGGGGTTCTGCGATGTGCGGAACTGCGCGATCGCTGGACCGAGCGGTCTCGGGGCTGCACGTTTCCGGGACGGGGCGCGCCGGGCTCGGTGCGCCCCCTCTCCGTGCCCCACCGGGCTCCCCTCTCCGTGCCCCACCGGGCTCCCCTCTCCGTGCCCCACCGGGCTCCCCCGCTTCTCGACGCCCGGCGCCGGGCAGGGTGCGCGTCCCGGCCCGGCGTCCGCCTCTCGACGCCCGGCGCCGGCGGGGTGCGCGATCCGGCCCGGCGTCACCCCGCGCGCCGGCCTTCCCGGGTCACTGCGGGTCCGGGCCCACGGCGACCGGGCGGGCCGGGTCCGACGACCACTCCGACCACGACCCCACGTACAGCGCGGCCGGGATGCCGCCACCGCCAGGGCCAGCACCTCGTGGGCGCCGGAGACGCCCGAGCCGCAGTACACGCCGACGTCGGTGCTCTCGGCGGCGCCCAGCTTCTCGAAACGGGCGCGCAGTTCGCCGGCGGCAGGAACCGCCCGTCGGGCCCCACGTTCTGGTCGGTCGGCGCCGACACCGCGCCCGGGATGTGTCCGCCGACCCGGTCGATCGGCTCCACCTCGCCCCGGTACCGCTCCCCGCGCGCGCGTCGAGCAGCAGCCCGGACCGGGCCAGGGCCGCGGCCCCGTCCGCGTCCAGGAGCCCCCGCTCGGCCGGCACCGGCCGGAAGTCGCCCGGCTCGGGCGTGGGCGTCCGCGTGGACAGCGGCCCCTGCCAGGCCGGCAACCCGCCGTCGAGGACCCGCACGTCCGGGTGACCCGTCCAGCGCAGCAGCCACCAGGCCCGGGCAGCCGCCCATCCCTGGCCCCCGTCGTACACGACGACCGGCCGGCCCGCGGACACGCCCGCCCGGCGCATCGCGGCGCCGAACACCTCCAGGTCGGGCAGCGGGTGCCGGCCGCCGGGCCGGGCGCGGAGGCCAGTTCGGCGTCCAGGTCGACGAAGACCGCACCGGGCAGATGCCCGGCCGCGTACGCGGCCCGCCCGTCGAACGGCGGTTCGCCGGCGGTCCGGGCCACGCTGAGCTGCCAGCGGACGTCGAGCAGCACCGGGGGTCGCCGCCCGCCAGGTCGCTCGCGAGGTCTGATGCGGAGATGATGGCGTTCATGGCCACCATCCTGGCGTACCGGGTGGCCGCGGCGTCGATGTCGGGCTACTCTGCCCGCCGGACACTCCCGATCACGAGGCGTACGGGATCGGGCACATGCTGTACAGCCGATCGACACCCGCCGGCCATCGCCCGGAAAGGGACAGCGGGCCGCACATCAGGCATTCTCCGGACAGCCGGGTCACCGCGCGTGGCGCGCCGGAACCGCGCGGCACCGGAGGGGGTGCCAGCATCGGCACGGGGGTCCGTCAGAGCGGAAGCGACACGGCGCCGCGAGGGCCGAGAAGAGAGTGACGATGACCGACGCACCGGGTCCGGCCGGCCCACCGGCGAGGCGAGGACCGGGCACGCGCCCGGGACGCCGTGCTGGGTGAGTCTGATGGTGCACGGGCCGGCCGCGACCCAGGAGTTCTACCGGGCGCTGTTCGGCTGGGAGTTCCGGCCCGGGCCGCAGCAGCTCGGCCCCTACGTGCGGGCGCTGCTGGACGGGCAGGAGGTGGCCGGCATCGGTCAACTGCCCCCGGACCGCCACCTGCCGATCGCCTGGACGCCGTACTTCGCCTCCCGCGACGTGAACCGCACGGCCGACACGGTCCGCCTGTGCGGCGGCACGGTCGGCGTGGGACCGCTCGACGCGGGAGAGGCCGGCCGGCTGGTGATCTGCTCGGACCCGTCGGGCGCCGTGTTCGGCGTCTGGCAGGCGGCCGCACACCTCGGGACGGCCGTCACGGGAGTGCCCGGCACCCCCGCCTGGAACGAGCTGCTGACCTTCGAGTCGGCGAGCGTGGCCAAGTTCTACGAGACGGTGTTCGGCCTCGTCCAGGAGCCCGTCGTCTCCGCCGACTTCGACTACGTGACCCTGGCCGCCGACGGCCGCCCGGTCGCGGCGATCCACGGCGTCGGCAACGCCCTGCCCCGCGACCGGGGGCCGCACTGGCTGACGTACTTCGAGGTGGCCGACGCCGACGAGTCCGCCGAGCGCCTGGTCGACCTCGGCGGTCATGTCCTCACCCCGGCCCGGGACACCGCGCACGGCAGGGTGGTCATGGTCGCGGACCCGGAGGGCGCGCGGTTCGCGCTGGTGCAGAGCGGAGGCTGAGCGGCCACACCGACCGCTCCCGCGAGGCCGCGCCGGCCGGACGGAGCGTGGTCGCGCCGGCCGGACGGAGCCAGGCCACGTCGGCCGGGCGGAGGCGGCCGGCGTCCTTCCGGTCAGGCCGGGGACCGGCGCCTTTCCGGTCAGGCGGGGGCGACCGGCAGGACGTCCGGGGACAGGACGCCGGCGCGGGCCGACGCGCTGGTCATGCGGCGGCGGTGATGACGACGGCACAGCACCTCGTAGCCGACCTCCTCCGCGGGCCGGTTCACGTCGCCGACCACGACCTGCTCACCCTCGACGACCATCTCCCCGCCGACCGTGCGGGCGTTGTGCGTGGCGCGGGCTCCGCACCAGCACATCGCCTCGACCTGGAGGGTCTCGATCCGGTCGGCCAGTTCGATCAGCCGCTGCGAACCGGGGAACAGCTTGGTGCGGAAGTCGGTGGTGATGCCGAACGCGAAGACGTCGAGATCGAGGTCGTCCACGACCCGGGCCAGCTGGTCGATCTGCTCCGGGGCGAGGAACTGCGCCTCGTCCACGATCACGTAGTCGACCTTGCCGCCCCGGGACAGCCGGTCGACGACGTAGCCGAAGAGGTCCAGCCCGGGGGCCGCCTCGACCGCCTCGGTGACCAGGCCGAGCCGGGAGGAGAGCTTGCCCTCCCCCGCGCGGTCGTCACGGGTGAAGATCAGGCCCTGCAGGCCGCGTGCCGCCCGGTTGTGCTCGATCTGGAGGGCCAGCGTCGACTTCCCGCAGTCCATCGTTCCGGAGAAGAACACCAGCTCGGGCATGGGGAAAGAGCACCTTTCGGCGAGAGGGGGCCGCGGCGGGCGCGGCCACGGCGATGGGGCACGGCGGGCCGTGGCCGGCGGGCCGGGCCGGAGATCCGGCGGGCGGCGGGCACAGGCACGGGCACGGCGTCGTCAGGAGCGTACTTCGAGCAGCGGAACCAGTTGTTCGGCAGGGGTCATCGAGCCGTGGTTGCCGACCATCGCCGACTCCTTCGGCTCCCGCTCGGAGGCGATCAGCAGAACGTCGTCGCGGGCCGCGGCGACCACGTCGCCGATGCGCTCGTACACGCGGGCGTCCACGTCCGGCCCGAACCAGCCGGCCGCGATCGCCTCGTCCCGCGAGGCCACCCAGAACTGCTCGCCGAGCACTTCGCGCCAGCAGGTCAGCACGTCGCTCCGGGCTCCCGGGAGGGCGTAGACGTGACGGGCGCGGCCCTCTCCGCCGAGGAGGGCGACACCGGCCCGCAGCTCCCAGTCCTCGTCGAAGTCGATGCGGTGCTCCTCGTCGAAGGGCACGTCGACCATGCCGTGGTCGGCGGTGACGTAGAGGGCGCTGCGCGGGGCAGTTGCTCGGCCAGGCGCTGGACCAGCCGGTCGACGTGGCCGAGCTGGCCGCGCCAGGTGTCGGAGTCGACGCCGAAACGGTGTCCGGCGCCGTCGACCTCGGCGTAGTACGTGTACACCAGGGAGCGGTCGCCGGCGGCGAGTTGCTCCGCGGCGAGGTCCATGCGCTCCTCGCCGGAGAGCCGGCCGAGGAAGGTGCCGCCGCTGAGCGCCACCCTGGTCAGCGGCGTGTTCTCGAAGTGCGGGGAGGAGACCTGCACCGCGTGCACCCCGGCCTCGTGGGCGAGCTGGAAGACCGTGGGGCGGGGCTGCCAGGCGTGCGGGTCCGTCCAGGGCTGCCAGCGCAGCTGGTTCATCAGCTCCCCGGTGTCCGGGTTGCGCACCGTGTAGCCGGGCAGGCCGTGGGCGCCCGGCGGCAGGCCGGTGCCGACGGAGGCGAGGGAGGTCGCGGTGGTCGCCGGGTAGCCCGCGGTGATCGGGCGGCCGGTGCCGCCGCGGGAGCTGCCCAGCAGGGACGTCATGAAGGGGGCGTCCTCCGGGTGCGCCCGCAGCTGCTCCCAGCCGAGGCCGTCGATCAGGAAGACGCAGGCGCGGTCGGCGGGGGTCAGCTCCGCCAGGGCGGGGGTCATGCCGGGGACGCCGAGTCCGGCGGCCAGGGTGGGCAGCAGGTCGGCGAGCGAGCCGCTGCCGTACTCGGGCACGGGCGCGGAGGCGACGGGAAGCGGCTCGGGTCGGGGCCCCACGCGGTGGGGACGGCGGCGGACGGCACGGAGCGCCCCGGGTCGTGGGCGGCGGGGGCGACGGGTGGGACATCAGCGGCCGGTGTCCGCGGTCGCCTCGGAGAGGGCCTGGGCGAAGGCGAGCGCCTGGCGCACCGTCTCCGGGCCGTCCCCGGCCTCGCTGACGCGCAGGCTGAGGTCGTCGGCCGTCGAGCTGCCCGTGTAGCCGTGGTCCGCCTCGCAGTTGGGGTCGCCGCAGGCGGCGGGCTCCAGGTCGATGCGGGAGACGGCGCCCCAGCCGATGGTCAGCACGATCTCGCGCGGCAGGGTGCCCGGGGTGTACTGCTCCGGGTTGGCGACCACCCGGCTGACCACGATCGACGAGATCCGGCCGAGCTTGACCGACTCCGTGGAGGTCGTGGCGTACGGCGACGGGGAGGTGTCGTCGGCGGCCTGCTCGTCGGTGTGGCTGACGATGAAGCGGTTGTCCGTGAGGACCAGCACGGTGACGTGCCGGCGGACCTCGTTCTGGTCGAACGTGGTCTCCTGGTGGACCAGGTACGACCGGACGGGCTCGCCGCCCACGGCGGCCTCCACCGCCTCGGCCACGAGGGCCGGGTAGTAGCCGCTGCGCTCGATCGCCGCACGCAGCCCCTGGGTCGTCGTACTGGTCTTGGCCATGCGCTCCATCCTACGGTGGCCCACTGACTGCGAGGCACCGCTCGGCCGGTCTCCGTACGGCTGTGCGGGAGCCGGGGCCTCTCCGGGACGGGCACGCTCAGGGAGCCGGTCCCCCGGGGGCGCCGCGGGCGGGCGGTCAGTACGCCGGGAGCGTGCGCGGGCCGAGGTCGTCGCGGGCCGGGGGCGGGGCGAGGCGGACGGACGCGCCGAGGACGCTGAGGCCCCGCGGGGCGACGACGACCGGTTCGAGGGTGACCGCGACGACCTCCGGGTGGTCGTCGACCAGGCGGGAGACCCGTAGCAGCAGCTCCTCCAGCGCGGGGTGTCGGCCGGGGCCGAGCCGCGCCAGCCGAAGAGGAGCGGTGCCGTCCGGATCGAGCGGACGAGGGAGACGGCCTCCCGGTCGGTGACCGGGATCAGACGGTGGGCCACGTCGCCCAGGAGCTGGGTCGCGGCCCCGGCGAGCCCGAAGGACAGCACGGCGCCGGCCGCCGGGTCGATCACGGCCCGGATCACCGTGTCGACCCCGCGCGGTGCCATGGCCTGGACGACCGGGCGCAGCTCCGCAGGGCTGCCGAACAGTCCGGTCAGCTCGTCGTAGGCGCGCCGCAGCTGTTCCTCGTCCGCCAGGTCCAGGCGTACGCCGCCCAGGTCGGCCCGGTGGCGCAGGTGCGGGGCGGTGGCCTTGAGGGCGACGGGGTAGCCGATGCCGCGGGCGGCGGCGGCCGCCTCGTCGGCGGTGGGGGCGGGCAGCGCGCGGTGGACGCGGATGCCGTAGCGGCCGAGGAGCTCGCAGGTCTCCTCCGTGCCGAGGGTGAGGCCCTGGCCGCGGGCCAGCAGGCCGCCGATCAGCTCGGCGGCTCCCTTCTCGTCGATGTCGTCGTACTCGGGACCTTGCCGGGGTCGGCGGCCTCGCGGCGCCACTGCGCGTAGCGCACCGCCTGGGACAGGGCGCGGACGGCGCGCTCGGCGGCCGGGTAGGCGGGGATGAGGTGGGCGCCCTCGGGGCCCGGACGGCGGGCGGCCGCTCCTCGGGCGGGGCCGGCGGGGCGCCGGGGGCGGCCTGGGGAGCGGTGCTGGCGGCCGCGGACAGGGCCTCGGCGAGGCCGCCCAGCTCCACGTGGACCACGAGGACCGGCTTGGCGGGCGCGCCGGCCACCGCGGAGCGCAGCGCCTCGGCCAGCGCCGCGTCGCCCGAGGTGCCCTCCCCACCGTCGGGATGGCGGTCACCACCACGGCGTCGCAGGTGTCGTCGGCGAGCGCCCGGGTCAGGGCTGCGTGGAAGTCCTCCGGCGTGGCGGCCGTGGTCAGGTCCAGCGGGGGTGCGGGCGCAGCCCTCGGCGTGACAGGCGTCGTAGGTGAGCAGGCCGAGCGACTCGGAGTTGCCGAGGATGGCGACGCGCGGGCCGGCGGGCAGGGGCTGGCGGGCGAGCAGCAGGCCCGCGTCGACCAGGTCGGTGATGGTGTCGACCCGGATGACGCCGGCCTGCCGCAGGAGGGCGGAGACGGTCTCGTGGGGCAGCCGGGTGGCGCGGACGGCGTGGCCCTGCGGGGCGGCGCCGCGGTGGCGTGCGCCCTGCACCACGACCAGCGGCTTGGCCGCGGCCGTCCGGCGGGCGAGGCGGGTGAACTTGCGCGGGTTGCCGATGGACTCCAGGTACATGAGGGCGACGTCGGTGTCCGGGTCGTCGTACCAGTACTGGAGGACGTCGTTGCCGGAGACGTCGGCGCGGTTGCCGGAGGAGACGAAGGTCGACACCCCGGTGACGCCGGTGACGCCGCCGCCGCGCCGGTGGAGCCGGGAGAGCAGGGCGATGCCGATGGCCCCGGACTGGGCGAACAGGCCGATCCGGCCGGGGCGGGGCATCTCGGGGGCGAGGGAGGCGTTGAGCCGGACGTCCGGCGAGGTGTTGACGATGCCGAAGGCGTTGGGCCCGATGATCCGCATGCCGTACGTGCGCGCGTGCCGGACGAGGGCGCGCTGGCGCTCGCGTCCCTCGGGCCCGCTCTCGGCGTATCCGGCGGAGATCACGACCAGGCCCTGCACGCCGTGCTCGCCGCACTCGGTGACCACGTCGGGGACGCGCTCGGCGGGGACGGCGACGACGGCGAGGTCGACCGGCCCGTCGATGTCGCGGACCGAGCGGTGCGCGGGCACGCCGTCCAGTTCGGCCAGGTCCTCGGGGAAGGCGCGGTTCACGGCGTACAGGCGGCCGGTGAAACCGGCGTCCCGGATGTTGTCCAGGACGCTGCGGCCCACGCCGCCGGGGGCGCGGCCGGCGCCGACGACGGCGACGGAGCCGGGGGCCAGCAGCCGCTGCACGGAGCGGGCCTCGGCGCGCTGTTCGCGCGCGTACTGCACGGCGAGGGAGCGGTCGGTGGGTTCGAGGTCGAGCTCCAGCCGGACGACGCCGTCCTCGAAGCTGCGCTTCTGGGTGTACCCGGCGTCCGTGAACACCTTGATCATCTTGGTGTTGGCGGGCAGCACCTCGGCGGCGAAGCGGCGGATGCCGCGCTCCCGGGCGACGGCCGCGATGTGCTCCAGCAGGGCGGAGGCGACACCCCGGCCCTGGTGGGCGTCCTGGACGAGGAAGGCGACCTCGGCCTCGTCGGCCGGCGCCGAGGCGGGTGTTCCGTCCGCGCCGATCCGGTCGTAGCGTACGGTGGCGATGAACTCGCCGCCCACCGTGGCCGCGAGTCCCACCCGGTCCACGAAGTCGTGGTGCGTGAAGCGGTGGACGTCCTTGGCGGACAGGCGAGGGTACGGCGCGAAGAAGCGGTAGTACTTCGACTCGTCGGAGACCTGCTCGTAGAAGCTGACCAGGCGCTCGGCGTCATCAACGGTGATGGGGCGGACGCGCGCGGTGCCGCCGTCGCGCAGCACCACGTCGGCTTCCCAGTGGGCGGGGTACTCGTGCCGGTCCGACGAGGTCTGCATGGGCCCCAGAGTACGGCTCGCGTACGACAACGGCGCGAGGCAGTCTGTGGAGGACGGCATGGTCGGGCCGAGGCCGCGGTCCGACCGCCACCCGGGACGGCGGCGAGCCGTCCGGGGCATGCTTCACTATGGGAAACTGGTCTAGACAACCCTGAACACCTGAAGGGCAGCAACACATGGCTGAGCGCCGCGTCAACGTCGGCTGGGCCGAGGGTCTCCACGCCCGCCCCGCCTCCATCTTCGTCCGAGCCGCCACGGCCACAGGCGTCCCGGTCACGATCGCCAAGGCCGACGGCAACCCCGTCAACGCGGCGTCGATGCTGGCCGTCCTGGGTCTGGGCGCCCAGGGCGGCGAGGAGATCGTCCTCGCTTCCGACGCCGAGGGCGCGGACGCGGCCCTGGACCGTCTGGCGAAGCTGGTCTCCGAGGGGCTCGAGGAGCTTCCCGAGACCGTCTGAGCGCCGCTCCCGGCGCCCGGCGCCGGATGGCGGCACGCATGACCGAAGGGCCCGCCGGAACACCGGGCGGGCCCTTCGCATATGCCTTTCCGGCCGCTTTCCGGGCGGCCGAATTCTCTTTCGGTCAGCACGGGCGGCGATCGGCACGGGCAGCGGAAAAGGGCCCGGAAAACGGCGGCCGGAAAGGGCAGCGGGAAAAGTTCCCGGAAAGACGGGCGGCCCGCCGGGCACCCTCTTTTGTATACGGCGGGTGTTAATTCCGCGGGCTCGCCGTGTTGACGGCACGTTGCGGATTCCTCACGCCGGCCGCACGCCCGCCCGGGCCGGCGGGGCGCAGCCGGTGCGCCGCCGCGGACCGCTCGACGTGCAGCGCGGTGAGCGCCCGCGCCCGCTCGCCGTCGCCGCGCGCCACCGCGTCGGCGATCGCGCCGTGCTCGGCCCAGCACTCCACCGGCCCGGCCGGCGCCTCCACCGCGTACATCCAGGCGATCTTGTGCCGCAGCTGGGTCAGCACGGCGGTCAGGGCCGGGCTGCCGGCGGCCTGGGCGAGCGTCTCGTGGAACCAGCCGTCCAGGGAGCGCAGGTCGGCGCTGGTGCCCTGGCGTGCGCGGCTCTGCCCCAGCCGTACCAGGCCGCGCAGCACCTTGACGTGCGCCTCGGTGCGGCGCTGCGCCGCGCGGGCGGCGCCGAGGGGTTCGAGGAGCAGCCGCATCTCCAGCAGGTCGGCGGCCTCCTGCTCGGTCGGCTCGGCCACGCACGCGCCCGCGTGCCGCCGGGTCACCACGAAACCCTCGGCCTCCAGGGTGCGCAGGGCCTCGCGCACGGGGACGCGGGAGACGCCGTAGCGGCGGGCGAGGAGTTCCTCGGTGAGCCGGCTGCCGCGCTCGTGGACGCCGGCGACGATGTCGTCCCGGATCGCCGTACAGACCGAGTGCGCCGGAATACGCATGACCGACCTCCGCAAAGGGTCCCGTGCAACGCCGATGATTGACACGTGTTTTCCGTGACTCTATGGCAATGCGCCGGGAATTTTGACTGCGGTCCGGAATTCATGACCGTTTTTTGGTCGGCCGGGCGGGAGAACAGGGCGCGCCGGGCGGGAGAACGGGGTGCGAGGGGTCGCGTGACGGCGGAGTGCGCCGATACGCGAGAGCCCCGGCGCGGGGCCGGGGCTGGCAGCGCGGGTGGGCGCGCGCGCAAGCCCCGGCGCGGGGCCGGGGCTTGCGGTGGCGCGGGGTGTGCCGGGGGCGTCGGGGACGTCAGATGCTGACGCCGTGCGAGCGGAGGTAGGCCACGGGGTCGATGTCCGAGCCGTACTCCTGGCTCGTGCGGGCCTCGAAGTGCAGGTGGGTCCGGTGGAGTTGCCGGTCGAGCCGGCGAGGCCGATCTGCTGACCGGGGACGACCGCCTGGCCCACGGTGACACCGATGGAGGACAGGTGCCCGTACTGCGTGTAGGTCCCGTCGTGCATCCGGATCACGACCTGGTTGCCGTACGCCCCGCCCCAGCCGGCCTCCACGACGGTGCCGGCGCCGACCGCGTGCACGGGCGTGCCGGAGGCGGCGTGGAAGTCGATGCCGGTGTGGCTGCCGGAGGACCACAGGCCGCTGGTGGCCCGGTAGGCGGTGGAGACGTAGGAGCCGCTGACCGGGGCGACGTAGGTGGTCAGGAGCTTGCGCTCGGCCTCGCGGGCGGCGCGCTCCTTGGCGGCGCGGGCCTTCGCCGCGGCCTCCTCGGCGGCCTCGGCGGCCCGCTGCCGTGCGGCCTCCTCGGCCCTCTTCTCCGCGGCGGCGTCCTCGGCCGCCTGCCGCTGGGCGGCGGCCTGGGCGTCGATCTCCTCGGCTATGGAGTCGCCGATGGTGACGACCGGGGTGAGCCCGGTCTGCTCGGGGGCCGGTTCGGCGGCGAGCGCCGGGGCGGCGAGGGTGCCGACGACTCCGGTGGTGGTGAGGGCCGCGACACCCGCCGCGCGGGCGGTGGTGCGCTGCATCCTGCTGGGCCGACGGTGCTTCCCGGTGGCGCGCGTGAACGCCATGAACAGGCTCGTCCTTTCCTTCCCTCTCGCCTACCGGGTTAGCTGACGGGTTCGGAGCAGGAAGGTCTCCTACGGACCCCCTCGCTGCACGCGCGGGCGTCCGATTCACCCCAAGGGACGGTGGGTCCCCGGCTCCCTGGCTCGCGCCGTACGGGGACTCGGCGATGACTGTCCGGCGCCGCGGGTGCGACGCACTGCCTGACGAACAGCCCGGAAGACGCTAAGGCGGACGACTTTCAATTCCCAAACGGAACAGCGGTTTTGTAGCGCACACCACAGGCCAGACAGGCATCTCTGCCTCAATTCCGACATACCTCCGGCACATGTGCCGCACGCGTCCGGCATCCGGCATCCGGCACACGGAGGCCCTGGCGACGCTCAGGTCACCAGGGCCTCACGCGCGCGTACGCCGACGGCGCCGCCTGTCCGGCTGACGCGCCGTGGGTTTCGGCTGACGCGCCGTCCGTGACGGCTGACGCGCCGTCTACTCGGCGGACACGACGGTGACTTCGCCGATCCCCAGGGCCTCGACCGGCGCCTTGATCTGCGCCGCGTCGCCGACCAGGACCGTGACGAGACGATCCACCGGGAAGGCGTTGACGACCGCCGCGGTGGCCTCGACGGTGCCGGTGGCGGCGAGCTGCTGATACAGCGTCGCCTGGAAGTCGTCGGGCAGGTGCTGCTCGACCTGGTCGGCCAGCGTGCTCGCCACGGCCGCCGCCGTCTCGTACTTCAGCGGGGCGACGCCCACCAGATTCTGCACGGCGACGTCGCGCTCGGCGTCGGTCAGCCCCTCCGCCGCGAGCGTGCGCAGCACGGTCCACAGGTCGGCGAGGGCCGGGCCGGTGTTCGGGGTGTCGACGGAGCCGCTGATGGCGAGCATCGACGCGCCCGTGCCGTCGGGCGCGGAGCGCAGGACCTGGCCGAAGGCCCGCACGCCGTAGGTGTAGCCCTTCTCCTCGCGCAGGACCCGGTCCAGGCGGGAGGTGAGGGTGCCGCCCAGGCAGTACGTGCCGAGCACCTGCGCGGGCCACACGCGGTCGTGCCGGTCGGGACCGGTGCGGCCGATGAGCAGCTGGGTCTGGACGGCGCCGGGGCGGTCCACGATCACGACCCGGCCGGTGTCGTCGGCGACCACCGGGGGCACCGGGCGCGGCTCGGCCGCGGAGCCGGTCCACGCGCCGAGCGTGTCACCGAGCAGCGCGTCGAGGTCGATGCCGGTCAGGTCGCCGACGACCACGACGGTGGCCGTGGCGGGGCGGACGTGCCGCTCGTAGAAGGCGCGCACGGCCGCGGAGTCGATGCCGGCGACCGTCTCCTCGGTGCCCTGGCGGGGCCGGGACATGCGCGAGTCCGCCGGGAACAGCTCCTTGGACAGCTCCTTGGCGGCCCGGCGCGAGGGGTTGGCCAGCTCGTGCGGGATCTCGTCGAGACGGTTGCGCACCAGCCGCTCGACCTCGCTGTCGGCGAAGGCGGGCGCCCGCAGGGCGTCGGCGATCAGACCGAGGCCCTTGGCCAGGCGGGAGGCGGGCACCTCCAGGCTGAGCCGGACACCGGGGTGGTCGGCGTGCGCGTCGAGGGTGGCACCGCACCGCTCCAGCTCGGCGGCGAACTCCTCGGCGGAGTGCTTGTCGGTGCCCTCGGAGAAGGCGCGGGCCATGATCGTGGCGACGCCGTCCAGGCCGGCGGGCTCGGCCTCCAGCGGGGCGTTCAGGAGCACCTCGACAGCGACGACCTGCTGGCCGGGGCGGTGGCAGCGCAGGACGGTCAGGCCGTTGGGGAGCGTGCCGCGCTCGGGGCCGGGAACGCCCAGGGCTTGGGGGCGCCCGCCTGCGGCCGCGGGTGGAAGTCCATGGTGGCGAGCTGCTCGGTCACTGGGCCGCCTCCTCGTTCTCGGCGCCGGCGTCGGCGGCTTCGTCTGCTTCGGCCGCGGTGGGGTCGGCGGCCTGGGGGGCGGTCGGCTCGTAGACGAGCACCGCGCGGTTGTCGGGGCGCAGGCGGGCCGCGGCGACCTCGCGCACCTCCTCGGCGGTCACGTCGAGGACGCGCTGGACGGCGGTGAGGGCGAGCTGCGGGTCGCCGAACAGGACGGCGTACCGGCACAGTTCGTCGGCGCGGCCGGCGACCGTGCCGAGCCGGTCCAGCCACTCGCGCTCCAGCTGGGCCTGGGCGCGCTCCATCTCCTCGGGCGTCGGGCCCTCCTCGGCGAAGCGGGCCAGCTCCTCGTCGACGGCGGCCTCGATGACCGGCACCTCGACGTCGCCGGAGGTCTTCACGTCGAGCCAGCCGAGCGAGGGGCACCGGCGAGCCGCAGCAGGCCGAAGCCGGCCGCCACGGCCGTGCGGTCGCGGCGCACCAGGCGGTTGTAGAGGCGGGAGGACTCGCCGCCGCCGAGGACGGTGAGGGCCAGGTCGGCGGCGTCGCACGCGCGCGTGCCGTCGTGCGGCAGGCGGTAGGCGGCCATCAGGGCGCGGGCCGGGACCTCCTCCTCGACGACCTCGCGCAGCTGCTCGCCGATGATGTCGGGCAGCGTGCCGTCGCGCGGGCGGGCTTGCCGTCGTGCGCGGGATGGAGCCGAAATACTTCTCGATCCAGGCGAGGGTCTGCTCCGGGTCGATGTCGCCGACCACCGACAGCACCGCGTTGTTGGGCGCGTAGTAGGTGCGGAAGAACTGGCGGGCGTCCTCCAGGGTCGCCGCGTCCAGGTCGGCCATCGAGCCGATCGGCGTGTGGTGGTAGGGGTGGCCCTCCGGGTAGGCGAGCGCGGTGAGCTTCTCGAAGGCCGTGCCGTAGGGGACGTTGTCGTAGCGCTGGCGGCGCTCGTTCTTGACGACGTCCCGCTGGTTCTCCATCGACTCGTCGTCCAGGGCGGCGAGCAGGGAGCCCATGCGGTCGGCCTCCAGCCAGAGGGCGAGCTCCAGCTGGTGGGCGGGCATGGTCTCGAAGTAGTTGGTGCGCTCGAAGCTGGTGGTGCCGTTCAGCGAGCCGCCGGCGCCCTGCACCAGTTCGAAGTGGCCGTTGCCCTTGACCTGGGCGGAGCCCTGGAACATCAGGTGCTCGAAGAGGTGAGCCAGGCCGGTGCGGCCCTCGACCTCGTGGCGCGAGCCGACGTCGTACCAGAGGCACACCGCCGCGACCGGGGTCAGGTGGTCCTCGGAGAGCACCACGCGCAGGCCGTTGGCCAGGCGGTGCTCGGTCGCTGTCAGGCCGCCGGAGCCTGCCTCGGCTGTGGCCGTGTGACCCATGGGCATGTACGTCCCTTCGATCGCCGAATTCCTGGGTGGAGGTCGCGCAGCCGCAGTGGGCGGAACTGCGGGATTCCTGCCGATCCTGCCACTGTATGCAAGCGTGCGGGGCCTTCGCGAAGTTCCCGGGCGCCGTACGCCGACAGCGAGAACGCGGCGAGCGGGACGCCGGGGCCCGAGAGCCGCGGGGTGCAGGGGTGCGCGAGGTGACGCAGGGGTTCGCCGACGGGCCCGCGGGCGGACGGCCGCCGAGGGCGTACCCTGCGGGCAGCACCGGGCCGGGCAGCCCGCGACGGGTCCTGGTCGGTCGCTGTCAGTGCCGCGGTCCACAATGGTCCGCGTCAGATCACCGTTCACGCTTCAGCAAGGAGCCGGCAGCGATGGCCCGCCGTAGTACGAAGACCCGCCGCCCGACGACTCGTACGAGGAGAAGATCCTCGACATCGACGTCGTGGACGAGATGCAGGGCTCGTTCCTCGAGTACGCGTACTCGGTCATCTACTCCCGTGCCCTGCCGGACGCGCGCGACGGCCTGAAGCCGGTGCACCGCCGCATCGTCTACCAGATGAACGAGATGGGCCTGCGCCCCGACCGCGGCTACGTCAAGTGCGCCCGCGTCGTCGGCGAGGTCATGGGCAAGCTGCACCCGCACGGCGACGCGTCGATCTACGACGCGCTGGTGCGCATGGCCCAGCCCTTCTCGATGCGCGTGCCCCTGGTGGACGGCCACGGCAACTTCGGCTCGCTGGGCAACGACGACCCGCCGGCGGCGATGCGGTACACCGAGTGCCGGATGGCCGAGGCGACGAGCCTGATGACGGAGTCCATCGACGAGGACACCGTCGACTTCGCCCCAACTACGACGGCCAGGAGCAGGAGCCGGTGGCGCTGCCCGCCGCCTTCCCGAACCTGCTGGTCAACGGCGCCTCGGGCATCGCGGTCGGGATGGCGACCAACATGCCGCCGCACAACCTGCGCGAGGTGATCGCCGCCGCCCGCCATCTGATCCGGCACCCGAACGCCGATCTCGACGCCCTGATGAAGCACGTGCCCGGCCCCGACCTGCCCACCGGCGGCCGGATCGTGGGCTGCCGGGCATCCGGGACGCCTACGAGACCGGGCGCGGCACCTTCAAGATCCGCGCGACGGTCTCCGTGGAGAACGTGACCGCCCGCCGCAAGGGCCTCGTCGTCACCGAGCTGCCGTTCGCGGTCGGCCCGGAGAAGGTCATCGCCAAGATCAAGGACCTGGTCGGCTCGAAGAAGCTCCAGGGCATCGCGGACGTCAAGGACCTCACCGACCGTGAGCACGGCCTGCGCCTGGTCATCGAGATCAAGAACGGCTTCGTGCCGGAGGCGGTCCTGGAGCAGCTGTACAAGCTGACGCCGATGGAGGAGTCCTTCGGCATCAACAACGTCGCGCTGGTGGACGGCCAGCCCCTGACGCTCGGCCTGAAGGAGCTGCTGGAGGTCTATCTGGACCACCGCTTCGACGTGGTCCGGCGCCGCAGCGAGTTCCGCCGCGGCAAGAAGCGCGACCGGCTGCACCTGGTCGAGGGCCTGCTGACCGCCCTGGTCGACATCGACGAGGTCATCCGCCTCATCCGCTCCAGCGAGAACTCGGCGCAGGCGAAGGAGCGCCTGATCGAGCGCTTCTCGCTGAGCGACGTGCAGACCCAGTACATCCTGGACACGCCGCTGCGCCGGCTGACCAAGTACGACCGGATCGAGCTGGAGGCCGAGAAGGACCGGCTGAACGCGGAGATCGAGGAACTGACCCGCATCCTGGAGTCGGACGCGGAGCTGCGCAAGCTGGTCTCCTCCGAACTGGCCGCGGTGGCCAAGAAGTTCGGCACCGACCGGCGCACGCTGCTGCTGGAGTCGGCGGCCACCCCCGCGGCCGCCGTCCCGCTCCAGGTGGCGGACGACCCGTGCCGGGTGCTGCTGTCCTCCACGGGCCTGCTGGCCCGTACGGTGAACGACGCGCCGTTCGACGCCGACGCGGGCGCCAAGCGCGTCAAGCACGACCTGATCGTCTCGGCCGTGCCCGCGACGGCCCGGGGCGAGGTGGGCGTGGTGACCTCCGCCGGGCGTCTGCTGCGGCTGAACGTCGTCGACCTGCCGCAGCTGCCGGAGCAGATGCCGACGCCGAACCTCTCGGGCGGCGCGCCGCTCGCGGAGTTCGTCTCCCTGGAGGACGACGAGACGGTGGTCTGCCTGACCACGCTGGACGAGTCGTCGCCGGGTCTGGCGCTCGGCACCGAGCAGGGCGTCGTCAAGCGCGTGGTGCCGGACTACCCGTCCAACAAGGACGAGCTGGAGGTCATCACCCTCAAGGAGGGCGACCGGATCGTCGGCGCGGCCGAACTGCGCACCGGCGAGGAGGACCTGGTCTTCATCACCGACGACGCCCAGCTGCTGCGCTACCAGGCCTCGCAGGTGCGGCCGCAGGGCCGTCCGGCGGGTGGTGTGGCGGGCATCAAGCTCGCCGAGGGCGCGAAGGTCATCTCGTTCACGGCCGTCGACCCGGCGGCCGACGCGGTGGTGTTCACCGTCGCCGGTTCGCGGGCACGCTGGACGACTCCGTGCAGACCACGGCGAAGCTGACCCCGTTCGACCAGTTCCCGCGCAAGGGGCGAGCCACGGGCGGCGTGCGCTGCCAGCGGTTCCTCAAGGGCGAGGACTGCCTGGCCCTGGCCTGGGCGGGCCGGCCCCGGCCCGCGCGGCGCAGAAGAACGGCTCGCCCGCCCAGCTGCCGGACATCGACCCGCGCCGGGACGGCTCGGGCGTGTCCCTGCCGAAGACGGTGGCGGCAGTGGCGGGCCCGGCCTAGGCCGGGGCGGGCGGGTCCGCGACGGCCTCGTCGTCCGGATCGCGTACGTAGCGCAGCACGCCCCACATGCCGTGCTCGTCGGCGTGGGGCGTGTCGCTCACACAGGCCCGCACCTCCTTGTCGAGCGCCGGGGCGTCGATGCCGGCGCCGATGAGGACCAGCTGGGTCCGGCGCTCCTCGCCCGGCGGCCAGGGCTCCGGCGGAAGCGCAGGAAGCGCCCGACGGCGTGCACGGCGTACCGGTTCCGGGGGTCGTGCGGGCCGAAGTCGACGTAGCCCTTGATCCGGTACAGCCCCTCGGGGCGGGTGTCGAGGAACGCCATCAGCCGCCGCGGGTCGAGCGGGACGTCGGAGACGAAGGACAGGCTGTCGTAGGCGGCGTGCAGGTGCCCGGCGTGCGCGTCGGTCCCGTCGTGCCGGTGCAGGTCGTCGAAGGAGAGCTGGCCGATGCGTTCCTCGCTCGGCCGGCAGTCGAAGAGGAACTCGGGGTCGACGCGGCCGTAGCGCGCCGGCACGACGGCGGCGCGGTCGGCGAGGGAGCGGACGAGGCCGAGCACGCGGTCGCCGTCGGCGGCCCGGTCGAGCTTGTTGACGACGACGAGGTCGGCGAGGGCGATGTGCCGGTCGATCTCGGGGTGCCGGGCGCGGGTGTCGTCGAACTCGGCGGCGTCGACCACCTCGACCAGCCCGCCGTAGACGATGCCGGGGTGCTCGCTGGCGAGCAGCATGCGCACCAGTTCCTGGGGCTCGGCCAGTCCGCTGGCCTCGATGACGACGACGTCGACACCGGTCTCGGGCGGGCCAGCCGGTCCAGGTAGACGTCCAGTTCGCCGGGGTCGACGGCGCAGCACAGGCAGCCGTTGCCGAGGGAGACCGTGGAGTCGCCGAGGGCGCCCGCCACGGCCATGGCGTCGATCTCGATGGCGCCGAAGTCGTTGACGATCGCCCCGATCCGGCTGCCTCCGCTGTGGTGGAGGAGGTGGTTGAGGAGCGTGGTCTTTCCGGAGCCGAGAAAGCCGGCGAGGACGACGACCGGGATCTGCGGGCTCGGGCTCTGCCCCACTGTGCGACCTCTCTCACGCCGACGCGTGCACCGGCACGCGGCTCGGCATACGTGGCGGGAACGAATGCCGACCCAGGATACGAGCCACCGGAAACACGGCGAAGTGAACGATTGTTAGCAGCGGTCGCGGGGCAGACGTCAGGGAAGGCGCCGGATCGTGCGACCCTCGCTTCCCTCCGTGCGCCGCCTCTCCGCCTCCCCGCCGATCAGAGCCGCTCGGCACTCTGGAGGTGGCAAGCGCCGCCCATCGCTCGCCGGTACACGTCAGCCGACCCGCACGCGACGACCGGCGGACGGCCGCCTGAAACGGGGGTTGACATGGCCACACAGATTCGCGCCGCGCGGAGGTACGGCTCCGCCGCGGCCTGCCTGCTGCTCGCCACCGCCGGGGTGTCCCTGGCCGCACGTCAGCAGCGCCTGGGCAGACAGCTGAGGGAGCTGGAGGAACGGGCGATCCGCAACCGCGCGCTCCACCACCAGCAGCGCATGCACTGGGAGCTGCTGATGCGGGCGATCGACGATCCTTCCCTGGCCGAGGTCATCGACACCTACGACAAGAGCATCCCGCCGCCAGGCGCCGCCAGTTCTTCTACGCCAACGCCTGGTACATCAACCTCTTCCACCTCTACCGCTCGGAACTCGTGGACCAGGACGAGCTGTACGGGCATGTGCGGGAGTTCCTGCAGAGCCCGATCTTCCGGGAGTACTGGGAGGCGTCGCGGCCGCAGCGCGCCACGCTGATGCAGTCGTCCGACGAGGCCCGGCTCGGTCATGTGGTCGACGACCTCATCAGGGACCTCGACGAGGCCGACACGGACGTGTGGTGGGTGGTGGGCGAGCCTCCGTCCGCGGAGTGACATTTTGGCCGTGTAGCACCACGCGCCCCTGCAACACCAGTAACGTGCTGCCGTCCACTGCGTACCCGACCATGTTGAACCTTCATAAGGACCGGTACCCCTTGAAGATCGTGCGCCGCATCGGTGTGCCTCCCAGTGCCCGCGGCAGTGCCTCCGGGGCCAACTGCCCCGACCTGTTCGAGTTGAGCGACGGGAACTTCGCCGTCATCGGCACCGAGGCCACCGAGGCGCTCGAGGGTGAACTGCCCGCGGACGCCGCCCGAGCCGACTACGAACGCATCGTCGTCGTCAGCCGGGAAACGCTCGTCCGCGCCAAGGCAGACATCCCCGACGCCTGACCTTCCGCCAGCCCGGCCGCACGCAACCGCCCGCCGAGCCGGACCGTCCATCCGGCGAGCAACCGGTACCCCGTCCCTGCTCGACCACCCCCACCGAGGCCTGGCGCCAGAACGGCGCCGGCCCGACGTGTGTCCGTCCCGCGAAGTTCTCCGGGGGCTTCGCCGGAATGTCCCGGTCGTCACTTCCGTCACCCCGTCTCCGCGTGCTCGACAGGAGACGCGAGGCAAGTCAGGTTAGGCTCACCTCTGTGAGTACCTGCTCAACCGTCTCCCGGGACCTGGGCGAGCCCGTCGCGGGCACCGCCGCCACCGCGAGGACCTGGCTGCTGCTGGAGCAGCCCGGGCCGTGGGGCGCCAAGGCGCTCACGTCCAGCCACCTGGACCCCGCCCTGGGCCGCGCCTGGAGAGGGCCGCCAAGGGCACGGGCGTACGGATCGCGCTCATCCGCCGCCCCGGACGGCACGCCGACTGCCACACCCCGCCGAGCGCCGCGTCTACGCGGCCCACACCCTCCCCGGGAGCGTCTGGCTGCACGGTGCCACGCTCACCGACCCGGACGGCTGCTCGGCCTGGACTTCGCCGCCCTCGGCGCCGGCGACCCGCGTGGCTTCGACGAGGTGCTCGGCGGCGGCCCCACACGGGTGATCCGCTCGCCCTCGTCTGCACCAACGGCAAGCGGGACCGGTGCTGCGCGCTCCTGGGCCGCCCGCTCGCCGCCGAACTCGCCCAATCCGGTGCCGACGGCGTCTGGGAGGTCACGCATCTGGGGGCCACCGCTTCTCGCCGACGGTGCTCGTCCTGCCGTACGGCTACGCCTACGGCCGGGTCGAGGCGCACGCCGTCAAGGGGATCCTGCACGGGGTGCGGGAGGGCCGGATCGTCCTGGAGGGCTGCCGTGGCGGCTCCGCCTGGGAGCGGCCCGGCCAGGCCGCCGAACTGGCCGTGCGGGCGGCGACCGACGAGGAGACGGCGGAGGTCCTGCGGGTGGTCCGGACCGACGGCGCCGCGCCGCGCTGGGACGTGACCGTCGCCCACGCCGACGGACGGCACTGGCGGGTCGCCGTCGTCCAGAGTGCCTCGGCTCCGCCCCGGCCCGAGAGCTGCGGCACCTCGGTCCTGGGTTCCCCCGCACGGATGGAGGTCCGGGAGCTGCGCGAGTTGGCCGTGGCCTCGGCGCTGGCGAGCTGAGCCTCGGGGCGGCCTGCCCGCGCGCCGGCCTGCCCTGCGGCCGCGAGGGGACGACAGGGTGCCCGAGATTCCTGTCACATCCCCCTACGGGCCGCCGCCGCGGGCCACGTACCGTCGAGGCATGAGCCCCACTCCCCCGCACGCCGCCTGCGCCTCGGGCTGCCGCGGCGGATGTTCTCGCAGGTCCTGCTGATGCAGCTGGCGATCGCCGCGGGCGTCGCGGTGCTCGCGACGGGGCTGTTCCTCGCACCGCTCGGCGACCAGCTGGACGACCAGGCCATGCGCCGGGCGCTGGCCATCGCCCAGACGACCGCGCAGCAGCCGCAGATCGCGCGGGACCTGCGCACCACGCCGGCCACGCCCGACGGCCCCGTCCAGCGCGCGGCCGAGCGGGTCCGCGAGGCCACGGGGGCGGAGTACGTCGTGGTGATGGACCGGCGCGGCGTGCGCTGGTCGCACACCGATCCCGGCCGGGTCGGCGGGACCGTCTCGACCGACCCCGGCGAGGCCCTGGCCGGCCACGAGGTCATGGAGATCGACGAGGGCACCCTGGGCCGCTCCGCGCGCGGCAAGGTGCCCTTGCGCGAGGCGGACGGCGACATCGTCGGGGCGGTCTCGGTGGGCATCGCCTACGACAGCGTCCGCGCCCGGCTCGTCCACGCCATCCCGGGGCTGTTCGCCTACGCAGGCGGCGCCCTGGCGGTCGGTGCGCTCGCGGCCTGGCTCATCTCGCGCCGGGTCCAGCGGCAGACCCGTGACCTGGCCTTCTCCGACATCTCGGCGCTGCTCGCGGAGCGGGAGGCCATGCTGCACGGCATCCGTGAGGGTGTCGTCGCGCTGGACCGGGGCGGCCGTATCCGCCTGCTGAACGACGAGGCGCAGCGGCTGCTGGGCATCGACGGCGAGGCCGTGGGCCGCTCCCCCGACGAGGCGCTCGGCGCGGGACGCACGGCCGACGTGCTGGCCGGCCGGGTGACCGGCACCGACCTGGTGACCGTGCGCGGCCGGCGGGTGCTGGTCGCCAACCGGATGCCCACCGACGACGGCGGCGCCGTGGCCACCCTGCGCGACCGCACCGAGCTGGAGCAGCTGGGCCGGGAGCTGGACTCCACGCGCGGCCTGATCGACGCGCTGCGCGCCCAGGACCACGAGCACGCCAACCGCATGCACACCCTGCTGGGGCTGCTGGAGCTGGAGATGTACGAGGACGCGGTGGAGTTCGTCGGCGAGGTCGTCGGCGACCACCGGGCCACCGCCGAGCAGATCACCGAGCGTGTCGGGGACCCGCTGCTCGCGGCGCTGCTGGTCGGCAAGGCGACCGTCGCGGCGGAGCGCGGGGTCGCCCTGTGGGTATCGGACCGGACGGACCTGCCGGACCGCCTGGTGGACCCGAGCGGGGTGGTGACCATCGTCGGCAACCTGGTGGACAACGCGCTCGACGCCGCCGCGGGCACCGCGCACGCGCGCGTGGAGGTCGCGTTGCGCGCACAGGGGCGTACGGCGGTCCTCACGGTGCGCGACACCGGCCCCGGCGTCCGCCCGAGCACCGCGAGGTGGTGTTCACCGAGGGCTGGTCCACCAAGGAGCCGCCGCGCACCGGCAGCGCGGCATCGGCCTGTCCCTGGTGCGCAGGCTCGCCGAACGGCAGGGTGGCAGCGCCACGGTCGCCGAGGCGCCCGGCGGTGGCGCGGAGTTCACCGTCGTCCTGCCCGAGGCGCTGGCCGTGCCCGGTCCGGAGCCCGCGCTCACCGCGGTCTCCGTCCCCGGCGGCGCCGGCCCGGTGGACGCCGGCGCCGTGGACACCGCCGTCGAGGACGGCGGCGCCGAGAAGGAGTCACGATGATCGAGGTCCTGGTCGTGGACGACGACACGCGCGTGGCGCGGGTCAACGCCGCCTACGTCGAGAAGGTCCCGGGCTTCCGTGTCGCCGGGCAGGCGCACGACGCCGGTCAGGCGCTGCACAGCCTGCGCACGCTGCCCCGGGTGGACCTGGTGCTCATGGACCACTACCTGCCCGACCGCACCGGTCTGGAGGTCGTCCAGGAGATGCGCCGGTGCGGCCTCCAGACCGACGTGATCATGGTGACGGCGGCACGGGACGTGTCGACGGTGCAGGCGGCGATGCGGCAGGGCGCGTTGCAGTACCTGGTGAAGCCGTTCAACTTCGCGGGGCTGCGCGCCAAGCTCCAGGCCTACGCCGAGCTGCGGCGCACGCTCGACGGCGGCGGCGAGGCGGAGCAGGCCGAGGTGGACCGCATCTTCGGCGCTCTGTCGGCCTCGTCGGAGCCCGGCCTGCCCAAGGGCCACTCCCCCACCACGGCGGAGCTGGTGCGCCAGTCCCTGATGAGCGCCGACGGCCCGCTGTCGGCCCAGGAGATCGCCGAGCGGACCGGGGTGAGCCGCCAGACCGCCCAGCGCTATCTCAAGCTCCTGGAGCGGACGGGACGGGCCCGGCTGACCCTGCGCTACGGCGAGGCGGGGCGCCCGGAGCACCGGTACGAGTGGGCGACGCGCGCCTGACGGACGCGCACGACGGCGCGGCCCGGCGGGGCCGGCGCGGCCGACGGCCAGACCGGCCAGACCGGCCAGATCAGCCAGACCGGCCAGACCGGCCAGGTGTAGGCGTGGCGGGCCGGGCCGAGGGTGTCCCGGTCCACGGCGCCCCGGGCCGAGGGTGTCCCGGTCCAGGGCGCCCCGGGCTCAGGGCGCCCCGCGATGGTCGGAGCCCGGCTCAGGCCGCCCCCGCCCCCGTCAGCGACCGCACCTCCGTCTCGGCGTGCTTGGCCGCGTCCGGGGTCTCGGGCGAGGTGCGGGTGCCGAGCCAGCCCGCGAGGAAGCCGAGCGGGATGGAGACGAGGCCCGGGTTCTGGAGCGGGAAGAGCTGGAAGTCGACGCCCGGGAACAGCGCGTCGGGCCGCCCGAGACCACCGGGGAGAGCAGCACGAGCACGACGGCCGGGACCAGGCCGCCGTAGACGGACCAGACGGCGCCCCGGGTGGTGAAGCGGCGCCAGAACAGTGAGTACAGCAGCACGGGCAGGTTGGCGGAGGCGGCGACGGCGAAGGCCAGCCCGACCAGGAAGGCGACGTTGAGGTCGCGCGCCAGCAGGCCGAGGGCGATCGCGACGGCGCCGATGCCGACGGCGGCGACGCGCGCGACGGCCACCTCGCTGCGCGGCGTGCCGCGCCGCCGCAGGGACGCGTACAGGTCGTGGGCCACGGATGCCGACGAGGCCAGGGTGATGCCGGCGACGACCGCGAGGATGGTGGCGAACGCGACGGCGGCGACGACGGCGAACAGAACCGTTCCCCCGGTGGAGTCGGGCCGCCGCCCAGGTCGAGGGCGAGCAGCGGCACCGCCGTGTTCCCGGCCGCGTTCGACTCCCGTACGGTGCTCGTCCCGACGACGGCGGCGGCGCCGAACCCGAGGACGATGGTCATCAGGTAGAAGCCGCCGATGAGGCCGATCGACCAGACGACCGAGCGCCGGGCGGCCCGGGCGGTCGGCACGGTGTAGAAGCGGGACAGGATGTGCGGCAGCCCGGCCGTGCCCAGCACCAGGGCGACTCCGAGGCTGATGAAGTCGAAGCGGGCGGTCCAGTCGGCGCCGTAGGCCAGTCCGGGGGCCAGGAAGTCCGTGCCGTGGCCGCTGCGTTCGGCCGCGGTGAACAGCAGCTCGTGGATGTCGCCGTGGAAGCGGACGAGGACGAGCGCGGTCAGCGCGATGGTGCCGCCGAGCAGGAGCACCGCCTTCACGATCTGAATCCAGGTGGTGGCCCGCATCCCTCCCAACGACACGTAGACGACCATGAGCGCGCCGACGCCGACGACGGTCCAGGCCTGTGCCGCCTCGCTCGTCCCGCCGAGGAGCAGTGCGACGAGGCTGCCCGCGCCCACCATCTGCGCCACCAGATACAGAACGGACACGGTGACCGAGGAGGTTCCCGCGGCGATCCGCACGGGCCGCTCCCGCATCCGCGCCGCCACGACGTCGGCGAGGGTGTACCGGCCGCAGTTGCGGACCAGTTCGGCGACGAGGAGCAGCACCACGAGCCAGGCCACCAGGAAGCCCACCGAGTACAGCATGCCGTCGTAGCCGTAGAGGGCGATGAGTCCGGAGATACCGAGGAAGGACGCGGCGGACATGTAGTCGCCGGCGATGGCAAAACCATTCTCCATCGGGGAGAACAGCCGGCCCCGGCGTAGAACTCCTCGGCCGAGCCGTGCCGGTTGCGGCTCACCCAGGTCGTGATGCCAGCGTGACGGCGACGAACACGCTGAACAGCAGCAGGGCCAGGGTCTGGTGACCGCCCGTCACGAGGCACCGCCCCGGACGCCGCGGGTCAGCTCCTGGGTGTCCCAGCGCAGTTCGAGGCGGCCCGGTCCCGGCGCAGCCGCGCGTGCCGGGCGTAGGCCCAGGTGAGCAGGAAGGTGGTGAGGAACTGGCCCAGTCCGGCGATCATCGCCACGTTCACCGCTCCGGTCACCGGACGGGCCATGAGGTCCGGGCGGTCGTGGCGGCCACCACGTAGGCGACGTACCAGGTGAGGAAACCGGCCGCCGCCGGCACCACGAACCTGCGGTAGCGGCTGCGCACCTCCTGGAAGGCGGCGCTGCGCTGCACCTCCAGGTACACGTCGGCCGCGTCCGGGGTCCCGTCCGGCCCGCTGCGGGCCGGGGGCACGGCCGCCGGGGGCACGCCGTCCGCCGCGGACTCGCCCCAGCCGGAGGCCAGGGCGTCGTACCAGGGGTCGTCGTACGAGGGACCGCCTTCCGCCCCGGGAAGACGATCATTGCGTGACTGCATGCCCAAGGATGGACAGAACGGGAAGATCCCCGACTCTTCTTCTCCGCGCTCTTCACCCCATCAGGTGACCCGCCCATCCGGGCCGGGCCCGCCGTCGGATATCCGGTAGGGGATCGCGGCCGCGCAGCCCGTCCGGGCCGCCTCCGGGCGTCCGGGCCGGGCCCGCCGTCGGTGGACGGCGGGCCGGGGCGGGGGCGGGGCCGGGGCGCGGGCGGGGCCTACGCGTCGATGCGCGACCGGTCGAGCGTCGCCGCCGAGTTCGAGATGAACTCCTTGCGGGAGCGACGTCGTTGCCCATCAGCAGGTCGAACACCTGCTCGGCGGCTTCGAGGTCGGTGAGGTTGATCCGGCGCAGGGTGCGGCGGCGCGGGTCCATGGTCGTCTCCGCCAGCTGGTCGGCGTCCATCTCGCCGAGGCCCTTGTAGCGCTGGATGGAGTCCTTGTAGCGGATGCCCTTGGTCTGGAACTCCATGAGCTTGTCGCGCAGCTCGCGGTCCGAGTACGTGTACACGTACTTGTCCTGGCCCTTCTTGGGCTGGATCAGCTCGATGCGGTGCAGCGGCGGCACCGCGGCGAACACCCGGCCTGCCTCGACCATGGGCCGCATGTAGCGGTGGAACAGGGTGAGCAGCAGGGTGCGGATGTGGGAGCCGTCGACATCGGCGTCCGTCATCATGATGATCTTGCCGTAGCGGGCCGCGTCGATGTCGAAGGTCCGGCCCGAGCCCGCTCCTATGACCTGGATGATCGCGCCGCACTCGGCGTTCTTGAGCATGTCGGTCACGGAGGACTTCTGGACGTTGAGGATCTTGCCGCGGATCGGCAGCAGCGCCTGGAACTCGGAGTTCCGGGCGAGCTTGGCGGTGCCGAGCGCGGAGTCTCCCTCGACGATGAACAGCTCGCTGCGGTCGACGTCGTCGCTGCGGCAGTCGGCGAGCTTGGCGGGCAGCGAGGAGGACTCCAGGGCCGTCTTGCGGCGCTGGGCGTCCTTGTGCTGCCGGGCGGCGATACGGGTGCGGGCCGCGGCGACGGCCTTCTCCATGACGACGCGGGCCTGCTGCGCTGCGTCGCGCTTGGTGGAGGTCAGGAAGGCCTTGAGCTCCTTGGAGATCACGTTGTTCACGATGCGGCGGGCGGCCGAGGTGCCGAGGATCTCCTTGGTCTGGCCCTCGAACTGCGGCTCGGCGAGCCGGACCGTGACGACCGCGGTCAGGCCCTCCAGGGCGTCGTCCTTGACGATGTCGTCCTCGGCGACGCGCAGAAGCTTCTTGGCGCGCAGCACCTCGTTCATCGTCCGGGTGACGGCCTGCTCGAAACCGGCGACGTGGGTGCCGCCCTTGGGGTGGCGATGATGTTGACGAACGACTTGATCGTCGTGTCGTAGCCGGTCCCCCAGCGCAGCGCGACGTCCACGCCCAGGTCGCGGGTGACCTCGGTGGGCGTCATCTGACCGTGCTCGTCGAGGACGGGGACGGTCTCCTTGAACGTGCCCTGTCCGGTGAAGCGGAGGATGTCGCAGACGGGCTTGTCGGCCGCCAGGAACTCGCAGAACTCGCTGATGCCGCCGTCGAAGCGGAACGACTCCTCGCCCTTGCTGCCGCCCTCGCCGAGCCCGTACTCGTCCCGGACGACGATGGTCAGGCCCGGCACCAGGAACGCGGTCTGGCGGGCCCGCTGGTGCAGGTTCTCCAGGGAGAGCTTGGCGTCCTTGAGGAAGATCTGGCGGTCGGCCCAGTAACGCACGCGCGTGCCCGTGCGCGTCTTGGGACCTTCTTGACCTTGCGCAGTCCGCTCTTGGGCTCGAACTTCCCGTCCGGGCCGAGGGCGGCGAAGACGCCGGGGACGCCGCGCCGGAAGCTGATGGCGTGGGTGTGCCCGCCGAGGTCGACCTCGACGTCCAGCCGGGCGGACAGGGCGTTCACCACGGAGGCGCCCACGCCGTGCAGGCCGCCGGAGGCGGCGTAGGCACCGCCGCCGAACTTTCCGCCGGCGTGCAGCTTGGTCATCACGACCTCGACGCCGGACAGGCCGGTCTTGGGCTCGACGTCGACCGGGATGCCGCGGCCGTTGTCCCGGACCTCCACCGAGCCGTCGTCGTGGAGGACCACCTCGATGTGGTCGCAGTAGCCGCCCAGGGCCTCGTCGACGGAGTTGTCGATGATCTCCCACAGGCAGTGCATCAGGCCACGGCTGTCGGTCGAGCCGATGTACATACCGGGGCGCTTGCGGACGGCCTCGAGCCCCTCGAGGACGAGCAGGTGCCGCGCGGTGTAGTTGGAACCGTCCCGGTCTGCTCCTGCCAGCAGCGCTGTGGACGGCACGGACGTCTCGGCGGTCACGCGGTTCGCTCCTCGCTGAATTTCAGATGGGGCCCTGGTGGGTAAGGGCGCGGCGTCGTTCACCGCTCAGAGGGTACCGAGGCCTGGTAGAGCCGTTGTCACGCCACCCTCGTCGGGAACTCAGACTAGACCAGGATCGCATGCGTGTTCGATCCCTCGATGGAGTGAAGCACACATCACGTTCCCTTCGAGGCATGAACCATTTAGGCTCCGGGCACGTCCTCATGAACAAACCGGCAACCCAGCCGGCAGGGACTGACACTGACCGACAGCGCGAACCCGTACGACACACAGACACGCAATACGGCACATTCGCCGCCAACCGGCAACAGCCAGCCTCCCCGGAAAGATTTTTTCGAGGAAAAGCCACGAGCGGGAACGTTTTGGGGCTGGTTGGATGTTGACCCTGGTACGACAGCTCGTCGAGCTAGAGAAGAGGCGACGTGACTACTGTTCTGACTTCCGCGAGCCCGCTGACGGCCGCTGACCGCTGCGACCGTTGCGGCGCCCAGGCATACCTGCGCGTCGTCCTGCTGAGTGGCGGAGAACTGCTCTTCTGCGCCCACCACGGCCGCAAGTTCGAGCCGGAACTCAAGAAGATCGCCGCTGAGATACAGGACGAGACCGAGCGACTGACCTCCGTTCCGGCCACCGCCACCGAGGACGAGCGCTGACGAAGAGCGCCGACACGCCCCAGAACGCTGGCATCTCGCGTCCCACGACGAGCGAGCCCGGCACAGGCCGGTGACACGGGCGGCCGCCTCCCACTCCGGAGACGGCCGCCCTCGTCGTACCCGCACGGGCCCTCAGTCCGTGTCAGGCGCCCCCTTGCCGGCCTGCCCGGCGCTCTCCCAGCCCAGCGTCCGCAGGACGGCTGAGACGCGCGTGTAGACGCCCGGGCTGTCGGGGCGCCCGCAGCCGCTGCCGAACGACACCAGGCCGATCAGTTTCCCCTGGGCGACGAGCGGCCCTCCGCTGTCCCCCTGGCAGGCGTCGCGGCCACCGCCGTCCTGGCCGGCGCACACCATGGTGTCGGACCGGTACTGCCCCTCGTCACCCCCCGGGTACACCTGTGCACAGCGCGGATCGGCCAGGACCCGCACCCGCGCCCCCCGCAGACTGTTGGCGTAGTCGCCGGCGCCCGAGGTGTCCCCCCAGCCGAGGACGACGGCTCCCTCGCCCGGCCGATAGGCGGGGTCCCCCTCGGGCGCCATCCCTATGGCGGAGCCGGCGGGCAGGGCTTCGGACAGGCGCACGACGGCGAAGTCCCCGGAGTTGCTGACGTCGTCGTACTCGGGGTTCACCCAGACGTCGCGGACGGGGATCTCCCGCCCCTCGTCCGAGAGCAGGTCCGTACGCCCCGCGATGATCTTCAGGTCGGGCACCTGGTCCGGTGGCGTGCCCAGCACCTCCTCGCCCAGGCAGTGGGCCGCCGTGAGCACGGTGGTCCGGCCGACGGCCACTCCCCCGCAGAACTGACCGGACCGCGTACCGCCGAACCGGTCACGGCTGGAGAGTGCCACGGTCCATGGAGTGTCGGACGCTTCGACGGGGAATCCGCCGACGACGATGCTGTCGGCCGACGCCTCGGCCGCGGACGCCAGCGGTATGGCGGTCGCCGCGGCCGCCAGGACCAGCGGCCGGGCCAGCGCCCGAACAGAAGGGCGACGCATGCAGGCTCCTCACTCTGGGCGGTCATGGATAACCCAGGGTGATCCACTCGGCCCCGGCCCGCACCCGCGCGCAGCCCGGTCCGGGCCTGCTCCGGGCAGGCTCCGGGCCCGCTCCGGCAGCGCGAAGGCCCGGTCCCCCGAGGGGGAACCGGGCCTCGTCGTCGATGGGCGCCGCGACCTAGTCGAGGTAGTCGCGCAGCACCTGCGAGCGCGACGGGTGGCGCAGCTTCGACATGGTCTTGGACTCGATCTGGCGGATGCGCTCACGCGTCACGCCGTACACCTTGCCGATCTCGTCGAGGGTCTTCGGCTGACCGTCGGTGAGACCGAAGCGCATGGAGACGACGCCCGCCTCGCGCTCGGACAGGGTGTCCAGGACGGAGTGCAGCTGCTCCTGGAGGAGCGTGAAGCTGACCGCGTCGGCCGGGACGACGGCCTCGGAGTCCTCGATGAGGTCACCGAACTCGCTGTCGCCGTCCTCGCCGAGCGGGGTGTGCAGCGAGATCGGCTCGCGGCCGTACTTCTGGACCTCGATGACCTTCTCCGGGTCATGTCGAGCTCCTTGGCCAGCTCCTCCGGGGTGGGCTCGCGGCCCAGGTCCTGGAGCATCTGGCGCTGGACGCGCGCGAGCTTGTTGATGACCTCGACCATGTGCACCGGGATGCGGATGGTGCGGGCCTGGTCGGCCATGGCACGGGTGATCGCCTGACGGATCCACCAGGTGGCGTACGTGGAGAACTTGTAGCCCTTGGTGTAGTCGAACTTCTCGACCGCGCGGATCAGACCGAGGTTGCCCTCCTGGATCAGGTCCAGGAAGAGCATGCCGCGGCCGGTGTAGCGCTTGGCCAGGGAGACCACCAGACGGAGGTTGGCCTCCAGGAGGTGGTTCTTGGCGCGGCGGCCGTCCTCGGCGATGATCTCCAGCTCGCGCTTGAGCTTCGGCGCCAGCTTGTCGGAGTTGGCCAGCTTGTCCTCGGCGAACAGACCCGCCTCGATGCGCTTGGCCAGCTCGACCTCCTGCTCGGCGTTGAGCAGGGGGACCTTGCCGATCTGCTTGAGGTAGTCCTTGACCGGGTCGGCGGTGGCGCCGGCCGCGGCGACCTGCTGCGCCGGGGCGTCGTCCTCGTCCTCGTCGGACAGCACGAAGCCCGCGTTCTCGGTGCCCTCGGGCTCCTCCGCGACCTTCGGCTCCTCGAGCACCTCTTCCTCGAGAAGCTCGGGCTCGTCCTTCTTGGCCGTGGTCTTCTTGGCGGCCGTCTTCTTCGCGGTCGTCTTCTTGGCCGCCGTCTTCTTGGCGGTCGTCTTCTTCGCCGCCGCCTTCTTCACCGCGGGCGCCTCTTCCTCGGCGGCGGGCTCCGGGGCGGGCTGTGCCGGGGTGGCTCCGGCGGTGGCCTTCCGGCCGGCCGTGGTCTTCGCCGCGACCGTCTTGGTGGCGGTGCGCTTGGCGGGGCTCTTCGCTGCGACGCTCTTGCGGGTGCGCTTGGGCTCTGCGGCACTGACCATCAGCGTCACACCCTCTTCCTCGAGGATCTGATTGAGGCTGCGCAGTACGTTCTTCCACTGAGTGGCCGGAATCTGGTCAGCTTCGAAGGCCCGACGCACGTCATCGCCGGCGATCTGCCCCTCAGCCTTTCCCCGCTCAATGAGCGCCATGACAGAGACGGACTCGGCGATCTCCGGCGGGAGCGTACGGGATGTGCTGGCCGACACGAACAACCTCTCGGAACGTTGGAAAACGGCTTCCGGCCCCGTCCACGGCGGACAGGAGCCGACCGCCGGCTTGGGGATGGGCCGACGGCGCGGGCGGGGGCCGGGGAGATGCACAGCGCCGTCATCGGCGTCCGTATTCCCTCCGCGGCTGTCACCTCTTAGGTCATCGCGTGGTTCCCACGAGCGTTACGCCCAATTCGCGTGGCCCGAGTCACACCCCGTAAGCGGTCAAACCCGGTAAGAAGCCATCGAAAGCAGTCATAAACGGTGTCTACCCGGAACTACCCGGAGACCGACCCTCTCATCACACCGTCGGACCCCGCAGAGTCGCGGGACTCTGCGGGGTCGACGGCGGCGGCGCACCGCCGGACGCGGCCATAGGAGGGTCTGGCCTGCCCGGTCCGCGCCGCTGCGGCGGAACGCGGTCAGTGCTCGCGGGGGCGGGCACCACGCGTTCCACCTCGGGTGGACGGTGAGAAGTTGGCGCATGGCGGCCTCGGCGGCCGCGCCGTCGCCGGTGGCGAGGGCGTCGACGATCCGGCCGTGCTGCGCCAGCGCCGTGTCGTTCGGCCGCTCACAGCCGGTGACCGGGCCGCCGGAGACCTGGAGGGCGGCGGAGACGATCCCGGACAGGTGCTCCAGCATGCGGTTGCCCGCGACCTGGATGAGGAGGGTGTGGAACTCGGCATCGGCCCGGGCGAAGGTGAGCGCGTCGCCCTGGCTCATGGCGTGCCCCATGATCCCCACCATGTCGGTCAGACGCTGCTGGACGTCCTCCCGGCCATGACCGGCGGCCAGGCGCGCGGCGAGCGGTTCGATCGTCCAGCGCAGCTCGCTGAGCTCACGGCGCTGGTCGTCGCGCTGGGGACCGAAGGCACGCCACTCGATGATGTCCGGATCGAGGAGGTTCCAGTCGCTGACGGGGCGGACGCGCGTGCCCACGTTCGGGCGGGCGCTGACCAGGCCCTTGGCCTCCAGTACACGCAACGACTCCCGGACGACGGTGCGGGACACCTCGAAACGCTGGCCGATCTCCTCGGGCACCAGCGGGCGGTCGGCACCCAGGTCGCCGGAAACGATCATCTGTCCCAGCTGCTGGACGAGTTGCCCGTGCAGTCCGCGTCCGCGGCTGCCCGCGGCACGCCGGCCCACGCGGCCCAGCTCGGGGTCCGCCCCTTCCCAGGCGGGGGACCCGACGCGGTCGACGGCGGGCGCCTCGGCGAAGGGGTAGCGGTCGAGTTCGCCCGGGTTCGCGAGGCCGGAGTCGGCGGAGCGGGCGGCGGTCATCATGGTGTGCGCAAGGGTACTCACGCATCCTTTGTCGGCGCCGTTCCCAACTCCCTTGAGGGCTTTGGTGAAAAGCACACGAAAGGGTGATCGCTCACCCCGTCGCAATTGACGCCTTATCGGAAAGAAATGGGCTTTCCCCGGGAGTTGCGCACAGGACCGGATCACGCCGTCACGGACCGTGGTCACCTGACTCTGCTGCGCAGCGTCGTGAGGACATACGCGCAGAGCAGAGCGGTCAGGGACAACGTCAGCGCGCCGCCGACGGGTTGGCCGAGCACCCTCAGCACGGCCGCCACATGACGCTCGCCGCCGAACGGCCACTGCGACAGAAGAACCTCGCGCAGCCGCAGCGGAAGCCCGCGGCGGACCGCACGGACGGCCCCTCCCAGACCCTTTGTACGAGCGGTACGACGAGGACGGGCACGGCCACGACGGCGGCGAGGCCGGCCGTGGCCGACCGGAAGACACCGGCGGCGAGGACACCGGCCCACGCGCACCCGACGACCAGGCCCGCCCAACCCGCGCTCAGCGACACCCAGTCCACGGGAACCGACACGATCTCCCGTCCGTAGAACAGATGCAGCACCTCGGCGCCGCAGGCCACCGTGAGCACGGCGAGCAGCAGCGCGATCACCGCGGACACGAGCAGTTTGGCGGCCAGCAGCCCCAGCCGGCGGGGCACGGTGCCGCGGTCCGCCGCCAGGGCGGGGTGGCGGAACTCGTCGCCGAACGCGAGCGCCCCCAGCAGCCCCGCACCGAGCGCCGCGGGCGGCAGGGGCAGCTCCCTCGGCCACGCGGCCAGCAGCCGGTGCTGCGGGGTGTGCCCGATGCGGGCCAGCACCACGGCGGTGACGGCGGACACGACGAGCACGACGGCACCGGTGACGAAGGCGGTGCTGATCCCGACGGTCCGGCGGACCTCGTACCGCAGCGGCCGCAGGGGGCTGGGCGCCGAGCGGACGGAGATGGGGGCGGGAGGGGGAGGGAGGGACCGGGGAGGGAGGAGGCGAGGTCGGGGAGGGGAGGGGAGGGCGGGGGCGGGGGCGGGGAGGTGGCGTCGCCGGGTGTCGGGGGCTTGAAGGGGCTGTGGGGTTTGTGGTTGGGGTGAGTTCTGCGGTTGAGGTGGGATCTGTAGTTGGCGTGAGCTTTGTGGTGTCCGCTTCTTCTGTTGACTCAGGTGCCTCTGTTGCCGGTGCTGCGCCGGACCCGGGGCCCATGTCGCCGACCTCGTCGGCGAGTTGGTGGACGAGGATGCCGTGGCGGAAGGCGGCCTCCCCGACGTGGGCGCACGTACTGCCGTACACGGAGAGCCGGTTGCCGCCCTCGCGGACGACCTCGACGGAACGGCGGGCGCTGCGGGCCTCCTTGGCCAGGAGAGCGGCGAGCCGGGCGGCGTGCGGGGTGCGGACGGCGACGCGTGGACGCAGTCGCGTGCGGGAGAAGTCCCCGGCCTCCTGGTCGGCGACGATCCTGCCCCGGTGCAGGGTGACCACGCGGTCCGCCGTGCGGGCCGCCTCCTTGGGGTCGGCGGTGGTGAACAGCACGGTGCCGCCCTGGTCCGCGTAGGTCCGCAGCGTGCCGTGCAGCCAGCGGCTCTCGCGGGCGGAGAGTTCGCCGGCCGGGTCGTCGAGGACGAGGGTGTGCGGGTCGGCCAGCAGGGCGCAGGCCAGGCCGAGGCGCCGGTCCATGCCGCGCGAGAGGGTGCCGAGGCGCTCGTCGCGCAGGCTCACGAGGCCGACGGCCTCGAGGACTTCGTCGGCCCGCCGGACCGGAACACCGGCCGCGGCGCACAGCATCCTGAGGTGACCGCGCACGGTACGCGCGGGATGTCCGGGCACGTCGCCGAGGAGCACGCCGACCTCGCGGACGGGTGGGCGATGCGGTGCAGGGGCCGTCCGCGGAAGTAGGTGAGGCCGCGGCCGGGTTGGAGCTCGAGCATGAGTCTGAGCACCGTGGTCTTTCCGGCACCCGGCGCTCCGAGCAGCGCGGTGACGCGGCCCGCGCGCGCCTCGAAGGAGACGTCGTCGACGGCGGGCGGAAGCTCCTTGCGGGGCTTGCTGGTCAGTCCGAAGGCCTCGATCACCCGAAGCAAGATAGCGCGGTATGTCGGGTTTTTCGGGCAGGGTGTTGCTCGTCCGGCGACGGGCGACGGCGCGGGCGGCGGGCGGCCGGGGCTACACCTCGGAGGTCACACCTCGGGGCGCAGCATCGGGGGTTGAGGAGCGTGGCTCCGCCGGCCCGGAAGAGTTGGGCCGGGCGTCCGCCCTGCCGGGTGGTGGTGCCGCCGGTGGGGACCAGGAAGCCCGGGGTGCCGGTGACCTTGCGGTGGAAGTTGCGCGGGTCGAGCGCGACGCCCCACACCGCTTCGTAGACCCGGCGCAGCTCGCCGACGGTGAACTCGGGCGGGCAGAAGGCCGTGGCCAGCGACGAGTACTCGATCTTGGAGCGGGCTCGCTCCACTCCGTCGGCCAGGATCAGGGCGTGGTCGAAGGCGAGCGGTGCCACGGCCTCGCCGTCGCGCCCGTAGCCCGCCTGCTCCAGCAGCTCCTCGACCGGTGCCCAGCGGGCGTTGCTGGCGTCGCCGCCCGCCCGGGGCGCGGGCAGGTCGGGGGCGAGGGCGAGGTGGGCGACGCTGACCACGCGCATGCGGGGTCGCGCTTGGGGTCGCCGTAGGTGGCGAGCTGTTCGAGGTGGGCGCCGTTGTCCTGGGCCGGGGCGGCGGGGTCGTGGACGCGCAGCCCGGTCTCCTCGGCCAGTTCCCGCGCCGCCGCCTGGGCGAGGTCCTCGTCGGCCCGTACGAAGCCGCCGGGCAGGGCCCAGCGCCCCTGGAACGGCGGTTCCCCCTGCGCACCGCCAGCGCGCACAGGGAACTGCGGCGCACGGTCAGCACGACCAGGTCCACGGTCACGGCGAAGGGCGGAAAGGCTGACGGGTCGTAGGGCATGTCGCGATCATAGTCGTCTGCCTGACGATAAACACGTCCTTCGCCGGTCGCATCGAGGGCCGATCCGCTTCGGTCGGGCATGCTCCTCACCGTCCGTTTCCGGTCGTCGTGGGGTGGGATGTCACACCAGGTCACACCCCCAGTTGCAGTCCGTCGGCGGCCTCCTCGACCATGGCCAGCCCGAGCCGGCTGACCCGCACCGAGAAGGGCGCGCCGGCGACACGCAGGCCGGTCAGGCCGACCTCGCCCAGCGGGGCGCTGCGCACCGGCCGCAGGGTGACCGTCCCGGCCGGGACGTCGGGGCGGACACCGGCGAGCGCGGTCAGCAGCAGTACGCCGGCCGCCGCAGCCGTGGCGGCCGGGCGGCAGGCGGCCGGGTGCGGGAGCGGGACCCCGCCGTCCGTGCGCCGCTCCCCCGCGTACATCTCGGGCAGCCGGTGGCCGAAGGCGTCGGCAGCGGCCAGCACCCCTCTGAGCAGGGAGCTCGCCTCCTTCTCGTAGCCGGCGGCGGCCAGGCCGGCGACGGCGACGGCCGTCTCGTGGACGCGCACGGCACCCGAGCGGTGGCCGAAGGGGTTGTGGCCCGCCTCCCTGGCCCGAGGGAACGCAGCCCCACCCCGAGTCCAGGGCCGGGCTGCCGAGCAGCCGGGCGAGCTGGTCGGTCTGCGCCTTGTCGAGCAGGCCCGGCGCCGGTGCGCCCCCGCCCAGCAGGCCGGTGTCGAGCAGATGGGCCGCGCCGGCGCCGAGGTGCGGCACGAGGGTTCCGTCCGGCATCCGGGCGGCCGCCGGCCGGCCGCCCGCCGGGTCGTCGAGCCAGAAGTCCCGGCGGAACGCCGTGCGCAGCCGCTCCGCCACTCCCGCAGCGCGGCGCCGCCCGGTCTGCCGCAGGCGTCGAGCAGATCCGCGCCGAGCAGCGCGGCACGGTGGGCGTGGGCCTGGGTCTCGCAGCGGACGGGCCCGCCGGGTTGCGGATCGGCGACGTACGGGCCGTCTCCGGGCGTCGTGAGCAGCCAGGTCAGGCAGCGTTCGGCGGCCGGCAGCAGCTCCTCGGTGTCGGAGTCGGGCAGTCCCCAGCGTCGGGCTTCCGCGAGAAGCACGGGGAAGAGCAGGGTGGCCTCGGTGCCGGTGCAGCCCGGCGGCAGATGCGGGCCGGCATCACGCAGCGGCCCGGGGATCATGCCGGACGACTGCCGGGTGGCGTGGAGGGGCCGCGAGGCCGGGTTGCGGGAGGACGGTGATTCCGGGCCGCGGAAGGGCGACGGGCGAGGGCTGTCCAGTGGTGACGGTCCGGGGCCGTGGAGCTGCGTGCGGGCCAGGGCGCGCAGTGTGCCGGCCGCGAGACCGGTGCCCAGGGGCAGGGCCATCCGCGCCGCCGCGAGTGCCTCGGCCGGTGCCGGGCCGCATCGCCAGGGTGCCCCGGCCGCGAGATACCGGTCGGTGGGCTGGACGGGATCGCGCAGCAGGAGCGCGCGCAGATCCTCGATGCTCGTCCGCAGCAACTCTGCGACGCCGGGCTCGTCACCGGTCGCCTGCGCGGTGGCCAGGGGACTCGTCGCGGTCCGGCCCGCAGGCCGGTCCGCTCCCCTGCCGTCGGGACGGATCCGCAGTTCCACGCCCGCGCTCCCCCGGCGGGCAGGTCGATCTCCCAGCGCAGCAGCCCGGCGGCGGCCACCGCGTCGGCGGGCGGCGGCTCCGCCGTGACCGCCGCCGTGCCGGTGGCGCTGGACCAGCGCAGGCCCGCGCCGCGCACACCGGCGGGCAGTTCGGCCCCGGCGCGGCCCGCGGCGATGGCACCCAGGTCTGCGAGGTCGGTGCCGAGCGACATCTCGACGGGGAGCCGGAGCGGCCGGGAGGTCCAGTTGTGCAGCGTGATCCGCTCGGTGCCGTCCGCGTGCCGGACCCGCTCGACCATGACCTCGGGGTCGGGTCCCGGCGGGACGGAGACCCGGAGCGTGCCGACGAACCGCGCGCGGTCCGCACCGGCCATCCGCGCCTGCACCGGGAGCGGTTCGTGTCCGGCCACCCGCAGAAGGCACCGGGAGAGCAGCCGCCGGCCGGCGTGGTAGAAGCCCTCCAGGCCGTTGCCGGTCAGCTGGCCGTGCTCCGCGGAGACCGCCAGTCCCGGTAGGGCCACGCAGATCATGGCGGTGTGGGTGGGCGGCAGATCGGCCGGGCCCCGGGGCGAGGTCGCGTGCCGATCGAGGGGTGCGGCGGACGCCGGGGCGGCAGCGGTGCGCTCCGGGCCGGAGCGGCCGGCAGCGGGCTTCCGGTGCCGAGGGAGTTCGCACCCTGGGCGGGGGCGGGGGCTGCTGTTGCATGGGGGCTTCCTCTGCGCTTCGTACGCCGGGCCGGCGGGCGGTCCGTGGGCGGGCGGCGGGCGGTTCGTGGGGCGGGCTGAGGGGCGGGGCGGGGACGGGCTGAGGGGTGGGCGGGGACGGGCTGAGGGGTGGGCGGGGACGGGCTGAGGGTGGGCGGGGACGGGCTGAGGGTGGGCGGGGACGGGCTGAGGGGCGGGGCCGCCAGCGCGGTGCGCGGCCAGCCGGCGCGGCTGAGTCCGGCCACGGGCAAGTGACGTGGGCGCGTGGGGCTGGGACGCCGGGTTCGGGACTCGGGATGGGCACGGACGCTGGACGGGACAGGGAATGCGGGACGGGACACGGAACGCGAGGCTCGGGGGCTCGGGCTCGGGCTCTGGCTCTGGCTCGGGACGAAGGCTCGCCAGCACCCCGGCGGCGCTTCCGCCAGTGAGATGAACGGTCCGGGCGACGCCCGGGTCACGCCACACCCGTCTCCCCCGGCCAGGCCCGCTGCTCGCGGCCACCGCCCGCCTGGGACGCCATGGGCGTATGGGTCGCCTTGGGCCCATTTGTCATCTTGGGTGCCTTGGGTGACCCAGGTTTCTCTAGGCACCCGAAGCTTCCTGACCTCCCTCCGGCCCGTCCGCCGAGCACGCGCCCGGCCCGTCCGCGGGGCGCGTCCGTGGCCCTTCGGGCCCTGTGGCGCGTCCCGGCCTCGTGCCGCCCGGGCGGGCCTGCCCGGGCGTCGTCCGCGGACGGGTGCCGTCCACGCCGGAGGCGGTCCTCTTCGTGCGGGCGCGCCGCCTGCCCGCCTCGGCCGGCGTCCCGGCTCGTGTCCGCCGCCGGCGACCGGCGCGCGTGGGGTTCGTGCGGGATGCGGGCGGCGAAGGGGTGGCCGTCGGCGCAGCGGGTTGCGGGAGCGTCGCCGTGGGGGCGCTCTCGCCCGTCCGTTCGCCGCGCTCCGCGCGCAGGCAGCGGCGGATCGACTCCGGGTCGAGGCCCTCGTTGCAGGCCTGGTGCAGCAGGCGGGCGAAGAGGTAGTCGGGGTCCGCGCCCAGAGCCATGGCCAGTGCCTCGCGGGCCTCCAGTTCGTCACCGGTGGACCAGGCGACCCAGCCGGCGAGGGTGAGCGGCGCGGCCGCGTGCTCGCCGTAGGGGCCGACGCACCGGCGGGCCAGGGCACGCCAGAGCCGGAGCGCGGGTCCTGCCTCGTCGCCCTCCATCCACGCGGCGGCGCGGTCGCGGGTCGTGCGGTCCTGCAGGCCGAGGATCAGCGTCGCGGCCTCGTCGTCCGTGAGCAGGGTGTCGTCGCGGAGGTCGGCCACGGCCGGCCCGGCGACGGGCGGGGCCTGGGCCAGGCGGTGCATGACCCGCTCCGCCAGTTCCAGTGTTTCCCGGGCGACCTCCGAGCGGCCGGTGTCGTCGAGCATCCGTGCGACCAGGGACATGCTGGCGGTGTCGAGGGCGACTTCCTGACCCAGGCGTTCGACGCTCTCCCGCGGCAGCAGCCTGGCGTGCAGTTGCTTCAGCGTGCCGCGGACCTGGATGCCGGCGTAGGTGGCGGCGGCGGCCAGTACGGAGGTGCCGGGCAGGCCCATCGGGTGCCCTCGGCGGGCAGCAGGCCGCGTCGTCGCAGCAGTAGGACCAGAAACGGCCGTCGGAGATGCACAGCGCCTCGACCACGGGGACGTCGAGCGCTCCGCACTCGACGCGCAGTTTCTGGGCGAGTGGACGGAGCCGCTCCATGACCTGCCGGCCGGACTCGCCGTCCGACGGCTCCTGGCAGAGGTAGACGACCATCTGTTCCGGCCGGGCGCCGCGGCGCTCGCTGCCGGTCACCAGTCCGTGGACCAGTTGCCGGGACGCGGAGGCCCAGTCGTCCGTGTGGGTCGGGATGCCCAGCCGGGCCCGGCCGCCGAAGCGTCCGCGTCCGTCCCGGTCGCGCAGGGCGACCAGGACGATGCTGTCCTCCGGGCGGTATCCGAGCAGGTAGGGCAGGGCGTCGGCCAGTTCGCCGGGGGTGCGCAGGGTGACCTGCGGCTCGTCGGCGGGTCCGTCGCACGCGGTCCGCGCGGGCCGATCGGGCCCGACGCCTCCCGCGATGTCGCCGTTCCCGGGGGATCCAGTGGATTCGCTGTGGTTCGTCATGCCCAGACGATCTCGCGGAACAGAATCCTCCGCTTGAGCCTGTGGATAAGTCCGATCAGGGACACGTCACCACAGTCATCACCTGCGCGGCCACCGAGCCACCGCCCGAGGCCGAACCCGGCCACGACAGCCCGAGGCCGACCCCAGCCATCCACCACCTGAGACCGACCCAGCCACCACCGCCCGAGGCCGACCCCAGCCATCCACCACCTGAGACCGAACCCAGCCACCACCACCCGAGGCCGAACCCACCCGTCCACCGCCCGATGCCGCTCGACGCCGAACTCACCGAGCCACCGCCCGGACGCCGAGCGCGGTGGGCGGGATGTCAGTGCCGTCCTGTTGTATGGAACGCATGGAGCACACGAGCAACGCGGATCTGCGGACCGCTGCCGACACGGTCCTCGCCCGACTCGTCGGGGACGCCTCCGGGACGGCCCGGCTGCGCGAGGACCAGTGGCGGGCCATCGAGGCTCTGGTCGCCGAGCGGCGCCGGGCCCTCGTGGTCCAGCGCACGGGCTGGGGCAAGTCCGCGGTCTACTTCGTGGCCACCGCCCTGCTGCGCGCCCGCGGCTCGGGGCCCACGGTGATCGTCTCCCCGCTGCTCGCGCTGATGCGCAACCAGGTCGAGGCCGCCGCCCGGGCCGGTATCCACGCCCGCACCATCAACTCCTCCAACACCGAGGAGTGGCAGCAGATCCAGGACGAGATCGCCGCCGGGGACGTCGACGTCCTCCTGGTCAGCCCGGAGCGGCTGAACAACCCGGACTTCCGCGACCAGGTGCTCCCGAGCTGGCCGCCGCCACCGGTCTCCTCGTGGTGGACGAGGCGCACTGCATCTCGGACTGGGGCACGACTTCCGCCCGGACTACCGCCGGCTGCGCACCATGCTCGCGGACCTGCCGTCCGGCGTCCCTGTGCTCGCGACCACCGCCACCGCCAACGCGCGTGTGACGGCGGACGTCGCCGAGCAGCTCGGCACGGGCGGCACGTCGGACGCGCTGGTGCTGCGCGGCCCACTGGACCGGGAGAGCCTCAGCCTGTCCGTCCTGCGGCTGCCGGACGCCCCCAGCCGGATGGCCTGGCTCGCCGACCACCTGCACGAGCTGCCGGGTTCGGGGATCGTCTACACGCTCACCGTCGCGGCCGCCGAGGAGGTCACGGCCCACCTCCGCCGGCGCGGCCACGCGGTGGCCTCCTACACCGGCAAGACCGAGAACGCCGACCGGCAGCAGGCGGAGGAGGATCTGCTCGCCAACCGCGTCAAGGCACTCGTCGCGACCTCGGCCCTGGGCATGGGGTTCGACAAACCGGACCTGGGCTTCGTGGTCCACCTCGGGTCGCCCTCCTCCCCATCGCCTACTACCAGCAGGTCGGCCGCGCCGGGCGCGGCGTCGCGCATGCCGAGGTCCTGCTGCTGCCCGGCAAGGAGGACGAGGCCATCTGGGAGTACTTCGCCTCGCTCGCCTTCCCGTCGGAGGAGCTGGTGCGCCGCACCCTCGACGTCCTCGCGCACGCGGACAGGCCTCTGTCCCTGCCTGCCCTGGAGCCCCTGGTCGAACTGCGCCGCTCCCGGCTGGAGACGATGCTGAAGGTCCTCGACGTGGACGGCGCGGTGCGGCGGGTGAAGGGCGGCTGGATCGCGACCGGGCAGCCCTGGGTCTACGACAAGGAGCGCTACGACTGGGTGGCGCGGCAGCGCGAGGCCGAGCAGCAGGCGATGCGTGAGTACGCGTCGACGACCGACTGCCGCATGGAGTTCCTGCAACGCCAGTTGGACGACGAGGGCGCCAAGCCGTGCGGCCGCTGCGACAACTGCGCGGGGCCGAGGTTCACCGCCGACACCTCGGCGGACGCCCTCGACGCCGTGCGTGCCGACCTGATCCGTCCCGGTGTCGAGGTGGAGCCGCGCCGCATGTGGCCGACCGGGCTGCCGGCGATCGGCATCGATCTCAAGGGACGTATCCCGGCGGGCGAACAGGCGGCCCCGGGGCGGGCTCTCGGCCGGCTGTCGGACATCGGCTGGGGCAACCGCCTGCGGCCGATGCTCTCGGCGCAGGCCCCGGACGGACCGGTGCCGGACGACGTCGCCAAGGCCGTGGTGGACGTGCTGGCCGACTGGGCGAAGGGCCCCGGCGGCTGGGCGCCCGGCGCCGCGGACGGCCGGGCTCGTCCCGTCGGTGTGGTCACCGTCGCCTCGAGCAGCCGGCCCCAGCTCGTCCACTCCCTCGGGGCGCGCATCGCCGAGATCGGCCGGCTGCCGTTGCTGGGCACCGTCGAGTACACCGGCGACGCCCCCCGGATGTCCCGCAGCAACAGCGCCCAGCGTCTGAAGGCCCTCGACGGGGCCCTGACGGTGCCGCCCGGTCTCGCCGCGGCGCTGGCGGAGCGACCGGGCCCGGTCTTCCTGGTCGACGACTTCACCGAGACCGGCTGGACCCTGGCGGTTGCCGCCCGTCTGCTCCGCCGGGCCGGCGCCCAGGAGGTGCTGCCGCTGGTTCTGGCCGTGCAGGGCTGACGACGGCCGTGGCCGGCCACACCCCACGGCCGCGGCCCGGCCCACCGCACCGGCCACCCCGCACCAGCCCCACCGGCACCGGCACCGGCCAACCGCACGGGCCCCACCCGCACCGCCCCACCCGCAGACCGCCCGACCGCATGGGTGGGCGCCCACCACCGATCCACCCACCGGGCATCACGCCGACAACCTCTGGGTAGGGATATAGGACGCGCATCACCCGATATCGGTCGACGGTCCCAATTGCTCGTTGCCGCAGCCAAGTTCGACAGGAAGAATTGAGGTCCGCTCCCCGCACGGCTCGTCCGTGTCCCGGCTGGGCTTCACTGCGGTGCGCGCTCCCACGACATCCGACCCCGCCCGCAGTATGGGCGCGTAGCCGAAGGGAGGAACGTGACCTTCGGATTCGCTCCGTCCTCGACTGCACCGCTGTCGCCGTCCGCCGCTTCGACCGGCCGTGTGCTGGAGCCGGCGGAGTGGGCTGCCGCGGGGATCCCGCTGCTGCGCAATCCCCGGGAGGTCGTCAGCGGCCTCCACTCCCGGCACCGCCCCAGGCCCGCCACCGCGATCGTGGCCGTGCTCGATCCGGACGAACGGCTGCGCGCCAGCGCCTCGTTCACCCGCCGCACGGCGCCGGCCGACGGCTGGCTCTTCCGCAACGTGCTGCTCGACCAGTTGCGCCGGGTCATCCCGCACGATCTGCGGCGCCGCACGCCGGTCCGGACCGCCGTGCTGCTCTACTGCCGCGACGGCGACGCGCGTTGGACCGAGGAGGACGGCGCGTGGATGTGGGGGCTGCGGGACGCCTGCACCCTGCACGGCCTGCGCTGCGGGGCGTACATCACGCTGACCCGCGACGGCTGGCAGGTCCTCGGGGAGGGCCGTGGCGGGCGACGCCCGGCCTCCGGTTCGGCACCCGAGCCGTTCGCCACCGCGGAGGCTCCACCTCCGCCGCCGCGCACCGGAGGCGCCGCTTCGGAGGTCCTGCGTCGCGCGGCGGCCCGCTGACCACCACGTACGCCCGGCTGACCACTGCCCGCCGCTGCACCGGAGGGGCTGGCCGGCGGCATACCGGCGACACCGCATCGCGCCCTGGCGGCGCCACACGGCCGGACACCACGGCACCGGGAACCGCCTGCGCACCGCGAAACCGCCGCAACCACCCGCGCACCGCGAAACGGCCGCAACCACCCGCACACCGCGGAACGGCCGCAATCACCCGGTGGCCGCGAGCCGACGTGGCACCCCGGCGCCCGGCCGCCGGGCATGCCGAGGCCCCACCGCACCGGTGACCGGAGGGTGGCACCCGCCCGCCCGGCGTCCGCCGGGGGCGGCGGCGTCGGCTCAGACGCCCGCGCCGAGCACCGAGTTGATGCGCTGCGGGTCGCCGCAGACGATCAGCAGGGCACCGGCCCGCGCATGGGCCAGGGACAGTGCCGTGGCGGCGGCGGCTTCGGTGCCGCCGTTGAGCGCGACGACGACCACGGGCCGGGCTGCGGCACGGTCGGCGACGGCGGCGTCCGCGTAGAAGACGTCGTCACCGGCGTCGTGCTGGGCCCAGTAGGCGGCCTCGCCGAAGGACAGTTCGTGGGCGGCCCACGGATGCGGCTCGCCCGTGGTGAGCACCAGCACCTCGCCGGGGCCACGGCCCGAGTCCAGCAGCAGGTCCACGGCTTCCTCGGCGGCGTCGAGGGCGCCGTCGACCGAGGCCGGGATCAGCTGGATCTGCGGGGTGGCCGAGGCGGCGGGAGCGGCCGGTGCGGCCGGTCCGGGCTTCGGGGCGGCCGCGTCGCGGGGCGTGCGCTGCGCCGGCGGAGCGGGCCGGTGGGGGCCGGGACGGCCGGGACGCGGCCCAGCCGAGGGACGGGGGCCGGGTACGGGGCGGGGGGTCGGCGCGGTGCGGCCGCTGGCCGGCGTGGCGCGGGGACCCTGGGCACTCTCGTGAATCTGAGGCTCCTCGGGAATGAGAGGCATGAGCTGATATTTATCAAACGTTGGTGCGGCGCGTGTGGGCGGGTGGCACATGCGTGCGAGCGGAACCGTCAGAAATCGAAGCCGAGCTGACCCTCGATTTCCGGAACGCTTCCCTCCGCCCAACTGCGGGCCTTCTTGAGGTGCCGCCACTGGGGCAGCGCATCAAGATACGCCCACGACAAGCGGTGGTACGGGGTGGGGCCCCGCTCCGCCAGTGCGGCCTTGTGCACGGGCGACGGATACCCGGCGTTGTCCGCAAAACCGAAGTCTGCATGGTCGACACCCAGTTCGGCCATCATTTTGTCGCGCTGGACCTTGGCGATCACCGAGGCCGCCGCGACCGCCACACAGGACTGGTCGCCCTTGATCACCGTACGCACCCGCCAGGGCGCCCCGAGATAGTCGTGCTTGCCGTCGAGGATGACGGCGTCGGGGCGGACCGGCAGCGCATCCAGGGCACGCACCGCGGCGAGCCGCAGCGCGGCCGTCATACCCATGTCGTCGATCTCCTCGGGAGTGGCGTGACCCAGCCCGTAGGAGGTCACCCACGACCGCAGTTCCTCGGCGAGTTCGGTACGCCGCTTCACGGTGAGCAGCTTGGAATCGGTGAGCCCCGCCGGGGGACGCCGCAGTCCGGTGACCGCGGCGCAGACGGTGACGGGCCCGGCCCAGGCGCCGCGCCCCACCTCGTCGACACCGGCAATGATCTTCGCTCCGGTCGTGGCGCGGAGTGAGCGCTCGACGGTGTGAGTAGGCGGTTCGTACGGCATGGCGCCCTTAGCCTACGCCGCTCCCGTTCGCCTCCGACACCCCGGTTCCCCTGTGACGCCAGGGCCCTGTCCGGCGATCGTCAGCCGGCCTCGCGTCGCAGCAGCGGAACCATCAGCTGGTCGATCATCTCCTCCAGATCACGATCCGTCCATTCGCTGGCGCAAATCTTGGATCGGTACATCATCATGGCCGGAACCGCGTCGAAGACATAGCCGTTCGCCGCGTCCGGGCGCACCTCCCCGCGGTCGATTCCACGGGTGATGACCTCACGGAGCATCCGGATGGTGGGCTCGATGACTCCTTGCACGATCACACCGTGGAAGCGTTCGGCCTGCAGGTTGTCGCACTCGTGAATGACCGATCGCAGGGCGAAACCGGGGCGGGAGTACATCGCGTCGCGCGCCAGCCGGCAGAGCGCCAGGAGATCGTCGCGCACATTGCCCAGATCGGGCACGGCGTCGAAGCTCGGCAGCCCGGACCGCAGCGCGTCCACCACGAGGTCCTCCTTGGACGGCCAGCGCCGGTAGATCGCAGCCTTGCCGGTCTGCGCGCCGGCCGCGACGGCTTCCATCGTCAGACCCTTCCACCCGACCGTGCTGAGCTGATCCAGGGCGGCGTCGAGGATCGCGCGTTCGAGTACCGCACCACGACGGCGAGAGGCCGACTGAGCGGGAGCGGCCTCCCGGTGCGGAGTGATCATGGGGCTGTCTCCAGGGGATGTGGGAGCGGACGGACAACAGGCGGACGGACAACAAAGGGAAGCAGGCGTTCCGGGGATGGAACGGAGCCGGGCCGCCGCGGCGGGGGACGAGGGACGCGCGACGACGGAAAAAGTGAACGGTTGCGTTCCCTGTCCGGGTGTCACTACCGTGGTCCGGACAGTGAACGCGAGCGTTCACTAAGGCACTCGTGGGGGACCCATAGTGACTACCTCTCCATTGATCAAGGACGACAAGCCGAGCGCGGCCCGCCGGGCGGGACGCCCCGGCATCGCGCTCACCGTCATCGCGGCCTGCCAACTCATGGTCGTACTCGACGCGACGATTGTGAACATCGCGCTTCCGCACATTCAAGAAGCGCTCAGGTTCAGCACGACCGACCTCACCTGGGTGGTCAGCTCGTACACGCTGACCTTCGGCGGGCTGCTGCTCCTCGGCGGCCGGGCGGGTGACATCCTCGGCCGGCGCCGCGTCTTCATGGCCGGCATCCTCATCTTCACCCTCGCCTCCCTGCTCGGCGGATTCGCCCAGGAGCCGTGGCAGCTGCTCGCCGCGCGCGTGCTGCAGGGCATGGGCGGTGCGATCGCCTCGCCCACCTCGCTGGCGCTCATCACCACCACCTTCCCGAGGGCCCGGAACGGAACCGGGCCTTCGGTGTCTTCGCCGCGGTGTCGGCCGGTGGCGGCGCCATCGGGCTGCTGGCGGGCGGCATGCTCACCGAGTGGCTCGACTGGCGCTGGGTGCTCTTCGTCAACGTGCCGATCGGCGTCCTGATAGCCGTCCTGGCCCCGATGTACATCAACGAGTCCGAACGCCACTCGGGCCGCTTCGACATCGCCGGAGCGGTGACCTCCACGGCCGGTATGGCCTCCCTCGTGTACGGCTTCATCCGAGCCGCGGAGGAGGGCTGGCGGGACACCCTGACCATCGGCTCCTTCGGCGCCGCCGCGGTGCTGCTCCTGGCCTTCGTGCTCATCGAGTCCCGGGCCAGGGAGCCGATCACGCCCCTGCGCATGTTCGCCGACCGGAACCGCTCCGGCACGTACGTGATCATGCTGTGCCTGGCCGCGGCGATGTTCGGGATGTTCTTCTACATCGTCCTCTTCGTGCAGAACGTGCTCGGCTACAGCCCGATCCAGGCCGGTCTCGCCTTCCTGCCGGTCACGGTCGTGATCGCGCTCGGCGCGGGGGTGTCCCAGCGCTTCCTGCCCGTGCTCGGCCCGAAGCCCTTCATGCTGGTGGGCTCGGCGCTCGCGGCCGTCGGACTGGCGTGGCAGGCGCTGATCAGCTCCGACAGCTCCTACGTCGGCGGAGTCCTCGGCCCCATGCTGATCTTCGGCTTCGGCATGGGCCTGAACTTCGTGACGCTGACACTCACCGCCGTCTCCGGCGTCGCCCAGCACGAGGCGGGCGCGGCGTCCGGGCTGCTCAACGCGACCCAGCAGGTGGGCGGCTCGATCGGCCTGGCCATCCTGACCACGGTGTTCGGCACGGCCAGCCGGGAGGAGGGCGAGAAGCAGGTCCAGGACTTCCTGGCGAACGGCTCGCCCGCCCAGAAGGCGGAGTTCGCGACGACGCACCAGCTGCCGGCGCCGTGGGGCCACGAGGTGCTGGCACAGGGCATCTCCGCGGCCTTCGTCCCGGCCGCCGCGATGGCCGTCCTCGCCCTGGCCACGGCCTGGCTGGTGATCCGCGTCCGCAAGAGCGACCTGGAGGCCCTCTCCGGGTCGGCGGGGCCGGGCCTGGGCTGAGGCCGCGGCGTCGCGGGCCGGGCGGGGCTCGGCGACAGGTGTCACCCAGACCTGTCGCCGACGACCGTCCCGGCCCACGCGCACGTCCGGCGACGGCTCCGCGCGCCCTCCCGTCACCGCCTTCGCCGGCGCCACCAGAACGAGCAAGCTCCCCATGTCCACCCCCCAGGTCCGCGGCCACCGGGACGGGTCCCTGCCTTTCCCACACGGCCGATGCCACGACAACGGAAGGCGGTCACGGAGAGTTCCCACCAATTACCCACCGTGTGGGACATCGGGCGGCGGCACGGAACCACCAGACCGTCGACGGCATGGAATCACCGGACAGTCGGCGGCATGGAATCACCGAACCGTCGGCGGCATGGAATCACCGAACCGTCGGCGGCACAGAACCCGACCATCGGCGGCGCTTCGACCACCAGTCCAGCCCAGCCGCCACCGCCCGGACCCGACCGCCACCGCCCCGGACCCGACCGCCACCGCCCTGGTCAGCCCGCCGTGGGCAGCCAGTCCGGCAGCGTCTCCGTCCGCCCCGTCCACTCGGCGGGCGGCGCGCCGGCCTTGTCGGCGGCGATCACCCCGCCGACGATGGCGCACGTCGTGTCCACGTCCCCACCGGCCTGCGCGGTCGTCCAGAAGCCCTGCTCGAAGTCCCCGAGGGCGCGCGCGGCCGACCAGAGGGCGAACGGCACCGTGTCGTGCGCCGTCGTGCGCCGTCCGCAGCCCAGCACCGCCGCGACCGTGGCCGCGTCGCCGTAGTCGAGCATGTCCCGGGCGCGCCGCAGCCCGCGCCCACCGCGCTCTTCTTCGGCACCAGCTCGATCACTCCGTCGAGCAGCCGCTCGGCGCCGGGCGGGCCACCGGGGGCGGCGGCGAGGGCGGCCGCCGCGGCGACGGCCATGGCGCCGACCACGGCCTCGCGGTGCTGATGGGTGGGGTAGGCGGAGATCTCCGCCTGGTGCGTCGCCTGCTCCGGGTCGTCCGCGTACCAGGCGCCCAGGGGCGCGATGCGCATCGCGGCGCCGTTGCCCCAGGAGCCCTGCCCGTTGAACAGCGCGGCGGACAGTTCCCGCCAGTCGCCGCCCTCCCGCACCTGCTGCAGGAGCCGGTTGACCGCGCGGCCGTATCCCCGGTCCATGTCGTGGTGCTCGGCGAAGGAGAGCGTCAGCGCGTCCTGGTCGATGCGGTGGTGGGAGGCGAGCACGGCGACGACGGAGGAGGCCATCTCGGTGTCGTCGGTCCACCGCCAGGGCCCCGGCGGCAGCTCGCGGCGCTTGAGCAGCGGATAGTTCACCGGCGTGAAGAACTGCGAGCCCAGCGCGTCGCCCACCGACAGTCCGCGCAGGCTGGCCAGGGCGCGGTCCAGGCGCCCGTCGGGTGAGGAGTGTGCGGTCATCGCCCTGCCACTCTATCCGGTGATCCCGTACGGTTCCGGATCTCGCCAGCGGTCGAACGGGCGGTCAAGCGTGTACTTGCCGTCCTCACCGAGAACGAGCATCCGGTACTCGCCGTTCCCCGGATTGGACAGCGACTCGAACTCGGCGACGGTCCAGTGGAACCACCGCATGCAGAACAGCCGCATGGCCAGTCCGTGCGTCACCAGCAGGACGTTCGGCGGATGGTCCGGGGCCTCGAAGCTGCGGAAGAGGCTCTCCAGGAAGTTGCCGACCCGGTCGTACACGTCGGCGCCGGACTCGCCCTGGGCGAAGCGGTAGAAGAAGTGCCCGTAGGCGTCCCGGTACGCCTTCTGGAGGCGTACGTCGTCGCGGTCCTGCCAGTTCCCCCAGTCCTGCTCGCGCAGGCGGGGCTCCTCGCGCACCCGTATCAGCTCGGGGTCGAGGTGGAAGGCGCGGAGCGTGTCGTGGGTGCGGCGGTACGGGGACACGTACACGCTGACGCGTTCGCGGCCGAACAGCTCGCGCAGCTCCTTCCCCGTCTCCTCCGCCTGCTGTCTGCCGCGCTCGGTCAGGGTCAGCGCGTGGTCGGGTTCGCGCTCGTACACGGAGTCATCGACGTTGCCGGTCGACTCGCCGTGCCGGACGAGGACGATGCGCCGTGGTCGTGCCATGTCAGAACCCTAGATCGGGACGGCGGCGAGGTGGCACCCGCACCGGGTCCATACGGCGTAGGTCACACGGCCGGTGCCCGGGCGGGGGCGGTCCGGCGCGCCGCCGTCACACGGTCCAGGAGGGCTCCAGCTCGACGATGTCGCCGGTCAGGGCGGCCACGTCGGCCTCGATCTGAGCGCGCAGGGCGAGCCGTTCCACCCGTTCGGTCCGGTACTTGCCGTGCTCGGCGGCCGACTGCCACATGGACAGCACCAGGTACTCGTGCCCGGGGGCCTCGCCGAAGAGTCCGCGGACCATGCCCGGCGAGCCGGCCATCGCGGGGTTCCACACCTTCTCCTGCATCAGCACGAAGTGCTCCGCCCGCTCCTCGTGCACCCGGCAGAGGGCCACGCGCACCAGGTCGGCGTCGGTGAAGCGGGGCTCGAAACCGGTCTTGACGTCGAACCGGTGGTCGAAGAGTCGTGCCTGGGCGTCCTTGAAGGTGCCGGACTGGGCCGCGGCGAGCCGGTCGTGGGAGCGTGCCATGAAGGAGTCGTAGAAGGCGCGGCTCTCCCAGAAGGCGAAGACGTGCGCCACGTCGGGCCGCCCCCGGCTCCAGCCACCGCCCTGCCCGCGAAACCCCGGCTCCCCCAGAAGCCCCGCCCACTTCCGCTGCCCCGCTCGAACCCCCGGCGGTCCACCACGGTGCAGCGAATCCACTTGACCAGCACCGCGCCATGGTAAAGCCACGGAGCGTGGTCCCGGTCACTCTCGGACGGACCGCTCGCCCGCATGCGCCCCCGCGCGCGTGGCAAGATGGACAACCGGCCGTCGCCGCTCGGCAGTTGGGGTGAACGAGCGGGACGGGGGACCGGGAAGGGGAAGTTCGTGAACGGCCTCAGCAAGGGCATCCGCAAGGTCGAGGTAGCACTGCGGTGGGACCCGAGTCCGGCCGGGCAGCCGCCCGTCGATCTGGACCTGGTCGCCGCGACCTACCTGGCGGGTGATCCGTACGGCGATCCCTCCTACGTGGTGCACTTCGACAGCCGTTCCCCCGACGGCACCATCTATCTCAACCGGGACAGCAGGGACGGCAAGGGCTTCGGTTTCGACGAGGTCATGGTCCTGGAGCTGGAACGGCTCGACCCGCGGTACGCGCGCGTGGTGGTCGGTGTGGCCATCCAGCAGCGCGCCGGACGGCGGACCTTCGCCGGCGTGGGCAACCCCGGGCTGCGCATCCGCGAGGGCTACACCGACCTGGCCACGGACGACTTCGGCGGGGTGCGGGAGGCCACGGCGGCGACGGTCGCGGAGTTCGTCCGGGACGAGACGGGAGCGTGGGACTTCCACGCCGGTGTCCGCGGGTACGAGGGCGAGCCGACGGACTTCGCCCGCACCATGGGCGCGGCCCGCCGCCCCTGACCGACCTGGGCTCACTCGGTAAGGGAACGCCCATCCGTATGGGCGAACTCATCGGCTCACGCGTGAGCGGCCGGGAGCCATCGGATCACGCGTAAGGGGCGCCGGCCCATGGCCGGCGCCCCTTACTCACAGGGTCCTACGCGTCAGCTGCAACCGCTGGTCGAGCCGCAGCCCTCGCAGATGTAGCAGGAACCGGCGCGCTGCATCTTCGTGCCGCAGGAGAAGCAGAGCGGGGCGTCGGCCTGGATGCCCAGCTGCATCTCCACCAGCTCGGCGCTGGTGTGGGCCTGCTGCGGGGCGGGCTTGGCCGCCTCGGCCTCGGCCTTCGGCGTGGCGACGGCCTTCAGCTCCTGGGCACGCGGTGCCGACTGGGCCAGGCCCTCGACGTCGACCTCGTCGTCGGACGGCTCGTACGAACCGGTCTCCAGGTGACGCTGGCGCTCCTCGGCGGAGTGGATGCCGAGCGCGGAGCGCGTCTCGAAGGGCAGGAAGTCCAGCGCCAGGCGGCGGAAGATGTAGTCGACGATCGACTGCGCCATCCGCACGTCCGGGTCGTCCGTCATGCCGGCCGGCTCGAAGCGCATGTTCGTGAACTTCGAGACGTACGTCTCCAGCGGCACGCCGTACTGGAGGCCGACGGAGACCGCGATGGAGAAGGCGTCCATCATGCCCGCGAGGGTGGAGCCCTGCTTGGACATCTTCAGGAAGACCTCGCCGAGACCGTCGTCCGGGTAGGAGTTGGCGGTCATGTAGCCCTCGGCGCCGCCGACCGTGAAGGACGTGGTGATGCCGGGACGGCCCTTGGGCAGGCGCTTGCGGACCGGGCGGTACTCGACGACCTTCTCGACCGTCGGCTCGGCGGTCTCCTCGGCCTTCTTCTCCTCCTCCTTCTTCTTGGCGGAGAGAGGCTGGCCGACCTTGCAGTTGTCCCGGTAGATCGCGAGCGCCTTGACGCCGAGCTTCCAGGCCTCGTAGTAGATCTCCTCGACCTCCTCGACGGTCGCCGTCTCCGGCATGTTGACCGTCTTGGAGATGGCGCCGGAGATCCACGGCTGGATCGCGGCCATCATGCGGACGTGGCCCATCGGGGAGATGGCGCGCTCGCCCATGGCGCAGTCGAACACCTCGTAGTGCTCGTGCTTGAGGCCGGGGGCGTCGATCACGTTGCCGTGCTCGGCGATGTGGGCGACGATCGCCTCGATCTGCTCCTCCTGGTAGCCCAGGCGGCGCAGGGCCTGCGGAACGGTGCCGTTGACGATCTGCATCGAGCCGCCGCCGACCAGCTTCTTGAACTTGACCAGGGCGAGGTCGGGCTCGACACCGGTGGTGTCGCAGGACATCGCCAGGCCGATGGTGCCGGTCGGGGCGAGCACGGAGGCCTGGGAGTTACGGAAACCGTTCTTCTCGCCGAGGCGCAGGACGTCCTGCCAGGCCTCGGTGGCGGCGGCCCACACCGGGGTGTCCAGGTCGTCCATGCGCACGGCCGTGCCGTTGGCGTCGGCGTGCTGCTTCATGACGCGCTTGTGGGCGTCGGCGTTGCGGGCGTAGCCGTCGTACGGGCCGACGACCGCGGCCAGCTCGGCGGAGCGGCGGTAGGCGGTGCCGGTCATCAGGGAGGTGATGGCACCGGCGAGGGCGCGGCCGCCGTCGGAGTCGTAGGCGTGGCCGGTGGCCATCAGCAGGGCGCCGAGGTTGGCGTAGCCGATGCCGAGCTGGCGGAACGCGCGCGTGTTCTCACCGATCTTCTGCGTCGGGAAGTCCGCGAAGCAGATCGAGATGTCCATCGCGGTGATGACCAGCTCGACGACCTTCTGGAAACGCTCGGTCTCGAAGGACTGGTTGCCCTTGCCGTCGTCCTTCAGGAACTTCATCAGGTTCAGCGAGGCCAGGTTGCAGGACGTGTTGTCCAGGTGCATGTACTCGCTGCACGGGTTCGACGCGGTGATCCGGCCGGACTCGGGCAGGTGTGCCAGTTGTTGATGGTGTCGTCGTACTGGATGCCGGGGTCGGCGCAGGCCCAGGCGGCCTCGGCGATCTTGCGGAAGAGCGCCTTGGCGTCGACCTCCTCGATGACCTCGCCGGTCATCCGGGCGCGCAGGCCGAACTTGCCGCCCTGCTCGACCGCCTTCATGAACTCGTCGTTCACACGGACCGAGTTGTTGGCGTTCTGGTACTGGACGGACGTGATGTCGTCGCCGCCCAGGTCCATGTCGAAGCCCGCGTCGCGCAGGACGCGGATCTTCTCCTCCTCCTTGACCTTCGTCTCGATGAAGTCCTCGATGTCGGGGTGGTCCACGTCGAGGACGACCATCTTGGCGGCGCGGCGGGTGGCGCCACCGGACTTGATCGTGCCGGCGGAGGCGTCGGCGCCGCGCATGAAGGAGACCGGGCCGGAGGCGTTGCCGCCGGAGGAGAGCAGCTCCTTGGAGGAGCGGATGCGGGAGAGGTTCAGGCCGGCGCCGGAACCGCCCTTGAAGATCATCCCCTCTTCCTTGTACCAGTCGAGGATCGACTCCATGGAGTCGTCGACGGAGAGGATGAAGCAGGCGGAGACCTGCTGGGGCTGCTGGGTGCCGACGTTGAACCAGACGGGGCTGTTGAAGCTGAAGATCTGGTGCAGGAGGGCGTAGGCCAGCTCGTGCTCGAAGATCTCGGCGTCGGCGGGCGACGCGAAGTACTTGTGGTCCTCGCCGGCCTTCCGGTACGTCTTCACGATGCGGTCGATCAGCTGCTTGAGGCTGGTCTCGCGCTGCGGGGTGCCGACGGCACCGCGGAAGTACTTGCTGGTGACGATGTTGACCGCGTTCACCGACCAGAAGTCGGGGAACTCGACGCCGCGCTGCTCGAAGTTGACCGAACCGTCGCGCCAGTTGGTCATGACGACGTCACGACGCTCCCAGGCCACCTCGTCGTAGGGGTGGACCCCGGGGGTGGTGTGGACGCGCTCGATACGGAGCCCCTTGCCCGCCTTCGTGCCCTTGGCGCGGGAACTCCGTGCCGGACCGCTCGCCGTCTCTGTCATGCCGCCTCCCTGTACGGGCGAAAACGCCCTGAAGTGCCCCGTTGTTCCCGTGGCACGGTGTTCTGTCTGGTGTTGCGGGCCCTCTCGCTCCGCCCGCAACAGGTCTTCTTCTTCGCCGCCGCCCGGCCGGTCCCGGCTGCTGCCTCCGGGGCCGGCCCGCCGGTCAGTCGGCGGCGCCTGCGGGCTCGGGGACCTCGGCGGTCCCGCCGCGCCCGCGGTCGTCTTCCCGGCCCCTCGCGACAGCGTCCCCGCGGTCGGCGTCGACCGCGGCGGGGCGTCCCGTCTGTTCCCTGAGTTCCGTGATGGCGGCCTCGAAGTCCTCGAGCGAGTCGAACGCCCGGTAGACCGAGGCGAACCGCAGGTAGGCGACGAGGTCCAGCTCCTGCAGCGGGCCGAGTATGGCCAGTCCCACGTCGTGGGTGGTCAGCTCGGCGCTTCCGGTGGCCCGCACCGCCTCCTCGACCCGCTGGCCGAGCTGGGCGAGCGCGTCCTCGGTGACCGGCCGTCCCTGGCACGCCTTGCGCACGCCGTTGATGACCTTGGTGCGGCTGAACGGTTCGGTGACCCCGGACCGCTTGATCACCATGAGCGAGCACGTCTCCACGGTCGTGAAACGACGGGAGCAGTCAGGGCACTGGCGGCGCCTGCGGATCGACGTGCCGTCGTCGGTCGTACGGCTGTCGACGACACGGCTGTCGGGGTGCCTGCAGAAGGGGCAGTGCATGGACTCCAACCCTCCTCACAGCAGACTCAATAGCCTCGGAAGAGCCCTTGGGCCCCTCCCGAAGCAGCCCCAGCATAGGCGATCGCCGCGGGCCCGGAGACCCGGGGGACCACAACTTGTGGGCTGCTGCCGCAATCCAACCACTAGATGTGGGGATTGGCTCATACATGCACGCCGGACAGCGTGTCGCGCGGCGTGTGCGCGCGGGCCGCCACGCGCGCGTGCGCGCAGCCTGCGAGCCACCCGCCCGGGCCACGCCGCGACGCCGCCCGGCCCTGCTTCCCGCCCACCGGCGAAGCGAGGCTCACACGGCGGCGCGGGGCACGGCGGCACCGCGCGTCGCCGCGCCTACGGAGATGCCGTGCATGCGGAGATACGGTGGCCGCCACGGGGAGGGGCGGTGGGACTCCCGCGCAGGACGGGAACCGGCCCCCGCCGGGCGGATCGCCGGGTGGCAGACTGGGCGAGCCCGCGAGGCCGCCACCCCGGCGGTGAAGCGTACAGCAGCGGGGGCCGCCGCCCTGCGGGCGACGCGGCCGCCGGTCATACACCTGGACACGCGACCACGCCACGCGATTCGCGTTTTTTCACTCGAACGTGTGTTTGGCGCAACCTTTCGAAAGCAACTACCGTTGTCCGAGCAGGGAGACCATCGAGAGGGGCCGCCGTGACCACGACCACCGACAGTGCCGCCATCACTGCCCACGACCGCTCGCCCGGCCGACTCGAGCCGGTGCACGCGGTGAAGGAAGCCACGAGCCCCGAGGGGCCCAAGCGCTCCCTGCCGGGCCGACCTCCAGGCATCCGGGCGGACAGCTCCGGCTCACCGACCGCCAGCGCCGGGTGATCGAGGTCATCAGGGACTCCGTGCAGCGCCGCGGCTACCCGCCGTCGATGCGGGAGATCGGTCAGGCGGTCGGCCTCTCCAGCACCTCCTCCGTCGCCCACCAGCTCATGGCTCTGGAGCGCAAGGGCTTCCTGCGCCGCGACCCGCACCGCCCCGCGCGTACGAGGTGCGCGGCTCCGACCAGGCCGCCTCGGTGCAGCCCACCGACACCGCCGGCAAGCCCGCCGCGTCGTACGTCCCGCTCGTCGGCCGGATCGCCGCCGGTGGCCCGATCCTGGCCGAAGAGTCCGTCGAGGACGTGTTCCCCTGCCGCGGCAGCTGGTCGGCGACGGTGAGCTGTTCGTGCTGAAGGTCGTCGGCGACTCGATGATCGAGGCCGCCATCTGCGACGGGGACTGGGTCACGGTCCGCCGTCAGCCGGTCGCCGAGAACGGCGACATCGTGGCCGCGATGCTCGACGGTGAGGCCACGGTCAAGCGGTTCAAGCGCGAGGACGGCCACGTGTGGCTCCTCCCGCACAACGCGGCCTACGAGCCGATCCCCGGTGACGACGCGACCATCCTCGGCAAGGTCGTGGCCGTCCTGCGCCGCGTCTGAGCGGCCGTGGCGGACAGGCACCCGCAGGGGCCCGGGTCCGCCGCCCCGACCGGGCCCCGGGACCCCTGCGCCGGTTCCGGGCCCTGCTCCGTCCGCCGGGATCGTCGGCCTCCGCCGCGCGATCGCCGGCCTCCGTCCTGTCCCTGCTTCTGGGTGCCGGGCTCCCCTGCCTCCGGGCTCACGGCGCTTCCGGGCTCACGGCCCGGTCCGGGTCTCTCTCATCGGGGTTAGCCTGTCGCGGCGCCGCGACAGGCTAACCCCGATGCCCTGCCCGCGATCACGCGGGCCCCGGTGCACCCGTCGGCCCCGGGCACTCTCGCGTCGTCCGGCGGCGGCATCCGGTGGGCGGTCAGCCCGTCTCCGTCTGTCGTGTCTCGGTCTGGCGTGTCTCGGTCTGCCGTGTCTCGGTCTGCCGTGTCTCGGTCTGCCGCGCCGCCGCGTCGATCGCGGCCAGCGACTTACGGACCTGGTTACGGTCCGTGGTGTACCAGAAGTCGGGCAGTGACGCCTTGAGATAGCTGCCGTACCGGGCCGTCGCCAGGCGCGGGTCGAGCACCGCGACCACACCGCGATCGCCCGACGCCCGCACCAGCCGGCCGGCGCCCTGGGCCATGAGCAGCGCGGCGTGCGTGGCGGCGACCGCCATGAAGCCGTTGCCCCGGCCTCCTCCACGGCCTTCTGGCGGGCGCTCATCAGCGGATCGTCGGGCCGCGGGAACGGGATCTTGTCCATGACCACCAGCTGGCAGCTGGGGCCCGGCACGTCGACGCCCTGCCACAGCGAAAGGGTGCCGAACAGACACGTCCTCGGATCGGCGGCGAAGTTCTTGATCAGCTCGCCGAGCGTCTCCTCGCCCTGCAGCAGGATCGGGAACTCGGGATGCGGGAACGCAGCTCCTCGGCGGCCAGCTGGGCCGCCCGCATCGAGGAGAACAGGCCGAGCGTGCGGCCGCCGGCCGCCTGGATCAGCTCCGTCAGCTCGTCCAGCATGTCGCCGCGGTCACCGTCCCGCGCCGGCCGCGCCAGATGCTTCGCGACGTACAGGATGCCCTGCTTGCGGTAGTCGAACGGCGAGCCGACGTCGACGCCCTTCCACTGGGGTACGTCGTCGCCCTCGGTGCCCTCCGGGGCGAGGCCCAGGGAGGCGCCCACGCCGTTGAAGTCGCCGCCGAGTTTCAGGGTCGCGGAGGTCAGCACGACGGAACGGTCCGCGAAGAGCTTCTCGCGCAGCAGTCCCGACACGGACATGGGTGCCACGCGCAGCGAGGCGCCGAAGCGGTCGTGCCGCTCGTACCAGACGACGTCCCACTCGGAGCCGTTCACGATCCGCTCGGCCACGTCGTGGACGTTCTCCACGGAGGCCAGGGCCTGTTTGCGGACGGCGTCCTCGTCCTGGACGGACTTGTCGCGGGTGGCGCCGATGGCGGAGATCACCGTGCGGCAGGCGTCGCGCAGAGCCATGAGCGCGTACCCGAGGTCCTCCGGGATCTCCTCCAGGCGGCCCGGCAGGGCCAGCTCCATCAGCCGCTCGAAACCCTCCGACGCGGTCTGGAGCTGGTCGGCCGCCTTCTCGTTCACCAGCTTGGCGGCGCGCCGCACCGCGCGGTTGACCTGGCCCGGGGTCAGCTCGCCGGTCGCGACGCCGGTGACCCGGGAGACCAGCTCGTGGGCCTCGTCGACGATCAGCACCTCGTGCTGCGGGAGGACCGGGGCACCCTCGATGGCGTCGATCGCGAGCAGCGCGTGGTTGGTGACGACGACCTCCGACAGTTTGGCCCGCTCCCGGGCCATCTCGGCGAAGCACTCGGCGCCGTACGCGCACTTCGAGGCGCCCAGGCACTCCCGGGAGGACACCGAGACCTGCGACCAGGCGCGGTCCGAGACACCGGGGGTGAGGTCGTCCCGGTCCCCGGTCTCCGTCTCGTCCGCCCAGTCGCGCATGCGCAGCAGGTCCTGGCCCAGCTTGCTGGTGGGGCCGCGGCCTCGAACTGGTCGAACAGGCCCTCCTCCTCGTCCTGCGGCACTCCTTCGTGGAGGCGGTGCAGGCACAGGTAGTTCGACCGGCCCTTGAGCATGGCGAACTCCGGGCGGCGGCGGAGCAGCGGATGGAGCGCGTCCACGGTGCGCGGCAGGTCGCGCTCCACGAGCTGGCGCTGGAGGGCGAGGGTGGCAGTGGCCACGACGACCCGCTCACCGTGCGCCAGAGCGGGCACCAGGTAACCCAGGGACTTGCCGGTGCCGGTGCCCGCCTGGACCAGCAGGTGGGTGCCGTCGTCGATCGCTTCCGCGACGGCTTCGGCCATCGCCACCTGGCCGGGGCGCTGCGTGCCGCCGACGGCGGTGACGGCGGCGTGCAGGAGTTCGGGGAGTGAGGGCTTCGTCATAGCGCGACCACCCTACGACCCGGGACTGACAATCGGGCGATCACGCCGGGGACGATCAACGCCGCGTGGGAAGCGTTCGCGGATCATCAGCGCGGCCCGCTTGGCCGGCAGGTCGACCTCGGCGGCGCGGCGGAAGCCGGCGGAACGGAAGGCGGCGACGGAGGGGACGTTGCGGACGTCCGGCTCCGCGAGCACGCGCGCGCAGCGAGGCCGTCTGGCCAGCACCAGGTCGGCCACGGTCCGGATCAGGGTGGTGCCGAGGCCGCGCCCGCGGTCGGCGGCGTCGCCGATGAGCAGGTGGATGCCGGTGTCGTGCGGCCGGACGGGCAGTGGCGGGCCAGCGGATCGAGGTCGGCGCGGTAGATCTCCCAGTAGCTCATCGGCGTGCCGTCCAGGACGCCGACGCACGGGACGCTCCGGCCGTCGCCGCTCAGCTGGGCCCTCAGATGGTCCTCGGTGACGCTCGGCGGCCCGGCCAGCTCCCAGAACGCGGCGACGGCGGGGTCGTTCATCCAGCGGGCCACGAGGGGCAGGTCCCGTTCGAGACGGACGGGAACCAGGTGGAAGACTCCCGCGTTCGTGATGCGGGGCCCCAGTCCGCGACGCGATCGAGGAGGTCGTCGCCGAGCCAGGGCGGCGTGTGCGCTGGGCCGGGCGTGGCGACGCCGGGGCCCGGGCCCGGGTCAGGAACAGGGCCCTGATCGTCCGGCGCCATGAGGGTGGCGAAGCCCTCGGGGAGCCGGAGATCCACGGTGTCCTCGCCGTCGCTGCCCACTCCGGCACTCGGTTCGGTACCGGCTTCGGCGCTCGCGTCGGTGGGTGGCACGGCGGCGCTCCTCTCAGCGGTTCGGCAGACGGGACGGTCTGCGGTGCAGGTCGGCGGATGGTGATCGGTGGTCGGTGGTCGGTGGTCGGCGGATGGTGATCGGGAGTCGGAACTCGGTGATCGGTGGTCGGTGGTCGGTGGTCGGGAGTCGGTGCTGACGGTCAGGGTCGGCGGTCAAGAGGTCCGGCGGTCACGGAGCCGGCGGCCCGGAGCCGGCGGTCGGGACGCGCGGTCAGGGGCCGGGGTCAGGGGCCCGGGGATCAGCACTGCAACGGGTTGGCGATCGTGACGTAGACGGACTGGGTGTCGACGGGACCCACGAGCTCGTCGAGGCCGTGCAGGCGGGTCAGCAGGTTGGCCTTGCAGCGCAGCACGGGTGATTCCAGGAGCCTGGCGGGCAGCGAGCCGTACGGGCTGTCCGGGCCGGCGGCGGTGCGGAGGAACCGGCGGAAGGCCGCCAGCAGCAACCGCTCGTCGGCGAGGCGCTGGGAGCCGAAGGCGCCGATGAGCCCGAACACGTTGTTGATGCCGAGGTAGTACGCGAAACGCTCGTCGGTGACCTCGTCAGCGACGAAGGTGTCGCTGGCCTCTCCGATGCCCGGCAGCCGCGCGTCCAGCTCCGGGCGCCGTGACGCGCGGAAGTAGTAGCCCTGGTTGTCGCGGTAGCGCCCGCCGGCGGGCCAGCCGTCGGTGTCGAGGAGGACCAGCGTGTTCTGCTGGTGTGCCTCCAGGGCGATCCCGGCCGTTCCGTCGAGCCACAGCACCGGCCGCACCACCTGCTCCAGATAGCGCAGGAACCACTCGGCGGCCACCGCGCTCACCGGGCGCCCGCTGCGGCCGGCGAGACGCGTGACCAGCTCCGCGAGCCGGGAGGAGCCGGCGGGCGGCGGCTCCTGGCACCCGTACCGCGTGCCGGGGCGGGGCGCGACCAGGGCGGCGACGCAGGAGACGTCGTCGGTCGGCCCGAAGGGGTTGTGCCGGACGACGACGTCGAGTCCGCGTACGGGCGTGCCGTCCGGGGTGTCCACGGCGAGCCAGGCGGGATCGCGGACGATGTCGAACGCCGGGTGCGCGGCGCGCCACTGCCGGGACAGCCCGCCGCGCAGCAGACGGTGGACCTCGACTCCCCGGTGCAGTTCCTTGCGGAGGTTCTCCCGGCGGGAGTTGGTGATGTGCAGGCCCAGCGAGAGCTTGAGCATCGCCGGGGCGCCGGTCCGGTGGACGGTGCGGACGGAGGACGTGGGGTGCCAGGGCTCCCCCACGGCGCCGAGGTCGCGGAGCAGACCGGCGTCGAGGAGGGCGGCGGCATCGGGGCGGTCGCGCAGTTCGCGGAGCTGCCAGGGGTGCACGGGGAGCACGGCGTACCCGTCGGGCAGCGGCGGCACGTCCCGGGCGAGGCGCGCGGTGAGCCGGGGAGCGGGGACGGGCCGGCCGCGCTCGGTCCAGGCGGAGTCGGCGGCGAGGACGGACGGGGCGACCGCCAGCCAGTGCAGGCGGAACGCGCCGCGCAGCTCCGGCGAGTACCGCCACGTCTCCGCGTCGGTCAGCCCTTCACGGCTCTTGGGCGTGGGGTGCAGGGGTGGCCCAAGAGAAGGGACTGTTCGGCGGTGAGGAAGAGGTCGGGGACCGCTGCCGGGTGTTGGTGTGCCGGGGGCGGCTGGTGGGCCGAGCGCTCGTGGGCCGGGGCTGCTGAGCCGGGAGGTGGTGGCCCGGGGCAGGTGTGCAACCCGGCTGCGGTCCCGGTGTGCGCGGAGGAAGACGGCCGTCCGACGCACGGAGTCGGCGACGCGGGCGACCAGGTCGACGGAGTCGGCGCCGGCCGGGTCCGCCGATTCCCGGGCGAGCAGCGCGGCGACGCCGACGGCGTCGGCCGGCGGGGCGTCCTCCGGTGCGTCGGCGTGCCGGGGCGGGCCGAAGCGGTGCCACCCGGTCGGCGACCAGTAGGCGACGGGGACCAGCAGAGCGGTGCCGCTGGCGGGCAACGGCACGCGCAGGACGCCGTCGACGGGCTCGGCCGCCCCGGTCTCACGGACCCAGCAGCGCAGCAGGTTCTCGACGGCGGCCGCCTCGGCCGCCCTGTGCGGGTCGGCGGTGGCCGGGAGTTCGGCCGGGACGTCCGCGCGGTGGCCACCGGTTTCCGTGGGAGGGCCGCTCGACGGCCATGGCACCTGCGCGGCGCCGGGTCCCTGGGACACGGACGCGATCCTCACCAGCGGCTCCCTTCGGCATCGCTTGGAGTCACGGCTCCCACGGCGTCGGTGAGTCGGTCGAGCACCGCCGCCGCCTGCTCCTCGCTCACGGTCAGCGGCGGAAGCAGCCGTACGACGTTCCCCTCGGGGCCGCCGACGTCCACGAGGAGGCCGCGGCGCAGGCACTCCCGGCGTACCGCCGCGGCCAGTTCGCGCGGGCGTCGTCGGCGGTCGTGGGAGCCGGGCTCGTCACCGGGTGAACCTTCGGCGCGGTCGTCCTCGGGGTCGGCCAGCTCGACGCCGATCATCAACCCCCGCCCTCGGACGGCCCCGACGTGGGGATACCGCTCGGGCAGTTCCCGCAGCCGGGCCAGCATGCGCGAGCCGAGAACCGACGCGTGCTCCACCAGCCCGTTCTCGCGGATGTGGGCGAGGGTCGCCGTGCCCGCGGCCATCGCCAGTTGGTTGCCGCGGACGCCCCCCGTCGCGTCGGTTCCGGGGTCCCCGGCGTCGAGGTCGGCGCGGTGGACGACGACGGCCAGCGGCAGCCCGCCGCCGATCGCCCCGGCGAGAACCATCGCATCGGGCGTGACGCCGCTGTGCTCCACGGCCCAGAAGGCGCCGGTGCGGCCGACCCCGGTCTCGGACTCGTCGACGACGAGGGGAAGGGCCCGGCCCACGGTGAGCCTCGGGACACGGCACGACCAGGCGTCGGTCACGGTCACCTCGCCGTCGTCGTCCCGAGCCGTACGCCCTGCCGTACTCCCAGCCGTACGGCCCGTTCCCCCTGCCGTGTCGCCCGCGCCGGACGCGCCGCCGCCTCCGCCTCCGTCCCGGCCCGCGCGGGTCCGTGCCGCCGCGGCCCGGGCGAGGCGCACCGCGAGCTCCAGGGCGTCCGTCCGGGACGGTCCGCAGAACCGCACGCGCGCGTGCCCCGCGAGACCGGTCGGCAGACAGCGCTCCAGTTCGGCGACGAAGGCGTCCTCCACGGGCGTCGCGAGGCCGAGGGGCTGCAGGGGAGCGCCGGAGTCGAGGACCTTGCGGACCGCCTCGAGTACGACGGGATGGTGATGTCCCAGAGCGAGCATCCCGGCGCCGGAGAGGCAATCGAGGTAGCGTCGGCCGTCCGCGCCCTCGACGGTGAGCCCCCGGGCCCGGACGGGCACGACCGGCAGGGAGCGCCCGTAGGCGCGCGCCGACGGCTCGCGCATCGCCTGACGCTTCGTCATATACGGTCGCTGCGTCCTAGACGGCGGTTCCGGCCGGCCCGGCGCGACGCCCTCGCGCTCGACGCCCGCCGAACCCATGGCCGCAGTCACCGCCGTACCCACGGCCCTCACCGCCGTACCCAGGGCCCTCACCGCCGTACCCGCCATGCCGCCTCCCCCATCCCTCCGCCTCGGACACCGATCACCCCACCGCTACAACCCCGGTCCCCGCGGCCGGTTACGGGTCACGTCGAGATCGGCCGTGGCACGGGCCCGGCGCGCCCGGCGGCAAACGGCCGGCCGCCCGGCCGTTTGCTCGCCACTGACCACTGACCACCGGCCGCTCACCACTGACCGCAGACCGCTCGCCGCCGGGCACCGGCCGCTCACCGTTCGCCGCCGAGCACCGGCCGCTCGCCGTTCACCGAAACCCCACCCGCCCCTACGTCTCGCGCACCGGCGTTTCGGCCACCCGGCCTTGCCCGGGCGCGGCTTCAGGACGGGGCCCGTGGCTCGGACCCCTTGCCCCTCAAGGACTCGAGGCCGTCCGGAATCGAGCGCGTTCGAATCCCGTGCTCCGTCGTTGAGTTGGTCATCGCCGTGTCATCCAGGTGCGGCCCCGACCCGAGGAGGGATGCAGGTGGACGCGACCGACGCCTCGACCACGGAGCGGACGGCACCTCCCCCACCGCCGCCGGCCACCATCACGTACACGGGTGCCCACGGGAAGAACCCCTGGCGGAGGCCGGTTTCGGCGCCATGTGCCGCCGTCTGCCCGGCGTCCTCGGCCAGACCGCCCGCATGGCCTGGGCCGTCGACAGGCCCGGTGTCGTCCTCCTCCTGGTGTGCCAGCTCCTCACCGGCGCCACCGCCGCCACGGTCCTCGCGTTCACCGCCGAGGCCATGACACACCTCCTCGGATCCGGCACCGTGTCCGAACGCCTGCGCGGTGCGCTGCCCGCCCTGATCGTCGTCACGGCCGCCGCGGCCCTCGGCCGGGTGAGCGGCGCCCTGTCCTCCTACGCCGACGGGCGCATCACGCCCCGGCTGATGACGGAGGCGGACATCGCGCTCGTGGGCGCCGTGTGCCGGGTGGAGGCGTCCGCGTACGGCGAGGACGGCTTCGCCGACCGCCAGGAGGCGGCCGAGGTGGGGTGACCCGTACCAGACTGATGGTGCAGGACAGCCAGCGATTCATGGCCGCCGTGATCCGCATGATCGCGGCGAGCGGGGTGCTCACCGCCCTCCACTGGATGCTGCTGCCGCTGCTCCTGCTGGCCGTGATCCCGGCGGGCGCCGGCGCCGTGCTGTCCGCACGCGTCGACTACGAGACGCACTACCTGAACGTCGCCGACCGCAACGTCCGCTCGATGATGCGGTGGTGGGCCACGTACTCCCGTCACGGTGACGAGGTCCGGGCCAACGGGATGACCGGCTACCTGATCCACTGGTACCGGGCGCTCTCCGACCGCATCGACCAGCGCACGCTCGCCGCCGCGCCCAGGGCCCTGCGCATCGTGCTGGCGACGAGCGCGCTGGGCGGCGTGTTCCTGCTCGCCACCTGGGGCGCGCTGGCCTGGCTGGCCGCCGGCGGCCGCGTCGCCCTCCCGGTGGCCGCCACCGCGGTCGTCGCCGTGCAGACCACGCTGGCGGCGCTCACCCAGTTCGTGCTCCACGGGGCGGCGATGTTCCACACGTCTCTCTACCTGGCGGACATGCGCTCGTTCCTGGACCTGGCCGCCGCGCGCGCTCCCCGGCGCGGGGAGCTGACCGTGCCCGAGCAGGTGGACGAGATCCGCCTCGACGAAGTCGTCTACCGCTATCCCGGCAAGGAGGAACCGGCCGTCGACGGCGTGTCCCTGACGCTGCGGCGCGGTGAGATCCTGGCCGTGGTCGGCGAGAACGGCTCCGGCAAGTCCACCCTGACCAAGCTCATCACCGGCATCCTCCTCGCCGACAAGGGCCGGGTCCTGTGGGACGGCGTCGACCTGGCCCGCGCCGACCCCGACGCCGTCTGGGAGCGCACGGCGCTCGTCCCGCAGAACTTCGCCTGCTGGCCGCTGCGGGCGCGCGAGAACATCACGCTCGGACAGCCCCGGACCTGGGACGACGGGCCCGTGTGGGAGGCGGTCGACGCCGTCGGCATGCGCGAGGCGGTCGAGAAGCTGCCGCAACAGCTCGACACGCTCCTCGCCAGAGAGCTGTGGGGCGGTGCGGAACTCTCCGGCGGCCAGTGGCAGCGCCTCGCCTGCGCACGCGCGCTGTACCGGCGGCCGCCGCTGCTGATCCTGGACGAGCCGACCTCGCAGATGGACCCCCGGGCGAGCACGGCATCTTCGCGAGGATCAAGGCCGTCGCCGCGGAACGCATCACCGTCATCGTCACCCACCGCCTGGAGAACACCAGGATCGCCGACCACATCGTGGTCATGGAAGCGGGCCGCATCACGGAACAGGGCCGCTACGACGACCTCGTCCACGCCGGCGGCACCTTCGCCGCCCTCCTCCACCTCTCCCAGGACCGCTGACCCCGAGCCCGCCCCGGGACCGCCGACCACCGATCCCGCACCAGCAGCGCCGATGGAGGGAACCGACCCCATGAACCTGGAGTCCGATCCGACCTGGACCGTCTACGGCCGACGACAACTGGAACGCGGCTACGTGCCTCCCGTGCCCGACCGCATCGACTGGGGCTTCTGGCCCGGCGTCGGGCCGGGCGCGGAGGTCCTCGGGCCCCTCCGCGGGAAGCGCGTGCTCGACGTCGGTTCGGGCCCCGGTCACCACGCCGTCCACCTGGCCCGCGCGCACGGCGCCCTGGTGGACGGTGTCGATCTCTCCCCCACCCAGCACCAGCGCGCCGTCAGCGCGCACGGTTCCGAGCCCGGTGTCCGCTTCCACTGCGCGGACGTCGCGGACCACCTGCGTCACGCCCGGCCCTACGACGCGGCGTACGGCTTGCGGACGTTCGGCTGCGTCGACCCGCTCCACCTCCTCCCCGCGCTGCGCGAAGGGCTGGTGGACGGCGCCCCTCTCGCCTTCTCCGCGCTGCACACCGATGCGGAAGGGCGTAGACCGTCCGACTCCCTGGAATCGCGCCGGGATTTCGTCCGGCTGCGGGACGTCGAGCCCATCCCCACCGTGGTATGGGTTCTCACGCCGCGGCTGTGGGAGGACCTGCTCACCGGGCACGGCTTCACCGTCGAGACCGTCGAGCTGCTGCGCGCCCCCGACGCCGGGAACCCGGTCGTGGTGCAGTTGGTCGTTGCCCGGCGGCGGGTTCTGCGACGGGACGTGGGGAGGTCCCGTTGAGCGCCGTTGCGTCGTTCCGCAGGTCAGGCCGCTTGTAGCCGAACCGTTGCCGTTCCGTCTGAACTCCCCCACAGGGACCGCATAGTGTGTGGTGCCGTTCCAGGGCACCGTGCGGTGGGCGGCTCAGCCGAGCCGGCCGGGTCGTGCGGTGCCGGCGCCAGTACGTTCACAGCAGGGGGAGTACCACCATGCGATCCATACGGCCGTCGTTCAACGCTCGCCGGCGAGGGGCGGACGCCGTACCTCCCCGTGCCCGCCGCCGTCGCCCTCGTCTCCGCGCTCGTGCTCACCGCGACCGCCTGTGAGTCGGGCGACGCCGAGGCCGGCGGGGACCCCGCGGCGTCGGCGACGGCCGCCGGTGACGGCAAGGGCGAGATCAGGATCCCGGACCACCTCAGGGACAAGCTCAAGGAACACGGGATCGACGTCGACAAGTGGCGGGACGGCGCCTGGAAGAACTGGGACCGGGAGGACTGGCTGCGCGAGGCGCAGGACTACGTCAACCCGATCATCGAGGGCCTGTGGGACCCGGACCGGATGCGGGACGCCGAGGAGCCCGACCAGGAGGTCGACGAGGGCGACATCTCCGGTGACCAGGGCGTCACCGACCCGGAGCCGAAGCCGGTCCAGGCGCAGGCCGTGCCGCCCAAGTACCACGACAACGCCGCCACCGCCGGCAAGCTGCTCTTCGACTCCCCCAAGGGATCGATGGTCTGCTCGGCGACGGTCGTGAAGGACCCGGCCAACCCCGGCAAGTCCAACCTGGTGTGGACGGCGGGCCACTGTGTGCACGCCGGCAAGGAGGGCGGCTGGTACCGCAACATCGCCTTCGTCCCGTCGTACAACGACGCGGGCATGTCGACGGAGGAACTCCAGAACGCCACCAAGGAGGAGATCGCTCCCTACGGTGTCTGGTGGGGCGACTGGGCGCAGACCTCGGACCAGTGGATCGAGCAGGGCGGCTCGACGGGCGGCGACGGTGCCGCCTACGACTTCGCCGTCATCCACGTGACGCCCGAGGAGGGCACCGGCGGCAAGTCGCTGGAGGAGACCGTCGGTTCGGCGGTCGAGGTCGACTTCGGCGCCCCGGCCGTGCCGCAGATCGACAGCCTCACGGCGATCGGCTACCCGGCCGCTCCGCCGTACGACGGGCAGAAGCTGTACCGGTGCGAGGACAAGCCGGGCCGGCTGTCCCTCAGGGCGTCGGACCCGACGATGTACCGGATCGGCTGCACCATGACGGGCGGTTCCTCCGGCGGCGGCTGGATCACCGAGGGTGCCGGCGGGGAGCCGAAGCTCGTCTCCAACACCTCCATCGGCCCGGTGACGGCGGGCTGGCTGGCCGGTCCGCGGCTGGGCGAGGAGGCCAAGGGCGTGTTCGACGCGGTGAGCGGCAAGTTCGCCGGTCAGTGAGCGGCCCTGAGCAGGGGCGGCGGTGGGATGCCTCCCGGGTCTCGCCCGACGGGATACCGGGGAACGTTCACCATCCCACCGCCGTCGTCCCCGGCTCCGGACGAAGCAACGACGTACCACCACAGTTCACCAACCAACGGGGGTCAACGCATCGTGCGTTCCACACGCAAACTGTTCGCCGCCGCAGGCCTGGTCACGGCCGTGGCGCTCACGGCGACCGCCTGTGGCGGTTCCGCCGACGACGAGGCCGGGGCAAGCCCGGCGCCACCGCCTCCCGGGCCACCGACGACGGCACGGGCGCGGGCGGCGAGGGCGGCGGTGAGGGCCGGCTCCCGGCCGACCTCGCCGACCGGCTCAAGGAACACGGGATCGACGTCGACGAGTGGAAGAAGGGCGGCTGGAAGGACTGGGACAAGGACAAGTGGCTCAGCGAGGCCAAGGACTTCGTCAACCCGAAGATCGAGGGCCTGTGGAAGCCGGACCGGATGAAGTCCGCCGAGGAGGCGGACAAGACCATCTCGACCCAGGACGCTGCCGCCGACCAGGGCGTCAGTGACCCGGAGCCGGCCCCGGTGGAGGCCACGGCGGAGAAGACCCCGTACCACCAGAACGCCGCCCCGGTCGGCAAGGTCTTCTTCGACTCCCCGAGGGCTCGATGGTCTGCTCGGGCACGGTCATCAAGGACGTGAACCACCCGGGCAAGTCCAACCTGGTGTGGACGGCCGGCCACTGCGTGCACGCCGGCGGCAGCGGCGGCTGGTACCGCAACATCGCGTTCGTGCCGTCGTACAACGATCTCGGCAAGTCCGAGAGCGAGCTGGCCGGCGCGACCACGACGGAGATCGCGCCGTACGGCACCTGGTGGGCGGACTGGGCCTCGACCTCGAACCAGTGGATCCAGGGCGGTTCGGAGAGCGGCGGCGACGGGGCCGCGCACGACTACGCCGTCCTGCACGTCAAGCCGGAGCAGGGCACCAAGTCGCTCGAGGAGACCGTCGGCAACGCACTCGAGGTGGACTTCTCCGCCCCGTCGGCCACCGAGGTCGGCAGCATGGGCGCGTGGGGCTACCCGGCGGCGCCGCCGTACAACGGCCTGAAGATGTTCAAGTGCATCGACCGGCCCGGCCGTTTCTCGCTCAGCCCGTCGCTGCCGACGATGTACCGCATCGGCTGCACCATGACCGGCGGTTCCTCGGGTGGCGGCTGGTTCCGGGTGGTGGACGGCGAGACGAAGCTGGTGTCGAACACCTCGATCGGCCCGCTCGACCACACCTGGCTGGCCGGCCCGCAGCTGGGCCCGGACGCCGAGGCGCTGTACCAGAACATGAGCAAGACGTACGGCGGTCAGTGACACGCCGTGACCCGCGCTCGCGTGGAGTGACGCGTACGTGCTGAGGGCCCGCCCCCTGTGGAAGGGGGCGGGCCCTTTGCGTTCAACCGCCGGAGCAGCCGGGGCGCCGGCCGCTACGGCCACACGGACGCGTACCGCACAGACACGTGCCGCACAGACACATGCCGCACGGACGCGTCCGACCGCACCCGCGGCTACGACCACACGGTCGCGTCCGGCCGCGTCGTCACGCGAGCGGCGCCGGAGCGTACGGCGTCAGCTCGGCCGCCAGCTCCTCGTGCACCCGCACCTTGAGCAGGGTGCCCTCCGCGGTGTGCTCCTCGGAGATCACCTCGCCCTCGTCGTGGGCACGGGCGACCAGCTTGCCGTGGGTGTACGGCACGAGCGCCTCCACCTCGACCGCCGGCCGGGGCAGCTCGCTGTCGATCAGGCCGAGCAGTTCCTCGATGCCCTCGCCGGTACGGGCGGAGACGGCGATGGAGCGCTTCTCGACCCGCAGCAGCCGCTGGAGCACCAGCGGATCGGCCAGGTCGGCCTTGTTGATCACGACGATCTCGGGTACGTCGGTGGCGCCGACGTCCGTGATCACCTCGCGCACGGCGGCCAGCTGCTCCTCCGGGTTCGGATGCGAACCGTCGACCACGTGCAGGATCAGGTCGGAGTCGCCGACCTCCTCCATCGTGGAGCGGAACGCCTCGACCAGGTGGTGCGGCAGGTGCCGGACGAAACCGACGGTGTCGGCCAGGGTGTACAGCCGCCCGCTCGGGGTCTCGGCCCGGCGCACGGTCGGGTCCAGGGTCGCGAACAGGGCGTTCTCGACCAGGACGCCCGCGCCGGTGAGGCGGTTGAGCAGGGACGACTTGCCGGCGTTGGTGTAGCCCGCGATGGCGACGGACGGCACCTTGTTGCGCCGGCGCTCCTGGCGCTTGATCTCGCGGCCGGTCTTCATCTCCGCGATCTCCCGGCGCATCTTCGCCATCTTCTCGCGGATCCGGCGCCGGTCCGTCTCGATCTTGGTCTCACCGGGGCCACGGGTGGCCAGGCCGCCGCGACCACCACCCATCTGCCGGGACAGCGACTGACCCCAGCCGCGCAGGCGCGGCAGCATGTACTGCATCTGCGCGAGGGCGACCTGCGCCTTGCCCTCTCGGGACTTGGCGTGCTGGGCGAAGATGTCCAGGATCAGGGCGGTCCGGTCGATGACCTTGACCTTGACGACGTCCTCCAGCTGGATCAGCTGGCCGGGGCTCAGCTCACCGTCGCAGATGACGGTGTCCGCGCCCGTTTCGTACACGATGTCGCGCAGTTCCTCGGCCTTGCCGGAGCCGATGTAGGTGGCGGCGTCGGGCTTGTCGCGGCGCTGGATCACGCCGTCGAGCACCAGTGCGCCCGCCGTCTCCGCGAGGGCGGCCAGCTCGGCGAGGGAGTTCTCCGCGTCCCGCGCGGTGCCCGTGGTCCAGACGCCGACGAGGACGACCCGCTCCAGACGGAGCTGGCGGTACTCGACCTCGGTGACGTCCTCGAGCTCGGTGGAGAGGCCCGCCACGCGGCGCAGGGCCGCGCGCTCGGAGCGGTCGAGCTGGTCGCCGTCCCACTCTCCGTCGATCTCGTGGCTCCAGGCGACGTCCTCTTCCATCAGGGCATCGGCCCGAAGACCCTCGGATAGGTGTGCGCGAGGCGCTTGGTGTCCTGGGAAGGGAAGAAGAGGAGGTCATTGGATCCTTACGTAGCTGGGAAACCGGTGTCGGAGACGGAGCGGGACCGGGTGCCGTCCTCCGGGAGGCCCGGAGCCGGTTCGGAGCTGGTCCGTCACTGTTCACAACGCGCGAGTGTCCCGGGAGATTCCCGTCACCCCGCGCTCCGTGCCGCGCCGACCCCACGATGGTCGCACGGCACGGGGCGTCTCGTCACCGCCTTATTCACCAGCCTGTTTCCCGGGCGCCGCGGGCGCGGGCTCCGGCTTCCAGTCGGGGTGGCCCGGCATCGGCGGGGTCTTCTCGCCGTACAGCCAGTCCTGGAAGAAGCCGCTCAGGTCCCGGCCGGCGGTCTCGGAGGCGAGGCGGACGAAGTCGTCGGTCGTCGCCGTCCCGTCCCGGTGGCGGGTCACCCAGGACCGTTCGAGGCGCTCGAAGGCCGGGCCGCCGATCTCCTGGCGCAGCGCGTACAGCACCAGCGCGGCGCCGTCGTAGACGTTGGAGCGGAAGATCCCGGTCTTGCTGCCGGAGGCCGGGGGCTTGGGCGCCGCCGGTGGTCCGCCGGCCGCGCGCCAGCGGTCGGAGGCGCCGTAGGCGGCCTTCATCCGCGCCGCCAGGGCTTGCCGGCGGTCTCCTCGGCGTACAGGGCCTCGTACCAGGTGGCGTGCCCCTCGTTGAGCCACAGGTCGGACCAGGTGCCCGGGCTGACGCTGTTGCCGAACCACTGGTGCGCCAGCTCGTGCACCATGATCGACTCGACGTACCACCGGGGTAGACGGGCTCGGTGAACAGCTCCCTCTCGAAGAGGGAGAGCGTCTGGGTCTCGAGCTCGAAGCCGGTGGAGGCGTCGGCCACGAGCACGCCGTACGTCTCGAAGGGGTACGCGCCGACCTTCCGCTCCATCCAGGCGATCTGCTCCGGCGTCTTCTCCAGCCACGGTTCCAGCGCCTCCCGGTACCGCGTCGGGACGACGTCCCGCAGGGGCAGTCCGCCCGGGCCGGTCCGGCGCAGCACGGTGGAGCGCCCGATGGAGACCTGGGCGAGTTCGGTGGCCATGGGGTGCTGGGTGCGGTACGTCCAGGTGGTCCTGCCGTCGGCCCGGTCGACGCCGGCGGGCAGGCCGTTGGCGACCGCCGTGGTGCCGTCGGGGGCGGTGACCCGGATGGTGAACAGCGCCTTGTCGGACGGATGGTCGTTGCACGGGAACACCAGGTGGGCGACATCGGCCTGGTTGGCCATGGCGAGACCGTCGGTGGTGCGCACCCAGCCGCCCTTGCGGTCCTTCGGGGACACCGGGTCGCTGGTGTGCCGGACGGTGATCCGCACCCAGTCGCCCTCGTCGAGCGCGTCCTCGGGCGTGATCACCAGGTCCTCGCCCGCACCGGCGAAGGCGGCGGGGTCGCCGTCGACCTCGACGGACTCGACGTCGCCGTGCGCGAAGTCGAGGTTGATCCGGTCCAGGTCGGCCGTGGCACGGGCGTCGATGGTGGTGACCGCCTTCAGCGGCGCGCTGTTGTCGCCGGAGTAGGTGAAGGACAGGTCGTAGGCCGCGACGTCGTATCCGGGGTTGCCCAGGTGCGGGAAGAGGCGGTCGCCGACGCCGAGCGGGGCCGGCGGGGCGCCGGCCGCGACCAGGCAGACGGAGACGGCGGAGGCGAGCAGCGCCGCGGCACGCAGCCGGCGCCGGGCCCGCGCGCGGACGCCGGACCGGGCGGCCGGCGCGGAGGCTGCGGCCGGCACGGGGGCGGGGCGGATGTGGCGGGGACGGGAGCGGATGCGGTGCGGGGGACCTCGGCCGCAGCGGTGTCGGCCGTGCTGTGGGGGGTGTGCAGCATGCCCCACGGCTACCAGCGCGCGGGTGGGTGTCGGCGGCGACGCGCTCCGGGCGCACCCGAACGGGTAGGCCGGGTGCGTACCGGGGCGGTACGGGCCGAGGTCCGGGGCGGTACGAGACCGGGTCCGGGACGGTACGCGGCTGAGGTGCGGGACGGTACGAGGCTGAGGTCCGGGGTGGTACCGCGTCGGGTCGGAGGGGTTACGGGCGTCGGGCAGGAGGGGGGCGCGGTTCGGGTCGGCGGGGCTACGGCTGCGGCTGTGCCCGGTTCACGTCGTAGACGCCGGCCACGTTGCGCATGGCGCGCATGAGGGCGGGCAGGTGGGCGGCGTCCGGGAGCTGGACGGTGTACGTGTGCCGGACGCGCTGCCGGTCCGGGGGCTCGACGGTCGCCGAGACGATCTCGGCGCCCTCCTGCGCCATCGCTTCCGTGAGGTCGGCGAGGAGATGCGGGCGGACGAACGATTCGGCGAGCAGCGTGACCCGGCACTCGGTGGCCTCCCCCAGCGCACGCCGACCTCCGGGCGCCCCCCGCTCTTCATCCGCGTCACCACGGCGCACTCCACGCGGTGCACGGTGACCACTCCCCCGCGCACGGCGAAGCCGGTGATCCCGTCGGGCGGCACGGGGGTGCAGCAGCCGGCCAGCCGTACCGCCGCGTCGGCCCCGTCCACCAGGACGTCGGGCGGGCGCGCCGGGCGAGGGAGGGGCGGCGGCGGGCGCGGGTGGCGCGGACGGGGCGCACGCCGTGGCCGTGGCGCCGTCGGGTGCGCCCTGCGGGTGCGCGCTGCTCTCATGCGCTCCGCTCCCGCCGGCGCGCTTCTCGTGCGCACGGGTGCGCTGCCTGCCGTTCCCGTTCGTGCCGTTCCTGTTCGTGCCGTGCTCGTTCGTGGCGTTCCCGCTCGTGGCGTTCCCGCTCGTGCCCTTCCCGTACGTGCCGTTCCCGTGCGCGTCCCCGGCAGACGGGCTCCCCGCACGACCGGACACGCCCCCGCCGAACGCATCCCCCCGAACGCGCCCTCGCCGGACGCACCGCCCGCCGGGGCGTCCCCCGCGCGCAGGGGCGAACCGCCCGCGCCGCCCGTCCGGTCCCCGTCCCGGGGTGGGCGGCGAGCCACCGCTGGATGGCGATCCGGGCGGCGGGCGTGTGGGCGTGCTCCAGCCACTCCCGGGACGGTTCGGAGGCCGGGTCCTGCCCCATGAGGAGCTGCACGCCGTCGCCGTCGCGCAGCACCGTGCTCAGCGTCGCCAGCCGGCCGTTGACCCGCGCCCCGATGCAGGCGTGGGCGTCGTCGCCGTACTGCGCGTAGGCGGCGTCCACGCAGGTCGCGCCCTCGGGCAGGCTCAGCGTGCCGCCGTCGGGCCGGAAGACGGTGATCTCACGGTCCTGGGCGAGGTCCTCGCGCAGGGTGGACCAGAAGGTGTCGGGGTCGGGTGCCGCCTGCTGCCAGTCGAGGAGACGGGAGAGCCAGCCGGGGCGCGTGGGGTCGGCGCGCTCCCCCTCACCCGCCGCCTGCTCCTCCGTGGACGGCGCGTAGGGGTTGCCGAGGGCCACGACGCCGGCCTCGGCGACCTTGTGCATCTGGTGGGTGCGGATGAGCACCTCGACGACCTGGCCGTCGTCCTCGCGGGCGACGGCCGTGTGCAGCGACTGGTAGAGGTTGAACTTGGGTACGGCGATGAAGTCCTTGAACTCCGAGACGACCGGCGTCATGCACGTGTGCAGTTCGCCCAGGACGGCGTAGCAGTCGGCGTCCTCGTTGACCAGCACGAGCAGCCGGCCGAAGTCGGCGCCGCGGAGCCGGCCGCGTTTGCGGGCGACCCGGTGCACCGAGACGAAGTGGCGGGGCGGATGAGGACGTCCGCCGGGATGCCGGCCTCGCGCAGCACCCTGCGCATGGCGTCGGCGGTCTCGGCGAGCGGGTCGGCGGCGCGGGCGGCGTTCTCGGCGATCAGTTCCCGGGTGTGCTCGTACTCCTCGGGGTGCAGGATCGCGAAGACGAGGTCCTCCATCTCCGTCTTCAGCGCCTGCACGCCGAGTCGTTCGGCGAGCGGGATGAGGACGTCCCGGGTGACCTTGGCGATGCGCTCCTGTTTCTCGCGGCGCATGACGCCGAGGGTGCGCATGTTGTGCAGCCGGTCGGCGAGTTTGATCGACATCACGCGGACGTCGTTGCCGGTGGCGACGAGCATCTTGCGGAAGGTCTCGGGTTCGGCGGCGGCGCCGTAGTCGACCTTCTCGAGTTTGGTGACGCCGTCGACGAGATAGCAGACCTCGTCGCCGAACTGGTCGCGGACCTGGTCCAGCGTCACGTCCGTGTCCTCGACGGTGTCGTGGAGGAGCGAGGCGGTCAGGGTCGTGGTCTCGGCGCCGAGTTCGGCGAGGATCAGGGTGACCGCGAGGGGTGGGTGATGTACGGCTCGCCGCTCTTGCGCATCTGGCCGCGGTGCGAGGACTCGGCCAGCAGATAGGCGCGGCGCAGGGGTTCGAGGTCGGCGGCGGGGTGGTGGGCGCGGTGGGCCTCGACGACATGGCCGATGGCGTCGGGCAGCCGGTCGCGGGCGGCGGGGCCGAGGAGCGCGGCGCGGCCGAGGCGGCGCAGGTCGAGCCGGGGCGGGCCCTTCTGCGGGCCGCGGGCGGCGGCACGGCGCCGGCGGTGGCCCGGGCGTCACCGGGACCGGGCTGGCAGGATTCGTCGCCTCCGCGTTCATGGGCACCTCCGGCTGCGTGGACCGGCGGACGGGGCGCCCCAGGGCGGACACGGCTCAGGGACGGCGTCGGTCCCCCGTCCGGGCCGGTGCTTGATGCTATCGAGCCCATCACGTGCGGCTGACCGCCTCTCGCCGAGCGTGAAACGGATCACCCATTCGAGCGAAGGAGCGGAGGTTTACGTTTCCGGACGCCGTGTCCACGTCCGGAAGCCGGTGAGAAGGCGCGGAGGGGACGCGGCGGAGGCCGCGAGGTCCTCGCGGCGGGTCGAACGGTCGCTCGCAGGTCACGCGGAGCCGACGGCCCGGGCCAGCCACTCGGGTTCGATCACGCCCTCGGCGACGATCACCGCGGGACCGGTCATCTCGATCTCCCCGTCGGGCCGCTCGGTGATCACGAGGGTGCCGCCGGGCACGTCGACGGTGTACGTCACCGGGGTCCCGGTGACGGCCGGGTCGGCGCCGTCCCTGCGGGCGGTGGCGACGGCGACGGCGCACGCGCCCGTGCCGCACGAGCGGGTCTCCCCGGAGCCGCGCTCGTGCACCCGCATCGCGACGTGCCGCGGGCCGCGGTCGACCACGAACTCGACGTTCACCCCGTCCGGGTAGGCGGCGGCCGGCCGGAACGGCGGCGGGAGTACAGGTCACCGGCGTGGGCGAGATCCTCGACGAACGCCACCGCGTGCGGGTTGCCCATGTTCACGTTCCGCGCGGGCCAGCTGCGCTCGCCGACGCTGACCGTGACCTCGCCCTCGGGGAGCCGGGCCCGGCCCATGCCGACGGTGATGTCGCCCTCGGCGGAGCCGCCGCCGGATGCGGTCTTGGCGATGTGCACGGTCTTCACGCCTCCGCGGGTGGCGACGGCGAGGTCGCCCTCCGTGACGTGGCCCGCGTGCTGGAGGTAGCGGGCGAAGACGCGTACGCCGTTGCCGCACATCTCCGCGATCGAGCCGTCGGCGTTGCGGTAGTCCATGAACCACTCGGCGTCGGCCGCCATGTCCCGGGCCTCGGGGTGCGCGGCGGAGCGGACCACGTGCAGCAGGCCGTCGCCGCCGATGCCCGCGCGGCGGTCGCACAGGGCGGCGACGGCGGCCGGGGACAGGTCGATGGCGTTGTCCGGGTCCGGGACGATCACGAAGTCGTTCTCGGTGCCGTGGCCCTTGAGGAAGGCGATCCGCGCGCGCGTGCTCATTCCTCGATCGTACGGGGTGGGTACGACGGGCCGGTCACGGCAGGGCGCCGGCGCCGCGCGGGGCTCAGCCGCGCAGCCGGGCCACTCTCCACACGGCGAGGCTCACCACGGCCGCGACCACGATCACGTAGGTGAGGATCACCCGCCAGTCGGGGCGGCGGCCGGCGCCCCGCTGGGGCAGGCCCGGCCAGGTGTAGCCGACGCGGCGGGCGGCCATCATGCCCCAGCCGGCCGCGCACGAGCAGATCAGCAGGCCCAGCATCGCGATCACGGCGCCGCTGTCGCCGAAGTCGAAGGCGAGCGGGAAGGCGAACATGAGCGAGCCGACCGCGGCCAGGCCCACGATGGGGGCGAGCTGCCAGATGCGCAGTCGCCGCTGCGGACGCAGCTCGACCTCGTCGACCTCGCCGCCGCCCGCGTACATCTCCTCCGACTCGGGTCCGTCCGGACCGTCGGGGCTCAGCCGGGCACCGTCCGGCTCCGGTTCACCGCGGTCGGCGGTGACGTGCTCGGTGCTCGGTGCGGTGTCGCGAGGGCCGGCCTCCATCGCCACGCGCCCTCCCAACTTGGACTCCACTTGGTCGATCGAAGCTCGATGATGGCACGGCGCCGGAGGCCGCGATGACGGCCGGAGCGTCCCGATGCCATCACGTGATCAGGCTGTAACCGGTCGTTCGACCAACGACAGAGCACGCGCCGGAAGTTCCGCGAGATCGGCCGCGGCCCCACTCAGCCAGTGCACCCGTGGATCGCGCCTGAACCATGAATCCTGACGGCGCGCGAAGCGTTTGGTGGCGCGCACGGTCTCGTCCCGTGCCTCCTCCAGGGTGCACTCGCCGGCGAGCGCCGCGAGCACCTGCTGGTAGCCCAGCGCACGCGACGCCGTACGCCCCTCGCGCAGTCCGCGCGCCTCCAGTGCGCGCACTTCCTCCACCAGGCCCGCCTCCCACATCCGGTCGACGCGCCGGGCGATGCGGTCGTCCAGTTCGGGCCGGGAGACGTCGACGCCGATCTGGACGGTGTCGTAGACGGAGTCGTGGCCGGGGAGGTTGGCGGTGAACGGCCGGCCGGTGATCTCGATCACCTCCAGGGCGCGGACGATGCGGCGGCCGTTGCTCGGCAGGATGGCCCGCGCGGCCTCGGGGTCGGCGGCGGCCAGCCGGGCGTGCAGCGCTCCGGAACCGCGCAGGGTCAGCTCGTCCTCCAGCCGGGCCCGGACCTCCGGGTCGGTGCCGGGGAACTCCAGGTTGTCGACGGCCCCGCGGACGTAGAGCCCGGAGCCGCCCACGAGGATCGGCCAGCGTCCCGCGGCCAGCAGGGCGTCGATCCGCTCGCGGGCCAGCCGCTGGTACTCGGCGACGGAGGCCGTCACGGTCACGTCCCACACGTCCAGCAGGTGGTGCGGGACGCCCTGGCGTTCCTCGGGCGTCAGCTTCGCGGTGCCGATGTCCATCCCACGGTAGAGCTGCATGGAGTCGGCGTTGACGACCTCCCCGCCGAGCCGCTGGGCCAGGAAGACCCCCAGATCGGACTTTCCGGCCGCGGTGGGGCCGACGACGGCGATGACACGGGGCGTGGGAGGTGCGCTGCTCACCGCCCCAGTCTCGCAAACCTCCCGGCGTGCCCTCGAACGAGTTACGTGACGGTGCGGGGGCGGGGTCGTTGCCCGTTGCGAGGTTCCCGCCTCCGCAGTGCCGAGGCGGCGGCCCGGGTCGCGCAATCGGACGCACCGGGCAACGCGGGATTTCGCCCGCACGAGTACCGTATGGAGTTGATATGGGCGTTTTTGCACGGCTTCTTCGGAGGTCGAAGGCGACGGAGGAGGCACCGGCCGCCGGGCAGCGGACCGGCGCACCGGCCCCCGAGCCGGCGTCGGAGGACACGGCGGACGCGGCGGACGCGGCGGCGAAGGGCTCGGACGGCACCGACGGTGCCGAGAAGGCCGCGGCGGCGGGGCCGGAGCGGTCCGCGGCCGAGAACTCCGACGGGGTCGAGATCCCCAAGCAGCAGTCCGCCGGAGCCGCCGTCGACAACGAGGCCGGTGAGGGCGCCCGCTCGTAACCACCCGCGAGGGAAGGCTGAACCATGGGTCTGATGAACAACTTGAAGGCCAGGCTGGGCCCGGCCAAGGGCAAGGTCTCCGACCTCGCGAACAAGCACGGGGACAAGATCGACCGCGGCCTCGACAAGGTGGCCAGGACCGTCGACCAGAGGACCAAGGGCAAGTACAGCGACCGGATCCAGTCCGGTACCGGCAAGGCCAAGGACGCCATGGACCGCCTCGCGCACAAGGACGCCCCCTCCGGTGACCGGGCGGTGACACCCCGGGTACGACGCCTCCGGGCACCACGCCGCCGGCGGGACCGCCGCCGGCCTCCTGACCGGGCCGCGCCTGCCCTCGGGCAGGACGGCACGGCGGACGGGACAGAGACGGCGGACGGCCGGGAGCCTCGCGCTCCACGGCCGTCCGCCGTTTCTTGCGTACGCCGACACCGACGTTCGCCGGCAACGCCGCCGCTCGTCTCCACGACCGGGGTCCGCGTCTCCACGACCGGGGGCCGCGCCCCCACGACCGGAGGCCCGCGCCCCTACGACCGGGGATCCGCCCCACGACCAGGGATCCGCGTCTCTACGACCGGGGATCCGCGTCTCTACGACCGGGGGGACCGCGTCCAGGTCGCCACCATGTACCCCACGCCGTACGGGGCGTCCTCGTACAGCAGCGCGCCCGTCAGCCGGGATTCCCCGGCCGCACCCGCCAGCACCTGCCAGGGGCCCGCCCCGACACCTTCAGCTCGCGGGCCAGTCCCTCGTCCAGCGTCCCGAGGGCCCCGGCGTCGGCCGAGGCGAGCGCCCGCGCGACCTCCGCGTCGTAGGGCGCCGCCCGCTCGTCGAGGTAGCCGGGCGCCTTCAGCGTGCGGCACGCGCTGCCGTCGCCCAGCACGAGCAGGGCGAGCCGTTCGGTGCGCGCGGCGATCTCCCGTCCCGCCTCGCCGCACCGGCCGGACGGCAGCCGCTCCCCGACGGCGAGTCCCTCGACCGGGACGTCGGGCCAGTCCGTGTGCTCCAGCAGCCAGGCGCCCACGGCGAGTCCGTAGGGAAGGCTCGCCGCCGCTCCCGTCCCGGTGCCGCGGTCGGCGCCGAGCCGTACCTGCCGTTCCACGCCGAAGCCGCGGAAGGATCCGCGGGTGCCCTCCGGGTACGCCTCCGGTCCCGTGCCGTCCGCCGGGCCGACGACCACGAGCCGGTCGGGCCGGGCCGCGGCGAGCACCCCGAGCGCTTCCGCGCACGCGGCGCGCGCGTCGTCCAGCTCGGGTGCGGCGCCCGCGGCCACCTCGGGCACCAGAAGGGGCGGGCAGGGGCAGAGGGCTGCGGCGACAAGCATGATCGGCAGCGTAACGCCACCGGTCGCCGCGCTGCCCCGGGCTCCCGGGAAGCGAACCCGTGACTCACCGCACCGGCGGCCCGGGGGTCAGTCGCAGCCGCAGCCGCTTCCCGTGGCGACCGGCAGCGGCTCCGGCGCACCGATCTTCGGCAGGCCGAGCATGACCCCGGCCGGCTTGGCCTGCTCGGCGGCGTTGCGCTTCTCCCAGGCGTCGCCCGCGCGCGTGCGGCGCACGTCCAGGACGGGGCCCTCGGCGAGGAGGTGGTGGGGGCGGCGTACGTGACCTCGACCGTGACGACGTCGCCGGGCCGGACCTCCTGCTCGGGCTTGGTGAAGTGCACCAGACGGTTGTCGGGGGCGCGGCCGGAGAGGCGGTGGGTGGTGTCGTCCTTGCGGCCCTCGCCCTCGGCGACCATCAGCTCCAGGGTGCGGCCGACCTGCTTCTTGTTCTCCTCCCAGGAGATCTCCTCCTGGAGGGCGACCAGCCGCTCGTAGCGCGCCTGGACGACCTCCTTGGGGATCTGTCCGTCCATCTCGGCGGCCGGCGTGCCGGGCCGCTTGGAGTACTGGAAGGTGAAGGCCTGGGCGAAGCGGGCCTCGCGGACCACGTGCAGGGTCTGCTCGAAGTCCTCCTCGGTCTCGCCGGGGAAGCCGACGATGATGTCCGTGGTGATCGCCGCGTGCGGGATGGCGGCGCGGACCTTCTCGATGATCCCGAGGTAGCGCTCCTGGCGGTAGGAGCGGCGCATCGCCTTCAGCACCGTGTCCGAACCGGACTGCAGGGGCATGTGGAGCTGCGGCATCACGTTGGGCGTCTCGGCCATGGCGGCGATGACGTCGTCGGTGAAGTCGCGCGGGTGCGGGGAGGTGAAGCGGACGCGCTCCAGGCCGTCGATCTTCCCGCAGGCCCGCAGCAGCTTGCTGAACGCCTCGCGGTCGCCGATGTCGGAGCCGTAGGCGTTGACGTTCTGCCCGAGGAGGGTGATCTCCGAGACGCCCTCGGCGACCAGGGCCTCGACCTCGGCGAGGATGTCGCCGGGCCGGCGGTCCTTCTCCTTGCCGCGCAGCGCCGGGACGATGCAGAAGGTGCAGGTGTTGTTGCAGCCGACGGAGATGGAGACCCAGGCCGCGTAGGCGCTCTCGCGGCGGGTGGGCAGCGTGGACGGGAACGCCTCCAGGGACTCGGCGATCTCGACCTGCGCCTCCTCCTGCACGCGGGCCCGCTCCAGCAGCACGGGCAGCTTGCCGATGTTGTGCGTGCCGAAGACCACATCCACCCAGGGGGCGCGCTTGACGATGGTGTCGCGGTCCTTCTGCGCCAGGCAGCCGCCGACCGCGATCTGCATGCCGGGGCGCTTCGCCTTCTTCGGGGCGAGGTGGCCCAGGTTGCCGTACAGCTTGTTGTCGGCGTTCTCACGCACGGCGCAGGTGTTGAAGACGACGACGTCCGCCTCGCCGTCGGCGCCCTCGGGGGCGCGGACGTATCCGGCGTCCTCCAGCAGACCGGCCAATCGCTCGGAGTCGTGGACGTTCATCTGGCACCCGTAGGTGCGTACCTCATACGTGCGTGTGCCGCCCACGGACTGGCTCCGGTCGATGCTGCTCATGGCAATAAGGGTAGGCGGTCCGCGGCAGTGGCCCGGGCCGCCTGTGGACAACCTCTCCCCTGCCTGGTCAGGGCTCTATGAGGCCCGCGCGGATCGCGTACCGGGTGAGTTCCAGACGGTCCCGGACGCCGAGCTTCTGGAGCAGGTTGGCGCGGTGGCGCTCGACGGTCTTGGCGCTGATGAACAGCAGTTCGCCGATCTCCTTGGAGGTGTGGCCCTCGGCGACCAGCTTGAGGATCTCCTCCTCGCGCTCGGTGATGGGCCGCTCGGGCAGGCCGCCGCCCTGGTGCAGGCGGTCCAGGTAGGAGCGGACGAGGGTCCGCTCGGCGCCCGGGTAGATGAACGGCTCGTCGCGGACGGCGGCCCGGCAGGCCTCCACCAGGTCGCGGTCGGCGACGGACTTCAGCACGTAGCCGCAGGCGCCGGCCTTCAGCGCCTCGAAGAAGTACTGCTCGTTGTCGTACATCGTCAGGATGAGGATGCGCAGGCCGGGCAGGCGGCGGGACAGCTCGCGGGCCGCCTGGAGTCCGGTCATGCGCGGCATGGCGACGTCCAGGACGGCCAGGTCGACGTCGGTGGCGCGGGCCGCGGCGACGGCCTCGGCGCCGTCCCCGGCCTCGGCGACGACCGTGAGGTCCGGTTCGCCGTCCAGGATGAGGCGTACTCCGCGGCGTACGAGCGTGTGGTCGTCGGCGAGCAGCACGCGGATCGGGGCGGCGGGGCCTTCTGCGTCATCGGCGGCCTCCGGTCGCGACGGGTACGCGGAGGCGGACGACGGTGCCGGGGCGGGGCCGGGCTCCCCGTGGCCGGCGGGTTCGCCGGGTTTCCCTTGTCGGACGGGTTCGCCGGTTTCCCCGGGTTCCAGGGTGAGCGTGGCGCCGATCAGGAGGGCGCGTTCGCGCATGCCGCTGATGCCTGCGCCCTCGGGGCGTCGCCGAGGCCGGTGCCGTTGTCCTCGACGACGAGTTCGACGGCACCGGGCAGGGTGCGCAGCCGGACGGCGGCGCGGTCGGCAGCGGCGTGCCGGGCGGTGTTGGTCAGGCCCTCCTGGGCCACGCGGTAGATCACGAGTTCCGTCTCGGGGTCAGCGGGGGCAGGTCGCCGGGGACGTCGTGCCGGACGGTCAGGCCGTGGTGGCTGAAGTCCGCGGCGAGCGAGCGCAGGGCACTGGCCAGGCCGAGTTCCTCCAGGACGCCGGGGCGCAGCCGGCGGGCGATGCGGCGGATCTCGTCCAGCCCGGACCGGGTGGCCTCCTGGGCCAGGCCGACGTCGGCGCGCAGGTCCTCGGGACTCGGTCGGCGACGCGTTTGAGCTGGAGGAGGACCGCGGTGAGGGTCTGGCCGACCTCGTCGTGGAGTTCCCGGGCGATGCGGTGGCGCTCGCGCTCCTGGGCGCGCAGGGCGCGGCCGGCGCCGGCGGCGCGTTCGGACCGGAGCCGGTCGAGCATGGTGTTGTACGTCGTGATGAGCCCGGCGGCCTCGGCCGGTCCGGCGACGGCGGTGCGGGCCCCGGGCGGAGCAGGTCGGCTGCGGCCATCGCCCGGTCCAGCCGCTGCAGCGGGGCGAGGCCGATCCGCAGGACGACGGCGTTCCCGGCCAGCAGGGCGGTGAGTCCGCCGAGGAGGACCAGTGCCTCGCCGGGCAGCACGGGCGTGGAGACGGTGACCGGTCCGAGCAGCAGCGCGGTGGCCGCGACGAGGCCCGTGGCGTTGAGCGAGAAGATCCGCCAGAACAGCGACACGGTCCGCTTTCCGCTCCTCCCGCTCTGCTCGCACGACACGGCCGCACCCAGCGTCGTCGCCCCGGACCGGCTGCGTATATCCGTCGTGACACCCATATCGTCACCGTACGCGCGGATGACAGCATGGCGGCGCCGTGCGCACGTCACCCGCGGGCCACGAGCGCAGCAAGAGGCAAGGACCTACGAGGGGAAGACACGTGTCCGCTCCACGCCTGAGGGCGACGCCACTGCCGGGAATCGGGGTGCAGTACGACCTGGTCACCCGGGAGCACCGCCATCTGTCGGTGGTGGCGCACCGCGACGGCGCCCGCACCGTGAACGTGTACCGGGCGGACGACCCCGACTCGTGCGCCCACTCGCTGAAGCTGACCGGCCCGGAGGCGGGCGCGCTCATCGACGCGCTCCAGCCGTCCCACCACAGCGCGAACCTGCTGCACACCTCGGACCTGGGGCTGGTCGCCGAGCGGATCGAGGTGGCCGCGACCTCGCGCTGGAACGGCCGCGTCCTGGGCGACACCCGGATGCGCACGGAGACCGGCGCCTCCGTGGTCGCGGTGCTGCGCCACGCGGAGGCGATCCCGTCCCCGCGCCGGACTTCCGGCTGGTGGGCGGCGACACTCTGATCGTCATCGGCACCCGTGAGGGCGTCGACGCGGCCGCCGCGATACTCGGGCGGGAGTGAGCCGGTGCACTCCGCGGTTCTGCTCATCGAGTTCGGTTCCATCATCCTCGGTCTCGGTCTGCTCGGGCGGTTCGCCGGCCGGTTCGGGATCTCTCCCATCCCGCTGTACCTGCTGGCCGGTCTGGCGTTCGGCACGGGCGGGCTGCTTCCGCTGGGCGCGAGCGAGGAGTTCGTCGCGACCGGCGCCGAGATCGGCGTCATCCTGCTGCTGCTGATGCTCGGCCTGGAGTACACGGCCGGTGATCTGGTCACCAACCTCAAGTCGCACTATCCGGCCGGTCTGGTCGACTGTGCGCTCAACGCGGTGCCGGGGGCGGTGGCGGCGCTGCTGCTGGGCTGGGGCCCGGTCGCGGCGGTGGTGCTGGCCGGCGTCACATGGATCTCGTCGTCCGGTGTGATCGCGAAGGTGCTCGGCGACCTCGGCCGGGTGGGCAACCGCGAGACCCCGGTGATCCTCAGCGTGCTGGTCCTGGAGGACCTGGCGATGGCGGTGTACCTGCCGATCGTCACGGCGCTGGTGGCCGGGGCGGGCCTGCTGACCGGGAGCATCACGCTCGCGATCGCGCTCGGGGCGGCGGGACTGGTGCTGTTCGTGGCGGTGCGCTACGGGCGGGTCATCTCGCGGTTCGTCTCCAGCGACGACCCGGAGAAACTGCTGCTGGTCGTGCTGGGTCTGACCATCCTGGTCGCCGGTGTGGCGCAGCAGCTCCAGGTGTCGGCCGCGGTCGGCGCCTTCCTGGTGGGCATCGCCCTGTCCGGGGAGGTCGCGGAGGGCGCCCATACGCTGCTGAGCCCCTGCGGGATCTGTTCGCCGCCGTCTTCTTCGTCTTCTTCGGTCTGCACACCGACCCGGCCAGCATCCCGCCGGTACTGCTGCCGGCGCTGGCGCTGGCCGTCCTCACCGCGCTGACGAAGATCGCCACGGGGTACTGGGCGGCACGGCGGGCCGGGATCTCCGTGAAGGGCCGCTGGCGCGCGGGCGGTGCGCTGGTGGCGCGCGGCGAGTTCTCCATCGTCATCGCCGGGCTCGCGGTGTCGGCGGGCATCGAGCCGTCGCTGGGCCCGCTGGCCACGGCGTACGTCCTGATCCTGGTGATCCTCGGCCGCTCACCGCCCGCTACACCGAGTCGGTGGCCACGCGGCTGTCCGGCGGCGCGGGAACCCGGACCGGGGCCCGGACGCGCCGGCCGGCTCGCCGCGGGCGGCGGGGGCGCAGGCGTCGGTGGGCGACTGAGCCGGAGGGGCCGGTGGACGCCGGCGCCCGCGCACCTCGGGGGCTGCCCGGCAGGCGTCCGTGCGCCCTCGGGGAGCCGCCCGGCAGCCGTCCGTGTACGTCGGCCGCCGTCAGCCGTGCGGCCCGGCAGGCTCCGTACCGCGCCGGCCGCCGTCAGCCGTGCGGCCCGGCAGGCTCCGTACCGCGCCGGCCGCCGTCAGCGCTGCCCGGCAGGCGTCCACCCCTGCCGGCGCAGCACCGCCGCCACGTCCGGGGCCTCGTAGTGCTCGCCCTTGAGGACCTTGCCGTCGGCTCTGCGGGCGATCCGGCCGTCCGGGCCGCGCTTGGACATGTTGGCCCGGTGGATCTCGGCGATGACCTCGTCGAGGTCGATGCCGTGCACCAGGGCGGTGCCGTACGCGACGTACACCACGTCGGCCAGTTCGTGCGCGAGCCGGTCCAGCGGGCCCTTCACCGAGACTTCCGCGACCTCGGCGGCCTCCTCGGCGAGCAGCTCGCCTCTGTGGGCGGCCAGCTCGGGCGAGACCTCCGTGGGCGTGCTGCGGGCGTCCAGCCCGAAGGCGGAGTGGAAGGCGCGGACCAGTTCGGCGGGGGAAGAGCTCATGCGGCCGACTGTAACGGCCGCCACCGACACCCCGGCCACCGTGCGGACCCGGCCCGGCACCCGTGCGGACCCGGCCCGACCCCCGCACGGGCCCGGCCCGGTGAGCCCGGCCCAGGTAGCCCGGCCCTGTGAGCCCGGCCCTGGTCAGCGGGCACGCGGGGCTGGCAGGATCGCGCGCATGTCCAAGCCGTTCCTCCGCATCGGCGGGCGCCGGGCCGTCCGGGCCGCGGCCGCCGCCGTCGTCGCCCTCGGGCTGCTGCTGTGGTGGCTGCTGCCCCTGGGCGAGGAGCCGCCGGGCGGCACGATCACGTTCAGCACCGGCACGCGCGCGGGTGTCTACCACAAGTACGGCGAACTGCTGCGCGACCGGCTCGCCAGGGACATGCCCGGCCTGGACGTCCGTCTGGTGCCGAGCGCCGGTTCCCAGGAGAACGTCGAGCGGGTGGCCTCCGGGAAGGCCGACTTCACCATCGCCGCGGCCGACGCGGTGGAGACGTACAAGATCCAGGACCGGCCCGGCGCGGAGGCGCTGCGCGGGGTGGCCCGCCTCTACGACGACTACGTGCAGCTCGTCGTCCCCGCCGACTCCGACGTGCACTCGCTCGCCGACCTCAAGGGCAAGCGGGTGGCCATCGGCATGCCGAACTCGGGCGTACGGCTGATCGCCACCCGGCTGCTGCGGGCCGTGGGCATCGATCCGGAGCGGGACATCACGCCGCGGTCGGACGGCATCGACACCGGCCCCGAGCGGCTCGGGGAAGGGCTGGACGCGTTCTTCTGGTCGGGGGGCCTGCCGACCGACGGACTGGAGCGGCTGGCGGACAAGGAGGCGTTCCGGTTCGTTCCGATCGGCGAGGAGGTCGTCGCCGAACTGCACGAGCAGGGCGGCGCGACCCGCTACTACCGCGCCACCAACATCCCCGAGTCGGCCTACGAGACGGTGCAGAACGGCGCGGTCGTCCCGACGATGGCGGTGGCCAACCTGCTCATGACCCGGGACGACCTCGATCCGCGGCTCACCGAGTGGCTGACCCGGACGGTGATCGAGAGCCGGGACGGCATCGGCCGTCACGTCCACTCCGCCCAGCTGGTCGACCTGCGCACCGCGATCTACACGGATCCGCTCCATCTCCACGACGGCGCCCGGCGCTACTACCGCTCCGTCAAGCCCTGATCCCCCGCGATCCCGTCCGGTCCGTGAGGCCCTGGTCGCCGGCGGGCCCGTCCGGTTCGTCGTGGCCGGGCGGCCGGCTGCGCGGCACGGTCACCGTCACCTTCAGGCCGTGCGGTTCGTGATGGTCGTAGGCGATGGTGCCGCCGCTCGCGGCGAGCAGTGCCCGGCAGATGGACAGGCCGAGTCCGGATCCCTTGACGTTCTGGTGCCGGCCGCTGCGCCAGAAGCGGTCGCCGATGCGGGCCAGTTCCTCGTCGGTCAGGCCGGGGCCGTGGTCGGCGACGACGACGGTCGAGTCCTCGCCGCGGGAGGCGACCTCGACCCGCACGGTCTCGCCGTCGGGCGTGAACTTGACCGCGTTGTCGATGACGGCGTCGAGCGCGCTGGACAGCGTCACCGGGTCGGTCCACGCCGTGGTCGGCGGGCAGTCCCCCTCCAGCCGTACGCCCTTGGCGGCGGCCGTCGGCGACCAGGCGGCGACGCGTTCGGCGGCCAGCGCGCCGATGTCGGTGAGCCGCAGGTCCGGTTCGGCGTGCTCGGCGAGGGCCAGGTCGAGCAGGTCGTCCAGGACGCGGGCGAGCCGCTTGCCCTCGGCCTGGACCGAGGCGATCTCCTCGTTGCCCTCGGGCAGCTCCAGGGCGAGCAGCTCGATGCGCAGCAGCAGTGCGGACAAGGGGTTGCGCAGCTGGTGGGAGGCGTCGGCGACGAAGGCGCGCTGCTGCTCCAGCACGTCCTCGACATGGTCGGCCATCTCGTTGAACGACTTGGCCAGGCGCCGCAGTTCCGGCGGTCCCCCGGCCGGTGCGACGCGGGACTTCAGCCGTCCGGTGGCGATGTCGTGGGTGGTGGCGTCCAGGACGCGCACGGGTCTGAGCACCCAGCCGGTCAGCCGCAGCGCGGCGCCGACGGCGAGCAGCATCGCGGCCAGCTCGCCGGCGGCGATGACGAGCCAGCCTCGCAGCGTGCGCGACCGCATCGAGTCGGTGGGCGAGTCGGTGACCACGACGGCGACGACGTCCCCGTCCCGGATCACCGGCGAGGCGACCACCAGCCGGCCGTCCTCCTCCCAGGGCCACACCTGCCGGGGTCGTGGCTGCGGCGGCTGAGCAGCGCCTCGTCGAAGGCCTCCCGCACCTCGCCCGTCTGGGGGAGGAACCAGGTCGTCGGGGCGTTGGCCATGGGATGTGATTGCGGTAGAAGACGCCCGCGCGAATGTCGTAGACCTCGTAGTAACTGATGAGTTCGTTCTGCAGCGTCTCCAGGCGTTCGCTGGGCACGGTGCGTGATCCGTACGAGGCGTCCACGACGTCGGTGACGAACTGGGCGAGCGCGGCGAAGCGGGCGGTGTCGTCGATGCGGTCGACGACGACCTTCTGCTGTTCCGCCCGGGCCACGCTGATGCCGAGCGGAACGCCGAGCGCGAGCAGGACGGCCGCCATCAGCACGATGAGCAGCGGAAGCAGACGGGTGCGCACCCGGGCCCGCTACGCGGTGGGCGCGACGAGGCGGTAGCCGACGCCGCGTACGGTCTCGATCAGCGCGGGCATGCGCAGCTTGGCCCGCAGCGAGGCCACGTGCACCTCCAGGGTGCGGCCCGTCCCCTCCCAGCTGGTGCGCCAGACCTCGCTGATGATCTGCTCACGGCGGAAGACGACGCCGGGCCGCTGCGCGAGCAGTGCGAGCAGGTCGAACTCCTTGCGGGTCAGCTGGACGGCCGAACCGTTCACACTGACCTGGCGCGTCGGCAGTTCGATGTGGACGGGGCCGAGCCGGAGCGCGGTCTCGATGCCGGAGGACGTGTCCTCGTGGGCGGAGCGCCGGCTGACGGCGTGGATCCGGGCGAGCAGTTCCCCGGTGTCGTACGGCTTGACCACGTAGTCGTCGGCGCCGAGGTTGAGGCCGTGGATGCGGGAGCGCACGTCCGAACGGGCGGTGACCATGATCACCGGCGTGCTGGTCAGCTTGCGGATCTTGCCGCAGACCTCGTACCCGTCCTGGTCGGGAAGGCCGAGGTCGAGCAGGACGACGCCGAAGCAGTCGCCCTCGGGAACCAGCGCCTGGAGGGCCTCCTCGCCGCTGCGCGCGTGGGTGACGTCGAAACCGTGCCGGGCCAGGACCGCGGACAGTGCGGCGGCGACGTGGTTGTCGTCCTCGACGAGCAGCAGCCTCATCCGGGCCCCCTTCTGTTCATCGGCCGTACGATCGGAATGTGTACAAAGAGCGCGTGCACGCGCGCGCGGGCACCTGTGCAGTCACGCTGATGGACGGGGACGCCGTCAAGAGGGTTCCGGTTGCGGATCCCCGAAGTTATCCGGCCGATATCTGCCCTGCTCACAAGTGCTACGACACGTGTCCGATTGCTATCGGATCGTGATGCTCAGATTCCCCTCAGATGTAATGACGCAGGTCGTAGAGGGTTATTACTGTCCTCCGAAACCGAGGAGGACGGAGCCTGAGAGCGATGACCGAAGTATCGGTGGCCAAGGAAGACGTGGCCGCGACCGACGAGCTGGTCGTCCTGAAGAGCGTCAACAAGCACTTCGGCGCGTTGCACGTACTCCAGGACATCGATCTGACGATCGCCCGCGGTGAGGTCGTCGTGGTCATCGGACCCTCCGGGTCCGGCAAGTCCACGCTGTGCCGCACCATCAACCGCCTGGAGACGATCGACTCCGGCACGATCACGATCGACGGCAAGCCGCTGCCCCAGGAGGGCAAGGAGCTGGCCCGGCTGCGCGCCGACGTCGGCATGGTCTTCCAGTCCTTCAACCTCTTCGCGCACAAGACCGTGCTCGAGAACGTGACCCTGGGCCAGATCAAGGTCCGCAAGGCCGACAAGAGGAAGGCCGAGGAGAAGGCCCGCGAACTGCTCGACCGGGTCGGCGTGAGCGCGCAGGCCGACAAGTACCCCGCTCAGCTCTCCGGCGGTCAGCAGCAGCGCGTCGCCATCGCCCGGGCTCTGGCGATGGGCCCGAAGGTCATGCTCTTCGACGAGCCGACCTCGGCCCTCGACCCGGAGATGATCAACGAGGTGCTCGAGGTCATGAAGCAGCTCGCCCGGGACGGCATGACCATGGTCGTGGTCACGCACGAGATGGGCTTCGCCCGGTCGGCCGCCAACCGGGTGGTCTTCATGGCGGACGGCCGGATCGTCGAGGAGGCCGCGCCGGAACAGTTCTTCAGCAACCCGCGCAGCGACCGTGCCAAGGACTTCCTGTCGAAGATCCTGCACCACTGACGCCGCGGCCCGCCCCGACGGCCCGCGTCACCCGCTTGGCGGTCCGGCCCACCGGCGTTCCCCGCCGGGCCGGCCGTCCGATCGTCCGATCACAGTCAAAGGATGTTCACCATGAAGCTCCGCAAGGTCACCGCCGCCTCGGCCACCGTGTTCGCCCTCGCCCTGACCGCCACCGCGTGCGGTTCCGACGACGGCAACGACAGCGGCTCCTCCGGCGGCGGCAAGAAGATCACCATCGGCATCAAGTTCGACCAGCCGGGCCTCGGCCAGAAGACCCCGCAGGGGTACGCGGGCTTCGACGTGGACGTCGCCACGTACGTCGCCAAGAAGCTCGGCTACACCGAGGACCAGATCGAGTGGAAGGAGGCGAAGAGCGCCGACCGCGAGACCATGCTGCAGCGCGGTGACGTCGACTTCATCGCCGCCACGTACTCGATCACCCCGGAGCGCGACGAGAAGGTCGACTTCGCCGGCCCGTACCTGCTCGCCCACCAGGACGTGCTGCTGCGCGCCGACGACAACTCGATCAAGTCCCCGAGGACCTGAACAACAAGAAGCTGTGCTCGGTCACCGGCTCCACCTCGGCGCAGAACGTCAAGGACAAGCTGGCGCCCAAGGCCCAGCTGCAGGAGTACCCGACCTACTCGGCCTGCCTGACCGGTCTGCAGAACGGCGCCATCGACGCGCTGACCACCGACGACTCGATCCTGGCCGGTTACGCCTCCCAGGACCAGTTCAAGGGCAAGTTCAAGCTCGGTGGCTTCAAGATGACCAACGAGAACTACGGCATCGGCGTCAAGACCGGCAGCGACCTGACGGCGAAGATCAACGACGCGCTCGAGGCCATGGTCGCCGACGGCTCCTGGCAGAAGGCCGTGGACGCCAACCTCGGTCCCGCCAACTACAAGAACGAGCCCGCGCCGAAGATCGGCGACGTCAAGAGCTGAGGCAACGCCTGACAGGGTGCGCCGTCCCGGAACCGGGCGGCGCACCGGGGCGGGCATCCCTACACGCGGAAGCGCGGGAGATCGTGTTCGACTTTCTTGAAGATTACGACCTGCTGGGGCCTTCTGGACGACGGTGCAGCTCGCTGTGCTCTCCGCCGTCGGCTCCCTGATCTGGGGCACCCTGCTGGCCGCCATGCGCGTCGGCCCGGTGCCGCTGATGCGCGGCTTCGGGACCGCGTACGTGAACATCGTGCGGAACATTCCGCTGACCGTGATCATTCTGTTCACGTCGCTGGGCCTGAATCAGACCCTGGGCGTCACGCTCGGCGCGGACGACTTCGAGACGATCAACTTCCGGCTCGCCGTCCTCGGTCTGATCGCCTACACCTCGGCCTTCGTCTGCGAGGCACTGCGCTCCGGCATCAACACGGTCCCCGTGGGCCAGGCCGAGGCCGCCCGCGCGATCGGGCTCAGCTTCAACCAGGTGCTCGGCCTGGTCGTACTGCCGCAGGCGTTCCGCTCCTCCGTCGGCCCGCTCGCCAACGTCCTGATCGCGCTCATCAAGAACACCACCGTGGCCGCCGCCATCGGTGTGGCCGAGGCGGCCCTCGTGATGAAGGAGATGATCGAGAACGAGGCGCAGCTGCTGCTGATCTCCGCGGTCATCGCGTTCGGTTTCGTGATTCTGACGCTGCCGACCGGCCTGATCCTCGGCTGGGTGGGCAAGAAGGTGGCGGTGAAGCGATGAGCTCCGTTCTCTACGACGCCCAGGGGCCCCGCGCCAAGCGGCGCAACGTCGTCTTCACGGTGGTCTTCTTCGTCGCTCTCGCGGCGCTGCTGTGGTGGGTGATCGGCACCCTGTACGACAAGGGCCAGCTGGACTGGGACAAGTGGAAGATGTTCTTCACCAGCGGCGAGCCCTGGTCGACGTACATCTGGCCCGGTCTGCAGGACACATTGAAGGCCGCCGCCCTCGCGATGATCATCGCGCTGCCGCTCGGCGCCGTGTTCGGCATCGCCCGTCTGTCGGACCATGCGTGGGTACGGGTACCTGCCGGCATCGTGGTCGAGTTCTTCCGGGCCATTCCTGTGCTCGTCCTGATGATCTTCGGCATGGCGCTGTTCTCCGAGTACGCCCCCGTCAGTGCCGACGTCCGCCCCATGTACGCGGTGGTCACCGGTCTGGTGCTGTACAACGCCGCCGTGCTCGCCGAGATCGTCCGGGCCGGCATCCTCGCCCTGCCCAAGGGCCAGTCCGAGGCCGCCATGGCGATCGGCCTGCGCAAGGGCCAGGTCATGCGGTCGATCCTGCTGCCGCAGGCGGTCACCGCGATGCTCCCGGCCATCGTCAGCCAGCTCGTGGTCATCGTGAAGGACACCGCTCTGGGCGGCGCCGTTCTGACCTTCTCGGAGCTGCTGGCCGCGGGCAACACGATGAGCGCCTTCTACGGGCCAACACCATCGCCAGCTTCACCGTGGTGGCCGTGATCTACATCGCGCTCAACTTCGCCCTCACGAGCTTCGCGAGCTGGCTCGAGCGCCGGCTGCGGCGGGCCAAGAAGTCCACCGGCGCGGTGCTGACGGCGGACGACAACCAGCCGAACGCCGGAGCCACGGCGGGCGGCGGAGGCGCACTCTGACAACCGGTCAACTCGTATGACCATCACGAAGGCAGTGGCGTGATCGCCACTGCCTTCGTCACTTGACGCAAGCACCGGCAATGGGTTGCATACGTTCTGTGATCGTGCACCCCGCTCCAACTTCCTGTTCATCTACGTCCCCGGGACGCGACCGCAGGCAGGGGGCGCCACGCCGTGGACCCGGTGATCGTCGTCGGAGCGGGGCCCGTCGGGCTCACGCTCGCCCTGGCGCTGGCGCGTCAGGAGGTGCCCTGCGTCGTCCTGGACGAGGGACCGGGCAAGGACGAGCCCCGTCCGGCCCGCACCGTCGTCCTGCCGACGACACCGTCGCCCTGCTGGAACGTCTCACCAACACGTCCCTGACGGAAGCCGGGTTCCGTTGGGCCGGATGGCGGTCCATGCGGCGCAGGCAGGTGATGCGCGAGATCACCTTCGACACCGAGCCCGGCCCCCTGCACATCGCCCAGCACGTGCTGACCGGCGCCCTGCGCGAGGCGCTCGCCCACGAACCGCTCGTGGAGATCGCCGCGAACAGCCGCCTGGACACCGTCGAGCAGGAACCCTCGGGCGTGACCGCCCACACCCGCGGCCCCGACGGCACCTGGTGGCGCGGCAGTTATCTGGTCGGCTGCGACGGCCCCCGCTCGACCGTGCGCAAACTGCAGGACATCCGCTTCCCGGGCCGTACGGCGGTGGAGCGCCACGCCGTCGCCGCCCTGCGCACCGAACTGCCCTGGACCGACGAGGCGTTGCTGCACCGCTCGCCGCCCTGGCGGACGTCCGGCCCTCGGCCGGGGAGGTCACCGCGCGCCCGCTGCCCGACGGCGTGTGGCGCCTGGACTGGCTGCTGCCGCCGGGCAAGGACCTGGTCACGCCGGAACTGCTGGTGAACCGGGTGCGGGAGACCCTGGCCGGCTGGACCGGCGGGCAGACCCCGGCCTACGAGCTGCTGGACACCGGCGTGCACACCGTCCACCACCGTCTGGCGCGCCGCTGGCGGGTGGGCCGTGTCTTCCTCGCCGGGGACGCGGCACACCTGCTGGGCGCACTGGGCTCACAGGGCCTGGACGAGGGGCTGCGGGACGCCGACAACCTCGCCTGGAAGCTCGCGCTGGCCTGGCACCACGGGGCCCGGGAGGTGCTGCTGGACAGCTACCAGGCGGAGCGGCGCTCGGCGGTCGCCGGCCGGCTGCGCGCCGCCGACCAGGCACTGCCGCTGCTGCGCGGCGGAGGCGGCCTGCGCTCCTACGTCCCCGGCTCCTCCCGCGGCCACGACGCGCTGCTCACGGACGGTCATCTGGGACGCGGCGCACTGGGCGGACCGGCGACGTACGCCGACTCCCCGCTCGCCCCTGCCCACCTCGACGGTGAAGTGCCCGTCGGCACGCCGCCCGGCGCCCCCGTCACCGACGTGCGCGTCACGGCGGAGGACGGCACGTTCGTCCGGCTGCGCGACCGGCTCGGCCGGGGGGCGCTGCTGGTGGTGCTGATCGCACCGGGGACCGGCGTGTGGGAGCGCCGGCACTGGGTGAGCGCCGGCATCATGCCCCGGCTGGCGGCGGCGGTGACCGCGCTGCCGCACCGGGCCGAGCTGCTGGTCGCCGAGAGCTATCCGGGCGCCGCCGCCCACACCGTGCTGCTGGTGCGGCCCGACGGTCACCTGGTCACGGCCCTGGGCGGGGTCCGCCCGGCGGACCTGTACTCGGCCGCCGAAGCGGTGCTGGGCGGACCGGAGGACGCGTCCGCCGCGGCCGGGGAGAAGGCCTCGGCGGGCTCTCGCTGAACCGGCCCGGCGGGAACGACCGAGGCGCGAACCGGCGAAGCGCGAACCGCCGAGGTGCGAACGGCCGGGACGGAACGGCCGACGGGCGAACCGTCGGCGTGAGAACGGCCGACGGGCGGACCGTCGGCGCGGGAACCGCCGACGGGCGGACCGTCGGCGCGGGAACCGCCGGCAGGCGGACCGGCGGCGCGGGAACCGCCGACAGGCGGACCGGCGGCGCGGGAACCGCCGACAGGCGGACCGGCGGCGCGGGAACCGCCGACAGGCGGACCGGCGGCGCGGGAACCGCCGACAGGCGGACCGGCGGCGCGGGAACCGCCGACAGGCGGACCGGCGGCGCGGGAACCGCCGACAGGCCAACCGTCGGCCTGGCAGCCGCCGGGCCGTCCGTATGGTGACGGTGAGTTGACCGGTGCGCACCCCCATGGTGTACTCCGGAGCGTGACCGACACCGATGTGCGCCTGTGGCGGAGGGTCCACATGGACCTCGTCCGCTATGCGGGCTGCGTGTGTCGCCCGTCCTGCTGAATTCGCATCAGGTTCTCTTCCGCGCGCCGGGGTCCACTCCCGAGCGCCCGCGCCACCAGCACGCCCATGCGCGATCGTGCCCCGCGTCCGGCAGTCCCGTTCGCCTCGCACCGGTGCGCGCCCTCCGCGAACGCTTCTTCAGGACGGTACCCGTGTCCGTGTTCTCCCCTTTCGCATCCTCCCCTTCCGCATCCTCCGCCGCGACCGGCTCCTCCGGCTCCGCGCCGACGCAGTCCGACCTTCTCGACTTCGCGCGGCGCGCCGCCGCCGACACCGCGCTCATCGCCTCCCTCCCGCTCGACCCCGAGGGCCGCACCTGGGTACGGCTGGCCGGGCCCGGCGGCAGCGAGGCCTGGCTGATCGGCTGGCCGCCCGGCACGGGCACCGGCTGGCACGACCACGCCGACTCCGTCGGCGCCTTCGTCACCGCCGCGGGCGAGCTGACCGAGTACTCGCTCGCCGCCCGCCTGCCCACCGACGGCTGGCGGACGCTGGAACTCACCGACGGGGTGGACCGGCAGCGCCGGCTGCCGGCCGGACGGGGCGGGCCTTCGGCCGGCACCATGTGCACGAGGTGCTCAACGAGTCCCCCGACCGGCACGCGGTGTCGGTGCACGCCTACTTCCCGCCCCTGCCGCGGATCCGCCGCTTCAGCCGCAGCGGGCAGGTGCTGCGCCTGGAGCAGGTCGAGCGGCCGGAGGACTGGCAGTGACGAAGACGAACGAGCCGACCGGTATCGACGCGTTGCTCGAGCGGGTGCGCCGTGGCTACGAGCGGATCGAGGCGCGCCCCGCGTACGAGGCCGCGCGGGCGGGCACGGCGCTTCTGGTGGACGTCCGGTACGCCGCCCTGCGGGAGCGGGACGGCCTGATTCCGGGCGCGCTGGTGATCGAGCGCAACGAACTGGAATGGCGGCTGGACCCGCGGGGCAGCCACCGGGTCCCGGAGGCCACCTCCCACGACCTGCGGGTCGTCGTGATCTGCAACGAGGGCTACGCCTCGAGTCTGGCGGCGGAGTCCCTGCACCGGCTGGGGCTGCACCGGGCCACCGATCTGGTGGGCGGCTTCCAGGCGTGGCGGAGGGCCGGGTTGCCGGTGACGCCGGATGTGCGGGAGGTGCGGGAGGTGCCGGAGGCTGCGGCGGCGCCGGGGGCTGCGGAAGTGCCGGGGGCGCCGGAGATGCAGGGGCGCCGGAGGTGGGTGCGATGCCATGACGGCGTCGGAGGAGGTCCGTGACGGTGCCGGTGCCGCGGTTCGGGTGCCGATGACGCCGTGACGGCGTCACCGGGGCAGGCCGGTGCAGGCGTCGGCCGTTGCGCCGCCGACGGCGTCAGAATCCGCCGTCGAGGCCGTCCGTGTCCTCGCCCTCTTCCTCCAGCGCCTGCCGGACCACGCGCAGGGCCATGCCCTCGGAGTAGCCCTTGCGGGCCAGCATGCCCGCGAGGCGGCGCAGCCGCTTGTCGCGGTCCAGGCCTCGGGTGGCGCGCAGCTTACGGGCGACGAGCTCGCGCGCGGTCGCCTCTTCCTGCTCGGAGTCGAGCTGGGAGACCGCGGCGTCGATGAGCGTCGGGTCGACTCCCTTGGTCCGCAGCTCCTGGGCGAGGGCGCGCCGGGCCAGGCCGCGGCCGTGGTGCCGGGACTCCACCCAGGCGTCCGCGAAGGCGCTGTCGTCGATCAGCCCGACCTCCTCGAACCGGGACAGCACCTCCTCGGCGGCGTCGTCCGGGATCTCCCGCTTGCGCAGGGCGTCAGCGAGCTGCTTCCGCGTGCGCGGGGTCCCGGTGAGCAGGCGCAGGCAGATCGCCCGTGCCTGCTCGACCGGGTCCCGCGGAGGTTCCCCCTTCTCGGCCCTCGACGAGGAAGTGGTCCCTCCGTCCTCACCGGGCGGACGGCTGCGGTCGCGCCTGCGGCGCCCGCGCGGGCCGCCGCCCGTGCCCCGGGGCCGGCCGTCACCACGGGCCCCGTCGTCCACGTCCGCTCCGCCGCCGGACGTCGCGGCACCGTCCGCCCCGGAGCCGTACGCCGCGTCGCCTCCCGGGGCGTACGGCGTCCATGTGTCGCCGCTGGCGCCGTCCCCCGCCGCGACGTCCCCGCCGTACCCGTGGCCACCCGCCCCGGCGGGGCTCCCGTCGCCCGGTCCGTTCCGCTGCCGTGCGTGCGTGGCGGCGTCCAGGGAGGCGTACTCGGCCCAGTCGGTTCGTCGTGTCACGGGTCAGCTCTTGGCTGCGGCGGCCTTGGACTTGCCGGCCTTGGCGGCCGCGGGGGCGGGCACCGCGGCGGCAGCGGCGTCGGTGGAGACCGCGGCGTCCGCGCCCGGCTCGGCCGCCGGCTCCTCGGGACGCACGCCGACGCCCAGCTTCTCCTTGATCTTCTTCTCGATCTCGTTGGCGAGGTCGGGGTTGTCCTTGAGGAAGTTGCGGGCGTTCTCCTTGCCCTGGCCGAGCTGGTCGCCCTCGTACGTGTACCAGGCGCCGGCCTTGCGGACGAAGCCGTGCTCCACGCCCATGTCGATCAGGCCGCCCTCGCGGCTGATGCCCTGGCCGTAGAGGATGTCGAACTCGGCCTGCTTGAAGGGGGGCGCGACCTTGTTCTTGACGACCTTGCAGCGGGTGCGGTTGCCGACCGCCTCGGTGCCGTCCTTCAGGGTCTCGATGCGCCGGATGTCGATGCGCACGGAGGCGTAGAACTTCAGCGCCCGGCCACCGGTCGTGGTCTCCGGGGAGCCGAACATCACGCCGATCTTCTCGCGGAGCTGGTTGATGAAGATCGCGGTGGTCTTGGACTGGTTGAGCGCGCTGGTGATCTTCCGCAGGGCCTGGCTCATCAGGCGGGCCTGCAGACCCACGTGGCTGTCGCCCATCTCGCCCTCGATCTCCGCGCGCGGGACGAGCGCGGCGACGGAGTCGATGACGATGAGGTCGAGGGCGCCGGAGCGGACCAGCATGTCCACGATCTCCAGGGCCTGCTCGCCGTTGTCCGGCTGGGACAGGATGAGGTTGTCGATGTCGACGCCGAGCTTCTTCGCGTACTCGGGGTCGAGGGCGTGCTCCGCGTCCACGAACGCGACCTGGCCGCCGGCCTTCTGGGCGTTCGCCACCGCGTGCAGGGTCAGGGTCGTCTTGCCCGAGGACTCGGGGCCGTAGATCTCCACGACGCGGCCGCGCGGGAGACCGCCGACGCCGAGCGCCACGTCGAGCGCGGTCGACCCGGTCGAGATGACCTCGATCGGCTCCTTCGAGCGCTCTCCCATGCGCATGACCGCGCCCTTGCCGAATTGCCGTTCAATCTGTGCGAGAGCGGCGTCCAGGGCCTTCTCGCGGTCGGTTCCTGCCATGGGTTCCACCCGGTTTGCTTGAGTCGATCGCTTCACGTCAAAGACGCTAACGCCTGCCACTGACAATGCGCCCCGACGCGGGTCCGGCCTGTGGACAACTGGGGGTCATCTCCACCCATACCCAGTCGAATCGCCCGTCGTGAGCGTCGCCGGAGCCTCCATAAGAATGGATGTTCGATTTTTGTGTCAAGCGCGCCACGCGGCACCTCCGAGGAGCCAGGAGCCCTCCGGGGGCCGGGGTCCTCCGGGGGCCAGGAATCCTCCGGGCCAGGTGTCCTCTGGGGGCCAGGAGCCCCCTCCGGGAGCTAGGTGTCCTCCGGGGCCGCTTCCGGCGGGCGCGCACCCGCGAGAACGCCAGGCGGCCCCGTCCGCGCTCGCGGTGACCGTGGACCCGGGGGTCGTCCGTGACGTCGTACCGCTTGACGTACGCCCCCAGGAACGCCTGCAGCGTGGCCACGGCCGGGATGGCGATGAGCGCGCCGACGGCGCCGAGGAGGGCGGTCCCGCGACGACCGAGCCGAAGGCGACCGCCGGGTGGATGTCCACGGTCTTCGACGTCAGCTTGGGCTGGAGCACGTAGTTCTCGAACTGCTGGTAGACCACCACGAAGCCCAGCACCCACAGCGCGTACCAGGGATCGACCGTGAAGGCGATCAGCATGGGCAGGGCGCCCGCGAGATACGTGCCGATGGTGGGGATGAACTGCGACACCAGCCCCACCCACACGGCCAGCGCCGGCGCGTAGGGCACCTGGAGTATCTCCAGCAGGACGTAGTGCGCGAGGCCGGAGACGAGCGCCATCAGACCCCGCGAGTACAGGTACCCGCCGGTCTTGTTCACCGCGATCTCCCAGGCGCGCAGCACCTCCGCCTGCCGGGCGGGCGGCAGGAAGGAGCAGAGCGCGCGCCGCAGCCGGGGGCCGTCCGCAGCGAAGTAGAACGAGAACAGCAGGATCGTCAGCAGCTGGAAGAGCCCGCCCAGGACCTGGGCGGAGACGTCCAGGACGCCGGTCGCGCTGTTCTGCACGTAGTTGCGCAGCCAGTCGGAGCGGAGCAGGCCCTCCTGGATGTCGACCCGTCTCAACTCGGTGTGGAAGTGGGTGTTGATCCAGTTGATGACGGAGTCGAGGTACTCCGGGAAGTCCTCGACCATCTTCACGATCTGGCCGGCGAGCATGGAGCCGAGCAGGGTGACGAACCCGGCCGCGGCGACGAGTACGGCGAGGAAGACCAGCGCGGTGGCGAGACCCCGGCGCATGCCGCGGGCGGCCATCCAGCTCACCGCGGGCTCGATGGCCAGGGCCAGGAAGAACGCGATGAGGATGTTGATCAGCAGCCCGGTGAGCTGGTGGAAGGCCCAGCTGCCCAGCTGGAAGACGGCGTAGAGCGACAGGGCCAGCACCAGGGCGCGCGGCAGCCAGCGCGGCATGCGCGCGTGCGGACCGGCGGCGCCCGCGGCCGGGGGCCGGGTGGGCGGTGTCGGTCCGTACGGGGGTGCCTGCGGGCCTGCCTGCCCGGTCTCCTCAGTCGGTGCCACGGCCCCATCCTCGCCCACGCCGCCGACAGCCGGACGCCATCGCGCGCTCCTCCGGGCCCGTCAGCGCTTTTCCTGCGGCACGTTCATCACCGTGCACACCACACGCCACACGTCCTTCGCGTCCCAGCCGGCTGCCAGGGCCTCGTGCACCGTGCGCCCGCCGAGCTCCGACATCACGTGGTCGCGCGCGAAGGTGTCGGCGTAGCCCGGACCGAAGTGGTCCGCCATCCGCTGCCAGAAGACCGTCAACCGCATGACATCAGTATCCCGCCCCTGAGGGTGGGCCTCGCCCGGGACCACCTGCCGGGACCGCTTTGCGCCCTACCGTCTGAGGCATGGCCGAAACCGGAGCTTCCGCAGCCCCCACGACGCCCGAGCCGCACTCCCCGCTGGCGCGCGCCGAGAGGTTCGTCTGGCTCACCGCGCGCGTGCTGGAGCAGCATCTGTTCGCCCACCACTTCCGGGACGGGAGCGCCGAGGCGGTGGTGACCGCGCTGGACGCCTACCGCAACGAGGACGGCGGCTACGGCCACGCCCTCGAGCCCGACCTGCGCGGTCCGGTCAGCCAGCCGCTGCACACCGCGCACGCCCTGCGCGTCCTCGACGCCGTGGGCCGCTGCGGCGGGCAGCGCGTGGAGCGCGTGTGCCGCTATCTGACGGCCGTCTCCACCGCGGAGGGTGCCCTTCCGGCGGTCCATCCCAGCCAGCGCGGCTACCCGGCGGCCCCCTTCGTGCCGGTCGTCGACGACCCGCCCGGCGCCCTCCTGACCACCGGCCCGGTCGTCGGCCTGCTGCACCGCAACGAGGTCTGGCACGCCTGGCTGTTCCGCGCCACCGACTTCTGCTGGCAGGCGGTCGAATCGCTGCGGACCTCGCATCCGTACGAGATCGAGGCCGCCGTGACCTTCCTCGACGCGGTCCCCGACCGCCCGCGCGCCCAGGCGGCGGCGGACCGCCTCGGCCGGCTGGTGCGCGAGCAGCGACTGGCGGTGCTGGACCCGGACGACGTCGCCGCGTACCCGGTCGCGCCCGGCTACGCCCCCGGCGAGCACCACTTCCCGCACGACTACGCGAGCACGCCGCGTTCCCTCGCGCGCGCGTGGTTCACGGACGACGAGATGGCCCGCTCGCTGGACCATCTGGCGGCCGGGCAGCAGGAGGACGGCGGCTGGCCCGTGACCTGGCGCCGGTGGGCGCCCGTGCCGGTCGTCGAGGCACGCCCCAAGGTGACCATTGAGGCGCTGGCCACCCTCAGGGCGTACGGCCGTCCGATCGGGTGAGCCGGCTCGCCCGCCCAGGGGCTCGCCCACCCAAGGGCTCACCCACCCAGGGCCCGCACTCCCGCGGTCACCACGACGGCCGCCGCGACGACGAGCAGGAACGGCGCGCGCAGCACCAGCGCCACGGCCGCCGCGGCGACCCCGGCGGCCCGGGCGTCCAGGACGAGCGTCTGCCCGTCGGCGAAGGTCTGCTGGGCGGTCAGGGCGGCCAGCAGAGCCACGGGCAGCAGCGCGGCGAGCCGCTTGACCAGCGGCCTCTCCAGCGCGCCCGCGGGCACGAGCAGTCCGCGAGCTTCACGGCGTAGCAGCCGACGGCGGTCACGGCGATCGCGATCCAGACGTTCACCGGGCTCCCTCCCGTCCGCCCTGTTCACCCTGTCCGTCCCGTCTGCCCCGTCTACCCTGCCCGTCCCGTCCATCCCGTCCGTCCGGTCCATCCGGTCCATCCGGTTCGTCCGTCCGTCCTGTCCGTCCTGCCTGCTCCGGACGCGGCGTCCTTCGGCCCACAGCACCGCGGGCGCGGCGAGCGCGGCGACCAGCACGGGCACGCCGGCCGGCAGCAGGGGCAGCAGACCGAGGCCCAGCAGCACGGCCAGAGCCGCGGTGACGCGCTCGACGGTGCTCCTCAGCATCGGCGCGAGCAGCGCGAGGAAGACCGCGGGACCGGCCGCGTCGAGCCCCCACGCGTCGGTGTCCCCGATGGCCTCCGCGCCCAGGGCGCCCAGCAGGGTGGTCAGGTTCCACAGCACGTACAGGGTCAGCCCGGTCACGCCGAAGCCGATGCGGGCGGCGCGCCGGGTGGGCTGGGCCAGCGCCACGGCCGTCGTCTCGTCGATCACCCACTGGGCGGCCGGCGGCCGCAGCCCGCGCGGCAGCGCGAGCAGCTGCGACAGCCGCAGTCCGTAGAAGGCGTTGCGCACGCCCAGGAAGAACGCCCCCGCGGCGGCGGTGAACGGGTTCCCGCCCGCCGCGAGCGCCCCCACGAGCGCGAACTGCGACGCCCCGGTGAACACCAGGAGGCTGAGCGCGCAGGTCTGGAGCAGCGTGAGCCCGCTGCCCGCCGACGTCACACCGAAGGCGAACCCGGACAGCCCGACGGCGACACCGACGCCGAGCGCGTCCCGCACGACGGCGGAATCCGGCTTCCCCCTGCCTCTGCCTGTACCTCTGGAACCGTTATCTGTTCTGCCACGGCTCGGACGCTACGGCCGGCGGCCGCCGGGCGTCTTGTACGTTCTTGCGCTCGCGCTGGTAGGCCCCGGGAGGCACGCCGACGATCCGGGTGAAGTGCCGGTTCAGGTGCGGCTGGTCCGTGAACCCCACCGCGACCGCCGCCTCGGCCGGGGAGACCCCGCCGTCCAGCAGCCCGCGGGCCCGGCGCACCCGGGCGTCGGTCAGCCAGGCGTGCGGCGGCATCCCGTACAGGTCGCGGAAGGAGCGCAGCAACGCGAACGGGCTGACGCCGAGATCGCCCGCGAGCCGCTCCAGGCTCGGCGGCTCGGCCATCCGCTCCTCCAGGACGGCACGCGCGCGTGCCGCGGCCCGTGCCCCCGCCGACCGGACCTCCCGCCGCGGCAGCGACCCCCCGTTCAGGCGCAGCAGCCGTGTCACGACGACTCTGAGCAGTGTGTCGGCGGCGAGTGCGTTGCCCTCGTCGGCGGCCCGCAGCACCTGGTGCACCAGTTGCACGGTGTACGGGTCGTCGAGCACCGGCCGGACGAACCCGGGCGTCCCCCGCAGGGCGGTGGTTTCGGCGGCGATCTCCGCCACCACCTCGGGCGACGGGTACACGGCCCCGTAGCGCCACCCCTCCGGCACTCCGGCCCGTCCCGTGTGCGGGGTGTCGGGGTTGATCAGCGCGAGCGTCCCCGCCCCCGCGTACTGGTCGCCGCCGCCGTGGTGGAAGACCTCCACCCCGTCGGCGATGGCCGCGATGACGAAGTGCTCGTGGGTGTGCCGCACGAACGACTTCCGTATGTACCGGGCGTGCAGCAGGTCGACGCCGGGCAGCTCGGCGTACTGCCAGTGCCGCGCCCGCTCCGCGCGCTCCCCGGATCCCATGGGCCCATTGTCCGCGACCCCGGCCGCCCCCGACGGCGGCCCCGTCCCGGCACCGGCACCGGCAGCGGCAGCGGCAGCGGCAGCGGCGCCTGCCCCGGCCCGGGCCCCGCCCCGGCAGCGGCGCCCGCCCCGGCCCGGGGACCGGCACCGGCCCCGGCCCCGCAGTCACCCGCCCGATTGTCAGTGGCGGGGTGCACGATGGATCCATGGTCAGCTCCGCACACCCGGCCCTGGACGGCTTCTCCCCGCGACCCGCGGCTGGTTCACGGGTGCGTTCTCCGCGCCCACAGCCGCCCAGGCGGGCGCGTGGCAGGCCATCGCCGAGGGGTCGGACGTCCTGGTCGTCGCCCCGACCGGTTCCGGCAAGACCCTGGCCGCCTTCCTCGCGGCCCTGGACCAGCTGGCCTCCACCCCGCCGCCCGCCGACCCCAAGAAGCGCTGCCGCGTCCTGTACGTCTCGCCCCTCAAGGCGCTCGCCGTGGACGTGGAGCGCAATCTGCGCAGCCCCCTGACCGGCATCCGCCAGGAATCGGTCCGGCTGGGCCTGCCCGAGCCGGAGGTCAAGGTCGGCATCCGCTCCGGCGACACCCCGGCCGCCGAGCGCCGCGCGCTGTCCACCCGGCCCCCGGACATCCTGATCACCACCCCGGAGTCCCTGTTCCTGATGCTCACGTCGGCCACGCGGGACGCGCTGACCGGCGTCGAGACGGTGATCCTCGACGAGGTGCACGCCGTCGCCGGCACCAAGCGCGGCGCCCACCTCGCGCTCTCCCTGGAGCGTCTGGACGAGCTGCTGCCCAGGCCGGCCCGCCGCATCGGCCTGTCCGCCACCGTCCGCCCGGTCGACGAGGTAGCCCGGTTCCTGTCCCCGCGCCGCAAGGTGGAGGTCGTCCAGCCGCCCTCGGGCAAGGAGTTCGACCTCTCCGTCGTGGTCCCCGTGGAGGACCTGGGCGAGCTGGGCGGCTCCCCGGCCACGGACGGCAACGACGGCGCGGAGCGCCCCTCGATCTGGCCGCACGTGGAGGAGCGGATCGCCGACCTGGTCCAGTCCCACCGCTCCACGATCGTCTTCGCCAACTCGCGCCGTCTCGCCGAACGCCTGTGCAACCGGCTCAACGAGATCGCGTACGAGCGGGCCACCGGCGAATCCCTCGACGAGCACCACTCCCCGGCGGAGCTCATGGGCGGCTCGGGCGCGGCCCACGGCGCTCCCGCGGTCATCGCCCGCGCCCACCACGGTTCCGTCTCCAAGGAGCAGCGCGCTCTCGTCGAGGAGGACCTCAAGGCGGGCCGGCTCCCGCCGTGGTCGCCACCTCCAGCCTGGAGCTCGGCATCGACATGGGCGCGGTCGACCTCGTCGTGCAGGTCGAGTCGCCGCCCTCCGTCGCCTCCGGCCTCCAGCGCGTCGGCCGCGCGGGACACCAGGTCGGCGCGGTCTCGACCGGCGTGGTCTTCCCAAGTACCGCGGCGACCTGGTCCAGGCCGCCGTGGTCACCGAGCGGATGCGCACCGGCGCCATCGAGTCCCTGCGGATCCCCGCCAACCCGCTCGACGTCCTCGCCCAGCAGCTCGTCGCGATGACGGCCCTGGACACCTGGCAGGTCGACGACCTGCTCGCCGTCGTCCGCCGCGCCGCCCCTTCGCCTCCCTGCCGGAGTCGGCGTTCACGGCGGTCCTCGACATGCTCGCGGGCCGCTACCCCTCGGACGCCTTCGCCGAGCTGCGGCCGCGTGTGGTGTGGGACCGGGTGGCCGGCACGGTCACCGGCCGCCCGGGGGCGCAGCGGCTGGCGGTCACCTCCGGGGGCACGATCCCCGACCGCGGTCTGTTCGGCGTGTTCCTCGCCGGCGCGGACCCGAAGAAGGGCGGCGGCCGGGTCGGCGAGCTGGACGAGGAGATGGTGTACGAGTCCCGCGTCGGGGACGTCTTCACGCTCGGCACCAGTTCCTGGCGCATCGAGGACATCACGCGGGACCGTGTCCTGGTCTCGCCGGCCCCGGGCGTGCCGGGGAGGCTGCCGTTCTGGAAGGGCGACCAGCTGGGCCGCCCGCTGGAGCTGGGGCGGGCACTCGGCGCGTTCCTCCGCGAGGTCGGCGCGCTGCCCGAGGAGGACGCGCGGCTGCGGCTGCTCGCCGCCGGCCTGGACGCCTGGGCCGCGGACAACGTCCTGTCCTACCTCGCCGAGCAGCGCGAGGCCTGCGGTCACATCCCCGACGACCGCACGATCGTCGTGGAGCGTTTCCGGGACGAGCTGGGCGACTGGCGGGTCGTCGTCCACTCCCCTTCGGTGCCCAGGTGCACGCGCCGTGGGCGCTCGCCCTGGGCGCCCGGCTGTCCGAGCGGTACGGCATGGACGCGCAGGTCATGCACGCCGACGACGGCATCGTGCTGCGGCTGCCGGACGCCGACCTGATGGGCCTCGACCTGCTCGACGGGGAACCGGCCCGGGCGGGCACGGAGTACGACGCGGAGCAGGCGCCGGTGGGCGCGGCCGACGTCGTCTTCGACAAGGGCGAGGTCGACCAGGTCGTCACCGACCAGGTGGGCGGCTCGGCCCTGTTCGCGTCCCGTTTCCGCGAGTGCGCCGCCCGCGCGCTGCTGCTGCCCCGCCGCAATCCGGGCAAGCGGACCCCGCTGTGGCAGCAGCGGCAGCGGGCCGCGCAGCTGCTGGAGGTGGCGAGCGAGTACGGCTCGTTCCCGATCGTGCTGGAGGCGGTCCGCGAGTGCCTCCAGGACGTCTTCGACGTCCCCGGGCTGGTCGAGCTGATGGGCGACCTGGAGTCGCGCAGGGTGCGCCTGGTGGAGGTCACCACCCCGGAGCCGTCCCCGTTCGCCCGCTCGCTCCTGTTCGGTTACGTCGCCCAGTTCCTGTACGAGGGTGACTCGCCGCTCGCCGAGCGCCGGGCCGCCGCGCTCTCCCTGGACTCCCGGCTCCTCGCGGAGCTGCTCGGGCAGGCGGAGCTGCGCGAGCTGCTGGACGCTGAGGTGCTGGTCGAGCTGGAGCGCGAGCTGCAGTGGCTGACCGAGGACCGCCGGATCAAGGACCCGGAAGGGGTGGCGGACGTGCTGCGGCTGCTCGGGCCGCTCACGGACGCCGAGCTGGCCGAGCGGGGCGCGGAGCCGCAGTGGGCCCCGGAGCTGGCCGCCGCCCGCCGCGCGATCAAGGTCCGAATCGCCGGTGCCGACCACTGGGCGGCGATCGAGGACGCCGGCCGGCTGCGCGACGCGCTGGGGACGGCCCTCCCGGTGGGCGTGCCGGAAGCCTTCACCGAGCCCGTCAAGGACCCTCTGGGCGACCTCCTCGCCCGCTATGCCCGTACGCACGGCCCCTTCACCTCGGCGACGGCGGCGGCCCGCTTCGGCCTCGGCGTGGCCGTCACGGACGGCGCCCTGCACCGGCTGTCGGCGGCCGGGCGGGTCGTGCAGGGCGAGTTCCACCCGGCCGGCATCGGCCAGGAGTGGTGCGACGCGACGGTGCTGCGCCGGCTGCGCCGCCGTTCCCTGGCGGCCCTGCGGCACGAACTGGAACCGGTGCCGCCGGCGGCGCTCGCCCAGTTCCTCCCGCAGTGGCAGCACGTCGGCAAGGGCCACGCGCTGCGCGGCATCGACGGCCTGGTCCGCGCGGTCGAACAGCTCCAGGGCGCGTCCGTTCCCGCCTCCGCCCTGGAGAAGCTGGTGCTGCCCTCCCGGGTGGCCGACTACGCGCCGACGATGCTCGACGAGCTGACCGCCGCCGGCGAGGTGGTGTGGGCGGGGGCCGGATCGCTGCCCGGCAAGGACGGCTGGGTCTCGCTCTATCTGGCGGACGCGGCACCGCTGCTCCGGCCACCGCCCCAGCCGCTGGAGCCGACGTCCCTGCACGAATCCGTGCTGACGGTCCTCTCCGGGGGTACGGCCTGTTCTTCCGCCAGATCGCCGACCAGGTCCGGGCCACCACCCACCCGGAGGTCACCGACCCGCAGCTGGCCGACGCCCTGTGGGACCTGGCGTGGTCCGGGCGGCTGACCAACGACACCCTCGCGCCCCTGCGCGCCTTCCTGGGCTCGGGCCGGACCGCGGGCTCCACGGCCCACCGGGCCAAGCGGGCGGTGCCGCGCGGACGCTACGGCTCCCTGACGGCCGCCGCCCGTCCCGCCTCCCGGTCCGGTCCCCGACCGTCGCCGGCCGCTGGTCGCTGCTGCCCGGCCGTGAGGCCGACACGACGGTGCGCGCCCACGCCCTGGCCGCACGCTCCTCGACCGGCACGGGGTGGTGACCCGCGGCGCGGTGGCCGCGGAGGGGGTCGAGGGCGGCTTCTCGGCGACGTACCGCGTCCTGTCCGTTTTCGAGGAGAGCGGGCAGGCCCGGCGCGGCTATGTGGTGGAGGGGCTCGGCGCGGCGCAGTTCGCCATGGACGGCGCCGTGGACCGTCTGCGCGCGGTGGCGAACGCCCGGGAGCGCGGCGACACGGCGTCCGGCCTCGGCGGGCCCGCGCCCTCCGGTCCGGCTGCCGGCGGCCCGCCGTACGCGCCCTTCGGCGACGCGCCGCGCACCGGCACCTCCTCCGGCCAGGACGAGCCGGACTGGTCCTGGCCCGCCGACGGCTCCGGACGCCCGGACGGCGCCGGCGGCCCGTACGCCGAGGCCCCTTCCCCGCCCTCGACACCGACTTCGCCTCACCCGGCGCGGGCGGCCCCGCGGCGGCGGCATCCCGGAGGGCCGGTACGGACACGGCGGCAACGGCTCGCACGGCCACGGCGACGGTTCGCACGCCCGTGACGACAACCCGCAGGCCCGTGACGACAACCCGTACGCCCGTGACGACAACGCGTACGGCCATGACGCCGGCACGTACGGCCGCGACGACGACCCCTACGGCCCGTACGGCCGGGCGGTCAGGACGGCGGCCCGTACACGCGCCGCGCCCAGGCCCCCGGCCCGCACGCGGGCCGCCGCTCCCGCTCGGCCACCGCCGCGTCGCGGGCCGTCGTCCTGGCCGCCGCCGACCCGGCGAACGCCTACGGCGCGGCCCTCCCTGGCCGGAGCCGCCGACGGGCGCCGGGCACAAGCCGGGCCGCAAGGCCGGTTCCCTGGTCGTGCTGGTCGAGGGCGAGCTGGCGCTCTACATGGAGCGCGGCGGCAAGACGCTGCTGGCCTGGCCGTCCGACCCGGACGTCCCGCAGCCGACGACCCCGGCTGCGGGCGGCGACCGAAGCGCTCACGGCGGCCGCCCGCGCCGGTTCCCTCGGCACGGTCACCGTCGAGCGGATCAACGGCGCCGCGGCCCTGACCTCCCGCTCGGGGCCCTGCTGGAAGGAGCCGGCTTCGTCGCCACCCGCGCGGCCTGCGCATCCGCGCCTGACCGACGGCGCCCCCACCCGGCGTGCCACCCTTGACCCATGCCGAAGGAGACACGGTCTGGCAGGCCGCACGGCGGCTGCACTCCGCACTGGCGGGCAAGGTGCTGATCCGCAGCGACTTCCGCGTGCCCCAGTACGCCACGGTGGACCTCACCGGCCGGGAGGTCCGCGACGTCACGCCCGCGGCAAGCACCTCCTCACGCGGATCGAGGGCGGCCTGACGCTGCACTCGCATCTGCGGATGGACGGCTCCTGGAAGGTCTTCGAGGCCGGCCGGCGCTGGACCGGCGGCCCCGCCCACCAGATCCGCGTGATCCTGGGCACCGCCGACCGCACCGCCGTCGGCTACCGCCTCCCCGTGCTGGAACTGCTGCGCACGACGGACGAGGACCGCGTCGTCGGCCACCTCGGCCCGGACCTGCTCGGCCCGGACTGGGACCCGGAGCTGGCGCTCGCCAACCTCCTCGCCGACGGGTCCCGCCCGCTCGGGACGCCCTGCTCGACCAGCGCAACCTCGCCGGCATCGGCAACGTGTACAAGAGCGAGCTGTGCTTCCTGCTCGGCGTCACTCCCTGGCTCCCGGTCGGCGACCTGCCGGCGGAACGGGCGGCGGCGCTGCCCGCCCTGGCCAAACGGCTCCTGGAGGCCAACCGCGACCGGCCGGACCGCAACACCACGGGCCGCCGTGCCCCGGGCTGTTCGTGTACGGCCGCGCGCCCCGGCCCTGTCTGCGCTGCGGCACGTCGGTCCGGGTCGCCGACCAGGACGACGGCTCCCGCGACCGCCCCACGTACTGGTGCCCGAACTGCCAGCCGGGTCCGGCCCCGCGCCCGCCCCGCGAGACGAGGAGCCGGCCGCCCCGCCGCGCGACGGCCGCCGGGCTCGACGCCGCCGCGCTGAGACCGCCGGCACGGACCGCCCTACGGGCTCCCCGCCTCCCCGGGCCCACCCGCACCCTCTCCGGCTCCGGGAGGCACGGAAGGCCCTGGGCGCCCACTCAGCCCAGAGCGCCCGCCTCTCCCCGCCCACTCCGCCGCCCCGCCACGCCTGCCGCCACCGCCCCGTCTCCAGGGCCCCTTCGCCCGCTCCTTCGGCACACAGTGCACCGGCAGCATGCTCAGCCCCAGCCCCGGCCGCGACGGCGCCCTCCACCGCCCCGGCGCCGGGCGCGAGCGCCAGCCGCAGCACGGCCCACCACCACAGCACCGCCGACCGAGCGCGACCCCCAGCGCACTATCCGCCCGGGAGCACGGGGCTCAGCCGTTCTCGGCCTGGAACATCCAGTGGTGCTTCTCGAGGTCCGCCGTGACCTGGATGAAGATGTCCTGGCTCACGGGGTCGGGCTCGCCGGTCGCCTCGATCCGCTCACGCATTCGGGTGATCACCGCGCCGAGGGCATCCACGATCGTTCCGACGGCCGCCTCGTCGTCGACCCAGCCCTCCGGCGTCACGCCGATGCCGCTGCCGACGGCCACCGTCGCGGCCCGTCCGTCCGGCGACACGCCAGGGCGGCGGCGCGCTCCGCCACGGTGTCGGAGTGGGCCCGCGCGGTGGTCACGACCTCGTCGAGCTGGAGATGCACGGATCGGAAGCGTGGCCCGACCACGTTCCAGTGGATCTGCTTCGCGACGAGCGCGAGATCCACCAGGTCGACGAGCGCGCCCTGCAAGGCCTCGGACACGGTCTGCAGGTTCGCGTCGGACAACGGGCTCTTCACGACGTACATCCACAACCTCCGTCGGGTCACCCCCGCCATGTCCCTCCACGATGACCGCAGCCGTCAGGACCGGCAAACGCGAAAACCCCGACCGCACCTCTCCGGGTCACCGGAGAAGCCCCGGCCGGGGCCTTGCACACCTTCTCGCGCCGGACCGGCGCCCCACGCGTCGCGCGGGACCGCGGTCCTCAGGCGGCGACGACGTCCACCGCTTCGGCGGGCGCCTTGATGGTCACCCGTTCCGGTGGCACGCCGGTCACCGAGACGGAGCCCAGCATCGGACGAACCGGCGTGGGCACGGTTTCGCTGGGGGTGGCCGCAGCAGACTGGGCCAGCTCGGCGAGGGCGAGTTCGTCGCTCACTTCCCGCATGAGCTCGGACATCCGTACGTCCAGCGCGTCGCAGATCGCGGAGAGCAGCTCGGAGGAAGCCTCCTTCTGCCCCCGCTCCACCTCGGAGAGATAGCCGAGCGAGACTCGGGCGGACGAGGAGACTTCGCGCAGAGTACGGCCCTGGCGCTGGCGCTGCCGACGCAGCACGTCACCCAGCAGGCGACGGAGCAGAATCATCGGTGGCTCCCTCCTCGGACCGCGTAGCCGCATCCTTCTCGCCCCACCGTACCGCCTCGCGCCGCGGCCGTGCGGGGAGCGATGTCGTGTTCACTCAGGGCTGCAAACATCAAAACCCCCCGTGCTGTTCCGTATCCTGTGCCCGCTCATTCCCGGTCTGTTCGCCCGCAAGCTCCCTCAGGAGCAGTGCGAGTACGCTCCGTACACTCTCCATACGAATGTCCGCGCGGCTCCCGTTCAACCGCAATGCCTCCACTTTTCCGCCAGAGGCGGAACCGGAAGCCGTTCCTCCGGCCCGTCCACGGCCACGAACACCGTGCCGACGGGCTGTCCGTCCTGGGGGTCGGGGCCGGCGACGCCCGTCGTCGCGAGTCCCCAGTCGGCGCCCAGCGCCTTCCGTACGCCCACCGCCATCTGGGCGGCGACCTGCGGGTTCACCGCGCCGCGGGCCGCCAGCAGGCTGGCGTCGACGCCGAGCAGCCGGTGCTTGAGCTCCGTGGCGTAGGCGGTGACGGACCCGCGGAACACCTTGGAGGCTCCGGGTACGGACGTGATCTCCGCGGCGACGAGGCCACCGGTCAGCGACTCGGCGACCGCCAGGGTCCCGCCCCTCACTGTCAGTAGTCGCACTACCTCGGCGGCCGGGGAACTCAAGCTTCCGTCTCCTTCAACGCCGCTCGGCGCTCGGCGATTCCCCGCCTGCGCAGCACAATGGCCTGTTTCACGTAGTCCAGTCCGGTCACCACGGTCAGGACGACGGCCACCGCCATCACCCAGAAGCGCAGGGTGGCCAGCGGGCCGGTGAGCGCCAGCACGTACATGCCGACGGCGACGCCCTGCGTCAGCGTCTTGAGCTTGCCGCCCCGGCTCGCGGGATCACCCCGTACCGGATGACCACGAAACGCAGCAGGGTGATGCCGAGTTCCCGGCCGAGGATGACGGCCGTCACCCACCAGGGCAGGTCGCCCAGCGCCGAGAGACAGATCAGCGCCGCCCCATGATCGCCTTGTCGGCGATGGGGTCGGCGATCTTGCCGAAGTCGGTGACCAGGTTGTACGTGCGCGCCAGATGGCCGTCGAAGAGGTCCGTGATCATGGCGATGGCGAAGGCGGCCCAGGCGAACGAGCGCCATGCCGGGTCGTACCCGCCGTTGCCGAGCATGAGCGCGACGAACGCCGGGACGAGGATCAGCCGCAGCATCGTCAGGAGGTTGGCGACGTTCCAGACGCTGGCCTGGTTGACGGCGGCGGCGGCGATCTTGCCGCCCCTGGCGGGCCTGGCACCGCCCGGGGCGTCGCCCGCCCCGGCCTCACCGGAGCCCGCGGCGCCCCGGCGTCCCGCGCCCGGCCCCGGCGCCTCGTCCGGCCTCGGCCTCCCGGCCCGAGGCGGCGTCCCGGCCCGAGGTGGCGCCCCGGCCCGAGGTGGCGTCCGTGCCCGAGGCGGCGCGGCCGACGGCACCGTGCTCGGCGCCGTCCCCCGCCTCGCGCCGGACACGTCCGGCCTCGGCGCCGCTGTCGTGCGTTCCGCGCTCGGCGCGGCCCGAAGCCCTGCGTTCCGCCGCTCCCTGCGCGCTCGCCCCTGCCGCCGCGCGCGGGACGGCCCTCCGCGCGCCGGAGGAGCCTCCCGCCGCGGACGCCGGTACTCCGGTCATCTGCCCGCCTCCTCGGTCCACGCGAGCGAGCCGCGCAGCGGCTCGGCCACCAGGTCGACACCTTCCGTGCCGACCACCTTCGCGTCGACCATACGACCGACACTCAGCCCCTCGCCGCTCGTGAGCAGCACCTGGCCGTCCGTCTCCGGGGCCTGGTGGGCCGCGCGGCCGTACACGCCGTCGCCCTCGTCGGTGTCGTCGACGGACTCCACGAGGACGCGGACGGTGGAGCCGACCCGCTCCTCGGCCCGCTGGGCGACGAGTTCCTCGGCGAGCCGCGAGACCCGGGCCAGGCGCTCGGCGACGACGTCCTCGTCGAGCTTGCCGTCGTAGCCGGCGGCCTCCGTGCCCTCCTCGTCGGAGTAGCCGAAGACGCCGATGGCGTCCAGCCGCGCGTGGTTGAGGAACCGCTCCAGCTCGGCCAGGTCCGCCTCGGACTCGCCGGGGAAACCGACGATGAAGTTGGAGCGGACACCGGCCTCGGGCGCCTTGCTGCGGATGGTGTCGAGCAGCTCCAGGAAGCGGTCCGTGTCGCCGAAGCGGCGCATCGCGCGCAGGACGTCCGGCGCGGAGTGCTGGAAGGACAGGTCGAAGTAGGGGGCGACCTTCGGCGTCGAGGTCAGGACGTCGATCAGCCCCGGGCGCATCTCGGCCGGCTGGAGGTAGCTGACGCGGACCCGCTCGATGCCGTCGACCTCGGCCAGCTCGGGCAGCAGGGACTCCAGCAGGCGGATGTCGCCGAGGTCCTTGCCGTAGGAGGTGTTGTTCTCGGAGACCAGCATGATCTCCTTGACGCCCTGCTCGGCCAGCCACCGGGTCTCGTTGAGCACGTCGCTGGGGCGGCGCGAGATGAAGGAGCCGCGGAACGAGGGGATGGCGCAGAAGGAGCAGCGCCGGTCGCAGCCGGAGGCGAGCTTCACCGAGGCGACCGGCGAACCGTCCAGCCGGCGGCGCAGCGGCGCACGGGGGCCGGAGGCCGGAGCCACGCCCTCCGGAAGGTCCTCCGGCGCGGGCTGCGGCAGCTCGGCCGGGCCGTGTCCCGGCAGGGCGACGGACGCGCCGGCCTCCTGCCGCTTCGCCGGGCTGATCGGCAGCAGCTTGCGCCGGTCGCGCGGGGTGTGCGCGGCGTGGATGCCACCGCTCAGGATGGTCTGCAGCCGGTCGGAGATGTCGGCGTAGTCGTCGAAGCCGAGCACGCCGTCGGCCTCGGGAAGGGCCTCCGCCAGCTCCTTGCCGTACCGCTCGGCCATGCAGCCCACCGCCACCACGGCCTGCGTTCTGCCGTGGCCCTTGAGGTCGTTGGCCTCCAGGAGGGCGTCGACGGAGTCCTTCTTGGCGGCCTCGACGAAGCCGCACGTGTTCACGACGGCGACGTCCGCGTCCTCGGCGTCCTCCACGAGCTCCCAGCCGTCCGCCTCCAAGCGGCCTGCGAGCTCCTCCGAGTCCACCTCGTTACGGGCGCAGCCAAGGGTGACGAGTGCGACGGTACGGCGTTCAGGCATGGGCTCAAGACTACTTCGTCCCACGGACAGCCCACGTCGACGGGGTTGGCCGATCTTGGCCAACCCCGTACTGACTCGCCCGTTCAGGCCGTCCTTATCCGACCTGCGGGTCGCCCTTGGTGTAGGTCAGGCGCTCCACGGCGCCGGGCTGGAAGTCGTCCTCGATCTTCTTGCCGTTCACGTAGAGCTGGATGGCGCCGGCGTCGCCGAGGACGAGGTTGATCTTGGAGTTGTCCTGGAAGGTCTTGGTCTCGCCCTGCTTGAGCAGGCCGTCGTACAGCAGCCGGCCGTTGTGGTCCTTGGCGGAGATCCAGCTGCGGCCGTCGGTGGCGCTGACCTGGACGGTGACCTTGTCCCGGGGCGCGGCGGCGATGGCGCTGTCGGTGGGCTCGGGCTTGGGGTCGGCGGGCTTCTTCGGCTTGGCGCTCGGCGAGGACGACTCGCTCGCCGACGGCACGGCCCCTCGGCGACGCTCGCCTCGGAGCCGTCGTCACCGCCCTTGACCATGGTGAAGCCGACGAAACCGATCACGGCGACGATCGCGGCGACCATCGCGGCGGTCCAGTTGGGGCCGCGCCGCTCGGGGCGGATGCGCTCGGCCTCGAACAGCGGTGCGGCCGGGGTCGGGGCCGGGTGCCCGCCGTGCTCGGCGCCGTACTGCTCGAGCAGCGGGGCGGGGTCGAGGTGGACGGCCCTGGCCAGGGTGCGGATGTGCCCGCGGGCGTAGACGTCCCCGCCGCAGGGGCCGAAGTCGTCGGCCTCGATGGCGTGCACGATGGCGATACGGACCCGGGTGGCGCTGCTGATGTCGTCGACGGTCAACCCGGCGGCGATCCGGGCCTGCTGGAGGGCGCGACCGATGGAGGGGCGGGCTTCCTCGGACACGTTGTCGGACACGTTGTCGAACGGACGCTCGTCTTCAGGGGAGTTGCCGATGGACACGGGGGCGCCTTTCGAGCGTATAGCCGCCTGTGCTGGACGTTCAGTCTAGGGGGGGTACGAACGGGTGGGGCAACCGGGCGGTCGGACCTTTACGCCATCGGTATGGCCCGACACGCCGATGGTGGACTACCTGTTTGTCGCTTCCCTCAACTTGACGTACGCGCCGGGGAAACGGTTGCTCAATGATCCCTAACGGGTGGGTCACGGCGGCGACACGGCCGGACCGCGTTCGCCACCCGGCGGGACGATCATCCGCCACCCGGCGAGACGATCACCGCCCGTTTCCCTACCCTCAGACTCCCCCGGATCAGCGCGAGCACGCCATCCAGCTCGTCAGGCTTCACAAGAACGTCACGAGCCTTCGAACCCTCGCTCGGTCCGACGATGTTCCGCGACTCCATGAGGTCCATCAGCCGTCCGGCCTTGGCGAAGCCGACGCGCAGCTTGCGCTGGAGCATGGACGTCGAGCCGAACTGCGTGGAGACGACCAGCTCGGCCGCCTGGCACAGCAGGTCGAGGTCGTCGCCGATGTCCTCGTCGATCTCCTTCTTCTGCTTGGTGCCGACGACGACGTCGTCCCGGAAGACGGGCGCCATCTGGTCCTTGCAGTGCCGGACGACCGCCTGGACCTCCTCCTCGGTCACGAAGGCGCCCTGCATACGGGTCGGCTTGTTCGCGCCCATCGGCAGGAACAGCCCGTCGCCCTTGCCGATCAGCTTCTCGGCGCCGGGCTGGTCGAGGATGACCCGCGAGTCCGCCAGGGAGGAGGTGGCGAAGGCGAGCCGGGAGGGCACGTTCGCCTTGATCAGACCGGTGACGACGTCCACGGAGGGCCGCTGGGTGGCGAGCACCAGGTGGATGCCGGCCGCGCGCGCGAGCTGTGTGATGCGCACGATCGCGTCCTCGACGTCCCGGGGCGCCACCATCATCAGGTCGGCCAGCTCGTCCACGATGACCAGCAGGTACGGGTACGGCTGGAGCTCGCGCTCGCTGCCCTCGGGCGGCTTGACCTTGCCCTCGCGCACCGCGCGGTTGAAGTCGTCGATGTGCCGGTAGCCGTAGGCGGCCAGGTCGTCGTAGCGCAGGTCCATCTCGCGCACGACCCACTGGAGCGCCTCGGCGGCCCGCTTGGGGTTGGTGATGATCGGCGTGATCAGGTGCGGGATGCCCTCGTACGCGGTCAGCTCGACGCGCTTGGGGTCGACCAGGATCATCCGGACGTCCTCCGGGGTCGCCCGCATCATGATCGAGGTGATCAGGCAGTTGATGCAGGACGACTTGCCGGAGCCGGTGGCGCCCGCGACGAGCATGTGCGGCATCTTCGCCAGCGAGTGCATGACGTAGCCGCCCTCGACGTCCTTGCCGAAGGCGACCAGCATCGGGTCGTCGTCCTCGGCGGACTCCGCGAGCCGCAGCACGTCGCCGAGGTTCACCATCTCCCGGTCGGTGTTCGGGATCTCGATGCCGACCGCGGACTTGCCGGGGATCGGGCTGATGATCCGCACGTCCGGGCTGGCGACGGCGTACGCGATGTTCTTGGTCAGCGCCGTGATGCGCTCCACCTTCACGGCGGGCCCCAGCTCCACCTCGTAGCGGGTGACCGTCGGGCCGCGGGTGAAGCCGGTGACGGCGGCGTCCACCTTGAACTCGGTGAAGACCGTGGTCAGCGCCTCGACGATGGCGTCGTTGGCAGCGCTGCGCGCCTTGCCGGGTCCGCCGCGGGTGAGGAGGTCCAGGGACGGCAGGGCATAGGTGATGTCGCCGGAGAGCTGGAGCTGCTCGGCGCGCGGCGGCAGCTCGCGTTCCTGGGCGGGCGGGGACTTGGTGAGGTCGGGGACCGAACCGGAGGGGTTCTCCTGCCGGGGCTCCGGCCGCGGTTCCTGCCTCCGCTTGCCCGGCTGCGGCCGCGCCGCCGGCACGGGCGTCGGGGTCGGGGTCGTCGACTCGCGCTCCCCCGTCTGCACGCCCTGGGTGAGGTCGGCGACCAGCGGCGACGGCGGCATGCCGTGCAGGACGGCGCCGTCGAGCGCGGCGGCGGCGGCCGCGGCGACGTCCACCGCGTCCATCGGCCGGTCCATGTCGGGCTGCGGCACGGCCGAGCGCCGGGGCCGGCCGCGGCGCCGGGCGAGCGCCTCCTGTTCGGCGGCGTCGGGGTCGTACTCCTCGGGGGCCGGCGCGGCCCCGCGCCTGCGGGAGCGGGCGGGCAGCGCCTCGCGCCACTGCTCCTCGTACCGCTCGTCGTCGTCCCCGTACGCCTCCGCCGGGTCCGTGAGCAGGCCGAGCCGCACGCCGAGCTGCCGCAGCCGCTGCGGGACGGCGTTGACCGGTGTGGCGGTGACGACCAGCAGGCCGAACACGGTCAGCAGGACGAGCAGCGGCACCGCGAGGACGTCGGTCATCGTGTACGACAGCGGGGTCGCCGCCGCCCAGCCGATGAGTCCGCCGGCGTCCCGTATGGCCTGCATGCCGTCGGCGCGGGCGGGCGAGCCGCAGGCGATGTGGACCTGGCCGAGCACGCCGATGACGAGCGCGGACAGGCCGATCACGATCCGGCCGTTGGCCTCGGGCTTCTCCGGGTGCCGGATGAACCGGACGGCGATGACCGCGAGCAGGATCGGCACGAGCAGGTCGAGCCGGCCGAAGGCGCCGGTGACCAGGATCTCGACCAGGTCGCCGACGGGGCCCTTGAGGTCGGCCCAGGTGCCGGCGGCGACGATCAGCGCGACGGCGAGCAGCAGCAGCGCGACGCCGTCCTTGCGGTGTGCCGGGTCGAGGTTCTTGGCGCCCTGCCCTATGCCGCGGAAGACGGCTCCCACGGCGTGTGCGAGCCCCAGCCAGAGGGCGCGAGCGAGGCGGTACACGCCCCGGTGGGGCTGGGTGCCGGTTTGGGCGCGGGCTTCTTCACCGCCTTCTTGGCGGGCGCCTTCTTCGCCGGTGCCTTCGCCGGGGCCTTTTTCGCAGCGGCCTTCTTCGCCGGAGCCTTCGCGGGAGCGGCCGCCTTCCTGGCGGGCTGCTTCTTGGCTGCGGAGGGACGTGAGGCCATGGGTGTGAGGTTACCGGGGGAGACGACGGCGGACACGTGTGCCTACTGCTTCACCCGTTCGTGTCGCCTCCGCACAAGAGCGGAACTGACGCTTCCGGAAGGGCCACTGACGGCCGCTCACCGATACGCCCGGTAGGCCCCGTACGCCGCCGAGGCGCCGCGCGTTCGGCACCGCACCGAGCCGTCTCCTCGACGCCCCGAGGTGCCACTCCCGGCCCCCGAGCTGCCCTCCCCGGCACGCGGGCGCGCCGGCGGCGCTCAGGTGGCCGCGGCCTGCCCTCCGGAGGACCCGGGCTCCAGCGCGTCCAGCGCCCGCCGCAGCCCGGTGAGCTTGCGCTCCAGATGCGCGGCCGTGGCCACCGCGGCGGCGTCCGTCGACTCGTCACCCAGCTGCTTGGAGAGCGCTTCCGCCTGCTCCTCGACGGCCGCGAGCCGCGCCGACAGCTCGGCGAGCAGACCGGCCGACTCCTTGGCCTCGCCGGCGGCCTTGTCGCCCCCGCCCTCCAACTGGAGCCGCAGCAGCGCCGCCTGCTCCCGCAGCTGGCAGTTCTTCATGTACAGCTCGACGAAGACGGAGACCTTGGCGCGCAGCACCCACGGGTCGAACGGCTTGGAGATGTAGTCCACCGCGCCTGCCGCGTACCCGCGGAAGGTGTGGTGCGGGCCGTGGTTGATCGCGGTGAGGAAGATGATCGGGATGTCCCGGGTCCGCTCCCGCCGCTTGATGTGGGCCGCGGTCTCGAAACCGTCCATCCCCGGCATCTGGACATCCAGCAGGATGACCGCGAAGTCGTCCGTGAGCAGTGCTTTGAGCGCTTCCTCCCCGGACGATGCCCGCACCAGCGTCTGATCGAGCGCAGAGAGGATCGCCTCCAGCGCCAGCAGATTCTCCGGCCGGTCATCGACCAGGAGGATCTTGGCCTTCTGCACCATGGCCCGCCCTCCTCGCCCCGGCGTGGGGCCTCCCCTGTCCGCAGGACTCGGAGCGGCACCGGCGGGCGCCGCCCCGGGGACGACTCCCTTGCGCCGCCCGTCCTTGTGCCGGTCATCGTAGCCGCACCCCGCTCGTCGCCACACCCTGTCACCGCGATGTCACTGTGCACGTAGCAGAAACGCAGCGGGGGACCAGAAGGTTCCCCGAATACCGTGCCGCTACACGGCTTCGGGCACACCGGGTCAGCAACTCCGCGTGTGCACCGCGGGTTCCCGTCACGTTCGCACCCACCACGTTCGCACGTCCCCGAACCGCACCGTTCACGCCCCCCGCATCCACTGCTCCATCACCGTCAGCAGGTGGTCGGGGTCGACCGGCTTGGTCACGTAGTCGGAGGCGCCCGACTCGATCGCCTTCTCCCGGTCGCCCTTCATCGCCTTCGCGGTCAGCGCGATGATCGGCAGGCCGGCGAACTGCGGCATCCGCCGGATCGCCGTGGTCGTCGCGTACCCGTCCATCTCGGGCATCATGATGTCCATCAGGACGACCGCCACGTCCTCGTGCTGCTCGAGCACCTCGATGCCCTCGCGCCCGTTCTCCGCGTACAGCACGGACAGGCCGTGCTGCTCCAGGACGCTGGTGAGCGCGAAGACGTTACGGATGTCGTCGTCGACGATCAGCACTTTCTGGCCACCGAAGCGGATGCCCCGGTTCGGCCTCGGTGCCGCCTGCTGCTCCACGACGGACGGCCACTGCTCCGGCGTCGCGGACCGCGGCTCGGCCTGCGGCAGCTCCCGGCGGCGGCGCCGGAACAGCGCGGCGGCCCCGTTCCCGGACTCCTGGTACGGCTCCGCCGCGGCCGGCGTCTCGGCCTCCGCGTCCGGCGCCTCGGCGGCCTCGGCCGCGGACGCCACCAGGGCGCCCGGCTCCAGCGGCGACACCGGCTGCACGTACCCGTGCGGCGGCAGCTCGCTGGGGTGCAGCGGCAGGTACAGCGTGAACGTCGAGCCGCGGCCCGGCTCGCTCTGCGCGTGGATCTCGCCGCCGAGCAGCTGGGCGATCTCCCGGGAGATCGACAGCCCCAGCCCCGTACCGCCGTACTTGCGGCTGGTGGTGCCGTCGGCCTGCTTGAACGCCTCGAAGATCACCCGCATCTTGCTGGCCGCGATCCCGATGCCGGTGTCGGTCACGGAGAAGGCGATCAGCTCCGCGTCCGGGTCGGTCAGCGAACCGGCCTCCAGCAGCTGTTCGCGGATGGCCTGCGGGACGTCGTCCCGGGCGGGCCGGATGACCAGCTCCACCGATCCGGAGTCGGTGAACTTCACCGCGTTGGACAGCAGGTTCCGCAGCACCTGGAGGAGGCGCTGCTCGTCGGTGTGCAGGTGGCCGGCAGCTCCGGCGAGACCCGCACCGACAGGTCGAGGCCCTTCTCCGCGGTCAGCGGCCGGAACGTGGCCTCCACGTAGTCGACGAGCTGCACGAGCGCGATGCGCGTCGGGGAGACGTCCATCTTGCCCGCCTCGACCTTCGACAGGTCGAGGATGTCGTTGATCAGCTGGAGCAGGTCGGAGCCGGCGCCGTGGATGGTCTCGGCGAACTCGACCTGCTTCGGGAGAGGTTCCCCTCGGCGTTGTCGGCGAGCAACTTGGCCAGAATCAGCAGCGAGTTGAGCGGGGTGCGCAGCTCGTGCGACATGTTGGCGAGGAACTCGCTCTTGTAGCGCATGGAGACCGCGAGCTGTTCGGCGCGCTCCTCCAGGACCTGCCGGGCCTCCTCGATCTCGGTGTTCTTCACCTCGATGTCGCGGTTCTGCTGGGCGAGCAGTTCGGCCTTCTCCTCCAGCTCCGCGTTGGACGCCTGGAGGGCCTTCTGCCGCTGCTCCAGTTCCTCCGACCGCTCCCGCAGCTGCTCGGTCAGCTCCTGCGACTGCTTCAGCAGCACCTCGGTCTTGGTGTTGACGGAGATGGTGTTGACGCTGGTCGCGATCATCTCGGCGATCTGGTTGAGGAAGTCCTTCTGGATCTGCGTGAACGGCGTGAACGAGGCCAGCTCGATGACGCCGAGCACCTTCCCCTCGAACAGCACCGGCAGCACGATCACCTGGGCCGGCGGGGCCTCCCCGAGCCCGGAGGAGATCTTCAGATACCCGTTGGGCGCGTTCTCCACGAGGATCGTGCGCTTCTCCTGCGCGGCCGTGCCCACCAGCGCCTCACCGGGCCGGAACGACGTCGGCATGGAGCCCATCGAGTAGCCGTACGAGCCGAGCATGCGCAGCTCGTACTGGTCCTCCCCGGTGTCGGCGATCTCCTGGCCGTCGACCAGCGGCATGGCGAGGAAGAACGCGCCGTGCTGCGCGGAGACCACCGGGGTCAGCTCGCTCATGATCAGCGAGGCCACGTCCTGGAGGTCGCGCCGGCCCTGCATCAGCGCGGAGATCCGCGCGAGGTTGCCCTTGAGCCAGTCCTGCTCCTTGTTGGCGATCGTGGTGTCGCGCAGGTTGGCGATCATCTTGTTGATGTAGTCCTGAAGCTCCTGGATCTCCCCGGAGGCGTCCACGTCGATCTTCAGGTTGAGGTCGCCGCGGGTCACCGCGGTCGCCACGCGCGCGATGGCGCGCACCTGCCGGGTCAGGTTCCCGGCCATCTCGTTCACGGACTCCGTCAGGTCCCGCCAGGTGCCGTCGACGTCACGCACGCGTGCCTGCCCGCCGAGCTGTCCCTCGGTGCCCACCTCGCGGGCGACGCGGGTGACCTCCTCGGCGAAGGAGGACAGCTGGTCGACCATCGTGTTGATGGTCGTCTTCAGCTCCAGGATCTCGCCGCGCGCGTCGATGTCGATCTTCTTGGTGAGGTCGCCCTTGGCGATCGCCGTCGTCACCATGGCGATGTTGCGCACCTGACCGGTCAGGTTGGACGCCATCTGGTTCACCGACTCGGTGAGGTCCTTCCAGGTGCCGGCCACGCCGGGCACGTGCGCCTGCCCGCCGAGGATGCCGTCCGTGCCCACCTCGCGGGCCACCTTGGTGACCTGGTCGGCGAACGAACTCAGCGTCTTCACCATGGTGTTGAACGTCTCGGCGAGCTGCGCGACCTCGCCGCGCGCCTCGATCGTCACCGTCCGCGTCAGGTCGCCGTTGGCGACGGCGGCGGCGACCTGGGAGATGTTCCGCACCTGGACGGTGAGGTTCTTCGCCATCAGGTTGACGTTGTCGCTGAGGTCCTTCCAGATGCCGACGACGCCGGGCACGTGCGCCTGGCCGCCCAGGATGCCCTCGGTGCCCACCTCGCGGGCCACGCGCGTGACCTGCTCGGCGAAGGACGACAGCTGGTCCACCATCGTGTTGACGGTCGTGACCAGTTCGAGGATCTCGCCCTTGGCGTCGACGGTGATCTTCTTCGACAGGTCGCCCTTGGCGACGGCCGTCGTCACCTCGGCGATGTTGCGGACCTGCATGGTCAGGTTGTTGGCCATGCCGTTCACGGACTGCGTGAGGTCCTTCCAGGTGCCGGAGACGCCCTGGACCTCGGCCTGGCCGCCGAGGATGCCCTCCGTACCCACCTCGCGGGCGACGCGCGTGACCTCCTGGGCGAAGGACGACAGCTGGTCCACCATCGTGTTCAGGGTGTTCTTCAGCTCCAGGATCTCCCGCGCGCGTCCACGGTGATCTTCTGGGAGAGGTCGCCGCGGGCCACCGCGGTCGCGACCTGCGCGATGTTGCGCACCTGGGCGGTGAGGTTCCCGGCCATGCCGTTCACCGAGTCGGTCAGGTCGCGCCACACGCCGGCGACGCCGGGCACCTGCGCCTGACCGCCGAGACGGCCCTCGGTGCCCACCTCGCGGGCCACGCGCGTGACCTGCTCGGCGAAGGACGACAGCTGGTCCACCATCGTGTTGATGGTGTTCTTCAGCTCCAGGATCTCCCCGCGGGCGTCCACGTCGATCTTCTGCGACAGGTCGCCGCGCGCCACGGCCGTCGTCACCTGCGCGATGTTGCGCACCTGCGAGGTGAGGTTCCCGGCCATGGAGTTGACGGAGTCCGTCAGCTCCTTCCACGTACCCGAGACGCCGTCGACCCGGGCCTGACCGCCGAGCCGGCCCTCCGTGCCCACGTCCCGGGCCATCCGCGTCACCTGGTCGGCGAAGCTGGAGAGCTGGTCCACCATCGTGTTCACGGTGTTCTTCAGCTGGAGCATCTCGCCGGAGACGTCGACCGTCACCTTCTGCGACAGGTCGCCGTTGGCCACGGCCGTCGTCACCTGGGCGATGTTCCTCACCTGACCGGTGAGGTTCCGGAACGCCGTGTTGACGGAGTCGGTGAGGTCCTTCCAGGTGCCCGCCGCCCCGGCACCTGCGCCTGACCGCCCAGCTCGCCCTCGACACCGACCTCGCGCGCCACGCGCGTGACCTCGGCACCGAAGGCGGACAGCTGGTCGACCATCGTGTTGACGGTGTTCTTCAGCTCCAGCATCTCGCCGGCCACGTCCACGGTGACCTTCTGCGACAGGTCGCCGTTGGCCACCGCCGTCGTCACCGCGGCGATGTCGCGCACCTGAGTGGTCAGGTTCCGGAAGACCGTGTTGACGGAGTCGGTGAGGTCCTTCCAGGTGCCGGCGGCCCCGGGCACGTTCGCCTGCCCGCCGAGCCGCCCCTCGGCACCGACCTCGTTCGCGACGCGCGTGACCTCGTCCGCGAAGATCCGCAGCGTCTCGGTCATCTGGTTGATGGTGTCGGCGAGCTGCGCCACCTCGCCGCGCGCCGGGACGGTCACCTTCCGCGACAGGTCGCCGTTGGCGACCGCGGTGGTCACCTCGGCGATCCCGCGCACCTGGGCGGTGAGGTTCCCGGCCATCGTGTTGACGGAGTCGGTCAGCTCCTTCCACACGCCGGCCACCCCGGGCACCTGCGCCTGCCCGCCGAGCGCGCCCTCGGTGCCGACCTCGCGCGCGACCCGCGTCACCTCGGAGGAGAACGCCGAGAGCTGGTCGACCATCGTGTTGACGGTGTTCTTCAGCTCCAGCATCTCGCCGGCCACGTGCACCGTGACCTTGCGCGACAGATCGCCCTTGGCGACCGCCGTCGTGACCAGCGCGATGTCCCGCACCTGCGCCGTCAGCCGGTACGCCATCGTGTTGACGGAGTCGGTGAGGTCCTTCCACGAACCCGACATGCCCCGCACCCGGGCCTGACCGCCGAGCTTGCCCTCGGTGCCCACCTCGCTGGCCACGCGCGTGACCTCGTCGGTGAACGTCGACAACTGGTCGACCAGGTTGTTCACGGTCCGGGCGACCTTCAGGAACTCGCCGCGCAGCGGATGCCCGGCCCCCTCCGGCGCCGGCGCCCGCAGCTCCATCCGGGGCGACAGATCGCCGTCCGCCACCGCCGACAGGACCCGGCTCACCTCGGAGACGGGCCGTACGAGGTCGTCGACGAGCGCGTTGGAGTGGTCGATCGCGGTCGCCCACGAGCCCTCGCAGGCCCCCGTCTCCAGCCGCTCCGTGAGCTTGCCCTCACGGCCGACCATGCGCCGCACCCGCGCCAGCTCGCCCGTCAGATGCAGATTGCGGTCGGCGACCTCGTTGAACACGGCGGCGATCTCCGACATCACGCCGTCGCCGGACACTGTGAGCCGCTTGCGGAAGTTGCCGTCCCGCATGGACACCAGGGCGGCCAGCAGCCGGTTCAGGGCGGCGGTGTCCACCTCGGTGGTGCCGCCCCGGACGCCCCCGCCTCGGGTTTTGCCCTGATGGTGCGGTTTGCCCTGACTGCTTGGGGACTGTCCGCCCTTCGCGCGCGTCTTCGTGCCCCGCGTCGCTGCGCCAGACTCCACTTGTCCCTCCCGCAGGGATCGACCGTCACTGCAGTGACCGGGTATCACCAGTCGGCGTACCGGTTACTACCGCGTATTTCCTGTACTTCTACGCATCCCGCCCGGCCTGCCGGGCTGCTCCAGGGCTGCTGCCCGTCGTACGCGGTCGGCACTCAGCCCGCCCGGACCTTCACAGAAAGCTTGCCCAGTGTTTCACCCCGGCCGAACCAGGCCATAACAGTTCGGCAGCTTCGCACATCGTCCGCACACCCTCCGGACGGAAACACTGCAGACCGGCATCCGCATGGACGGCGAAGGTAAGTAACCTTGCATGCGGCTGTCCAGCCACGCCGGTCCGTCCGGCCTGGGCGGTGGCACGGATACGAGCGGGCATCGGAGGGGCGGCCGGACAATGACCACCGGACTGATCCCGGGGGACAGCCCCCGGAGCCCACGCCGACGGGCGGCCTGCCGCAGCAGCGGCGCGACCCGTCCGGCGAGGACACCGTGCACGCAGAGGAAGGGTCGAGGAGTTCTGTGATCACCGCGCGCGCGGCCGCCAGCTTCGAGCCCGTCGGGCGATCGGTGGCGAGCGCCCGCTCCTTCGTCCGCGACACCCTCCAGGGCTGGGCTACGCCGACATCGTCGACGACGCCGTGGTGCTCACCAGCGAGCTGGTCACCAATGCCGTGGTCCACGCCGGCACCTCCGCCGACGTCATGTGCCTGCGCAGCGACGAAGGCGTGCGGATCGAGGTCGCCGACCGCTACCCCGAGCGCGAGGTCCCGCTCCAGGGCTCGCCCGCCACCATGGGCAGCCCCGACCGGGAGGGCGGCCGCGGACTCCAGCTGTGCGCGGCGCTGGCCGCCCGCTGGGGCGTCGAGTACACCCCGACCCACAAGAACGTCTGGTTCCACCTGGACCTCCCGAGCGGCCGGTCGGCACCCGCGCCGCGGGCCCCTGCCTCCCCTCCGACCTCCTCCCCCTCGCCGACGGCCGGGTCCGCGTCGCCGTCGTCCAGATCGACCGCACGGGCGCGATCACGGCGTGGAACGAGGACGCGGAGGAACTCTTCGGCTACGCGGCCGAGCAGGTCACCGGCAAGCCCCTGACCGACCTGGCGGCCTGGCCGCACACCCCGGGCACCAGCACCGGCATCGCCGAGGCGCTCCAGCTCTCCCGCTGGGAGGGCAGCTACGGCATCCGCGGCGCCAACGGCCGCGTCACCCCCGTCTACGCCTCCCACCTCCGCGTCCGCGACACCGGCGGCGAGCCGTCCACGGTGTGCCTCCTGGTCCGCGACCACGAGCGCGCGGTCCTGCAGACACCGTTGCGCGTCCCGTCCGACACGGGGGCCTCCTCCGAGGCGCAGAGCACCGACCCCTTCGAGGTCTTCATCGGCTCCCCCGCCCCGGACGACCTCGACGGCCTTCTGCAGCGCACGGTGGAGCGCGCCCGGGACATGCTGGACGCGGACGCCGCCTTCCTCCTCCTCGCCACGGACGACGAGACGGAGCTGGAGGTCCGCGCCTCCACGGGCCTGCCCTCGGCCCGCCAGCGCTTCGCCCGCGTCCCCGTCGAGGCCGGCCCCGGCCGCTACGGCTCGGCCCGCATGCCGGCCGTCCACGAGGACCTCACGGTCGTCCCCGGCGCCGTCCCCCTGCTGAACGGCACGGGCATGCGCTCGGTCGTCACGGTCCCCCTCAAGGTCGAGGGCCGCCTCACGGGCTCCCTCGGCGTCGCCGCGGAGGCCCCCGGCCGCTACTCGAACGAGGAGGCGCTGCGCCTGCAGTTCGCGGCCGACCGCATCGCCCTGGCCGTCGAGTCGGCGCGCCTGGGCGAACTGGAGCGGCTGCGCCGCGGCTCGCTCAGTTTCCTGGTGGAGGCCTCCGACCTCCTGGCCGGCACCCTGGACCGCGACCAGACCCTCGCCCTGATGGCCCAGATGACGGTCCCGACCCTGGCGACCTGGTGCGCCGTGTACACCATCGCCGACCAGGCCTCGGAACCGTACCTGTCCTACGTCCTGCACGAGGACGAGGAACTCATCGACGGGATCAAGTCGCTGCTGTCCAAGGTGCCCCCGCCCGACCCGGTGCCCACGCCGGGCGCCCGGGTGTGGAGCACTCCCGGCGAGGTCGCCCACCAGGCGGCGCTGCGCTCCTCCATGCGCAGCCTCGGCCTGAGCGGCGGCCCGACCCGTCAGGTGCGGCCGGGGATCGGCCCGACGCTGGCCACGGCGTCCGCCGTCGGCGGCGAGACGGTGGTCCTGCCGCTGGTCGCCCGCAACCGCGTCATCGGCATGCTCACGCTCGGCAAGCCGACCGACGAGCACTTCCGCCAGGAGATCCTGGAACTGGCCGAGGACCTCTCCCGCCGCGCCGCCCTGGCCCTGGACAACGCCCGCCTCTACTCGGAGCGCACGGCGATCAGCCAGTCCCTCCAGCGCAGCCTCCTGCCGCCGGAGCTCCCGCAGATCGACGGCGTCGAGGTCGAGGTCATCTACCGCGCGGCCGGCGAGGGCAACGAGGTCGGCGGCGACTTCTACGACCTGTTCCCCATCAGCGACGGCGCCTACGGCTTCGCCATCGGCGACGTCTGCGGCACGGGCCCGAACGCGGCGGCCGTCACGGGCCTCGCCCGGCACGCCCTGCGCCTGCTGGCCCGCGAGGGCCTGAGCGGCCCGGCGGTCCTGGAGCGTCTCAACTCCGCCATCCTCGACGAGGGCGCCCGCAGCCGCTTCCTGACGCTTCTGTACGGCGAGATGCGCCCCCAGGAGGACGGCAGCGCGGAGCTGAAGGTGGTCTGCGCCGGTCACCCGCTCCCGCTGCGCCTGCGCCAGGACGGCACGGTCGAGCCGGCCGCCGAGCCGCAGCCGCTCCTCGGCGTCATCGACGACCTGGAGCTGTACGAGGAGACGGTCACGCTCGACCCGGGCGACGTGCTCCTGTGCGTCACGGACGGCGTCACCGAACGCCGGGAGGGCTCCCGCATGTTGGGCGACGACGGCCTCGCCGACGTCCTGACGACGTGTACGGGCCTGACCGCGGGCGCGGTGGCGGCCCGCATCATGCGCGCGGTGGAACGCTTCGCGTCGGACGCCCCGTCGGACGACATGGCGATCCTGGCGATGCGCGTCCCGGAGCCTCACGCCGATTAGGAGAGCGGACATGCGAAAGGCCCCGCCCAATGGGCGGGGCCTTTTCGTGGAGCCCCCAAACGGAATCGAACCGTTGACCTTCTCCTTACCATGGAGACGCTCTGCCGACTGAGCTATAGGGGCCTGTCGCCTTTTCGAGGTTTCCCTCGCGGCAACGGAATAGATCATACCCCGAACAGAGCCGTGCTCCCAACCACGCTCAGAAGGCGGGCTCCAACAGTCCTCCGAGCGCGTTGCACGCGGACACGATCCGCTGCATGTCCCGCTTGGTCAGCGAGGCGTCGACCGGCAGCGCGAGCGTCTCGTCGGCGGCCCGCTCGGTCTCCGGCAGCGCCACGCACCGCCGGAACTCCGGGAGTCGGTGCACGGGCGTCTTCACGGGCACGCGGCAGTCGACGCCCCGGCCGCGTACGGCCCGTGCGAAGGCGTCCCGGTCGGGCCGGCCGTTCCCGGGCACGCGGACGACGTACTGCTGGTAGGTGTGCCCGACCCCGCTGTCCGGCGTGCGCACTCCGCGCAGCTTGGCATCGAGGTAGGCGGCGCGCTGCCGCCGCTGCGCCATCTCGTCGCCCGGCGCTTCGGATTCGCGTTCCTGCAGCACCAGCAGCCCGTGCCGCTCACCTATGTCGAGCAGCCGCGGCATGTCCGCCGGCCGCCCGAAGCGGTGTACGGCGACCACGGCGGCGGTGCGGGGGCCGACGGCGGCCTCGACGGCGGACGGGTCGAGGCAGTAGGTGACCGGGTCTATGTCGGCGAACACCGGAAGCGCCCCGGCCCGCGCGACGGCTTCGGCGACTTCGACGTTCCCGAAGGCCGACACGATGACCTCGTCACCGACTCCGACGCCGGCGGCCCTCAGCATGGCTGCAGTACCCATGACTGCGATGGTGGTTGCGACACGTGAACATCAAGTGACGGACAGCAAAAAAGGATTGGACCCGGAACGGAAGTTCCGGGTCCAACCCTTTGAAGAATTGTTCGGCGGCGTCCTACTCTCCCACAGGGTCCCCCTGCAGTACCATCGGCGCTGTAAGGCTTAGCTTCCGGGTTCGGAATGTAACCGGGCGTTTCCCCTACGCTATGACCACCGAAACACTATGAAACAAACAACAACCAGCACAATGGCTGTTCGTGGTTTCAGAACCAACACAGTGGACGCGAGCAACTGAGGACAAGCCCTCGGCCTATTAGTACCGGTCAACTCCACACGTTACCGTGCTTCCATATCCGGCCTATCAACCCAGTCGTCTACTGGGAGCCTTACCCTCTCTAGGAGGTGGGAGTCCTCATCTCGAAGCAGGCTTCCCGCTTAGATGCTTTCAGCGGTTATCCCTCCCGAACGTAGCCAACCAGCCATGCCCTTGGCAGAACAACTGGCACACCAGAGGTTCGTCCGTCCCGGTCCTCTCGTACTAGGGACAGCCCTTCTCAAGACTCCTACGCGCACAGCGGATAGGGACCGAACTGTCTCACGACGTTCTAAACCCAGCTCGCGTACCGCTTTAATGGGCGAACAGCCCAACCCTTGGGACCGACTCCAGCCCCAGGATGCGACGAGCCGACATCGAGGTGCCAAACCATCCCGTCGATATGGACTCTTGGGAAGATCAGCCTGTTATCCCGGGGTACCTTTTATCCGTTGAGCGACGGCGCTTCCACAAGCCACCGCCGGATCACTAGTCCCGACTTTCGTCCCTGCTCGACCCGTCGGTCTCACAGTCAAGCTCCCTTGTGCACTTACACTCAACACCTGATTGCCAACCAGGCTGAGGGAACCTTTGGGCGCCTCCGTTACCCTTTAGGAGGCAACCGCCCCAGTTAAACTACCCATCAGACACTGTCCCTGATCCGGATCACGGACCCAGGTTAGACATCCAGCACGACCAGACTGGTATTTCAACGACGACTCCACCCACACTGGCGTGCGAGCTTCACAGTCTCCCAGCTATCCTACACAAGCCGAACCGAACACCAATATCAAACTGTAGTAAAGGTCCCGGGGTCTTTCCGTCCTGCTGCGCGAAACGAGCATCTTTACTCGTAGTGCAATTTCACCGGGCCTATGGTTGAGACAGTCGAGAAGTCGTTACGCCATTCGTGCAGGTCGGAACTTACCCGACAAGGAATTTCGCTACCTTAGGATGGTTATAGTTACCACCGCCGTTTACTGGCGCTTAAGTTCTCAGCTTCGCCCCACCGAAATGGAGCTAACCGGTCCCCTTAACGTTCCAGCACCGGGCAGGCGTCAGTCCGTATACATCGCCTTACGGCTTCGCACGGACCTGTGTTTTTAGTAAACAGTCGCTTCTCGCTGGTCTCTGCGGCCACCCCCAGCTCAGAGCGCGAAGCTCGTCACCGGAAATGGCCCCCCTTCTCCCGAAGTTACGGGGGCATTTTGCCGAGTTCCTTAACCATAGTTCACCCGAACGCCTCGGTATTCTCTACCTGACCACCTGAGTCGGTTTAGGGTACGGGCCGCCATGAAACTCGCTAGAGGCTTTTCTCGACAGCATAGGATCATCCACTTCACCACAATCGGCTCGGCATCAGGTCTCAGACTATGTGCCAGGCGGATTTACCTACCCGACGTCCTACACCCTTACCCCGGACAACCACCGCCCGGATGGACTACCTTCCTGCGTCACCCCATCACTCACCTACTACCAGCTCGGGTCACCGGCTCCACCACTCCGACCTCGTCCGAAGACTCAGCCGGCGGCTTCACGGGCTTAGCATCACTGGATTCGATGTTGATCGCTTCACAGCGGGTACCGGAATATCAACCGGTTATCCATCGACTACGCCTGTCGGCCTCGCCTTAGGTCCCGACTTACCCTGGGCAGATCAGCTTGACCCAGGAACCCTTAGTCAATCGGCGCAAACGTTTCTCACGTTTGTATCGCTACTCATGCCTGCATTCTCACTCGTCAACCGTCCACAACTACCTTCCGGTGCTGCTTCACCCGGCAGACGACGCTCCCCTACCCATCACAGCGGCCGTTGGGCCTCATGCTGCAATGACACGACTTCGGCGGTACGCTTGAGCCCCGCTACATTGTCGGCGCGGAATCACTTGACCAGTGAGCTATTACGCACTCTTTCAAGGGTGGCTGCTTCTAAGCCAACCTCCTGGTTGTCTCTGCGACTCCACATCCTTTCCCACTTAGCGTACGCTTAGGGGCCTTAGTCGATGCTCTGGGCTGTTTCCCTCTCGACCATGGAGCTTATCCCCCACAGTCTCACTGCCGCGCTCTCACTTACCGGCATTCGGAGTTTGGCTAAGGTCAGTAACCCGGTAGGGCCCATCGCCTATCCAGTGCTCTACCTCCGGCAAGAAACACACGACGCTGCACCTAAATGCATTTCGGGAGAACCAGCTATCACGGAGTTTGATTGGCCTTTCACCCCTAACCACAGGTCATCCCCCAGGTTTTCAACCCTGGTGGGTTCGGTCCTCCACGAAGTCTTACCTCCGCTTCAACCTGCCCATGGCTAGATCACTCCGCTTCGGGTCTTGAGCGTGCTACTCAAACGCCCTGTTCGGACTCGCTTTCGCTACGGCTACCCACCCGGGTTAACCTCGCAACACACCGCAAACTCGCAGGCTCATTCTTCAAAAGGCACGCAGTCACGAGAACAAGGCAAGCCTTGTTCCGACGCTCCCACGGCTTGTAGGCACACGGTTTCAGGTACTATTTCACTCCCCTCCCGGGGTACTTTTCACCATTCCCTCACGGTACTATCCGCTATCGGTCACCAGGGAATATTTAGGCTTAGCGGGTGGTCCCGCCAGATTCACACGGGATTTCTCGGGCCCCGTGCTACTTGGGTGTCTCTCAAACGAGCCGCTGACGTTTCGACTACGGGGTCTTACCCTCTACGCCGGACCTTTCGCATGTCCTTCGCCTACATCAACGGTTTCTGACTCGTCCCACGGCCGGCAGACCGTGGAAGAGAGATCCACAACCCCGCATGCGCAACCCCTGCCGGGTCTCACACGCATACGGTTTGGCCTCATCCAGTTTCGCTCGCCACTACTCCCGGAATCACGGTTGTTTTCTCTTCCTGCGGGTACTGAGATGTTTCACTTCCCGCGTTCCCTCCACACTGCCTATGTGTTCAGCAGCGGGTGACAGCCCATGACGACTGCCGGGTTTCCCCATTCGGACACCCCCGGATCAAAGCCTGGTTGACGACTCCCCGGGGCCTATCGCGGCCTCCCACGTCCTTCATCGGTTCCTGGTGCCAAGGCATCCACCGTGCGCCCTTAAAAACTTGGCCACAGATGCTCGCGTCCACTGTGCAGTTCTCAAACAACGACCAACCACCCATCACCCCGAACCAGTAGTCCGAGTGCACTGGGGCCGGCACCGAGGGGTTCATTCCCTCAGATACCCAACAGCGTGCCCGACCAGCATCCACCCGGAGATCGTGCGTTCCACGCTCTTACGAGCAGTACTAGCAGCCTCCGACCCAGACTCTGGCCGAGTAGTCAACGTTCCACCCATGAGCAACCAGTGCGAGACGTTCGCTCGCATGCTGGCCTCTGGACCGCCGAGGCGGCCTAGAAGTGCTCCTTAGAAAGGAGGTGATCCAGCCGCACCTTCCGGTACGGCTACCTTGTTACGACTTCGTCCCAATCGCCAGTCCCACCTTCGACAGCTCCCTCCCACAAGGGGTTGGGCCACCGGCTTCGGGTGTTACCGACTTTCGTGACGTGACGGGCGGTGTGTACAAGGCCCGGGAACGTATTCACCGCAGCAATGCTGATCTGCGATTACTAGCGACTCCGACTTCATGGGGTCGAGTTGCAGACCCCAATCCGAACTGAGACCGGCTTTTTGAGATTCGCTCCACCTCGCGGTATCGCAGCTCATTGTACCGGCCATTGTAGCACGTGTGCAGCCCAAGACATAAGGGGCATGATGACTTGACGTCGTCCCCACCTTCCTCCGAGTTGACCCGGCGGTCTCCCGTGAGTCCCCAGCACCACAAGGGCCTGCTGGCAACACGGGACAAGGGTTGCGCTCGTTGCGGGACTTAACCCAACATCTCACGACACGAGCTGACGACAGCCATGCACCACCTGTACACCGACCACAAGGGGGCACCCATCTCTGGATGTTTCCGGTGTATGTCAAGCCTTGGTAAGGTTCTTCGCGTTGCGTCGAATTAAGCCACATGCTCCGCCGCTTGTGCGGGCCCCGTCAATTCCTTTGAGTTTTAGCCTTGCGGCCGTACTCCCCAGGCGGGGCACTTAATGCGTTAGCTGCGGCACGGACAACGTGGAATGTTGCCCACACCTAGTGCCCACCGTTTACGGCGTGGACTACCAGGGTATCTAATCCTGTTCGCTCCCACGCTTTCGCTCCTCAGCGTCAGTATCGGCCCAGAGATCCGCCTTCGCCACCGGTGTTCCTCCTGATATCTGCGCATTTCACCGCTACACCAGGAATTCCGATCTCCCCTACCGAACTCTAGCCTGCCCGTATCGACTGCAGACCCGGGTTAAGCCCGGGCTTTCACAACCGACGCGACAAGCCGCCTACGAGCTCTTTACGCCCAATAATTCCGGACAACGCTTGCGCCCTACGTATTACCGCGGCTGCTGGCACGTAGTTAGCCGGCGCTTCTTCTGCAGGTACCGTCACTTTCGCTTCTTCCCTGCTGAAAGAGGTTTACAACCCGAAGGCCGTCATCCCTCACGCGGCGTCGCTGCATCAGGCTTTCGCCCATTGTGCAATATTCCCCACTGCTGCCTCCCGTAGGAGTCTGGGCCGTGTCTCAGTCCCAGTGTGGCCGGTCGCCCTCTCAGGCCGGCTACCCGTCGTCGCCTTGGTGAGCCGTTACCTCACCAACAAGCTGATAGGCCGCGGGCTCATCCTGCACCGCCGGAGCTTTCCACCACCAGAGGATGCCCCCAGTGGTTGTATCCGGTATTAGACCCCGTTTCCAGGGCTTGTCCCAGAGTGCAGGGCAGATTGCCCACGTGTTACTCACCCGTTCGCCACTAATCCCCACCCGAAGGTGGTTCATCGTTCGACTTGCATGTGTTAAGCACGCCGCCAGCGTTCGTCCTGAGCCAGGATCAAACTCTCCGTGAATGCTTACCGGTGATCCGGTACCACCACGAGAGCGGAACATCGGGAGGAATAGTCCCGATGTTCACAGCGTCCTCGCTGTGTTTTTCAAAGGAACCTCGCCCTCCCGGAGTGGGAGAGACGGGGTATCAACATATCTGGCGTTGACTTTTGGCACGCTGTTGAGTTCTCAAGGAACGGACGCTTCCTTCGTACTCACCCTCTCGGGCTTTCCTCCGGGCGCTTCCCTTCGGTGTTTCCGACTCTATCAGATCTTTCCGATCCGATTTCCTCGGTGCTTTCCAGGTCTCCGCTCTCGCGGTTTCCTTTCCGGCGCTTCCGACTTTATCAGAGATTCTGAGTCGGAATTTCCCGCCCCTGCCGGGTCGCCCTCGACCCATGAGGAGGTCGGGTGCCCGTCCGAGCGGAGTTGTAAACGTACTGGAGCGGGGCGCCAGGATGCAAATCGAGGCGCCCCGCCCTCGTTGGCGCGGACGGACGGCCGACGGACCGTCAGACCTCCACGACCACAGGCAGGATCATCGGCCTGCGGCGGTAGGTGTCCGAGACCCACTTGCCCAGGGTCCGGCGCACCAGCTGCTGGAGCTGGTGGGGTTCGACGACGCCGTCCTGCGCCGAGCGCTCCAGCGCCTCCGTGATCCTGGGATCACGTCGCCGAACGCCGAGTCGTCGATGCCCGAGCCGCGGGCCTGGATGTGCGGGCCGCCGGTGATCTTCCCTGTGGAGGCGTCGATGACCACGAAGACCGAGATGATGCCCTCGTCGCCGAGGATCTTCCGGTCCTTGAGGGCCGGCTCGCCCACGTCACCGACCGAGAGGCCGTCGACGTAGACGTATCCGGCCTGGACCTTGCCGGAGATCTTCGCCTTGCCCTGGACCAGGTCGACGGCGACGCCGTCCTCGGCGATGACGATGCGGTCGTGGGGGACGCCGGTCATGGCGCCCAGTTCGGCGTTGGCGCGCAGGTGGCGCCATTCGCCGTGGACCGGCATCAGGTTCTTCGGGCGGCAGATGTTGTAGAAGTACAGCAGCTCGCCGGCCGAGGCGTGGCCCGAGACGTGGACCTTGGCGTTGCCCTTGTGGACGACGTTCGCGCCCCAGCGGGTCAGGCCGTTGATCACGCGGTAGACCGCGTTCTCGTTGCCGGGGATCAGCGACGACGCCAGGATCACCGTGTCGCCCTCGACGATGCGGATCTGGTGGTCCCGGTTGGCCATGCGGGACAGGGCCGCCATCGGCTCGCCCTGGGAGCCCGTACAGACCAGGACCACCTCGTTGTCGGGGAGGTCGTCCAGCGTCTTGACGTCGACCACGAGGCCCGGCGGCACCTTCAGATAGCCGAGGTCCCGCGCGATGCCCATGTTGCGGACCATCGAGCGGCCGACGAAGGCGACCCTGCGGCCGTACTCGTACGCCGCGTCCAGGATCTGCTGGATGCGGTGGACGTGGCTGGCGAAGCTGGCCACGATGATCCGCTTGCGGGCGCCGGCGAAGACCTGCCGGAGCACGTTGGAGATGTCGCGCTCGTGCGGGGTGAAGCCGGGGACCTCCGCGTTCGTGGAGTCCGACAGCAGGAGGTCGATGCCCTCCTCGCTGAGCCGGGCGAACGCGTGCAGGTCCGTGAGGCGGCTGTCCAGCGGGAGCTGGTCCATCTTGAAGTCGCCGGTGTGGACCACCATCCCCGCGGGCGTGCGGATCGCCACGGCCAGCGCGTCCGGGATCGAGTGGTTGACGGCGATGAACTCGCAGTCGAACGGACCGACGCGCTCGCGCTGCCCCTCCGCCACCTCGAGGGTGTACGGGCGGATGCGGTGCTCCTGGAGCTTGGCCTCGATCAGGGCCAGGGTCAGCTTGGAGCCGATCAGCGGGATGTCCGGCTTCTCGCGGAGCAGGAAGGGAACACCGCCGATGTGGTCCTCGTGACCGTGGGTGAGGATGATCCCCTCGATGTCGTCGAGGCGGTCCCGGATGGACGAGAAGTCCGGCAGGATCAGGTCGATTCCGGGCTGCTCCTCCTCGGGAAGAGCACTCCGCAGTCGACGATCAGCAGGCGGCCGCCGTACTCGAAGACCGTCATGTTGCGGCCGATCTCGCCGAGGCCGCCGAGTGGGGTGACCCGCAGGCCGCCTTCGGGAGCGGCGGGGCGGGCCCAGTTCGGGATGCGGATGACTCAAAAGACTCTCCTCAACCACGCGCGCCACGTACCGGTGTGGCACGTGGCGCGCGTGACGTTCGTGCAGAAGCAATTGTCGTGTGGGGTGCAGGCACCGGTGGCCTGCCTATTCAGTTGTGAAGCGTGGGCGCGCGGCGGGCCGCGCTCGTGCGAAGTCTGATGTCAGAGCTGTACCCGCCGGCGGCAAGATCGATCTTCAGCTGTTCGGTTTCCTCCGGGGTGAGCTCGACCATCGGCGGACGCAGCGGTCCGCCGGGCAGGCCCTGGAGGGTGAGCGCCGCCTTGGTGGTCATGACGCCCTGGGTGCGGAACATGCCGGTGAAGACCGGAAGCAGCTTCTGGTGGATCTCCAGGGCCTTGTGCACGTCACCGGCGACATAGGCGTCGACCATGGCGCGCAGCTCGGGGGTGACGACGTGGCCGACGACGGAGACGAAGCCGACCGCGCCCACCGAGAGGAGGGGGAGGTTCAGCATGTCGTCGCCGGAGTACCAGGCGAGGCCCGAGTGGGCGATGGCCCAGCTGGCGCGGCCGAGGTCGCCCTTGGCGTCCTTGTTGGCCACGATCCGCGGGTGCTCGGCGAGGCGGACGATGGTCTCCGTGTTGATCGGGACGCCGCTGCGGCCGGGGATGTCGTAGAGCATGACCGGCAGGCCGGTGGCGTCGGCGACGGCCTTGAAGTGCCGGTACAGGCCCTCCTGGGGGGCTTGTTGTAGTACGGGGTCACGACGAGCAGGCCGTGCGCGCCGGTGCGCTCCGCGGCGCGGGCCAGCTCGATGCTGTGGTGGGTGTCGTTGGTGCCGACGCCCGCGACGACGTGGGCGCGGTCGCCGACGGCCTCCAGGACGGCTCGTACCAGGTCCGATTTCTCCGCGTCGCTGGTGGTGGGGGACTCGCCGGTGGTGCCGTTGACGATCAGGCCGTCGTTGCCTGCGTCCACCAGGTGGGTGGCGAGCCGCTGCGCGCCGTCGAGGTCGAGTGCGCCGTCCGCCGTGAAGGGCGTGACCATGGCGGTGAGGACCCGCCCGAAGGGGGTCTGCGGAGTGGAGGTCGGAGCCATGGGTTACACGCTACTCGTTGCTCGGTCCGGGGTCTGCCCTCGGGGAGGCGGCTCGGGGTGACGCAGGCGGAGCCCGGCACTGCCTGCTCGGGGGTTCAAGCAGTGCCGGGCCCGTGTGATCAGGCTAGATGAACTTCTCAAAACGCCGCAATACGGACACTTCGCGAGGCTGATGCGCACATCTGTGCCCCGAGGGCAGGGCGCGATCGTCCGTGATCGACGGTGCCCGACGGAGCGACCGGCCCGCGCGGCCGCGCGCTACGGGGCGACCCGCCCGTTCGCGTTGAACGCCGCGTAGGTCAGCGGCATCAGCCGGGCCCACTCGGCCTCCATCTTCTCGCCCACCATCTCGATCTCCCGCTGCGGGAAGGACGGGACCTTCGCCAGCTCGTGCTGGGTGCGCAGGCCGAGGAAGTGCATCAGCGACCGGGCGTTGCAGGTGGCGTACATCGACGAGTAGAGGCCGACGGGGAGGACCGAGCGGGCGACCTCGCGGGCGACGCCGGCGGCGAGCATCTCACGGTAGGTGTCGTACGCCTGCCGGTAGGAGTCCTCCATCGCGCGGCCGACCAGCTCCTGCTGGGCCTGGGTCCCCTCGACGAAGCGGTACTTGCCCGGGCGGCCCTCCTGGACGAGCTTGCGGGAGGCGTCGGGGACGTAGAAGACGGGCTGGAGCTCGCGGTAGCGGCCGCTCTCCTCGTTGTACGACCAGCCCACCCGGTGCCGCATGAACTCGCGGAAGACGAAGATCGGTGCGCTGACGAAGAAGGTCATCGAGTTGTGCTCGAAGGGGCTGCCGTGCCGGTCCCGCATCAGGTAGTTGATCAGGCCCTTGGACCGCTCCGGGTCCTTGTTCAGCTCGTCGAGGGACTGCTCGCCGATCGTGGAGACACGGGCGGCGAACAGCACGTCGGCGTCGGACGCGGTGTGCTTCACCAGCTCGACGGTGACGTCGCTGCGCAGTTCGATCTTGAAGTCTGCTTCGGGCGTATCGGACACGTGTGGTGGGCCTTCCCATCTCGTCGCTTGCGCACGCCACTCTACGGCCCGCCGGACCCCCTTCGGCCGTGCGCCGGGGGCCTCGCACCGCACGCCAAACGGGGCGATCGGGTCCGGGGAGCAATGAAGTCGGTGAAACAGGGCACCTTCGGCAGTGTTCGTTCGTCTGTACCGATGACGCATCACCCACTCGGTCCCCGAAAGTCCCGAAAGGAGACGCACCTCGATGTATCGCCGGCGTGAACCCGTCCCGTTCGCCTTCGTCGCCGAGGCCGACAGGTTCCGCAGCAACGTCACTCCGCCGCCGCGGGAACGGGCGTCGTTCGGCCAGATAGCCGGGCGCTGGCTCCTGGGCCTCACCATCGTCGCCGGCCTCGCGGGCTCCCTGGTCATCGGGATCCCCGCGCTCTCGGTCGACCAGCCCGCACCGCAGACACAGCAGTCACAGGCGTCCGACCGGCGCTGAGCCCCGGCGCGGCCGGCCGGCGCCGGGGCTGACTCCATCCGGGCCCCCGAGGGTGGTGACCGGGGACACAGGTGGATAACCTCACCGGGCACAGCCACGCCCGGACAGAGTGAGGACCCGCCGTGCCCCTGCCCTTCCTGACGGCCGACCGCGCGTTCGACGCGGCCGACGACGTCGCGCTCCCCACGACGACCAGGACCGCTGGCGCAGGCCCTACCGTCCCGGTCCGTGGCGCGTGGGGACCGCCGCGGTGATGCTGCTGCTCGCGTCGTACGTGCTGTTCGCGGCGGTCATCATCGCGGCGACGGGCACGCTGTCCGCCGCCGCGGTCGTCTTCGCCATCGCCGCCGTCGTGATCGCCTGCGCCCTGCGGCTGCTGCGCATGGGGTGTGGGTGAGCGCGCAGGGCCTGCGCCAGGTGGCGTTCTTCACCACGCGCACGGTGGCGTGGGGTCAGGTCGGCCAGGTGCGGACGGTGCAGCAGCCGGTGCGCTGGCTGGGGCTGCCGCGGACGGTGCAGGGGCAGGCGCTGATCCTGGTCCGGCGGGCCGAGGGCGCCGACGCGGCACCGCCGCTGCTGACCACGCACAACGCGGACTTCCTGGCCCGGGAGGAGGCCTTCGACCGGGCGGCCGACTCGGTGGAGGCGTGGGCCGCGGAGTACCGGAGCGCCTGAGCGCCAGAGCGCCCACGCAGGACGCCGGTGGCCCGGCCGCGGATGCGGTCGGGCCACCGGCGTCCTCTGTACGGGCTGCCCGGTCAGGCGGCCTCGGCGGGACGGCCGTCGCCGCCCGGACCGCCGTCGCCGCCACCGGTGCCACCGGTGCTCTTGGCGCCACCGGTGCTCTTGTCGCCGCCCGTGCCACCGGTGCCGCCCGTGCTACTGGTGCCGCCCGTGCGACCGGTGCCGGCGTGCAGGGCGATCGCCCGCTGCATGGCCTTGCGGGCGCGCGGCGTGTCACGGGCGTCGTGGTACGCGACGGCGAGGCGGAACCAGGTGCGCCAGTCGTCCGGCGCGGCTTCCGTCTCGGCCTTGCGCCGGGCGAAGACCTCGTCGGCGGAGTCCCGGTCGACACGCCCGCTCGGGGTGCGCTTCAGCTCGTCGACGGGCAGCCCGCCCTCGGCGTCCAGCTCGGCGGCGAGCCGGTTGGCCCTGCGGACGAACTGGGTGTTCTTCCACAGGAACCACAGGCCGATCACCGGCAGGACCAGCACCGCCAGCCCGAAGGTGACGGTCAGCGGGGTGCCGGTCTCGATGAGCAGCACGCCGCGGCTGCCGACCAGGACGAAGTAGACGACCAGGACGGCGGCCGTGACGGCGTAGGAGATCTTCGCGCGCATGTTCTTCCGGGCCTCTTCTTCCGGGCTTCGCCGGACCTCGTGCCTTCCCGGTCCCCGGGTCAGCCCAGGTCCAGGAAGTGTTCCAGGCCGAAGGTCAGGCCCGGGGTGGTCACCACGCGCCGGGCGCCCAGCAGGATGCCCGGCATGAAGCTGCTGTGGTGCAGCGAGTCGTGCCGGACGGTGAGGGTCTCGCCCTCGCCGCCGAGCAGGACCTCCTGGTGGGCGAGCAGGCCGCGCAGACGGACCGCGTGCACCGGGACGCCGTCGACGTCCGCGCCGCGGGCACCGTCGAGGGCGGTGGCGGTGGCGTCGGGCGCCGGAGCGGAGCCTGCCTTCCGCCGGGCCTCGGCGATGAGCTGTGCGGTGCGGGTGGCGGTGCCGCTGGGGCGTCGACCTTGTTCGGGTGGTGCAGCTCGACGACCTCGACGGACTCGAAGTACGGGGCGGCGATCTGCGCGAACTTCATGGTCAGCACCGCGCCGATGGAGAAGTTCGGTGCGATGAGGACGCCCGTCCCGGCGAGTCGGCGAGCCAGCCCTTCAGCTGCGCGAGGCGCTCGTCGGTCCAGCCCGTCGTACCGACGACGGCGTGGATGCCGTGGCGCACGCAGTACTCGAGGTTGGCCATGACCGAGTCGGGCGTGGTCAGCTCGACCGCGACCTGGGCGCCGGAGTCGGCGAGCGTCTCCAGCTGGTCGCCCCGGCCGAGGGCGGCGACCAGTTCCATGTCGTCGGCGGCCTCCACCGCCCGTACCGCCTCGGAACCGATCCGGCCCTTGGCACCGAGGACCGCCACGCGCAGCTTGCTCATGTCTGTTGCTTCCTTACCGGGGTCAGTTACCGGGTGGGTCAGGCGACGGCGTCCTGCAGCCGGGCGGCCTGCTTGTCCTTGAGCGGGCCGATCACCGACAGCGAGGGCCGCCGGCCCAGGATGTCGCGGGCGACCGCGCGGACGTCGTCGGGGGTGACCGAGGCTATCCGGGCCAGCATGTCGTCGACCGACATCTGCTCGCCCCAGCACAGCTCGCTCTTGCCGATGCGGTTCATCAGCGCGCCGGTGTCCTCCAGGCCGAGGACCGTGGAGCCGCGGAGCTGGCCGATGGCGCGGGCGATCTCGTCGTCGGACAGGCCGTGCTCGGCGACGCGGTCGAGTTCGTCGCGGCAGATCTTCAGCACGTCGTGCACCTGGGAGGGCCGGCAGCCGGCGTAGACGCCGAACAGGCCGCAGTCGGCGAAGCCGGAGGTGTACGAGTACACGCTGTAGGCCAGGCCGCGCTTCTCGCGGACCTCCTGGAACAGGCGGGAGGACATCCCGCCGCCGAGGGCGGTGTTGAGGACGCCCATGGCCCAGCGCCGGTCGTCGGTGCGGGCGAGGCCCGGCATGCCGAGGACGACGTGCGCCTGCTCCGTCTTGCGGCCGAGCAGCTCGACGCGTCCGGCGGTGCGCAGGGTCCGCCGGCCGCCGCGCGGGGCGACGGGCCGCGCGGCCGGGTCACCGAGGGCGCCGGCCTTCTCGAAGGCGGCGCGGACCTGGCGTACGACCTTGTTGTGGTCGACGTTGCCGGCGCAGGCGACCACGAGGTGGGTGGGGTCGTAGTGCTTCCTGTAGAAGCGGCGGATGCGGTCGGCGGTGAGGGCGTTGACCGTGTCGACGGTGCCGAGGACCGGGCGGCCGAGGGGGTTGTCGCCGAACATCGTGTGCGCGAACAGGTCGTGCACGCAGTCGCCCGGGTCGTCCTCGGTCATGGCGATCTCCTCGAGGATCGCGCCGCGCTCGACGTCGACGTCCTCCTCGAGGATCAGGGAGCCGGTCAGCATGTCGCAGACGACGTCGATGGCGAGCGGCAGGTCGGTGTCGAGCACGCGCGCGTAGTAGCACGTGTACTCCTTCGCCGTGAACGCGTTCATCTCCCCGCCGACGGCGTCGATCGCGGAGGAGATGTCCAGCGCGCTGCGCCTGGCGGTGCCCTTGAAGAGCAGGTGCTCCAGGTAGTGCGTGGCGCCGTTCAGGGCCGGGGTCTCGTCGCGGGAGCCGACGTGCGCCCAGATGCCGAAGGTCGCGGAGCGGACCGAGGGCAGGGTCTCGGTGACGACGCGCAGGCCCCCGGGGAGGGTGGTCTTGCGGACGGTGCCGATGCCGCCCGTGCCCTTGATGAGGGTTTGGGTACGGGCGACGGCCCGCGCCTCCGAGGAGGTGCGGGCCGTCGCCTTGGAGCTACGGGACGTCACTGGTCGGCGTCGTCCTTCTGGTCGTCGGAGTTCTCCTCGCCCTCCATCACGGGGACGAGGGAGAGCTTGCCGCGGGAGTCGATCTCGGCGATCTCGACCTGGACCTTCTGGCCCACGCCGAGGACGTCCTCGACGTTCTCCACGCGCTTGCCGCCGGCGAGCTTGCGGATCTGCGAGATGTGCAGCAGACCGTCCTTGCCGGGCAGCAGGGAGACGAACGCACCGAAGGTGGTCGTCTTGACGACCGTACCGAGGTAGCGCTCGCCGACCTCCGGCATCGTCGGGTTGGCGATGCCGTTGATCGTGGTGCGGGCGGCCTCGGCGGAGGGGCCGTCGGCGGCACCGATGTAGATGGTGCCGTCGTCCTCGATCGTGATCTCGGCGCCGGTGTCCTCCTGGATCTGGTTGATCATCTTGCCCTTGGGGCCGATGACCTCACCGATCTTGTCGACCGGGATCTTGACGGTGATGATCCGCGGGGCGTGCGGGGACATCTCGTCGGGCCGGTCGATGGCCTCCATCATCACGTCGAGGATGTGGAGGCGGGCGTCGCGGGCCTGCTTGAGGGCCGCGGCCAGGACGGAGGCCGGGATGCCGTCCAGCTTGGTGTCGAGCTGGAGGGCGGTGACGAACTCCTTGGTGCCGGCGACCTTGAAGTCCATGTCGCCGAAGGCGTCCTCCGCACCGAGGATGTCGGTGAGGGTGACGTAGTGCGTCTCGCCCTCGATCTCCTGGGAGATCAGGCCCATGGCGATACCGGCGACGGGGGCCTTGAGCGGCACACCGGCGTTCAGCAGCGACATGGTGGAGGCGCAGACCGAGCCCATGGACGTCGAGCCGTTGGAGCCGAGGGCCTCGGACACCTGGCGGATCGCGTACGGGAACTCCTCGCGCGACGGCAGCACCGGCACGAGGGCGCGCTCGGCGAGGGCGCCGTGGCCGATCTCGCGGCGCTTCGGGGAGCCGACGCGGCCGGTCTCACCGGTGGAGTACGGCGGGAAGTTGTAGTTGTGCATGTAGCGCTTGCGCGTCACCGGCGACAGGGTGTCGAGCTGCTGCTCCATGCGGAGCATGTTCAGCGTGGTGACGCCCAGGATCTGGGTCTCGCCGCGCTCGAACAGGGCCGAGCCGTGCACCCGCGGGATCGCCTCGACCTCGGCGGCCAGGGTGCGGATGTCGGTGACACCGCGGCCGTCGATGCGCTTCTTCTCCTTGATCACGCGCTCGCGGACCAGCTGCTTGGTCAGCGCGCGGTACGCGGCGGAGATCTCCTTCTCGCGGCCCTCGAACTCCGGCAGGAGCTTCTCGGCGGCGAGCGCCTTGACGCGGTCCAGCTCGGCCTCGCGCTCCTGCTTGCCGGCGATGGTGAGCGCCTGGGCCAGCTCGGGCTTGACGGCGGCGGTGAGCGCCTCGAGCACGTCGTCCTGGTAGTCCAGGAAGATCGGGAACTCGCCGGTCGGCTTGGCGGCCTTGGCGGCGAGGTCCGACTGGGCCTTGCAGAGCACCTTGATGAAGGGCTTCGCGGCCTCCAGACCGGCGGCGACGATCTCCTCGGTGGGCGCCTCGGCGCCGCCCTCGACCAGCTTGACGGTCTGCTCGGTGGCCTCGGCCTCGACCATCATGATCGCGACGTCGCCGTCCTCCAGGACGCGGCCCGCGACGACCATGTCGAAGACGGCGTCCTCGAGCTCGGTGTGCGTCGGGAAGGCCACCCACTGGCCGCGGATCAGCGCGACGCGGACGCCGCCGATCGGGCCGGAGAAGGGCAGGCCGGCCAGCTGCGTGGACGCGGACGCGGCGTTGATCGCCACGACGTCGTACAGGTGGTCGGGGTTGAGCGCCATGACCGTGCAGACGACCTGGATCTCGTTGCGCAGGCCCTTCTTGAAGGACGGGCGCAGCGGGCGGTCGATGAGGCGGCAGGTGAGGATCGCGTCCTCGGAGGGCCGACCCTCACGGCGGAAGAAGCTGCCGGGATCTTGCCGGCGGCGTACATCCGCTCCTCGACGTCGACCGTCAGCGGGAAGAAGTCGAGCTGGTCCTTGGGCTGCTTCGAGGCGGTGGTGGCCGACAGCACCATGGTGTCGTCGTCCAGGTACGCCACGGCGGAGCCGGCGGCCTGCTTGGCCAGGCGGCCGGTCTCGAAGCGGATGGTGCGGGTGCCGAAGGCGCCGTTGTCGATGACGGCCTCGGCGTAGTGGGTCTCGTTCTCCACTAGCGTTCTTCTCCTCGTCTTCGTCCCTCCTCGCCCGTGTGGCGGGGGACGGTGGCGGAGAAGCGCTCCGTCCGGTGCGGGCCGGTCTTCGATCGAAGCACCCGGGGCTCTTGCCCCGGGGGCCACTACCGAGGACCGGCGGCGGCGAGGTGCGCTCCTCCTCGTTTCGTTCGGTTGTGTCGTACGCGCGTGCCTGCTCGGCGTGCGTTCGTACGACGTACGTGGTGCGTCGCGCCTTGTACGTTGTGCTACCACACTACAAAGCCGCGGTGACACCGCGCACGTACAGCAAAGGGAGCGGCCCCGAACGATGGGAACCGCTCCCTTCACGGCGTCTTACTTGGCGCCCGCCGCACCGCGGCGGATGCCGAGGCGGTCGACCAGCGTACGGAAGCGCTGGATGTCCTTCTTGGCCAGGTACTGCAGCAGGCGGCGACGCTGACCGACCAGGATCAGCAGACCACGGCGGGAGTGGTGGTCGTGCTTGTGGGTCTTGAGGTGCTCGGTCAGGTCGGAGATCCGGCGGGACAGCAGGGCGACCTGGACCTCGGGGAGCCGGTGTCACCCTCCTTGGTACCGAACTCGGAGATGATCTGCTTCTTCGTAGCGGCGTCGAGCGACACGCGTACTCCTCAATAGTCTGTGAGTGGCCACCGAGTGCCCCGGTCTTCTTCTCGGGGATCTTCCGTGACTCGGAAGGCGGGATCCGCTGAGCGCGGCCTCCAGGCGCCTGAGGCGGCTCCGGGGTGCGTACACAAACGGCCTTCACACAGAGTACCAGCTGACGGCGGCCTCCCCGCTCGGGCCCCGGAAAGCGGGGGCGGCGGGCGGCCGGGCCACTAGGGTGAGCGGATCACGGACAGTGCCGGGTGCGGCACAGGCGGGAAGGGGTCGCAGGGGCGATGGCGGAAGCGAACGAGGACGTCAGGGCCCGCAAGGAGCGGGAGCGGGACGAGCTGTACGCGCTCGACATCTCCGGCGTCGAGTGGCACTGCGCGCCGGGTACCGAGGAGCACGAGGAGCGGGTCGAGATCGCGTACCTGCCCGGCGGGGCGGTCGCCATGCGCTCGTCCCTCGACCCGGACACCGTGCTGCGGTACACGGAGGCGGAGTGGCGGGCGTTCGTGCTGGGCGCCCGGACGGGGAGTTCGATCTGGAGCCGGCGGGGGTGAGGGGGCGGGACCGGCGGGTGACGCCGGGCGGAGCGCCTCGACGGCCCACAGCGGGTTCACCGCGGCCCGTCGGGGCGCTCCGGCGCGGCGGGGCGTTCCGGCGCGGCGGGGCGTTCCGGCACGGCGCGGTGCTCCGTCCCGTCGGGACGCTTCGGAACGGCGGGGCGCTTCGTCCCGTCAGGACCGTTTCGTTCCGCCGGCGACTCCCAGCACCAGGTACGTCCACTGCTTGTCGGTGCCGCCGGGCCCGACCGCTGCTCTGGCGCCGAAGAAGAGGCGCCCGTTCTGGACGAGGACGTCGTTGGCGTCCGGCGCGGTGAGCGGCTGGCCCTCCAGCGGCACGGAGAAGTAGAAGTACGGGGTCCGGCCGCCCGTACGGGGGTCCAGGCTGACCAGCGCGCCGGGTGAGACACCGTCCTCGCTCAGGCGCAGGGCGAGGAGCCGGTCCCCGCTCATCCGCAGCGGGTACAGCAGCGCGCCGGGGCCCGAGTCGAACTTCTTCGTGGTGGCGCCGGTCGCCAGGTCGAAGCCGATCACCCAGTTGGACGTGTGCTCGTCCCGCTGGTCCTTGCTGCGCAGGAACGCCTGGCCGGCGCCGACGGCGATGGTCGGGCAGTAGTCGATGACGAGGTAGTCGCCGTAGAAGCACTCGCCGACGTAGGTCCCGTTGGCCAGCCCGATCGTCGCGCGGTTGCGGCCCTTGCCGTCGAGGGAGATCAGTTCGGTGATCTCGGTCTCGCCGCCGGCCACGGCGACGACGGGCGGGTCCGTGGACGGCACGCTGAGGTCGCGGATGCCCTTGGGAGCCTCGTACGACCACAGGGTCCGTCCCGTGGCGGGGTCGACCTTGCGCACGTGGTAGCTGACCCGCTGCCAGTACTCGGCGGCCGGGTTGTCGTCGGCGCTCCAGCAGCTCTCGCGGATCAGGAGCGCGCGGCCGCCCGCGGCCCCGGAGTCCTGGCAGCGGCCGGCGACCGTCGTGCTCCACCGCTTCCCGCCGCGGTCCATGGCGTAGCCGACGGTGCCGCCGCCCCAGGTCACGGCGACCGTGCCGCGCGTCAGGGTCACGCCGGGCGTGTCCTGGACGGCGGCGTCCTCCGGGGCGTCCTGCGACGGGCCGGCCCGGAGACGGGGAACTCGTGCTCCCAGACCTTGCGGCCGTCGTCGAGGTCGACGAAGGCGACGTGGTTGCAGAGGGAGTCCTGCCGGTCGTTCTCCCGGAACAGGACGGCGGTGCGGTTCTCGCCGGTGACGTGGCGGGTGTAGCCGCAGATCCAGCCGCCGAGCCGCAGCCGCCACACCTCGTCGCCCGGCGCGGCGTCGGTGCCGATGCGGTAGCCGGCGAGGGTGCGCTTGATGCCCTTGGCCAGGATCGTGTCGGTGGCCCACATGCCGGGCATCTCGTCGTGCCCGCCCGGGGCATGTCGTCCACGGAGAGCCGGAAGGCCATTTCACCGGCGGTGCTCGCGGGGCGTTTTTCGACGGTCTCGCGGACGTCCAGCCGGCCCTGCCGGCGGGCGGCCGCGGCTTGCCGGAGTCCTGCCCCTCGCCGCCCCGGCCCCAGAGCAGCCAGCCGCCCCGGCCAGCGCCCCGGCGAGGACGAACACGAGCAGCCCCAGCAGCACTCGGCGGCCTCGGCGCCCTGGGCGGCCCCTCCGCCCCTGCGCCTCCTCCGCCCCTGCGCCCCCTCCGCTCCCTGCAGCGCCTCCGCTCGCTGCGCTTCCCGGCGGCGGGAAGGCGGCGGGTGCGGCGGGCCGGGAGGGCGGGGAGGGCGGGGTGTTGCCGGGCTGCATGGCGGGCGGCGGACCGAAGCTCACGCGGGATCACCTTCTGCGGGACCGATGTCGGGGCGCGGTGCGCCGGGCGACGGGGCCGGGGCCCCGCCACCCGGCGGTCCGGACCGTCAGCCGGTCATCGACCGCACCGAGGTGTAGACGTCGAAGACGGCGAGCGCCAGCGGCACCAGCGTCAGCAGGACGAAGGCCTCGGCGATCTCCAGGAAGCGCCCCAGAAGGGCGTGAGGCCGCTGCGCGCGGCCACGAGGCCGATGGTGGTGATCAGCGCGGCCGCCACCGCGATGGCCGCGACCAGCCAGATCGTGCGGATGTCCAGATCGGTGCGGTCGCCCGCCAGCGCGTCCCGGATCGCGGCGTGCGGCGGGTTGAGGGCCAGGCCGAGGCCGAGCGCGACCAGGGAGCCGAGTCCCGCGGCCAGCACGGTGGCGACCTGCGCGGTGTAGCGGAACAGCTGCGCGCGCATCAGCAGGGCGATGCCGGTGGCCAGGGCCAGCAGCTGGGACCAGAGGCCGTCCGCGAAGCTGAGGACGAGGGCGGAGCCGACCGCGAGCAGCGCACAGCCGCCGACCAGGCCGACGAGGAGTTCGTGGCCCCGGCGGGCCTGCGCCTCGATGCGTTCGCCGTCGACCGGTTCGTGCGGCTCGGGGTCGTCGCCGTAGGCGCTGCGCGGGGCGGTGCTCGGTGCCTCGAAGCCGATGGGCAGCCGGGCGAAGCGCATGGACATCCCCGGCAGGAAGGCGAGGGCGCCGATGGCGACGGGTGCGCAGGCGGCGGCGATCTCGGCCGGGGTCCAGTGCAGCAGGAGCGCCACGAAGGTGATGACGAGCGCGAGGGCCGACGCGGCCGTACAGGCGACGAACGGGCCGTCGCCGCACGGGGAGCACAGGGTGAGGATCACCGAGCCCACCAGCACGGCCGCGCAGGCGAGCAGGAACTGGAGCTTGCCGACGCCCTGCCCCTCGGAGAGCGACAGCAGCCCGGAGCCGGCGACCCGAGGTTGGGGAGGGCACCCAGGCCGAGCGCGATGGCGGCACCCCGGTCGTCGTAGACCCGGGCGCGGACGCAGCCGAGGACGACGAGGACCACTCCGGCGATGGCCGCGAGGATGCCGGGCAGGCTGTGCATGTCGTGCCGCGGGTCGGCGTTCCAGGCGACGAAGGCGAGCAGGGCGGGCAGCACGCCGCCGCCGACGAGGCCCGCGGCGCGGGTGAGGTCGCCGTGCCACAGCGAGCGGTCCCGGGTCACCGCGGAGGCGACCGCCTCGGACACGTCGTCGAAGACGGCCGGCGGCAGCGACTCGGAGAACGGGCGGAGGGTGAGGAGTTCCCCGTCGAGGATGCGCTGCGCCGCGAAGGAGCGGGAGCTGTCCAGGACCGTTCCGTCCCGGCGGACCAGGTGGTAGCCGACCGGGGCGCCCTCGGCGGCCGTCTGGCGCGAGAGCCGCAGGATCTCGGGGTAGAGGTCGGCGACCGGCACGTCGTCGGGAGCGCCACGTCGATCCGGCTGTCGGGCGCGACGATGGTGACGCGGCAGAACCCGAGCCCCGTCGCCGCTCCGGAAGGTGCCGCCTGGCCCGGTCCGCCCGTGCCGGTGGCCGCCGTGGAGGCCGTCATGCTCACCTGCTGCTCCCCCTCAGTGCTGCTTGTGTCACTGCTGTCCGTGTCACTGCTGCTTCTGTCACTGCCGTTCGCGCCGGCGCCGTTCGCGTCGGTGCCGCTCGTGTGTCTGCGATGTGAAAGTCCTGCGCCGTTTTCCCGGCGTGCGCCGCAGGACCGGGCGGTGCGGAGCGGACGAGCGGCCGCCGGGCCGGGCCCGGTGTCCGCGCACCGTGCCACATCGCACGGAATGCCCCATCCGTCCGTCCGGATTCGCGTGTGCTGACGCGAACATCCGGCACCCTACCGCCCGCCGGTGTGTGGTGGGATCAGTAGGATCGCGCGGCGGCCCTCGTCCTCCTGACACGGGGTGGTGGACGACAGAACCGGCGGGCCGGCAAGGGGATTGGTGAGGTGTGAGCCAGATCGTCGTGAAGCGTCCGCCTCGGGCGCTGCCGCCGGAGGTGCCCACGGGCGAAGTCGTGGTGCAGCCACCGCCCGAACTGCCGCGCAACCAGCACGAGAGCGTGCTGATGCAGCTGCTGCCGACACTCGGCATGGGCGGCTCGGTCGTCTTCTTCTTCACCAGCGGACAGCCCTTCATGCGCATCATGGGCATGGTGATGATCGCCTCCACGATCGCCATGTCGATCGCGATGGTGGTCCGCTTCCGCCGCGGCAACCAGGGCCAGCTCGCCGACCTGCGCCGCGACTACCTGAGCTATCTGTCGCAGACCCGCCGGACCACGCTGGAGACGGCGAAGGCGCAGCGTGACGCCCAGTACTACCTCCACCCCTCCCCGAGCAGCTGTGGGCGCTGGTCGCCGAGGGCAGCCGGGTGTGGGAACGGCGGCCGGGCGACGAGGACTTCGCTCAGGTGCGCATCGGCCTGGGCCCGCAGCCGCTGGCGACACCGCTGGTCGCCCCGGAGACGGCCCCGGTCGACCAGCTGGAGCCGCTCACGGCGGGCGCGATGCAGCGGTTCGTGTCGGTGCACAGCACCCTGGACGACCTGCCGATGGCGGTCTCGCTGCGCGCCTTCTACCACGTCACCCTCGGCGGTGAACCCCAGTCCGTACGTTCCTCCGCGCGCGCGTTGACCGGTTCGCTCGCCTCCCTGCACTCCCCGAGGACCTGATCGTCGCGGTCGCGGCGAGCCGGGAGGCGCTGCCGCACTGGGAGTGGGCCAAATGGCTGCCGCACGTACAGGTGCCGGGTGTCGCGGACGGCGCGGGCTCGCGCCGGCTCATCACCGGCGAGCCGCGTGAGCTGGAGGACCTGCTGGCCTCGCGGCTGACCGGGCGCCCCCGCTTCCACCCCAACGCCGCTCCCCTGCCGGAGACCCCGCACATCGTCGTCGTCCTCGACGGCGTGTCCCTGCCGCCGGACTCGGTCCTGGCCGGCCCCGAGGGTCTGCAGGGCGTGACGATCGTCGAGGTCGCCGAGGGCGAGCCGGGCGGGGTCCGCGGTGACCTCTCCATCGTCGTACGGCCGCACGCGGTGCGTCTGGAGTCGGCGCACGGCGCCGTCTACGAGGGGACGCCCGACGCCCTGTCGTACGAGTCCGCCGAGGCGCTGGCCCGGCAGCTGGCGCCGCTGCGCATGGCCTCCGGCGGCGACGACGACGAACCGCTGCTGGCGAACCTGGAGTTCACCGACCTGCTGAACCTCGGCGACGCGGCCTCCATCGACACGCGGCGCACCTGGCGGCCGCGGTCGCAGGCGGAGCGGCTGCGGGTGCCGATCGGCGTCGGCGAGGACGGCCGCCCGGTGATGCTCGACATCAAGGAGGCGGCGCAGGAGGGCATGGGCCCGCACGGCCTGTGCGTGGGCGCCACGGGTTCCGGCAAGTCCGAGCTGCTGCGCACCCTGGTGCTGGGCCTCGCCGTCACCCACTCCTCCGAGACGCTGAACTTCGTCCTCGCGGACTTCAAGGGCGGCGCGACCTTCGCCGGCATGGCGCAGATGCCGCACGTCGCGGCCGTGATCACCAACCTGGCCGACGACCTCACCCTCGTCGACCGCATGGGCGACTCCATCCGCGGCGAGCTCAACCGCCGCCAGGAGATGCTGCGCGACGCGGGCAACTACGCCAACATCCACGACTACGAGAAGGCGCGCGCGGCGGGTGCCCCGCTCCAGCCCATCCCGTCCCTGCTGCTGGTCATCGACGAGTTCAGCGAGCTGCTGACGGCGAAGCCGGACTTCATCGACATGTTCGTGCAGATCGGCCGCATCGGCCGGTCGCTGGGCGTGCACCTGCTGCTGGCCTCGCAGCGGCTGGAGGAGGGCCGGCTGCGCGGCCTGGAGACCTACCTGTCGTACCGCATCGGTCTGCGGACGTTCTCGGCCGCCGAGTCGCGTGCGGCGCTGGGCGTGCCGGACGCGTACGAGCTGCCGAACGTGCCCGGGTCCGGCTTCCTGAAGTACGGCACCGACGAGATGGTCCGCTTCAAGGCGGCGTACGTCTCCGGCGTCTACCGTTCCGGTTCCCAGCGGAACGCCTCCCTGGACGGCCCGCTGCCGATGGACCGGCGGCCGGTGCTGTTCACGGCGGCGGAGGTGCCGGTGCAGTACGCGCCGGTGCCCCGGCAGGGCACGGGCGCGGCCGACGGCGCGGGCGAGGTGGACGACGCGCTGGCGGACACCGTGCTGGACGTGGTCGTGCGCCGGCTGGAGGCCCAGGGCCCGGCGGCCCACCAGGTGTGGCTGCCGCCGCTGGACAGCCCGCCGTCGCTGGACGGGCTGCTGCCGGGCCTGACCGCCGTGGAGGGCCGCGGCCTGACCCAGCCCGGCTACGAGGGCGCCGGGCGGCTCGTGGTGCCCGTCGGCATCGTGGACAAGCCGTTCGAGCAGCGCCGGGACCCGCTGTGGGTGGACTTCTCCGGCGCGGCCGGCCACATGCAGATCCTCGGCGGGCCCCAGTCCGGCAAGTCGACGCTGCTGCGCTCCCTGATCTGCTCCTTCGCACTCACCCACACACCCCACGAAGTGCAGTTCTACGGGCTGGACTTCGGCGGTGGCGGCATGTCCGCGGTGGCCGGGCTGCCGCACGTCGGTGGCGTCGCCTCCCGCCTGGACCCGGAGAAGGTGCGGCGCACGGTGGCCGAGGTCTACGGCGTCCTGGCCCGCCGCGAGGAGTACTTCCGGGCGTCGGGCATCTCCTCCATCGCCGAGTTCCGCACCCGCCGTGCGCGGGGCGAGATCTCCGTCACCGACCAGCCGTGGGGCGACGTCTTCCTCGTCATCGACGGCTGGGCGAACTTCCGCACCGAGTACGAGGCACTCGATCCGGTGATCCTCGACATCGCCGCCCGCGGCCTCGGCTACGGCATCCACCTGATCCTGTCGGCGTCCCGTTCGATGGAGGTGCGGTCCGCGCTCAAGGACAGCCTGCTGAACCGGCTGGAGCTGCGGCTCGGTGACACGATGGACTCCGAGCTGGACCGCAAGGTGGCCGCGAACGTCCCGACCGGGGTGCCCGGCCGGGGCCAGTCGCCGCAGAAGCTGCACTTCATGGCGGCTGTGCCGCGCATCGACGGCCTGACGTCCGACACGGACCTGGCGGACGCCACGACGGCCCTGGCGGCCGAGGTGTCCCGGCACTGGCAGGGTCCGGGGCGCCGGAGGTCCGGCTGCTGCCGCGCGAGTTCCCCGCGGAGCAGCTGCCTCCGGGCAACCGCTTCCCGCGCCGCGGCATCGCCTTCGCGCTGGACGAGGACAACCTGGAACCCGTCTTCGTCGACTTCGACCAGGACCCGTTCTTCCTCATCTTCGGCGAGAGCGAGTCCGGCAAGTCGAACCTGCTGCGCCTGCTGATCAAGCAGCTGACCACCCGCTACTCGGGCGACGAGTGCAAGCTGTTCGTGGTGGACAACCGGCGTTCCCTGCTGGGCGTCACCCCGGACTCCCACCTCGCCGAGTACATCCCGATGTCGAACGCCATGGACCACCACATGGTGGCCCTGGCCGACCTGATGAAGCGCCGCACGCCCACCGCCGACGTCACGCCGCAGCAGCTGCGGGACCGCAGCTGGTGGCAGGGGCCGACGGTGTACGTGGTCATCGACGACTTCGACCTGGTCGCCACGTCGAGCGGCAACCCGCTCAGCGGCCTCACCGAGCTGCTGCCGTTCGCCCGGGACGTGGGCGTGCGCTTCATCATCGCCCGCTCGACGGCCGGCGCGAGCCGTGCCTCGTACGAGGCGTTCATGCAGCGCATCAAGGAGCTGGGCGCCCAGGGCGTGGTCCTGGCGGGCGACCCGTCCGAGGGCGACGTCCTCGGCGGCGTCCGGCCGCGGCCCATGCCGCCCGGGCGGGGTGTGTTCGTGTCGCGGCGGCGGGGCGGCCGCTGGTGCAGACGGGACTCGTGGCGGAGGAGCAGATCTGATCGCCGGGAGCGGGCGGGACCGGCAGGGCCACTGACGGACGGCAACGGAGGGAGCGCGGCCCATGACCTGGGACGAATGGGAACGGCTGAAGGCGCAGGCCACCGACGGGCAACCGACGAGAACGCAGGTGAACCAGGCTCCCGCGCAAGGGCCGGGGCCCGGAGGCGGACCCGATCTGGTCGCACGCCAGGACGACCTGGGGGCCGTGGGGCACGACGCCTTCGTCCTCCACGGTGACCTGGAGAAGAAGGTGGACATCGCCGGGGCCGGCATGAACTCCGACCACGCCGGTTCCACCCACCAGGCGGCCACGGCGCTCTCCCGGTCGAACTTCACCATGGGCGACGAACTCATGACGACGCTGACGATCTGGGAGAGCCAGGTGAAGGCGGTCCGTCAGGCCTGTGCCCACATCTCCAACCACCTCGACTTCAGCAAGAAGCTGCACGCCAACGACGATGCCCGGATCGCCGCCGAGATCACTCGGCGGGACGGCTCCGCGCTTCCGGTCTCCGAGCTCGGCAAGTACTTCAAGTGACACGGGGGAAGGTCAGGATGTCCATCACGTACCACGACCTGATGGAGGTCGACCTCGGCAAGCTGGGCACGGCGGTCTCCGACTGGAAGAAGGCGGTCGACAACCTCGAACAGCTGAAGACCGACGCCCGTGACGGCCTCAAGAAGAAGTCCGACCGGGCACGCTGGGAAGGCGTCAACGCCGGGGTCACACGGGAGTTCGTGAACAAGACCGCCAAGGAGTTCGCCGACCTCCACGTGGAGGCCACCGGCATCCACCGGGTGCTGGACGACGCCCATCGTGAGCTGGAGGCCCTGCAGAAGAGCGTGCGGACCCTGACCACGGAGGCCAAGGCCAAGGGCTACACCGTCCGGGACAACGGCGACGGAACGGTCAGCGTCGACGCCCATGTCATGCCGGGCACCGACCCGAAGGACGACAAGAACCTGGAGGAGCGGCAGCGGTACGCCGACTCCATCACCGGGAAGATCGCCCACGCCAACGACATCGACCTCTCGACCAGGATGGCGCTGTCGCGCACCCACGGGAACGACCCGTACAACGCCGGTCACGCGGCCTACGAGTCCCTGGACGACGCGCAGGTCGAACGCGCCCTGGAACTCGCCAGGAAGCGCGAGGACATGAGCGACCGGGAACTCGCGGAACTCAACAGGCTGCTGCGTCACAACGGACGAGAGAAGGACGGCGAGTTCGCGACCGAGTTCTTCCAGGGGCTGGGCGGGCCGAAGGAGACGCTCGAGTTCTACGGGGCGATGTCGATCGACGGCACCGGGCCGGACGCCTCCAAGACCCGGCTGGCCGGGGTGCAGGACCTGCAGAAGTACATGGGGCACGCGCTGGCCAACGCGACCGACCCGTACACCCCGCAGAGCCTCAAGGGCGACCGGCAGCATCTGCCGTCGTGGTGGGGCGCGGAGTTCCGCAAGCTGGGCACCCAGGAGATCGAGTGGGAGCGCGGCATGATGAACCGCCCCTACGGCTACCAGGTGCTGGGCGGCCTGCTCCGCTACGGCAACTACGATCCCGCGTTCCTGACCCCCATCGCGGAACACGTCACCCAGCTGCACAAGGAGGACCCGCACCGCTTCCTGGAGAACAAGCCGGCCGGCAGCGACGACCGCTACGGATTCAACCCGTCCGGGAAGCTGGGCACCGGAAACGACCCCCTGAACAGCGTCCTCGAAGCCCTCGGGCACAGCCCCGAGGCGGCCGAGGAATTCTTCACGCAGCCGCCCACGGCCTACAACGAGGACGGCACGATCAAGTCCGGTGAGAAGCCGGACTTCAAGTCCTACCTCGATCTCTTCGCCGACAAGGACTTCGAGTGGACGATCGACACGAACAGCCACAACGTCCTCGCGGACGAGGACGCGGCGAAGAAGGCCCTCAACCATGGTCCCGACGCCCTCGGCCACGCGCTGGAGGCGGCCACGACGGGCCGCCCTACGACAGCGACGTCGCCGATCCGTCGGTCAAGCACAGCGAGGCGCAGGCGAAGCTGGTCCACGACATCGTGGAGAAGTTCGCCGCGCATCCGACCTGCTGACGCACAACATGAACGGCGACCTGGAGGAGGAGAAAACCGGCCCGCTGTACGCGCTGCGGGACAGCCTGGGGCATATTTCGGCGGATTACATGGGGGACTTTCAGCGGGCCATGTACATGGAATCGGCCGACAGCAGACTGTTCCCGGTCAACGGCGAGGCCGCCCGTCTGGACAGCGGAAACGCCCAGAAGTTCCTGGGGCTCGTGGGTCAGGATCCCGACGCCTACAGTGCCATCACGGCCGCGCAGCAGGCGTACACCGCAAACGTCCTGCACGATTTCCTGGCGGCGGAGGGGAAGGACCTCACACCGGAGGACGACTCACGAGCCGGCAACCTGGTCGCACCGGGTGCCGCGATCGCGGGGATCATGAGCAACTCGCGGGCGGACGCGATCTACGACTTCCAGACGGCCGACGACAAGGCGTTCAACGACGCCGCGGCCGACAACGCCAAGTGGGTGAACCGGATCGTCGGACTCGGGACGGGAGCCATTCCGGCGCCGTTCTCCGTCGTGGGCGAACCCGTCAACTGGCTGGCGGAGGATGTCTCCGAAAGTGTGCTGGAGAGTGTGAAGCAGGACAAGACCAGCGAGGCCGAACGCGCCGCCGGCAACGAGTACACCAAGGGCAGGCAGGCCGTCACCCAGGCCTCGGAGGACGCGGCCAAGAGCTTCTTCGCACGCCATGAGGGAATCGACCGGGAAACACGCGACTACATCCTGCTCGATATTCGTACGCAGGCCGGTGTAAGTCACTCCGACGGCGCTCAGTGGAACTCTTCGGGAGACGGCACGTGAGATACCTGCGACTGCTTACCGCCGCGCTGTGCGCCGCCGCTCTCACGGGGTGCGGCTCGTCGGACGACGAAGGACTTTCCTACCCCGCCCCGGACTCCATCTGCGGTGTCCCGGCCGACAAGGAGGTTCTGGAATCCCTGCTCGACGACGGTGACAAGCTGGAACAGGACGACGGTGGCGACACTCTTGCTGACGGCCAGTTCTGCCACCTGTACGTGGACGGGAACGACTCGGTCACCAGTGACGGCGACTGGCACGAACGCGATTACGAACTGCGCGACTACTTCCAGGACTACGAGGTGAAGAACCTGCGCTACCTGAAGGGTGGCGAGTACGCCTCCTGGAACTCCGGCGTGGTCATGGTGGCCCCTGTCCCGGGGTCAGCGAGGAGGGTGATGTGCTGTCCGTCGAAGTGAACGACGCCGAATGGAACAAGGAATCGCAGGCTCTTCTGGAGAAGCTCGTGCCGTCCTACTTCGACGCCTACAAGAAGAAGCTCGGCTGTCCGGCCTGAGGGGTGCGGCGGCACGGAACAGGGTGGGCACCTCCCGCGCGTGCCCACCCTGTCGCCGTTCGCGTTGTTCGCGTGCCTCTCGGCAGCCTCACATGAAGTAGCTCGCGCCCTTCAGGTCGCCGCCGCGGTAGTCACCGCCGGCGAGGCCGACGCGCTTGCCGATGCTGACCAGGGCCTGGTGGATGCCGGATGCGTGGCGGTCCCACTCCTTGGTCTTCTTGGTGAACTCCTCGTACGCTTCACCGCCCCAGCCCGCGGCCGCGTCCAGCACGGCCTTCTTCAGGGCCTCGAGGTCCTCCTCGAGCTTCTTGGCCTGGTCGCCGAGTTCGGTCGCGAGCGCGTCCATCGTGCCGTAGGTGACGGCGAGCTCGTCGTAGTGCGGAGTGGGCATGTCTTCCTCGTCTCTCTGAGGGCCGGCAGGTGGTGGTCGGTGGCTCGGATCAGTACTTGCTGAGCGCCGAGGTCTTGCCACCCAGGTCTTCCACCGAGATCTGGGCGATGTCGGCCTCGATCTGGTCCTCGAGCTTGCGCTTGTCGGTCTTGTTCATCTGGATGCCCTCGAGGAAGTCGTCGAGCATCCGGCCGATCGCGGCCATGTGGGTGTTGATCTCGGTCTGCTTCTTGTCGAAGGCGAGGGCGCCCTGGCCCGTCCAGCTCTTCTCGATCATGTCGATCGTGCCCTGGAGCCGGGCGAGCGACGCCCGGATCGAGTCGTAGCGATCGATGACGTTCGTCTGGAGCTTCTGTACCTGGGCCTCATAGAGCTTGCGGCCGTCAGCCATGTCGGCAGTCCCTTTCGTGAGAGCGGTGGTGTGGTGCCGTGTGGGTCACCGCGTGGTGGTCGGGGTGTCGCTTGCGATGGGGTGTCTATGCGCCGCGTCGCGATCGGACCAGCGCGAAGGCGCCGCCTCCGATCACCAGGACGGCCGCCACTGCGCCGAGGGTCACCCAGAGGGTGGTGTTGTCGGAGGCCTCCGATTCGGCGCCGGTCGCGGAGGTCTGCCCGTCGGACGCCTCGCCCGACGACTTGGGGTCGGGGAGGTGGTGGCGCTCACCGGCTCGCCGTCGCCGTCCACGACGCCCGTGGCGTTCTCCCGGGCGAGGGGGTCGGTGTTCGGCGCACCGGGCTTGAAGTCGCTGTTCTCCAGGACCTTGCGGGGCGGATGAGGCCGTAGCCGAGGTAGGTGCTCGGGTTGTCCTTGGCCCAGTCGCGTCCGGCGGTGTCGATGAGACTGCCGAGCACCTGGTTGGCGGTCCAGTCGGGGTGGGCGGACCAGATGAGGGCGGCGGAGGCGGAGGTGAGGGCGGTGGCTGCGCTGGTTCCGCCCCGGGTGCAGTAGGAGCGGAACTCCTCGTCGCACCAGCCGGGTGTGTCCACGCCTGGAGCAGCAAGGTCCACGTAGTTTCCGTGCTCCGAGAACTTGGCGACCTTCCCGGACTCGTCCGACGCGGCGACCCCGACCACGTAGGGATAGGCCGCCGGGAACCCGATGAAGTTCTCCTTCTCAGCGTCGTTTCCCGTGCCGGCGATCATCAGTTTGCCCTTGGAATGGGCGTACTTGACGGCGGCCTGGACTTCCGGGTCCCTCACCCCCTCGGTGAAGGACATGTTGATGATCTTCACGTCGCTGTCAGCGATCGATCGGATGACCGTCGCCAGGTCGGGCGCCTTCTTCGTCTCGGCCTTGTCCAAGCCCTCCAGCGCGATCCGGTAGGGAACGATCTCGGCGTCGGGCGCGAGACCCTTCAGCGTGTCGTCCGCACCGGTACCTGCGATCAGCTCGGCCATGGTGGTGCCGTGGCCTGCGTAGTCGTCCGTGGCCTTGTAACCCAGGTCCTTCGGAGCCTCACCCGTGAGTACCTGTCCTCGGAGGGACGCGGTGTCCGGGTTGACTCCCGTGTCGACGACGGCGACCTTCACGCCCTTACCGGTACTCGTCTTCCACATGTCGTCGGCCTTCATCGCCGACAGGTACCACTGCTGAGACTGGACGTCCGCGGCAAGGGCTTCGGGTGCCAGTCCCGCCGACAGGACGGCGACGGCGCCGATGACCGAGCAGGCGCCGGCGACCCGCCTCCTGATCCGCCTCGGCAAGGGCGCTTCCCACCTGGTGCTTCGGCTGAACTGTGACCCCATGGCTCTGTCTTGTCCTCGCTTCTTCCGGTCAGGTGGTCGCTGACTCGTCGCCACGTCGCCCGCTGCGCCGGGTACGGGCGCCGGCCCTCTGGTTGCCCGAGGGCTCACGGGCCGGGGCTCCACGGCTCGCCTCGGTGGTCCGGGGAGTCCCCCGTCCGTCGTTCGCTCCGGAAGCAGCGCCAGGAGCCGTTCCGATGACCCCAGGGCCGCTCCCGGGACGACGGGACGCCTGTGATGGGCTCGATGCGGCAGGGGGTGTACCGATCACCCCGTGCTGACCGATCCTCTGCTCAGCCTTGCGGGAGCCAGTCGCACCATCACCACCGATGACCGTGCCTCGTGGCAGTCGCGAGCTGTTGCCGCCCGGTGCGGCACCTGTGACGGGCCGCCCACCGACGACGCCGTCAGCGCTGCGCCCTGCCGGGCCACGGCTCGGAGGCACAGGCCCAGCCGCGCCGACAGGACCACGCGGGACAGCAGCACCGGGACGGCCTGCCACCGGCCCGGGCTGGGGCACGCCACCGACGATTCCACGTCCCACAGGACCGCCGCCGCGCCCCGCCTGCCCCGACCCGGCTGCATGGCCCACAGGGCCCAGCGGCGGGGCCGCCCGGCCGGCCAGCGGCCCTGACGCGGTTCCGCGCGCACCCTGGGCCAGCGGTCCCGTTCCGGCGCGCATGGCGGGGTTGGCGTTCACCGCGCCCGTCGCACGCCCCTGCGCCGAGGACGGAACCTTGGACGCGGGCATACCGCCCGGCCCCGTGGCGCGCCCGACGGGCCCGCGTGCAGTCGGTTGCATCGGGCCGGGTGCCATGGGCAGGACGGGCCCGTTCACCGGACTCGGCCCAGCCGTCGTCGGCGGAGCAACGTTGGTGGGCCGTGCGGTCTCCTGCGGGGGCAGCGTGCCGACGCTGTTGATCTCCGTACCGACAGGACGCGTCGGCAGTGCCGCATCCTGCGATGCGGCTTCAGCCAGCGGGGTCCGTCCGGCCGAGTCCGCTTCCGCCACCCTGGCTTCCGCGGCCTGCTGCGGGACGCTTGCGCCTGCGAGCGTCGCGCGACCGTCCCCGCCGTGCCCGGGCTCGATCGGACGCCCGAATCCGGGAGGCGGCGCCGGACGCCCATGTCCGGCATCTTCGGGAAGACCGGTTCCTCGGCCTTCATCATCTGGCCCGCCGACACCGTGTAGAACGACGCCAGCCGGTACATCTGGTTGATGGCCTCCTGGCGGTTCTTCTCCGCTTTGACCGCGGCCGTGTACTCGTCGTTGCTCTCGACCCGCTTGGCCTCGGGATGTCGTCCACCGTCTTGCGCTCGCTGCGGGTGTCGCGCGGAGGCATGGCCTTGCGGACCTCGGCGAGGCCGGAGCCGGCGGCGATGACCTGCGTGGCGATGACGTCGGTGTAGTCGCGGACGCCCTCGGCCGTCTTCACCAGGTCCTTGGCCCACTTGTCGAAGGCGGTGTGCGCCTCGCCCTTCCAGTCGACGTTCGGGAGGTTGTCCTTCAGTTCCTCCGCGGCGGACCAGATCGCGTCGCGTGCCCGGACCAACGCGCGGCCGGCCTCGTCCAGCAGTGCCGGGTTGGCCGACTCGACGATGTCGATCATGTCGTTGAGGTCGTAGCCCTCGAAGTTGGTGCGGCCGAAGTGGATGCCGCGCGCGGGCCCGGCGCCGAACAGGCTGATGACGCTGCTCGCCTGCATGACCGCGTCGACCGTGCCGTTCTGCGTCGCGGCGTCCTGCCGCTCGTCCGCGTACAGCTCGGGCTTGTCCTTGTCGCCGCTCATCAGTACCCCGCGTTGGTGTGGTCGGCGTGGTTGTCCCGCTTGATCTCCGGGTTCAGCATCTCTTCACGCGTCAGGTTGACCATCGTCCGGATCTCGTGGAACCGGTACCGCTGCTCTTCCTCGAGGTTGTCGAAGGTGACGTCCACGCCGTGGACGGCGATCCGCATGGCCTCCAGCTGGAGGCCCAGGGACTTGGACAGCGCCGTGATCCGCTCGTGGACGCGCTCGTACTCGCGGTGGAGCATCGTGCCCTCGGGGAACGCGCCGCTGCCGAAGGCCGTCGCCGGCAGGCTGTGGGCCCCGACCTTGGACGCGCCGCCGTCCGACTCCTCGAAGGTCTTGAGCAGGTCGTCGATGCGCTTCTTGAACTTCGACAGCGCCATCACGCCACGGCGCACGTCCGCGGCGCTTCCGCCCCCGTCTGCAGGAAGCATGCTGCTGTCCCTCCCCGTTTCCCCGTGCTGCGGCCGGTCCTGCGCAAGTCGCCTGGCGGATCACGTCGCTCCCGCGATCATGACCACCACGGAACCACTTTAGTGACTGACACCGACAGCCCCAACTGCCATATGCAACAGCACTGCTACCAATCCACCGGCATTCCTCGCATCTTCACGCGGTCGGCACGATTCCCACCTGGGTCGGTGCGGCCGCCGCGACGGCCGAGCGATCCTTCTCACATTGCAGAGTGGCCACTGCGAACGTCCGCCGCGCGGCCCCTGCGGCGTGCGTCGCGGATCGCCACCGCGGCGCCGCCGAGGCCCGCCACCAGCACCGTCGCCCCGACGGCCACGTAGGTCGCCAGGCGGGTGTTGCGTTCGTCGGCGGTCTCGCCGAGCTGGAGTTCGGCGGCGGACGGGGCCTCGGCCCGGACCAGGCCCTCCTGGGGCCGTGGCGACTCGATGGGGCGGCTGTCCTCCGTCAGGGCGCGGACCGGGTCCACCACGCCCCAGCCGACGAGGCGGTCGCGGCCGGCGATGGTCCGCTCCGCGGTCTGTTCGATCTGGGCGACGATCTGGCGCTGCGTCCAGTCGGGGTGCTCCCCTTGAGGAGCGCGGCGAGGCCCGCGACGTACGGCGCGGAGAAGCTCGTGCCGTTGTCCGAGCAGTGGCCTCCGCGGGGGACGGTCGAGATGATGTCGACGCCCGGCGCGGCCACGTCGACGAAGTCCCCGGACTGTGAGAAGGAGGCGCGTTCGTTGTTGCGGTCGGAGGCCGCGACGGCGAGGACGCCGTCGTAGGAGGCCGGGTAGGTCTTCTTGACGTTGCCGCCGAGTCCGTCGTTGCCCGCGGAGGCGACCACGACGATGTCCTGGGCGAGGGCCTCGTCGACGGCGGCCTCGAGGTCGGGGTCCGGCTCGGCGGCGTCGGCGGTGTCCTGGGAGATGTTGATGACGTCGGCGTCGGCCTTCACGGCGTAGCGGATGGCGGCGGCGAGGGTCTGCGTGTCGCCGTGGCCCTCGGCGTCGTTCTGCTGGATCGGGATGATGGTGGCCTCGGGGGCCAGGCCGACGAAGCCGGTCTTGTCGTCGGGCCGGGCGGCGATGATGCCGGCGACCTTGGTGCCGTGGCCGACGGTGTCGGTGGTGCCGTTCTCGCTGCCCCGCTCGATGGGGTCGCCGTTCTCGTCCTTGAGTCCCTTGGGCAGGAGGTTGCGGCCGCTCTTGACGTCCACCGCACCCTTCAGCTGCGGGTTCTTCACGTCGACGCCGGTGTCGATGACGGCGACGCGCACCCCTTTCCCTCGGGACTGGCTCCACAGTTCGTCGAGCTGCACCCGTTGGAGGGACCAGGGCCGGCCCGGGTAGACGTCGTTCGGGTACTCGCACTGGTCGGAGAAGGAGTCGTCGGCGGCGGCGGGCGGCGCGAGGGTGAGCGGGGCGGCCAGCAGGGCCGCGGCGACCGCCATGGGGCGCAGGAGGAGGTGCCTGTGTCGCATCGCGGCGCCTCCCGTCAGGAGCCCTGCGGCTGGCGGGCCGCAGCCGTGGACAGCCGGGGGCCGGTGGGCAGGAACGCGGACCAGGCGGCGGGGATCGGCGCCGGGTCCACGTCGGCGTAGCCGAGGCGCGTCTGGGCCTGCTGGGCCTCCTGCTCCAGTTCCTTCTTCTCCTTCTCCGACATGCCGATCCCGGCGTCGTCGGTGGCGCTGTCCGCGTTGGACTGCAGGACGTAGCGCAGGCCGGTGTCGGTGACCAGGAAGACGGGGCCCGCCTTGGTCTGCGTGCCCTTGAACTGGCGGTAGAGCTGGCCGGAGCCGGGGGTGACGTAGGCGCTGGAGGAACCGGCGGGGAGGTCGGCCGGGAAGTCGGTGCCCGCCCAGGTGCTGAGGGTGGTGGTGCCCTTGCCGCTCACGCCGCGCAGGACGTTGCAGACGGTGTTGCGGCTGCCTTCGGCGGACGACGCCTCGTTGACCGCCTGGGGGGTGCCGGCCGGCCAGTCGTACTCGGTGCCGAAGGGCTTGCCCGGGACGATCGCGCCGGGGCTCGTCTCGAGCGCCTGGCCGGCCTGGCCGACCTGGGCGAGGTCCCGGCTGAACAGCAGCAGTTGGGCGACGAAGGCGGAGACCGGTGCGACCCGGTCGGGCAGTACGACGTAGTACTGCTCCTTGTTGTTGTCGAACGCCTTGAGCACGGTGCCGACCTTGTCGGCCGACGGCTCCAGCTGGCCGGGGCGTCGGCGGGTGCGCCGGGGGTGCCCTCGATCTCGGGGAAGGTGATCGGGTCCCCGTGGTGGAGGGTGGCGAGCCACTCGCGGGACACCCGCTGGGGCTCGCGTCCGGAGCCGACGACGGTACGCAGCAGCAGTTCCAGGTCGGAGCCGGTGTCCAGCTCGTCGATCCGGTACGCGGTGCCGCCCGAGTCGACGACGTAGCGCTTGCCGGCGGGGTCGGCCACGTAGAGCAGTTCGCCTCCGGTCAGCTTCTGCTTGCCCTCGGTCAGCTTCCGTTCGCGGTCGGCCAGGACCAGCGCCGCCTTCTGGATGGACCGGCCGCCGGCGCTCGGGCGTTCGCAGACGACCCACCGCTTGGCGGAGCCCGCCTCCTTGGCGTCCGGCAGGCGGTCGGGCGCGTAGGGGATGCCGATGGTGACGCCGTGCGGGATCTTGCCGCTGTCGAGGACCGACTCGCTGACGGTGACGACGTCCCCCTTGTTGGGGGCGAGGAGGAGCTTGGCGGACGCCATGTTGAGCACCGGGTGCAGCTGCACCTCGTCGCCGGTCTTCAGGACGACGTACCGGGTGGTCGACTTGCTGGCGATGATCACCTTCTCGTTGGGGGTGTCCCAGCCCTTGGGCGCGGTGGGCTTGAACATGCCCCAGGCGCCGAAGACCGCCATGATGACGACGCCGATGATGAGGCCGGGCACGACACCTCGCAGGGGGCGCGGGGCCCCTTCCTCCGAGCCGTGCGGGAACGACTGGACGAAGGCCGCGAGCAAGCGGCGCTTCGCGAAGGTGTAGGCGTTGAGCTGATCCCGCCGAGATGCCATAGGTGCGTGTCTCTCCCCGTGTCCCGCCCGTGTCCGCCTGGATCCCGCCTGGGCGGCGCCGGGGATCGCCGTCCCCCGCCCGCCGTTGTCAGACGCGGCCCCTACTATGCCTGGTGTGAGGAGCGACCGGCGGAGCGGGTAGGGTGCCTGGGCCCTGTGCGGCCTGGTGCCCGGGCTGGAATTCCCGTGAGTTGTGAGCAAATTGGGGGGATGGAGTGATGGCTTCCGGAACGCGGACCTCGCGCCGTGACCGGACCCGGGCGCGCGGCTCCGCCGGGCCCGGGTCGCGTGCGGCGCGACAGCCGTCCGCGCGGGGCGGCCTCCATCTCAAGGTGCGTACGGGCGGACCGGGGGCGTTCCGGCTGCAACGGGTCGTGCTGGTGGAGCTCGCGGCCGCCGTCCTCCTCGTCGGCTGGGTGATCGGCACCCTGGCGCTGGTGCCGGCCGGCGTCGTCGCCGCCGCGCTCGTGGTGGTGGCGTTCGCGCGCCGCCGGGGCCGCTCCCTGCCCGAGTGGGTCGCCACGGCGCGCGCGCTGCGAGCCCGCCAGAAGCGCGCCGCCGGCCTGGAGATCCCGCCCGGCACCGAACCGGGGCTCGCGCCGGCCGTGGAGTGCGACCCGACCCTGCGCACGTACGCGTACGGCGGTCGTGAGCGGCGTCCCGTCGGGCTCGTCGGCGACGGGACGTTCGTCACCGCCGTGGTCCAGGTGGAGGCGGACGCCACCGCCCTGCGTGCCGAGCGCGGCCGGCGGCCGCTGCCGCTGGCCCTGGTGCGGGACGCGCTCGAGGTGGACGGCATCCGGCTGGAGTCGGCGCAGGTCGTGCTGCACACGCAGCCCGCGCCGGCCCTGCACCTGCCGCGGCAGTCCGTCGCCGTCAGCAACTACGCGCCGCTGCAGGAGCAGACCGGCGCGCCGGCGGTCCGCATCACGTGGATCGCACTGAAGCTCACTCCGGAGCTGTGCCCGGAGGCCGTGGCGGCCCGGGGCGGCGGCCTCGTCGGGGCGCAGAAGTGCGTCGTGCGCACCGCCGACCATCTCGTCAGCCGGCTCACCGGTGCCGGGTTCCGTGCCACGGTGCTCGACGAGGAGGAGCTGACCTCGGCCATCGCCACCTCGGCCTGTGCCAACCCGCTGGTGACGGCGGAGGCCGGACGGGCGAGCCGGCAGGAGCGGCGCACCGAGGAGTCCGGCCGCAGCTGGCGCTGCGACAACCGCAGGCACACCACGTACTGGATCCGCAGATGGCCCCAGCTGGGCGGTGACCGGGGCGCCTCGCTGCCCCAGTTCGTCGCGCTCATCACGGCGATACCGGCGCTCGCCACCACCGTCAGTCTCACCCTCGCGCGCGGGGACGGGCAGGACCTGTCGCTGCGCGGCCACCTCCGGGTCACCGGGCGCAGCGCCGAGGAACTCACCGCGGCACGGCGCGCGCTGGAGGGCGCGGCGCGCGAGGCGGGCGCGGCCCTGACCCGGCTGGACCGGGAGCAACTGCCCGGTGTACTCGCCACTCTGCCCTCGGAGGTGTTCGGTGACGGCCATGACGACGCGCGCCGCTGACGGTCCCGGTGCGGCGGGCGCACCCGGAGCGTCGCGAGCACCGCAGGGCCCGCAGGCGCCGGGGGACGACGGGTCGGCCCGGTCGGCCGGCCGGCGGGCCCACGAGCTGCTGCGCAGCGGCTTCGGGCTGCTCGGCCCGCGGCACGGGCGGCACACGCTCTCGGCGGAGGATCTGGACACGCTGACGCTGCCCATCGGTGACGACGGCGTCGTCATCGGCGTGGACGCCGAGGGACAGCCCGCCGTACTGGGGCTGAACCGGCCCACGCCGTACGAGGTGGTGCTCATCGGCGGTCTGTGGACGGCGCAGGTGTTCGCGCTGCGGGCCGCGGCGACCGGTGCGCGCGTGGCCGTGGAGACCGGGCGGGCGCACGCCTGGTCGCAGATGGTGCACGCCATGGGCGGCGGGCAGAACGGGCTCGCGGTGTACGACGTGGGGCGCGTGCCGCCGCTGGGCGCCTCGGCGGGCACGCCGGTGCTGGTGGTGCGGGACTGCGGGATGCGGCCGCCCCGGGGCGGGTGGTCTCCGGGCCCTGGCGGTCGGTGCTGACGCTGCTGCCGTATCTGAGCCCGGTGGCGCCCCGGCTGGTCCGGCAGGCGCGGCTGGTGGGCGTGCAGCGGATCTCGCCCGACGAGGCCGCGGAGCTGGGCCGGACGATGGCGCTGCCCAGGGCCGACGTGGAGTCCCTGCCGACCCTCGCCGACGGCGTCACCCTCTGGTGCGCCGACCGGGACCGGCAGTACGTGATGACCCAGCCGACCGACGCGGAGGTCGGGCTGCTCGGTACGCCGCGGCGGATGGACTGACGGGACTGCGGGACGGTCCGTCCGAATTCGCCCGGGTAGGCGGCGAAACGTCACCGGATTTGGCCGGGTGGTGATGGCGAACGTCGGGGCGCACAGGGGGGCGGGGCCTGACGGGTTCGCGCAACTCGTGATTAGGCTGGTGCCGGGCGCGACGTCAGAACCCGTGGAGTGGGCGTCGGCGTCCTACGGGGAGGGCCGGGAATCGGACGACCTCGTTTCATTCTCGAACACGCCCGGACAACGTCGAACGGCAATCGATCGCCCCGGCACGCTTGAGGGTGCTCGACCACACCAGGAGGAACTGTGAGCAGCGATCGGGACGGGATCCGCGGGGGCTGGGCGACACCCGGCGATGACCAGCCCGACGCGGAGTCGGCCGTCGAGGCGACCGGCGAGTTCACCATCGACTACGCACCGCCCGCCTGGTACACGCAGAACGCGGGGGCGGTGCCGGGCAGGGCGGTGGGGCTCCCGAGGTGCCCAAGCTGCCCGCCGACAGCGGGTTCGAGCCGCAGGCCGCCCCTGCGCCGGCCGTGCCGCCGTCCCCTCCGGCCGTGCCCACGACCCCTCCCGCCGTGCCGGCGCCGTCCGCGGACGGCTTCCCGTTGCAGAGGCCCGCTGCCGCTCCGGACGACGCGGAGCAGAAGTCCGCGGAGGGGCCGGGCCGCGAGGACACCGGGGGAACCGGGACCGCCGCCCCGGCCGAGACGGGTGTGCGCGCGGCCGACCCGGCGCCCGAGCCCGAGCCCCGGCCGGACAACGGTGACCTGGAGAGCGGGGCCACCATGCGGTTCTCCGCCGTGGCGCTGAAGCGGGAGATCGCGGAGCGTGCGGAGGCGGAGGCGGCGAGGGCCGCCTCCGCCGAGGACGCGGGGTCCGCCGGTGACGCCGGGCAGGGTGAGGCGGGCGCCGGTACCGGCGCTGCCGACGACGCCGGTGACCGTGACGGCGACCGGGCCCACGGCGCCACCGACGCGGCCGCCGGCACCGACGCCGGCACCGACGCCGGCTCCGGCAACGACGCCGGGTCCGCCACCGGGTCCGCCGTCGACGGCACGGCCGGTACGTCCTCCCCCGACGGGACTCCGGCCGACGTCCCGGCGGCGACGCGACGCAGGGCACGTCCGCCGCGGCAGGGCCGGCCGATGCCGGGGCCACCTCGGAGGGGGCCGAGTCGGAGGCGGAGGCGTCGTCCGGCGCGTCCGCCACCGGTGACGCCCCGGCCGAGGGTGCGGCGGACGGCGAGTCCGAGGGCGCCGCCGGGGCCGACTCCGACGGCGGGTCCGCCGGTGACTCCGCCGCCGGTGACTCCCCGCCAGTGACTCCCCCGCCGGTGACTCCTCCGCCGAGTCCGGCGCCCCGCAGGACGCCGCCGCTGCCCCGGCCGACGCGCCGCCCGCCTGGACCGCCCCCGCGCCGGGGCCGCAGGCAGGGCTGCCGCCGTTGCCGCCGTCGTACCAGCCGGCCGCTCCCGCGCCGGCGGACCAGTGGCCCGCGCAGCCGCAGCCGCAGCCGGCCGCCCAACCGCCGTTCTCCGGCCGGCCCCAGCCCCCGCCCAGCCGCAGCCGCAGCCGCAGGCTCCGGTCACTCCGCAGCAGCCGTCGGTGCCTCCGCAGCAGCCGCAGGCGCCCTTCCAGCCGCAGGCGCCCCAGCCCGCGCCCGCCGCGTGGAACCAGCCCAGCGCGCCCCCGCAGCAGCCGGCTCCCGCGCAGCCCGCGCCCCAGGCCGGTTACGGCTTCCCGCCCGCCGACGCCGCGCAGCCCGCAGCCCCGCAGCCCCCCGCCCCGCACCCGGCCACCGGCCCCACCGCGCCGGACGCGGCCGCCGCGGCCGGCGGATACGGCTTCCCCCAGCCGCCCCTCCCGCCGCAGCAGGGCCAGCCGAACCACCAGGGCCACCCGGGCCACCAGGGCCAGCACCCCGGCCAGGGACAGGGCCAGCCGAACCACCAGGGCCAGGCGCCCCTCCCCAGCCGCACCAGGCGCCGCCCGTCGACCCGCGGACCGGGGCCGCCTGGCCGCAGCCGATGCAGCACGACCAGCGTCAGCCGACCAACCCTGGTGCCGCGCCGCTCGGTTACACCGCGGCCGTGGAACTGTCCTCCGACCGGCTGCTCAACAACAAGAAGCAGAAGGCGAAGAGCAGCCGCCCCGCGGCCGGCGGCGGCCGGTTCAAGCTGGGCGGGAAGAAGGAGGAGGCCGAGCGGCAGCGGAAGCTGGAGCTGATCCGCACGCCCGTGCTGTCCTGCTACCGGATCGCCGTCATCAGCCTCAAGGGCGGTGTGGGCAAGACGACCACCACCACCGCCCTCGGCTCCACGCTCGCCACCGAACGGCAGGACAAGATCCTCGCCATCGACGCCAACCCGGACGCGGGCACCCTCGGGCGGCGCGTCCGGCGTGAGACCGGGGCCACCATCCGGGACCTCGTCCAGGCGATCCCGTACCTCAACTCCTACATGGACATCCGGCGCTTCACCTCGCAGGCGCCCTCCGGTCTGGAGATCATCGCCAACGACGTCGACCCGGCCGTGTCCACGACGTTCAACGACGAGGACTACCGGCGTGCGATCGACGTGCTGGGGCAGCAGTACCCGATCATCCTGACCGACTCCGGTACCGGTCTGCTGTACAGCGCCATGCGCGGGGTGCTCGACCTCGCCGACCAGCTCATCATCATCTCGACGCCGTCGGTGGACGGTGCCAGCAGTGCCAGTACGACGCTGGACTGGCTGTCCGCGCACGGGTACGCCGATCTCGTCGCCCGGTCCCTCACCGTCATCTCCGGTGTCCGCGAGACCGGCAAGATGATCAAGGTCGAGGACATCGTGGCGCACTTCCAGACCCGGTGCCGGGGCGTGGTCGTCGTGCCGTTCGACGAGCATCTGGCCGCCGGTGCGGAGGTCGACCTCGACATGATGCGGCCCAAGGTGCGGGAGGCGTACTTCAACCTCGCGGCCCTGGTCGCCGAGGACTTCACCCGGCACCAGCAGATGCACGGCCTGTGGACGTCCGACGGCAACCCGCCGCCGGTCGCCGCCCCGCCGATGCCGGGCCAGCCGCTCCCCGGCCAGCCGATGCCCGGGCAGCCCGTGCCGGGTCAGCCCATGCCGGGGCAGGCCGCGCCTCCCCAGCAGCCGGGCCAGCCGATGCCCGGCCAGCCCATGCCCGGCCAGCCCGCCCCCTACGGTCAGCCGCCCCAGCAGGCCCCCACCCCGGTCAGCCGATGCCGGGCCAGCCCTACGCCCAGCCCGCGCAGCCTGGCCACCCGCGCAGCCCGGCCAGCCCGGCCAGCCGCCGTACCCGCACCCGGGCCAGCCGGGGCAGCCGGCCCAGCCGCAGCCCCCGGGGCAGCCGGGCCCCCGCAGCCGGGCCAGCCGCAGCACCCCGGCTACGGCTACCCGCAGCCGAGCGGGCCCGACCAGCCCGGCGGCCCGACCCCGCCGCCCCCTCCCCCGCAGTCGTAACCGCCCGCGTCCCCTCCCCCCTCCCCCACACACCGGCTTCCACCGACCGTCACGAGGCCCGCGCCCGATCCGATCCGATCCGGCGCGGGCCTCGCCGCGTCGTCCGGACCCCGGCCCGTCGCGTCCGTCGCCCGTCCGTCGCACGGACCGTCACGCGCCCGTCGCACGGACCGTCACGCGCCCGTCGCGCCCGTCGCCACGCCCTGGCCAGCGGCGCGTCACCGGTCTCGACCAATGGGCGCCACTCGCTCGCCAGTTCGCTGTTTCCGCAGGCCACAAGGGGTGCACGCACCGTTGACGGGTCGATACGCCACTGGTACACCTGACCCACCCCTCTGACTGATCAACCCGTCCCACCCGTGCGAGCGACGACGCGAGGTCACGACATGGACACGAACGATCAGTACGGCACACCTCCGTCCCCTGCCCCGCCCCTCTCCCCCGCCCGCTCCGTCGTCCTGGCCGGCGCGGCGGCGCTCACGCTCACCGCGGCTCTCGCGTCCCCGCTCCACCCGGCCCCGCAGCAGGCCCGGGCGGCCGACGACGGCAAGAAGGTGCTGACGGTCGCGGTGGCCCAGAGCGTCGACTCGCTCAGCCCGTTCCTGGCGGTGCGCCTGCTCAGTACGAGCATCCACCGGCTCACCTACGAGTACCTCACCAACTACGACCCCGAGGACAACCGCGTCATCCCGGGCCTGGCCACCCGGTGGGAGTCGTCGCCGGACAAGCTGACCTGGACGTACACGATCCGCTCGGACTCCATGTGGTCGGACGGCAAGCGGGCCACCGCCGAGGACGCGGCGTGGACGTTCAACACGATGATGACCGACGAGGGCGCGGCCACCGCCAACGGCAGCTTCGTCGCCAACTTCGAGAAGGTCACCGCGCCGAGCCCGACGCAGCTGGTGATCAAGCTGAAGAAGCCGCAGGCGACGATGACGGCGCTGGACGTGCCGATCGTGCCGAAGCACGTGTGGGAGAAGGTCGACGACTACACGAAGTTCAACAACGACAAGGACTTCCCCGTCGTCGGCAACGGCCCCTTCGTCCTCACCGGCTACAAGGCCGACAGCCATGTGCGGCTGAAGGCCAACAAGAACTTCTGGCGCGGGGCGCCGAAGTTCGACGAACTGGTCTTCCGCTACTACAAGGACCAGGACGCGGCCGTGTCGGCGCTGCGCAAGGGCGAGGTGTCGTTCGTCGCCGGTTCACCGTCGCTGACGCCCGCTCAGGCGGCGTCGCTGAAGAGCGCCGGGAACATCCGCGTCAACGACGCGCCGGGCCGCCGCTTCTACGCGCTCGCCACCAACCCTGGCGCCAAGGCCCGCAACGGGCAGAAGATCGGGGACGGGCATCCGTCGCTGCTGGACCAGCGGGTGCGGCACGCGCTGTTCCGGGCGGTGGACCGCAAGGCCATCATCGACAAGGTGTTCCAGGGGCACGCCGTCGAGGGCGCCGGCTACATCCCGCCGCGCTTCTCGCAGTACTTCTGGCAGCCGTCGCCCGGCCAGGAGCTGTCCCACGACCCGGCGGAGGCGGCCCGGCTGCTCGATCAGGCCGGTCTGCGGAAGAACGGCGACGGCAGGCGCGTCGGCAAGGACGGCAAGCCGATCACCTACCGGCTGCTGTGCCACGCCACCGACCCGAACGACAAGGCGATCGGCAAGTACCTCCAGGAGTGGTGGGGCGACCTCGGCATCGGCGTCACGCTCAACTGCCTGGACAACGTGACCGATCCCTGGCTGGCCGGCGAGTACGACCTGGCGTTCGACGGCTGGTCGGTCAATCCCGACCCCGACTTCGTGCTGTCCATCCACACCTGCGCGGCGCTCCCGGCGACCCGAAGGACACCGGCGCGACCGACAACTTCATCTGCGACAAGACGTACGACGAGCTGTACGCCCGGCAGTTGGCCGAGTACGACCCGGCGAAACGGGCCGGCATCGTCAAGCAGATGCAGTCGCGGCTGTACGACCTCGGGTACATGAACGTCATGGCGTATCCGAACGCGGTCGAGGCGTACCGCACGGACCAGATCGCGTCGATCACCACGATGCCGGCGAAGGCGGGCAACATCTACGGCCAGGACGGCTACTGGAGCTGGTGGTCGGCGGTGCCGGCGGACTCCGACGGGTCCTCGGGCGGGTCGTCGTCGGCCGGTGTGATCGCCGGCATCGCGGGCGGTGCCGTCCTCCTGGCGGCGATCGGCGTGTTCGTGGCGCTGCGGCGCCGGGCCACCGCCGAGGACCGTGAGTAGCGCGCGGGTGCCGACGTCCGCCGACACGGAGTCCGGGCCGGCCGGGAAGGCGGGGGCGGGCGGGAAGGCGGGGACGGCCGGCCGCCGTGCCCGGGCCCGGACCGGGTCCGGGTACCCCCGGTACGTGGCGGGGAAGCTGGCCGGCGCGGCCGTGTCGCTGCTCGCCGTCCTCGTCACCAGCTTCTTCCTGTTCCGGCTGATCCCCGGCGACCCGGTGAAGTTCATGACCGGCGGCCGTCAGGTGTCGGCCGAGCAACTGGCCGCCTACCGGGAGCAGTTCGGACTGGACCTGCCGCTGTGGCAGCAGTTCACCGACTACTGCGGCAAGGCCCTCACCGGCGACCTGGGGACGTCGTACCAGTTCAACGCGCCGGTGGTCGACAAGATCACCGAGGCGCTGCCGAACACGCTGCTGCTGACCGGGACGGCTTTCGTGCTGTACACGGCGCTCGGCGTCTTCCTCGGTACGCGCGCGGCGTGGCGGCACGGACGGCTCGGCGACCGGCTGGGCACCGGCCTCGCGCTGACGCTGTACTCGGTCCCGTCGTTCTGGCTCGGGCTGCTGCTGATCGTCACGCTGTCGGTGGGCATCGGCCCGCTGCCGGGGCTGTTCCCCACCGGCGGCATGGAGTCGGGCGACACGGAGGGCTTCGGGTACGTCCTGGACGTGGCCCACCATCTGGTGCTGCCGGTGCTGACGCTGGTCGCCGTCGAGTACGGGCAGACCCTGCTGGTGACACGGTCGGCGCTGCTGGACGAGATGGGCGGCGACTATCTCACCACCGCCCGCGCCAAGGGGCTGCGCGACGATCTCGTACGGCGCCGGCACGCCGTGCCGAACGCGCTGCTGCCGACCGTGACGCTGGTCTTCATCAACCTCGGCCGGACGGTGGCCGGGGTGATCCTGGTGGAGACGGTGTTCTCCTGGCCGGGGCTGGGCGGGCTGTTCTACCAGGCGCTCAGCGTGCCCGATCTGCCGCTGGTGCAGGGGCTGTTCTTCGTGTTCGCGGCGGCGGTGATCCTGATGAACACGCTCGCCGACCTGATCTACCCGCTGCTCGACCCCAGGGTGGGCCGATGACGACCGAGAAGGAAGGACCGGGGACGGAGCGGGCGGCCGCCGTCTCCCGCCCGCGTGCGCTCGCCCGGCGGCGGCGCCGGGCGTCGGCCGTGCGCTTCTGGCGGCAGTACCGCGGACACCGGGCCGGTGTCTTCGGGCTGGCCGCGCTGCTGCTGTTCGCGCTGCTGGCGCTGGCCGCCCCGCTGCTGGTCGGGTCGGACGTCGACGACGTGACCGACGCCCCCGGCGGCCCGCTGGAGGGTCCGGGCGGGGGTTCCCGTTCGGCACCGACCGGTTCGGGCGGGACCTGCTCGGCCTGGTGATCTGGGGGCGCGGGTGTCGCTGCTGGTCGGTCTGCTCGCCGCCGTGCTGTCGGTGGCGATCGGCACGCTGATCGGGGTCACGGCCGGGCACTTCCGCGGCTGGTACGCGACGGTGATGATGCGGGTCACCGACTGGTTCCTGGTGATGCCGACGCTGGTCCTGGCGATCGCGCTGGCCACGGTGATGCCCCGCTCCCTGCTCACCACGGTGGTGGCGATCGGCGTGACGACCTGGCCGACGACGGCCCGGCTGGTGCGGGCCCAGACCCTGGCGGTGGAGACCCGGCCGTACATCGAGCGGGCGCGGGCGCTCGGCGGCGGCCACCGGCACATCATGGTCCGGCACGTGCTGCCCAACGTGATGCCGCTCGTGCTGGCGCAGACGACCCTGATCATCTCCTCGGCGATCCTCGCGGAGGCGACGCTCGCCTTCCTCGGGCTGGGCGACCCCGGCGTCGTGTCGTGGGGCGGGCTGCTCCAGGACGCCCGGGAGGCGGGCGCGGTCAGCGCCGGGCACTGGTGGTACCTGGTGCCGCCGGGCGTCGCGATCGCGCTGGTGGCGCTGGCGTTCACGCTGTGCGGGCGGGCCGTGGAGCAGGTCCTCAACCCGAGGCTGGGGGTGGCGCGTTGAGCCTGCTGGAGATCAGGGACCTGACGGTGACGTACCCGGGCGGGGCGGCGGCGGTGCGCGGGGTGGACCTGCGGCTGGAGGCCGGCCGGAAGCTCGGGATCGCCGGGGAGTCGGGGTGCGGGAAGTCCACGCTGGCCCTGGCCCTGCTGCGGCTGCTGCCGGCCGGCACCCGGACCGGCGGGCAGGTGCTGCTGGAGGGCGAGGACGTGCTCGCCATGAAGTGGGGCCGGGTACGGGCCGTGCGCTGGGCCGGTGCCTCGATCGTGTTCCAGGGGGCCATGCACTCCCTCAACCCGGTGCACCGCATCGGCGACCAGATCGCCGAGCCGCTCCTGCTGCACGGGAGGGCGACGCCGGCCGGGGCCCGGAAGCGGGCCGGTGACCTGCTGGAGCGGGTCGGTCTGCCCGCCTCCCGTGCCACGGCCTACCCGCACGAGCTGTCCGGCGGTCAGCGCCAGCGGGTGATGATCGCGATGGCGCTGGCCTGCGATCCCCGGCTGATCATCGCCGACGAGCCGACCACCGCGCTCGACGTGATGATCCAGGCGCAGATCCTGCGGCTGATCGAGGAGTCGGTCGCGGACCACGACGTGGGCCTGATCATGATCAGTCACGATCTGACGGTGCTCGCCGACACCTGCGACCGGCTCGCGGTGATGTACGCGGGCCGGATCGTCGAGGAGGGCCCGGCGGACCTGGTGTACGGGGCCGCCCGGCATCCGTACGCCCAGGCGCTGTCGGCCGCGTTCCCCCGCGTCGGGGACCCGGCGTCCCGGTTCGCGCCCCGGGGCCTGCCGGGCGACCCGCCGGATCCGGTGGCGCTGCCCGCCGGCTGCGCCTTCCATCCGCGCTGCCCGGTGGCGCTGGAGTCCTGTGCGGCACAGGACCAGCCGCTGCGCGCGGCGGGAGCGGACCGGCACGCGGCATGCGTGCGCGTCGCACCGGACCACCCCCTGGAGGAAGCGAGGCCCAGCACCCCATGACCCTCTCCCCCGCCCCCGCCCCCGGCACCGCGCTGCTCGGCGCGCGGAACCTGCACGTCGCCTTCCCCGGCCGGCACGGCGCTCCGCCGGCCCGTGCGGTGGACGGCGTCGACCTCACCGTCCGGCCCGGCGAGATCGTCGCGCTGGTCGGCGAGTCGGGCTGCGGGAAGACGACGCTGGCCCGCGCCCTGCTGGGGCTGGTCCGTCCGACCGCCGGGCAGGTCGTCTTCGACGGGCGGCCGCTCGACTACACCGGCCGCTCCCTCAGGGCGTACCGCAGGCGGGTGCAGCTGGTCCTGCAGGATCCCAGCGGCTCGCTCAACCCTCGGCACACGGTGTACGACGCGGTCGCCGAAGGGCTGCGCATCCACCGGTACGGCGGCGACGAGCGGGCGGCGGTGGCCGAGGCGCTGTCGCGGGCCGGGCTGCGGCCTGCGGAGCGGTTCTTCCTGCGGTACCCGCACGAACTCTCCGGCGGGCAGCGGCAGCGGGTGGTGATCGCCGGGGCGCTGGTCCTCGGGCCGGAGCTGCTCGTCGCCGACGAGCCGGTGGCCTCCCTGGACGCGTCCGTGCGCGGCGAGATCCTCGCCCTGCTGCTGCGGCTCCGCGCCGAGCTGGGGCTGTCCGCGCTGGTGGTGACGCACGACCTGGGGCTGGCCTGGAACATCGCCGACCGGGTGGCGGTGATGTACCTGGGCCGGATCGTGGAGACCGGGGAGGTGGAGCGGGTCCTGACGGCGCCCCGGCACCCGTACACCCGGGCGCTGCTGTCGGTCCTGCCGGAGGCGCCGGGCGAGCCGGTGGTGCTCTCCGGCGAGCCGCCGGACCCGACGCGGGTGCCCGGTGGCTGCCGGTTCCACGCCCGGTGCCCGGTCCTGGCGGGCGGCGAGGCGGACCGGGCGGGGGTGGCGGACGCCTGCCGCGGCCTGGACCCGACGGTTCTGCCCGACGACGGCACGGCCGGGGTGGCCTGCCACTGGGCCCGGCTCCGGCCGGACCCCGCCCCGGCGCACCCGCCGGAGGGGCGGGCGGCGCAGGGGCCGGAGGCTACGCCTCCGCCGCGGCCACCAGCTCCCGGCAGCGCTTGACGTCGGCGGCCATCTGCTCCATCAGCGCGTCCAGCGTCTCGAACTTCGCCTGGCCGCGGACGTAGGCCAGGAAGTCGACGGCGACGTGCAGCCCGTACAGGTCGAGGCCCACCCGGTCGATGGCGTAGGCCTCCACCGTCCGCTCGGTGCCGTCGAACTGCGGGTTGGTGCCGACGGAGATCGCCGCGGGCATCGCCTCGCCCTGGACGTGCAGCCAGCCCGCGTAGACGCCGTCGGCGGGGATGGCGGTGTGCGGGAGCGTCTCGACGTTGGCCGTCGGGAAGCCGAGTTCGCGCCCGCGCTGGGCGCCGCGGACGACGACGCCCTCGACGCGGTGCGGCCGGCCGAGGATCTCGGCGGCGCCCTCGACGTCGCCGGCGGCGACCAGGCGCCGGGTGAGCGTCGAGGAGAACGGCTCCCGCCGCCCGCTGCGCCGCTGACGTACAGGTCGACGACCTCGACCTCGAAGTCGTAGGTCCGGCCCTGCTCGGCGAGGAACTCCACGTTGCCCGCGGCCTTGTGGCCGAAGCGGAAGTTGGGTCCCTCGACGACCGCCTTGGCGTGCAGCTTGTCCACCAGGACCTTGACGACGAAGTCGGCCGGGGACAGCTTCGAGAACTCCGCCGTGAACGGCAGGATGAGGACGGCGTCCACGCCGAGCTCCGCCATCAGCTCGGCGCGGCGGTGGTGCGGGGCGAGCAGCGGCGGGTGGCTGCCGGGGCGGACGACCTCGCTGGGGTGCGGGTCGAAGGTGACGACGACGGCGGGGACACCCAGTTCGCGGGCCCGGTCCACGGCGTGCTTGATGATCAGCTGGTGACCGCGGTGGACACCGTCGTAGGAACCGATGGTGACGACGCTGCGCCCCCAGTCCTCGGGGATGTCCTCCAAGCCACGCCAGCGCTGCACTGTGTCTGCTCCTTGTCGCGAACTCGTCGAAGACCGGGTTGCCTGTTACGCAGGTCTAAGGGTGCCATGCCCGCCGCCCGGCGCTCGCATCGGCATGGGAGCTGTGACCGGGCGCACCCCGCGCCGGGCCGGCCGGAGGCCACCGGTCAGGCGGGTACCCGCACGCCCGCGAGGTTCTCGATCGTCCGGCGGGCGCTGGGGCCCACGAGCGCGGCCCACTCCTGCGGCGCGTCGGCGAGCCAGCCGGTCACCCGGACCGCGAATCCGGGGGCGTGCCGGGAGAGGTCGACGAGCCCGCGGTCGAACCGGACGGCACCGGCCGGGGTGCGGGTCATGAGCAGGCCGAGACGGTGGACGAGGCCCCGCAGGTCGTCGTCCGCGCAGCCGGGTGCGGCGCGCAGCAGCGCGTCGAGGACGGCGGGGTCCCGCTCGCGGTCCAGGAGGAACGCGCGCAGTTCGCGGCGCAGGGGCGCGCACGGGCCGGTGCCGGGCGCGGCGAGCACTCCGGCGAGCGCCGCCCGGGCCGGTTCGGGCCCCTCCGTCAGCACCCCGGTGACCAGCGGGAGGAGGACGGCCCGGGCGGCCGCGCCCTGGGCGGCCAGGCGCCGGTCGGTGTACGCGGCCAGGTGGCCGGCGGTCTCCGGGCGTTCGGCCACGGCGTCCCCGATCAGCGCGGCGACCCGGCCGGCCAGCCCGGGCAGGGTGGCGTCGGCGAGCCTGCGCAGCGTCTCCCCGGCGTCCGGGCCGCGCAGCCGGGCCCGGAAGGCGTCGAGGACCGGCTCGGGGTGGGTGGCCAGGGCGGCGGCCACCGCGCTCGGCGGGACGTACGGGTCGCCCGCGGCGAAGTGGCCGAGCGCCCGGGCGAGGTGTTCCTCGCGGGTGGCCGGGTCCCGGACGAGCAGGGCGAGGGCGGCGCCGTGCAGGATGCCGTCGTCCGGGCGGGCGAGGAGGGTGCGGGCGGCGCGGCGCAGCAGGGCGCGGTCGTCGTCGGTGCGTGCGTGTTCGGCGGCGCGCAGTCCGTACGTGGTCGCCGCCGCGCGCCGCGACGGCCGCGGATCGTGCGCCCACCGGTCGACGGCGCGGCACACGGCGGCCGGCTCCTCCTCGGCGAGGGCGGTGAGCAGTTCGTCGGCCCGCCGGTGGCTGCTGTCGGCGAGCGCCTCGACGAGGGCATCCGGGGCGCGGTGGCGGTGGGTGTGCAGCAGGGCCTGCGCGGCGGTCGCCACGGTCGCGTGCGGGGCGGCGGACAGCGGCCGCTCGTCGTCGAACCAGCCGACCAGGAGCGGCTGTACGGCCGTGGGGTCGGCGGCGAGGAGCGCGGCGACGGTGTCGAGGTGGCGGGGTCCGGGCTCGCCGGGCGGGCCGTCGGCGAGGACCAGCCGGCGCAGCAGGTCGAGCCGGTCGGCCTGCGGCAGGGCGAGGCCCGCCCAGAACCCGGGGGCGAACTCGCCGGGGAGCGGCAGCCCTTCCTCGCGCCGCGCCCGCAGCACGCCGGCCAGCAGCCGCAGCACCGGCGTGTACGGCGTGGCGTCCGGTACCCGGACCAGCACCTCGGCGGTGAGCCGGGCGGCCCACCAGGAGTACGGCTCGTCGTCCAGGGTGAGCACCAGTTCCTCCAGGCGGAGGGCGAGGTGCCCGGTGCCGTACTGGCGGGCGAGGAGCAGCAGGGCCTCGACCACCGGTCCGATGCGGTGGTGCGGGACGGGCAGCGGGTGGGCGGTGTGCGGGGCGCGGCGGTGGTGGACGAGGGCGCGCAGGGCGGCGTCGAGGTCGAGGTGGGCGCCCTGGATCCAGTCGGCGAGTTCCTCGTGGGCGAAGCGGTAGCCGGGGCCGGCGGGGACGAGCAGTCCCTCGGCGAGGACGGCGGACGCCCAGCCGGTGCCGCCGCCGAGCCGGGCGGGGGCCTGGCCCCAGGGGAACACCGCCTCGAACGACTCCCGGTCCAGCTCGCCCTGGCCGGGGCCGAGGCTGCGCCGGGCGGCCTCGTGGACCTGCCCGGAGACCTTGGCCGCGAGCCGGCGCACGGCGGTGCCGCGCAGGCCGTTCTGCGTGGCCAGGCGGACGGCGACGCGCAGGCACATCAGGTCCAGGTAGGCGGCGAAGACGGCGTCGCGGTCGACGCGGACGAGCGGCGCGGGCGCGGCGAACGCGGCGCGGACCTCGGAGAGCAGCCGCAGGGTGAGGGGATGCCGGGCGTCGGCGCCCTCGAGCACCCCTTCCGGAATCCGGTACCGCTCCCGCGCCGACCGGGCCTCGTCCTCCCCCAGGTCCGCGATCCGCACACAGGGCGGCAGGGGAAGGCCGCCCCACAGAGCCGCCGGGGCGGCCCCACCGCTTTCCACCGCCCGGGCGGCCGCCTCCGCTCCCGCCGCCCGAGCGGCCTCGCCGGCCCCTGCCGCCCAGCAGCCTCAGCCCCTGCCACTCCAGCAGCCTCAACCCCTGCCGCCCGAGCAGCCCCGACCCCCGCGTACAACAGCTCGCGCGGGAACTCCGCCCCCGCCCGCTCCCAGTACTCGGGCCGGCACGCGACGACCAGCCGGGTGCCCGTCTCCCGCAGCCAGGCCGTCGTGCCGCGGGTCCAGTCGGCGAGGCGGTGGGCGAGCAGCGGCGGCATCTCCTCGGGCCCGTCCAGGAGCAGCAGCAGCGGCCGGCCGGTGTCGCGGGCGAGGCGGGCGAGCCGGTCGGGCCCGACGGCGCCGGGGTCGGCCGGGCCGGAGGTGCCGGAGGCGGCCACGATGCGGGCGGCCCGGGCCAGGGCCCTGGCGACCGCGTCCGCCACCGAGGCGTCGTCGTCCCGCAGGTCGGCGCCGCGCAGCCACAGGGTGGGGGCCGGGCGCCGGCACCGGGTGCGGCGGGCGGCGAGGGCGGCCAGCTCCGTCGTACGACCGCTGCCCGGCGGGCCGACCAGGCCGAGGACGTGGGCCGGCCCCGCCTCGAAGGCGGCGAACCGGCGTGCCGGCCCGGGCCGTTCGACGGGCTGTACGCCCAGGTCCAGGCCGCCCCCGGACGCGCCGGGCGGGCCGTCCTGGCCGACCGACGTGGCCGTGAGCGCCAGCACACCGGCCGGATTGAGGTCGGCGCCGTACGCCGGGACGGTCGCCGCGTTCTCGGCGAGCAGCTCGGCGAGCGGTCCGCCGGCGGCACGCAGCGGCACGGCGAGGCCGGCGTGGCCGTGGCCGGAGCCGAGAGCGGTGCCGAGGACGCCGAGCACGGCACCGGTGCCGGCGTCGAGCACCGGGCCCCCGGCGGCGCCGCCGCCCAGCCGCAGGGCGTCGCGGCCGGCGGTGCCGACGGCCAGTTCCAGGGCGCCGGCGATGCGATGACGCCGGTCGGTGGCGGTGTACGTCACGTCGGTGACGCCGAGGACCCGGGCCTCGCGCCAGCCGCCGGCGGCGATGCGGACATAGGTGCCGGGCTCGGGCCGCTCCCGGGTGGCGACGGGCAGCGGTGCCACGCCGAGGCCTTCCGCCCGGACGAGGGCGAGGCCCAGGGCGGGCAGCGGGGTCACCGCGTCGGCGTGCACGGTGCGGCGCCGGCCGCCGGCGTCCAGCACCAGCCGGGGCAGGCCGTCCACCGCTTCGTGGCTGGTGATCAGCGTGCCGTGGTGGTCGGCGGCGAATCCCGCGCCGCGCGGCCGGCCGGCCAGGTCGTGGAGGAGAACCAGGGCGTCGTCGGGGGGCTGCCAGGCGGCCGGCGCCTGTGACCGGTCCCGTGCCTCGGCGACGGGGTCCGCGCCGCCGGGCGTGCTCCGGGTCCGGTTCCGCGACGTCATCGTCGAACCTCCCGCCGTGCACCGTGCCGTGTCTCCGACGGTAGGCGGGCGATGATCAGCGGGACAGATCGTCCGGCGAACGCGCCCCCTTGCGCTCCCCCGGTTCACTCCGAGCGCCCGCCCGCACGGGTGAACAGGAGGGGTCCGTTGGATACACCCTAGGGGTGGGGGAACCGAGGGGGGACCGTGGAGCGGCGGCAGTGGAAGTCCCCGTGACCGCCGCTCCACGGGCAACGGGCCCGCACCGGCACATCGGCCGAAGCCGGGGCCCGCCGCCCGTCGGTCCCGCGCCCTCGGCCGACTCCGCCCCGCGCCCTCAGCCGAAGACGGCCAGGCTCCTGGCCTTGCCCCGCTGCTCCTCCACGAGCGCGAGGAACCGTCCCTCGGGGTCGAAGACGGCCACGGCACCGGCGCCCGCGTAGGTCTCGGGCATCTCCAGCCGCACACCGTTGGTGAGCAGCCGCGCCCGCTTGGCGTCGACGTCCCAGCGGGGGAACGCCGCGGCGGCGGCCTGCGCGATCGGCATCACCGTCAGCTCCTCCTGGAGCTGGTCCAGCGTCCGGGCCGCGTCCAGCTTGTACGGCCCCACCCGGGTGCGGCGCAGCGCGGTGAGGTGGCCGCCGACACCGAGGTCGGCGCCGAGGTCGCGGGCCAGGGCGCGGATGTAGGTGCCGGAGGAGCAGACGACCGACACCACCAGGTCGAGCACGGGCGTGCCGTCCTCGGCGACGGCGTCCCGGACGTCGTACACCGTGAACGAGGAGACGGTGACCGGGCGGGCCGGGATGTCGAAGTCCTCGCCCTCGCGGGCCCGCTTGTACGAGCGCACGCCCTTGATCTTGATGGCGCTGACCTTGGACGGGACCTGCATGATGTCGCCGGTCAGCTTGGCGACGGCGGCGTCGACGGCGTCCCGGGTGACCCGGGAGGCGTCCGCCGAGCCGGTGATCTCGCCCTCGGCGTCGTCGGTCAGAGTCGTCTGCCCGAGCCGGATCGTGCCGAGGTACTCCTTCTCGGTGAGGGCGAGGTGCCCCAGGAGCTTGGTCGCCTTCTCGACACCGAGGACGAGGACGCCCGTCGCCATCGGATCGAGGGTGCCGGCGTGGCCGACGCGCCGCGTGCGGGCGATGCCCCGCATCTTGGCGACCACGTCGTGCGAAGTGAAGCCCGACGGCTTGTCGACGATGACGAGGCCGTCGGGCGGGGTGGGCTTGTCGGTCATTCGGTGCTGTCGTCCGTCTCGTCGGCCGTCTCGTCGGAGGGCTTCCGGTACGGGTCGGCCCCGCCGGCGTAGGAGGCGCCCGCGGACGCCTCGCGCACCTTCTCGTCGGACTGGCGGGCCTTGTCGAGGAGGTCCTCGATGGTCCGGGCGGTGTCCGGAAGGGCGTCCATGACGAAGGAGAGGGTCGGCGTGAACTTCACGCCCGCCGCCTTGCCGACCTCGGAGCGCAGGACGCCCTTGGCGCTCTCCAGGCCCGCCGCGGCGGCCTTCCGCTCCTCCTCGTCGCCGTACACCGTGTAGAAGACGGTCGCCTCCCGGAGGTCACCCGTCACCCGGGTGTCCGTGATGGTGACGTGCGAACCGAGCCGCGGGTCCTTGATCCCGCGCTGCAGCTTCTGGGCCACTACTTCCCGGATGAGGTCCGCCAGCCTCTTGGCCCGCGCGTTGTCGGCCACTGGTCCGTCTCCCGTTCTTTCTGTCTGTGTTCACTGGCTGTGGTCGTCAGTCGTCCTCGCCGTGGAACCGCCGTCGGACCGAGAGCAGTTCCACCTCGGGGCGGCCGGCGACCAGCCGTTCGCACCGGTCGAGTACGTCGCTGAGGTGCCCCGCGTCGGCGGAGACCACGGCGAGGCCGATGCCGGCCCGCCGGTAGAGGTCCAGGTGTTCCACCTCGGCCGCGCTGACGGCGTACTTCCGCTGCAGCTCGGCGACGATCGGGCGGACGACGGAGCGCTTCTCCTTCAGCGACCGTACGTCGCCGAGGAGGAGGTCGAAGGACAGCGTCCCCACGTACATGTGTATCCGGATGACCCGCCGGCACGGGATCGATGGCCCTTGAACGGTACCGCGATCCAGCCGGAGGCTCCTTCCGTTTTCCCGCCCGCCGGCCCGATGCCGGCGCAGACGGCGCGGTGGCCGACGGAGACACACGTCCCGTCGGCCACCGCGAACCCGCGTCACATCAGACGCGCGGCTTCTCCCGCATCTCGTACGTCGCGATGACGTCGTCGACCTTGATGTCGTTGAAGTTCCGAGGTTGATACCACCCTCGAAGCCTTCGCGGATCTCGGTGACGTCGTCCTTGAAGCGACGCAGACCCTCGATCGTGAGGTTCTCCGCGACCACCTTGCCGTCGCGGATGAGGCGGGCCTTGGTGTTCCGCTTGACCTCGCCGGAGCGGATGATGACACCCGCGATGTTGCCCAGCTTGGACGACTTGAAGACCTCGCGGATCTCCGCCGTACCGAGCTCGACCTCCTCGAACTCCGGCTTGAGCATGCCCTTGAGGGCCGCCTCGATCTCCTCGATCGCCTGGTAGATGACCGAGTAGTAGCGGACGTCCACGCCCTCGCGCTCCGCCATCTGCTGCGCACGGCCGGCCGCCCGGACGTTGAAGCCGATGACGATCGCGTCGGAGCCCATGGCCAGGTCGATGTCGGACTCCGTGACCGCACCGACGCCGCGGTGCAGGACCCGGATGTCGACCTCTTCGCCGACGTCCAGCTGGAGCAGCGAGGACTCCAGTGCCTCGACGGAACCAGAAGCGTCGCCCTTGATGATCAGGTTCAGCTGCTGGACCTCGCCGGCCTTCAGCACCTTGTCCAGGTCCTCCAGGGACACGCGGCGCGTGCGCTTGGCGAACGCCGCGTTGCGCTCGCGGGCGGCGCGCTTCTCCGCGATCTGGCGGGCCGTACGGTCCTCCTCGACCACGATGAAGTTGTCGCCGGCGCCCGGGACGTTGGTCAGGCCCAGGACCTGGACCGGCATGGACGGGCCGGCCTCCTGGACGTTGTTGCCGTTGTCGTCGAGCATCGCGCGGACGCGGCCGTACGCGTCGCCGACCACCATGGTGTCGCCGACCCGCAGCGTGCCTCGCTGCACGAGGACGGTCGCCACGGCACCGCGGCCGCGGTCGAGCCGGGACTCGATCGAGATGCCCTGCGCGTCCTGCTTCGGGTTGGCCCGCAGGTCGAGCGAGGCGTCCGCGGTCAGGATGACCGCCTCGAGCAGGTCGTCGATGTGCAGCCCCTGCTTGGCGGAGATGTCGACGAACATGGTGTCGCCGCCGTACTCCTCGGCCACCAGGCCGTACTCGGTCAGCTGACCGCGCACCTTGGTCGGGTCGGCGCCCTCGACGTCGATCTTGTTGACCGCGACGACGATCGGGACGTCGGCCGCCTTGGCGTGGTTCAGGGCCTCGACCGTCTGCGGCATGACGCCGTCGTTGGCCGCGACGACCAGGATCGCGATGTCCGTCGACTTCGCACCGCGGGCACGCATGGCGGTGAACGCCTCGTGACCCGGGGTGTCGATGAACGTGATCTTGCGGTCCTCGTCGTTGACCTCGGTCGTGACCTGGTAGGCACCGATGTGCTGGGTGATGCCGCCGGCCTCGCCCGCGATGACGTTCGTCTTGCGGATGGCGTCCAGCAGTCGCGTCTTACCGTGGTCGACGTGGCCCATGACGGTGACCACCGGCGGACGGACGACCAGGTCCTCCTCGGAGCCCTCGTCCTCGCCGAACTCCAGGTCGAAGGACTCGAGCAGCTCGCGGTCCTCCTCCTCGGGGCTGACGATCTGAACCGTGTAGTTCATCTCGCTGGCCAGGAGCTCCAGCGTCTCGTCGGAGACGGACTGGGTCGCGGTGACCATCTCGCCGAGGTTCATCATGACCGCGACGAGGGACGCCGGGTTGGCGTTGATCTTCTCCGCGAAGTCGGTGAGCGACGCACCGCGCGACAGGCGAATGGTCTCGCCGTTGCCGCGAGGCAGCATCACGCCGCCGACCGACGGGGCCTGCATGGCCTCGTACTCCTGGCGCCTCTGCCGCTTCGACTTGCGACCGCGACGCGCGGGACCGCCGGGACGGCCGAAGGCGCCCTGCGTGCCACCGCGACCGCCCGGACCACCGGGACGACCGCCGAAGCCGGGACGGCCACCGCCGCCGCCGAAGCCGCCGCCACCACCGGGACGGCCGGCGAAACCGCCGCCGCCACCGGGACGACCGCCGCCGCCACCGCCGGGACGGCCGGCGAAGCCGCCGCCGCCCGGACGACCGCCGCCGCCGGGACGACCCGCACCGCCGGGACCACGGCCGCCGGGGCCGGGACGCGGGCCGGCAGCGGGACGCTGCGGCATCATGCCGGGGTTCGGACGCGGGCCGCCGGGGCCGCCGCCGGGACGGGGACCGCCCTGCGGACGCGGCATCGAGCCCGGGGTCGGGCGCTGCCCGCCCGGAGCCTGCGGACGGGGACCGCCGCCCTGGCCGGGGGCCTGGGGGCGCGGACCGCCGCCGGTGGCGCCGGGACCGCCGGGACGCGGAGCGCCCTGCGGACGGGGCGCCTGCGGGCGGGCCATGCCGGCGTTGCCACCGGAGGTGAAGGGGTTGTTGCCCGGACGCGGACCGGCCGGACGGGCACCCGGACGCGGCGCCTGGGCGCCGGGGCGGGCACCGCCCTGGCCACCGGAACGGCCCTGGCCGCCCTGCTGGCCCTGGCCGGGAGCGGCGGGACGGGCACCGGGCTTGGGGGCACCGGGACGCGCGCCGGGCTTCGGCGCGGCCGGAGACTGCGCCGGGGGCGCGGTGAACTCGGGCGCGGCCGGGGCCGGACGCGGCGCGGGCTTGGGACCCGGCGTCGGACGCGGGCCGGGGGCCGGCGCGGGCGCCGACGGGCCGAGCCGGACGCGGGCTGGGAGGCCGCGGGCTTGGGAGCCGGCGCGGGCTTGGGCGCAGCCGGACGGTCTCCCGCAGCCGGGACGGCGCGGGAGGTGCCCCCACCCTGTGCCGGAGACGGCGTGGGGGGCTTGGGGACGCCTTGCGCGGCGCGGGCTTGGCGGCGGACTTGCCGTTGCTCCCGCCCTGCTGGAAGGCGTCGGTCAGCTTGCGTACTACGGGCGCTTCGATCGTCGAAGACGCCGAACGGACGAATTCACCGAGCTCCTGGAGCTTGGCCATGACGACCTTGCTCTCGACACCGAACTCCTTGGCGAGTTCGTAGACCCGGACCTTAGCCACTTCGCTCCTTTGAGGTCCGGGTTGCGGCCGGACCGTCGCTAGTTCATGGGCGTACTCATCGCGTACTCATCGAGTGCTCATCGCAATCTCGACCTGCTTTCGACTCGCGAGGTACCAGGCCGCACGGGGTTCCGTGCGGCACGTCTTCCTTACCATGTTGCTCTCGGCAACGCGGTGTTGCTCTCAGCAACCTTGTGCCTGCTCGACGTGCCGGCGCAACGCCTTTACGTCGAGCGGTCCCGGGACGCGCAGTGCCCGCGGGAACGCCCGGCGGCGTACCGCCTGGTCGAGACAGACCGTGGCGGGGTGTACATACGCACCCCGACCGGGCAGCGTACCGCGAAGATCGGGGACGCACTCGCCCTCGATCGCCACGATCCGCAGCAGTTCCTTCTTGACCGCTCGCTCCCGGCACCCCACACAGGTGCGCTCAGGGCATGCGCGGGCACGCGTCCGGCCAGACACTCCTCAGTCTACCTCCCCGGACCGACCTCACCCCTTTGGGGCAAGAATCGAACACTTGCCGCGCACAAGCTGTCGTGATCTCAACGGCCCGCGGCTTGGATCTATTCCCCCTGGGGGCTGCTCGGCTCCCTGCGGCGCTACTCGGCCGGCCGGTCGGCCGGCTGCTCGGTGTCGGGACGGATGTCGATCCGCCAGCCGGTGAGCCGGGCCGCGAGCCGGGCGTTCTGGCCTTCCTTGCCGATCGCGAGCGACAGCTGGTAGTCGGGCACGGTCACCCGCGCCGACCGGGCCGCCATGTCCACGACCTCGACCTTGGAGACCCGGGCCGGGGAGAGCGCGTTCGCCACCATCTCGGCCGGGTCGTCCGACCAGTCGACGATGTCGATCTTCTCGCCGTTCAGCTCGCCCATCACGTTGCGCACCCGGCCGCCCATGGGGCCGATGCAGGCGCCCTTGGCGTTCAGGCCCGACCGGGTGGAGCGGACGGCGATCTTGGTGCGGTGACCGGCCTCACGGGCGATCGCGGCGATCTCGACGGACCCGTCGGCGATCTCCGGCACCTCCAGGGCGAACAGCTTCTTCACCAGATTGGGGTGCGTACGGGACAGGGTGACCGAGGGTCCGCGCACGCCCTTGGCCACGCGGACGACGTAGGAGCGCAGCCGCATGCCGTGCGGGTAGGTCTCGCCGGGGACCTGCTCCTGCACCGGCAGGATGGCCTCCAGCTTCCCGATGTCGACGAGCACGTTCTTCGGGTCGCGTCCCTGCTGCACCACACCGGTGACGATGTCGCCCTCGCGGCCCGCGTACTCGCCGAGCGTCGCGTCGTCCTCGGCGTCGCGCAGCCGCTGCAGGATGACCTGCTTGGCGGTGGTGGCGGCGATACGGCCGAAACCCGACGGCGTGTCGTCGAACTCGCGGGCCTCCTGGCCCTCCTCGAGGTCCTCGGGTCCTCCTTCGCCCACACGGTCACATGACCGGTCTCCCGGTTGAGCTCCACGCGCGCGTGCCGGCGGCTTCCCTCGGTGCGGTGGTAGGCGATGAGGAGGGCCGACTCGATCGCCTCGACCAGCAGGTCGAAGGAGATCTCCTTCTCCCGGACCAAGCCCCGCAGGGCGCTCATGTCGATGTCCACGGCTACGCCTCCTCCTCTTCCGTCATGTCCTTGTGGTCCTTCTGGCCCTGGGTGTCCTTGCGGTTGAACTCGACCTGGACCCGTGCCTTGGCGATGTCCGCGAAGGCGAGCCGGCGCGCGGTGGGCTTGCGGCCCTTGACCCGGGCACCTCGACATCGACGCCGTCGTCGTCGACCTGCTGGATTCTGGCCACCAGTTCGCCGCCCTCGGCCAGCTGGAACCTGGCCAGGCGGCCGGTGGCGCGCACGTAGTGCCGGTGCTGGGTGAGGAGGCGTTCCGCGCCCGGGGTGCCGACCTCGAGGGTGTACTCCCCTCGCCCATCGCGTCGGTCTCGTCGAGCTTCGCCGAGAGCGCACGGCTCACATCGGCGATCCGGTCCAGGTCCGCACCGGTGTCGGAGTCGACGACGACGCGCAGCACACGCTTGCGTCCGACCGAGTCCACCGCGATCTCTTCGAGATCCAGGCCCTGTGAGCTGACGAGGGGTTCCAGGAGTTCTCGCAGCCTCTCGCTCTGGGTGGTGCTCATCCGGGTGACTCCTCGGCCGCGTGTGCTGTTGTGGGATGGGTCGCGTGTCTGGTCAAAGGGTATCCGGTCCCGAAGGGTGTTGCCGTCCACCCGGCTGCGGCGGTGCCGCCGGGTGGTGCCGGGCGGACGTCCGGGTACCGTGATCACGGGCATGCCACGCCGGTCCCGGCGTTGGTTCTCCCGTCGCCACCGCCGCTTTTCGTGACCAGCCTGCCGAGGACGTCCGCCGTGCCGCTGCCCTCATCGCCGCGTCTGCCCTCGGGCCCGCGCAGAAGGAGCCTGCTCGTCTCCGCCGCCGGAGCCGCCGGAGCCGCCGTGCTCGCCGGCTGCTCGGGAGCCCCGGGTCCGGGTCCACGGGCGGCAGTCCGGCCGCCGCCGAACGGGCACGCGCGCGTGCCGCGCGGGACAGCACCGACCTGGTGGCCCGGTACGACGCCGTCCTCGCGGCGCATCCGGGCTGGCCGGGCGGCTGGGCCCGCTGCGGGAGGAGACCCTGCGGCACGCGGAGGCGTTCGGGGCGGTGCGGGCGACGGCGGCCGGGCCGGGCCCGAGCCCCGCCGGCGTGCCCGGTGACGAGCGGGAGGCGCGCGGCGCGCTGGCCGCCGCCGAGCGGGAGCTGGCCGGCCGGCGGATGAAGGCGCTGCCCGCGCTGCCCGGCGAACTGGCGCGGCTGCTGGCCTCGGTCGCGGCGGCCGGATCGGCGCACGCGTATCTGCTGACGGAGGGTGACGGGTGAGCGAGGCGAGGGACCGGGAGCTGGACGCCCTCCAGGCGGCGCTGGCGGCCGAGCACGCGGCGGTCTACGGGTACGGCGTGGTCGGCGGCCGGATCGGCGAGGCCCGCCGCACGGAGGCGCGGGCGGCGTACGACGCCCACCGGGCGCGGCGGGACGCGCTGGCCCGGGCGGTGCGCGACCTGGACGGCGAGCCGGTCGCCGCGCAGGCCGGGTACGCGCTGCCGTTCCCCGTGCCGGACGAGGAGGCGGCCGTGCGGCTGGCGGTCCGGCTGGAGGACCGGGTGGCCGGGGTCTACTCCGACCTGGTGCGGGCGGCCGGGGGCGGCCGCCGGACCATGGCGGCGGAGGCGCTGCGGGAGGCGGCGGTCCGGGCGGTGCGCTGGCGCGGCGGCAGCGTAGCCTTCCCTGGGCTCGCCGAGCGGGCGGGCACCGCGTCGCCGTCGGCGGCCCCGACGGCGTGACACGTCCGGCACGCGTACGGCACGCGTACGGCTCACCCGTACGGAAGGGAACGACTCGCGCATGTCTTTCGAACCGCCGCGGCGTCTGGTCAGGGCGCTCGGTGAGACGGCACCGGACGGTGACGACTGGCTGGAGAAGCTGCCGGAGACGGCACGGCGGGCCGTCGCGCTACGCGAGTTGACGGTCGAGCGGGTGCAGGTGCCCGGCGGGCGCAGCAGCCTGGTGGTGCTGGTGCGGACGGCCGACGGCAGGCCCGCGGTGCTGAAGCTGGCCCCGCCCCGGGCGCGGCCGGAGAGCGAGCGGGCCGCGCTGGCCCACTGGAACGGCCTCGGCGCCGTGCAGCTGCTGGACGCCGAACCGGGCGAGGGGGTGCTGCTGCTGGAGCGGCTGCACCCGGACGTGTCGGTGCGGTCGCTTCCGGAGTCGCGGGCGCTGCTGGAGGCGGCGGGCACGCTGCGGCGGCTGTGGGTCGAGCCGCCGGCCGGTCACGCCTTCGAGACGGTCGCCGGGCGGACGGCCCGGCAGGCGGCGGCGATGCGGGCCGGGGCCGCGGCCGATCCGGAGGTGGCGCCGCTGGTCGACGCGGCGCTCGCGGCGCGGGAGGAGCTGCTGGCCGATCCGCCGCAGCATCTGCTGCTGCACGGCACGTTCCGGCAGAGCAAGGTGCTCGCCGCGGACCGTGTGCCGTGGCTGGCGGTGGGGCCGGATCCGGTGGTCGGTGAGAGTGCCTTCGACCTGGCGCGGCTGGTGCGGGACCGGGTGGAGGACCTGATCGCGCAGCCGTCGGGGGCGGCGACGACCCGGCGGCGGGTGAAGCGGCTGGCGGAGTCGCTGGAGGTGGACCAGGAGCGGCTGCGGGGCTGGACGTTGTTCCGGGCGGTGGAGTCGGGCGTGCGGGCGCGGCGCGTCGGCCGCACGACGGACGCCGAGCTCCTCCTGGAGTTCGCCGGCTGGCTGTAGCCCCCGCCGCCCTTTCCCTTCCCGACCCGGGGCTCCGCCCCGGACCCCCGCTCCTCAAACGCCGGAGGGGCTGTATTTCAGCCCGTCCGGCGTTTGAGGACGAGGCCGTTCAGGCCGAAGCGGGGGTCTGGGGGCGGCAGCCCCCAGGGGCGGGAAGGGAAAGGGGGTCAGGAGGTGAGGCGGGTCAGGGCCTCTTCGACCGTGAGTTCCTCGCGCTCACCGGTCTTGCGGTCCTTGAGCTCGACCACACCCTCCCCGGACCGCCGCCCGGCGACCAGGATCTGCGGAACACCGATCAGCTCGGCGTCGGTGAACTTCACGCCCGGCGAGACACCGGCCCGGTCGTCGACCAGGACGCGGACGCCGGCGGCGGCGAGCTTCTGGGAGATGTCCAGGGCCAGCTCGGTCTGCAGCGCCTTGCCCGCGGCGACGACGTGGACGTCGGCGGGGGCGACCTCCTTGGCCCACACCAGCCCCTTGTCGTCGGCGTGCTGCTCGGCGAGCGCGGCGACGGCCCGGGAGACACCGATGCCGTAGGAGCCCATGGTGACGCGGACGGGCTTGCCGTTCTGGCCGAGGACGTCGAGCTTGAGGGCGTCGGTGTACTTGCGGCCCAGCTGGAAGATGTGGCCGATCTCGATGGCCCGGTCGAGCTTGAGGCCGGCACCGCAGTTCGGGCAGGGGTCGCCCTCCTGCACGACGACGACGTCCACGTACGCGTCGACCTCGAAGTCGCGCCCGGCGACGACGTTCTTGGCGTGGGTGTGGGGCTTGTTGGCGCCGGTGATCCAGGCGGTGCCGGGGGCGACGCGCGGGTCGGCGATGTACTTCAGCTTGTCGCCCAGGCCCTGCGGGCCGACGTAGCCGCGGACCAGGTCGGGGCGGGTGGCGAAGTCCGCCTCGGTGACCAGCTCGACCGTGGCGGGGGCGAAGTGCGCCTCGACCTTGTCCATGTCGACCTCGCGGTCGCCGGGCACGCCCACGGCGACGATCTCGCCGTCGACCTTGACGAGGAGGTTCTTCAGCGTGGCGGAGGCCGGGACGCCGAGGGAGGCGGCGAGGGTCTCGATGGTGGGGTGTCCGGGGTGGGGATGTCCTCGGCGGCGGGCACCGCGGAGGCGTCGGCCGGCTTCAGCTCGTAGGTGATCGCCTCGGTGTTGGCGGCGAAGTCGCAGTTCGGGCAGTCGGCGAAGGTGTCCTCGCCGGCCTCGGCGGGGCGAGGAACTCCTCGGACTTCGAGCCGCCCATGGCGCCGGCGGTGGCGGCGCAGATGCGGTAGTCGAGGCCGAGGCGCTCGAAGATGCGCTGGTAGGCCTGCCGGTGCAGGGCGTAGGACTCGGCGAGGCCCTCGTCGGCGGTGTCGAAGGAGTAGGAGTCCTTCATCAGGAACTCGCGGCCGCGCAGGATGCCGGCCCGGGGCGGGCCTCGTCCCGGTACTTGGACTGGATCTGGTACAGGATGACCGGCAGGTCCTTGTAGGAGGACGCCTGGTCCTTGACCAGGAGGGTGAAGATCTCCTCGTGGGTGGGGCCGAGGAGGTAGTCGCCGCCCTTGCGGTCCTTCAGGCGGAACAGCTCGGGGCCGTACTCGTCCCAGCGGCCGGTGGCGTCGTAGGGCTCGCGGGGCAGGATCGCGGGGAGCAGCACTTCCTGGGCGCCGATGGCGTCCATCTCCTCGCGGACGATCCGCTCGACGTTGGCCAGGACCTTCTTGCCGAGCGGCAGCCAGCTCCAGACGCCGGCGGCGGTGCGGCGGACGTAGCCGGCGCGGACGAGCAGCTTGTGGCTGAGGACCTCGGCGTCCGCCGGGTCGTCGCGCAACGTCTTCGCCAACAACTGGGACATGCGCTGGACCGGTACGTTCGCCATGGTTCTCGTATCTCCTGCTGCGTAAGGGTGATGGCAGACGAGGTTAGCCGGGCGGAACGGGGTGGCGGAAATCGGTTAGGGCCTGCCGGGCCTGCGCAGCGGGAGCGGGGCGCCCATCACGGCGTACGGCTTGGGGGCGCTGGGGAAGAGGACGCGGCGGGCGAGGTCCCGGTAGCCGAGGGAGCGGTACAGGGCGCGGGCCGGGCTCTCGGTGTCGATGGCGGAGAGGATCGAGCGGGGCTCGGTGGCGCTGTCGGTGATGGTGGTGATCAGGGCGCGGCCGGCGCCGCGGTTCTGGTGGGCGGGGTGGACGTGCAGTTCGGTGATGACGAACGAGTCGTCGAGCCAGGCGTCGTTGCCCTGGGCGCGCAGGTAGGGCTCCACGATGGTGGACCACCAGTGGGTGCGGTCGTTGGGCATGCCGTAGACGAACCCGGCGAGGTCCCCCTCGGGGTGGTGGCGCCGAGGGCGCGGGCGCCGGGGTAGGTCATGTGGCGCAGGACGATCTGGCGGCGGACGGCGACCTCGTCGGCGCCCAGTCCGAACGCGGCCGCCTGGACGGCCAGTGCCTCATCGACGTGGGCGGTCAGGTCCAGGGGGCCGATGACGAGGTCCATGGCGGGGAGCCTACAGGGGGCGGGCGCCGGAACGGCCGGTCGGCCGGGGTCAGAACAGCACGCTCATGAAGGCGCCGACCTCCTGGAATCCCACCCTCTGGTAGGTCCGCCTGGCCGCCGTGTTGAAGTCGTTGACGTACAGGCTCACCACGGGGGCCACGTCGGCGAGGGCGTAGCGGAGCACCGCCGCCATGCCGGGGGCGGCGAGGCCCCGGCCCCGGTACTCGGGGGCGACCCAGACGCCCTGGATCTGGCAGGCGCGGTCGGTGGCGGCGCCGATCTCGGCCTTGAAGACGACGCGGCCGTCGGCGTCGAAGCGGGCGAAGGAGCGGCCGGAGCCGACGAGTTCGGCGACCCGGGCCTGGTAGAGCAGGCCGCCGTCGCCGGCCAGCGGGGAGACGCCGACCTCCTCGGTGAACATCGCCACGCACGCCGGCATGATCGTCTCCATCTCGTCCTTGCGGACGCGCCGGACGTAGGGGTCCGGGGCGATGTCGGCGGGCATGCGGTCGGTGACCATGAGGGGCTGGTGGGCGCGGACCTCGCGGGCGGGGCCCCAGTGGGGTTCGAGGAGCCGCCACAGCTGCGCGGTGGGCTCGGCGGGGCCGACGACGGAGGAGCAGCGGCGGCCGGCCCGGCGGGCGCGGTCGGCGAAGGCGCGCACGGCGCGTGGAGTGGCGCAGATCGGGACGAGGTTGGCGCCCGCGTAGCACAGCGAGGTGAGCATGCCGTCCTCGTACCAGCCCCACATCTCGCCGCCGAGCCGCCATGGGTCGAGGCCGGCGATCTGCACGCGGGCGGCCACGAAGGCGTTGGCGACCGGCTCGCGGTCGAGGACGGCGAGCGCGGCGTCGAGGTCGCTCGGTTCGAGGACCCGGGAGGTGGTCTGCGTCAACACGTGCGGGGCCTCACCCAAAGGTCTGCTGGTCTCCGCACTGTACCTGCCGAAAACGGGGCGCGCCGCCCCGGGGGCGGCGCGACGAGCGGCGGTGGATCAGCCCGCGACCGAGACCGAGGGCTCCCCGGAGGCGACGCCGTCCTTCTCCATCTGCTCGGCGAGCTTCATCGCCTCGTCGATCAGCGTCTCCACGATCTTCGACTCCGGAACCGTCTTGATCACCTCGCCCTTGACGAAGATCTGCCCCTTGCCGTTCCCGGACGCCACACCCAGGTCGGCCTCCCGCGCCTCACCCGGACCGTTGACGACACAGCCCATCACCGCCACCCGCAGCGGCACGTCCATCCCCGTCAGACCGGCGGTGACCTCCTCGGCCAGCTTGTACACGTCCACCTGCGCCCGCCCGCAGGACGGGCAGGAGACGATCTCCAGACCCCGCTGCCGCAGGTTCAGCGACTCCAGGATCTGGATACCGACCTTGACCTCCTCCGCCGGCGGGGCGGACAGGGAGACCCGGATCGTGTCACCGATGCCCTGCGAGAGCAGCGCGCCGAACGCCACCGCCGACTTGATCGTGCCCTGGAACGCCGGACCCGCCTCCGTCACCCCCAGATGCAGCGGGTACTCGCACTGCTCCGCCAGCTGCCGGTAGGCCTCGATCATCACCACCGGGTCGTTGTGCTTCACCGAGATCTTGATGTCCCGGAAGTCGTGCTCCTCGAACAGCGACGCCTCCCACAGCGCCGACTCCACCAGCGCCTCCGGCGTCGCCTTGCCGTACTTCTGCAGCAGCCGCTTGTCCAGCGACCCCGCGTTCACCCCGATCCGGATCGGCGTGCCGTGGTCCCGGGCCGCCTTCGCGATCTCCTTGACCTGGTCGTCGAACTTCTTGATGTTGCCCGGGTTCACCCGCACCGCCGCACAGCCCGCCTCGATCGCGGCGAACACGTACTTCGGCTGGAAGTGGATGTCCGCGATCACCGGGATCTGCGACTTCCGCGCGATCACCGGCAGCGCGTCCGCGTCGTCCTGCGTCGGACACGCCACCCGCACGATCTGGCAGCCCGACGCCGTCAGCTCCGCGATCTGCTGCAGCGTCGCACCGATGTCCGACGTCCGCGTGGTGGTCATCGACTGCACGGACACCGGGGCGTCCCCGCCCACCGCCACCGATCCGACCTGGATCTGCCGGCTCTTCCGGCGCTCGGCGAGCTTGGTCGGAACGGACGGCATGCCGAGAGAAATCGCAGTCATCTGCTGTGCAACCCCAAGTCGTGGTTCAAGGCCCGAATCCCGTCAGCGGCGGGCTCCGGGCTTCGAGATTACGGCACGGGCGCCGGCCGCAGCACATCCCGGCCCCGTAAACCCACTCGAAGGATGGCGGCCCGGAGGACTCCCTGCCGGGCCGCCGGGAACGCGCCGTGGCTAGGAGATTCTCACCGGGTTAACGACGTCCGCGATCAGCACCAGGATGGTGAAGCAGACGAAGATGCCGGCCACCACGTACGCCACGGGCATCAGCTTCGCCACGTCGAACGGGCCGGGGTCCGGTCGGCGCAGCACCCGCGCCACGTTGCGGCGCAGCGACTCCCACAGGGCGCCCGCGATGTGGCCGCCGTCGAGCGGCAGCAGCGGGAGCATGTTGAACAGGAAGAGGGAGAGGTTGAAGCCGGCGACCAGCATGACGGCCATGGCCAGCTGCTGGGTGGGCGGGATGTCGAGGGTGAAGATCTCGCCGCCGACGCGGGCGGCGCCGACGACGCCCATCGGGGAGTCGGGCTCGCGGGGTCCGTCGCCGAAGGCCGCGTCCCACAGGGCGGGGATCTTGGCGGGCAGGGCGGCGAGGGAGTCGACGGCGTCGCCGATCCGGTCGCCCATCCAGCTCACGGACTCGCCGAAGTCCTGTTTGACGATGCCGGTGGCGGCGCTGAAGCCGAGGAAGCCGGCGGTGACGTACTCGCCCTGGACGATCTGGCCGGCGGCGTCCTTCTTGGCGACCTGGTTGCTGGCGATGGTGGCGTGCAGGGTCAGTTCCCGGCCGTCGCGCTCCACCACGATGGGCACCCGCTCACCGGGGTGGGCCCGGATCAGGTCCGACAGCCGGTTCCACTCGTCCGTCCTGACGCCGTCGAACGCGACAATGGTGTCGCCCGCCTTGAGGCCGGCCGCGGCGGCCGGGGAGGGGGCGTCGCCCTGGCGGCAGTCGTCGCGGTTCTCGCTCTGGGCGATGACGCACTGGGAGACCGAGCTGACCGTGGTGGTCTGCTGGGAGATGCCGAAGCCCATCAGGACGATGAGGAACAGCGCCACGGCGAGGATCAGGTTCATGAACGGGCCCGCGAACATCACGACGACCCGTTTCCAGGGCTTGCGCGTGTAGAACAGGCGCTTCTCGTCGCCCGGCTGGAGTTCCTCGAAGGCGGCCGAGCGGGCGTCCTCGATCATGCCGCGCCAGGGCGAGGTGGAGCGGGCCTCCATCTTGCCGTCGGGCCGGGCGGGAACATCCCGATCATGCGGATGTAGCCGCCGAAGGGGATGGCCTTGATGCCGTACTCGGTCTCGCCCTTCTTCCGCGAGAACAGGGTGGGGCCGAAGCCGACCATGTACTGCGGCACGCGGATGCCGAACATCTTGGCGGTGGAGAGGTGGCCCAGCTCGTGCCAGGCGATGGAGAACAGCAGGCCGACCGCGAAGACGACTATGCCGAGGATGAACATCAGGGTCGTCATGCACGGGCCTCCGCCGTCTGTGCCGCCAGTTCCCGGGCCCGGGTGCGGGCCCAGGCCTCCGCTTCGAGGACGTCCGCGACGGTGAGCGAGGTTCCCGTGGCGGGCGTGCCGTGTTCCTCCACCACCCGCGTGACGGTCTCCATGATCCCCAGATACGGCAGCGCGCCGGCGCGGAACGCCTCCACGCACTCCTCGTTGGCCGCATTGAACACCGCGGGGGCGGTGCCCGCGAGCTCGCCGACGTGCCGGGCGAGGTTCACCGCGGGGAAGGCCTCGTTGTCCAACGGGAAGAACTCCCAGGTGGAGGCCTTGCTCCAGTCGAAGGCCGGGGCCGCGTCGGGGATCCGCTCGGGCCAGCCGAGGCCGATGGCGATCGGGCCCCGCATGTCCGGGGGCGTCGCCTGCGCCAGGGTCGATCCGTCCGTGAACTCCACCATCGAGTGAACATACGACTGGGGTGGACGACGACCTCGATGCGGTCGAAGGGAATGTCGTAGAGCAGGTGCGCCTCGATGACCTCCAGGCCCTTGTTGACCAGGGTCGCGGAGTTGATGGTGATCACCGGGCCCATGGCCCAGGTGGGGTGGGCGAGCGCGTCCTCGACGGTGACCCGGGCCAGTTCCTCCTTGCTGCGGCCGCGGAACGGTCCGCCGGAGGCGGTCACGACGAGTTTGCGCACGTCGGTGCGGGTGCCGGCGGCGAGGGCCTGGAAGAGGGCGGCGTGCTCGGAGTCGACCGGGATGATCTGCCCGGGCTTGGCGAGGGCCTTGACCAGCGGGCCGCCGACGATGAGCGACTCCTTGTTGGCGAGCGCGAGGGTGCGGCCCGCCTCCAGGGCGGCAAGGGTCGGGGTGAGTCCGATGGAACCGGTGATGCCGTTGAGCACGGTGTGGCAGTCGGAGGCGGCGAGCCGCGTGGCCGCGTCCGGGCCGGCCAGGATCTCGGGCAGCGGCTCCCCCGCGCCGTACCGCGCCCGGAGCGCCTCCCGCAGCTGCGGTACGACGTCCTCGCGGGCCACCGCGACGGTCCGCACCCGCAGCCGGTGGGCCTGCTCGGCGAGGAGGGAGACCCGGCCGCCGTTGGCGGACAGGCCGGTCACCCGGAAGCGGTCCGGGTGGCGCAGGACGAGATCGATGGCCTGGGTGCCGATCGACCCGGTGGAGCCGAGGATCACCACGTCCTTCGGGCCGTCGCCCGCCACCGGGTCGTAGACGAGGTGGGGGTCGGCGAGGGGGCAGGGCTGTCGCTCATCCCCCATTGTGGCCGCATCGGTCCCCCGGCCGGACAGCGCGTCCCTCGGGCGGGTGTCGCGCCGCCCGCCCGAGGGGTGCCGCGGGGCGTCTCACCTGATGGGACGGTGGACGTTCTCCTTGGTGCTCGGGCCGGGGCGGCCTCCGCGATCCACGGGCCGTCGCCGGAGGGGTCGACGACGCCCTGTTCCAGCCACGCGTACGTGCCGGAGAGCACACCCTGGACCACCTTGCGGTCGAGGTCGTCGGTGTTGTGCCACAGGCGTCCGAAGAGTTCCTCGACGCGGATGCGGGACTGGCGGCAGAACGCGTCGGCGAGCTGGTAGGCCTCGCGGCCGTGCTCGCCCCGGCTGCGCAGCAGTTCGGCGCGGACGCAGGAGGCGCTCATCGCGAACAGCTCGGCGCCGATGTCGACGATCCGGCCGAGGAAGCCCTGCTTGGTCTCCATCCGGCCCTGCCAGCGGGACATGGCGTAGAAGGTGGAGCGGGCGAGCTTGCGGGCGGTGCGTTCGACGTAGCGCAGGTGGGCGGAGAGGTCGGCGTGGCCGGCGGGGTGGAACTCGCCGTAGGAGCGGGGCAGCTGTCCCGGTCCGGCGACGAGTTTCGGCAGCCACCTGGCGTAGAAGACGCCGGCGTTCGCGCCCGCCCTCGCCTTGTCGGACAGGGACTTGTCGGGGTCGATCAGATCGCCGGCGACGGAGAGGTGGGCGTCGACGGCCTCGCGCGCGATCAGCAGGTGCATGATCTCGGTGGAGCCCTCGAAGATGCGGTTGATGCGCAGGTCGCGCAGGAGCTGCTCGGCGGGGACCGCCCGCTCGCCGCGGGCCTCCAGGGACGCGGCCGTCTCGAAGCCCCGGCCGCCGCGGATCTGGACCAGCTCGTCGGCCATCAGCCAGGCCATCTCCGAGCCGTAGAGCTTGGCGAGGGCGGCCTCGATGCGGATGTCGTTGCGGTCCTCGTCGGCCATCTGGGAGGACAGGTCCAGCACCGCCTCCAGCGCGAAGGTGGTGGCCGCGATGAAGGAGATCTTCGAGCCGACCGCCTCGTGCAGCGCGACCGGCTTGCCCCACTGCTCGCGGGCCGCCGACCACTCGCGGGCGATCTTCAGGCACCACTTTCCGGCTCCGGCGCACATCGCGGGCAGCGACAGGCGGCCGGTGTTGAGGGTGGTCAGGGCGATCTTCAGCCCGGCGCCCTCGGGGCCGATGCGGTGGGCGGCGGGGACCCGCACCCGGTGGAAGCGGGTGACGCCGTTCTCCAGGCCGCGCAGGCCCATGAAGGCGTTGCGGTTCTCGACCGTGATCCCTTCCGAGGCGGCCTCGACGACGAAGGCGGTGATGCCGCCCTTGTGGCCCTCGGACTTCGGCACCCGGGCCATGACGACGAGCAGGTCGGCGACGACGCCGTTGGTGGTCCACAGCTTGACGCCGTCGAGGATGTAGTCGTCCCCGTCCGGGACGGCGGTGGTGGCCAGGCGCGCCGGGTCGGAGCCGACGTCGGGTTCGGTCAGCAGGAACGCCGAGATGTCGGTGCGGGCGCAGCGCGGCAGGAAGGTGTCCTTCTGCTCCTGGGTGCCGAACATCTTCAGCGGCTGCGGGACGCCGATCGACTGGTGGGCGGAGAGCAGCGCGCCGATCGCGGGGCTCGCGGAACCGACCAGGGCGAGGGCCTTGTTGTAGTAGACCTGGGTGAGGCCGAGGCCGCCGTACCTGGTGTCGATCTTCATGCCGAAGGCGCCGAGTTCCTTCAGCCCGGTGATCACCTCGTCGGGGATGCGCGCGTCGCGCTCGATCACGGACCCGTCGATCTTGGTCTCGCAGAAGTCGCGCAGCTTGGCGAGGAACTCCTCGCCGCGCTGGGCGTCCTCGTCGGCGGGGACGGGGTGGGGGTGGATCAGGTCGAGGCGGAAGCGGCCGAGGAACAGCTCCTTGGCGAAGCTGGGCTTGCGCCAGTCCTGTTCCCGGGCCGCCTCCGCCACCTGACGGGCCTCGCGTTCGGTGACGGACGGCCGGGAGGACGGGGTGGGTGGTGCGGACATGAGGCTCACCTCGCCGCGAATCGGGATCGGAGGTACGCCCGGGACGAACGTCGGCAAAGATCGTTCTACGGGAACGTGCGGGCGTACGTTACTAGTCGGTGCTACCCGATCGTATGTACCCGATTACGGGGACCCCACCACCCCTCGTGCGGCCGTTCGGCCCTACCGGACGCGGCGCGGGGCGCCCGGCCTGCCGCACGGCGTGGAGGTACGCGGACGGCCCGAGCCCCCGCACACCGGGCTCGGGCCGTCCGCGTCGTCGAGCCGGCCGGCTCAGAGGGCGAGGCCGGTCAGCACCAGCACCCGCTCGTAGGTGTAGTCGTCCATCGCGAACTTCACGCCCTCGCGGCCCACACCGGACTGCTTGGCGCCGCCGTACGGCATCTGGTCGGCACGGTAGGAGGGCACGTCGCCGATGACGACACCGCCGACCTCCAGGGCGCGGTGGGCGCGGAAGGCGGTCTGCAGGTCGTGCGTGAAGACGCCCGCCTGGAGGCCGTACTTGGAGTCGTTGACGGCGGCGAACGCCTCGGCCTCGCCGTTCACCTTCTGCACGGTGAGGACCGGGCCGAAGACCTCCTCGCAGGCGATCGTCACGTCGGCGGGCACGTCGGTCAGGACGGTCGGCGCGAAGGAGGCGCCGTCGCGGGTGCCGCCGGTGGCCAGCGTGGCACCGGCCCGACGGCCTCCTTCACCCAGGACTCGACGCGCTTGGCGGCGTCCTCGCTGATCAGCGGGCCGACGTCGGTCTTGTCGTCGTTCGGGTCGCCGGTGACCTGGGCCTCGACGGCGGCGACGATGCGCGGCAGCAGGCGGTCGTAGACGGAGGCGTCGGCGATCACGCGCTGCACGGAGATGCAGGACTGGCCGCCCTGGTAGTTGGAGAAGGTCGCGATGCGGGTCGCCGCCCAGTCCAGGTCCTCGTCGCTCGCCCAGTCGGCCAGCACGACGGCCGCGCCGTTGCCGCCCAGCTCCAGGGTGCAGTGCTTGCGCGGCACCGAGTCCATGATCGCGTAGCCGACCTGCTCGGAGCCGGTGAAGGAGATGACCGGCAGGCGCTCGTCCTGGACCAGGGCGGGCATGCGGTCGTTGGGCACCGGGAGGATGCTCCAGGAGCCGGCCGGCAGCTCGGTCTCGGCGAGCAGCTCGCCGAGGATCAGGCCGGACAGCGGGGTCGCCGGGCGGGCTTGAGGATGATCGGCGCGCCGGCGGCGATCGCGGGGCGATCTTGTGGGCGCACAGGTTCAGCGGGAAGTTGAACGGCGCGATGCCGAGGACGACGCCCTTGGGGAAGCGGCGGGTGAGGGCGAGGCGGCCCTGGCCGCCGGCGTCGGTGTCGAGGCGCTGGGCGTCGCCGCCGTTGAAGCGGCGGGCCTCCTCGGCGGCGAAGCGGAAGACGGAGACGGCGCGGCCGACCTCGCCGCGGGCCCACTTCATCGGCTTGCCGTTCTCCGCGGAGATGAGCCGCGCGATCTCCTCGGTGCGCTCGGCGAGCCGCTTGCTGACGTGGTCCAGGGCGGCGGCGCGTACGTGCGCCGGGGTGCCGGCGAACTCGTCCCGGACGGCGTACGCGGCGGCCACGGCCTCCTCGACCTGGGCCTCGGACGGGACGCTGACCTTGCCGACGACCCGGCCGTCCCAGGGGAGGTGACGTCGAAGGTGGCCTCGCCGGTGGCCTGGCGGCCGGCGAGCCAGAAGGCGTGGGTGGAAGTCATTGTCGAGTCCCGGCCCTTCCGCGTTGGGGTGTACGTGGGTTTGCGAGGTCCACGGTAGGGCGGGGACGGGGGTGGGGTTGTCCGAGTCGTAGTGGTGGGGGCGGAGGCTTCGCCGGAATGGTGGGGTCCCTCAAGGCTTCCTCCGCCCCGCCGCCCTTTCCCTTCCCGACCCTGGGGCTGCCGCCCCAGCCCCCCGCTTCGGCCTGAACGGCCTCGTCCTCAAACGCCGGACGGGCTGGTTTCTCAGCCCCTCCGGCGCTTGAGGAGCGGGGCCCGGGGGCGGAGCCCCGGAATGACCAGCCCCTCCGGCGATTGAGGAACGGGGGCCCGGGACGGAGCCCCGGAATGATCAGCCCTCCGGCGCTTGAGGAGCGGGGATCCGGGGACGGAGCCCCCGGAACGATCAGCCCCTCCGGCGCTTGAGGAGCCGGGGTGCGGGGCAGAGCCCCGAATGACCAGCCCTCCGGCGACTGAGGAGCGGGGTGCGGGGCAGAGCCCCGAATGATCAGCCCCTCCGGCGTTTGAGGAGCGGGGTCCGGGGCGGAGTCCTCGGGCGGGAAGGGTAGGGGCGGCGGGGCGAGGAGAAGCGGGGTCAGTCGGGGTGGCTGTCGCTTTCAGGGCCAGCCAGAGTTCCATGCGGACGTCGGGGTCGTCGAGGGAGCGGCCGAGGATCTCCTCGACCCTGCGCATCCGGTACCGCAGGGTGTGCCGGTGCACCCGAGATCCGCCGCGGCGGCGTCCCACTGCCCGTGCCGGGAGAGCCAGGCCCGCAGGGACGCCACCAGATCCCCCGCCCGGTCGCGTCGTGCTCGCGCAACGCCCGCAGCAGCCCGTCGGCGAACGCCCGCACCGCCTCGTCCGCGAGCAGCGGCAGCACCGACCCGGCCGCCAGCTGCTCGTGCTCCACGCAGACACGCCCGCGCCGCCGGGCCACCGACAGCGCCTGCTCGGCCTGCTTGTAGGCGGCCGACGCGGCGATCGGCCCGGAGGGCGCCGACAGCCCGATCACGACGGCGTTCTCGTCGCCGCCCGCCGCCGCCTCGCCGCCCGGCGCGGGGCGGCCGCCCTCCAGGGCCGCCGCGTACTCGGTGCAGGCGGCGACCGCCGCGCCCCGTCGGCGGCCAGCACCACCAGCCGCTCCCCTGCGGCACCGCCAGCACCGCCTCGCCGGCCCGGGCGGCCGCCGACTCGGCCAGCTCGGCCAGCGCGCCGAGCGGGTCGCCGGTGGCGCCGGCGGGCTCGGCGACGATCATCCGGAAGGGCGCGTCGAGCAGACCGCCGTACAGGTCGCCGGCGACCGCGCGGGCGTGGTCGGGCTCCCCGGCGAGCAGCATGCGCAGCACGGCCGCGCCGATGCGCTGCTCGGCGGCGTGCAGGGACCGGGACCGTTCGGTGGTGAGCGTCAGCAGGGCGACGGCCGAGTGCACGGCGTAGCGCTCGGCGGTGCCGAGGGCGGCCGCCGTGCCGACGGCGAGGGCGGCGCGGGCCTGCGGGAGGTGCCGAGGGAGTGCAGCTCGACGCGGTCGGTGTCGTCGGGGCCCTCGGAGCCGCCGACCACGGAGGAGGCCGGCGCGGGGCGCTCGCGCAGCCGCTGGACGTCCGCCGTGAGCCGGGCGGCGCGACGGCCGGCCCACTCCGGTGCCGCGGCGACGACCGCGCCGGAGGCGTCGTAGAGCGCCGCCCAGCCGTCGACCTGGGAGGCGAGCGCGGCGAGCAGCCCCTCGGGCCGTCGGTGAGGGCCTTCTTGGTCAGCTCCCGCTGCGCGGCGAACCCCGCGGTGACCGCCCGGTACTGGTCGGCGGCGATGGCCGCGGAGACGGCCTTGCTGATGGCGATGAAGGGGGTGCGGCGCGGCACCTCCAGCAGCGGCAGCCCTTCCTGCTCGGCGGCGTCGACGAGGGCCTCGGGATGTCGTCGTAGTGGACGCCGACGGCGAAGCCGAGGCCGACGACGCCGGCGCCGACCAGCCGCCTGACGTAGCGGCGCATGGCCTCGGGTCCTCCGCGTCCAGCTTCAGCGCCGTGATCAGCAGCAGTTCCCCGCCCTCCATGTACGGCACGGGGTCGGCGAGCTCGCTGGCGTGCGCCCAGCGCACGGGCGCGTCGAGGCGGTCCCGCCGGCCCGCACGGTGAGCTTCAGCGCGGAGTGGTGGACGAGCGAGGCGAGGGTCGGGGCATGGGGCCTTCTGGTCGGGGCGGGAACGGCTGTCCCGGTGATCTTTTGGCCGCCGTGTATGAACGGCCTGTTTCGATTCTGCCTCACCGTACGGTCGCCGGGCGCCCGGCCGGGTGGCTCAGCCGCGCAGGTCCACCAGCAGCGGGGGCGCGTGCTCGCCCGTGACCGTCGTCAGCGACAGCACCGCGTGCCCGGGTGGCACGGCGTGCGCCAGCTCGGACGCCGACCACCGCTCCCGCTCGACCTGGCGGACGGTCACGGACTCGGTGGTGACGGCCTTGCCGGTGACGGCCTTGCGCAGGGCGTGCAGGGCCCGGGTCATGGGCTGGTCGGCCCAGACGACGTGCTGGGACACGTCCTTGGTCTCCACCCACTGGGTGCCCCAGGCGTCGGCGAACCGGCTGCCGTCCCAGGTGGTGACCCCGGACAGGGCCATCCGGCAGCCGACGGCGGCGTAGAGCGGGCCGTGCAGGGGCTCCGGCACGTCGGCGACGGTGCGCAGGGCCAGCACCACGCCGGCGTTCTGCGCGCGCAGCCCCTGGATCCAGCGCACCGACTCCGTGGTGACCGCGGCGGTGGCGTCGTCGAGCACGAGGCAGGCGAAGTGCGCGCGGCCGGCCTCCCGGACGACGGACGCGAACTGGGCGAGGACCAGCCGGGTCAGCAGCCGGGCGGCCTCCTCGTGACCGCGCGCCGGGAGGTCGATGCGGACCCGCAGCGGATGGTGGGCGACGGCGCGCAGGGAGAACGGGCGGACCGTGCCGTCCCCGATCCGAAGAAGTCGGCGAAGACCGGCCGGTCCAGGACGGCCAGCCGGTCGGCGAGGACCGGTCCGGGGTCGCCGACGGCGTTCAGCTGCCGGACCCGGGCGTCCAGCTCGCGGCGCATGGCGGCGTGCCGCTCGTCCGCGAGGGCCGCGCGCAGATCCGTCAGGGCCGTGGGGTCGCCGGCGAGCAGTTCGCGCAGCACGGGCAGCGTGGGGAAGGCGCCGTGCGCGGCCCGGTAGGGGCCGAGGACCTGGGCCAGCGCGGTGGAGGCCCGCCGCGCTCCCCCGTCGTCGGTCCCGGCGAGCGCCTCGCCGAGCAGCGCGGCGGCCTCGTCGGGGTCCTCGCTGCCGGCGTAGGGGTCCAGGTCGTGGACGGAGGACGGGTCGCCGATCCTTACGACGACGTCGAAGGCGGCGTCCGGTCCCAGCGGGGCGCCCGCGGTCCCGACGGCGACGACCGCGCAGCGGCCGGTGAGCGAGCGCAGCGCCAGGGACTCCACGACCGGGGCGACCACGTGCCGGGTCTTGCCGGAGCCCGCCGGGCCGACGACGAGCAGCGACGTGCCGAGGCAGTCGGGGTCCAGCGCGGCTCCCGCCTCCCGTAGGCGGCGGGGGTGCGCTCGCCGGTCTTCCAGCGGCCGATCCGCACCTGCCCGGTGAGCAGGTCGTGGCGGGCCCGGCGGTCGGGCAGGTCGCGCATGCCGGAGGGGTGGACGAACGCGGCCGCGCCGTCGCGGAGTACCGCCCGGGCGAAGGCGCCCGCGCCGCCGTGGCCGTGTGCCGCCGTCCAGGCGTGGGTGAGGCGGGCGCAGTCCACGTCGGTCATCCGGCCGGCGGCGGTCTCGGCGGTGAGCAGGTCCGCGGCCTGGTCCTGCCCGGCCTCGCGGAGCGCGGGCCAGTGGGAGGGCGGTACGGCGTCCGGGTCGCCGGCGGGGGTGTGCGGCCGGCCCTTGCGGGCCGCGAGGAGCTCCCGGGCGTACTCCCGCCAGCCGCCCACGTGGGCGAAGGGCGCCACGACGAGCAGGGTGACGGCGGCGTACATGGTGTAGACGAACAGCGGTGAGGTGAACCACGCGTAGTCGCCGGTGACCGCGTAGTTCAGGTAGCCGATCGTCTCGACGACCGGGACGGGGTCCCAGAACGCGCCCGGGTAGGCCTCGGGGAAGACGAACGCGAGCACGACCAGGGCCCGGCGAGCGCGAGCAGGGCCCGCTTCGGCTGCGGGTGGCGGGCGAAGTAGAAGCGGGCCGCCCGGCCCCAGCTGCCGAGCCGTGCCATGGCCAGGAAGAGCAGGACGAGGACGAGCCGCTTGTAGACGAAGAAGGCGCAGATGCCCCGCTCGTCCTTGGCGTTGATCACGGTCGCCGGTTCCCACCAGTCGTCCGGGGTGACGAGCCGCAGCGGAGCCCACTGGTGCGGGATGCCGCCCCGGTCGAACACGGCCCACACGAGGAGCCCGACGACCGCCGGGATCACCATGCCGACGACCGTCACGGCGCTGAGCCGCGGCTTCTCCTCGGCCCCTCGGGCAGGCGGTAGCCGGGCCGCCAGATGCCGGGCCGGGTCTTCGGGCGCCGTTCGTTCAGCCAGTCGGCGATCGTCGGCCGGGCCGCCGGCCCCGGGCGTACGCCGGTGGCGGCGGCACGGCGGGCATCTGCGGCGGCCCCGCCGGACGCGGCACCGGACCGGCCCGTGTGCCCCGCGCCTCCTGCGTCCCGTCGCCGTCCATCGCCGTTGCCCCCTGACCAGCCGTTCGGTCCATCGTCAGCGGTCAATCTAACGCTCCGCCCAAGGGAGTTCACCGGTACGCGGCCGGGGACGCGCGCGTCGCCGCCCCGTGGGCCCGGCCGGCCGCCTCCGCGGCTATGTCCACCGCGGACAACCGCGACACGCGAAAGCGCCCACATGGAGCATGCCCGCCCCGGGCACCGGACCTAGCCTGCGACAAAAGAAGGAAAGCGTCCTCCCGACGTCCGTCGGACGTTCGTAAGACCCACAGGAGCCCTCATGACCGCACTTCCGCAGGAGCGCCGCGTCGTCACCGCCATCCCCGGCCCGAAGTCGCAGGAGCTGCAGGCCCGCCGTACCGCCGCGGTCGCTCAGGGCGTGGGCTCCGTGCTGCCGGTGTTCACCACGCGCGCGGGCGGCGGCATCATCGAGGACGTCGACGGCAACCGCCTGATCGACTTCGGCTCCGGTATCGCCGTGACCTCCGTCGGCGCCTCCGCCGAGGCCGTGGTGCGCCGCGCCTCCGCGCAGCTCGCCGACTTCACCCACACCTGTTTCATGGTCACCCCGTACGAGGGCTACGTGGAGGTCGCCGAGGCCCTCGCCGAGCTGACCCCGGGTGACCACGCGAAGAAGACCGCGCTGTTCAACAGCGGCGCCGAGGCCGTCGAGAACGCCGTCAAGATCGCCCGCGCGTACACCAAGCGCCAGGCCGTCGTCGTGTTCGACCACGGCTACCACGGCCGCACCAACCTCACCATGGCGCTGACGGCGAAGAACATGCCGTACAAGCACGGCTTCGGCCCGTTCGCGCCCGAGGTCTACCGCGTGCCGGTCGCCTACGGCTACCGCTGGCCGACCGGCCCGGAGAACGCCGGCCCCGAGGCCGCCGCCCAGGCCATCGACCAGATCACCAAGCAGGTCGGCGCCGAGAACGTGGCCGCGATCATCATCGAGCCGGTGCTCGGCGAGGGCGGCTTCATCGAGCCGGCCAAGGGCTTCCTCCGGCGATCAGCAAGTTCGCCCAGGACAACGGCATCGTCTTCGTCGCGGACGAGATCCAGTCCGGCTTCTGCCGCACCGGCCAGTGGTTCGCCTGCGAGGACGAGGGCATCGTCCCGGACCTGATCACCACGGCGAAGGGCATCGCCGGCGGTCTGCCGCTCGCCGCCGTCACCGGCCGCGCCGAGATCATGGACGCCGCGCACGCGGGCGGCCTCGGCGGCACCTACGGCGGCAACCCGGTCGCCTGCGCGGGTGCGCTCGGCGCGATCGAGACGATGAAGGAGCTGGACCTCAACGCCAAGGCCAAGCGCATCGAGGAGGTCATGAAGGGCCGCCTGACCGCGATGGCCGAGAAGTTCGACATCATCGGCGACGTCCGCGGCCGCGGCGCCATGATCGCCGTCGAGCTGGTCAAGGACCGCGCCACCAAGGAGCCGAACCCGGAGGCGACGGCCGCGCTGGCCAAGGCCTGCCACGCCGAGGGCCTGCTGGTCCTGACCTGCGGCACCTACGGCAACGTGCTCCGCTTCCTGCCCCGCTGGTGATCGGCGAGGACCTGCTGAACGAGGGTCTCGACATCATCGAGCAGGCCTTCGCGCGCATCTGAGCGAACGTCGCGCGCAGGAGCGTTCAGAGCATGTGAAGAACGTGTGCGGGGTGGATGACAGGAGCCGGTTGGCCCTGTCGTCCGCCCGGCCGCTGCCGTAGGTTCTGTGGCAGTTGAGAGATACACCCGCCCACAGGGGACTGTGGGCGAACCTCAGGGCGAGGCCTCCCCAGCTTCGACCTGGTCGTGCCCTCGCGCACAGCCGGAGCCCCTGGCTCTGGATCTCCTCACCGATCGGACGGTCGCTCGCCCCAGACCCCCGGGGCGCGCGACGTTCCGGTCCGGACAGCCGCTCGGCATCCGGGACGGCGGTTCACCGAAGGGCCGGCACACTCCCCCCTTGTGCCGGCCCTTCGGCGTGTTTGCCAAGCTGTGCCCATGCTGCTGCCCGGCCTGCCGGCCCTCCTGTTCGCGCTCATCACCTGGCAGGTCGTCGCGGACGGGCCGCTGGTGCGCCTGGACGAGTGGCTGAGCAGGGCGCTGGTCCACCCGGGCGGGACGCCGAACTCCTCGCCGACCTGGGCAACGTCGAGGTCGCGGTGCCCGTCCTCGCCCTCGTCCTCGCCTACGTGGTGTGGCGCGGCCGGGCGGCCGGAGCGGAGCGCTGGTGGTGGCCGGCGGCCGCGGGGGCGGTGCTGATGGCGCTGGTGCCCGCCCTGGTCGTGCCACTGAAGGAGCTGACCGACCGGCCGGGAACCCCGGTCGTGCCCCGGCCACCGGCTACTACCCGTCCGGCCACACCGCCACGGCCGTCGTCGCGTACGGCACGGCCACCCTCTTCCTCCTGCCCCTGCTGCGGTCCGCGGCCGGCCGCCGCCTCGCCGTCGCGGGCTGCGCCGTTCTCGTGCTCGCCGTGTCCTTCGGTCTGGTGCGGCGGGGCTACCACTGGCCCCTGGACGTGGTGGCGAGCTGGTGCCTGGGCGTGCTGCTGCTGACCGGGCTCCGGGCTGCCGCCGGGCGTGTGGGCGGGCCGGGGCCCTGAGCGCGGGCGTGCCGTGGCAGGGCCTCGCGCGGCCCGTCAGCCGTCCTCGTCCCCGGCGCGCTCCGCCGCCGCCTCGTGCATCGCGAGTTCCAGCAGCGACGGGTCGGTGAGGGTGCCGGCGCCGTCCGGCGGGACCAGCCAGCGGATGCCGCCGGAGGCCAGCCGCCCGGGGTAGGGCACGACGATCCAGGTGCCGCGTCCCGCCGTGCGGATGCCGGTGCCCAGCCAGCGGGCGGCGGTGCCCGGCGGCACGAAGAACCCCGTGCGCTCGTCGCCGAAGTCGACGAGCACCGGGCCGGGCCGGTCCAGGACGCGGGTGAGGACGTCCAAGGTGGGGTAGCCGAGCCGGCTCGGCAGGATGAGCACGTCCCAGGCCGTGCCGGCGGGCAGCAGGGCGACCCCAGGGGGTTCAGCTCCCACTCCCGCAGACAGGCCTCGGGGTCGGGTGCGGCGGATGCGAGCCATTCGGCTGCCGTCTTCGCCCCAGGCATGAGGAGACCTCCCTTTCCTCCGTGGACGCGGGATCGCGCCCACGAGGGAGAGGGAGGTCCGCGGCGGGCATTACGCCGGTCGCCGGACCCCTTTGGAGTGATCCGGGTCACACCGGTCCGGTGCGGTTCAGCTGTCGAAGCCCAGCCCGAGCCGGTCCATGGCCTTCAGCCACAGGTTCCGCCGGCCGCCGTGCGCGTCGGCGCGGGCCAGCGACCACTTGGTCAGCGCGATGCCGGTCCAGGCGAACGGCTCGGGCGGGAACGGCAGCGGCTTCCTGCGCACCATCTCCAGTTCGGTGCGCTCGGTCCGCTCCCCGCCAGCAGGTCGAGCATCACCTCGGCACCGAACCGGGTCGCCCCGACGCCGAGGCCGGTGTACCCGGCGGCGTAGGCGACCCGGCCCCGGTGGGCGGTGCCGAAGAACGCCGAGAAGCGCGAGCAGGTGTCGATGGCGCCGCCCCACGCGTGCGTGAAGCGGACGCCCTCCAGTTGCGGGAAGCAGGTGAAGAAGTGCCCGGCGAGCTTGGCGTAGGTCTCGGGCCGGTCGTCGTACTCGGCGCGCACCCGGCCGCCGTACGGGTAGACCGCGTCGTAGCCGCCCCACAGGATGCGGTTGTCGGCGGACAGCCGGAAGTAGTGGAACTGGTTGGCGCTGTCCCCGAGCCCCTGGCGGTTCTTCCAGCCGATCGACGCGAGCTGCCCGGCGCTGAGCGGCTCGGTCATCAGGGCGTAGTCGTAGACCGGGACCGTGTAGGAGCGGACCCGCCGGACCAGGTTCGGGAAGACGTTGGTGCCGAGCGCGACCGCGCGGGCGCGGACCGAGCCGTAGGGGGTGCGTACGGCCATCCCGGCGCCGTACGGCCTGAGGGTGAGCGCGGGAGTGTGCTCGTAGACGCGGACGCCGAGGTCGAGGCAGGCCCGCTTCAGTCCCCAGGCGAGCCTGGCCGGGTTGAGCATGGCCACGCCCCGGCGGTCGTACAGGCCGGCCCGGAAGGTGGGCGAGTCGACCTGCTCGCGGACCGCGTCGGCGTCGAGGTACTCGATGCCGTCGGCGAGGCCCTTGCCCTTGATCTCCTCGTACCAGTCCTTCAGTTCCCGGGCCTGGTACGGCTCCGTCGCGACGTCGATCTCGCCGGTGCGCTCGAAGTCGCAGTCGATGGAGTGGCGGGCGACCGCGTCCTCGATCGCGTCGAGGTTGCGGGCGCCCAGCTCCTCCAGTCTGCGGATCTCGCCGGGCCAGCGGGTGAGTCCGTTGGCCAGGCCGTGGGTGAGGGAGGCGGCGCAGAACCCGCCGTTGCGGCCGGAGGCGGCCCAGCCCGCCTCGCGGCCCTCCACCAGGACGACGTCCCGGTCCGGGTCGCGCTCCTTGGCGATCAGCGCCGTCCACAGCCCGCTGTAGCCGCCGCCGACGACCAGCAGGTCGCAGGTCTCGGCGCCGGTGAGGGCGGGCTCGGGGCGGGGGCGGCCGGGGTCGTCCAGCCAGTACGGGACCGGCTGGGCCTCGGAGAGGGATGTCGTCCAGTCGTTGTGGCGGCTCATGGCGCTCGGGGCCATGATTTCAACTCCCTACGGGTGCATTGCTCAGGGCATTACGCCGTGCGGCGCTTTCGGCGGTTGCCGACAGCCATGGAAGCCAGGACGAACAGTACGGCGACGACGAACATGGCCGTACCGATGACGTTGATCTGAACGGGCGTGCCACGCTGGGCCGATCCCCAGACGAACATGGGGAAGGTGACGGTCGAGCCCGCGTTGAAATTGGTGATGATGAAATCGTCGAAGGAGAGCGCGAAGGCGAGCAGCGCGCCCGCGGCGATACCGGGCGCGGCGATCGGCAGGGTGACCCGGAAAAAGGTCTGGAACGGGCCGGCGTACAGGTCCTGCGCCGCCTGCTCCAGACGCGGGTCCATGGACATCACGCGCGCCTTGACGGCCGTCACGACGAAGCTGAGGCAGAACATGATGTGCGCGATCAGGACCGTCCAGAAGCCCAGCTGGGCGCCCATGTTGAGGAACAGGGTGAGCAGCGAGGCGGCCATCACCACCTCGGGCATCGCCATCGGCAGGAAGATCAGCGAGTTGATCGCGCCGCGCGCCCGGAACCGGTAGCGGACCAGCGCGAAGGCGATCATCGTGCCGAGGGCGGTGGCGCCCAGCGTCGCCCAGAACGCGATCTGGAGGCTGAGCGACAGCGAGCCGCACAGGTCGGCGACCCCGCACGGGTCCTTCCAGGCGTGCGTGGAGAACTCCTGCCATTCGTAGTTGAAGCGCCCCTTCGGCTGGTTGAAGGAGAACACCGTCACGATGATGTTCGGCAGGAGGAGATATGCGAGCGTCAGCAGTCCGGCGATGACGACCAGATTGCGCTTGAGCCAGTTGACGAAGGCCATTTAAACCAGATCCTCCGTGCCGGACTTGCGGATGTAGACGGTGACCATGGCGAGAATCGCGGCCATGAGGATGAACGACAGGGCCGCCGCCGTCGGATAGTCCAGCACCCGCAGGAACTGCGACTGGATGACGTTGCCGACCATGACGGTGTCGGTGGAGCCGAGCAGCGAACTGTTGACGTAGTCGCCGGTGGCCGGGATGAAGGTCAGCAGCGTGCCGGAGACGACGCCGGGCATCGACAGCGGGAAGGTGACCCTGCGGAAGGTGGTGAGCGGCTTGGCGTACAGGTCGCCGGCGGCCTCGTGCAGCCGCGGGTCGATGCGCTCCAGCGAGGTGTACAGCGGCAGGATCATGAACGGCAGGAAGTTGTACGTCAGACCGCACACGACCGCCAGCGGAGTGGCCAGCACCCGGTCGCCGGAGGTCCAGCCGAGCCAGCTGGTCACGTCGAGCACGTGCAGCGCGTTGAGGGCGTGCACGAGCGGGCTGTCGTCGGCGAGGATCGTCTTCCAGGCCAGCGTGCGGATGAGGAAGCTGGTGAAGAACGGCGCGATCACCAGGATCATGATCAGGTTGCGCCAGCGGCCCGCCCGGAACGCGATCAGGTAGGCCAGCGGATAGCCGAGCAGCAGGCACAGCACGGTCGCGCTCGCCGCGTAGGCGACCGAGCGCAGGAACTGCGGCCAGTACTCGCTCAGGGCGTCCCAGTAGGTGGCGAAGTGCCAGGTGACCCTGTAGCCCTCCTCCAGGGAGCCCGTCTGCACGGACGTGGAGGCCTGGTAGATCATCGGCAGGGCGAAGAAGACGACCAGCCACAGGATGCCGGGCAGCAGCAGCCAGTACGGCGTGAGGCGGCCGCGTCTGCGCGGTGGCTTCTTCTCGGGTGCGGCCGGGCCGAGAGGCGGCGGCGCCTCGGTGAGCGTCGTCGTCATCAGGCGGCCTCCTCCACGCCCGCCTCGGCGTCCTGCGCGGCGTCCAGGCCGAAGGTGTGGGCCGGGCTCCAGTGCAGGACGACCTCGGCACCGGGCACGAGGCGCGGGTCGCGGTCGACGTTCTGGACGTAGACGGCGAACTCCCGGCAGACGGGGCTGTCGACGACGTACTGCGTGGAGACGCCGATGAAGCTGGCGTCGGCGATCGTGCCGGTGATGCGGTTGCGGCCCTCGGGTATCTCCCCGGCGTCGTCGGCGTGCGTCAGGGAGATCTTCTCCGGGCGGACCCCGACCAGCACCTTGCCGCCGGGCGTCGTGGCCGCGCCGCACCGCTCCTTCGGCAGGACCAGCTTGCCGCCGCCCGCCTCGAGGACGATCTCGCCGCCGCCGGTGCCGACGATCTCGGCCTCGATGAAGTTCGAGGTGCCGAGGAAGTTGGCGACGAAGGTGGTGCGCGGGTTCTCGTAGAGGTCGGTGGGCGCGCCGAGCTGCTCCACCCGGCCCCCGTTCATCACGGCGACGCGGTCGGCCATCGTCATGGCCTCCTCCTGGTCGTGCGTGACGTGGACGAACGTGATGCCGACCTCGGTCTGGATGCGCTTGAGCTCCAGCTGCATCTGGCGGCGCAGTTTGAGGTCGAGGGCGCCGAGCGGCTCGTCCAGGAGCAGCACCTTGGGGTGGTTGATGAGCGCGCGGGCGACCGCGACGCGCTGCTGCTGGCCGCCGGAGAGCTGGTGCGGTTTCTTGCGGGCCTGCTCGCCCAGCTGGACCAGGTCGAGCATCTCCTCGACCTGCTTCTTCACGCTCTTGATGCCGCGTCGGCGCAGGCCGAAGGCGACGTTCTCGAAGATGTCGAGGTGCGGGAAGAGGGCGTAGGACTGGAAGACGGTGTTCACCGGGCGCTTGTACGGCGGCAGGTGGGTGACGTCCTGGTCGCCGAGGTGGACGGTGCCCGTGCTGGGCTCCTCCAGGCCGGCGATCATGCGCAGGGTGGTGGTCTTGCCGCAGCCGGAGGCGCCGAGCAGGGCGAAGAAGGAACCCTGCGGCACGGTGAGGTCCAGCGGGTGCACGGCGGTGAAGGAACCGTAGGTCTTGCTGATGCCGGAGAGGCGGACGTCGCCGCTGTTGTCGTTCGTCATGTGGTCACGCCCCTGTGAGCTTCGCGAACTTCTCTTCATAGGCCGTCTCTTCCTTCGAGCTGAGCGAGCGGAAGGCACGGGACTTGGCCTGCATGGCCTTGTCGGGGATGATCAGCGGGTTCTCCGCCGCGTCCTCGTCGATCTTCGCAAGCTCCGCTTTCACGCCGTCCACGGGACAGACGTAGTTGATGTAGGCGGCGAGCTCGGCGGCGGCCTTCGGCTCGTAGTAGTAGTCGATGAGCCGTTCGGCGTTGGTCTTGTGCCGGGCCTTGTTCGGGACCAGCAGGTTGTCGGTGGACGTGATGTAGCCGCTGTCGGGGATGAGGAAGGCCACGTCCGGGTTGTCCGCCTGGAGCTGGACCACGTCGCCGGCCCAGGCGAGGCAGGCCGCGAAGTCGCCCTTGGTCAGGTCGGACGTGTAGTCGTTGCCGGTGAAGCGGCGGACCTGGCCGCTGTCGACGGCCTTCTGCAGCCGGGCGATCGCGGCGTCGTAGTCGTCGTCGGTGAAGCGCCCCGGGTCCTTGCCCATGTCGAGCAGCGTCATGCCGACGGTGTCGCGCATCTCGGTCAGCAGGCCGACGCGGCCCTTGAGTTTCGGGTTGTCCAGCAGGTCGGACAGCGACGTCACCTCGACGCCGTCGAGCGCCTTCTTGTTGTAGGCGATGACCGTGGAGATGCCCTGCCAGGGGTAGGAGTGGGCGCGGCCCGGGTCCCAGTCGGGGCTGCGGAACTGGGGCGAGAGGTTGGCGTAGGCGTGCGGCAGGTTGGCCGGGTCCAGCTTCTGGACCCAGCCGAGGCGGATCAGCCGGCCGGCCAGCCAGTCGGTGAGGACGATCAGGTCCCGTCCGGTGTCCTGTCCGGCGGCGAGCTGCGGCTTGATCTTGCCGAAGAACTCGTTGTTGTCGTTGATGTCCTCGGTGTAGTCGACCCGGATGCCGGTCCGCTTCGTGAACGCCTCCAGCGTGGGGTGCCGTTTGCCGCTGTCGTCGACGTCCATGTACTCGGTCCAGTTGGAGAAGTCGACCCTCTTCTCCTTGTCCGAGTGGTCCTCGGACGTGGTTCCCGCGCTGGTGCCGGCGGCGGGGATGCCGCAGGCGCTCAGCGACCCGAGGCCGCCGACCGCCAGCCCGCCGAACGCGGAGGCGCGCAGCAGCGAACGCCGGGTCAGGGCGGCCCGCCCGTTGCGGAAGCTGCGCCGCATGGCCGCCACCTGGGCCGGGGAGAGGCGGTCGGGCTCGTAGTGCTCCATGCGCGTGGTGCCCTTTCGGAGGAGTCGGCCGTGGTCGGCGGCCTGCCGTGGGTGCTGACTGGTGGAGTGTCGATCCCCGTGTGTGACCGGGGGACCGCCGGTCCCGTACGACGGGCGGACGGCCGGTCCCCGTACGACCGGTGGGCTACCGGTCCCGAAGACGGTGCGGTGCCAGTCCTTGGCAGCGACCGCCGTGTTGTCGAACATGACGTGCTTGATCTGCGTGTACTCCTCGAACGAGTACGCGGACATGTCCTTGCCGAAGCCGGACGCCTTGTACCCGCCGTGGGGCATCTCGCTGATGATCGGGATGTGGTCGTTGACCCACACGCAGCCCGCCTTGATCTCGCGGGTGGCGCGGTTCGCCCGGTAGACGTCCCGGCTCCAGGCGGAGGCGGCGAGCCCGTACGGGGTGTCGTTGGCCAGCCGGATGCCCTCGTCGTCGCCGTCGAACGGCAGCACGACCAGGACCGGCCCGAAGATCTCGGACTGCACGACCTCGCTGTCCTGGGCGGCGCCGGCGATGAGGGTCGGCCGGTAGTAGGCGCCGCTCTTCAGGTCTCCCCCCGGCGCCTCGCCGCCGGTCACCACGCGCGCGTAGGAGCGCGCCCGGTCGACGAAACCGGCGACGCGGTCCCGCTGGGCGTGGCTGACCAGCGGGCCGAGGTCGGTGCCGGGCGCGAACGGGTCGCCGAGCCGGACGGTCTCCATCAGGGCGGCCGTCCGCTCCACGAACGCCTCGTACAGCGGCCGTTGCACGTACGCGCGCGTGGCGGCCGTGCAGTCCTGGCCGGTGTTGATCAGGGCGCCGGCGACCGCGCCGTGGGCGGCGGCCTCCAGGTCGGCGTCGTCGAAGACCACGAAGGGGGCCTTGCCGCCCAGTTCGAGGTGGATGCGCTTGACGGTGGCGGTGGCCACCTCGGCGACGCGCTTGCCGACCGCGGTGGAGCCGGTGAAGGAGGTCATCGCCACGTCGGGGTGGCCGACCAGGTGCTCGCCGGCCTCGCGTCCGGTGCCGGTGACGATGTTGATCACCCCGTCGGGGATGCCGGCCTCCGCGGCGGCCTGGGCGAACATCAGGGAGGTCAGCGGGGTCAGCTCGGCGGGCTTGAGCACGATGGTGTTGCCCGCGGCGATCGCCGGGAGGATCTTCCAGGCGGCCATCTGGAGCGGGTAGTTCCAGGGGCGATGGACCCGACGACGCCGATGGGCTCGCGGCGCACGTACGAGGTGTGGTCGCCGGAGTACTCGCCGGCCGACTGGCCCTGCAGGTGCCGGGCGGCGCCCGCGAAGAAGGCGGCGTTGTCGACCGTGCCGGGCACGTCGAACTCGCGGGTCAGCTTCAGCGGCTTGCCGCACTGGAGGGACTCGGCGTGGGCCAGGTCCTCCGCCCGGTCGGCGAGGACGGCGGCGAACCGGTGCAGGGCGTCGGAACGCTCGCCGGGAGTCGCGCCCGCCCAGCCGGGGAAGGCGGCACGGGCGGCGGCCACGGCGGCGTCGACGTCGTCGGTGCCGGCCAGTTCGTAGGTGAGGACCTCCGTGCCCGTGGCGGGGTCGACGACGGCGTGGGTGCGGCCGGAGGTGCCCCGGGTGAGGCGACCGGCGATGAACTGGGCCCCGTCCGCGAAGCGGTCCTGGGCCGGGAAGCGGTCCGGGGTGTCGTTGCCCGGGTTGTGCATGTCGGCTCTCCTCGGTGTCCCCATGGCGGGGCCGGCGTGGCTCAGACTCGATGTGGGTGCCGATCCTGACAGAGCAGCCGACCGCCAACAAGTGATTCCGTTGTTGCCATTTGGTTACGCGACGGAATCTGTCGACCAGATGTCGAGTCGCCGCGGAAAAGCCCGGACACGGTGTCCGTGGTGCGTGCCAGACTCGCGTGCATGGAAGAGATCACGGGGGTCCCCGACAGCCGGGAAGCCCTGCTGGAGCGGGTCCGGGCCGGGGCCAGGATCAAGTACCTGTACTTCTGGGGACACCGGCCGCGTCCGGACGGCCGGCTCGGGCCCGGCTGTCTGAGCCAGTGGTGGCCGTCCCCGTTCACGGTCGACGGCGTGGAGTACGCGACCGCCGAGCACTGGATGATGGCGGCCAAGGCACGGCTGTTCGCGGACGCCGACGCCGAACGGCGGGTGCTGGCCGCCGCTCATCCGGCCGAGGCCAAGAAGGCGGGGCGCCTGGTGCGCGGCTTCGACGAGGAGCGGTGGGCGCGGGAGCGGTTCGGGATCGTCGTCGAGGGCAGCGTCCACAAGTTCGCCTCGGACCCCGCGCTGCGGCGGTTCCTGCTGGACACCGGCGACCGGGTGCTGGTGGAGGCGAGTCCGGTGGACCGGGTGTGGGGCATCGGCCTGGCCGCCGGCGACGAGGCGGCGGCGGACCCGGAGCGCTGGCGCGGGCCCAATCTGCTGGGGTTCGCGCTGATGGCGGCACGCGAGCGCCTGCGCACCGGGGACTGAACGGCACGGGACACCGCAGGGGGACGGGCGGGGGCGCCGGAACGGCGGGGCCGCCGGACGACACAGGGACCGGGCCGCGAGCCCGGCATGATCGGCGAGACACCCCCTGCGGAACGACGGAGGGGACCGGCCCGACGGCAGGTCCCCTCCGGTGAAGCGTCGTCCCGTTCCGCCGCGGCGGCGGGCTCAGGCGGCGCCGGCGGCGCCCATGAGGCTCGCGAAGAGCAGGATGCCCAGCAGCGGCAGGACGACCGTGGCGATGATCCCGCAGACCAGCCCGGCCGTCGCGGCACCCTTGTTGGTGGCCTCGCCCGGTTGGCCTTCCCGCGGCCGACCGCGCCGAAGATGATGCCGAGGATCCCCAGGATGACGCCGAAGAACCACAGGAAGAACGTCAGGCTGCACACCACGCCGATGATGCCGAGCACCAGACCCGTCGTCCCCATGCCGTTGCTCGGCTGCATCGGCATGCCGTAGCCGGGCGCCTGGGGTACCCGGGGGCCGGGACGGCGGGGTAGGACGGCGCGGCGGGCGGGACGGCCGGGTAGGACTGCCCGGCGCCCGGGTAGCCGTAGCCCGGCGTGGACTGCGGCTGCCCGTATCCGCCGGCCGGCGGCTCCGACGGCGGTCCGTACCCGCCGGGGCCGGGATTGGCGTGCGACATGACTGCTCCCCTCGTTGACAACCTGGGCATCGTAGTCCCCAGGCGCAAGGGAGTTCAGCGGTTCGCCGCCACGGAGACCGCGGCCGGGGCGCCGGCGCCGTAGTAGGGGTCGTCGTAGCTGTCCGAGTCGCTGTTGATGGCCGCGGTGATCCCGACGGCGAGCAGGACGAGCACGGCGATGCCGAGGACCAGTCCGATGACGCCCATCACGAGACCGGCCTGCGCCTGGCCGTGGTTGGTGGCCTCACCGCGCTCGGCCCTGCGGCGCCCCTTGACGCCGAAGACGATCGCGAGGATGCCGAGCACCACGGAGACCACGCCGTAGAAGCAGAACAGGCAGCAGGCGAGGATGCCGAGCACCATCGCGGCGATGCCCATGCCGTTCTGCGGCTGGGGTCCCATCGGCCCGCCGGGCCAGCCGTAGCTCTGCGGATAGCCGGGGTAGCCGTACCCGGATCCGGTGGAGCCGCCGTGCGGGGCCGGGCCGCCGGGCGCGACCGGCGGGGGCGGCACCGCGGCCCCGGGGGCGGCGAACGGGTCCGCCTGCGGGGCGGTCCCGCCGGGCGGGGTGGCGGAAGCGGCGGGCGGCGGCGGGTATCCGGCCGCCGGCATCGAGGTGACCGTGGCCTGGTCGTGCACGGACGGCGGCTGCTGTCCGGGCGGCCCGCCCGCGGCGGGCGGGCGGCCGGTGGCGGCGTCGCGGTCCTTGTCCAGCGACGGCCTGCTCTCCGGCGGCGCCCAAGGATCCTGACCGCCGGCGGCGTCCCGGTCCGGCTGGTGTGCGTCCGTCATGTCGCGTCCCCCTGGGTCGATCGTGCCCGCCATGCTACGGCCCCCGCCCCCGCGGCGTGAGACCGGCCTACGATGATCCCGGCCCATCGATCAGCCGATCACCCGCGTCCCGCTCGCCGCGCCGCCGGCCCGCGGACGCCGTTCTTGGGGAGGAACCTTGACCGAGCACCTCGTCGAACCCGACGTCCCGCGCGACCTGCGCGCGTTCGTCGCCGGACTGCCCAAGGCCGAACTGCACGTCCACCACGTCGGCTCCGCCTCCCCCGGATCGTCGCCGAACTCGCCGCCCGCCACCCCGACTCCAGGGTCCCCGCCGACCCCGAGGCCCTCGCCGACTACTTCACGTTCACGGACTTCGCGCACTTCATCGAGGTGTACCTGTCCGTGGTGGACCTGATCCGCACCCCGGAGGACGTCCGGCTGCTGACGTACGAGGTGGCCCGGGACATGGCCCGCCAGCAGGTGCGGTACGCCGAGCTGACCATCACCCCGTTCTCCTCCACCCGGCGCGGCATCGACGAGCGGGCCTTCATGGACGCGATCGAGGACGCCCGCAAGGCGGCCGAGGCCGAGTTCGGGACCGTGCTGCGCTGGTGCTTCGACATCCCCGGCGAGGCCGGCCTCGAGTCCGCCGAGGAGACCACGCGACTGGCCACCGACGACCGGCTGCGCCCCGAGGGCCTGGTCTCCTTCGGGCTCGGCGGCCCCGAGATCGGCGTGCCCCGGCCGCAGTTCAAGCCGTACTTCGACCGGGCGATCGCCGCCGGGCTGCACTCGGTGCCGCACGCCGGCGAGACCACCGGCCCGGAGACCGTGTGGGACGCGCTGACCCATCTGCGGGCCGAGCGCATCGGTCACGGCACCAGCTCCGCGCGGGACCCGAGACTCCTGGAGCACCTGGCCGAGCGGCGGATCCCGCTGGAGGTGTGCCCCACCTCCAACATCGCCACCCGCGCGGTGGCCACCCTGGACGAGCACCCGGTCGAGGAGTTCGTGCGGGCCGGGGTCCTGGTGACGATCAACTCCGACGACCCGCCGATGTTCGGCACCGACCTGAACAACGAGTACGCGGTCGCCGCCCGGCTGCTGGACCTCGACGAGCACGGGCTCGCCGGTCTGGCGAAGAACGCGGTCGAGGCGTCCTTCCTGGACCCGGCGGCAAGGCCCGGATCAAGGACGAGATCGACGCCTACACCGCGGCCTGGCCGTCCGCCTCATGAGCGCGCCGCACCGGGTGACCGCCGTGGCCCACCGCGGCGACCCCTACCGCTTCCGCGAGAACACGCTCGACTCGCTGCGGTCGGCGCTGCGCCGCGGCGCGGACGCCGTGGAGATCGACGTCCGCCTCACCCGCGACGGCGTGCCCGTGCTGCTGCACGACGAGACGCTCAAGCGCCTGTGGGAGCTGGACCGTCCGCTGCTGTCACTGTCGGCGCAGGAGGTGCGCGGCCTGACCGCCGGCCGGGTGCCCACGCTCGCGGAGGCGCTGGCCGCGACCGAGGGCAGCCGGGTGATGATCGACCTGCCCGGCGCGCCCGACGTGCGGGCGGCCCGCCGGGTGGTGGACGTGGTCCACGCCGGCGGTGCCGCCGACCGCGTGTACTACTGCGCGGGCGCGGCCGCCATGCTCGCCGTGCGCGCCGCCGACCCGGCGGCCGAGATCGCGCTGACCTGGACCACCCTCGCCCCGCCCCGGCCCGCGCTGCTGGCGGCGGTGCGTCCGCGCTGGCTCAACTACCGCTTCGGGCTGGTGGACCGGGCCCTGGCCGACCGGGTGCACCGCGACGGCTGTCTGCTGTCCGCCTGGACGCCGGACACCCGCCGTTCCATGCGCCGGCTGCTGGCGGCGGGCGTCGACTCGATCACCACCAACCGGGTGGACGTCCTGTGCGCGGTCCGCGCGGCGGCCGCACCGCCGCCGCGCTGAGCGGGGCCGCCCCCGGCGGCCGGTCCGCTACAGCCCGACGATCCCGTTCCAGCGTTTCGCGAACTGTGCGCGCTCGCCCGCTTCGACGTCCTTGGCGATCGACAGGCGCTCGCGCATCGCCGCGTCCGGGAAGATCAGCGGGTCCTCGGCCAGGGCGGCGGTCTCCTCGTCGCCGGCCGAGGCCAGCACGTCCTGGGCGGCGGGGACGGGGCAGACGTAGTTCACCCAGGCGGCCAGCTCGGCGGCGACCTCGGGCCGGTAGTAGTGGTCGATCAGCCGCTCGGCGTTGGTCTTGTGGCGGGCCAGGTTCGGGATCATCAGCGACTCGGACCACAGCTCGGCGCCCTCCTCCGGCACGACGAACTCGATGTCGGGGTCGTCGGCCTGGAGCTGGATCACGTCACCGGAGTAGGCCTGGCAGGCCAGCACGTCGCCGCTGGAGAGGTCCTTGATGTAGTCGTTGCCGGTGAAGCGGCGGATCTGGCCGGCCGCCACCTGCTTCTCCACCTGGTCGCAGACGGTGTGGAAGTCGTCCGCCGTCCAGCGGGTGATGTCCACGCCGTTGCCCAGCATCAGCAGCGCGAAGGCCTCGTCCATCCCGGACAGCAGGGTCACCCTGCCCTTGAGGTCCTTCGCCCACAGATCGGAGACGTGGCGGATCTCCCGGCCGAGGCGGCGGCGGTTGTACGCGATGCCGGTGATGCCCGACTGCCACGGCACGGTGAACCTGCGGCCGGGGTCGAAGGCGGGGAACGCAGCAGCGGGTCCAGGTGTGCGGCGACGTTCGGCTGGCGGGAGCGGTCCATCTCCTGGACCCAGCCGAGCCGGACGAACCGCCCGCACATCCAGTCGCTGATGACGACGAGGTCGCGGCCGGTGGGCTGGTGGTTCATCAGGGCCGGGCTGATCTTGCCGAAGAACTCGTCGTTGTCGTTGATCTCCTCGACGTAGTCGACGGTCAGGCCCGTGCGCTGCTCGAACGCCTCCAGGGTGGGCCGCCGGCCCGGGTCCGCCTCGTCGGTGTCGATGTACAGCGGCCAGTTCGCCCAGGTCAGCCGGTGCTCGGTGGCGGACAGATCGGCGGCGGCGCGCTCACCGGCCGGCACGTACGCGGCGGGCACGCCGCAGCCGGCCAGGCCGCCGAGCGCCGCCCCGCGCCGAGGGCGCGCAGCAGTTTCCGGCGGGACAGCGGGGGTTCTTCGATGTCGGCGGCATGGCCGCAGCATGCCGCCGCCGTGCGACAGCGCACAATTGACGCCCCGTCGAACGGATCCGCCCGGCGGCGACACCTTGTCGATGCCGGGGCGGACGAGGCCGGCGCCGGGAGGTACGACGCCGCTACGAGGTGGGGCCGACGCCGAAAGGGCGCGGGAACCGGCGCGGCCGGCCGCGGCGCACCGCGGCCGGCCCACCGTTCCCCGCGCCCCTCGGCGAGGCGGGGCGGACCGCCCGTCAGCTCTCCAGCGAGGTCATGACGTGCTTGATCCGCGTGTAGTCGTCGAAGCCGTACGCCGACAGGTCCTTGCCGTAGCCGGACTTCTTGAAGCCGCCGTGCGGCATCTCGGCGACCAGCGGATGTGGGTGTTGATCCACACGCAGCCGAAGTCGAGCTTCTTGGACATCCGCATGGCCCGGCCGTGGTCCTTGGTCCACACCGAGGAGGCCAGCGCGTAGTCGACGCCGTTGGCCCACTCCACGGCCTGGTCCTCGTCCCGGAAGGACTGGACGGTGATGACCGGGCCGAATACCTCGTTCTGGATGATCTCGTCGTCCTGCTTCAGGCCCGAGACGACGGTCGGCGCGTAGAAGTAGCCCTTGTCGCCGACCCGGTGGCCGCCGGCCTCGACCTTGGCGTGGGCGGGCAGCCGCTCGATGAAGCCGGCGACCTGCTTGAGCTGGTTGGGGTTGTTCAGCGGGCCGTACAGCACGTCCTCGTCGTCCGGCTGGCCGGTCTTGATCCCGGACGCGGCCTTGGCGAGGGCGGAGACGAACTCGTCGTGGATCGACTCGTGGACGAGCACGCGGGTGGCCGCGGTGCAGTCCTGGCCGGCGTTGAAGAAGCCCGCCTCGGAGATGCCCGCGACGGCCTTGTCGATGTCGGTGTCCTCGAAGACCACGACGGGGGCCTTGCCGCCCAGCTCGAGGTGGACCCGCTTGAGGTCCTTCGACGCGGACTCGGCGACCGCCATGCCGGCCCGCACGGAGCCGGTGATGGAGGCCATCGCCGGGGTGGGGTGCTCGACCATGAGGCGGCCGGTGTCGCGGTCGCCGCAGACGACGTTGAAGACGCCCTTGGGCACGATCGAGCCGATGATCTCGGCCATGAGGACCGTGGAGGCGGGGTCGTGTCGGACGGCTTCAGCACGACCGTGTTGCCCGCGGCCAGCGCCGGGGCGAACTTCCACACGGCCATCATCATCGGGTAGTTCCACGGCGCGACCTGCGCGCAGACGCCGATCGGCTCACGGCGGATCATGGAGGTCAGGCCCTCCATGTACTCGCCGGCGCTCCGGCCCTCCAGCATCCGGGCCGCACCGCGAAGAAGCGGATCTGGTCGACCATCGGCGGATCTCCTCGGTGCGGGTGAGCCCGATGGGCTTGCCCGTGTTCTCCACCTCGGCCGCGATCAGCTCCTCGGCGCGCTCCTCGAACGCGTCCGCGATCTTGAGCAGGGCCTTCTGCCGCTCGGCCGGGGTGGTGTCGCGCCAGGCCGGGAAGGCCGCGGCGGCGGCCGCCATGGCGGCGTCGATGTCCGCCTGCCCGGACAGGGGCGCGGTCGCGTACGCCTCGCCCGTGGCGGGGTTGACCACCTCGGTGGTCCGTCCGTCGGCGGCGTCCCGGAACTCACCGTCGATGTAGTTGCGCAGACGACGCAGCTCGGTGCTCACTGCCGGCCCTCCAAGTTCGGGTGTCCAATCACTGAGACACCCACCCTAATCGGAGACCCGACGTTTTCAACACCCCCGGTCGCCTGTTGATTGCGAAATCCGCAGGGTTCGGCGACTCAGACAACGGATTTCATCGATCTGGGCTTGCGAAACTGTCGAGACGTCGTGCACAGTGAAGTCGTGGCCAGTCGAAGCGCAGACCCCAGGGACTCCCGCGAGTCCAGGAACGGCAGCAGTCCCCAGCTGGACGCCGTCTCCCTCGCCATCATCGAGCAGCTCCAGGAGGACGGCCGCCGGCCGTACGCCGCGATCGGCAAGGCCGTCGGCCTCTCCGAGGCGGCCGTGCGCCAGCGCGTCCAGAAGCTGCTCGACCAGGGCGTGATGCAGATCGTCGCCGTCACGGACCCGCTCACCGTGGGCTTCCGCCGGCAGGCGATGGTCGGGATCAACGTCGAGGGCGACGTGGAGTCCGTGGCCGACGCACTGACCGCCATGTCCGAATGCGAGTACGTGGTGATGACCGCAGGCTCCTTCGACCTGATGGTGGAGATCGTCTGCGAGGACGACGACCACCTCCTGGACGTCATCAACAAACGCATCCGGGCCGTCCCCGGAGTGCGCTCCACCGAGAGCTTCGTCTACCTCAAGCTCAAGAAGCAGACCTACATGTGGGGAACTCGATAACCGTGAGTACCGCCAGCCAGAAGGACCTCAGCAAGTCCGCGTACGACCACCTGTGGATGCACTTCACCCGCATGTCCTCGTACGAGAACTCCCCCGTCCCCACCATCGTCCGGGGTGAGGGCACCTACATCTACGACGACAAGGGCAAGCGCTACCTCGACGGTCTCGCCGGCCTGTTCGTGGTCCAGGCGGGCCACGGCCGCACCGAGCTGGCCGAGACCGCGCTGAAGCAGGCGCAGGAGCTCGCCTTCTTCCCGATCTGGTCCTACGCCCACCCCAAGGCCGTCGAGCTCGCCGAGCGCCTGGCGAACGAGGCCCCGGCGACCTGAACAAGGTCTTCTTCACCACCGGCGGCGGCGAGGCGGTGGAGACCGCCTGGAAGCTGGCCAAGCAGTACTTCAAGCTGACCGGCAAGCCCACCAAGCACAAGGTGATCTCCCGCGCGGTCGCCTACCACGGCACCCCGCAGGGCGCCCTGTCCATCACCGGCCTGCCGGGCCTGAAGGCCCCCTTCGAGCCGCTGGTGCCGGGCGCGCACAAGGTCCCGAACACCAACATCTACCGCGCGCCGCTCTTCGGCGACGACCCGGAGGCCTTCGGCCGCTGGGCCGCCGACCAGATCGAGCAGCAGATCCTCTTCGAGGGCCCGGACACGGTCGCGGCCGTCTTCCTGGAGCCGGTGCAGAACGCCGGCGGCTGCTTCCCGCCGCCGCCCGGCTACTTCCAGCGCGTGCGCGAGATCTGCGACCGGTACGACGTGCTGCTCGTCTCGGACGAGGTCATCTGCGCCTTCGGCCGCCTGGGCACCACGTTCGCCTGCGACAAGTTCGGCTACGTGCCGGACATGATCACCTGCGCCAAGGGCATGACCTCGGGCTACTCCCCGATCGGCGCCTGCATCATCTCCGACCGCCTGGCCGAGCCGTTCTACAAGGGCGACAACACCTTCCTGCACGGCTACACCTTCGGCGGCCACCCGGTCTCGGCGGCCGTGGCCCTCGCCAACCTCGACCTGTTCGAGCGCGAGAACCTCAACCAGCACGTCCTGGACAACGAGGCGGCCTTCCGCTCCACGCTGGAGAAGCTGCACGACCTGCCGATCGTCGGCGACGTCCGCGGCAACGGCTACTTCTACGGCATCGAGCTGGTGAAGGACAAGAACACCAAGGAGTCCTTCGACGAGGAGGAGACCGAGCGCGTCCTGTACGGCTTCCTCTCCAAGGCGCTCTTCGACAACGGCCTGTACTGCCGCGCCGACGACCGCGGCGACCCGGTCGTCCAGCTCGCGCCGCCGCTGATCTCCAACCAGGAGACGTTCGACGAGATCGAGCAGATCCTGCGCGCGACGCTGACGGAGGCCTGGACGAAGCTCTGACCTTCCTCCGGCCCCGCCCCGATCATCCCTTCCGATGATCACCACCGGCCCGGTGCCGTCCGTTCGAGTGAGAAACGGCGGCCCGGGGCCGCGTGCTGTCCGGCCTCCCGGCACCCGCTGCCTAGCGTGCCCTGTGACCGATCGGCCCTGCCTTCGTTCCCCGGAAGGGGACAGAACCCAGGGAACAACGGATCAGAACCGAGGTGTACGCCCATGGTGGCCCCGCCGGACAACGACGTGCTCTGGGCACGCGCCCTGCACTTCCAGCACAACGACGGCTCCCCTGCGCTCCAGGGCGTCTCGCTCGGCGTCCGGGAGCGCGAGATCCTCGCCGTGAGCGGACCCCGGGGCAGCGGCAAGACCGCGCTCCTCGGCTGCCTGTCCGGCCTGCTGCGGCCGCAGAGCGGCGAGGTCTGGTTCAACAGCGTGCCGGTGCACACCATGGGCCCGATCGGCCGCGAACGGCTGCGCCGGGACCGCTTCGGCTGGATCGATCCGGCACCGGCGCTCGTCCCGGAGCTCAACGCCTGGGAGAACGCCGCCCTCCCCCTGATGCTGCGGGGCACCCCCGGCGCCACGCCAAGAAGGCCGCGCTGGAGTGGCTGGACCGCCTCGACATCGGCCAGGGCGCTCGCAAGCGCCCGCACCAGCTCCGCCAGGCCGAACGCCAGCGGGTCTGCATCGCCCGCGCCCTCGCCGTGACGCCCGCCGTCCTGTTCGCCGACGAGCCGACGGCACCCCTGCACCGGGCCGACCGCGCCCAGGTGCTGCGCACGCTCACCACGGCGGCGCGCTCGCACGGCATCACGGTCGTGCTCGCCACGCACGACGCGCAGACCGCGGCCCTCGCGGACCGCACCGTGTCGCTGCTGGACGGCCGCCGGGTGAAGACCGTGCACCTGCCGCCGGTCGCCGAGACCACGACGGCCTCCGGGGCCGCCGGAACGGAGGGCCGGGCCGCGTGCTCGCTCTCCGCCTGACCCGCGCCGCCCGGCTCGCCGTCCAGCTGCGCCGCCTGCTGGTCGCGGCGGCCTCGGCGGGCACGGGCTTCCTGCTCCTGAACGCCCTCGGTCACGCGCTGAGCCACCCTCAGGCTCCGGGCGAGTCGGCCCTCCGGCTCGCCTGGTGCGCGGCCCCGCTCGCCGCGACCGCCCACCTCGCCGTCGCCGTGGCCCGCACGGACCCGGGCACCCGTCCCCGCCCGGCCTGTCCGCCATCGGCCTCGGCCCGGGCCGGCTGATGGCCGTCTCGGCGACGACCACGGCCCTGGCGTGCACGCTGGGCTCGCTGCTGGCGCTGCTGGTCTTCCTGCATCTGCGGGGCGATCCGACCGGCCTGCCCTTCGACGGGGCCGCCGCCGACTCGCTCGCCCCCGGCCTGCCGCTCCCCCTCCCCGCGGTCCTGACCCTCCTGGCGCTGGTCCCCCTGACCGCGTCGGCCGCGGTGGCCCTGCTGCTGCGTCCGCGCGAGCCTCGCCGCTCCCCCGCCGCCGGTCCCGCCGCGGGCCGCCGGTACGGCCGCTTCGGCGCCTACGGCCTGGCGGCCCGCGAGACCTTCGGAGCCTACGGCCGCTACGGCCGCTTCACCCCCGCCGCGCCCCTCGCCCGGCCCCCACCGGGGCCTCCGCGGCGGCCGCCGCCACCGCGCCGGCCCACACCGCGGGGACCGCCGCCACCGCGCCGGTCCACGTCACGGGCAGCGCCGGAGCCGCACCGGCCCTGCTCGCGGACGGCCCCGCCGCCCCCCAGGCGACGCCCGGCGCCCCCGGCCCCACGGCCACGCCGGACGCCCTCCCCGGCACCGGCCGCACCCCGCCCCTCGCCGCCCTCCCCTGGGGCATCACCCTCCTGGCCGCGGGCCTCGCCGTGGAGACGTACGCCGCCCGCACCGCCTCTGACGCCCCGGGCGCCCCCGCTCCCGGCCTCCTCGTCGGCTGGGCCCTCACCGCTCTCGGCCTCGCCCTGATGGGCCCCGGCCTCACCCACCTGTGCGGCCGCCTCCTGCAGTCCGCCCGCCCCGGCGCGCTGCGCCTGCTGGCCGGCCGCGTCCTGATGGAGGAGGCCGCCCGCATCGGCCGTCCCCTCGGCGTGGTCTGCGCCGTCGCCTCGGCGGCGTACGCGACGGCGGCGGTGTACGACGCGGACGGCCCCGGCGGATCGGCGTTCGGCCCGCTCAGCACCCTCGGCGCCCTCCTCGTCGCGGGCTGCGCCGTGGCCACCTTGCTCACGGCGGCCGTGGAGGCCAAGCACGCCCGCGCCGACACCACGGCCGCGCTGCTGCGCCTCGGCGCACCGGCGGGCACGCTGCGCGGCGCCGCCGCCGTGCGTGCCGGGGCGCTGGGGGCCCTCTTCGGCCCGCTGACCCTGGCCGTCGCCGAGCTGGCGGCCCTGCCGCTGGCGGGCTCGTAGAAAAAAATCTCGGAAATCCGCTGACGGGCCGATGAGTTCCGGTCGGCCCCCCGGTCCAATCCATCGAACAGCACGACACCGCACGGCGCGGCAAGCCGCCGATGGCATCACACCGATGGGGAGAGACCCGGATGTACCAGCAGATGATCTTCGTGAACCTGCCCGTGAACGACATCGACGCGTCGAAGAAGTTCTTCTCGGAGCTCGGCTACACGATCAACCCCCAGTTCAGCGACGAGAACACGGCCTCGGTCGTGATCAGCGACACCATCGTGGCCATGATGCTCGCGCGGCCGAAGTACGCCGAGTTCACGAAGAAGGAGATCGTGGACGCCACGAAGTCCAGCGAGGTGCTCATCGCGCTGAGCGCCGAGAGCCGCGAGAAGGTCGACGAGCTGGTCGACAAGGCGATCGCGGCGGGCGGCTCGCCCACCGGCGAGACCCAGGACCACGGCTTCATGTACGGCCGGGCCTTCGACGACCTCGACGGCCACACCTGGGAGGTCGTGTGGATGGACCCGGCGGCGGTCGAGGGCTGACGGACACCGCCGGCCGACGGCCGGCGGACGCTGCCTAGCATGGGCGGGTGGACACGTCACCCGCCCAGCCGTTTCACGCCTCCCACGACCGGGAGATCGAGACCCTCGCCGAGTTCGACGCGGTGGTCGCCGAGCGCGGCACCCTCGCCCACCACCGCGTACAGGGCGTCGACCTGACGGCCCGCACCGAGGCCCTGGCCGCCGTCGACGTCACGGGCGCCGTCTTCCTCGGCTGCCCGATGGAGACCGCCGCGGCCACCGCCGTCCGCACCGCCGGAGCGCTGGTCTTCCCGCCGGTGCCGGACCTGCCCTTCGACCCGTACCGCGCGCACGTGTACTCCCCCGGCGACCTGTACGCCTCGCTCGACGAGGGCTACGACGCGACGCCGGACGCCCGCGCCTACGCCTGGTTCCAGCGGACGAAGGCGGACGGCGACGTCTTCGCCTCCATGCTCCGCGCCGTCCACGACGACGCCGTCTCCGACGCGCTCGACGAACTCCTCGCCGGCGCCCCGGTGGTGGGGGTGATGGGCGGCCACGCCATGGCCCGCGGCACCGAGGCGTACGCGGGCGCCGCGCGCCTGGGCCGGGAACTGGCCCGCGCCGGGCTGACCGTGGCCACCGGCGGCGGGCCCGGCGCGATGGAGGCGGCCAACCTCGGGGCCTGGGCCGCCCCCTACGACGACGCCATGCTGGACGAGGCGCTGCCGCTCCTCGCCAAGGCGCCCTCCTTCACGCCGTCGGTCACCGACTGGGCGCGCGCCGCGTTCGAGGTGCGCGAGCGCTGGCCGGACGGCGGCGCCTCGGTCGGCATCCCGACCTGGTTCTACGGCCACGAGCCGCCGAACGCCTTCGCCGCGCACATCGCCAAGTACTTCGCCAACGCCACCCGCGAGGACGGGCTGCTGGCCCGCTGCACGGCCGGCGTGGTGTTCCTGCCGGGCGCCGCCGGGACCGTACAGGAGATCTTCGACGACGCGACGCCGAACTACTACGAGTCGCGGGGCGAACCCACGCCGATGGTGCTGGTGGACGAGGCCCACTGGACGCGGCGGCTGCCGGCCTGGCCGCTGCTGCGGGCGCTGGCGGAGGGACGGCCGATGCGGTCCCGGATCGCGCTCGTCGACCGGATCGAGGAGGCCCCGGCGGCGCTGAAACGTCTCGCCGGTTAATAAGACGGCAAAGCCAACGCCCTTGCGGGGCATATGCGTTGACACTGCTTACGCAACGCTTATAGACCAGTGTGACTCCTGGGCGCGCTGATGCCCTGTCAGCTGCTGTCGGCGGCTCCCGTCCTCGGACCGCGGTCGTCAGCGGCTGCCGGCGGTGCCGGCCGCCCGTCCACCCCCCGCATTGTGCGCATCCCGCAAAGGACCAACGTGGCAGTCCTGTCCATACCCCGCCGCACGGCGCCCCGCCGTGCCGTCCGTGCCCTCGGCGTCGCCTCCGCCTCGCTCGCCCTGGCGGTCGGCGCCGCGGGCACCGCGCTCGCCTGCGACATCAGCGAGTTCTCCGCCGCCGCCGTGTGCGACGGCGCCAAGGGTGTCATCACCGTCACCGACAAGGACCCCTCCGGCATTCCCGCGACCGTCACCGTGTACCTGCAGAACAACGGCGCCGACGCCAAGAAGGTCGGCGAGCAGGTGGTCAAGGGCTCCCGCGAGGGCGTCACCATCACCTTCGCCGAGGACTGGCGGCCGAACGCCGAGTACCGCATTCACGTCAAGGCCGCGGGATACGTCGACGAGGACATCGAGCCGAACCTCGTCACCCCGGCGACCGCCTGCGCGAAGGACGACAAGCCGACCCCGACCCCGTCGGAGACCGCCTCCTCCCCGGCCGGGGAGTCCGGGGCCCCGGCTCCTTCCCCGTCGGTGCCGTCCACCCCGTCGGCGTCCGAGAGCACCGCGCCCGCGGGCTCCGCGAGCAACGCCCCGTCGCCGGCCGGTGAGTCCAACCTCGCCGAGACCGGAGCGGACTCCAGCACCGGCCTGATCGCCGGCGTCGCGGCCGCCCTGGTCGTGGTCGGCGGCGGCGCGGTCTTCTTCGGCATGCGCCGCCGCGGGGCGAACGGCGACCGCTGATCCCGCACCGCCCGGCCGGCCCCGTACACCGGCCGCCGGCCTCGTGACGGCGACGGCCCGTCCCCGGTCCGGGGGCGGGCCGTCGCCGTCGCGGGGTGGCCTCGGGTTCCGGGCGCGGTCATCCGAACGTGGCCCGCTCCCGCCAGTGCTCCAGCAGCTCCCGGTCGCCGAGCACCTCCAGCCCGGGGGCGTCCAGCGGCAGACGCCCGTAGAAGGCGAGCAGGACGGAGGTGAGGGGCCCGCGCAGGGCGACGGTCGCCTTCTCGTGGCCCCGGCGCCAGGTCACGCCGTCCTCGGCCGGCTCGATCAGCCACTCGGCGTTCAGCTCGGGCCCGGTGTCGGTGGCGTGCAGATGGAGGGACCGGCCGGGCAACCGCAGTCCCTGCACCGGGGAGTCGGGCAGGACCTGCTGGACGAACCGCACGATCCACAGCCACTCGTCGACCGCGTCGGCGGCCACCTCGGCCGCGACCGGCGCCAGGGGCAGGCCGGCGGCGAGCGACGCGTCGGCGTGGTGGACGACGAGTTCGTGCGTCATCCGGCGCGCCCAGAAGCCGGAGGTGTCGACGCCGGACCACGTCCACACGCGGGTGTCCGGGCCGGCCTCCCGCAGCGCGGCCACGACCTGCGCGCCGGCCTCGGCCAGCCACGCCTGCAGCGCGGCGGCGTCACCTCGGTCCGCGGGCCCCTCGCTCCCCGGGACCTTGTCGAGGGGGACCTCCTCCCGGGCCCGGGTGCGGACGATCAGGTCCACCCAGCGCAGGGCCTGCCCCACATGGCGTACCAGCTCCTCCAGGGACCAGTCCGGGCAGGTCGGGACCGTGGCGGACAGGTCCGCACCGGAGGCCAGGACCTCCCCGAACCGCCCCACCTGGTGGGCGATCTCGTCGCAGTAGCGATCGTGTGCGAGGTGAGTCATGCCGCTCACCCTACGAGCGGAACGATCACCCCAGCACCACGATTTCCGCCGCGTCGAACTCGACGCCGACCCGGGTCCCGGTCTCCGGCGCGTCCCGCAGCGCGCACGCCGCCTCCAGCCGGGGCGCGCCCTGCGGCTGGAGGTGCACGGCGACATGCGTGCCGCGGAAGGTGCGGGCGGCGACCGTGCAGGGCAGGCCCGCGTCGGCGGCGACGAGCCGGACCCCGGCGGGGCGCACGAGCACCGTCCGCGTGCCCTGCGGCGAGTCCTCCGGCACCGGCAGCTTGCCCCAGGGGGTGTCGGCGGCCTGCCCGGCGACCGCCGCCTCCACGACGTTGTCGAAGCCGAGGAAGCGGGCGACGAAGGCGTCGGCGGGGCGCTGCCAGACCTCCAGCGGCGAGCCGGACTGGGCGATCCGCCCGTCCCGCATCACCACGACCCGGTCCGCGAGCGCGAACGCCTCGCCCTGGTCGTGCGTCACGGCGAGCACGGTGGTGCCCAGCCGGCCGAACAGCTCGCGCAGTTCGACCACGAGCCGCTCCCGCAGCGACCGGTCGAGCTGGCCCAGCGGCTCGTCCAGCATCAGCAGCCGCGGCCGGGGCGCGAGGGCGCGGGCCAGCGCCACCCGCTGCTGCTCGCCGCCGGACAGCCCGGCGACGGCCCGGCCGGCCGCGTCCGGCAGTCCGACCAGTTCCAGCAACTCCGCCACCCGGCGGCGCTGTTCGGCCCGGGAGGCCCCGTGCATGCGGGGCCGAAGGCGACGTTCCCGGCCACGTCCCGCTGGGGAAGAGCTGGTGGTCCTGGAACATCAGCCCGACCTCGCGCCGGTGCGCGGGCACCCCCGTCCGGTCCCGCCCGTCCAGCAGCACCCGGCCGGCGTCCAGCGGCTGCAGCCCGGCCACGGCCCGCAGCAGCGTGGACTTGCCGCTGCCGCTCGGCCCGAGCACACAGACGACCTCGTGTTCGGCCACGTCGAGATCGACGCCGTCCAGCACCGCCCGCCCGCCGAAGCGGACGGTGGCGCCGTCGAGGCTCAGCAGCATCCTCAGAACTCCCCGCTCCGGTCGGTCCGCAGCCGCTCCAGCACGAGCAGGGCCGCGGCGCACACCAGCATCAGAATCGTCGACAGGGCCATCGCCTGGCCGTAGTTCATGTCTCCGGGCCGCCCCAGCAGCCGGGCCACGGCGACCGGCAGGGTCGGGTTGTCGGGCCGCGCGATGAACACCGTGGCGCCGAACTCCCGAGCGACACCGCGAAGGCGAACCCGGCCGCGATCAGCAGCGCCCGCCGCACCAGCGGCAGATCGACCTCCCGCCACACCCGCCAGGGCGACGCCCCGAGCACCGCCGCCGCCTCCCGCAGCCGTCCGTCCACCGCCCGCAGCACGGGCAGCATGGTCCGTACGACGAAGGGGACGCCGACCAGCGCCTGGGCGAGCGGAACCAGGATCCAGGAGGACCGCAGGTCGAGCGGGGCTCGTCCAGGGCGATCAGGAACCCGAACCCGACCGTCACCGCGGACACGCCGAGCGGCAGCATCAGCAGCGCGTCGAAGCCGCGCACGAGACGGCCGGCGTCCCGGCGGGCCAGCGCGGCGGCGGCCAGCGAGCCCACGGCCACGGCGATGGCGGTGGCGACGACGGCGTAGCGGAGCGAGGTGCCCACCGCCTCGATCGGCGGGACGAGGAAGGCGCCGCCGTCCTCGTGGGTGAGCGCCCGGTAGTAGCCGAGGCCCGCGGCCCCGAACGACCGCTCCACCAGCACGGCGAGCGGCAGCAGGATCAGCCCGGCGACGGTCAGCAGGACCCCGGCCAGCAGCGCCCACTGCCCGGTGCCGCGCGGCCGGCGGGCGGTGACGGCCGGGTCGACCAGCCGCAGGGCGCTCTCCCGGCGCCGTACGGTCCAGGCGTGCACGGCGAGGATCGCGGCGACCGCGGCGAACTGGAGCAGGGTGAGCACGGCGGCCGTGGACAGGTCGAAGACCTGCGAGGTCTGCCGGTAGATCTCCACCTCCAGGGTGGCGAAGGCGGGCCCGCCCAGGATCTGGACGATGCCGAAGGAGGTGAAGGTGAACAGGAACACCATCAGCGCGGCGGCGGCCACGGCGGGGGCCAGCGCCGGCAGGGTGACCGTGCGCCAGGCCGTGAAGCGCGACGCGCCCAGCATCCGGGCGGCGTCCTCCTGCCGCGGGTCGAGCTGCGCCCACAGGCCGCCGACGGTGCGGACGACGACGGCGTAGTTGAAGAACACGTGGGCGAGCAGGATCGCCCACACGGTGGTGTCCAGCCGCACGCCCCACAGGTCGTCCAGCAGCCCGCCGCGTCCGACCAGCGCGAGGAACGCCGTGCCGACGACGACCGTCGGCAGCACGAACGGCACGGTGACCACGGCCCGCAGCGTCTGCTTGCCGGGGAAGTCGAGGCGGGCGAAGACGTACGCGCCGGGCAGGGCGATCAGCAGGGTGAGCGCCGTGGAGGCCAGGGCCTGCCAGGTGGTGAACCACAGCACGCCCCGGATGCCGGGCTCGGACAGCGCCTCGCCGATCCGGCCGAGCTGCCAGGCGCCGTCGGGCCTCAGGCCCGCGCGACGATCGCGGCCACCGGATAGGCGAAGAAGACCGCGAAGAACGCGACGGGCCCGGCCATGAGGGCGAGCCGCGCCGCGTTCCCCCTGCGGTCCCCGCGGGGCGCTACTTCAGTACGAGTGACGTCCACGACTTGACCCAGTCGTCACGGTGCTCGGCGATCTTCGCCGGGTCCAGGGTCCGGGGGTTGTCGACGGCCGGCGCGTACTCGGTGAACTCGGCGGGCAGCTTCGCGTCCTTCACCACCGGGTGGACGAACATGTTCAGCGGCAGGTCCTCCTGGAACTTCCGGCTGACCAGGAAGTCGATGAGCGCCTTGCCGCCCTCGGGGTTCTTCGCGTTGCTCAGCAGCCCGGCGAACTCGGTCTGCCGGAAGCAGGTGCCGGTGGCGACGCCGGTGGGCGCCGTCTCGGGCTTGGGGTCGGCGTAGATCACCTCGACGGGCGGGGAGGAGGCGTAGGAGACGACCAGCGGTCGGTCGCCGCCGGCCTGCTTGCCGCCGGCCGAGCCGGAGAACTCCTCGTTGTACGCCTGCTCCCAGCCGTCGACGACCTTCACGCCGTTGGCGCGGAGCTTCTTCCAGTAGTCCTGCCAGCCGGTGTCCCCGTACTCGGCGGCGGTGCCGAGCAGGAAGCCGAGGCCGGGCGAGGAGGTGGCGGCGTTCTCGGTGACGAGGAGGTTCTTGTACTCGGGCCTGGTCAGGTCGTCGAAGGAGTCGGGCGGGGTCAGCTTGTGCTTGCTGAAGTACGCCTTGTCGTAGTTGACGCAGATGTCGCCGTAGTCGACGGGCGTGACCCGGTGCCGGTCGTCGGCCTGGAAGGAGGCGTCGACGCGGTCCAGGCCCTCGGCCTCGTACGGCTGGAAGAGGCCGTTGTCCAGCGCCCGGGACAGCAGGGTGTTGTCGACGCCGAAGAAGACGTCGCCCTGCGGGTTGTCCTTGGTGAGGATCGCCTTGTTGACGGCCTGGCCGGCGTCGCCGTCCTCCAGGACCCGGACCTTGTAGCCCGAGGCCTTCTCGAACGCGGCGATGACGTCCTTCGAGGCGGCCCACGAGTCGTGGCTGACGAGGGTGACGGTCCGGGTGTCGCCGGAGCCCTGCCCGCCGTCCTCGGACGACCCGCACGCGGCGAGACCGCCGGCCATGCCGAGGGCGGCGACCGCCGCCGCGAGGCGCCTGGTGGTGTTGCTCACTGATTCCTCCTGGGTGACCAGGAGAAGACGCGGCCCTGCCCGGAACCCCTGGCGGGACCCGGGCAGGGCGCAACAGCTCGAGTGGTGACCGATCTCCCTACCCAGAATGACCTGGGCCAGGTTCGGAGGGTCTGCGGCCGGTGCCGCACTCTCAGCGCTGTGGCGCTCCCCTGTCGGAATGCTTCGTACGTGGTGGATACGACGAGGATGATGACGATATGGGTGATATGAACGATGTGAAGTTGTTCCGCCGGTCAGATTACCGCTCGCTGGCGGCGAGCTGACCACAGGCCCCGTCGATCTCCTGTCCACGGGTGTCCCGGATCGTGACCGGCACACCGTGGGCGGCGATGGCCTCGACGAACGCCTTCTCGTCCTCGGGCCGCGAGGCGGTCCACTTGGAGCCGGGCGTCGGGTTGAGCGGGATGAGGTTGACGTGCACCGGCTTGCCCTTGAGCAGCCGCCCGAGGCGGTCGCCGCGCCAGGCCTGGTCGTTGATGTCCCGGATCAGCGCGTACTCGATGGACAGCCGCCGCCCGGACTTGGCGCTGTACTCGAACCCGGCGTCCAGCACCTCGCGGACCTTCCACCGCGTGTTCACGGGCACGAGGGTGTCGCGCAGCTCGTCGTCGGGCGCGTGCAGCGAGATCGCCAGGCGGCACTTGAAGCCCTCGTCGGCGAACCGGTGGATCGCCGGGACGAGCCCGACCGTCGACACGGTGATCCCGCGCTGCGACAGCCCGAGACCGTCGGGCTCGGGGTCGGTGAGCCGGCGGATGGCGCCGACGACCCGGTTGTAGTTGGCGAGGGGCTCGCCCATGCCCATGAAGACGATGTTGGACAGCCGCGCCGGCCCGCCGGGCACCTCGCCGTCCCTGAGCGCCCGCATGCCGTCCACGATCTGGTGGACGATCTCGGCGGTCGACAGATTCCGGTCCAGCCCCGCCTGCCCGGTGGCGCAGAACGGGCAGTTCATGCCGCACCCCGCCTGGGAGCTGATGCACATGGTGACCCGGTCCGGGTACCGCATCAGCACCGACTCCACGAGCGTGCCGTCGAACAGCTTCCACAGCGTCTTGCGGGTGGTGCCCTGGTCGGTCGACAGATGCCGCACCACGGTCATCAGCTCGGGGAGCAGCGCGTCGCGCAGCTTGCCGCGCGCGGCGGCCGGGATGTCGGTCCACTGCTCCGGATCGTGCGCGTACCGCGCGAAGTAGTGCTGCGAGAGCTGCTTGGCGCGAAACGGCTTCTCACCGATCGCGACGACCGCCTCCTTGCGCTCGGCGGGCGAGAGATCGGCAAGATGCCGCGGCGGCTTCTTGGCTCCGCGCGGCGCGACGAATGTAAGTTCTCCGGGCTTAGGCATGACTCGTCCAGTGTCGCAGATCGATTGCGCGCACCCGCCCGGTCACCGGCGCGCAGCGGCGTGGGTCACGGGAGATGTTGTCCAGGAAGTCGAGGACGGTCTGGACGATGCGGTTCCTGCGCCGGTGCGCCGGGGTGCAGTACCGCCGCAGGCGCCAGCGCCGGCGTGGCTGCGGGACCGGTGTTCCGCACCAGTCGCACGGCCACGTCCGCTGTCCGCGTCCCCCGCTCATCCACGCCCCCGTGTTCCGCCCGCTTCTTCCGCACCACGGCCGCTTCTCCCGCTCCACGGCCGCTTCTTCCGCTCCACGGCCGCCCTGCCGCCGATGACGACGTCCCGCTGCGCCGGTGTCATGGCGCAGGCCCGCGTGCCTCCGGGGTCGCGGGCCTGCCTCGTGGGGTTCGCAGGGCCGTCAGCCGGAGCCCACGAAGAGGACCAGGAGCAGCCACACCACCGGTGCCGTGGGCAGCAGCGAGTCCAGGCGGTCCATGATGCCGCCGTGGCCCGGCAGCAGCGTGCCCATGTCCTTGATGCCGAGGTCGCGCTTGATCATCGACTCGCCGAGGTCGCCGAGCGTGGCGCTGGCCGCGACCGCGAGGCCGAGGAGCAGGCCCTGCCACCAGGCGCCGTCGTCGATCAGGAACTGCATGCACAGCGCGCCCGCCGCCATCGCGAAGGCGACCGCGCCGAGCAGGCCCTCGCGGGTCTTGCCGGGGCTGATGCGCGGGGCGAGCTTGGTCCTGCCGAAGCGCCAGCCGACGGCGTACGCGCCCGTGTCGCTGACCACGGTCAGCAGCAGGAAGGTCAGCACCCGCCACGGGCCGTCGTCCGCGGTCAGCATCAGGGCGACGAACGTGGCGAGGAACGGCACGTAGAAGGCCGCGAACAGGCCCGCGGTGACGTCTCTCAGATAGTTCTCGGGCGGTTCGGTCATCCGCCAGACCAGCACCGCCAGCGCCGTCAGCGCCATGGCGACCCAGGCGCCCTCGGCGCCCCGCACGTATCCGGCGACCACCATCGCGGCGCCGCCCAGCGCCAGCGGGACCAGCGGCGCCCTGATGCCCTTGCGCTCCCGGAGCCGCTTGGTCAGCTCCCACAGGCCCACGACGACCGCGACCGCGATCACGCCGACGAACACGGCCTTGACGACGAACAGCGACGCGACGATCACCACGCCGAGTCCGACGCCGACCCCTATCGCGGCGCCCAGGTCCCGTCCCGCGCTCTTCTTCTGCGGCGCCGGCTGCGGCGCGGGCGCCGGCTGCGAGGCCTCGGGCATGGGCTCCGGTTTCTGCGGCGCCGCCGGATACGGCTGCGCCGCCGGGGTCGGCTCGTCTCGGAACGCGGGGCCGCCCGGCCGAGCGGCCCCCCGGTCCTCATCCTGGTCTCCGCCGTGTTCGGGTACGTCGGGCACGATGGGCATGGGGCGAGTCTGCTGCGCGTAGTGCGCATCGTACGCGGGACCCGCCGGGGCAGCCCCCTGGACAGGCCCCTGGTCGGACGGCCCCCAGTACCCGGTCTGCGGCGGCGCCCCCAGGAAGAGTCGTTCATCAGACCTCGAGCAGCTCCGCTTCCTTGTGCTTCAGGAGCTCGTCCACCTGGGCGACGTACTTGGCGGTGGTGTCGTCGAGCTCCTTCTCCGCACGGCGGCCCTCGTCCTCACCGACCTCGCCGTCCTTGATCAGCTTGTCGATGGCGTCCTTGGCCTTGCGGCGCACGGAGCGGATGGACACCTTGGCGTCCTCGCCCTTGCCCTTGGCGACCTTGATGTACTCGCGGCGGCGCTCCTCGGTCAGCTCGGGGAACACCACCCGGATGATGTTGCCGTCGTTGCTCGGGTTGACGCCCAGGTCGGAGTCGCGGATCGCCTGCTCGATGTTGCGCAGCGCGCTCTTGTCGAAGGGCGTGACCACGGCCATGCGCGGCTCGGGCACGGAGAACGAGGCCAGCTGGTTGATCGGCGTCAGCGCACCGTAGTAGTCGGCCACGATCTTGTTGAACATCGCCGGGTGCGCACGACCGGTGCGGATCGCGGCGAAGTCCTCCTTGGCGACCACGACGGCCTTCTCCATCTTCTCCTCGGCCTCGAGGAGGGTCTCTTCGATCACCACTTGCTCCTGCGTGTCTTGAGTAGGCCCGGCTGCGGTTCCTTGTCGGGGCGGCGGCCGGCTGCGTCGCGTCTTCTTCCTGCACGGTTCCCGACCGGCAGGACATTGTCCATCCCTCGGCCGGGCAACGTGGTCTTCCGGTCAGTCCCGGCTGCCCTGGTCACCCACAAGCGTGCCGATCTTCTCACCCTTGACGGCGCGGGCGATATTGCCCTCCTTCAGGAGTTCGAAGACCACGATGGGGAGCTTGTTGTCACGGCACAGGGTGACGGCCGTGGCGTCGGCGACCTTCAGGTCGCGGGTGATGACCTCGCCGTAGCCGAGCGCGTCGAACTTCACGGCGTCCGGGTTGGTCTTCGGGTCGGAGTCGTAGACCCCGTCCACGCCGTTCTTGCCCATGAGCAGCGCCTCGGCGTCGATCTCCAGGGCGCGCTGGGCGGCGGTGGTGTCGGTGGAGAAGTACGGCATGCCCATACCGGCGCCGAAGATGACCACGCGGCCCTTCTCCAGGTGGCGCACGGCACGCAGCGGGATGTACGGCTCCGCGACCTGGCCCATGGTGATGGCGGTCTGCACGCGGCAGTCGACGCCCTCCTTCTCCAGGAAGTCCTGGAGGGCCAGGCAGTTCATCACGGTGCCGAGCATGCCCATGTAGTCGGAGCGGGCGCGGTCCATGCCGCGCACCTGCAGTTCCGCGCCGCGGAAGAAGTTGCCGCCGCCGATGACGATGGCGATCTGCGCGCCGTCCCGGACGACGGCCGCGATCTCGCGCGCGATGGCGTGCACCACGTCGGGGTCGACGCCCAGGCCCCCGCCGCCGGAGAAGGCCTCTCCGGACAGCTTCAGCAGAAACCGGCCGCGTACTTTGCCGTCGTCGCTCTTCTCGGCCTTGGTGGTCATGGAGATCTCGCCTCTTTTACGTGGGTCACACACACGAAGAAGGCCATTGCCGGGGGTGGTTCGCAACCCGTGCGCGGCAATGGCCTCCTCGTCAGATCTGCTGTCGTCCGCCACGCGCGTGTGCGCCGCGGCACACACGGACAACGCGGACGACTGCTGTCGACCCTACCGGGGTCGTGCGTCCGTCGCGGTACGGACTCAGATGCCGACCTTGATGCGCGTGAAGCGCTTCAGGGTGACACCGGCCTCGTCCAGCACCTTCTGGACGGACTTCTTGTTGTCCAGCGCGTACGGCTGGCCGAGCAGCGTGGCGTCCTTGAAGAAGCCGTTGAGGCGACCCTCGACGATCTTCGGCAGGGCGGCCTCGGGCTTGCCCTCGGCGCGGGTGGTCTCCTCGGCGATGCGGCGCTCGTTCTCGACGACCTCGGCCGGGATGTCGTCCTTGGAGAGGTACTGCGGCGCGAAGGCGGCGATGTGCTGTGCGACGCCCTTGGCGACCTCGGCGTTCGGCTTGTCCAGCTCGACGAGGACACCGATCTGCGGGGCAGGTCGGGCATCGTACGGTGCATGTACGCGGTGACGTAGCCGTCGGCGAACTGCGCGAAGCGGTCCAGGACGATCTTCTCGCCCAGGTTGGCGTTGGCCTCGTCCACGTACGCCTGGACGGTCTTGCCGGGCTCGATCTCGGAGGCGAGCAGGGCCTCGAGGTCGGCCGGGGCGGCCTTGGCGACGTGCTCGGCGATGGTCTTGGCCACGGCCTGGAACTTGTCACCCTTGGCGACGAAGTCCGTCTCGCACTTCAGCTCGACGAGGACACCGGAGGAGTTGTCGTCGGCGATGATCGAGACGACCGCGCCGTTCTCGGCGGAGCGGCCCTCGCGCTTGGCGACGCCCTTCTGGCCCTTGATGCGGAGCGCCTCGACGGCCTTCTCGACGTTGCCCTCGGCCTCGTCCAGCGCCTTCTTGCAGTCCATCATGCCGGCGCCGGTGAGCTCGCGGAGCTTCTTGACGTCGGCGGCGGTGTAGTTCGCCATGAGTCAGTGAATCTTTCTCGAAGTCTGAAGGTTCGAAGATCGGCGGGTGCGGGGATCCGCACATCCCGTACGGGGGGCGGGCCTCCGGCGATCCATGTGTAGCGGTGGATCTCCGACGCGCCGCTGACCTACGGGTGAACGGCGGGAGCGGACTTCACCACGCCCTGGGGCGCCATGAGGTGGAGTACCCGCTCCCGCCGTCATCGCTGACGCTGAGGGGCGGTCAGGCCTGCTCGCCCTCGGCGGCCGGGGCCTCGGCGGGAGCCTCGGCCGGCTTCTCGGCCTCGGCGGCGGGAGCCTCCTCGGCCTTCTTCTCGCCCTCGAGCAGGTCGCGCTCCCACTCGGCGAGCGGCTCGCCCGCGGCCTTCTCACCCTTGCCCTCGGCGGCGCCGGAGCGGGCGATGAGGCCCTCGGCGACGGCGTCGGCGATCACACGGGTGAGCAGGGTGACGGAGCGGATCGCGTCGTCGTTGCCCGGGATCTTGTAGTCGACCTCGTCGGGGTCGCAGTTGGTGTCGAGGATGGCGACGACCGGGATGTTGAGCTTCCGGGCCTCGCCGACCGCGATGTGCTCCTTCTTGGTGTCCACGATCCAGACGGCGCTGGGCACCTTCTGCATCTCGCGGATACCACCGAGGGTCTTCTCCAGCTTGGCCTTCTCGCGCGAGAGCACGAGAAGCTCCTTCTTGGTCAGACCGGACGCGGCGACGTCCTCGAAGTCGATCTGCTCGAGCTCCTTGAGGCGCTGCAGACGCTTGTAGACGGTCGAGAAGTTGGTGAGCATGCCGCCCAGCCAGCGCTGGTTGACGTAGGGCATGCCGACGCGGGTGGCCTGCTCGGCGATGGCCTCCTGCGCCTGCTTCTTGGTGCCGACGAACATGACCGTGCCGCCGTGGGCGACGGTCTCCTTGACGAACTCGTAGGCGCGGTCGATGTACGACAGCGACTGGAGCAGGTCGATGATGTAGATGCCGTTGCGCTCGGTGAAGATGAAGCGCTTCATCTTCGGGTTCCAACGGCGGGTCTGGTGACCGAAGTGGACGCCGCTCTCCAGCAGCTCCCGCATCGTGACGACGGCCATGGCCGTATCTCCTTGTGTTTCTCGGTTGTGCCGCGCGAGCCGGACGGCTCCCGCGCCTGACGCCCGCGATGCGCCGTGCCGCGAGGGACCGAGGGGCGCTGATACGGACCGGTGAGGGCCTCGTATCGGGGCGTGCGAAGTCGACCCGGTGGCCCGGGTCGCCACCAGAAGTGTACGGGACCCGCGGAGCCCCGGGTGACGCCGCTGTCCACAACCGGCGGGTTGTCCACAGGTCACGGCGGGATCCGGCCGGATGCGGGACGGTTCCGGCATGCGAGCGAGGCGATGCCTGAGGGCGTACGGGTGGCTGGTCGGGTGGCTGGTGGTGCTGGTGCTGGCGCCGGCCCCGCCCGTGCTGGTGCTGGGCGCGCCCGCGCCGCCGGCACAGACGCGGGGGCCGTGCCGGCGGCGGCCGTCGTCGGCGACCCGTCCCCGGATCCGCCGCCGGTGCCGGCCGGGGCCCGTCCCCGGGTCCTGCGGGGCAGGACGGTGACCGGTCCCCGGGTCCGCCGGTGCCGGCCGTCGGGCGGGTCTGGCCGGCCGGCGGGCCGTCCGCCGTCGTCCGCGGCTGGGACCCGCCGGCCACGCCCTACGGTCCGGGTCACCGCGGAGTCGATCTGGCGGCCGCGCCGGGCACGCCGGTACGGGCGGTGGCGACGGGCCGGGTGTCGTTCGCGGGGCCGGTGGCGGGCCGGGGCGTCGTCTCGGTGGAGCTGCCGGACACGGGCGACCCGCTCCTGCGGACCACGTACAGCCCGGTGCGGGCGTCCGTGCGGAAGGGGGAGGAGGTGCGGGCGGGCGAGATCATCGGCACCGTGCAGGCCACGGGCGCTCACTGCCCGTCGTCGTGCCTGCACTGGGGGCTGCTGCGCGGGGACGCCTACCTCGACCCGCTGTCGCTCCTGCCGCCCTGGCTGCTCAACGGCGGCCCGTCGAGACTCCTGCCGGTACGGGGCGTACCGCTGCCCGGCTGACCCGACGCCTCACCGCGCGGCCGACCGGGCCGCCCGAGGCCTCCCGGTCACCGCCAGTGCCGTCAGTGCCACCAGCGCCGCCGGCACCGACGCACCGCTGCACCGACGCACCGACGCACCGCCGTCACCCCCGCACGCCCCGCAGCGCCATCGCCACGGCCGCCTCCGCCACCGCGTCCGGCTCCTCGGCGCCCAGCTCGATCCGCCGGACGGCCGCGTCGACGACGCCCTGGAGCAGCATCGCCGCCAGCCGGGGCTCTCCGTGCCCCATCTCCCCCAGCGCCTCGACGATCATCGCCACGAGCCCGCCGTGCGCCGCGCGGATCTTCTCCCGGGCGCCGGCGTCCAGCTCGCTGGCCGAGATGGCGACCACGGCCCGGTGGCGCCGGTCCCCGACCAGCTCCAGCTGCTTGCGCACGTACGCCTCGACCTTGTCCTCCGGCCGGACGGCCGCGGCCATCGCCGCCTCGACCTCGGCGGCCCAGACCGGGAAGTCGACCGCGCAGAGTTCCTCGACGACCGCTGCCCGCGACCGGAAGTACTCGTACACGGACGACCGCGCCAGGCCCGTCCGCTCGGCGAGCGCGGGGAAGGTCAGCGCCTCCGTCCCGCCCTCGGACAGCAGGGAGCGTGCCGCGTCCAGCAGGGCGGCACGCTGCATCGACCGGTGCTCGGCCACGGAGGCCGCTCGAATCCTTGGCACGTCGACCACTTTACGGACGCGTCCCCGGCGACGGGAGGGACTCCGGCTCCACCGCGCCGTCCCGCAACGGCCTCGCCCGCCCCGGCGCCCGCAGCCGGCCCGCCCACGCCGGGCCCCGCCCCGTCAGCGGCCGAACCCGGCCAGCTTCGCCCGGAGCTGCAGTACCGACTTGGTGTGGATCTGGCTGACCCGGCTCTCGGTGACCCCAGGACGTTGCCGATCTCGGCGAGGGTGAGGCCCTCGTAGTAGTACAGCGTGACGACGGTCTTCTCCCGGTCGGGCAGGGTGTTGATCGCCCGTGCCAGGAACCGCCGCAGCTCCCGGTCCTCGGCCACCTCCACCGGATTGTCGGCGGCGGTGTCCTCCAGGGTGTCCATGACGCTGAGGCCGTCCCCGCCCTCGCCGCCGACGTGCAGCAACTCCTCCAGCGCCACCACGTTCGCCAGCGACAACTGGCTGAAGACCGCGTGCAGTTCGTCCACCGCGATGCCCATCTCGGCGGCCACCTCGCTCTCCGAGGGGGTCCGCCGCAGCCGGGCCTCCAGCGTCGCGTAGGCCCGCTCCACGTTGCGCGCCTTCTGCCGCACGGACCGCGGGATCCAGTCCAGCGCCCGCAGCTCGTCGATCATGGCGCCGCGGATCCGGGTGATCGCGTACGTCTCGAACTTGATCTCCCGGTCGATGTCGAACTTCTCGATCGCGTCGATCAGCCCGAACACCCCGGAGGAGACGAAGTCGGCCTGCTCGACATTGGGCGGCAGCCCCACGCTGACCCGGCCGGCCACGTACTTCACCAGGGGCGAGTAGTGCAGGATCAGCTGCTCCCGCAGCCGCTCGTCCCCGTCGTCTTGTACGACCGCCACAGCTCGTCGAGCGTCGAGGGGGCGGGCGGCCGCACGCTGCCACCGTCACGGGCGGCTGGGGAAAGGCCGCCCGGTCGGGCCCGGAGGTGTGCTGGGGCATTCGTCGCCTTGTGCCGTTCTGCCGTTCTGCCGTGTTGTGGTGCTGTCCGCGCGTTGTCGGTCCGATGTCTGGTTGGTGCCTGTCTGCAAGGGGCCCTCGTGAGCGTAGCGTGAGTGGACAGTCGCGGTGCGCGAAGAAATGGCGGTCACCCGGTACGGGACGCGGTCCTCGACGCGTCCCGCCCCGGCGAGGTGATCGCTGTGAGTGATCACTCGAATACCCCAACTGCGGGAATTCCCAAGGGCGTCGGGGTTCCCCCGGACGGCCGAACACGCTCGGTCAGCACGGGCCGCGTCCCCCGCGAAGCGACATCAACGCCTGGCGTGTCAACTTCCAGCCGTCGCCGTGTCGTTCGACGTAACCGAGTGCTCGAAGCTCGTACAGTCTCGCGACCGCGTCCTCGGGCGTGGTCTGGGCGCGGCGCGCGGTCTCGGCGACCTCGGCGGTCCCGCGCCCCGGCAGGGCGGCCAGCACCTGGCGGGCGCGGGGTGCCAGCAGGTCGGCGGGGAGCACCGGGCCGCGCCGGTCGGGAGCGAGCTCGCCCATCGCGCCGACCAGCTCCACGACCTCCGCGGCGTCGGTGACGAGGACCGCCTCGCCGCGCAGCAGCTCGTGCACGCCGGCCGACCGCGAGCTGGTCGCGGGACCGGGCACGCCCATGGTGTGCCGGCCCAGCCGCTGCGCCGCCCGCGCCGTGACGAGCGAGCCGCTGCGCAGAGCGGCCTCGACGACCACGGTGCCGCGGGTCAGCGCGGCGATGACCCGGTTGCGCAGGATGAACCGGCTGGGCGTCGGATGGTCCCCGGCGGCAGTTCCCGAGCACCAGTCCCTGCTCCGCGATCCGGCCGATCAGCTCGGTGTGGCCGCGCGGATAGGGCCGGTCGACGCCGCACGCGAGGACGGCGACGGTGGCGCCGCCGGCCGCGAGGGCGCCCCGGTGGGCGGCGCCGTCGATGCCGTAGGTTCTTCCGCCAGCGCCTCGGGGCTGCTGGCCTGGTATCCGACCAGGTCATCACTAACGGATGCAGCTCAAGATGGGCAACAGTCCTGTTGCCCGTCTCGGATGGGCAGACAATCTCAGTCGAAGAGTGGAGCTGGAGGGAGGCAGGGGATCCCAAACCTCTGCTCGATGACTTCGCGCAGACGCCGGTCGATGGGGGTGGGTGGTTGGCTGCTGAGCAGGTCCTCGTGCTCGCCCGGCAGTCCGAAGAAGGCAACGCAGATGTCGTCAGTAGCGTTGGACCGTCGCGACTTGTGCCGAACGCCTTCGAAACCGGCTTTCCGGAAGGCCCTGCCCCAGCTTTGCGTTTGCGGCCGATGCGTCCCGACCTGGATCTCGGCCCCGACGCCCCATGCGCCAACGTGGGGATGCGTGATGTCAGCAACCCTGTGCGGCCGTCGCGCAACGACCTCCGAGACCCTTCGACTGTCCGCCCACGTCGTAGTCATGATCGGCGAGCCGGCGAGGTGCTCCAGTACCGCCACTTCAGGCGCGTCGGCAGTGCAGCAGCATCCGTATTCAGTCTTCATATTCCGAGGCGGATCAAACCGGCATCGACCGCAGGTGCAGTAGTAGAGTGGTCCGTTTTGAGATTGGTGTGATCGAAAGAGGCGCTGGGTTACTTCTATGTGATCCGCAGGGAAGTCTTCTCCCAGCTTTGCGATGGCCCTTTTGCTTTGAGGGGCGCGGAGTGTCATTGAGCCCACCTCTTCGCAACGGCTCTCGCGAGCTCGAAAACTTCTTCCACCCTCCTTCATCTTCGAGCAGGTCTGCTGGGCTCGCATGCCCGAGCTCGATGGACGGCGCGACCATCCAGGCGGCGATCATGTAGGCATCGAATTCGCCGCTTGTCCGGAAGATCCGCAAAACACGTTCGGCAGCCGGCTGGATCTGCCCTCGCTTGAAGTCAAACTGCCATCGCGGATAGTGGGTCGTCTGCTTTCCGGGCAATCCGATCAGCGTGCGGTTCTGGACCCGCTTCTTAAGTGCCTGCCGGGTGACTCCTAGCATCTCCGTGGCCTCGGTGGTCTGGATCCTGTCTCCGACCGCTCGCGCCCAAGCGACAGGCGCCAAGGCCGCGCGCCCCGCCTCGTAACCAACGTCATAGGCGTCGACATCCGCCGGGAGCTCTTCGGCCAGCTCCCGCATGTGGTTCACGGCATCCCGAAACCCTTCGAGTAGGCGATCCATTGTGTCGCTCATGTCGCCATAGTGCGTCAACCCGTCAACCCGAGCAACTGGGGTCAGGAAGTCACGGCTCCTGGGGCATCGATCCGGCCCTGGTCAAGGCAGGGGCTGGCGACGTCGCGGCAGCGTCCTGACCTTGGCTGCGTCAGCATCGCGGCCGGAGAGAACGGCGTGTTCCCGGGCGAGTTGGTCGAGGGCTGCCGCATAGATCTCCAGGCGGCTCTCCAGGTGTCGAACGTGTCGTCGAAGCTCGATGTTCTCCTGCTTCAGGTCCTCGTAGGCGTCTGCGACCTTGGCGGAGGCGGCCCGCTTGGCTTCTGCTTGGGCGACCTCTTCTTGAAATCGATCCTTGAGGTCGGTGTGCTGGTGGGTGAGGTGCCAACGCTTGATGTCGGCCTCGATCGCCAGCTGGGAGACGTTGAGGCGGCCGTTGGACCGGTGCGGGGTGCCGGCGAGGAGGCGGTTAATGGCGGCGATGATCTCGCGGCGGACGGGATCGTGCTCGGCGTCGAGTGGGAGGACGGTCATGGTCGGGCTCCGTGCTCATGGTGCTCGATGATCGTGAGGAGCCGGTCAAGTTCCCGCTTCTCGCGCTCGTGACGGATCGGTGGGGCGAGGGTGTCGTCGACGATCTCGGCGAGTTCAGCGGCGCGTGCTTTGTTGATCTCGATGTCGCGGTCGGTGCGGGCGAGGCACTGGCAGTTGGGGCGGCAGTCGTCGGTGTCGGGAGTGACCATGGGGTCGTCCGCTGACCCTCTGAGCTGGCAGGCTGCGACGGTGGGGTTGAGGACGCAGGTCATGCCGTCGCCGTGGTGGATCTGCAGGAGTGGGTTGCCGAGCATGTCGCGGGCGTGACGCTCGCTGGTCAGGACGCGACCGGCGAACTCGCGGCTGGCCGCCTGGACGCGGTAGCGGTAGGCGTCGGCGGCAGGTCCGCTGACGTGCTCGCCTGCGAGGAGACGGCGCTCGTCCTCGGCGATGCCCTCCATGCGGAAGAGCCAGTCCTCGAACGCGTAGTCGTCCAGGAATCCGGCCTCGTAGGAGCCCGCGTATCCCTGGAGCATTTGCGTGTATGCGTGTCCGTATTGGATGGAAGCGGCGATCAGTCCGCGGGGCTTGCGCCTGATGAACCAGGCCAGTGTGCGGCGGAAGCGGCTGGGTGCGACCGTCCCGCCGGCGTCGGCGGGATGTGGTCCTTGCGGCCCAGTTGTCGGCAGCGCTCGTTGACCCAGTCGATGAACTTGGTGATGTCATCGGCGATGATCCGGTCGGCGCGGGCCTCACCACGGCGTTTCGTCTCCATGCCCGGCTTGGTCTTGATCGGCTTGAGCCGGTTCGGGAAGAGCAGGTGGCTGTCATGCAGCTGCTCCAGCATGGCGACGGCCTTGGCAGCGACCTCGATGATCACCCAGGGGTCTTCGCGGACCGTGCCTTCGGGGATCTTGTTGCCTTCTTCGTCCTCGGCGCCCTTGAAGTAGAGCCCCTCCATCAACCACAGCCCCAGGTCCTTGTCGTGGCTGACGCATCCGCGCCGCAGGTTGAGGACTTCACCGACGCGGGCGCCGGAGAGGTAGGCGATGATGATGAAGCAGGCCGTGCTCAGCAGGCGGGCCAGCCGCGGGGCCTCGTCGAATGGAATCCGCCGGTGCCAGGGCTGGCCGTCCAGGTCGGCAGTGACCGGGGTGTCCAGGTAGCAGTCATCAGCGATGGGCAGGCCCGATTCCAAGATCAGACGCCCGGACCCGGTGTCCTCGATCGAGGACGAGCAGTCCAGGAGCGACGCGATATGCCGCCAGGCCGGCACCAGTGTGCCGTCCTCGCGCCGGTTGCCCGGCAGGCCCTCGCCCCGGCTGCGGAGCCCGTCGAGAAACACCGTGATGTCGGCCATGAGCTCTCCGGACTTCCGCCCCCGACGTTGGCCCCGTCGGTGTTCCGGACGCCGGGACAGCAGCGTCCTGTGCTCGTCCCAGGCGGCCAGGATGTCCTTGCTGAAGTCCTCCAGGAAGCGGATGGCCCACCGCAGCAGGGCTGCATCGTCTGCTCGCTGATCCGCTTGGTGCGGTTCTCCCGGTCGCCGCGGGTTCGCTCCAGCAGATCCTTGGTGTCTTCGCCGTCCCAGGGCGGAGCCTCGGAAGCCGCAGGTAGAACGGCAGAATGCTGCGGTGGATCCACAACCGTCGCACTTCGGTAATGCGGCGATAGCGCTTGTGGATGGCGACGCCGTCCTCGTCGAGCGCGTCCAGGTAGTCCCAGAGCATGTCGTTCGTGACCTGGCAGAACTCGGCGATCCCCTGGCCGGCGAACCACTTCAGGACATGCTGCAAAGAGCCATAGAAAAGGACCTCGACCGAGTGCAGGGCCATCCGGTTCGTCGCCGAACGCCGCAGCGTGCGGGCCTTGGGGTGATTGATCAGCTGCCAGATGTAGAACTTCGTGGCCAGCCTCAGCGGCTCGGGGATGATCTCGAAGTTCAGGGTCTGCGACCGTGCATGGCCCTCGAAGATCCCGGGGTTGAGGTCCCAGCGGTCGTCCGCGAAGCGGGACAGCCGGGCGGGGTCGCTGTCGCTCCTGATCTGCCGGTTCATCAGCACGAGCGTGTCCGGGCCCGGCCAGACGGTGCCGTCCGGGAGCCCGTCGGGCAGGGAATCCGGCTCGCCGAGGAGGATCGGGGCGGATGAGGTCATCGGATGTCGAGCTCCCTGTTCAGCAGGCGGTCCGCGAGCTTGTGTTCGTCCGGCCCGGCGTCCCTGCGGGCGTCCTCGACGGCCGTCTCGTCGGCCTGGTCGAGCAGGTCGGCCAGCTGGGCGTGCGGGCCCGCGAAGCGTTCGGCCCACTGCAGCCGGTCCATCTGTTCGCGCCGCTCGGCGAGCCGGTCGTGGACGACGACCTGCACTGCAAGGTGCCGGGGCAGAGCCCTGGCGCATTCGCAGCCCAGGCAGAGCAGGAACGAGGCCCGGCAGGGCTCCCCCGGGTTGTAGGAGCCGCCCGTGTTGTCGGTGCAGGCCCCGAGCACCGTGTCCAGCTCTCCGGCGATCATCCGCTTGAGCACGGTCGGCTCCAGGCCCATCTCGGCGGCGACCGCCTCGACGTTCTCCTGGGCATGAGCCACCTGCTCGGCGGTCATCGCGGTGATCCTCGAACGGGCCCGTGCCTTGGCGACCTCGGCCGTCAGTGTCTGCGCGACGACCGTCCGGTATTCGTTGACGTTGCCGCGGTTGCGGACCAGATAGCGGGTGGCCGTCTGCCGGGTTTGGGCGACGGGTTTCTGGTGCAGTTCGATGTAGGTCATCCGCAGCGTCTCCAGCCGCAGCGGCCGCATCGGCAGCGGATTGCCCTCCTTGTCCACCTCGTCCGAGGGCAGGTTCCAGTCCCGGCCCAGCTTGCTGATCAGGGCTCCGTCCGTCCGCATCGGACGCCATCCCCTGCCCTTGGCGGTGCCGGGCCCGCCGCCGCTGGCCATGTAGGTGACCAGGAGACGGTTGCCGCCGGCGAACTGCCTTGCTCGGGCGGTCAGTTCGTGGACCAGGACGTAGAGGCCGAAGGGGGTGTGCAAGATGTCCCGGGTCGAGATCTGGTCGGGCTGTTCCGGGATGCTGATCCAGTCCGGGACCTCCGACAACGCCAGATCCATGTAGGCCCGGCTCTGACGGCGCGGTTTGCGCAGACCGACGATGGCTGTGCCAGGACCGACGCCGCCGTCCGCCCGATGGTGGGCCGCGGTCATCTTCACGATCGGTTCCGGGTTCTGCCCGGTCATCACGCCGAACAGCACCGCCGCGGCCGCGATCTCCTCCGGCACCAGGTAGAGCCATCCGACGACCTCTTTGACCTTGCCTCTGGTCGTCACCCAGTTCTCGGGGGCGTTCTGGTACTTGCCCGCGGTATTGCGCATCCGGCGGGGAACGTCGCCGAAGCGGTCGAGGTGGTCGAGGATCTGCAGGCGGCGCCGCAGATCGGTGTCATGGTCGACGTCGATCTCCCCGGCACGGAACCGCTCCAGCAGCTCTCGGTTGGAGCGGATGCGCTTCTCCGCCGTGCGTAACATCGTCCGCGCGGCCTGCGCGATCCTCTTCAGCTCGGTGCGGCTGTAGCTGTGTGCGGGTTCGCCCTCCGGGCGGGACGGCAGGGCGCCGGCGAGCCGACCCGACAGGGCATCGCTCAGCCCTTCCGCTTTGACCAACACCAGCCTGACGTCGGCCAGTTCCATCGACGCGGTCTTGATGCCCTCGGCCTTGCGGTGCTCATAGAACCCGTCGAACTGCGCCGGGGTGAGCTCGCGGGCGCTTTGCGGGACGACGTCCAGGCCCGTGAGGTAGCGGGCGAAGGCGACCACTGCCCGGTAAGCCTTCTTCACCGACTCGATCGACGTCAGTCCCTTGCCCGGGGTCGTTCGGGCGACCAGAGCCGCAATCAGTGCCGTGTGCAGGGCCTCCGGCAGGTCCAGCGCCGACACGTCGAGATCGATGCGTTCCTCGCCGTCCTGGCTGTAGCACCGGATGATCTGGCGGCCGTCCTGTGCGGTCATCAGCCCGTGCCGGCTCCGACGCCCCGCGGGCAGGGCTGCCCGGCGTCCCCGGCTCACCCGGTCACCGCCAGCGGGTCGGTGCGAACCCAGGGATGCTCGGCGAACACGTCGGCCATGAACGACGCGACCGGGAAGCCGTCGGCGTGCGCCAGCAGCGCCTCCACCTCCAGCGTCCGGAAGGGCTCCAGATAGACGCCCTTGGTCGTCTCGACGCTGTGGTGCCCGAGCATCGTCTGGACCAGGTGCCAGGTGTTGCCGACCTCCTCACGGAAGTCGCGCTGTTCGTCCTCCGTCAGATGCCCCAGCTTGGAGTACTTGATCAGCTTGCCGACCGCGTACCACCTCAGCGCGAAGCTGTGCCGCAGCATGTGGGCGGTGCAGCTGAAGTTCTCCAGCCCCAGCGAGGCGATCCGCTCGTTCGCGACGTCGAAGGTGTGCTCCCAGCCGCCGGTGTCGCGCGGCAGACCGTCCTCGTTCAACCACAAGGCCACCGGCTCCAGGCCCTGAGCAGTCTCACGGAACAGCAGCATCCGGGTCTGCGGCCCGACGTCGTTCCACTCCTCCCTCTGAGAGCCGCCGCCGGGCGAGGACATGGTCACCGAGTGCGTCCCGTGCGTGGCCAGCACGATGCGCCGACCCTCGATCCGCTCGTAGCGGCCGGCGGCCTGAGCCCTCCGAACCGCCGCCGCCCTCGCGGCCTCGACATAGCCCAGCACCCCCCGCAGAGCCGACCTGGGCATCCAGTACTTGTGGCCGTAGCCACCCTTCGCGCAGGCGTCGGCGAGCTCGCAGGTGAAAAATCCCCGCCGCCGGTCGTAGGTAGGCAGCTCGGGCAGCACCACGCTGGCCCACTCCGAAACCCTCAGGCCATTACCGTAGAGGCCATCGCAGAACGCGCGGTCGCGCTGGTCGTTGCGGCCCTTCCACCACGGATCGGGCCGGCCGTGCAGATCAAAGCCTCGAATCCCGAGGTCCACCCATCGGGCGTATCCGCCGGGGTCAAGCCATTTGACGTCCGCGTGCCGCACGATGCGCGGCGAATCCATCTCAGCGAACGGATCGGCAATCCCGAAGCGTGCGGCCAGCGAGTAGAACTTCTTCAGCCCGGCAAGATCCCGCGCGAACGTCCCGGTCTCTACCGAACCCTCGTTCTCCGGGTCCGTGACACGCCAGAACAAGAACTCTGACGCCACCTCGTCATCGGCATCCCACCAGTTCACACCGATCGTGAGCAGGTAGTTCAGCCACACCATGAGCGAGTAAGCGTAGTCACGCTGCGTCCGCCAGGCCATCGTCCGCCATCGCGGCGACCCCAGGCAGTAGTTCACCCGCAGATCAGGACGACCGTCAGGACCGAGCACGAACCTCTGCCCGTCGCGTACGCCATGGGCTTCCGTACGAAACGTACAGCCCGGCAGAACCTCCCGAGCAACTCGGCCACAGCCTCCGCCGTACGACTGGGCGCGTACCGATGCAGCTGCCAACACTGTGCGCTTGACTCCACCACACGAGTGACAACGAACCCCAGCAACAACGGTCACTAGTCAAAGAACACCGGCGCCGCCGGAGACGACCACCCATCCGCGCTCGGCGAGCCCGGCCGCGAGGCCCGCCGCCATGTGCGCCCCGTACTCCGTGCAGGCGCGGGCGCCGACCACGGCGACCGATCGCAGCGCCCACATCCGCAGGTCGGGCCGGCCCCGCACCCACAGCCCCAGGGGCGGGCGTCGCCGAGGTCGTCGAGCTGACCGGGCCATTCGGCGTCCCCCGGCGCCACGAACCGCACCCCCGCCGCCCGCGCCACGGCGAGGTCCCGGCAGGGCTCGGCCTGCTCGGCGCGGGCCCGCAGCCCCGCCCACCGCCGCTCGCCGGCCCCCGGCAGGGCGGGCCCGTCGCCGCGCAGCCGCCGTGCGACCTCCCGGACCCCGTGCTCCCGCACCCAGCGCCCGGCGGTCTCGTCTCCGGGCTCGGTGACCCGGGTGAGGAAGACCCGGTCGAGCAGCGCCGCGTCCGCGTCCTCGGCGGCGGCGCTCATGCGGGCGCGCCGATGGCCATGGGCACGCCCCGGGGCACCCCGGTGCGCAGTTGCAGCGCGAGGGCGACGTCGCCGGCGTCGGGCCGGTCGTGGCCGGCGAGGTCGGCGACGGTCCAGGCGACGCGCAGGACCCGGTCGAGGCCGCGGGCGGTGAGGACGCCCCGCTCCAGGCTGCGCTCCGCCTCGTCCAGCGCACCGGGCGCCGCGTACCAGCGGGTGCGCAGCTCCCGGCCGGGGACCTCGCCGTTGGTGCGCCACGGGGTGCCGGCGAGGCGGGCGGCGGCGCGCTCCCGGGCGGTGCGCACCCGGTCGGCGACCGTGGCGGTGGACTCGCCGGGGGTCCCGCAGGTCGTCAGCTCGGTCCGGGTGACGCGGTCCACCTCGACGCGGAGGTCGACCCGGTCGAGCAGGGGGCCGGAGAGCCTGGCCTGGTAGCGGCGGATCGCCGAGGGCGGGCACTCGCACGCGCTGTCCCGCTGGGAGAAGCGCCCGCACGGGCAGGGGTTGGCCGCGAGGACCATCAGGAACCGCGCCGGGAACCGCACGACCCCCGCGCTGCGGGCGATGACGACGTGCCCGGACTCCAGCGGCTGGCGCAGGGCGTCCAGCGCCCGGGTGGCGAACTCGGGTGTCTCGTCGAGGAAGAGGACCCCCCGGTGGGCGAGCGACACCGCGCCGGGCCGGGCGACGCCGTGGCCGCCGCCGACCAGGGCCTGCATGGTCGCGGAGTGGTGGGGCGCGCAGTAGGGTGCCGTGTCGATCAGCGGCTTGCCCGGCGGCAGCAGCCCGGCCACCGAATGCACCGCCGTCACCTCCAGGGACTCCTGGCGGGTGAGCCGGGCAGGACGGCGGGCAGTCGCTCGGCGAGCATCGTCTTGCCCGCGCCGGGCGGTCCCTCCAGGAACAGATGGTGGCCGCCGGCCGCGGCGACCTCCACCGCCGTGCGCGCCGAGTGCTGGCCCACCACGTCGGCGAGGTCGTGGCCGTGGTCGTGCTGTGCGGCCCCGGCGCCGTGCATCCCGGTGGCCGCGTCGGCGCCGGGCACGCGCAGGCCGGCCAGCATGGGGTCGGGGCGTCCCGCGGGTCGGGCTCCTCCTCGGGAACGGGTTCGTCGGCGAGGATCGCGATCAGCTGGCGCAGGCTGCGCACGCCCAGCACGGAGACGCCGGGCACCAGGGACGCCTCGGCGGCCGCGCACTCGGGACGACCACCTGTTCGTACCCGGCGTCCGCCGCCGCCAGCACGGCGGGGAGGATGCCGCGCACCGGGCGCACCCGGCCGTCCAGGCCCAGCTCGCCGATCATCACGATGTCGGCCAGCACGCGCGGATCGATGCGCTCGCCGGCGCCGAGCACCGCGATGGCGACGGCGAGGTCGAAGCCGCTGCCGCTCTTGGGTACGGAGGCCGGGCTGAGGCCGACCGTCAGCTTCCGCTGGGCCACTCGGCGCCCGAGTTCACCACGGCGGCCCGGACCCGGTCGCGGCTCTCGGTCAGGCTCTTGTCCGGCAGCCCCACCAGGGTGAACGCGGCGACGCCCGGTTCCAGGTCGGCCTGGACCTCCACGACGACGCCCTCGACGCCCACGAGTGCCACCGCGCACGTCCGTGCGAACCCCATCACGCCACCCCCCGCACGTGCTCGACGACGGGGGCGCCGCGCCGGGGCAGCAGGACGCCGACCAGGTCGATGCGGACGCCGCCGGGCGGCGCTCCCCATGGCTGTGGATCCAGTGCCGGGCGAGCCGGCGCAGCCGCTCGGCCTTCTCCGGGCCCACCGCGGCCATCGGATGCTCGAAGCCGCCGTCCCGGCGGGTCTTCACCTCGCAGATCACCAGGACGTCCCGTCCCGGGCCACGATGTCGATCTCTCCGGTCCGGCCGCTGCGCCAGTTGCGCTCCAGGACCGTCATGCCGGCCTCGGTCAGCCGGCGGGCGGCGAGCGTCTCGCCGTACCTGCCCATCGCACCTCGTGCGTTCATGTCGGCACCACCTCCGGCGCCAACGGTCACGCATCCCCGGCAAGCGAAAGGATCTTGGTGGGTTACTCGGCGGTTGTGGAAAACTCCGTCACCCGCGAGGGCGACCTCCACCGGACCGACCGAGGCCGCAAGCGGGCGTCACCCGCCCCACCGGGGCGACAGATCGGGGGCGTCACCCGCCCCTCCCTGGGCCGAGCGGGGCGTCACCCGCCCGGCAGCTCCAGATCGCTCTTGTTGAGCTCCTCGATGTTCACGTCCTTGAACGTGAGAACCCGCACCTGCTTGACGAACCGGGCCGGCCGGTACATGTCCCACACCCAGGCGTCCGCCATGGACACCTCGAAGAACACCTCACCCTGGACGGAGTGCACCTGCATCTCGTAGTCGTTGGTGAGGTAGAAGCGCCGTTCGGTCTCGATCACGTATTTGAACAGACCGACGACATCGCGGTACTCCCGGTAGAGCTTCAGCTCCATCTCGGTCTCGTACTTCTCGAGGTCCTCGGCGCTCATGGCATGTTCCCCTTCAGCCGTGCGATCCCCCATTGTGCGCCAGTCCGGGGAGGCCCTAGACGATTTCGGTGTCCAGGGTCACCGGCCCGGCGGGGGACCTTCGTCGAGCAGCGTGCGCAGCAGCTCGGCGAGTCTGGTCGGATACACCGTCTCATGTGCCCGGGCCAGTTCCGGACACGTCCACCAGCGCGCTCCGGCGACGCTGCGCCGCTCCAGCTCGGTCAGGGCCGTGGCGGCGGTCGCCGTCTGCGTCGTACGGGCCAGGTAGTACCACTCGTCCTGGTCCCAGCGCCGCCCCGCGAACGGGAAGGAGCACGTGCGCCGCCACAGCACCGGGCCCAGCTCGACGTCGGTGATGCCGGTCTCCTCCGCGAGTTCCCTGAGGGCGGCCTCCTCACGGGTCTCGTCGCCCTCCACGCCGCCGCCGGGCGTGAACCACCAGTCGTCGGCCGGGTCGTCCGGCTCGTGGCCGTGCAGCAGCAGGATGCGGTCCTCGGGGTCGAGCAGGACGACACGGGCGACCCTGCGCAGCCCGCCCTCGCCCGCCGGCAGCCCGTCCTCGCCCGCCGGCAGCGCGCCCTCGCCCGCCGCCGGCCCGCTCTCTCCCGTCCGCCGACCGCCTGCGTCCGTCCGCGGCCCGGGCTCTTCCGTCCGCTGACCGGCGGGCGTCGTCTCAGCGCGCACCGGCGGGCTCCGTCCGGGTCCGGGAGGCCGCCGCCCGTCTGGCGAGCGGGCCGTAGGCGGCGCCGCCGAAGATCAGGGCGGCTCCGGCGATCACCAGGGCGACGATCGTGCGCAGCGGGCCGGGCGTGGAGAGGCCGCCGAGCGTCTCGAAGCCGGTGGGGCGCTCCAGCATGCCGTTCATCGGCCAGACGACGGCGTCGACCCGCGCCTCCACCGCGTCGCGCGAGACCGACCCGCCGGCCGCGTCCGTCAGGTGGGCGGAGGAGTCCACGGAGCCGTGGCGCTCGTCACCGAGCAGGAAGAGGCGTCCCTCGGGGACGGTGACGGCCGGGAAGGAACTGCTTCCGGCGGAGCCGTCCGCGCCGAGGTACGGCTCCTCGATCTCCTTGCCGTTGACCTTCAGCCTGCCGTTCTGGCAGCAGGAGACGGTGTCACCGCCGACGGCGACGACCCGCTTGAGCACCGGGGCGTTGGCCCAGGTCGCGTCCTTGAAAACCACCACGTCGCCGCGGCGGACGTCGGACCCGTCGACGCGCTCGGCCAGCACCCGGTCGCCGGCGTCGATCGTCGGCGCCATCGACGTGGTCGGCACGGTGTACGGCCGGTAGACGACCGCGCCCCAGGCGAAGCCGCCGAGGAAGAGCACCAGTCCGAGGGCGACGGCCACGTTGGACAGCCGCTGCCCGGTTCTGCCGGCCGTCCGGCCCGTGCTCGCGCCACCGCCGCGCGGGGCCGTACGCGTCGTCGTCTCGCCACCCATGGGTCCGCACCCTACCCGGCGGTACCCTGCGCGGTCAGCCCCGTCTGCGGGCCGGGACGGTGGGTGCTCCCCCGTCCCGGGCGCCGGGCGGGACGCTCAGCGGGTCAGGGCCGCCTCGATGCGCCTGCGGCGCCACAGCACCAGCGGCACCGCCGCCACCAGCGCGGCGCCCTGGGGCGCCACCGACAGGACGCGGGCCGCCGCGGCCTGGTCGTTGAGCCCGGCCTGGTCGAAGGTCTCCGGCACGGGCAGGGTGTCCCAGCGGTTGATCGGCCAGGCGACCACGATGGCGCGGCCGATGACCTCGTCGACCGGGACCATGCCGTTGTGCCGGTCCGAGGTGTTGTACCGGGAGTCGCGGCTGTTCTGCCGGTGGTCGCCCATGACCCAGATGTGGCCCTCGGGCACCTTCACCTTGAACTGGCCGCCCTGCTCGTCCATGCTGCACGGCGTGTTGCCGGGGTAGACGTAGGGCTCGTTCAGCGCCTTACCGTTGACCTTCAGGGGGCCCGTGCCCTGGCACTCGACGGTGTCGCCGCCGACGCCGATGACCCGCTTGATCAGGTCCTTCTCCTCCGACGACGGCATCAGGCCGATCCAGCCGAGGAAGGTCTGCAGGGCGTTCGGGTCCTGGACGGGCTCGCCCGCCAGCCAGTTGTCCGGGTCGTGGAAGACCACGACCTCGCCGCGCTCCGGCTGGGAGCCGAACCAGGGCGTCAGCTTGTCGACGAGGACGCGGTCGCCCTCGGTGAGGGTGTTCTGCATCGACGCCGACGGGATCGAGAAGGCCTGGACGAGGAAGGTCTTGATCAGCAGCGCCAGGACCAGCGCGATGCCGATCAGGATGGGCAGTTCCTTCCAGAAGGAACGCTGCTTCTTCGCCGGCCTGGGGGGCGGAGGCGTCCCGCCGTGTCCGCCGCCGATGCCCTCGCCGCCGTTGCCGTCGTACCGCCCGTCCGTCACCGCGCTGTCCTCGATCGCCGCGGAGTCATTCCCTGAGGTAGGGGCGCCGGCCTCGGCCGGGGCGGCCGCTTCCACGGGGCGTCCGCGGTCCTCCTCGCCTCCGTGTCCGGACCGTGCGCCAACCGCCACATCCCCCACGCCAACTCCTCACTCCGTACCGCCGCCCGCGCCATCCGCGACGCAGGCCCACCACTCCCATAACGAGCGGGAGTTCCGCAGGGGTCGGGAGCTGGATCATCTCGTCCGAATCGTAGGGGCCAACCCTATGCGACGGTGCGGGGGAGGCGGTGGTCCCGGCGCCCGCGTCGCTCACCGACGCGTACGTCTTCGGCTCCTCCAGCGTGGCCCAGTGGTCGAACGGCCAGGCGATGAACATGGCCCGGCCCACGACCTCGTCCTCGGAGACCGTACCGAAGTCGGTCTCCTGGTGGGAGCGGGAGTCGGCGGAGTCGGAGCGGTGGTCGCCCATCACCCACAGCCGCCCCTCGGGCACCGTGACGTCGAACGGGTCCTTGGACGGGGCGTCGCCCGGGTACAGGTAGTCCTCTTCGAGGGGGACGCCGTTGACGGTCACCCGGCCCTGCGCGTCGCAGCACCTGACGCGGTCGCCGCCGACGCCGACGACCCGCTTGATCAGGTCCTTCTCGTCGTCGGAGGGCAGCAGGCCGATGAAGGCCAGGCCCTCCTTGACCTGCTTGACGACGACGGGATCCTCCTCGGTGGGCGCCTGCTCCTCCTGGAGCCAGCCGCCGGGGTCGCGGAAGACGACGACGTCCCCGCGCTGCGGCTCGGAGCCGAACCACGGGGTGAGCTTGTCGACCAGGACCCGGTCGCCGACCTGGATGGTCTGCTCCATCGAGCCGGACGGGATGACGAACGCCTGGACGAGGAAGGTCTTCAGCACGAGGGCTATCAGGACGGCGACGCCGACCAGGAGGGGATCTCCTTGACCGCGCTGCGCCTGCGGCGCCGCTTGACCTTGCGCTGGAGCTTGCGCCGCTCCGCGCGGGTGCGACCGCCCGCCGGGCCACCGGCGCGCCGGGTGCCGGTGGGCAGGAGGTTCTCCGCGGGCTGCTCGGCGCTCCGCGGGGCTTGCCGCGGTTACCCATCGGCGCCCTCCGCGTCGGGCACGCGCGCGTAGGCACCCGGGCGGTCGAGGTGGGTGGCGTGACCGAAGGGCCAGACGATCCAGTCGGCGCGGCCGACGACCCGCTCCTCGGGATCATTCCGCCGCCGGGCGAGCCCAGGTGGTCGCGCGAGTCGCTGGAGTCCGCGCGGTGGTCGCCGAGGACGAACAGCCGGCCCTCGGGCACGACCGCGTCGAAGCGGACCGTGGAAGGGCTGTCGCCGGGGTGGAGGAACGTCGACTCGTCGACCGACCGGCCGTTCACCCGGACCCTCCCCTCCTCGTCGCAGCAGACCACGTGGTCCCCGCCCACACCGACAACGCGTTTGATGTAGTCGCCGTGCCCGAAGTACCCGGTGCCGTCGAACACCACGACGTCGCCCCGCCGCGGCCGGTCACCGAAACGGTACGCCACCTTGTTTACGAGTACGCGGTCGCCGATCCTCAATCCGGGCTCCATGGAGCCGCTGGGATCCGGAACGGCTGGACCACGAACGTGGAGAGCAGCAGCAGGAACAGCAGGAGGACCAGCAGGCCGAGGGTGATCCGTCCGCCGGGCAGCCACCGGTCGAGCCCGTCCAACGCGAAACGCGACCGGCCCTCCCGCTCCTCGGGGCCCGGGGTGTCCTCGGGCCGGGAAGGGCGGGGGGAGCGGTCGCGCTCCGTCTGCTGTGCTGCGGTGTCCATCGGGGCCAGATGCTATCCGGCCCGGGGACTGCGCCGGAGAGCGCTCAGTTCTCGCGCTTCTCCTTGATCTTCGCGGCCTTGCCGCGCAGGTCGCGCAGGTAGTACAGCTTGGCGCGGCGGACGTCACCCTTGGTGACGAGCTCGATCTTCTCCACGATCGGGGTGTGCACCGGGAAGGTGCGCTCGACGCCGACGGAGAAGGAGACCTTGCGGACCGTGAAGGTCTCGCGCACGCCGGAGCCCTGGCGGCGGATCACGACGCCCTTGAACTGCTGCACACGGGAGCGGTTGCCCTCGATGACGCGGACGTGCACGTTGACCGTGTCGCCGGGACGGAAGGCGGGACGTCGCTGCGCAGCGACGCGGCGTCGACGGAGTCGAGCAGGTGAGACATTTCGTCTGCTTTCCTCGCTGATGCCACAGGTCATCAACGGAAATCTCGGTGTTTCGGGATCAGGGTCGCGCGGGTCGGGGCGGGCGTCGTGTCCCCCTGTGGCAGGGGCGCACGCCGGACGGACGCACAACAGCGGCCTATTCTTCCACGCCGTCGGCCCGGCGCCAAAATCGGCCGTACGGCTCCCCGCCGGGTCCGGTTCCCAGCCCAGGATGGAGAGCATCTCGCGGTCCTTCTTGTCGAAGGATCCGGGGTCGCAGCGCTCGATCAGGTCGGGGCGGTGCGCCGTCGTGCGCCGCAGCGCCTCGTCCCGGCGCCAGCGGGCGATCTTCCCGTGGTGGCCGCTGAGCAGCACGTCGGGGATGCCGCGGCCGCGCCACTGCGGGGGCTTGGTGTAGACGGGCCCTTCGAGGAGGTTGGCCATGGCGCCGGGGGCGAAGGAGTCGTCGCGGTGGGACTCGGCGTTGCCGAGGACGCCGGGGAGCAGCCGGGCCACGGCCTCGGTGACGACGAGTACGGCCGCCTCGCCGCCGGCGAGGACGTAGTCGCCGATGGACACCTCGTAGACGGGCATGCGGGTGGCGTACTCGTCGATGACGCGGCGGTCGATGCCCTCGTAGCGGGCGGGGGTGAAGATCAGCCAGGGGCGCTCGGAGAGGTGGACGGCGAGTTCCTGGGTGAACGGCCGGCCGCTCGGCGTGGGCACGATCAGGGCGGGCTCGCGGGAGCCGGCCTCGTAGCCGTCGGCCAGCACCGTGTCCAGGGCGTCGCCCCACGGTTCGGTCTTCATGACCATGCCGGGGCCGCCGCCGTACGGGGTGTCGTCGACGGTGTTGTGCCGGTCGTAGGTCCAGGTCCGCAGGTCGTGGACGTGCACGTCGAGCCGGCCGCGCGCGCGTGCCTTGCCGACCAGGGAGACGTTCAGGGGTTCCAGGTACTCGGGGAAGATCGTGACGACGTCGAGCCGCATCAGGACGCGTCCCCCGCGGATCCCGGCGCGACCGGTGCGTCCGGTGCGCCCGGCGCATCCGGCGCGTCCGGCGTGGAGGTCTTCGAGGCCTCCCGCGAGGAGGCGATCTCCGCGCGGTCGTCGATCAGTCCCGGCGGCGGGTCGATGACGGCCCGCTGCTCCTCCAGGTCGACCTCGGTGACGATCTCCGAGACGAACGGCACGAAGACCTCGCTGCCGTCGGGCCGCTCCACCACGAACAGGTCCTGGGTGGGCAGGTGGGAGATCTCGGTGATCCGGCCGACCTCCGTGCCGTCGACCGTGACCACGTCGAGGTCGATCAGCTGGTGGTCGTAGTACTCGTCCTCCTCCTCGGGCAGCTCCTCCGGGTCGACCTCGGCGATCAGGAGGGTGTTGCGGAGGGCCTCGGCGGCGTTGCGGTCGTGCACGCCCTCGAAGCGCAGCAGCAGCCGGCCGCTGTGGACGCGGCCGGTGGCGATGGTGAGCGGGCCGGCCGAGGCGGGGTCCGTGGCCAGGACCGCGCCGGGCGCGAGCCTCAGCTCCGGTTCGTCCGTGCGGACCTCCACGGTGACCTCGCCCTTGATGCCGTGGGCGCGGCCGATGCGAGCGACTACCAGCTGCACGGTGGTTGGTTCTCCTGATCTGGAACGGAAGGCATCTACGACTACGGGCCGGGGACGGCCGAACGGCCCTCCCCGGCCCGAGCCGGTGCTGCGAAGCGAAGCTTCAGCGGACGTCGTCCACGTCGACCAGGTCGACACGGACACCGCGGCCGCCGATGGCGCCCACGACGGTGCGCAGCGCACGTGCGGTGCGGCCGTTGCGGCCGATCACCTTGCCGAGGTCGTCCGGGTGGACCCGGACCTCGAGCACGCGCCCGCGGCGCAGGTTGCGCGAGGCCACCTGCACATCGTCAGGGTTGTCGACGATGCCCTTCACGAGGTGCTCGAGAGCCTCCTCGAGCATGCTCAGGCCTCGGCGCCGGACTCGGCCGCGGCCTCGTCCTTCTTCTCAGCCTTCTTCTTCTGGGTGATGGCCTCACCCTTGCCCTCGTCGTCGCCGCCGAGCGCCTCGAAGGACGGACGGGCCGGCTTCTCGGCCGGCTGCAGCAGCGGCGCCGGGGCGGGCTCGCCCTTGAACTTCTGCCAGTCGCCGGTCTTCTTCAGGATGGCGAGCACGGGCTCGGTCGGCTGGGCGCCGACGGAGAGCCAGTACGCCACCCGCTCGGAGTCGACCTCCATCACCGACGGGTTGTACGTCGGGTGGTACTTGCCGATCTCCTCGATGGCCCGGCCGTCACGGCGGGTACGGGAGTCGGCGACGACGATGCGGTAGTGAGGCGAACGGATCTTGCCCAGACGCTTCAGCTTGATCTTGACTGCCACGGGAGTGGGTTCTCCTGGATTTGACGTGGTTGGGCACGGCGAGCATGCCGCGTGGGGTTGCGGTACCCGAGTGCCCGATGGACGCGTCAGCCGGAGGAGAGAGGGGTCCTGTGCGGCTGTCGAGTACAGCTAGCCATTGTGCCATACCCCGGCACGGCTTCTGTCCGGGGGGCGGCGGTCGCCCGCCCCCGGGGACCGCGACCGGCAGCCACGAGATGCCGGTCGCTCGTCAGCTCGCCGCCGCGCCGACCACCTCCGGGATGCGGAACGGCTTGCCGCACCCTCCGCACACGATCGGCGCCTGGGCCAGCACGGACGGGACGACCCGTACGTTGCGGCCGCAGTCGCAGACCGCCTTCACGCGGACCCCGCCCCCGGAGGAGCCGTGGCGGGCGGCCGGACCGCGGAAGGTGCGGGCCGAGTCCGTCGCCGTCGCGGCGGTGTGGGCCTTCAGGGCGCGCTGGAGGCGTTCGATCGTCGGGCGGTAGCGCCGCTTGGCCTCGGGGCTGAGCGTGACCAGGGAGAAACCGCTGCTCGGGTGCGGCTCCTCGGGGTGGTCCAGGCCCAGCTCCTCGGCGATCGCGAGGAACCGTCGGTTGTGGTAGCGGCCGGCGCGGGAGGTGTCGCGGACTCCGCGCGCTGCGGCGATGCCGTGGACTGCCTCATGGAGCAGTCGCTCGAAGGAGAGCTCGTGCCCGCAGGCGGACGACGACTCTCCGATCAGGGATTCGGGCGCGGCAAGATCCGGCAGCTCGGGGTGGTGCCGCTGAATGTCGGCCCACGCCTGCGCCAGCTCTGCGGCGAGAACAGGTGGTGTCGTGCTCACGTAATGACAACGAGCCGGGGTGCCGCTGTGTTCCTATTCCGGGGCATCCCAAATAATTTGCTCGTACCCGTCAGTTTTCGTTGATGCGTCCCGACGAGGGCGGGTGCGCTGATCTGCGGAGAAGCCTCGCAGCTCGTACCAAGGTGGTGCGTAGTCCACCGTACGCGCCCGCGCGTAGGCCCCCTACGCGCGCCGGGGTGGCTGTGCGCGGCCGGTGCGCAAGGGGCGTTTCGGCCGCGTCCGCGCCGGAAGGGGCCCTCCCTAGTAAGCGCGCGCGACGACGGCGACGTTACCGGGTGCGTCGTCGGCGTCCGGCACCGACCCGTCCTCGGCGACCAGACAGCGTACGGTCACCGCGTGCTCGGCCAGCCTGGCCTCGCCTTCTTCGCCGACCGACGCCCACGGCAGGCGGGCCCAGCCGCCCGCGGCGGCGGCCTCCACGGCCTCCTCCACGGAGCCCACGTCGGAGGTGAGCGCCTCGCGCCGTTCGCGGGACTGGCGCAGCAGCAGCGCCTGGTCCTCCTCCAGGACGGCCGGGAGCAGCTCGGTGAGCGCCTCCAGCGGCACCGGCTGCTTGCCTCCCAGGATGCGACGCACCAGCGTCGCGGTGCCGGCCTCCAGGTCGCGGGGGCCCAGCTCGATCCGCACGGGGACGCCCTTGAGTTCCCAGTCGACGGCCCGGCGCCCGAAGGGGGTGTCGGTGCGGTCGTCGACCCGGACGCGCAGCCCCGCCGCCGTCAGCCGGTCGCCCAGCTCGCGGACCTTGGCCAGAACGGGCTCCTCGCCCTTGACCGCGAGGACGACGGCCTGGACGGGGGCGAGGCGCGGCGGCACCCGCAACCCGCTGTCATCGCCGTGCGACATGATCAGGCCACCCACCATGCGGGTCGAGGAGCCCCAGGAGGTCTGCCAGACGTACTCCTCGCGCCCGTCCTTGGTCTGGTAGCGGGTGTCGAAGGCCCGGGCGAAGTTCTGGCCCAGTTCGTGGCTGGTGCCCATCTGGAGGGCCTTGCCGTCGCCCATCATCGCTTCGAGGGTGAGGGTGTTGACGGCGCCGGCGAACCGCTCGCTCGCGGTCTTGCGGCCGGGGACGACGTCGATGCCGAGGACGTTCACCATGAAGTCGGCGTACACCTCGCGGTGGATGTACGCGGCGAAGTCCCGGGCGTCCTCGTAGGTCGCGTGGGCGGTGTGGCCCTCCTGCCAGAGGAATTCACTCGTCCGGAGGAACACGCGCGGGCGCATCTCCCAGCGGACCACGTTGGCCCACTGGTTGATCAGCAGGGCAGGTCCCGGTAGCTCTGCACCCACTTGGCGAAGTACTCGTTGATGATCGTCTCGGAGGTGGGCCGGACCACGACCGGCTCCTCCAGCTGCTTGCCGCCGCCGTGGGTGACGACCGCCAGTTCGGGCGCGAAGCCCTCGACGTGCTCCGCCTCCCGGGTCAGGTGGCCCTGCGGGATGAACAGCGGGAAGTAGGCGTTCTCGGCGCCCGCGGCCTTGATCCGGGCGTCCATCTCCTGCTGCATCCGCTCCCACAGGGCGTACCCGTACGGCCGGATGACCATGGTGCCGCGCACCGGTCCGTTGTCGGCCAGTTCCGCCTTGCCGATCAGGTCCTGGTACCAGCGCGGGAAGTCGTCCGCCCTGGGCGTGAGCACGGGTGCCTTGGCCATGGCGCGATGGTACGGGCCCGGGTTACCGGCGCGTGAAATCTCGCCACGCGCCCCGGATCGGGCAAACCGGCCGCCGCTACCACTGGACGCCACGGCGAGCCCGGAGTTTCCTGGCATACGGGGGAAGTGCGAGCGGGGCGCACGGGGGCCACGGAACCAGGGCACAACGGCTACAACTTGCGAACTCTCGTCGATTGGGGCGCTTTCCTATGACACCTGTGCTCGCGCGGCAGCACCTCACGCACGCCGGGGCGGCGCCCCGCGTGGACCCGCGTGCACGCGCGCGTGACTGGTCCGAGATACAGGAGCGGATGCTCGTCCCGCTCTACGAGGCCGTCTACGAGCGACTCGGCGTGGGCTCCGGCACCCGGCTGCTGGGGCTGGGCTGCGGCTCCGGCCTGGCCCTGCTGATGGCCGCCTCACGGGGCGCCGCGGTCACCGGTGTCGACGCCGGCGGCCCCGAACGCCTCGCTCTCGCGCGGGAGCGGCTGGCGCCGCAGGCGTGGGACACGCGCGCGCGTGGCGGGAGCCGGGTCGTCGAGGGCTCGCCGCGCGACGCGGACGACCCCGGGAGCCGGCGTTCACGGTGGTGACCGCCTTCGAGCCGATCGGGTGCCTGGCGGGCGACTCGGAGGGGCTGGGCGAGCTGCTCACCGAGGCCACACCGCTCGCCGAGCGCGGGGCGCCGGTCGTCCTGGCCGGCTGGGGACCTCCGGAGCGGTGCGCGACGACGTCCGTGCTGCGGGTGGCCACCAAGCTGGCGGATCCGATGCGCAGCGCCGGCAGCTGGCGTCCCGCGCTCCGCGACGACCTGGAGGAGGTCGCCCAGCGGGCCGGGCTCCGGCCGGACGGCTCGGGCCGGGTGGCGTGCCCCTTCGGCTACGCGGACGTCGGCAGCGCGGTGCGCGGGCTGCTGTCGACGGGGCTGTTCGACGCGGCGATCGCGGCGACGGACGGGGAGCAGGTGGACAAGGAGCTGACCGAGGCGCTCCACCCGCATCAGCGGCGGGACGGGACGGTGTGGATGCCGAACGTGTTCCGCTACCTGATCGCCCGGACGCCCTGACCGACGGAGGGCGCACCGGGGCCCGCTCACGCAGGGACGGCCCTGCGTCGCGTCCGGAGCCCGACGAGGGCCGGAGCCCGGTGAGGGCCGGAGCCCGGTGAGGGCCGGAGCCCGGTGAGGGCCGGAGCACGGTGAGGGCCGGAGCACGGCGAGGGCCGGAGCCCGGTGAGGTGACGTAGGCGGCCTCGCCGCCCCTAGTCCCGGGGGCCTTCCTTCGTCAGGCGTGTGATGCCGGCGATGCGGTACGCCTCGGTCTCGTCCAGTGTCTCGGCGGCCAGCAACGCCTCGGCCAGGGCGTCCAGTTGCCCGCGGTGGTCGCGCAGCTTGCGGCAGGCCTCGGCGTAGCACTCGTCGACGACCCGGCGCATCTCGCCGTCGATCGCGTCGAGGGTCCCGGGCGCGGCGGCGAGCCCGTAGGCCTGCTGGGCGTCGCCCGGCAGGGCGGACAGCCGGCCGACCTGCTCGCTCATGCCCCAGCGGGCGACCATGCCGCGGGCGATGCGGGTGACCTGTTCCAGGTCGCTCTCCGAACCGGTGGTGATCACGCCGTAGACGACCTGCTCGGCCGCCATGCCGCCGAGCGCGCCGATGATCCGGCCGCGCAGGTACTCCTCCGTGTACGCGTACTTGTCCGAGTCCGGCGTCGACAGCGTCACGCCGAGCGCCCGGCCGCGCGGCACGATGGTGATCTTGCGGACCGGGTCGGCGCCCGGCTGCAGCATGCCCAGCAGGGCGTGGCCGCTCTCGTGGTAGGCGGTGCGCCGGCGTTCCTCCTCGGGCATCACCAGCGCGCGTTCGGCGCCCAGTTGGACCTTCTCCAGCGCGTCGGAGAAGTCGGCCCCCGTCACGCGGGACTGCCGGCGTTTGACGGCGAGGAGGGCGGCCTCGTTGGCGAGGTTGGCGAGTTCGGCGCCGGTCATGCCCGGCGTCGTCCGGGCGACCCGGTCGAGGTCGACGTCGTCGGCGAGCGGGATCTGCCGGGTGTGGATGCGCAGGATCGCCGCCCGCCCGTCCCGGTCCGGCGGCGAGACGGTGACGACCCGGTCGAAGCGGCCCGGGCGGGTCAGCGCCGGGTCCAGGATGTCGGCGCGGTTGGTGGCGGCGACGACGACCACGCCCTCGGCGCCGGAGAAGCCGTCCATCTCGGTGAGGATCTGGTTGAGCGTCTGCTCGCGCTCGTCGTGGCCGCCCGTCGCGGCGCCGCCGCCGCGGGCCCGGCCGATGGTGTCGATCTCGTCGATGAAGACGATGGACGGCGCCACCTTGCGTGCCTCGGCGAACAGCTCCCGCACCCGGGAGGCGCCCACGCCGACGATCATCTCGATGAACTCGGAGGCCGACGCCGAGAAGAACGGCACCCCGGCCTCCCCCGCCACCGCCCGGGCGAGCAGTGTCTTGCCGGTGCCGGGCGGGCCGGAGAGCAGGACCCCGCGGGGCATCTTGGCGCCCATCCGGCGGTAGGCGTCGGGGTTCCTCAGGAAGTCGACGACGTCGTTGAGCTCGCCCTCCACCTCGTCGATGCCGGCCACGTCCGCGAACGTCGTGCGCTGCCGGCCGGGTTCCAGCTCGACCGGCTTGGGCGGCGCCTTGCGGCCGAGCATGCCGCCCATTCCGCCGGGGCCGCCGCCCATCGCCCGGCTCATCCGCCGCGCGACGACGATCCACAGGACCACCAGGAGCAGCATCGGCGCCAGCGCGATCAGCAGGTTGGCCAGGAAACTGCGCTGCTGGACGACCGGTTCGGCGGTGACGGTCACATCGTGCCGGGTCAGGTCCTGCCACAGCTGGTCGTCGGCGAAGGTCGGCCGCTCGGTGGTGAACTTGGTGTAGCTGCCGCCCCCATCGGGGTCGTCCCGGGCCTTGCGCAGCTGGCCCTGGATCGCGTCGCCCTTGGCGTAGATCTTGCTGACGTTGCCCGCCTCGACCTGCTTGGTGAACTCGGTGTACGAGATCGTCGGCTCGTCGCCCTCGTTGAAGAACGACAGCACGAGGTTGGCGACGAGGTAGACGACCAGGGCGGCCAGGATCAGGCCCCACCAGCCGCCGCGCATCCTCCGGCCGCCCGGCGGCGGTTTGGGGGGCTCGTCGGGCGTGCCCTCGGTGCGCCAGGGCGGCTCGGGGGCCCGGCGTGGCGGGGACGGGTTGGTCATATCCGGACGTTACGCCAGGAAAGACGCGCGGGCATGCGCGTGTACGGCACCGGGGGTGCCCCACGCCCGGAAGCGCGGGGCACCCCCGGTGCCGTGTCGCGGTGGACGGTGCGAACCGTCAGCCCATGAACTTCTTGAACTCGTCCGGCAGCTCGAAGTCCTTGCCGCCCTGCTGCGGGAGGTTGAACGCGCCGCCGTTCTGCGCGGCGGCGGCCCGGCGGGCGGCGGCCTCCTGCTCCTGCTGCTTGCGCTTCATCGGGTTGCCGGAGCGCTGCTTGCCCTTGGCCTGCTTCTGCTTCTTCTTCGTCCGGCCGGGCCCGCCGCCCATGCCCGGCATCCCCGGCATACCGGGCATGCCGCCGCCCTGGGCCATGCGGGACATCATCTTGCGGGCCTCGAAGAACCGCTCGACCAGGCCCTTGACCGCGCTGACGTCGACACCGGAACCCTTGGCGATACGGGCCCGGCGGGAGCCGTTGATGATCGTCGGGTCCTGGCGCTCGGCCGGGGTCATCGACTTGATGATGGCGGCCGTGCGGTCGACGTCCCGCTCGTCCAGGTTGTTGATCTGGTCCTTGATCTGGCCCATGCCGGGCAGCATGCCGAGCAGCTTGGAGATGGAGCCCATCTTGCGGACCTGCTCCATCTGGGCCAGGAAGTCGTCCAGGGTGAAGTCCTGGCCCTTCTTCGACGCCAGCTTGGAGGCCATCTTCTCGGCCTCTTCCTGGCTGAACGTCTTCTCCGCCTGCTCGATCAGGGTGAGCAGGTCACCCATGTCGAGGATGCGGGAGGCCATCCGGTCCGGGTGGAAGGCGTCGAAGTCGTCGAGCTTCTCACCAGCCGACGCGAACATGATCGGCTTGCCGGTGACCTGGCGGATCGACAGGGCCGCACCACCGCGGGCGTCGCCGTCCAGCTTGGACAGCACCACGCCGTCGAAGCCGACGCCGTCGCGGAAGGCCTCGGCGGTGTTGACCGCGTCCTGACCGATCATCGCGTCGACGACGAAGAGGATCTCGTCGGGCGAGACCGCGTCCCGGATGTCCGCGGCCTGCTGCATCATCTCCTGGTCGATGCCGAGGCGGCCGGCGGTGTCGACGATGACGATGTCGTGGACCTTGGACTTCGCGTAGTCGAGCGAGTCCTTGGCGACCTTCACCGGGTCGCCGACGCCGTTGCCCGGCTCGGGTGCGTAGACGGCGACGCCGGCGCGCTCGGCGACGACGCTGAGCTGGTTGACGGCGTTGGGGCGCTGGAGGTCGCAGGCGACCAGCAGCGGCGAGTGGCCCTGGTCCTTGAGCCACTTGCCGAGCTTGCCCGCGAGGGTGGTCTTGCCGGCACCCTGCAGACCGGCCAGCAGGATCACGGTCGGCGGCTGCTTGGCGAAGCGCAGCCGCCGGGTCTCGCCGCCGAGGATGGTGATCAGTTCCTCGTTGACGATCTTGAGGACCTGCTGGGCGGGGTTCAGCGCCTTGGAGACCTCGGCACCGAGGGCGCGCTCCTTGACGTTCTTGATGAACGCCCGGACGACGGGCAGGGCCACGTCCGCCTCGAGGAGCGCGATGCGGATCTCCCGCGCGGTGGCGTCGATGTCCGCTTCGGAGAGCCGCCCCTTGCCGCGCAGGTTCTTGAAAGTCGCTGACAGGCGATCGGAGAGAGTGTCGAACACGGCGCTCGCGGTCCTCGGGGTCGGTGACAGGCTGGGAATCGCCCTCCAGGGTATCCCGGACGCACGGGAACGGTGCCCGGCCCGGCACCGGATCCGGGAACGCGCCCGGCTCACGGCCCGCCGGCCGGCGCACGCCGGGCTCCGGCGGCCGCCCGGCGCGCGGGCACACCGAAGCCGCAGGCCGCCGAGCGTGGCCGCGCCGCGGGAGGGCGCATCGACAGCGCAGGCCGGGGCCCGCAGCCGGACGGCGGCCCGCCTCACCCCTGTAGCGCATCCTCCAGCGTCCGGGTCACCGCCGCGGCCTCCTCCCCGGCAGGGGGGATCCGTCCGGCCCGGTGACGTAGAACGCGTCGACCGCGTTCGCCCCCAGCGTCGAGACGTGGGCGCTGCGCACCCGCACGCCCGCCGTCTCCAGCGCCCGCCCGATGCGGAACAGCAGGCCGGGGGCGTCCTGGGCGCGGACCTCGAAGACCGTGGCGTGCCGGGAGGCCGCCGGGGCGACCGTCACCCGGGCGGGCGGCGCGACCACGCCCCGGCGGCGCGGGTAGGCGGCGTCCCGTTCGGCGAGCCGGCCGGCGATGTCGAGGGACCCGTCGAGGGCACGGACGAGGTCGGAGCGCAGCCGCGCGGCCTGCGGCAGGGAGCCGTACTCGGCGGCGACCCGCCACTGCAGCAGCAGCACGGACCCCTCGACGCCGTCCGGCAGCGGCAGGGCGCGCAGCTCGGCCGTGCGGACGGTCAGCCGGTGCAGGGCCAGCACCCCGGCGGCGGCGGGCAGCACGCCCGGCTGGTCGGGCAGGGCGATCAGCAGCTCGACGCCGAGCGGTTCCCGGTCGTCGGCCGGGCGGTCGGTCTGCGTGCGCAGCGCCAGCACGGGCCCGCCGGTGCGGAAGGCCTCGACGGCGAGCCGTTCCTGTTCGGCGGTGGGCACGGCGGCCTCGGGGCGGCGGGCGGGTCCCCGGACAGCATCGCGGAGACCCGTTTCACCAGGTCGGCGACGAGCGAACCGCGCCAGGAGGACCAGGCGGCCGGCCCGGTGGCCAGGGCGTCCGCCTCGGTGAGGGCGTGCAGCAGCTCGAGGGTGCCCGGCGTGCCGACGGCCTCGGCGACCGCGCGGACGGTGGCCGGGTCGTCGAGGTCGCGCCGGGTGGCGGTCTCGGCGAGCAGCAGATGGTGGCGTACCAGCGTGGCCACGACGTCCACGTCCGCCGGGTCGAAGCCGATGCGGGCGGCGACGTCCCGGGCGATGGTCTCGCCGGCCACGGAGTGGTCGCCGGGCCAGCCCTTGCCGATGTCGTGCAGGAGCGCGGCGACGAGGAGCAGGTCGGGGCGGTGCACACGGCGGGTGAACGCGGAGGCGCGCACGGCGGTCTCGATCAGGTGCCGGTCGACGGTCCACACGTGCACGGCGTTGCGCTGCGGGCGGCAGCGGACCCGCTCCCAGTCGGGCAGCAGCCGGGTGATCACGCCCTCGGCCTCCAGCGCCTCCCAGACCTCCACGGTGGGCCGGCCGGATCCCAGCAGCGTCACGAGCTGCTCGCGGGCCTCGGCGGGCCAGGGCGTGGGCAGCGGGCGTGCGGTGGCGGCGAGCCGCCGGACGGCGTGCGGGGAGAGGGGAGCCCGGCCTGTGCGGCGGCAGCGGCGGCGCGCAGCGGGAGGACGGGGTCGCGTTCGGGCCGGGCGGTGCGGGCGAGCACCGCCTCGCCGTCCTGCTCCACGACGCCCTCGGCGAGCGGGGACCGCTCGGCGGCCGGCTTCCCGCCGCCCAGCATGGCGCGCAGCCGGGGCCGTACGGCGCGCGAGCGCAGTACGCGCCCCACTTCGCGCCATGTGACGTCGGAGGCGTACGCGATGACGCGCGCCGCCTCGTACACCTGCCGCAGCAGGGTGTCCGCGTCCAGCAGGCCCAGTTCGGCGGCGACCTGGTCCTGCTCCTGGAGGGCCAGCCGGTCGGTGGCCCGGCCGGTGCTCAGATGGAGGGCGTCGCGGACGTCGAGCAGCCGGCGCCGGGCGTCGGCGAGGCCCTCGCGGGGTGCGTCGGCGAGCCAGGAGGCGGCGACGGCGCGCAGGGCGGTGGCGTCGCGCAGGCCGCCGCGGGCCTCCTTGAGGTCGGGTTCCAGCAGGTACTGCAGTTCGCCGTGGCGTTCGGCGCGCTCGGCGCACAGCTCCTGGAGTTCGGGCAGCCGCCGGGGGGCCTGGTTGCGCCAGTCGGCGAGGACGGCGGTGCGCAGGCCGGCGGTCAGGCCCAGGTCGCCGGCGAGGTGGCGGGCGTCCAGCAGGCCGAGCTGGACCTTGAGGTCCTCGCCGGCGGTCCTGCGCGCCTGGGCCGGGGTGCGCACGGAGTGGTCGAGGGCGAGGCCGAGATCCCAGACCGGGTACCAGAGGCGGTCGGCGAGGGCGGCGACCGCCTGGTCGTCGCCGCCGTCGTGCAGCAGGAGCAGGTCCAGGTCGCTGCGCGGGACAGCTCGCCGCGCCCGTACCCGCCGACGGCGACCAGCGACACGCCCTTGGGCGGGCCGGCCGCGGCGGTGAACAGGCCGGCCAGCCAGGCGTCGGTCAGCTCGGCGAGGGCACCACGGCGCGGCGGCCCGGACCGCGCCCCTCGGTGAGGAGGCGCAGCCGGGCCGCCGCGTAGCCGCCGGGTCCCGAGTCCTCTGCTTCGTTCGTCACGTCCGTGCTCGTCACCCGGCGGCTCCTGTTCGTCCGTGTGTCAGAGGGCGTCCGGGCCGCGCTCGCCGGTGCGGACCCGTACGGCGGTGTCGACCGGGACGGACCAGACCTTCCCGTCACCGATCTTGCCGGTGCGGGCCGCCTTGACCACGACCTCGATGAGCTGTTCGGCGTCGTCGTCCTCGACCAGCACCTCGATGCGGATCTTGGGCACCAGGTCGACGGTGTACTCGGCACCGCGGTAGACCTCGGTGTGGCCGCGCTGACGGCCGTAGCCGCTGGCCTCGGTCACGGTCAGTCCGTGGACCCCGAAGGCCTGGAGGGCCTCCTTGATCTCGTCCAGCCGGTGCGGCTTGACCACGGCGGTGATGAGCTTCATGCGTCCACCTTCTTGCTCTCGGCCCGGGCAGCGGTCGCGGGGGCGGCCTGGGGGCGGCCGTGCGGGCGGCACCGCCGCCGGCCCCGCTGAAGTCGTATGCGGTCTCGGCGTGCTCGGCCTGGTCGATGCCGGCCACCTCGTCGTCCTCCGGTACCCGCATGCCGATCGTCTTGTGCAGGATCAGGGCGAGGACGGCGGAGGCCACGAGGGAGTAGGCGAGGACGCCGAAGACACCGGCGCACTGCTTCCAGAACTGGTCGAGGCCGCCGCCGTAGAAGAGGCCCGCGACGTCGGACTGGCCCTTGCCCGTGGCGAAGAAGCCGACGAGGAGGGAGCCGAGGATGCCGCCGACGAGGTGGACGCCGACGACGTCGAGGGAGTCGTCGTAGCCGAACTTGTACTTCAGGCCGACGGCCATGGCGCACAGCACGCCGGCGACGACACCGATGGCGATGGCGCCGAGCGGGGAGACCGCGCCGCCGGCGGGGTGATGGCAACCAGGCCCGCGACGGCGCCGGAGGCGGCGCCGAGCGTGGTGAACGCGCCGTGCCGGATCTTCTCGTAGGCGAGCCAGCCGAGGACGGCGGCGCCGGTGGCGACCTGGGTGTTGACGAACATCAGCGCGCCGACGCCGTCGTCGTTGCCGAGCCAGGAGCCGGCGTTGAAACCGAACCAGCCGAACCACAGCAGGCCGGCGCCGAGCATGACCAGCGGCAGGCTGTGCGGGCGCATCGGGTCCTTCTTGAAGCCGACGCGCTTGCCGATGACGAGGATCACGCCGAGCGCCGCGGCGCCGGCGTTGATGTGCACGGCCGTGCCGCCGGCGAAGTCGATGACGCCGAGTTCGAAGGCCCAGCCGCCGGAGCCCCAGACCCAGTGGGCGACCGGGAAGTAGACGACCGTGGCCCACAGGGCGACGAACAGCGCCCAGGCGGTGAACTTCACGCGGTCGGCGAGGGCGCCGCTGATGAGGGCCGGGGTGAGGACGGCGAACATCAGCTGGAAGACCAGGAACACGAAGACGGGGATGGTGTAGCCGTCCCACAGCTCGGTCAGGCCGATGTCGCTGAGGCCGACCCAGTCGGAGTTCCAGCCGATGAGGCTGCCCGAGTCCGTGCCGAACGCCATGGAGAAGCCGTAGAGCACCCACAGGACGGTGACGATGCCGAGGCTGATGAAGCTCATCATCAGCATGTTCAGGGTGCTCTTGACCCGGACCATGCCTCCGTAGAAGAAGGCCAGGGCCGGGGTCATCAGCATCACCAGGGCGGAGCAGATGAGCATGAAGCCTGTGTTGGCGGCAGAGAGCTCCGTCTCTGCGGCAAGCGTGATGGCTGGAGCCATCGGCGTCTCCTCGTCGTTGGTACGGCCCGTGCGGGCGAAGCCTGGGCGGATGCCGGAGCGGTATGAGGGGTGGGCCGGTTATGCGCCACGAGATTGGCGCAGCGCGGTTTCGGTGGAAGCCCCTCGTTGTTTCGCCGCCGTGACGAAGGCGCCGGGTGTGTTACGCGTCGGTGAACTGCGGGGTGCGCGGCCGGGCGGGCGTGGCCGGGACGCCCGCACACGCGGGCCGGCCGCGGCCGGCCTTCCGATGACCTGGCATGGGGGAGCCGAGTCGGGCAGTTCGGGAGGGCCGGCCGCGGCCGGGGCTCGCGGGTGAGGCGGGTCAGACCGCCTCGGCGCTCTCCGGCAGTTCGCCGGCGAGCCGCTCGGTGAGGTCCACGACCTCGGCGAGGTCGCCGAAGTCGCGCACGGCCGTGTCGACCGTCTTGCGGATACGGGTGTTGACGCGCTCGGAGCGGACCTTCTTGGCGATGCCCATCGCCTCGGTGACGAGGGAGGTGCTCTGCTCCGGTTCCCTGCGCAGCAGGTGCACGGTGGCCATGCCGATCAGGTTCAGCGCGTACGACCGCTGGTGCTCGTGGTCGTCGGCGAACAGCTCCACGGCCCGGCGCATCAGCGGTTCGGCCAGGGACGCGTACGTGGGGCTGCGGCCGGCGACATAGGCGAGGTCGCGGAAGGAGTGGCTGTTCTCGCCGTACAGCTCGGCCTCGGAGAAGAAGCGGATCCAGTCGGGGTCCGGCTCGTCCCACTCGTCGGCCTCGGCGAAGGTGTCCTCGGCCATCCGCACGGCCCGCTTGCACCGGCCGGGCTGGCCCATGTTGGCGTAGGCGCGGGCCTCCATCGCATACAGCATGGCCTGGGTGCGCGGGCTGGCGCAGTCCCGGCTGCCGTACTGGGCGAGGTGGATGAGCTCCAGGGCGTCCTCGGGCCGGCCGAGGTGGATCATCTGGCGGCTCATGCTGGACAGGATGTACGAGCCGAGCGGCCGGTCGCCGGCCTCCTTCGCGGCGTGCAGGGCGAGCACGAAGTACTTCTGCGCCGTGGGCTGCAGCCCGATGTCGTACGACATCCAGCCGGCCAGCTCGGCCAGCTCGGCGGCGACCTTGAACAGCTTGGTGCGGGTGGGCCCGGACTGCGGTTCCTGCAGGAGGTCGGTCACCTCGTGCAGCTGGCCGACGACGGCCTTGCGGCGCAGGCCGCCGCCACACTGGGCGTCCCACCGCCGGAACATGACGGTGGTGGCCTCCAGCAGGTCCAGCTCGGGCTTGGACAGGCGGCCACGCGCGCGCGTGGTGGGCGCGGGCTCGGGGTCCTGCCCCGGGGAGGGAGGCGTGGGGACCAGCCAGCGCTGCATGGGCTCGATGAGGGACGGGCCCGCGGAGAGGGCCAGCGAGGTCCCGAGGAAGCCGCGCCGCGCCAGCATCAGGTCGCTGCGCGAGAACTCGCTGAGCAGGGCCACGGTCTGCGGGCCCGTCCAGGGCAGGTCGACGCCGGTCGCGGACGGTGACGGGCGGCTGGCGCGCAGGCCCAGGTCCTCGACGGAGACGACGACGCCGAAACGCTCGGAGAACAGCTCGGACAGGATCCGGGGATCGGCTCGCGCGGGTTCTCGCCGTCGAGCCAGCGGCGCACCCGGGAGGTGTCCGTGGAGATGTGGTTGGCGCCGAGCCGCCGGGCGCGGCGGTTGACCTGGCGGGCCAGCTCGCCCTTGGACCAGCCGCTGCGCACGAACCAGGAGGTGAGCAGCTCGTTGGGGCGCTTGTCAGCCGGCGTGGCGCTGCCGGCGCCCGTCCCGCTACCGCCGTTGCCGCTCACTGGAACGCCCCCATCCCTGCTTCAGTGCCCGTCGCCGAGTGCGCCAAGCCCTATCAGGATGCCGGTGCGGCGGCCGTCCGTCCGGCGATTCTCACCCTTCGAACGGAAAGCCGAGTTGCCTCCGGCATACCCACCCGTGCATGTGCCCCAAGGCTTCGTGCACACAAAGTAATCCTACGATCACCCCTCCGGCCATGGCGATCCCGGAAACGCCACCATTCGCCACCCCTTCGAATGAACTCACCACGCCCGCCACGCGATTCACTTGACATAGGCCAACGGGGAGTGGATGCAGCGGTGCGCTCCGGGGCGTGCGTCACCGTCCACACAACCCGAGGTGCTTCCGGGCGCCGTCTGAACGGGGCGACGCCGGGGAGGGGAACAGGGAACCGGAAACGGAGAGTCACGCCGCGCGTCCGCTGCGTAACCACCGGTGCGTCGGACCCGTTGGAGGGGGTATGGGCTTCACGATCGGCAGCAGTCGGGGCATTCGCGACCTCCGGACGGCTGCGCGGCGCCGCGGCCGCTCGTCCGAGTGCACCACCGTCGCCGAGTTCACGGGACTGTGGGGCTGGGACGTGGTCCCGGGCGCGCGGGCCGCCGCGGGCGTCTGCTCCTGCGGCCGGCGCGACTGCCGGGCTCCGGGCGCGCATCCGCTGGAGTTCGCGCCGGAGGTCCCCGCCGGGTCGACGCTGGACGAGGTGACCCGGGCGTGGTCCGAGGTGCCGGGCGCCTCGGTGATGCTGCCGGTGGGGCGGACGTTCGACGTGATCGAGGTGGCCGAGTCCGCCGGGCGCCGGGCCCTCGCCCGGCTGGAACGCATGGGCCTCCCCTCGGCCCGGTCGCCGCGACCCCGCAGGGCCGCGCGCACTTCTTCGTCGCCCCCGGGGCCGCCGCCGAGCTGCCGCGGCTGCTCTACCGCCTGGGGTGGGACACGCCGGCCGGGCTCGACCTCGTCGGCCTCGGGCCGGGCACGTACATCACGGCTCCGCCGTCCGATCGGGGCGGGCGGGGGCCGGTGCGGTGGCTGCGGCCGCCGGGGCTGGACTCGGCGTCCCGGCCGCCGGCGGCGCGCCTGCTCCTCGGCACGCTGGCCTACGTCGCCCACCGCTCCCGCCCCTGACGACGGACCTCGCCCCGCCGCCCCTACCCGTCCCGTCCTGGGGGCTGCCGCCCCAGACCCCCGCTTCGGCCTGAACGGCCTCGTCCTCAAACGCCGGACGGGCTGGCAAGTCAGCCCCTCCGGCGTTTGAGGAGCGGGGGTCCGGGGCGGAGCCCCGGGTCGGGAAGGGTAGGGGCGGCGGGGCGAGGAACCCCCGGCGCCCCGGGAGGGCGGGGCTCAGTCGCCGATCAGGGCGTCGACGAACGCCTCCGGCTCGAACGGCGCCAGATCGTCGGCCCCCTCCCCGAGCCCGACCAGCTTGACCGGCACGCCCAGCTCCCGCTGCACGGCGACGACGATGCCCCCTTGGCCGTCCCGTCCAGCTTCGTGAGCACGATGCCGGTGATGTCGACGACCTCGGCGAAGACCCGCGCCTGGATCAGCCCGTTCTGACCGGTGGTGGCGTCGAGCACGAGCAGCACCTCGTCCAGCGGCGCGTGCTTCTCCACGACCCGCTTGACCTTGCCCAGCTCGTCCATGAGCCCGGTCTTGGTGTGCAGCCGCCCGGCGGTGTCGATCAGCACGACGTCCGCACCGATCTCCTTGCCCTCCTTGACCGCGTCGAACGCGACGGAGGCCGGGTCACCGCCCTCGGGCCCGCGCACGGTGTGGGCGCCGACCCGCTCACCCCAGGTCTGGAGCTGGTCCGCGGCGGCGGCCCGGAAGGTGTCGGCGGCGCCCAGGACGACGCTGCGCCCGTCGGCGACCAGGACCCGGGCGAGCTTGCCGGTGGTGGTGGTCTTGCCGGTGCCGTTGACGCCGACGACCATCACGATGCCGGGCTTGCTGGCCTCCGGCTCGGTCTTGACCGTGCGGTCCAGATCGGCGCCGACCAGCGTGATCAGCTCCTCGCGCAGCAGGCCGCGCAGCTCCTCCGGGGTGCGCGTGCCGAGCACGCGGACGCGCTCGCGCAGCCGCTCGACCAGCTCCTGGGTGGGCTGCACGCCGACGTCGGCGGAGAGCAGCGTGTCCTCGATCTCCTCCCAGGTGTCCTCGTCGAGGTGCTCGCGCGAGAGCAGCGTGAGCAGCCCCTTGCCGAGCGCGTTCTGCGAGCGGGACAGACGGGCACGGAGCCGGACCAGACGGCCGGCGGTGGGCTCGGGGACCTCCAGCTGGGGGACCTCGAGCTCTTCGACGACGGGCGGTTCCGCGACGGTGGTGGTGCCGCCGTCGGGGAGGTCGACCTCCTCTATCGTGCGGCGCGGTTCGTCGCGGGGCGTCTCGGCCTCGTCGCCGACGTGCGGCTCGGCCGGAGGGGCCGTGATGTCGGGCGCTGCGGGCGGCGGCGGGGCACCTGCTTCTTGCGGCGACTGCCCACCACCAGCCCGCCGAGCGCGCCGATCACGACCACGGCGATGACTACAGCAAGGATGACGATGTCCATAACCCGTCCAGTATCGGCCATGCGTCCCCGGCACACCTCGCTTGTGACTTCCTCCAAGGGACAAAGGCCCCTGGAGGGCCGGAGTCGGATCAAAGTACGATGGAGAAGAACGCGTCAACGCGCGTAGAGTCCCGACGGCCCCTTCTCCACACTCCTGAGGCACGGTCCCCCCACATGAGCAAAACCGCCGAGACCGAAGGCGCACTCGAAACCCGCGGCATCGAGCAGGTGCCGGACGCCGAGCGCACGGCGCGCGTCCGGGAGCTGTTCCCGACCTGGGTCGGTGCCAACATCAGCGTGCTGCTGCTCACGATGGGCGCGAGCCTCGTCGTGGCGTACCACCTCAGCTTCTGGCAGGCCCTCGTGGTCGCCGCCGCGGCGCCCGTGCTGTCGTACGGCCTGGTCGGGCTGATCGGCATCGCGGGCAAGCGGGGCGGTGCGCCGGGCATGGCGCTGTCCCGGGCGGTGTTCGGGCAGCGCGGGAACCTGCTGCCCGGTTCGCTGATCTGGGTCGCCCGCTGGGGCTGGGAGACGATCAACGCGGTGACCGGCGCCTACGCGATGCTCACGGTGCTCGACATCGTGTTCGGCATCCGGGCCAACAGCGTGCTCGACATGGTGATGCTGCTCGCCTTCGTGGTCGCGACCTTCGCGATCTCCGGCCTGGGCATCAACGCCGTGCAGAAGTGCAACAAGTACGCCACGTACCTGTTCGGCGTCTTCTCCGTGCTGGTCCTCGGCTATCTCGTCGTGGACACCGACTGGTCGGCCGTGTTCGACCGGTCCGCCGGCTCCGTGGCCGCGATGATCACCGGTATCGGCCTGATCGCGGCCGGCGGCGTCAGCTGGATCCCGTCCGCCCCGGACTTCACCCGCTACCTGCCGCGCACGGCCTCCTCCAAGGGGATCGTGGGGGTGACGGTCGGCGGCGCCGGGGTCGTCGTGCTGCCGATGGTGCTCATGGGCATGGTCATGGCCGTCTCCACTCCCGACCTGGCCTCGGCCTCCGACCCGGTCTCCTTCCTCGGCGAGATCCTGCCGACCTGGCTGGCGGTGCCGTATCTGCTGATCGCGCTGATCGGCATGCTGCTGATCAACTCGATGTCGATGTACTCCGCGGGCTTCACGGCGCAGACCCTCGGCTTCACCATCCCGCGGCACTGGGCGGTCTCGGTCAACGCCGCGATCTCGCTGGTCTTCGGCGGCGTGCTGATGCTGGTCGCGACCAGCTTCATGGGATCCTTCATCGCCTTCCTGTCGCTGCTCGCGGTCGCCTTCTCGGCGTGGGTCGGCGTCTTCGGCGCGGACATGCTGCGCCGCCGCGAGTACGACGGTGAGGCCCTGGCCGACACGACCCGCACCAGCGCCTACTGGTACAGGGGCGGCTTCTCCCCGCCGCGTGCGTCGCCTGGGCGGTGGGCCTGGCCGCGGGCCTGATGTTCACGACGTCGGACTGGTTCACCGGCCCGCTGGCCACCAACAACGTGGTCGGCGAGTACGGCCTGGGCTGGGTCGCCACGGTCGTCATCTCGGGTGCGCTGTACGCGGTGCTGCCCAAGCCGGCGGTCGTCACCCCGGCGCCGGCGCCCGCCGAGCGGGCCGAGCGGTCCGAGACGGTGGCGGTCTGACGGCCTGACGACGGCTCCTCCCCCGGCGGCCGTCCCCCTCGGCGCTCACATACGCGACGCCCCTCCGCACCGGCGGAGGGGGCGTCGCGTATGCCCAGGAGCCGCGGGACCCGGGACCCCAGGAGCCCGGGACCCCAGGAGACCCGGCCCACCGGGGTCCCGGGAGCCCGGGGCCCGAGAGACCCGACCCTCGGGAGCCCCGGCCCCGGGGAGTCCGTGGCCGTCCGGCCGCCCCGGCGATGTCACCGGACACGGGCGTCCGGCTGTCCGGCTCCACCCCGGCGGCGTGGAACGCGTACCGCCCCGGCTCGGTGGGTGAGCCGGGGCGGTACGTCTTCTCGTGTACGGGGGAGGGCAGCGGGGACTTGGCTCCTCCCCCGGGTCGGTGGGGAGCCGGCCGGGGCCGGCTCCGGCCGGGACGGGCTCAGCCCATCTCCTCCAGGGCCTTGCCCTTCGTCTCCTTCACGAACTTCAGGACGAACGGGATGGAGAGCGCCGCGAACACGGTGTAGATCACGTAGGTCACGGAGAGGTTCCAGTCGGCCAGCGACGGGAAGCTCGCGGTGATGGCCCAGTTGGCGATCCACTGCGCGGAGGCGGCGACGCCCAGGGCGGCGGCCCGGATCCGGTTCGGGAACATCTCGCCGAGCATGACCCAGACGACCACACCCCACGACAGGGCGAAGAACAGGACGAACACGTGGGCGGCGATCAGGGCGACCCAGCCCTGCGTGGCCGGGAGCTTGCCGTCGACCAGGTCGAAGGAGAACGCCCAGGCCTCCAGCGCGAGACCGATCACCATGCCGACGGAACCGATGATGGCGAGCGGCTTGCGGCCGACGCGGTCCACGAAGATCATCGCGATGACGGTGCCGACGATGTTGATGATCGACGTCGTGAACGAGTAGAAGAACGAGTCCGTCGGGTCGACGCCGACCGACTGCCACAGCGTCGAGGAGTAGTAGAACGCGACGTTGATGCCGACGAACTGCTGGAAGACCGACAGGCCGATACCGATCCAGACGATCGGCTTGAAGAAGAAGCTGCCGCCGAGCAGGTCCTTGAAGCTGGACTTCTCCTCGCGGTGCATCGCGGTCTCGATCTCGGTGACGCGGGCGTCGAGGTCCACGTCCTTGCCCTCGACCTCTTCGAGGATCTGCCGGGCGCGCTCGTGCTTGCCGACGGAGATGAGGAAGCGCGGGGACTCCGGGATGGCGAAGGAGAGCAGGCCGTAGAGGACGGCCGGGACGACCATGACGCCGAGCATGACCTGCCAGGCCTCCAGGCCCATCAGCTCACCGCGCTGGTCGCCGCCGGCGGCGTTCAGCAGACCCCAGTTGACCAGCTGGGACACGGCGATGCCGATGACGATCGCGGCCTGCTGGAAGGAGCCGAGCCGGCCGCGGTAGGCGGGCGGGGCGACCTCGGCGATGTAGGCGGGGCCGATCACGGAGGCCATGCCGATGGCGAAGCCGCCGACCACGCGCCAGAAGGCGAGGTCCCACAGCGCGAAGGGCAGGGCGGAGCCGACCGCGCTGACGGTGAAGAGGATCGCGGCGATCTGCATGCAGCGGATCCGGCCGATGCGGTCGGCGATGCGGCCGGCGGTCGCGGCGCCGACGGCGCAGCCGATCAGCGCGATGGCGATGACCTGGGCCAGCGCCGCGGAGCCGATGTCGTAGCGGTCCCGGATGGCCTCGACGGCGCCGTTGATCACGGAGCTGTCGTAGCCGAAGAGGAAGCCGCCCATCGCCGCTGCCGCCGCGATGAAGACGACGTGCCCGAGATGATCGGGGTGAGCCGTACGGGCTCCTGACTTGGGTGCCTGCGCAGTGCTGGTCACGTGTACTCCTCGGGCATCCGGCAACGCTGCCGGGGTGGTTCGCCCTTCGAGGTCCACCTGAAGGTACCTGAAGGTAAAAGCAACGTTGCAGAGACTATGCCTTCAAGTTTCGAAGTCAATAGGTAGAGACCTGTGAGTTAGAAGACGAAACTGTGTAGCCCGGTGAAGGGTTCGCGTTCACTACTTGAACAGAAAGAGGGGAAGCGAAGAGAAAAGGCCGCTCAGCGGAGCCGCTGGCTGATCACCTTCGACACACCGTCGCCCTGCATCGACACTCCGTAGAGCGCGTCGGCGACCTCCATCGTGCGCTTCTGGTGCGTGATCACGATCAGCTGGGAGGTCTCCTGGAGCTCCTGCATGATCCGGATCAGCCGCTGGACGTTGGTGTCGTCGAGCGCGGCCTCGACCTCGTCCATCACGTAGAACGGGCTGGGCCGCGCCTTGAAGATCGACACCAGCAGGGCCACCGCGGTCAGCGACCGCTCCCCGCCGGACAGCAGCGACAGCCGCTTGACCTTCTTGCCCGGCGGCCGGGCCTCCACGTCCACGCCCGTGGTGAGCATGTTGTCGGGATCGGTGAGGACCAGCCGGCCCTCCCCGCCGGGGAACAGCCGGCTGAAGACGCCCTCGAACTCCCGGGCGGTGTCCCGGTAGGCCTCGGTGAAGACCTGCTCGACGCGCTCGTCGACCTCCCGGACGACCTGGAGCAGGTCGGCGCGGGTCTTCTTCAGGTCCTCCAGCTGCTCGCTGAGGAACTGGTGGCGCTCCTCCAGCGCCGCGAACTCCTCCAGCGCCAGCGGGTTGACCTTGCCGAGCTGCTGATAGGCGCGCTCCGCGGCCTTCAGCCGCTTCTCCTGCTCGGCGCGGACGAAGGGCCGGGGCCGGTTGCGCGGGTGCTCCGGGTCCTCCGGCAGCTCCTCGCCCTCGGCGGGGGCGAGGGGGCACGGGCTGGTGCGGACCGTACTCGGACACGAGCCCCGCCGGTTCCACACCGAACTCCTCCAGCGCCTTCGTCTCCAGCTGCTCGATCCGCAGCTGTTTCTCGGCGCCGAGTACCTCACCCCGGTGGACCGAATCCGTCAGTTTGTCGAGTTCGGCCTTGAGGTCGCGGCCCTCGGTGCGCGCGGCGGCCAGCTCCTGCTCGCGGCGGGCCTTGGCGGCCTCGGCGGCGGCGCGCTCCGCCTCGGCGCGGGCGAGCGAGACCTCGACGTGGGCCAGCAGCTGGCGGGCGCCGGAGGCGACGGCACCGGCGACGGCCGCCTCGTGCCGCAGCCGGGCCCGGCGCTGTTCGGCACGCGCGCGTGCCTCGCGTTCGGCGCGGGCGGCGCGGTCGAGCGAGTCGGCCCGCCCGGCCAGGCCCTTCACCCGCTCCTCGTGCGTACGGACCTGGAGGCGGGCCTCCATCTCGGTCTGCCGGGCGTTGGCCCCGTCGGCCGCGAGCCGGTCGCGCCGGGCGGTGTCGGGTTCCTCCTCCACCGGCATCTCCTCGGCGACGGCCAGCCGCTCGGCCAGTTCCTCGACCTCCGCCAGCGCCTTGTCCAGCGCCTCCTGCGCCCGCTCGGCCGCGGCGGCGGACCGCTCCGCCTCGCCGGCCGCGCCGCGCGCCTGGCCGGCGAGGCGCCCGAGCTGCTGGGCCACGGCCGACTTCTCGCGGTCGGCGGCTCGGCGCCGCTCGCCGAGTTCCTCGACGAGTGCGGCGGCCGCGGCCCGCCGCTCGGCCGCCGCCCGCTGCTCCTCGGCCAGTTCCTCGCACCGCACGGCCAGCTCGGCCAGTTCGGCCGCGGCCTCGTCGACGGAGGCCTGCACCTCCAGCAGGCTGGGGGCGGCCGCGGAGCCGCCGTGGGCGAAGTGGGCGCCCAGCAGGTCGCCTTCGCCGGTGACCGCGGTGAGGTCGGGACGGGCGTAGACGAGGTCCTCCGCGGCCTCCAGGGTGTCGACCACGACGATGCCCCGGAGCAGCCGGCGGACCGCGGGCATGAGCTCGGCGGGGCCGCGGACGAAGCTCGCCGCGGGGGAGCCGGCAGACGGTCGTCCCCGGGGCGCCGCCGTGGCCGGTCGCGCCGTCCCGGGGCCCTCCAGGGGTGCCGTCCCGCCGCCGGCGCCCGGTGAGGGCTCCTCCGGCGCGCCCGAGACGAGCAGCGCCGCCCGGCCCCCGTCCTGCTTGCGCAGCAACCGGAGCGCCTCGGCCGCCGAGGCCGGGGTCGCGACGGCGACGGCGTCCGCCGCCGCGCCGAAGGCCGCCGCCAGTGCGGCCTCGTGGCCGGGCGTCACCGTCAGCAGCTCCGCCGCCGGGCCCAGTACGCCGGTCAGTCTCTCCCGCGCGCCCAGCAGCATCCCGGTGCCGTCCTTGCGCCGCAGGCCCAGCGCCAGCGTCTCGTGCCGGGCCTGCGTCGCGGCGCGCCGGCGTTCCGCCGCGGTGACCGCCTCGCGGGCGGCGGCCAGGGCGCCGTCGGCCTCCGCGAGCTGCCGCTTGGCCGCCTCGTGCCGCTCGGCCAGCTCGGCGTCGCCGGCGTCGAGCCCGTCGACCTCGGCCTTGAGCGCCTCGTACTCCTCCTGCGCGGCGACGGCCCGGGCCCCCGCCTCGTCCCGGGCGGCGGACAGCCGCTCGATCTCCGCCTGGGCGGCGGCGGCCCGCGAGCGGGCGGCGCCGACCTGGCCGCTGAGCCGGGCCAGCCCCTCCCGCCGGTCGGCGATGGCGCGCGCCGCGTCCTTCAGCCGGCGTTCCTCCTGGGCCAGCTCCCGCTCCAGTTCGGCGCGGTGGGCGACGGTGTCCTCCAGGGCCCGCTCGGCCGCCTCCAGGGCGGCTTCCAGCTCGGCTTCCTGTTCCCGGACGCGGGCGGCCTCGCGCTCCAGGTCCTCCGGGTCGCGGCCCCGGCGCTCCTCGGGCGGCGCGGAGGTGGCGCTCTTCACGCGGGCTTCGGCCAGCGAGATCGTGCCGCGCACCCGCTCGGCGAGCTGGGACAGCTCGTACCAGGTCTGCTGGGCCCGGTTCAGGCGCGGGGTGAGCCGCCTGACCTCGTCCTCCAGGAGGGCCTCCCGCCGTAGGGCCTTGCCCAGTTCCTGTTCGGCGGCCTCCTTGCGCGCCTTCAGGGCGGCCTCGTCGGCGATCTCGGCCCGCAGCGCCTCCCGCAGCCGTACCAGGTCGTCGGCGAGGAGCCGCAGGCGGGCGTCGCGCAGGTCGGCCTGGATGACGGCGGCCCGGCGGGCGACGGCGGCCTGCCGGCCGAGCGGCTTGAGCTGGCGGCGCAGCTCGTCGGTGAGGTCCTGCACGCGCGCGAGGTTGGCCTGCATCGCGTCCAGCTTCCGCAGCGCCTTCTCCTTGCGCTTGCGGTGCTTGAGGACGCCCGCGGCCTCCTCGATGAACGCGCGGCGGCCCATGGGGTCGGCGTGCAGGACGGAGTCGAGCTGGCCCTGCCCGACGATGACGTGCATCTCGCGGCCGATGCCGGAGTCGGAGAGCAGTTCCTGGATGTCGAGCAGCCGGCAGGTGTCGCCGTTGATCTGGTACTCGCTGCCGCCGTTGCGGAACATGATCCGCGTGATGGTGACCTCGGCGTACTCGATGGGCAGGGCGCCGTCGGAGTTGTCGATGGTCAGTGACACCTCGGCCCGGCCGAGCGGCGGGCGGCCGGTGGTGCCGGCGAAGATGACGTCCTCCATCTTGCCGCCGCGCAGCGACTTGGCGCCCTGCTCGCCCATGACCCAGCTGAGCGCGTCCACGACGTTGGACTTGCCCGAGCCGTTCGGTCCGACGACGCAGGTGATCCCCGGTTCGAACCGGAGCGTGGTCGCGGAGGCGAACGACTTGAAGCCGCGGAGGGTCAGGGCCTTCAGGTGCACGCCGCCGGACTCTACCTGCCCGGTGTGTCTCACTCCATGAACCCTCGGACGCCCGCGGTTTCACCGCTGAACGCGCAGGGCACACCAGACGTTAAGACTCTGAAAGGATGCGCGGGGCAGGGATCGGGGCGGGGCGAGAGGGAGCGGGCACAGAAAGAAGGGACGCCGAGGCGTCCCTTGCAACTCTGACAACTGAGCGGTTGTACGGGCAGCCCAACCACTGCTCGTGCCGTCGTGGAGCGATGCAGTGATCAGGTCAGCGCAGGCTCCGCCTGGTGTGCGTCAACGCTCTCCATGATCCTGTCGTGAGAAGCGGCAGCCGCCAGCGCGTCGTTCTCGGCCTGGATGCGTACGAGCTCGGATTCCAGGTCCTGGACGCGCTGCTGGAGCCGTCGCATCTCGGCGAGGAGTCGAGGGTCGGAGCCGCCGACGTAACCGAGAAGCGCCTTTGCCATGATGGATGGTCCTCCACAATGAGTGACCGACCGATGCGGTGTGGGTCGTGAGGGATTCGCACCCGCGGTGCTTGGCACTCTTGAGTTCTTGCTGCCGTTCAACCATGCCAAACAGCTAAGGTGCGCGGGGCTTTCAGCGTCTCACCAAAAAGTTTGACGGTCAACACGATCACGCCCCGTATTGACGGGCGACCCGGGGCGCGCGGCCTGACACGGCGGCGCTGCGACTCCTGCGGGCCCTTCGGGGCGTGGCGATCATCTTTGCGTGCGGAGCCTGCCATGGCAAGCGCTTCTTGGCAACCACCTGCTCGTTTTCCCTCCCGGCCCGCCTCGCGGGGCGCCGTCGCGGGGGCCCGGGGCCGGTGCGGGGGCTCCCGGTCAGCGGATGGCGAAGCCGTCGTAGCCGCCGCGGGGTGTGTCCCAGATCTCGGTGACGCCGTCCACGCGGCCGGGCGTGTCGTCGCCGCGGAGCCAGTCGAGCAGCGCCTCGCAGCGCTCCCGCGGGCCCTCGGCGACGACCTGGACGCGGCCGTCGCCCAGATTGAGAGCAAAACCACTCAGGCCGCCGAGCTCCAGCGCCCGTGCCCGCGTGAACCAGCGGAAACCCACGCCCTGGACGCGTCCGCGCACCCAGGCGACCAGCCGTACATCCTCGCTCATGGGGCAACCTAACCGGCCGATGTCCCTCAGGACACTTCGGCCCCCAGCGCCATGCGGTACCGTCCGGACCCAATGAATCTCATATGAAACTCACTCGATCGTGTGAGTTCGGTGATGATCGCGAGGATGAGTCGACCGCAAGGACGAGGAAGGCCAGGACATGGGACGCCACCGACGCTCCGCCGCCGGCCGCGCCGCCACGGGCCGCGCCACGGGGGCCACGCACCACGACGGCTCCGGGGCGCCGGGCCGGGACCCGCTGGACTCGACCGCGGGTGACCGCCCCGCGATGGGGATCGCCCCGTACCTGAACCCCGAGGCGTACGCCGAGGTGCGGGCGCGGAGCGACGCCTACCTGTTCGGCACGGACGACTCCGCCGGCGGCTCCCACGACGGCTCCCCCGCCGACGGAACGCCGGTCGGCCGCGCGGCCGCCGGCCCCGGTGAGGGCTTCGCGCCGGACCAGGGCCCGCAGCGCGGTGGCGCGCGCCGGCGCCGCAGGAAGAAGGCCGCCGCGCCGGTCCGCACCGGGCTGCTCGGTGTCTCCGCCGCGGTCGCCCTCGGCACGGTCGCGGTGACCACGGGCGTCGTCCCGGCCTGGACGACTACCGGCTCGGCGGGGCGGTGGCGACCGGGTGCAGTCCGCGGACGTGCCGACCAACACGCCGACCGGTCTGGGCGGCACCTCCGGCAGCGTCGACGGCGGCTCGCCCACCGGCACCGACCACTCCGCCTCCCCCTCGGCACCGTCGTCGTCGGCCGGGTCCTCCGCGCCGGGGAAGGCTGGGAAGCAGCCGGACCGGACCGGCGAGGCGAAGGAGCCGGGGAAGGACAGGACGTCCGGCGCCGAGAAGGGCGAGAAGTCCCGCAGGACGGCGAAGCCGGCGCAGCCCGGGAAGTCGTCCTCCAGGACGCCGTCGTCCTCGTCCGCTCCGGCCGGCACGCCGTCGGCGTCCGAGAAGCCGGCCGGCCGGCCCGGCGACGGCGCGGAGACCAAGCCGTCGCCCTCCCGTACGGCCACGCAGCAGCCCGTGCGGCCCAGCGCGCCGGTGACGGTGTCCCGGGAGACGGCGGCCGAGGCCGAGGTGCTCAGGCTGGTCAACGAGGAGCGGATCAAGGCCGGCTGCAGCCCGGTCGCGGCCAACAGCGCCCTGGCGGACCTGGCCGGCGACTTCAGCGCGGCGATGGCCCGGCAGGGCTTCTTCGACCACACCGACCCGAGCGGTGCGACGCCCTGGGACCGGGCCGAGAAGGCCGGGATAACCACCCTCGGCGGCGAGAACATAGCCCGGGGCCAGGCCGACGCCCAGGCCGTGATGGACGCCTGGATGAACAGCGCCGGCCACCGGGCCAACATCCTCAACTGCGACTTCAGGACCCTGGGCGTCGGCGTGAACTTCGGCGCGGGCGGCCCTGGTGGACGCAGAACTTCGGCTACTGAGGGTGCTCACCCGGGGTGAGCGCTTTCCCGTGGGCGGCGCTGGGGTCGCGTACGCTGGCAGCATGGCGACCACGCAGGACAGCGCGCAGGAGCGCACGGCGGCCCAGGACCTGCCGTACGACGTGTTCTCGAGGGCCTGTCCGTCCCGCGGCACGCTGGAGCACGTCACGGGACGCTGGGGGCGCTCACCCTGGGCGCCCTGTACGCGGGGTCCTTCCGCTTCAACGAGCTGCGGCGGCGGGTGGACGGGGTCAGCGAGAAGATGCTCTCCCAGACCCTGCACGCGCTGGAGCGCGACGGCCTGGTGCACCGCGAGGCCCAGCCGACCAACCCGCCCCGCGTGGACTACGAGCTGACGCCGCTGGGCCGTGAGGTGGCCGGACGGCTGATCGCCCTCATCGAGTGCCTGGAGGGCCGCATGGACGAGGTCCTCGCCGCGCGCGAGCGCTACGACGCCCGGCGGGCGGCACCGGGAAGCAGCTCCACGGCGTGACGTTCACGACGTGACGGTCGCGGCGTGACGGTCGCGGGGTGCCCGTCTACGGCGTGATGCGCGGCGGGCGCTGGCACTTCGGGCAGAAGTAGCTGGAGCGGTTCATCCACGGGCGGCGGCGCATCGGTGTGGCGCAGCGGCGGCAGGGCAGCCCTTCGCGGCCGTACGCGTCGAGCGAGCGGTCGAAGTAGCCGGACTCGCCGTTGACGTTGACGTACAGGCTGTCGAAGCTGGTGCCGCCGACCGCGAGGGCCGCGTTCATCACGTCCCGGACGTGTCCGAGGAGTTCCAGGGTCCGGGGGCGCGTGAGGGTGGCCGTCGGGCGCTCGTAGTGCAGGCGGGCGCGCCACAGCGCCTCGTCGGCGTAGATGTTGCCGACACCGCTGATCAGTGACTGGTCGAGCAGTGCCCGTTTGATGGTGGTCCGCTTGCGGCGCAGTGCCCGGTGGAAGGCCTCGTCGTCGAAGAGCGGGTCGAGGGGGTCGCGGGCGATGTGCGCGATGACGTCGGGCAGCCCGTCGCCGGTGGTGTCGTGCAGGGACAGGCCGCCGAACGTGCGCTGGTCGACGAACCGCAGTTCGGTGCCGAGGGCGTCGGCGAAGCGGACGCGGATGCGCAGGTGCTTCTCGGCCGGGGCCTCGTGCGGCTGGACCAGCAGCTGGCCGCTCATGCCGAGGTGGGCGAGGACCGCCTGGCCGGTGTCCTCCAGCGGCAGCCAGAGGTACTTGCCCCGCCGGCTGGGCGTGCCGATGCGGTGGCCCTGGAGGCGGTGGGCGAAGTCGTCGGCACCGGCGATGTGCCGGCGCACCGCGCGCGGGTGCAGGACGACGGCGTCGGCGACGGTCCGGTGGGCCACCCACCGCTGAAGGCCACGCCGTACGACCTCCACTTCGGGCAACTCGGGCATGGCTCCCCTCGGGCGGACGGGTGGACGAGCCGAGCGCCCGCCCCGGGGCGGGGCAGGCGCTCGGTTCGTACCGTGCTGCGGGTGTCAGGCGGAGGAGGCCGACGGTGCGTCGGCCTCCTGCGGGGCGGCCTCGGCCGAAGCCGCTGCCGCGGCCTTGGCGCGCTCGTCCGCCGCGGCCCGGATGGACCGCCACGCGGACTCGGCGGCCTGCTGCTCCGCCTCCTTCTTGCTGCGGCCGGTGCCGGTGCCGTACGAGACGCCTCCGACGCGGGCGGCAGCAGTGAAGGTCTTCTCGTGGTCGGGGCCGGTCTCCGTGACCAGGTACTCGGGCACGCCGAGCCCTTCGGTCGCGGTCAGCTCCTGGAGGCTGGTCTTCCAGTCCAGGCCGGCGCCGAGGTTCGAGGACTTCTCGATCAGCGGGTCGAACAGGCGGTGCACCAGTTCGGAGGCCGCGTCGAGGCCCTGGTCGAGGTAGACCGCGCCGATCACCGCTTCGAGGGTGTCGGCGAGGATGGACGCCTTGTCCCGGCCGCCCGTGCCCTCTTCACCGCGGCCGAGCCGGATGAAGGAACCGAGGTCGAGCCCGCGGCCCACCTCCGCCAGCGCACGCGAGTTGACCACCGCGGCCCGCAGCTTGGCCAGCTGGCCCTCGGCAGGTCGGGGTGGGTGCGGTACAGCGTGTCCGTGACGACGAGGCCGAGCACGGAGTCCCCGAGGAACTCCAGCCGCTCGTTCGTCGGCAGACCGCCGTTCTCGTACGCGTAGGAACGGTGGGTCAGCGCTCGCACCAGAAGGGCGGACTCGACCTGGTAGCCGAGCCGCCCTTCCAGAAGCGTGTGGGACGAGGCCTGATTGTCCGACTTCTTTTTGGCGGGTGCGTCCGCCTTGGCGTCTTCCGCCTTCTTGGCAGTGGACACAGTGCCTCTCACCAGCCGCTCAGACCTCGAGGACCTGGCGCTTGTTGTAGGTGCCGCACGACGGGCACGCGATGTGCTGCTGCTTGGGCTCGTGGCAGCGCTCGCACGCAACCAGGGTGGGGACCGCAGCCTTCCACTGCGACCGGCGGTGGCGCGTGTTGCTGCGCGACATCTTCCGCTTCGGAACAGCCACGGCTACTTCTCCTGCTTCTCGTCGACGCCCGGTTCGGCGCCGCTCATCTCGTCCTTCTCGCCGTCCTTCATGGTGCCGGCGAGTCCCTGCAATGCCGCCCAACGGATGTCGACGGCGTCATGGTGGTGGTCCGGGTCGTCCGCGAGCCGGGCGCCGCACTCGGCGCACAGCCCGGGGCAGTCCTCCCGGCACACCGGCTGCATCGGCAGTGCGAGCACCACCGCATCGCGCAGCACGGGTTCGAGGTCGATCAGGCCGTCCTCGACGAAGAGCCTGTCCTCGTCGTCCTCGGCGTCGTCGCCCGGTTCCGCGATCACACGGCCCCGGTCGTCGGCGTCAGGGTACGAGAACATCTCCTGGAAGTCCGCGTCGAGCTCCAGCTCGACCGGCTCCAGACACCTTACGCACTCCCCCTCGGCCTGCGCACGGGCGGTGCCTGTGACGAGCACACCTTCCATGACCGACTCGAGGCGCAGCTCGAGCTCCACCGGGGCGCCTTCCGGCACTCCGATGACTCCCTTGATACCGAAGTCCTTGGGAGCGTCGACCGTGCGGGTCAGGCGCTGCAGCGCACCAGGCCGCCGGCCCAGCTCGTGCGTGTCGATCACGAGAGGGTTGCGGTGGTCGAGGCGGGCGTTCAGAGCCATTCCTGCTTTCGATCTGCTGAGCTAGTCAGAGCGCTGCCCCAGGTGTTCCGGGCAGCGTTGATCGCGGGCATACGCGCGACCGAAGAGCCAGGATACTGGACCTTTCGCCGTCGGCCCAATCCGGCCTCAGCGTCCCTGCTCGTAGCGCTGCTGCTCGTACTGCCGGAGCTGTTCCGCGCTGATCATGCTGGTGTCGAAGAGGCTGGTCTCGTCGAGCGCCTGGGGCTGCTGCGCCGGCTGGTGCCGGGGCGGCTGGGCGGGTTCCCGGGGCGCGGTGAAGCCCTGCGGGGCGTCGTAGGCCTGGCCGCCGTCGTAGCCCTGGTACGCGGCGTAGGGGTCGGCCTGCTGGTAGCCGTACGGGTCCTGCTGGGCGGCGTACTGCTGCGGGTAGCCGTAGGGGTCGGCGGCGGGCTGCCGGCTGTAGGCGTGGGCGTAGACGTCCTGCCCGGCGCCCGGTGCGGTCTGCGGCGCGGCGCCCTGGCCGTCGTACGACGGCTGGGACGGCACCGCCGGCCGCGGCTGGGCCGCCGGGGCGTCGGCGAGGGCGGCGAGATCGGCGAGGTAGTCGGCGTCGCTGGAGTGCTGGACGGTGGTCGCGTCGTCGGCGAGGGCGCCGAGGTCGTCGGAGGCGATCCGGCCGTGCAGCTTCTCGCGGCCCCGGCCGACCGCCTCCAGGGTCTTGGCCAGCACCGCCTCGAAGGCGCCCAGCTTGGCGTCGACGTAGGCGTCGGCGTCGCGGCGCAGGGTCTCCGGGTCGTGGCTGCGCTCGGGGGCGTCCTCGTCCTCGTAACCCTGCTCGTCGAGGCCCGGGCCGGTGCCGAGCAGCTTCTCGCGGCCGCGGCCGACCGAGCCGAGGGTCTTGGTGAGGACCACCTCGAAGTTGGCGAGCTTGGAGTCGACGTAGTCGTCGGCCTCGGCCCGGATCTCCTCGGCCTCCTGGCGCGCCTCGGCCAGGATGCGGTCGGCCTCGGCCTGGGAGCGGCGGGCGACCTCGGTGCCGGAGATCAGGGAGCCGCGTTCGGCGTGCGCCGTCTCGATGATCCGCTCGGCCTCCTGGCGGGCCTGCGCGACCAGCTGCTCGCGGTCGCCGATCAGCTCCTGGGCCTGGGCGAGGGAGTCGGGCAGTGCCGCGCGCACCTCTTCGAGCATCGAGAGCAGTTCGGCGCGGTTGACCACGCACGAGGCCGACATGGGCATGGCGCGGGCGCCGGAGACCAGGGTGACGATCTCGTCCAGCTTCTTCTGCACGTCCACCGTGTGCTCGCCACTCTCTACAGCTGTGTTGGAGACGGACGGCACGACTGTACGGCCCCGGGGCACGCGGGGGACACCGGGTGACGGTTTGTCAGCGCCCGGGGCGGGCGAGGGGCGGGCGGGGGCGCGGGCGGGTCAGTCCTTCCGCAGGCGCTCGCCGAGGGCGCTCAGCACCGCGGGCGGCACCAGGTGGGAGACGTCGCCGCCCCAGGTGGCGACCTCCTTGACCAGGGAGGAGGAGAGGAAGCTGTAGGTGGGGTTGGTGGGGATGAACAGGGTCTCCACGCCGGAGAGGCCGTTGTTCATCTGGGCCATCTGCAGCTCGTAGTCGAAGTCGCTGACCGCGCGCAGGCCCTTGACGATCGCCGGGATGTCGCGCTGCTTGCAGAAGTCGACGAGGAGGCCGTGGAACGACTCGACGCGGACGTTGCCGTACTCGGCGGTGACCTCGCGGATGAGCTCGATCCGCTCCTCGATCTCGAACAGGCCCCGCTTGGCCTGGTTGATCATCACCGCGACGTAGACCTCGTCGTACAGCCTGGAGGCACGGGCGATGATGTCGAGGTGTCCGTTGGTGATCGGGTCGAACGACCCGGGACAGACGGCGCGGCGCACTTGTGATCCCTCGCTCTCCGGTCCGGTCATCGTGCGTCTTCGCACGTAGAGGCGGCGCGACCGTACCAAAACGTTCCCTCGCCGTAGCGCCGGGCCCGGATCGCGTCGAAGCCGTCCGGCCACCGGAATTCGCCGCCTCTGGTGCTGCGCTCCACGGTGACGAGCGCTTGCTTATCGAGCCAGCCCTCCGAGCGGAGTGTGAGCAGGATCTCGCGAAGATCGTCGTCTGTGACCGCATATGGGGGTCGAGGAAGACCAGGTCGTACGGCTGTGCGGGGGCGTCCGGATGATCTGCTCGGCCTTGCCGTGTCTCACCTCGGCGCCGGGGAGGCCGAGGTTCTTCGCGTTCTCGCGGACCACGCGGGCGGCTCGGGCGTCGGCCTCCACCAGGAGGGTGTGGCCGGCGCCGCGGGAGAGGGCCTCCAGGCCGACCGCGCCCGAGCCGGCGTAGAGGTCGAGGACGCGTTCGCCGTCCAGCGGGCCGCCGAGGAGGGACTGCCAGGTGGAGAAGAGACCCTCGCGTGCGCGGTCGGAGGTGGGGCGGGTTCCGGTGCCGGGGGGTACGGCGAGTCGACGTCCGCCGGCTCGGCCGGCGATCACGCGGGTCATCTGGGGTCCTTGGTTCGTCTGCGGCTGTTCGTTCAGCTGGGCTGTGCGGTCAGCTGGGGCTGTGCGTTCAGTGTGACGGGTGGCGCTGTCGGGTGGGGCGGGTGGCGCTCTTGGGTGGGGCGGGTGGCGCCCCCGCCGCCCTTACCCATACCCGTCCCGTCACGGGGGCTGCGCCCCGAACCCCCGCTTCGGCCTGAACGGCCTCGTCCTCAAACGCCGGACGGGCTGGCAAGTCGGCCCCTCCGGCGTTTGAGGAGCGGGGGTCCGGGGCGGAGCCCCTGGGATGGGGCGGGTAGGGGTGGTGGGGGCGGGAGGTCAGCCCTTCTCCAGGTACTGCTCCCTCTCCTCGTCCAGGAGGGCGTCCAGGGCCGTGCGCAGGCCCGGCAGACCGGTCAGCTCCGGGTCCCCGGCGACCAGCGCCGCCGCCTCCTCCCTCGCCTCGGCGATGATCTCCTCGTCGTCGATGACGGCGAGGACCCGCAGCGAGGACCGCGCGCCGGACTGGGCCTGCCCCAGCACGTCGCCCTCCCGGCGCTGCTCCAGGTCGATGCGGGACAGCTCGAAGCCGTCCAGCGTCGCCGCCACCGCGTTCAGCCGCTGACGGGCCGGGCTGGCCTCGGGCATCTCGGTGACCAGCAGGCACAGCCCGGGGCCGAGCCCCGGCCGACCCGGCCGCGCAGCTGATGGAGCTGGGAGACGCCGAAGCGGTCGGCGTCCATGATCACCATGACGGTGGCGTTGGGCACGTTGACGCCGACCTCGATGACGGTGGTGGCGACCAGCACGTCCGTCTCGCCGGCGGCGAAGCGCCGCATGACGGCGTCCTTGTCGTCGGGCGGCATCCTGCCGTGCAGCGCCTCGACCGCGAGGCCGCGCAGCGGGCCCTTCGCCAGTTCGTCGGCGAGGTCGAGCACCGCGAGCGGCGGGCGCTTCTCGGCCTCGTCCTCGGCGGACTTGCGCTTCTTGGGGTCGTCCTCCTCGTCGCCGATCCGCGGGCAGACCACGTACGCCTGGTGGCCGCCCGCCACCTCCTCGCGCACCCGCTCCCAGGCACGGCTGAGGAAGTGCGGCTTGTCGGCCGCGGGAACCACATGGCTGGCGATCGGGGAGCGTCCCGCCGGGAGCTGGTCGAGGACGGAGGTCTCCAGGTCGCCGAAGACGGTCATCGCGACCGTGCGCGGGATCGGCGTGGCGGTCATGACCAGCAGGTGGGGCGGCTGCTTGCCCTTGCCGCGCAGGGCGTCGCGCTGCTCGACGCCGAAGCGGTGCTGCTCGTCCACGACGACGAGGCCGAGGTCGTGGAACTGCACCTTGTCCTCGATGAGCGCGTGCGTGCCGATGACGATGCCGGCCTCGCCGGTGGCCAGGTCGAGCAGGGCCTGGCGGCGGGCGGCGGCGCCCATGGAACCGGTGAGCAGGACGACCTTGGTGGCGTGCTCGGCGCCGCCCAGCATGCCTCCCTCGGCCAGCTCGCCCATCATCTCCACGACCGACCTGTGGTGCTGCTGGGCGAGCACCTCGGTGGGGGCGAGCATGGCGGCCTGCCCGCCCGCGTCGACGACGGCGAGCATGGCGCGGAGGGCGACCATCGTCTTGCCGCTGCCCACCTCGCCCTGGAGGAGGCGGTGCATCGGGTGGTCGGTGGCCAGGTCGTCGAAGATCTCGCGGGAGACCTTCTGCTGCCCCTCGGTGAGGGTGAACGGCAGCCGGTCGTCGAAGGCGGCGAGCAGCCCGTCGGGCCGTGGCCTGCGCGGGACGGCGGGCAGCTGGGTCTCGGCGTGCCGGCGGCGGGCCAGGGCGACCTGGAGCACGAAGGCCTCGTCCCACTTCAGACGGGCCCGGGCGTCGGCGATGTCGGCCTTGGTGTGCGGGCGGTGGATCTTCAGCAGGGCCTCGGGGAGGGAGACCAGGCCCCGGCCCTCGCGCAGGGAGCCGGGCAGCGGGTCGACGGCGTCCTGGGCACTGGGCAGCACGGTCTGGACGGCCTTGGCGATCTTCCAGGACTCCAGCTTGGCGGTGGCCGGGTAGATGGGGATCAGGGCGCCCGCCCAGCTCTCGACCGACTCGGCCGCCTCGTCGCCGTCGCCCCGCAGCAGCTCGTACGCCGGGTGGGCGAGCTGCAGGCGGCGGTTGAAGACCGACACCTTGCCGGCGAACATCGCGCGCGTCCCCGGCAGCAGCTCCTTGTGGGGCTTGTGGACGCCCTTGCCGAAGAAGACCAGCTGGAGCCGGCCGCTGCCGTCCGTGATCGTCACCTCCAGCCGCTGCCCCTTGCCGCGCGGCGCCCTGGCGGAGGCGAAGGTGTGCAGGCGGGCGTCGGCGACCTGGGCGACCACCGTGACGTGCTCGTCCATCGGGAGGTCGGCGAGGTGGGTCAGCTGACCGCGCTCCTCGTACCGGCGCGGGTAGTGGTGGAGGAGGTCGCCGACCGAGTGCAGGCCGAGGTGTTCGGCCATCACCTTCGCGGTGGCGGGGCCGAGCACCGACTTCAGCGGTCGTTGCAGCGGTTCTTGCAGTGCGGGCACGAGATCCATTGCACACCACGCCACTGACAATGCCGTAGACGTCCGGCGGAAACGGGGGCGGAGGAGTCGTGCGCGGGGAGCGTGCCGCCCGCCGCACCGGACGGTCCCGCCGCACCGGACGGTCCCGCCCCGCCGGGCGGCTCCCCCGCCGGGCGGCTCACCCTCGGGCCGCGCTGTCGCCGTCGCCCCGCCCTCCGGCCCCTCCGCGCCTACTCGACGCCGATGAGCAGCAGCGCCCCCTGGCGGCCGCCCCGGTGGACCACCGTGTCCACGGCGAGGTACGCCTCCCTGACCCGGGCCTCCAGACGGTCGGTGACGGCCTCGGGGGCGTCGTCGCCGACGACGAGGGTGACCAGTTCGCCGCCGGACGCGAGCATGCGGTCGAGCACGGTCTCGGCGGTCGCGGTGACGTCCGAGCCGATCACGGCCACGTCCCCGTCGATCAGACCGAGGACGTCGCCGGCCTGGCAGATGCCGGCCGTGGTCCACGACTGCCGTTCGGCGACGGTGACCTCGGCGTACCGGGTCGCGCCGGCCGCGGAGGTCATCGACACCACGTCCTCGTCGAAGCGCCGCCCGGGCTCGTGGACGGCGAGCGCCGCGATGCCCTGCACCGCCGAGCGGGTCGGGATGAGCGCCACGCGGACGCCCGCCGCCCGGGCCTGCTCGGCCGCCGCGGCAGCGGTGTGGCGCAGCTCGGCGTCGTTCGGCAGCAGCACCACCTCGCGCGCGTGCGCCCGGCGTACCGCCTCGACCAGTTCGCCGCTGGCGGGCGGCTCCCCGGGGCGCGCGAGCACGGTGGTGGCGCCGGCCTCGGCGTACAGCCCGGCGAGCCCTTCGCCGGGCACCACGGCCACCACCGCCCGCTGCACCCGCTCGGCCCGCTGCTGGGGCGGGCGCTCGGCGCGGGTGGTGTGCACGTCGCCGTGGCCGAAGTGCGTGATGCGGATGCGGTGGGGCCGCCCCGCCTCGACGCCCGCCTCCACGGCGGCGCCCGCGTCGTCGACGTGCACGTGGACGTTCCACAGCCCGTCGCCGCCGACCACGACGAGGGAGTCCCCGAGGGCGTCCAGCCGCTCCCGCAGCCGGGCGACGGCCGCGTCGTCCGCGTCCAGGAGATAGATCACCTCGAACGCGGGCCCGTCCGCCCCGGGCTCCCCACTCTCGTCCGGGGTCAGAGCGCACTCGGCCGCGGCCTCCGGCTGCGTTTCGGCCTCCCCGCGCGGCCGCGTCCCGTGCTTCGCCCGCGGGTCCGCACCGGCCTCACCGCGCGGCTGCGCACCGGTCTCCCCGCGCGGGACCGCACCGGTCTTCCCGCCGGGATGCGCGGCGGCCCCGCCGGCTCCCGAGGCCCCGGCCGCGGACCCCGACGCTCCAGCCGCGGGCGCCGATACTCCGGCCGCGGCCTTCGAGGCTCCGGCCACGGCCCCGGCCGCACGCGCGCGTGCACGGCGGCCGCCGGCGTCTCCCCCGTCAGCGTCTCCAGCAGGGCCGCCAGCACCGTCACCAGGCCCCGGCCACCGGCGTCGACCACCCCGGCGCGCTCCAGTACGGGCAGCTGGCCGGGGGTCGCGGCCAGTGCCGCGCGGGCGCCCTCGTAGGCGGCGCGGGCCACCGCCCCGCAGTCCCCTCCGCTCCCTCGGCCGCGTCGGCGGCGGCCGAGGCGACGGTCAGGACGGTGCCCTCGACCGGGTGGGCGACGGCCTGCCGGGCGGCGTCGGCGGCCCGCCGCAGGCGAGCCCGAGGCCCGGCCCGTCCGTGTGTGCGCTCTCGCCGTCGGCCGCGAGGACCTGCGCCATGCCGCGCAGCAGCTGCGCCAGGATCGTGCCGGAGTTGCCCGCGCGCCGATCAGCGCCCCGTGGGCCATCGCCCGCGCGGCGTCCGCGAGCGTGGGACCGGCGCGGCCGGCGATGCCGTCGGCCCGCTGCCCGGCACCGGCGCCCGGGGTGCCGACCTCGTGCGCCGCGAAGACCGCCTCCACGGCGGCGGCGGCCGACTCGACGGTCAGGTAGAGGTTGGTGCCGGTGTCCCCGTCCGCGACCGGGTACACGTTGATCGCGTCGATCTCCTCGCGGGCCCCGCCCAGCGCCCTGAGCGCCAGGCCGCACCAGGTGCGCACCGCCAGAGCGTCGAAGAATCTCCGCGGCACCTGCGCCACCTGCGCCTCCCTGAGCTGCTGGACGTGGCAGGCAGCGTAGACCCCGGGGTGGCGGCCGCAGGGAAGCGGGCCGGGAAGCGGCCCCGAGCTGCCATGGTAGTTTCGTTGTACGGGCGCAGCCGTTGTATGCTGCTCCGGTTGCCCGATCCTGATCGGGCCATTCCCCTGGCAACGCCACTCAGATCTCGAACCGCTCGCGAGGGCTCGTAGATCTTGATCCCGGCATGCCGGGATCCACCGTAAGTGCATCTGAAGTCTTTGGAGTGACCCGTGGCTGCCAACTGCGACGTCTGCGGCAAGGGGCCGGGCTTCGGCAACAACATCTCGCACTCGCACCGCCGTACGTCCCGCCGCTGGAACCCGAACATCCAGCGTGTGCGTACCGTGGTCGGCGGGACGCCGAAGCGCGTGAACGCTTGCACCTCGTGCATCAAGGCCGGCAAGGTCTCGCGCTGACGCTCAGCAACAGCGCGCGGCCACTGTCGGTTCGCTGCACTCAGCCGGTCCACCGGAAGGTGGGCCGGCTTTTTGCATGACCCACGGTGCCCGACCATGACCCACGGTGCCCGACGGCGCCGGGCCCCGTCGGGCGTCCGGCACCGTCGGGCGACCGAGGCGCCTCAGGCGTCCGGCGACCGGCGTTCCAGCGCCCAGCCGTGGTCGACCGGCCCGATGCCGCCGCCCAGTGGGAACCCGGCCGCGATGGCCCGGTGACGTACGCCTTGGCCGCTGCCACCGCCTCCGGCACCGGACGGCCGAGCGCGAGCTGCGCGGCGATCGCCGAGGCGAGGGTGCAGCCGGTGCCGTGGGTGTGCCGGTTGTCGTGGCGCGGCGCCCGCAGCCAGTGCTCCGCGGAGCCGTCGGTGAGCAGGTCGACGGCCTCGCCGGGCAGATGACCGCCCTTGATCAGCGCCCAGCGCGGCCCGAACTCCAGCACGGCCGCCGCGGCCCGGCGCAGGTCGTCCTGAGACCCGACCCGTACGCCGGTCAGCTGCGCCACCTCGTCCAGGTTGGGCGTGGCGACGGTCGCGACCGGCAGCAGCTTGGTGCGGACGGAGTCCAGCGCCGAGGCGGCCAGCAGCGCGTCCCCGTGCTTGGAGACGCCGACCGGGTCGACGACGGCGGGGGCGTCGGTGCCCGCGATCAGTTCGGCGACCGTCTCGACCAGTTCCGCGGAGGCGAGCATGCCGGTCTTGACCGCCTGGACGCCGATGTCGTCGACGACGCTGCGGTACTGGGCGCGCACCGCCTCCACCGGCAGTTCCCAGGCGCCCTGGACGCCCAGGGAGTTCTGCGCGGTCACCGCGGTGATCACGCTCATCCCGTGCACGCCGAGCGCCAGCATCGCCTTCAGGTCGGCCTGGATGCCGGCGCCGCCGCCGGAGTCGGAACCGGCGACCGTCAGCACCCTCGGTGGCGCGCTCATGACTCGATCTCCCCTCCGAAGTGGTCCCAGCCGCCCTTGCTCGTCCAGGGTGCCCCGTCCACCGTCACCTGGGGCAGCGCGGACGGGTTGAGGACCTCGCCGATCACCTTCCAGCGGGCGGGCAGCTTCACGTCCGGCGGGAAGGTCGCCACGATCGCGTGGTCCTCTCCCCCGGTGAGCACCCACTGCATCGGGTCGACGCCGACGGCCTGACCGATGTCGTTCATCTGGGACGGGATGTCGATCTGGCCGGAGCGGATGTCGATCCGGACCTTGCTGGCCTCGGCGATGTGGCCCAGGTCGGCGATCAGCCCGTCGCTGACGTCGCACATGGCGGTGGCGCCGAGCCCGGCGGCGGCCGGGCCGGCGTGGTAGGGCGGCTCCGGCCGCCGGTGGGCCTCGACGAAGGCGCGCGGCGAGCGGAAGCCCCGGAGAGCACGGCGAAACCGGCGGCGGACCAGCCGAGCCAGCCAGTCACGGCGACGAGGTCGCCGGGCTGGGCGCCGGCCCGGGTGACCGGCTCCTGGTTGCGCAGGTCGCCGAGGGCGGTGATGGACACGGTGATGGTGTCGCCGCGCACCACGTCGCCGCCGACCACGGAGGCGCCGGCGACCTGGCACTCGTCGCGCAGCCCGTCCATGAGCTCGGTCGGCCAGGTCACCGGCAGTTCGGCGGGCACGACCAGGCCGAGCAGCAGCGCGGTGGGCACGGCGCCCATCGCGGCGATGTCGGCGAGGTTCTGCGCCGCGGCCTTGCGGCCCACGTCGTAGGCGGTGGACCAGTCGCGGCGGAAGTGCCTGCCCTCCACCAGGATGTCGGTGCTGGCCACCACGCGGCGGTCGGGGCGGCGACCACGGCGGCGTCGTCGCCGGGCCCACCCGGACCGCCGGGTGGTGGTGAGACGGGAGGTGAGCTCCCTGATGAGCCCGAACTCGCCGAGCTCACCAACCGTGCCCTTCATGTGCCCTGCTCCCTTCCGTCCCGGTTCGTGCCCGGTCGCGCGTCATCAGTGTCCTCGCTACGGTCGAAGTGACCGGCGCTCCGGTCGCAGTGACCGGCGTCGTGGTCCCGGTGGCCGTCGCCGCGCGGCCCGGGCCCGGTGCCGCGGCCCCGGTGAGCCTCGTCGCGGGCACCGCGGCCGTCAACTCCCGTCGTCCCAGCACCCCGGCGCGCGACCCCGCACCCCCGGGTCTCCCGTGGCGCGCGGCGACGCGATACCGTGGCGTTCCTTTTCCCCATGATCCTCGTGGCCGCCCTGGAGGTTCCGTGGTACAGGCGTACATCCTGATCCAGACGGAGGTCGGCAAGGCGTCGACCGTCGCCGAGACGATCAGCAAGATCCCTGGGGTGATCCAGGCCGAGGACGTCACCGGACCCTACGACGTCATCGTGCGGGCCCAGGCCGACACCGTCGACGACCTGGGCCGGATGGTGGTCGCGAAGGTCCAGCAGGTGGACGGCATCACCCGCACCCTGACCTGCCCGGTCGTCCATCTCTAGCCCCCGTCCACTGCTGCCGGCGCATCCCTGCCTCACCGCAGACGACGGCGCGCCGACGGTGGTTCCCGGCCCGGGCGCCCCGGACACGAAGGTCACGAAGCTGTGGCCGAAACCTGACCGGACGGGCGGGGAAACCCGCTGATCATACTGCGCCGCCGGTGACCGCCGGGGCGCACGGAAGAAGGCGGCCCCTCCGGGGACCGCCTTCCTTCCGTGCGCGCCCGGTTCAGCGCAGGCCGGTGGACCTGCGCAGCGCGGCCTGCACCAGGCGGTCCACCAGCTCGGGGTAGCTCACGCCGCTGGCCTGCCACATCTGGGGGTACATCGAGATCGGTGTGAAGCCGGGCATCGTGTTGATCTCGTTGATCACGAACTCGCCGTCCTCGGTGAGGAAGAAGTCCGCCCGCACCAGCCCCTCGCAGGAGGCCGCGTCGAACGCGGCGACCGCGAGCCGCTGCACCTCGGCCGTCTCCTCCGGCGTGAGCGGGGCCGGGACGACGCCGGGCGTGGAGTCGATGTACTTGGCCTCGAAGTCGTAGTAGGCGTGCGCCTCGGGCGGCGGGATCTCGGCGGGCACGGAGGCCCGGGGCCGTCCTCGAACTCCAGCACGCCGCACTCGATCTCCCGGCCGCGCAGCGCGGCCTCGACGAGGATCTTCGGGTCGTGGCGCTGCGCCTCGGCGATGGCCTCGTCGAGGCCGGCGAGGTCGTCGACCTTGGTGATGCCGATGGAGGAGCCCGCGCGCGCGGGCTTCACGAACAGCGGCCAGCCGTGGTCGCCGGCGAAGTCGACGATCTTCCTGCGCGCGGCGGAACGGTCCTGCTCCCACTCGCGCGGCCGGATCACCACGTACGGACCGACCTTGAGCCCGAAGGAGGTGAAGACGCGCTTCATGTACTCCTTGTCCTGGCCCACGGCCGAGGCGAGCACGCCCGAGCCCACGTACGGCACCCCGGACAGCTCCAGCAGACCCTGGAGGGTGCCGTCCTCGCCGTAGGGGCCGTGCAGCACCGGGAAGACCACGTCCACCTCGCCGAGCGCCTTGGGCACCGAGCCGGGCTCGCTGTAGACGACTTCGCGGCTCGCGGGGTCGACGGGGAGCACCACGCCGCCCTCCGTGGACTCGGCCAGCTCCTCGACGTTCGGCGTACGGCGCTCGGTGATCGCCATGCGTTCCGGCTCGTCGGCGGTGAGGGCCCAGCGGCCGTCCTGGGTGATGCCGATCGGCAGGACGTCGTACCGCGTCCGGTCGATGGCCGCGAGGACGGCTCCGGCGGTGACCACGGAGATCCCGTGTTCGGAGCTGCGCCCGCCGAACACGACGGCCACACGCGGCTTGCGAGGCGGCTGCTCGGGGCTCTGGGGGAGGTTCTCGGTGCTCATATCGCGTTGAGAGTACCCGTTGGTAGTGCCCCGAGACAGCGTCGGCACGGCCGCGTCGCCCGTGCGCGGCGGGGGTGCCGGCCGGGTGTCGCTCAGCGTCGCTCGGGCTTCGCGCTGCGCGACATCAGCTCCTTGAGGGCGACGACCGGCGGCTTGCCCTCGTGCACGATGCCGACGACCGTCTCGGTGATCGGCATGTCGACGCCGTGCCGCCGGGCCAGATCCAGCACCGACTCGCAGGACTTGACGCCCTCGGCGGTCTGCCGGGTGACCGCGATGGTCTCCTGGAGGGTCATGCCCTTGCCGAGGTTGGTGCCGAAGGTGTGGTTGCGGGACAGCGGCGAGGAGCAGGTCGCCACCAGGTCGCCCAGGCCCGCGAGTCCGGAGAAGGTCAGCGGGTCGGCGCCGAGCGCGACCCGAGGCGGGTCGTCTCGGCGAGCCCGCGCGTGATGAGCGAGCCCTTGGCGTTGTCGCCGAGCCCCATGCCGTCCGCGATGCCCACGGCCAGGCCGATGACGTTCTTCACGGCGCCGCCCAGTTCGCAGCCGATGACGTCGGTGTTGGTGTACGGGCGGAAGTACGGGGTGTGGCAGGCGGCCTGGAGCCGCTGGGCGACGGCCTCGTCGGTGCAGGCGACGACGGCGGCGGCGGGCATGCGGGCGGCGATCTCCCGGGCCAGGTTGGGTCCGGTGACCACGGCGATCCGGTCGGCGCCGACCTTGGCGACGTCCTCGATCACCTCGCTCATCCGCATCGCGGAGCCGAGTTCGACGCCCTTCATCAGGGAGACCAGGACGGTGCCGGGGGCGAGCAGCGGCGCCCAGTCGGCGAGGTTGCCGCGCAGCGTCTGGGAGGGGACGGCGAGGACGGTGAAGTCGGCGCCGGCCGCGGCCTCGGCGGCGTCGGTGGTGGCCGTGAGGTTCTCGGGGAGTTCGACGCCGGGCAGGTAGTCCGGGTTGGTGCGGGTGGAGTTGACGGCGTCGGCGAGTTCCGCGCGGCGCCCCACAGGGTGACGTCGCACCCGGCGTCGGCGAGGACCATGCCGAAGGCCGTGCCCCACGACCCGGTGCCGAAGACGGCCGCCTTGACGGGCTTGCTCACGTGCCCTGCCCTTCTGCCTGCCTGCGCTGCGCATGCGTCCGGCGGCGCTGCTCGATGCGCTCGCGGCGCGGGTCGTACGGGGTGTCGGGCGCCTTCTCGCCGCGGATCTCCTCCAGCTGGCGGGTGATGGCGGCCATGATCACCTCGGTGGCCTCCTTCAGCAGCTCCGCCGTCATCTCCTTGTCGTAGAACCGGGAGAGGTCGACCGGCGGGCCCGCCAGCACGCGATGGGTCTTGCGCGGGAAGAGGTTCGGCTTCTTCGCGTAGGGCGGCAGCAGTTCGTTGCAGCCCCACTGGGCGACGGGGATGACCGGGCACTTGGTCTGCAGGGCGACGCGCGCGGCGCCGGTCTTGCCGGTCATGGGCCAGCCGTGCGGGTCGCGGGTGAGGGTGCCCTCGGGGTAGAAGGCGACGCACTCGCCGCGCTCCACGGCGTCGATGGCGGCCCGGAAGGCGCTGAGCGCGTCCGTGCTCTCCCGGTAGACGGGAATCTGGCCGGTGCCGCGCATCGCGGCGCCGACGAACCCCTTCTTGAAAAGCCCGCTCTTCGCCAGGAAACGCGGCACCCGTCCGGTGTTGTACTGGAAGTGCGCGTACGCGAAGGGGTCGACGTGCGAATTGTGGTTCACGGCGGTGATGAATCCGCCCTCGGCCGGCATGTTTTCCATCCCCCGCCAGTCGCGCTTGAGCAGGACCACCAGCGGCGGTTTGCAGATCACCGCGGCGAAGCGGTACCAGAAGCCGATTCTGCGGCGGGGCACGCGGACACCTTCCTCTAGGGCCTGGGCGGGCCAGGGGGGCCGCACAAGTGTCGCCCCAGGCCGCCGGTCTGTCGAGAACACCGTACGCCCCGGCTCCGGACGCTCCGCCGCCCCGGGTGACAATGACCGCGACAAGAGAAGGACGGAGCGCTCGTGCAGTGGACCTTGGTCGTGCCCGTGAAGCCCCTGGCCCGGGCCAAGAGCAGGCTGGCGGACACCGCGGACGACGGGGTGCGGCCGTCCCTGGCGCTCGCGTTCGCGCTGGACACCGTGGCGGCGGCGCTGGCCTGCCCGCAGGTCGGCGATGTGGCAGTCGTCACGGACGACCTCCGGGCGGGTCGGGAGCTGGCCGCACTGGGCGCGGCGATCGTCCCGGACGAGCCGGGCGGCGGCCTGAACGCCGCCCTGGACCACGCGGTACGGGCGGTGCGGGCCTCGCGGCCGGAAAGCCCCGTGGCGGCCCTGAACGCCGATCTTCCGGCACTCCGCCCGGCGGAATTGTCCCGGGTACTGAACTCGGCCGGACAATTCCCGCGCGCATTTCTTCCGGATGCCGCGGCAATCGGCACCACTCTGCTGGCCGCCGCTCCGGGCAGCGAATTCCGCCCCGCATTCGGAACGGATTCCCGGGCCCGTCACCGGGCGTCCGGCGCGGTGGAGCTGGCCCTGGACCAGGTGGATTCGGTACGGCAGGACGTCGACACCGGCGAGGATCTGCGGGCCGCGCTGGCCCTCGGGGTGGGCCGGCACACGGCCGCCGCCGCCGCGCGGCTGCTGATCCCCGGGCAGTAGGCTGCCGTCATGCAGGCGACCGCATACACGTACGACCCGGACAGCCGCAGCGGGCAGGTGCTGCTCGACGACGGCACGCCCGTGCCCTTCGACGCGGCGGCGTTCGACGCGGGCGGCCTGAGGCTGCTGCGGCCCGGGCAGCGGGTGCGCATCGAGACGGAGGGCGAGGGCGAGTCCCGCCGGATCACGCTGGTGACCCTGCAGACGCTGTGACCGGCGCGCACGGGGTGACCGGCGCGCACGGCTGACCGGCACGCGCGGGTGACCGGCGCGCACGGTGACCGGCACGCGCGGGTGACCGGCGCGCTCCCGACGGCCGGGACCTCCGTGGCCCGCCCGGCGTCCGCGTCACGGCCCCTGTCCACGGCCGCCCGCGGACCCGCCGGCGGGTCCGGCCCGCTACCGCAAAACGGCCGCGGGCCGGACTCCGAGAGGGAGTCCGGCCCGGCGCGTGAGTGCCCTGGTGCCCCGCTGCCCGCTACTTCTTGCGGGCGGTGGTCTTCTTGGCGGTGGTCTTGCGCGCGGTCGACTTCTTGGCCGGCGCCTTCTTGGCCGTGGCCTTCTTCGCCGGGGCCTTCTTGGCGGTGGTCTTCTTCGCCGCCGTGGTCTTGGTGGTGGCCTTCTTCGCCGGGGCCTTCTTGGCCGTCGTCGTCTTGGCCGCACCGGTGGTCTTCTTCGCGGCGGCCTTCTTCGTCGCGGCGCCGGTGGTCTTCTTGGCCGTGGTCTTCTTGGCCGCACCGGTGGTCTTCTTCGCGGCGGCCTTCTTGCCCGCGGCCTTGGCGATCGTGGGCGTCGGGCCGGAGAGGCTGCCCTTGGGGGCCTTCTTGACCGCGATGTCGTTCTTCGGGAGCTTCTTCGAGCCGCTCACCAGGTCCTTGAAGCCCTGACCCGCGCGGAAGCGGGGCACGGACGTCTTCTTGACCCGAACCCGCTCGCCCGTCTGGGGGTTGCGGGCGTAGCGGGCCGGACGGTCGACCTTCTCGAAGGAACCGAAGCCGGTGACCGACACCCGGTCTCCGCCGACCACGGCGCGGACGATCGCGTCCAGGACCGCGTCGACGGCGTCGGCGGCCTGCTGCCGACCGCCCATCTTGTCGGCAATCGCTTCTACGAGCTGCGCCTTGTTCACGTCTTCCCCTTCGGAGACATTGCCAGAACGAGAATGTTCAAGCTTTTTCGCACGTTAGGCAGATATATACCGCAAATCAAACACGAAACGGGCTAATCACCCTTGTGCCGCAACGGACTCGGCTGTCTCCGTCTGTTCAGCGTTCCTCTTCGGGGAATCGGCCCTCGTCGAGGTCGGCGGTGAACCGCTCCAGACGCCTTGCCGCGTCGGCGAGATCGTGCTTGGCCGCGGCCGTGATGACCAGCAGCTTCCGGGTCAGCGCCATCCGTACGCCCTCCGGGACTTGCAGTGCGCGCACTCGGGAGTGCGCTTCCTTGAGCCGGACCGCGACCGCCGCATAGAGCTCGAGTTGGCCGTCGTGTTCCATGCACAGATTGTGCCATCTGGGGCGAGTTGTCGCCTGCGCAGGGGGCAACTGCCGCCTCGGACGGCCCGACGGGCGCCCTCCGCGGCCACGCCCACGACACCCGCGTACCCCCGCAACCACCGCCATAACGTGGGGAGTTGTGGCCGATGGCGACCGGACGCGAGCGCCGGGGACCCGAAAACGGCGATACCCCCGATCGGACTGATCGGGGGTATCGCGGGGGTGTTGGGTGGCCGAAACTCGCCCTTGCGCGGGGGCGCGCCGGCCGCGGAGGTCAGACCTGGAGGGTCCGCGGCTTGAACGACGGGCGCTTCGCCTCGTACGCGGCGATGTCCGCCTCGTTCCGGAGGGTGATCGAGATGTCGTCCAGGCCGTTCAGCAGCCGCCAGCGGGAGTTCTCGTCCAGTTCGAAGGCGGCGGTGATGCCCTCGGCGCGCACCTCGCGGGCCTCGAGGTCGACCGTGACCTCGGCCGTGGGGTCGGCCTCGGTCAGCTCCCACAGCGCGTCCACGACCTTCTGGTCGAGGACCACGGTGAGCAGGCCGTTCTTCAGCGAGTTGCCGCGGAAGATGTCGGCGAAGCGGGAGGAGATCACGGCCTTGAAGCCGTAGTTCTGCAGCGCCCAGACGGCGTGCTCGCGGGAGGAGCCGGTGCCGAAGTCGGGGCCGGCGACCAGGACGGTGGCGCCCTGCCGCTCGGGGCGGTTGAGCACGAACTCCGGGTCCTTGCGCCAGGCCTCGAACAGCCCGTCCTCGAACCCGTCCCGGGTCACCTTCTTGAGCCAGTGGGCGGGGATGATCTGGTCCGTGTCGACGTTGCTGCGGCGCAGCGGGACGGCCCGGCCGGTGTGGGTGGTGAAAGCTTCCATGACTGATCAGACTCCAGCGGGCGTGGGGGCGTCGGCGTCGGCGAGGTCGGCCGGGGAGGCCAGGTGGCCCAGGACCGCCGTGGCGGCCGCGACCTGCGGCGACACCAGGTGGGTGCGGCCGCCCTTGCCCTGCCGGCCCTCGAAGTTGCGGTTGGAGGTGGAGGCGGAGCGCTCCCCGGGGCCAGCTGGTCCGGGTTCATGCCCAGGCACATCGAGCAGCCCGCGTGCCGCCACTCGGCGCCGGCCTCCTTGAAGACCACGTCCAGCCCCTCGGAGACGGCCTGGAGACCGACCCGCGCGGAGCCGGGGACGACCAGCATCCGTACACCGTCGGCGACTTTGCGGCCCTTGAGCAGCTCGGCGGCGGCCCGCAGGTCCTCGATCCGCCCGTTGGTGCAGGAACCTACGAAGACCGTGTCCACCTTGATGGAGCGCAGCGGCTGCCCGGCCTCCAACCCCATGTACTCCAGGGCCTTTTCGGCGGCCAGGCGCTCCGAAGCGTCTTCGTACGAGGCCGGGTCGGGGACGGACGCCGAAAGCGGCGCGCCCTGGCCGGGGTTGGTGCCCCAGGTGACGAACGGAGCCAGTTCGGCGGCCTCGATGACGACCTCGGCGTCGAACTCGGCGTCGTCGTCCGTGCGCAGCGTCTTCCAGTACGCGACGGCCGCGTCCCAGTCGGCGCCCTCGGGGGCGTGCGGACGGCCCTTGAGGTAGGCGAAGGTGGTCTCGTCGGGGGCGATCATGCCCGCGCGGGCGCCGGCCTCGATCGACATGTTGCAGATGGTCATCCGGGCCTCCATCGAGAGCTTCTCGATGGCCTCGCCGCGGTACTCCAGGATGTAGCCCTGGCCGCCGCCGGTGCCGATCTTGGCGATGATCGCGAGGATCAGGTCCTTGGCGGTGACGCCGTCGGGCAGCTCGCCGTTGACCGTGATCGCCATGGTCTTCGGGCGGGCCATCGGCAGCGTCTGGGTGGCCAGCACGTGCTCGACCTGGGAGGTGCCGATGCCGAACGCCAGCGCGCCGAAGGCGCCGTGCGTGGAGGTGTGCGAGTCGCCGCAGACGACGGTGGTGCCGGGCTGGGTCAGGCCCAGCTGCGGGCCGACGACGTGGACGACGCCCTGCTCGACGTCGCCCAGCGGGTGCAGCCGGACGCCGAACTCCGCGCAGTTCTTGCGCAGCGTCTCCAGCTGGGCCCGGGAGACCGGGTCCGCGATGGGCTTGTCGATGTCGAGGGTGGGGGTGTTGTGGTCCTCGGTGGCGATGGTGAGGTCGAGGCGGCGCACCTTCCGGCCGCTCTTGCGGAGGCCGTCGAAGGCCTGCGGGCTGGTCACCTCGTGCAGCAGGTGCAGATCGATGAAGAGGAGGTCGGGCTCGCCCTCGGCGCGCCGGACGACGTGGTCGTCCCAGACCTTCTCCGCGAGTGTCCTACCCATCGCTTTCCCTCCGGCCGGCGAACGTGCGCCGACCCAACTAGAGATCTTGAGGAGGCGTCGCCCGCACCCCTGATTCCGGGCGTCCGCCACCAGGCCCGCACGTCCACGGGCCCGCTGTGACTTCGTGACACCAAGGGTGGCGCGTTCCCGGGAAAATTGAACTTGCGTTTCACAGAGTGAGACGCGAGTATCGTTGCATGGACAACAGTAGCGGCGTCGGCGTTCTGGACAAGGCGGCACTCGTCCTGAGCGCTCTGGAGTCCGGTCCGGCCACCCTCGCGGGTCTGGTCGGCGCGACCGGACTGGCACGACCCACGGCCCACCGCCTGGCCGTGGCCCTGGAACACCACCGCATGGTGGCGCGCGACATGCAGGGCCGGTTCATCCTCGGCCCGCGCCTGGCCGAGCTGGCCGCGGCGGCCGGTGAGGACCGGCTGCTGGCGACGGCCGGCCCGGTGCTCACCCACCTCCGTGACGTCACGGGCGAGAGCGCGCAGCTCTACCGCCGCCAGGGCGACATGCGCATCTGCGTCGCCGCGGCGGAGCGGCTGTCCGGCCTGCGGGACACGGTGCCGGTCGGCTCGACGCTCACGATGAAGGCGGGCTCCTCGGCGCAGATCCTGCTGGCCTGGGAGGAGCCCGAGCGCCTGCACCGCGGCCTGCAGGGCGCCCGTTTCACGGCGACGGCCCTGTCGGGCGTACGGCGTCGCGGGTGGGCCCAGTCCATCGGCGAGCGGGAGCCGGGCGTGGCGTCCGTCTCCGCGCCCGTGCGCGGCCCCTCCAACCGCGTCGTGGCCGCCGTCTCGGTCTCCGGCCCCATCGAGCGGCTCACGCGCCACCCGGGCCGGATGCACGCCCAGGCCGTCATCGACGCCGCCGCCCGGCTCTCCGAGGCGCTGCGCCGCTCCAGTTGACCCGCCGTCCGCAGGACCGGGGCCGGCCTCAACGCCGCGGCCGGACCCGGTCCCGGGAAGGTCCGCGCGGAGACAACGGCCCGGAGTCCGCGTGGAGGCAACGGCCCGGACAAACGACATGGCCTCCGCCTCGAGCGTTTCCGCTGAGGCGAAGGCCATCGTCTCGTACCCCCGACCGGATTCGAACCGGCGCTACCGCCTTGAGAGGGCGGCGTGCTAGGCCGCTACACAACGGGGGCGTGGACTCTGCGTTTCCGCAGGTCCGAGCTGGTCTACCTGGACTCGAACCAAGACTAACTGAACCAGAATCAGTCGTGCTGCCAATTACACCATAGACCAATGTGGTTTAGACCAGTCAGTACCCCCGACCGGATTCGAACCGGCGCTACCGCCTTGAGAGGGCGGCGTGCTAGGCCGCTACACAACGGGGGCCCTAGCGATCCCCACCCGGCGACGCCGGGTGTTGTCACCGCGAAGCCGGCGGGAGCTACCCGGGCCGTCTCGCGGGATGGATCTGTACCCCGACCGGATTCGAACCGGCGCTACCGCCTTGAGAGGGCGGCGTGCTAGGCCGCTACACAACGGGGGCTTGCGGATGTGATCCGCGATGCAGATGAGCTCTGCGAGCTGGCCTACCTGGACTCGAACCAAGACTAACTGAACCAGAATCAGTCGTGCTGCCAATTACACCATAGGCCACTGGAACGCAAGCCCCAGAGGGGATCTTGTTCTAGTAGTGCGCTTCCGGTTCCGGCCTTTCGGCCCGCTCCCCGGCGGCGCAGAAAGAACATTACCCGAAGGTGGACGGGGCTCCAAAACGAGTATCGCCACCGAGGAGCGCGGGGAGTTCGGCGAGGGAGGCGATGCGGCGCGGCCCGGCGGGCGGGTCGACCGCCGCGCAGGCGCCGCCGCGGTCGATCCACACCGACAGCAGCCCGGCGTCGGCGGCGCCCGGCCGTCGATCTCCGGGTGGTCGCCGACGTAGGCCACCTCGTGCGGAGCCAGGGCGAGGGCGTCGCAGGCGGCCAGGAAGGCGGCCGGCTCGGGCTTGGAGACGCCCAGCTCGGCGGCGCACAGGATGGCCTCGAAGCGGTCGTGGAGGCCCAGCACGCGCAGCTTGCGGTCCTGGACGGTCAGGCTGGAGTTGGACAGCACCGCGTGCCGGTGGGTGGCGGCGAGGGCGTCGAGGACCGGCAGGACGTCCGGGAACAGCGACCAGGCGGCCTCGTAGTGACCCAGATAACGCTCGAACCAGGCGTCGGCCTCGGTGTCCGTCAGCCCCGGGCGGTCCAGGAAGACCCGGGTGCGGTCCCGCCGCTGCGTGACGAAGTCCACCTCGCCGGCCGCGAACCGGGCCCACTGGGCGTCGGTGATCTCCCGCCAGTGCCGCAGGGCCTGCTCGGCCGTGCCGTACCGGTCGAGGAGGCCCTCGGCCACGAGATGGGCCCGCAGGCCCTCGCGGTCGGCGGTGGTGTAGTCGAAGAGGGTGTCGTCGACGTCCCAGACGACGGCCCTGACCGGCCCGACGGCTCCGGCGGCCCCGGCCGGTTCGGCGGCTCTGCTCGGCATGACACCGACGGTAGCCCGCCCGGGCCGTCCGGGCCCCGGGAACGGCGAAAGGGCGGCGCCCCTGCCGGGGTGCCGCCCTCACGGGTGCGGGTGCGGGGTCCCGCTGCGCCCGCCGGGTGCGGAGTCGCGCTACGCCGCCAGCTTCGCCAGCGCCGCGTCGATCCTGGCCAGGGACTTCTCCTTGCCCAGGACCTCCAGGGACTCGAACAGGGGCAGGCCCACCGTGCGGCCGGTGACGGCGACGCGGACCGGGGCCTGGGCCTTGCCGAGCTTGAGGCCGTGGGCCTCGCCGGCCGCCAGGACGGCCTCCTTCAGGGACTCCGGGGAGGTCCAGTCGGCCGCGTCCAGCTTCTCCCGGGCGGTGCGCAGCAGGGCGTCGCTGCCCTCCTTCATCGCCTTGTTCCAGGACGCCTCGTCCTCGACCGGCTCCGGCAGGAACAGGAAGTCGACGTTGTCGGTGATCTCCGAGAGGACCTTCACGCGGGTCTGCGCGTGCGGGGCGATCGCCTGCCACTTCGCCTCGTCGAAGTCCTCCGGCGCCCAGGGGCGAAGGGGGCCTTCAGCCACGGGCGGCAGCGCTCGGTGAAGTCCTTCACGTCCAGCAGCCGGATGTGGTCGCCGTTGATCGCCTCGCACTTCTTGAGGTCGAAGCGCGCCGGGTTGGGGTTCACGTCCGTGACGTCGAAGGCCGCGACCATCTCGTCGACGGTGAAGACGTCCTGGTCGGCGGAGAGCGACCAGCCGAGCAGCGAGAGGTAGTTGAGCAGGCCCTCGGGCAGGAAGCCGCGCTCGCGGTAGAGGTTCAGGCTCGACTGCGGGTCGCGCTTGGAGAGCTTCTTGTTGCCCTCGCCCATCACGTACGGCAGGTGGCCGAAGGCGGGGATCTCCTTGGCGATGCCCAGTTCGATCAGCGCCTTGTACAGGGCGATCTGGCGCGGGGTGGAGGAGAGCAGGTCCTCGCCGCGCAGGACGTGGGTGATCTCCATCAGGGCGTCGTCGACCGGGTTGACCAGCGTGTACAGCGGGGCGCCGTTGGCGCGCACGAGCCCAAAGTCCGGGACGTTCTCCGGGGTGAAGGTCAGCTCGCCGCGGACCAGGTCGGTGAAGGTGATCGTCTCGTCGGGCATCCGGAAGCGGACGATGGGCTCGCGGCCCTGCGCCTTGTACTCCTCGACCTGCGCCTCGGTCAGCTCGCGGCAGTGGCCGTCGTAGCCGGAGGGCTTGCCGGCGGCGCGGGCGGCCTCGCGGCGGGTGTCCAGCTCCTCCTGGGAGCAGTAGCAGCGGTAGGCGTAGCCGCCGTCCAGGAGCTTCCGGGCGACGTCCTGGTAGATGTCCATGCGCTGCGACTGGCGGTACGGCGCGTGGGGGCCGCCGATCTCGGGGCCCTCGTCCCAGTCGAAGCCGAGCCAGCGCATCGAGTCGAGGAGCTGCTGGTACGACTCCTCCGAGTCGCGGGCCGCGTCGGTGTCCTCGATGCGGAAGACCAGGGTGCCCTGGTGGTGCCGGGCGAACGCCCAGTTGAACAGGGCGGTGCGGACCAGGCCCACGTGGGGGTTACCGGTCGGCGAGGGACAGAAACGGACGCGTACGGGAGTGCCGGGTGCGCTAGCCACGCTTGACAACCTTGTTGGTGAGAGTGCCGATGCCTTCGATGGTGACGGCGACCTCGTCGCCGACGTTGAGGGGGCCGACCCCTGCCGGGGTGCCGGTGAGGATCACGTCCCCGGGGAGCAGTGTCATGGCCTCGGAGACGTTGACGACCAGGTCGGCGATCGAGTGGATCATCTCGCTGGTGCGGCCGAGCTGGCGCTGCTGCCCGTTGACCGTGAGCTGGATCGTCAGGTCGGACGCGGTGGCGAGGTCGATGCCGGTCTCCACCCAGGGGCCGAGCGGGCAGGAGGTGTCGAAGCCCTTGGCCCGGGCCCACTGCTTCTCGCGTCGCTGCACGTCGCGGGCGGTGACGTCGATGGCGCAGGTGTAGCCGAGGATCACGTCCTGGACGCGTTCGCGCGGGACCTCGCGGCACATGCGGCCGATGACGACGGCCAGCTCGGCCTCGTGGTGCAGTTCCTCGGAGAAGGAGGGGTACCGGATCTCGTCGCCGGGGCCGATCACGGAGGTGGACGGCTTGAAGAAGGCGAACGGGGCCTCGGGCACCTCGTTGCCGAGCTCGCGGGCGTGTTCGGCGTAGTTGCGGCCGAAGGCCACGACCTTGTTGGGAAGCACCGGGGGCAGCAGCCGGACCTTGCTCAGCGGCACCTTGGTGCCGGAGAGCTCGAAGTCCGCGAACGGGATGCCCTTGATGATGTCGAGGACGAGCTGGTCCGGCTGGTCGCCCTCGACCGCGCCGAAGGCGACGTTCCCGTCGATGGAGAACCTGGCGATGCGCACGGGTTGCTTGGCCCCTTGACGTGAGCGGCTGGAGTCTGACGCTCCAGGCTAACGCGGCAGGACGCGGGCGCCTCGCGCATTGCCGGCCGTGGCCCCGGGGAGGGGCCGTTCGCCGGGGCGCGGGCGCCCGTGATCGTCTCGTGCGCGGCCGGGCGCGGGGGTGGGCCCGCGGCGGCCGGCGGCCGTGCGCGCCGGGGGCCTGAACCCGCGGCGGCCGGTGGCCGTACTACTGTGCGGTTACTCCGCGGTGGCCGCGGCGGGGGCCTCCATGAGGACCGTGCGCCGCGGGTTGGCCGTCTGGGAGGGGAGCTCGACGGGGTGCTCCGGCTGCTCCTGCGTGCGCAGGTCGTCGGCGTCGGTCAGGTGCGCCAGCGTCGTGCGTCGCGGGTTGGCGATCTGGCGGAACATCATCGTCGTCTTCACGGTTGTACGAGACCTTGTCGTGTCCGGGCGCCGGCAGGAGGCAAGGACCGCTGCGCGGGCGCGGGTTGTCGGATTTGCCTTCTCTGTAAAGCGTCAGGCTAAACATGCGATTCCCCGCGGAAGGCGGGAGGGTGCATGATCAGCATGTGAGTTTGCTCACTCATCAAGGAGCAAACCGGTCAATTCAGGCCCGGACCCCACCCCAACGAAACGGACATTGCCCCCTGAAGCCCGCATTCCGCTCCTGATCATGGCGACTGGGACACCCCACGCCGGTCGACGACTCGCGGGCTTACGTCCGTTTTGCGGTGATCATCTTCTACGAGCCGTGACCCGGCCCTCACATGCTGTCACCTGTCTCACGCCCTGGCCCACGGGCCTTGTTGGAGATCCGGCACTGTGCTGGAATTCCACGGACCGCCGCAGGATCGAGCCGGCGCACAGGGGGCGCAGAGAAGCGCCGAGTGGCGGCGAGAAGGGGGAGCCAGCGCCGGTCACTCACGACCACCACGGGGCGTATTCAGGGCGCCCCTATGACGCCGACACCGTGCCTGGCCGTTCACGCGGCAGGGCGCCTGGTCCAGAGGTTGCGACGCTAGTGCAGGGACGTTTCAAGAGGGATGGCAGCGCTTCGGCGGAGCCGGAGCCGCACGGCGGGACTGGCCCCAGGGCCGTCAGCTCCTCGCCCCAGCACGCCCAGAACCAGGGTCCGGCCCAGGCCGGCGACCACGGCGAGCGCGCCGGCCGTCCCGGCACGGCGGGCCCTCGCGCCCGTCCGACCCGACCGCCCCGGTGGTGAAGCCGCCGAAGGGCCCGACCGGCCCCGGCTCCCGAATAGCCCTGCGCAACTGGCGCATCTCCACCCGACTGGTGTCGCTGCTCGCGCTGCCGGTGGTCGCGGCCACCTCGCTGGGCGCCCTGCGCATCAACGAGTCGATGGAGAACATCCAGCAGCTCGACAACATGAAGCTGCTGACGGAGATGACCAAGCAGGCCACCGAGCTGGCCGCCGCGCTCCAGGAGGAGCGCGACCAGGCCGCCGGTCCCCTCGCCCACGACTCCAGCGCCGGCGCCATCGCCATCAAGGGCGACCGGGAGAAGACCGACCGGGCCAAGAAGAACTTCATCGACAGCTCCGAGGCGATCGACGCCGCCAGCAAGGACGGCAACCTCGAGGGCGTCCGGGAGACCGTCGTCGGACTCGCGGGCGAGCTGAACCGGCTGAACAAGATCCGCAACACCGCCTACGAGGCCGACGGCAACTCCACCCAGACCGTCGAGGCCTACCACCGCCTGATCACCCACCTGCTGGCGCTCTCGCAGGACATGGCGGAGGCCACCAGCAACCCGGAGATGATCCAGCGCACGCGCGCCCTGGCCGCGTTCTCCTCGGCCAAGGAGTACGCCTCGGTCCAGCGCGCGGTCATCGCCGCGGCGCTGCCGGCCAGCAACACCACGCACGGCGACATCTCCGAGAACGACCGCCTGTACGGCGAGGCCGCCCTGCAGGGCGAGCGCTCCGACCTGCGCGCCTTCGGCAGCATCTACGGCGAGGGTGCCGAGGAGCTGCTCAAGCCCATCGACCAGGGCAACCCGACCATCGAGGCCACCGACGAGTACGCGGGCCGGGCCCTCACCAGCAAGGGCGGCCTGAAGTCGCTCGACAAGCGCTCGTACCAGGACTGGCTGGACGACAGCTCCACCAAGATCCAGCAGATGTCGAACATCGAGCGCACGCTGCTGGAGGACATGGAGCAGAAGGCCCGTGAGCTGCGCAGCGCCTCCGAGCGCGAGGCGATCATCTCCGGTGCGCTGATCCTCATCGTGCTCGGTGTGTCGCTGGTCGGCGCCTTCGTCGTCGCCCGGTCCATGATCCGCTCGCTGCGCCGCCTGGAGGAGACCGCGACCAAGGTCGCCTCCGACCGCCTGCCCGAGCTGGTCAAGCAGCTGTCGGAGTCCGACCCCCAGGACGTCGACACCTCCGTGGAGTCGGTCGGCGTGCACTCCCGGGACGAGATCGGCCGGGTGGCCGCGGCCTTCGACGACGTGCACCGCGAGGCGGTCCGCCTCGCCGCCGAGCAGGCCCTGCTGCGGGGCAACGGCAACGCGATGTTCACCAACCTCTCGCGCCGCTCCCAGGGTCTGATCCAGCGCCAGCTGTCGCTCATCTCCGAGCTGGAGTCCCGCGAGGCCGACCCGGACCAGCTGTCGTCGCTGTTCAAGCTCGACCACCTCGCCACGCGCATGCGCCGTAACGGCGAGAACCTCCTGGTCCTCGCGGGCGAGGAGCCCGGCCGCCGGTGGACCCGCCCGGTCCCGCTGGTCGACGTGCTGCGTGCCGCCGCCTCCGAGGTGGAGCAGTACGAGCGCATCGAGCTGGCCTCCGTGCCCGCCACCGAGGTGGCCGGCCGCGTGGTCAACGACCTCGTGCACCTGCTCGCCGAGCTGCTGGAGAACGCGACCTCGTTCTCCTCGCCGCAGACCAAGGTCAAGGTCACCGGTCACGCGCTGCCCGACGGGCGGGTGCTGATCGAGATCCACGACACCGGCATCGGCCTCTCCCCCGAGGACCTCGCGGCGATCAACGAGCGGCTCGCCTCGCCGCCCACCGTGGACGTCTCCGTCTCCCGCCGCATGGGCCTGTTCGTGGTCGGCCGCCTCTCGCAGCGGCACGGCATCCGCATCCAGCTGCGCCCGTCGGACTCCGGTGGTACGACCGCGCTGGTCATGCTGCCCGTCGACGTCGCCCAGGGCGGCAAGAAGCCGCAGGGCAAGCCGGGTCAGCCCGGTGGCGCGAGCGGTGGACCCGCCGCCGCGCAGGCCGCGGCCGGTGCCGCGGCGGCCCGTCGCCAGGCGGGCGGCCAGGGCGGCGGTCCCGGTGGCGGGCTCGGCTCCGGTGGCGGGCTCGGCTCGGGCGCGCCCGGCGGTGGCCGGCTCGGCGCCGGCCAGGGTCCGCGCGCCGCGCTGCCCGGCCGGGACGGCGGGGGCCGTCCGGGTGCGCCGGGCGGTGCCCGCGGGCCCCAGTCCCCGGCGACGCCTCCGCAGCAGAACCGCCCGGCCCCGGCCGGCGCGGGTGCCGGTGCCGGTGCCGGACAGGCACCGGGTACCGGTCAGGCTCCGGGTGCCCCGCAGGGCCTCCAGGCCGCCGGCCTGAACGCGCCGCGGCCCAGGGCCAGGACGCCTTCGGCGGTGGCCGCGGCCCGGTGCCCCCGCAGCGCGCGAACCGCAAGAACGCCGGTGACGGCGACGCCGGACAGGGCCGTCGCCCGCAGCTGCCGCCGCGCGGCGGACCGCGGGCCGAGCTGCCCGGCGGCAACCCCCAGCCGCGCACGCCCAGCTGGAGCGACGACAACGCCCAGCCGCCCGTGCCGCGTGCCTCGCTGGACGCCCCGCGCGGCCACGAGGAGCCGGACGCCGCCCGCACGCCCCGCGTCGACGACCGCCAGGGCCCGGGGGCGACGGCCGAGATCCCGGCGGTCCCCCGGTTCGACGAGCAGCAGGCCCAGGGTCCCGGCGCCACCGCCGAGTTCGCCCGGCCCGACTTCGACGCCCCGGGCGCCGGCGCGCAGCACACCGGCCAGTTCGCCCGGCCGGAGCCGAACGCCCCGGCGAACGGCGCCGCCTACGGCGACCGGTTCGGGCACCCCGAGGGCGACGCCTCCCAGGCCACCGGGCAGTTCGTCCGCTCGGACGTCTTCGGAGCGCCGGGCGGCCAGGGCACTCCCGCCGCCCACGGCGGCCACCACGGTGTGAACGGCGCGCAGGGCCAGGCCGGTGCGGACCCGTTCGCCGCCGGGCCGTCCTACGACAACGGCACGACCGGTCGGTTCGAGCGCCCGCAGGCCCCCGACAACGGCGCCACGGGCCAGTTCCAGCGGCCGCAGCCGGGCGGCGACGAGCACGGCGCGCCGCGCCCGCCGGCGCCGCAGCAGCACCGCCCGGTCCGCCACGAGCCGGAGGCGCTGCCGCCGGCGACGGGGCCCGGCGACGGGCGTACCCCGCTGTACGACACGCTGGAGACCAACTGGTTCCACGGCGACCGCGGCGGGCGTGCGCAGGCGGGCGGTGCCGCCCAGGAGCAGCAGCCGCAGGCTCCCGCCGCGCCGGCCCCGGCCGCTGCGCAGCGGACCTCGGCGACTCCGGCCTCCACCTGGCGCAGCTCGCCGAATGACGAACTCGTACGGCAGGCCGAGCGCGTGCGGCAGCCCGCCGCCGGCGGTGTCACCACCTCCGGCCTGCCGCGCCGGGTGCCCCGCGCGAACCTCGTGCCGGGCACGGCTCAGCAGCAGACGCACCAGGGCGGTCCGCAGGTCTCGCGCGCACCCGACGACGTGCGCGGCCGGCTGACCAACCTCCGTCGGGGCATCGCACAGGGTCGTCAGGCCGGTGCCAGCCAGACCGGCAGTCACCCGCGGCCCTCTCACCAGCAGGAGCGTTAGTTGAGTCCGATGAGCCAGGCGGCACAGAATCTCAACTGGTTGATCACCAATTTCGTGGACAACACCCCCGGGGTGTCCCACACCGTCGTCGTGTCCGCCGACGGGCTCCTTCTGGCGATGTCGGAAGGGTTTCCGCGCGACCGCGCGGACCAGCTCGCGGCCGTCGCGTCGGGACTGACCTCGCTGACCGCGGGGGCGTCCCGGATCTTCGAGGGCGGCAATGTGGCGCAGACGGTCGTGGAGATGGAAAGAGGCTTCCTCTTTCTCATGTCCGTCTCGGACGGCTCGTCGCTGGCCGTGCTCGCCCACCCGGAGTGCGACATCGGCCTCGTCGGCTACGAGATGGCGCTCCTGGTCGATCGCGCGGGGGCGGTACTCACGCCGGACCTGCGCGCTGAACTACAGGGAAGTCTGCTCCACTGACCGGCCCCGGCACCACCCGTCTCACCAAATCACCGTCCGGCCGCCACAATCCCCCACCGGCCCCGCTTGACGGCACGACTGACCGACTTGCTGTCCCGCCCGGAGGATCCATGACCCCGCCCACCGCCTCTCATGATCCGTACGCGGAGCCGTACGAGGACGAGGGCGACCAGCCGCTGGTACGTCCGTACGCGATGACCGGCGGCCGGACGCGGCCGCGCTACCAGCTCGCCATCGAGGCGCTGATCAGCACGACGGCCGACCCGGCAGCGCTCATGGGGCTGCTCCCGGAGCACCAGCGCATCTGCCATCTGTGCCGTGAGGTGAAGTCGGTCGCCGAGGTCTCGGCGCTCCTCGCGATGCCGCTGGGCGTCGCGCGGATCCTGGTCGCGGACCTCGCCGAGGCCGGGCTCGTCGCCATCCACCAGCCGGGCGGCGACGACAGCAACGGCGGTGCGCCGGACGTGACACTGCTCGAAAGGGTGCTCAGTGGACTTCGCAAGCTCTGACGGAGGCCGGGCGACCACCTCCGCCAAGATCGTGGTGGCCGGCGGCTTCGGCGTCGGCAAGACCACGTTCGTCGGTGCCGTCTCGGAGATCAATCCGCTGCGCACCGAGGCCGTCATGACGTCCGCGAGCGCCGGCATCGACGACCTGACCCACACCGGGGACAAGACGACCACCACGGTCGCCATGGACTTCGGCCGCATCACGCTCGACCAGGACCTGATCCTGTACCTGTTCGGCACGCCCGGACAGGACCGCTTCTGGTTCATGTGGGACGACCTGGTGCGCGGCGCCATCGGCGCGGTCGTGCTGGTGGACACCCGCCGGCTGGCCGACTGCTTCCCGGCGGTGGACTACTTCGAGAACTCCGGGCTGCCGTTCGTCATCGCGCTGAACGGCTTCGACGGCCGGCAGCCGTACACCCCGGACGAGGTCCGCGAGGCCCTGCAGATCGGCCCGGACACCCCGATCATCACCACCGACGCCCGGCACCGCGCCGACGCCAAGAGTGCGCTGATCACGCTGGTCGAGCACGCGCTGATGGCCCGGCTGCGCTGACGATCAAGTCGGCAGCGGCGTACGGCAGTTGTCGTAGACGGTTCGGAGCCGGCTGTGGCCTTTGACACGGTCGGCTCCGGTGTTCATAACGTTTCGGCAGAGGAATCCGGTGGTACCGACACGCGTCGCGCACATCCGGTCTCGCTGTGCTCACGATCGGCCCGCCTTTTGGCGGACCTCGCTCTTTATGACCGTTTTATCTGGGCCTTACAAGTCCCGCACTGCCGTTTGGAAGAGCGCAGGTCGTCGTGCTGGAATGCCAGAACTGCTCAATGGCCGAAGACGTACTCAGCGGTAGCACGTACTCGACGGTGTATTGGGCTCTGAGACACTGCGGCACGACGTAGGTGCCGACCGCCGAGAGGTTGTTGGTCGAGTGAGGCGAAGCAAGAACAGTCCCGAGCCGTCGGCCCGGGGCAACTTCACCCCGCCGCCGCGCGCAGCGGCGCCCGCCCCCGTGCCAGGTTCGGAACCGACGGCCACGCCCGCCCCGAGCGGCGGCCGGTTCTCCCCCGCAACTGGCGGGTGGCGACCAGGCTGAACGCGATCCTGCTCATACCCGTGCTGGTCGGCCTGGTCATGGGCGGCTTCCAGGTGAAGAGCTCGATCGACACCTGGCAGGACGCCGAGGACGCCGAGAAGACCGCACGCCTGGTGCAGGCCTCCCTCACCTACGCCAATGCCCTGTACGTCGAGCGCGACACCTCCGCGGCGCCGCTGCTCCAGGGCAAGAAGAACGACCGGACCGTCACCGAGGTCCGCGCCGCCACGGACAAGGCGGCCGACGCCTTCGACGAGGCCGCGCAGGGCATGCCGGACAAGCCGGGCCTGGAGCGCCGGCTGAAGCTGTTCCGTGAGCAGGAGCCCAAGCTCGAAGGGCTGCGGGCCGCCGCGTACACGAGCAAGCTCAAGGGCGTGGAGACCCAGGAGGGCTACGTCCAGATCGCCCACCCGCTGATGGAGTTCGCCAACGAACTCGGTCTCGGCACCGGCAACATCACCTCCTACGGCCGTACGGTCTACGCGATCTCCCTGACCAAGGCCGCGCTCTCGCTGGAGCGCTCCATCGGCATGCAGCTGCTGGTCAAGCCGGGCCCGGAGCCCAGCCACCTGGCCAGCCAGCGCGTCGCCCTGTCCTCCTACGCCTACCTCGAGCGCATCGCCATCGAGGAGTACATCGGCGGTGGCACCGAGGCCGACGCCCAGAAGCTCGAGGACGCCGAGGCGCAGCTCAAGCAGGACGGCGCGGCCATGGCCAAGGAGGCCAAGGCCAAGGACCCGGACTACGTGCCTCCGCCGTCCAACCCGACGACGATGGTCTCGGAGGTGGCCCGGCTGGAGTCCACCGACCCGAGCGCCCGGGCGGCCCTCGCCGCCAAGGGCATCACGCCGGAGAACTGGTGGGCGGTCAACACCCTCAAGTTCGACGCCTACCGGACCATCGAGTCCGACATGGCCGACAAGGCGGTGACCGAGGCCGCCCAGATCGCCGACGACGCCGAGCAGGACACGTACATCACCAGCGCCATCGTCGTGATCGCGCTGCTCGCCGCCTTCATCCTGGCCGGCATGGTGGCCCGCCAGATGAGCCGCGCCATGCGCCAGCTGCGCAACGCCGCGTTCGGCATCGCCGAGCAGCGCCTGCCGATGCTGGTCGACCAGCTCTCCCGCACCGACCCGGGCCGGGTCGACACCCGGGTGGCGCCGATCCCGATCACCTCGACCGACGAGATCGGCGAAGTCGCCCGAGCCTTCGACCAGGTCCACCGCGAGGCGGTGCGGCTCGCCTCCGAGCAGGCCCTGCTGCGGGGCAACATCAACGCGATCTTCACCAACCTCTCGCGCCGCAACCAGTCGCTGATCGAGGGCCAGCTGACCCTGATCACCGACCTGGAGAACAACGAGGCCGACCCGGACCAGCTGGAGAACCTCTTCAAGCTGGACCACCTGGCGACCCGTATGCGCCGCAACGGCGAGAACCTCCTGGTCCTCGCCGGCGAGGAGCCCGGCCGCCGCTGGGACCAGCCGGTCCCGCTGGTCGACGTGCTGCGCGCCGCCTCCTCCGAGGTGGAGCAGTACGAGCGCATCGAGCTGTCCGGCGTCCCGGAGGCCGAGATCCACGGCCGCGCGGTCACCGACCTCGTGCACCTGCTCGCCGAGCTGCTGGAGAACGCCACCACGTTCTCCTCCCCGCAGACCAAGGTCCGCGTCACCGCGACGCGTCTGCCCGACGGCCGGGTGATGATCGAGATCCACGACAAGGGCATCGGCCTGACCGCCGAGGACTTCGCGGACATCAACCACAAGCTGGCCAACCCGCCGACCGTGGACGCCGCGATCTCGCAGCGCATGGGCCTGTTCGTGGTCGGCCGGCTGTCCGACCGGCACGGCATCCGCGTCCAGCTGCGCCCCTCCGGCGAGCAGGCGGGCACCACCTCGCTGGTCATGCTCCCGGACGCCATCACCCACGGCGGTGGCGGCGAGCAGCAGATGGAGCGCGACGAGTTCACCGTCTCCCAGATCATCCCGGAGCAGAACGTCCAGGGCGGCGAGGACTTCGGCCAGCCCCTGCGGACCGCCGAGGAGCTGGGCTTCGACGACAGCCGCTACGCGGACGTCCCCGACGACATCCGGGAGCTGGACCCCGTCGGCCGCTCGCTGATGCGCGAGGAGCGCCGCGCGGCCCTGGAGGCCCAGGCCCAGGGCCAGCCCGCTCCGGCGCTGGAGCAGGGCGGCTACCAGGAGCAGCACACCGGCGCGTACGAGCGTCCGGACGCCTACGAGGAGCAGCAGCAGGCGTACGACGCACAGCAGCCGTCGTACGACGCGCAGCAGCAGGCGTACGACGGGCAGCAGGCGTACGACGGGCAGTACTACGCGCCCGACGGCCACCTGGGCCGGGACGACGCCTACGCGGCGAACGGCGGCTACCCGGAGCACTCCTACGAGGAGCAGGCCCCGGAGCAGCACACCGCGCCGGAGGGCTTCCCGGCCTTCGGGCAGCGGCGGCAGCAGGACGACTGGCCGCAGCAGGACGGCTACCAGAACGGCTACCCCGCCCAGTACGCTGCGGATGCTCCGGAAACGGAGTCCGCGCAGGCCGCTGACGTGAACGAGGCGGACCGCGTAGGCTTCGAGCGTCCGGGACCGGCCCCCTCCGCCGGCCACGCGCTGACCGACGCCGGACTCCCGCGCCGCGGCTCCACCGCGAACGGCACGGGCGACGCGCGGCGCGTGAACCACGAGGCGCCGGCCCCCGCGCAGGAGAACAACGCGAGCAACGGGAGCAACGGCGACAGCGGCTGGCGGTCGGCGAACGACGACCGCTGGCAGCAGGCCTCGGCGTTGCGGAAGCCGAAGGCGGGCGGGGTGACCTCCTCCGGCCTGCCGCGGCGGGTGCCCAGAGCCAACCTGGTCGAGGGTTCCGCCGAATCCACCCCCCAGGGGGCCCACAGGTCTCCCGCGCCCCGGAGGACGTCCGGGCAGGCTGAGCAACCTGCGGCGCGGCGTCCAAAGAGGCCGCAACGCAGGCAGTGAAACGAACGGCCAGGGCTTCGGTCCTGACAGCACCTACAACCAGGAGCGTTAGTGTGAGCCCGATGAGCCAGGCGGCACAGAACCTGAACTGGTTGATCACCAACTTCGTGGACAACACCCCGGGGGTGTCCCACACGGTGGTGGTCTCCGCCGACGGACTCCTTCTGGCGATGTCCGAAGGCTTCCCGCGCGACCGCGCCGACCAGCTCGCGGCCGTCGCCTCCGGTCTGACCTCGCTGACCGCCGGCGCCTCGCGCATCTTCGAGGGCGGCAGCGTGAACCAGACGGTTGTGGAGATGGAGCGGGGATTCCTCTTCATCATGTCCATCTCCGACGGTTCCTCGCTCGCGGTTCTCGCCCACCCGGAGGCGGACATCGGCCTCATCGGGTACGAGATGGCCCTTCTGGTGGACCGTGCCGGTACGGTCCTGACGCCGGACCTGCGCGCGGAGCTCCAAGGGAGCCTTCTCAACTAACGGGCAGACGGTGCGTTTTGGCGTCCCGGGGCCGTAAGGTTTCGGGACGCGGCTCCACAGTGATGGGTGCCAGGCACAGTCGGAGGAGGAGAAAGTGGCAACACCCCCAGGCGGTTCGTCTTCGGGCAACTGGTCGTACGGCCCTGGCCAGGGTCAGGGCGACGCTGCCCAGAGCGGATACGGCTACCCCTCCGCCCCGAACCACCGGCAGCCGTACATGCCGCAGGGCCCCGGCCCGTCGCCGTACGACCAGCCGCAGGCACCGCGCATCCAGCCCGTGCAGCCGCAGCGCCGCACCCCCGAGCCGGCGCCCGCGGGGGCGTCGAACAACCCCCTGGTGCGTCCGTACGCCATGACCGGCGGACGGACCCGCCCGCGGTACCAGCTCGCCATCGAGGCGCTGGTGCACACCACCGCGCAGCCGCACCAGATGCAGGGCCAGCTGCCCGAGCATCAGCGGATCTGCAACCTCTGCCGTGAGATCAAGTCGGTAGCCGAGGTCTCGGCCCTTCTGACCATCCCTCTCGGCGTGGCCAGGATCCTCGTCGCCGACTTGGCGGAGGCGGGCCTGGTCGCCATCCATCAGCCCGGCGGCGACGAGAACGCCGGCGGCCAGCCAGACGTGACACTGCTCGAAAGGGTGCTCAGTGGACTTCGCAAGCTCTAGCGGCGGTCCTTCCCGCTCCACCACCTCCGCGAAGATCGTGGTGGCGGGCGGCTTCGGCGTGGGCAAGACCACGTTCGTCGGCGCCGTCTCGGAGATCAACCCGCTGCGCACGGAGGCCGTCATGACGTCTGCTTCGGCGGGCATCGACGACCTCACCCACACCGGGGACAAGACGACCACCACGGTCGCCATGGACTTCGGCCGCATCACGCTCGACCAGGACCTGATCCTGTACCTGTTCGGCACGCCCGGACAGGACCGCTTCTGGTTCATGTGGGACGACCTGGTGCGCGGCGCCATCGGCGCGGTGGTCCTCGTCGACACGAGGAGGCTCGCCGACTGCTTCCCCGCCGTCGACTACTTCGAGAACTCCGGCCTGCCGTTCGTCATCGCGCTGAACGGCTTCGACGGCCAGCAGCCGTACACCCCGGACGAGGTCCGCGAGGCCCTGCAGATCGGCCCGGACACCCCGATCATCACCACCGACGCCCGGCACCGCGCCGACGCCAAGTCGACGCTGATCACGCTGGTCGAGCACGCGCTGATGGCGCGCCTGCGGTAACACCCTTCCGGGTTCGGTGCAACGCCCCTGCGGCCGCTGAGGCTGCCGGGGGCCGTTGCGTGCCGGGGCCCGGGTCGAGTGCGGCTGGTCGCGCAGTTCCCCGCGCCCCTGGAGGGCGTTGCCCGACAGGCGTCGACGAGGCGCACGCCGGTCATGGAAAAGGCCCCCTCTGGTGAGGGGCCTAATTGGTGGGGTCAGCGCCAGCTGTGGGGGGCGCGGAAGCCCGGTTCGCGTTCCAGGCGGCGCCAGCCCGCGCGGACGCGGCCACGGTGGGCCGGGGCGATCTCGGCGGGGCGGGCGGCCGCGCGGGCCATCAGGATCGCCGTGATGGCGGCGACCTCCTCGGGCTCGGCGTGGCCCTTCTCGACGCGGATGTCAGGCATGGACATGCGACAGGCTCCTCGGGGTCACTGCGGCGGGTTGCCGTGCTTGCGGGACGGCAGGTCGGCGTGCTTGGTCTGGAGCATCGCCAGGGACGTGACCAGCACCTCGCGGGTCTCGGCCGGGTCGATGACGTCGTCGACGAGACCGCGTTCGGCCGCGTAGTACGGGTGCATCAGCTCGGCCTTGTACTCCTTGACCATCTTCTGCCGCATCGCCTCGGGGTCCTCCGCGTCGGCGATCTGCCGGCGGAAGATGACGTTGGCGGCGCCCTCCGCGCCCATCACGGCGATCTCGTTGGTGGGCCAGGCGTAGGTGAGGTCGGCGCCGATGGACTGCGAGTCCATGACGATGTAGGCGCCGCCGTAGGCCTTGCGCAGGATCAGCGAGATCCGCGGCACCGTGGCGTTGCAGTACGCGTACAGCAGCTTCGCGCCGTGCCGGATGATCCCGCCGTGCTCCTGGTCCACGCCCGGCAGGAAGCCGGGACGTCCAGGAAGGTGATGATGGGGATGTTGAACGCGTCGCACATCTGGACGAAGCGCGCGGCCTTCTCGGAGGCCTCGATGTCGAGGACGCCGGCCAGCACCTGCGGCTGGTTCGCGATGATGCCGACGACCTGGCCGTCGAGGCGGGCGAGGGCGCAGATGATGTTGCGGGCCCAGCGCTCGTGGACCTCCAGGTACTCGCCGTCGTCGACGATCTCCTCGATCACCTTGGCCATGTCGTACGGCCGGTTGCCGTCGGCGGGCACCAGGTCCAGCAGGACGTCGGAGCGGCGGTCGACGGGGTCGGTGGACTCGACGCGCGGCGGGTTCTCCCGGTTGTTCTGCGGGAGGAGGGAGAGCAGGTAGCGGACCTCGGCGATGCAGGTCTCTTCGTCGTCGTAGGCGAAGTGGCACACGCCCGAGGTCTCGGCGTGCACGTCCGCACCGCCCAGCCCGTTCTGCGTGATCTCCTCACCCGTCACGGCCTTCACCACGTCCGGACCCGTGATGAACATCTGCGAGGTGTCCCGCACCATGAACACGAAGTCCGTCAGCGCCGGGCTGTACGCGGCCCCGCCCGCACACGGGCCGAGCATCACGCTGATCTGCGGGATGACACCCGACGCCTTGGTGTTGCGCTGGAAGATCCCGCCGTAGCCGGCCAGCGCCGAGACACCCTCCTGGATACGGGCGCCGGCACCGTCGTTCAGGGAGACCAGCGGCGCACCGGCCGCGATGGCCATGTCCATGATCTTGTGGATCTTCGTGGCGTGGGCCTCGCCCAGCGCACCGCCGAAGATCCGGAAGTCATGGGCGTAGACGAACACCGTGCGGCCCTCGACCGTGCCCCAGCCGGTGATCACACCGTCGGTGTACGGCTTCTTCTCCTCCAGACCGAAACCGGTGGCCCGGTGCCGCCGCAGCTGCTCCACCTCACGGAACGACCCCGGATCCAGCAGCAGCTCGATACGCTCACGCGCCGTCAGCTTGCCCTTGGCATGCTGCGCCTGCGTCGCTCTCTCGCTCGGTCCCGCCAGCGCCTGCGCACGGATCTCGTGCAGTTCGGCCACTCGCCCGCGCGCGTCCGTCGGCTCGCCCGGCGCCTCATCCAAAACGGTCATGTAGTGACCTTACGAAGGGAAGCAAGGAAAGCGAGCCGTCGACTCCGTACAGTCTCCGGCGTGTTTTCCTGGTACCCCTGAACAGAACCGCGGCGGCATGCAGCCGTTTCGACTGCTCAGCGGGCTCGCGCGTTGTAGAGGTCACACAAAGACGTCACCCGAGAGTCACCTCACATTCGTGGGTGGCGCATACCGTCCCCGGAGTGACGCGCAGCCGCAGCCAGCGGCCCGTGGCGAGGACCTCGACCGTGTCGTCGGCCCGGACGACGCCGCCCGCCGGGCGGTCCCAGACGATCTCCAGCGGCTCCCCGGTGCGCGGCGGCTCGCTCACGCAGAGGGTAGCGGTCCGCCCCCGGCGGCGTACCAGCACGCTCGCTCCGGCGGAGGCGGTGAGCGGCCCGGCCGTGCCGGCCCGCCAGAAGGTGGCCGCCGTCAGCCCGAGGGCGGGGACGTCGAGGGCCTGCCGCCCGGCGTCGTTGGCGAGGATCCGCAGCCCGTGGTGGCCGGCGGCGTGGCGGGCGACGGTCCGGCGGTCGGCGCCGGGCAGCAGGACGTAGGCGTAGCGGGCGTCCACCGGGTCGGTGCCGTGGTCGATCCAGAGGGTCTGCCAGCGGCGGGTGCGGCGTTCGGTGGTGCTGGTGGTGTTGATGTCGGACCAGGAGCCGGTGCGGTCCTCGCGCAGGGTGCGCAGGCCGCCGTCGAGGACGATCCAGCCGCCGTGGCCGTCGAGGTGCGCCCAGCCGGTGCCGCGGGCGAAGGCGTGGGTGCCGCCCTCCCCAGGTTGCGGTTGTCGACGACCGTCTCGACGGGGACGCCGTCCGCGCAGGTGATGCCGGCGCCGAGGCAGACGACGGCGTCGGCGAGGAAGAACCAGGACTTGCGGGCCCGGAGGGTGGAGCCGAGGCCCTCGAGGTGCTGTCCGACCGCGGCGAACTCGCCGTCGGTGGTGCCGCCGATCCAGCGCACGGCGGGCTTGGGCGCGCCCCATTCGCCGCCGGCCCGGTCGGGCAGGCGCTTGGTGGAGACGGTGGTGCCGGGCAGGCGGTACCAGTCGACGGTGGGCCAGTACCAGTCGGTGTACTGGTCGGAGGGGCCGGCCGGCCACCAGGCGAGCATTCCGGCACCGGTGTGCCAGCCGCGCGGGTTCTCGCCGTTGCCGCACTCGTAGTGGGCGATGCGGTCGCTGGCCATGGCGAGGGCGGCGGTGAAGCCGGGGCGGCGGTGGACGGCGCGGTCCATGGCCGGGAACAGGCGGTGCCCGACGGGTTCGGGGGCGGCCTCGACGGGTGCGGCGGCGACGGCGTGGAGCCGGGCCAGGTCGGCGACGCCGAACTGGGGGGCGGTGAGGACCGGCGGCACCTGCGCGCCGGCGGCCCGCTCGATCCAGCCCTTGATGCGCGCGTGCCAGCGGTCCCGTTCCGCCGCGCTCGCGCCGCCCGCGAGGACCGCCATCGCCGCGATGAGCTGCTGGCCGTGGTAGTGGTCGCTGCGCAGGACGTGCTGGTCGTCGCCCTTGAGGTGGCCCCGGCTGATGGCGCGGCCGTTGACGCAGTCCATGACCAGCCCGTCGTGGACGAGGGGCGCGTAGGCGTGTTCGACGCTGTCGAGGACGATCTGCCGGTCGGGGTCGGTGACCTCCCACGGGGACCCGGCCAGGAGCGCGAAGAGGCGGCCGAGGCCGTCCAGCATGACCTGCCCGTACGTCCCGAGTAGGCGACCCAGGTGTGCTGGACGAACGAGCCGTCGGCGTACAGGCCGTCGCCGCGGGTGACGTAGGGGAAGACCGGGGAGAGCGCGTCCCGGGCGAGGGCGATCTTGGCGGGGGCCCGGCCCAGGATGCCCCGCAGCGCGACGGAGCGGCACAGGTCCACGCGGTTGGCGCCGGTGGAGGTGCCGGTGTAGTCGCCGAGCATGCGGTCGGGGACGAAGTGGTCGACGGCCGCGCAGGCGGCGGCGACGCGGTCGGCGCCGAGGTGCTCGTACAGGGCGGCCGTGATGTCCATCAGCAGGCGGGGGCTGCCGATCTGCCATTCCCACCAGTTGCCGTAGCGGGTGGTGCCGGGGTGGTAGACGGTGGCGGAGAGGTGGTCGAGGCCGCGCAGGATGTCGGTGAGCAGGGCCCGGTCGCCGGTGGAGCCGGTGCCGGGCTGGACGTACGCCTGGGTCATGGTCCACAGCCGCCCGTAGCCGAAGGTGATGCCGGCGGGCGGGTCGAAGGGGTGCCCGGGCCAGAGGGAGTCCGGGCCGGGGCCATGGTGGCCCGGAAGCCGCGGGCCAGCGCGCCGGTCTGCGCGAGCCGGGAGGCGTACGGCTCGCGGGCGGGGTCGTAGCCGGTGCCGAGGGCGATGTCCAGCCAGCGGCGGCGCAGGGCCTCGTAGGCGTCGGCGGGGTCGGCGGGGTCGGCGGCGGAGGCGGGGGCGGTGAGGGCCGGGGTGAGGCCGGCGGCGAGGGCGGTGGCGAGCAGGACGGCGCGGCGGCTGGGCAGGGCCGGGCGGCCGGGGGCCGGGACGGTGGGGCGTCGGGCGGGCCACGGAGGGGTCATGCCCATGCCGTATCACGCGGGCGGGCCCGGGGGAACCACGCGGACCGCCGCAGCGCCGTACGCACCCCCACGGAGCCACGCGTCCCGCCCGCGGAGCCCGCCCACCCCCCGGGGCGCCGCCTGCGCCAGGCGGCGGTATGCGCGGTGCGCCGGGCGGCCCCGCCGGATAGGGAGGGGCTTACGTCCCGTTCGTTCCGGTTCCCTTCGTTCCGGTGCGTCGCCGATCCCGTGACGAGGTGACCCATGCGCCTACTGCTCGTCCATCCCAGCGCCCTGATGTACTCCGAGATCTTCCTGCGGCTGGAGCCGCTGGGCCTGGAGCGGGTGGCCGGCGCCGCCCGGGAGGCCGGCCACGAGGTCCGCGTGGTGGACCTGCAGGTGCTCGGCGAGGCGGCGCTGCGCGACGAGGTGCGGTCGTTCCGGCCCGAGGCCCTCGGCGTCTCGCTGAACTACCTGGCGAACATCCCCGAGGCGATCGAGCTGGCCGCGAAGGTCAAGCGGGAGGTGCCGGACTGCTTCGTGTTCTTCGGCGGCCACTCCGTCTCCTTCGTCGCCGAGGACGTGCTCCGGCAGGCGGCCGGCGCGGTGGACGCCGTCGTCCGGGGCGAGGGCGAACCGGCCGTCGCCCCGCTGCTGGCGGCGGTGCGGGACGGCGGGGTGGAGGGGGTGCCCGGCATCGTCACGCCGGCCGGCCGGGGGCCCGCGCCGCTGATGCTGCACGGCATCGATACCCCGCCGCCCGCCCGGGACCTGATGCGCAACCGGCGCCGCTACTTCATCGGCGAGCTGGACCCGTGCGCCTCGATCGAGTTCACCCGCGGCTGCCCGTGGGACTGCTCGTTCTGCTCCGCGTGGACCTTCTACGGCCGCAGCTACCGCAAGGTCTCCCCGAGGCGGCGGCGGAGGACCTGGCGCGGGTGCGGGAGCCGAACGTGTTCATCGTCGACGACGTGGCGTTCATCCGGCCCGAGCACGGCGACGCCATCGCGGCGGAGGTGGAGCGGCGCGGCATCCGCAAGCAGTACTACCTGGAGACGCGCAGCGACGTCCTGCTGCGCCACCCGGAGGTGTTCGAGCGGTGGGCGCGGCTCGGCCTGCGGTACATGTTCCTGGGGATGGAGGCCATCGACGCCGAGGGACTGGAGCTGTTCCGCAAGCGGATCAGCCCGGACGAGAACATCAGGGCGCTGGAGACCGCCCGCCGGCTCGGCATCAACGTCGCGATCAACCTGATCGTGGACCCGGCCTGGGACGAGGAGCGCTTCCGGATCGTCCGGGAGTTCGCGCTGTCCGTCCCGGAGATCGTCCACTTCACGGTGATGACGCCGTACCCGGGCACGGAGATCTGGCACACCGAGTCGCGCCGCCTCACCACCCGCGACTACCGGCTGTTCGACATCCAGCACGCGGTGGTCCCCACCACCCTGCCGCTGGAGCGCTTCTACGAGGAGCTGGTGCGCACCCAGGCGGTGATCAACCGCAAGCATCTGGGGCTGCGCACGGCGTTCGGCGCGGGCCGCGTGCTGGCCCGCAACCTGCTGCGCGGGCAGACCAACTTCGCCCGGATGCTGTGGAAGTTCAACCAGGTCTACAACCCGCGCCGGCAGCTCGCCGACCACGCCCGCCCGGTCCGCTACGAGCTGCCGCTCCCCCAGCCGGTGGACGTCGGCGACCGGCGCCGGCTGTACGTCCACACCCGGGGCGGGACCCGGGCGGGGAGCCGCGAGGCCGGCGAGTGAGGGAACGTCCGGAAACACCCCGCCCAAGATGTTGAAAGTCGAACGGAATAGGTCTACCGTCGTCACCGTTGGATTGATTGAAGGTTCAACCACTCCGAGGAGGCACCCCATGACCGCCACCCCCGAGCTCGCCACCCTGACCGGCGACTACACCATCGACCCCGCGCACACCACGATCGGCTTCGTGGCCCGCCACGCCATGGTCACCAACGTCAAGGGCAAGTTCCTGGACTTCAGCGGCAAGCTGCACCTGGACGGCGACGACCCCACGCGGTCCACCGCGTCCCTGGACGTGACCATGGACAGCATCGACACCGGCAACGCCGACCGCGACGGGCACCTGAAGAGCGCGGACTTCTTCCGGACCGACGAGTTCCCGACGATGACGTTCCGCTCCACCTCGGCCGAGGCACTCGGCGGCGACGACTACCGCATCACCGGCGACCTGACGATCCTCGGCACGACCCGGCCGGTCACCATCGACCTGGAGTTCAACGGCGCCGCCAAGGACCCGTTCGGCAACGAGCGCGTCGGCTTCGAGGGCAAGGCCCAGATCAAGCGCTCGGACTGGGGACTGACCTGGAACGCCGCCCTGGAGACGGGCGGGGTCCTCGTGTCCGACAAGATCAAGCTGGTCTTCGACGTCTCGGCGATCAGGAGCGCCTGACCGCCGAGCGCCCGCGGCCCGTGGCGGACGGCCACGGGCCGTCAGAAGCCGCCGCCGAAGTCCCCGCCGCCCATGCCGCCGCCGCCGAAGTCCCCGAAGCCTCCGCCGAAGTCGCCGGAGTCGAAGTCGGCGCCCGAGACGTCACCGCCGGTGTAGCCGCCGAAGTCGCCGTACCCGGCGCCGTAGTCGGCCGCGTAGGACGGGGTGGCCATCATGCTGCCGAGCATCGTGCCGACCAGCAGGCCGGGCAGGATGCCGCCGCCGAAGTAGCCGCCCGCCCAGGGGCCGTAGGCCGGGCCCGCCTCCCAGTAGGGGCGCCGGCCGGAGGCGGTCTCCACCTCGCGGACCATCGGGTCCCGGCCGTCGGAGAGCCGGGTCCGGTCGGCGGCGCAGACCGGCACCTCGCGGGTGGCGCCGCCGGGCGGCGTCCAGGTGACGTCGGCGACCGAGGGGCCGTGCCGCGGGTCGAAGAAGCAGGGCGGCCGGCGGTCGGGCAGCGGCCGGCCCTCGCGGCGGGCGGCGAGCCGGGCGAGCGAGAACCGCCCGTCCTCCAGTGCCTGCGTGACGGCCCGGACGTCCTCCGGTCTGCGGGCGTCCGCCATGAACGCCTTCGCCTTCTCGTAGGAGTCGAGGGCGTGCTCGTAGTCTGCGCGCATGGCGTCGTCGGCGCCCGGCTCCCCCGGATGGAAGTCGAGCCGGTCCAGTTCCTCACCGAACGCGGTGATGTCCTCGTCCACGACGACCCGCAGCTTCTCCAGCGCCTCCCGCTGCGCCTGCTCGTGACGGAGCCGGTTGCGGCGCACGAAGACGTACGCTCCGGCGCCGCCCGCGGCGAGCAGGGCGCCGGTGGTGATCAGGCCGGTGACCGGGACGCCGTCGCCGGAACCCTCGCTCCAGCCGCTCGGTGCGCCGCCGCGGAGGTTGCTGCGCAGCGCGTCGTCGACGAAGTCGTTGAGCTGGGCCTTGGCGTCGCCCGCGCCCTGCGCCGCGGTGACCAGGTTCTGCACGCCCTGCCGGCTCAGCACGCTGCTGTCGGCGCGCGCGTCGAACTCGTCGCCCAGGCGGATGCCGTACAGGCCGGTGATGCCGGTCTCGGTACGGAGGTTCTGGAAGAGGTTCTGCTTCGGGTAGTCGGCCGGGAGGACCGCGACGAAGACCGGTTCACCGGCGTCCTCGATCTTGTCGGCGAGCGCCTCGGCGTCGGCCTGCGAGAGCAGGTCGGAAGCGGCCGGGTCCACGTACACGGGACTCTCGCGCAGGGACTCGGCGATCTCGGTGAGGTCGGTGGCCGCGTGCGCACCGGACGTGCCGACCGTCAGAACCGCCAGCGCGGCGGCGACCGGCACGATCAGCAGGCGCATGAGCAACCGCGCCAGCGTGCCCTTCATATTTCGAAAGTACCCGAATCGCCGGGAAAGGGACAGGAAACGGCGGAGCGCCCCGGGACGGCTCGCGCGGCCCCGGGACGCTGCTCGGGCTCGGGCCCCGCCACGGCGGAGGTCCCGGCGCCGTCACTCGGCCGGCGTGACCCCGCGCGCAGCAGCCCGTAGGTGTAGGCGTCCTCCAGGGCCTGCCAGGAGGCGGCGATCACGTTGTCCGCCACGCCGACCGTCGACCACTCCCCCGCGCCGTCGGACGTGGAGATCAGGACCCGGGTGGTGGAGCTGGTGCCGTGCACGCCCTCCAGGATGCGGACCTTGTAGTCGACCAGCTCCAGCTTGGCGAGCTGCGGGTAGATCTTCTCCAGCGCCACCCGCAGCGCCCGGTCGAGGGCGTTGACCGGGCCGTTGCCCTCCGCGGTGGCGACGATCCGCTCGCCCTTGGCCCACAGCTTCACGGTGGCCTCGTTGGCGTGGGTGCCGTCGGGCCGGTCCTCGACGATCGCCCGCCAGGACTCGGTGCGGAAGTACTGCAGCGGGGCGCCCTCGGCCTCGGCGCGCAGCAGCAGCTCGAAGGAGGCGTCGGCGGCCTCGTACGTGTAGCCCTCGAGCTCCCGCTCCTTGACCCGCTCGACGACCCGGCCGACCAGCTCCCGGTCGCCGCCGAGGTCGATGCCCAGCTCCTTGCCCTTCAGCTCGACGGAGGCCCGGCCGGCCATGTCGGAGACCAGCATCCGCATGGTGTTGCCGACCCGCTCGGGGTCGATGTGCTGGTACAGGTCGGGGTCGACCTTGATCGCGGAGGCGTGCAGGCCGGCCTTGTGCGCGAAGGCCGACAGCCCGACGTAGGGCTGGTGGGTGGACGGGGTGAGGTTGACGACCTCGGCGATCGCGTGCGAGATGCGGGTCATCTCGCGCAGCCGGCCCTCGGGCAGGACCCGCTTGCCGTACTTCAGCTCCAGGGCGGCGACGACCGGGAACAGGTTGGCGTTGCCGACCCGCTCGCCGTAGCCGTTGGCGGTGCACTGCACGTGGGTGGCGCCCGCGTCGACGGCGGCCAGGGTGTTGGCGACGGCGCAGCCGGTGTCGTCCTGGGCGTGGATGCCGAGCCGGGCCCCGGTGTCGGCGAGCACGGTGGCGACGACGGCCTGGATCTGCGCCGGCAGCATGCCGCCGTTGGTGTCGCACAGGACGACGACGTCGGCTCCGGCCTCGGACGCGGTGCGCACGACGGCCTTGGCGTACTCGGGGTTGGCGCGGTAGCCGTCGAAGAAGTGCTCGCAGTCGACGAAGACCCGGCGGCCCTGGGCGGTGAGGTGGGAGACGGTGTCGCGGACCATCTCCAGGTTCTCGTCGAGGGTGGTGCGCAGGGCGAGCTCGACGTGCCGGTCGTGGGACTTGGCGACCAGGGTGATCACCTCGGCGCCCGAGTCCAGGAGCGCCTTGACCTGCGGGTCCTCGGCGGCCTTCGCGCCGGCGCGGCGGGTGGCGCCGAAGGCGACCAGCCGGGCGTGCCGGAAGTCGATCTCCTGCTGGGCGCGGGCGAAGAACTCGGTGTCCCGCGGGTTGGCGCCGGGCCAGCCGCCCTCGATGAAGCCCACGCCGAACTCGTCCAGGTGCCGGGCGATGGCCAGCTTGTCCGCGACCGTGAGGTTGATGCCCTCGCGCTGCGCGCCGTCGCGCAGGGTGGTGTCGAAGACGTGGAAGGAATCGTCGAGTTCGCTGGGTGCGGTCATGATCTGAAGGCTCCTGTGTTGGATCTCGGTCTACCGGAATGACCGGCTCCACCGTCCTTCTATGATCCCTCGCGCTCTCCTCCCGGCTGGGGTGGGCCGGGAAAACAGAAAAACCTCTCGCGGGTGCGAGAGGTCTGCGCGCGGGTCGAGGACGACGGTGTCCGCCCGTACCTGGTCGTACGTGGCGGTCACTGCGGACCGGCGCGCCTGCTGCCAATAATCATGGCGAACGAGAGCACGGGGGAAGTCTCGCACAGTCCGTCCCCCTGCTCACCGTCCGTCTCAGGATGCGAGCAGAACGCGCCCGTTCCCGGCCTGCGGCGAGGTCCCGGCCCTCAGGGCCACAGGCTGTCGGCGAGGAACTCCCGCACATGGGCGAGGGTCAGCGCGCGGTCGCTGCCGCGCAGGCCGATGGCCACGTGGATGGCGAAGCCGTCGAGCAGGGCGCGCAGCCGGGTGGCGAAGCGGTCGGGGTCGACGGGGCGGAACTCGCCGCGGGAGACACCCTCGGCGAGCAGCGCCACCAGGTCGCGGTGCCAGGCCCCTCGATGGCGGCCTGCCGGTCGCGGGCGTCGGATTCGACGTCGGCGTTCTGCGAGCGGTTCCACACCTCCAGCCACAGCGTCCAGTGCGGGTCGCGGTGGCCGTCGGGCACGTAGAGGTCGACGTAGGCGTCGAGCCGGTCGCGGGCGGTGCCGGCCCGGGTGAGCAGCCGGCCGCGCTCGGCGCCGAGGCGGCCCTCGCTCCACTCCAGGGTCTGCAGCAGCAGCTCGTCCTTGGTGCGGAAGTAGTACAGCAGGTGCCCGCTGCTCATACCGACCGCCCGCCCGAGCGCCGCCATGGTGAGCTTCTCCAGACCGCGCTCGGCGATCATCTCCATGGCGGCGGCGAGGACCTCCTCGCGGGGCGGGGCCGGCCTGCGCCCCCCACCGGCCATCTGCTGCTCCCGTGGTCGCTAGATCTTCGGCTGCTGCTGGGTGATGCAGTGGATGCCTCCACCGCCCGCGAAGATCGTACGCGCGTCGACCAGGGTCACCGTGCGCTGCGGGTACAGGCGCCGGAAGATGCCGGCCGCGATCTCGTCGCGCGGGTCGTCGAAGCCGCAGAGCACGACGCCGCCGTTGCACACGTAGTGGTTGATGTAGGAGTAGTCGGCCCAGTGGCCGTCGGCCTCCAGCACGGTGGGGGCCGGGACCTCGACGACCTCCAGGCGGCGGCCCCTGGCGTCGGTGGCGGACTTCAGGATGCCGATGGCCTCCTTGGTCACCTCGTGGTCGGGGTGGGCCGGGTCGGGCTGGTGATGGACGACGACCACGCCGGGGCCGGCGAAGGCGGCGACGATGTCGACGTGGCCGAGGGTGCCGAAGCCGTACGGCGGGTAGTCGGCGGTCAGCCCGCGCGGCAGCCAGACGGCCTTCTTGGTGCCGAGGTGGGCGTGGATCTCCGCCTCGACCTGCTCCTTCGTCCAGCCGGGGTTGCGCTCGGGGCCGAGCTGCACGGTCTCGGTGAGCAGCACCGTGCCCTCGCCGTCGACGTGGATGCCGCCGCCCTCGTTGACCAGCCGCGAGCCGTACGTCCGGGCGCCGGCGAGGTCGGCGACGTACGCGCCGATCTTCGCGTCGTGCTCCCAGCGGGCCCACTCCTGCGCGCCCCAGCCGTTGAACGTCCAGTCCACCGCCGCGAGTTCACCGTTCCCGCCGGTGAGGAAGGTCGGGCCGATGTCGCGCATCCAGGCGTCGTCCAGCTCGCGCTCGACCGTGTCGACGTCCTCGCCGAGCAGCGCCCGGGCCTCGGCCGACTGGCCCGGTCCGCACACCACCGTCACCGGCTCGAAGCGGCGCACCGCGCGGGCCACCGACGCCCAGGCGATGCGGGAGGCGGCCAGGTCCTCGGGTCCTCGAAGGTGGGGTTGGGGCCCGGCCACGCCATCCAGGTGCGCTCGTGCGGGGCCCACTCGGGAGGCATGCGGAAGCCGTCGGCGGCAGGCGTGTTCATACGGGGGGTCCTTTGGTCCGTCACAGGAAGTACAGGCGGTTGAGGGAGACCGAGTCGGCCGGGTCGGAGCGCAGCGGGTCGCCGTCGAGGGTGACCAGTCCGGTGCGCTGGTCGACCTCGACCTGTCCGGTACGGGAGTTCAGGCGCAGGTCGGCCGGGCCGATCCCGCGGGTGCCGCGCACGGCGACCCGCCGGCGCCGGGTGGGCATCGTGTCGTGGCCCTGGTCGACGGCGGCCCGGGAGACGAAGGCGACGGAGATCTCGGCGGGGGTGGCGCCGTGCGCGCCGAACTGGGGGCCGAGCACGAGGGGTTCGCAGGTGTCGGTGGCCGCGTTGGGGTCGCCGACCACGCCGTAGGCCGGGAAGCCCGCCTTGAGGACCAGCTGCGGCTTGGCGCCGAAGTACTCGGGCCGCCACAGCACGATGTCGGCGAGCTTGCCGGTCTCGATGGAGCCGATCTCGTGGGCGAGGCCGTGGGCGATGGCGGGGTTGATGGTGAGCTTGGCCATGTACCGCAGGACCCGCTCGTTGTCGTCGTCCCCGTCGGCGCCGAACTGGGCCTTCATCTTCCCGGCCATGGCGAAGGTGCGGCGGACGGTCTCGCCGGCCCGGCCCATGCCCTGCGCGTCGGAGGAGGTGATGCCGATCGCGCCCAGGTCGTGCAGCACGTCCTCGGCGCCCATGGTGCCGGCGCGGATGCGGTCGCGGGCCATGGCGGCGTCGCCGGGCAGGTCGGTCTTCAGGTCGTGGACGGAGACGATCATGCCGTAGTGCTCGGCGACCGCGTCCCGGCCGAAGGGCAGGGTGGGGTTGGTGGAGGAGCCGATGACGTTGGGGACACCGGCCATCTTCAGGACGTTGGGGACGTGTCCGCCGCCGCAGCCCTCGATGTGGAAGGCGTGGATGGTGCGGCCCTCCAGCACGCGCAGGGTGTCCTCCACCGACAGGCACTCGTTGAGGCCGTCGCTGTGCAGGGCGACCTGGACGTCGTGCTCCTCGGCGACCCGCAGGGCGGTGTCCAGGGCGCGGGTGTGGGCGCCCATGTCCTCGTGCACCTTGAAACCGGAGGCGCCGCCCTCGGCGAGGGCCTCGACCAGGGGGGCCTCGTGGGAGGACGAACCGCGGCCGAGGAAGCCGATGTTGACCGGCCAGGCGTCGAAGGCGCTGAACGCGTGCTTCAGGGCCCAGGGGGAGTTGACGCCGACGCCCCACACCGGCCCGAACTCCTGGCCGATGACGGTGGTCACGCCGGAGGCGAGCGAGGCCTCCATGATGCGCGGCGACAGCAGGTGGACGTGGGTGTCGACGGCCCCGGCGGTGGCGATGAGCCCCTCGCCGGAGACGATGGTCGTGCCGGTGCCGACCACGACGTCGACGCCGTCGAGGGTGTCGGGGTTGCCGGCCCGCCCGATGCCGCAGATGCGTCCCTCGCGGATGCCGATGGACACCTTCCGGATGCCCTGGGCCGCGTCGATGACGACGACGTTGCTGATCACGACGTCGCAGGTCTCGCGGACGGCGGCGGCCTTGAGGTGCAGTCCGTCGCGGGCGGTCTTGCCGAACCCGGCGAGGAACTCGTCGCCGTACTGCTGGGCGTCGGACTCGACGCGGACGGTCAGGCCGGAGTCGCCGAGGCGGACCCGGTCGCCGGCCCGGGGCCGTGGGTGGCGGCGTACTCGTACGGGGTGAGGCGGCGGGCCTCGGCGGGGTGGCCTCCGGGGCGGCTCATCGCTCGGCTCCTTCCGGTGCGTCGGACGGGTGGGGGGCGACGCCCAGGTAGCCGCAGGCGGCGGCCCGGCGCAGGGCCTCCTCCTTGGCGCCCGGCGCGTCCAGCGGCCCGTCGACCAGCCCGGCGAAGCCGATGGCGATCCGCCGGCCGCCGATGGGCACGAGCCCGACCTCGCGGCTCTCCCCCGGGCCGAAGCGGACGGAGGACCCGGCGGGACGGCCAGGCGCATGCCGTAGGCGCGCTCGCGGTCGAAGTCCAGGCGCGGGTTGGCCTCGAAGAAGTGGAAGTGGGAGGTGACGGAGACGGGGACCGCCGCGGTGTTGGTGACGGGGAGGCGGACCGCGGCCTCGGGCTCCTCGTGCCCGGGTCCGGGCAGCAGCGCCCCCGGCGCCCGCTCGGCCAGGGAGCCGCCGCCGATCGGGTCGGAGACCACCGCGAGCCGCGAGCCGTCGTCGAAGACGGCCTCGACGTGCACCTCGGTGACGACGTCGGCGACGCCCGGCAGCACGTCGTCCGGGCCGAGCACCGACCGGGCGGCCTCGATCGCCTCGTCGAGCCGGGCGCCGTCGCGGGCCGCCTCGCAGACGGTGTCGGCGATGAGGGCCGTGGCCTCGGGCACGTTCAGCCGCCGGCCGCGCGCCCGGCGGGCCCGGGCCAGCTCGGCGGCCGTGAACAGCAGCAGCCGGTCGCGTTCCGTGGGGGTCAGTCGCACGGCCGGTCACCTCCTAGCGGTTGCTCGACCAAGTATCAGCCGATGACTTTAGAGCATCACTCTAAAGCCGGGCCATCCGCTGTCCAACCATTGACGGGGGAGCAGGACGAGGGTCACATTGAGCGTCACTCAAATCCCCTCGCAGCCGTCGAAGGAGATCCGTCATGCCGATCGAACAGCGCGGAGTCGACACCATCCCCGAGGAGGAACGCACCAGCTCACCGCGGGACCTCGTCTCGATCCTGCTGGGCTCCAACCTCTGCCTCGGCGTGATCGTCTTCGGCTGGCTGCCCCCGTCCTTCGGCCTGGACTGGTGGTCCTCGGTGAGCGCGGTCGTGGCGGGCACCGTGGCCGGCGTGGTGTTCACCGCCCCGCTGGCGCTGATCTCGCTGCGCACCGCCACCAACCTCTCGACCTCCTCCGGCGCCCAGTTCGGGGTGCGGGGCCGGCTGGTCGGTTCGGTGGTCGGGCTGCTGCTGGCCCTCGGCTACACGGCGCTGACCGTGTGGATCGGCGGGGACGTCATGCTGAGCGTCCTCGGCCGGCTGACCGGCATGCCGCAGAACGACCTGTCCTACGGGCTCGTCTACGGTCTGCTGGCCGCGGCGACGGTCGTCGGGGCGGTGTACGGCTACCGGCTGCTGCTGGCGATGTCCCGGGTCCTCGCGTTCGGCATGACGGCCCTGCTGCTGCTCGGCGTGATCGCCTACGCCCCCGATTTCACCACCGCCGCGCTGCCGGAGGCCGGCGGCTATCTGCTGGGCGGGTTCTGGCCGACCTGGCTGCTCGCGGCGGTGGCCGCCGGGCTCTCCGGCCCGATCGCCTTCATCACCCTCCTCGGCGACTACACCCGCTACATCTCCCCCGCCCGGCACGGCTCCCGCCGGGTGCTGCACGCGACCTGGCTGGGGCTGCTGCTGGGCCTGCTGGTGCCGCAGCTGTTCGGCACCTTCACCTCCTACGCCGCCCGCGCCGCGCTCGACTACGCCGGTCCGCTGGTCGACGCCTCCCCGGCTGGTACCTGGTGCCGCTGCTGCTCGCCGCCTCCGCGGGCTCGGTGGGCAACGCGGGGCTGATGCTGTACTCGATGGGCCTGGACCTGGACGCCATCGTGCCGCGGGTCTCCCGCGCCCGGGCGACGTACGCGGTCGCCGTGGTCGCCACCGCCTGCGTCTTCGCCGGGCACTACGCCTGGGACGCGCAGTCCGCGATGACGTCCTTCGTGCTGCTGCTGACCGCGATCGGCACGCCCTGGGCGGTGATCACACTGATCGGCTTCGTCCGCTGCCGCGGGAGCTACGACGCCGACGCGCTCCAGGTCTTCAACCGCCGCGCACGGGGCGGCGTGTACTGGTACCACGCCGGCTGGAACATCCCGGCGACCGTCTCCTGGGCGGTGGGCGCGACGGTCGGCGTCCTGGCCGTCGCCCTGCCGTCGTACGAGGGCCCGCTGCTGGCCCTCACCGGCGGCGTGGACTGCAGCTTCCTGCTGTCGGGGCTGGTCGGAGGCGCGGTGTACCTGCTGTGGACGCCGGGGGCCGCGGTCGCGGCGGCCGGGGAAGGCGACGACGTGGCGAGGCCGGCTTCCTGCCCGACCGGGACGGGTGGCCCCCGGGCCTAGGCTTCCGTTCTAGTGGTCGTTGCAACACCCCAGCTCACCAAGGGGTGCAATGGACGCCGATGGACGGAAGAGAGTGTCGCGGGGCCGTAAGCCCGACGTTCAGAAGCGGGAGGCATACTTCCGGCTCATGGACCAGGGCGTGAGCAGTCGTGAGGCTTGCCGGATCGTCGGTATCAACCGGCGGACCGGCAAGCGGTGGCGTAACGGGAGGGCTGCGAGCGGCGGCACCCTGGCAGCTCCTCCCGTGCGCCGCCCCCTCCCAGCCAACAAGCCCTCGCGCTACCTCCGTGAGGCCGACCGCATTCACATAGCCGACCGGCTGCGCGAGAAGGCCTCGATCCGGGCCATCGCGGCCGAGCTGGGCCGCAGCCCTTCCACGATCAGCCGGGAGATACGCCGCAACGGCGCCCTCTACAAGGCCAGCGGCGTCTGGACCTACCGCCCCTGGGCGGCTCAGCGTCGCGCTGACGACCGCCGACCCCGCCCCAAGCCTGGCAAGATCGGCCAGTGTCCCGAACTGCGTGACTTCATCCAGGACCACCTCCAACGCCGCTGGAGCCCCGAGCAGATCTGCCACGCTCTGAGGGCACGCTTCCCCGGCCGGCCGGAGATGCAGGTGACTCACGAGACGATCTACCAGGCCCTCTACGTCCAAGGCCGCGGCGAACTCCGCCGCGAACTGGCCCGGTCCCTGCGAACCGGCAGAACCATGCGCCGACCCCACCGGCAGTCCTACAAGCGCCAGCCCCGCATGTCGAGGGACATGGTGATGATCAGCGACCGGCCGGCCGAAGCGGCAGACCGCGCGATCCCGGGCCACTGGGAAGGCGATCTCATCATCGGCAAGGCCCACAAGTCCGCCATCGGGACCCTCGTCGAACGCTCCAGCCGCTTCGTCGCCCTGGTCCACCTTCCCGAAGGTCGACGGCCATCCGAGATGCGCGACGCCCTTATCGAGACGGTCGGAACCCTTCCCGCCCAGCTCAGGCGATCCCTCACCTGGGATCAAGGCTCCGAGATGGCCTTGCACAAACAGTTCAGCATCGCCACCGACATGCCCGTCTACTTCTGCGACCCCGGCAGCCCCTGGCAGCGCGGCTCGAACGAGAACACCAACGGCCTGCTGCGGCAGTACTTTCCCAAAGGCACCGACCTGGCCCGCTACACCCGCCAGGAGCTGGACAAGGTCGCCGCAGAGCTGAACAGCCGCCCACGCAAAACGCTCGGCTGGGAAACCCCAGCCGAGCGTCTCGCTAAGCTCCTCACACCAACCAGTTGATCACTGTGTTGCGACGACCACTGGAATTCGCCAGGCCCGGGGGCCGGGGCGGTGCCCCCGGCGACGCCCGCACCGGTGCGGGGACTCACCCGCACCGGTATCCGGGGACTCAGCCCAGCTGGTGCATCCAGCCGTGCTTGTCCTCCGCCGTGCCGCGCTGGATGTCCAGCAGGGCCTGCCGCAGCCGCATGGTCACCTCACCCGGCTCGCCCCCGCCCTGCTGCCACTCGGCACCGGCCCGCTTGACCGTACCGACCGGCGTGATGACGGCGGCCGTACCGCAGGCGAAGACCTCGGTGAGGCTGCCGTTCTCCGCGTCGCGCTGCCACTGGTCGACCGAGACCCGGCCCTCCTCGGCCCGGTAGCCGAGGTCGCGGGCGACGGTGAGCAGGGAGTCGCGGGTGACGCCCTCCAGGATGGAGCCGGTGAGGGACGGCGTGACGATCCGGTCGCCGTAGACGAAGTACAGGTTCATGCCGCCCAGCTCCTCGACCCACCGGTGCTCCACGGCGTCGAGGTAGCAGACCTGGTCGCACCCCTTGGCGGCGGCCTCGGCCTGGGCCAGCAGCGACGCGGCGTAGTTGCCGCCGGTCTTGGCGTCGCCCATGCCGCCGGGGACGGCGCGGACGCGGTCCTCGGAGACCCAGATGGAGACCGGCTTGACGCCGCCCGGGAAGTAGGCGCCGGCCGGGGAGGCGATGACGAGGAAGAGGTACTCGTTGGCGGGCTTCACGCCCAGGCCGACCTCGGTCGCGACCATGAACGGACGCAGGTACAGGGACTCCTCGCCGCCGTGCGCCGGGACCCAGGCCTGGTCCTGCCGGACCAGCGCGTCGCACGCCTCGATGAAGGTCTCCACCGGCAGCTCGGGCATGCCGAGCCGGCGGGCGGAGGCCTGGAAGCGCTGGGCGTTCTTCTCCGGGCGGAAGGTGGCGACGCTGCCGTCGGGCCGGCGGTAGGCCTTCAGCCCCTCGAAGATCTCCTGCGCGTAGTGCAGGACCATGGTGGCCGGGTCGAGGGAGAGCGGACCGTACGGGACGAGCTGTCCGTCGTGCCAGCCGCGGCCCTCGGTCCACTTGATCGTCACCATGTGATCGGTGAAGTGGCGGCCGAACCCCGGATTGGCCAGGATCGCCTCGCGCTCGGCGTCCGAGAGCGGGTGGGCGGAGGGCTTCAGCTCGATCGTGGGCGTCGTCATGGATTGATGTCCTTCACCGGTAGTCGTGACGGGCCGCGCTCACGCCCGTACGGCCGGTGGCCGGTGCTAGGACGTCCGAGCATTCCCTCATGTCGCGGCTCCGCGTCCGATTATCGCGCGCGGACCCTGACGGCTGGAACGGGGTGAATGCGGCTCTGGGGTCGATGGTCGCACCCGGCGGGGACAGGTGAAAGCCGCCGGGTGCCTTGTTTGTGGAACCCGACGGCTTCGACTGCTTGTCGATCGAGTGGCGCGGCGGGTGTCAGCCGGCTACTCGTACGGCGAGGGCGTCGCCGATCTGGGAGGTGCTGCGGGCCGGCTTGCCCACCCGCTCGCCGAGGTCGGCGGCGACCGCGTCCTCGATGCGGGCGGCCTCGGACTCCAGGCCGAGGTGGCGCAGCAGCAGGGCGACGGACAGGACCGTGGCGGTGGGGTCGGCCTTGCCCTGGCCGGCGATGTCCGGGGCCGAGCCGTGCACGGGCTCGAACATGGACGGGAACTCGCGGCTCGGGTTGATGTTGCCGGAGGCCGCGACGCCGATGCCGCCGGAGACGGCCGCGGCGAGGTCGGTGATGATGTCGCCGAAGAGGTTGTCGGTGACGATCACGTCGAAGCGGCCGGGGTCGGTGACGAGGTAGATCGTCGCGGCGTCGACGTGGATGTAGTCGGTGGTGACCTCGGGGTACTCCTCGGCCACCTTGTCGAAGATGTTCGTCCACAGGTGGCCCGCGAAGGTCAGCACGTTGTTCTTGTGGACCAGCGTGAGCTTCTTGCGGGGGCGGGCCTGCGCGCGGGCGAAGGCGTCGCGGACGACGCGCTCGACACCGAAGGCGGTGTTGACCGACACCTCGGTGGCGACCTCGTGCGGCGTGCCCGTGCGGATGGTGCCGCCGTTGCCGGTGTACGGGCCCTCGGTGCCCTCGCGGACGACCACGAAGTCGATCGCGGGCTCCCCGGCGAGCGGGGTCGCGACGCCCGGGAGCAGCTTGCTCGGGCGCAGGTTGACGTGGTGGTCGAAGGCGAAGCGGAGCTTGAGCAGGAAGCCGCGCTCCAGGACGCCGGACGGCACCGACGGGTCGCCGATCGCGCCGAGCAGGATGGCGTCGTGGCGCTTGAGGGCGTCGAGGTCGGCGTCGGTCAGGGTCTCACCGGTGGCGTGGTACCGCTGGGCGCCGAAGTCGTACTCCTTGGTCTCCAGCTTCACATCCTGCGGAAGCACGGCGGAGAGGACCTTCAGGCCTTCGGCCACGACCTCCGGGCCGATGCCGTCGCCGGGGATGACTGCGAGATCGATGCTGCGAGACATGGCCGCACCCTACTCCTCGTCCCAGGGGATGACATGCGCCGTCCGCCATGCGGACAGTCGTGTCGACGGGCGAGGTCAGTGGCCGGTCGCGCCGCCGTTGTCACGGCGGTCGAGAGCCCGCTGGAGGGCGGCGGCGGCGTTCTTGCGGTCGGCGTCGGTGGTGCGGGTCAGGTGACGGACGCGGCGGCGGACGGTCGTCTCGGCCATGGGGAATCGACTCCTTCGAGGAACGTCGAGTGCTCGGGAGACGCCGGAAGGGGCGGGGAGCTGCGGGCGGCAGGGGTTGCCTGCGCACGGGCCCGGCTCACGACCGCCGTTCGCTTGATCGAGCGAGTCGTTCGGCTCCTACAAAGCTAAGGGAGGAGCGGGCGTCTGTCTCCACAATTACTCGGACTTCCTACTATCTGAGACGGTGCACTCGGTCACACGGCGCTGACCTGCACGGATTCCGTCGGGCCGGGGTGCGGGGAGTGCGCCCGGACATGCGGACGGGCCAGGTCCGCAGGAGACCTGGCCCGTCCGGCACGGGGGCGTCAGCCCATGTGCGGGTAGGTGTAGTCGGTCGGCGGGACCAGCGTCTCCTTGATGGCGCGGGTCAGCGTCCAGCGCATCAGGTTCTGCGGGGCGCCCGCCTTGTCGTTGGTGCCGGAGGCGCGGCCGCCGCCGAAGGGCTGCTGGCCGACGACGGCGCCGGTCGACTTGTCGTTGATGTAGAAGTTGCCGGCCGCGTAGCGCAGCTTCTCCATCGTGTACGCGGCGGCGGCACGGTCGTTGGCGATGACCGAGCCGGTGAGGGCGTAGTCGGAGACGGACTCCATCTGGGTCAGCATCTCGTCGTAACGGTCGTCCTCGTAGACGTACACCGCGAGGATCGGGCCGAAGTACTCGGTGCGGAAGACCTCGTTCTCCGGGTCGGTGCACTCGATGACGGTCGGGCGGACGAAGTAGCCGACCGAGTCGTCGTAGGTGCCGCCGGCGACGATCGTGCAGGTCTCGTCCTCCTTGGCGCGGTCGATGGCGGCCTTGTTCTTGGCGAAGGCCCGCTCGTCGATGACGGCGCCCATGAAGTTGGACAGGTCGGTGACGTCGCCCATGGTGAGGTAGTCGACCTCGGCGGCGAACTCCTCCTTGAAGCCGTCGTTCCAGATCGACGCCGGGATGTACGCGCGCGAGGTGGCGGAGCACTTCTGGCCCTGGTACTCGAAGGCGCCGCGGGTCAGGGCGGTCTTCAGCACGGCGCGGTCGGCGCTCGGGTGGGCGACCAGGAAGTCCTTGCCGCCGGTCTCGCCGACCAGGCGCGGGTAGGTGCGGTACTTCTCGATGTTGTTGCCGACCGTCTTCCACAGGTACTGGAAGGTCTTGGTCGAGCCGGTGAAGTGGATGCCGGCCAGGTCGCGGTGGTCGAGGGCGACCTTGGAGACCTCGATGCCGTCACCGGTGAGGAGGTTGATGACGCCCTTGGGCAGGCCGGCCTCCTCCAGCAGCTGCATGAGCAGCACGGCGGCGTGGGTCTGGGTCGGGGACGGCTTCCACACGACGACGTTGCCCATCAGCGCCGGGGCGGTGGGCAGGTTGCCCGCGATGGCGCTGAAGTTGAACGGCGTGATGGCGTAGACGAAGCCCTCCAGCGGGCGGTGGTCCAGCCGGTTCCACACGCCCGGCGAGTTGGCCGGGGCTGCTCGGCCAGGATCTTGCGGGCGTAGGAGACGTTGAACCGCCAGAAGTCGATCAGCTCGCAGGGCGTGTCGATCTCGGCCTGCTGGGCGGTCTTGGACTGGCCGAGCATGGTGGAGGCGGCCAGCGTCTCGCGCCACGGGCCGGACAGCAGGTCGGCGGCGCGCAGGATGATCGCCGCGCGGTCGTCGAAGGACATCGCGCGCCAGGCCGGGGCGGCGGCCAGGGCGGCGTCGATGGCGTCCTGCGCGTCCTGCTGGGTGGCGTTGGCGTAGGTGCCCAGGCGGGCCTTGTGGTTGTGCGGCTGCACGACGTCGAAGCGCTCGCCGCCGCCCATCCGCTTCTCGCCGCCGATGGTGCAGGGCAGGTCGATCGGGTTGTCGGCCAGCTCCCGGAGCTTCATCTCCAGCCGGGCGCGCTCGGGCGAGCCGGGGGCGTAGCCGTGCACCGGCTCGTTGACGGGGGTGGGGACCTGGGTCACAGCGTCCATGGGTTCCGTACTCCTTGGGTTTGAGCGGTCGTGCGAGCGTGGTGCGGGCGGCTCAGCCCTTGGTGACCATCGAGCGGACGAAGAACTGCAGGTTCGCGGGCTTCTCCGCCAGACGGCGCATGAAATAGCCGTACCAGTCGGTGCCGTAGGCCGTGTAGACGCGCATCCGGTGGCCCTCGGCGGCGAGCCGCAGGTGCTCGTCGCTGCGGATGCCGTACAGCATCTGGAACTCGTACTCGTCGAGCTTTCGCCCGGCGCGGTGGGCGAGCTCCTGCGCGATGGTGATCAGGCGCGGGTCGTGGGACCCGATCATCGGGTAGCCCTCGCCCTCCATCAGCGTCTTCAGGATGCGGACGTACGCCTTGTCGATCTCGTGCTTCTGCTGGTAGGCGACCTCGGCGGGCTCCTTGTAGGCGCCCTTCACCAACCGTACGCGAGAGCCGTTCGCGGCGAGGCGGCGCGCGTCCTCCTCGGTGCGGAAGAGGTAGGCCTGGATCACGCAGCCGGTCCCGGGGACGTCCTTGCGCAGCTCCTCGTGGATGGCGAACATCGAGTCGAGGGTGGTGTGGTCCTCGGCGTCCAGGGTGACCGTGGTGCCGATCTCGGCGGCGGCCTCGACGACCGGGCGCACGTTCTTCAGCGCCAGCTCGTGGCCGCCGTCCAGCGCCTGGCCGAACATCGACAGCTTCACGGACATCTCCGCGCGCGTGCCGAGCTCCAGCGGCTTGAGGCGGTCGATCAGCTCCAGGTAGGCGTCCCGGGCGGCCTCGGCCTGCTCGGGCCTGGTGATGTCCTCGCCGACGACGTCCATCGTCAGCTCCAGGCCCCGGTCCGTGAGGTCGCGGATGATCGGCAGGATCTCGTCCACGGTCTCGCCGGGGATGAACCGGTCCACGACCTGCTTCGTCACGGGCGCGGCCGAGACCAGGCGGCGCATCCGGTCGCTGCGCGACGCGGCGAGAATCACGGGACCCAGCACGGGGCACCTCCACTTACCAAGCAACACGAGGCCGATTCCCGACGTTTCGGGGACGGCACGGAGAACCACCGTGAAACCTAAGGATCCCTCCGATCGTCGGCCATCGACAGCTGTCACGCATCCGTGCCACGGATCTCAGACACATGTATGAAGGGCGCGCGGCTTTGCGGCACAATGCCCTGGTGACGTCGGATTTCGCGGGTGACTACCAGGAGCTGGTCGACGAGCTCTCGCAGCTGCTGGGCGCACCCGCGACCCTGGAGAACCGCGACTTCGAGCTGATCGCCTTCGGCGCCTACGACAGCGAGGGCGACCTCGACCCGTCGGCGCTGGACCCGGTGCGCACCCGCTCGATCCTGACCCGGCGCTCCACGGCGGCCGTCCGCTCCTGGTTCGAGGGCTTCGGCATCACCCGCGCGACGGGCCCGGTGCGCATCCCGCCGACCCCCGAGGCGGGCGTCTACCGGGCCGGATCTGCCTGCCGGTACGCCATCGGGGTGTCGTCCTCGGCTACGTGTGGCTGCTGGACACCGACCCCGGACCGACCGAGCGGCAGCTGGCGGCGGCCATGGAGGTGACCGCGCGGATCGGCGCGCTGCTCGCCGACGAGGCGCAGCACGGCGCCGACCTCAGCAGGGAGCTGCGCGCGGTGCTCACCGCCGAGCGGGACTGGCAGCGGGACATGGCGGTCGCCGAGCTGCGCACGGCCCTGGGCTCGCGCGCGGAGGTCCCGCACACGGTGGTGTGCGTGGCGCCGTGGCCGTCCGCCGACCCGGACGACGCGCCGTCGGTGCGCACGGTGCCGGCGGCGACGGCGCTGTGCACGCTGCCGTGGGGCACGGTGGGCCAGTGCCTCGCCCTGCTGGTACGGCTCCGCTCGGCGGACGTGCCGACGCCGGCGACCTCGGCCGCGGGCGGCTGCTGGAGCGGGCGCGGGCACTGGGCGGCACGGGCGGCGGGGAGCCGGCGGCCGGGATCGCCGCGGCCCGCACCGGCCTCGCCGAGCTGGGCGCGGCCTGGCGGGAGGCGTCGGCGGCGGCGCGCGCGGCACTGGCCGAGCGGCGTTTCGGACCGGTCGCCGAGTGGGCCTCCATCGGACCGTTCCGCCTGCTCACGGCCCTGCCCCCGGAGGCGGCGCGGGATCCCGCCGTACGGCTGCTGCTCTCCCCCGCCCACCGGGAGCTGGCCCGCACGGCGGAGGTCTACCTCGACTGCGCGGGCCAGGCCGGGCGCACGGCCGCCGAGCTGGGCATCCACCGCCAGACCCTCTACTACCGGCTGTCGCGGGTCGAGCAGCTCACCGGGCTGGACCTGGACGACGGGGAGGACCGGCTGCTGCTGCACATGGCGCTGAAGGGCGCCCGGCTGTGAGCGGGGTCAGCTCCCCTTGACGCCCTCGATCACCTGGCGGAGCCCCTCGGTGAGCCGGTCGGCCTCGGGTGCGTCCCGGGGGCCGAACGACCACTGGACCATCAGGCCCATCAGCAGCGTGACGTAGAACTGGCCGAGGGTGTCCACGGTCTCCTCGGTGACGTCCTCCTCACGGCCTCCCATGAAGAGCGTGACCAGGCCGCGCGCCCCCTCCCGCTGGGCCCGCACCAGATGGTCGCGCACCTCGGGCAGCTCGTCGCCCATGGCCACGATCTCCATGCTGAGCCGCCACAGCGATCCCGGGTCGCGCATGGTGCCGATGATGTTGGACCACACCTCGGTGAACCGCTCCAGCGAGCCCGGCGCACCGCGGACCTCGCCCTCCGCGCCCCCCTCGAAGGCGTCGGACATCGCCTCCACCAGCTCGATGTAGGCCTGCACCAGCAGCGCGTCCTTCGAGCCGTAGTGGTAGCCGATGGAGGCCAGGTTGGTGCCGGACTCCTTGACGATGTCGCGCGCCGTGGTGCGCATGAACCCCTTCTGCAACAGGCAGCGCTTGGCGCCTTCGAGCAGGTCTTCGCGGTGTCCCATGGCGCCACCCTACCCTCGCCCAGACAAACGTCTTATACACGCGTTCTAGACAGGCGTATAGGACGCTTGTACAGTCCCCGGTATGACGACCCCTCCGCCCTCGGCCGGCCGCCGCGAATGGACCGCGCTCGCCGTGCTGATGCTTCCGCTGCTGCTGGTCTCCATGGACGTGTCCGTCCTCTACTTCGCGATCCCGGCGATCAGCGCCGACCTGGAGCCGACCGGCACCCAGCAGCTGTGGATCTTCGACAGCTACGCCTTCGCCGTGGCCGGCCTCCTGATCACCATGGGATCGGTGGGCGACCGCATCGGCCGCCGCAGACTGCTCCTGATCGGCGCCACGGCCTTCGGCGCCGCCTCGCTCGCCGCCGCCTACGCGGACAGCGCCGGGATGCTGATCGCGGCCCGCACCCTCCTCGGCGTGGGCGGCGCGACACTGATGCCCTCGACGCTGGCGCTCGTCCGCACCCTCTTCCGGGACCCCGGCCAGCGGGCGCAGGCCATCGCCGTCTGGTCCGGCGTGATGACGGCGGGCGTGGCCCTCGGCTCGGTCCTCAGCGGAGTGCTGGTGGAGTTCTTCTGGTGGGGCTCGGTCTTCCTGGTGAACCTGCCGGCGATGGCCCTGCTGCTGGTCCTCGGCCCGCTGCTGCTCCCGGAGTCGAAGGACCCCGCCCCGGGCCGCTTCGACTGGCCGAGCGTCCCGCTCTCGATCGCCGCGGTACTGCCCGTCGTCTACGGCCTGAAGGAGATCGCCTCCCACGGCTGGAGCACGCGGTACGTCCTGCCGGTCACCCTGGGGCTGCTCGTCGCCGCCCTCTTCGTGCACCGGCAGCGGACGGCCGCCTCGCCGATGATCAGTCCGGCCCTGTTCCGGGGGCGCGGCTTCGGCCCCGCCGTCGTCCTCAATCTGGTCACCATGTTCGCGATGATGGGCTCGGCGTACTTCACCACGCAGTACCTCCAGTCGGTCCTCGGCAAGAGCGCGATGGAGGCGGCCCTGTGGGCCCTGCTGCCGTCGGTCCCGATCGGCTTCGCGGCCCCGGCGGCGGCGCAGCTGGTGCGGCGGGGCGTCAACCGCGCCCATGTGGTGACGGCGGGCTTCGCCCTCGCCGCCTGCGGCTATCTCCTGCTCACCCTCGTCGGCACCGACGACCTGGCCCTGGGCCTGGTCGCCTGCGGTGTCCTCGCCTCCGGCGTGACGATGGTGATGTCCCAGATCACGGACCTGGCGCTGGGCACCGCTCCGGTGGAGCGGGCGGGTTCCGCCTCCTCCCTGATGGAGACCGGCGCCGAGTTCGGCGGGGCGCTGGGCATGGCGGTCCTCGGCTCCGTCGGGGCGGCCCTCTACCGCCGGGAGATGCCGGACGACGCCCCGGCCGCGGCCCACGAGACCCTGGGCGGAGCGCTCGCGGTGGCCAGGACGCTGCCGGGCGACGCGGGGGACGCCCTGGCAGCGGCGGCCAGGGAGGCGTTCACCTCCGGCATGCAGGGCGCGGCCGTCGTGGGCGCGGCGGTGCTCGCCGGGGCGGCGGTCCTGTCGTCGGTGACGCTGCGCCGGGTGCGGGTGCGGGAGGAGACGGAACCGGAAACGGGGACGGAGAAGCGGAACGCCGGACAGGCTGGACGTACCAGCCCGTCCGGCGTGTGAGGACGGGGCCCGTTCAGGGCCGCAGCGGGGCCCGGAGGCGGCGGCCCCCTCAGCTGCGGTCACCCTCAGATCAGGTTGACCGACCGGGCCGACGTCGCCCCGATCTCGGCGGCGACCTCGCCGAGCACCGCGGAGGACACCGTGTCGTCCACGGTCAGCACGGCCAGCGCCTCGCCGCCCACCGCAGCGCGGGCGACCTGCATGCCGGCGATGTTGATGCCCGCCTCGCCGAGGATGCGGCCGACGGTGCCGACGACACCGGGACGGTCCTCGTAGCGCAGGACGACCATGTGCTCGGCGAGCGCCAGGTCCACGTCGTAGTCGCCGACCGCGACGATCTTCTGGACGTGCTTGGGGCCGGCCAGGGTGCCGGAGACCGACACCTCCTCGCCGCTGGCGAGGGTGCCGCGCACGGTCACCACGTTGCGGTGGTCCGCCGACTCGGAGCTGGTGGTCAGGCGGACCTCGACACCGCGCTCCTGGGCGAACAGCGGGGCGTTGACGTAGGAGACCGTCTCGTCGACGACGTCCTCGAAGACGCCCTTGAGCGCGGACAGCTCCAGCACCTTCACGTCGTGCTGGGTGATCTCGCCGTACACCTCGACGTCGAGGCGGACGGCGACCTCGCCCGCGAGGGCGGTGAAGATCCGGCCGAGGCGCTCGGCGAGCGGCAGGCCCGGCTTGACGTCCTCGGCGATGACACCGCCCTGGACGTTCACCGCGTCGGGGACCAGCTCACCGGCGAGCGCGAGGCGCACCGAGCGGGCCACGGCGATACCGGCCTTCTCCTGCGCCTCGTCGGTGGACGCGCCGAGGTGCGGGGTGCACACGACCTGGTCGAACTCGAACAGCGGCGAGTCGGTGCAGGGCTCCTTGGCGTACACGTCGAGGCCGGCGCCGGCGACGCGGCCCTCCTTGAGCGCCGAGTACAGCGCCTCCTCGTCGACGATGCCGCCGCGCGCGGCGTTGACGATGCGGACGCTCGGCTTGACCTTGCGCAGCGCCTCGTCGCCGATGAGGCCCAGGGTCTCGGGGGTCTTCGGCAGGTGGACGGTGATGAAGTCGGAGACCTCCAGCAGCTCGTCCAGCGTCAGGACCTTGACGCCCATCTGCGCGGCCCGCGCGGGCTGCACGTAGGGGTCGTAGGCGACGACCTTCATGCCGAACGCGGACATGCGCTGCGCGACGAGGGCGCCGATCCGGCCCAGACCCACGACACCGAGGGTCTTCTCGGCCAGCTCGACGCCCGTGTACTTGCTGCGCTTCCACTCGCCGTTCTTCAGCGCGGCGTTGGCCTGCGGGATGTTCCGCGCGGTGGCGAGGATCAGACCGCAGGCCAGCTCGGCGGCGGTCACGATGTTCGAGGTGGGGCGTTGACGACCATCACGCCGGCCTTGGTGGCGGCGGAGACGTCCACGTTGTCCAGGCCGACGCCGGCTCGCGCGACGACCTTCAGCCTGTTCGCGGCGGCGATGGCCTCGGCGTCCACCTTGGTGGCCGAGCGGATCAGGATCGCGTCGACGTCGGCGATGGCCGGCAGCAGCTCGGCGCGGTCCGCGCCGTTGCACCGGCGGATCTCGAAGTCGGGCCCCAGCGCGTCGACGGTGGCGGGCGACAGCTCTTCAGCGATGAGTACGACGGGTTTCGAGCTCACGTGAGTCCTCACAAGTCCAATGCGGACGGCCGTCCCGACGGCCGCAGGCGGTGGAGGGTTGCTAGCCGCGTGGAAGACGCACGACGCTGTGGGCCTGACGCGTTTGTTGTGCAGCAGTCTAGTGGCGCGGCGCTGGTCGTCTTGCGCCTGTGCGGAAGGATCACCCGTCCGGGGCTGGACGGGTTGGACAACGCCGTGGGTACGACGTTACCCGGGGTTCGCCGAAGGGCCGGAGCGGCATCGCTCCGGCCCCTCAGCGGCTGAGGCTCACGCCTCCTCGTCGACCCAGCTCATGAGCTTGCGCAGCTCCTTGCCGGTGGTCTCCAGCAGGTGCTCGGAGTCCTGCTTCTTGTACTCGTTGTACTTCTTCAGGCCGCCGTGGTACTCGTCCATCCAGTTCTTGGCGAAGGTGCCGTCCTGGATCTCGGCGAGGACCTTCTTCATCTCGGCCTTGGTGGCGTCGGTGATGATCCGCGGGCCGGTGACGTAGTCGCCCCACTCGGCGGTCTCGGAGATCGACCAGCGCATCTTCTCCAGGCCGCCCTCGTACATGAGGTCCACGATCAGCTTCAGCTCGTGCAGGCACTCGAAGTAGGCGATCTCCGGCTGGTACCCGGCCTCGACCAGGGTCTCGAAGCCCGCCTTGACCAGGGCGGCGGTGCCGCCGCAGAGCACGGCCTGCTCGCCGAACAGGTCGGTCTCGGTCTCCTCGGTGAAGGTCGTCTTGATGACGCCGGCGCGGGTGCCGCCGATGCCCTTGGCGTACGACAGGGCCAGCGCGAAGGCGCCTCCGGAGGCGTCCTGCTCGACGGCGGCGATGCAGGGAACGCCGCGGCCCTCCTCGTACTGACGGCGCACCAGGTGGCCCGGGCCCTTCGGGGCGACCATGCAGACGTCCACGCCGGCCGGGGGCTTGATGAAGCCGTAGCGGATGTTCAGGCCGTGGCCGAAGAACAGGGCGTCGCCGTCCTTGAGGTGGGGGGCGATGTGCTCGTCGTAGACCTGGGCCTGGATCGGGTCCGGGACCAGGATCATGATGACGTCGGCCTCGGCGGCGGCCTCGGCCGGGGTCACCACGCGCAGGCCCTGCTCCTCGGCCTTGGCCTTGGACTTGGAGCCCTCGTGCAGACCGACGCGCACGTCGACGCCGGAGTCGCGCAGCGACAGGGCGTGGGCGTGGCCCTGGCTGCCGTAACCGATGACCGCGACCTTGCGGCCCTGGATGATGGACAGGTCGGCGTCGGCGTCGTAGAACAGCTCGGCCACTTTGGGTTCTCTCCTCGCGAGTGCAGGTGTTGCTCCCACCGTATGACGGCGGGGAAGGGAAGGTTCGGGGTCTCGGAATACGGGCGGCCGGCCGGGGCGCCGGCCGCCCGTGCGCCGCGTCAGGCGCTGCGGTCGAGCGCGCGCAGCGAGCGGTCGGTGATGGAGCGGGCGCCGCGGCCGATGGCGATGGTGCCGGACTGGACCAGCTCCTTGATGCCGTACGGCTCCAGCATCTTGAGCATCGCGGACAGCTTGTCGCTGCTTCCGGTGGCCTCGATGGTGACGGCCTCCGGGAGACGTCGACGGTCTTGGCGCGGAACAGCTGGACGATCTCGACGATCTGGGAGCGGGTCTCGTTGTCGGCGCGCACCTTCACCAGAACGAGTTCGCGCTGAACGGCCTGCGACGGCTCCAGTTCGACGATCTTGAGCACGTTGACCAGCTTGTTGAGCTGCTTGGTCACCTGCTCCAGGGGCAGGTCCTCGACGTTCACCACGATGGTGATGCGGGAGATGTCGGGGTGCTCGGTGACGCCGACGGCGAGCGAGTCGATGTTGAAGCCGCGGCGGGAGAACAGGGCCGCGATCCGGGCGAGGATGCCCGGGGTGTTCTCCACCAGGACGGAGAGCGTGTGCTTGGACATGATCTCTTTGCTCTCTCTCGCTCAGTCGTCTTCGCTGTCGCCGAAGTCGGGGCGGACGTCCCGGGCGGCCATGATCTCGTCGTTGGAGGTGCCGGCGGCGACCATCGGCCAGACCATCGCGTCCTCGTGGACGATGAAGTCGATGACCACCGGGCGGTCGTTGATGGCGTTCGCCTCCTCGATCACCTTGTCGAGGTCGGCCGGGTCCTCGCACCGGATGGCATGGCAGCCCATGGCCTCGGACAGCTTCACGAAGTCGGGGACGCGGGTGCCGCGGGCCTCGGGGTTGACGTCGTCCGGGCCGGAGTGCAGCACCGTGTTGGAGTAGCGCTGGTTGTAGAACAGCGTCTGCCACTGGCGGACCATCCCGAGGGCGCCGTTGTTGATGACGGCGACCTTGATCGGGATGTTGTTCAGGGCGCAGGTGGTCAGCTCCTGGTTGGTCATCTGGAAGCAGCCGTCGCCGTCGATCGCCCAGACGGCCCGGTCGGGGGCGCCGGCCTTGGCGCCCATCGCGGCCGGGACGGCGTAGCCCATCGTCCCGGCGCCGCCGGAGTTCAGCCAGGTGGCGGGCTTGTCGTACTGGATGAAGTGCGCGGCCCACATCTGGTGCTGGCCGACGCCGGCCGCGAAGATCGTGCCCTCGGGCGCGAGCTGCCCGATGCGCTCGATGACCTGCTGCGGGGACAGGGAGCCGTCCTCGGGCTGGTCGTAGCCGAGCGGGTAGGTCTCGCGCCAGCGGGACAGGTCCTTCCACCAGGCGCTGTAGTCGCCCTTGTTGCCCTCGGCGTGCTCCTTCTGCACGGCCTGGACGAGGTCGGCGATGACCTCGCGGGCGTCGCCGACGATCGGCACGTCCGCGGCGCGGTTCTTGCCGATCTCCGCCGGGTCGATGTCGGCGTGGACGATCTTGGCGTACGGGGCGAAGCTGTCGAGCTTGCCGGTGACGCGGTCGTCGAAGCGGGCTCCGAGGGCGACGATCAGGTCGGCCTTCTGCAGCGCGGTGACGGCGGTGACCGCACCGTGCATGCCCGGCATTCCCACGTGCAGCGGGTGGCTGTCGGGGAACGCGCCGAGCGCCATCAGGGTGGTGGTGACGGGCGCTCCGGTGAGTTCGGCGAGGACCTTCAGCTCGGCGGTGGCCCGCGCCTTGAGGACGCCGCCGCCGACGTAGAGCACCGGCCGCTTGGCGGCGGTGATCAGCTTGGCGGCCTCGCGGATCTGCTTGGCGTGCGGCTTGGTGACCGGGCGGTAGCCGGGCAGGTCCATGACCGGCGGCCAGGAGAAGGTGGTCTTCGCCTGGAGGGCGTCCTTGGAGATGTCGACCAGGACCGGGCCGGGGCGTCCGGTGGAGGCGACGTGGAACGCCTGGGCGATCACCCGCGGGATGTCCTCGGCCTTGGTGACCAGCCAGTTGTGCTTGGTGATCGGCATGGTGATGCCGACGATGTCCGCCTCCTGGAAGGCGTCCGTGCCGATGGCGGAGGAGGCGACCTGGCCGGTGATCGCGACGAGCGGCACCGAGTCCATGTGGGCGTCGGCGATCGGGGTGACCAGGTTGGTGGCGCCGGGGCCGGAGGTGGCCATGCAGACGCCGACCTTGCCGGTGGCCTGCGCGTAGCCGGTGGCCGCGTGGCCGGCGCCCTGCTCGTGGCGGACCAGGACGTGGCGCACCTTGCCCGAGTCCATCAGCGGGTCGTACGCCGGAAGGATCGCACCGCCGGGAATGCCGAATACCGTGTCGGCGCCGACCTCCTCGAGAGAGCGGATGAGGGACTGCGCACCCGTGACGTGCTCGACGGGGGCGGAGTGCTGTCCTCCGGATCGGGGCCGCGGCTGCGGATGATGGGCCCCGGTGGCCTGCTCGGTCATCGGCATTCTCTTCTCGATGCTGAGGGTTTTTGCGAGGTTTGTGCGGTGTTCGCCGCTGGTGCGAACGGGGCTCGACAGGTGCTGGTGCAACAAAAAACCCTCGTGCCGAAAGGCAAGCGAGGGGAGCGCGCCGGTGGTGGGTCGCTGAGCGATCGGGGCTCAGCTTCAGCCGACGCGCTGTCCAAGTACGAGAATTCGGGTGCGCATGGCACTGACCCTCCCCCGGCACGCACCCGGTGTCAAGTGGGTGGGACGGGAGTCTCATTATGTGAGCGCAGTGCCGTGCCACCACCGAGAACGGCCGGAACCGAACTGGTGACACCGCCGCTCACCCCTTTGGTGTACACCCCGCCGGTGCTCCCGCCCGCGGCGGCTCCGCCACCGCCCGGGCCGCCGCCGGAGCCGCCGCGGAGGAACGACGGCTCGGCGGGTCCGTGCGGCACGGGATAGCGGCCCGTGCCGAGGGCCCTGCGCAGCCGGTACTCGTCGAGCGGCCCGGAGAAGGCCATGCCCTGCCCGTGCGTGCAGCCCATGGCGCGCAGGGCGACGACCTGCTCGGGCAGGTCCACGCCGTCGGCCACGGACTGCAGCCCGAGGTCGGTGGCGATGCGGAGCAGCCCGCTGGTGATCTTGTGCAGCCGCGCGGACTCCACGACGCCCTCGATCAGGGAGCGGTCCAGCTTCAGCACGTCGACGGGGAGTCTGCGCAGGGCGGTGATGGCCGCGCAGCCGCCGCCGAAGCCGTCGAGCGCGATCCGGACGCCGACCCGCTTGAGGGCGTTCAGCCGGCGCTCCAGCTCCTCCAGGCCGAGCCGGGCGTCGATGTCGGCCAGCTCGATCACCAGGGCGCCGGGGGCAGTCCGTGCCGGGTCAGCAGGGCCTCCACCGACCCCGGGGGCATCGAGCGGTCCAGCAGCCGGCGGGCGCCGATGCGGACGGCGACGGGCGCGGTCAGGCCGGCCGCCGCCCGCTCGGCGGCGTGCTCGACGGCCTCCTGCAGCATCCAGCGGTCGAGTTCGGCGGTCTTGTCGCCGTCCTCGGCGACCCGTACGAACTCGGCCGGGGTGAACAGCACGCCCTGCGAGGAGCGCCAGCGCGCCTGGGCGCAGACCGACGTGATCCGGCCGTCCGTCAGCGAGACCACCGGCTGGTGCAGCAGCGCGAACTCGCCGTCGTGGAGCGCGGCCCGCAGCCGGGTGGCCAGCTCCGCCTTGCGGACGACGTCCTGCTGCATCTGCGGCTTGTACAGCTCCACCCGGCCCTTGCCGCCCGCCTTGGCCCGGTACATGGCCAGGTCGGCGTTGCGCAGCAGCTCGCCGGCGCCGAGGCCGGGCTCGGCGAAGGCGACGCCGATGGAGGCGTTGACCCGGACATCGTTGCCGTCGATGAGGTACGGCTGCGACAGCGTCACCCTGAGGCGGTCGGCGAGCTCCAGGATGTCGCGTTCGCGGGCGGAGCGGTCGCGGGTGCCGTCTCCGACGATCAGGGCCGCGAACTCGTCGCCGCCCAGCCGGGAGGCGGTGTCGCCCTGGCGGACCGCGTCCTGGAGTCTGCGGGCGGCCTGGACGAGCAGTTCGTCCCCGGCCTGGTGCCCGATCGTGTCGTTGACGGCCTTGAAGCCGTCGAGGTCGATGAAGAGCACGGCCGTCCCGCGCAGGGCGGCGCCCCGGTCGGAGGCGCGGCGGCCGGAGAGGGCCTGCTGGACCCGCTTGGTGAACAGGGCGCGGTTGGGCAGGTCGGTGAGCGGGTCGTGCTCGGCGTTGTGCTGGAGCTGCGCCTGCAGGCGCACTCTCTCGGTCACGTCCCGGCTGTTGAAGATCAGGCCGCCGTGGTGGCGGTTGACGGTGGACTCGACGTTGAGCCAGCCCCGTCGCCGGAGCGGAACCGGCACTCGATGCGCGTGGTCGGTTCCTCGACCGGGTCGGCGGCGAGGAAGCGGCGCACCTCGTGCACCACGCAGCCCAGGTCCTCCGGGTGGATGAGACCGGCCAGCTCGCTGCCCACCAGTTCCTCGGCGGGCCGGCCGTAGACCCCGGCGGCGGCCGGGAGACGTACCGCAGGACGCCGCTCGGGCGGCGATCATGATGACGTCGCTGGAGCCCTGCACCAGGGAGCGGAAGTGGTTCTCCTTCTGGGCCAGTTCCTGGGTGAGGGTGATGTTGTCGAGCAGCATGATGCCCTGGCGGACGACGAGGGCGAGCACCACCGTGCCTCCGGTCAGCAGCACCACGCGGTCCACGCTGCGGCCGTTGAGGACGTTGTAGAGGATGCCCAGCGTGCAGACGGCGGCGGCCAGGTAGGGCGTGAGGGCCGCCAGCGAGCCGGCGATGGGCCGGGCTGCCGGGAACCGGCCGTGGTCGCCGCCGGCGGCCGGGCCGGGCGGGGGCGCCGGAGGCGGTGCGCCTGTGCGCCGGCCGGGGAGGTGTTCGTGCACCACGCGCGTGTGGCCGCCGGGCTCCGCGTCCGCCGGGCGTCCGTGCCGGGGGGCCGCCCAGGGGGCGTACGCCAGCAGCAGCGATCCGGCGAACCAGCCGGCGTCGAGCAGCTGGCCGGAGCGGTAACTGTTGTGCAGCAGCGGCGAGGTGAACAGCGCGTCGCACATCACCGTCAGCGCGAGCCCGCCGATCGCGGTGTTCACCGCGGAGCGGTAGACGGGCGTGCGCCGGAAGTGCAGCGCCAGCACCATGCTGACCAGGGCGATGTCGAGCAGCGGGTACGCCAGCGACAGCGCGGTGTGCGCCACTGGCACCCCGTCCGTCCTGGCCGCCTGCGCGAGCGCCAGGCTCCAGGCCAGCGTCAGCAGAGAGCCGCCGATCAGCCAGGCGTCCAGTGCCAGGCAGACCCAGCCCGCCCTGGTCACCGGCCGCTTGGCGAACACCAGCAGGCCGACGATGGCGGGCGGCGCGAAGCACAGGAAGAACAGGTCCGCGTAGCTGGGGTGGGCACCGGGACCTCGAGGACGACCTCGTACCACCCCCAGACCACGTTGCCGAGGGCCGCCATCGCCGAGGAGAGGCCGAACAGCAGCCAGGCGGGCCGGAAACGGACGCGGCGGTTGCGGGCGTAGAGGAAGCAGGAGACCGCGGCGGCGCCGGCGGCGGCGGCCAGCCCGAAGTCCCCCATGATCCTGGCGAGTCGGGGGAGCCCCAGCCGAACGCGCAGCCGATCGCGTACCCCCCGCAGAGCAGGGCCAGCAGCAGCGGGCGGGCGTAACTCGGCCCGCCGGAACCGGCCGACGGGCGGGGCAGCAGCGCTCCGGGCGCCGGCTGGGGCCGCAGCGCCCCGTCGAGCGTGGGTGCGGGAGGCGAGGGCGGCGTCACCGCGTCCTCCCGGTCCGCCGGGTACCGGGTCGCGGGGACTCCGGTGCGCCGGGCGGGCGTTCCGCCTCCGCACGCCGGGCCTGCGCTGGTGGTGACTGTGGTGGCAGTGGTGGCCGCGCCTGCGTGCGGCCGTGCGCCACGGCCGCCGTCGGCGGCTCCGCCGCGTCGGATCGTTCGTCCATAGGCCGTGCATCGCCCGTCGCCCCCTCGCAGTCTCAGATGTCCGTCCCCGGCGCCGAACGGTGCGCGGCGCAGCCCCTGTCGGGGACGATACACCAGTATCGTCACTCAGGGACATAGGTTCTCTACTCTCCGTGACGACCAGGGAGTATGCGGGTACCCACCGCTCCCGGAGGGCTGCGGAGGGTACCCGAAGCGGACTCCGTCACCCCCGTGCGCCGTTGTGACGATCATGCGCCGGGTGCACAACGAGTGCGCCGCCGGGCTCCGTACGCGCTTCCCACGCGCCGGGCTCCGTACGCGCATCTCACGCGCCGGGCTCCGTACGCGCATCTCACGCGCCGGGCCCGGTCCGCGCTTCTCACGCGTCGTGCGCGCCCGTCGTCAGGACCACGTTCCGCAGCGGCTCCCGGTTCACGAAGCGGCGCAGCTGGTCCGTCAGCAGGCGCTTGGCGCGGGGCAGGAAGGCGGACGTGGGGCCGCCGACGTGCGGGCTGATCAGCAGGCCCGGCGCCTGCCAGAGGGGGTGGCCCGGGGCAGCGGTTCGGGGTCGGTGACGTCGAGGGCGGCGGTGAGGCGCCCGCTCTCCAGCTCCGCCAGCAGCGCCTTGGTGTCCACGACCGGGCCGCGGGCGACGTTGACGAGCAGCGCGCCGGTCTTCATGCGGCCGAGGAACTCGGCGTCCACCAGGCCTCGGGTGGCGTCGGTGAGCGGCGTGGACAGCACGACGACGTCCGCCTCCGGCAGCAGGGAGGGCAGATCGGTGAGCGGGTGCACCGGCCCGCGCGCCGTGGTGCGTGCGGAGCGCGCGACGCGCGCCACCCGCGCGACCTCGAAGGGCACGAGCCGGTCCTCGATCGCCGAGCCGATCGAGCCGTAGCCGACGATCAGGACGTTCTTGTCGGCCAGCGCGGGGCGGAACCCGCCGAGCCACTCCCCCGGTCCTGGGCGCGCACGAAGTCCGGGACTCCGCGCAGCGACGCCAGGATCAGGGTGAGGGTGAGTTCCGCGGTGCTCGCCTCGTGGACACCGCGCGCGTTGCACAGCCGTACGCCCTCGGGCAGGTGCTTCAGGCCCGGCTCGACGTGGTCGGTGCCGGCCGACAGGGTCTGCACGACCTGGACGGAGCGCATCGACGGCATCGGGCGGACGCCGACCCCGGCGGGCTTCATGTAGGGCACGACGTAGTACACGCAGTCGGCCGGGTCCGCGGGGAACTCCTCGGCGCCGTTCCAGAAGCGGTAGACGGGGCCGTCGGGAAGCCCCTCGATCTCGTCCGGCGGGATGGGCAGCCACACGTCAGCAGTCATGCCCAGGAGGCTATGTCAGGTCCGCGCGGCGGCAGAGGTTAGGTTGGGGCGGGCCTGACGAGGGCGGGCCGGACGAGGGGAGGTCACGACCAGGTGGAGCGCAGGACGATCGGTGCGGCGGCACTCTCGGTGGGGGCCGTCGGGCTGGGGTGCATGCCGATGAGCTGGGCGTACAGCGCGTCGCGGCAGCGGGGCGACGAGTCGCTCAGGGCGGTGCACCGGGCGCTGGACCTGGGCTGCTCCCTGCTGGACACGGCCGACATGTACGGCCCCTTCACCAACGAGCTGCTGGTGGGGCGGGCGCTGAAGGAGCGGCGGGCCGACGCCTTCGTCTCCACGAAGGTCGGTCTGCTCGTCGGCGACCAGCACATCGTGGCCAACGGCCGCCCCGGCTATGTGAAGCGGGCCTGCGACGCGTCGCTGCGCCGGCTCCAGACGGACGTGATCGACCTCTACCAGCTGCACCGCGCCGACCCCGAGGTGCCGGTGGAGGAGACCTGGGGCGCGATGGCGGACCTGGTCCGGGCCGGGAAGGTGCGCGCCCTGGGGCTGTGCGCGGTGGGCGCCCGGTCGGGGCGGCGGGCCGGGGCGCGGCTGCACGACACCACGATCCGGCAGCTGGAGCGGGTGCAGCAGGTCTTCCCGGTGAGCGCGGTCCAGGCCGAGCTGTCGGTGTGGTCGCCGGAGGCGCTGGAGGCGCTGCTGCCGTGGTGCGAGGCCCGGGGCGTGGGGTTCCTCGCCGCGATGCCGCTCGGCAACGGCTTCCTGACCGGCACGCTGACGCCGGGCGAGGGCTTCGAGCCGGACGACCTGCGCGCCCGGCACCCGCGGTTCACCGCGGAGATGATGGCGGCCAACCAGCCGATCGTGGCGGGGCTGCGGCGGATCGCGGCCCGGCACGGCGAGGCGGTCACCCCGGCCCAGGTGGCGCTCGCCTGGGTACTGGCGCAGGGCCGGCACGTCGTCCCGGTGCCGGGCACCAAGCAGGAGCGCTGGGTGACGCAGAACGCCGCGGCGGCGCGGCTGACGCTGTCGGAGCGGGATCTCGCGGAGGTGGGCGCCCTGCCGCCGGCGCTCGGCTCGTGGGAGTGAGGACCCGGTCGCGCGGTTGAAGGTTCCCGTACCCGGGAACTTGTGGGCCCCGGGCGGTGTATGACAGGGAGAGCCCACCGCGTCGAAGGGACCAGGATCGTGCAACGTCGAGCCGTGACGGCCGTGCTGGCCGCCGCCGCGTTCGTGCTGACCGCCGGCTGCTCCTCCGGCGACGGGGACCCGGCGGCCGGCGGGGACCGCAGCGCCTCCCCCGCCCGGACCGGCGCGCAGTCGCCGCCCTCCCGGCCGGCCGCCGGGCAGACCCCGCCCGCGAAGGGCTCCGTGGAGGTCGTCCGCACGGTCGCCACCGGCCTGGACAGCCCGTGGGGCCTGGCGGTGCTGCCCGAGGGCGACCTGCTGGTCTCCTCCCGGGACGAGGCCACGATCACCCGGATCGACGGCGAGAGCGGCGACAAGACGGCGGTGGGCGAGGTGCCCGGCGTGGAACCGGCCGGCGAGGGCGGCCTGATGGGGCTCGCGCTCTCCCCCGACTTCGCCGCGGACCGAATGGTGTACGCCTACTTCACCTCCGCCTCGGACAACCGCATCGTCCGCATGCGGTACGACGCCGGGAAGCCGGCCGGCGAGCAGCTCGGCGCGCCCGACACCGTCTTCCGGGGCATTCCGAAGGGCGTCATCCACAACGGCGGCCGGATCGCCTTCGGCCCGGACAAGATGCTCTACGCCGGCACGGGCGAACGTGGCGACACGGGGCTGTCACAGGACCGGGACTCCACGGGCGGCAAGATCCTGCGGCTCACCCCGACGGCGAACCGGCGCCGGGCAACCCGTTCCCCGGCTCGCCCGTCTACTCGTACGGACACCGCAATGTGCAGGGGCTGGCCTGGGACGGCGAGAAGCGGCTGTTCGCCGCGGAGTTCGGCCAGAACACCTGGGACGAGCTGAACGCGATCGAGCCCGGCGGCAACTACGGCTGGCCCGAGGCGGAGGGCCGCTCCGACGACGAGGCGTTCCGCGACCCGGTCGACCAGTGGTCCACGGCCGAGGCCTCCCCAGCGGTATCGCCCATGCCGCGGGCTCGGTGTGGATGGCGGGCCTGCGCGGCGAGCGGCTGTGGCGGATCCCGCTGGACGGCACGCGGACGGCGGCGGAGCCGCAGGCGTTCCTGGAGGGCGAGCACGGGCGGCTGCGCACGGTGGCCGCGGCCGGCGGGACCGGCTGTTCCTGGTCACCAGCAACACCGACGGCCGGGGCGACCCGAAGGACGGCGACGACCGGATCCTGGAACTGAGGGTGCGCTAGACACCCCCTCGGGCCGCGGCCGGGCGGCTCCCGGCGCCGTACGGTCCGCCGGTTCTCCGGCGCCGTCAGATGGTCCGGTCGTGCTGTGGAGCCGGGCGGAACAGGCCGAGCCGGTGGGCCACCGCCGCCGCCTCGCCGCGTCCCGCGACACCGAGCTTGGCCAGGATGTTGGAGACGTGGACGCTGGCCGTCTTCGGCGAGATGAACAGCTCCTCGGCGATCCGGCGGTTGGTGTGGCCGTCCGCGACCAGGCGCAGCACGTCCCGCTCCCGGCCGGTGAGCCCCAGCGCCTCCACCGGGTCGGCGGCGCGGGCGCCGTCGCCGGGGTGGAGCGGGAGCCGGGCACGCTGGGCGAGCCGGCCGGCCGCGTCGGCGAGCGGGCGGGCGCCGAGGTGCACGGCGACGGCGTGGCAGAGCCGGAGCAGCTCGGTGGCGCGGTCGCGGTCGCCGTCGCCGCCGTCCGTGAGCAGGGACTCGGCCAGCCGGAAGCGGACCCGGGCCAGTTCGTACGGCCGGCCCAGCGCCTCGAACGCGGTGACCGCCTCCGACCAGTCGTCGCGGGTGTCCAGGCCCTCGGCGCGGCCCAGCTCGGCGCGCACCCACTGGTCGTGGGCCTGCCACAGCGGGACCCCGGTCGTGAGGGACTTCGCGGTGCCGCGCAGCCGGTCCAGGGTCTCGGCGCGGCCTTCCCGCGCGTCGGGCACCCCGCGCGCGTCGGCCTCGGCCTCGGCGGCGAGGACCAGCAGCGGCCAGACGTAGCGCTGGGTGCCGGGCGGGAGGCCGGCGTCCAGGGCGCGGGCCAGTTCGGCGCGGGCGTCGGCCAGGCGGCCCTCGGCGGCGGCGATGCCGACGGCCGTCGCGGCCAGCGGCAGCCGGTACTGCGGCATCAGGTCGTGGGTGCCGTAAGCGGTGCGGGCCTCGGCGAGCTGCCGGGCCGCCTCGGCGAGCTCGCCGCGCGCGAGGGCGATCCAGGCGGTCTTGAGGCAGGCGCCGCCGCGCGGCTGGGCGGCCCGGCCGGAGGCACGGGCGGCCGCCTCCAGCGCCTCGTCCCAGCGGCCCAGCGAGAGCAGCGACTCGGCGAGGTTGCCCCACACCCACGCCTCGGACTCCAGCAGGCCCATCCGCCGGGTGAGGTCGACGCCCTCGCGCAGGATGCGCAGCGCCTCCTCGGACCGGCCGATGCCCTCCAGCACCGACGGGAGGTTGACGTGGCTGCGGGCCACCACGCCGGACCTGCCCCGGGCCGTCGCCTGCTCCTTCACCTCGTACATCTCGGCGAGGCCGGTCTCGATGTGCCCCGCGTCGACCATCAGGCCGCCGAGGGTGAGCCGGGCGTCCAGCTCGATGTCGGCGGTGCCGACCATGCGGGCGTACTCCACGGCCCGTTCGGCGGCGGTGACGGCCTCGGGGCCGGGGTTGTGCAGCATGGCCCAGCCCGCGACGACGGCCAGGATGCGGGCGTGCACCTCGGACGGCGGCAGGCCCGGACGAGGTCCTGGGCCATGGTCAGCTCGTGCCGTCCGTCGCCGCGGGCCTGGGCCTGGATCAGCAGCCCGCGCTGGGTCCAGAACCAGGCGGCGCGCAGCGGGTCGGGCTCCTCCTCCAGCAGGTCCAGGGCGCGCCGGGTGATCCGCAGGGCGCGCTTGCGCTCGCCGCTGAGCCGCCCCGCGACGGCCGCCTCGGCCAGCAGGTCCAGATAGCGCAGCGGCGCGGTGGCCGGTGCGCCGTCCGCGTCGGTGCCGGGCGCCGGGTAGAACTCGGCGCAGTCCAGGGGGCGCAGGGCGGCCCGCACCTCCTCGGGGGCGGAGTCCCACAGCTCCATGGCCCGCTCCAGCAGCCCCAGCTGCTCGGAGTAGGCGTGGCGGCGGCGGGCCTCGACGGCCGCGTGCAGGACGGCCGGCAGGGCCCGGGCGGTGTCGTGGGCGCGGTACCAGTAGCTGGCCAGCCGCATGACGCGCTCGTCGGCCGGGACCAGCGTCGGATCGGCGTCGAGCGCCTCGGCGTAGCGGCGGTTGAGGCGGGAGCGTTCGCCGGGCAGCAGGTCGTCGGCGACGGCCTCGCGGACCAGGGAGTGCCGGAAGCGGTAGCCGTCGCCATCGGACGCCGGCAGCAGGATGTTCGCGTTCACCGCGGCGCGCAGGGCCTCGATGAGGTCGTCCTCGGCGAGCCGGGCGACGGCGGCCAGCAGCCGGTACTCGACGGTGGTGCCGCCCTCGGCGACGATCCGGGCGATCCGCTGGGCGCTCTCGGGCAGTGCCTCCACCCGGACCAGGAGCAGGTCGCGCAGGGTGTCGGTGAGTCCGCCGGCGCAGCCCTCGTGCGCGGCGACGGCGAGTTCCTCGACGAAGAAGGCGTTGCCGTCGGAGCGCCGGAAGATCTCGTCGACCCGGCTCGGCTCGGGTTCCCGGGCGAGGATGCCGGCGATCTGGCGGCCCACCTCGTCGCGCGTGAAGCGGGCCAGTTCGATGCGGCGGACGGTGCGCAGCCGGTCGAGTTCGGCGAGCAGGGGGCGCAGCGGGTGGCGCCGGTGGAGGTCGTCGGAGCGGTAGGTGGCCAGGACGACGAGGCGGCCGGTGCGCAGGGTGCGCAGGAGGTAGGCGAGGAGGTGGCGGGTGGAGGCGTCGGCCCAGTGCAGGTCCTCCAGGACGAGGACGACGGGGCGCCGGGCGGCGGTGCGCTCCAGCAGCCGGGCGGTCAGTTCGAAGAGCCGGGCGAGCCCTTCCTCGTCGGGGCGGCCGGGCGGTGCGGCGGCGGGGTTCTCGGCGAGTTCGGGCAGCAGCCGGGCGAGTTCCTCCTCCTGGCCGGCCGCGGCGGCGGCCAGGTCGTCCGGCAGGGCGCGGCGCAGGGCGCGCAGCGCGGTGGAGAACGGGGCGAAGGGAAGTCCGTCGGCGCCGATCTCGACGCAGCCGCCGAGCGCGACGACGGCGCCGTGCTCGCGGGCGGCGGCGGTGAACTCCTCGACGAGACGGGTCTTGCCGACGCCCGCCTCGCCGCCGAGGAGGAGCGCCTGCGGCTCCCCCTCGGCGGCGCTGACGAGCGCCTCGCGCAACGTGGCCAGTTCGTCGGCGCGGCCGACGAACACGGGGCTGACTGACCTGGTCTCCACGGGCCCGAGCATCGCACGCCGGTCCGGCGCTCCGGCACCGGTTTTCGGGAGGGCGGCCGCCCGGCGCGGGGCCGTGCGGGCGTCCTCCCGGGGTCCGGGGCTCACGCGGCCGTGGGAAGCGGTGCCTGCGGCCGCGCGGGCTATGGCTCTCGGCCTCGGCGGCGCCCTGGCCGGCTGCCCGGCGGGCGGCGCGGCCGGCGAGGACGACCTCGCGGGCCAGCCGCTCCTGCTCGGCGCGGCGGATCAGCTCGGCGGAGCGGATCTTGTGCAGTTCGTACTCGAACATGGTGTGTCCCCTGGTGATCGGCTGGTGAGCGGATGCGGTGCCGCGGTGTGCGACGCCTCCACTGTCGTCTCCCAGGGGGTCCCGCCACATCGGGTAAGTGCCGCATCTTCGGCCGGGCGGGGGCCTTAGACGCGCGGAAGGGGTCTTAGGACGGGCGCCCGGCGGGCGCTCCTGTCCTAAGACCCCTTCCCGGCGGTCCCCGGAAGCCCTGGCGGGCACCGGGTCGCCGGCGGTTCTTGCGGCTCAGCCGGTGGACGGCAAGCCCAGCAGGACGTCGGTGTACTTCAGGACGGCGAGGAGCAGGCCGATCACACCGAGGGCGACGCCGCCCCAGGCGACCGACTTGATCCACGGGGCCTGCGGCCTGCCGGGCGCGCCGAACGCGGGGCGGGCCAGGACGAAGACGCCGACGACCAGGGCGGCCAGGGCGAAGGCGCCGCCCCACAGCGCGGTGGCCTGCCAGGCCTGGCCGTAGCCCTTGTCGATCATCTGGGCGACGTTCCCGGACGACGAGGTCTCCAGCTGGCCGATCAGCGACTGCCGGGCGGAGGCCACGGTGCCCACCCAGCCGCCGGTCAGCGAGACGAGGCCCAGCGCGGCGGAGACGACGGCGCCCGCGCCCTGGCCGACCCCGAGGGACCCTCCTGCGCGGCGGCGGTGCCGTCCTCGGCGGTGCCGGCCGCGTCCGTCGCCCGGTGGCCTCCGCGTCGGCGGCCACCTCGTCCGCCCGGTCGGCCGTCACGGCCTTCCCGGTCTCGTCGGTGTCGGTCTTCACGCCGGTCTCGTCCACTGTCTTCGTTCCCATGTCTCGCACCGTACGGACGCTGTCTGAGAGGTCCCTTAATGATCGTTCGGGCGGTACGCGCGCGTGCCGCACGCCACTCGGGCGCGAGCACGGCCCACACCTCCGTGTCCTGGCGGACCCCCGGTAGGGGAAGCATTCGCGCAGGACGCCCTCCCGCATCATGCCGAGTCGCCGCGCGGCGTTGACACTGGGGGTGTTCGCGGACGACGCGTGCCACTCCACGCGGTGCATGCCGCGCTCGTCGAACGCCCAGTCGATCAGCACCCGGGCGCCCCGGGTGACCAGGCCCTTGCCCGTCCCGGCCGGCTCCAGCCAGCAGCCGATCTCGCAGACGCCGGTGGCGGCGTCGAAGACCCGGAACAGCAGCCCGCCGACGAGCTTGCCGTCGAGCCACAGCCCGTGCAGGAAGCCGCTGTCGGCGGCGCGCTTGTCGGCGTAGGACTGCAGCAGGGCCCGTGCGGAGTCGACGTCGGTGGCCTTGGTGCCGAAGGGGATGTGCCGTGTGATGAACTCCCGTCCCCGGTCCAGGTGCGCGAGGAACTCCTCGGCGTGCCAGGGCTCCAGGGGCCGCAGTTCCGCTCCGTCGTCACCCAGTGGTATCGCGTACATCCCGCTGCCGCTCCTCCCGCGCCAGTACGTCCGCCACCTCGGCGTCCGTCGCGGCGGCCAGCCTCTCATGCGCGGCACGGCACTCGGGCGGTTCGATGCTGATGCGGGGCAGGACGGCGTCCAGCCGGCGGGGCAGCCACCAGTTGGCCCGGCCGAGCAGGTGCATCAGGGCGGGCACCAGGAGGGTGCGCAGGACGAAGGCGTCCAGGGCGACGGCGGCGGCCAGGGCGATGCCGAACATGGCGATCACGCGGTCGCCGCTGAGCACGAAGGCGAGGAAGACGGAGATCATGATGACGGCCGCGGAGTTGATCACGCGGCTGGTCTCGGCGAGGCCGATCCGGACGGCCCGCCGGTTGTCGCCGGTCTCCAGCCACTCCTCGTACATCCGGCTGACCAGGAAGACCTGGTAGTCCATGGAGAGCCCGAACAGGACCGACACCATGATCACGGGCAGGAAGGGTTCGATCGGCCCCGCGCTGCCGAGGCCCAGCAGCTCGCTGCCCCAGCCCCACTGGAAGATCGCCACCACCACGCCGAAGGCGCCGGCCACGGCCGCGATGTTCATGGCGGCCGCCTTGACGGGGATGCCGACGGACCGGAAGGCCAGCAGGAGCAGCAGACAGCCGAGGCCCACGACGACCCCGACGAACAGCGGCAGCTTGCCGACGATCACGGCGGCGAAGTCGTCGTACCCGGCGGTGACACCGCCGACGTACACCTCCAGGCCGGTGCCGTTCTCGGCCCGCGGCAGCACCTCGTCGCGCAGCCGGTCGACCAGATCGCTGGTCGCCTCCGACTGCGGGGCCGACTCGGGGACCACCGTGAGGTACGCCGTGTGGCCGCCGGAGTCGTACGTCACCGGGGTGACGGAGGCGACGCCCTCGGTGCCGCGCAGGGTGGCGTCGAGGTTGTCCAGGGCGAGCCGGTCCTCGGCGCCGCCGACCTCGGTGACCAGGGTGAGGGGGCCGTTGACGCCGGGCCCGAAGCCGTCGGCGAGCAGGTCGTAGGCGGCGCGGGTGGTGGTGCCGCGCGGGTCGTTGCCCGCGTCGGAGGTGCCCAGGCGCAGCCCCAGGGTGGGCAGGGCGAGGACGGTGACGACGACCAGGGCGAGGGCGCCGAGCAGCCTGGGGTGCCGCTCGACCAACGCCGACCAGCGGGCGGCGAACCCGGTCGGCAGCTCGGGTTCGGGTCCGTGCTCGGCCAGCCGGCGGCGTTCGCGGCGGCTCAGGGCCCGCGGGCCGATGTACGACAGCAGGGCCGGCAGCAGGGTCACGGAGGCCGCGACGGTGAGGACGACGGTCAGGGAGGCGGCCATGGCGACGCCGTTGAGGAAGCCGAGCCGGAGGACCAGCATGCCCAGCAGGGCGATGCAAACGGTGGCACCTGCGAAGACGACGGCCCGTCCGGTGGTGGCGACGGCGTTCGCGGCGGCCTCGGGGACGGTCAGTCCGCGCTTGAGTCCGCGCCGGTGTCTGGTGACGATGAACAGCGCGTAGTCGATGCCGACGCCGAGGCCGATCAGCATGCCGAGCATGGGCGCGAAGTCGGCGACGGTCATGGCGTGGCCGAGCAGCACGATCCCGGCGTACGCGGTGCCGACGCCGACCAGCGCGGTGGCGATGGGCAGCAGGGCGGCGGCGAACGAGCCGAAGGCGAGGAACAGCACGACCGCGGCGATGAGCACGCCGACCACCTCGGCGAGGTGCCCGCCGGGCGCCTGGGTGGTCCCGACGACACTGCCGCCCAGTTCGACCTCCAGATCCTCGCCGGCGGCGGACCGGGCGGTCTCGGCGACGGCGCGGGCCTGCGCCTCGGGGACGTCGCCCGCCTGGTCGTCGAAGGTGACGACGGCGTAGGCGGTGCGGGCGTCCTCGCTGACCAGGTCGGAGTCGGGGGCGTCGTAGGGGTTGGTCACCGAGGCCACGCCGGGCAGGTGCTCGACGCGCTCCAGGGTGCGGGTCATCGTCTGTTCGACGGCGGCGGCGCGGACGGTGTCGGACGTGGTGTGCCAGACGATGGTGCCGGTGTCGCCGCCGCGGCCCGGGAAGCGGGAGTCGAGCAGCTGGGTGGCGCGGTCGGACTCGGTACCGGGAACCTTGTAGTCGTTCGAGTAGGCCGTGCCCGCGGCGGTGGCGGCCGCGGCGACCCCGCCGAAGGCGAGCAGCCAGAGCAGGACGGTGACGAGGCGGCGTTGGACACACCAGCGTGCGAGGGCTGCCACGAACGTGCTCCCAGGGTGACTGAATTGTGGATCTTTGACCGGGAACAGTCGTTCATGAACTGAACAGCCCGCAAAGAACGCATGAGCAATGCCCTGCCACTCTTCCAGCTGGAAGTGATCCATTGCGGAATTCGTGGGCTTATTCACAACAGTAGGAGACAGCTCACGCGACAATCAGGTGAACGGTGTCGAGCGGCACCGCCGCGAGGGCCCGGGAAACACCGCACGACGCCGAGGAAGCCACGGCACGGCACCGGAGAAGCCACGGCACGGCGCCGGAGAACGCCGCAGGGGCCGCACCGGGAGTCGGTGCGGCCCCTGCGGGAACGGGCGGGCTCAGCCCTCGGTGACGCCGAGCTTCTCCAGGATCAGCTCCTTGACGCGGGCGGCGTCCGCCTGGCCGCGGGTCGCCTTCATGACCGCGCCGACCAGGGCGCCGGCCGCGGCCACCTTGCCGCCGCGGATCTTGTCCGCGATGGCCGGGTTGCCGGCGATCGCCTCGTCGACGGCGGCGGTGAGCGCACCCTCGTCGGAGACGACCTTCAGGCCGCGCTTCTCCACGACCTCGTCCGGGTGCCCTCGCCGGCGAGGACGCCCTCGATGACCTGGCGGGCCAGCTTGTCGTTGAGGTCGCCGGCCGCCACCAGCTCGGTGACCCGGGCCACCTGCTGCGGGGTGATCGCCAGCTCGTCCAGCGCCTTGCCGGACTCGTTGGCGGCGCGGGCCAGCTCGCCCATCCACCACTTGCGGGCGGAGGCCGCGTCGGCGCCGGCGTCGATCGTGGCGACGATCGGGTCCAGCGCGCCGGCGTTGAGGATCGCCTGCATGTCGGTGGCCGAGACGCCCCACTCCTCGCGGAGCCGGTTGCGGCGCACCAGCGGCAGCTCGGGCAGGCCGGCGCGCAGTTCCTCGACCCACTCGCGGGACGGGGCGACCGGCACGAGGTCCGGCTCCGGGAAGTACCGGTAGTCCTCGGCCTCCTCCTTCACCCGGCCCGAGGTCGTGGACCCGGTGTCCTCGTGGAAGTGGCGGGTCTCCTGCACGATCGTGCCGCCGGAGGACAGCACGGCCGCGTGCCGCTGGATCTCGTAACGGGCCGCGCGCTCCACGGACCGCAGCGAGTTCACGTTCTTCGTCTCGGAGCGCGTGCCGAACTTGTCCGCGCCCTTCGGCATCAGCGACAGGTTCACGTCGCAGCGCATCTGGCCCATCTCCATGCGGGCCTCGGACACGCCGAGCGCGCGGATCAGCTCGCGCAGCTCACGGACGTACGCCCGCGCGACCTCGGGAGCCCGCTCGCCCGCGCCCACGATGGGCTTGGTGACGATCTCGATGAGCGGGATGCCGGCGCGGTTGTAGTCGAGCAGGGAGTGGGACGCGCCGTGGATCCGGCCGGTGGCGCCGCCGACGTGCGTCGACTTGCCGGTGTCCTCCTCCATGTGGGCGCGCTCGATCTCCACGCGGAAGGTCTCGCCGTCCTCCAGCTGTACGTCGAGGTAGCCGTCGAAGGCGATCGGCTCGTCGTACTGGGAGGTCTGGAAGTTCTTCGGCATGTCCGGATAGAAGTAGTTCTTCCGGGCGAAGCGGCACCATTCGGCGATCCGGCAGTTCAGCGCGAGGCCGATCTTGATCGCGGACTCGACGCCGGTCGCGTTGACGACCGGGAGCGCGCCGGGCAGGCCGAGGCAGACCGGGCAGGTCTGGGTGTTCGGGTCGGCGCCGAGCGCGGTCGAACAGCCGCAGAACATCTTGGTCTTCGTGCCGAGTTCGACATGGACCTCGAGGCCCATGACGGGGTCGTACGACGCGAGTGCGTCCTCGTACGACACCAGGTCGGTCGTGGTGGTCACGGTGAAACTTCCCTCTCAGCCCAGCAGGACGTCGTCGTCGCCGAGACGCTTCAGCTCGCGGTACAGGATGGCGAGGTTGGTGACGACCGCGGCGCCGGTCACGACGGCGTCGAGCAGCCGCAGGGTGTCGCTCTCGCTCCGGGCCTTCTTGATCTGCTTGTAGACCCCGACGGCGCCGAACGCCGACGTGGCCATCGAGACGTACAGACCGGACCTGGACTTCTTGAAGCCCTTGGCCTTGGACAGTGCACTCACAGCGACGGAGCCTCCTCGAGCAGCGGGTGGCCCCACTTTTCCACGAAGGCGGCCTCGACGGCGGCGCCGACCTTGTAGAGCCGGTCGTCCTTCATGGCGGGGGCGATGATCTGCAGACCCACCGGCAGGTTGTCCTCGGGGGCGAGGCCGCAGGGCAGCGACATGGCCGCGTTGCCCGCCAGGTTGGTGGGGATGGTGCACAGGTCGGCGAGGTACATCGCCATGGGGTCGTCGGCGCGCTCGCCGATGGGGAAGGCGGTGGTCGGGGTCGTCGGGGAGACGATCACGTCGACCTGCTCGAAGGCCCGCTCGAACTCCTGCTTGATGAGCGTGCGCACCTTCTGGGCGGAGCCGTAGTAGGCGTCGTAGTAGCCGCTCGACAGGGCGTACGTGCCGAGCATGATGCGGCGCTTGACCTCGGGGCCGAAGCCGGCCTCGCGGGTGAGGGAGGTGACCTCCTCCGCCGAGTGGCTGCCGTCGTCGCCGGTGCGCAGACCGTAGCGCAGGCCGTCGAAGCGGGCCAGGTTGGAGGAGCACTCGGACGGCGCGATCAGGTAGTACGCCGACAGGGCGAGGTCGAAGGACGGGCAGTCCAGCTCGACGATCTCGGCGCCCAGCTCCTTCAGCAGCTCGACGGACTCGTCGAAGCGCTGGATGACACCGGCCTGGTAGCCCTCGCCGCGGAACTGCTTGACCACGCCGACGCGCATCCCCGCGACGCTGCCGTTGCGGGCGGCCTCGACGACGGCGGGGACCGGGGCGTCGATGGACGTGGAGTCCATCGGGTCGTGCCCGGCGATCACCTCGTGCAGCAGGGCCGCGTCGAGGACCGTGCGGGCGCAGGGGCCGCCCTGGTCGAGGGAGGAGGAGAAGGCGACCATGCCGTAGCGGGAGACGCCGCCGTACGTCGGCTTGACGCCGACCGTGCCGGTGACGGCCGCGGGCTGGCGGATGGAGCCGCCGGTGTCGGTGCCGATGGCCAGCGGCGCCTCGAAGGCGGCGAGCGCCGCGGAGGAGCCGCCGCCGGAGCCGCCGGGGATCCTGGTGAGGTCCCAGGGGTTGCCGGTGGGCCCGTACGCGCTGTTCTCGGTGCTCGACCCCATGGCGAACTCGTCCATGTTGGTCTTGCCGAGGATGACGACGTCGGCCGCCTTCAGCTTCTTGGTGACCGTCGCGTCGTACGGCGGGATCCAGCCCTCGAGCATCTTGGAACCGACGGTCGTGGGCACGCCCTCGGTGGTGAAGATGTCCTTCAGCGCGAGCGGGACACCGGCCAGCGGCCCGAGCTTCTCGCCCCGGGCGCGCTTGTCGTCCACGGCGCGGGCCTGGGCGAGGGCGCCCTCGCGGTCGACGTGCAGGAAGGCGTGCACCTTCTCGTCGACGGCCTCGATGCGGGCCAGGTGCGCCTCGGTGACCTCGACCGCGGTCAGCTCGCCGGCGGCGATCTTCTCGGCGATCTCGGCCGCGGTGAGCTTGATGATGTCGCTCATGGCGGTTACTCCTCCCCAGGATCTGCGGCACCTTGAAACGCTGCTGCTCCTGGGCCGGGGCGCCGGAGAGCGCCTGCTCGGGCGTGAGCGACGGACGGACCTCGTCCGGGCGCATGACGTTCGTCAGCGGGAGCGGGTGCGAGGTCGGCGGTACGTCTTGGTCGGCGACCTCGCTGACGCGGGCGACCGCGCCGATGATGTCGTCCAGCTGTCCCGCGAAGTGGTCGAGCTCTTCGGGCTTCAGCTCCAGACGCGCCAGCCGGGCGAGGTGGGCGACCTCCTCGCGCGTGATGCCAGGCATGCAGCGTTCCTCTGGGGTGAGTGTGGGTGGTTCGGGCCAATCGGTCTGGGCCCAATCCTATGGGGCCGCGTCCCGTGCCCGTGAAACGGTTTGCCCGCCGTCGCCCGGCACGGTGCCCGGAGGGTGACGTCAGCGGCCGGTCCGGGCCGTGAAACGCGCTGCCGCGCGGCGGCGGGCCGCGCCCCGCCGGTGCCGCGGGGGCGGGTCAGTCGTCGGTCGCCGCCACGGGCAGGGCCGCGGCCGGCCGCACCCAGCCCCGTGAGCCCCGGGCGCGCAGCCAGGCCGTCGTCTCCTCGGGCGGCATCGCGGCCGCGACCAGCCATCCCTGGACGGCGTCGCAGCCCAGGTCGCGCAGGCGCTCCCAGGTCTCGTCGTCCTCCACCCCCTCGGCGACGACGAGCAGCCCGAGCGAGTGGGCGAGATCGACGGTGCAGCGCACGATCTCCGCGTCCTCCGCGTCCACGGCCAGCCGGGCCACGAAGGAACGGTCGATCTTCAGCTCGCTGACGGGCAGCTTGCGCAGGTGGACGAGGGAGGAGTACCCGGTGCCGAAGTCGTCCAGCGACATCTTCACCCCGTGCCCGGTCAGCCCGGCGAGGGTGTCGGCGGCGCGCTGCGGGTCCTCCAGCAGCACGTGCTCGGTGATCTCCAGCTGGAGCGCGCCCGCCGGGACCCCGTGCCGGGCCAGCCGGGCCGCCACCGAGCCGGCGAAGCCGGGGGTGTGCACGTCACGCGGGGAGACGTTGACCGCGACCGGCACGAACAGGCCCTGGGACCGCCAGCGGGCGACCTGCCCGAGCGCCGTCTCCAGCACGTACTCGGTCAGATGGGGCATCAGCCCCGAGGACTCGGCGATCGCTATGAACTCGTCCGGCGGCACCTTGCCCCGCTCCGGGTGCACCCACCGCACCAGCGCCTCCAGGCCGGCCACCTGGCCGTCGAAGCGGACCTTGGGCTGGTAGTGCAGTTCGACCTCGTGGGCGTCCAGCGCCCGGCGCAGGTCGCCCAACAGCCCCAGGCGGTCCGGGGTGTTGGAGTCCCGCTTCGACTCGTAGACCTCGACGCCCGTGCGGTCCCGCTTCGCCTGGTACATCGCCACGTCCGCCCGCCTGAGCAGCCCCTCGGCGTCCAGGGCGTGGTCCGGGAAGACCGCGACGCCGGCGCTCGCCTCCAGGACGAGGGTGAGCCCGTCCAGGTCGAGCGGCGAGCCGAGGGCCCCGACCAGCTGGCGGGCGATGCGGGTGGCGGACGTGGTGGAGTCGGCGACCGGCAGCAGCACGGCGAACTCGTCGCCGCCGAGCCGCGCGGCCTCCGCCCCGCGCGGCAGGGCCTGGCGCAGCCGGTCGGCGGTCTGCAGCAGCAGCCGGTCGCCGGCCAGGTGCCCGAGCGTGTCGTTGACCGAACGGAAACGGTCGAGGTCGATCAGCATCAGGGCGGCGCGGGCACCGATGCGCTCGGCGTCGTCCAGGGCCGTCCAGATGCGCTCCAGCAGCCACTGGCGGTTGGGCAGCCCGGTGAGCGGGTCGCGCAGCTGCTCCTCGGCGCGGGCGCGGGCGATCCACAGGGTGGAGTCGAGGGCGATCAGCGGGATGGCGAACAGGGGCAGCAGCAGCGGCTCGGCGACGGCGACCACGCAGATCAGCGGGGCGATGCCGAGCAGGGCGACGGCGACCAGGCCCTGCCGGACCAGGGCGGTACGGGCGGCGGTGGGCAGACCGCCGCGCGGGGAGTGCAGGTACCACAGCAGGACGCGGGTGACGGCGAGGTAGGCGACGGCGACCAGGACCACCTTGGGCGCCGCGTAGACCGTCCAGGTGTCCGGGCCCCAGGGCGACTCGACGGACGGGACGGAGCCGCACACGCCGAGCAGGGCGGCGCCGGCCGCGATGCCGAGGATGTCCACCGCGCCGTGCAGCACGCCCTGGCGCCAGCGGCCCCGGCGGGCGATGCCGACCAGGACGACGACGGTGAGGCTGACCATGCCGGCCGGAACCCAGCCGTACAGGAGCAGCACGGCGAGGGTGAGGGCGGCGCCGGAGCCGGTCCCGCCCCACCAGCGGAGCGGCCGAGCATGACCAGATGGCCGACGACGATCCCGGTCAGCAGCGCCAGCGACCAGCCGACCGTGCCGGCCGGGAAGAGGGCGTGGCCCCCGGTGAAGGCGCGCAGGAAGCCGGCGCCGAGCACGAAGGCGGCCGCGGCGACGATCGCCGCGGGCAACGCGGGCCAGACCGGGTGGCGTTCGGTGTCGGCCCCGGTCAGGTCCGGTCCCCGCTCGGCGCGCCGCCGGGCGGCACCCTGCCGGACACCGGCGGAGCGCGCGGTGCCCGGCCGTGGCGTGCCGAAGGGCGGCGCGGGGTGCGGCGGGGCCGCCACCGGGGGCGGCACCGCGTGCGGCACCGGTACGGCGGGCGATGCGGCGGCGTCGCCGTCCGCGGGCGTGTGCGGTGCGGTGGGGCCCTGAGCACCGCCGTGCTCCGCGGGCCGCCCGGACCGGCGGCCGGCCCGCCAGGCGTCCACCAGACGACGCAGGCGCAGCCGTGAGCCCGGGGCGGCGCTCTCGGTCGGTTCCATTCCCGTCCCTCTCACAGCCGGCGGTGCCCACGCCACGCGGCCCGATGCCCGACGACCATCAACGGCTCCGCGTTGGAAAACCCTTCCCCCCGCTCCCCTGAGCACGGGGATGCCCGACCGCAGCTGGGCACGGCAGGCGCACCCCTCAACAGTAGGCCGCAGAAGGCTTCCACGGGCACCGGTCGTCGACGGTTGCCCGAATGCGCCCCGGCCACCCGTATGCATCTGGTATGCGCCGATCGGGTGGCCTTCAACCGCTATTACTCGGCCGAAAGCGCGGCGTCCGCCGCGGCCTCGGGGCCTTGCTCCAACAGGACCGTGAAGCCGTCCTCGTTCAGAACCGGAACCTTCAACTGCATCGCCTTGTCGTATTTCGAACCGGGGTTGTCACCCACTACGACGAACGAGGTCTTCTTCGAGACCGAACCGGTCACCTTGGCGCCCTGGCTCTGCAGCGCCTCCTTGGCGCCGTCCCGCGTGAAGTTCTCCAGCGTGCCGGTGACGACGACGGTGAGTCCCTCGAGCGGGCGCGGCCCCTCCTCCTCGCCGGACGACTGCTCCTCCAGCGGAACTCCGGCGGCCTTCCACTTGCGGACGATCTCGCGGTGCCAGTCCTCGGCGAACCACTCCTTCAGGGAGGCGGCGATGATCGGGCCCACGCCGTCGGTGTTCGCCAGCTCCTCCTCCGTGGCCTGCTCGATGCGGTCCACGGAGCGGAACTGCCGGGCCAGGGCCTGCGCCGCCACCGGGCCGACGTGCCGGATGGAAAGCCCGTTCAGAAAACGGGCCAGCGGGCGGGTCTTGGCCTCCTCGATGTTCCGCAGCAGCGCGAGCGTGTTCTTCTTGGGCTCGCCCTTCTGGTTGGCGAAGACCGTGACGATCTTCTCCTCGCCCGTCTTCGGGTCGCGCTTGGGCAGCCCGCTGTCCGGGTCGAGGACGTACGCCTTGATGGGCAGCAGCTTCTCCACCGTCAGGTCGAACAGGTCGCCCTCGTCGACGAGCGGCGGGTCGGCCGGCTCCAGCGGCCGGGTGAGGGCCGCCGCCGCGACGTCGCCGAAGTGCTCGATGTCCAGGCACTCCCGGCCGGCGAGGTAGGAGACGCGCTCCCTGAGCTGGGCGGGACACGTGCGCGCGTTGGGGCAGCGCAGGTCGATGTCGCCCTCCTTCATGGCCCGCAGCGGCGTCCCGCACTCGGGGCACTCGGCCGGCATCACGAACTCCCGCTCGCTGCCGTCCCGCAGGTCGACGACGGGCCCGAGGATCTCCGGGATGACGTCACCGGCCTTGCGCAGCACCACCGTGTCACCGATGAGCACGCCCTTGGCCTTGACGACCTCCTGGTTGTGCAGCGTGGCGAACTCCACCTCGCTGCCCGCCACCGTGACCGGCTCGACCTGGGCGTAGGGCGTGACCCGGCCGGTGCGGCCGACGCCGACCTTGATGTCGACCAGCTTGGTGTTGACCTCCTCCGGCGCGTACTTGTACGCGATGGCCCAGCGCGGCGCGCGGGCCGTGGAGCCCAGGCGGCCCTGGAGGCGGATCTCGTCCAGCTTGACGACGACGCCGTCGATCTCGTGCTCCACCGAGTGGCGGTTCTCGCCGAAGTGGGCGATGAACGTTCGCACGCCGTCGAGGTCGTCGACCACCCTGTTGTGCCGGGAGGTGGGCAGGCCCCACTCCCCAGCAGGTCGTAGGCCTGGGAGAGGCGGGTCAGGCCCTGGTAGCCCTCGAGCGCGCCGATGCCGTGGACCACCATGTGCAGCGGACGGGTGGCGGTGACGCGCGGGTCCTTCTGCCGCAGTGAACCGGCGGCCGCGTTGCGCGGGTTGGCGAACGGCTTGTCACCGGCCTCCGTCAGGCGCCTGTTGAGCTCGTCGAACTTCTCCATCGGGAAGTAGACCTCGCCGCGGACCTCCACCAGGGCGGGGACCTGGTCGCCCTTCAGCCGCTCCGGGACCTCCGCGATGGTCCGCACGTTCGGCGTGATGTCCTCGCCCGTGCGGCCGTCGCCGCGGGTCGCCGCGCGGACCAGGCGGCCGTGCTCGTAGGTGAGGTTGACGGCGAGGCCGTCCACCTTCAGCTCGCACAGGAAGTGGTACTCCTGCTCGCCCAGCTCGCGGTGGATGCGGTCGGCCCAGGCGGCCAGCTCGTCGTCGTTGAAGGTGTTGTCCAGGGAGAGCATGCGGGAGCGGTGCTCGACGGCCGTGAACTCCGTGGCGTAGCTGCCGGCCACCTTCTGGGTGGGGGACTCGGGCGTGCGCAGCTCCGGATACTCCTCCTCCAGCTGCTCCAGGGTGCGCAGCAGGCGGTCGAACTCCGCGTCGCTGATGACGGGGGCGTCCTTCACGTAGTACCGGAAGCGGTGCTCCTCGATCTGCTCAGCGAGCTGCACGTGCTTCTCCCGCGCCTCGGCGGGCACGTTCGTCGTCTCCGCTTGCTTGTCGCCGGCCACCGTGTTGTCCTCCCGTTACTCTGGGTTGTCCGCGAGGGATCTCGCCGCCCGGACGCAGTGGGCGAGCGCGCGGCGGGCGTACTCGGGGGAGGCGCCCGCGAGTCCGCACGTCGGCGTGATCGTGACCGTCTCCGCGAGAAGCCCCGGAGACAGCCCCAGCCTGCGCCACAGCGTCCTGACACCCATGACGCTACCGGCAGGGTCTGACAACGGGGTGTCCGTGGACGGCACGACACCGGCGAACAGCCGGGTGCCGGCCTCCGCCGCCTCGCCGATCGCCTCGTCGTCACGCTCCGTGAGAAGCGAGAAGTCGAACGAGACGCCCGCGGCGCCCGCCCTGCGCAGGAGGGCGAAGGGGACCTCCGGGGCACAGGAGTGGATCACGACGGGGCCCTCGCTGTGGGCGGCGAGCACCTCGCGCAGGGTGGACTCCACGATCTGGCGGTCGACGGCGCGATGCGTGCGGTAGCCGCTGGCGGTCTTCACCCGGCCGCGCAGGACGGCGGTGAGGGACGGCTCGTCGAGCTGGAGCACGATCCGGGCGCCGGGGACGCGGCGTGCGACCTCCGCGAGGTGCAGGCGCAGGCCCTCGGTGAGCGACGCGGCCAGGTCGCGGCAGGCGCCGGGGTCGGAGAGGACGGCCTCGCCGTTCCTCAGCTCCAGGGCCGCGGCCAGGGTCCACGGGCCGACGGCCTGGATCTTCAGCGGGCCCTCGTAACCCTGGGTGAACTCCTCCAGGGCGTCGAGGTCCTCGCCCAGCCAGGAACGCGCCCGTCGCGTGTCGCGGCCGGGGCGGTCGCCGAGGCGCCAGCCGCTGGGCTCCACGTGGGCGTACAGCTCCACGAGGAGGCCGGTGGTGCGGCCGGTCATGTCCGCGCCGGGGCCGCGGGCGGGGAGTTCCGGGAGGAAGGGGAAGTCCTCGAAGGTGCCGGTGGCGGTCTTGACGGCCTCGCGGGCGTCCTGGCCGGGCAGGGAACCGATGCCGGTGGCGGGGCCGAAGCGGGTGTTGTCGTTCACGGTGTGAAGCGTACGCAGCCCCACCACCAGGCAGCCCCGCCCCCGCCGCCCCTACCCGTCCCGACCCTGGGGGCTGCCGCCCCAGACCCCCGCTGCGGCCTGAACGGCCTCGTCCTCAAACGCCGGACGGGCTACCTCCAGCCCCTCCGGCGTTTGAGGAGCGGGGCTCGGGGCGGAGCCCCCGGGACGGGAAGGGTGAGGGCGGCGGGGGCGGAGAGGGTCGGGGTTATCTGCCGGGGCGGACGGTGAGGTCGTTGACCTCTGCGTCGCGGGGGAGGTCCAGGGCCATGACGATCGTCGTGGCGACCGACTCGGGGTCGATCCACCGCGACGGGTCGTACTCCTTGCCCTCCTGCTGGTGCACCTTGGCCTGCATGGGACTGGCGGTGCGCCCGGGATAGACGGACGTGACCCGCACGCCGTTGCCGTGCTCCTCCTGCCGCAGGGAGTCGGCGAGCGCCTTCAGCCCGTGCTTGGAGGCGGCGTAGGCACCCCACTCGGCGTTCGCGGTGAGACCGGCCCCGGAGTTGACGAAGACCACGTGGCCCTGGGCGACACGGAGCTGGGGCAGCAGCAGACGGGTCAGCTCGGCGGGCGCGACGAGGTTCACGTTGAGCTGGTGGCGCCAGGTCTTCGGCGTCAGGTCGCCGACCGGACTGAGATCGACGACGCCCGCGATGTGCAGCAGGGAGTCGACCCGGTCGGGCAGCGTCTGGTGGGAGAGGGCCCAGGAGAGCCGGTCGGGGTCCGACAGGTCGCCGACCAGCGTGCGGGCCCCGGGGAACTCGGCCGCCAGCTCCTTCGCGCGGCCCGCGTCGCGGGCGTGCAGCACGAGCTGGTCGCCGCGCTGGTGGAGGCGGCGGGCGACGGCCGCGCCGATGCCGGAGCCGGCTCCGGTGATCACATGTGTAGCCATGCCCGCCATGCTCGCATCAGGAGCGGCTCACGCCACGCCCCGGCTCTCCTCCAGGTAGGCCAGCGCGCCGACCGGCTCCTCGGCGAAGAACACCAGGTCGGCCAGGGGGCGGGGCAGGAAGCCCTCGTCCTCCATGCGGCGGAACTGCTGCTTGAGGCCGTCGTAGAAGCCCGCGGTGTTGAGCAGGACGACCGGCTTGTCCGTGTGGCCGTGCTTCTTCAGTTCCAGGATCTCCGTGGCCTCGTCGAGCGTGCCCGTGCCGCCCACCATGATCACGACGGCGTCGGCCTTCTCCAGCAGCAGCCGCTTGCGCTCGGCGAGGTCCCGGGCGACGACCATCTCCTCGACGCCCTTGCGCGCCCGGTCGGAGAGGAACTCCACCGACACCCCGAGGAGCCGGCCGCCCGCCTCCTGCACGCCGTCCGCGACGACCTTCATCAGCCCGACGTCCGAGCCGCCCCACACCAGGGTGTGGCCGCCCTTGCCGAGCAGCGTGGCGAACTCCTTGGCGGGGCGCGTGTAGCGCTCGTCGAGGTCGGCGGCGGAGAGGAAGACGCAGATGTTCATGCGTCCACGGTACGTGCGGGGTCCGACATCGCGGTCACCCGGATCTTCGACTGACGGTGCGGCAGCTTCTCCCAGTCGTCCATGAACCGGGCGGCGAGGCCGTGCCGGGCGGCCATGGCGACCAGCGTGCCCGTGCGGTAGTAGAAGTCCTCGCGCAGCACCTGGTGCTCCGCGCCCTCCGTGCGGTCGAACGTGAAGTCGAAGAAGCCTCCGGGGCGAGGACCCGGCCGACGTGGGCGAAGCACTCGTCGATGACGTGCCGGGGCGAGTGCGAGAAGACGCTGTGCGCGTGCACGACGTCGAAGTGGGCGTCGGGCAGGAAGGCGAGGGTGAGGTCGTCGGCGAGGGTCAGGTGGGGCAGTTTCGCCTGGAGGCCCTCGCGGACGAGGGTGTCCTGCGCGGCGAGCAGGATGTGCGGCGAGATGTCGATGCCGTAGTAGTTGCCGGTGTCCAGGTAGTCGATGAACAGCCGTCCGGCGCGGAGGTTGCCGCAGCCGATGTCGAGCATCCGGTGGTGCGGCTTCAGGCCGTGTCCGACCAGGTAGTCGAACTGCATGCGGCCGATGCGCTCCCAGCTCTCGCGCGAGGGGTTGTGGCCGACGGCGGCCTCGGCGCTGCGGGCGGTGTCGGAGGCCATCACCGCCCGGTAGTAGGCGATGTGGTCGCCGCGGTAGCGCAGTCGCAGCCAGGCGTCGCGTGCGGCCCGGCGGGCGTGCGCGGGCACGCGCGCGGGGTGGCGGAGTGCGTAGCGGGCCTGGTGGGCGAGGCTGCTGCGGTTCCGGGCGGTCGGCGTGGCGGCCACGGGGTCCTCCTGCGGGTGTCGCGCCGGGTGCGGGGCGGTGACGGGCGGGGAAGGATTCGGCTCGGGCGGGCGGGAGATCCGGCTCGGGCGTGCGGAAGGTTTCGGCTCGGGCGTGCGCTGTACTCGAGATACGGCTACCCGAGGAGGCGCGATCGTGACCGCAGGGCACCAGATCACCATCGAGCGGAGCAGTCGGCACGTGCGCGTGGTGCACGGCGACCGGGTCCTGGCCGAGAGCGACGGGGCGCTGGTCCTGCACGAGACGGGCTGTCCGGACCGCTACTACATCCCGGCCGAGGACGTGCGGCTGGACCTGCTGACCCCGTCCGGCACGCACACCTACTGCCCGTTCAAGGGCACGGCCTCCTACTGGTCGCTGCCGGACGCGCCGGACCTCGTCTGGGCGTACCCGGACCCGAAGGCGGAGGTGCGGGAGATCAAGGACCACCTGTGCTTCTACGAGGTGGAGCTGTCGTGAGGAAGGCCGCGCCCCCGGTGGGGGCGCGGGCGGGTCAGACGGCGCCGGCCGTCGCCCGGACCGTGGAGGCGATGGTCGCCGAGCCCACCACGCGCGTGCCGTCGTAGAGGACGATCGCCTGGCCGGGCGCGACGCCGCGGACCGGCTCGGCGAAGGTGACCTCCAGGGCGTCGCCGACGACCTCGGCGGTGACCGCGGTCTCCTCGCCGTGGGCGCGCAGCTGGGCGGTGTAGCTCCCGGGGCCGGACGGGGCCGCGCCGCACCAGCGGGGCCGGATGGCGCGCAGTGCGGTGACGTCGAGGGCGTCGGCCGGGCCGACCGTCACCGTGTTGGTGACCGGGGAGATGTCCAGCACGTAGCGGGGCTTGCCGTCGGGGCGGGCGTGCCGATGCGCAGCCCCTTGCGCTGGCCGATGGTGAAGCCGTACGCGCCCTCGTGGGTGCCGAGCTTGTTGCCGGCCTCGTCGACGATGTCGCCCTCGGACCTGCCGAGCCGGGAGGCGAGGAAGCCCTGGGTGTCGCCGTCGGCGATGAAGCAGATGTCGTGCGAGTCGGGCTTCTTGGCCACCGCCAGTCCCCTGCGCTCGGCCTCCGCGCGGATCTCGTCCTTGGTGGTGACGGTGTCGCCGAGCGGGAACATGGCGTGCGCCAGCTGCTTGTCGTCCAGGACACCGAGGACGTACGACTGGTCCTTGGCCATGTCGGAGGCGCGGTGCAGCTCGCGGGTGCCGTCCTCCTTCCGCACGACCTTGGCGTAGTGGCCGGTGCAGACCGCGTCGAAGCCGAGGGCCAGCGCCTTGTCCAGCAGGGCCGCGAACTTGATCTTCTCGTTGCAGCGCAGGCAGGGGTTGGGGGTGCGGCCCGCCTCGTACTCGGCGACGAAGTCCTCCACGACGTCCTCGCGGAAGCGGTCGGCGAGGTCCCAGACGTAGAAGGGGATGCCGATGACGTCCGCGGCGCGGCGGGCGTCGCGTGAGTCCTCGATGGTGCAGCAGCCGCGGGCGCCCGTGCGGAAGGACTGGGGGTTCGCGGAGAGCGCGAGGTGGACGCCGGTCACGTCGTGCCCGCCTCGGCCGCGCGGGCGGCGGCGACGGCGGAGTCGACCCCGCCGGACATGGCGGCGAGGACGCGGAGGGGCGGGTGCGCTGCGGGGTGTCAGTCATAGCCCTTCCAGGGTACGGGTGGCCGGGAACCGGGGCCCGCGCGTATCCGTTGACGATCACATGGGTGCGAGAAGGCGGTCCGCGGGCGGATCGAAGGACAGTGCGGGCGGGCCGAGGGACGGTGACCGGCGCATCGGCCGGCGCGCGCTGATCGTCGGCGGGGCCGCGGCGGCGGTCGGTTCGGCGGTGCTCGCGCGGGACGAGCTGGGCCGGCTGTGGTGGCGGGTGCCCGGGGTGGAGAAGCCGCGCACGCCGGGGGCGGTGGACTACCGGGGCGCGCGGTGGGTGGCGGCCTCGGACGCGAACTGGCGGCGGGCGGACCGGCCCGAGGACTTCGGCATCGACATGGTGATCGTCCATGTCACGCAGGGCAGTCTCGCGAGCGCCGTGAAGGCGTTCCAGGACCCGGGGCACCAGGCGGCCACGCACTACATAGTCGGCCAGGACGGGCGGGTGACCCAGATGATCCGCGAGCTGGACGTGGCCTACCACGCGGGCAACCGCGACTACAACGAACGCAGTGTCGGCATCGAGCACGAGGGGTTCGTGGACCGGCCGCAGGACTTCACCGACGCGATGTACGAGGCGTCGGCGCGGCTGACGGCCGGCATCTGCGCGCGGTACGGGATCCCCGTGGACCGGGAGCACATCATCGGCCATGTGGAGGTGCCGGGCACCGACCACACCGACCCGGGGCCGCACTGGGACTGGGACCGGTACCTGAAGCTGGTGCGACGGGCGGGCACGGCGGCCCCCGCCTGACCCCGGCCCGCGCGGCCGGCGTGCGCCGGCCGGTCCGGCCGTGCGCGTACCGCCGGCATCCGCCCGCTCCGGCCGCGCGCGTACCGCCGGCATCCGCCCGCTCCGGCCGCGCGCGTACGCCGGTATCCGCCCGGCACGGCCCGCCGCCGGTCAGAAGAGGGCGGCGAGCAGGGCGGCGGCCGGGACCAGTCCCTGGCCGAGCGCCCCTTGCCACAGGCGGGGAAGGAGACGGCGAAGACGAGCGCGGAGACGACGAGGAAGGAGCACAGGTAGAGGACCAGCGTGCGGCCGGCCGTGGTGTCGCCGGTGTGCAGCAGGACCACTCCGGCGACCAGCCCCAGGCCGAGAAGAAGGTTGTAGACCGCGACGCCGGAGCGCCACACCGTCGCTTCCGGGGCGTCGGCGGTGGAGGTGGTGAGGAAGCGGCGGACCGCCGGGCGGCCGTAGCAGAAGCGCTCCAGGACGCCCACGACCAGATGGATCACGGCCGCCAGCACGGCGAGGACCTGCGTGAGGACGTTCACTCCCGGAGTGTGCGGCGGGCGCGGCGGGCCGGCAACCCGTGGCGGTGCGCGGCGGGCCGGCAACCCGTAGCGGTGCGCGCCGGCCCGGCAACCCGTGGCGGTGCGCCGCGGTCCGGGCGGCCCTACGTCAGGCCCGCCGCCCGTGCGCGCTCCACCACCGGGCCGATGGCCTTGGCGACCGCCTCCACGTCGGCGGCCGTGGAGGTGTGGCCGAGGGAGAAGCGCAGGGTGCCGCGGGCCAGGTCGGGGTCGGTGCCGGTGGCCAGCAGGACATGGCTGGGCTGGGCCACGCCGGCGGTGCAGGCGGAGCCGGTGGAGCACTCGATGCCCTGGGCGTCCAGCAGCAGGAGCAGGGAGTCGCCCTCGCAGCCCGGGAAGGTGAAGTGGGCGTTGGCCGGAAGCCGGCCCTCGGGTGCCGGGTCGCCGCCGAGGACGGCGTCCGGGACCGCCGTACGGACCGCCTCGACGAGGGCGTCGCGCAGGGCGCCGATCTCGCGGGCGAACCACTCGCGCTGCGCGGCGGCGAGCCGGGCGGCGACGGCGAAGGAGGCGATCGCGGGGACGTCGAGCGTGCCGGAGCGGACGTGGCGTTCCTGACCGCCGCCGTGCAGCACGGGCACGGGGCTGTGCTCGCGGCCGAGGACGAGCGCGCCGATGCCGTAGGGGCCGCCGATCTTGTGGCCGGACACGGTCATCGCGGCGAGGCCGCTGGCACCGAAGTCGACCGGCAGCTGGCCGACGGCCTGGACGGCGTCGGCGTGCAGCGGGACACCGAACTCGGCGGCGACGTCGGCCAGTTCGCGGACCGGCATCACCGTGCCGATCTCATTGTTGGCCCACATCACGGTGGCCAGGGCGACGTCGCCGGGGTCGCGGGCGATGGCCTCGCGCAGCGCCTCGGGGTGGACGCGGCCGTGGGCGTCGACGGGGAGGTACTCGACGGTGGCGCCCTCGTGTTCGCCGAGCCAGTGCACGGCGTCGAGGACGGCGTGGTGCTCGACCGGGCTGGCCAGCACCCGGGTGCGGGCCGGGTCGGCGTCGCGGCGGGCCCAGTACAGGCCCTTGACGGCGAGGTTGTCGGCCTCGGTGCCGCCGGAGGTGAAGACGACCTCGCTGGGGCGGGCGCCGAGGGCTTCGCCCAGGGCTTCCCGGGCCTCCTCGACGGTGCGCCGCGCGCGGCGGCCGGCCGCGTGCAGGGAGGAGGCGTTGCCGGTGACGCTCAGCTGCGCGGTGAGTGCCTCGACTGCCTCGGGGAGCATCGGGGTGGTCGCGGCGTGGTCGAGGTAAGCCATGGTGACGCCGATTCTACGGGGCCGCCGCAGCGGACAGGGGCGCCCGGTCGGCCTGTTCGGCGCACGGCTCGCACGCTCCGGGGCCGCGCGGCTCAGAAGCTCCAGGACACCGAGCCGTCGGCCTGCATGAACGCCAGCAGGACCAGCAGGTCGGCGATGCCCAGGCCGAGGCCGAGCCAGGCGCGCCCGCGGCGGTCGGTGCCGCGCCACAGGGCGAGGCTCGCCAGGACGACGGCGACCGGGCCGAGGAACACGTTGAACACGAGGAGGCCGAGCAGGCCGAGGACGAAGGACGCGACGGCCATGCCGTCGGTGTCGCGGATGCCGGTGCGGCGGGTGGCCGGTGCGGTGAGCTGCATGGTGGTCTCGTCTCCTGGTCTCGCGGCTGCGGTCAGTGGGCGGAGGTGCCGCGGCGGCGGCCGTGCCGCTCGCGGAGGGCGAAGACGCCGAGCCAGAGGGCGATGACGGCGCCGAGGGCGACGGAGAGGCTCAGCGGCGCGTGGGCGACGGTGCCCAGGACGACGCCGAGGAGCAGGAGCGCGGCGACGAGAAACAGCATGGAAGCGATCCCCCAGAGTTGGTGAACGACTGTAGTAACACTTGTTCACTGACTATCCAGTCTAGCGCGCTTCATGGCTTTGCAATTCCGGAGAACAGTTGTTAACTGCATGGCATGAGTCACACCCTCGGCACCCGGCAGCAGCAGAAGCAGCGGACCCGGCAGGCGCTCCTGGACGCGGCGCTGGGCCTGCTGGAGGAGCAGAGTCTGAGCAGCCTGGGTCTGCGCGAGGTCACCCGCGCGGTCGGGATCGCGCCGACCGCCTTCTACCGGCACTTCGCCTCCACGGCGGATCTCGGCGTGGCGCTGGTCGAGCAGGCCCTGGGCAGCCTGCATCCGACGATCCGGACCATCGTGGCCACGGCCGGCGACCGCGACGAACGCATCGCCCGCGCCGTGGAGTTGATCGCCTCGCACGTGGAGGCCCATCCGGCGCACATCCGCTTCATCGCGCGGGAGCGGCACGGCGGGGTGCGGGCGGTGCGGGAGGCGATCCGGTCCCAACTGGACCGTTTCGCCGAGGAGGTGAAGGCCGAACTGGCCGAGGACCCGGTGTCGGCCGGGTGGGACGACGACGACCTGCTGATGCTCGCGGGCCTCTACGTCGACCAGATGCTGATCGCCGCCTCGCTGTTCCTGGAGACGGTCGCGGCCCCGGAGGAGGAGCGGCGCGGCGTCGCCGAACTGGCGGCCCGCCGGCTGCGCCTCATCAGCATCGGGCGCCGCCACTGGCTGGACCGCCCGGCGGCCGGCGACGCCTGACACCGGCCGCCGGGCGGCAACGGCCGCCACTCGCCCGAGCCGTACCCGGCTCGGGCTTCGGCTCCGGCTTCGGCTTCGGCTTCGGCTTCGAAGGAGCGCGTCCGGCTCAGCCGAGCCGGACGCGGGCCAGCTGGCGGGACTGCGCCACCAGCCGGTCGGCGCTGTCCCAGACCTCGGCGTCCTCCTCGAGGAAGCCGCCGGCCAGGTTGCGCGTGGTGATGGAGACCCGCAGCGGGCCGGGCGCCGGGCGGCAGCGCACGTGCACGGTCAGCTCGACGGTGGGCACCCATCCGGTCAGGCCCAGCTCGAAGGCGGTGGGCGGCAGCGCGTCCACGGCCAGCAGCAGCGACAGCGGATCGGCGTCCCGGCCGTCGGCCAGCCCGAACCACCCCCGCATCTCCCCCTTGCCGGACGGCCGGCCCAGGGCCCAGCCCAGCGTGGCCGGGTCCAGCTTGAGCATCAGCCGGTCGGCGATGGCGGAGCTGCCGGAGACCGGGGCCGGGCCGTCACCGGCGCCGAAGCACTGCTCGATCGGCGGGAGGGCGGGCGGCTCGGCCGCGGTGCGCACGTCGTCCGGCAGCGCGTCCAGGTCGCCGTAGGAGGCGAGGACGCGGATCCGCTCGACCTCGGCGCCCTGCTCGTCGTACTGGAAGAGGGAGGCCTGGCCGGTGGAGAGGGTGCGGCCGGTGCGCACGGTCTCGGTGCGGATCACCGCGGGGCCCGGCTGCGAGGCCGTCAGGTAGTGCGCCGAGACGGTGAACGGGTCGGGGTGCGGGAGGGCGTCGGCGAGGGCGCGCCCCAGCACGGCCAGCAGATAGCCGCCGTTGACGGCGTTGATGATCGTCCAGCCGGCGGAGAGGTCGATGTCGTAGACGCCGGGCGCGCGCCGGGTCACGGCCGTGTCCCGGTCGAACTCGCTGTCGCCGACGACGGCCCGGGTGGCCGGGGCGGAGGCTGCTTCTGGCATGGCTGAACGGTACAACAAGGGACTACTAAGCGGTAGCTTTTGGCGGCGGCCGGCCCATGAGGCCGCTCACTCCCCTTCCGTCACCGTCGACCGCCGGTTCCACGCGCGCGGCGCCCGCCAGTGGAAGCGCATCGCCAGCAGCCGCAGGACGAAGGCGGTCGCGGCCGCCAGTGCGCTGGTGAACGGGGTGAGGGCGTCGTAACGGATGCACAGGGCGATCATGGCGGCGCCGACGATGGCCGGGACGGCGTACAGGTCGCGGTCCCAGCGCAGCAGCGACGGCACCTCGTTGGCGAGCACGTCGCGCAGCACACCGCCGCCCACCGCGGTCGCCAGGCCCAGGCAGGCCGACGCCGTCAGGCCGAGCCCGTACTCGTAGGCCTTCGTGGTCCCGGCGACGCAGAACAGGCCCAGGCCGGCCGCGTCGAAGACGTTCACGCCGGCCTGGATGCGCTCCACGTGCGGGTGCAGGAAGACCACCAGGAGCGCGGCGAGCAGCGGTGTGACGAAGTACCCCAGGTCGGTGAAGGCCGCGGGCGGCACGGCGCCGATGACCAGGTCCCGGAAGAGCCCACCGCCGAGCGCGGTGACCTCGGCGAGGACCGCGATGCCGAACACGTCGAAGTTCTTGCGGACGGCCAGCAGCGCGCCGGAGATCGCGAAGACGAAGATGCCGACCAGGTCCAGGGTGTGCTGGACGGACGGCGTGAAGAGTTCCTGGAGCACCCCTCCATACTCGCCCAGCGCCGGGCCCCCGCCGCACGGAGCGGGCGGGGCCCGGCGCGCCGACGCCGCCGTCCCTACGACGTCTTCTCGGCCTTCTCGGCCTCCGGGGCCTCATCGACCTCCGACGCCTTCTCGGCCTCCGACGCCTTCTCGGCCTCCGACGCCTTCTCGGCCTCCGACGCCTTCACGTCCTCCGACGCTTCTTCGACCTCCGACGCCTTCTCGGCCTCCGGGGCCTCATCGGCCTCGTCCGTCTTCTCGGGCGAGCCCGGCTGCTCCGGTACCTTCACCGGCTCCGGACCCCCGGGCGTCTCCCCGGCCGGCGCGTGGTCCGCCACGTTCTCGCGCGCGGCGGACACCACCTCGCCGGTGGTCCGCCGCACCGTGCCCGCCGCGATCTCGGCCGCGTAGTGGCAGGCCACCCGGTGCCCGCCGCCGATGTCGGTCAGCTCGGGCCGCTCGGTCGCGCAGAGCGTGTCCTGCACCCACGGGCAGCGGGTGTGGAACCGGCACCCCGTGGGCGGGTTGGCCGGTGAGGGCAGGTCGCCGGTGAGCAGGATGCGCTCGCGCCGGTCCTCGACGTCCGGGTCCGGCACCGGCACGGCCGACATCAGGGCCTTGGTGTACGGGTGCCGCGGCTCGGCGTAGAGGGCGTCGCTCGGCGCCTCCTCGACCAGGGCGCCGAGGTACATCACCCCGATCACGTCGGAGATGTGCCGGACCACGGCGAGGTCGTGGGCGATGACGACGTACGTCAGGCCCAGCTCCTCCTGGAGTTCCTCCAGCAGGTTGATCACCTGGGCCTGGATGGACACGTCCAGCGCGGAGACCGGCTCGTCGCAGATGATCACGTCGGGTTCCAGCACCAGGGCGCGGGCGATGCCGATGCGCTGGCGCTGACCACCGGAGAACTCGTGCGGGTAGCGCGACAGGGCGTTGGCGGGCAGCCCGACCTTGGCCAGGATCGCCTTGATCTTCTCGCGGCGCTCCTCCTGGCTGGCGCCGATGCCGTGGGCGAGCATGCCCTCGGTGAGGATCGACTCGATGTTCTGCCGCGGGTTGAGCGAGCCCAGCGGATCCTGGAAGACCATCTGGAGGCGGCGCCGGAAGCGGCGCATCTCCTCGTCGGGCAGCTTCGCCAGGTCGGTGCCGTCGAGGACGACCTCGCCCTCGGTGATGTCCACCAGGCGCAGCACGGCCCGTCCGAGGGTCGTCTTGCCGCAGCCCGACTCGCCGACCAGGCCGTAGGTCTGGCCCGCCTCGACCTTGAGCGAGACGCCGTCGACGGCGTGGACGTGACCGACCGTGCGGTCGTAGAAGATGCCCTTCTTGACCGGGAAGTGGACCTTCACTCCGTCCAGTTCGAGCAGGCTCATGCGGGGACCTCCTCGGCCCGGGCGTCGTCGAGTACGGGGTGGACGCACCGCACCTGGTGCCCGGCCGCGCGCGGCTCGGTCAGCGCGGGCGTGCCGGTCAGGCAGTCCACCTCGTAGCGGTCGCAGCGGGGGCGAAGGCGCAGCCGTCGGCCCAGGCGATCCGGTCGTTGATGGAGCCGCGCACCGGGGTGAGCGGCTCGCCGCGCGGCGCGTCCAGGCGCGGGATGGAGCCCAGCAGGCCGTGCGCGTACGGGTGGGTGGGGTGGGCGAACAGCTCCCGGCGCCCGGCCGACTCCACGACCTTGCCCGCGTACAGGACGTTGACCTGGTCGCACAGGCCGGCGACCACGCCCAGGTCGTGGGTGATCATCAGCAGGGCGGTGCCCTCCTGGTCGACCAGTTCCTTGAGCAGTTCCAGGATCTGCGCCTGGATCGTCACGTCGAGCGCCGTGGTGGGCTCGTCGGCGATCAGCAGCTTCGGGGCGCAGGCCACCGCCATGGCGATCAGCGCGCGCTGGCGCATGCCGCCGGACATCTGGTGCGGGTACTCCTTGAGCCGCCGGGTGGGGTCGGGGATGCCGACCCGGTCCAGGAGGTGGGCCGCCTCCTTGCGGGCGGCCTCGCCCTTCATGCCCCGGTGGCGCTGGAGGATCTCGGTGACCTGCAGGCCGATGGGATGACCGGGTTCAGGGAGGACAGCGGGTCCTGGAAGATCATGGCCATGCGGCTGCCGCGCAGGTCGCGCAGGGCCCTGGGGCTCAGGGTGAGCAGGTCCGTGCCGTCGAACTCGGCCCGGCCGCCGACGGTGACGCCCTTGCGGGGCAGCAGGCCCATCAGCGCCAGCGACGTGACGGACTTGCCGCAGCCCGACTCGCCGACCAGCCCCACGACCTGGCCCTGGTCGACGGAGAAGGAGACGCCGTCGACCGCGCGGGACTCCTTGCGGCCGTGCTGTCCGCCGAAGGTGACGGTCAGTTCGTCGACTGAGAGAAGTGGCATGGTGGTTCAGCCTCGCAGCTTCGGGTCGAGGGCTTCCCGCATGGCCTCGCCGAGCAGGGTGAAGCCGAGGGCGGTGATGATGATGCCGACCGCCGGGTAGACCGCCATCAGCGGCGCGTTGTCGAAGAAGCGCTGCGCCTGGGAGAGCATGACGCCCCACTCGGGAACCGCCGGGTCGGGGTTGCCGAGGCCCAGGTAGGACAGGGCGGCGGCCTCGATGATCGCGGTGGCCAGGGAGAGCGTCGCCTGGACGATCACCGGGCTCAGCGAGTTCGGCATGATCTGCGTGACGACGATGCGGCGCCGGCGGACGCCGAGGGCGCGGGCGGCCAGGACGTAGTCGGTGCCTCCTTGCGCGAGCATCGAGCCGCGCAGCAGGCGGGCGAAGATCGGCACCTGGACGACACCGACGGCGATCATCACCGTGGTCAGGGACTGGCCCATGACGGCGGCGACGGACACGGCCAGCAGCAGGGAGGGCAGCGCCAGCATCATGTCGGTGACCCGCATGATGAGGGAGTCCAGGCGCTTGCCCGGCTCGCCGCCCAGGGTGGCCGCGGCGCCCGAGAGGCCGCCGATCAGGAAGCCGACGACGAGGCCGATCAGGGTCGCGACGACACCGACGAGCAGGGTCTGCCGGGCGCCGACCAGCATCCGGGAGAACATGTCCCGGCCCAGGTGGTCCAGGCCGAGCCAGTTCTCGGCGCGCGGGCCGACGAACTTGCCCTGGTTCACCAGGACCTCCCGCGCCAGGCCTGGGTGGTCGGCGAGTGGGGGGCGATCCAGGGGCCGATGACGGCGAGGATCACGAAGACGCCGATGATGCAGGCGCCGATGATCGCCATCTTGCTGGACTTCAGCCGGCGGAACGCCTCCCGCCACAGGCTGGCGCCGGTCGTGGTCTCCTGCTGGGCGGTGAGCTCCGCGAGGCGCTGGATCTTCTCGGTCTTTGTGGTGCTCACGTCAGTGCACCCGCACTCTCGGGTCGATGAGGCTGTACGCCACGTCCACCAGCAGGTTGATCAGGACGTACGTGATCGCGATGAACATGATGAAGCCGACCAGCACCGGGTAGTCGCGTCCGTCGATCGCGGTCCGGATGAAGGAGCCGATGCCGCCGAAGGAGAAGACGGACTCGGTCAGGACGGCTCCCGACAGCAGCGATCCGGTCAGCAGGCCGACCGCGGTGACCACCGGCAGCATGGCGTTGCGCAGCACGTGCCGCTCGCGCACCACGCGCCGCCGCAGGCCCTTGGACTCGGCGGTGCGGACGTAGTCCTCGCCCAGCACCTCCAGGACGCTGGCGCGGGTCATGCGCACGATGACGGCGAGCGGGATGGACGCCAGGGTGACGGCGGGCAGCACCAGGTGGGTGATCGCGTCCCAGGACGCGTCGAACTCCCCGGTGAGGATGCCGTCCAGGACGGCGAAGCCGGTGACGTCGGTGGCGTCGATGCCGGTGTCCTGCCGGCCGTAGCTGGGGAAGATGCCCAGCTGGACGGCGAAGACGCCCTTGAGGATGAGCGCCAGGAAGAAGACCGGGATGCAGATGCCGACCAGGGATCCGGAGACGGCCGTGACGTCGAGCCAGCCGCCCCGCTTGCGGGCGGCGAAGTAGCCCAGCGGGACGCCGACCGCGATGGCGATGATCATCGCGGTGACGGACAGTTCGACGGTGGCCGGGAACCGCAGGGTGAACTCGTCCCAGACCGGCTGCCCGGTCTGCGTCGAGGTGCCCAGGTCGAGTTCGGCGATGCGCTTCAGGAAGCGCCAGTACTGGACGTACAGGGGCTCGTCGAGCCCCAGGGCACGGTTGATGCGTGCCACTTCGGCCGCGGTGGCCTTCTCCCCAGGATCGCTGAGGCGGGTCCGCCGGGCAGTCGGTTGAGCCAGATGAACAGCAGAACCGACAGGCCGAGCAGGGTGGGAATGAGTTGGAGCAGTCGTCGTACGACGAGACGCAACACCCCGCATGCCCCTTTCTTACGAGTGTGCCTTCATGAACGGGTCCGCCCGGCCGCCGAGTGCAGCAGCCGAACGGACCCGTGGGTGATGCCTGTCTTTCCGCTTACTTGAAGGAGACTTCCGCGAAGTTCTCCTGCGTCAGCGGGGAGACCTTCGGCGGGTTGACGTCCTTGCCGAACGCGATGGCCGGCGGGGACGAGGAGATCGGGACACCCGGCAGGTAGTCCATGATGGCCTCGTTGGCCGCCTTGTAGGCGTCGGTGCGCTTGGCGGGGTCGGCGAACTGCGAGCCGGCGTTCACCGCGTCGAAGACCTTGTCGTTCTTGAAGCCCCACGCCTTGTCGTAGTGGGCGAACCAGGTGCCGATGAAGTTGTAGCCGTCGTTGAAGTCACCGGTCCAGCCCAGCATGTACAGCGGGCAGGCACCCGCCTCGGTGGCGTCCACGTAGTCCGGAGTCCACTTCATGGGCTTGGGGTTGACCTTGATGCCGGCCTTCTCCAGGTCGGCCTTCATCAGCTCGAACAGGTCCTGCGGGGCAGGCATGTACGGGCGGGTGACCTCGGTCGGGTAGCAGAAGTCGATCTTGAGGCCGCTCTCCCCGGCGTCCGCGAGGAGCTGCTTGGCCTTGGCCGTGTCGAAGGGGTACTTCTTCACGTTCTCCGAGTAGCCCGCGACGGTGTCCGGCATGAACTGCGTGGCCACCTTGCCGCCCTCGGGCAGCTGGGTCTTGACCAGGTTCTCGCGGTCGAGTGCGTGCGCGATCGCCTGGCGGACCTCCTTCTTCTTCAGCGCGGGGGCCTTCTCCTGCGTCATGCCGAGGTAGAGGAGGTTGAAGACGCCACGGGTCGGGACCTGGAAGCCCTCGTTCTCCAGCGTCTTGACGTCGGCCGGCGCGACCAGGTCGTAGCCGTCGATGTCACCGGCCTGGAGCGCCTGGCGGCGGCCGTCCTCGGTGTCGATGGTGCGGAAGACCAGGTTCTTCACCTTGGCCTTCTCCTCGCCCCAGTAGTCGTCGAAGCGGGTGAGGGTGACTTCCTTGTTGCCCTTGTTCCACTTCGAGATCTTGTACGGGCCGGTGCCGGCGACGAGACCGGCCTCCTGGCTGTACTTGGGGTACGTGATGGCGTCGCCGCTCTCGGACGCCTCCTGCTTCTCGTACTCCTTGATGGCCTTCGGCGAGTGGATGGCCAGGGCCTGCAGCGAGAAACCGCCGGGCAGGTTCGCGGAGGGCTTCTTGACCTCGATGACGGCGGTGTGCTCGTCCTTCGCGGTGCAGGACTTGTAGTTCGCCTCCGGCGTCTCCTTGTCCTCGTTCTTGGCGAAGCCACCCATGATCTTCTGCCAGTAGTACGACACCGCGCTGGACTGGTAGGTGCCCGTCCAGTTGAACCAGTGGTCGTAGTTGGCGCACACGGCCGCGGCGTTGAACGTCTCGCCGTCGTGGAACTTCACGCCCTTGCGGAGGTTGAAGGTCCAGACCGTGCCCTTGTCGTTGCTCTCCCAGCTCTCGGCGAGACCGCCGACGAGCTTGGTGCCGCCGGGCTCGTGCTCGATCAGCGCCTCGAAGGCCTGGCGGGTGACCCGGAAGGTCTCGCCATCGCTCGCAAGGGCCGGGTCCAGTGAGGCGGGGTCGCCCGGGGCGCCGAACACGAACGTGTCCTTGTCGCCCTTCGAGTCTTCCTTGTCACGTTCACTGGCACAGCCGGTGGCGATCAGGCCGACCGCCAACGCGGCCGTGATCGCCCTGGCGGCGCGGGATCTGGATATGCGCATAGGGAGGCCACTCCGGGTTCCGCTGAAGGGAATGCACTGTTGACCGCCTGAACACTACAGACGGGACACGTCCCGGAGAACAGTCCGGATAGCGGTGATACCTAGCTGAGATCTGAACACTCGATAAATCGGATGCTTCCGGTACATCGGGGGTGCGGGCGCTCAACTCGCCTGACACGGCGGTACGTTCGCAGGTCGGGGCATCCGCGGCCGGGAGGGGCCCGCAGGGCCGGTCCGCTCGGCAGGCGTGCGGGGCGTCAGCAGGCGTGCGCAGCGTCAGTAGGCGTGCGGAGCGGCCGTGCCGGGCCGGTGTCCGGGCGCCGGCGGGTATCCGTAGCCGCCGGCCGGGGCGGCGGCGTGCGCCTCGCGGTCGTAGAAGGGGCGGGCGTTGGCCCGCAGCCACATGGCGACCGGGTCGAAGGCGTCGGACATCGCCACCGTGGACACCGGCAGCCCGTCCGGGACCGCGCCGACGGACTGCTGCATCATCGCGCGCACCGCGTCCAGGGACGGCGGGGAGGTGTCGTACACGTCCAGGCCGATGGCGAGGTAGGGCGCCCCGAGGGCCGGCTGCACCCAGGCGCGGCGCAGCGAGCGGACGGCCGGGGTGCGGTGGGCGTTCTGCGTGAGCAGGGCGTAGAACTGGGGGATCTCGATGGCCGGTTCGGACAGCCGCAGGGGGCCCGCGGGCTGGCGGTCCAGGCCGGTGGCGATGCGGCGCAGGTCGAGCCAGGGGATGCCGACGCCGCCGCCGGGGCGTGCGGGTTGAGCCACAGGCCGTAGCGCTCGGGGTACAGGGCGCGGGCCACTTCCAGGCCGTCGACGACCTCGTACGAGCGGTTCCAGCCGCTGGCCGACAGCTCCTGGGCGGAGGTGACGCAGGGCGCGTAGCCGAAGCCGCCGACCTCCATGCTCCCGTACTGGGCGTCCGGGGAACCGGCCTGGCCGTGCCACAGCAGCATCCAGACCTGGCCGGAGGCGGGGGTGGCGAGCGCGCGCAGGAGCGCCTCGTAGGCGTCGTAGCGCCCGGGCGTCACCTGGCGCAGCATGTGCTCGACCTGTCCGGTCGCGGTGCCGCTGGCGCTCACGTGTATCGCCCCTTCTGGAGGTTCCCCGGTGATGGGACCAGCTTAAGGCTCCGGGGACCGGGGGCGCCCTGGAGCCCGGAGGTCGGCGGTGCGCGGCGGTACGGGTGAGGAGGACGTTCCGGGGCTGCCTTCGCCGAAGTTCACAGGCTCCTCCGCCGAAGTCCACGGGCTCCTTGGTCCACGGGCTCCTCCGCCGAAGTCCACGGGCCCCCGGCGCCGGAGTTGCGGCCTCCCTTCACCGGAGGTCACAGGCCCCGTTCGTAGAAGGGGCGCACCCGGTCCCGCATCCAGGTGCACACCGGGTCCTGGGCCGCCTCCAGGAGGACCAGGTTGACCGGCCACCGCGCGGGGCCTTGGCCAGGGCGCGGCCCAGGGCCTCGAGCGGCAGGGCGCGGGCGTCGCCCTCCCAGTGGGTCAGCTCGACGCCGACGAACAGGACCGGGTCGGCGGTCTCGATCGCGGCGAGGCAGCGGCGGGCGGTGCGCACCACGCCGACGGCGTCGAACTCGGCGGAGGCGGCGGAGAGGAAGTCGACCGGGTCGTCCTGCCAGTCGGGTTCGAAGAGCCGGACCCGGCCGCCGCTCGCGGGGCCGTCCAGCGGGGTGCGGCCGGCCCGGCACAGTTCGGCCACGGCGGGCGGCGGCAGGGGTATGCCGACGACGCCCTCGGGGTTCACGATGATGCCGACCTGCGGCGGCAGTCCCCGGGCGAACTCCACGGCGGGGGCGACGGTGTACGCCATGTGCGCCCCGGCCACCTGCCGGAACTGCTCCTCGGAGCTGAACACCGGCACGTACGCCTGGCCCTCGATCTCCAGCGTGGGCAGGTCGAGGGGCCCGCTGTGCGGGCCGCCGCCGGACGGCAGCGGCACCCAGACGAAGCTGCGGCCGAGGACCTCGACGATCCGGCCGCCGGCCGACGGCACGCCGAGGGCGGCCGACAGCACCTCCTCCAGCTCGTTGCCCGGCCATCCGCCGTGCGGATGGGGATGCGCCTGTGCCGGGAAGTCCGGGGGGCCCGCTGGGAAGTCCATCTGTTCCTACCGCCTGGTCGAACCGCTGCTGTGGCGGAAAGAAGGCTAACCCCGCCGGGCTCGGGCGGGCCGCCCCGGGCGCCGTCAGCCGGTGAAGCCGATCCGGCGCAGCGCGTCCGCCGCCGCCCGGTCGAGCAGGACCGCCGAGGCGCAGCCCCGCGGCAGGCTGCCGCGGGCGGCGGAGCGCAGCAGCCGGGTCATGGCCGCGCGGTGCCGCCGGAACGCGTAGCGGGAGACGCCCCGGCCGCGCTCGCGCTGTCCGGCCAGCGCCTCCTCGGCACTGACGTCGAGCAGCACCAGATGCAGGCCGGTGCCCCGGCGGCGGGCCTCGCGGGCCAGCCAGGCCCGCACCCAGGCCTGGGTGCCGCAGTCGTGCACGACGACGCCCCGGCCCGCGCGCAGTGCGCGGCGCAGCCCGGTGTAGTGGGCGAGCCGGACCAGCGGCCGGTAGACCGCGTACGGCAGGAAGCGCGGCATGCGGCGGTCCCAGCGGTCGCGGGTGTCCTGGGAGTCGATGCGCGTCCCCGGAACCGTGCGCCGCATCAGCGTGGACTTGCCGCTGCCGGGCAGGCCGGTGACGACGACGACGTCGCCGGGCCCGAAGAGCAGCGCGCGGGGCTGCGGCCCGCCCTGTCCCGCAGGTCGCGGACGACGGGTGCGGGCCGGCCGGCACACGCCTGGCGGGCCGGGGCGGCGTGCTGCTTGGGCAGCGCGACGCCCGAGGTCGTGGCGTACGCCGTGGTCCTGTTCACCGTGATCGTCCTCCCCTGGGGCGGTTCACGAGTTCCCGTCCCCGTCGAGTGTAAAGAGAAGGTAATGCGGGAGTCTCGCGCTTTCGTGTGCGTGCTGCCACAACCCGGTCACAAAGAGCTTGCTCTGCCACGAGCGGAGGATGCGTGCAATGATGTGCGCGCCAACTGCATACCGGCCGTTTGAATCCGCGCGGGAGAGTTCCCAGCCAGTCGCCGTACTCGGCTGGGGCGCCGAAGGAGCAAGTCCCTCCCTTGAATCTCTCAGGCCCCGTTACCGCGCGGGCGAGGCACATCTGAAAAGCGGGCCGCCGTCGACGGCGGCTCCACCCAAGGTGCAAGTCCTGATCGCCGTGCCGACGGCGGTCATGGCGAACCTCTCAGGTTCCGATGACAGATGGGGAGGATCCACCTCGCCCGTTTCGCGTCATGCCCTGGGAGACGACCGACCGATGAGCAGTTCCGCACTCCGCCGCACCGCGCTCGATGCCGTGCATCGATCGCTCGGCGCGACGATGACCGACTTCGCCGGCTGGGACATGCCCCTGCGCTACGGCTCCGAGCGCGACGAGCACACCGCCGTGCGCACCCGGGCCGGCCTCTTCGACCTCTCGCACATGGGCGAGATCACCGTCACCGGCCCGGGGCCGCCGCGCTGCTGGACTACGCGCTCGTCGGCAACATCGGCGGCGTCAAGCCCGGCCGCGCCCGCTACACCATGATCTGCCGCGAGGACGGCGGCATCCTGGACGACCTGATCGTCTACCGGCTGGCCGACACCGAGTACATGGTGGTCGCCAACGCCTCCAACGCCCAGGTGGTCCTGGACGCGCTGACCGAGCGCGCCGCCGGCTTCGACGCCGAGGTCCGCGACGACCGGGACGCGTACGCGCTGCTCGCCGTGCAGGGCCCCGAGTCGCCGGGCATCCTCAAGAGCCTGACCGACGCCGACCTGGACGGCCTGAAGTACTACGCGGGCCTGCCCGGCACCGTCGCCGGCGTCCCCGCGCTGATCGCCCGCACCGGCTACACCGGCGAGGACGGCTTCGAGCTGTTCGTGAAGCCCGAGCACGCCGTCGGGCTGTGGCAGGCGCTGACCGAGGCCGGCGAGGCCGCCGGCCTGGTCCCCTGCGGCCTGTCCTGCCGGGACACGCTGCGCCTGGAGGCGGGCATGCCGCTGTACGGGCACGAGCTGACCACCTCCCTGACGCCGTTCGACGCCGGTCTCGGCCGGGTGGTGAAGTTCGAGAAGGAGGGCGACTTCGTCGGCCGGGCCGCGCTGGCCGAGGCCGCCGAGCGCGCCGCCGCCGAGCCGCCCCGGGTCCTGGTCGGCCTGATCGCCGAGGGCCGCCGGGTGCCGCGCGCCGGGTACCCGGTCGTGGCCGGCGGCGAGGTGATCGGCGAGGTCACCTCCGGCGCCCCGTCGCCGACGCTGGGCAAGCCGATCGCGATGGCGTACGTCGACGCCGCGCACGCGGCACCGGGCACGCCCGGCGTGGGCGTGGACATCCGGGGCAGCCACGAGCCGTACGAGGTCGTGGCGCTGCCGTTCTACAAGCGCCAGAAGTAGACACTGGGGCACGAGGGGTACCGGCGTACGGACCTCCCTCGCCGCCCGCACGTGTCCTGCCTGCTCACCAGCGGTGTCAGCAGTCCCCCGTCATCAGCAGTCACCCCCGTACAGGAGAATTCAGGCCATGAGCAACCCCCAGCAGCTGCGCTACAGCAAGGAGCACGAGTGGCTGTCGGCCGCCGAGGACGGCGTCTCGACGGTCGGCATCACGGAGCACGCGGCCAACGCGCTCGGTGACGTCGTCTTCGTCCAGCTCCCGAGGTCGGCGACACCGTCTCCGCGGGCGAGACCTGCGGCGAGCTGGAGTCGACCAAGTCCGTCTCCGACCTGTACTCCCCGTCTCCGGTGAGATCACCGAGGTCAACGAGGACGTCGTCAACGACCCGTCCCTCGTGAACTCCGCCCCTTCGAGGGCGGCTGGCTGTTCAAGGTGCGCGTGACGGAGGAGCCGGCCGACCTGCTCTCCGCCGACGAGTACACCGCCTACGCCGCCGGCTGAGGAGCCCCGCCGATGTCTGTCCTGAACACCCCCTGCACGAGCTCGACCCGGACGTCGCCGCCGCCGTCGACGCCGAGCTGCGCCGCCAGCAGTCCACCCTGGAGATGATCGCCTCCGAGAACTTCGCGCCCGTCGCGGTGATGGAGGCCCAGGGCTCGGTCCTGACCAACAAGTACGCCGAGGGCTACCCGGCCGCCGCTACTACGGCGGCTGCGAGCACGTCGACGTGGTCGAGCAGATCGCCATCGACCGGATCAAGGCCCTGTTCGGCGCCGAGCACGCCAACGTACAGCCGCACTCCGGCGCCCAGGCCAACGCGGCCGCGATGTTCGCGCTGCTCAAGCCGGGCGACACGATCATGGGTCTGAACCTCGCCCACGGCGGGCACCTGACCCACGGCATGAAGATCAACTTCTCCGGCAAGCTGTACGACGTCGTCGCCTACCACGTCGGCGACGACGGCCTGGTCGACATGGCCGAGGTCGAGCGGCTGGCCAAGGAGTCCCGGCCGAAGCTGATCGTCGCCGGCTGGTCGGCCTACCCGCGGCAGCTGGACTTCGCCGAGTTCCGCCGCATCGCCGACGAGGTCGGCGCCTACCTCATGGTCGACATGGCCCACTTCGCCGGCCTGGTCGCCGCGGGCCTGCACCCCAACCCGGTGCCGCACGCCCACGTCGTGACGACCACCACCCACAAGACGCTGGGCGGCCCCGCGGCGGTGTGATCCTCAGCACGGCCGAACTCGCCAAGAAGATCAACTCCGCCGTCTTCCCCGGTCAGCAGGGTGGCCCGCTGGAGCACGTGGTCGCCGCGAAGGCGGTCGCCTTCAAGGTGGCGGCGAGCGAGGAGTTCGCCGAGCGCCAGCGTCGTACGCTGGAGGGAGCCCGCATCCTGGCCGAGCGCCTGGTGCGGGACGACGCGAAGGCCGCTGGCGTCTCCGTCCTGACCGGCGGCACGGACGTCCACCTGGTCCTGGTCGACCTGCGCGACTCGGAGCTGGACGGCCAGCAGGCCGAGGACCGCCTCCACGAGGTCGGCATCACGGTCAACCGCAACGCCGTCCCGAACGACCCGCGTCCGCCGATGGTGACCTCCGGTCTGCGCATCGGTACGCCGGCCCTGGCGACCCGCGGCTTCCAGGCCGAGGACTTCGCCGAGGTCGCGGACGTGATCGCCGAGGCGCTGAAGCCGTCCTACGACGCCGAGGCCCTCAAGGCCCGGGTGAAGGCCCTGGCCGACAAGCACCCGCTGTACCCGGGTCTGAACAAGTAACCCACACCGGCTGCCGGGGCGCCGGCCCGTCACGAGCGGGCGCCGGCGCCCGCACCGCCCTCCGCACCACCCCGTCTCGAGGAGTCACCGTGGCCATCTCGGTCTTCGACCTGTTCTCGATCGGCATCGGCCCGTCCAGCTCCCACACGGTCGGCCCGATGCGCGCGGCCCGCATGTTCGCCCGGCGGCTGCGCAACGAGGAACTGCTGACCTCGGCCGCGAGGATCCGGGCCGAGCTGTACGGCTCCCTCGGCGCCACGGGCCACGGCCACGGCACCCCCAAGGCGGTGCTGCTCGGCCTGGAGGGCGACTCGCCCGCACGGTCGACGTGGAGACGGCCGACGACCGCGTCGAGACGATCCGGAACGAGGGCCGGCTCACGCTCCTCGGCGAGCACGGGATCCCGTTCTCCTTCGACGACGACCTGGTCCTGCACCGCCGCAAGACCCTCCCTTACCACGCCAACGGCATGACCCTGTGGGCGTACGACGCACAGGGCACCGAGCTGCTGTCCAAGACGTACTACTCGGTCGGCGGCGGCTTCGTCGTCGACGAGGACGCGGTCGGAGCCGACCGCATCAAGCTCGACGACACGGTGCTGAAGTACCCTTCCGCACGGGCGACGAGCTGCTGCGCCTCACCCGGGAGACGGGCCTGTCGATCTCCGCGCTGATGCTGGAGAACGAGCGCGCCTGGCGCACCGAGGACGAGATCCGCACCGGACTGCTGGAGATCTGGCGGGTCATGCGGGAGTGCGTCAGCCGCGGCATGTCCCGCGAGGGCATCCTGCCCGGCGGCCTGAAGGTCCGCCGCCGCGCCGCGAACACCGCGCGCAAGCTGCGCTCCGAGGGCGACCCGCAGGCCCTCGCCATGGAGTGGATCACCCTCTACGCGATGGCCGTGAACGAGGAGAACGCCGCCGGCGGCCGGGTCGTCACCGCCCCACCAACGGCGCCGCCGGCATCATCCCGGCCGTCCTGCACTACTACATGAACTTCGTGCCCGGCGCCGACGAGGAGGGCGTGGTCCGCTTCCTGCTCGCCGCGGGCGCCATCGGCATGCTCTTCAAGGAGAACGCCTCCATCTCCGGCGCCGAGGTCGGCTGCCAGGGCGAGGTCGGCTCCGCCTGCTCGATGGCGGCGGGGCGCTGGCGGAGGTGATGGGCGGCTCGCCGGAGCAGGTGGAGAACGCCGCCGAGATCGGCATGGAGCACAACCTCGGCCTGACCTGCGACCCGGTCGGCGGCCTCGTCCAGATCCCGTGCATCGAACGCAACGGCATGGCCGCGGTCAAGGCGGTCACCGCGGCCCGGATGGCGCTGCGCGGTGACGGCAGCCACAAGGTGTCCCTCGACAAGGTCATCAAGACCATGAAGGACACCGGCGCCGACATGTCGGTGAAGTACAAGGAGACGGCACGCGGCGGACTGGCGGTCAACATCATCGAGTGCTGACCCGCCGCCGGGCGCGGGACGCGGCGCAAGCGCTTACGGCGGCCGGCCGGCGGGCATAACAACAACTCCCGCCCCAGGGCACTTGACCCCCACAGGCCCCCAGGGAGTCCCATGCTGCGCGGCATCGACGTGAGCGCCTACCAGTCCGCCACCTACGGCACCGACGGCCTCTCCTTCGTCTTCGTCAAGGCGACGGAGGGCCGTTCGTACGTCAACCCCAAGCTGGCCGCGCAGACCGAGCGGGCCCGCGACGCCGGCCTGGTCGTCGGCTTCTACCACTTCCTGTGGCCCGGCAACCTCACCGCCCAGGCCGAGTACTTCCTCGCCAAGGCCCCGGACCGCAGGGGCGACATCCTCGCCGTCGACTGGGAGACCACCGGCGCGGGCACCCACGCCACCAACGCCGAGAAGGACCGCTTCATCCGCAAGCTGAAGGAGCTGCGCCCGGACAACCGGGTGATCCTCTACTGCAACAGGAACTTCTGGCTCAACGTCGACACGACGTCGTACGCCGGGGACGGCCTGTGGATCGCCGACTACGTGACGGCCGGCAAGCCCCGCATCAAGGCCAGGTGGCGGTTCCACCAGTACACCGACGACCCGCTGGACAAGAACGTGGCCGACTTCGCCGACCGGGCGGCGCTGCGCCGGTGGGCCGGGGGCGCCTGAGCGGCGCCCCGCGAGCGTCGGCGCGCTCAGGAGGGCGTCACTTGTTCAGGAACGCCCAGAACTCGTCGAACGACAGCAGCTTGTCGCCGTCGAGGTCGCGGCTGTTGATGATGGCCTCCGCGACGGACTCGGTGACGTTCCAGTCGCCGCCCTGGGCGAGGGCCGTCTTGAACTCCGCCGGAGTGATGTAGCCGTCGCCATCGGCGTCGATCCGGTCGAACTGCCGGCGTGCTTCCTCGATGTTCGCCACCGATCCGCCCCTCATTTCGTGCTGTGATCGTCCTACTGACGCAGGTCAGACTAACGGTACGGCCGGGCGCGCGGGCGGGCGGCAGGGGTTTGGAGGCCAGGGTGACAAAGACGCTGCGGGATGTCCTCGAGGCGGCGGCACGCGGGGTGTTCCCGCCGGCGGACGGCACCACCACCGTGGTGCCGCAGTGCTGCGAGCGGAACGCCGGGGTGCTGGCCTTCACCGCGCACTCGGTGGTGTTCACGGACGAGGATCCCGCGTGGGTGCACGCGACGCTGCGCGGACTGGAGTGCGATCCCCTCGCCGCGACGATGAACCCGCGGTTCCTGGCGGCGTTCATGGACCGGACCGGGCGCCGCTGCGACACGGTCGACGTGATGACGGTGGCGGGCCCGCTGGAGGGGGAGCCGCCGGTCGCCCTGAAGGAGATCGGGGACGCCGGTCATCCGCGGGTGGCCGGCTCGCGGCGGCGCCGCGACGACGTGCGGGTGTGGACGGCGGACGGCGGCGTCCTGGTGCTGGGGCGCGGGATCGGCGGGCGGCTGGAGGTCGCGGTCGAGGTGGCGGAGGACGTACGGCACCGGGGGCTGGGGCGTGCCCTGGCGACGGCGGCGCGGCAGCTGAGCGGGGGCGAGCCGGTGTGGGCCCAGGTGGCGGCGGGAACGCCCGCAGTCTGCGGGCGTTCCGGGCTGCCGGGTATCTGCCGGTGGGGTCGGAGGTGCTGCTCGGCCCTCGGTAGGAGGGTCCGGGCGGGGCACCCGGCGGATCAGTGCCAGGGCTTGTAGTGCGGGTTGCTCTCGCACTCGCTCATGATCTCGACCTTGGTCTGCTTGTCGACCGGGCAGACGCCGATGATGTACTTCCGGTCGATGCCGCCGGGAAGGCGACCTCCTGCTGGTCGGCGTACTTGTGGGAGTCGCCGATGGTCTTGTTGACGTCGATGCCGCCGGGGCGTCGATGTAGTAGTTGTAGCCCGCCTTCCACCACTTCTTGTACAGGTCGTGGTCGTAGGTGGTCGACACGTAGGGCGACGCCTGGTTGACCAGGACGTACTTCTCCAGGTCGTACTGGCCGCCGGTCACGTCCTTGGGGTGGAAGCCCTGCTCGAAGACGACGGCGGGGCCCGTCCGTCACTGCGGTACAGGGTGCCGCAGGTGGTCCGCCAGACCGGCTCGGGGTGATGCGGCCGAGGTCGGCGCGGCGGTCGGCGGCGGCCGTGAGCTTGTCGTCGAAGGTGGGGCAGGCGGGGCGAGGGCCTTGGCGGGGCCGTGGTCTCGGTGAGGGTGGCGGCCGAGGTGGTGAGGACGGCCGCGAGGGAGAGGGCGGCGGCAGCGGCCCGCCGCCGCAGACGAGTGGTGATCATGCCGAGTACGATCACGGGTGCGCGGGCGCGGGGCGTGGACCGTCACCCGTAGGCGGCGTGTTGGCGAACTCCGTTCACGCCCGCGGGAGATGCCGGCGGGCGGGGGACGCCCTCAGCGGTCCACGACGCGGATCTCGAACCAGGTCGTCTTGCCGCGCGGCAGCAGGTCGACCCCCAGCGGTCGGACAGCTTGTCGACGAGGAAGAGGCCGCGTCCGCTGACGTCCAGTTCCTGGACCGGCATCAGGCAGGGCAGCCCGCGGGAGGGGTCGCGGAGCTCGATGCGGATCCAGCCGGGCCGGTGCCGCATGCGCAGACCGAAGACGCGGGCGCCGGTGTGCCGGACGGCGTTGCCGACGAGTTCGGAGACGAGTAAGACGACGTCCTCCGCCAGCTTGGGCGGGAAGCCCCACTGGCGCAGGACGACCACCTGGGCGAGCCGGCGGGCGCTGGCCGCTGACTCGGGACGGGACGGCAGCAGTACCTCTTTCTCCGCGGGGTTGCCGAACAACTCCAGCGACTTCAGCGCCCGTTCGTCCTCGACCGCCGGCGACCAGCGCGCCGCGGTCGCACGTCCGGCTCCCCGCGGCTGTTCCGTACCCTCCAGCCCCGCCATGCCCCCATCATGGCCGTCCGAGGGGCGCTCGGGGCCGTTCCCGCTGAATACAGGGTCCGGAATGCTTCGTTCCGGGTGGGGTGATCGGCATATGCCACCGGCAGTCCGGAGTCATCGGCAGCCATGCTGACCTGCGGATTCGGCTCGGCTGGGGGCAATCGACCGGCTCCCTCGACGCGGTGGGCTTAAGGTTGCCTTAAGGCTGCCATAAACCGCCCCATCGAGGGACCCGGAATCAGACATCGCGTCAACTGGGCGGCACGCTCAGCGGAACTTGGCCTTCCCGGGGCCCTCCTCCACGAAACTCCGCATGCCCGCTCGCGGTCCTCGGTGGCGAACAGACCCGCGAACCAGTTCCGTTCGACCGCGAGGCCGGTGTCGATGTCGGTCTCCAGACCGGTGTCGACGGCCTCCTTCGCCGCGCGCAGCGCGATCGCCGGTCCCTGCGCGAGCCGCGCGGCCCACGCGTGGGCCTGCTCGTACACCTCACCGGCGGGCACGACCCGGTCCACCAGGCCGATCGCCAGCGCCTCGTCGGCCTTGACCTGGCGGCCGGTGAAGATGAGGTCCTTGGCCTTGGACGGGCCGACCAGGCGGGCCAGGCGCTGCGTGCCGCCCGCTCCCGGGATCAGGCCGAGCAGGATCTCCGGCTGGCCCAGCTTGGCGTTCTCGCCGGCGATGCGGTAGTCGGCGCAGAGCGCCAGCTCGCAGCCGCCGCCGAGGGCGTAACCGGTGACCGCGGCGACCACCGGCTTGGGGATGCGGGCCACGGCGGTGAAGGAGTCCTGGAGGGCGCGGGCGCGCAGGACCATCGCCGCGTGGTCCATCACCTGCATCTCCTTGATGTCCGCGCCCGCGGCGAACACCTTCTCGCCGCCGTAGATCACCACGGCGCGGACGTCCTCGCGGCGGCCGGCCTCCTCGGCGAGTTCCTTCAGCCGGTCCTGGGTGGCGATGTCCAGCGCGTTCATGGGCGGACGGTCCAGGCGCAGCGTGCCGACGCCGTCGGCGACTTCGAGATTCACGGTCATGCCAGCAGGTTAACGGCGACTAACGGCATCGGCCCCGGTGCGGTACCTCACACCGGGGCCGTGCTGCCGTACGGGGACCGGGACGGCTAGGCCTTCCACTTCTCCCACGGCATGTTCCAGCCGTTGAGGCCGTTGTCCGGGGCCACCGTCGCGTCGTCGGAGTTCTTGACGACGACCACGTCGCCGATCATGGAGTTGTCGAAGAACCAGGCGCCCGGGGCCTTCTCGTCCCAGCCGCCGCGCACGTCGCGCAGGCCGATGCAGCCGTGGCTGGCGTTGTAGTTGCCGAAGGCGTCGCCGCCCCAGTAGTTGCCGTGCAGGAAGGTGCCGGAGGTGGTCAGGCGCATGGCGTGCGGGACGTCCTTGATGTCGTACTCGCCGCCGTAGCCGACGGTCTCGCCGTTCATCCGGGTCACCTCCAGCCGCTCGCTGATGACCATCTGGCCGTTCCAGGTCTCCATGCCGGCCTTGCCGGTGGTGACCGGGATGGTCCTGATGACCTTGCCGTCCCGCTTGACCTCCATCGTCAGCTTCTTGGCGTCGACGACGGAGATCTGGCTGCGGCCGATGGTGAAGGAGACGGTCTTGTCCTGCTCGCCGTAGACGCCGTCGCGGCCCTCGACGCCGTCCAGGCCGAGGTCGACGGTGACCTTGGTGCCGGGCTTCCAGTACTTCTCGGGGCGGAAGTCGAGGCGGTCGTTGCCGAACCAGTGGCCCTCCACCTCGACGGCGGGCTCGGTCCTGATCCGGATGGCCTTCTCGACGTCCTCGGGGTGGGTGATGCCCCGGCTGAAGCGGATCGAGAACGGCATGCCGACGCCGACCTTCGAGCCGTCCTCCGGCGTGAAGGTGCCGATGAAGGTGTTCTTCGGCGTCAGGGTGGTGAAGCGGGAGTCCTCGGCCGCCGTGCGGCCGGCGGAGTCCTTGGCGACCGCGTGCACGGTGTACGTGGTGGAGGCGGCCAGGTGGGTGGACGGCGTCCAGGTGGCGCCGTCGCCGGATATCTTCCCCTCGATCCGCTCGCCGTCGCCGTCCTTGACGACGACCTCGGTGAGCCTGCCCTTGGCGGCGGACACCTTCAGGGCGCCGCTGGTGTCGACGGACTCGGCACCGTCCTTCGGGGCGATGCTCACGACGGCCTCGGACTGCCTGCTCTGCGCCGCCGTGGAGTCGGCCCCCTGCCCTTGCCGTCGCCCGCCCCGGGCCCGAGCCTCCCCGCCGCACGCGGTCACCGCGAGCAGCAGCGCCCCGGCCGCCAGCGCCGACAGCCGTCGCCCGCCCCGCCCCCGTATGCCGGCCGACGCCCCCGATATCGGACGCACGTCCACGTCTTCTCCCCTCGCCGGGCCTGGTCCGGCCCGCTCCTCCCCAGTGCGCCGATGCGCAGAAGCGCATGGTAACCGCAGGCCAAGGGCGGTGATCCCGGCGCGATTGTCACTGTTCCGTACCGAGTTCGCCGCCCGGTGATCACCGCCGGGGAGGGGCCGCCGTCACCCGAGCGCGCTGCCCGCCTTCCACCGCTTCCAGCTCATGTTCCAGCCGCCGAGCCCGTTGTCCGGTGCGACCGTCCTGTCCTTGCTGCCGACCACCTCGACGACGTCGCCGACGAGGCTGCGGTCGAAGAACCAGCCGGCGGGGGTGTCCGCGCCGCCGCCCTTGACGTCGCGCAGGCCGATGCAGCCGTGGCTGACGTTGGTGCGGCCGAAGACGTCGTCCCCGGCCCAGTAGTTGCCGTGCAGGAAGGTGCCGGAGTAGGTCAGGCGCATGGCGTGCGGCACGTCCGGGATGTCGTACTCGCCGCCGAAGCCGACCGTGCGGCTGTTCATGCGGGTGACGTCGAGCATCTCGGTGACCACCATCCTGCCGTTGTAGGTGGTGGTCTTCGGGGCCCCGGCGGTGATCGGCACGGTGGCCACCAGTTCGCCGTCGCGGCGGACCTCCATCGTCTTGCGGGCCGCGTCGACGACCAAGACCTGGCTGCGGCCGACGGTGAAGGAGACGGTCCGGTGCTGGAGCCCGTACACGCCCGGCGCCCCCTCGACGTCGCGCAGGCGCAGGGCGACGGTGACCTCCGTGCCGGGCTTCCAGTAGTGCTCGGGGCGGAAGTCGAGCCGGTCCTTGCCGAACCAGTGGGGGCGGACGTCGACGGCCGGCTTCGCGGTCACCGACACGGCGCGTTCGACGGCGGCGCGGTCGGTGATCTCCCGGTTGAACTCCAGGGAGACGATCATGCCGGTGCCGACGACGGAGCGGTCCTCGGGGGCCACGTACCCGATGAACCGCTCCTTGGGCACATGGGTCGTGAAGGTCGCGTGCCGTGCGGAGCGGCGGCCGTGCCCGTCCAGGGCGACGGCGTCGACCGTGTACTTCGCGGCGAGCGACAGCCGCCCGTCCTCGGGCACCCAGCGCCGGCCGTCGGCGGAGATCCGCCCCGGCACCGGGGTGTCGCGGGCGTCCTGGGACTTGACGACCGTCACCGACTCCAGCCGTCCGTCGGTCACCCGGACCGACAGCTTCCGGCCGGGCCGGACGCCCTTGCTGCCGTCGTCCGGGGTGATGCGGATGGCTTCCCCGGGGGCGGGGGGTTTGCCGAACACCCCGCCGGCGCCGGTGCCGTCCGCGGTGCAGCCGGCGGCCCCGGCCAGCAGTCCTGCCCATGTCAGTACGGCGGCCAGTGCGGCCCCGCGCGCCGAGCGCGCCCAGTTTCGTGCCTCACATCCACCCGTAACGACGGGTGTCTCCTGGGGAAACGTGAGTGCGAGCCAAGCGGTGGGCAGAACTGAGAGGAGGACGACGCGACGGGGAGCAGCGGCCGGGACGCCGTGCGCCCTGATTCCGGGGTCGTTCCACGAGCCGCGGGAGGCTGACAGGTGTCCAGCGCAGCCGAGCAGGAGGCGGTGGCCGGGAAACGGGCCACCGAGGACGGGCAGCCGTCCGCCGCCGTCGTCAACGGCGTGCGGCGGGCCGCGCCGCCGCCGACGGTGCCCGCGTGGCCGGGTACGCCGGTGCCGCTCGGCGCCCGGTTCCGGACCGGTCCCGACGGGGTGGCCGGCACCAACTTCGCGCTGTGGGCGGGCGGGGCGGAGGCGGTCGAGCTGTGCCTGTTCGACGAGGGCGGCGAGGAGCGCCGGGTCCGGCTGACCGAGCTGACCCACGAGATCTGGCACGGGTTCGTGCCGGGCGTGCTGCCCGGCCGGCGCTACGGCTACCGGGTCCACGGCCGCTGGGACCCGTGGACCGGCGCCCGCTGGAACCCGGCGAAGCTGCTGCTCGACCCGTACGCGCGCGCCGTGGACGGCGACTTCCGGCTGCCGCCGGAGGTGTACGGGCACGTGCGGGACTGGCCGGAGCAGCATGTCGCCGACACCGTGCGCGACGACCGCGACTCCGCCCGTACGTCCCGAAGGGCGTCGTCGTCCATGACGACGACGACTGGGCGGACGACCACCGCCCGAAGACGCCGTGGGCCGACTCGGTGATCTACGAGCTGCACGTGCGCGGCTTCACCAGGCTGCACCCCGGTATCCCGAGGAGCTGCGCGGCACGTACGCCGGTCTCGCCCATCCGGCGGCGATCGAACACCTCGTGGAGCTGGGGGTGACGGCGGTGGAGCTGCTGCCGGTGCACCAGTTCGCGCACGAGAGCCATCTGCTGGAGCGCGGCCTGCGCAACTACTGGGGCTACAACTCCATCGGCTACTTCGCCCCGCACGCCGCCTACGCCGCCTCCGGCACCCGCGGCGAGCAGGTCGGCGAGTTCAAGCGGATGGTGCGGGCGCTGCACGCGGCCGGCATCGAGGTGATCCTCGACGTCGTCTACAACCACACCGCCGAGGCCGGCGAACTGGGCCCGATGCTCTCCCTGAAGGGCATCGACAACCGCGGCTACTACCGCCTCCAGTCCGACGCCCGCCGGTACGCCGACTACACCGGCTGCGGCAACACCCTGCACGTCGTCCAGCCGCACGTGCTGCGCCTGATCACGGACTCGCTGCGGTACTGGGTCACCGAGATGGGCGTGGACGGCTTCCGCTTCGACCTCGCCGCCGCGCTGGCCCGCTCGATGCACGACGTCGACATGCTCTCCCCGTTCCTCGCCGTCATCGCGCAGGACCCGGTGCTGCGTCGGGTGAAGCTGATCGCCGAGCCGTGGGACGTCGGCTCGGGCGGCTACCAGGTGGGCGCGTTCCCTCCGCTGTGGACCGAGTGGAACGACCGCTACCGCAACGCCGTACGGGACTTCTGGCGCCACGCGCTGCCCGACGTCCGCGAGATGGGCTACCGGCTGTCCGGCTCCAGCGACCTGTACGCGTGGGGCGGCCGTCGGCCGTACGCGTCGGTCAACTTCATCACCGCGCACGACGGCTTCACGCTCCGGGACCTGGTGTCGTACGAGCGCAAGCACAACGAGGCCAACGGCGAGGGCAACCGGGACGGCACGGACGACAACCGGTCCTGGAACTGCGGCGCCGAGGGCGAGACGGACGACGCGGGCGTGCGGGCGCTGCGCCGCCGGCAGCTGCGGAACCTGCTGACCACGCTGCTGCTGTCGACGGGCGTGCCGATGCTGGTCGCGGGCGACGAGATGGGCCGCACCCAGCGCGGCAACAACAACGCCTACTGCCAGGACAACGAGCTCAGCTGGGTGGACTGGAGCCTGCTCGAGGACCCGGGCTGGCGGTCCCTGTTCGCGCTGACCTCCCGGCTGATCCGGCTGCGCCACGAACACCCGGTGCTGCGCCGCCGGGCCTTCTTCTCCGGCCGGGCGCACTCGGCGGACGGCCTGCGCGACCTGGCCTGGTTCACCGCGCGGGGCACGGAGATGGAGGAGCGGGACTGGTACGCGCCCGCGGCCACGCTGGGCATGTATCTGTCCGGGCGGGACATCCCGGGCGGGACGAGCGGGGGGCGCCCGTCGTCGACGACAGCTTCCTGGCCGTCCTGCACGCGGGCGAGCGCCCGGTCCGCTTCGTCCTGCCGGGCCCGCCGTGGGCGGAGCGCTACGAGGTGGTGGTGGACACCGGCCGGGAGGAGCAGGCCGAGGCGCCGGGCGAGACCCACCGGGCGGGCACGGCGGTCACGGTGCCGGGGCGGACGGTGCTGCTGCTCAGGGCGGTGTGAGCGTGCTGCTCAGGGCGGTGTGAGCGTGCTGCTCAGAGCGATGTGAGCGGACGCCGAGGAGACGGCCGCGTGCGGACCTCCGTGCGCGGTGGCGGGAAGTCGCTGGTCGTAGGACCTGCGGACGAGTGCGGTCCGGCCAAAACTCGGTGGGCGGTGTCAGTGGCGATCCGTAGTCTCACTGCTGATGCCCACGACACCCTCGCCCGCCGGCTCCCCGTCCGCCGACTCCCCTTCCCTCCCACCGCCGTCCGCCGGGCCGTCGTCCGCCGCGCCGTCCGCTGCCGAGGCCGCGCCCGGCGGGGAACGGTCCGCCGTCCGGACGCTGCTGCGACTGTGGCCGTACGTACGGCCCGTGCGCGCCCGGCTGTTCACCGCCGCGTTCGTCGCGATCCTCGCCTCCTGCGTGGGACTGGTCATCCCGCTCGTGCTGAAGTGGCTGGTGGACGGCCCGGTCGCCGGCCGGGACCCGGCGGGGGTGTGGCTGGGCGCGCTGTACGTGCTGCTCCTCGGCGTCGGCGAGGCGCTGCTGTTCGGGCTGCGGCGCTGGCTGGTCGCCCGGCCGCTGGCGGGGGTCGAGGCGTCGATGCGGGCGCACCTGTACCGCCACCTCCAGCGGCTGCCGGTCGCCTTCCACGACCGCTGGCCCTCGGGCAGTTGCTGTCGCGCGGCACGACCGACCTGATGCTGCTGCGCATGTTCCTGGCCTTCCCGCTGACCTTCCTGCTGGTCAACGGCGTGACGATCGTCGTCGGCGTGATCATCATGCTGGTGCAGGACTGGACGCTGGGGCTGGTGATCCTGGGGCCCGCCGTGCCGGTGATGGTGCTCTGCGCGGTCTTCGAGAAGCGGTACGCCGAGGTGGCGCGGCGCGCCCAGGACCAGGTCGGGGACCTGACGACCGTCGTCGAGGAGAGCGTGCTCGGCATCCGGATCATCAAGGGGTTCGGCCGGCACCGCAGCCAGGCGCGGGCGTTCCGGGAGCTGGCCGGGACGCTGCGGGGCACGGAGCTGCGCAAGGCGCGGCTGCTCGCGGCGATCTGGGCGGTCATCGTGACGCTGCCGGAGGTGGCGATCGGCGCGGCGCTGGTGGTCGGCGCGGTGCAGGTCGCCGACGGGGCGCTGTCGGCGGGCACGCTGGTGGCGTTCCTGTCCACGGCGCTGGCGCTGCGGTGGCCGGTGGAGTCGATCGGGTTCCTGCTGGCGATGAGCCAGGAGGCGGCCACGGCGACCCAGCGGTACTTCGAGGTCCTGGACGCCGAACCCGAGAGCACCGAGCGGCGCACCCCGCAGCGGCCGGCACCGGCGCGGGCCGGCGCGACGGGCTGCGGTTCGAGAACGTCACCTTCCGCTACCCCGACGCTCCCCCCGGCTCCCCTCCGGTCCTCGACGGGGTCGACCTGCACATCCGTTCCGGTGAGTCCCTCGCCCTCGTCGGGGCGACCGGAAGCGGCAAGACGACGCTGACCGCGCTGGTCCCCGCCTGCACGAGGTGACCTCCGGGCGGATCACCCTGGACGGCGAGGACATCGCCGCGCTGCCCGCGAGGAGCTGCGCTCCAAGGTGGCCGTCGCCTTCGAGGAGCCCACCCTGTTCTCGGCCAGCGTCGGCGAGAACGTGCTGATGGGGGCGGGCGAGGGCGCCGGGGACGCCGAACTGGAGCGCGCCCTGGCCGTCGCCCGGGCCGACTTCGTGCACGCGCTGCCCCAGGGCACCGCCACCCAGGTCGGCGAGCAGGGCCTGAGCCTGTCCGGCGGGCAGCGGCAGCGGCTCGCGCTGGCCCGCGCGGTGGTCGGGCAGCCGGCCTTCCTCGTCCTGGACGACCCGCTGTCCGCGCTCGACGTGCACACGGAGGCCGCCGTCGAGGCCGCGCTGCGCCGGGTGCTCGCCGGCACCACCGCGCTGATCGTGGCCCACCGCCCGTCCACCGTCCTGCTCGCCGACCGGGTCGCCCTGCTCTCCGGCGGCCGGATCACGGCCGTCGGCACCCACCACGAACTGCTGCGCGACAACGCCGAGTACGCCCACCTGATGTCCGGGCCGGAGGAGGAGCGATGACGGCGCCCACGACGACCGCGCCCCCGCAGGAACCGCCCGCCGGTCAGCCCCGGGCGGCCGCCGACCCCTTCGACAGCGACGCCCTGCCCGCACCGCGGGGTGCCACCGGCGCGCTGCTGCGCTCGCTGCTGGCGCCGCTGAAGGCCCGGGTCGCGCTCACCACCCTGATCCTGCTGCTCCAGCAGGCGGCCGTGCAGGCCGGCCCGCTGCTGGTGGCGTACGCCATCGACCACGCCGTCCCGGCGTTCCGCGACCGGGACCACGGGCCGCTGCTGGCGGTCGGCGCCGGCTACCTGCTGTGCGCGCTGGCGGGCGGCGGGCTCCAGTACGCCTTCATCACCGCCTCCGCCCGTGTCAACCAGGACGTGCTGCTGGACCTGCGGGCCGGATCTTCCGGCACGCGCAGGCGCTCAGCGTCGACTTCCACGAGCGCTACACCTCGGGCCGGCTGATCTCCCGCGCCACGACGGACGTGGAGTCGCTGCGCGAGCTGCTGGACGAGGGACTGCAGGAACTGGTCACGGTCGTCCTGTCCTTCGTCTACATCGCGGCGCTGCTGCTGTGGCTGGACCTCGGTCTCGGCGCCGTCGCGGTGGCGTCGTTCGTGCCGCTGTACGGGCTGGTGCGGATCTACCAGCGGCGGGCGGGGCGCGTGTACCGGCAGCGGTCGACGGCGATCGCCGCCGTCATCGTGAAGTTCGTGGAGACGATGAACGGCATCCGGCCGGTGCGCGCCTTCCGCCGGGAGGCCGCCAACGACGCCGCCTTCGCCGCCCTGAACCGGCGGCACGAGCGCAGCAACGGCGACGCGCTGCTGGAGATGGCCCGCTACGTGGTCGGCTCCCGGCTGGTGGCCAACACCGCCGTCGCCGGCATCGTGCTGTGGGGCGCCTACCGGGTCGCGGACGGCACGCTGGTGCTGGGCGTGCTGGCCGCGGCGGTGCTGTACCTGCGCCGGCTGTACGACCCGATCGACCGGCTCGGCATGTTCCTGAACTCGGCCCAGTCGGCGGGCGCCTCTCTGGAGAAGATCGCGGGTCTGCTGGCGCAGACGCCGGCCGTGCCCGAGCCGGCGGCGCCGAAGGAACTGCCCCCGCTGGAGTCGGAGCACCCGGGCCGCGAGGTCGTCTTCGACGGCGTCCGCTTCGGCTACCGCACCGGAGGCGAGGTGCTGCCCCGCTTCGACCTGACGATCCCGGCCGGGCAGACCGTCGCGGTGGTCGGCTCCACCGGCGCGGGCAAGTCGACGCTGGCCAAGCTGCTCGCCCGGTTCTACGACCCCAGCGGCGGGCGGGTGCTGCTGGACGGCACCGACCTGCGCGACCTGGCCGTGCCCGAACTGCGGCGCGGGGTGGTGATGGTGACGCAGGAGGCGTTCCTGTTCTCCGGCACGGTCGCCGACAACATCGCCCTCGGCCGCCCGGAGGCGACCCGGGAGGAGATCGAGCGGGCCGCGAAGGCGATCGGCGCGCACGACTTCATCAGCGCGCTGCCCGACGGCTACGACACCGACGTCCGCAAACGGGGAGGCCGGATCTCCGCGGGCCAGCGCCAGTTGGTGGCGTTCGCGCGGGCGTTGCTCGCCGACCCGGCGGTGCTGATCCTCGACGAGGCGACCAGCTCCCTGGACATCCCCGGCGAACGGGCGGTGCAGCGGGCGATGGCGACCGTGCTGAAGGGCCGTACGGCGGTGGTCATCGCGCACCGGCTGTCGACGGTGGAGATCGCCGACCGGGTGCTGGTGATGGAGCACGGCCGGATCGTGGAGGACGGCTCCCGGCCGAGCTGATCGCGGGTACGGGCCGGTTCGCGGCCCTGCACCGGGCGTGGCGCGACAGTCTGACCTGACGGCGACCGGGGGGACGACGGATGATCGACGCGTACGCGGACCCGGGCACGCCCGACCTCCGCGCCGGCCGGCGGTACTTGTGGTGGCTGGTGCGGTGCCAGCCGGGGCGGTCGGTGGCGGGCGCCGTGTTCGCCAGCGTGTGGATGGCGATGGTCGCCCTCATGCCGTACGCCATCGCCCGGGCCGTCGACCGCGGGATCGAGCCGGGCGACATGGGCGCGCTGGCCCTCTGGACGGGCGTCCTGGTGCTGGTGGGCGGCTGCACCGCGTGGCTGAGCATCATGCGGCACCGCACGATGACGCGGGTCCGGATGGACGCGAACTTCCGCACGGTGAAGGTCGTCGTGGGGCAGACGGTCCGGCTGGGGCGGCGCTGCGGCGGCGGGTCGGCGCCGGCGAGGTGGTCACCATCGGCGTGGGCGACGTGCAGACGATCAGCCAGACCCTCACGGTGGTCGGGCCGGGCGTCGGCGCGGTGGTGGCCTGCGCGTTCGTCGCCGGTCTGCTGCTGACGGTGTCGGTGCAGCTGGCGGTGGTCGTGCTGGCCGGCGTGCCGCTGCTGGGCCTGGTGGTGGGGCCGCTGATGGGCCGGCTGCAGGGGCGGGAGGCGGAGTACCGGGAGCGGCAGTCCGTGCTGACCGCGCGGATCGGCGACCTCGCGGGCGGGCTGCGCGTGCTGAACGGCCTCGGCGGCAAGGGCCTGGTCGCGGACGCCTTCCGCCGGGACTCCCGGCGGCTGTCCGAGCAGGGCTACCGGGTGGGGGCGGTCACCAGCTGGATCCAGGCCCTCGGCGCCGGGCTGCCCACCCTGTTCCTGGCGGGCGTGACCTGGGTCGGCGCCCGGCTGGCGGTACGGGGCGAGATCAGCGTCGGCGAACTGGTGTCGGTGTACGGCTACGTCGTGGCCCTGCTGTGGCCGGTGGCGTTCCTGATCGAGGGCACCCAGCAGATCAGCCGGGGGCTGGTCGCGGCGGGCCGGGTCGTCCGCTTCCTGCGCCTGGAGCCGGAACCGGACACGGGCACCCGTGCCGCCCCGCGGAGCCGGCCGTCCTCCACGACCCCGCCTCCGGGTACGGGTGCCGCCGGGCCGCCTGACCGCGCTGGCCGGCGCCCGGCCGGCCGACGCCGCGACGGTGGTCGACCGCCTGGGCCGCTACGCCCCTTCCGACGTCACCTGGGGAGACGTACGCCTGGACGAGGTGCCCCTGTCCGAGGTACGCCGCCGCATCCTGGTCGCGGACGCGGAGGCGTCCCTCTTCGCGGGCCCCTGCGAGAGGTCCTCACCCCAACGCCCTCACGGGCGCGAGGAACCGCGCACCCCACCCCGACCCACAGCACCCCGAACCCGACCCCGGGCCCCCGACCCCAGGGGCGCGAGGAACCGCGCACCCCACCCCGACCGACGGCACCCGAGACCCCACCCCAGGCTCCCGACCCCAGGGGCGCGGGGAACTGCGCGACCAGCCACACCCCACCCGCACCCGCACCCGCACCGCCACCCACACCCAACCCCGCGTCCGCGCCCACACCCCCGCCCCAGCCCCACCGGCACCCTCGCCGGAACCCGCACCCGCACCCCGCCCACCCCCAGCCCCCTCCGGCAGAGGAGCACGCGCTGTTCTCCGCCGCACTCCACACCGCCGCCGCCGACGACATCGTCCGCGGCCTCCCCGCCGGCCTCGACTCCCCCTCGACGCCGAGGCCCGCAACCTCTCCGGCGGCCAGCGCCAGCGCATCCGCCTGGCGCGGGCCCTGCTCGCCGACCCCGAGGTACTGCTCGCCGTGGAGCCGACCTCGGCCCTGGACGCGCACACGGAGGCCACGGTGGCGGACCGGCTGAAGGACGCCCGCCGGGGCCGTACGACCGTGGTCACGTCCACGTCGCCCCTGGTCCTGGACCGCGCCGACACCGTGCACTACCTGGTGGACGGCAAGGTCGCCGCCACCGGCACCCACCGCGAACTCCTCGACGCCGAGCCCGGATACCGGGCCCTCGTCGCGAGGGACGCCGACGCCGAGGAGGTCGCGGGATGACCTCACGCCACCTGCCCGTCGCCGACCGCGCCGACGTCCGGCGGGCGGCGGCCGGCCTGGTGCGGGCCGACGCCCGCGCCTTCGCGGGCCTGCTCGCGCTCAACGCCCTGGCCGCCGCCGCGGGCCTGGCCGGCCCTGGCTGCTCGGCCGGATCGTGGACGAGGTCCGGACCGGCGGCGGGGCCGGCGCCGTGGACCGCATGGCGCTCGGCATCGTGGTCTGTTCGGTCGCCCAGCTGCTGCTGGCCCGCTGGGCGCGCTACGCCGGGCACCGGTTCGGGGAGCGCACGCTGGCCCGGGTGCGGGAGCGGTTCGTCGACCGGGCACTGGCCCTGCCGGCCTCCGTCGTGGAGCGGGCCGGCACCGGCGACCTGACGGCGCGGGGCACCGCGGACGTGACGGCCGTCGGCACCACCCTGCGCGACGCCGGCCCGGCCCTGCTGGTCAACGGCGTCCAGGCGCTGTTCCTGGTCGCCGCCGTGTTCGTGCTGAACCCCTGCTCGGCGCCGTCGGACTGCTCGCGCTCGTGCCGATCCGCTGCGTCCTGCGCTGGTACCTGCGCCGGGCGCGCGACGCCTATCTGGCGGAGGGCGCGGCCACCTCGGACGTCGCGGAGATCCTCGCGGCGACGGCGGCCGGGGCGCGCACGGTGGAGGCGTTCGGGCTGGCGCGGCGACGGGTCGCGGCGAGCCGCCGGGCGCTGGAGGTCTCGCGCCGCACCAGGTTCCGCACGCTCCGGCTGCGCACGGTGTTCTTCCCGGTGGTGGAGGTGTCCTACGTCCTGCCGGTGGCGGCCGTCCTGCTGATCGGCGGGGTGCTCGCGGCGCGGGGCGCGCTGAGCGTGGGCGCGGTGGTCGCGGCGGCCCTGTACTTCCAGCAGCTGACCGGGCCGCTCGACGAGATCCTGATGCGGGTGGAGCAACTCCAGTCCAGCGGCGCCTCCTACGCCCGCGTCGAGGGCCTCGCCCGCGTACCGCGCACCCCGTCGCAGGCCGGTGCGCCGAGAACCCCGTCGCAGCCCGGTGCGCCGAGGACCCCGTCGCAGGCCGGTGCGCCGGAGACGGCGGCGGAAGCCGGGCCGCCCGTCCCGGCCGGCGACCGCATCGACGTGACCGGGGCCCGCTACGCCTACGAGGGCGGGGCCGAGGTACTGCGCGGCGTGGACCTCACCGTGCGGCCGGGCGAACGGCTGGCGCTGGTCGGGCCGTCCGGGGCGGGCAAGACGACGCTGAGCCGGCTGCTGGCGGGCGTGGACGCGCCGACCGCCGGTGCGGTGACGGTGGGCGGGGTGCCCGTCGCCGCACTCTCCCCGAGCGGCTGCGCCGCCAGGTCGTCCTGGTCACCCAGGAGCACCACGTCTTCCTGGGCACGGTCCGCGACAACCTGCGCATCGCCGAACCGGCCGCCACCGACGAGCGCCTGTGGGCGGCACTGGCCGCGGTCGGCGCCGACGGCTGGGTGCGGGAGCTGCCCGAGGGGCTGGACACGGAGCTGGGCCCGGGCGGCGCGGGCCCCGGCGGCGAGGGACCGGACGGTTCGCGGGCCCAGCAGCTCGCCCTGGCCCGGGTGGTGCTGGCGGACCCGCACACCGTGATCCTCGACGAGGCCACCGCCCTGCTCGATCCGGCCACGGCCCGGCACACCGAGCGCGCCCTGGCCGCCGTGCTGGAGGGCCGGACCGTCATCGCCGTCGCGCACCGGCTGCACACCGCGCACGACGCGGACCGGGTGGCCGTGATGGAGGACGGGCGGCTGACCGAACTCGGCACCCACGAGGAGCTGGTGGCGGCGGGCGGGGCGTACGCGGCGCTGTGGCGGTCGTGGCACGGGGAGCCGTCGGTCGCCGCCGCCCCCCACGAATCCGTATAGCGAACATGAACTCCCGGACAACGAACGATTTCCGGCCAACTTCATGACGCGCTCCTGACAATCGGACCGTGCGCCTGCCACGCTTCCCACGGCCGCCGCACAGCAACCCCACAGCTCCACCCCACGGCTCCACCCACGGCGTCACCGACCGCTGCGCCGCGGCCGTCGCTCCCGCACGTACGTGCGCGTACCGCCCCGTTCTGCCCGGACGGCCCACCCGCCGCCCGGTCTCCCCTGGCCGCGCACCCCGCGGCCGCGCAGAAGGAGTCAGTGTTGAGCAGCAGTTCCTCCCACAGACGCACCCCCCACACCCCTCCCGCCGCACCGCGCAGCGCCGCGCCGCGGCCGTCGCCCTGGCCGGCGTGGCCGCGCTGATCGCGACGGCGGTCCAGTCCGGCGCGGCGACCGCGGCCCCGGCCGCACCGGTCCCGGGCGCCGAGTCCGTGACGCTCTCCCCGGCCCAGCGCGCCGAGCTGCTGCGCGAGGCCGACGCCCGCAAGGCGGACACCGCCGGCCGCCTGGGCCTCGGCGCGAAGGAGAAGCTGGTCGTCCGCGACGTGGTCAAGGACCGCGACGGCACCCTGCACACCCGCTACGAGCGCACCTACGCCGGGCTGCCCGTCCTCGGCGGCGACCTCGTGGTCAGCACGACCGCCGCCGGGAAGACGAAGAAGGTCGTCAAGGCCACGAAGGCGGCCGTGGCGCCGGCCACGGTGACGCCGAAGATCTCCGCCGAGAAGGCGGAGCGGCAGGCGGTGGCCGCCGCCGAGGCCGACGGTGCCGAGGCGCCCGACGCCGAGGGCGCCCCGCGCAAGGTGGTCTGGGCGGCCGAGGGCAAGCCGGTCCTGGCGTACGAGACGGTCGTCGGCGGCCTCCAGCAGGACGGCACCCCGAACGAACTGCACGTCATCACCGACGCCGCCACCGGCGAGAAGCTGTACGAGTACCAGGCCGTGCACAACGGCACCGGTCACACCGTCTACAGCGGCACCGTCGAGCTGACCACGACGCAGTCGGGTTCGACGTACAACCTCACCGACGGGGCGCGCGGCAACCACAAGACGTACAACCTCAACCGCGCCACCTCCGGCACCGGCACCCTCTTCTCCGGTCCCGACGACGTCTGGGGCAACGGCAGCCCGTCCAACCTGGAGTCCGCCGGCGCCGACGCCCACTACGGGGCAGCGCTCACCTGGGACTACTACAAGAACGTGCACGGGCGCAGCGGCATCCGCGGCGACGGCGTGGGCGCCTACTCCCGCGTCCACTACGGCAACAACTACGTCAACGCGTTCTGGTCCGACAGCTGCTTCTGCATGACCTACGGCGACGGCTCCGGCAACGCCAACCCGCTCACCTCCATCGACGTGGCCGCGCACGAGATGACGCACGGTCTGACCTCCCACACCGCGGGCCTGCGCTACAGCGGCGAGTCCGGCGGCCTGAACGAGGCGACCAGCGACATCTTCGGCTCCACCGTCGAGTTCTTCGCGAACAACTCCTCCGACACCGGTGACTACCTCATCGGCGAGGAGATCGACATCAACGGCGACGGAACCCCGCTGCGGTACATGGACAAGCCGAGCAAGGACGGCGCGTCCAAGGACTACTGGTACTCCGGCATCGGCTCGATCGACGTGCACTACTCGTCCGGGCCCGCCAACCACTTCTTCTACCTGCTGAGCGAGGGCAGCGGCACGAAGACCATCAACGGCGTCACCTACGACTCCCCCACCTCCGACGGCCTGCCGGTGACCGGCATCGGCCGCGCCAAGGCGGAGAAGATCTGGTTCCGCGCGCTCACCACCAAGTTCACCTCGACCACCGACTACGCGGGCGCCCGCACCGGCACCCTCGCGGCGGCCGGTGAGCTGTACGGCACCGACAGCGCCGAGTACAAGGCGGTCCAGGACGCCTGGGCCGGCGTCAACGTCGGCGCGCGCTCCGGTGGCGGCGGTGGCGGCGGCACCACCTTCGAGAACACCGCCGACGTGGCGATCCCGGACAACGGCGCGGCCGTCACCTCGTCCCTCACCGTCTCGGGCCGCACCGGCAACGCGCCCTCCGCCCTCAAGGCCGGCGTCAGGATCGTGCACACCTGGCGCGGTGACCTCCAGATCGACCTGGTCGCCCCGACGGCACGGCCTACCGGCTGAAGAACACCAGCTCCGGCGACTCCGCGGACAACGTCGACGAGACGTACACGGTCGACGCGTCCTCCGAGACCGCCAACGGCGTGTGGAAGCTGCGGGTCCAGGACCGGGCGTCCCGGGACACCGGGTACATCGACAGCTTCAGACTGACCTTCCCGTAACCCGCGGGCGGGCCCCGAGGACGGGCGGCACCCGGGACCGAGGTCCCCGGGTGCCGCCCCAGGGGTGTCTCGTCGCCCCTTAGGCTTGGGCCCCATGTCTGCGAGGGACTTCACCTACGACGCCGTCGGCGCCACCCGGGGCAGGGCACCTGCCCGCCGGGCTACCGCTCCCTGCACGTGCGCACCCGCATCGGGGAGGGCGAGCCGGTCTTCCGCCGGGCGGCCGAGGCGGTCCTGACCTGGGAGATGCACCGCGCCCTGGGGTGGGCCTCGACACCGGCGCGGACCGTGCCGCGCCCGGCGTCGACGTCACCGTCACCCTCGCCGGCGTGATCAGGGCGCCGTGCCGGGTGGTGTGGACGACCGAGGAGCGCCGCCGCGCCGGCTGGGCGTACGGCACGCTGCCCGGCCACCCGGAGAGCGGCGAGGAGGCGTTCGTCGTGGACCGCACGGGCGACGGCACGGTCTGGCTGACCGTCACCGCGTTCAGCCGCCCCGCCAAGTGGTACACCAAGGCGGGCGGGGCGGCCGCCCGCGGGTTCCAGCACGCCTACGCGCGGCGCTGCGGGACGGTGCTGCGGCGGCTCGCCGCGGACCGGGCCGAGGACTGACGGACCCGGCGCCGCGGCCACGCGACCGTCACCGCATCAGCAGTCCCGCCGCCTCCACCAGTTCCTGCGACGGCACCGCGACCAGGCCCAGTTCGGCGCAGGACGCCAGCAGCGGATGGACGGGCAGGACGCGGACCGTGTAGCCGAACGGGCCGGTCCGGTCCAGGGCCAGCGGCCCCTCGTACACCCAGCGGCCCTCCGTGTCCGGGCCGCTCACCGGCTTCAGCGGCACGGCCGCGGCGTCGGTGATCCGGTCCTCGGAGTCCACCCGGCCGGAGACCGCCTGGACCTCCACGTCCTCCGGGGCGAGATCCCCGAGGCGCACCCGCACCCGCAGCCCGAGGGTGCTGCCCAGCTCCGCGGTGGCCGTCGCGGCGGACGTCTCCACGTGGTCGACGCTCACCCCGCTCCACGCGCCGCGCACCCGGGCCTTCCACTCGGCGAGGTCGCGGGCGGCGTCCGGGTCCAGCGCGCGGTGCGCCTCGGCCGCCGGGGCGTACAGCCGCTCCACGTACTCGCGGACCATGCGGCCGGCCAGCACCTTCGGGCCGAGCCGGCTCAGGGTCTGGCGGACCATCTCGATCCAGCGGTCCGGCAGCCCGCTCTGCCCGCGCTCGTAGAAGCGCGGGGTGACCCGCTGTTCCAGCAGGTCGTAGAGGGCGTCGGCCTCTATGGCGTCGCGCCGGTCGGGGTCGGTGCCCCAGCCGTCGGCGGTGGGGATCGCCCAGCCGAAGTCCGGGTCGAACCACTCGTCCCACCAGCCGTCCAGCACCGACAGGTTGAGGCAGCCGTTGAGCGCCGCCTTCATGCCGGAGGTGCCGCACGCCTCCAGCGGGCGCAGCGGGTTGTTCAGCCAGATGTCGCAGCCCGGGTAGAGCTTCTGCGCCATGGCCATGCCGTAGTCCGGCAGGAACACGATCCGGTGCCGCACCCGCGGGTCGTCCGCGAACCGCACCAGTTCCTGCACCAGCCGCTTGCCGCCGTCGTCGGCGGGGTGCGCCTTGCCCGCGACGACGATCTGCACCGGCCGCTCCGGGTGCAGCAGCAGCTCCATCAGCCGGTCCCGGTCGCGCAGCATCAGCGTCAGCCGCTTGTACGACGGCACCCGCCGCGCGAAGCCGATGGTGAGCACGTCCGGGTCGAGGACGTCGTCGATCCAGCCCAGCTCGGCCGTCCCCGCGCCGCGCTGCCGCCAAGAGGCGCGCAGCCGCTCGCGCACCTCGGTCACCAGCTGTTCGCGCAGGGTGCGGCGCAGCTCCCAGATGTCCTCGTCGGGGATCTCGGCGACGGAGTCCCAGCGCTCGGAGCCGCCGACGGTCAGCGCGTCCTCGGCGCGCTGCACGCCGATCTGCCGGGCGCCGAGCCGGAACACCTCGGGTGCGACCCAGGTGGGGGCGTGGACGCCGTTGGTCACGGAGGTGATCGGCACCTCGTCGGCGTCGAAGCCGGGCCACAGCCCGGAGAACATCTCGCGGCTGACCTCGCCGTGCAGCAGGGAGACGCCGTTGGCGCGCTGGGCCAGGCGCAGGCCCATCACGGCCATGTTGAACAGGTTGGGCTCGCCGCCCGGATACGTCTCCATGCCGAGCCGCAGGATCCGGTCGACGTCGATGCGGGGCAGCTCGGCGCCGGGACCGAAGTGGCGGGCGACCAGCTCGCGGTCGAAGCGGTCGATGCCGGCCGGGACGGGCGTGTGCGTGGTGAAGACGGTCCCGGCGCGGACCGCCTCCAGGGCGGAGTCGAAGTCCAGCCCGGCGGCGCACAGTTCGGCGATGCGCTCCAGGCCGAGGAACCCGGCGTGGCCCTCGTTGGTGTGGAAGACCTCCGGCTCGGGGTGCCCGGTGAGCCGGCAGTAGGTCCGCACCGCCCTGACCCCTCCTATGCCGAGCAGCATCTCCTGGAGCAGCCGGTGCTCGCTGCCGCCGCCGTAGAGCCGGTCGGTGACGCCCCGTTCGCCGAGGTCGTTCTCCTCCACGTCGGAGTCGAGCAGCAGCAGCGGGACCCGGCCGACCTGGGCCAGCCAGATGCGGGCGCGCAGCTCCCGGCCGCCGGGCAGGGCGAGGGCGACCTGGGCGGGGCCGCCGTCGGGCTCCTCCAGGGGGGCGAGGGGCAGCTCGTGGGGGTCGAGGACGGGGTAGTGCTCCTGCTGCCAGCCGTCGCGGGAGAGGGTCTGGCGGAAGTAGCCGTGCCGGTAGAGCAGGCCGACGCCGACGAGGGGCACCCGAGGTCGCTGGCCGCCTTGAGGTGGTCGCCGGCCAGGATGCCGAGGCCGCCGGAGTACTGCGGCAGGGCGGCGGTGATGCCGAACTCGGGCGAGAAGTAGGCGACGGCGGCGGGCAGCCGGGCCCCGGCGCCCCGGGCCTGGTACCAGCGGTCGCCGGTCATGTAGTAGTCGAGGTCGTCGGCGGCGGCGGTGAGGCGGCGCAGGAAGCGCCGGTCCTCGGCCAGCTCCGCCAGCCGGGCGGGGCGGACCGTGCCGAGCAGCCGGACCGGGTCGCCGCCGGAGGCGGCCCAGCACTCGGGGTCGACGGACTGGAAGAGGTCGCGGGTCTCCGTGTGCCAGGACCAGCGCAGGTTGCGGGCCAGGTCGCTGAGCGGCCGGAGGGGGTCGGGGAGGACGGGACGGACGGTCAGTCGGCGGATCGCCTTCACAATCACCTCGACGCGTTCGCGGGCGTGGACGCTGGGTGCGTCTCGTCGTCCCTCACGACGGTACCGGTGCGGTCTGCGCCGCGCCGGGGGCTTCGCCGCGAGCCCGCCGAATGCGCCCGTATCGGCCCCATGCTCCGGATCCGCCCGGACCGCAGCCGCGGGGCGCCGGCCCGGGGGCAGGCCGTCTTGTGGGGTGCCGCCCGCCGCGAGAGGCTGCCCGCAGGCGTACCGGCCCGCGGCCTGCCCCGGGCCGGCCGTACGCCGTGCCGAGGAGGGGAACGCACACATGGCACGGACGCGAACACGGCGTCTGCGCCCGGCGGGGGGACTGGTCGCGGTGGGCTGCGCCGTGACGCTGTCGGTCACCGCCCCGCCCGCGCAGGCCGCCGCCCCCGAGGGGCGGATACTCGGCGCCGGCGCACCCGGCTCCGTCGGCGGGAGTTACCTGGTCACCCTCGAGGAGGGGACGCGGGCCTCGTCGGCGGCGGGGAAGGCCGTCGCCGAACGGTACGGGGCGCGCATCGAGCACACCTACGGCACCGTCCTGAACGGATACGCCGTCAGAGCCGGGCAGAGACAGGCGAGGCGGCTCGCCGCCGACCCGCGCGTCGCCTCCGTCGCCCAGGACACCCGCGTCCTGGTGGAGCACACGCGGCACGACCCGGCGTCGTGGGGGCTGGACCGCATCGACCAGCGCGGCCTGCCGCTGGACGGGCGCCACACCTGGGCGGAGCCGGGCGGCCGGGGCGTGACCGTCTACGTGATCGACACGGGGATCCGCACCGCGCACCGGGACTTCGGCGGGCGGGCGGGTCACGGCTGGGACTTCGTCGACGGCGACCGCACCGCCGAGGACGGCAACGGGCACGGCACCCACGTCGCGGCCACCGCCGTCGGCACGGAGTACGGCGTGGCGAAACGGGCCCGGGTGGTCGGCGTCCGGGTGCTGGACGACAGGGGCGCCGGGACCACGGCACGGGTCATCGCCGGCATCGACTGGGTGACGAAACACGCCAAAAAGCCGGCGGTCGCCAATCTGAGCCTGGGCGGCCCGCGCAACGACCGGCTGGACGCCGCCGTCCGCGCCTCGATCGCCTCCGGCGTGACGTACACGGTCTCCGCCGGCAACGACGGGCTGCCGGCCGCTCTGCGCTCCCCAGCAGGGTGATGCAGGCCGTCACGGTCGGCGCGACCGACCGCCGGGACGCGCGGGCGGCCTTCTCCGACCACGGCCCGGCCGTCGATCTGTTCGCCCGGGCGTGTCCGTCACCTCGGCCTCCCACACGAGCGACACGGGGCGGGCGACCTTCTCGGGAACGTCGATGGCGGCGCCGCACGTCGCCGGGGCGGCGGCCCTGCATCTCGCCCGCCATCCCCGGCACACACCGGCACAGGTGGAAAAGGCGCTGGTCACGGGGGCGACCACCGGGAAGGTGTCCGGCCGCGGGGCCGGTTCGCCGGACAGGCTCCTGCACGTTCCGGGCCTCTGACGGCGCGTCGGCGGCCACCGGTCCCGTCTCCGGCGGACGGGGCCGGTCTTGTGCGTAGACATACGGGTGAGTAGTTAACAAAGTGCCGGAATGCCCACCCGAAGAGTGTGGGAAGGCTCCTCCGGTACGACCCGCTCGGACAGACCCCGGCGGCACAGCACGACGGCACCACCCCCAGGCACACCACGGACAGTTCCGCAGGACCCACCTCCCCACTGTCATCCGCCCGTACTCGTTGACGCGGACAGGAGCGGTCATGCCCGCCAAGCACCACTCGTCGGCACCCCCGACCCCGCCGACGCCCCCGACGCCGGATCCCGGTGACACCGTCGTCGGCCGCATCCCCGTCCTGGACGTCCGCCCGGTCGTCCACGGCGGGCGCCGGCCCGCCAAAGCGGTGACCGGCGAATCGTTCGAGATATCGGCCACCGTGTTCCGGGAGGGACACGACGCCGTGGCCGCCAACGTCGTCCTCAGAGATCCGCGGGCCGCCCGGGCCCGTGGACCCCCATGCGGGAACTCGCCCGGGCACCGACCGCTGGGGGCGACCGTCACCGCCGGGGAGCCCGGCCTGTGGACGTACCACGTGGAGGCCTGGAGCGATCCGGTCGGCACCTGGCGGCACCACGCCGGCGTCAAGATCCCCGCCGGCATCGACACGGAGCTGGTCCTGGAGGAGGGCGCCCGGCTGTACGAGCGGGCCGCGGCGGACGTTCCGCGGCGGGAGGACCGGCGGGCGCTGCTCTCGGCCGTCGAGGCGCTGCGGGACGAGACCCGTCCGGCCGCGTCACGGCTGGCGGCGGCGCTGACGCCGGAGGTGGACGCGGTCCTGGCCCGCCACCCCCTGCGGGACCTGGTCACCGCCTCCGCCCCGCTCCCCCTCCTCGTCGAGCGCGAACGCGCCCTCTACGGCTCCTGGTACGAGTTCTTCCCCCGCTCCGAGGGCACCCCGAACGCCCCCACGGCACCTTCCGCACCGCCGCCCGCCGCCTGCCGGCCATCGCCGCCATGGGCTTCGACGTCGTCTACCTCCCCCGATCCACCCCATCGGCACCACCCACCGCAAAGGCCGCAACAACACCCTCACCGCCGGCCCCGACGACGTCGGCGTCCCCTGGGCCATCGGCTCCCCGAAGGGGCCACGACGCCGTCCACCCCGACCTGGGCACCCTCGACGACTTCGACTGGTTCGTCGCCCAGGCCCACACCCACGGCCTGGAGATCGCCCTCGACTTCGCCCTCCAGTGCTCCCCGACCACCCCTGGGTCGACAAACACCCCGACTGGTTCCACCACCGGCCCGACGGCACCATCGCCCACGCCGAGAACCCCCGAAGAAGTACCAGGACATCTACCCCATCGCCTTCGACGCCGACATGGACGGCCTGGTCACCGAGACCTGCCGGATCCTGCGCCACTGGATGGCCCACGGCGTGCGCATCTTCCGCGTCGACAACCCGCACACCAAACCCGTCGTGTTCTGGGAGCAGGTCATCGCGGACATCAACCGCACCGACCCCGACGTGATCTTCCTCGCCGAGGCCTTCACCCGCCCCGCGATGATGCACACCCTCGCGGCGATCGGCTTCCAGCAGTCCTACACCTACTTCACCTGGCGCAACACCAAACAGGAACTCACCGAGTACCTCACCGAGCTGACCGGCGAGGCCGCCTCCTACATGCGGCCCAACTTCTTCGCCAACACCCCGACATCCTCCACGCCTACCTCCAGCACGGCGGCCGGCCCGCCTTCGAGGTCCGCGCCGTCCTCGCCGCCACCCTCTCCCCCACCTGGGGCATCTACAGCGGCTACGAACTGTGCGAGAACACCCCTTGCGCGAAGGCAGCGAGGAATACCTCGACTCGGAGAAGTACCAGCTCACCCCCGCGACTGGGACGCCGCCGAACGCGAACACCGCACCATCGCCCCGCTCATCACCCGGCTCAACACCATCCGGCGGAGAACCCGGCGCTCCGGCAGCTGCGCGATCTGCACTTCCACCACGCCGACAAGGACCAGGTGATCGCCTACTCGAAGCGGAAGGGATCGAACAGGGTCGTGGTGGTCGCCAACCTCGACCCCACCACACCCAGGAGGCCACGGTCTCGTTGGACATGCCGCAACTCGGCCTGGACTGGCACGAGTCGGTACCGGTGCGCGACCGGCTCACCGGCGAGACCTACCTCTGGGGCAGGGCCAACTACGTGCGCCTCGAGCCAGGCGGAGCGCATGTTCTCATCGTCGGCTCCCCGCAGATCGGAGGGTCACCCACAACATGATCGTCAACGAGCCCGTACCGGACACCTTCGAGGACACGCCCGCCAAGGACCGGGACCCGGACTGGTTCAAACGCGCCGTCTTCTACGAGGTGCTCGTCCGCTCCTTCCAGGACAGCAACGGCGACGGCGTCGGCGACCTCAAGGGCCTGACCGCCAAACTCGACTATCTCCAATGGCTGGGCGTCGACTGCCTGTGGCTGCCGCCCTTCTTCAAGTCCCCGCTCAGGGACGGCGGCTACGACGTCTCCGACTACACCGCCGTACTGCCCGAGTTCGGCGACCTCGCCGACTTCGTGGAGTTCGTCGACGCCGCCCACCAGCGCGGCATGCGCGTGATCATCGACTTCGTCATGAACCACACCAGCGACCAGCACCCGTGGTTCCAGGAGTCCCGCAAGAACCCCGACGGCCCCTACGGCGACTACTACGTCTGGGCCGACGACGACAAGCAGTTCCCGGACGCGCGGATCATCTTCGTCGACACCGAGGCGTCCAACTGGACCTTCGACCCGGTCCGCAAGCAGTACTACTGGCACCGGTTCTTCTCCACCAGCCGGACCTCAACTACGAGAACCCGGCCGTGCAGGAGGAGATGATCTCCGCCCTGAAGTTCTGGCTTGACCTGGGGATCGACGGGTTCCGGCTGGACGCGGTGCCGTACCTGTACCAGCAGGAGGGCACCAACTGCGAAAACCTTCCGGCGACGCACGCCTTCCTCAAGCGGGTCCGCAAGGAGATCGACGCCCAGTACCCGGACACGGTGCTGCTGGCGGAGGCCAACCAGTGGCCCGAGGACGTCGTCGACTACTTCGGCGACTACGCCTCCGGCGGCGACGAGTGCCACATGGCGTTCCACTTCCCCGTCATGCCGCGGATCTTCATGGCGGTCAGAAGGGAGTCGCGCTACCCGGTCTCCGAGATCCTCGCCAAGACCCCGGCGATCCCTCGGGCTGCCAGTGGGGCATCTTCCTGCGCAACCACGACGAGCTGACCCTGGAGATGGTCACCGACGAGGAACGCGACTACATGTGGGCGGAGTACGCCAAGGACCCCGCATGCGCGCCAACATCGGCATCCGCCGGCGCCTCGCCCCCTGCTGGACAACGACCGCAACCAGATCGAGCTGTTCACGGCGCTGCTGCTGTCGCTCCCGGGCTCGCCGATCCTGTACTACGGCGACGAGATCGGCATGGGCGACAACATCTGGCTCGGCGACCGCGACGCCGTCCGCACCCCGATGCAGTGGACCCCGGACCGCAACGCCGGGTTCTCGTCGTCCGACCCGGGACGGCTGTTCCTGCCGACGATCATGGATCCGGTCTACGGGTACCAGGTCACCAACGTCGAGGCGTCCATGGCGTCGCCGTCCTCGCTGCTGCACTGGACCCGCCGGATGATCGAGATCCGCAAGCAGAACCCGGCCTTCGGCCTCGGCTCCTACACCGAACTGCCGTCCTCCAACCCCGCGGTGCTGGCCTTCCTGCGGGAGTACGAGGACGACCTGGTGCTGTGCGTCAACAACTTCTCACGGTTCGCGCAGCCCACGGAGCTGGATCTCAGCTCCTTCGAGGGCCGGCACCCGGTGGAGCTGTTCGGCGGGGTGCGCTTCCCGGCCATCGGCGCACTGCCGTACCTGCTGACCCTCGGGGCCACGGCTTCTACTGGTTCCGGCTGCGCCGGGACGCCGTCTAGGCCGAACCCCGTCCACACCCGGGCGGGGCCGGTTTCCCCCGCCCCGCCCGGGGCACGCATCAGTAACACCCCGACGACCCAGGGGAAGGGCGCGACGCCATGTCGGAAGCCGTCACACGTACCGTCACGACCCCGCCCGGACTCCTCGCGTCACTGGAGCCCCTGCTGCACGAGTGGCTGCCACGACAGCGCTGGTTCGCGGGCAAGGGGCGCCCGGTCACCGGGTTCTCGCCGGTCGCCGTCACCGAGCTGCTGCCGGCCGACGCCCGGCTGGGCCTCTACCACGTCCTGGTCCGCGCCCATCAGGCGGCGGCCCGGCGCCCGGCGCGGCCGGGCAGCCCGGCGACTGCTACCAGCTGCTGATAGGCGTGCGCGAGGCGCTGCCGCCCCGGCTGGCGCCCGCGCTGATCGGACACGTGGCACAGGGACCGCTGGCCGGACGCACGGTCTACGACGCCCTGTACGACACCCGGCCCGCCGAGCTGCTCCTGGAGGCCCTGCGCACCCAGGCGCGGATCGGCGGGCTGCGTTTCGAGCGGAACCACGACCAGGAGATCCGCACCGGGCTGGTCCCGCGTCTGATGACCGCCGAGCAGTCCAACTCCTCGGTGGTCTACGGCGATACGTTCATCCTCAAGCTCCTGCGCCGGATCGTGCCCGGCGTCAACCCGGACCTGGAGCTGCCGCTGGCCCTGGCCCGGGCCGGCTGCCCCCGGGTACCGGCCCCGGCCGCGTGGATGACGGCCGACCTGGGCGGCGAGCCCTGGGTGCTGGGCGTGCTCCAGCCGTACGTCCAGGGCGCGACCGACGGCTGGGAGCTGGCGCTGCGCGAGCTGGCCAAGGGCGAGGACTTCGCGGCGGAGGCGCGGGCGCTGGGGCGGGCCACCGCCGAGGTGCACACCGCGCTGGCCCGCGCCCTGCCCACCGTCACCTCGGCCACAGCCGGCTGGAGCACCTGGTCGCGGGCATGGTCGGGCGGCTGGAGGACGCCGCGCTCGCCGTCCCGGCGCTGCGGCCGTACGTCCCGGGGCTGCACTCGGCGTTCACGGCGCTGGCCGGCCTGGCCGCCGAGGGCCGCACCTGGACCGCCCAGCGGGTCCACGGCGATCTGCATCTCGGGCAGTGCCTGCGCTCGCCGTCCGGCCACTGGTCGCTGATCGACTTCGAGGGCGAGCCCGCCAGGCCGCTGGCCGAGCGGCGGCTGCCGCAGCCGCCGGTCCGCGACATCGCCGGCATGCTCCGCTCCTTCGACTACGCGGCGCACTCGGCCGACACCCCGTGCCCGGCTGGGCCGAGACCTGCCGCGCCGCGTACTGCACCGGGTACGCCCAGGTGGCCGGCGCCGACCCGCGCACCGACCCCGTGCTGCTGCGCGCCTACGAGACCGACAAGGCCGTGTACGAGGTCGTGTACGAGGCCCGGCACCGCCCGGACTGGCTGCCCGTGCCGCTGGCGGCGGTGCGGCGCCTGGCCGAGTCCGGCTCCGCGTGACCCGACCGACCCCTCACCACCTCACCCTCGCCGAGGAGGCGCCGCCCGTGACCCCCCGTCCCCCGTCCAGTGGTCCGGACCCGAAGCAGCCGGCCGAGGAACAGAGCGCCGCGAAGAAGGCGGTGGCGCGCAAGACGCCCGCCGAGCCGAAGCCCGCGAAGAAGGCCGCGGCGAAGACGGCCGCGGCGAAGAAGACGGCCCCGGAGAAGGCGGTCACGAAGAAGGCCGCCGCCAAGAAGACGGCGGCCCCGAAGAAGGCCGCCGCGAAGAAGACGGCCGTCGCCAAGAAGACGGCCGCGAAGACCGTGGCGAAGAGCGGCGCCGTCGGGAAGAGCGCGGTGGGGAAGGGCCGTGGGACGTCGACGGAGGCCGCCGTCTCCCCGCCCTCGACGCCGCCGACCGGGAGCGGCTGCTCGCCGGCACCCATCACGACCCGCACGCGGTGCTCGGCGCCCACCCGGTGCCGGGCGGCGTCGCCTTCCGGGCCTTCCGGCCGTACGCCCTCGGGGTCACCGTCGTCTCCGGGGAGCTGCGGGCCGAGCTGCACGACGACGGGGACGGCTTCTTCTCGGGCGTCGTGCCGCTCGACGAGGTCCCGCCCTACCGGCTGGAGATCCGCTACGAGGGGTCGGTGCAGGAGACGGAGGACGCCTACCGCTTCCTGCCGACGCTGGGCGATCTCGACCTGCACCTGATCGGCGAGGGCCGGCACGAGCAGCTGTGGCGGGCCCTGGGCGCCGAGCCGATGATCCACCAGGGCGTGAGCGGCACCCGCTTCACGGTGTGGGCGCCGAACGCGCGCGGCGTCCGGGTGGCCGGCGGGTTCAACTTCTGGACGGCACCGGGCACCCGATGCGCTCCCTCGGATCCACGGGGGTGTGGGAGCTGTTCCTGCCCGGGATCGGCGAGGGCGAGCGGTACAAGTTCGAGATCACCCGGCCCGACGGCTCCCGGACGCTGCGCGCCGACCCGCTGGCCCGCCGTACCGAGGAACCGCCCGCGACCTCGTCCGTGGTGCACGCCTCGCACTACGCGTGGGGCGACGCGGACTGGCTCGCCCGCCGGGCGGACGCGCCCGCGCACGAGGCCCCGATGTCCGTCTACGAGGTGCATCTGCCGTCCTGGCGCCCCGGCCTCACCTACCGCGAGCTGGCCGAGGAGCTGCCCGCGTACGTCGCGGACCTCGGCTTCACCCATGTCGAGCTGATGCCGGTCGCCGAGCACCCCTTCGGCGGCTCCTGGGGCTACCAGGTCACCGGCTTCTACGCGCCGACGGCCCGCCTCGGCACCCCCGACGACTTCAAGTACCTGGTCGACCGGCTGCACCAGGCGGGCATCGGCGTCCTGATGGACTGGGTCCCGGCCCACTTCCCGCGCGACGACTGGGCGCTGGCCGAGTTCGACGGGCGCCCGCTGTACGAGCACGAGGACCCGCTGCGCTCCGCCCACCCCGACTGGGGCACGCTGGAGTTCGACTTCGGGCGCCGGGAGGTGCGCAACTTCCTCGTCGCCAACGCCGTGTACTGGTGCGAGGAGTTCCACATCGACGGCCTGCGCGTGGACGCCGTCGCCTCGATGCTCTACCTGGACTACTCGCGCGAGCCGGGCCGGTGGACGCCGAACGAGCACGGCGGCCGGGAGAACCTGGACGCGGTGGCCTTCCTCCAGGAGATGAACGCCACCGTCTACCGGCGGGTGCCGGGCGTGGTGACGATCGCGGAGGAGTCCACGGCCTGGGACGGCGTCACCCGGGCCACCCACCACCGGGGCCCGAGCGGCTTCGGCGGCCTCGGCTTCGGGCTGAAGTGGAACATGGGCTGGATGCACGACTCGCTCCAGTACATGAGCCACGACCCGGTCCACCGCAAGTACCACCACGGCGAGATGACCTTCTCGATGGTGTACGCGTACAGCGAGAACTACGTGCTGCCGATATCCCACGACGAGGTGGTGCACGGCAAGCGGTCGCTGGTGTCGAAGATGCCGGGCGACTGGTGGCAGCAGCGCGCCAACCACCGGGCCTACCTGGGCTTCATGTGGGCGCACCCCGGCAAGCAGCTCCTGTTCATGGGCCAGGAGTTCGCGCAGGGCGCCGAGTGGTCGGAGGCGAACGGCCCCGACTGGTGGCTGCTGGACCCGGAGTACGGGCCGAGCCGGACCACCGGGGCGTGCGCGACCTGGTCCGCGACCTGAACGCCGTCTACCGGCTCACCCCCGCCCTGTGGCAGCGCGACACCCACCCGGCCGGCTTCGAGTGGGTGGTCGGGGACGCCGCGAGGACAACGTCTTCGCGTTCCTGCGCCTGGACGCGGACGGCACCCCCTGCTGGCGGTCTCGAACTTCGCCCCGTGGTCCGCCCGACTACCGGCTCGGCGTCCCGACGACGTGCCGGCCTGGCACGAGGTCCTCAACACCGACGCGGCGCGCTACGGCGGCGGCGACGTCCGCAACCCCGACCCGGTCAAGCCGGAGCCCCAGGGATGGCACGGCCGCCCGGCGAGCATCCGCCTGACCCTGCCGCCCTGGCCACGGTCTGGCTGCGGCCGGCCTAGGCGTCGACCAGCCCCTTCGGCAGCGGCTCGGTGTGCAGGACGCCGAGCCGCTGGGTGGCGCGGGTCAGGGCGACGTAGAGGTCGCTCGTGCCGTAGCGGCCGGGTTCGACGACGAGGACGGAGTCGAACTCCAGGCCCTTGGACTGGCGGGGGTCGAGCAGGACGACCGTGCGGGTCAGGTCCGGCTCGGCGCCCGCGGTCACGCCGTCCAGCCGGGCGGCGAGCGCGCGGTGCAGTTCGCGCGGGGCGATGACGGCGAGCCGGCCCTCGTCGGGGGTGAGTTCGCCGACCGCCTCGGCCACCGCAGACGGCAGGTCGTCCACGGCGCGGATCCACGGCCGTTCGCCGGTGGAGCGGACCGAGCCGGGCGGTTCGAAGTCCGGGTGCTCGGCGCGGACGACGGCGGCGGCCACGTCCATGATCTCGGCGGGCGTGCGGTAGTTGACGCCGAGCCGGGTGTGCTCCCAGCGGTCCTCGACGTAGGGCGCGAGGATCTTCGACCAGGAGCCGACGCCGGCCGCCTCCGCGGTCTGCGCCGGGTCGCCGACCAGGGTCATCGAGCGGGTCGGGCAGCGGCGCATCAGCAGCCGCCAGGCCATCGGGACAGCTCCTGCGCCTCGTCCACGATGATGTGCCCGAACGCCCAGGTGCGGTCGGCCGCGGCGCGTTCGGCGGCGCTGCGGTGGTCCTGCTCCTCCTGCCGTTCGGCGAACCGCTCGGCGTCGATGATGTCGTGGGCCAGCAGGACCTCGGCGTCCTCCTCGTCCTTGTCCTCGAACTCGAACGTCCGGGAGGCGTACGACACGTCGAGCACGCCCTGCGCGTAGGCGACCTGCTCCTGCCGTTCGCGTTCGGCGCGGGAGCGGGCGATCCGGTCGTCGGTGCCCAGCAGTTCGGCCGCCTCGTCCAGCAGGGGCACGTCGGCGACGGTCCAGTGCCGGGTCACCGGGCGGCGTACGGCGTCGGCGTCCTCGGGCGGCAGGAAGTCCTCCGGCGCGGCGAGGAAGTCGGCGACCAGGCGCTGCGGGGTGAGCCGGGGCCACAGCCGGTCGATGGCCGACCAGACCTCCGGGTTCTCGGCGAGCTCGTCGCGGATCTGTGTGATGTCGGAGGCGTCGAGCAGGCTGGAGCCGTCGAAGGGGTCGGTGCCGATGCGTTCGGCGTACAGCTCGGTCAGCGTGTTGAGGATGTGGCCCTCGAAGTGCTCCCGGGCGGCGTTGTGCGGCAGGTTCGCGGCCCGGGTGCGCTCCCGGGCGACCCCGACCAGGCCGTCGTCGAGCATCAGCACCTCGCGCTCGTGCTCGACGGTGATGACCGGGTCGGGCAGCGCCTGCCGGCTGCGGACCACCTCGGCGAGGACGTCGGCCATGTCCGCGCGGCCCTTCACCGCCGCCGCCTCGGGGGTGTCCGTCGCCGTGGCCCGCACGCCGGGGAAGAGTTCGCCGACCGTCGCCAGCAGCACGCCGGTCTCGCCGAGGGAGGGCAGCACCTCGCCGATGTAGCCGAGGAAGGCCGGGTTGGGGCCGACGATGAGGACGGCGCGCTTGGCGAGCAGTTCGCGGTGTTCGTACAGGAGGTAGGCGGCGCGGTGCAGGGCGACGGCGGTCTTGCCGGTGCCCGGTCCGCCCTCGACGACGAGGACGCCCCGGTGCGGGGCGCGGATGATGCGGTCCTGGTCGGCCTGGATGGTGCGCACGATGTCGCCCATGCGGCCGGTGCGCGCGGAGTTCAGCGCGGCGAGCAGCACGGCGTCGCCGGACGGGTCCTCGTGTCCGGTGCGGGTCTCGTCCCCGAGGTCGAGGATCTCGTCGTGCAGGGCGGTCACCGTGCGGCCCTCGGTGCTGATGTGCCGGCGGCGGCGCAGGCCCATCGGGGTGTGGCCGGTGGCCAGGTAGAAGGGGCGGGCGACGTCGGCGCGCCAGTCGATGAGGACCGGGGTGCGTTCGGCGTCGTCGGCGCGCAGGCCGATGCGGCCGATGTGGTGGGCGTCGCCCGAGGTGAGGTCGATGCGGCCGAAGCAGAGGGAGCCGTCCACCGCGTTGAGCGCGGCGAGCAGCCCGGAGCGCTCGGCGACGAGGATGTCCCGTTCCAGACGGGCCTGCATGGGGGTGTGGCCCTGCGCGAGCGCGTCGGTGACGCCGCCCTCGGTCTCGCCGCGCAGGGCGTCCACACGCGCGTACAGCCCGTCGATGAATTCCTGCTCCTGCCGCAATTCATCGTCCGGAAATCCGGTGTTTGACAATTCCGCTCCAGCCCCGATATACTGTGCTCACTGAACTTCTTCCGCGACTCCTCCAATATGAAGTCGCGAATCACCGAATATACGCAAGGAAATCCCCCGGCGCAATTGTCCGGGGGATTTCCGTGTGCCGGTGGGCCGCTCAGAGCACGTCCGCGAGTTCCTCCAGCAGCCGCCGCTTCGGCCGGGCGCCGACCATGGAGCGCACCGGCTCACCGCCGCTGAAGACCATGAAGGTCGGCATCGACAGCACCTTGTAGGCGTTGGTCGTCACCGGGTTCGCGTCGACGTCGAGCTGGACGACGCGGAGCCGGCCGGCCTCCTGCGCGGCCAGCGCGCCGAGCACCGGGCCCATCTGCCGGCACGGCGGGCACCAGTCGGCGGTGAACTCCACCAGGACGGGCAGCTCCGCGCCGAGCACCTCCGTCGCGAAGTCGGCGTCGGTCACTTCGTCCACACCGTCGATCACCATTCGTGCCCTCCCATTTCGCACCGCGGCTCCGGACCCCCCGGAACCTCCGCCTCGGCTCGCGCGAGCTGTGCGGCGACCATCGACCGGACACCGCTCAGTTCGCCGATCAGCGCGTCCAGCTCCGCCAGCTTGCGCCGGTAGACCGCGAGCGAGGCCGGACAGGAATCCCCCTCGGGTGCCCGGCCCGCAGGCACTCCACGAAGGGCCGCGTCTCCTCCAGGTCGAACCCGAAGTCCCGCAGGGTCCGGATCTGCTCCACGAGCCTCAGGTCCCGCTCGTCGTAGGTCCGGTGCCCCTTGCCGTCCCGGCGCGCGGGCAGCAGCCCGCGCGACTCGTAGTAGCGCAGCGTCCGCGTCGTGGTCCCGGCGCGCGCGGCGAGCTCACCGATTCGCATGCGCCCGAACGTAGCCCTTGACGCCGACGTCAGGGCAAGGGCCGCAGGCCCGGGGGCCGGGGGCGCCCCGGGGCCGGGTGCCCTCGCCCGGGGCCGGGGTGCACCGGGACCGGGGTGCCTTGCGGAAGGGTCGGCGCTACGGCAGGGGTCCCGTGAGGTGGGGTGCCGCCGCGTCCGCGCGGCCGGTCAGGAGCAGCAGCAGCGCCCCGACCGGCCCGCGGATCTCGTCGCCGGCCCCGCGCGTCCAGTCGATGTCGGTGGCGACGAGCCGGGCGCGCGGCAGCGGCCAGGGGCGGGGCGGGAAGCGCATGGTCCACACCCGCTCGGCGGCGTCGCGCGCGGCCTCGGGCGGCATCGCCCGCTCCCGGCCGAGCGCCAGGGCGATGTCCTGGCCGTGGACGAGGATGTCCATCAGCGATTCACGGTGAGTGGTGAACGGCGCGGGCCGGCGGGAGCCGACCGCCGCGCGCAGCCGGGCGACGATCTCGGCGGTGGGCCGCCGGGCCTCACGGACGGCCGTGTCGTGGATCATCCGGTCGAGGCTGCCCCGGGCGCGGACCAGCTCGCGCACCGCGGTGCCGTAGGAGACGCGCGGGCCGAGGCTCAGGTGGGCGGCCACGTCCCGCACCCGCCAGTCCCCGCACCGCGTGGGCGCCTCCCACTCCTCGGGGTCAGGCCGGCCAGCAGGTCGGCCAGGCTCTCCCGCTCCCGGTCGACGGCCCGCCAGCAGTCTTCCGCGTCGAGTACCGCACCCACGGCGATCACCTCGCAAAGTGGTAAGCTTCTCTGACCAAATTAGTCAGAGAGGCTGACGAGTGTCAAGCGAACTCAGCACGGGCGTGCTCCTGTTCCTCCCCTACCGGGCGCTGGAGAACCGGGTCTTCGCCGCGCTCGCGGAGGCCGGCTTCGACGACTTCACGCCCGCCCAGGCCCGCGTCCTGCAGCGCATCGGGCCCTCCGGCACCCGGCTGACCGAGCTGGCCGAGCAGGCGCAGGTCACCAAGCAGACCGCGGGCTTCCTGGTCGACCAGCTCCAGAAGGCCGGGTATGTCACGCGGGTGGCGGACCCGGCCGACCGGCGGGCCCGGCTGGTGTGCCTGTCGGCGCGGGCGCTGGCCGCCAAGGAGGTGGCCGACGCGGTCGTCGCCGAGGTGGAGCGCGAGTGGGCGGCCCACCTCGGTCGGCGGCGGATGGCACAGCTCAGGGAGGCCCTGATCCGGCTGCGGGAGATCACCGACCCGTGGGCCGAGACGGACTGACCCGCGCGGACACCCGTGGGGGCGCGGGAGGACACGGGGAAGGCGGGCAGGACATGGAGGGAGACGGGCGCGGAACATGCCCGACGCCCGAGTCCCCGGTGGGGCGGGACTCGGGCGTCGGGGAGGGGCGGGCGAGGCCGGGCGGCGAGGCGACGGGGATCGTCCCGGCCGTCCGGCGGCACGGCCGGTCCGGCGTTCAGGCCCGGGCCAGCTCCTTCTCGCCGCCCTGCTCCGGCACCTCGCCGTCGGCGTCGGCCCGCGCCGGGCCGCCGTGACCGTCGTCGAGGAGCGTCTTCTCGTCGAAGGGATCCGGCCGGCGAGCACCTCGTCCACGCGGGCCTTGTCGATCTCCTTGGTCCAGGTGCCGATCAGCACGGTGGCCACGGCGTTGCCGGCGAAGTTCGTCAGGGCACGGGCCTCGCTCATGAAGCGGTCGATGCCGACGATGAGGCCGACGCCGTCCACCAGGGCGGGCTTGTGGGACTGGAGCCCGCCCGCGAGGGTGGCCAGGCCGGCGCCGGTGACCCCGGCGGCGCCCTTGGAGGCGACGAGCAGGAACAGCAGCAGCGGGATCTGCTCGCCGACCGACATCGGCGTCCCCATGGCGTCGGCGATGAACAGCGAGGCCATGGTCATGTAGATCATGGTGCCGTCGAGGTTGAAGGAGTAGCCGGTCGGAACGGTGATGCCGACCACCGGCTTGCTGACGCCCAGGTGCTCCATCTTCGCGATGAGGCGCGGCAGCGCCGACTCGGAGGAGGAGGTGGACAGGATCAGCAGGAACTCACGGCCGAGGTACTTGAACAGCGCGAAGGCGTTGATGCCGGAGACGACCCGCAGCAGGGCGCCGAGCACCACGAAGACGAACAGCACGCAGGTGACGTAGAAGCCGAGCATGAGCACGGCCAGGCTCTTGAGGGCGTCCAGGCCGGCCGAGCCGGTCACGGCGGCGATGGCACCGAACGCGCCGATCGGGGCGGCCCACATGATCATGGCCAGGACGCGGAAGACCAGCCGCTGGATGTGCTCGATGCCGCGCAGGATCGGCCGGCCCGCCGGGCCCATGGCCTGCAGTGCGAAACCGCAGAGCAGCGCGATGAGCAGGGCCTGGAGCACCTCGCCCTCGGTGAAGGCGGACACGATGGTGGTGGGGATGATGCCGAGCAGGAACTCGGTGGTGCCCTGCGCCTCGGCGTCGACCTGCGCGTGGCCGGTCTCCTTCACCGCGTCGGTGACCGCGAGGCCGGTGCCCGGGTCGAGGACGTTGCCGACGATCAGGCCGATGGTGAGGGCCACCAGGGACATGACCAGGAAGTAGACCAGGGCGATACCGCCGACGGCGCCGACCTTCGCGGCCTTGCGGACCGAGCCGATGCCCAGCACGATCGTGCAGAAGATGATCGGCGAGATCATCATCTTGATCAGGTTCACGAAACCGGTGCCGATCGGCTTCAGCTCCTGCGCGAACCCGGGCGCGGCGAGCCCACGACGATGCCGAGGGCGACCGCGATGATCACCGCTATGTAGAGGTAGTGCGTGCGGTCCCGTTTGGCTCGGGGTGCGGCAGGTGACGTAGCTGCGCTGCTGGCCACGGCGGCCCTCCTTGACGACGTCGTCGGTAGTCACCGGCGTGCGGCTCACGTCCGGGGAGTGGGGGATGCCGTGACTATCTCCCGGGCTGTGCCGGCGGTCACCCTTCCGTTCATTTAGTTCGCGATCGGCCACGCGAGAGACTTGCCGCATGCACCTCCGCGTACCACGCCCCCGTAGCCTGGCAGGTCAGCTGTTCGCCATGCAGGCCGTGCTGATCGCCGTGGTGGTGGCCGGATACGCGCTGTTCAGCTACGTCAGCGACCAGCGGCAGGCCGAGCAGGCGGCCGGCCGGCAGGCCAGGGCGGTGGCGCTGTCCATAGCCGACTCGCCGTCCGTGCGGGAGGCGATCCGCACCCCCGACCCCTCGGCCCGGCTCCAGCCGTACGCGCTGACGGTCATCCGGGACACCGGGGTCGACTTCGTCACGATCATGGATCCGCGGGGCATCCGCTGGACCCACCCCAACCCGAGCAGATCGGCCGGCCCTTCCGCGGCCACATCGAGCCCGCCCAGCGGGGCCGCACCTTCACGGAGACCTACACCGGCACGCTCGGCCCGTCGGTCCGGGCGGTGGCACCCGTGACGGACGACGGCCGGATCGTCGGCCTGGTCAGCGCCGGGATCAAGGTGGAGGAGATCAGCAAACGGGTCCGGGACCAGCTGACCGCGCTGCTCGGCGTCGCGGCCGGGGCGCTGGTGATCGGCGCCGTCGGCACGTACGTGATCAACGCCCGGCTGCGTCGGCACACCCACGGTATGAACGCCGCCGAGCTGAGCCGGATGCACGACTACCATCAGGCGGCGCTGCACGCGGTGCGCGAGGGGCTGCTGATGCTCGACGGGCAGTACCGGGTGGCGCTGATCAACGACGGAGGACGGGAGCTGCTGGGAGTGTCCGCCGACGACGACGTGATCGGCCGGTCGGTCGCCGAGCTGGGGCTGCCCGCCCGGCTGACCGGGGCGCTGCTGGCGTCCGGGCCGCGGGTCGACGAGGTCCATGTGACCGACCGGCGGGTGCTGGTGGTGAACACCTCGCCGGTCTCCGGCGGCGAGCGCCGCGGCACGGTCGTCACCCTGCGCGACGTCACCGAGCTGCAGTCGCTGATGGGCGAGCTGAACTCCGAGCGCGGCTTCAGCCAGGCGCTGCGCTCCCAGGCCCACGAGGCCGCCAACCGGCTGCACACGGTCGTCTCCCTGATCGAGCTGGGCCGGGCTCAGGAGGCGGTGGAGTTCGCGACGGCCGAGCTGGAGCTGGCGCAGGCGCTGACCGACCAGGTGGTGGCGGCGGTGACGGAGCCGGTGCTGGCGGCCCTGCTGCTGGGCAAGACGGCGCAGGCCAACGAGCACGGCGTCGAGCTGGTGGTGTCGCCCGACAGCCGCCTGGACGACGGGCTGCTGCCGCCGTCGCTGCCCGCCCGCGACCTGGTGACCATCCTCGGCAACCTGATCGACAACGCGGTCGACGCGGCGCAGGGCAGCGCCCGGGCGCGGGTGACGGTCACGGCGTACACGGCGGACGCGGAACTGGTGCTGCGGGTGACCGACACCGGGGCGGGCGTCGACCCGGCCCACGCCGACCTGGTCTTCCAGCGGGGCTTCTCGACCAAACCGGCCGGCCCCGGCGGCCGGGACTGGGCCTGGCGCTGGTCCGGCAGGCGGTGCGGCGGCACGAGGGGACCCTGACGGTGAGCGAGGCCGAGGACGGCGGCGCCGTCTTCGAGGCCCGGCTCCCCCTGACCGGCCACGGGGAACCGCCGGCGGCGGCCAGGACGCCCGGGACCGGCGCGGCGGGCGACGGGACCGGCGCGGCGGACGCCGCCACCGGTGGCGCCGGTCCGCCGGGGACGGCGGGGACGGCAGGACCGGCGGGGACGGCAGGACCGGCGGGGACGGCAGGACCGGCGGGGACGGCGGGACCGGCAGGACCGGCGGGGACGGCGGGGCGCGCGCCGCCGGGTCGGGAGGCGGCGCATGACGAGCGGGCAGCCCATCCGCGTCCTGGTGGTGGAGGACGACCCCGTCGCCGCCGACGCGCACGTCCTGTACGTGGGCCGGGTGCCGGGTTTCACGGCCGTCGGCAAGGCCCACTCCGGCGCGGAGGCCCGGCGGATGCTCGACCGCACCCCGGTCGACCTGCTCCTGCTCGACCTGCACCTGCCCGACGTGCACGGCCTGCAGCTGGCCCGCACCCTGCGGGCGGCCGGGCACCACGCCGACGTGATAGCGGTGACGTCGGCACGGGACCTGGCGATGGTGCGCGAGGGCGTGTCGCTGGGGTCGTGCAGTACGTGCTGAAGCCGTTCACGTTCGCCACGCTCCGGGACCGGCTGGTGCGCTACGCCGAGTTCCGCGGCACGGCCGGGGAGGCGAGCGGCCAGGAGGAGGTCGACCGGGCGCTGGCCACCCTGCGGGCCCCCGGCCCGGCGGCCCTGCCGAAGGGCCTGAGCGCCCCGACGCTGGAGCGTGTCACGGCCGCGCTCCGGGACGCGCCGGAGGGTTTCACGGCGGCGGGTGTGGCCGAGACGGTGGGCATCTCCCGCATCACGGCCCGCCGCTACCTGGAGCATCTGGTCGACTCGGGCCGGGCGGAACGCAGCCCGCTGTACGGCCAGGTCGGCCGGCCGGAACTGGTCTACCGCTGGGTCCGCGCGACGGGCCACGGCCGCTGACGCCGTACCCCGCAGCCGACCCGCGCACGCTCATTGACCTGACTAGACCACTCCTCTTACGTTCACCTGGCAGCCAACGGCCACAGCGACGTGTGCCCGTCAAGGAGGTCGTGCCCGTGCGCCCCACCGTCCGGTTCACCGCCCTGGTCACCCTCACCGCCCTCGCCTCCACCGCGCTCGCCGCCTGCGGCGGCGGTTCCGGCAGCGATCCGGACACGGTGAAGGTCTCCTTCAAGCAGTCCACGGACAACTCCATCAAGGTGATGGACACCTATCTCGCGGACATGAAGAAGCAGTTCGAGAAGGCCCATCCCGGCAAGAAGGTGGAGCTGCTTCCCATCAAGGCCCCGGACTCGGAGTACTACACCAAGCTCCAGCAGATGCTCCGCTCCCCAAGACCGCGCCGGACCTGGTCTACGAGGACACCTTCCTCATCAACTCGGACATCACCAGCGGTTATCTGAAGCCCCTCGACCCCTATCTCGCCGAGTGGAAGGACTGGGACCGGTTCATCGACACGGCGAAGGCGGCGGCCCGCGGCGAGGACGGCAAGACCTACGGCGTCCCGGACGGGACGGACACCCGCGGCCTGTGGTTCAGCAAGGACGTCTTCGCCAGGGCCGGGCTGCCCGCCGACTGGCAGCCGAAGACCTGGGACGACATCCTCGAGGCCGCCCGCACCATCAAGCGGAAGGTCCCCGGCGTCACCCCGCTCAACGTCTACACCGGCAAACCCGCGGGCGAGGCCGCCACCATGCAGGGCTTCCAGATGCTGCTGTACGGCACGGGCGACGGCACCGCCGACCCGCTGTACGACAAGGACAGCAAGAAGTGGATCGCCGGCAGCACCGCGTTCCGCGACGCCCTCGCCTTCGTGGAGACGGTCTACCGGGAGAAGCTCGGCCCGGACGTGGCCGACGCGCTCGACCCCAACTTCAGCACGCGGGTGCGCGGCGAGCTGCTGCCCCGGGGCAGGCTGGGCATCGCGCTGGACGGCTCCTGGCTGCCGCAGGACTGGCTGAAGGCAGCGGGCACGAGTGGCCCGAGTGGCCGGAGGAACTGGGCCTGGCCCACATGCCCACGCAGCACGGACAGGCACCGGGCAAGGTGAGCATGTCGGGCGGCTGGACCTGGGCGATCCCGGCCAAGGCGGCCAACCCCGACCTGGCCTTCGAGTTCATCAGGACGATGCAGACCAAGGACAACGCCCGCAAGTGGTACGTCGCCAACTCGGGCATCGCGGTCCGCGAGGACGTGGCCGACGACCCCGCCTACGTCGACGCCCAGCCCAGCATCGCGTTCTTCACCGGCCTGGTCGAGCACACCCACTACCGGCCGGCCTACCCGGCGTACCCGAAGGTGTCCGTCGCCATCCAGGAGGCGATGGAGGGCGTGACGACGGGCGAGATGTCGGTCGAGGAGGCGGCGCGCGGCTACGACGAGGCGCTGAAGGAGGCCACCGGCGACCAGGTGGTCGAGAAGTGACGGGGGCAACGGGCGGCGGTGGGCGCCCGTGACCGCCGCCACGCCGTCCCACGTCGGCGGGCCCGAGGCCGCCGGGGCCGCCCCGGGCCCGCCCGCCGCGCCCCGGACGGCGGGGGCGGTCCCGGCGCCGCTCGCTGGTCCGTGCCCTGCCGCTCTCCCCCGCGCTCGTCCTGCTGCTGCTGTTCCTGGCCGGACCGATCGCCTACTGCGTCGTCATCGCCTTCACCGACCTCCAGCTCACCGGACAGGCCGAGGAGTCGTTCGTCGGGCTCGACAACTTCCGGCGGGCGTTCCGGGACGAGGCGTTCCTCAACGCCGTATGGCTGACGCTGGTGTTCACGGTGCTGTCCTCGCTGGTCGGGCAGAACACCCTGGGCCTGGCGCTGGCGGCGCTGATGCAGCGTGCGTCGAAACCGGTCCGCACGCTGACCGGCGGCGTCGTGATCACCGCCTGGGTGCTGCCGGAGGTCGTCGCGGGCTTCCTGCTGTACGCGTTCTTCCGCCGCGAGGGCACGTTGAACGCCCTTCTGGAGTGGCTCGGGCTGCCGTCCCAGAACTGGCTGTTCACCCTGCCGATCCTGGCGGTGTCCTTCGCCAACGTCTGGCGGGGGACGGCGTTCTCGATGCTGGTCTACTCGGCCGCGCTGAACGAGATCCCCAAGGAGGTCACCGAGGCCGCCGAGGTGGACGGCGCCGGCGGCTGGCGCCGGATGTGGCACGTGACGCTGCCGATGATCCGCCGCTCCATCGGCACCACCCTGATGCTCAACACCCTGCAGACGCTGTCGGTGTTCGGGCTGATCTGGGTGATGACCCGGGGCGGTCCCAGCGGCCGGAGCCAGACCCTGCCGCTGTTCATGTACGAACAGGCCTTCCAGAACAGTCTCATCGGCTACGGCACGGCGGTGGCGCTGCTGCTGTTGCTGATCGGCTCGCTGTTCTCGGTCCTGTACCTGCGCCTGCTGCGGACGGAGGTCTGAGCCCGTATGTCCCGCACCCTCGCCTCCGGCCGCGGTCCCTTCCCCGCCCGCACCCTCGCCTCCCGCCGTACCCGGCACCGGCTGGCCGCCGACGCGGGGCTGCTGCTGGCGGCCTGCGCCTTCGTGCTGCCGCTGGCCTGGGTGGTGCTGTCCGCCGTCGATCCGCGCGCGGACCTGCGGGTGAAGGCGCCCGACGGGGTGACGCTGGAGCACTTCGACGCGATCCTCACCCCGGAGATCACCTTCACACCGCTGCTCAACAGCCTGGTCCTGTGCGGCGGCGCGACGGCGCTGACGGTGGTGTGCGCGGCCCTGGCCGCGTATCCGCTCTCCCGGTTCCGGTCCCGGCTGAACCGTCCCTTCCTGCTGACGATCCTGTTCGCGACCAGCCTGCCGATCACGGCGATCATGGTGCCGGTCTACGCCCTGTTCGTACGGGTGAACCTGATCGACACCGTGCAGGGCACGGTCTTCTTCTTCGCCGCCTCCCAGCTGCCCTTCGCGATCTGGCTGATGAAGAACTTCATGGACGGCGTGCCCAGGGAGCTGGAGGAGGCCGCGTGGACGGACGGGGCGTCGTCGCTCCAGTCCCTGGTGCGGATCGTGCTGCCGCTGATGGGGCCGGGCGTCGCGGTGGTGACGGTGTTCTCGTTCGTGATGATGTGGGGCAACTTCTTCGTCCCCTTCATGCTGCTGCTCACCCCGACCAGATGCCGGCGTCGGTGAGCATCAACGAGTTCTTCGGCAACCGGGGCATGGTGGCGTACGGTCAGCTGGCGGCGTTCTCGATCGTCTACTCGACACCGGTGATCCTGCTGTACGTGCTGATCGCCCGGCGGCTCGGCGGCGGCTTCGCGCTGGGCGGGGCGGTCAAGGGTTGACCCAGGTGGAGGCCCGTTTCGGGCACGCATGACCGAAACCGTAGGTTCCTACAATCCGTGATCCTGGGCGAACCGACCGTAGTCACCGTCGCGGCGGGCCCCTACGTTGTCGCCCGTGCGCCGACCCACAGCTCCACCGAACCAACCCGGTCCCCCGTTCAACGCCCTCGCCGCCCGCAGGTTGCGGGCCGCCCTCGGCATGGGACCCGAGCACGTCGCCCACGGCATGCGTGTCTCGTACGGACTGCCCTACGTCACCCCCGATCTCGTCGTCGCCTGGGAGCGGGCATCGCCTCCCCGGCAACCAGGAACTGACGGCGCTCGCGGGTGTGCTGTGGTGTTCGCCCGGGGAGCTCCTCGGCCGGCCGCGCACCCTGCGCGAACACCGGATCGCCCGCGGTCTCGCGCCGGAGGACGTGGCCCGCGCGGCCGGCCTGGAGCTCCAGGCGTATCTGCGGATGGAGGAGACGGACACCTGGCGGGGCACCGAGCGCCAGTCGGCGGCCCTCGCCGACGTGCTCGGGCTCGGCCTGCCCGACTTCGTCACCGTCACCGGCCGCGACGACAAGCTCGCCGAGCTGCTGCGCAGCGCGGTGAGCACCCGCTGGCAGGGCTACGTCCGGCCGGTGGCCAAGGTGGTGCCCCTGGACCGGGCGGTCCTGGAGGGCGTCCTGCAGCAACTGCACACGGACTACCAGGGGCACATGAGCGCCACGCTCATCCCGGGCGGCGGCAGCCGCGACTCCAGCGACTCCGGCGCCGCGTTCCTCGACGGGATCGTGGAGCACTTCTGGACGGCGGTGGAGCAGCATCCCTAGCGGCGGCCGGCCCGCACCCGCGCGACGGCGGGCGAGGCCGGGCCGCGGACGGAACCCTGGGGTCCGCCCGCCCGGACCCCGGCAGACCGGTTCCTGGAAGACCGGCTCCAGGAAGGCCAGCCCCTGGGAGACCGGCTCCAGGAAGGCCAGCCCCTGGGAGGCCAGCCCCTGGGAGACCGGTTCCTAGAAGACCGACTCCGCCTCGTCCATCCGGTCCTTCGGCACGGTCTTCAGCTCGGTGACCGCCTCGGCCAGCGGCACCATCACGATGTCCGTGCCGCGCAGTGCGGTCATCCGGCCGAACTCGCCGCGGTGCGCGGCCTCCACGGCGTGCCAGCCGAAGCGCGTGGCGAGCACCCGGTCGTACGCGGTCGGCGTGCCGCCGCGCTGGACGTGGCCGAGGATGACCGGCTTGGCCTCCTTGCCCAGGCGCCGCTCCAGCTCGTGGGCGAGTGCCGTGCCGATGCCCTGGAAGCGCTCGTGACCGTACTTGTCGATCGCGCCCTTGCCGTAGTCCATCGAGCCGTCGACGGGGTGGGCGCCCTCGGCGACGCAGACGACGGCGAACTTCTTGCCCGGGAGAAGCGGGCCTCGACCATCTTGACCAGGTCGGCCGGGTCGAACGGGCGCTCGGGCAGGCAGATGCCGTGGGCGCCGGCGGCCATGCCGGACTCCAGCGCGATCCAGCCCGCGTGCCGGCCCATGACCTCGACGACCATCACCCGCTGGTGGGACTCGGCGGTGGTCTTCAGGCGGTCCATCGCCTCGGTGGCGACGCCCACGGCGGTGTCGAAGCCGAAGGTCCGGTCGGTGGAGGAGATGTCGTTGTCGATCGTCTTCGGCACGCCGACCACCGGCAGACCGGCGTCGCTGAGCATCCGGGCCGCCGTCAGCGTGCCCTCGCCGCCGATCGGGATCAGGGCGTCGATGCCGAAGCTCTGGATCATGTCACCGGCGTTCTCGCAGGCCTCGCGGAGCCGGTCGCGCTCCAGCCGGGAGGAGCCGAGGATGGTGCCGCCGCGGGCGAGGATGCCGCTGACGGCGTTCAGGTCGAGGCTGCGGTAGCGGCCGTCGAGCAGGCCCGCGTAGCCGTCCTCGAAGCCGATGACCTCGTCGCCGTAGTTGTCGACCGCGCGGTGCACGACCGACCGGATCACGGCGTTCAGGCCGGGGCAGTCGCCGCCTGCGGTGAGAACTCCGATACGCATCGTGCTCTGTCTCCTGCTCGCTGTTGACACCGGTGAGCCACTGCCGATTCTTCCACGTCCCACCCGGCGGTGCCGACAGGGCACTGACGGGCGCCTTATCTACCGCCGGAGGTATTGTCAAGAGGGTTCTGCTCACCTCGGTGGGCGATTTTTGTGACGGCGACGGCGCCCGAAGGCGGCAGTCGGACCCCGAAGACGACGCACAGTCCCCGACAGACGGCACACAGAAGGAACGGAGAGCACGCGTGACGCGCAGCGTGTACGTGACCGGTATCGACCGCGGCGACGGCCGCCAGGTCGTCGAGCTGGGGGTCATGGAACTCCTGACCCGGCAGGTCGACCGGGTCGGCGTCTTCCGTCCCCTGGTCCACGACGGCCCCGACCGCCTGTTCGAGCTGCTGCGGGCGCGCTACCGGCTCACCCAGGATCCCGCCACCGTGTACGGCATGGACTACCGGCAGGCGTCCGCCCTCCAGGCCGAGCAGGGCACGGACGAGCTGGTGTCGGCGCTGGTCGACCGCTTCCACCTGGTCGCCCGCGACTACGACGTGGTCCTGGTCCTCGGCACCGACTACGCCGCCACCCAGCTGCCGGACGAGCTGTCGCTGAACGCCCGGCTGGCCAACGAGTTCGGGGCCTCCGTGATCCCGGTCGTCGGCGGCCGCAAGCAGTCCGCCGACTCGGTGCTGGCCGAGACCGTGAACGCCTTCCGGGCCTACGACGGGCTGGGCTGCGACGTGCTCGCCATGGTGGCCAACCGGGTGGCCCGCGAGGACCGGGACGGGCTCGCCGAGCGCCTCGACGGACGGCTGCCGGTGCCGTGCTGGGTCCTGCCCGACGAGCCCGCGCTGTCCGCGCCGACCGTCTCGCAGATCGCGCACACCCTCGGCGCCCGGGTGCTCCTCGGCGACGACTCGGGGCTCGCCCGGGACGCGCTGGACTTCGTCTTCGGCGGCGCCATGCTGCCGAACCTCCTGGCCGCCCTGACCCCCGGCTGCCTGGTCGTCACCCCCGGGGACCGCGCCGACCTGGTCGTCGGCTCGCTCGCCGCGCACAGCGCCGGCACCCCGCCCATAGCCGGCGTGCTGCTCACCCTCGACGAGGTCCCCGGCGACGACATCCTCACGCTCGCCGCGCGCCTCGCCCCGGGCACGCCGGTGCTGTCGGTGTCCGGCAACAGCTTCCCCACCGCCGAGCGGCTGTTCTCCCTGGAGGGCAAGCTCAACGCGGCCACCCCCGCAAGGCGGAGACCGCGCTGGGCCTCTTCGAGCGTCATGTCGACACCGCCGACCTGAGCCGCCGGGTCTCGGCGCCGTCCAGCGACCGCGTCACGCCGATGATGTTCGAGCACACGCTGCTGGAGCGGGCCCGCGCCGACCGGCGCCGCGTCGTCCTGCCCGAGGGCACCGAGGAGCGCGTGCTGCACGCCGCGGAGGTGCTGCTGCGCCGGGGCGTGTGCGACCTGACGCTGCTCGGTCCGGCCGACGCCATCCGCAAGAAGGCCGCCGACCTCGGCATCGACCTCGGCGACTCCGAGCTGATCGACCCGGCCACCAGCGACCTGCGCGACTCCTTCGCCGAGAAGTACGCCGCCCTGCGCGCCCACAAGGGCGTCAGCGTGGAGCTGGCCTACGACGTGGTGTCCGACGTGAACTACTTCGGGACGCTGATGGTGCAGGAGGGCCTGGCCGACGGCATGGTGTCGGGCTCGGTGCACTCCACGGCGGCGACGATCCGCCCGGCCTTCGAGATCATCAAGACCAAGCCCGAGGCGTCGATCGTCTCCTCGGTCTTCTTCATGTGCCTGGCCGACAAGGTCCTCGTCTACGGCGACTGCGCGGTCAACCCGGACCCGGACGCCGAACAGCTCGCCGACATCGCGATCCAGTCGGCGTCCACGGCGGCGCAGTTCGGTGTGGAGCCGCGGATCGCGATGCTGTCGTACTCCACCGGCACGTCCGGCTCGGGCGCCGACGTCGACAAGGTGCGCCGGGCGACGGAGCTGGTCCGGACGCGGCGGCCGGACCTGCGCATCGAGGGCCCGATCCAGTACGACGCCGCCGTGGAGCCGTCGGTCGCCGCGACCAAGCTGCCCGGCTCCGAGGTGGCCGGCCAGGCCACCGTGCTGATCTTCCCCGACCTCAACACCGGCAACAACACCTACAAGGCCGTGCAGCGCTCGGCCGGCGCGATCGCCGTCGGCCCGGTCCTCCAGGGCCTGCGCAAGCCGGTCAACGACCTGTCCCGCGGCGCGCTCGTCCAGGACATCGTCAACACCGTCGCCATCACGGCGATCCAGGCCCAGCAGGCCCCCGTCCAGCAGTCCCCACCGAGAAGGCACCCCAGCTGTGAGCCCGTCCCGCGTCCTCGTCCTCAACTCCGGCTCGTCGTCGGTGAAGTACCAGCTCCTCGACATGCGCGGCGGCGCCCGGCTGGCGGTCGGCCTCGTCGAGCGGATCGGTGAGGAGACCGGCCGGCTCCGGCACACCCCGGCGGGCGGCGAGGCCCGCGAGTGGACCGGGGCGATCCCCGACCACGAGTCGGCCCTGAAGGCCGTGGCGGCGGAGCTGGCCAAGGACGGTCTCGGGCTGGACTCGCCCGAGCTGGCCGCCATCGGGCACCGCGTCGTGCACGGGGCAGGCGCTTCACCGAGCCGACCGTGGTCGACGACGCCGTGCTCGCCGAGATCGAGCGGCTGATCCCGGTCGCGCCGCTGCACAACCCGGCCAACCTCACCGGCATCCGCACCGCCCAGGCGCTGCGCCCGGACCTGCCGCAGGTCGCCGTCTTCGACACCGCCTTCCACACGACGATGCCGGAGTCGGCGGCCCGCTACGCCATCGACGTGGAGACCGCCGACGCCCACCGCGTCCGGCGCTACGGGTTCCACGGCACCTCGCACGCCTACGTCTCCCGGGAGACGGCGCGGCTGCTGGGCAAGGCGCCCGAGGAGGTCAACGTCATCGTGCTGCACCTGGGCAACGGGGCGTCCGCCTCGGCCGTGCGCGGCGGCAGGTGCGTCGACACCTCCATGGGGCTGACGCCTTTGGAGGGGCTCGTGATGGGTACGCGCTCGGGAGACATGGACCCGGCCGTCATCTTCCATTTGATGCGGGTTGGTGGAATGTCGGCCGACGAGATCGACACACTTCTGAACAAGAAGAGCGGTCTGATCGGACTGTGCGGTGACAACGACATGAGGGAGATCCGCCGCCGGATCGACGAGGGCGACGAGCGGGCGCGGCTCGCCTTCGACATCTACATTCACCGGCTGAAGAAGTACATCGGCGCCTATTACGCCGTCCTCGGCCGGGTGGACGCGGTGGCCTTCACGGCCGGGGTCGGCGAGAACGCGGCGCCGGTGCGGGAGGCCGCGGTGGCGGGCCTGGAGGAGCTGGGCCTGGCCGTCGACGGCGACCTGAACGCCGTACGGAGCGACGAGCCGCGGCTGATCTCGCCGGCGTACGCGCGGGTCGCGGTGGCCGTGGTGCCGACGGACGAGGAAATGGAGATCGCCACGCAGACCTACGCGCTGGTAAATGGTTCGGGGAAGTAGAGGATTCTCACCTGAGCGGCATCCCGCCCTTTTGTATTTTCCGCCAGACGGAATATTCCGCAGCGAAACAAACCGATAGGATCGCCCCATGCGCCGTTCGAAAATCGTCTGTACTCTCGGCCCCGCGGTCGACTCCCACGAGCAGCTCGTCGCGCTGATCGAAGCCGGCATGAACGTGGCCCGCTTCAACTTCAGCCACGGCACCCACGACGAGCACCAGGGTCGCTACGACCGCCTCCGGGCCGCCGCCAAGGAGACCGGCAGGGCCATCGGTGTCCTCGCCGACCTCCAGGGCCCGAAGATCCGGCTGGAGACCTTCGCCGAGGGCCCGTCGAGCTGGTGCGGGGGACGAGTTCACCATCACCACCGAGGACGTGCCCGGCGACAAGACGATCTGCGGCACGACGTACAAGGGGCTGCCCGGCGACGTGGCCAAGGGCGACCAGGTGCTCATCAACGACGGCAACGTCGAGCTGAAGGTCACCGAGGTCGACGGCCCCGGGTGAAGACGATCGTCATCGAGGGCGGCGTCATCTCCGACCACAAGGGCATCAACCTGCCCGGCGCGGCCGTCAACGTGCCCGCGCTGAGCGAGAAGGACGTCGAGGACCTGCGGTTCGCGCTGCGCATGGGCTGCGACCTGGTCGCCCTGTCCTTCGTCCGGGACGCCAAGGACGTCGCCGACGTGCACCGCGTGATGGACGAGGAGGGCCGGCGCGTCCCGGTCATCGCCAAGGTGGAGAAGCCGCAGGCGGTGCAGAACATGGAGGACGTCGTGATGGCGTTCGACGGCGTCATGGTCGCCCGCGGCGACCTCGCCGTCGAGTACCCGCTCGAGAAGGTCCCCATGGTGCAGAAGCGCCTGATCGAGCTGTGCCGGCGCAACGCCAAGCCGGTGATCGTGGCGACCCAGATGATGGAGTCGATGATCACCAACTCCCGCCCGACCCGCGCCGAGGCCTCCGACGTGGCCAACGCCATCCTGGACGGCGCCGACGCGGTCATGCTGTCCGCCGAGTCGAGCGTGGGCGCGTACCCGATCGAGACGGTCAAGACGATGTCGAAGATCGTCCAGGCGGCCGAGCAGGAGCTGCTCTCCAAGGGCCTGCAGCCGCTGGTGCCGGGCAAGAAGCCGCGCACCCAGGGCGGTTCGGTGGCCCGTGCCGCCGCCGAGATCGCCGACTTCCTCGGCGGCAAGGGCCTGGTGGCCTTCACCCAGTCCGGCGACACCGCGCGCCGTCTGTCCCGCTACCGCGCGGCCCAGCCGATCCTGGCCTTCACCACCGACGAGTCCACCCGCAACCAGCTCGCGCTGAGCTGGGGCGTGGAGCCGCACGTCGTGCCCTTCGTCAACTCCACCGACGAGATGGTCGACCTGGTGGACCAGGAGATGGTGAAGCTCAACCGCTTCAACGCCGGCGACATCGTGGTCATCACCGCCGGCTCGCCGCCCGGCGTCCCGGCACCACCAACATGGTCCGGGTCCACCACCTGGGCGGCCGCAACTGACGGCCCGCCCGACGGCTTTCGTACGGCGCCGAGGGCGCCCCCTGTCGCAGGGGGCGCCCTCGGCGTTCGTGCGGCTCCCGGACGGGTCCGTGGCGGCGCGGCTCAGTCGGTCACGTACTGCCGGAGCCCGGGGACGTGCAGGTTGCCGCCGAACTGCGCGGCCTGCACGACCTTCACGTTCGTGAAGTAGATCAGCGGGATGTCCAGCGGCGGCGGGTGCTCCGGGTCGAAGGTGATGGGGATCAGCCCGAGCAGGTTGCCGGAGATGCTCTCGGTGTACATCACCGTGTCGCCGCCGCGGATGGTGGACGTCGAGCCCTTGGCCGCCTGCACGTGGTAGGTCTTGCCGGACTGGTCGTCCTTGACCGTCTGGTGCAGGTCGCCGATGTCGGTGCCGCCGGATATGACGTACTTCAGCACCTTCTTGGTCGTGCCGTTGGCCGTCCGCACCTCGACGACGCCCTTGTAGGAGGCGCCCTTGAGCAGCAGCGAGCTGGCGTCCAGGTACCAGGGGTCGTCCGGCAGCGGGACGGTGTTGTCGACCCCGCCCTCGGCGTCGGTGGCGACCGGGCAGTCCTCCGGGTCCACGCCCGCGCTCGCGGACGGGCTCGCAGTGGCCGACGGGGTGGCCCCGGCCGCCTCCTGAGCGGCCTCGGCGGCCTTGTCCGCCGCCTCGTCCGCGGTGTCCCCGACCGTGTCCCCGGCGTCCTCGACGGCCTTCCCGGCGTCGTCACCGGCCTTGCCGGCCGCCTCGGACGCGGTCCCGGCCGCGTCCTCCACGGCGTCGGACGCCGTGTCGCCGGCGCCCTCGGAGGCGCTGCGCGAGGCGGACGGGCTCGGTGTGGGGCTCGGACCGCTCTCCGCGTCCTTCCTGCCGCCGGTGAAGACGCCCTCGATGGCGTCGCCGATCTCCTCCAGCACGTTGCCGCGGCTCTCGGACGGCGACGGGGAGGGGGACGGGGTGTCGCCGGCGGAGGCCGAGGGGGACGGAGCGGGCTCCGCCTCGTCGTCGGAACCTGAATCCGACGAAGAGGCCGCGGCCCCGTCCCGGCCCGCGTCCTGCTCGGCGCTCCCGCCCGGCTCCCCGCCCGGGTCCCCGGCGGACGGCTCCGCGGAGGGTTCCGCCTCGCCGTCGGTGCCGCTCTCGCTCGCCGAGGGCGAGGGGGTGGGCGTGGGGACGCGGACGAGCCGTCCTCGTCCTTGTCGCCGTCCTTGTCGCCCTGGTCCTCCAGAGCGGCCACGCAGTCCTTGTACTCGTCGGCCGTCAGGCTGTTCGTCGTCGGCTTCGCCGCGTCGTTGCCGTCCGCGACGGCGAGCGTCGGCGTGAATCCCATCCCATGAGAACCGCCGTCGGCATCGCCGCCAGGGCTATCGCCTTCCCGGCCGGCATGTGGAACCTGGTGAACAACGGCTTCTTGGGTGCCGCGTGGCGCGGCCCGGTTCTCGCACGGGACGACTCCACGTCAGTCCCGCGGGTCACCTCGTCAGCCGGCACTGTGCCTCCCGTTCGCCCCGTTGGCCGGGCTCGTTCCTGACAGATCGTTGGGCTCGCCCACCCCGTCCCGCGGCTCGGGGACCGTCGTGCCCGGGCCGTGCCGCCCGGCGCCGCGGTGTCCGGCACCGCGCCCTTCGGGGCGTCACCCGCTCCCGCGGTGCCGTCGGCCGCCGGCTGCCCGCCCTCGGCCTCGCCCGGGGCCCAGGACACCGCCATCGCGCCACCCACGAGCGCGAGGAGGAAGCCGATGAGGAACCCGCCGAGGTTGGACACGGGGATGGACACCAGCGCCAGCAGGATCGCGGCGACACCCGCGAAGACGCGGACGTGCTTCTGGAACCAGAGGCTGACGCCCAGGACGACCAGCAGTACGCCGATGATCAGGGACCCGGCGCCCGCTGTGGTGGCCATCGCCAACGTCAGGTGACCGAGCCGCAGGTTCGCGTACGGGAAGTAGGCAATGGGGAGTCCGCCGAGCATGACGAACAGGCCGGCCCAGAACGGCCGGTTGCCCCGCCAGGCGCGGAACTGCTGCCTCCGGAGGGTGAACTGGCCGGGGGCGGCAGGAGTCTCGGCGCTCATGGAAAACAGCTCCCTGGTACGGCGTTGCTGTGGTGGTGATGGGGGCCGCGCGACGGCGCGGCCCGGGAGTGGACGGGCGGGGCGCCACCGGCTCCCCCGCCCGTCAGCGAGTGCTTAGTAGCACTCCTTGACGCCCTTGTTCAGCGACATCTTCAGACCGCTGAGCTTGAAGGTTCCGGCGGTGGTCGCCCACGCCGTCTGCTTCACGTCCTTCAGGACGACCGAGTCGGCCTGCTGGGCGAAGCCGAACGGGTTCGTCGTGTCGCCCTTCTGGATGCCCGGACCCTTGGCGGCGTCCTTCGCGGCAACACCGATGTCGATGTTGTTGAACGTGGCATCGGCCTCGAGCTGGGCGACGTCGATGTACAGGTTCTTGGCCTCGACCGGGGTGCTGCCCCCGCCCGCCTTCAGCATCAGGCTGACCGTGCCGATGACCGGGATGTCCGGGGTGACCACGGACTGGCACAGGTTGCGGATCTCCGCGGACTTGAACGCCGAGACGGCGACGGGGTGAGCCGTCTTCTTGCCGTCCATCGTGTAGCCCTCGTCGACCGCGCCGTACTGGACGAAGCCCTGGCCATTGAGCTGCGAGGTCGTGACCTTGAACGACTGTCCCGACACACTGAACGACGCGGCGAGCGCACCCTGGGCCAGGGCCACGCCTATCGCCGCCGTGGCGGCCACGCTGGGCACCATGACCACGGCGAACCGCTTCCATCTGGTCCCGCCACGCACCTGGGACTCCATATTTCCTCCTTCTCGGACGTACATCTCCTGGCGCCGGCTCCGCCTGAAGTCGACGGCTCGGCCGGGCAGGGATGGGAGAAGTGCTACGTCCTCGGGAAGGAGAGCGCCCGCACTCGGCGGCGCGCACAACGCGCCCGAATCACCGGCGATCACCCCGAGCGACAACCACTGGTCGCGCCTGACACGCATCACGCACAACCTTGCTGGACAGGCTTCGCCGGTCGGGCGAAGACCCCCCTGCCCAAGAGCCGGCGCCACTGCCGCCGACCCTGCTCGGTGGGGACCCAGGAACTCCCGCGACCCGATTGGCTGTCGGGGTACGGGAACGGACCGAGCGTCGCCGATCGTGGTGCATTCTCGCCGCCCGCACAAGGGGGTTCGTTACTCACTAGTAACGGCCGGATAACCACGGCACGACCGAGAGGTCCCGGCCGGGCACGCTGGGTGTCACACCGGCACGGGACAAAACTATTGATGGCTGGACAGAATCCGACAGATCGACGACGTCGACTTACTGCCAGTAACAGCGGCCGCGATTACCAAGATTTGGCAAAACGCGGCCGCATGCGTCCCTCTCGCCCCGATCAGAACAGGGCGCGCGCCAGCGCCCGGCGCGCCGCGACGACCCGCGGGTCGTCCGCGCCGACGACCTCGAACAGCTCCAGCAGCCGCACCCGGGCGGCGTCCCGGTCGTCGCCCGCCGTGCGCGCGACGGTGTCGATCAGCCGGCCGAAGGCGTCGTCGACGTGCCCGCCCACCAGGTCCAGGTCGGCGGCGGCGATCTGCGCCGCCACGTCGGCCGGCTTCTCGGCGGCGTCCTTGCGCACCTGCTGGGGGTCCATGCCCTGCACCCGCTGGAGCAACTCGGCCTGCGCGAGGCCGAGTTTGGCCTCGGTGTTGCCCGGGTCGTCGCTCAGCACGTTCTTGTACGCCTGCACGGCGCCGCTGAGGTCGCCCGCGTCCAGCGCCTGCACGGCGGCCTCCAGCGCCGCGTCGTGCGGGCCGGCCGGACGGGCGGGGGCCTGCTGGGCGGCGCCCGGCTCGGCCTCGGGTCGACGGTGAGGCCGGTCAGGCCGAAGCGCTGCTCGGCGACCTGCACCAGCTGGTCCAGGGTCCCGCGGATCTGCTCCTCGCCGGCGGCGCCCTGGAAGAGCGGCAGGGCCTGTCCGGCCACCACCGCGAAGACGGCCGGGATGCCCTGGATGCCGAACTGCTGCATCAGCATCTGGTTGGCGTCGACGTCGATCTTGGCGAGCACGAAACGCCCGTTGTACTCGACGGCGAGCCGCTCCAGGACCGGGCTCAGCTGCTTGCAGGGCTGGCACCACTCGGCCCAGAAGTCGATGACGACCGGGACCTCGGTGGACCGCTGGAGGACGTCGCGTTCAAAACCGGCCTCGTCGACGTCGATGACGAGATCGGCCGGGGAGACGGCACCCCCGCCGCCCTGCTGCGCGGCCTGGGCGCGCGCCTGCTCCGCCTTCGCCTTGGCCTCCTGGGCCGCCTTCACCGCGGCGAGGTCGACGACTCCGCTCATGGACATGTTCCGTGGCTGCATGCGTCTATCCTCCCCCGTCAGGCGCGCGTCTGTGAAAAGCGGTCCGAAAGGCCGCCCTGATGTGTGCCGTCGATGTGTGCCGTCCGGCGCCGGGTCCCCACCCGCGCCCTGTGGTCGTCGCCCGGGCACGCCGTACCCGCGCTTTCGCTACGAGTCGTAGCGTAATGGCACGGGGTGCCTCCTGGGAGCCGCCCGCCAGTGATCTCCCTCACGGGTCCGCGCCGCGGGCCGGTCCCGGGACCGCCGGTTATGGTCGGGGGATGCCAAGCCGCACCACCGCCGGGCGGGCGGGCCGCACCGGGCGCCCGCGCAGCGCCGCGGCCGACGCCGCGATCCTGGCCGCGACCCGGGCCGCCCTGGTCGAGCTGGGCTGGTCGAAGCTCACCCTGGGAGACGTGGCGACGCGGGCCGGGGTTGCCAAGACGACCCTGTACCGCCGCTGGTCGGGCAAGAACGAGCTGGTGGTCGACGCGGTGGCGGAACTCTTCGACGAACTCCAGCTGCCCGACCGCGGCTCCCTCGCCGCCGACGTCGAGGGCGTGGTGCTGCAGTTCGCGGCGATCCTGGCGCGGCCGGAGGCCAGGAGCGGGCTGATGGCCGTGGTGTCGGAGTCCACGCGGGACGAGGCGCTGCGCGAGCGCATCCGGGCGTCGATCGTGGACCGGCAGAAGCGGCTGGTCGTCCTGGGCCGGGCGCGGGCGCAGGCCCGCGGCGAGCTGCCCCGGAGGCCGATCCCGCCGAGGCCGCCCGGACGGCGGACCTCATCTTCGACGTGGTCGCGGGTGCGGTGGTGCACCGCACGCTGGTGAGTGCGGAGCCGGTGGACGAGCTGTGGGTGCGCAGCCTGACGCGACTGCTCCTGCACGGCCTCACGGGGGCGAGGAGTAGTCGCCGGACGCCACCGGGGGGTGGGGCGGGATGCAGGGGTGGGACGGGATGCAGGGGTGGGTTGCGGGGGGTGCGGGGCCGGGGGGGCGATGCGTCGCCGGGTGCTGGGCCGTCGTCGGCTGGTCGCGCAGTTCCCCGCGCCCCTGAGGGCGCGCGGTCACCGGCGTCGCCGGCCCGGCCCACCCCGCACCGGCACCGGCCCGGCACCCCCCCCCGGCGAGCCTCCGTCAGAAGCCGGCCGGCTCCGTGTACACCCCCACTCGTCCCGCAGCACCCCGCAGATCTCACCGAGCGTCGCCTCGGCCCGCACGGCCTCCAGCATCGGCTCGATCATGTTGGCCCCGTCCCGGGCGGCCGCGATCATGGCGTCGAGCGCCGAGCGGACGGCCGCGTCGTCGCGGGCCGCCTTGCGCTCGCGCAGCACCCGCACCTGCTCCCGCTCCACCTCGTGGCTGACCCGCAGGATCTCCAGGTCCCCGGTGACCGAGCCGGTGTGGGCGTTGACCCCGACGACCTTCTTGTCGCCCTTCTCCAGCGACTGCTGGTAGCGGAAGGCGGACTCGGCGATCTCGCCGGTGAACCACCCGTCCTCGATGCCGCGCAGGATGCCCGAGGTCATCGGCCCGATCGGGTGCTGCCCGTCCGGGTGGGCCCGCAGCCCGCGCTCCTTGATCTGCTCGAAGATCTTCTCCGCGTCGGCCTCGATCCGGTCCGTGAGCTGCTCCACGTACCAGGAACCGCCCAGCGGGTCGGCGACGTTGGCGACGCCGGTCTCCTCCATGAGCACCTGCTGCGTGCGCAGCGCGATCTCGGCGGCCTGCTCGCTCGGCAGGGCGAGGGTCTCGTCGAGCGCGTTGGTGTGCAGCGAGTTGGTCCCGCCGAGCACGGCGGCCAGCGCCTCCACCGCGGTGCGCACCACGTTGTTGTACGGCTGCTGCGCGGTCAGCGAGACGCCGGCGGTCTGCGTGTGGAACCGCAGCCACTGCGCCTTCTCGCTCTTCGCCCCGTACACGTCCCGCATCCAGCGGGCCCAGATCCGCCGGGCCGCGCGGAACTTGGCGATCTCCTCGAAGAAGTCGACGTGCGCGTCGAAGAAGAAGGAGAGACCGGGGGCGAAGACGTCGACGTCGAGGCCGCGGCTGAGCCCCAGCTCCACGTAGCCGAAGCCGTCCGCGAGGGTGTACGCCAGTTCCTGCGCGGCCGTCGCCCCGGCCTCGCGGATGTGGTACCCGGAGACCGACAGCGGTTTGTAGGCGGGGATGCCGGCCGCGCAGTACTCCATCAGGTCGCCGATCAGGCGCAGGTGCGGCTCGGGCTGGAAGAGCCACTCCTTCTGGGCGATGTACTCCTTGAAGATGTCGGTCTGGAGGGTGCCGTTGAGCACCGAGTGCTCGACGCCCTGCCGTTCGGCGGCGACCAGGTACATGCAGAACACGGGCACGGCGGGCCCGCTGATCGTCATGGACGTCGTGACGTCGCCGAGCGGGATGTCCTTGAACAGCACCTCCATGTCGGCCGCCGAGTCGATGGCGACCCCGCAGTGCCCGACCTCGCCGAGCGAGCGCGGGTCGTCGGAGTCGCGGCCCATCAGCGTCGGCATGTCGAAGGCGACCGAGAGCCCGCCTCCGCCGTTGCGGAGGATCATCTTGTAGCGCTCGTTGGTCTGCTCCGCGTTCCCGAACCCGGCGAACTGCCGGATGGTCCACGTACGCCCTCGGTAGCCGGTCGGATACAGGCCGCGGGTGAAGGGGTACTCCCCCGGCCAGCCGATCCGCTCGAAACCCTCGTAGGTGTCCCCGGGCCGGGGCCCGTACACCGGCTCCACGGGGTCGCCGGAGAGCGTGGTGAAGTCCGCGTCCCGCTTACGGGCGGCGTCGTACCGGGCCTGCCACCGACGGCGGCCCTCCTCTATGGCGTCAGCGTCCATGCTTCGAATTTACTAGGACGTCCTAGTAAATGTCGATGGCAGACCGCCGTACGGGTGACCGCACGGCGGTGACCGAACGTTACGCCGGGCCGGCGGACCGCCGGCTCAGGCCTTGGCGACGGCGGGCTCGGCGCCCTCGACCCTGGCCTCCAGCTCCCGGCTGATCCGGCGCTCGACGAAGAACGCGGCCGTCGGGATCGTGCCGGCCAGCAGGACCCAGAGCTGCTTCTTGACCGGCCACTTCGCCTTGGAACCGAGGTCGAACGCGAAGATCAGGTACACGACGTACAGCCAGCCGTGCGCGATGCTGACCACCTGGGTGAAGTCGGCCGCGCCGCCCATCTTCAGGGCGTACTTGCCGATCATGCCGAGGGTCAGCGCGACGAGCAGCACACCGGTGACGTAGGCCATGACCCGGTAGCGGGTCAGCACGCTCTTCTTCATGCCCTCGAGCGTAACGGCCCGTTCCGGCGGATCCCGGGCCGGGTCGTGTGCCGGGCGTCACCCCTCCTCGAAGTCCCCCGCCGCGATGCGCAGGGGGCGGAGCATGGCGAAGATCTCGCCGCACTCCTCCGCGTCGTAGACGCCGAGGCCGAAGTCCATCGCCATCAGGTCGCGGGTGGCCGCCTCGACCACCTCGCGGCCCTTGTCGGTGATGCTGGCGAGCGTGCCGCGCCCGTCGTTGGGGTTGGGCCGCTTGTCCACCAGGCCCGATCTCACGAGCCGGTCGACGGTGTTCGTCACCGAGGTGGGGTGCACCATGAGCCGCTCGCCGATCTTGGACATCGGCAGTTCGCCCGACTTGGAGAAGGTGAGCAGCACCAGTGCCTCGTACCGCGCGAACGTCAGCCCGTACGGCTTGACCACCGCGTCGACCTCGGCCAGCAGGATCTGGTGCGCCCGCATGATCGAGGTGATCGCGGCCATGGAGGGCACGCTGCCCCAGCGCTGCTTCCAGAGTTCGTCGGCGCGGGCGATGGGGTCGAAGGTGAGACTGAGGGGCTTCGGCACGTCACCAGACCTTACCGGCCGGTCATATGCCGGTCAGCCCTGTCTCGCCTTTCGGGCCGCGGGGCCGACCGGGCGGGCGGAGCGGGCGCCAATACCGGGCGTCCGGTGTCCACTGTGTCACGATCTGACACGGATCATCACTGACTGTCACCTCTGCCCCAGGGAGCAGTATGTCGTCCCGGCCGATCCACGCCCTCGCCGCCCTCGCGGCCCTCGGCCTCACCGCGGGCTGCTCGTCCGCGCCCGGCGTCGACGAGGCCTCCGTCGCCGGCCGCGCCTCCAAGCAAGCGGGGTCCGCCTCCTCCTCGCCCTTCTGGGTCGACCCGGACAGCCCCGCCGCCCGCCAGATCGCGCAGTGGCGCCGCGAGGGCCGCACCCAGGACGCCGAGCTGCTCCGGCGCATCGCCGACCGGCCCGCCGCGCTGTGGCCGGCCGGCGAGACCGACCCCGCGCCCCAGGTGCGGCGGGCGACCCGCGGCGCCACCGCCGAGGGGAAGACGGCGCTGCTGGTGGCCTACAACATCCCGCACCGGGACTGCGGCCAGCACTCGGCCGGCGGCGCCGCCGGACCCGACGCCTACCGGCAGTGGATCGACCGGTTCGCCGGCGCGATCGGCGACGCCCGGGCGCTGGTGGTGCTGGAGCCTGACGCGGTCGCCCACATGGTCGACGGCTGCACGCCCGGCGAGCTGCACGCCGAGCGCGAGCGGCTGCTGAGCGACGCCGTCGCGCGGCTGAAGCGGCAGCCCCACACCAAGGTGTACCTGGACGCGGGCAACCCCAGCTGGATCAAGGAGCCCGGGAAGCTGGTCGAGCCGCTGCGCCGGGCCGGCGTGGCGAACGCCGACGGCTTCGCGCTGAACGTGTCCAACTTCCAGACCGACGCCGACACGACGGCGTACGGCAAGCGGCTGTCGGCGCGGCTGGACGGCAAGCACTTCGTCATCGACTCCAGCCGCAACGGCAACGGCCCGCTGCCCGGCGTCTGGTGCAACCCGCCCGGCCGGGCCCTGGGCACCCCGCCGACCACCGACACCGGCGAGGAGACCGTCGACGCCTATGTCTGGGTCAAGCGGCCCGGGGAGTCCGACGGCACCTGCGAGGGCGGCCCGAACGCGGGGCGGTGGTGGCCGGAGTACGCCCTGGAGCTGGCGCGCAACTCCAGGGCGTAGACCGTCCGGCGCCGGGGCGCTCAGGTGACGTGGATCCACTTCGCCTCGGACGGGGTGCCCTCCGCGTCCGTGACGAACAGCATGTACCAGCCCGGCGGGACCAGGGTGGGGTCGTCCGGGACCTGGAAGGTGACCTCGCCGCCCTTCTTGGTGACGCCCAGCTCGATGGAGCGCTGCTCCACGTCGGTGGTGTGGGTGACCGCGCTGGGCCTCATCAGCCGGGCCTCGACGACCCGTTCGGGGTGCGCGGTGCGGAAGGTGACCCGGTGGTCGTCGCCCAGCTGCTGCTTGCCGCCCTTCAGCACGGGCCGGCCGGCGGCGCCCCGGTGCAGGGACGGCGGGGTGAAGATCTCCATGCGCTGCTCGAAGTGGCCGAGCTTGGTGTTCTGCTGGTCGTCGAAGAGCGGGTCGGAGCCGAAGGTCGCGACCCTGCCGTCGGGCAGCAGCAGCGCCTCGGAGTGGTAGTTGCGGCCCACGGTCGGCGCGGCCGCCTCCCGGAAGGCGTTGGTCCGCGGGTCGTAGAACTGCGCCTTGAGGATGTTGCTGGCGCTGCGGCCGCGGTAGTCCTCGGAGCCGTTGGAGGTGAAGACCGTGTCGTCGGGCATGATCACGCTGTTCAGGTAGCGCGTGCCCTGCGGCAGGTCGGGACCGTCCTCGAAGACCGGGTTGTCCTTCTTCAGGTCGACGACGGCGGTGCGCTCGGTCGACTTGCGGGACTCGCCGACGCCTCCGCCGCCCAGCACCATCACCTTCTGGTCCTGCGCGGGCGGCAGCAGCAGCGAGGCGGAGGTCTCCAGCTGGTCGAGGTCCTTCAGGCCGGGCACCTCCTGGAAGGTGTTGGTCTCCACGTCCCACAGCCCGGGGACGCGCCCCTTGTCCGCGGGGCCGTAGCCGGCGTTGGAACCGGAGTAGAACAGCTTGCCGCCCTTGGTGAGGAACAGGGCGGGGTACGTCGGGAAGTACCGCTTGGGGCCCGGTGACCACTTCTTGGTCTTCGGGTCGTAGATCTCGTTGTCGCCGGGGTCGATGACGCCGACGTCGTCGAGTCCGGAGGCGGCGAGGACGCGGCCGTCGTCGAGGCCGACCAGGGTCGGGTACCAGCGGGCCTTGTCCATCGGCTCGACGGGGACGTACTTCTCGGCGACCGGGTCGAACTCGTAGGCGGCGCGGATGCCCTGGAAGTCCTGCTTCTCCAGGGTGATCTTCTCGGACAGGCCGTAGGTGTTGTTCGCGTCCGCGCCCTTCAGGCCGACGATCTCGTACTGCGCCTGGGTGTCGGTGACCGACAGCGGGCCCTTCTCGACCGCCTCGACGAACACCCGTACCTCGCTGGCGGTCACCTTGGTCTTCCACGGCTGCACCACGCCCCGGGCGTCGCGGGTGACCTCGAAGGTGCGCTTGGCCTTGGGGAGGGTGACGTCGAACTTCGACACGTACTCGACGCCGGCCGGCGAGCGGAAGCGGGTGCCCTTGGGGAGGAAGACCTCCTTGTCGGGGCTCTCGTTCTTCACGCGCATGCCGCCGCCGGCCCGCTCGACCTCGCCGTCGAGGAGTTCGTAGCGGGCGGTGCCGCCGGCCACCAGCAGGCGGCCGTCGGGGAGCTGGGCGTGGCCGGAGCAGAAGAAGTCCTCCGGGGTGGGGATCTTCTTGAACGTGTTCTTCTCCGGGTCCCACAGCACGGTGTCGAACGAGCCCGCGTCGAACTTCTTCTGCTCGTTCCCGGAGCCGGCGACGATCAGCACCTTGCCGGTGTGCAGCAGGGCGGCGTGGATGGCGTTGGTGCGGTACTCCTCGGGGATGTCGACCTGGCTCCAGGAGCCGTACTTCGCCTTGTAGGCGGGCCGGGAGATCTTGTACGCGTGGTACTGCTCGCCGGCGAAGTCGAGCGCGGCGGGGGCGTTGAGGCCGGCCAGGACCGCGATGCCGCCGATGCCGAGGACGGTCTTGCGCGTCCTGCCCGGCCGCTTGGCGTACGCCGCCTTCCCGGTCTGCTGCGAGGGCTGGTCTGCCATGGCCTAGTTGCCTCCTGTCGTGGGGCCGGAGACGGACGACGTGGCTCCGGTGGCCGCGAAGGCCGGCTCGGGAGCGGGCGCGGACCCGGTGTCCTCCGCGGGCCGCGGCGCCGGGGCCGGTGCCGGGCGCCGGGCGCGGCGCTCCTGCCAGCGGGTGACGGCCCAGACGCCGACCGGGGCGAGGGAGATCGCGGTGGCGAGGAACGCCCAGGTGCGCATCGCGACGTGGGTGTGGTCGAGCAGGGCGGACGCGGTCAGGGAGGCGACGAGGAGCACCGCCCAGAACAGATGGATCCGGAAGGTCAGGAGCCGGTCGGGGCTGGCGCCGTCGCCCTTGGGCGTCACCACGAAGCGGCTCGGTCGCCGCAGCAGGGCCTCGGCGAAGGATTTCAGGTAGATCGGTGCGGACAGCGCCGACATCGCCATGCCGGCCAGGCCGCCGGAGCCCTCGGGCTCGTGCGGGGAGACGTTGTGCCGCCGGTTCCACAGGTAGAGCCCGATCTGGCAGGCGGCGGCGTCGCTGTAGAGCATCAGCCAGACGGACGCGGCGACCTCGGTGCCGGAGGCGCCGAACCAGAGGAAGAGGAAGCAGCTGAGGATGCCGAGGAACCAGTTGACGGCCGTCATCGGGTAGTAGACGAGCATCAGCGTGTACGACAGCAGGCGGCCGGGCGGCATGCGCCAGGGTGCCTTCCAGTACTGCTTGATGAGGGTCTCGTAGGTCCCCCGGGACCAGCGCATCTGCTGGGTGAAGAAGTCGGTCCAGGAGGCGGGGCCCTCGCCGACGGCGAGCACGTCCGGGGTGTAGACGGACTGCCAGTGGCGGCCGGTCGCCGGGTTGCGGTGGCGGTGGATCTCGAAGCCGGTGGCCATGTCCTCCGTGATCGAGTCGTACAGACCGCCGACCTGCTTCACGGCGTCGATGCGGACGACGTTGTTGGTGCCGACGAACATGGGGGCGCGGTAGCGGTTGCCGGCCCGCTGGATGAGGGCGTGGAAGAGGAACTGCTGGGACTCGGCGGCCTTGGTGACGGGGTTGTGGTAGTTGCCGTACACCTGGGGGCCGACGACGAAGGCGACGTCCGGGTCGCGGAAGTAACCGAGCATCCGCTCCAGGAAGTTGGGGAGCGGCACGTGGTCGGTGTCGACGGAGGCGAAGAAGTCGTACTCGCCGCCGTGCATGGCGATCCAGGCGTTGTAGTTGCCGTGCTTGGTGCGGGCCTTGTGGACGCCGGTCTCCTGGTTCCACTCCGGTACGCCGTGGCGGGTGAAGTGGCGGACGCCGAGCTCGGCGCACAGGGCCTTGGCGCCGGCGTCGTCGCCCTCGTCGAGGAGCCAGACGTCGAGGGTGCCGTCGTGGGTGATGCGGGTGGCGCCCTCGAGGGTGGCGCGGACCATCGACAGGGGTTCCTTGCCCGGGACGTACGTCGTGAGGAAGGCGACGCGGGTGCCGGGTTCGGGGACGACGGGGACGGGGTCGCGGGCGACCATCGTGGCGTGGGCGACCGAGGCGACGTTGACGACCATGAACAGCTCGATCAGGCCGATCGATATGAGCATGGTGACGTCGAGGGCGGTGAGCCAGCTCTCGGCGCCCTCGCGTTCGACCCAGTGGGAGGGCCAGACGAGGTACACCAGGAGGGCGCCGGTGAGCAGCGGCGCAAGGGCCATCAGGAGGACGGCCTTTATTCGGTTCGGCTGGCGGGAGAGCAGCGAGGTGTACTGCACCCGGTAGGCCTCGCCGGCGGCCGGCTCCGTGAGCGGGCCGGCGAGTCGGCTGTGGGTGTCGTAGTCGTAGCCCTCCGGCTGCCGCACAGCGTCCTCCAGTGAGTGGGAGTGATCTGGAGTGATCTACATCTACCCACACACAAAAGGACATTTGGGGGCGTGTCGAGCGGGGAGGGTCCAGGCGGCTGACGACCGTCGCCGCCCGGGCCCGCCCGTCACGCGGACAGGTGCCGCTCCACCGTCTCGACCTTCGAGGTCAGTCCGTCGGTCACGCCGGGACGGATGTCGGCCTTCAGGACCAGGGAGACCCGCGGCGCCCGCTCCTCCACGGCGGCCACCGCGCGCCTGACCACGTCCATGACCTCGTCCCACTCCCCTCGACGGACGTGAACATCGCGTCCGTACGGTTCGGCAGGCCCGACTCGCGGACCACGCGGACGGCCTCGGCGACGTACTCCCCCACGTCCTCGCCGACGCCCAGCGGTGTCACGGAGAAGGCGACGATCATGCGTTGACGATCCCTTCCTTGCGGGCGCGCGAGGCGATCACCGCGTCCTCGGCCTCACGGCGCAGCATGCGGTCGGCGAAGAAGCCGCCGGTGGGCAGGACCGAGAGGACGAAGTAGAGCGCGGCCGTCTTCAGCGGCCACTTGGCCCGGTTCCAGGCGTCCGCCCAGAAGATCACGTACACGACGAAGAGGAAGCCGTGGATCGCTCCCATCACGGGGACGGCGTTGAACTCCGTGGTCCGCTTCAGCACCGAGCAGACGAGCAGGAGCAGGAAGGAGACCGCCTCGGGCGTCGAGACCAGACGGAGGCGGCGGAGGGAGCTGGCGGTCTTGAGGTCCACGGGTCACCTTCGGGTGGGAGAGACGTCGACGATCTTCTTGTGAACGTGTGCACAAGGTGCCCGGCCATTGTGGCAAACGCCCCGACGCGCCCGGCGCCGGGGGTCGGCGGCCCTGTCGGCCCGCCCGCGCGCCGGTTACCGTCACACCGTGGCGATGTTCCGACTTCAGAGCAGCAAGGTGCTCGCCGTCGAGATGACCGGGGACGCCGTGAAGGCGAAGAACGGCTCGATGGTCGCGTACGACGGCGAGATGGCCTTCAAGAAGCTGAGCGGCGGCGGTGACGGCATCCGGGCATGGTCACCCGGCGTCTGACCGGCGAGCAGATGACGGTGATGGAGGTGAAGGGGCGCGGCACCTGCTGGTTCGCGGACCGGGCCTCCGAGATCAACCTCGTGGCGCTGCGGGGGAGAAGCTGTACGTCGAGTCCAGCAACCTGCTGGCCGCCGACGGCGGGCTGCGGACGGGGACCGAGTTCACGGGGCTGCGCGGCGCCTCTCAGGGCAACGGGCTGTTCACGACGACCGTCGAGGGGCACGGGCAGGTGGCGATCATGTCGGACGGGCCGGCGGTGGTGCTGCGGGTCAGCGCCTCCTGCCCGCTGACCGTCGACCCGGGGGCGTACGTCGCCCACCAGGGCAACCTGCGGCAGTCCTTCCAGTCGGGTGTGACGTTCCGCACGCTGCTCGGGGAGGGCGGCGGAGAGGCCTTCCAGATCCGCTTCGAGGGGGAGGGGCTGGTCTACGTGCAGCCGAGCGAGCGGAACACCGTCGCGGGGGATGTGTGACATGGGGTTCCGGGAGATCAACGCGAAGATGGTCGAGGCGACCGTGGCACCGGGGCAGCGGCTGTTCAGCCAGCGCGGCGCGATGCTCGCGTACCAGGGCGAGGTGACGTTCACGCCCAACATGGCCGGCGGCCAGGGCGGCATCATGTCGATGATCGGGCGGCGGGTCGCCGACGAGGACACGCCGCTGATGACGGTCGAGGGCCAGGGCACGGTGCTGTTCGGGCACGGCGGCCATCATGTGCAGGTGATCGAACTGTCCGGCGACACGCTGTACGTCGAGGCGGACCGGCTGCTCGCGTTCGAGGGGACCCTCGAACAGGGCACGGTCTTCCTGGGCGCGCAGGGCGGGGTCATGGGCATGGTGCGGGGGCAGGTCAGCGGTCAGGGGCTGTTCACCACGAGCCTGCGGGGGCACGGAGCGGTGGCCGTGATGGCCCACGGTGGCGTGTTCGAGATCCCGATCACCCGGCAGCGGCCGGTGCACGTGGACCCGCAGGCGTACGTCGCCCACCACGGTGACGTGCGCAACCGGCTGTCCACCGCGCTGGGCTGGCGGGACATGGTGGGCCGCGGGTCCGGCGAGGCGTTCCAGCTGGAGCTGAGCGGCAGCGGCGCGGTCTACGTCCAGGCCTCGGAGGAGAAGCTGTGAGCACGATCTGGGACCCGTCGACGCTGCCGTCCGACGACAACGTGGACGCCTACACCTTCTGCGTGGAGCTGGCGGGGAGCCAGTGGTTCCTGCAGAAGGGGAAGATGATCGCCTACTACGGCTCGATCGAGTTCAACGGCATCGGGCACGGCCGTCTGGACCGTCTGGTGCGTACGTCGTTCCATTCGCCTCTGCACGCGAGCGACTGGGTCGTCGCCGAGGGCTCGGGCAAGATGCTCCTCGCCGACCGGGCCTTCGACGTGAACTCCTACGACCTGGACGACGGCAATCTGACCATTCGCTCCGGCAATCTGCTCGCTTTTCAGCCAACTCTGAACCTGAAGCAGTCGATCGTGCCGGGTTTTCTGACCCTGATCGGAACCGGAAGGTTCGTGGCCGCGTCCAACGGTCCGGTGGTGTTCATGGAACCCCGATCCGGGTGGACCCGCAGGCCCTGGTCGGATGGGCCGACTGCCCTTCGCCGTGCCACCACTACGACCACGGGTACATGACCGGCGTACTGGGCGGTCTACGTGCGATGACGGGCCTGGGCGGGGCCTCCGGGGAGGAGCATCAGTTCGAGTTCGTGGGCGCCGGGACGGTGCTCCTGCAGTCCAGCGAGACGCTGATGCCCGAGCAGGCCACGGGCGTCGCCCCGCAGCAGCCGGGGGTGCCCGGCGGCGGGGTCCCGGGCGGGCACGGCGCGCCGGGCGGGGCACCGCGCCTTCCCGGACAGCTGGGCGACCTCCAGCGCCGCTTCGGGCTGTGAGCGGTAACCTGCGGAGGGTGACGTCGAACGCGTGCGCACCGTCACTCCGCCCGTCACTGGACCACTCTCACTAGTTCACCTTTCAACTTCTTAGGTAGACTTCATACATGGAGACCGAGACGGCCACCCGCTGGCTGACCGATACGGAGCAGTGCGCCTGGCGCACCCACCTGGAGGTCAACAAACTGTTGACGTACCAGCTCGAGAAGGACCTGCAGCCGTTCGGCCTGACCATGAACGACTACGAGATCCTGGTGAACCTCTCCGAGTCGGAGGACCTCAGGATGCGGATGAGCGACCTCGCGTCCGCCACCCTCCAGTCCAAGAGCCGCCTCTCCCACCAGATCACGCGCATGGAGAACGCGAACCTCGTCCGGCGGGAGAACTGCGAGTCCGACCGCCGCGGCCTGTACGCGGTCCTCACCGAGCACGGCATGGAGACCATGCGGAAGGTCGCGCCGCACCACGTGGCGTCCGTACGGCGGCATTTCATCGACCTGCTCTCCCCGAGGCCCTGACGGAGCTGGACAAGGCCCTCAAGCCGATCGCCGAGCACCTGCGCGGCCAGCGCGGGCGCCTCTGAGCTCCGGCCTGACCGTTCGCGCCGGCCTCACCCTTCCGGCAGGCGGAGCTCGAACAGGGCCCCGCCTGCCGGTGCGTCGCGCACCGTGAGGCTCCCGCCGTGGCGTACGGCCACGTCCCGGGCGATGGCGAGCCCCAGCCCGGCCCCGCCGTCGTCCCGGCTGCGGGCGGCGTCCAGCCGGACGAACCGCTCGAAGATCCGCTCCCGGTCCTCGGCCGGCACCCCCTCGCCGTCGTCGGCGACCCCGACCACGGCCCGGCCGCCCTCCCGCCGCACCCGGACCTCCACGGCCGTCCGCGCGTGCCGCTCGGCGTTGTCCAGCAGATTGGCCAGCACCCGCCCCAGCTGCCCGCGCGATCCCGCCACCGTCACCCCTCCTCGGCGCGCACGGTCACCCGGTCCCGCCCCGCGGCCTCCTCCCGGGCGAGCGCGGCGAGGTCGACCCGGGCGTCCGCGGGCCGCTCCCCGCGTCGAGGCGGGCGAGCAGCAGCAGATCGGCGGCGAGCCGCTGGAGCCGTACGGTGTCCTCCACGGCGCCGTCCAGGTCGAGCAGTTCCGGATGCGCGGCGCCCACCTCCAGCTGGGTCCGCAGGCTGGCGATCGGGCTGCGCAGCTCGTGCGAGGCGTCGGCGACGAAGCGCCGCTGCCGCTCCACGGAGGTCTCCAGCGCGGCCAGCGTCTCGTTGGTGGTCAGCGCCAGCCGGGCGATCTCGTCGTAGGTGGCCGGCACGGGGACACGGCGGGCGAGGTCCTCCGAGGCGGTGATCGCGGCCATCTCCCGGCGGATGCCCTCCACCGGGCGCAGCGCCCGCCCGGTGACCTTCCAGGTCACGCCGCCGACGACGGCGAGCAGCACCGGGAAGCCGATCAGCATGGCGGTCAGCGCGGTGCTGACCGCGCCGTGTTCCGCCGACAGCGGGGCGCCCGCGTACACCGTGAGCGTGCCCCGGTCCTCGGTCTCGACGGGCACGGCGGCGAACCGGTAGTCCTCGGTGTCGCCGTCGACGGTCGCGGATCCGTCGCTGACCGCGGCGACCGCGCCGATCTCGCCCGGCTCCAGGGACTCGCCGGAGCCGTCGTCGTCGGCGTCGTCCTCGTCGTCCCGGGCCCCGGCGCCCGGCTCCGGCCGGACGGCGGCGGTCCCGGTGCCGCTGATCCGCTCCAGGTCCTCACTGGCGGCCACCAGCCGGCCGTCCTCGTCGACGACCTGCACCGGCCGGTCGTCCACGTCCAGCGAGAGCTGGTCGTACGGCGTCCCGGCGGCGAGTTCGGCGGCGACCTCCCGCGCGGAGCGCTCCGCGGAGGTACCGGCCTCGCCGAGCAGGTTCGACCGCAGCGACAGCAGGACGGCGGTCCCGGCGGCGACCAGTGCGACGGCGACCACGAGGGTCGCGGCGAGCGTGGCCCGGGCCCGCACCGAGCCGAGGAGCCGTCTCATCACCGCGCCTCCAGCCGGTACCCGGCGCCGCGCACCGTCCGGATCAGCCCGGGCCGCAGCTTGCGCCGCAGCGCGCTCACGTACACCTCGACGATGTTGGGGTCGCCGTCGTAGGCGAAGTCCCAGGCGTGCTCCAGGATCTCGCCCTTGGACACCACCTCGCCGGCCCGCTGCACCAGCTGCTCCAGGACGGCGAACTCCTTCGCGGTAAGCGTCACCTCGTCCTCGCCGAGGAACACCCGGCGGGCGGCGGTGTCGACCTTCAGGTCCCCGTGGACCCGCACCGGAGAGGCACCGCCGGCGGATCCCCTCCTGCGCAGCAGCGCCTTGACCCGCGCCACCAGGACGACGTACGAGAACGGCTTGGTCAGGTAGTCGTCGGCGCCCGTGTCCAGCCCCTCCGCCTCGTCGTACTCCCCGTCCTTGGCGGTGAGCATCAGGATCGGCACGTCGTGCCCGGCCGCGCGCAGCGCACCGCACACGCGGTAGCCGTTCATGCCGGGCAGCATGATGTCGAGGATCACCAGGTCGTAGGAGCCCTCCCCGGCCCGGTGCAGCCCCTCCCGTCCGTCATGGACGACGTCCACGGCGTATCCCTCGGCGGTCAGTCCCCGGGCCAGGGACAGGGCCAGCCGCTTCTCGTCCTCCACGATCAACAGGCGCATGCGTCAAGGGTGGCAAAGCCAACCTGAAGAACTCTTCAGGCGGCTTCAGCTCGGCCTCAGCGTCGGTCGGCGACAGTGAACGCGTCGATACCGAACCGACTCGGGAGGAACCGCATGAAGCGCAACATCGTCATCGCCGCCGTCACGGCCGCCGCACTGATCGGGGGCGGTACGGCCACGGCCCTGGCGGTGAACGGGGACGACGACGACACGACGAGGGCGTCGTCGCCGGCCCGCGCCGCGGACGACGGCACCGACCGGGACGACCGGGACGACGCCAACGACGGCGCGGACGACCACGACAAGGACGACGACGGCGACGAGGCCCGGGCGGCCTCCGCCGAGGTGAGCGCGGCCGAGGCCATCGCCGCGGCCCTGCGGCACACGCCCGGGACGGCGGTCTCGGCCGACCTGGAGCACGACGACGACGATGACCGGCCCGCCTGGGAGGTGGACGTCCTCTCCGCCAAGGACGTCTGGCACAGCGTCCGCGTCGACCCCGCCACGGGCAAGGTCCTGGGCTCCCACCAGGACGACGAGGACGACGACACCGCCGAGGTGCGCGCGGCCCTGAAGAACACGTCGGTCACCGCCGGGCAGGCGGCGAAGGCGGCGTCCGCCAAGGGCCCGGTGACGTCGGTGGACCTGGACGACGACGGCGACCGCCCGGCCGGCTGGGACGTCGAGACCCGCTCCGGCGGCACGGCGGAGCGGGACTGGACGGTCGACGCGGGTACGGGCAAGGTCACGGCGGACCGGTCCGGCGACGACGGGGACGACCGCGACGACGACTGACGGCCGTCACTCCCGTACGGCCCCGCCCGGCTGCGTCGCCGGGCGGGGGCCGTGTCGTCCCCCGCCCGCCCCGGCCCGCGGCCGCTTCGCCGGACGTGCCCCGGCACCAGCGCCGCCGCGACCGCGACCGCGCCGGCGGCCACGAAGCACACCGGCAGCGGCAGCCGCTCCACCAGCAGCCCGGTCGCCGCGGCGCCGCCGGACATCCCGGCGTTCACGGCCGTGTTGACCCAGGCCCCGGCCCGCACGCGGAACCCCGGCTCGGCGGCCTCGTCCGCGATGAGGTACGTCGTCGTCAGCGCCGGCGCCACGAACAGGCCCGCGCACACCAGGGCCGCGACCAGCGTGCCGGGGCCGGGCGCGAACCCGGCGGCGGCCACCGCGAGGCCGAAGCCGCCCGCGAGGAACGGCAGCCGGACGCGGGCGGACGCGCGCCAGGTGACGGCGCCGTTCAGCAGTCCGCCGGCCGCGCTGCCCGCCGACAGCGCCGCGAGCACCCAGGCGACCGCGGAGTCCCCGAGGTGGCGGTGCCCGGCGAAGGCGACGACGAGCAGTTCGACGCCGCTGAGGGTGAGGCCGACGGCCGCCGCGACGACGACCGGCCGGCGCAGCGCGCGGCCCGCGCCCTGGCGCGGCGACGCGGGGGCGTCGGCCTTCCCGGCCCGCTGCGCCGGCCGCAGGGCGTCCGTCGCCGGCGACCGGACGAAGGCGACGGTGCCGGCCGCGACCAGCAGGGCGCTCAGGAGGACGCCGGCGGACGGTGGGGCGACGCCCACGAGGACGCCGACCAGGAGGGGGCCGGTGACGAAGAGGAGTTCCTCGGCGACGCCGTCGAGGCTGTAGGCGCGCTGGAGCAGCCCGCGGTCGGTCAGGAGCGCGGCCCACACCGCGCGCATCGTGGGGCCCAGCGGTGGGGTGCAGGCCCCGGCGAGGGCGGCGGTCGCGGCGAGGACGGCGGCGGGGGTGCCGGGAGCTCCGGCGACGACGGCCAGCACGCAGAGCAGTGCGGCGTACAGCAGCGCCATGGGCAGCAGCGCGCGGCGCGGGCCGTGCCGGTCGACCAGGGCGGCGCGGTACGGCGACAGGAAGACACCGGTCGCGCCGAACAGCGCCATGACCGTGCCGGCCACGGTGTAGGACCCGGTGGCCCGGGTCACGGTGAGCATCAGGGCCAGGGAGACCGTGCCGTAGGACAGCCGGGCGACGAGGGCGGCCAGGAAGGCGCCGCGGGCGTGCGGGGTGCGCAGGACGGCGGCGTACGAGGGCCGCGCGGAGGGTGCGGACACGCGAGGGATTCCTCAACTGGAGGCAACGAGGGGACGCCGAGTGCCGCGACGGCCGGTCCACGCCGGCGGTCGCGGTCAGGGGCGGGCCCTACGCCAAGAGGAGGAACACGGGGTCAAGCTAGCAGCGCACAACGCCCCCGCACCGGCTTTCCCCCGAGCCGTCACCGTCCGGCTCCCCGCCCCGGCGGGCGGTGGCGGGGATCCCGCGTGCCGCGGCGGGCGGTCCGTCGCGGTGCGTGCCGGCGGGCGTCGGCTCCGGGTCAGCCCCGGGTCAGTCCCGCCACCAGTTCGTCCGCCGCCCGGTACGGGTCCAGCTCGCCCGCCACGATGCGTTCCGCCAGCGCGCCGAGGCGCTGGTCCCCGTGGAGGTCGCCGATGCGTTCGCGCAGCGTCGTCACCGCGATCGTCTCCACCTCGCGCGCCGCCCGCGCCAGCCGCCGCTCGGCGAGGACGCCCCGCTCCTCCATCCAGGCCCGGTGCTTCTCCAGCGCCTCGACGACCTCGTCGACGCCCTCCCCGCGCGCCGCCACCGTCTTGACGATCGGCGGCCGCCAGTCCCCCGGCCGCCGGGCCTCGCCGAGCCCGAGCATGTGGTTCAGCTCGCGCGCCGTCGCGTCGGCCCCGTCCCGGTCGGCCTTGTTCACGACGTACACGTCGCCGATCTCCAGGATCCCGGCCTTCGCCGCCTGGATCCCGTCCCCCATCCCCGGGGCCAGGAGCACCACGGAGGTGTCGGCCTGCGAGGCGATCTCCACCTCGGACTGCCCGACCCCCACCGTCTCGACGAGGATCACGTCGCACCCGGCCGCGTCCAGCACCCGGATCGCCTGGGGGGCGGCCCAGGCCAGCCCGCCCAGGTGACCGCGGGTCGCCATCGAGCGGATGTAGACCCCGGGTCGGACGCGTGCTCCGACATCCGCACCCGGTCGCCGAGCAGCGCACCGCCCGAGAACGGCGACGACGGGTCCACGGCCAGCACCCCGACCCGCCGTCCCTGCTTGCGGTACGCCGTCACCAGCGCCGACGTGGACGTCGACTTGCCGACCCCCGGCGACCCGGTCAGGCCGACCACGTAGGCCCCGCCGGTCAGCGGGGCCAGCGCCGCCATCACCTCCCGCAGCTGCGAGGACGCCCCCTCCACCAGCGAGATCAGCCGGGCCACGGCCCGCGGCCGGCCTTCCCTGGCCTGGGCGACCAGCGTGGAGACGTCCTGCATCACAGCTCCGTTCAGCTCAGCTCGGTTCAGTGGAAATGCGTACCCGCCGTCAGGCCTTCGGCACGCGCACGATCAGCGCGTCACCCTGCCCGCCGCCGCCGCACAGCGCCGCCGCGCCGACCCCGCCGCCGCGCCGCTTCAGCTCCAGCGCCAGGTGCAGCACCAGCCGCGCACCGGACATGCCGATCGGGTGGCCCAGGGCGATGGCGCCACCGTTCACGTTCACCTTTTCGGTGGACACGCCGAGGTCCTTCATCGACTGGACGGCGACCGCGGCGAACGCCTCGTTGATCTCGATCAGGTCGAGGTCCGAGACCTCCAGGCCCTCCTTCTTCAGCGCGTGCCGGATCGCGTTGGACGGCTGCGACTGCAAAGAGTTGTCCGGCCCGGCCACGTTCCCGTGGGCGCCGATCTCGGCGATCCACTCCAGCCCCAGCTCCTGCGCCTTGGCCTTGCTCATGACCACGACGGCCGCCGCACCGTCCGAGATCTGCGAGGACGACCCGGCCGTGATCGTGCCGTCCTTGGAGAAGGCCGGACGCAGCTTGCCGAGCGACTCCGCGGTGGTGTCGGCGCGGATGCCCTCGTCCTTGCTGAACAGCACCGGGTCGCCCTTGCGCTGGGGAATCTCCACCGGAGTGATCTCGGCCTCGAAGATGCCGTTCTTCTGGGCGGCGGCGGCACGCTGGTGGGACAGGGCGGCGATCTCGTCCTGCTCGGCGCGGCCGATGCCGAGGCGGCTGTTGTGCTTCTCGGTGGACTCGCCCATGGGGATGTTCTCCCAGGGGTCGGTCAGCCCGTCGTACGCCATGGCGTCGAGCATCTGGACCGCGCCGTACTTGTAGCCCTCGCGGGACTTCGGCAGCAGGTGCGGGGCGTTGGTCATGGACTCCTGGCCGCCGGCGACGACCACGTCGAACTCGCCGGCGCGGATCAGCTGGTCGGCGAGTGCGATGGCGTCGAGGCCGGAGAGGCACACCTTGTTGATCGTCAGCGCCGGCACGTTCATCGGGATGCCGGCCTTGACCGCGGCCTGGCGCGCGGGGATCTGCCCGGCCCCGGCCTGGAGCACCTGGCCCATGATCACGTACTGCACCTGGTCGCCGCCGATCCCCGCACGGTCGAGGGCGGCCTTGATCGCGAAGCCGCCGAGGTCGGCTCCGGAGAAGGACTTCAGCGACCCGAGCAGCCGCCCCATCGGGGTACGCGCGCCCGCGACGATGACGGAGGTCGTGCCGTTCGTTGCAGAGGTTCCGGAAGCTCCGGACGTTCCAGCAGAAGACATGAGCTGCGATCCCCTTCCGGCCTGCACAGCCGAGGAGTGAACGAGGGTTTACTTCGAATGTACTGATGCGTAGTCCGCGGCGTCATCGGGCTGTCGGTGTGATCGCGCGCACGTTGCGTAACCACCGCGGGAGCGCTGCACTGAAAACATGCTGACGCGAATCGACCACATCGGAATCGCCTGTCATGACCTCGACGCGACCGTCGAGTTCTACAAGGCCACCTACGGCTTCGAGGTGTTCCACACCGAGGTCAACGAGGAGCAGGGCGTGCGCGAGGCCATGCTCAAGATCAACGAGACCTCGGACGGCGGCGCCTCCTACCTCCAGCTCCTCGAACCCACCCGCGAGGACTCCACCGTCGCGAAGTGGCTCGCCAAGAACGGGGAGGGCGTGCACCACATCGCCTTCGGCACGGCGGACGTGGACGGCGACGCGGCCGCCGTCCGGGACAAGGGCGTGCGCGTGCTGTACGACGAGCCCCGGCGCGGCTCCATGGGCTCGCGGATCACCTTCCTGCACCCCAAGGACTGCCACGGCGTCCTGACGGAACTCGTCACTTCCGCGCCCGTTGAGTCACCTGAGCACTGACCCTCGTACATAAGGGCCGGTAGGGTTGGGTGCGGTCGCCGCTCAATCCAGGGTGACCGGGTCCTGTCGTCCGGCATGCGGCGTCCACGCGCCGTCCGGCGGGCAGGACCGCCGGGGTCCGGGTTTCGGGGGACGAGCGCCGGGGCAGCAGCCCATGCTCCGTCGTTGATCTGACACCATTCCCCGGGGGCCCCGTTCGGCGGACGGACGGAGCTCGTTCGGGCAGAGTTGCGACCAGGGGACGGATGGGACCGCGCAGTGCGGGGCTACGAGAGCCAGGAGCGAGAGCCGGCGGCTGACGTCGACCACCTCTCTCGGTTCGAGGCCGAGATGAAGCGGCTGAAGACCGAGCGGGAAAAGGCGATCCAGCACGCCGAGGACCTCGGTTACCAGGTCGAGGTGCTGCGGGCCAAGCTGCACGAGGCGCGGCGCACCATCATGTCCCGGCCCGCGTACGACGGCGGCGACATCGGCTACCAGGCCGAACAGCTGCTGCGCAACGCGCAGATGCAGGCCGACCAGCTGCGCGCGGACGCCGAGCGGGAGCTGAGCCAGGCCCGCGCGCAGACCCAGCGCATCCTCCAGGAGCACGCCGAGCAGGCGGCCCGGCTCCAGGCCGAGCTGCACCAGGAGGCGGTGACCCGGCGCCAGCAGCTCGACCAGGAGCTGGCCGAGCGCCGCCGCACCGTCGAGTCGCACGTCAACGAGAACGTGGCCTGGGCGGAGCAGCTGCGCGCCCGCACCGAGCAGCAGGCCCGCCGGCTGCTGGAGGAGTCCCGCGCCGAGGCCGAGCAGGCCCTGGCCACGGCCCGCGCCGAGGCCGAGCGGCTGACCGCCGAGGCCCGCCAGCGGCTGCAGAACGACGCCGAGAGCGCCCGCGCCGAGGCCGAGCAGATCCTGCGCCGCGCCCGCGCCGAGGCCGAGCGGCTGCTGAACGCCGCCTCCACGCAGGCCCAGGAGGCCACCGACCACGCCGAGCAGCTGCGCACCTCCACGGCCACCGAGTCGGAGGAGGCCCGCCGCCGCGCCCAGGAGCTGAGCCGCACCGCCGAGCAGCGCATGGCCGAGGCCGAGGAGGCGCTGCGCAAGGCCCAGTCGGAGGCCGAGAAGCTGGTCGCCGAGGCCAAGGAGACCGCGGCCAAGACCCTCGCCGGCGCCGAGTCGGCCAACGAGCAGCGCACCCGCACGGCCAAGGAGCAGGTCGCCCGGCTGGTCAGCGAGGCCACCAAGGAGGCGGAGGCGACCAAGGCCGAGGCCGAGCAGCTGGTCGCCGACGCCCGGGCCGAGGCCGAGAAGATCGTCGCCGAGGCGGCCGAGAAGGCGCGCGCGGTCACCGCCGAGGAGTCGGCCACCCAGCTGTCGAAGGCGGCCAAGACCGCCGAGGACGTGCTCAACAAGGCCTCCGAGGAGGCCAAGCGGACCACGAAGGCCGCCGCCGAGGAGGCCGAGCGCATCCGGCGGGAGGCCGAGGCCGAGGCCGACCGGCTGCGCGGCGAGGCGCACGACATCGCCGAGCAGCTCAAGGGCGCGGCGAAGGACGACACCAAGGAGTACCGGGCCAAGACGGTCGAGCTGCAGGAGGAGGCCCGCCGGCTGCGCGGCGAGGCCGAGCAGCTGCGCGCCGACGCGGTCGAGGAGGGCGAGAAGATCCGCGCCGAGGCCCGCAAGGAGGCCGTGGCGCAGATCGAGGAGGCGGCGAAGTCCGCCGAGGAGCTGCTGGCCAAGGCCAAGGCGGACGCCGACGAGCTGCGGCAGACGGCGACCGCGGACAGCGAGAAGGTCCGCACCGAGGCCATCGAGCGGGCGACGACGCTGCGCCGGCAGGCCGAGGAGACCCTGGAGCGCACCCGCGCCGAGGCCGAGCGGCACCGGGCGGAGATCGTCGAGCAGGCCGAGGCGCTCCAGGCGGAGGCCGAGCGCGCCGCCCGCGAGCTGCGCGAGGAGACCGAGCGCGCGGTCGCGGCCCGGCAGGCGGAGGCCGCCGAGGAGCTGACCCGGCTTCAGACCGAGGCGGAGGAGCGCCTCGCCGCCGCCGAGCAGGCGCTGGCCGAGGCCCGCGAGGAGGCCGAGCGGATCCGCCGGGAGGCCGGCGAGGAGACCGAGCGGCTGCGCACCGAGGCGGCCGAGCGGATCCGGACGCTCCAGCAGCAGGCGGAGGCGGAGGCCGAGCGGCTGCGGACCGAGGCCGCCTCGGACGCCTCCGCGGCCCGTGCCGAGGGCGAGGCCGTCGCCGTACGCCTGCGGTCGGAGGCGGCGAGCGAGGCCGAGCGGCTGAAGTCGGAGGCGCAGGAGAGCGCCGACCGGGTGCGCGCGGAGGCGCAGTCCGCCGCCGAGCGGATCGCCGCCGAGGCGTCGGAGGCGCTGGCCGCCGCCCAGGAGGAGGCCGCCCGGCGCCGCCGCGAGGCCGAAGAACTCCTCGGTGCCGCCCGGCAGGAGGCCGACCAGGAGCGCGAGCGGGCCCGCGAGCAGAGCGAGGAGCTGCTGGCCTCGGCGCGCAGGCGCGTGGAGGAGGCGCAGGCCGAGGCGACCCGGCTCGTCGAGGAGGCCGACCGGCGGGCCACCGAGATGGTGTCGGCCGCCGAGCAGCACGCCACGCAGGTACGCGAGTCGGTCGCCGGACTGCACGAGCAGGCCCAGGAGGAGATCGCCGGGCTGCGCAGCGCCGCCGAGCACGCGGCGGACCGCACCCGGCGCGAGGCCGAGGAGGAGGCCGACCGGGTCCGCGCCGACGCCTACGCGGAGCGGGAGCGGGCGAGCGAGGACGCGACCCGGCTGCGGCGCGAGGCGCAGGCGGAGTCGGAGGCCGCCAAGTCGCTCGCCGAGCGGACGGTGGCGGAGGCGCTGGCGGAGGCGGAGCGGATCCGCACCGAGGTCGCCGAGCACGCCCAGCGGGTGCGCACGGAGGCGTCCGACGCCATCGCCGAGGCCGAGCAGAACGCCTCGCGCACCCGCGCGGACGCCCGCGAGGACGCCAACCGCATCCGCTCGGACGCGGCGACGCAGGCGGACACCCTCATCACCGAGGCGCGCACCGAGGCCGAGCGGCTCACCACGGAGACGGCCGCCGAGACGGACCGGATCCGCACCGAGACGCTCGCCGAGGCCGAGCGGGTGCGCACGGAGGCGGCCGAGGAGGCGCAGCGGCTGCGCACCGAGGCGGCGGAGGAGGCCCGGCGGCTCGGCAGCGAGGCGGCCACCGAGGCCGAGCGCGTGCGGACGGAGGCCACCGCGCGGGCCGAGAAGCTGGTCGCGGACGCCACCGGCGAGGCGGAGCGGCTGCGTGCCGAGGCCGCCGAGACGGTCGGTTCCGCTCAGCAGCACGCGGAGCGGGTCCGTGCCGAGGCCGAGCGCGTCAAGGCGGAGGCGGCGGCGGAGGCCGAGCGGCTCACCACGGCCGCCCGCGAGGAGGCCGAGCGCACCCTCGACGAGGCCCGCAAGGACGCCAACAAGCGGCGTTCGGAGGCCGCCGAGCAGGTCGACAAGCTCATCACGGAGACCACGGCGGAGGCCGACAAGCTGCTCACCGAGGCCCGGCAGCAGGCCCAGCGGACGACCGCGGACGCGGAGTCGCAGGCCGACACGATGGTCGGCGCGGCCCGCAAGGAGGCCGAGCGGATCGTCTCCGAGGCGACGGTCGAGGGCAACTCCCGGGTGGAGAAGGCCCGTGCGGACGCCGACGAGCTGCTGGTCGGCGCCCGCCGGGACGCGACCGCCATAAGGGAGCGCGCGGAGGAGCTGCGCGACCGCCTCACCACCGAGATCGAGGAGCTGCACGAGCGGGCCCGCCGGGAGGCCGCGGAGACCATGAAGTCCACCGGCGACCGCTGCGACGCACTGGTCAAGGCGGCCGAGGAGCAGCTCGCCAAGGCCGAGGCGAAGGCCAAGGAGATCGTGTCCGAGGCCAACTCCGAGGCGGGCAAGGTGCGCATCGCCGCCGTGAAGAAGGCCGAGGGCCTGCTGAAGGAGGCCGAGCAGAAGAAGGCCGCCCTGGTCAAGGAGGCCGAGGAGCTGAAGGCCGAGGCGGTCCGCGAGGCGCGGCGCACGGTCGAGGAGGGCAAGCGCGAGCTGGAGATCCTGATGCGCCGCCGCGAGGACATCAACGCCGAGATCTCCCGGGTCCAGGACGTGCTGGAGGCGCTGGAGTCGTTCGAGGCGCCGGCCGGCGGCAAGGACAGCGGGGTCAAGGCGGGGGCGACCGTGGGGGCCCCTCGTTCGGGTGGCAAGTCGTCAGAAGGGTAGCGCTCGGGGCCGGTTCCGTGTCTTCTTGAGGCCTTTGACCAAGTCTTTGGCAAGCCGTCCGCGGGTTAGCCACCCAAAAGGGGTGTCATTCTCCAGATCAAACACGCATCCGCTCGATGACACGCCGTCCTGGCCCCTAGGATTCCACTATCACCTCACCGGTCTCATTCGACAGGAACCCCATGAGCGACACTTCCCCCTACGGCTTCGAGCTTGTGCGGCGTGGGTACGACCGCGCTCAGGTGGACGAACGTATCTCCAAGCTCGTCTCCGACCGTGACAGCGCTCTCGCCCGCATCACCGCTCTGGAGAAGCGCATCGAGGAGCTCCACCTCGAGACCCAGAACGCCCAGGCCCAGATCAACGACGCCGAGCCGTCGTACGCGGGTCTCGGCGCCCGGGTCGAGAAGATCCTGCGCCTCGCCGAGGAAGAGGCGAAGGACCTGCGCGAGGAGGCCCGGCGCGCGGCCGAGCAGCACCGCGAGCTGGCCGAGTCGGCGGCCCAGCAGGTGCGCAACGACGCCGAGGCGTACGCCGCCGAGCGCAAGGCCAAGGCCGAGGACGAGGGCGTCCGGATCGTCGAGAAGGCCAAGAGCGACGCCTCCGCGCTGCGCGCCGAGGCGCAGAAGGACGCGCAGTCCAAGCGCGAGGAGGCCGACGCCCTCTTCGAGGAGACCCGCGCCAAGGCCGCGCAGGCCGCCGCCGACTTCGAGACGAACCTCGCCAAGCGCCGCGAGCAGTCCGAGCGCGACCTGGCCTCCCGTCAGGCCAAGGCCGAGAAGCGGCTCGCGGAGATCGAGCACCGTGCGGAGCAGCTGCGCCTGGAGGCGGAGAAGCTGCGCACCGACGCCGAGCGCCGGGCCCGCCAGACGGTGGAGACCGCGCAGCGCCAGGCCGAGGACATCGTGGCCGACGCCAACGCCAAGGCCGACCGCATCCGTTCGGAGTCCGAGCGCGAGCTGGCCGCCCTCACCAACCGCCGCGACAGCATCAACGCGCAGCTGACCAACGTGCGCGAGATGCTGGCGACCCTCACGGGCGCCGCGGTGGCCGCGGCGGGCACGCCGGCCGACGACGAGCCGGTCTCCCGCGGGGTGCCGGCCCAGCAGAGCCGGTAACACCCGGCGGTACGTCGGCGGAACTTCGGCGGAGCCCTCTGTCACTGGGGTGGCAGAGGGCTCCGCCACGTTCTAGCGTGGGCGGCATGATCGAGCTGGAGGGGCTGACGAAGCGGTACGGCGAGAAGGTCGCGGTCAACAACCTCACCTTCACCGTCAGACCGGGCATCATCACGGGCTTCCTCGGGCCCAACGGTGCGGGCAAGTCGACCACCATGCGGATGGTGCTGGGCCTGGACCGGCCCACCGCCGGGGACGTCCGCATCGACGGCAAGCACTACGACCAGCTCAAGGACCCGCTGAAGTACATCGGCGCCCTGCTGGAGGCCAAGGCCTGGCACGGCGGCCGCAGCGCCTACAACCACCTGCTGTGCCTCGCACAGAGCAACGGCATCCCGACGAGCCGGGTGCGGGAGGTGCTGGACACGGTCGGGCTGACGGCGGTCGCGAAGAAGAAGACCAAGGGCTTCTCGATGGGCATGGGCCAGCGGCTCGGCATCGCCGCCGCCCTCCTCGGCGACCCGCGGATCCTGATGTTCGACGAGCCGGTCAACGGGCTCGACCCGGAGGGCATCCACTGGATCCGGAACCTGATGAAGTCCCTGGCCGCGCAGGGCCGTACGGTCTTCGTCTCCTCGCACCTGATGAGCGAGATGGCGCTCACCGCCGACCACCTGGTGGTGATCGGCCAGGGCCGGCTGCTGGCCGACACGTCGATGGCCGACTTCATCGCGGAGAACTCGCGCTCCTACGTGCGGATCCGCACCCCGCAGCGCGAGCGGCTCCTCGACGTGCTGCACGAGGCCGGGATCACGGTGGTGGAGAGCGGCGCGGAGGTGCTGGAGGTGGACGGCGACAAGTCCGAGGCGGTCGGTGAGCTGGCCGCGCGGCACCAGATCGTGCTGCACGAGCTGAGCCCGCAGCGTGCCTCGCTGGAGGAGGCCTTCATGCAGCTGACCGCCGAGTCCGTGGAGTACCACGCGCACGACGGGCGCCCGGCCGGGCAGCAGCAGCCGGCGCCGCGGCAGCAGGCGTGGGGCAGCGACTGGAAGAGGGGTTGAGCATGGCGACGGCACAGATCGTCCGGTCCGAGTGGACCAAGATCCGGTCGGTCGCGTCCACGGTGTGGACGCTGTCCCTCGCCGTGGTCGTCACCATCGCGCTCGGCATGCTGATCTCGGCCCTGTCGAAGAGCGAGTTCGACAACATGAGCCAGGACCAGCAGCTCACCTTCGACCCCACGTTCATCAGCTTCGCCGGGATGAGCCTGGGCCAGCTGGCGATGATCGTCTTCGGGTGCTGGTGGTGGCGAACGAGTACAGCACCGGCATGATCCGCACCTCGCTGGCGGCGGTGCCGCAGCGCGGCACGTTCCTGTTCGGCAAGGTGGCGGTGGCCACGGCGCTCGCGTTCGTCGTCGGGATGGCCACCAGCTTCGCCGCGTTCTTCCTCGGTCAGGCGATGCTCGGGACCTGCGGGCGTCGATCGGCGACGAGGGGTGCTGCGCGCCGTCATCGGCGGCGGCCTGTACATGACGCTGATCGCGATGTTCTCGATGGGCATCGCCGCGATGCTGCGGTCGCCGATGCTGTCGCTGGGCATCCTGATGCCGTTCTTCTTCCTGGTCTCCAACATCCTGGGGCCGTGGACGCGACCAAGAAGGTCGGCCAGTTCCTGCCGGACCAGGCCGGCAGCAAGATCATGCAGGTGGTCCCGCCGCTGGACGACGACACCCCTACGGCCCGTGGGGCGGCCTGGGCATCATGGCGCTGTGGGTGGTCGCGGCGCTGGCCGGCGGGTACCTCGTGCTGAAACGACGGGACGCGTGACCGTGCGCCGCACGGCGGGTTCGGATTTTGCTCGCGTTTGAACGGAACCGTCAGCGCCTCGATATCCTCCTAACCCTTACGGGGGCGTGTGCCCCGCTGTCCTGAACCTTTCGATGGGTGCGGAGCATGATCGAGGCAGTCGGCCTGACCAAGCGCTACGGCGACAAGACCGCTGTGCACAACCTTTCCTTCCAGGTGCGGCCCGGTGCCGTCACCGGCTTCCTGGGACCCAACGGCTCGGGCAAGTCCACGACGATGCGGATGATCCTCGGACTGGACAACCCCACCGAGGGCCGGGTGACGATCGGCGGCTACCCGTACCGCAAGCTGCCCAACGCCCCCCGCCAGGTCGGTGCCCTGCTGGACGCCAAGGCGGTGCACGGCGGCCGGTCCGCCCGCAACCACCTGCTGAGCCTCGCCCAGCTCTCCGGCATCCCGGCCCGCCGGGTCGACGAGGTGCTGGGCGTGGTCGGGCTCCAGGACGTCGCCAAGAAGCGGTCCAAGGGCTTCTCCCTCGGCATGGGCCAGCGGCTGGGCATCGCCGCCGCGCTGCTCGGCGACCCCCAGGTGCTGCTGTTCGACGAGCCGGTCAACGGCCTCGACCCCGAGGGCATCCTCTGGGTGCGCAACCTGATGAAGGCGCTGGCCGCGGAGGGCCGCACGGTCTTCGTCTCCAGCCACCTGATGAGCGAGATGGCGCTCACCGCCGACCACCTCATCGTCATCGGACGCGGCCAGCTGCTCGCCGACATGAGCGTGCAGGAGTTCATCGCGGCGAACTCCGCCGGGTTCGCCCGCGTCCGCACCCCCGACACCGAGCCGGAGCTGCGCGAGAAGCTCACCTCGGCGCTGACCGAGGCGGGCGGCCACGTGCTGCCGGAGCAGGACGGGGCGCTGCGGGTGACGGGGCTGACGCTGCCGCGGATCAGCGACCTCGCCACGAGACCGGCGTGCGGCTGTGGGAGCTGTCGCCGCACCAGGCCTCGCTGGAGGAGGCGTACATGCGGATGACGCAGGGCGCCGTCGACTACCGCTCCACCATCGACCAGAAGTCCGGCCTCCAGCAGCCGCTGCCGCCCGGCGTCCAGCCTCCGATGCCGGTCCCCGGGCAGGGCCAGCCCGGCTGGTACGCCCCGCCGCCGCCCACGCCGGCCAGGCCCCGCAGGGCGCGGTGCCGCAGGGCGCCCCGCCCGTCCCGCAGGGCCCGGCCGCCGTTCAGGCGCCGCCCGCCGGGCCGTACGGCGCTCCCGCCGCCCCCGGCGCGGCCCCGGCGGCCCCGGCGGGCAACCCCTACGCGCAGCCGCCCGCGGCGCCGCAGCAGCCCGCGGCTCAGCAGCCCGCGCCGGCGCCCCGGCCGCGCCCGCCCCCGTCCCCGCCACCGACCCGACCAAGCCCGAGGACGCCCGATGAGCACGCCCCAGCCCCCCATGCCGCAGGCCTCGCCCGCACCCGACCGGCAGGCTGCGCCCGGTTCGTCGTACCCCTCCTACACCTCGCCGATCCCGGTCGTGCGCACCAACCTCGTGCACGCGGTCGCCTCGGAGTGGACGAAGATCAGGTCGGTCCGCTCGACGATGTGGACGCTGGGCGTCTTCGTGCTGCTGGTCGTGGGCATCGGCCTGCTGACCGGCGCGGTGGTCGCGAGCTCCGACGCCAGTCTCGGCGGGGAGACCGCGCTGGGCCTCGGTTCTTCGGGCTGCTGCTGGGCAGCATGTGCGTGATCACGCTCGGCGTGCTGACCACCGCCTCGGAGTACGGCACCGGCATGATCCGCACCACGATGGTGGCGTGCCCCTCCGGGGCCGGGTGCTGGCGGCGAAGGCCGTCGTGTTCTTCCTGGTCGCCTTCGTGGTGACGCTGGTCTCGGCCTCGCTGGTGGCCTTCCTGCACGTGGCCATGCTGGAGGACAACGGCGCGAAGTCGCCCTCCGGCGGGAGTGGCTGAAGGCCACCGTCGGCATCTCGCTCTACATCGCCCTGCTGGGCCTGCTCTCGCTCGCCGTCGGCTCGATCATCCGGCACTCGGCGGGCGCCATCACCATCATGATCGGCGCCGTGCTGGCCCCGCTGGTGATCGCGCTGTTCATGTTCTCGGAGTCGCTGAAGGACGTGCAGCAGGCCCTGTTCGAGTACTCCATCCCGAACCAGCTCAGCATCTTCTACGCCAACTCGCTGTCGGAGTCCGGCCCGTCCGGCTGGGACCCGCTGTGGATCATGCTGGTGGTGACGGGCGCCGCGTTCGCCGGCGCCTTCGCCCTGCTGGAGCAGCGCGACGTGTGATCCGGCACCGGGGCCCGTGACCGGGCCCTAGGGGTCTCTCTAGAACCTCGGCGCGTTACGGGACCGCTGCACCCGCGTGGTGCGGCGGTCCCGCGCGTTCCAGCAGGACTTGTGCCAGTGCCGGCGGTCGTCGACCCCCGCGTGGTCCGGCCAGGCCACCACGTGCGGGACGCCGTCCGGGATCATCTGGTCGCAGCCCGGGCAGCGGTAGGACTTGCCCTGCGCGCTCGCGCCGGCCACGTGCCGCACGTTCCAGTCCTCGCCCTGCCAGCTCGCCGAGGACTGCCAGCCGCCGTACCGCCCGGGACGGTCGTCCTCGGCGCTCCGGCCGGACGAGCCGGCTCCCTTGGGTCGGTTACGACGCGGGGACACAGCACACCTCACGGGGCTATACAGGAACGGGCAAGGGCCGTCTCCAGCCTACGCGGCGCGGCCGTGGATACCGGTGCGCCGCCTGGGTACCCGGCCGGTGCCCGCGACCGCGATTCTGCAGACAATCCGCAAATTCCTCCGCTCGGCCGTGTCCTCCGCATGTGTCAGACGGTTATGCCCGGTGGGGAGCTCCGCGTCGGAGCCGAGGAAGCAGGAAAAGCAATGCGCGTTGGAAGTTTCGTGTTGGCGGCCCAGTTCCCCGGCCAGGGCCAGGGGGAAGCGCTGCACCGCGCGGTGCGCTCGGCCGAGGTGGCCGAGGAGGCCGGGCTGGACTCGGCGTGGCTGGCCGAGCACCACTTCGTGCCGTACGGCACCTGCCCGTCCGCCGTCACCCTCGCCGCCCTGCTCCTGGGCCGCACCCGCCGGCTCCGGGTCGGCACGGCGGTCAGCGTACTGCCCACCGCCCACCCGTGGCGCTCGGCGAGCAGGCCGCGCTGCTGCACCTGACGAGCGGCGGACGGTTCTCCCTGGGCGTCGGCCGCGGCGGCCCGTGGGTCGACCTGGAGGTCTTCGGCACCGGCCTGGAGGCCTACGAGTCGGGGTTCCCGAATCCCTCGACCTGCTGCTGCGCTGGCTGCGCGAGCCGTCCGTCGGAGCCTCGGGAGACCGCTTCCGGTTCCGCGAAGTCCCGGTCGTGCCCCGGCCGTCGGAGGCGCTGACGGAGACCGAGGGCCCGGAGGTCGTCGTCGCCTGCACCTCCCCCGCGAGCGTGCGGCTGGCGGCCGAGCGCGGTCTGCCGATGCTGCTCGGCATGCATGTCGGGGACGAGGAGAAGGCCGAGATGGTCACCCTGTGGCGCCGCCACGCGCGCTCCGCCGGGCGCTCCCCGGAGGAGATCCGGGCCGCGGCCCATGTCTCGGCCGGCGTCTGCCAGATCGCCGACCGGCGCACGGACGCCGCGGAGACGCTGCTGAAGGCGATGCCGGGCTGGCTGCGGCAGGGGCTCGCCGCCCATGTCACGGTGGACGGCCGCGCTCGGCGGATGCGGGACCCGCTGGCGTACACCGAACTGCTCTGCGGACTGCACCCGGTGGGCACGCCCCGGCTGTGCGCCGACCGGCTGGCCGCCACCAGCGAGCGGACCGGCGTCACCCGGTTCGCGCTGCTCGTGGAGGGCTCCGGAGACCTGGCGGCCACCGAGGAGAACGTCCGCCGGCTCGGCGCCGAGGTCCTGCCCCAACTGCGCTGAGCCGCGGAGAGCTTGCCGCCCCGGTACTGACTGCACCTCCCGCGTACGGAGCGGCAAGCGGACGACTGTGCGGCTCAGCAGTCGCGGAACTCCGGCGACTGGTTGAGCACCTGGCTGCGCACCGAGGTGAAACGGGCCAGCGTCTCGTCGACCGAGGAGTCCAACGGGAACACCGCCACCCGGTGGCAGTTCTGGAAGGCCAGCCGCACACCGAAGTGCCGTTGCAGCGCGCCGCGTATTGCGTCACTCGCGAGCGCACGCAGCAGCTGACCGCGTGCCTGCTCGTCCGGCGGGGCGTCTGGTTGTCGGCGAACGCTCCGCCGTCGACCTTCAGCTGTGCCACCAGGGAGCTGATCATCTCCCACGCGTAGGGCAGGGAGGTCCGGACGCAGTCGACGAATTCAGCTTCGTCGACCTCGCCTCGCTCGGCCTGTTCGAGTAGGGCCGGTGAGACGTCGAGCGACATGGGTTCTCCTCTCGCACCCCCGACCAGCAGGGGTTGCCTGACAGTAAAGGGAGTTCGCGATGTCGAACACGCTGCGTACACATCTCGCGACCTCCCGTTCAATACCGTAAGCAACCGAACGTGACCGCACCAGGAGAATGCGCAGATGGGCAATATCCGTTAGGCACACAATCGGCCAGTGCTCAACCAGGGGCGTAAGGGAGAAGTGGGACGTCCCACCGGGGCCGGGAAGGGTGCGAATCGCGTCCGGGCGGGCGGGTCGAGTAGCGTTGCCGACCATGCGTCTCGTCATTGCCCGCTGCTCCGTGGACTACGCCGGCCGGCTCACCGCCCACCTCCCCTCGGCGCCCCGCCTGATCCTGGTCAAGGCGGACGGCAGCGTCTCGATCCACGCCGACGACCGGGCCTACAAGCCCCTGAACTGGATGTCGCCGCCCTGCACGCTGAAGGAGGGCACCGGCGACGAGGCCGGCGTGTGGACGGTCGTCAACAAGGCGGGCGAGAAGCTCATCATCACGATGGAGGAGATCCTCCACGACTCCTCGCACGAACTGGGCGTGGACCCCGGCCTGATCAAGGACGGCGTGGAAGCGCACCTCCAGGAACTGCTCGCCGACCGGATCGAGACGCTCGGCGAGGGCTACACCCTGATCCGCCGCGAGTACCCGACCGCGATCGGCCCGGTCGACATCCTGTGCCGCGACGCGGAGGGGCGGACGGTCGCCGTCGAGATCAAGCGGCGCGGCGAGATCGACGGCGTGGAGCAGCTCACCCGCTATCTGGAACTGCTGAACCGGGACCCGCATCTCGCCCCGGTGCGCGGCGTCTTCGCGGCCCAGGAGATCAAGCCGCAGGCCCGGGTCCTCGCCACGGACCGCGGCATCGCCTGCCAGGTGCTCGACTACGACGCCCTGCGGGGCATCGAGGACGACAAGCTGCGGCTGTTCTGACAGCCGCGGTACGACGGGAGGGCCGGGTCCGCCGAGGACCCGGCCCTCCCGTCGTACGCGCCGCATCGGCTCAGACGACGAGGTCGCCGTCCGAGGTGCCCGACGTGCCGGAGCTGCTCGTCGTCGTGCCGTCACCGGGGCGCTCGCGGAGCTGCTGCTCTCCGCCGGGCCGCTGGAGGTGGCGCTCGCCGAGTCGGAGGTGGAGGGGCTCGTCGTCTCCGTCTCCGTCGGGGTGGGGTCCGGGGACTGCGTGGGCGGGTCCTCGGTCTCCGTCGGCGGCTTCTCCGTCCCGGTGGGCGGCTTGCTGCTGTCCGTGGGCTTCGGCGAGGTGGGCTTCGTCGTGGGCCCGCCGGACGTCGGCGGCTTCTGCGAGTCCGACGGGTCGTCCGGCTCGGTCGGCGTGCCGGTGCCGCTCGGACCGTCGGACGGCTTGCCGGACTCCGTCGGTGCCGGGTCGTCGGAGGTGCCGGGCGTGCCGTCCGGGCCGGGGCCGGCCGGGCCGGTGGCGCCGCCGCCGGAGCCCTCGCCGTCGTCCGGTGCGCGGTCGGCGCCCAGGCCGCCGTCGTCGGCGCCCTGGCTGGCGGACGGGTTGACGCCGACCCGGTCGGAGGGGCTGCCGGGCTCGTTGTCCGACGTGGCGCCGAGGGTCACGACGGTGCCGAGCACGGCGACGAGCATGGCGCCCGCGCCCGCCGCGACCAGATTGCGCCGGGCGAAGCCCTTGATGCCGCCGCGCGCCTTGCGGGCGGGCCCGCCGGCCGGGCCCCGGTGGGTGACCAGGGCCGGGGACTGGGAGGCCGGCCGGAGCGGCGGGAACGGCGCGGGCACGCCCGCGTGCGGTGACGCCGACTCCTCGTGCCGGACGTCGGGGATCTCCTCCGCGACGGTCGGGCCGGTGCCGCCGAGGGCCCCGCCGGCCGGGGTGGCGCCCAGGCCGACGGCTCCGAGGCCGGGGGTGTCGCCGGAGCGGTCGGCGACCAGGGCGAGGGCGCGGCGGCCCGCCACGGTGCCGCGTTTGTCGGCGGCGGCGCCGCGCAGGCCGACGGAGGTCTCCAGCTCGGCGCGGGCCCGGTCGAGTTCGCCCTCGCACAGGGCGAGGACGCCCAGCTCGTGGTGGAAGTAGGCCTGTTCGGTGACGTCGCCGGCGAGCCGGGCGGCCTCGGCGCCGGAGCGCAGCGCCCGCTCCCAGGCGCTCCAGTGCAGCCCGGCGGCGAAGGCCGGCGCCGCGGTGCGGGCCAGTTGCACGGCCGGGCTCTCCTCGCCCTCGGGCGGCGGTGCGGTGGCCGGGGCGAGGACGGCGAGGGCGGTCAGCACCGCGTCGGCCTCGGCGCAGACCCGTTCCGGGGTGACCGAGGGGTGTCCGGCCCACCAGGCGTAGTGCCGGGCGGCGGCCAGGGCCCGGCCGCGGACGTCGTCGCCGTATCCGGCGGCCTCCAGCTGGGTGAGCACGCCGGCGGCGAGCCGGTAGCGGGAGCCGACCGGGGAGACCAGGCCGCAGGCGGCCAGCTCGCCGAGGGCGGCGTCGGCATGGGTGTCGCCGACCAGGGCGGGCAGGTGCGCCTGGTGCGGGATCTCGCCGCCGAGCGCGACGGCGAACTCCAGCGTGGCCCGGGCGGAGGCGCTGAGCCGGGAGGCGAGCAGCGGTGCGGGCGCGGCGGCCTCGCCGAGGGAGGGCAGCGGTACGTCCGCGCCGGTGCCGCCGTCGCCCGGCCGGGCGTCCTCGGGTACGGCGTCGGCGAAGACGCCGTGCTCGTCGACGGCGGCTGCGCCGGCCCGCAGCCGGTCGCGCTGCCGCAGCAGGGCACCGGCCTGGACGAAGCGCAGCGGCAGCCCCTCGGACTCGAACCAGAGGTCGCCCGCCCAGTTGGCCTCCTCCTCGGTGAGGGAGCGGCCGGCGGCGTGCTCCAGCAGGTCCACGCCGTCGGAGCGGTCGAGGCCGGTGAGGAAGACCTCCTCGACGGCCGCGTCGGCGGAGGGGGCGGGCACGTCGGGGGTGGCGGCGATGAGGAACGCGCACTCCGGGGTGGCGGCGAGCAGCTCGTCCAGGGCGGCGCCGCCGAGTTCGGCGTCGTCCAGCACGACGACGGCCCCGATCTCGCGGACGCGGGCGAGCAGTTCGTCGCGGTCCGGGCGGTGCAGGGGCGCGCGGTGGACGGCGTGGAAGAGGTCGTGGAGCAGGTCGTCGGCCGTGCGGTGGAAGCCGCTCAGCCGTACGACGCCGTCGGGTGCGAGGTCGGCGCAGTCCTCGGCGACGGTGTCGAGCAGCCGGGTGCGGCCGGAGCCGCCGGGGCCGGTGAGGCGTACGGTGCGGCCGCGGGCGAGCAGCCGGACCAGGCGTTCGCGTTCGTCCTGGCGGGCGAGGAGCGGCGGCGTCGGCCGGGTGGCCTGGCCGGGCGGGACGGGCGGCCGGGCGGCGCGCTCCACCTCGGCGCGTTCGGCCGGGGTGAGCTTCTCGGGCGGGGCGGGCCGCTCCCCCGGCGGGCAGACCTCGATCTCGCTGCCGTCGACGGGGTTGACGGTCAGCAGGAAGTCCCCGGAGACGAGCTGCACGGTGCGGGCGAGCGCGGGCGCGTGCGGGCCGAGGTCGGGTGTGAGGGGGTCCCTGGACGGGCGCGGGCGCGGCGCGTGGCCGTCGCGCTCGTGGCCGTACTCCTCGGGCCCCCGGCTGTTCGGGTCCATAGGTTCAAGCCCCCAAAAGCGGCGTGTGCTGTTCAACCCCCCGGTTTGCCGCACACCGCGCTGTCGCTTCTGGTCCGGTCCCGCTCGAGGGTTGCAAGGCAGCGGGCAGCCAGACCCTAAACCTTCGCTCAGTATGTCCGACAGCCCGGGGTACCGGGTGGCCCGAGACGTCACAGTCTCGTGAGGATTGCGTGCGTCGGGCGGTTCGCCGAAGGGTTGTCCGGGTCTCCCCCGCCGCCTCGGGCCCGGGGCCCGGGGGTCACACGCGGGGCAGGGTCTCCACCCCGATGCCGCCCTCGATGGCCAGGATCCGGTGCAGGCGGGTGGCCACCAGCAGGCGCTGCATCTGCGGTGGTACGCCGCGCAGCACCAGGCGCCGGCCGCAGCGGCCGGCCCGCCGGTGGGCTCCCATGATCACGCCGAGTCCGGTGGCGTCCCAGGAGTCCAGTTCTGACAGGTCGAGCACGAGGTCGCCGACTCCGTCGTCGACGGCCGCGTGCAGGACCGTACGGGCGTCCGCCGCGCTCCGGACGTCGAGGCGGCCCCCGACGGCCAGCCCGGCGTGGTCGCCCCTGATGTGCATATGCGCTCCCCGTGCGTGCGTCTCGTGCTCCGCGGTCGGTGTCGTGCCGGTGCTCGGCGTGCGGTGAGGTGTTGCAACCTCTGACTGTGTGCAACGGGTCGAGGTTGCCGCCCGTAAGCGAACCGATACCGAATTCACCCCGGCGTGTGATCTGTGCCGGGGCGGGCGCGGAGTCAGTGCTTGTAGAAGCCCTGCCCGCTCTTGCGTCCGATGTCACCGGCGTCCACCATCCGGCGCATCAGCTCCGGGGGCGCGAACTTCTCGTCCTGGGACTCGGTGTAGATGTTGCTGGTGGCGTGCAGCAGGATGTCGACGCCCGTGAGGTCGGCGGTGGCCAGCGGGCCCATGGCGTGGCCGAAGCCCAGCTTGCAGGCGAGGTCGATGTCCTCGGCGGTGGCGACGCCCGACTCGTAGAGCTTGGCCGCCTCGACGACGAGGGCGGAGATGAGCCGGGTGGTGACGAAGCCGGCGACGTCGCGGTTGACGACGATGCAGGTCTTGCCGGTGGACTCGGCGAACTCCCGGGCGGTGGCGAGCGTTTCGTCGCTGGTCTTGTAGCCGCGGACCAGCTCGCACAGCTGCATCATCGGCACCGGCGAGAAGAAGTGGGTGCCGACGACGCGCTCCGGGCGCTCCGTCACGGCCGCGATCTTGGTGATCGGGATGGCGGAGGTGTTGGAGGCGAGGATCGCCTCGTCCTTCACCAGCTTGTCGAGGGCGCGGAAGATCTCGTGCTTGACCTCGAGCTTCTCGAAGACGGCCTCGACGACGACGTCCGCGTCGGCGGCGGCGTCCAGGTCGGTGGTGGGGGTGATGCGGCCGAGGGCCGCCTCGGCCTCCTCGGCGTCCAGCCTGCCCTTGGCGACGAACTTGTCGTAGGAGGCCTTGATGCCGTCGGTGCCACGGCGCAGCGCCTCGTCGGTGACGTCGCGCAGGACGACGTCCCAGCCCGCCTGCGCGGAGACCTGGGCGATACCGGACCCCATGAGGCCGGCTCCGATGACGGCGAGCTTCCGTGCCACTGTGCGACTCCCCTGATACGCGCTGTTCTTCTTCTCTCGGCCGGACACTAGCGGGCGTGAGGGGCTGTGTGACCGGTTAGTAACGCGCGTCACGTCTCAGATGACGGACATCACACCGGGGAGGGTCGTTCCGCGCCGCGTACGGCGTAGTTGAGCACCTTCTCGCTCAGCAGCCCCTCCATCTCGTCGAGGATCAGCAGCATCTCGCGGGAGACCGCCGAGGGGGTGCCGCCGGCCAGCATGCGCTGCCCGATGCCGGCCATCACGGTGCTGTGCAGCCAGTTGATCTGACCGGCCATCAGGGCGGGCGTCGGGTCGTCCTCGGCGGCGCCGGTCTCCTCCCGCAGGGTCTGTTCGAGGTCGACGAGCACCTCCTGGCCGATGGCCCACATGCGGGAGCGCAGGGCGGGCGAGTCCTGTACGACCCGCATGAACGCCGCGTACCCGGACATCAGGCCGAGCCGGGGCGACACCGACTCGACCTCCTCGCGCAGCTCGCGCAGGACGGCCTCGGCGGCCGACTCGCCGTCCCGCCGGCCGCGCACCCAGCGCGAGAGGCGGTCGACGACGCCCTTGGAGCGGTCGAGGAAGAGGTCCTCCTTGGCCGGGAAGTAGTTGTAGACGGTGTTCACGGAGACGTTCGCGGCGTCCGCGACCTCCGCCACGGTGACGGCGTCGAAGCCGCGCTCCAGGAACAGCCCCGTGGCGACATCGGAGATGTACTGCCTGGTCTGCCGCTTCTTCCGTTCCCTGAGTCCCTCGGCCATGACTGCATCCTAGCTTCGCTGGAGCCGATGAAAACTTGGGTCATTGCAAATTTTCAATGCCTCTGCTTTTCTGGGGCATGGCACTCATCAGTACGTCCGGCCTGGCCCGTACCTTCCGGACCCGGCACGGCCCCGTGGAGGCCGTGCGCGGCATCGACCTGACCGTGCGCGAGGGGAGATCCTCGGTTTCCTCGGCCCCAACGGCGCCGGCAAGACCACCACCCTGCGGATGCTCACGACGCTGCTGCCGCCGACCGGCGGCACGGCCACGGTCGCCGGGTGCGACCTGGCGGCCGACCCCGCCGGGGTGCGCCGGGCGTGCGGGTACGTGGCGCAGTCCGGCGGCGTCGACCCGCAGATCACCGTGCGGGAGGAGCTGGTCACGCAAGGGCGCTTCTACCGCCTGCCGAAGGCGGTGGCCGCCGAGCGCGCCGAGGAACTCGCCCGCGACCTGGACCTGGCCGACGTGCTGGACCGCAGGTGCGGCGAGCTGTCCGGCGGGCGGCGCCGGCGGCTGGAGATCGCCATGGCGCTCACCCACCGCCCGAAGGTGCTCTTCCTGGACGAGCCGACCACCGGCCTGGACCCCGGCAGCCGCGCCGACCTGTGGGAGCTGGTGCGCCGGCTGCGCGACGAGCGCGGCACGACGGTGTTCCTGACCACCCACTACCTGGACGAGGCGGACGCGCTCGCGGACCGCCTGGTGATCGTCGACCGGGGCGTGGTGGTCGCCGAGGGCACCCCGGCCGCGCTCAAGCTGGAGTACGGCGGCTCGGTCGACGCCACCCTCCAGGACACCTTCCTCGCCATCACCGGACGCGGCCCGGCCCCGGCCGCTCCCGCCCCGTCGCCGTATAGGACCCCGCATGCTGCTGCACGACACCGCTCTCGTCTACGGCCGCTATCTGCGCCAGTCGCTGCGCTCGCGCTTCGCCCTGCTCTTCGGCGTGCTGATGCCGCTGCTGTACCTGCTCTTCTTCGGGCCGCTCCTGACCGGCCTGCCGCTGGGCGGGCAGGGCAGTTCCTGGCAGGTGCTGGTGCCCGGACTGCTGATGCAACTGGGGCTGTTCGGGGCCTCGTTCGCCGGCTTCATGATCATCCTGGAGAAGGGCCAGGGGTGGTCGAGCGGATGCGCGTCACGCCCGTCAGCCGGCTGGCCCTGCTGCTGGGCCGGATGCTGCGGGAGGCGACGGTGTTCGTCTTCCAGGCGGTGCTGCTGGTCCTGGCCGCCGTGGCGATGGGGCTCCGGGCGCCGCTGCCCGGGGTGCTCATCGGGTTCGCGTTCGTCGCGCTGCTCACCGTCTCGCTGGCGTCGCTGTCGTACGCGCTGGCCATGAAGGTCGCCACCCCGCAGGGGTTCGGGCCGGTGATCAACGCGCTGACCATGCCCGCGATGCTGCTGAGCGGCCTGATGCTGCCGATGACGCTGGGCCCGCGCTGGCTGGACGTGCTCTCCCACCTCATGCCGCTGCGCTACCTGGTGGACGCCGTGCGGGACGCCTACGTCGGCCGGTACGCCACCACGCACATGCTGTACGGCGCCCTGGTCGCCGTCGGCCTGACCGTGCTGTCCGTGACGGTCGGCACACGCGTGTTCCGCACGGCCGGGGCGTAACTACGCTGGGCGCATGGTCAATCTGACGCGCATCTACACCCGGACCGGCGACCGGGGCACCACGGCCCTCGGCGACATGAGCCGGGTCCCCAAGACCGACCTCAGGATCGCCGCGTACGCCGACGCCAACGAGGCGAACGCGGTGATCGGCACCGCCATCGCGCTCGGCGGGCTGCCCGAGGAGGTCGTCAAGGTCCTCGTCCGCGTCCAGAACGACCTGTTCGACGTGGGCGCCGACCTGTCGACGCCGGTGGTGGAGAACCCGGAGTACCCGCCGCTGCGGGTCGAGCAGTTCTACGTCGACCGGCTGGAGGCGGACTGCGACCGCTTCAACGAGGAGCTGGAGAAGCTGCGCTCCTTCATCCTGCCCGGCGGCACCCCCGGCGCGGCCCTGCTGCACCAGGCGTGCACGGTGGTGCGCCGGGCGGAGCGCTCGACGTGGGCGGCGCTGGAGGTCCACGGCGAGACGATGAACCCGCTCACCGCGACCTACCTCAACCGCCTGTCCGACCTGCTGTTCATCCTCGCCCGGACGGCGAACAAGGAGGTCGGGGACGTGCTGTGGGTGCCGGGCGGGGAACGCTAGCCGCTGCGCGGGCGGGCGGGGCGCCGGTCACCGGCGAGCCCGTTCCCGCTCGACGCCCTTCCCGGACGCGGGTGCCGCGCCCGCCGGGCCCTTCTTCGGCCAGATCGCGTACGTCAGCGCGACCAGCCCGTGGATGCCGGCCGCCCGCCAGGCGACGTACTGCCAGCTCTCCAGGGAGGTCGTGCGGCTCGGGTCGTCGACGTACCACATGGCGAGCCGCAGCAGCCCGGTCGCCACGGCCGCGGCGACGACCGTCCCCAGCCAGACCCTGCCCTCGTGCCGGGCGCGGGCCATGCCGTAGCGCGGGGCCTCGTCAGCGGGCGGCCGTCGAGGCGGTGCGCGGCGTGGCCGTCGAGCCACTTCACGGTGCGGTGGCCGTGGCCCACGGTGTAGCCGATGTACAGCGCGGCCAGGCCGTGCTTCCAGCTCGGGTCCGCGCCGTTCTTCAGGTCCAGCGCGGTGACGACCAGCAGGACGACCTCCAGCAGCGGTTCGCACAGCAGCAGCGCCATGCCGGTGCGCGGCATCCTGAGCAGATAGCGGAAGGCGAGGCCCGCCGCCAGCAGCACCCAGAAGCCGATCTCGCACGCGATGATCAGGGTGACGATCACGGTTCGCTCCTCTCGGTCACCCTTTCAGGCTCCCGTGGCGGACCGCGGGGATCGTCGTCGCCGGTGACGAACCTCGAGTACATCGAAAGATGCAGTCCGGGACCGTTCCCGGGCATCAGGCGGTCGCCCGGCGCCCGGTGTTGGATGGAGCCCATGGCCCTACGACTCCCCCGCCCGCACCGCTTCGACGGGTACGTCGCCGCCGGCGCGCTGCTCGGCGGGCTGCTGCTGTGGGCCGCGGGCCTGGGCGTCCGGCCGTCGAGCGACCCGATCGTGGTCCTGGACGGCCGCTGGCCGGTGCTCGTCCCCTCGTCGTGACCGCCGGCTGCGAGCTGCTGCGCCGGTCGGCGCCGCGCACCGCCGTCCTGGCCGGCACGGTCGCGCTGACCGTGGACACGATGACGCAGGGCAGCGTGGTCACGCTGCTGATGTACACCGACCTGATGTACGCGGCCGTGCTGTACGGCCCGCCCGCCACGGCCCGGCGGCTGCCGTGGATCACCGGGCTGGTCACGGTGGCCGCGACGGTGGTGCCGGTCGCGGTGTGGCGGGTCCCGGAGGCGCTGCTGATCGGCGTGGTCGTCGGGCGGTCACCTTCGGCCCCGCCTCCACCGGTCTGATCGTCCGCAACCACCGCGACGCCGCCGAGGCAGCCCGGCTGCGCGCCGAACAGACGGCGCTGCTCGCCGAGATGGACCGCGTCCAGGCGGTCAACGCCGAGCGCGCCCGGATGGCCCGCGAGCTGCACGACATGGTCGCCAACCACCTCTCGGCGATCGCCATCCACTCCACGGCCGCCCTCTCCCTGGACGACGCGGCGACCACCCGCCGGGCGCTGGACGTGATCCGGGAGAACAGCGTCGAGGGCCTGGCGGAGATGCGCCGGCTGATCGGCATCCTGCGCGACACCGGCGGCGACACCGAGCCGTCCGCCGCCCCGACCCTGGACGGCCTGGGGGCCCTCGCCGAGGGCGCCCGCGCCAACGGGCTCGACGTCCGCCTGGAGGCGGCGCACGGCGAGGGCCTGCCGGCGCCGGTGGAGCTGGCCGCCTACCGGATCGTGCAGGAGTCCCTGACCAACGCGCTCAAGCACGCCGCCCCGGGCCCGGTCCGGGTGGCCCTCACCCGGGCCGACGGTGTCCTGCACGTGTGCGTGACGAGCCCCTACGGCGACCGCGACGGCCCGAGCGCACCGGGCTCGGGGGCCGGCCTGGTCGGCATGCGGGAGCGGACCGCCCTGCTGCACGGCACGTTCGAGGCCGGTCCCGAGCCGGCCGGGGACGGCAAGATCTGGGCGGTCCGTGCCGCCCTGCCCCTGACGGAAGGAGACCCCGCATGATCCGCGTCCTCGTCGCCGAGGACCAGTCCGCCGTCCGCGCCGGGCTGGTGCTGATCCTCGGCAGCGCCCCCGACATCGAGGTGGCCGGCGAGGCGGCGGACGGCGAGCAGGCGGTGGCGCTGGCCCGGGAGCTGCGGCCGGACCTGGTGCTCATGGACGTGCAGATGCCCCGGCTGGACGGGGTGTCGGCGACCCGGCGGGTGGTGGAGGAGGGGCTGGCCGACGTGCTCGTGCTGACCACCTTCGACCTCGACGAGTACGTGTTCGGGGCGCTCAGGGCCGGTGCCGCGGGGTTCCTGCTGAAGAACACGGAGGCGAAGGACCTGATCGACGCCGTGCGCACGGTGGCGCGGGGCGAGGGCATCGTCGCCCCGGCGGTCACCCGCCGGCTGATCGCCGAGTTCGCGGCGCAGCCGGCCGCGCGGGAGCCGGCCGCCGATCCCGCGGTGCTGCAGGACCTGACCCGGCGCGAACGCGAGGTGCTGTCCTGTCTCGGCGAGGGCCTGTCCAACGCGGCGATCGCCGCGCGGCTGGACATGGCCGAGGCGACGGTGAAGACGCACGTCAGCCGGTTGCTGGGGAAGCTGGGGCTGCGCAGCCGGGTGCAAGCGGCGGTGCTGGCGCAGGAGTTGGGGATCTAGCCGAATACCACGGCAGTGGTCCAGACCTATTGACCCGTGGTCCAGACCTTTCTATTCTCGCGGCACTCGGGCATGGAGGCTCAGTCATGCCCACAACAACCTCCCATAGGTTTCCCCATAAGGAGGCGCATCGTGCGCTTCAGACACAAAGCCGCGGCAGCCGTCGCGACCCTGGCCCTGCCCTGGCCGGCCTCGTCGGGCTCGCCAGTCCCGCCCAGGCCGCCACCGGGGGTCCCCCGCTCGAGCGAAGTCGAGAGTGGGGAGCGACGGCCACCTACACCAAGACCCAGGACTGGGGCTCCGGCTTCGAGGGCAAGTGGACGGTGAAGAACACCGGCACCACCACCATCAACTCCTGGACCGTGGAGTGGGACTTCCCTCCGGCACCAAGGTCACCTCCGCCTGGGACGCCACGGTCACCAACTCCGGCGACCACTGGACCGCCAAGAACGTCGGCTGGAACGGCACCCTCGCCCCCGGCGCCTCGGTCTCCTTCGGCTTCAACGGCACCGGCTCCGGCTCCCCGTCCGGCTGCAAGCTCAACGGCGGCAGCTGCGACGGCGGCACCGAGGTCCCCGGTGACGCCGCGCCCTCCGCTCCCGGCACCCCCACCGCCTCGGACGTCACCGACACCTCGGTGAAGCTGACCTGGTCGGCGGCGACCGACGACAAGGGCATCAAGAACTACGACGTCCTGCGCGACGGCGCCAAGGTCGCCACGGTCACCGGCACCTCGTACACCGACACCGGCCTGACCAAGGGCACCGACTACTCCTACACCGTCCAGGCCCGTGACACCGCCGACCAGACCGGCCCGGCCAGCGGCGCGGTCCGGGTCACGACCACCGGCGGCAGCGGCGGCAACCCCGGCCCGAGCGGCGAGGTCAAGCTCGGCTACTTCACCAACTGGGGCGTCTACGGGCGCAACTACCACGTGAAGAACCTGGTCACCTCCGGCTCCGCCGAGAAGATCACGCACATCAACTACGCCTTCGGCAACGTCCAGGGCGGCAAGTGCACCATCGGCGACGCCTACGCCGACTACGACAAGGCCTACACCGCCGAGCAGTCCGTCGACGGCAAGGCCGACACCTGGGACCAGCCGCTGCGCGGCAACTTCAACCAGCTGCGCAAGCTGAAGCAGATGTACCCGCACATCAAGGTGCTGTGGTCGTTCGGCGGCTGGACCTGGTCCGGGGCTTCCCCGACGCCGTGAAGAACCCGGCCGCCTTCGCCAAGTCCTGCCACGACCTGGTCGAGGACCCGCGCTGGGCCGACGTCTTCGACGGCATCGACCTGGACTGGGAGTACCCGAACGCCTGCGGTCTGAGCTGTGACACGACCAGTGCCAAGAACGCCTTCAGCACCATGATGAAGGCCATGCGCGCCGAGTTCGGCAACGACCTGGTCACCGCGGCCGTCACCGCCGACGCCACCGACGGGGGCAAGATCGACGCCGCCGACTACGGCCCGGCCGCGCAGTACATCGACTGGTACAACGTGATGACGTACGACTTCTTCGGCGCCTGGGCGAAGAACGGCCCCACCGCTCCGCACTCGCCGCTGACGTCGTACCCCGGCATCCCGCAGCAGGGCTTCACCTCCGCCGACGCGATCGCCAAGTTCAAGGCCAAGGGCGTCCCGGCCGACAAGCTGCTCCTCGGCATCGGCTTCTACGGCCGCGGCTGGACCGGCGTCACCCAGTCGGCGCCCGGCGGCACCGCGACGGGCCCGGCGGCGGGCACGTACGAGCAGGGCATCGAGGACTACAAGGTCCTCAAGAACAGCTGCCCGGCCACCGGCACCATCGCCGGCACCGCGTACGCCCACTGCGGCACCAACTGGTGGTCCTACGACACCCCGGCCACCGTGAAGTCCAAGATGGACTGGGCCGAACAGCAGGGCCTCGGCGGTGCCTTCTTCTGGGAGTTCAGCGGTGACACCGCGAACGGCGAGCTGGTGAGCGCCATCGACAGCGGCCTGAAGTAGCACCCGGCACGATCCGAGCCCCGTTCGCCCTTCCCCGCACCACGCCGGGGAAGGGAGGACGGGCTACGCCACGTTCACCCGCTGTCCGGGCGGGGCCGCCTCCAGCCAGGCGAGGAACCCGGTCAGCGCGTCCTCGCTCATCGCCAGCTCCAGACGCGTCCCCCGGTGCAGACAGGCGAGGACCACGGAGTCGGAGAGCAGCGCCAGCTCCTCCTCGCCCTCGGGACGCGGCGGCCGGCCACCTCGATCGCGGACCGCTCCAGGACCCGGCGCGGGCGCGGCGAGTACGAGAAGACCCGGTACCACTCGACTCTGTCGCCGTTGTACCGGGCCACGCCGTACGCCCATCCCTTGCCGTTGCCGTCGCCCTCCTTGGGCGCGTCCCAGCGCAGGGAACAGTCGAAGGTGCCGCCCGACCGCTGGATCAGCCGACGGCGCAGACCGAAGACGAACAGTCCCACCACCACGAGGGCGACGACGATTCCGCACACAGTCAGAGCGAGGACCATCGGCACCGACCTCCTCGTCTCCTAGGTAACGGAACGGAAAAAAGTCCCACATCCGGCTCAGCCGCGACCGGGTCCGGATCACTCCGGTCCCAGCCGCGGCTGAGTCACGTCGAAACACGGCTCCCCCAGAGCCTAACGGCCCCGGAGGCTGCCCCCACGGGTCAGCGCGCCGCCGCCGCGCGCAGTCGGACGTCCGCGCGGCGCTCGGCGAGGGCGTCGCCCTCGGCCTTCGCGCGCTCGAGCTCCCGCTCCGCGCGCTGGACGTCGATCTCGTCCGACAGCTCGGCGATCTCGGCCAGCAGCGACAGCTTGTTGTCCGCGAACGAGATGAAACCGCCGTGCACCGCGGCGACGACCGTCCCACCGTCACTCGTACGGATGGTCACCGGGCCCGACTCCAGCACACCGAGCAGCGGCTGGTGACCGGGCATGACGCCGATGTCGCCGGACGTGGTGCGCGCGACGACCAGGGTGGCCTCGCCGGACCAGACCTCTCGGTCGGCCGCGACCAGCGCGACGTGCAGCTCAGCAGCCAAGGTGGCTCCTCGGGTCACCACCCGGCGGGACTGCCGGGTGTTGGTTACAAGTCTAGTAGGCGTGGCGGAGGGGGCGGGACGTGCCCGCCCCCTCGGTGGTGAGCGCGGGGCTCACCGTGAGCGCGAGGCTCAGGAGACGCCCAGCTCCTTGGCGTTCTTCTTCAGGTCCTCGAGACCACCGCACATGAAGAACGCCTGCTCCGGGAAGTGGTCGAACTCACCGTCGCAGATCGCGTTGAACGCGGCGATCGACTCGTCCAGCGGCACGTCCGAGCCGTCCACACCGGTGAACTGCTTGGCGACGTGGGTGTTCTGGGACAGGAAGCGCTCCACGCGGCGGGCACGCTGGACGACCAGCTTGTCCTCCTCGCCGAGCTCGTCGATACCGAGGATCGCGATGATGTCCTGGAGGTCCTTGTACTTCTGCAGGATGTTCTTGACGCGCATGGCGGCGTCGTAGTGGTCCTGCGAGATGTAGCGCGGGTCCAGGATCCGGGACGTGGAGTCCAGCGGGTCCACGGCCGGGTAGATGCCCTTCTCGGAGATCGGACGGGACAGAACCGTCGTCGCGTCGAGGTGGGCGAAGGTGGTGGCCGGGGCCGGGTCGGTCAGGTCGTCCGCGGGGACGTAGATCGCCTGCATCGAGGTGATCGAGTGACCGCGGGTCGAGGTGATGCGCTCCTGGAGGAGACCCATCTCGTCGGCCAGGTTCGGCTGGTAGCCCACCGCGGAGGGCATACGGCCGAGCAGGGTCGACACCTCGGAACCGGCCTGCGTGAAGCGGAAGATGTTGTCGATGAAGAACAGCACGTCCTGCTTCTGGACGTCGCGGAAGTACTCGGCCATGGTGAGGCCGGCCAGCGCGACGCGCAGACGGGTGCCCGGCGGCTCGTCCATCTGGCCGAAGACCAGCGCGGTCTTGTCGATGACGCCCGACTCGGTCATCTCGTCGATGAGGTCGTTGCCCTCACGGGTGCGCTCACCGACACCGGCGAACACCGACACACCGTCGTGGTTGTTGGCGACGCGGTAGATCATCTCCTGGATGAGCACCGTCTTGCCGACGCCGGCGCCGCCGAACAGACCGATCTTGCCGCCCTTGACGTACGGGGTCAGCAGGTCGATGACCTTGACGCCGGTCTCGAACATCTCGGTCTTCGACTCGAGCTCGTCGAAGTTCGGGGCCTTGCGGTGGATGGACCAGCGCTCGCCCGTGTGCTGCTCGTCGACGTTCAGCACCTCACCGAGGGTGTTGAACACCTTGCCCTTGGTGAAGTCGCCGACCGGGACGGTGATGCCGTCGCCGGTGTCGACGACCGGGGCCTGGCGGACCAGACCGTCGGTGGGCTGCATGGAGATGGTGCGGACCAGGCCGTCGCCCAGGTGCTGGGCGACCTCCAGGGTCAGCGTCTTCTTCTCGCCCTCCTTCGCCGGGTCGGCGACCTCGACGTGCAGGGCGTTGTAGATGTCGGGCATCGCGTCGACGGGGAACTCCACGTCGACGACCGGGCCGATGACCCGCGCGACGCGGCCGGTGGCCACGCCCGCCGCAGCGGTCGGCTCAACAGTGGTGGTCATTACTTGTCACTCCCCGCGGTCGCGTCGGCCAGGGCGCTCGCGCCACCGACGATCTCGCTGATTTCCTGGGTGATTTCGGCCTGGCGGGCCGCGTTGGCAAGACGGGAGAGCGTGTTGATCAGCTCGCCCGCGTTGTCGGTGGCCGACTTCATCGCGCGCCGCGTGGCGGCGTGCTTGGAGGCGGCCGACTGGAGCAGCGCGTTGTAGATCCGGCTCTCGACGTACCGCGGCAGCAGGGCGTCGAGGACGTCCTCGGCCGACGGCTCGAAGTCGTACAGCGGAAGGATCTCGTCCTTGGCGGTCGTCTCCCCGCGACCTCGTCGAGGCTGAGCGGCAGCAGCCGGTCGCCGACCGCCGTCTGCGTCATCATCGAGACGAACTCCGTGTAGACGATGTGGAGCTCGTCCACGCCGCCCTCGGCGGTGTCCTTCTCGATGGCCTCGATCAGCGGGGCCGCGACCTTCTTGGCGTCCGCGTACGTGGGCTGGTCGGTGAAGCCGCCCCACGACTCCGCGATCTTGCGCTCACGGAAGTTGTAGTGCGCCACACCACGCCGGCCGACGATGTAGACGACGACCTCCTTGCCCTCGCGCTCGAACCGCTCGGTGAGCTGCTCCGCCTGCTTGATGGCGTTGGAGTTGAAGGCGCCGGCCAGACCGCGGTCGCTCGTCAGCAGCAGCACCGCGGACCGGGTGACCGTCTCGGCCTGGGTGGTCAGCGGGTGCCGGGTGTTGGACCCCGTGCCGACCGCCTTGACCGCCCGGGTGAGCTCGGTCGCGTAGGGCGTGGAGGCCGCCACCTTGCGCTGCGCCTTGACGACGCGCGAGGCGGCGATCATCTCCATCGCCTTCGTGATCTTCTTGGTCGCGGTGACGGATCGGATGCGACGCTTGTAGACCCGGAGCTGGGCTCCCATGAGTCAGGTCCCTTCCTTACGTCACTTGGAGGCGCTGGTCGCCTTCGGAGCAGCCGGAGCGTCCTCGCCGAGCAGCTTGCCGTCGCCGGTCTCGAACTGCTTCTTGAACTCCGCGATGGCGTCGGCGACGGCCTGAAGGGTGTCGTCGGACATCTTGCCGCCCTCGCGGATGGAGGTCATGAGGCCCTGCTCCTTGCGGTGCAGGTACTCCAGCAGCTCCTTCTCGAAGCGGCGGATGTCGGACACCGGGACGTCGTCCATCTTGCCGGTGGTGCCGGCCCAGACGGAGACGACCTGGTCCTCGGTGGCCATCGGCTGGTACTGGTCCTGCTTCAGCAGCTCGACCATGCGCTGACCGCGCTCCAGCTGCGCCTTGGACGCGGCGTCCAGGTCGGAACCGAAGGCGGCGAACGCCTCCAGCTCACGGAACTGGGCGAGGTCCACGCGCAGACGGCCCGAGACCTGCTTCATCGCCTTGTGCTGCGCGGAACCACCGACTCGGGAGACGGAGATACCGACGTTCAGCGCGGGGCGCTGACCGGCGTTGAACAGGTCCGACTCCAGGAAGCACTGGCCGTCGGTGATGGAGATGACGTTGGTCGGGATGAACGCCGAGACGTCGTTGGCCTTGGTCTCGACGATCGGCAGACCGGTCATCGAGCCGGCGCCCATGTCGTCGGACAGCTTGGCGCAGCGCTCCAGCAGCCGGGAGTGCAGGTAGAAGACGTCGCCCGGGTAGGCCTCGCGGCCCGGCGGACGGCGCAGCAGCAGCGACACGGCGCGGTAGGCGTCGGCCTGCTTCGACAGGTCGTCGAAGATGATCAGGACGTGCTTGCCCTCGTACATCCAGTGCTGGCCGATGGCCGAGCCGGTGTACGGCGCCAGGTACTTGAAGCCGGCCGGGTCCGAGGCCGGGGCGGCGACGATGGTCGTGTACTCCAGCGCGCCGTTCTCCTCCAGCGCACGGCGGACCGACGCGATGGTCGAGCCCTTCTGGCCGATGGCGACGTAGATGCAGCGGACCTGCTTCTTCGGGTCGCCGGTGCGCCAGTTGTCGCGCTGGTTGATGATCGTGTCGACGGCCAGGGCGGTCTTGCCGGTCTGGCGGTCACCGATGATCAGCTGACGCTGACCGCGGCCGATCGGGGTCATCGCGTCGACGGCCTTGTAGCCGGTCTCCATCGGCTCGTGCACCGACTTGCGCTGCATGACCGTGGGGGCCTGCAGCTCGAGGGCGCGACGACCGCTGGTCTCGATCTCGCCGAGGCCGTCGATCGGGTTGCCGAGGGGGTCGACCACGCGGCCGAGGTAGCCCTCGCCGACCGCGACGGAGAGGACCTCGCCGGTGCGGGTGACCGGCTGCCCCTCCTCGATGCCGCTGAACTCACCGAGGACGATGGCACCGATCTCGCGCTCCTCGAGGTTGAGGGCGAGGCCGAGGGTGCCGTCCTCGAACTTCAGCAGTTCGTTGGCCATGGCCGAGGGCAGACCCTCGACCTTCGCGATGCCGTCGCCGGCAAGGGTGACCGTACCGACCTCCTCGCGCGAGGCCGCGTCCGGCTTGTACGACTGGACAAAGTTCTCCAGCGCGTCCCGGATCTCCTCCGGCCGGATCGTGAGCTCCGCCATCTGGGTTCCCTGCTCTCCTTGTTGGGCCCGAAGTTTCTTTGGGGGATCTGGGGCTCCCCCAGAAACTCTGCATCCTCTGCACGGCCCAACCAGGGCCGTAAGTACGTACTGCTTGTTCGGTTGGCGTGCCCGCCGCGTGGCCGCTAGCCCGCCAGGCGGCGGCCGGCGTCCTCGAGGCGGTCGGCGATGGAGCCGTTGATGACCTCGTCACCGACCTGCACCCGGATCCCGCCGAGGACCTCGGGGTCCACGTCCAGGTTGAGGTGCATGGGACGGCCGTAGAGCTTGGCGAGGGCAGCGCCCAGGCGCTGCTTCTGCGCGTCGCTCAGCGGTACCGCCGACGTGACGACGGCGACCATGCGGTCCCGGCGCTCGGCGGCGAGCTTGGACAGGGACTCGAGTCCCGACTCCAGGCTACGTCCCCGCGGCGCGGTCACAAGGCGCGTCACCAGTCGCTCGGTGACCGGCTTGGCCCGGCCGCCGAGCAGGCTGCGCAGCAGCTCGCCCTTGGCGGGGGCGCCGGCCCGCCGGCTGGTCAGCGCGGCCCGCAGCTCGGTGCTCGAGGAGACGATCCGGCCGAACCGGAACAGCTCGTCCTCGACGTCGTCGAGCGTGCCCGCCTTCTGCGCGGCGGTGAGGTCGGCGGTGTTCGCCAGCTCCTCCAGCGCGTCCACCAGGTCGCGCGACTGCGACCAGCGGGAGCGCACCATGCCGCCCACCAGGTCGGCGGTCGCGCCGCTGACCTGGGTGCCGAGCAGGCGCTGCGCCAGCTCGGCCTTGGCCTCACCGGCCTGCGCCGGGTCGGTGAGGACCCGACGCAGCGACACCTCGCGGTCGAGCAGCGCGGTGACGGCGGCCAGCTCGTCGGCGAGCGAGCCCGCGTCCACGGACGTGGAGTCCGTCAGCGCGTCGAGACGCTCACGTGCGGCTGCCAGGGCCTCGCGGCTCGCTCCGTTCATCGCGTGGCCTCGGCCTTCGTCGACTTGGCGTCGAGCTCGTCGAGGAACCGGTCGATGACACGGCTCTGCCGGGCGTGGTCCTCGAGGGACTCACCGACCAGCTTGCCGGCCAGCTCGGTGGCGAGCTTGCCGACGTCCTGACGCAGTGCCGAAGCGGCGGCCTTGCGGTCGGCCTCGATCTGGGCGTGACCGGCGGCGATGATCTCCTCACGCTGCCGCTGGCCCTCCGCGCGCATCTCGGCGATGAGCGCGGCGCCCTGCTCCTGCGCCTCCTGGCGCAGTCGCGCGGCCTCGTGCCGGGCCTCGGCGAGCTGGGCCTTGTACTGCTCGAGGACGCTCTGGGCCTCGGTCTGCGCGGCCTCGGCCTTCTCGATACCGCCCTCGATGGCCTCGCGACGCTCTTCCAGAACCTTGTTGATGTTCGGGAGCAGCTTCTTGGCGAGGAAGCCGAAGACGATGACGAAGGCGATCAGGCCGATGACAACTTCCGGCCACGGCGGAATGAGGGGATTCTCCTTCTCACCCTCTGCCGCCAGGAAAACCAGGGCGGATGTCACATCAGTGCCTTTCGTCGAAAGGGACGGTCGTCGGGTTCGTCTTAGTAGACGAACGGCATGACGAGACCGATCAGGGCGAGCGCCTCACAGAAGGCGAAGCCCAGGATCTGGTTGGCGCGGATCAGGCCGGCCGCCTCGGGCTGGCGGGCGAGGGCCTGGGTGCCGTTGCCGAAGATGATGCCGACGCCGACGCCGGGGCCAATGGCGGCCAGGCCGTAACCGACGGAGCTGAGCGAACCTTCGACGGCAGCAAGGGTCTGGGACATGCCAGTTCTTCCTTCTCTTTACGGACCGGTGGGGGTTGGCCACCGGACGGCTGGGGGGTTGCGAGGCGGGACGGGCTCAGTGGTGCTCGGCGAGCGCGCCCTGGATGTAGGTGCAGGTCAGCAGGACGAACACGTACGCCTGCACGGCCTGGATGAAGAGCTCGAAGGCCGTCATGATGATCGTCATCACGAACGAGACGCCGGCGTAGGCGATGCCGATGCCGTTCAGCAGGTACCAGCTGGCGATCGTGAAGAGCAGCAGCAGCGTGTGACCCGCGAACATGTTCGCGAAGAGCCGGACGGCGTGCGTGAACGGGCGCACCAGCAGGTTCGAGAAGAACTCGATGGTCATCGACAGCGGCAGCACCGCGCCGAGCGACTTGTCGTAGCCGGTGACGTTCTTGAAGAAGCCGACGAATCCGTGGCGCTTGAAGGTCAGCGAGACCCACAGGACGTAGACGATCAGGGCCAGGACCATCGGGTAGGCGATGATCGAGGTGACCGGGAACTGGGCGACCGGGATGATCGACCAGAGGTTCATCATCCAGACGAAGAAGAAGAGCGAGACGACCAGCGGGACGTACTTCTCGCCTTCCTTCTTGCCGAGGGTCTCGTAGACCACACCGCGGCGGATGAAGTCGTAGCCGGCCTCGGCGATCATCTGCAGCTTGCCCGGGACGACCTTCGGACGGGAGAAGGCGGCCCAGAAGAAGCCCACGATGATGATCGAGCCCAGAAGGGCGAGCAGCATCGGCTTGTTGAAGTAGAAGCCGTTTCCGTCTGCGTTGCCCCAGAGCGGCTCGAAGAGGAACGAGTGCAGGCCGGGAGCCGGGAAGCCACAACCGTCGAAAATGTGGCAGTCGGTCTCGAAGGCGAGCACCTGCGTCGGGTCAGCACTCACCGCGGGCTCCTTCATCGTGGCGCATGGGTACGGCAACCTCGTTGTGTCGGCGCGGCGCACGGCCGCGGTTCGGCACGGGACTGGTGTTACGGATGTGGGGGCGGCTGTGGGGCATCTCGCCTCGCGATTGAGCAGGCGTCAGCTCGGATGCCCGCGCCCGCGATGCCGCAGTTGGCACCGGACGATAGCAGGATCTCCTACCCGTCCTTATCCCGGCCCTACCCTCACGACGAGTGCCCCGTCTTCTCGGGCTTGTCGCCCTTCGAGTCGGGCTCGACGTACAGGATCTTGGCCTTCATGTGGGCGCGCGTCTGCGCGGCGATCCACACGAGGGTCCCGGCGACCAGCGTGATCGCGAAGGACCGGGGGTTGAACAGCGTCGTGTTCTTGAACGCGGCGAGGAAGACGAACAGCAGCAGGATCTGAGCCGCGTAGAGCATCAGGCCCATCGCCTGGAACAGGTGCGGAAGCGATTTGGCGGTGCGCTGCAGTACGTAGAGGCCGAGGCCCATGAAGAGGATGACCACAAGCGTCGCGACGACGGCTCCGATCGCCCCCTTGCCACCGGCGACCACCGCGCTGACGACGGCGGCGATCGCGCCGGCGGCAGCCGTGGGCACGGCGGCCTGGGCCAGGGTCCGGACGTCGTTGGACGGCATGGCGGCATCTCCGCTTTTCACAGGGGGCAGGGGTGTCGTCATGGACGAGCGTAGTCCCGGGCTGAGTGGTGTCCTCACGCCGATCGGACCGTCGCACTACGGTCCATCGGCTCTATCCGGGGGTTCTCGTGAACCGTATCACAAACTATTTGATGAGGTCTTTACCTGGGGGTGTGCCAACTGTCACACATGAGAGTGACAGTGCGCGTTTGAGCTGTCACAGCGCCGATTTGTCTGGTATTGGCCCGCTTTGCTTCCCAGCAACAGCCCAGGAACTCCCACGAGTTGGCAATGCTCTCGTCGGATTCTTACCTTGGCAGCCGCGAACGGGGGCCGATCGCCGTTGCTCCGTTGACGCGTGAGGCGCCCGAGACCCCGGCCGGCACCGGCTCCCGCTCTTCCGGCCCGGCCGCACCGGCCCGCTCCCCGGGGACGCCGCGCGCAACGGCCGGGGCCGCCGGTTCCCCGGCCGACGCCCGGCGGCGGCGGTAGCGGGGCGGGACCAGACGCTCGGCCCAGCGCGGCGCCCGCGGGGTGAAGCGCGGCAGCAGGAGCAGCACCAGGCCGACCGCGCTGAGGAAGACCACGCCCAGCACGATCCACATCGACGCCGAGTTCACCGAGTAGGCCAGCGCACCGAAGGCGATCAGCGCCGACCAGAAGTACATGATCAGCACCGCGCGGCTGTGCGAGTGCCCGACCTCCAGCAGCCGGTGGTGCAGATGCCCCGGTCCGCGGCGAACGGCGACTGGCCGCGCCAGGTGCGGCGCACGATGGCCAGGATCAGGTCGGCGGCCGGGATCGCGATGATGGTCAGCGGCATCAGCAGCGGGATGTAGACCGGCACCATCTGGTGCACGGTGTTGCGCTCGGAGCCGGAGAAAAGCTTCATGGCGTCGGGGTCGACCTGCCCGGTGACCGAGATCGCGCCCGCGGCCAGCACCAGGCCGATCAGCATCGAGCCGGAGTCGCCCATGAAGATCCGCGCCGGGTGCATGTTGTGCGGCAGGAAGCCCACGCACATGCCCATCAGGATCGCCGCGAACAGCGTGGCCGGGGCGGCGGCCTCGATGCCGTACGAGTACCAGATCCGGTAGGCGTACATGAAGAACGCCGCCGAGGCGATGCACACCATGCCCGCCGCGAGACCGTCGAGGCCGTCCACGAAGTTGACCGCGTTGATGGTGATGACCACCAGCGCCACCGTCAGCAGCGTGCCCTGCCACTGGGTCAGCGCCACATTCCCGACGCCCGGGATGGGCAGCCACAGGATCGTCAGGCCCTGCACGACCATCACGCCCGCGGCGATCATCTGGGCGCCCAGCTTGATCAGGGCGTCGATCTCGAACTTGTCGTCCAGGACGCCGATCAGCCAGATCAGCGCCGCCCCGGAGAGCAGCGCGCGCGGCTCGTTGGACCGCTCGAAGACCTCGCTGAGGTTGGTGAGGTGGTCGGCGACCAGCATGCCCGCGCACAGACCGAAGAACATCGCGATACCGCCGAGCCGCGGAGTCGGCTCCCGGTGCACGTCCCGGGCCCGGATCTCCGGCATCGCCCCCGCCACGATCGCGAACCTCCGCACCGGCCCGGTCAGCAGGTACGTCACCGCGGCCGTGATGCAGAGCGTCAGCAGGTATTCACGCACGGGCTTCCCCACAGGTCTCGCTGGCCATCTCAGCCCCACACCCTAGCGATGCGCGCATACGGGTGGAGACTTCCGGGTAGCGACGATGGTTGCACGTGTGCCTGTGCACGCGAGTGCGCATACCCCGCTTCAGCCCGGATACGGCGGGAAGGCCGCGGCCAGGTCCCGTACCGCCTCCCGCGCCTCGGCGGCCCCGACGTCCCCCCGGAGCACCCGCCGAGCAGCCCCGCGACGGTGCCCATCTCCGCCTCCCCCATGCCCTGCGTGGTGACGGCCGCGGTGCCCAGGCGCAGCCCCCGGGCGTCCCCGTGCGGCAGCGCGCAGCAGTCCAGCACCAGCCCGGCCGCCGCGAGCCGCCCCCGCGCGGTGCGCCCGTCGACGCCGAGCGGGGCCGGGTCCGCGGTCAGCAGATGCGTGTCCGTGCCGCCGGTGGTGACGACCAGGCCCTCGGCGGCCAGGGCGGCGGCCAGCACCCGCGCGTTGGCGACCACCCGATGGGTGTACGCCGCGAACGCCGGGGTCGAGGCCTCCCCGAAGGCGACGGCCTTGGCCGCGATGGTGTGCATCTGCGCGCCGCTCTGCGTGAACGGGAACACGGCCCGGTCGACCCGCTCGGCCAGGTCGCTCCCGCACAGGATCATGCCGCCGCGCGGACCGCGCAGCACCTTGTGCGTGGTGGCGCACACGATGTCGGCGTACGGCACCGGGCTGGGCGCCGCTCCCCGGCGACGAGACCGATGGGGTGGGCGGCGTCCGCGATCAGGTAGGCGCCGACCTCGTCGGCGACCTCTCGGAAAAAGGCGTGGTCGATGTGGCGGGGGTAGGCGATCGAGCCGCACACGATGGCCTTCGGCCGGTGGCTGCGGGCCAGGGTGCGGACCTGCTCGTGGTCGATGAGCCCGGTCTCGGCGTCCACGCCGTAGCCGATGAAGTCGAACCAGCGGCCGGAGAAGTTCGCCGGGGAGCCGTGGGTGAGGTGCCCGCCGTACGGCAGGCCCAGCGCCAGGACGGTGTCCCCGGGCCGCAGCAGCGCGGCGTAGGCGGCCAGCACGGCCGACGACCCCGAGTGGGCCTGCACATTGGCGTGCTCGGCGCCGAACAGCGCCTTGGCCCGCTCGACGGCCAGCCGCTCGGCGACGTCCACCAGCTCGCAGCCGCCGTGGTGCCGGGCGCCCGGATAGCCCTCGGCGTACTTGTTGGCGAGCGGTGAGCCCAGCGCGGCCAGCACGGCCGGCGAGGTGAAGTTCTCGGCGGCGATCAGCTGGAGGGTCGTCGACTGCCGGTGGCGTTCGGCGAACAGGATCTCGGCCAGCTCCGGGTCCTGCCGGCGCAGGACATCGGCATCGGCCTCGAGGACGTGGGTGACCGACATGGTGCGCTCCGGGCGTGCGGCTGCTTCTCGGCTCGGTCCACCTGGGGCGCCGAAGCCGCATCGGCCGGCTCCCCGGGGTGACGTACGTCCCAATGTAGGCCCGGAAGCCCGAAGCCGCCCGAGTTGCCCGGAAACCGCCGGCCGCCGGCGCCTACGTGCGCGCCGCGACGCCCGTCAGCGCGGTCACCACCGGATCCAGCGCCTGGTGTATCTCGTCCCCGATCGACCGGAAGAACGGCAGCGGCGCCCCGTACGGGTCGTAGACCTCGTCCGCCTCCGCCGTGGGTGCCAGCAGCCACCCGCGCAGCGCCGCGGCGGCCCGCACCAGGGCACGCGCCCGCTCGACCACGCCGTCCTCCAGCGGCGGCAGCGTCGCCGGGTCGATGGCGTTCACCAGCCGGGTGAACTCCTTCAGCGTGAACGTCCGCAGCCCCGCCGAGTGCCCCATGGAGACGACCTGCGCCCGGTGGTCCCGCGTCGCGGTCAGCACCAGGTCCGCGCGGATCACGTGCTCGTCCAGCAGCTCGCGGCCCACGAACCCGGAGGCGTCCGCCCCGAACTCCGCCAGCACCGTCTCCGCGTTGGCCTCCATGGGCGCGCCCTCGTGGCCCCAGGTGCCCGCGCTCTCGACGATGAGGGGCCCGCCCAGGACCCCCAGCCGCTCGTGCACGAAGTGCCGGGTCAGCCGCTCGGTGATGGGCGAGCGGCACACGTTGCCGGTGCTGACGTGGAGGATGCGGAAGCTGTCGCGCGGGAAGCCGAACGTGGTCGTCTCCTCCGCCTCACGTTCCCCGATGCCTATGCCGCGCCCCGCCTCAGGGGCCGTCAATTCGCCACCTCGAGGTCGGGTACGACCTTCCGCAGCTCCTCCGCCGAGAGCGCGCCCGCGCGCAGCAGCACGGGCACCTCCCGGGTGACGTCCACGATGGACGACGGGACGATGCCGGGGGTGGGGCCGCCGTCGAGGTAGACGGAGACGGAGTCGCCGAGCATGGCCTGGGCCGCGTCGCAGTCCTCCGGCGCCGGGTGCCCGGTGAGGTTGGCCGACGACACCGCCATGGGCCGACGTCGGTGAGCAGCTCGATGGCGACGGGGTGCAGCGGCATCCGCACGGCGACGGTGCCCCGGGTCTCCCCGAGGTCCCACTGGAGCGACGGCTGGTGCCTGGCGACGAGGGTGAGCGCGCCCGGCCAGAAGGCGTCGACCAGCTCCCAGGCCTGCTCGGAGAAGTCGGTGACCAGTCCGTGCAGCGTGTTCGGCGAGCCGATCAGGACGGGGCTGGGCATCCCGCGGCCCCGGCCCTTGGCCTCCAGCATGTCGCCGACGGCCTCCGCCGAGAACGCGTCGGCGCCGATGCCGTACACGGTGTCCGTGGGCAGCACCACCAGTTCGCCACGGCGCACTGCGGACGCGGCCTCGCGCAGACCGGTCACGCGGTCGGTCGCGTCGTTGGTGTCGTATCGCCGTGCCATGTCTAGCGGGCCTCCTCGTGCACGTGCTGCGGGGTCGGTGTGGGGTGCGGGATCACGGCAGTGCCTTGCGGGCGGTCGCGAACCGCGGCCGGTTGTTGAGGTCGGGGTGGTCGGCCGCGTCGGTCCACCCGCGGTCCTCGGCGAAGATCCACGGCACCTGTCCGCCCTGGGTGTCGGCGTGCTCGACGACGACCAGCCCGCCGGGGCGCAGCAGCCGGTGCGCGGTGCGCTCCAGGCCGCGGATCAGGTCGAGGCCGTCCTCGCCGGAGAACAGGGCCATCTCCGGATCGTGGTCCCGGGCCTCCGGGGCGACGTACTCCCACTCGGTGAGCGGGATGTACGGCGGATTGGAGATGACCAGGTCGACCTGGCCGTCGAGGTCCGGGAAGGCGGTCAGGGCGTCGCCCTGGCGCAGCTCGACCCTGGACCCCTCCATGTTCTTGCGGGTCCACCGCAGGGCGTCCTCGGACAGCTCCACGGCGTACACCCGCGAGCGCGGGACCTCCTGGGCGAGGGCCAGCGCGATGGCGCCGGAACCGGTGCACAGGTCGACGATGCAGGGCTCGACGACGTCCATGGCGCGCACGGCGTCTATGGCCCAGCCGACCACCGACTCCGTCTCCGGCCGCGGCACGAAGACCCCGGGGCCGACCTGGAGTTCCAGGTAGCGGAAGTAGGCGCGTCCGGTGATGTGCTGGAGCGGTTCGCGGGCCTCGCGGCGGGCGACGACCTCCCAGTACCGGGCGTCGAAGTCGGAGTCCTTCACGGAGTGCAGCTGGCCGCGCTTGACGCCGTGCACGAAGGCGGCGAGCTCCTCCGCGTCGGTGCGCGGCGAGGGCACGCCGGCGTCGGCCAGCCGCTGGGTGGCCTGGGCCACCTCCGCGAGCAGCACGCTGCGGGGCCAGGGGGCCGACCCCCAATGAACTCCTGCACGCTGGTCCTCCGGGAAGTGCTCGTACGAGGGTTACGCGGCGGCGAGCTTGGCGGCCGAGTCCGCGTCGACGCAGGCCTGGATCACCGCGTCGAGGTCGCCGTCCAGGACCTGGTCCAGGTTGTACGCCTTGAAGCCGATGCGGTGGTCCGAGATGCGGTTCTCCGGGAAGTTGTAGGTGCGGATCTTCTCGGAGCGGTCGACGGTGCGGACCTGGCTGCGGCGGGCGTCGGCGGCCTCCTTCTCCGCCTCCTCCTGCGCCATGGCGAGCAGCCTGGAGCGCAGGATACGCAGTGCCTGCTCCTTGTTCTGCAGCTGGCTCTTCTCGTTCTGGCAGGAGGCGACCACTCCGGTCGGGATGTGCGTGATGCGCACGGCGGAGTCGGTGGTGTTCACGGACTGGCCGCCGGGCCCGGAGGAGCGGTAGACGTCGATGCGCAGGTCATTGGGGTTGATCTCGACGTCGATCTCCTCGGCCTCGGGCGTCACGAGGACACCCGCCGCGGAGGTGTGGATCCGGCCCTGGGACTCGGTGGCGGGACGCGCTGCACCCGGTGCACCCCGCCCTCGTACTTCAGCCGTGCCCACACGCCCTGCCCGGGCTCGGTGGCGCCCTGGCCGCCCTTGGTCTTCACGGCGACCTGGACGTCCTTGTAGCCGCCCAGCTCGGACTCGGTGGCGTCGATGATCTCGGTCTTCCAGCCGACCCGCTCGGCGTACCGCAGGTACATGCGCAGCAGGTCGCCCGCGAAGAGCGCCGACTCGTCGCCGCCGGCGCCCGCCTTGATCTCGAGGATGACGTCCTTGTCGTCGCTGGGGTCGCGGGGACGAGCAGCAGGCGCAGCTTCTCGGTCAGCTCCTCGCGCTGCTTCTCCAGCTCCTTGACCTCGGCGGCGAACTCGGGTCGTCGGCGGCCAGCTCGCGCGCGGTCCCGATGTCGTCGCCGGTCTGCTTCCAGGAGCGGTAGGTGGCGATGATCGGGGTGAGCTCGGCGTACCGCTTGTTCAGCTTGCGCGCGTTCGCCTGGTCGGCGTGGACCGACGGGTCGGCGAGCTTCTTCTCCAGGTCGGCGTGCTCGGCGACGAGTTCCTCGACGGCCTCGAACATCTTGGGCTCCTGTGTACTGCGGTGAAGGGGGAAGGCGAGCGACCAAAAACGCCGGTCCCGGCGCGCCCTCGAGCGGGGCGCTGCCGTGGACCGGCGGTCTGGGGCTCGCTACTTCTTGGAGCCGGCGGCCTTGCCGAAGCGGGCCTCGAAGCGGGCCACACGGCCACCGGTGTCGAGGATCTTCTGCTTGCCCGTGTAGAACGGGTGGCACTCGGAGCAGACCTCGGCCCGGATGGTGCCGGACTCGATGGTGCTGCGGGTGGTGAACGACGCGCCGCAGGTGCAGCTGACCTGCGTCTCGACGTACGCGGGGTGAATGTCGCGCTTCAAGGTGTCTCCTAGGTTCCGGGAGGGCGCCGGGTCGCAGCCGCGGGATGCGGGAGCGTGAACCGGAGCCGACGTACCAGTCTGCCAGGACTGGCGTCTTCTCCCAAAACCGGGGGTCGCCGCCGGGTATTCCCGCCGGCGGCGGGGCCGCACGCACCCGTCCGGCGGCCGCCGCACCCGGGCGCGGCCCCGTGCTCCTACGGGGCGCTCACCACGTCCTCGGCCTCACCGGTGGCCGTGCCGTCCGTGGCCGACGCGGGGATCGGCCGGTCGTTCCGGAGGGCCGTCCAGACCTGGCGGGCCTTGTCCTGCGCCAGCAGGACGCGGTTCGGGTCGGCCGGGTCGTAGACGACCGGCAGGGTGACCATGTGCATCTTGTCGGGGCTGATGTTCTTCAGGCCGCCGGCGAAGGACATCAGCGAGTTGACCGAGCCGAGGTCGGAGTCGGTGGTGACGGCCTTGGTGGCGGTGTCGGCGACGTCGTACAGCTTCTTCGGGTTGCCGAGCAGGCCGATGTCCTTGACCTGGTTCACCAGGGCCTTCACGAAGGCCTGCTGGAGCTGGATGCGGCCCAGGTCGGAGCCGTCGCCGACGCCGTGCCGGGTGCGGACCAGGCCGAGGGCCTGCTCGCCGGTCAGCCGGTGGGTGCCGGCCTTCAGGTCGAGGTGGCTGTCGGGGTCCTCGATGTCCTCGGTGGTGGTGACCTCGACGCCGCCGAGGTCGTCGACGAGCCGCTGGAAGCCCTCGAAGTCGACCTCGAGGTAGTGGTCCATGCGCAGGCCGCTGAGGGACTCGACGGTCTTGACCGCGCACGCTGCGCCGCCGGTGGAGTACGCCGAGTTGAACATGACGTTCCGGGCGGCGGGGTGCTCCTGGCCCTCGGTGTCGGTGCACTCGGGCGGTCGATGAGGGTGTCGCGGGGATGGAGACGACGCTGGCCTTCTGGTGGCCCTTGTAGACGTGCACGACCATCGCCGTGTCGGAGCGGGCGCTGCCGTCGTCGGTGCCGCCGCCCAGCTTCCCGTTGCCGCCGGAGCGGGTGTCGGAGCCGAGGACCAGGATGTTCTCGGAGCCGTTGTCCGCCTTGGCCGGGCGGTCGGTGCCCAGCATCTGGTCGATGTCGACGCTCTTGAGGTTGCCGTTGAGCTTGAAGTAGACGTAGCCGACTCCGGTGCCGCCCAGGACGACGATGCCCGCGGCGGTCCACACCGCGACCAGCAGGCCTCTGCTGCGCTTGGCGCGCGGCTTGCGACGGCGTCCCTTGCCCCGGCGACGCGGTCCGGGTGCGGGGACGCCCCGGGTATGCCGGGCTCCGGCGTGCTCTCGGCGGTCATGTGCTCCTCGGTTCTCGTTCCGGACGGGTACCCCCTGGGCTCAGGGTCGGGCTCGGTCGGATCCGGCCGTTTTCGACCGGTACCGCACCATCGTCCCTCCCTGGCTCAGACGGCGGAAGTCGGGAAAGGGTTGCACACCGCCCTGTGCCGGACATGCGGCCGACGGCCGCGAAGGGGGTGAATGTGGCGAAGATCGCGCAAACAGGGCCGCCCCGTCACGGTGGGTGACGGGCGGCCCTGTGGCAGTGCGCGAGGACGTCAGTCGCCGTTGCCCGGCGCCGGCGTCGTCTTCTGGATCTGCATGAGGAACTCGACGTTCGACTTCGTCTGCTTCATCTTGTCGAGGAGCAGCTCGATCGCCTGCTGCTGGTCGAGCGCGTGCAGCACCCGGCGCAGCTTCCAGACGATGCCCAGCTCCTCGGCACCGAGCAGGATCTCCTCCTTGCGGGTGCCGGACGCGTCGACGTCGACGGCCGGGAAGATCCGCTTGTCGGCGAGCTTCCGGTCGAGCTTGAGCTCCATGTTGCCGGTGCCCTTGAACTCCTCGAAGATCACCTCGTCCATGCGGGACCCGGTGTCCACCAGCGCGGTGGCGAGGATGGTCAGCGAACCGCCGTCCTCGATGTTGCGGGCCGCACCGAAGAAGCGCTTCGGCGGGTACAGGGCGGTCGAGTCGACACCACCGGACAGGATGCGGCCGGAGGCCGGGCGGCGAGGTTGTACGCACGGCCCAGGCGGGTGATCGAGTCGAGCAGGACGACCACGTCGTGACCCAGCTCCACCAGGCGCTTGGCGCGCTCGATGGCCAGCTCGGCGACCGTGGTGTGGTCCTCGGCCGGGCGGTCGAAGGTCGAGGAGATGACCTCGCCCTTGACCGACCGCTGCATGTCGGTGACCTCTTCCGGACGCTCGTCGACGAGGACGACCATCAGGTGGCACTCGGGTTGTTGTGCGTGATCGCGTTGGCGATCGCCTGCATGATCATGGTCTTGCCGGTCTTCGGCGGGGCCACGATCAGACCTCGCTGGCCCTTACCGATCGGCGACACCAGGTCGATGATGCGGGTGGTGAGCACGCCCGGGTCCGTCTCCAGGCGGAGGCGGTCCTGCGGGTACAGCGGGGTGAGCTTGTTGAACTCCGGGCGGCCGCGGCCGTGTTCGGGCGCCATGCCGTTGACGGAGTCGAGACGGACGAGCGCGTTGAACTTCTCGCGCCGCTCGCCTTCCTTCGGCTGGCGCACGGCACCGGTGATGTGGTCGCCCTTGCGCAGGCCGTTCTTGCGGACCTGGGCGAGGGAGACGTACACGTCGTTCGGGCCGGGCAGGTAGCCGGAGGTGCGGATGAACGCGTAGTTGTCGAGGATGTCGAGGATGCCCGCGACCGGGATCAGGACGTCGTCCTCGGCGATCTGCGGCTCCTGGACGTCGTCGCGTCCACGGCGGCCGCGGCGGTCGCGGTAGCGGCCGCGGCGCCCGCGGCGGCCCCCGCCGTCGTCGTCGTAACCGTCGTCCTGGCGGCCGCCGCCCTGCTGGCGCTGCTGGCCGCCCTGGTTCTGCTGCTGGTCGTCGCCCTTGCCCCGGCGGTCGCGGTCGCGGCCACGGCGGTCACGGCGGCGGCCCTCGCCGCCCTCGCCGGCGTCGGACCGGGCGTCGCCCTGGCCCTGCTGCCCTGCTGCTGGGCCTGGCCCTGCTGCTGGGCGGCGGTGTCCGCCTTCGGCTCGCCCTTGGCCTCGGCGGCGACCGTCTCGGGCGCGCCGGCCTCGGCGGTCGCGCGGCGACGGCGGCGCTCCGCGGGGCGTCGTTGCTGGCGGGCTGGCCGGGGATCTCGATCTGCTGCTGGGCGCCCGCGTTCTCGGCGGGGGCCTCGGCGGCCTTGTCGGCCTTCTTCTCGGCCTTGTCGGCCTTGTCGTTCCTGGGGCCTTCTCCGCCTTCTCGGCGGGGCCTCGTCGCCTGTCCGGGCGCGGGAGGTGGCGCGGCGCTTCGGCTTGGTCTCGGCAGCGCCGTCCGCGGCCTTGGCGGGGCTCCCCCGGCGGCCTGCGCCTCCTTGATGACCTCGATCAGCTGGCTCTTGCGCATGCGCGCGGTGCCCCTGATGCCGAGGCCGGATGCGACCTGCTGCAGCTCGGCCAGCACCATGCCCTCGAGGCCGGTACCGCGGCGCCGCCGGGAGCCGGCACCGGTGGCAGGCGCGGAGGCGTCCGTGGCGGGCGCTGCAGCGGTCTCCTCGACACGTGCGCCCATCAGATCGGTGGTGTCGCTCACGAAGGGTCCTTCCCTGGAGCGGACGTCGGCCTGTCTGGCTCGGCGACCGGTTGTGCTGTCCGGCTTCGGTCCTTGCTGTGTGAACCGTGCCGGGGCGGTGGTCCGCCCAATCGGCGGAAGAGATATCTGGTGATGGTGCTTCCCCTGGCCGTGACACCCAGTGTCTGTGTCACGCGGCGTGGTCGCACCGGCTCCGGAGCTCCCCCGGAGGGGTACCCCACGGGCGAACCGCTCAGTGTCGGCGTAGGCCGTACCGCTTGCGTACGACGTCCACCGCACGAGGCGGTTTGGGGGCTCCCGGAAGAATGTCTGTCCCGGACGGGGACACGAGGCACCTCGCCATGGTGAGGTCGGGTGCAGACTTGAGATTAACACTACCGGATCCAACAAACATTCCCCCTCTCGAATTCCGGCGACCGTGTCAGGTCGCCAGCGGCAGCACGCTCGCACCCTGCAGATCCAGGCTCAGGCGGTTCGCGGCCCAGTCCGCGCCCGCCAGCGCCTCGACCTTGTCGGCGGTGTCCGCGTCGGCGAGCGCCATGACCGTCGGTCCGGCGCCGGAGATGACCGCGGGGACCCCGTCGGCGCGCAGCCGCTCCACCAGCGCCGCGCTCTCCGGCATGGCGGGCGCGCGGTACTCCTGGTGGAGCCGGTCCTCGGTGGCCGGCAGCAGCAGCTCGGGGCGCCTGGTCAGGGCCTCGACGAGCAGCGCGGCGCGGCCGGCGTTGACGGCGGCGTCGACGTGCGGGACGGTGCGCGGCAGCAGACCGCGGGCCGTCTCCGTCAGTACCGGCTTTCCGGGCACGAAAACCACCGGAACGATGGAATCGGCGGGCTCCATCCTGATCGCCCGGGCCGCGCCGCCCTCCATCCAGGACAGGGTGAAGCCGCCCAGCAGACAGGCCGCGACGTTGTCGGGGTGGCCCTCGATCTCGGTGGCCAGGTCGAGCAGCGCGGCGTCGTCGAGGCGGGCCTCGCCGCCTATGGTCACGGCGCGGGCGGCGACGATGCCGGCGCAGATGGCGGCGGAGGAGGAGCCGAGGCCGCGGCCGTGCGGGATGCGGTTGGCGCAGACGATCTCCAGGCCGCGCGGCTGGCCGCCGAGGGCCTCGAAGGCGGTGCGCAGGGACCGTACGAGGAGATGCTTCTCGTCACGGGGCAGCGTCTCGCTGCCCTCCCCCGCGATGTCGATGTGCAGCCCGGAGTCGGCCACCCGGACGACGACGTCGTCGTAGAGGCCCAGCGCGAGGCCGAGGGCGTCGAAGCCCGGGCCGAGGTTGGCGCTGGTGGCGGGGACGCGCACCCGGACGGCGGCGGCGCGGAACGCTGGACCGGCCATCGCTCGTTGACTCTCCTTGAGCTGCGTGATGGTCGAATGAAATCGATGACGTACGAAACCACGGGGCCGCCGCTGCCTGCCGAACGGGCGACCGCTCCCGTGCCGCATTCCGGCCGTGGAGACGGCGCGGCACCGCGGCATATGCGCGGGCGGGTTCGGTACAGCCTATCGAAGGAAGGTTCTGTGGCGACATAGGGCGCACAGGAGGCGCACGATGCGTGTCGTAAGCCCCCTGTGCACCCCCCATAGGGAACTTCCCCGGGCAAGCGTCCCCTTACGCCTTCGTACGCGGGCGGGGACGCCTCCGGCCGAGCGCCCCGGGCAGGCCAGGGCGCTCACCTCGGGCCTAGGCCAGCCCGAGCCGCTCGGCGGCGGCGGCCGCGTCGACCGGGACGGTGACCGGCTGCGGGGCGCCGGCGACGGCCCAGTCGGGGTCCTTCAGGCCGTTGCCGGTGACGGTGCACACGATCTTCTGGCCCGGGTCGACCTTGCCCAGCTCGGCCGCCTTCAGCAGACCGGCGACGGACGCCGCGGAGGCGGGCTCCACGAAGACGCCCTCCTGCGAGGCCAACAGCCGGTAGGCGCGCAGGATCTCACGGTCCGTCACCTCGTCGATGAGGCCGCCGGACTCGTCCCGGGCCGCCAGGGCGTACGACCAGGAGGCCGGGTTGCCGATGCGGATGGCGGTGGCGATGGTCGACGGGTCCTTGACGACCTCGCCGCGCACGATCGGGGCGCTGCCGGAGGCCTGGAAGCCCCACATGCGGGGCCGCTTCGTGGCGACGCCGTCGGCGGCGTACTCCTGGTACCCCTTCCAGTACGCGGTGATGTTGCCCGCGTTGCCCACCGGCAGGACGTGGATGTCGGGCGCGTCGCCGAGCATGTCCACGATCTCGAAGGCGGCCGTCTTCTGGCCCTCGATACGCACCGGGTTGACCGAATTGACCAGCGCCACCGGGTAGTTGTCGCTCAGACCGCGGGCGAGCGTGAGGCAGTCGTCGAAGTTGCCGTCGACCTGGAGGATCTTCGCGCCGTGCACGAGGGCCTGGCCCATCTTGCCGAGGGCGATCTTGCCCTGCGGCACCAGCACGGCGGAGACCATGCCGGCCCGCACGCCGTACGCGGCGGCGCTCGCGGAGGTGTTGCCGGTGGAGGCGCAGATGACCGCCTTCGCACCCTCCTCCTTGGCCTTGCTGATGGCCATGGTCATGCCGCGGTCCTTGAAGGACCCGGTCGGGTTCGCGCCCTCGACCTTCAGGTGGACCTCGCAGCCCGTGCGCTCGGAGAGCACCTGCGCGGGCACGAGCGGCGTGCCGCCCTCGCGGAGCGTCACGACCGGCGTGCTGTCGGAGACCGGCAGCCTGTCCCGGTACTCCTCGATGATTCCGCGCCACTGGTGGGTCATTGCTGCTTACTCTCCTTCAACCCGCATGATGCTGGCGACACCCCGCACGGTGTCGAGCTTGCGCAGCGCCTCGACGGTGCCGCCGAGGGCCGCGTCGGACGCACGGTGGGTGACGACGACGAGGGAGGCCTCGCCGTCCTTGCCCTGCTGCCGGACGGTGTCGATGGAGACCCCGTGCTCGGCGAAGACGGTCGCGACCTGGGCGAGCACGCCCGGCTTGTCGGCGACGTCGAGGCTGATGTGGTAGCGCGTGACGACGTCGCCCATCGGCGAGACGGGCAGCGCGGCGTACGCCGACTCACCGGGCCCGCGGGCACCGCTGAGCCGGTTGCGGCAGACGGCGACGAGGTCGCCGAGGACGGCGGAGGCGGTCGGCGAACCGCCGGCGCCGGGACCGTAGAACATCAGCTGCCCGGCCGCGTCCGACTCCACGAACACGGCGTTGTAGGCCCCGCGGACGCTGGCCAGCGGGTGGCTGAGCGGGATCATCGCGGGATGCACCCGCGCCGTGACCGAGGCGCCGTCCGCGGCCCGCTCGCAGATGGCGAGCAGCTTGATGGTGCAGCCCATCTCCTTGGCCGAGGCGAAGTCGGCCGCGGTCACCTCGGTCATGCCCTCGCGGTGGACGTCGTCGAGGCGCACGCGGGTGTGGAAGGCGATCCCGGCGAGGATGGCGGCCTTGGCGGCGGCGTCGAAGCCCTCGACGTCGGCGGTGGGGTCGGCCTCGGCGTATCCCAGCGCGGTGGCCTCGTCGAGCGCCTCCTGGTAGCCGGCCCCCGTCGAGTCCATCTTGTCGAGGATGAAGTTGGTGGTGCCGTTGACGATGCCGAGCACCCGGTTGACCTTGTCGCCGGCGAGGGACTCGCGCAGCGGGCGGATCAGTGGGATGGCGCCGGCGACGGCGGCCTCGTAGTAGAGGTCCTTGTCGTGCTCCTCGGCGGCGGCGTACAGCGCGGCGCCGTCCTGGGCGAGCAGCGCCTTGTTGGCGGAGACGACGGAGGCGCCGTGCTCGAAGGCGGTGGTGATCAGGGTCCGGGCGGGCTCGATGCCGCCGATGACCTCGACGACGACGTCCAGGTCGCCGCGTTTGACCAGCGCGGTGGCGTCGGTGGTGATGAGCTCCGCGGGGATGCCCTCGCGCACCTTGTCCGGCCGCCGTACGGCGACCCCGGCGAGCTCCACCGGGGCGCCGATGCGGGCGGCGAGGTCGTCGGCGTGCGTCGTCATGATGCGCGCCACCTCTGAGCCGACCACTCCACAGCCCAGCAGCGCCACCTTCAGCGGACGCGTACGCATCATCCGACCTCGTTTCCTCTTACCGTCTACGGTTGGTCCAGTCTCACTCACCGGACGGGATTTCCTGCGCTTGGTCCGGATTGTGAGACGTTTATTTCATTTTCGCGTGGGTGCCGGGCGGAGATCTTCCGGCACCCCGCCGGTCCGGGCTCTCACCCGACGTCGAGGCGCAGCAGATCCTCCTCGGTCTCGCGCCGGACGATGACCCGCGCCTCGCCGTCGCGCACGGCGACGACCGGCGGGCGCAGGACGTGGTTGTAGTTGCTGGCCATGGACCGGCAGTACGCCCCCGTGGCGGGTACGGCGATGAGGTCACCGGGTGCCAGGTCGGCCGGGAGGAACGCGTCCCGCACCACGATGTCACCGCTCTCGCAGTGCTTGCCGACGACACGGGCGAGCATCGGCTCGGCGTCGCTGGCCCGGGAGACGAGGGCGACGCTGTACTCGGCGTCGTACAGCGCGGTGCGGATGTTGTCCGACATGCCGCCGTCGACGGAGACGTAGGTGCGCAGCCCGTCGAGCGGCTTGACCGTGCCGACCTCGTAGAGGGTGAACGCGGTGGGCCCGACGATGGCCCGCCCCGGCTCGACGGAGATCCGCGGCGTCCGCAGCCGGGCGGCCTCGCACTCGCGCGTGACGATCTCGTTCAGCGCCTTCGCGATCTCGTGCGGCTCACGCGGATCGTCGTCGCTGGTGTACGCGATGCCGAGCCCGCCGCCGAGGTCGATCTCGGGCAGCTCGACGCCGTGCTCGTCCCGGATGTCCTTGAGCAGCCCCACGACCCGGTGCGCGGCGACCTCGAAGCCGGACATGTCGAAGATCTGCGACCCGATGTGGGAGTGGATCCCGATGAGCTCCAGCCCGTCGAGCCGCAGCGCCCGCCGCACCGCCTCCGCCGCCTGGCCCCCGGCCAGCGGGATGCCGAACTTCTGGTCCTCGTGGGCGGTCGCGATGAACTCGTGCGTGTGAGCTTCGACACCCACGGTGATACGGATCTGCACGCGCTGCCGCTTGCCGAGGGACTGGGCGACGTGGGCGACGCGCACGATCTCCTGGAAGGAGTCGAGCACGATCCGCCCGACCCCGGCGCGGACCGCGCGCTCGATCTCCTCGACGGACTTGTTGTTGCCGTGGAACGCGATGCGGTCGGCGGGCATCCCGGCGGACAGCGCCGTGGCCAGCTCGCCGCCGGAGCACACGTCGAGGTTGAGCCCCTCCTCGTCCAGCCACCGCACGACGGCCCGGGAGAGGAAGGCCTTGCCGGCGTAGAACACGTCGGCGTCGGTCCCGAAGGCGGTGCGCCAGGCCCGCGCCCGGGCCCGGAAGTCGGTCTCGTCGAGGATGTAGGCGGGGGTGCCGTACTCCTCGGCGAGCCGCGTCACGGGGATGCCGCCGACGGTGACGACCCCGTCCGCGTTCCGGTCGACGGTCTGGGCCCACACCTTGGCGTCGAGGGCGTTGAGGTCGGCGGGCGGAGCGGTGTAGTGCCCCTCGGGGAGGACGTCGGCGTGGCGGGGCCCGGCGGGGTGTGCGGAACGGCTCATGGCTCTTCTGGCTTCCCTCGGAGATCAGAGGTGGTCGGGTGCGTCGATGCCGAGCAGGGACAGGCCGCCGGCCAGCACCGCCCCGGCGGCGTCGGCGAGCGCGAGCCGGGCACGGTGGGCGGCCGAGGGTTTCTCCGCACCGCGGGGCAGCACGGTCGGCAGGAAGGGCAGCACGGCATCGGCGACGGTGACGAGGTGCCGGGCGAGACGGTCGGGGGCGTGCCGGTCGGCGGCGGCGGCGAGGACGCGCGGGTGGTCGCCGAGCAGGGCGACCAGCTCGTCGGCGCCCGCCGCACCGGCCGTGGCGCCTTCCTCGGGCCCGAACCCGAGGTCGGCGGCGTTGCGCAGGAGGGCGCGGGTACGGGCGTGGGCGTACCGGACGCGGAAGAGCGGGTTGCTCTCGCGCTGCACGAGGTGCTCGTCGCCGGTCCGCGGCCGGTCGTGCCCCGCGGGATGCAACAGGGCCCACCGCCCGGCATCCCGCCCGAGCCGGAGCGGGGCTTGGGGGTGGGGGTGGGGGTGACGGTGGTGGCGACGGGGGTGGGGGTGACGGTGGTGGGTGCGAGGGTGGCAGTGGGTTCCGTGGCCGCTGGGGCTTGCGGGGTGCCTAGGGCATGCGGGGCCGCCGGGGCTTGCGGGGCTCCTGGCGCGTGCGGGGCATCCGGGGCTTGCGGGGCGCTTGAGGCCTCCGGGGCCTCCGGGGTGGCGTCCACGCGGACGCCGAGGACGGTCGCCCACTCCTCCGGGATCGGTGCCGCACAGCCGGTCCGGACGCGGGCGCCCTGGGAGCGGAGGATGCGGGCGAGGGCGTCCATGACGACGACGGCGCGGATCTCGCGGGGCGCGTGGAGCTGCACGACGCGGCCGGCCTGCTGACCGGTGGGGGTGGTGCGGGGGCCAGCGTCGGTGGTGTCGGCGCCAGGGGAACCGGCGTCGGCGGTGTCGAAGGCGGCGTCGGCGAAGCCGTACCGGATACCGCGCCGTCGTACTTCCGCGACGAGTGCGGCGGGGGCCGTGCCGTCGAGGCTGAAGTTGAGGAACCCGGGCCCGGTGACGACGACGTCGGTGATGCCGGCGGCGCCGGCGAGGTGGGGCCGGAGGATGTCGGCCACGTCGCGGGGGCCCGGCCGGCCGGGCGGGCGAGCTGCAGGGCCACGTTGGTGGCGTAGTCGCCGCAGCCTCCGGGGCCGGGCACGGTGACGACGGCCCGCTCCGGAACGCTCACCGTGAGCTGCCCCGCGTCGACGGCACGCCGCACTGCGTGCAGCACGGTGCGCGAGAGCTCGACGGGGTCACGGGACAAGCGTATGGGAGGAGGGGGGTGGGGAGGCGAGCGGGTTTGGGCGGGTCCCGGGATGTGGACGGCCGCCGGCCCGGTTCAACCGGACGGTTGCTCGGGCAGGGCGCGCGGTTCAGGTTCAGCCGGCCGGTTCATGCTGGGCGGTGGCCTCGGCGCCCCCGTCCCCCGGGCCCAGCCCGCTACCGCTACCGCTGCCACCACCACTGCCGGCACCGGTACCGGTCCCGCCACCACTACCGCCATCACTGCCGCTGCCGCCGTACACGGAAACGGTCCGGGCGCCGCCGCCCGCCGCCGGCCTCCGCTCGGCGAGCCGCCGGACGACGGCGACGAGCTCGGCGGGCTCGAAGGGCTTGGGCAGGAACGCGTCCACGCCGGCGTCGACCCCGGCGTCCACCTCGTACGGGGTGCAGGCACTGATGACGGCGAGCGGAAGATCGCGTGTGCGCGGGTCGGCACGCAGCAGGGCGGCGGTCCTGAGCCCGTCGAGCCGGGGCATGACCACGTCGAGGGTGACGACGTCGGGCCGCACCCGGTGCACGACGTCCAGACACTCGGCACCATCGGCCGCGGTCACGACCTCGAAGCCCTCCAGCTCGAGGTTGACCCTGATCAACTGCCGGATGACCTTGTTGTCGTCCACAACAAGAACCCGGCCCGAGACGCCTGGCACAACTCGAGAGTAGGTCCGCACCGGGCACCGCGTCCCGGTTTTCCCCACTTCCACCCCCTGCGGGGACAGGCGCACGACGCCCTGACGCGGCTCGCCCCGGCGACCCGCGGAAACCTGTTCATGACCACCCCGTCGGAGCTGGTAGTGTTCTACCCGTCGCCGCGAGCGACACGCCCCCGTAGCTCAGGGGATAGAGCAACGGCCTCCGGAGCCGTGTGCGCAGGTTCGAATCCTGCCGGGGGCACTCGCCGAGGATCAGCAAGCGTCAAGCGCTGACCAGGGCGTATGCCGACAGGAAAGAGCGGGAGACAGTTTCACTGTCTCCCGCTCTTCCTCGTGTTGCGCATCAGCCCCGCGCGAGGAGCGTGTGGGCCACGCGTCGCCGACCATCACCCTTCGTCATAGCCCTCGTTGCGTTTGGCGCACGTGGCAGGACACGGCCCTCCGGTCGCGGGGTCCACCGTGAGCCCTGGACCATGCGTGGGCGGCCGCAGCTCCCAGAGCAGCCCGGCGTTGTGTAGTAGCCACAAGCGGCCACCCGACTTGTCATCCCCGACATAGGCACAAGCCTGGTCAGCAGTGCGGCAGGCAAGCGGTTGGTGGGCCATGCCCGCATCTACACTCGGGCCGTTGTCTGGGGCTTGGTCCTTGAGCACCGTCTTCAAGCGGCCACGTCGCCGCCGCTCAACAGTCGGCGCAGAGACAGCCGCGGTGGGTGCGTGCAAGGAATCATGTGGTCGGTCGGTCACGGCGCATCGTTCGCGCGGCGTCCCTGCCAGAGTTGTGGCAATGCGCTCGGGGAGCATGGACCACACTCGCCAACCTCAGTGCCTCAGACTCCAGTCTCTTTCGCGTGGACGCGGGAGTGGGCACACAGTGTTGTGCGCAGGTTCGGATTCTGTCGGGGGCGCCCCGTGTGAGGTGCTGGAGAGCCCGTGTCGGCTGATGCCGGGCGGGGTTTTTGTTGGGCTCGGGTGGTAGAGGGTGGGAATGACCGTGGCCCCCGGGTCGGGAGAGCCGGGGCCACGGGGGGGCCGGGTGTCAGAGGGCCGTCGTGTGGGCCGACGTGCCGGCCGTGATGCCCTCCGGGAGGCGACGGCGGCGAGGTCCGCGCCGAGGTGGGCGAGCGGCGTCTCTATGGAGAGCGCGCCGGCGCCGCCGGCCGCGAGGCCGCCGGAGACGGCGTCCAGGGCGGCGTCGGCGATCTCGGCGGTCTCGACCTGGGCGGTGTGGTTCAGCATGAGCGGTTCCCTTCGGGGTGGGTGGTGCTTCGGAGTGGCGACGGGGCGTTCCCGGGGGACGGGAGGCGGCCTCGGGGTTCGCGCCACGCGGAGGATCAAAGCAGTCCGGGGAGGGGCGGCCAGTCGTCCGGGGGCGTGCGGGGCACATCGTGAAGAGCGGCTTCACCTGTGTGACCGGGGGTGACCCGGTGCGTCCGTTTCTCCACGCGGTCTGCCGGTTCGCTGCACGTCGGGGGCTTGCCCCCGGGGGTGGCGGGCGGGGTTCGTGCGTCCCCGTGGGCCCGGCGGGGCACGGTCGTGACTACCGCTCAGTTTCGCCATGACCCGCCGGTGAACGCTGTGCAGGTTTGTGGGATCTTCGGTTTTCGGCGGGGCGCGTGCGCGAAACGGGGCATTTTGCATCGTGCAAATACGTGTGTCGCCCCTCGGTGCCCTCCCCGCGCGGTAGTCGTCGTTGCGTCCGTCCGACCGCCGGCCCCGCCCGCCGTGGAGGCAGTCCATGCAGCACCGTCAGCCCGAGCAGCCGCCGCAGTCGTCACAACCTCCACAGCCCCCGCAGCCGCCTCGGTCGCCGCAAGCTCCGCAGTCGTCGCAGTCGTCGCAGTCGTCGGGGCCGGCTACGCCGGTGCGGGCGCGGGGGCGAAGCGGTCGGGGCGGCGCAAGACCTGGTTCGGCATCGCCGCCGTCCTCGTGCTCGCCGCCGTCAACGCCCCGGCGGTGGGCGGGTTCGCCGGGGACGTGTACCACCGGTGGGAGGTGAGCCGGCCCGAGTACAAGGCGCGGTACGGGCACTGGTCACTGGCCTCGCTGCCGGAGAAGTACCAGCTCAACGCCATCCACGCGATCCTGCTGCACACCGGCAAGGTGCTGCTGGTCGCCGGCTCCGGGAACGACGTGGAGCTCTTCGACGGGGGCGTCTTCAAGAGCACCCTGTGGGACCCGGCCGAGGACACCTTCAAGAAGATCGACACCCCGGCCGACCTGTTCTGCGGCGGTCATGCCCAACTCCCGGACGGCAAGGTGCTCTTCGCCGGGGGCACCGCCCGGTACGAGATGCTCAAGGGCGACGTGAAGCGGGCCGGCGGCGCCATGCTGGTCAAGAACGAGGACCCGGACCGGTCCCGTTCCTTCCCCAAGGGGACCGTCTTCCGGTCGCCTTCGGGCGTGGAGTACCGCTCGCAGTTCGCCGTGCGGGTGCCGGCCGCGAAGAAGACCACGGGGAAGAACGGCGACGTCCAGGTCACCGCCAGCGAGGCCCGGGTGTACGTGGAGGCGGTGGAGGAAGGGCCGCTCGGCATCACCAACACCACCGAGCAGTACGAGATCGAGGGGCTCCGCGGCGAGGACGCGCGCAACCTCTACGGCATCGCCAACAAGCTCGGGCTCGACAAGAAGGACTTCCAGGGCATCAGGTACGCCTACGAGTTCGACCCGGTGACGGAGAAGTACACGAAGGTCGAGTCGATGAGGGAGGCGCGCTGGTACCCGACGCTGACCACGCTCGCCGACGGGCGGGTGCTGGCCGTCTCCGGTCTGGACGACATCGGGCAGGTCGTGCCCGGGAAGAACGAGATCTACGATCCGCGGACGAAGACGTGGTCCGCCGCGCCGACGCGGTACTTCCCCACGTACCCGTCCTTCTTCCTCGTCGACAAGGGCACGATCTTCTACTCCGGGTCCAACGCCGGTTACGGGCCCGCCGACAAGGGCCGGCAGCCGGGGCTGTGGAACCTGGCGGACAACACCTTCACCCCGGTCGGCGGGCTGCGGGACCCGGACGTCCTGGAGACGTCGTCGTCCGTGCTGCTGCCGCCGGCGCAGGAGAACAAGGTGATGGTGCTGGGCGGCGGGGGCGTCGGCGAGTCCCGGGCGGCGACCTCCCGCACCGCCGTCGTCGACCTCGACGACGACCGGCCCCGGTTCGCGCCGGGGCCGCGGCTGCCGGAGAACACCCGCTACCTGAACAGCGTGATCCTGCCGGACGACACCGTGTTCACGACCGGCGGCAGCCGCGACTACCGCGGCAAGGGCGCCAGCGACATCCTCAGGTCGCAGATCTACCACCCGGACACCGGCACCTTCACCCGGGCCGCCGACCCCCGGGTGGGCGGAACTACCACGCGGAGGCCCTGCTGCTGCCGGACGGACGCGTCGCCGTCTTCGGCTCCGACCCGCTCTTCTCCGACAAGGCCGATTCCAAGCCGGGCGAGTTCGAGCAGCGCGTCGAGGTCTTCTCCCCGCCCTACCTGCACCAGGGCGACCGGCCCTCCCTGTCCCGCCCGGACGGCCCGACGCGTCCTACGGCGGTGAGATCGCCCTGCGCTCCGACGACGCCGCCCGCATCGGCCACGTACGGCTGATGCGGCCCGGGTCGGCGACCCACGTCACCGACTTCGACCAGCGGTCGGTCGCCGCGGAGATCACCCGGCGCGACGGCGGCTCCCTCACCGTCCGCGTACCGGACGACCCGGCCCTCGTCCCGCCCGGCTGGTACATGGTCGTCGCCACCGACCGCGAGGGGGTGCCCTCCGAGGCGGTGTGGGTGCGGGTGGGGCACAAGTGAGGCGGCCGGGACGCCGGGCGGGGGCGGAGCGGCCGGACGGGGCGGACGCGAATTCGGGCCGGCGGTGATCGATCCGGGCTCCGCGTCCGTACCTCCTGGGGAGACCCGCTCGCGTCGCCCCTGGAGGCACCATGCGCATGTCCCGCAACAGGATCGGCGTCCTCGTCCTGTTCGGCGTGATGAGCCTGACCCTCACCGCCCTGGCCTTCCCGGCCATGGTCGGGCTGGAGGACAAGCCCGGCGGCCAGACCCGGGTGGTCGCGGCCACCCGGTGGGGGCCGCTGACCGAGGCGGACCGCGACTTCGTGGTCAAGGTGCGCTCCGCCGGACTGTGGGAGTACCCGCTGGGCGAGCTGGCGATGGCGCGGGGTACGACGAAGGAGATGAAGGAGGCCGGCGAGCACCTGGTCGTCGGCCACGCCGGGCTGGACGCGCTCTGCCGGGAGATCGCGCCGAAGCTCGGCATCACGCTGCCGAACAAGGCCAGTCCGCAGCAGCGGGAGTTCGTGGACACGGTGAGGTCGAGGAACGGCAAGGACTTCGACGTCACGGCGGTCACGATCATGCGGGTGACGCACGGCCAGATCTTCCCGGCCATCGCCAACATCCGGGCCAGCACCAAGAACACCCTGGTCCGCCAGTTGGCCGACCTGGCCAACGACACCGTCCTGGACCACATGACGGTGCTGGAGAAGACCGGCATGGTCGACTACGACGAGGTCTCCTTCATGCAGACGGCCCCCGCCAAGAACCGGCAGGACTTCGTCACCCCGCCGCCGCCCCAGCCGGGCGAGCCGATGGTCGTCCTCACCCCGCGTCCCGACCTGGACGTGAACACCGGCGGGCCCACGCCGCCGCTGCCGCCGGCCACCTCCTCGCCGCCGCCGGGATCGTCGCCCTCGGCGGCGGTGACCCCCACGGTGTCGCCCTCGGCACCGGCCGGGTGAGCCGGGACCGCGGAAGGGCGGTGCGTCAGGCCTCCGTGACCGCGGCGGCCGGCCAGCCGAGGGGGTGCGGCCCGGAGTCGTCCGGGAGGCCGGCGAGGGGTTCGCCCCCGGCCTCGCTGAAGGCGGTGAGGGCCTCGACCAGCGCCGTGCGCTGGGCCGGCGTGAGCCGGGCGACGACCGCGGCGATGTCGGTACGGCGGCGGGCGGTGACGTTCTCGACGGTGCCGCGGCCCTCGTCGGTGAGGCGCAGCAGGGTCTCGCGGCGGTTGTCGGGGTTGGTCTGCCGGTCGGCGAGCCCGGCCGCGATCAGGCGGTCGACCATGCGCATGGCGGTGGAGGGTGCGACCTGGAGCTGCTCGGCGAGCGTGACGAGCTTGGTGGCGCCCCGCGTGTACAGCACCATCAGCATCCGGAACTGCGGCAGGGTGACCCGTTCCTCGACGGCGGCCAGCGACCGCGCGGAGATCGCCACCAGCAGCCGCGAGGCGGTCAGCACGGCGCGGGTGACCGCCTCCACGTCGTCCGTGGCCGCGGGCGGGTGCCGACCACGTCGTCGTCCGTGGCCCCGGCGGGGTGGCCCGGGCGGGGTGGCCCGGGCGGGGGTGACGACCATCGCGTCGTCCGTGGCCCCGGCGGGTGGGGCGGCCGCTGTGTCGTCCGCCGCCCCGGCGGGCGTCTTGCTCTCCGGCATGGGTCCTTTCTATCGCGCTGCCGCCCTTCCGTACGGGCGCGTGACCGCCGGTCGCGGCGCGTGACCGGCGTTCGCGGCGCGTACCCGCCGGTCGCGGCGCGTGGCCGCCGCTCCCGGGCCAGTGACCGCCGTTCCCGGGCCGGTGACCGCCGTTTCGCGGGCCGGTGGCCGCCGTTTCGCGGGCCGGTGACCGTCGTTTCGCGGGCCGGTGACCGCCGTTCGCGGTCTCGCGTCCGGGCGCTCCGGGGCGCGCGGGGCCGTCGGCCCCTCCCGTGGATTTTTCGACTGTGCAAAGGTTGGTGGCCGAGGCACCCGACCCGGACCTGGAAGGCGACCATGGCGCGCACCCGTCCCGCTCCCCGCCGTCCCCGCCGTCCCCCGCCCCCCACCGGCCGGCTGCGCTTCGCCGCACGGCTGCCGATCCTGCTCTTCCGTGCGGGGCTCGGGCCGCTCCTCGGCGGACGGCTGCTCCTGCTGCACCACACCGGCCGCGTCTCCGGCCTCGACCGGCGGGCGGTGCTGGAGGTCGTGACGTTCGACCCCGCCGGACCGAGCTGGACCATCGCCTCGGGTTTCGGCCCCCGGGCGGACTGGTATCTCAACCTGCGCCGGCACCCGAAGACGGTCATCCAGTTCGGCAACCGTCACCACGCCGTCACCGCCCGCTTCCTGCCACCCGAGGAGGGTGCCGCGATCATGGCCGACTACGCTCGACGGCACCCGGGACGGCCCGCCGTCTGTGCTCCTTCATGGGGCTGGACGTCGGAGGCGGCGACGACACGTCGTTCCGGGAGGCGGGACGCGCCATCCCCTTCGTACGCCTCGACGCCGCGGCCGGACCCCGGCGGACCTGACCGACCGAGAGAGGGATCGTGAGCGCTTCCGGGCCCGGCGGCATCACGCCGGACGAGCCGGACGGCACGCCGTCCGTCCCCGACGACGTCTGGCTGAAGTTCCTCACCGACAGTGAGCAGGCGATACGGGCCACGGCGCCCGGGAGCCCGCCGCACGGGAGCGGCTGCACCCGGGCGAGAGGCCGGAGGCGGGCCGGGTCGGCCCCGGCGGTACGAACCGCACGCGCCGTACAGGACGTGTGAGCCGTACGGCCCGTGTGAGCCGTACGGGCCGCTCCGGCGGTTCGGGGCCCGTCGGAGAGCTGTGGCAGCCCGACGACCCGTGGACCGGCCCGTCCTGGCGCGAACTGGACGGCCGGGCCCGGCTGCGGCGCGCCGGCCGGGTGGCCGCCACCGCGGCGGCGGTCGCCCTCGCCCTGACGGCATGGTCACAGCTCACGACCGGCGCGGGCACCCCCGTCGTCGTGCCGAGGGCACCACCGTGGAGCGGGTGGAGGAGGCGCCCGCGGGAGTCCCCACCGCCGCATCGCCGTCCCCCGGGCGGACACGGGAGACCGGGCACCACGCCGGCCACGGGACCCCGGCGACCGCGGGCCCTGACCCGCACCCCTCGGCGTACGCCTCCCCGTACGCCACCCCGTACGGCTCCCCCGGTGTCGCCCGGCACGCCTCCCCCGGCACCTCCGCCTGGACGGTCGGCTGAGCGCGTCAGGCGCTGCGGCGGCGGGCGGCGGTCTTCTTGGCCGGCGCCTTCGCCGCGGTCTTGGCCGGGGTCTTGGCCGGGGTCTTCGCCGGGGTCTTCGCCGGGGTCCTGGCTGAGGTCTTCGCCGTCTGCTTGGCGGTTCCGGCCGACTTCCCGGCCGTCGTCTTCTTCGCGGACTCCCCCGACTTCGCCGTCGACGACTTCGCCGTCGACTTCTTCGTGCCGGACGCGGCCTTGCCCGCCGTCGTCTTCTTCGCCGTGGACGTCGACTTCTTCCCCGACGGCTGCTTGGGGCCGCACGGGAGGTCTTGCGCTGCGGCAGGGCGCGGACCTCGGCCTCCGCCGGTTCCTCGCCCCGGGACTCGCGGGCCGCGCGGACGCTGTTCTCCAGGGCCGCCATCAGGTCCAGCACCTTGCCGGGCGTGGCCAGCTCGGGGGTTTCCGGCGGGGCCTCCCCGGCGGCCTTGGCGGCGATGACCTCCTCCAGCGCCTCGCGGTACTCGTCGTGCAGGTCGTCGAGGTCGATCTCGCCCAGGGTGTCCATCAGGGCGTCGGCGAGATCCAGCTCCTGGTCGCGGACGGTGACGTCGGTCTCGGGGGCGACGCCCTCGGGGGCGCGGACCTCGTCCGGCCACAGCAGGCCGTGCATCGCGATCGCGTCGCCGACCACCCGCAGCATGCCCAGCCGCTCCCGGCCGCGCAGCGCGAACTTGGCGATCGCGACCCGGTTGCTGCGCTTGAGGGCCTCCCGCAGCAGGGTGTACGGCTTGGCGGCGGGCGCCCCGCTCGCGGCGAGGTAGTACGCGGAGCCCATCTGGAGCGGGTCGATGCGGTCGGCCGGGACGAAGGCGACGATCTCGATCGTCCGCGCGGTCGGGATCGGCAGGTGGGCCAGGTCCTCGTCGGTGATCGGGACGATCGTGCCGTCGGCGTCCTCGTAGCCCTTGCCGATCTCCGCCTGGGTGACCTCGCGGTCCTCCAGTTCGCAGACCTTGCGGTAGCGGATCCGGCCGCCGTCCTCCGTGTGGATCTGGCGGAAGGAGATCGCGTGGCTCTCGGTCGCGTTCACCAGCTTGATCGGGATGCTGACCAGGCCGAACGAGATGGCGCCGTTCCAGATGGATCGCACGTGCAGCACCTTTCCGGTCGGGCGGGCATGCGGTCACGTCTGCCCCGGTTCCGTGTGATTCGAGGCTTTCGTGGGATTCTCATCGTATGGCGCCTATCACGGAGGTGGAGGGGCGGCGGGTGGCCCTCAGCAACCTGGACAAGGTGCTGTATCCCGCGACCGGTTTCACCAAGGCCGAGGTCCTGCACTACTACGCGACGATCGCCGACGTCCTGCTGCCGCACCTGCGGGACCGCCCGGTGTCCTTCCTGCGCTATCCGGACGGACCGGACGGCCAGCTCTTCTTCACCAAGAACGTGCCGCCGGGTACGCCCGACTGGGTCACCACGGCCGAGGTGCCGAGGTCGGAGGGGCCGGCCCGGATGGTGCTGGTGCAGGATCTGGCCAGCCTGATGTGGGCGGCGAACCTGGTGACCGAGTTCCACACCCACCAGTGGGTCGCCCAGGACCCCGGGGAGGCCGACCGGCTGGTGTTCGACCTCGACCCGGGGCCGCCCGCCACGATCGTCCAGTGCTGCGAGGTGGCCCTGTGGCTGCGGGAGCGGCTGGCGGCGGACGGGATCGAGGTGTACGCCAAGACCTCCGGGCCAAGGGACTGCATCTGCTGGCCGCGGTCCGCGGGTCGTCGTCCGAGCGGGTGAGCGAGTACGCGAAGGCGCTGGCGGTCGAGGCGGAGCGGGCGATGCCGCGGCTGGTGGTGCACCGGATGACGCGGAGCCTGCGGCCGGGGAAGGTGTTCGTCGACTGGAGCCAGAACGCGGCCCGGAAGACGACGGCCACGCCCTACACGCTGCGGGCCCGGCCGGAGCCGGCGGTGTCGGCGCCGGTGACCTGGGAGGAGGTGGCCGCCTGCGAGTCCCCGGGGCGGCTGGTCTTCCACGCCGGGGATCTCGGGCCGCGGGTCCAGGACTACGGCGATCTGCTGGCGCCGCTGTTCGACCGGGACGCGGCGGGCCGGCTGCCGTAGCGCCGGCACCTCGCGCCGGGTCCGCGTCCCGGCGGGCGGCTGCCTCGGCGCCGGGCTCCGGAACGCGGCCAGGGGCGGGGTCCGGGCGGAGGGCGGAACGGGCTCGGGCGGCCCCGGTCCTCACAGCCGCGACCAGGTGTTCCGGTCGCGGGCCATCGCGTGCAGCGCCTCCACGTCCGCCGGTTTCAGGACGCCCCCGGTGCGCGCCAGCTCGCCCAGCTCGCCGTCGGTCAGCACCCGGACGTCCCGGGGCGGGGCCGTCACGGTCACGTCCGCCGGGCCGACCAGGACCAGCACGGGGCGCACCTCGGCGGTCAGGGCGTGGGAGGCCCGGTCGGCGTCGGCGCGGACCCGGCGCAGCAGCGGCCGCGGCTCGCGGCGGCCCAGCGCGACCAGCGGGTCGGTGACGCGGACGCGGGCCCTGCGGGCGTACAGCGTGTGGACGGCGAAGAGGCCGCCGGGCCCGATCACCAGGTGGTGGACGCGGTCGCCGCCGGGCAGCGGGATCGAGTGCAGGGCGTGCCAGCCCGCGCCGTCGAACCCGTCGAGCCGTTCGCCCACCGTCCGCTCGGCGGTGAGCGCCCGGCGGCGGGGTCGGCACGGAGGCGGTGCGCCGGGCCCGGGTCGCGGTCCAGGGCGACGAGGTGGGCCTCGCCGGGCCGGTTGGGGCGAGGTCGTCGTCGGGGTGGAGGGTGAGCCGGGCCAGCTCCGCGGGCGTGGGGACCGGGGGCGGGCCGACGGTGACGGGGCCGGTGAGGAACGGCGCCAGGGCGTCCAGCACGTCGTCCCGGCGGTCCTCGCCGAGCAGGTTCACCCGGGCGGTCTCCCGGTCGTACCAGGCGATGTTCCGGCCGTCGGGGCGGCAGACGTAGAGCCGCTCCCGGCCGTGCCGCCAGGTCGGTATGACGCGCAGTGTGGTCATGCACCATCACCCCGCTCCATGGGAACAGGCGGGGTGCTGCCGGGGCAAGAACCCGGCTACCGTTGACAGAAGTTGGGACGGGACGACGGGAGGGCGCCGTTGCGTACCCGCGGGAGGCAGTCCGACGTGCCGCCCCCGGACAGTCCGTGGAACGAGATCGTGCCCGGACTGTGGATGGGCGGGCACGAGTTCCGCAGGCGGTCGGGGCAGGTGGAGCGCGCCGTGGTGGCGGACGAGTTCGACCTCGTCCAGACGCTGCTGCGGCTGCCCGGGCACGGCCCGGCGCCGGGGGTCGAGCACCACGTCTGGCCGATTCCCGACGGCCCGCTGGACGGGACCCAGCTCGCCGGGGTGATCCGGCTCGCGGAGGCGGCGTGCCAGGCGCTGGACGAGGGCCGCAGGGTCCTGGTCCGGTGCTACCACGGGTACAACCGTTCCGGGCTGGTCGTCGCTCACGCGCTGGTGCGCCGGGGCGCTGCGGCCGAGGAGGCGATCCGGCTGATCCGGTCCCGCCGCTCGCCGTGGGCGCTGCACAACGAGCTGTTCGTGGAGTACGTGAGGGCGGGGCTGCCGACGGTGCGGCTACTGGAGGAGCTGACCGAGTGACGCGGTGACGGGGGCGTGGGTCACGGCCCGGGGCCGTGGACGACGGCGGGGGGCCGGGCCGGGGCTGGGCTGGGGCTGGGCTGGGGCTGGGGCTCGGGCACCGAGGCGTCCGGGCCCGCGTTCACAAAATGGACTTCCGTGCGAATAAGGTGTACAGGGCCCTCGACCGCCCGGATCCGTCCGCGAACCTCAGGAGAACCGTGCCGCCCAGCCGCCGCAGGCGCGCCACCCGGCGCAGCGCCGCCGTCGCCCTGCTGCTGGCGGCCGCGGCGGGCTGCGGTGACGCCGGCGGACTGCGCGGCGCGGGCGCGACGCCGACCGCGATCAGCCCGGCCCGGCTCTGGCCCGACCTGCCGGCGGCCTCCAGCCCGGCCTGGGACTTCGACGAGGCCGAGACCGAGACGGTGAAGGGCGTGGCGGTGCCGCGCGACGACATCCGCGAGGTCGATCCGGCGGCGGTCGTACGGGCCGAGATCGCGGCGCATCCGGACGACTACACCGAGGCGAAGGCGCCCTACCGGGAGACGGCCCGGCGGATGGCCGACTGCGCGCCGGGCGGCGACCGCGGCGCCGGCACGCGGGGCGCCGACGAGCGCGGCGGGGGCGGCGAGCGGGCCGAGGGCGGCGAGCGGGCCGAGGGTGAGCCCGGGGGCCGGTGTCCGCTGCTGGAGCCGTACTACCGGGACCTGACCGGGGACGGGCGCGCCGACCTGACGCTGGGCTTCCGGCTGCCGCCCACCAACCAGACGGCCGTCCGCGTCTACACCGTCATCGACCACCGCCTGGTGCAGGTGATGTCCAACAACGACGCCGTCAGCGGGGTCGAGCTGACCGGCCGGTCGGTGATCATCCGCTCGCCGTCCGAGGTCGCGGGCTACGAGTACCGGCTCCAGTGGACCTGGGACGCCGGTGAGCGGGCGATGCTGCTCACGCACGACGAGATGCTGCGCACCGACGACCGCGAACGCGCCGGCCTCCCCACCCCCTCGCGCTCGGCGAGCGGCCGATGAGGCTCGCCATGCCCCGGTGGGCCGGGACGCTGGCGGTGAAGGCCGCCGTCTTCATCACGGTGATGTGCTGCGCGCTCGCCGCGCTGCTCGGCGTCCTCGTGCACGTCTCGGTGACCAACCAGACCGCCGGCCAGGCCCGGGACCGCGCCCTGGCCCGGCTGACCGAGGCGGCGGAGGCCTACGAGGCCGGGGACACGCTCGCGCCCTGGGCCGGGGTCGACCCGCCCGGCCTGCCCCCGGCGCTGCGGGAACGGGCCGTGCACGGGCAGCGGGCGACGATGGTCGCCCGGCACGACGGGCGGCCCACCATGTGGGCGGCGGGGCCCGCCGACGGCCGCCGGGCCCTGGCGGTGCGGGTCGACTACTCGCAGAACAAGCGCACCATCGACGCGCTCGACCGGGCGATCGTCTGGTCCTCCGCCCTGGCCATCGGGGCGACCCTGCTGGTCGGCGCGTTCGCGGTGACCCGGGTGACCAGGCGGCTGCACGCCACCGCCCGGGTGGCCCGGCGGATCAGCGCCGGCGACCTGGACGCACGCGTGGACGACCCCCGGACCCGCGACCCGGGGCGTCCGCAGGACGAGGTGGCCGCGGTGGCCGCCGCGCTGGACTCCATGGCGGGGTCCCTGCAGGGCAAGCTGCTGGCCGAGCAGCGGTTCACCGCGGACGTGGCGCACGAGCTGCGCACCCCGCTGACCGGGCTGCACGCGGCGGCCGAGCTGTTGCCGCCGGGCCGGCCGACGGAACTCGTCCGGGACCGGGTGGCCGCGCTGCGCACCCTCACCGAGGACCTGCTGGAGATCTCCCGGCTGGACACCGGGCGGGAGCGGCTGGAGGCGGACAGCGAGGAGCTGGGCGCGCTGGCGCTGCGGGTGGTGCGGGCGTCCGGGACCGACACCCGGGTGGAGGTCGTGCGGGACGCGCGCGTGGAGACGGACCGGCGGCGGCTGGAGCGGGTGCTGGGGAATCTGGTCGGCAACGCGCATCGGCATGGGCGGGCGCCGGTGGTGCTGACCGTGGACGGGCCGGTCGTCACCGTGCGGGACCACGGGGACGGTTATCCGGAGTATCTGCTGGCGCACGGGCCGCAGCGGTTTCGGACGGAAGGGGGACGAAGGGGCATGGGCTGGGGCTGACGATCGCGTTGGGGCAGGCGGAGGTGCTCGGGCGCGGCTGGAGTTCGCCAACGCGCCCGGGGCGGGGCGGTGGCCACCCTGACGCTCCCTCACCATCCGTGACCCCGGCCGACCGGCCGAGGGATTCCTCGCCCCGCCGCCCCTTCCCTTCCCGACCCGGGGCTCCGCCCCGCACCCCCGCTCCTCAAACGCCGGAGGGGCTGATCGTTCCGGGGGTTCCGACCCGGGCCCCCTCTCCTCAAGCGCCGGAGGGCTGACTGGCCAGCCCGTCCGGCGTTTGAGGACGAGGCCGTTCAGGCCGAAGCGGGGGTCTGGGGGCGGCAGCCCCAGAGGCGCGGGAAACGCCGCCGGAGGGGGCCGCACCGATGGCGGAGTGTGGCGGGCGCGGGGCGCACGGCACTCCTAATGTGGCGATCAGTCACTTCTGTCCTCTTCGCCCCCCACGGAGGTACCCCATGTCCCTGCGCTCCCGCTCCTCCTTCACCCGGCGGATCGCCATAGCTGCCGCCGCCGGCGCACTGGCCGGCGCGGTCGCCGTCACGCCCGCCGCCGCGAGCGACGACTGGGGCGACGACCCCGGCGTCAGCACGTTCGGCGCCGGAGGCGACGGTTCCTTCGGCGGCGACGGCTTCGGCGGCGGCCGGGGCGGCGGAGACGGTTTCGGCGGCGGCGACGGACGCCACGACCACGGCCGCTACAAGGGCGTCGTCACCGCCCGCACGCTCGCCCTGCGCAGCGCGCCGAACCGCGGCTCCCAGGTCATCCGCTACGCCCACCGGGGCGAGGTCGTGCACATCTACTGCAAGGCCCCGGGCCAGAAGGTGAACGGCAACCCGCTCTGGTACCTCCTGACGGACGGCACCTGGGCCTGGGGCGCCGCCCGCTACATCGACAACATCGGCCCCGCGCCGCGCTGGTGCTGATGGCGAAGGCTCGCACAACGCACCAATTGGGTAAGTTCCGGACATGACCAAGGCCGGAACCGGATTCACCGTGGCCGCGGCGGACGCACCCGCCCCCGTGGCCCGCCTCCCCCGGCGCCGTGGCATCGAACTCGCCCTCATCGTCCTGGCCGTCCTGCTCTCGGTGTTCGGCTACTGCAATGTGGGCCTCGCCCAGCACGGCACGGTTCCGCCCGGCGCCGCCGGTTACGGCGCCGGGCTCGGCGTGCTCGCGCTGCTGGCGCACCTGGCGGTGCGGCTGCGGGCGCCGTACGCCGATCCCCTGCTGCTGCCGATCGGCGTGCTGCTCAACGGCCTGGGCCTGGTGCTGATCTACCGGCTGGACCTGGAGACGCCCGGCGACCGTGCCGCGCCCACCCAGCTGATCTGGTCGACGCTGGGCATCGCGCTGTTCATCGTGGTCGTCCTCGTGCTGCGCGACCACCGCTTCCTGCAGCGCTACACCTACGTCTGCGTCGTCTTCGCGCTGGTCCTGCTCACGCTGCCGATCCTGTTCCCGGCCGTCAACGGCGCCCGCATCTGGATCCGGGTCGCCGGGTTCTCCATCCAGCCCGGCGAGTTCGCGAAGGTGCTGCTGGCGGTGTTCTTCGCCGCGTACCTGGCCGCGAACCGCAGCGCGCTGGCGTACGCGGGGCGCCGGGTGTGGCGGCTGCAACTGCCCACCGGCCGTGTCCTCGGCCCGATCGTGGCCGTGTGGCTGGTCAGTGTCGGCGTCCTGGTGCTGGAGCGGGACCTGGGCACCTCGCTGCTGTTCTTCGGCCTGTTCGTGGTCATGCTGTACGTCGCCACCGGCCGCATCGGCTGGATCGCCGTCGGCCTGGTGCTGGCGGCCCTCGGCGCGGTCGCCGTGGGCTGGCTGGAGCCGCATGTGCACTCCCGGGTGGAGGACTGGCTGCACCCGTTCGCGTCCATCGAGGCGGGGCGGGGCCCAACCAGCTGGCGCAGTCGCTGTTCGCGTTCGCGGCCGGCGGGCTGACCGGCACCGGGCTGGGCCTCGGCCACTCGGTGCTCATCGGTTTCGCCACCAAGTCGGACTTCATCCTGGCCACCGCCGGCGAGGAGCTGGGCTTCGCCGGGCTGACCGCCGTCTTCCTGCTGTACGCCCTGCTGGTGGAGCGCGGCTACCGGGCGGGCCTCGCGCTGCGCGACCCGTTCGGCCGGCTACTGGCGGTCGGGCTGGCGTCCATCGTCGCCCTCCAGGTGTTCGTGATCGCCGGCGGGGTGACGGGGCTGATCCCGCTGACCGGGATGGCGATGCCGTTCCTGGCCCAGGGCGGTTCCTCGGTCGTCACCAACTGGGCGATCGTCGCCCTGCTGATCCGGGTCAGCGACTCGGCGCGCAGACAGGCGTCCCTGACGTGACCCGCAACATCCGGCACGCCGGGATCTTCTCCCTGCTGCTGCTCGTCGCGCTGGTCGTGAACGCCGCCCGCGTCCAGCTGGTCCGGGCGCCCGAGTACGACGCCAACCCGGCCAACCGCCGCCCGGACATCGCCCGTTACCAGCAGCCGCGCGGCGACATCCTGGTCGGCGGGGAACCGGTCACCGGCTCCCGGGACACCGGCGAGCACCTGCGCTTCGAACGCACGTACCAGGACGGGCCGATGTACGCGCCGGTCACCGGCTTCGCCTCGCAGGAGTACGGCACGACGCTGCTGGAGCACGTCGAGGACGGGGTGCTCTCCGGTTCCGACCCGATGCTCGCGCCGCTGCCGCTGTGGAACGACGTCACACGCGCCCGCAACCCGGGCGGCGACGTCGTGACCACCATCGACCCGGCGGCCCAGCGGGCGGCCTACGAGGGGCTGGGCCGGCGCAAGGGCGCGGTGGCCGCGATCGAGCCGTCGACCGGGCGGGTCCTGGCGCTGGTGTCGACCCCGTCGTACGACCCGGGGAGCTGTCCGGGAACGGCACGGCGGCCGGCCGGACCTGGGAGCGGCTCAACGAGGACCCGGACAAGCCGATGCTCAACCGGGCGGTGCGGCGGACGTACCCGCCGGGGTCGACGTTCAAGGTGGTCACCGCGGCCGCGGCGCTGGACGCGCGGGTCGTGCGGGACGTGGACGCCCGTACCGACTCCCCCGACCCGTACCCGCTGCCGGGCAGCCGCACCCGGCTGACCAACGCCTCCGACGGCTGCGAGGACGCCTCGCTGCGGGAGGCGTTCGAGTGGTCCTGCAACACGGTGTTCGCCAAGCTCGGCGTGGACGTGGGCGTCGGGGACATGGCAGCCACGGCGCGGGCGTTCGGCTTCAACGACGACGGTCTGCGGATCCCGTTCGCGGTCTCCCGCTCCACCTTCGACACGTCGGTGGACCGGGCGCAGCTCGCGCTGTCGTCGATCGGGCAGTACAACACGCGGGCGACGCCGTTGCAGATGGCGATGGTGGCGGCGGCCGTGGCGAGCGGGGGCAGGTGCGGACGCCGTACCTGGTGGAGCGGACCACCCGGGCGGGCGGCAGCACGGTGGCGACGGCCGGGTCGCGGCCGGTGCGGCAGGCGATGCTGCCGTCGACGGCGGCGGTGCTGAAGGAGCTGATGACGGACGTCGTCGTCAACGGCACCGGCGCGAAGGCGGCCATCCCCGGTGCCGTCGTCGGCGGCAAGACCGGCACGGCCCAGCACGGGGTCGGCAACGCGGGGACGCCGTACGCCTGGTTCATCTCCTGGGCGCAGGGCGAGGGCGAGACGGTGCCCGGGGTCGCGGTCGCGGTGGTGGTGGAGGACGCGGCGGCGGACCGGGCGGACATCACCGGCGGGGGCTGGCGGCGCCGATCGCGCGGGCGGTGATGGAGGCGGTGCTCGCCCACTGAAGCTCCGGGGCACCGGGTGCCCGCCGGGGTCAACAAGTCGTGCGCGGGGGATTGACGGGCTTGCTGACACGCAGTCTCATAAGACGAACGAGTGACTCGCGGGTAACACGACGCGGTCGACGCCACGCATGCCCGGACGCAATCCCGTACGACGAGGTGGGACAGCCATGACGACCCTGACGGAAGCCGACGCGCTCGACGGCCTGCGCGACGCACTCGGCCTGCTCAAGGACCGGGAGCAGGTGGCCGAGCGGCTGCTCGACTCTTCCGCCAAGCACTCCTTCGACCCGGACAAGGAACTGGACTGGGACGCGCCGTTCGAGGACGGCAAGTGGTTCTGGCCGCCGGAGCTGGTGTCGCTGTACGACACCCCGCTGTGGAAGCGGATGAGCGAGGAGCAGCGCATCCTGCTCTCCCAGCACGAGGCCGCGGCGCTGGCCTCGCTCGGCATCTGGTTCGAGCTGATCCTGATGCAGCTGCTGGTGCGGCACATCTACGACAAGGCGGCGACGAGCGCGCACGTGCGGTACGCCCTCACCGAGATCGAGGACGAGTGCCGGCACTCGAAGATGTTCGCCCGGGTGATCACCCGCGGCGGCACCCCGTGGTACCCGGTCAGCCCGGTCCACCAGCACCTGGGCCGGCTGTTCAAGACCATCTCCACCACCCCCGGCTCCTTCACGGCCACGCTGCTGGGCGAGGAGGTGCTGGACTGGATGCAGCGGCTGACCTTCCCGGACGAGCGCGTCCAGCCGCTGATCCGGGGCGTCACGCGCATCCATGTGGTGGAGGAGGCCCGCCACGTGCGGTACGCGCGTGAGGAGCTGCGGCGCCAGATGGTGACGGCGCCGAAGTGGTCGCAGGAGTTCACCCGGATCACCTCCGGCGAGTTCGCCCGGGTCTTCTCGGTCGCCTTCATCAATCCCGAGGTCTACACGAACGTGGGGCTGGACAAGCGGGAGGCCATGGCGCAGGTCAAGGCCAGCGGCCACCGCCGGGAGGTCATGCAGACCGGGGCAAAGCGGCTGACGGACTTCCTGGACGACATCGGGGTGCTGCGGGGCGTCGGCCGGAAGCTGTGGAGGTCCTCCGGCCTGCTGGCGTAGCCGGGCCGCCCCGGCCCGCGGGCGGCCGTACCCATGGGCGGCGCTTTCCGGCCGCCGCCCGCCGACCGGCGTGCCCGGCCCCGAAGCGGAGCGGTTACGCTGCGTTTCATGACCCCGCAGGCCCCCACCCCCGCCTACCGACGGCTCAGCGTCGAGGAGCGCCGCAGCCAGCTCCTCGACGCCGCGCTGGCCCTCTTCGCCCACCGGCCCCCGGAGGAGGTCTCCCTGGACGACGTGGCGGAGCAGGCGGGGTCTCGCGCCCCCTGGTGTACCGGTACTTCCCCGGCGGCAAGCAGCAGCTGTACGAGGCCGCCCTGCGCTCGGCCGCCGACGAGCTGCAGCTGTGCTTCGACGAGCCCCGCCAGGGCCCCCTGCTGGCCCGGCTGACCCGCGCCCTGGACCGCTACCTGGCCTTCGTCGACGAGCACGACACCGGCTTCAGCGCCCTGCTGCGCGGCGGCAGCGTCGCCGAGACCTCCCGGACCACGGCCATCGTGGACGGCGTGCGCCGGGCCGCCGCCGACCACATCATGAGCCACCTGGAGGTCGCCGATCCGGGCCCCCGGCTGAGGATGACCGTGCGGATGTGGATCACGGCCGTGGAGGCGGCCTCGCTGATCTGGCTGGACGAGGACAAGCAACCGCCCGCCGAGGAACTGCGGGACTGGCTGGTGGAGCAGTTCGTGGCCGTGCTGTCGGTCACCGCCCGCCGCGATCCCCAGACGGACGCGCTGGTCGCGGCCCTCGCCGCCGATCTCTGAGGTGGCCGACACTGGTGCCGTGAAGAGCGAAGACACCCCTTCGAGGGCGGGCCGATGGACGGCCGGGTGCTGCCCGTGCTGGTCGGCATGACCGGCCACCCGCCCAAGACCTACCGCATCCCGGTCCCCGACCCGGACGGCGGGCCGCCCACGGTCCTCGTCTACCGGCGGGTCCCCCGCGACCCGCACCGGAGGATCGGGCTGGCCCGGTGGAAGTACGCCTACGCCCCGAGGGCGCCCCCCGCGCCCGGCTGCGCTGGCCGTGGTCGAAGCCGGACGCCCGGCCAGACGCCACGCCGGGCGGCAAGCCGGACGACGCGGACGGGTGACCGGGTTGCGCCGATCCGCGCACACCCGGCGCGCGGAGCCGCGGAGCACGTCTGATGCTCGCGGTGCGGAGCGGACGAGCCGCCCCGCACCGGAGGTGATGACGTGTCAGGAAGGCTTCTGCGCCTGGCCTGTACGGCCGCGGTGGCGACCGGGATCGCCCTCGCGCCCCAGCCCGCCGGGGCCGACCCCGCTACCGAGCCCGCGCCCGGCCGCGCGGCGGGCGAGCGGTCCGTCGCCGAGCTGCTGACGGACCTTCAGCGGCTGTACCGGGAGGCCGAGAAGGCCACCGAGGCCTACAACGCCACCGAGGAGAAGCTGAAGAGGCAGCGCGCGGAGACCGAACGGCTCGACGCCGAGCTGGCCCGGGCCCGGCTGTCCCTGCACGAGGGCCGCCGCGCCGCCGGCCGGCTGGCCCGGCAGCAGTACCAGAACCGCAGCGACCTCTCCCCCTACCTGCGGCTGCTGCTCGCCCGCGACCCGCAGCACGCCCTCGACCAGGGCCATGTCATCGGCCGGCTGGCGCGCGAGCGGGCCGAGACGGTCGGCCGGCTGGCCGGCGGCGAGAAGAAGGCGGAGGAGCTGGCCCGCAAGGCGCGCAAGGCGCTGGACGGGCAGCTCGCCCTGACCGAGCGGCGCAAGAAGGAGCGCGACGACGTCCGTGAGCGGCTGAACGACGTGGAGGAACTGCTCGCCTCGCTCAGCACCGAGGAACTGGCCGCCGTGGCCGCGCTGGAGAAGGAGGGCGTCGCCGCGTCCCAGGAGCGGTTCCTGGCCTCCGGGGCGCTCGGCGAGGACGACGCCAAGCCCTCCGCGGAGGGCGACCGTGCGGTGCGCTACGCCGTGGAGCAGATCGGCAAGCCCTACGAGTGGGGCGCCGAGGGACCCGAGGCGTACGACTGCTCGGGGCTGACCTCCCGGGCCTGGGAGCACGCCGGGAGCCCGATCCCGCGCACCAGCCAGGAGCAGTGGGCCCGGCTGGAGCGGGTGCCGCTGGACCGGCTGCGCCCCGGCGACCTGGTCGTCTACTTCCCGGAGGCCACCCATGTGGCGCTGTACCTGGGCGACGGCATGGTGGTGCAGGCCCCGCGGCCCGGCGCCGAGGTGAAGGTGTCGCCGATCGCGGCCAACCCGGTCCTCGGCGCCGTCCGGCCCGACCCCGGCGGGGAGCCCGTGGCGCACTACGCGCCGCCCAGGCTCCCCGAGGGGGCGACGGACGGCTCCGACGAGGGGTACGGCGCGGCCTACGCGCCGGACGCGCCGGAGACCTCCATCAGGTAGGCCTCGGTCCTGGCCGGCTCGTAGAAGAAGTTCTCGAAGTCGGCCGGGTCGTTGAACCCGTTGGCGAAGCGGTCGGCGACCGGCTGGAGCTGCCCGGCGGCGCCGATCAGGTTCAGGACGTGCTCCGGCGGCGGGGCGAGCATGGCGTTCGTCCACTTGGTGACGTGCCGGGCCGTCTCCCAGTAGCGGTCGAAGGTCTGCTGCATCCACTCCTCGTCGAACGGCTTGTCGCCGTGCTCGAGGATCGAGGCGAGGTAGGACGCGGCGCACTTGGAGGCGGAGTTGGAGCCCTGGCCGGTGATCGGGTCGTTGGCCACGACCACGTCGGCGACGCCGAGCACCAGGCCGCCGCTCGGCAGGCGGCCGATGGGGTTGCGCACGGTGGGGGCGTAGCGGCCGGCGAGAGTGCCGCCGGCGTCGGTCAGCTCGACCTTGGTGGCCCGCGCGTACTCCCAGGGGAGGTACTTCTCCATCAGTTCCAGGGTGAGGGAGAGGTGCTCCGCGGGGTCCTTGACGTCCTTGAAGACGTCCAGCGGGCCGCCGGGTATGCCCTCCCAGAACAGGATGTCGGCCCGCCCCGAGGTGGTGAGGGTCGGCATGATGAACATCTCGCCGACGCCGGGGACGAGGTTGCAGCGGACGGCCTCGGTGTCCGGGTGCTCCGGGCGGGGGCCGAGCCCGTGCACGTAGGCGACGGCGAGGGCGCGCTGCGGCTCGCTGTAGGGGGAGCGCTCGGGGTCGCGGGCGAACATCTGCACCAGCTCGCCCTTGCCGGCCGAGACCAGGACCAGGTCGTAGGTGCGGGAGAAGTAGTCGAGGTCGCCGACCGCGGCGCCGTGGATGACCAGCTGGCCGCCGCGCTGGGCGAAGGTCTCCATCCAGCCGGCCATCTTCACCCGCTGGTCCACGGACTGCGCGAACCCGTCGAGCCGGCCCAGCCAGTCGATCGCCCGCTGCGTCGGACCCGGCTCCCACGAGCCGGGCGCGGCGACCGAGACACCGAGTCCCTGGATCTTCGGGGCCTGGGACTCCCAGAAGTTCAGGTTCAGGTCGCGCTCGTGCTGGAGGGCGGTGTGGAACATGCACTGCGTCGACATGACCCGTCCCGTGCGGATCTCGTCCGCGGTCCGGTTCGACATCAGGGTGACCTCGTACCCGTGCGACTGGAGGCCGAGGGCGAGCTGGAGGCCGGACTGGCCGGCTCCGACGACGAGTATCTTCCGCATGCGGGTGCTGACTCCTAGGTCGGTCTACTCGGGGTTTCGTCGAGCGCGTGGCCGACGAGAGCCAGGAGGGTCTCGATCACGGAGATCCGGCGGCGCGCATCCATGATCATTACAGGTATGTGCTTCGGGATCGTCAACGCCTCCCGCACATCCTCCGGCTCGAACAGCTCGCTGCCGTCGAAGTGGTTCACCGCCACGACGTACGGCAGTCCGCAGCTCTCGAAGTAGTCCAGCGCCGGGAAGCAGTCCTTCAGCCGGCGCGTGTCGGCCATGACGACGGCACCGATCGCGCCGCGCACCAGGTCGTCCCACATGAACCAGAACCGCTGCTGGCCCGGCGTGCCGAACAGGTAGAGCACCAGGTCGTCGTCGAGCGTGATGCGGCCGAAGTCCATGGCCACGGTGGTGGTGAGCTTGTCCGGCGTGCCGGTGAGGTCGTCGGTCTCCTCGCTCGCCTCGGTCATCAGCGCCTCGGTCTGCAGGGGCGTGATCTCCGAGACGGAGGTGACCAGCGTGGTCTTGCCGACGCCGAAGCCGCCCGCCACCACGATCTTCGTGGCGATCGGGGCGCGGGTGCGGTCCGTCTGCCAGGGCTGTGACGGCTCGTCGGTGTCGACGAGCGGGAATCCGCCGTGGGAGGCGGCGTAGGAGGCGGCGTCAGAGACGACGGAGTCCACTCAGCACCCTTTCCAGCAGCGCGCGGTCCGGACGGCCGGTTCCGTGGCCGGTTCCGGTGCCGTACACACGGATCTTTCCCTGGTCCGCGAGGTCGCTCAGGAGCACGCGGACCACGCCGAGCGGCATCTTCAGCAGCGCGGCGATCTCGGCCACCGTACGCATCCGGCGGCACAGTTCGACGATGGCCCGCATCTCCGGCATCACCCGGCTCAGCGGTGCGCTCGTCAGTTCCTTGCGCTCGTCGGCGGCCTCGATCGCGGCGGTGGCCGCCACGAACGTCTCCACCAGGAGCACGTGGCCGAAGCGGGTCCGGCCTCCGGTGAGCGAGTACGGGCGCACCCGCGCGGGTTTGCGGTCGGCGCCGCGCACCGGAAGGGTCTTCCTGGGGCTACTCATCGGGCACTCCCCGTCGACTGGGACTCCAGGGACTTGCGGAGCTCGCTGCGCAGCTCCGGGGTCAGCACATGGCCGGCCCGGCCCACGAACAGCGCCATGTGGTACGCCACGACGCTCATGTCGCACTCCGCGGAGCCGTGCACGCCGAGCAGCGACCCGTCGCTGATCGACATGACGAACAGGCTGCCCTCGTCCATCGCGACCATCGTGTGCTTCACGGCGCCGGAGTCCATGAGCTTGGCGGCGCCGATGGTCAGGCTGCCGATGCCGGACACGATGGTGGCGAGGTCGGCGGAGGAGCCGCGCGGGCCGGCGCGCCGCTCGTCCGCCGGCCGGCGCGCCGCCTGCTCCGGGGCGTCCCCGCGCGGCGTCGTCCGGGCGTCGGCGATGTCCTGGTCGGAGGAGAGGAGCAGCAGACCGTCGGAGGAGACGACCGCGACGGAGAGGATGCCGGGCACCTCCTCGACGAGGTTGGTCAGGAGCCAATGGAGATTGCGGGCTTCACTGCTCAGTCCGAAGGTACTGGGCGCGGTCAACTGCTTGCCTCCTCGACAGTGCCCCCGTGGCTTCTTCGGTTGTGCCTGCTGTGGTGCCGGTGTCCGCGGCGGTGGTGCCGGTGCCCGCGGAGGTGGCGCCGGGGCCCGTGTCCGCGGCGGTGTCCGGCCTGCGGTGTCCGGCGGTGCGTTCGGCGATCTCCGCCTCGACGTCCCGGTATCCGGCCCGGGCCCCCCGGTGGAACCCGCCCAGGCGCCGGCGCAGCGCCTCGGCGTCGACGGAACCCGTGCGGGCGCGGGCGCCGCCGCGGGCGCGCTGATCCTGGGCGTGCGCTTGGGCAGCCCCTTGTCGGTGACGAGCTCCTCGGGTTCGTCGGGGACGCGGGCGTGCGCGGGCTCGGCCTCGGCACCCGCGGGCGTGTCGGCTGCGGCGGCCGTTCCGGCACCGGTGGCCGCGTCGGCGCCGGTGGTCGTTCCGGCGCCTGTGGTCGTTCCGGCGTCGGTGGTCGTCCGGGCGTCGGCGGGCGCCTCCGCGTCGGCCGGCGGTTCGCCGGCGGTGCGGGTCCCGGCGCCGGCCTGGGGCTCGGTGTCCGCGTCGGCGCCGGCGCGGCGGCCGGCGTCGGTGTCCGGGCCGGTTCCGGCCTCGGTCGCGGACGTGCTCTCGCGGTCCGGCGCGGGGGCCTGGGCCGGGATGAGCAGCTCCATCGTCGTCTCGGAAGGGCTCTCCGAGGTGCCGGCCGGCTCCTCCGGCCCGCCCTCCGGCCGCGGCTCCCCCTCGGGGTCGGTCCCGGACGGCGCCTCGGCGGCGGGCTCCTCGGCGGACTCCTCGACGGCGGGCGTCCCGGCGGCGGGCTCCTCGGCCCCGGCCTGTCCGGCGACGGCCTCCGGGTCCCCGGCCGGCGGGGTCGTCGCCGCCGCGTTCTCCTCCGACCGCCGTACGGCCCGCTCCGCCAGGGACACCAGCGGGTCGCCGCCCTCCGAGCGCCCGTGCAGGACGTTGGAGTTGGCCTCCGCGTCGGCGCCCGGCAGGGAGAAGGTCCCGGTGGCCTCGGAGACCGGCGCCGACGGGGCCACCGCCGCGGGCGGCGCGGCGGTGAGGAGCGTCTTGGGCAGCACCACGACGGCGGCGACCCCGCCCTGCTTCTGCTCGCGCAGCTGCACGCGCGCGCCGTGCCGGTGGGCGAGGCGGGCCACGACGTACAGGCCGAGCCCGAGACCGTCCTCGCCCTCCTGGTCGTAGGGCGCTTCCGGGTCGACGTCGGCGAGCCGGGCGTTGAGCCGCTGGAGCCGCTCGTCCTCCATGCCGATGCCCTCGTCCTGGACGGAGAGCATGACCTCGCCGTTCTCCAGCAGCCAGCCGGAGACCTCGACGGGGACGTCGGGCGGGGAGAACGAGGTGGCGTTCTCCATCAGCTCGGCCAGCAGGTGGGAGAGGTCGTCGGCGGCGAATCCGGCGATGTGCGCGTGCGGCGGCAGCGCGGCGATACGGACCCGCTCGTACCGCTCGATCTCGCTGACCGCGGCCCGCACGACGTCGACCAGCGGCACCGGCCCGGCGCTGTGCTGGACGTGCTCCGTGCCGGCGAGGACCAGCAGGTTCTCGCTGTGCCGGCGCATGACCGTGGCGAAGTGGTCGAGCTTGAACAGGGTGGACAGGCGGTCCGGGTCCTGCTCACGCTCCTCCAGGCTCTCGATCACGGCGAGCTGACGCTCCACCAGACCGAGGGTGCGCAGGGCGAGGTTGACGAACGTGCTGCCGATGCTCTTGCGCATCACCTGCAGCTGCGCGGCGGACTCGGCCAGCTCGGCCCGCAGCTCCTCACGGGCGTCGGCCATCTTCTGCCGCTGGGCGACCAGGTGCTTGCGGTCCGCCTCCAGCGTGGTGACCCGCTCGGCCAGGGCGGCGGCCTGCGCGTGCAGGGCGTTGACGGACCGCACGGCCTGGGCGAACTCGTCGTTGCGGCCGGTGAAGGAGATCGGCTCCTGCGCCGCCGGGTTCTCCGCCTCGGCCAGCCGGGCGGTGCCGCGGCGCAGCACCGACAGCGGGCGGGTGAGGGTGCGGGCCAGGGCGGTGGCGACGCCGACGGCGAGCAGCAGCAGGGCGCCGAGGACGGCGATGCGGATCTCCAGCGCGGTGACGTCGTCGTCGCGGAGCTGCTCCAGGGCCTCGGTGCGGCGCTCGTAGAGCGCGGACTCGGCGCCGCGCATGGCCTCGACGCGGGCGGAGAGCGCGGCCTCCAGCCGCTTGACGCTGGTGCCGAGGTCGTCGTCGGACAGGGTCGGCTGGTCGGTGAGCGCGGCGAGGTACTTCTCGGCCGCGTCCACCTCGGGTCCGGTGACCGTCGCGTCGTAGCTCTCCCGGGCCCGCTCGGGGGCGCCGTCGCGGAAGTCGGCGAGAGCGGCGTCGGAGCGCACCCGGGCCTGCTGCGCGGCGGCGGCCAGGGCGTCGCGCTGCTTGCCGTCGGCGCCCGAGGAGGTGCTGGTCTCGGTCGGCAGGCCGGTGACCGGGTCGATGACGGTCTGCGTGCTGCGCGGCACGTTCAGCGCCGCGAGCAGCAGACCGCGGGCGGCGGCGGCCTGCTGCACGGCCGTGTCCAGTTCGGCCAGCGCGTGGTCGCCGGAACCGGCCCGGGGCGGCATCTGTTCGGCCAGCCGCTCGGCGACCGCGTGGAGTTCGGCGATGGCCTCGGAGTACGCCTGGTGCGCTTCGAGCGCGGTGCTCTTGCCGGTGAGCGCGGCGCGGCGCAGGGCGGCGATGGCGTCGAGGTCCTCGCGCAGCGAGGCGGGGATGTCGCTGTCGGCGCGCAGCTCCTCCACCTGCCGGTCCACACGGGCGCTGCGCTGCTCGGAGGGCGCCTTGGACTCGGGGCGGCCGGCGGCGATGTACGGCGTGACCTCGTCGCGCTCGTCGGCCAGGGAGTGCGCGAGCGTGAGCGCGCCCTGGGTCTGCTCGGCCAGCGTCACCAGTTCCTGGGAGTCGTGGAGTTGCCCGGAGGCGGCGACCACCGACGGGGCGCCGGCCCCGGCGACGGCGGCGGCCACGACCGCGACGGCCAGGATGAGGCGGTTGCGCACATGGGTCGGCCGGCCCCTGCCGACGGGAGTGCCGGGGGCCTCGGAGGTGCCGGGGGTGCCGGGAGTGCCCCGGCGGGAGCCTTCTGCTTGCCTGTGCGACGAGGCCGCGTCTTCTGCACCGGTTCTCGCATTCCTGAACTCGTGTACCCGTGGGCCCGGGTGGCGCGCCGTCAACCGAGCGGCTGGTGCGTACACCCTCCCCAAGCTCTCGGCAGGAGCGGGGCGGCCCCCACCGGTCCCCGACCCTCCCAGTGCCGGTGGGCGGTGCACACGCATCGCCTGACCCGCCACTCGAAGGAGTGAACATCGGACGGGAGTTGGGGGGCAAGTTCCCGTGGCGCATGCGACGGGCCCCGGCGGCGCGCCGGTTGGACGTGCGCGGCGGGCGGTGGCAGTATTTGCCGCCCCTCCTCGCCGGAGCACTGCATTCCAGCCCAAATCCGGCGTCTGACCTGCACACCTACGGGGATGGCGGGATGCCGGCCGGCCTTTCGGCGCCCGTGTGAAGGGCTCGTGCAGACTGGCCTGATGCGTACGGAACTCATCTCGCTACCCGGCGACGCCGAATGGCCCAACGAGGACTTCGCGAGCGTCGGACTTCCGGCCTCCGGACAGGGTGGTTCGCTCGTCGTGCTGGACGGGGTGACGCCGCCGAAGAACGGGACGGGCTGTCTGCATTCCGTCCCCTGGTTCACGGCGCGCCTCGGCGGCGCGCTGACCGAACTGACCGTTTCACTCCCGGATGTTCCCCTCGCCGAGGCCCTCTCCCGTGCCATCGCGCGTACCGCCGAAGCCCACGCCGCAACCTGTGACCTTTCTCACCCCCGGACTCCTCAGGCGACGGTCGTTCTGGCGCGTTGGTCCCCCGGACGGTGGAGTACCTGGTCCTGTCCGACTCGGCCCTGCTGGTGGAGTCGGGCGACGGCGGGGTCACGGCGGTCCTGGACGACCGGCTGGCCCGGCTGCCGCGCTCGGCGCTGGCCACGGACGCGCTGATCGACGCGACGCTGCGCAACAAGGAGGGCGGCTTCTTCACGGCGGCGGCCGATCCCGCGGTCGCGTCCCGGGCGGTGACCGGGGAGCTGCCGCGCGCGCAGGTGCGGTCGCTGCTCGCCCTGACGGACGGGGCCGGACGCTGGGTGGAGCGGTTCCGCGAGGGCGACTGGGCGGACTGCCTCGGGCTCGTCCGCAAGGAGGGGGCGCAGGCCCTGGTGGACCGGGTCCGGGCGCTGGAGCGGGCGGACGCGGAGGCGGGGCGGCCGGTGCTGGGGGGTGGCAAGACCCACGACGACGCGACGGCGGTCTACGCGGAACTGTGACCGCCCCTGGCGGGCTGCCGCCCCCAGACCCCCGCTTCGGCCTGAACGGCCTCGTCCTCAAACGCCGGACGGGCTGGCAAGTCAGCCCCTCCGGCGTTTGAGGAGCGGGGGTCCGGGGCGGAGCCCCCGGGTCGGGACGGGAAGGGGCGGCGGGGGCGAAACACCGCCCGGCCCCTCCCCCACCGCTCACTTCTCCATCCCCCGGTTCAGCTCGTGCAGCAGACGCGCCAACTCCGCGACCGCCTCGGGATCCCAGTCGGCGAGCCGCCGGGCATACCGCGCGCGCCGCGCCTCCCGCACCCGCCCGACCCGCTCACGCCCCTCCGGCGTGAGGGTGATCAGCCAGGCCCGCCCGTCGGCGGGATCGGGCTCCCGGGTGACGAGCCCGAGGTCCTCCAGGGCACGCAGCTGACGCGACATCGTCGCCTTGCCGACGCCGACGAAGGCGGCGAGCTCGGTGGCCCGCTGGCTGCCGCACTCCCCGAGCCGCACCAGCAGTCCGTACGCCGACGACTCCAGGTCCGGGTGGACCTCCCGCGCCATCTCGCCCTGGTTGGCCCGCGCCCGGCGCAGCAGCACCGTCAACTCGCGCTCGAGCGCGAGGAATTCGGGCTGGTCCACACCACTCGCGGACAGCTCGGGTTCGGCCCGGCGTCCGCCGCCGTTTCCCTCTTCGTGCACGTCAGCCCCTGCCTCGGTTTTCCCGTTCCTGAAAGTTTCCGCCACCCACCGTCATCGCCGCAGCTCGGCAAGTATTTCGCAGGCTTAGACCAACGGCAGCTCCCGGTCCCCCTTCCCAGCGGGTTGTCTACGTGCGTAGCTTCTTGAGCAGGCAAGTACTGGCATGCCCACGACACTCGTCGTGGTTTCCCCTGCTTTCCCCACGAAGCCTTCGGAGGCACGTCATGCCCGTGCACAGACCCGGCTCCATCCACCCCGCCCGCTCACGCGCCCTCGCGGCGGCCGTCGCCGTCCTGCTCGCCGCCCTCGCCCTCGCCCTGCCCGGCTCGGCCCGCGCCGCCGACATCCCGCCGCGCGGTTCCGCCCACATGGGCATGGGCGTCCTGGAACACGACGGGCGCCACGGCACTCCCGTCCCCGGCGACGCCACCCAGACCGAGGGGTGGACGTCTCCAGCCACCAGGGCAACGTCGCCTGGACGAACCTCTGGAACAGCGGCGTCAAGTGGGCCTACGTCAAGGCCACCGAGGGGACGTACTACCGCAACCCCTACTTCGCCCAGCAGTACAACGGCTCGTACAACGTCGGCATGATCCGCGGCGCCTACCACTTCGCCACCCCGGACACCACGACCGGCGCCGCCCAGGCGAACTACTTCGTCGACAACGGCGGCGGCTGGTCCCGCGACGGCAAGACGCTGCCCGGCGCGCTGGACATCGAGTGGAACCCGTACGGGGCCACCTGCTACGGCAAGACGCAGAGCCAGATGGTCTCCTGGATCCGCGACTTCCTGAACACGTACAAGGCCCGCACGGGCCGGGACGCCGTGATCTACACGGCCACCAGCTGGTGGACCCAGTGCACCGGCAACTACAGCGGCTTCGCGGCGAACAACCCGCTGTGGATCGCCCGGTACGCCTCGACGGTGGGCACGCTGCCGGCCGGCTGGCCGTACTACACGATGTGGCAGTACACCTCGTCCGGGCCGATCGTGGGCGACCACAACCGGTTCAACGGGCCCTGGACCGGGTCCGCGCCCTGGCCCTCGGCTGACACCCCGCTCCGCACCCGGCATCCCGGCCCCCGGCCGGCGCACGGGCGGGCCCGGGCCTCCCTCACGGGACCCGGGCCCGCCGCGTCCGGCCACCTCCGTCACGCGGCGACCGGAACCTCCGGCTCCGCCCCGTGCGCGGCCGGGGTCAGAGCCAGCTCAAGGACCTGGCGGACGTCGGTCACGGTGTGGACGTCGAGCTTGTCCAGCACCTCGGCCGGGACGTCGTCCAGGTCGGGCTCGTTGCGCTTGGGGATGATCACCGTGGTGACGCCCGCCCGGTGCGCGGCGAGCAGCTTCTGCTTCACCCCGCCGATCGGCAGCACCCGCCCGGTCAGCGAGACCTCGCCGGTCATCGCCACGTCCGTGCGGACCAGCCGGCCCGACAGCAGCGAGGCCAGCGCCGTCGTCATGGTGATGCCGGCGCTCGGGCCGTCCTTGGGGACCGCGCCCGCCGGGAAGTGGATGTGCACGCCCCGGTCCTTCAGGTCGGCGACCGGCAGCTCCAGTTCGGCGCCGTGGCTGCGCAGGAAGCTCAGCGCGATCTGCGCCGACTCCTTCATCACGTCGCCGAGCTGGCCGGTCAGCGTCAGCCCCGAGGCCCCGGTCTCGGGGTCGGCCAGCGACGCCTCGACGTACAGCACGTCGCCGCCCGCGCCGGTGACCGCGAGGCCGGTGGCCACGCCCGGCACCGACGTGCGGCGCTCGGCCGGGTCCTGGGCCGACTCGGGCACGTGGTGCGGCCGGCCGATCAGGCCGCGCAGGTCGTCGGCCGTGACGGTGAACGGCAGCTCCCGCTCGCCCAGTTCGTGCTGGGCGGCGACCTTGCGCAGCAGCCGCGCGACGGACCGCTCCAGATTGCGCACGCCCGCCTCGCGCGTGTACTCGCCGGCCAGCTTGCGCAGCGCGCCCTCGTCCACGGTGACCTCGTCGGCGTCCAGCCCCGCTCGCTCCAGCTGGCGCGGCAGCAGGTGGTCCCGGGCGATGACGATCTTCTCGTCCTCGGTGTAGCCGTCGAGGCGGACGATCTCCATCCGGTCGGCCAGCGCCTCCGGGACGGCCTCCAGGACGTTGGCGGTGGCCAGGAAGACGACGTCGGACAGGTCCAGCTCCACCTCCAGGTAGTGATCCCGGAAGGTGTGGTTCTGGGCCGGGTCCAGCACCTCCAGGAGGGCCGCCGCCGGGTCGCCGCGGAAGTCCGAGCCCACCTTGTCGATCTCGTCCAGCAGCACCACCGGGTTCATCGACCCGGCCTCCTTGATCGCGCGCACGATCCGCCCGGGCAGCGCCCCGACGTAGGTGCGGCGGTGGCCGCGGATCTCGGCCTCGTCGCGGACGCCGCCGAGGGCGACCCGGACGAACTTGCGGCCCATGGCGTGGGCGACGGACTCGCCGAGGCTGGTCTTGCCGACACCGGGCGGGCCGACGAGCGCGAGCACCGCTCCGCCGCGGCGGCCGCCGACGACGCCCAGGCCCCGGTCGGCGCGGCGCTTGCGCACGGCCAGGTACTCGGTGATCCGCTCCTTCACGTCCTCCAGGCCCGCGTGCTCGGCGTCCAGGACGGCCTTGGCGCCCTGGATGTCGTACTGGTCCTCGGTCCGCTCGTTCCACGGCAGTTCGAGGACGGTGTCGAGCCAGGTGCGGATCCAGGAGCCCTCGGGGGACTGGTCGCTGGCCCGCTCCAGCTTGTCGACCTCCTTCAGCGCGGCCTCGCGCACCTTCTCCGGCAGGTCGGCGGCCTCGACGCGGGCCCGGTAGTCGTCGGACTCCTCGCCCTCCTTCTCGCCGTTCAGCTCCCGCAGCTCCTTGCGCACGGCCTCGAGCTGACGGCGCAGCAGGAACTCCCGCTGCTGCTTGTCGACGCCCTCCTGGACGTCCTTGGCGATGGTCTCGGCGACGTCCTGCTCGGCGAGGTGGTCGCGCAGCTGCCTGGTGGCGAGCCGCAGGCGGGCGACCGGGTCGGTGGTCTCCAGCAGCTCGACCTTCTGGTCGGTGGTCAGGAACGGCGAGTAGCCGGAGTTGTCGGCGAGCGCGGAGACGTCGTCGATGGCCTGGACGCGGTCCACCACCTGCCAGGCGCCGCGCTTGCGCAGCCAGGCGGTGGCGAGCGCCTTGTACTCCTTCACCAGTTCGGTGACCTGCCCGGGCAGCGGGTCGGGCACGGTCTCGTCGATCCGGGTGCCCTCGACCCACAGGGCGGCGCCGGGGCCGGTGGTGCCGGCGCCGATGCGCACCCGGCCGCGGCCACGGATCAGGGCGCCCGGGTCGCCGTCGGCCAGCCGGCCGACCTGCTCCACGGTGCCCAGCACACCGGTCTCCGCGTAGGTGCCGTCGATGCGCGGCACGAGCAGCACCCGGGGCTTGCCGGGCTCGGACCGGGCGGCGGCCTGCGCGGCCTCCACCGCGGCGCGGACCTCGGAGTCGCTCAGGTCCAGGGGGACCACCATCCCGGGCAGCACGACCTCGTCGTCGAGCGGCAGCACAGGCAGGGTGAGCGGTGTGAACTCCGTGGACTCAGCAGCCATGATCTCCCCTTCGGCAGTCAAGTTGAGTTATGCAGACTCAATGCTCCGGAGTCGAGGAATGTTCCCCCACCCTTGTTCGCTCTGGGCGATCACGCCTGTCGGGCCGCCCGATCACCGCCGTAGGGTGAGCGACGTAATAGACGTCTGCGGTTCGCAGGTATTACCGGGGGTGGGTTTTGGACGGGATCGTCAGGGACTGGGTGGACGGCTGGGTCGTCTCCCGCATGGCCGCCCCGCCCGTGATCGAGCCATGGGGCTGCACGGTCGACGTCGGCCTGGAGCACCACGTCACCCGGCATGTGTTCGGGGCGACCGGCGACGCCGTGGACCTGGCGGACGTGCGCAAGGTCGCGGACGCGGTGACCGGCGCGGGCGTCTGGCTGAAGGTCTTCCGGGACCCGGACGCGGTCGCCCCCGCGCTCGGCCCGGACTGGTGGATCGACCCCGAGCCCGGCTACCTCATGACGGCCCCGCTCACCGCAGCCCCGGACGGACCCGGCCTGCCCGAGGGATACCGCGCGCGGGTGTGGAGCCGGGGCGGTGTCGTACGGGTGGCCGTCGCGGCGCCCGACGGCTCCTGGGCCGCCCGCGGGCAGATCGCCCCGACCGGTGCCACCGCGGTCGCCGACCAGATCGAGACGGCCGCCGCGCACCGCCGCCGCGGCCTCGGCGCCTTCGTCATGCGCACGTTGCACCGGGCCGCCGTGGAACAGGGCGCCGAGACGGGGGTGCTGGCGGGGACGGCGGACGGGCGGGCGCTGTACGAGACGCTGGGCTGGGAGGTGCGCGCCCCGCTCACCAGCGCGAGGCGCACCCCGCGCAGTGCGCCGTGAAGTACTCCTGGCGCCACCCGGAGTTCGCCGTTCGGGCACCGGACGGCCACCGGAGTGCCAGGATGGCGGAATGTCCCTCACGTACGACATCCCCGAAGTCCTGGACCGTCGTGAAGGCCCCTACGGCGAGGTCGTGCTGCGCCGGCACGGCCGTCTGCTGCAGATCATCGCCAACGGCTGCTTCCTGATGGACACCTCCGACGGCCGCTCCGAACGCCGGCTCGTCGACGCGGCGCTCACCGCCCTGGACGCCTCCGGCGGGCGGCCGGCGCCGCACGTGCTGATCGGCGGTCTCGGCGTCGGCTTCTCCCTGGCGCATGCAGCCGCGAATTCCCGCTGGGGCCGCATCACGGTCGTGGAGCGGGAGCCGGCCGTCGTCGACTGGCACCGCAGCGGCCCGCTGTCCGAGCTGACCCGCGAGGCCCTCGCCGACCCCGCACCCAGATCGTGCAGGCGGATCTGACGGAGTACGTCAATGAGACTTCCGCCACGTACGACGCCCTGTGCCTCGACATCGACAACGGCCCCGGCTGGACCGTCACCGAGGACAACGGCGCCCTGTACGCACCCGCCGGACTGGCCGCCTGCGCACGGGTGTTGAACCCCGGCGGCGTGCTCGCCGTGTGGTCCGCACAGCCGTCTCCGGAATTCGAAGAAACCTTGCGTAATGCCGGGTTCCAGCAGGTGCGTACCGAAGAGATCCCCGTTGCCCGGGGCGTTCCGGACGTCGTGCATCTCGGCATCGGACCTGGATAGCAAAGGCCCGGCGGGTCCCCGTACGCTGCTTCCCTGACGCGGTCATTCAAGCGTCAATCGCAGTCATGCGCAGACGAGGGATCACCCCACTGATTCCGGCACAGCACACCTTCAGGGGCGGGCGATGGAGCAGACACACACCTCCCACAACGGCACGGCGGCGGCGACCCCGGGCGCGCAGCGCCGGGTGCTGGTCGTCGAGGACGACCAGACGATCGTCGACGCCATCGCGACCCGCCTGCGCGCCGAGGGATTCCTGGTGCAAACGGCGGGTGACGGCCCGGCCGCCGTCGACACGGCCGAGGCCTGGCAGCCCGACCTGCTGATCCTCGACATCATGCTGCCCGGCTTCGACGGCCTGGAGGTCTGCCGGCGCGTGCAGGCCGCCCGCCCGGTGCCGGTGCTGATGCTGACCGCCCGGGACGACGAGACGGACATGCTGGTCGGCCTCGGCGTCGGCGCCGACGACTACATGACCAAGCCGTTCTCGATGCGGGAGCTGGCGGCGCGCGTCCATGTGCTGCTGCGCCGCGTGGAGCGGGCCGCCCTGGCCGCCACGACCCCCCGCAGCGGCATCCTGCGCCTCGGCGAGCTGGAGATCGACCACGCCCAGCGCCGGGTCCGGGTGCGCAGCGAGGACGTGCACCTGACGCCCACCGAGTTCGACCTGCTGGTGTGCCTGGCGAACACGCCGCGCGCGGTGCTCTCCCGTGAGCAGCTGCTGGCCGAGGTGTGGGACTGGGCGGACGCCTCCGGCACCCGGACCGTCGACAGCCACATCAAGGCGCTGCGCCGGAAGATCGGCGCCGAGCGGATCCGCACGGTGCACGGCGTGGGGTACGCGCTGGAGACGCCGACGCCATGAGCCAGGGGCGGCAGGCCGCACGGAGGAGCCCCGGGGGTCCCTGGGGCGGCGTACGCCCGTTCTCGATCAAGACCAAGCTGGGCGCCCTGGTCGTCACGTCGGTGCTGATCACCACCGGACTGTCGGTGATCGCGGTGCACACCAAGACCGAGCTGCGCTTCATCACGGTCTTCTCCATGATCGCCACCCTGCTGATCACCCAGTTCGTGGCGCACTCGCTCACCGCGCCGCTGGACGAGATGAACGCGGTGGCCCGCTCCATCTCGCACGGCGACTACACGCGCCGGGTCCGCGAGAACCGCCGGGACGAGCTGGGCGACCTGGCCGTCACCATCAACCGCATGGCCGACGACCTGGAGGCCCAGGAGAGCCAGCGCAAGGAACTGGTGGCCAACGTCTCGCACGAGCTGCGCACCCCCATCGCGGGCCTGCGCGCGGTGCTGGAGAACATCGTCGACGGGGTCACCGAGGCCGACCCGGAGACCATGCGGACGGCGCTGCGGCAGACGGAGCGGCTCGGCCGACTCGTGGAGACGCTGCTGGACCTCTCCCGCCTGGACAACGGCGTGGTCCCGCTGCGCAAACGGCGCTTCGAGGTCTGGCCGTACCTGTCCGGGGTGCTGAAGGAGGCCAACATGGTCGCCTCGGCCCGCGCGGGCATCGCCTCCGGCTCCGGCAGCCACACCCGCACCGACGTGCATCTGCACCTCGACGTGACCCCGCCGGAGCTGACCGCGCACGCCGACCCGAGCGCATCCACCAGGTGGTCGCCAACCTCATCGACAACGCGGTCAAGCACAGCCCGCCGCACGGCCGGGTCACGGTCAAGGCGCGGCGCGGGGCCCTGCCGGAGTCGCTGGAGCTGGAGGTCCTGGACGAGGGGCCTGGCATTCCGCGCTCCGAGTGGCACCGCGTGTTCGAGCGGTTCAACCGCGGTGCGGTCAGCCGGCCGCACGGGCCCGGCAGCGACGGCGGCACGGGGCTGGGCCTGGCGATCGCCCGGTGGGCGGTGGACCTGCACGGCGGGCGGATCGGGGTGGCCGAATCCGAGCGCGGTTGCCGGATTCTTGTCACTCTTCCGGGCCAGCAGTCTGTGCCAAGTTGACGTAAAGTTCGAAGCGGAGCCACAAGATCCACGAGCGTCCGCGCTGGCGGACACGTGTGATCAGGCACAGGCCCGCGCGGAGGCCGCGCCGGTCGCGGGTACCCCCTTCCCTCCTGACGCAGAACCTCGCTTGTTTCCCGCCATTTCCAGGCCCGAAACACGCTCCGAGATGTGACTTACGCGACGATGAACGGGCCCGGCCTGACCTTCCCGCCCCGGGAGGCGTAGCCTTTATTCCCGCTGTCCATCACCTTGTGAAGCGGAAGAGGGCGGTTGCCGCCGTGTCGCCACAGTCCCCCAGTAACTCGAGCATCTCGACCGACACCGACCAAGCGGGCAAGAACCCCGCGGCCGCGTTCGGTCCCAATGAGTGGCTCGTCGACGAGATCTATCAGCAGTACCTCCAGGACCCCAATTCGGTGGACCGAGCCTGGTGGGACTTCTTCGCCGACTACAAGCCCGGGGCGGCCGCCGCCCAGGCTGCGTCGGGTACGGCGGCCACGGGGGCCGCGGAGACCACCGGCGCCTCCCAGCCCGCCCCGGCCCAGGCCGCCCCCGCCGCGAAGCCGGCGCCCGCGGCCGAGCCGGCCGCCGCGCCGAAGCCCGCCGCGCAGGCCCCGCCCCGGCCGCGAAGCCCGCCCAGGCGGCGCCCGCCGCCGCGCAGGCGAAGCCCGCCGCGAAGCCCCAGGCCAAGGCCGCGCCCGCGAAGGACGCCGGCAAGGGTGACGCGGAGTCCGCGGAGGGCCCCGAGCTGGTCACGCTGCGCGGTCCCGCCGCGGCCGTCGCCAAGAACATGGACGCCTCGCTGGAGATGCCGACGGCCACGTCCGTCCGCGCCGTCCCGGTGAAGCTGCTGTTCGACAACCGCATCGTCATCAACAACCACCTCAAGCGCGCCCGCGGCGGGAAGATCTCCTTCACGCACATCATCGGGTACGCGATGGTGCAGGCGATCAAGGCGATGCCGTCGATGAACTGGTCGTACCAGATCAAGGACGGCAAGCCGACGCTGGTCAAGCCCGACCACGTGAACCTCGGCCTCGCCATCGACCTGGTCAAGCCGAACGGCGACCGCCAGCTGGTCGTCGCGGCGATCAAGAAGGCCGAGACGCTGAACTTCTTCGAGTTCTGGCAGGCCTACGAGGACATCGTCCGTCGCGCCCGCGACAACAAGCTGACGATGGCCGACTTCACCGGCGTCACGGTCTCCCTGACCAACCCGGGCGGTCTCGGCACCGTCCACTCGGTGCCGCGTCTGATGCCCGGCCAGTCGGTGATCATGGGCGTCGGCTCCATGGACTACCCGGCGGAGTTCCAGGGCACCAGCCAGGACACCCTGAACAAGCTCGGCATCTCGAAGGTCATGACGCTCACGTCGACCTACGACCACCGGGTCATCCAGGGCGCCGCCTCCGGCGAGTTCCTGCGCCAGGTCGCCAACCTGCTGCTCGGCGAGAACGGCTTCTACGACGAGATCTTCGAGGCCCTGCGCATCCCCTACGAGCCGGTCCGCTGGCTCAAGGACATCGACGCCAGCCACGACGACGACGTCACCAAGGCCGCCCGCGTCTTCGAGCTGATCCACTCCTACCGGGTCCGCGGCCACGTCATGGCCGACACCGACCCGCTGGAGTACCAGCAGCGCAAGCACCCCGACCTGGACATCACCGAGCACGGGCTCACCCTGTGGGACCTGGAGCGCGAGTTCGCCGTCGGCGGCTTCGCCGGCAAGTCGATGATGAAGCTGCGCGACATCCTCGGCGTGCTGCGCGACTCGTACTGCCGCACCACCGGCATCGAGTTCATGCACATCCAGGACCCCAAGCAGCGCAAGTGGATCCAGGACCGCGTGGAGCGCCCGCACTCCAAGCCGGAGCGCGAGGAGCAGCTGCGCATCCTGCGCCGGCTGAACGCCGCGGAGGCCTTCGAGACGTTCCTGCAGACCAAGTACGTCGGCCAGAAGCGCTTCTCGCTGGAGGGCGGCGAGTCCGTCATCCCGCTGCTCGACGCGGTGCTGGACTCGGCCGCCGAGTCCCGCCTGGACGAGGTCGTCATCGGCATGGCCCACCGCGGCCGCCTCAACGTGCTGGCCAACATCGTCGGCAAGTCGTACGCGCAGATCTTCCGCGAGTTCGAGGGCAACCTCGACCCGAAGTCGATGCACGGCTCCGGCGACGTGAAGTACCACCTGGGCGCCGAGGGCACCTTCACCGGCCTGGACGGCGAGCAGATCAAGGTCTCCCTGGTCGCCAACCCCTCCCACCTGGAGGCGGTCGACCCGGTCCTGGAGGGCGTCGCCCGCGCCAAGCAGGACATCATCAACAAGGGCGGCACGGACTTCACCGTCCTGCCGGTGGCGATCCACGGCGACGCGGCCTTCGCGGGCCAGGGCGTGGTGGCCGAGACCCTGAACATGTCGCAGCTGCGCGGCTACCGCACCGGCGGCACGGTCCACATCGTCATCAACAACCAGGTCGGCTTCACCGCCGCCCCGGAGTCCTCCCGCTCGTCGATGTACGCCACGGACGTGGCGCGCATGATCGAGGCCCCGATCTTCCACGTGAACGGCGACGACCCGGAGGCCTGCGTCCGCGTGGCGCGGCTGGCCTTCGAGTTCCGCCAGGCGTTCAACAAGGACGTGGTGATCGACCTCATCTGCTACCGCCGCCGCGGTCACAACGAGTCGGACAACCCGGCCTTCACCCAGCCGCTGATGTACGACCTGATCGACAAGAAGCGCTCGGTGCGCAAGCTCTACACCGAGTCCCTCATCGGTCGCGGCGACATCACCCTGGAAGAGGCCGAGCAGGCGCTCCAGGACTACCAGGGCCAGCTGGAGAAGGTCTTCACCGAGGTCCGCGAGGCCACCTCGCAGCCCTCCGCCGTGGAGCCCTCCGACCCGCAGGCCGAGTTCCCGGTCGCCGTGAACACCGCGGTGACCACGGAGGTCGTCAAGCGGATCGCCGAGTCCCAGGTCAACATCCCCGACCACATCACCATCCACCCGCGGCTGCTGCCGCAGCTCCAGCGCCGGGCGGCCATGGTCGAGGACGACGCCATCGACTGGGGCATGGGCGAGACCCTCGCCGTCGGCTCCCTGCTGCTGGAGGGCGTCCCGGTCCGCCTGGCCGGCCAGGACTCGCAGCGCGGCACCTTCGGCCAGCGCCACGCGGTCGTCATCGACCGGCGCACCGGCGAGGAGTTCACGCCGCTGCTGTACCTGTCCGAGGACCAGGCCCGGTACAACGTGTACAACTCGCTGCTCTCCGAGTACGCGGCGATGGGCTTCGAGTACGGCTACTCCCTGGCCCGCCCGAACGCGCTGGTGATGTGGGAGGCGCAGTTCGGCGACTTCGTCAACGGCGCGCAGACGGTCGTGGACGAGTTCATCTCCTCGGCCGAGCAGAAGTGGGCCCAGACCTCCGGTGTGGTCCTGCTCCTCCCCCACGGCTACGAGGGCCAGGGCCCGGACCACTCCTCGGCCCGCCCGGAGCGCTTCCTCCAGCTCTGCGCGCAGAACAACATGACGGTCGCGATGCCGACCCTGCCGTCGAACTACTTCCACCTCCTGCGGTGGCAGGTGCACAACCCGCACCACAAGCCGCTGGTCGTCTTCACCCCGAAGTCGATGCTGCGCCTGAAGGCGGCGGCCTCGAAGGCGGAGGAGTTCACCACGGGCCAGTTCCGCCCGGTCATCGGCGACGACTCGGTCGACCCGGCCGCGGTCAAGAAGGTCGTCTTCTGCGCCGGCAAGGTCTACTACGACCTCGACGCCGAGCGGAAGAAGCGCGGCGTGACGGACACCGCGATCATCCGCATCGAGCGCCTGTACCCGCTGCCGGGTGCGGAGCTCCAGGCGGAGATCGCCAAGTACCCGAACGCCGAGAAGTACCTGTGGGCCCAGGAGGAGCCGGCGAACCAGGGCGCCTGGCCGTTCATCGCCCTGAACCTGATCGACCACCTGGACCTGGCCGTCGGCGCGGACATCCCGCCCGGCGAGCGCCTGCGCCGCATCTCGCGTCCGCACAGCTCGTCGCCGGCCGTCGGCTCCGCCAAGCGGCACCAGGCCGAGCAGGAGCAGCTCGTCCGCGAGGTGTTCGAGGCGTGACCCGCGCGGCGGCCGGCGCCGCCGCGCACCCCGCCTGACCGGGCCGCATCCCCTTGCTGGGGGTGCGGCCCGGCTCTTTGCGCGCACTTATCCTTGAGGCCATGTACTTCACCGACCGTGGCATCGAGGAACTGGAGAAGCGGCGCGGCGAGGAGGAGATCACCTTCGAGTGGCTCGCCGAACAGCTGCGGACGTTCGTCGACCTGAACCCGGACTTCGAGGTCCCGGTGGAGCGCCTGGCCACCTGGCTGGCCCGCCTGGACGACGAGGACGACGAGTAGCCCCGGACCACCCGCAGCACCCCCGCCTCCCCCGCCCGCAGCCGCGAGCACCCCAGCACCCCGGCTGCGGGCATTCGTGCCTCCCCAGTGCCTGAACGACCCGGGAAACACCCAAGCGCCCGCAGGCCGACCAGCCCCCTAGCTGCGGAGTCGTGCCTCCCCCAGTGCCTGAACGGCCCGGGAAACACCCAAGCGCCCGCAGGCCGACCAGCCCCTAGCTGCGGAGTCGTGCCTCCCCAGTGCCTGAACGGCCCGGGAGACACCCAAGCGCGCGCAGGCCGACCAGCCCCCCTAGCTGCGGGCAGTCGTGCCGCTGGGGCGGCACGGGTGGGCGCAGCGGCACCCCTTCAGCGGGCAGCGCCCCGAGGCGACGGCACCGATCCCCACGGGACCTGTGAACGGACGGCGGCCCCAACACCCGTACCCACGCCCACGGCCCACGGCGGCACGGCCCACGGCGGCACGGCACCCGAAAGGGTGTCTTGACTTTCCGGACGCGCGATATATCGTGAATAGCAGAGGACGCGATATGGCGCGTACGCGCCCCAGGACACGTCGGTTCAGGAGGTCACCCGATGTCCCAGCGGTCCGTCACCGAGCCCGACAAGCTCACCTTCGACACCCCCCTGACCAGCCTCCAGGTCCGCATCGTCAACGGCACGGTGAACGTGGTGGGCACCGACGAAGGCCCCGCCCGCCTGGAGATCTCCGAGCTCGAGGGCCCGCCCCTGATCGTGACCCAAGAAGACGGCACGCTCACGGTCGCCTACGAGGACCTGCCCTGGAAGGGGTTCCTGAAGTGGCTGGACCGCAGGGGCCGGCGCCGCAGCGCCGTCGTCTCCCTGGCCGTCCCGGCGAGCACCCGCGTCGAGGTCGGCGTCATCGGCGCCACGGCCTTCGTCTCGGGCATCGAGGGCCACACGGAGGTCAGGGGCGTCTCGGGGGACACCACCCTGACGGGCCTCACGGGCCACGTCCGCGCGGACACGGTGTCCGGCAGCGTCGAGGCCCAGGCCCTCACCGGCGACCTGCGGTTCCACTCCGTCTCCGGCGACCTGACGGTCGTGGAGGCGGGTTCCTCGGTCCGCGCCGACTCGGTGAGCGGTTCCATGATCGTCGACCTGGATCCCGCCGGTCACCCCACCGACGTCGCCCTGACGAGCGTCTCGGGTGAGATCGCCATCCGGCTGCCCCACCCGGCCGACGCCCACGTGGAGGCGAACACCGCGAGCGGCACGGTCTCCAGCGCCTTCGAGGACCTCCGGGTGACCGGCCAGTGGGGCGCGAAGCGGATCACCGGCCGGCTCGGCGAGGGCAACGGCAGACTGCAGGCGACCACGGTCTCGGGCTCGATCGCCCTGCTGCGCCGCCCGGGGACGGCGCACCGGACGCGTCGGGGGAGAATCCCCTTGCCGGCCGGGACCAGGGCGCCGCGAGCGACCCGGCCGACGGCCCGACCGACAAGAAGGTGCTCTGACATGCCCCCCGTCTTCGCCCACGGACGCCTCCGCCTGTACCTCCTCAAGCTGCTGGACGAAGCCCCCGCCACGGCTACGAGGTGATCCGCCTCCTCGAGGAGCGGTTCCAGGGCCTGTACGCACCCTCGGCGGGCACGGTCTACCCCCGTCTGGCCAAGCTGGAGGCCGAGGGCCTGGTCACCCACACCACCGAGGGCGGCCGCAAGGTCTACTCCATCACCGACGCCGGCCGTGCCGAACTGGCCGACCGCAGCGGCGAGCTGGCCGACCTGGAGCTAGAGATCCGGGAGTCGGTCGCCGAGCTGGCCGCCGAGATCCGGGCCGACGTGCGGGGCGCCGCGGGCGATCTGCGCCGGGAGATGCGGGCGGCGGCCTCCGAGGCCCGCCGGGGCGCCGGGGCCGGGACTCCGGGCGAAGAGGGCGGTGTCCTCGGCGACTTCACGAACCTCGGCGAGAAGGAGGCGTGGCGGGTCGCCAAGGAGGAGCTGCGCCGCGTCAAGCAGGAGTGGAAGGAGCAGGCCCGGCGCGCCAAGGACGAGAGCCGGCGGGCCCGTGAGGAGGCCCAGCGGGCGCGGCGCCAGGCCAAGGAGGCCCAGGAATGGGCCCGGGCCCAGGCGCAGGAGGAGGTGCAGCGCATCGCCCGGCGGGTCCAGGAGCAGGTGCAGGACCACTTCGCCCGCGGTGACTGGCCGGCCGGCCTGCGCGAGGGCCTGGCGGAGCTGGCCAAGGAGTTCGGCGACTTCGGCAAGGACTTCGGCGCGGGCCGCACCGGGACCGACGCGGGCGCCCCGACCGCCGGGGGCCCCGGAAGCCCGGGCACTCCGCGCCGCCCGAGTACACCGAGACCCCCGAGGACTTCCCCGCCGACTACGCCCCGTCCTGGGCGCGGGAGACGGCCGCCGACTCCACCGGCGACCCGGCCCGCGACCTGGAGCGCCTGCTGGACCGCTTCCGCGACGACATCCGCGACGCGGCCCGGGACCACGGCGTCACGCCGGACCAGCTCCGCGACGCCCGCCGCCACCTGTCCACGGCGGCGGCCCACATCGGCGCACTGCTGCGGTCCCCGAGGCCCTGACCCTCCGTTCGCCCGCCTCGACCCGGTCGGCCCTCCGTTCGCCCGCATCGACCCGGTCGGCCCTCCGTTCGCCCCCTCGGCCGGCCCGGTCGGCCGTTCCGCCGGGCTCAGCCCGCCCGGGCCTCCCCCTCGCCGTCCAGCACACGGGTCAGGGACGCGTGGGTCACCCCGTGGTCCGCGAGGACCTCGGCGGGCACCCCGGGGCGGACGGTCAGGGCCAGGAGGATGTGCTCGCCCCCGATGTCGCGCTCGCGGCGGGCGAGCGCGACCCGCAGGGCCTTCTCCAGCACCTCCTTGGCGTCCCGCCCGAAGGCGGTCCGTCCCGACCACCACCCCCGGTCCCGCCGGTCGCCGGACATCGCGCCGACGCCGTGCGCCTCCTCGACCCGGGCGACGACCTCCGTGACGTCGATCCCCAGCCCGGCGAGGGCGTCGGCGTCGGCCCGCGAGAGCCCCGCCCGCCGCCGCGCCTCGTCCAGCGACCGCCGCACCGAGTCCCGGCGCGCGCCGGCGACCGCCAGCGAGGCCAGCGCGGACGCGGCGCGGCCGTCCTCCCGCTCCAGCACCGCCAGCAGCAGATGCCCGGACTCCACCGTCCGCGCTCCCGCCCCCTCGGCCAGTTCGACGGCGCCCTTCACGACCGCCCGGGCGTCCTTCGTGAACCGCTCGAACATCAATGCCTCCCGTACTTCTTGTGCACGGCCTGCCGGCTGACCCCGAGTTCCGTGGCGATCTCCTGCCACGACCAGCCCTGGTTGCGCGCGCTGCGCACCTGCACCGCCTCCAGCTGCTCCAGCAGCCTGCGCAGTGCGGCCACGGCCCGCAGCCCGACCCGGGGATCACGGTCGCCGGCACGCGCGGCGAGATCCGTCGCTTCGCTCATGATGTCAACGTAGGTTGACATGCAGCCTCTGTCAACTCTAGTTGACGCGCGGGCGGGGCGGCAGCGGCCCCGGGACGACGAACGGCGGGCCGGGGCGGCATGCCCCGGCCCGCCGTCGGTCGACGCGGGCGAGAAGACCCTCAGGAGGTGGTGAGCACGATCTTGCCGAATTGGTCCCCCGCCGCCATCCGCTCGAAGCCCTCCCGGGCCCGGTCCAGCGGCAGCACCTCGTCGATCACCGGCCGGACGCCGGTGGCCGCGCAGAAGGACAGCAGGTCCTCCAGCTCGTCCTTGGTGCCCATCGTGGAGCCGACGACCTTCAGCTCCAGGAAGAAGATCCGGGTCAGCTCGGCGTGCGAGGGGCGGTCCCCGCTCGTCGCCCCGGAGATGACGAGCGTGCCTCCGGGCCGCAGCGACTTCACCGAGTGCGACCAGGTCGCCGCCCCGACGGTCTCGATCACCGCGTCGACCCGCTGCGGCAGACGCGCGCCCGGCTCCACCGCCTCCACGGCCCCCAGCTCCAGGGCCCGCTTCCGCTTGGCCTCGTCCCGGCTGGTGGCGAAGACCCGCAGCCCGGCCGCCTTGCCCAGCACGATGGCGGCGGTGGCCACGCCGCCGCCGGCGCCCTGCACCAGCACGGAGTCGCCCGGACGCACCCCGGCGTTGGTGAACAGCATCCGGTACGCCGTCAGCCAGGCGGTCGGCAGGCAGGCCGCCTCCGCGAAGGACAGCTCCTTGGGCTTGGGCAGGATGTTCCAGGTGGGCACGGCGACCTGCTCGGCGAACGTGCCCTGGTAGCGCTCGGTGAGGATCGAGCGCGGCTCATCGGGTCCGACCCCGTGCCCGCTCTGGCCGATCACGGAGTGCAGGACGACCTCGTTGCCGTCCTCGTCGACGCCCGCGGCGTCGCAGCCGAGGATCATCGGCAGCCGGTCCTCGGGAAGGCCGACCCCGCGCAGGGACCACAGGTCGTGATGGTTGAGGGAGGCGGCCCTGACGTCGACGACACTCCAGCCGGGGCGGACCTCGGGAGCGGGGCGCTCTCCCGACTCCAGGCCGGAGAGCGGCTGGTCGCGGTCGATTCGGGCGGCGTAGACAGCGAACATGACCTTGACGATAGGGTCCGCGCGGCCCGACCGAAACCGCGTGGCCCTGTGACACACACCCTCTTGCCAGACGCGCCCGGCGCCGTCAACGACGAACGGCCCCGTCCACCCCGGGACGGGACCGTTCGCGGGACGCACCGCGCGTCAGCTCACCGGCGGGCGACGCCCTCCGCCCGCGCGGCCGCGGCGACCGCCGCCGTGACGGCCGGCGCGACCCGCTCGTCGAACGGGGAGGGGATGACGTAGTCCGCGGCGAGGTCGTCGCCGACCACGGAGGCCAGCGCCTCGGCCGCGGCGAGCTTCATGCCCTCGGTGATCCGGGAGGCCCGCACCTGGAGCGCCCCGGCGAAGATCCCGGGGAACGCCAGCACGTTGTTGATCTGGTTGGGGAAGTCCGACCGGCCCGTGGCGACCACGGCGGCGTACTTGTGCGCGACCTCGGGGTGCACCTCGGGGTTGGGGTTGGCCATCGCGAAGACGAACGCGCCCTCGGCCATCGAGGCGACCGCCGACTCCGCGACCGTACCGCCGGAGACGCCGATGAAGACGTCGGCGCCCTCGAGGGCCGCCTCCAGCGAGCCAGTCAGCCCGCCCTTGTTGGTGAACTCGGCCAGCTCCCGCTTGACCGGGGTCAGGTCGTCCCGGTCGGCCGACACGATGCCCTTGCGGTCGGCCACCGCGACGTCGCCGATACCGGCCTCCACGAGCATCTTGGCGATGGCGACACCGGCCGCGCCCGCGCCGGAGATCACCGCCCGCAGCTCGCCCAGCGCCCGCCCGCTCAGCCGCGCCGCGTTCCGCAGCGCCGCCAGCGTCACGACCGCCGTGCCGTGCTGGTCGTCGTGGAAGACCGGGATGTCGAGCCGCTCCTGGAGCCTGCGCTCGATCTCGAAGCACCGGGGCGCCGAGATGTCCTCCAGGTTGACGCCGCCGAAGGACGGCGCGAGCCGCACCACGGTGTCGACGATCTCGTCCACGTCGGTGCAGGCCAGGGCGATCGGGACCGCGTCCACGCCGCCGAACTGCTTGAAAAGAATCGCCTTGCCTTCCATCACCGGAAGGGAGGCCTCGGGGCCGATGTCCCCGAGCCCCAGCACGGCCGTGCCGTCGGTCACGACCGCCACGACGGAGGACTTCCACGTGTAGTCGTGCACGAGCTCCGGCTGCTCGGCGATCGCGCTGCACACCTGCGCGACGCCGGGCGTGTACGCCAGGGACAGGTCGTCCTTGTCGCGGACCGGCACGGTGGCCTGCACGGCCATTTTGCCGCCGCGGTGCAGTGCGAACGCGGGTTCGATGGAATCGAGGGGTTCGACCCCGCCTCCGTCGTCGAGCCGGCGTCGCTGCCGCTGCGAGGATTGACGATCTCCGCTGCCACTTCGTTGTACCCCTTAGGTATTCACGGTTTGAGGGTTTGTCCACTCCTGGTGAGGGGTGGGCGGGACCGCGCAAGGCCCAGGTCACTGATGCGTACGGGCCTGTACGCGACGGGTGCGCCGCACACGCACCCTGAGCCCCGGATGAGGGGTGTAAAGAACCTTCTTACCGGACGGACACCCCCGGCGACGAGTCCATTCAGCCCAAGCTCACATTCCGGACCGTGAACGCCGCATGCCGGTGACATGACTCATAGTCCAAGCTCTGGACAACCTCCCAGCGGTGTCTTGACAACGACTGGAGGCGCGCAAGGGCGAGGCGCCCAAACATGATCAGGACGCCCGTATCCGGCGGTGAGCCGAAGATCTTCCGGCCGGAAGCACTGATTCCCGTAAAGGTTCGGTCGCGATGTACCGACCTGGTCCGGTTCGGGGGGTGACCCGTTATCCGATTTTGACATGGCGAGCCCCCTGAACGGCTCAGTCCGAATGGCAAGATGCCGTAATCACACGAGGTCGCGACACTCGAAGGTGTGTGCTTCGGACGACCGCCGTGTGCTCAGGCCGTCGACTGCCGCGCGCTCCCGTCGGCCCGGGCATCCGCCGAGCCCGTCGGCGGGCGCCCCGTCCCATCGGCTCCACCCTTCCGCCGGAGGAACCCACCATGACCGCAAGCTCCACCCGTCGTACGACCGCCGCGCACTCCCGGCTAGCAGCGGTCGGTGCGATCGCGGTCGCCGGCGCTCTGCTGCTCACCGGATGCGGCGACCAGACCGAGAAGAGCGGCTCGGGCGGCGACACCAAGACGACGAGCGAGGCCCCGCTGGCCGACAAGCTCCCCCAGTCGATCCGCGACAAGGGCGTCATCAAGGTCGGTTCCGACATCGCGTACGCGCCGGTCGAATTCAAGGACAAGTCCGGCAAGGTCGTCGGCATCGACCCCGACATCGCGGCCGCCATGGGCAAGCAGCTCGGCGTGACGTTCGAGTTCGAGAACGGCACCTTCGACACGCTCATCACCGGTCTGCGCTCCAAGCGCTACGACATCGCCATGTCCGCGATGACGGACACGAAGGACCGCCAGGAGGGCATCGACTCCGAGACCGGCAAGAAGGTCGGCCAGGGCGTCGACTTCGTGGACTACTTCACCGCCGGTGTCTCGATCTACACCAAGAAGGGCGACGACCAGGGCATCAAGACCTGGAAGGACCTCTGCGGCAAGAAGGTCGTGGTGCAGCGCGGCACGGTCTCCGAGGACCTCGCCAAGGCCGAGGCCGAGAAGTGCCCGAAGGGCAAGAAGCTCTCCATCGAGGCCTTCGACAACGACCAGCAGGCCCAGACGCGGCTGCGCGGCGGCGGCGCCGACGCCGGCTCGTCCGACTTCCCGGTCGCCGCGTACGCGGTGAAGACCTCCGGCGGGGGCAACGACTTCCAGCTGGTGGGCGAGCAGGTCGAGGCCGCTCCGTACGGCATCGCCGTGGCCAAGGACAACACCCAGCTGCGCGACGCCCTCAAGGCCGCGCTGGAGGCCGTGATCGCCAACGGCGAGTACAAGAAGATCCTCGACAAGTGGGGCGTGGCGGACGGTGCCGTCACGGAGGTCACCATCAACGGCGGCAAGTGACCGCGGGGCGGGCACTGAAAGGCAACATCCGTGACTGTTGACATCGACAAGTCGGACGGGCCGGGCAAGACGCCCCCGGCCCGCCCGGAGGCCATCAAGGCCATCCCGGTCCGCCACTACGGGCGGTACGTCTCCGCGGCCGTCGCGATCGCGCTGCTGGCGGCCGTCGTCTACGCGTTCTCCCAGGGCAAGATCAACTGGGGTGCCATCCCGGACTACTTCTTCGACGACCGGATCCTGTCCGGCGTGGGCAAGACGCTGCTGATCACCGTGCTCGCCATGGCGATCGGCATCGTCGGCGGCATCATGCTCGCCGTCATGCGGCTGTCGAAGAACCCGGTGACCTCGTCCATCGCGTGGTTCTACATCTGGTTCTTCCGCGGCACGCCGGTTCTGGTGCAGCTGGTCGTCTGGTTCAACCTGGGCCTGGTCTTCGAGTACATCAACCTGGGCCCGGTCTACCGCGACGAGTGGTCGGACTTCATGACGCCGTTCCTGACGGCGCTGCTCGGCCTCGGCCTGAACGAGGCCGCGTACATGGCGGAGATCTGCCGGGCCGGTCTGCTCGCGGTCGACGAGGGCCAGACCGAGGCGGCGCACGCGCTGGGCATGAGCCACTCCAAGACGCTGCGCCGGATCGTCATCCCGCAGGCGATGCGCGTGATCGTGCCGCCGACGGGCAACGAGGTCATCAACATGCTGAAGACGACCTCGCTGGTGTCGATCGTGCAGTACTCCGAGCTGTTCCGCGTTGCGCAGGACATCGGCCAGACCTCCGGCGCCCCGGCCGAGATGCTGTTCCTGGCGGCGGCCTGGTACCTGCTGCTGACCTCGGTCTTCAGCGTGGGCCAGTACTACCTGGAGCGCTACTACGCCCGCGGTTCCAGCCGGACCCTGCCGGCCACCCCGCTGCAGAAGATCAGGGCGAACCTGCTGTCCCTGTCGAACCGCTCCAGCACGTCAGGAGGCACGGCATGACCGCCATGGTGAAGGCCGAGGGCGTCCACAAGTCGTTCGGCCTGGTAGAGGTCCTCAAGGGCATCGACCTGGAGGTCAAGAAGGGCGAGGTCTTCTGCCTCATCGGCCCTCCGGCTCCGGCAAGTCGACCTTCCTGCGGTGCATCAACCACCTGGAGAAGATCAACGCCGGACGGCTCTACGTCGACGGCGAGCTGGTCGGCTACCGCCAGAAGGGTGACAAGCTCTACGAGCTGAAGGACAGCGAGGTCGCGGTCAAGCGCCGGGACATCGGCATGGTCTTCCAGCGCTTCAACCTCTTCCCGCACATGACGGCCGTCGAGAACGTCATGGAGGCCCCGGTCCAGGTCAAGGGGAAGTCGCGGGGCGAGGCCAGGGAGCGCGCCATGCAGCTGCTGGAGCGCGTGGGGCTCGGCGACAAGGCCGGCAACTACCCCTCGCAGCTCTCCGGCGGCCAGCAGCAGCGCGTGGCCATCGCCCGGGCCCTCGCGATGGACCCCAAGCTGATGCTGTTCGACGAGCCGACCTCGGCGCTCGACCCCGAGCTGGTCGGCGACGTCCTGGACGTCATGCGCGACCTCGCCGAGTCCGGCATGACGATGGTCGTCGTGACCCACGAGATGGGCTTCGCCCGCGAGGTCGGCGACAGCCTGGTCTTCATGGACGGCGGCGTCGTCGTGGAGTCCGGCAACCCGCGTGACGTGCTGACGGACCCGCAGCACGAGCGGACGAAGGCGTTCCTGTCCAAGGTGCTCTGAGGTCTTCGCGTCCAAGGCGCTCCGACGTCTTCGCGTCCAAGGTGCTCCGAGGTCGTCGCGCACACGGCGAAGGGGCGGTACGGCGGACCCGTACCGCCCCTTCGCGCGTGCCGGCCACGTCGGCGCCGGCGCGCCGGCCGGTTACTTCAGCGCCAGCAGCAGCGTGTCGGACGGCGAGCACCACACCGGGCGGACCTCGCCGAACCCCTTCTCGCGCAGCACGCGCGCGTGCCACTGCGCGGAGGGCGTGTCGCCGTCGGCGTGCTCGCCGTAGATCTCGAAGCGCCGGGCCGTGGGCTCGGCGAGCACCGGGTCCTTGGCGGCGAGCTGCCACCATTCGGACCAGTCCAGTGCGCCGTCCCGCCGGGCGGCCTCCATGCGGGCGTGCCGCTGGGCGCGCTCGGCCGCGTTGATCCGGGGCGTGGTCTCGTCGATCATGTGGTCCGCGTTCATGAAGACACCGCCGTCGCGGACCAGTCCCGCGATCCTGCCGTAGAGGGCGGCGAGGGGTTCGGTGTGGAGCCAGTGCAGGGCCGTCGCGGTCAGGACGGCGTCGTACGAGTCGTGCGGCAGCTTCGCCGTCCAGTCGGGGTCCTTCAGGTCGGCGGTGACCAGCGTGACCCGGTCGTCGCCGGCGAAGGTGCCCCGGCGATGGCGAGGAGCGCCGGGTCGAGGTCGACGCCGGTGCTGGTGGCCTCCGGGAACCGGGCGAGCAGCCGGGCGGTGATGGTGCCCGTGCCGCAGGCGAGGTCGAGCACGCGCGGTGCCGTGCCGACGAGGGCCTCGACCATGTCGAGCATGATCCGGAACCGTTCCTCGCGGTCCGGCATGTACCACTCCTGCTGCCGGTCCCAGCTCCGCTGCCAGGCCTGCCAGTCCGCACCGGTGCCGGTGCCGGTGCCGGTGACGTCCGCGTCGGTCATCGAGCCCCTCCCTCGTCCCGCATACGTAATACCCTTGAACCACGATCAGCCATTACTGACCGCAGGCACGACCATAGAGCCCATTCGTAAGGACTACAAGTGGAACTGGCCTATTACTCGGATTACGCCGTGCGTCTCGTCAACACCGAGGAGCCGGCCCGGGGCAAGGACACCCTGACGTCGGTCGACGCCGTCCGCGAGCTCTTCGGCGCCAACCAGTCGGCGGCCCGGCGCGCCACCGACGCGGACGTCACCCGGTTCCGCTCGGTCCGGGCCCGGCTGCGCGCGGTCTTCGAGGCGGCGGACGCCGGGGACGAGACGCTCGCGGTGGACCTGCTCAACTCCCTGCTGCTGGAGTTCCCCGTCAGCCCCCAGATCTCCGGCCACGACTTCCGGGACGACGACGGCCGCCCCCTGTGGCACATGCACCTGGCGGACCACCCGTCGAACACCACCGCCGGTTACGCGGCGATCGCCGCGATGGGGCTGGCGTTCCACCTGACGGAGTACGGCGTGGACCGCCTCGGCCTGTGCGAGGCCGCGCCCTGCCGCAACGCCTACCTCGACACCTCCACCAACCGCTCCCGGCGCTACTGCTCCGACCGCTGCGCCACCCGCGCCAACGTCGCGGCCTACCGCGCCCGCAAGCGCCTGGAGGCGGACCGCACGGCCGGCACCGGCCGGACGGCCGACAGCGCCCAGCGCACCAGCGCGAACGGCGACCGCTGAGCCGCCGGCCGCGGCCGGTACCGCAGCCGGGCCCGGCCGAGCACGAACTCCTCCGGCACCACCCCGTAGTCGGTGCTGTCGCCCCCGCGAACCGGTTGTCGCCGAGCACCCACCAGCCCGTGCCGCGGCGCTCCACGGCCCGCTTGACGACCAGCAGGTCCTGCTGGAAGGGATGCCGCAGCACGACCACGTCACCGGGCCTGATCCGGGCTCCCCAGTGCACCAGGAGAAGGTCCCCGTGGTGCAGCGTCGGCACCATCGACGGCCCGGTCACCTCGGCCGGCCCGAAGGGCAGCGCTCCCCTGGCGCGCTCGGTCTCCTGCGACAGCTCCGGCATACCCGGCACCTCCCCGGTCTTTCCTCCACCAGTCTCAGTCTCACCCCGGACTTTTGTCCTAAGCCCACGGGGGCACTCGCGAAAACGGGTCTGTCAGGGAGTAATGTCCCCCCTGAGAAGACGATCACGAGGAAGGATTGCTGCATGCTTTCCCGCCTGTTTGCGCCCAAGGTCAAGGTCAGCGCGCACTGCGACCTGCCCTGCGGCGTGTACGACCCTGCCCAGGCCCGCATCGAGGCGGAGTCGGTCAAGGCCATCCAGGAGAAGATGGCCGGGAACGACGACCCGCACTTCCAGGCGCGCGCCACCACCATCAAGGAGCAGCGCGCCGAGCTGGCCAAGCACCACGTCTCGGTGCTGTGGAGCGACTACTTCAAGCCGCCGCACTTCGAGAAGTACCCGGAGCTGCACCAGCTGGTCAACGACACCCTGAAGGCCCTGTCGGCCGCCAAGGGTTCCACCGACCCGGCCACCGGTCAGAAGGCTCTGGACTACATCGCCCAGATCGACAAGATCTTCTGGGAGACCAAGAAGGCCTGACGCACCGTCGGTCCGCCGCAGGCCGGCGATCGGTGCACCATCGCGGGTCCACGGAGAGTCCCGAAGGGGCCCGGCCTCACCCGGCCGGGCCCCTTCGGCATGCCCGGTCCCTTCGGCATGCCCGGGCACCTTCGGGACTCCCGGCATCGGCGGGGGCGGGGCGCGGACGGGTCAGCCGCCGGTGTCGCCGGAGCCGTCCTCGATGGGCCGGACGACGACCGGGTAGTCGGGCGCGCCCGCCGGCTGCGGGCACTGCGCGATGCGCTCGGCGATCTCCGTGACCCGCTCCAGGCTCGCGCAGTCCAGCACCCAGAAGCCGGCCGGCAGCTCCTCGGTCTCGGCGTACGGCCCGTCGGTGATCGTCGTCGAGCCGTCCGCGGCGCGCTGGACGAACCGGGTCTTCGCGGGCTCGGCCAGCCCCCGCGCGTCGATCATCTCGCCCGTCGCGGTCAGGTCGTCGTTGACGGCGCTCATGAAGGAGTACATCGCCTGGATGTCCTCCTCGCTCCAGGCCGGCGACCGCGAAGAGCCCTTGCCCTGCATCGCCTCGTAGTCCGCCTGGCTGCCCTGCACCACGACCAGGTACTTCATGGGTCCGCTCCTTCGGCTCTCACCGCCGCTCGCGGGCGGTTCTCACAGGGGACGTCGGAGCCGGTCCCGCCGTCGCGACACGGTCGTCCCGGCCGGTTCGGGAATCCGCCGCGGTGGTCTCCCGCGAGGCCGGCACGGACACGGAGCGGACGTGATGCTCGCCGTCCATGGACTCAGCGTAGGGCGGATGCCGGGGCGCCGCCCCCTGTCGCCCGGCCGGGTCCGTGCGCGGCCGGGGCCGTCCTCCCGCGGTGCCGTTCAGCGCTCCGGGCGGCGCGGCTCGCGCCACATCGGCCACATCTCGGGCCGTCCGGCAGGCGCAGGGTCCGGCCGGTGGACGCGAACCCGAGGCGCTCGTACAGCCCGCGGCTGCGGGCGCTGCTCGCCTCCAGATAGGCGGGCAGACCCTCGCGGTCGCAGCGGTCGAGGGCCGACTCGATCAGGGCCGTGCCGAGCCCCTCGCCCTGCCGTGCCGGTGTCACACCGATCATCCACAGGTACGCGTGCGCCCGCCCGGCCGGGTGGACGGCGGCCGTCAACCGGCCGATCAGCTCCACGCGTTCGTTGTCCGGGTCGACGGCACGGCGCACCTGGGCGGGGCCGTCGTCGTCCTCGTCGCCGTGCTCGTCGGCGGGCACGTGCAGCCACAGGGCGCAGGCCGACCCGTCCTCGGTGAGGTCGATGCGGCCCTCGGCGAGCACGGCGTCGGTGAAGGCCGCCATGAGCCGGTGATGGGTCGCGCGCCGGTACTCCTCGCCCGGGAAGACCCAGCCGCTCACCGGGTCGTCCTGGAAGGCCCGGTCGAGCAGTCCGACGACCAGTTCGCGGTCGCCCTCCCCGCGGTCCGTATCGCCACGCCCATGCCACGCCTCCGTCTCAACCGGCCCTGCCCGTCTGGCCGTTGCAGCCTAGCGGGCTCCCGCCGCGGCTGGCGTGGGGCGCCTCGGGCCGCTGCCGCGGCAGGGCGTGGCGCGCTTCCCGGGGGCCGTGCGAGAGGCGTGGAACGCGGAGGGGCGGGCCCCGCACACCGTGGGGAAGTGCGGGGCCCGCCGGCACCGGAGCCGTCGGCGGTGCGGCCGTACGGCGTCAGGTCCGTACGGTCCAGGCAGGCTCCGGAGTCTCACATCCACCGGTGCCGGCACGGCGGCGCGGGAACAGGGGCGTCGATACGCCGGCCGGCCGCTCGCCGCCGGGCGGGCGCGGGCCTCATGTACTGCGCCGGGTCACGAACTCCGCCAGCGCGAGCAGGCCGCCCGCCGCCTCGGGGTCGGGTACGGCACGGGCCAGTTCCTGCATGGCCCGGGCCATCCGGTCGGCCGCCTGGGCCTGCGCCCAGTCCCGGCCTCCCGCCCGCTCCACCGCCAGCGCGGTGCGCTCCAGGTCCTCCTTGTCCTTCTCGTACGGCCGTCCGTACAGCTCGGCGAGGTCGGCGGCGGCCGGCGTGCCGGCGGCGAGCCCCGCGACCACCGGGAGCGACTTCTTGCGGGCGGCCAGATCGGCCCCGGCCGGCTTGCCGGTGCGACCGGGGTCGCCCCAGATGCCGATGATGTCGTCGATGAGCTGGAAGGCGAGCCCGGCCTCACGGCCGAACGCGTCCAGGGCCTCGACGTCCTCGTCCGGCGCCCCGGCGTACAGGGCACCGAGGGCGCAGGCGCAGCCCAGCAGCGCGCCGGTCTTGGCCTCGGCCATCGCGAGCGTCTCATCGAGGGTGACCTCGGCCGGTGCGCGCCGCTCCATGGCCGTGTCCGCCTGCTGGCCGGCGCACAGCTCCACGACGCAGTCGGCGAGCCGGGCGGCCGCCGCCGGCGACGCCGGGTGCGGGTCCGCGGCGAGCAGCCGCAGGGCCAGCGCCTGGAGCGCGTCCCCCGCGAGGATGGCGTCGGCGTCGCCGAACACCGTCCAGGCCGTGGGACGGTGGCGGCGGGTGGTGTCACGGTCCATCACGTCGTCGTGCAGCAGCGTGAAGTTGTGGACCAGCTCCACCGCCGCCGCGGCCCGGACGGCGTCCGCACGGGCCGCGGGCCCGCCGAGCGCGGTGGCGGACGCGAGGACCAGCGCGGGACGGATCGCCTTGCCCGCGTTGCCCGCCGCGGGAGTGCCGTCCACGTGCTGCCAGCCGAAGTGGTACAGGGCGATCCGGCTCAGGGGCCCGGGCAGGGACGCGATCGCGGACCGCAGTTCGGGATCGACCACCGTCCGGGCCTGCCGCAGCAGAACCGCCGCCTCCGGCCCGTCGGACAGGTCCTCGGCCCCCGTCCCGGGGGCCGCGCGGACCGCCGCGTCCGCGTCACCGGCATCGGCGGTCCCGACGGGCCCGTGCCCTTCCAGCGTCGCGGTCGTGCGCGGCGGCTCGGTGGTGCACTGCCGGGTCTCCGTCATGGATTCACCTCACCCCTGGGCCGCCTGCGTACCCCCGGGTGTACCCGCCCGGACGGGCGGGGACACGGCGTACGGGGGAAGGGTCACCGCCACCGGCCGATCTCGACGTTCTCCAGGACGCCGAGCGCGTCCGGGACGAGGACCGCAGCCGAGTAGTAGGCCGTCACCAGGTACTTGATGATGGCCTGTTCGTTGATGCCCATGAAGCGCACCGACAGGCTCGGCTCGATCTCGTCCGGGATGCCGGTGGCGCGCAGGCCGATGACGCCCTGGTCGGCCTCGCCGGTACGCATGGCGATGATCGAGGACGTCCGGGCCTCGGTGACCGGGATCTTGTTGCACGGGAAGATCGGCACGCCGCGCCAGGTCGGGATGCGGTTGCCCGCGATGTCGATGGTCTCCGGGACCAGCCCCCGCCGGTTGAGCTCGCGGCCGAACGCGGCGATCGCGCGCGGGTGGGCGAGGAACAGCTTGGTCCCGCGCCGGCGGCTCAGCAGCTCGTCCATGTCGTCCGGCCCGGGCACGCCGTCGTGCGGCTGGATCCGCTGGTCGTACTCGCAGTTGTGCAGCAGGCCGAACTCGCGGTTGTTGATCAGCTCGTGTTCCTGACGCTCCTTCAGCGCCTCGACCGTGAGCCGGATCTGCTGCTCGGTCTGGTTCATCGGCTGGTTGTACAGGTCGGCCACGCGCGTGTGGATGCGCAGCACCGTCTGGGCGACGCTCAGTTCGTACTCGCGCGGCTTCGCCTCGTAGTCGACGAAGGTGTGCGGGATGTCCGGCTCTCCGGTGTGGCCGGCGGCGAGGTCGATCTCCTTCTCGCCGTGCTTGTTGGTGCGCTGCTCGGGGGCCGCGCGCCGCTCCTCCAGGTGCTGCCGCAGGGTGTCCGAGCGCTCGGCGACCTGGTCCAGGTCCTGGCGGGGCAGCACGAGCACCGTGCACGCGGTGACCGCGCGGGCGGTGTACTCCCAGACCGCGTCCCCGTCGAGCAAGGCCCGGTCACCGAAGTAGGCGCCGTCGGCGAGGACACCGAGGACCGCGTCGTCGCCGTAGGGGCCGGTGCCGACCTTCTCCACCCGGCCGTGCGCCAGCAGGTAGACCGCGTCGGTGCGGCTGCCGAAGGAGGCGATGACCTCGCCCGCCTCGAACTCCCGCTGCTCGCAGCGCCGGGCGAGCTCGGAGAGCACTTCCTCGTCCTCGTACGACCGCAGCGCCGGCAGTTCGCCGAGCTCCGCCGGAACCACCTCGACCCGGTCACCGGTCTTGACGAACGTCAGCCGCCCGTCGCCGACGGCGAAGGTCAGGCGCCGGTTCACCCGGTACGTACCGCCCTGGATGTCCACCCAGGGCAGCATGCGCAGCAGCCAGCGGGAGCTGATCTCCTGCATCTGAGGCACGGACTTGGTCGTGGTGGCCAGGTTCCGCGCGGCCGCCGTGCCGAGACTCTGCTGCGGCCTGGTCTGCTCGGTGCGGACCTCTTCGCCTACCGACATAAGGAATTGCCCTCCCGGTCATGCCGGACGCATCTGCGCCCGGCATCGATGTGCACGGACCAGCCTTCCTCACACAGCGTGCTCGTGCTATTACCCGAAAGAGCGGGAATGGATCTACGGCCGCCGGGGCAGACATGGGGGCTCCCCCGACTCCCCGGCGGCGTACGGGACTTCGGCCGATGTCCGAAACGGCTCGCACACGGACCCGAACGAGCGCGGCGAGTAGTAGCGCGGGCCGCGCTTCGGTATAGGCACGGTACGGGCGCGCCGCGCCGGGCGGCGGCCGCGAGTCACGAAGGAGCGGGTCCATGGCCACACCCATGTCCGCGGGCAGTTTCCTCAGGGCACTGAAGGCGGAGGGCCTCACCGTCGTCGAGGTGGGCGACTGGCGCACCCACAACCGCAACCACAAGGGCCCGTGGGACCCGTGCACGGCGTGATGATCCACCACACGGTGACCAAGGGCAGCGCCCGGACCGTCGAGATCTGCCGCAGAGGGTACGAGGGGCTGCCCGGCCCGCTGTGCCACGGGGTGATCACCAAGGACGGCCGCGTCCACCTGGTCGGGTACGGCCGGGCCAACCACGCCGGGCTGGGCGACGACGACGTGCTGCGGGCGGTCATCGCGGAGCGCGGGCTGCCCCCGGACAACGAGGCGAACACCGACGGCAACCGGTACTTCTACGGCTTCGAGTGCGAGAACCTCGGCGACGGGAAGGACCCGTGGCCGGCGGCGCAGCTGGAGGCCGTCGAGAGAGCCGCCGCCGCGGTCTGCCGGTACCACGGCTGGAACGAGCGGTCGGTCATCGGCCATCTGGAGTGGCAGCCGGGCAAGGTGGACCCGAGGGGCTTCACGATGGCGTCGATGCGGGAGCGGATCCGGGGCCGCCTGAAGTGAGCGGGTGTTCGACAATGGTGCGGTGACCGGCCCGGACGTCCTTCAGCCCCGCCTGCCGTCGCCCGTGCAGGAGGTACGGGACGAGCGGTTCGGCGACCGGGGCGTCCGCCTGCTCCTCAAGCGTGACGACCTCGTCCACCCGGAGCTGGTGGGCAACAAGTGGCGCAAGCTCGTGCCGAACCTCGCGGCGGCCGGCGGCCGCCCGGTGGTCACCTTCGGCGGCGCCTACTCCAACCACCTGCGCGCGACCGCCGCCGCGGGCCGGCTGCTGGGGATGCCGACGATCGGCGTGGTGCGCGGCCACGAACTGGCGGACCGGCCGCTGAACCCGTCCCTGGCCCGGTGCGCCGCCGACGGGATGCGGCTGCACTTCGTCGACAGGTCGGCCTACCGCCGCAAGACCGAGCCCGCGACGCTCGCCGCGATCCTGCGCGCGTGCGGCGCGCCGGACGCGTACGTGGTCCCCGAGGGCGGCAGCAACGCCGCCGCGGTGCGCGGCTGCCGGGCGCTGGGCGAGGAACTGGGCGAGCGGGCCGACGTCGTCGCCGTCGCCTGCGGCACCGGCGGCACGCTCGCCGGGCTCGCGGCCGGCCTGCCCGACGGCCGGCGGGCGCTCGGCGTCGCCGTGCTCAAGGGCGGCTTCCTGACCGGTGAGGTACGGCGGCTCCAGGAGGAGGCCTTCGGCTCGCCGCGGGGCGACTGGCAGGTGACCGACCGCTTCCACTGCGGCGGCTACGGGCGCGTCCCCGCCGCTCTGGAGGCCTTCGCGGCGGACTTCGAGCGCCGGCACGGTTTGGGTGTGGAGCGTCTCTACGTCGCCAAGCTGCTGCACGGCCTGCTCGTCCTGACGCAGGAGGGCGCCTTCCCGCCCGGGACGACGCTCGCCGCGGTGGTCACCGGCCGGCCGTTCCCGCCGGGCTGAGCTCAGCCGCCCTCCCGGTACGCCGCCGCCTCCTCCAGGTCCAGCCGGCGCAGCAGGGTGCGGAGCATCTCGTCGTCGATGTGGCGGGCGTCCCGGAGCCGGACGAACACCTCCCGCTCGGCGCCGATCATCTCGCGGGACAGCCGCCGGTAGGTGTCGTCGACGGACTCGCCGGTGACCGGGTTGGCCTGGCCGAGGCGTTCCCAGACGGCGTTGCGGCGCCGTTCCAGCACCGTGCGCAGCCGGTCGGCGAGCGGGCCCGGCAGGGCGTTGCGCTCGTCCGCGAGGAGTTCGTCGAGGCGCTGTTCGGCGGCGCGTGAGGCCTGCGCCTGGGCGTTGGCCTCCGCGAGCGTGTGGGCCCGCTCGTCGCGCGCGGGGAACTTCAGCAGGCGGATCAGCGGCGGCAGGGTCACGCCCTGGACGACGAGCGTGCCGATCACGGTGGTGAAGGTCAGGAACAGGATGAGGTCGCGCTCGGGGAAGGGCGCGCCGCCGTGCACGGTGTGCGGGATGGAGAAGGCGATGGCCAGCGAGACCACGCCGCGCATGCCGGCCCAGGAGACGACGAACGGTGCCTTCCAGGTGGGGTTCTCCTCGCGCGCGCGGATGCGTGCGGACAGCATCCGGGGCAGGAAGGTCGCCGGGTAGACCCACAGGAACCTCGCCGCCACCACGGCCAGGAAGAGGGCGACCGCGTACCAGGCCGCGGCGCCGGGCTCGTAGTCGCCCAGGCCCCGCAGGACCACGGGCAGCTGGAGTCCGATCAGCGCGAAGACGGACGACTCCAGCACGAACGCCACCATCTTCCACACGGCGTCCTCCTGGAGGCGGGTGGCGAAGTCGACCTCCCACGCGCGGTGGGCGAGGTGCAGGGCGACGACGACCACCGCGAGGACGCCGGAGGCGTGCACCTGCTCGGCGACCGCGTAGGCGGCGAACGGGATCAGCAGGGACAGCGTGTTCTGCAGCAGCGGCTCCTTCAGGCGGGTGCGCAGCCAGTGCAGCGGCACCATCAGGACGAGCCCGACGGCGACGCCGCCGACGGCCGCCAGCAGGAACTCCCCGATCCCGCCGGCCCAGGAGGCGCCCTCGCCGACCGCGGCCGCCAGCGCGACGCGGAAGGCGGTGATCGCGGTGGCGTCGTTCACGAGGGACTCGCCCTGGAGGATGGTCGTGATCCGGGAGGGCAGTCCGAGCCGCCGGGCGACGGCGGTGGCGGCCACCGCGTCCGGGGGCGCCACGACCGCGCCGAACACCAGGGCGGCGGTCAGCGGCAGTCCCGGCACGAGCGCGTACGCGGCCCAGCCGACGGCGACGGTCGCGAAGAGCACGTAGCCCACGGACAGCAGCGCCACCGGCCGCAGCTGGGCCCGCAGGTCGAGGTAGGAGCTGTCGGTGGCCGCCGTGTGCAGCAGCGGGGGCAGCAGCAGCGGCAGTACGACGTGCGGGTCGAGGGTGTAGTCCGGGACACCGGGCACGTAGCTGACGGCCAGCCCCGCCGCGACCAGCAGCAGCGGCGCCGGCACCGGGGTGCGCCGGCCCGCCGCCGCGATCGCGGCACTGCCCGCCACCAGTAGCAGCAGCGGCATCACGTCCATCGTCCTCGCCCGCCTCTGTTCCGCGCGGCCCGCCGCACACCCGTCGTAACCTGGCAATCATGAAACAGTGCACGCACGCCGACGCGCTGCCGCACCCGGAACCCGCCCCACTGACCGACACGTGTCCCGAATGCCTGGCCGAGGGCACGGAACCGGTGCAGCTGCGGCTGTGTCTCACCTGCGGTCACGTCGGCTGCTGCGACTCCTCGCCGAGCCGCCACGCGAGCCGGCACCACACGGAGACCGGCCATCCGGTGATCCGGACGTTCGAACCCGGCGAGGACTGGCGCTGGTGCTTCGTGGACCACGTCCTGGTGTGACCCGATCGTGACGTGCCGGGGGACGGTTCGACCGTCTGACGTCTGGGTACGTCAACCCGGCGCGCGCTCTTCCGATTTGAGCCCGCCCAACCCTAGCCACTGTGCGTGTTCGGGTGTTTACTATGAGTGACAGCAAGGGGTTGGGGTCTCGGGGACAGGAAAGTTCGGAGCGCGATAACGTCACGGCTGAACCACGTATCGCGTCACCGCGTTACCCGAGGGGTGACCCTCGGCCCTGAAACGCTTGTACCACCTTGGAGGTGAGGGTGTCCCAGATCGCAGGCGAGCCCGCGACCCAGGACTTCGTGGAAGTCCGGCTGCCGGCCGCGGGTGCCTACCTGTCGGTGCTGCGTACGGCGACGGCCGGCCTCGCGGCCCGTTTGGACTTCACCCTCGACGAGATCGAGGACCTGCGCATCGCGGTGGACGAGGCCTGCGCGATCCTGCTCCAGCAGGCCGTGCCGGGCTCGGTCCTCAGCTGCGTCTTCCGGCTCGTCGACGACTCGCTGGAGGTCACCGTCTCGGCGCCGACCACGGACGGTCACGCCCCTCGCGGGACACCTTCGCCTGGACCGTCCTGTCCGCCCTCGCGGGCAAGGTCTCCTCCGCCGTGGACGAGGACAAGACCGTGTCGATCAGCCTCTACAAACAACGCGGCGCGGGACCCGGGCCGCAGTGAGGAACGGGGACGGGCCGGTGCGTGACGAGGAGCGCGGCACACGGGAGCTGCCGGCCGAGGGCACACGTTCGCCGAGCGGCGCCCGGCGCGTGGCGGACGGCATCGAGGCCATCCCCGAGCAGGCCCGCCCGCACCCCGAGGACGCCGCCGCGGAGGCGGACGCGCGGGGCGGCGGACCGCGGAGCGGGGACGGGGGTGCTGCCGTGCAGACCACGCCTGCGGGAGGGCGGACCGGGGTCGGCCCCGTCCGGCCCGACCGGTCGGAGGCGAGGGCTCCGGAAAGGGCTACGGGCGGGACGATGAGCGAGCACGAGCGATACTCCGAGGACGACGCGCCACGCGCGCGGAGCGTGCCCGGCACGCACCACGACCCGCAGGACCGCAGCGGGGCGCGTGCCATGTTCGCCGAGCTGCGCGGACTGGAGAAGGACAGCCCGCAGTACGCGGAGCTGCGCAACCAGCTGGTCCGCATGCACCTGCCGCTCGTGGAGCACCTCGCGCGCCGTTTCCGCAACCGCGGCGAGCCCCTGGACGACCTGACACAGGTCGCCACCATCGGGCTGATCAAGTCCGTCGACCGCTTCGACCCGGACCGCGGGGTGGAGTTCTCCACCTACGCGACCCCGACGGTCGTGGGCGAGATCAAGCGGCACTTCCGCGACAAGGGCTGGGCGGTGCGCGTCCCCCGGCGGCTCCAGGAGCTGCGGCTCGCGCTGACGACCGCCACGGCGGAGCTGTCCCAGCTGCACGGCCGCTCCCCCACCGTCCACGAGCTGGCCGAGAAGCTGTCGATCTCCGAGGAGGAGGTCCTGGAGGGCCTGGAGTCCGCCAACGCGTACTCCACGCTGTCGCTGGACGTCCCGGACACCGACGACGAGTCCCCGGCGGTCGCCGACACCCTCGGCGCCGAGGACGAGGCGCTGGAGGGGGTGGAGTACCGCGAGTCGCTCAAGCCGCTCCTGGAGGATCTGCCGCCGCGGGAGAAGCGGATCCTGCTGCTGCGCTTCTTCGGCAACATGACCCAGTCGCAGATCGCCCAGGAGGTCGGCATCTCCCAGATGCACGTCTCCCGGCTGCTGGCCCGCACCCTGGCCCAGCTGCGGGAGAAGCTGCTGGTGGAGGAGTAGACCGGCGCCCCGTCGGCGGGCGGTGCGGGTCGCTGTGCGCTGGCGGGATGGCTGTGCGCAGCCGCGATCGCTGTGTGCAGGCGGGATCGCTGTGTGCAGGCGGGGTGACTGTGAGCTGGCGGGATGGCGGCGGCTTCGCGGGATGCCCCGGGTCCGCGGAATGGCGGCGGCTTCGCGGAATGGCCGGGTCCGCGGGATGGCGGCGGGCTCGCGGGTTCCGGCCGCGCCTCTGCCGGCCCGAGGGCCGGAAACGCCCGGGCCCGCTGAGAGGGCCCGGGGAGCGAGACACCGGGGCTCCGGGCTCCAGGCCCCGCGGCTGCCTCTGGGCTCGACGGCTACTTCTGGGCTCGGCGGCTACTTCTGGGCGTTGCCGGGGCCCGGATGCCGAGGGCCCGGGTCGTCTCGGGGTTCACCAGCAGTACCAGCGCCGTGACGGCCACCACACCGAGGACGATCCCGGCCGGGATGGCGATGCTGTCGGCCTGGAGCAGGTTGTAGGCCACGGGCAGCGCCAGGATCTGCGTGATCACGGCGGGCCCCCGGCTCCAGCCGCGCCGGGCCAGCAGGCCGCGCGCGGCGAGCAGCGGGAGCAGGGCCAGGACGACGAGCGTGACACCACCGGTGACGGCCTGGGTCCGGTCGTCCGGGTGTCCCGTGAGCCCCGCCACGAGCATCCACACGCCGCCGGCGACGAGCGCGAGCCCCTCCAGCGCGGCGAGGGCGGCCGCCGCGGTCAGCCGGCCGGGGCGGGGCCCGCCTCGTCGGCGGAGGCGGCGGCTTCGGGCTGGGGTTCTGCTCACTGCTCACCCCTGAAGGGTAGCCCGCGCGTCCGGAGCGCCCGTGTCGAGCCTCACGCGCCCCTCCGCCGCCCGATCCGCACCTCGCTCTGGGCCGGGTACCGCCCAGTAGGTACCCTGCAACCCATGCGTGCACTTCTCGTGGTCAATCCGGCGGCAACCACCACGAGTGCGCGTACGCGCGACGTACTGATCCACGCGCTCGCCAGTGAGATGAAGCTGGAGGCGGTCACCACCGAGTACCGCGGCCACGCGCGGGACCTGGGCCGCCAGGCGGCGCTCGGCGACGACATCGACCTGGTGGTGGCCCTCGGCGGCGACGGCACGGTCAACGAGGTCGTCAACGGCTTGTTGCACGCCGGCCCCGCGCCGGACCGGCTGCCCGGCCTCGCGGTGGTCCCCGGCGGTTCCACGAACGTCTTCGCCCGCGCGCTGGGCCTGCCCAACCACGCGGTGGAGGCGACGGGCGCCCTGCTGGACGCGCTGCGCGAGGGCCGTGAGCGCACCGTGGGCCTGGGTCTGACCTCGGGACGCCCGGCTCGGCGGACGAGGGCGTGCCGGCCCGCTGGTTCACCTTCAACGCCGGGCTCGGTTTCGACGCCGGTGTGGTCGGACGGGTCGAGCAGCAGCGCGAGCGCGGCAAGAAGTCGACGCACGCCCTGTACGTGCGCCAGGTGGTGCGCCAGCTCCTCGGCGAGCCGCACCGCAGAAGCGGGACGATCACCCTGGAGCGGGCGGGCGAGGACCCCGTCACCGACCTGGTGCTGTCCATAGTCGCGAACACGTCCCCCTGGACGTTCCTGGGCAACCGCCCGATCTACGCCTCGCCGGGGGCGTCGTTCGACACGGGGCTGGATGTGTTCGGCCTGAGCAGGCTGTCCACGGCCGCGGTCGCCCGGTATGGCACCCAGTTGCTCACTTCGTCCCCGAGCGCGGCCCCGGGGCAGGCACGCGGTCTCCCTGCACGATCTGACCGAGTTCACCTTGCATTCGAAGGTGCCCCTGCCGCTTCAGATGGACGGTGACCACCTGGGGCTGCGTACGAGCGTGACGTTCACAGGCGTACGCCGTGCACTGCGTGTGATTGTGTGAGCAGAACAGGCGAAAGTCCTTTCACTCGAACGTTTAGGCCAGGGTCCACCCCATGGAAGTACGGCTGTGACCTACTCGACACCGATGAATCAAAAAAAATCTTCCGGAAGGGGTTGTATCCGCCGCTGAGGTTTGCGAGTCTCTACGTGGCGATCGGGACGGGCCCGCAACACCGGCCCCCACAGATCACCGGAATCCCTCTCCAACTCACAGGACCACGCCGGGGAACCTGGCGGTAGGCCCTTCCCTTGTTGAGGGATTCGTGAAAGCGTTCACATTCACAAGCAACCAGCACGTAACACCAAGGAGAGGTAGCAGCCATGGACTGGCGTCACCGCGCCGTTTGCCGCGAGGAAGACCCCGAGCTCTTCTTCCCCATCGGCAACACCGGTCCTGCGCTGCTGCAGATCGAGGAAGCCAAGGCCGTCTGCCGTCGCTGCCCCGTTATCGAGCAGTGCCTGCAGTGGGCGCTCGAGTCCGGCCAGGACTCCGGCGTCTGGGGTGGTCTCAGCGAGGACGAGCGCCGCGCCATGAAGCGCCGCGCCGCCCGCAACCGGGCCCGTCAGGCCTCCGCCTGACCCACCCGCCCCGCAACAGCCTGAGCTTGGCGGCGCGTATGCCTCACGGCACCATCTCGTGGACAGCGCGTACGCACACCCCGCCCCCGAGCCGCAGCGCGCAGTACCCCCAACGCGCAGCTTGAAGCAGCGAGCACTTGGCCCCGGATCGACGACGATCCGGGGCTTATTGCTGTCCGCACACGGGCGGCGCGCACGGACGGCCACTCGCCGGCCCCGCCGGCCGCTCCCTGCCTCGGCGGCCACTCCTCCGTCCCGGCGGCGCTCCCTGCCTCGGCGGCCACTCCCCGCGGCGGCGCCTCGGGCGGCCACTCCCCCGTCCCGGCGGCCGTTGCTGCTGCTACTTCTGGGACCGCACCGGGATGTCGAGGATCACACGGGTCCCGCGCTCCGGGCCGGGACCATGTCGAAGGTGCCGCCCAGCTCCCCCTCGACCAGCGTGCGCACGATCTGCAGTCCGAGGTTGCCGGCGCGGTGCGGGTCGAAGCCCTCGGGCAGGCCCACACCGTCGTCCTGGACGGTGACCAGCAGGCGGGCCTCCTTCGACGTGCCGCCACGGACGGCGGAGACCTCGACCGTGCCGGTGTCGCCCTGGCGGAAGCCGTGTTCCAGGGCGTTCTGCAGCACCTCGGTCAGCACCATCGACAGCGGCGTGGCCACCTCGGCGTCCAGGATGCCGAAGCGGCCGGTGCGGCGGCCGGTGACCTTGCCCGGGGAGATCTCGGCCACCATCGCCAGCACCCGGTCGGCGATGTCGTCGAACTCCACGCGCTCGTCGAGGTTCTGCGACAGCGTCTCGTGCACGATCGCGATCGAACCGACGCGGCGCACGGCCTCCTCCAGGGCCTCCCGGCCGCGTTCGGACCCGATGCGGCGGGCCTGGAGGCGGAGCAGGGCGGCCACCGTCTGGAGGTTGTTCTTCACCCGGTGGTGGATCTCCCGGATGGTGGCGTCCTTGGTGATCAACTCGCGTTCGCGGCGGCGCAGTTCCGTGACGTCCCGGAGCAGCACCAGCGAACCGATCCGGGTCCCCTTGGGCTTGAGCGGGATGGCCCGGAACTGGATCACCCCGTCGTTGGCCTCGATCTCGAACTCGCGCGGCGCCCACCCGCTGGCCAGCTTGGCCAGCGCCTCGTCCACCGGACCCCGGGTGGGGGCCAGTTCGGCGGTGGTCGTGCCCAGATGGTGGCCGACGAGGTCGGCGGCCAGGCCCATGCGGTGGTAGGCGGAGAGCGCGTTCGGAGAGGCGTACTGCACGATGCCGTCGGCGTCCACCCGGATCAGCCCGTCGCCGACGCGGGGCGAGGCGTCCATGTCGAGTTGCTGGTTCTCGAACGGGAAGGCGCCGGCCGCGATCATCTGTGCGAGGTCGGACGCGCTCTGGAGGTACGTCAGCTCCAGGCGGCTCGGGGTGCGCACGGTGAGCAGGTTGGTGTTGCGGGCGATGACGCCGAGGACGCGGCCCTGGCGCCGGACCGGGATGGACTCGACGCGGACCGGGACCTCCTCCCGCCACTCCGGGTCGCCCTCTCGCACGATCCGGCCCTCGTCGAGGGCGGCGTCGAGCATGGGGCGCCGGCCGCGCGGGACGAGGTGGCCGACCATGTCGTCCTGGTAGGAGGTGGGGCCGGTGTTGGGCCGCATCTGGGCGACCGACACGTACCGGGTGCCGTCGCGGGTGGGAACCCACAGGACGAGGTCGGCGAAGGAGAGGTCGGAGAGGAGCTGCCACTCCGAGACCAGCAGATGGAGCCACTCGAGGTCGGAGTCGTCGAGGGCGGTGTGCTGGCGGACCAGTTCGTTCATGGAGGGCACGTGGCCGAGCGTACCTGGCGGTTCGGACAGCGCCCCGGATCGGCCGCCTCCGCCGCCGGGCCCGGTGCGCCGCCGGGCCGGCCCCGGAAAACACCCGCGGGCCGCGGCGCCTGAGAGGGACCCTCAACCCTCCCGGCACCGCAGCCCGGAGCAGTATCGGCCGTGGGGTGTGCGGTCCCGGTCGGCCGATGGTCGAGGAGCCGGGGCAGTCAGGGCAGAGAGCTCCGGTTCCTCGGTCCGCCCTCCTGTGCGGGGAAGGCGGAAGCCTGACGTTCACCTTGCGATGCCCATTGTGGACTAGACCACTACCCGTGTCCATGCGGTGGACCGTGTTCGTCGCGGTCACGTCCGCCGTCACGGCGCGGTCACGTCCGCCGTCACGGCCGCCGGACCGTCGTGATCACGTCCGCCGCCACGTCGTGGTCGCGCTCCGCCGTCCGTTCCCGCCGTCACGTCCCACCGGTCGCCGAAGCTCCCGGGCATCCGGCAGAAGCCTAACCCTGTCGGCTCACGAGCGGGGCCACACGGCCAGGGCAATTTCGGCGAGGGCGGCCAGCTCCTCCCGGGTCGCCCCGTCGCGCGCCTGCTGGGACATGCCCTGGATCATCGCCCCGGTGTGCCGGGCGAGCGCGGCGGCGTCGGTCTCCGGCGGCAGGAGACCCGCGGCGACGTCGGCCCGGATACGGCTTTCGAACGCCGCGATGTTCGCGTTGCGCCGCTCGCGCAGGGACCGCTCGACCTCCGGGGTGGAGCAGTTGGCGGCCGCGTGGACGACGAGGCAGCCGTGGGGCGGCCCGGCGCCGTGTACTCCACGGCCGCCTCGCGCAGCGTCCGCTCGACCGCCGCACGGGCGGTGGGCTCCTCGGCCAGGGCGCGCTCGGTGAACGCGCCGTAGCGCGCGCCGTAGACCTGGACGACCTCCTCGAACAGGGAGCGCTTGTCGCCGAAGGCGGCGTAGAGGCTGGGGGCGCCGATGTCCATGGCGCGGGTCAGGTCGGAGACGGAGGTGGCCTCGTAGCCGTTCTCCCAGAAGGCCATGAGGGCCTTCTCCAGGGCGGTCGCCCGGTCGAAGGAGCGGGGCCGGCCGCGGGGCCGGGGCGGGCGGGACGCCCGGCTGTCACTGCTCACCATGGAGTGGATTCTATAGCGGGCACTAGATAAATGTCGGCGGGCTGCTGTACGGTCATTTCTGTAGCGACCGCTAGGGAAATGCGAAGGGGGCGCCGGCATGGGCGTGCTGACGGGCAGGACGGCTCTCGTCACGGGGGCGAGCAGGGGCATCGGGCGGGGCATCGCCGAGCGGCTGGGGCGTGACGGCGCCCGGGTCGCGGTGCACTACGGCAGGAGCGAGGCGGCGGCGAAGGAGACGGTGGCCGCCATCGAGGCGGCGGGCGGCTCGGCGTTCGCGATCGGCGCCGAGCTGGGGGTGCCGGGCGACGTCGAGGCGCTGTGGGACGGCTTCGACCGGCACGCGGACGGCCTGGACATCCTGGTGAACAACGCGGGCATCGGCAACGCCCGGCCCATGACGGAGATAACGGAGGAGGAGTACGACCGGCTCTTCGCGGTGAACGTGAAGGCGCCCTTCTTCCTCGTCAAGCACGGCATGGACCGGCTGCGCGACGGCGGCCGGGTCGTCAACGTCTCCTCGGGCCTCGCCCGCACCGCGGTGATGCCGCAGAACATGGCGTACGCGATGACCAAGGGCGCCCTGGACGTGCTCTCCCGGGACCTGTCCAAGCTCCTGGGCCCCGAGGCATCACGGTGAACTCGGTGGCCCCCGGCGTCATCGACACGGACAACACCGCGGAGCTGCTGTACGGCAGCCCGGACGGCTGGGAGAAGGCCGCGGCGTTCTCGGCGCTGGGCGGCGTGGGCAGCCCGGCCGAGGTGGCCGACGTGGTGGCGTTCCTGGCCTCGGACGCGGGCCGCTGGGTCACGGGGAGCTGGGTGGACGCGACGGGAGGTTCGCTGACGTAGGGCGCTGCGGTGGCGGGTGGGCCGGCCGGCCGGAAACCTGGGACGAGAGACCCCTCTCTGTTAGATTGGTCTAAACCACACAGCCCTTCCGGGCGTCCTCGAGTCCCCTTCTTCAGAACGGCAGGCCAGCGTGGAAGTTGTCATCGTTCCGGACGCCGCTGCGGGCGGCGAGCTGATCGCCGAGGCCATGGCCCAGCTGCTCAGGCGCAAGCCCGACGCCCTGCTCGGGTGGCCACGGGCTCGACGCCGCTGCCCGTGTACGAGGCGCTGACGGCCAAGGTGCGCTCGGGTGCCGTGGACACCTCCGCGGCGCGGATCGCCCAGCTCGACGAGTACGTGGGCCTGCCGGCCGACCACCCGGAGTCCTACCGCTCGGTGCTGCGCCGCGAGGTGCTCGAGCCGCTCGGCATCAGCATGGACGCGTTCATGGGGCCCGACGGCACGGCCGCGGACGTCCAGGCGGCGTGCGAGGCCTACGACAGGGCGCTGGCCGAGGCCGGCGGCGTGGACCTCCAGCTGCTCGGGATCGGGACGGACGGGCACATCGGGTTCAACGAGCCCTGCTCGTCGCTGGCCTCCCGCACCCGGATCAAGACGCTGACGGAGCAGACCCGGGTGGACAACGCGCGCTTCTTCGACGGCGACATCGAGCAGGTGCCGCACCACGTGATCACACAGGGCATCGGCACCATCCTGGAGGCCCGGCACCTGGTGCTGCTGGCCACCGGCGAGGGCAAGGCGGACGCGGTCGCCGCGACGGTGGAGGGGCCGGTCGCGGCGGTGTGCCCCGCCTCGGCGCTCCAGCTCCACCCGCACGCCACGGTCGTGGTGGACGAGGCCGCCGCCTCCAAGCTGAAGCTCGCCGACTACTTCCGGCACACCTACGCCAACAAGCCGGAGTGGCAGGGATCTGACCCGGCACGCGCGAGCCACAGGCGCCGGCCCCCTCCCGAGGAGGGCCGGCGCCTGTGGCGTATTGGGGAGGCCGGGGCACCCGGGGCCCGGCCCCAGGGGGCGTCTCGCCGAGACACCCCCTAGACGCCGGCGATGACCTCCGCCGCGGCGCGGCCGCAGACGCGGGCGGCGCCGTGGGTGGCCAGGTGCAGCGCGCCGCGGGGCTCGGCCTGGGGCACGCCCATCTCGACCACGACCGTGTCGGGGCGGGCCTCCAGCAGGGCGTCCAGAGCCGCCGCCATCCACGGATGGCGGTGCTCGTCGCGGACGACGGCGACGATGCGGCGCGTGCCGGCCGCCTCCAGCACCGCGCGCCCGGCGTCGGCGCCGGCGAAGCCGCCGGTCTGCGTGCCGGGCAGCAGCCGGGCGAGTTCGGCGGCGACGCCCCACGGGGTCTCGTCGCCGACGGCGATGTTCGCGACCGGCGTGAGGGCGGCGACGTAGGGCGCCTCGGTGAGCGGCGTGAAGGAGGCCAGTCCGGTGGCCTCCAGGGCGCGGCGGGCCGCGCGCAGGCCGACCTCGTGGTCGGCCGCCGGGTTCGCGCCGGCCGGGACGGCGGTCGTGGCCCAGCGGGCCAGCCGGCGGACGCGGTCCGCCGCGTCGGCGAGCCGTTCCTCGGGCAGCTCCCCCGCGCGGACGGCGGCCACCAGGGCGTCGCGCAGCCGCCGCACGGTCTCGTCGTCGGCGAGGCCGCCGCCCACACAGATCGCGTCGGCGCCGGCGGCGACGGCCAGGACGCTGCCGCGCTCGATGCCGTAGGTGCCGGAGATGGCCCGCATCTCCATGCCGTCGGTGACGATCAGGCCGTCGTAGCCGAGCTGGTCGCGCAGGAGGCCGGTGAGGATCCGCCGGGACAGCGTCGCCGGGCGCTCGGGGTCCAGGGCGGGGACGAGGATGTGGGCGCTCATCACGGCCCGGGTGCCGGCGGCGATCGCCGCGTGGAACGGGGCGAGGTCGCGGGCGGTCAGCAGGGCCGCGTCGGCGTCGATGCGCGGGACGGCGTGGTGGGAGTCGACAGCCGTGTCGCCGTGGCCGGGGAAGTGCTTGGTGCAGGCGGCCACGCCCGCCGACTGCAGGCCGGTGACGTAGGCGGCGGTGTGCCGGGCGACCAGGTCGGGTCGGCGCCGAAGGAGCGCACGCCGATCACGGGGTTGTCGGGGTTGGCGTTGACGTCGGCCGACGGGGCCCAGTTGAGGTTGACGCCGCAGGCCGCGAGGCGGCGCCCGAGTTCCGCGGCCACCTCCCGGGTCAGGTCCACGTCGTCCACCGCGCCGAGCGCGTGGTTGCCGGGGAAGGAGGAGCCGGTGCGCACCTCCAGCCGGGTCACGTCGCCGCCCTCCTCGTCGATGGCGACCAGCACGTCGTCGCGTTCGGCGCGCAGCTGGGCGGTGAGGGCGGCCAGTTGTTCGGGCGAGGCGATGTTCCGCCCGAACAGGCCGACGGAGGCCAGGCCCTGGCCGAGCCGGCGCAGCAGCCAGTCGGGGGCGGTGGTGCCGGTGAAACCCGGCTGGAGGACCGTCAGCGCGTCGCGCGTGAGGGTGTCGGTGCCACTGGCGAGTGTCGTCACGGGTGACGTCATCCCTTCACGGCGCCGGAGGTGAGGCCGGCGGCCATCTTCTTCTGGACGATCATGAAGAATGCGACCACCGGTATCGCGATCAGCGTCGAGGCGGCCATCAGCGCGCCGTAGTCGGTTCCGCGGGAGGTGGTGAAGTTCATGAGCCAGACGTTGAGCGTGTACTTGTCGTTGTCCTGCAGCACGATGTAGGCGAGGAGGTACTCGTTCCACGCGTTGATCAGCGAGAAGATCGACGCCGCCGCGAGGCCGGGCGCGAGCAGCGGGAACACCACGCGCCAGAAGGCGCCCATGCGCGAGCAGCCGTCCACCATCGCCGCCTCCTCCAGCTCCAGCGGGATGTTCACCACGAAGCCGCGGATCATCCAGGTGGCGAACGGCAGGGTGGAGACCATGTAGATGACGATGACGCCCCAGTACTCGTTGATCGCCCCGAGGTCGTTCAGCTGGATGTACAGGGGGATGAGCATGGCCGTGGGCGGCAGCAGCTGCACCACGAGCAGCACGATCATGAAGACCTTGCGGCCGCCGAACCGGAAGCGGGCGATGGCGAAGGCCGCCACGGTGGAGAGCACCATCGCCGCGACGACGGCGGTGACGCAGACGATCAGGCTGGACTGGATGGCGGTGCCGAAGTTCGGCGCGTCGATCGCCCGGCGGAAGTTGTCCAGCGTCACGGAGGTCGGCCAGAGCTTCTGGTCGTAGGAGCGGATCTCGGCGTTGGGACGCAGGGCGCTGACCACGAGCCAGTAGACGGGGAAGGCCATCACGACGAAGGCGACGACGCCGACGGCGTTGTAGAGGTGCCGGCTGCGCTTCTTGCGGTCGGGCCGGTAGGCGGGCGCCGTGGCTCCCGGGGCGGTGGTGACGGTCGTGTCGCTCACTCGACCTCTCCGATCTTGAGCAGCTGGCGCAGGTAGTAGACGGCCACGCCGGACAGGAGGAGCACGGTGATCAGCGCGATGGCGGCGCCCTGGCTGAACGAGTTGGACTCGAAGGCCTTCTCGTAGGAGTAGAGGCCGAGCAGGTTGTACTCGGGTTCCGGCTTGTTGCCGCGCATCAGGAAGACCTGGCCGAAGACGTTGAAGTCCCAGATCACCGAGAGGGTGGTGACCATCTGGAACACCGGCTTGATGACCGGCCAGGTCACGTAGCGGAAGACGCCGACGCGTCCGGCGCCGTCGAGTTCCGCGGCCTCCTCCAGCTCGGCGGGCACCTGTGTCAGCGCCGCGTACAGGGTGACGGCGACGAACGGCACCGCGCCCCACACGACGACGGCCCCGATCATGAAGAAGCCCTGCTTGGGGTCGAGCCACCAGTTGTGGCCCTGGTAGTCCAGGCCCAGGTACTCGGTGAGCACCATGTTGGCGACGCCGTAGTCGGAGTCGGCGAACCACCGGAAGATGGAGGTGGCGACGAGCAGCGGCAGGGACCAGGCCGCGATGAGCGCCCCGGTCAGCAGCAGGCGCACCGCCTTGGTCATCCGCTGCATGGCGTGGGCGAGGAAGAGCCCGATGGCCATGGTGGAGACGACGCACACCACCATGAACAGGATCGTGCGCCACAGGACGTCGTAGAACTCGCCGTCTCCGAGGATGTTGGTGAACTGTTCGAGGCCGACCCACTCGGCGGCGTCCCCCGTCCACAGCTCCTTGCGGCCGACGTCCTGGAAGGACATGATCACGGTCTGGATCAGCGGCCAGACGAACACCGCGGCGAGGGCGACGACCGCCGGGGCGATCAGCAGGTAGGGCAGCAGCGGCCCGTTCGTCCACCGGCTCCGCCGGGGTGTGGTCGGTGCCGGGCCGTCACCGTCGCGCGCCCGCGGTGCGGACACCTCCGGCTCGGCTGCTTTGATGTCGGCGGCACTCACTGTGCTGGCCTTCCGTTCGAAGGAACTGCGACTGGGCGGTGGCCGACGCGCCCCCGGGCGGCCGGCACACGCGACCGGCCTTGCCCGGCCGGCGGCCGGGCAAGGATCCGTCGGATCGGCGAGGGCCGGGCCCGCGGTCAGGCGGCCTCGTTGATCATCGAGTCGATCTCCGCGTCCGCCGCCTTGGTGGCCTCGGCGACCGAGGTGCCCTTGAGGATGTCGAGCAGCATCGTCTCGAGGGTCTCCTTCTTCTCGATCGCGGCCCAGCCGGGGGCGATCGGCGTGAACCACGCGTCGGGCACCGCGTTGGCGATCGGGGCCGTCTCCGGCTTCGCCTTCAGCGGCTCCAGCTGCTTGGTGTTGTTCGGCAGGATGTCCTTGGCGGCGAGGGCGGCCTGGGCCTTCTCGTTAGTGAACATCGAGATCCAGTCCTGCGCCAGGTCCTGCTGGTCGGACTTGGAGACGGTCGCCAGGTCCGAACCGCCGATGAAGGACGGCAGCGCCTTGCCGTTCGGTCCGGGCATGCCCGCGACGGCGATCTTGCCCTCCAGCTTCGGGTTGCCGTTGGCCTTGCCGTCGACGACGCTGGCGGACTCCCAGCCGTTGCCGTAGATCAGGGCCGCCTTCTCGTTGGCCATGACGTTGGCGTGGTCCTGCTCGTCCTTGGTCTGGTCGCCCTTGTTGTACTTCTTGACCAGGTCGACGAAGTGCTGGATGCCCTTCTGCGCCTCCGGCGAGGACAGGGAGGCCTTCCACTCCTTGCTGCCCTCGTCGTAGGTGGCGATCTGGCCGCCGTAGGCCGCGACGTAGGACATGGCGGCGTACCAGTAACGGCCCGGCAGGTACAGCGAGGAGAAGGCGTTGTCCTTCTTGTACTCGTCCTGGACCTTGTCGAGCGCCTTGAGCAGGTCGGCCTCGGTGGTCGGCAGCTGGTCGGAGCCGGTGCCGGCCTTGAACATGTCCTTGTTGTAGATGGCGACGCGCGCACCCGCGTAGTAGGGGACGCAGTACATCTTGCCCTCGTAGGAGCAGGTGTCCTTCAGGCCCTTGATCCAGGTGTCGGAGTTGTCGTACTTCTTCGGGTCGATCTCGCCGAGGGCACCGTTGAGGATGTAGGTCATCGTCTCGGTGTTGCCCAGCTCGACCACGTCCGGGAACTTGTCGCCGGACAGGGCGGCGTCGAGCTTCTTGGTCTTGTCGGCCCACTGCTGGTACTGCACGTTGACCTTGACACCCGGGTACTTCTTGTTGAAGTCGGCGTTGGCCTGCTTCACCAGCTCCGGCCAGCTGCTCTGGGCGTCGACCATGAGCCAGACGGTCAGTTCGCCCTTGCGGGCCTTCGGGTCCTGGCCGGACGCATCGTCGCCGGACCCCCCACACGCCGCGAGCGAGACCATCATGCCCGCGACACCGATCGCGGATATCAGCTTGCGCTTCACGCCACCCTCCTCAGGGATGCCACAAACCCCCCTGCTCCCCGCGGTGTGCGTCGACGCGTAAACCGCCTCTGGGGCCGGGACCTGGACCAATGGTGTAGACCAGTACGGGGAGCTTGGCCCAGACCAATAGGGCTGTCAAGGGTGTTCAAGCACGCTCCCGGCGTCCGTGATGCGACCGAGATATGCAGGGACCTTTCATTCCTCAAGCGGCAGAACGGACGCGCCGGCGCCGGGTGGACCACCGACGCCGCGACGCTCCGCGGACCGGACCCGAACGCGCGTACCGCCGCCCCGCCCGGCGCGGTGGACTAGACCAACGGGTGCCCCGGAGGTATACAGAGGGGATCACGGAGCGTGCGGGGAACACCCGGGGAACACACCGGGAACACCCCGTACGATGCCGTGCCACGATGTGAGCCGTGGCCGATGGTGGGATGTCGGTCGCTTCGGCACCCGGAGCCGGGAAGGCAGAGCATGAGCACCGACGTCAGCAGTGCGGAGAACGAGGGTGGGACGACCGTCCGTACCGCGCGCGTGCCCAAGTACTACCGCCTGAAGAAGCATCTGCTCGACATGACGCAGACGCAGGCACCGGGCACCCCCGTCCCGCCCGAGCGCACGCTGGCCGCCGAGTTCGACACCTCCCGCACCACCGTGCGCCAGGCCCTGCAGGAACTGGTCGTCGAAGGCCGGCTGGAGCGCATCCAGGGCAAGGGCACGTTCGTCGCCAAGCCCAAGGTGTCCCAGGCCCTGCAACTGACCTCGTACACCGAGGACATGCGCGCCCAGGGCCTCGAACCCACCTCGCAGCTGCTCGACATCGGCTACATCACCGCCGACGACCGGCTCGCCGGACTGCTGGACATCACCACCGGCGGCCGGGTGCTGCGCATCGAGCGGCTGCGCATGGCCAACGGCGAGCCGATGGCCATCGAGACCACGCACCTGAGCGCCAAGCGCTTCCCGGCGCTGCGCCGCTCCCTGGTGAAGTACACGTCCCTGTACACCGCGCTCGCCGAGGTCTACGACGTCCACCTCGCCGAGGCCGAGGAGACCATCGAGACCTCGCTGGCCACCCCGCGCGAGGCCGGTCTGCTCGGCACCGACGTGGGCCTGCCGATGCTGATGCTCTCCCGCCACTCCGTGGACCGGGAGGGCCGGCCGGTGGAGTGGGTGCGGTCGGTGTACCGGGGCGACCGCTACAAGTTCGTGGCGCGGCTGAAGCGGCCCCAGGAGGAGCGCCCGTAGCGACGCCCCTGCGGTTCGCCGCCCCTCCCGGCCGCCCGCGCACGGGTTCCCCGGCCGCGCGCCCGTGGAGAGCCGGTGGAGAGCGGGACCGATATGCGGACGAGGGGTTCCGCTGTCCTGACGCCGTCACCTACATTGCCTGCGCATCGCACCAGGTGATCAGCGAGGGGACGGAGCCGCAAGATGTCACAAGCCCCAGAGGCGAACAGAGGCCCGGTGGTGACGCCGATGCGCGTCGTCATCGGCCTGTGCCTCGCCGCACCGTTCGTCGCCATGCTGTGGGTCGGTTCGTACGCCAAGACCGACCCGCAGTTCATCGGCGTGCCGTTCTTCTACTGGTACCAGATGGCGTGGGTGGTCGTCTCCACCGCGCTCACCATGGTCGCCTACAAGCTCTGGCAGCGTGACCAGCGCGCCCGCCGGGGAGGTGGCGACAAGTGAACGACGGCGTCAACGGCGTCGCCCTCGGCGTCTTCGTCTTCTTCTTCCTGCTCGTCACGGTGATGGGCTTCCTCGCCGCGCGCTGGCGCAAGGCCGAGAACGAGCACAGCCTCGACGAGTGGGGCCTGGGCGGCCGCTCGTTCGGCACCTGGATCACCTGGTTCCTGCTCGGCGGCGACCTCTACACGGCGTACACCTTCGTCGCCGTCCCGGCGGCGATCTACGCGGCGGGCGCGGCGGGCTTCTTCGCGGTCCCGTACACCATCCTGGTCTACCCGCTGATCTTCACCTTCCTGCCCCGCCTGTGGTCGGTCTCGCACAAGCACGGCTACGTGACGACCTCCGACTTCGTGCGCGGCCGGTTCGGCTCGAAGGGCCTGTCGCTGGCCGTGGCCGTGACCGGCATCCTGGCGACGATGCCGTACATCGCGCTCCAGCTGGTCGGCATCCAGGCCGTGCTGGACGTGATGGGCATCGGCGGCGGCGAGGACACCAACTGGTTCATCAAGGACCTGCCGCTGCTGATCGCCTTCGGCGTGCTCGCGGCGTACACCTACTCGTCGGGGCTGCGCGCCCCCGCCCTGATCGCGTTCGTCAAGGACACGCTGATCTACATCGTCATCGCCGTGGCGATCATCTACATCCCCATCAAGCTGGGCGGCTTCGACGACATCTTCGCCGCGGCCGGGACAAGTTCACGGAGACCGGCAACGGCGGCCTGGTGCCGCCCGAGGCGGGCCAGTGGACGTACGCGACGCTCGCGCTGGGCTCGGCGCTGGCGCTGTTCATGTACCCGCACTCGATCACCGCGACGCTGTCCTCGCGCAGCCGTGAGGTGATCCGCCGCAACACCACGATCCTGCCGCTGTACTCGCTGATGCTGGGCATGCTGGCGCTGCTCGGCTTCATGGCGATCGCGGCCGGGGTCAAGGTGGAGAACGGCCAGCTGGCGATCCCGCAGCTGTTCGAGAACATGTTCCCGGACTGGTTCGCGGGCGTGGCCTTCGCGGCGATCGGCATCGGCGCGCTGGTGCCGGCGGCCATCATGTCCATCGCGGCGGCGAACCTGTTCACCCGCAACATCTACAAGGACTTCATCAAGCCGGACGCCACGGCCGAGGAGGAGACCCGGGTCTCCAAGCTGGTGTCGCTGCTGGTGAAGGTGGGTGCGCTGGTCTTCGTCCTGGGCATGGACAAGACGGTGGCCATCAACTTCCAGCTGCTGGGCGGCATCTGGATCCTGCAGACCTTCCCGGCGCTGGTCGGCGGCCTGTTCACCCGCTGGTTCCACCGCTGGGCGCTGCTCGCCGGCTGGGCGGTCGGCATGGTCTACGGCACCCTCGCCGCGTACGGGGTCTCCTCGCCGACGCAGAAGCACTTCGGCGGCTCCTCGAAGGAGATCCCCGGCATCGGGGAGATCGGCTACATCGGCCTCACGGCCTTCGTGCTGAACGTGGTGGTCACCGTGGTGCTCACCGTCGTGCTGCGGGCCGTCAAGGCGCCCGACGGCGTGGACGAGACCAAGCCGGAGGACTACACGGCGGACGCGGGCGACCCGGGCGTGCAGGTGGAGCTGCCGCCGGCCACCGCGGGGTCGTCGCACTAGGCGGCGGATCGCACCGGAAGCGCTCTTCGGCCGTGGGTTCGCCGCGGCCGGCGCGCAGTACCCCGCGTCCCTTCGGGGCGCCGTACCCCGCGTCCCTTCGGGCGCCGGCCACGGGCCGTCGGTGAGAAAACCGGCGGCCCGTTGTCGTACCCCTCGGGCAGACTCGGGACCATGGACATCGTCATCCGGGACGCGGAGCCCGCCGAGTACGCCGCCCTCGGCGAGATCACCGCCCAGGCCTATCTCCAGGACGGACTGCTGGACTTCGGGGAGAGCGACGCCTACCTCGGTGAGCTGAGGGACGTGGCGAAGCGGGCCGCGGCGGCCGAGGTGCTGGTCGCCGTGGAGGGCGGGCGGCTGCTGGGCGGGGTCACCTTCGTGCCGTCCGGCGGGGTCATGGCGGACATCGCCGGGCCCGGGGAGGCCGAGATACGGATGCTCGCGGTGGACCGCGCGGCCCGCGGACGGGGCGCCGGCGAGGCGCTCGTGCGGGCCTGCGTGGACCGGGCGCGGGCGGTGGCGGGCTGCGAGCGGATCGTGCTGTCGAGCCAGCGCACCATGCACGCCGCCCACCGGATCTACGCACGCCTGGGCTTCACCCGGACCCCGGAGCGGGACTGGAACCCGCTCCCGCACCTCGACGACATCACGCTGATCACCTACGAACTGACGCTCTGACACCACCGCACGACACACCGGGACACAACATCTGGGGGTGCCACCGGAACCCAACACAAGATGTATGCTCATGCTCGCTGTCGCCGCAGGGGAATCCGGTGCGAGTCCGGAACTGTCCCGCAACGGTGTGCTCGCGTGTGCCCCGACGTCCGTCGGGTGCCGCACGCCTGTCCAGTCCGAGGACCTGCCGACAGTGCACCCGGCCGTCCGGTCCGGGTGCCCTGACGTCCGGGCCTCGTGGAATGGGCCGGTGGACGCGACGCCGTGCGCGCTCGTGAGCTGCCCCCTGCCCTCCGCAAGGCCCCGTGCCGAGCGAGGGAGAGCCCCACGTGACCATCGCGCCAGCCGATCCGGCCTCAGTCCCGGCGACCGAGGAGCCCGACGGACCCGGTGCCGCGCTGCTGCGCACCCTGACCGGGCTGACCGCCGACCTCCCCGACGCCGACCCCGGCCGGGTCGCCGCCGCCGCACTGCGCGGCCGGTCCGCGCACGCCGACGAGAGCGAGCTGCGGGAGCTGGCCACGGAGGCCGCGGCCGGCCTGATCTCGGAGGACCCCGCCTATTCGCGGCTGGCCGCCCGGCTGCTGACCGTCTCCATCCGCGCCGAGGCGGCTTCCCAGGGCGTCACGTCCTTCACCGGGTCCGTGGCCACCGGCCACCGCGAGGGCCTGATCGCCGACCGCACGGCGGCGTTCGTCCGTCGGCACGCGGACCGCCTCGACGCGCTGATCGACACCGGCGCCGACGACCGCTTCGGCTACTTCGGGCTGCGCACCCTGCACAGCCGCTACCTGCTGCGGCACCCGCTCACCCGCAAGGTCGTCGAGACGCCCCAGCACTTCCTGCTGCGGGTGGCCGCCGGCCTCGCCGAGGACGACACCGAGCGGTCCGTCGACGAAGTGGCCGCCCTGTACGGCCTGATGAGCCGCCTGGACTACCTGCCGTCCTCCCCCACGCTGTTCAACTCCGGCACCCGGCACCCCAGATGTCGTCCTGCTACCTGCTGGACTCCCCAAGGACGAGCTGGACTCGATCTACGAGCGCTACCACCAGGTCGCCCGGCTCTCCAAGCACGCCGGCGGCATCGGCCTGGCCTACTCCCGCATCCGCGGCCGCGGTTCGCTGATCCGGGGCACCAACGGCCACTCCAACGGCATCGTCCCGTTCCTGAAGACCCTCGACGCCTCGGTCGCGGCGGTGAACCAGGGCGGCCGGCGCAAGGGTGCCGCCGCGATCTACCTGGAGACCTGGCACTGCGACATCGAGGAGTTCCTGGAGCTGCGGGACAACACCGGCGAGGACGCCCGGCGCACCCACAACCTCAACCTCGCGCACTGGGTGCCGGACGAGTTCATGCGCCGGGTCAGCGCCGACGAGCAGTGGTCGCTGTTCTCGCCGTCCGACGTGCCGGAGCTGGTGGACCTGTGGGGCGAGGAGTTCGACGCCGCCTACCGCAGGGCCGAGGCGGCGGGGCTCGCCCGCAAGACGCTGCCCGCCCGGGAGCTGTACGGGCGGATGATGCGCACCCTCGCGCAGACCGGCAACGGCTGGATGACCTTCAAGGACACCGCCAACCGCACCGCCAACCAGACGGCCGAGCCGGGCCACGTCATCCACTCCTCCAACCTCTGCACGGAGATCCTGGAGGTCACCAGCGACGGCGAGACCGCGGTCTGCAACCTGGGGTCGGTCAACCTCGGGGCGTTCGTCGACCCGGCCGCCGGGGACCTCGACTGGGAGCGGCTGGACGCCGCCGTCCGCACCGCGGTCACCTTCCTCGACCGCGTGGTCGACATCAACTTCTACCCGACCGAGGAGGCGGGCCGCTCCAACGCCCGCTGGCGTCCGGTGGGCCTCGGCGCGATGGGCCTGCAGGACGTCTTCTTCAAGCTGCGGCTGCCCTTCGACTCGCCCGAGGCGAAGGCGCTGTCCACCCGGATCGCCGAGCGGATCATGCTCGCCGCCTACGAGGCGTCGGCGGACCTCGCCGAGCGCAACGGCCCGCTCCCGGCCTGGGAGCTGACCCGCACCGCGCGCGGCGTGCTGCACCCCGACCACTACGACGTGGAGCCGGCCTGGCCGGAGCGCTGGGCCGCCCTGCGGGAGCGGATCGCGGCCGTCGGCATGCGCAACTCCCTGCTGCTGGCCATCGCGCCCACGGCCACGATCGCCTCGATCACCGGTGCCTACGAGTGCATCGAGCCGCAGGTGTCCAACCTGTTCAAACGCGAGACGCTGTCCGGCGAGTTCCTCCAGGTCAACTCCTACCTGGTGGACGACCTCAAGCGGCTCGGCGTCTGGGACGCCCGCACCCGTGAGGCGCTGCGCGAGGCGAACGGCTCCGTGCAGGACTTCACCTGGATCCCCGAGGACGTGCGCCGGCTGTACCGCACGGCGTGGGAGATCCCGCAGCGCGCACTGATCGACATGGCCGCCGCCCGGACGGCCTACCTCGACCAGGCCCAGTCGCTCAACCTGTTCATGGAGACGCCGACCATCGGCAAGCTCTCCTCGATGTACGCCTACGCCTGGAAGTCCGGGCTGAAGACGACGTACTACCTGCGTTCCCGCCCGGCGACCCGCATCGCCCGCGCGGCCCGCGCCACCGTCCCCGTCCAGGCGGCCCCGACCCGAGGCGGTCGCCTGCTCCCTGGAAAACCCCGAGTCCTGCGAGGCCTGCCAGTGATGTCCACCCGTACCCAGAACCTGCTCGACCCGGGTTTCGAGCTGACCCTGCGCCCCATGCGCTACCCGGACTTCTACGAGCGCTACCGGGACGCCATCAAGAACACCTGGACCGTGGAGGAGGTCGACCTCCACTCGGACGTCGCCGACCTCGCCAAGCTGTCGCCGGCGGAGCAGCACCTGATCGGCCGGCTGGTCGCGTTCTTCGCGACGGGCGACTCGATCGTGGCGAACAACCTGGTGCTGACGCTGTACAAGCACATCAACTCCCCCGAGGCGCGCCTCTACCTGAGCCGTCAGCTGTTCGAGGAGGCCGTGCACGTCCAGTTCTATCTGACGCTGCTGGACACCTATCTGCCCGACCCGGACGACCGGGCCGCCGCCTTCGCGGCCGTGGAGAACATCCCCTCCATCCGCGAGAAGGCCGAGTTCTGCTTCCGGTGGATGGACTCGGTGGAGGAGATCGACCGGCTCCGGACGCAGGCCGACCGCCGCCGCTTCCTGCTGAACCTGATCTGCTTCGCCGCGTGCATCGAGGGCCTGTTCTTCTACGGTGCCTTCGCCTACGTCTACTGGTTCCGCAGCCGGGGCCTGCTGCACGGTCTGGCCACCGGCACCAACTGGGTGTTCCGCGACGAGACCATGCACATGTCCTTCGCCTTCGACGTGGTCGACACCGTCCGCAAGGAGGAGCCGGAGCTGTTCGACGACGCGCTGGGGCAGCAGGTCACCGACATGCTGAAGGAGGCCGTCGAGGCCGAGCTGCAGTTCGCGCGCGACCTGTGCGGTGACGGCCTCCCGGGCATGAACACCGAGTCGATGCGGCAGTACCTCGAGTGCGTCGCCGACCAGCGCCTGACGCGCCTCGGCTTCGCTCCGGTGTACGGCTCGGAGAACCCCTTCTCCTTCATGGAGCTCCAGGGGGTTCAGGAGCTGACCAACTTCTTCGAGCGGCGTCCCTCGGCGTACCAGGTGGCGGTGGAGGGCACCGTCGACCTGTCCGAGGACTTCTGAGTCCGCGTCCTCCTCTCCTTCCGCTCCGCTCCGTCGTCCTCCTGGGCCCGCCTGAGCTGTCGGTCGATGCGCCGGTCGCGCACGATGCCGATCACCGAGGGCAGGACCATGAGGACGAGGAGTCCGAAGGTCACGAGCATTCCGATCAGGGCTTCGATCTGGTTTCCGGTCATGACACCACTGTCGCGCCGGTCACTCCTTACCGGGAGTGGCAGGACTGCCGTAAGACCTCGATTTTCTGCCATCGGCGGGCACACTGGCAGCATGCTGCAGAACGTGGCCACCGTCCTGCTGGACGGAGTGCACCCCTTCGAACTGGGCGTCGTCTGCGAGGTCTTCGGCATCGACCGCAGCGACGAGGGGCTGCCGGTGTACGACTTCGCCGTGGTCTCGGCCGAGGGCCCGTCGCTGGGCACCCACGTCGGCGGGCTGACCGTCTCCACGCCGTACGGCCTGGACCGGCTGGAGGAGGCCGACCTGATCGCGGTCCCGGCGGGGAGCGACTACGCCCGGCGGGAGTACCCGCCCGGGCTGCTGGACGCCCTGCGCCGGGCCGTGGACCGCGGGGCACGCGTGCTGAGCGTGTGCTCCGGGGTCTTCGTGCTGGGCGCCGCCGGCCTGCTGGACGGGCGGCGCTGCGCCGTGCACTGGCACCACGCGGCGGAGCTGGCCCGCCGGTTCCCGCGGGCGACGGTCGAGGCGGACGTGCTCTACGTCGACGAGGACCCGGTGATCACCTCGGCCGGCACGGCCGCCGGGATCGACGCCTGTCTGCACTTGGTCCGCAAGGAGCAGGGCACGGAGGTCGCCAACAGGATCGCCCGGCGGATGGTCGTGCCCCCGCACCGGGACGGCGGGCAGGCGCAGTACATCGAGCGCCCCTGCCCCGCTCCTCCTGCGACACCGTGGGCGAGGTGCTGGCCTGGATGGAGCAGCACCTCGACCAGGAGGTCACGGTCGAGCAGCTCGCCGAGCGCGCCCACATGTCGCCGCGCACCTTCGCCCGCCGCTTCCAGCAGGAGACCGGCACCACCCCGTACCGCTGGATCCTGCGGCAGCGGGTTCTGCTGGCCCAGCGGCTGCTGGAGGCGACGGACGAGACGATGGACGCCATCGCCTGGCGGACCGGGTTCGGCACGGCGGCGGCGCTGCGGCACCAGTTCGTCCGCGCGCTCGGGACCACACCGGGCGCCTACCGGCGCACGTTCAGGGCCCGGAGGCCGCCTGAGCGTGCGCCGGTGCCCGGTCAGCGCGGCAGGGCGCGCAGCATCAGGCGCCGGGGCGCAGCGTGATGCCGATGCGCGGCCGGGGTCGGAGCCGGGTGCCTGCTCGAACCGGTAGTTCGCGGCGATCGCCGCCGTGATCAGCGTCAGCTCGGCCATCGAGAAGTGGTCGCTCGGGCACTTGCGGTTGCCCACGCTGAACGGGCTCATCGCGAACCTGGGCACGTCCTTGGCCCGCTCCGGCAGCCACCGGTCGGGGTCGAACTCCTCGTTCCGGTCGTACGACCTGGGATCCCGCTGGATGGCGTACGGGCTGTAGATGAGGTCCGCGCCCTCCGGAATGCGGTAGCCGCCCAGTTCCGTCTCGGTGACCGCGCGCCGCGTCAGGATCCACACCGCCGGATACAGCCGCATGGTCTCGACGACCACATTCGCGGTGTACGTCAGCTTTCGCACGTCCTCGAATGCGACCGGCCGGTCGCCCACGACCGTTTTCACCTCGTCCCGGATCTTGTCCCCGAGTTCCGGGTGCTCGGTGAGAACCAGAAGCAGGGACATGATCGTGGAACCGACGGTTTCACTTCCGGGGGTGAGTATCGCGATGACCTGGTCGTGGATCTCCTGTTCCCCGATGGGCTCGCCATTCTCGTCCGTGGCGTCCAGCAAAGCCGTCAGCAAATCGTCCGGCTTTTGACCACTTGCCCGGCGGTCGGCGATGATCTCGTCCACCAGGAGGTGCAAATCGGCCAGCGCCCGGTTGAATTCGCGATTGGCCGGGAGCGGCGCCTTATAAAGCGGCCCGAGGGGGACGACCATGCGCTGGTACATGCCGCTGAAGAGGGTGGCGAGCGCGGTGCATATGCGCTCGGCGCGGGCATCCATGTAGCTGCCGCGCATCAGGCAGCGGGCGGCGACCCGGACGGCCACCCGGAACGACTCCGCGGTGACGTCCAGCACCTCGCCGGAGCGCCAGCGCTCCACGAGCGCGTACGCCTCCTCCGCCATGATCGGCCCGTAGGCGGGGATGGCGTCGAGCCGGAAGGCGGGCTGGATGGTGCGCCGCTGGCGCCGGTGCAGCGGGCCGTTGGCGGTGGCCACGCCCTCCTTGCCGAGCAGGCTCTCCAGGGACTCCCACAGGGGCCCGGCGATGATGTAGTCCGGGCTCAGCGCCACGGCCCCGGTGAGGGCCGGCGTGGTCACGGCGTACACCGTCTTCGGGCCGAGCCGGAGCCGGACGACGTCCCCGTGGTCGCGGAGCTGGGCCATGAAGGCCAGCGGATCGCGCACCAGCCTCCAGCCGTGACCGAGGACCGGGACGCCGCCGCCCGCCAGGGGCGGTTCGCGCAGCACGGCCGTCCGGCCGTCCCGGGTACCGGGGTGTGCGGACTCGACGGTCATTTCTCACCTGCCGCTTCGTTGTTGACGTACGGGGGCGTGGACCGGTCGTCCCAGGCGTCGACCATGTACCGGCCGGACTCGTGGTGGAACCAGTAGACGGAACTGAACCAGTTCCGCATATTGCCCACACACGTGCGCACCGCGACGCCCAGTTCCTTTCCGCGCACCGTTCCGTCGGCGAGTTCGTCGGCGAACCGTAAGGCCTCGCGTTCGGCGTCGAGGAATTCGGATATACATTCCTCGACGCGCCGCCGGAGTTCCACGATCGCCTCTTCGAGGGTCAGCCCCTCATGGGTGATGAGACTGATTCCGAGATTGTGCACCTCGTCGCCCGCGATTTCCTTGGGCAGCGAGCACAGGTCGTTGTACCAGGCGGCGAATTCCTGGCTCAGCAGCGCGGCCCGCCGATAGGCCGGGTGTTTGCGCACCGGATCCGGGAGTTCGCAGCCCGCGCTCGGCTCGAGCAGGTCGGTCCAGATCCAGTGCGCGAAGGTGAGCCGGCGCAGCTCCAGGTACTCCTGCACGCCCGGGACGATGCCGTGGGTGCGGTTGTGGAACTCCCGGTCGTACGCCTCGATGACCGTGTGGAAGTGCCGGGCGAACCGGGCGTTCCAGGTGGCCGGCAGGAAGGAGTACAGCCGGCGGACGCTGTCGGCGAACCCCGCGACCAGCGCGTCCTCGTGGTGCAGATGGTCCTCGGGGAGTCGAGGGCCGTGTGCAGCCTGGTGCGCAGCCGCTGCCAGGAGCCGTGCCGGCCGTGCACGATGTCGCGGTCGTGCCGGTCGTCCCAGACGAAGAACCAGGCGCTGTAGTCGGCGATCGCCTGGAGGACCTCGTCGGGGCGCCGAGGTAGTAGCCGGCCATCAGGTCCGTGTAGCACAGGCCGTCGGCATATTCCGCGACCTTGTCCGCGGGCATCAGCCGTTTTTCGAGCAGCCAGGTACGGGTCTTCTCCTGGAGCCTCGGCCAATACTCGTGGAGCTGCCGGGGAAACGCCGCCTCGATCACGGGCAGACGGAGCGATGGTGGTACTGCGACCGCCGTCGGTGTCGATGTGGTGCCGTGTGAGAAAGCATGCACGAACAAACCCCTCTCAGCCGCCGGTGGCGCACCCCTCCCGCTGAGCGGGGCGTGCGCCGTTGCGTATCCCCGCACTTCCCATTCAGCACCACAACTGACCGTTCTGGGAACGGATTTGCTCCATTCACTACCCCGAGGTGCCGGGATTCTCCTGGTGTGTGACAGGTTTTCGATCAGCGGGAGAGCAACGGGGATCGAACACGCGACGGGCAGACGAACGGCGCCCGCCCGGGAGTCCCGGACGGGCGCCGTGCGCACGGAGGTCGGCGGGGCCGGCGGGGCCCCGGTGGAACGGGTCAGTCGTTGGCGACCACGGGGTAGCGCGGCTCGTTCTCGGCCATCTGCCGCAGGGCGTCCTTGCGCTCGCGCTTGGAGAGCCGGTCGATGTAGAGGTACCCGTAGAGGTGGTCGGTCTCGTGCTGCAAACACCGTGCGAAGTAGCCGGTGCCGCGCACCTTGATGGGGTTGCCCTTCTCGTCCTGCCCGGTCACCTCGGCGTAGTCGGGCCGGGCGAGCGGCGCGTAGGCCGTGGGCACGGACAGGCAGCCCTCGCTGCCGTCGTCCAGGCGGCGCTTGTCGGCGGGCAGCTCGACGAGCTTGGGGTTGCAGACGACGCCGACGTGCCGGACGCCCTGGTCGTCCGGGCAGTCGTAGACGAAGACCTTCAGGTCGACGCCGATCTGGTTGGCGGCCAGGCCCACGCCCTCGGCGGTGCGCTGGCTGGCGAACATGTCGGCGACCAGCTGCTGGAACTCCTCGCCGAAGTCGGTGACGTCCTTGCACTCCTTGTGCAGCACGGGGTTGCCGACCACCGTGATCGGCCGGGAGGTGCCGCGCTCACGCCACGCCGTCTCGCGCTCCTCGCAGTCCTCCGTGTCGATGACGTACCCCTCGTCGTCCACCGGGAGCACGCCCGCGTTCTGCTGATCGGTGTCCTGCTGCGCCATGACCGACGTACGCCTTCCTGAGTGAAACGGGGCTGAGCTGCTGGATACAGGGTACGGGCTGCGCGCCCCCGCACGGGGCGCGGGCAACGGCGCGACCAGCCACGACGGGCCGCCGCCGGCACGGGAGATCAGCACACCTCTTCGAGGTCCCGCCAGTCACGGGAGTCCGGGCTGTCCGCGACCCACCCGTCCAGCAACCCCCGTACCAGGGACGCCGGTGCGGCCACCCCGCACTCCCGCTCCGGCACCCACAGCTGCCCGTCGGTGCGGTGGCCGAGCGGCCCCGGGTGCCCCGGCTCGCTGTGGTCGTGCGGGTCGAGATGCTCGCCGTCGCCCTCGTCGGACGGCATCCGGGACTCCGAGCACATCCGGCACAGCAGCCGCACGGACGACGACCAGTCCTCGGCGGCGAAGCCCGCGTCGGCGGCCAGTTGCTCCAGGGCGTCGCGGTCCGCCTCGGTGGCCGCCTCCAGCAGCACCACCCAGGTGGGCACGGGCGACGGCGCCCACAGCTCGATCTCGTCGAAGACGGGGTAGGAGTGCCCGGCCGCGGTGGTCCGCTCGCCGTGCGGCACCCCGTCGTGCAGGACGACCTCGCCCCAGCGCCGCCCGAGGACGGCAGCGGGATCGACAGCACCTCGATCCGGGCGGGGTCGAGCCGCCGGCCCCAGACCACCTCGGCCTCCCCCTCGGGGACAGCCGTACGGCCGCGCTGCCCAGCTCCATGCCGGCCGGTTCACCGGAGTCCGTGGCGCCGCCGGGCATCCGCAGCCCGTACGCCTGCCAGGCGCGGCGGGCCAGCGGCCAGTCCTGCAGGGCGGTCGCGGCGATGCCGACGTTCCACCAGTCGGGCGCGCCGGTGTCCCGGTCGAGCAGCGCCACGGCCCGCAGACCGGCCGTGCGGGCCTGCTCCCAGTCGTGCCGGAACTTGTGCAGCAGCGCCAGGTTGAACCACGACTCCGACAGCCAGGGCTCCAGATCGGCGGCCCGCGTCAGCAGGGCCCCCGCGTCCTCGTAGCGTCCGTCGCCGATCAGCGTGAACGCGCGGTCGGTGGCCTGCCGCCAGGAGGCGGAGGGCCGGTGCCGTCCCTTGCCGAAGATCCTCACGATTCCCGCCTGCCAGTTCCGTTCAGTGGGCTGGCTGTGCCTTTCTGCGCCCCCGGACACCCTCTCCTGCGCATCAAACCATGTACGACTGGAAGGGCGCTCATTACCCATGGGTTACCCAGTCGCACGGGACGTAAGACAGCCCCGGGACAGCACCCGGGCCAGGGATTCCACGACGTCGGGAGCGTAGTCGCCGGCGGTGCCCAGCCGCAGTTCCTCCAGCACCGCGAGGGCGCCGCCGGGCCCGGCGTCCCGTGCCTTCTCCTCGTAGGCGTTCACCGCCCGCACGATGCGCGCGGCGACCGGCTGCTCGGGGTAGGGGTCGGCCTGCCGCTCGACGACGACCGCGACGGCGGGGTCGACGCCGGTCTGGCGGACGACGGCGCCGCCGAGCAGCGCGATCCGGCGCTGTTCGGCGGCGGGCAGGGCCGCGGTGGCGCCCGCCGGGACCGGGTCGACCAGGCTGAGCTGGCCGATGTCGTGCATCAGGGCCGCGTACTCCAGCACCGTCAGCTCGGGGCCGGACAGTCCCAGGTCGCGTCCGACGGCGGCGCTCAGCTCGGCGACGCGCCGGGCGTGCCCGGTCGGCGTGTACCCGGCGATCTCGGTGGCCCGGGCCAGCGAGGCGATGGTCTGCCGGTAGGTGGCGCGGACGGCGGCGTAGCGCCGGTAGGACAGCTGGGTGAGGATCAGCGGCACGGAGAAGACGGGCAGCGCCCACAGCCCGACGACGGCCACCGCGAGCGCCATCACCGCGCCGGTGGCGCACACCGCGGAGGTGATCCCGCCCATGCTCCGCAGCTCCTCGCGCAGCAGCGGGCCGAACGGCCAGCCGGTGCGGGCGTGCTGCGGCGCGGCCGCCAGCACGGCGTCGCACAGCGCGGTCAGGGTGAGCAGGACGAGCAGCAGCAGCGCGTAGGCGGGGCCGTCGAGGCCGGTGAAGGCGCCCGCCTGGCACAGCGGCCGGAAGCACACGGCGGCGAAGGCGACGGTCAGCACCCGGCGCGCCAGGTGGTCGAGGCTGGAGCCGCGGCCCCGGGCGATGTGCGGCACGCTGCCGAGCAGCGAGGCGGCGAGCACCACGGCGACGGTCTGGGCGACGCCGTGCCCGGCGGGCCGCCCGGCGTTCTCGCCGAGCAGGGCGTACGACAGCGCGGCGGCGGTGCCGAGCGGTGCGGCCTCCCGGACCTCGGCGCCGGGGCGCCGGGTCAGCTCGCCGAGCGCGATCAGCGCGCCGAAGGCCAGCGCCACGGGGCGCTCGGCGAGGCCGGTCCACAGCACACCGGCGAGGCAGCCGAGGGCGACGGTGCCCGCGCCGAGGTGGACCGCCGAGGGCACGAGCACGCTGCGCGGCGCCGTCATGGCGCGCCCCGTCCGACGCTGTCCCGGCGGCCGGCGCCGGGCCTGGCCGGCGGCACCACGGGGCCGGTGTCCGTGTCGTCGGCCGTCACCTTCGGGTGCCAGCCGTACCTGCCCAGCGACCGCACCAGGGCGGCGACCATCCGGGGTCGAACTGGGCGCCTGCACACCGCTGGAGCTCCTCCAGGGCCGCCGCGACGGGCCGTGCCCTGCGGTAGGAGCGGGTGGACGTCATCGCGTCGAAGGCGTCGGCGACGGCCACCACCCGGGCCGACTCGGGTATCTGGGAGCCGACCAGGCCGTAGGGGTAGCCGCTGCCGTCCAGCCGTTCGTGGTGGTGCAGCACGGCGGCGCGGGCCTCGCCGAGGAAGCGGATGCCGCGCACCATCTCGTGCCCGTACTCGGGGTGCAGCTCGATGATCCGCCGCTCCTCCGGGGTGAGCGGCCCGTCCTTGCGCAGCAGGCGGGTGGGGACGCCCAGCTTGCCCACGTCGTGCAGGATCCCGGCGAAGCGGAGCATCTCCACCCGCTCGTCGTCCATGCCCAGCTCGCGGGCGATCATCATGGAGGCCTGGCCGACCCGCTCGCTGTGCCCGCGGGTGTAGCCGTCCTTGATGTCGACGGCCTGCACGAGCGCGCGGATGGTCGCCTGGTGCGCGGCCTGTTCCCGGTTGTACTGGGCGAACGCCCACCAGGCGACGCACATCGGCAGCAGCACCAGCAGCGCGGCGACCGGCCCGAACGGGCTGCGCCACAGCACGGCCATCATCAGCCCGGCGAGCCCGTGCACGGCGACCGGGCCGAGCGAGCGCCCGAGCAGTCCGCGCCACGCCCGCCGCACGGGCACGCGTTCCGCCAGCGCCAGGATGCCGCCGTCGAGGACGGTCAGCACCAGGCAGAAGGCGAGCACCGCGGCACCGGCGGGCACCAGCGCGTACGGGAAGTCGGGTGCGACGACGGCGTCGCGCCCGCCGAGTTCCCAGTGCACCCGGGCCGCGGCCCACACGGCGAGCGCGAGCTGTGCGGCCCGCCAGATCCGGCGCAGTCCGGACGCCCCTCGGCCACGGGGGACAGCAGTGCCCCGGGCAGCGGGACGAGCGCGGCGGCCGGCGGGGGCAGCAGGAAGGCTCCGGCGAGCAGGACGGGGTAGCAGGTCCCGACGGAGCGCCGCCGTGCGGCGTGCTCGCAGCCGGCGTAGACCGCGGACAGCGACAGCACCGCCCACCAGGGCGTGTGGAGCATCGGCAGCGGATGCAGGCAGGCCAGGGCGGCGGCGGCGACACCGGCGACGTAGACACGCGCCCGGGTCGGTATCGCCTCCATGTGCCCCTCCCCCGGCCGGTCCGTCCGGTACCGGAGCCTAGGGACGCACGGGAGCGACGCGGGCCGATAACCCGCGGATTAGCACGTTCGGGTGAAGGGGCCCGGAAGAGGGCTACGACTCCTGGGGCGCCGCCGGGGACGCCGTGACGTCGTGCTCGGGCACGGCCTGCCCGGAGCGGATGAGGTCGATCCGCCCCATGACCTTGGCCCGCAGGTCGCCCGGCACGTCGTCATGCCCGCAACACCGCTTGACCAGCTTCTTCACGGCCTGCTCCAGGCCGTACTTCTCCAGGCACGGCGAGCATTCCTCGAAGTGGTGCTGGAACTTCTCGCGATCGACGTCCGGCATCTCACTGTCGAGGAACTCGTACAGGTGGTCCAGGACCTCACTGCAGTCCGTCTCGTGCGGCTCTCCGCAGCTCATGAGCCCGAGCCTTTCGCTTCGTTCGACTCTCCGGCACCGGCCGGGACCAGTCCGCGCTCGCGCGCGTAGTCCTCGAGCATGCCGCGCAGCTGACGGCGGCCCCGGTGCAGCCGGGACATCACCGTACCGATGGGTGTCCCCATGATGTCCGCGATCTCCTTGTAGGCAAAGCCCTCGACGTCCGCGAGATACACGGCGATGCGGAACTCCTCGGGGATGGCCTGCAGCGCTTCCTTCACGTCCGAGTCGGGCAGGTGGTCCAGCGCCTGCGACTCCGCGGAGCGCAGACCCGTCGACATGTGCGACTCGGCGCGGGCGAGCTGCCAGTCCTCGATCTCCTCGGCCGCGCTGCGCTGCGGTTCACGCTGCTTCTTGCGGTACGAGTTGATGAAGGTGTTGGTGAGGATCCGGTACAGCCACGCCTTGAGGTTGGTGCCTTCGCGGAACTGGTGGAAGGACGCGTACGCCTTGGCGTAGGTCTCCTGCACCAGGTCTTCGGCGTCGGCGGGGTTGCGCGTCATGCGCAGGGCCGCCGAGTACATCTGGTCGAGGAACTCGAGCGCGTCCCGCTCGAAGCGCGCGCTGCGCTCCGCGGTCGACTCCGTGCTCGCGCCCCGGCCCTCGGGCTGCTCCGCCTGGCCGTTGTCGGTCCCTGCGTCGGTACCGGTGACCGGACCCACCTCCTCCAGAGTCTGCGCGGAACCGATGGCGGTCCCGCCAGAATCGGAGGATAGACGACGATCCGGCCCGCCCGCCGCTCGAATAGGAGCGGTCTTCGCCGCGTGCAGCACCGTCCAGTCCAGGTCGGTGCGGCTGCTGCGGCTCGGGCAGTAGATCGAACCCATGCGGCGGACTTCCTCTCCCACGGCGTCGGTGCTGAGGCTTTCGGCAACGTACGTCCGGCACAACGCGGCGGGGTCCCGGGTCATTCCCGGGGGTTCATCCGAGTGACCCGGTCCATGCGACGACGGCGTCGGTGATCACGGCGAGCGCCTCGTCCTGGCCGGCCGGGGCGCGCTTCGGTACGGCGAAGCCGTGGTCGCCGTAGGCTACCTCGACCAGTTCGTAGGGCCCCTCGGGGAACTCCTCCGGCTTTCCGAACGGGTCGTTGCCGCCCTGGACGACGAGGGTGGGCACCCCGGCACCGAGCAGTTCCCCGGCGCGGGACTTCTCCGGCCTGCCCGGTGGGTGGAGCGGGAAGCCGAGGGCGAGGACGGCGCGGGCGCCCAGCTCGGCGGCGGTGCGGCAGGCGACGCGGGCGCCGGCGCTGCGGCCTCCGGAGACCACCGGCAGTCCGGGCCCGGTCAGCGCCGGCCACACCCCGCGCCAGCCGGTGTCCAGGGTCTTGGGCGCGGGCGCCAGCTTCTTGCCGGCCACCCGCCACGGCTGCTCGACCAGGGCGACGGTCACCCCGTGGGCGGGCAGCACCCGGGCGATCGCGCGCAGGTCGCGGGCCTCGATGCCGCCGCCGGCGCCGTGGCCCACGGCCAGCACCAGCCGGGCGTCCGGCGCGGGGTGCCAGGTGATGCGGGCGGGCCCGGCGTCCGTCTCGACGACCTCGACGGTCCCGGAGGTGTCGCTGCTTGCGGATGTCTCGCTGGTCACGTCAGAAGAGTGTGCCCTCTTCCGGGCCCTCCAGCTCCTTCAGCAGCTCCGGGCCGTTGTTGCGGACGTTGCTGACGGCGGTGGCCACCGGGTACGCCCGCATCAGCCCGGCCGGCGGGGGTGCCAGCAGCGGCATCAGGTCGTCGGCGTCGGTGCGCGCCGGGTCCAGCCACGCGTCCCACCGGTCCGGGGTCAGCATCAGGGGCATCCGGGGGTGGATGTCGGCCAGCGACCCGGGCCCCTCGGGCGGTGCGACCGCGAGCGGCGTCCGCTCGGCCTCGGTGGTGATCACCGAGCAGGTCACCCACCAGGCCAGGGGGTGGTCGTCGGGCAGCGTCCGGTCCCGCCAGAACTCGTACAGGCCCGCCATCGCGAACACCGACCCGTCGGCCGGCGTCACGAAGTACGGCTGCTTGCGCGGGCGCTTCCTGCGGCCCTCGACCTCCAGGTCGCGCTCCTGCTCGCCGGTGACCCACTCGTAGTAGCCGTCGGCGGGCAGGATGCACCGCCGGGTGGCGAAGGCCCGGCGGTACGACGGCTTCTCGTGCACGGTCTCCGCGCGCGCGTTGATCATCCGGGCGGCGCCCTCGGGCGTCTTGGCCCACGACGGGACCAGGCCCCACTTCAGCTTCCGCAGCTGGCGAACCGGGCGCGGGTCGGGGCGTCCCTGAGGGGGCGGTCCAGGACGGCGTAGACCTCCTTGGTCGGAGCCACGTTGTAGTCGGGCTCCAGGGTCTCCTCGGGCTCCCACTTCTCGATCTCGAAGATCCCGCGAGATCCTCGGGCCTGCGACTCGCTGCATACCGTCCGCACATGCGTGCAACACTGCCAGATCCCACGCGACCGGAGGGGCCCTCACCGCATATGGACAGCACCACAGCCACCTCGCTCTGGGCGAGATCACCGGCACCCAGCCCGATCCCGACCTGTGGGTGGTGATCGCGACCCTGGTCGCCGCGCTGGCCGTCGTCGTGCCGCACGCCCCTGGCGGATAGCCCGCAACGCCGTCACCATCGCCCACGAGGGCGGCCACGGCCTGGTGGCGCTGCTCACCGGGCGCACGCTGACCGGGATCACCCTGCACTCGGACACCAGCGGCCTGACCGTCAGCCGGGGCAAGCCCTACGGCCTCGGCATGATCCTGACCGCGGCGTCCGGCTACACCGCTCCCCCGCTGCTGGGCCTGGGCGGCGCCGCCCTGCTGGCCTCGGGACGGATCACGCTCCTGCTGTGGCTGGCGACCGCGCTGCTCGTGGCCCTGCTGGTGATGATCCGCAACGCCTACGGGCACTGACGGTCGTGCTCACCGGCGGCACGTTCGTCCTGGTGTCCTGGCTGGCCGGACCCCAGGTGCAGGCCGCGTTCGCGTACGCGGTGGTGTGGTTCCTGCTGCTCGGCGGGGTGCGCCCGGCGTTCGAGCTCCAGGCCAAGCGGGCCCGCGGCGGCGCGGGCGACTCCGACGCCGACCAGCTGGCGCGGCTGACGCACGCGCCGGCCGGCGTCTGGTTCTTCCTGTTCCACGCCGTGTCGCTGTGCTCGCTGATCGGCGGGGGCCGCTGGCTGCTGGGGCTCTAGCTGATCGGCGGGTGACGCCGGCCGCTGGGGCTCCAGCTGATCGGCGGGTGGCGCCGGCCGCTGGGGCTCCACGGGTGTCTCGCCGGTCCGCGCGGGCGGGCCGCGCGAGCGGAAACCCGCCCTTCCGGTCGGGTTCCGCCACTTTTGATCAAGATCTCCGGTCGTCCCCAGCCACTAAAGTGGGGCCATGGCCTCGAACCCCGCAGACACCGCCCTCTGGCCCGCCCCGCACGCGAGCGGAGCCGTCGACGCGACGGTCCACGTGCCGGGGTCCAAATCGGTCACCAACCGCGCCCTGGTGCTGGCGGCCCTCGCCTCCGAGCCGGGCTGGCTGCGCCGCCCGCTGCGCTCCCGGGACACGCTGCTGATGGCCGGGGCCCTGCGGGAGATGGGCGTCGGCATCGAGGAGGGCGTCGGCCCGGACGGCACCGGTGAGTTCTGGCGGGTGATCCCGGCGGGCCTGCGCGGCCCGGCCACCGTCGACGTCGGCAACGCGGGCACGGTGATGCGGTTCCTGCCGCCGGTCGCCGCGCTGGCCGACGGCCCCGTGCGGTTCGACGGCGACCCCCGTTCGTACGAGCGCCCCCTGCACGGTGTGATCGACGCGCTGCGGGCCCTGGGCGCCCGGATCGACGACGACGGGCGCGGCGCGCTGCCGATGACCGTGCACGGCGGCGGCGCCCTGGACGGCGGCCCGGTGGAGATCGATGCCTCCTCGTCGTCGCAGTTCGTCTCGGCGCTGCTGCTGTCCGGTCCGCGCTTCAACCAGGGCGTCGAGGTCCGGCACACCGGTGAGACCCTGCCGTCGATGCCGCACATCCGGATGACGGTGGACATGCTGCGCTCGGTCGGCGCGCAGGTCGACACCCCGGAGTCCGGCGGCGAGCCCAACGTGTGGCGGGTGACGCCGGGCGCGCTGCTCGGCCGGGACCTGACCATCGAGCCGGACCTGTCCAACGCCCAGCCGTTCCTGGCCGCGGCGCTGGTGACCGGCGGCAAGGTCGTCGTCCCCGACTGGCCGGCGCGCACCACGCAGCCCGGCGACCGGCTGCGCGAGATCTTCACCGAGATGGGCGGCTCCTGCGAACTGACCGACTACGGCCTGGTCTTCACCGGATCGGGTGCCGTGCACGGCATCGACGTGGACCTGGGCGAGGTCGGCGAGCTGACCCCGGGCATCGCGGCCGTCGCCGCCCTCGCGGACTCCCCCTCGACGCTGCGCGGTGTCGCCCACCTGCGCCTGCACGAGACGGACCGTCTGGCCGCGCTCACCAAGGAGATCAACGAACTCGGCGGCGACGTCACCGAGACCGCCGACGGCCTGCACATCCGCCCGCGCCCCCTGCACGGCGGGATCTTCCACACCTACGAGGACCACCGCATGGCGACCGCCGGAGCGATCATCGGCCTCGCGGTCGAGGGAGTGAAGATCGAGAACGTGGCCACCACGGCGAAGACGCTGCCGGACTTCCCGAGCTGTGGACCGGGATGCTCGGGGCATAGGGGAACAGCGCCATGCGCCGCTACGGCAAGCACACCGACGAGGACGACATCCGCTCCCGCCCCAACCGCAAGGGCAACCGGCCCCGGACCCACATCCGGCCCAAGCACGAGGACGCCGCCGAGGGCATGGTCCTCACCGTCGACCGGGGCCGGCTCACCTGCCTCGTCGAGGACCGGGTGGTCATGGCGATGAAGGCCCGCGAACTGGGCCGCAAAGCCGCGGTCGTCGGCGACCGGGTGGCGCTGGTCGGTGATCTGTCCGGCAAGAAGGACACGCTGGCGCGGATCGTCCGCATCGAGGAGCGGACGTCGGTGCTGCGCCGCACGGCCGACGACGACGACCCGTACGAGCGGGTCGTCGTGGCCAACGCCGACCAGCTCGCGATCGTCACGGCGCTGGCCGACCCCGAGCCCCGCCCGCGGCTGATCGACCGCTGTCTGGTCGCGGCGTACGACGGCGGGCTGGCCCCGCTGCTGGTGATGACCAAGTCGGACCTGGCCCCGCCGGACGCACTGCTGGAGCTGTACGGCGCGCTGGACATCCCGTACGTCGTCACCAGCCGCGAGGAACTGGACGACGGCGGCGCCGCCGACCGGGTGCGCGAGCATCTGGCCGGCAAGGTCACCGCGTTCGTCGGCCACTCGGGCGTCGGCAAGACGACGCTCGTCAACGCGCTGGTGCCCGAGGAGCGGCGGCGCACGACGGGCCACGTCAACGCGGTGACGGGCCGGGGCCGGCACACGACGACCTCGGCGCTGGCGCTGCCGCTGGCCGGCGAGGACGGCTGGGTCGTGGACACGCCCGGCGTCCGGTCCTTCGGACTGGCCCACGTCGATCCGTCGCGGGTGATCCACGCCTTCCCCGACCTGGAGCCCGGCACGGCGGGCTGTCCGCGCGCGTGCAGCCACGACGAGCCCGACTGCGCGCTGGACGCGTGGGTGACCGAGGGCCACGCCGATCCGGCCCGCCTCTACTCCCTGCGCCGGCTGCTGGCGACACGGGAGCGCACGGAAGGCGACTGACCGGGCCGCGCGGCGCCGTCGAGGAAGCCGCTCGGCACGGAAGTCCGCGTGGGCGCTTCGCGCGTGGGCGCTTCGGCGCTTCGGCACGGAAGTTCGCTTCGACGAGGATGTCGCTTCATCGAGGAAGGGGCGCGAGCTTCGCGTTGTTTGCCGTGGCAGGGGACCGGTAAGTGCATAATCGCACCGAGCCGGAAGAATCCTGAGCAAGCGGTCACGGAACGTGACACCACGGGAGGACAACACATGGCGTGGCTGCTGGTCATAGTGGCCGGGTTGCTCGAGACCGGTTTCGCCGTGTGCCTGAAGCTGTCGCACGGCTTCACCCGGCTGTGGCCCACGATCGCGTTCGCCGCCTTCGCACTGGGCAGCTTCGGTCTGCTGACCCTCGCCCTGAAGCGCCTCGACGTCGGCCCCGCCTACGCGGTGTGGACCGGCATCGGCGCGGCGGGCACCGCGATCTACGGCATGGTCTTCCTCGGCGACCTGGTGTCCACGCTCAAGATCGTCTCGATCAGCCTGGTCATCATCGGTGTGATCGGCCTCCAGCTGTCGGGCTCGGCGCACTGACCGGGCCGCAGCGCTCCGGCGCTCTCATCCGATCGCCGTGGCGCCGGCCGGCTCACGGGTGCCGGCCGGCCGGCTGCCGCGGCAGGGCACCGCGTACGACGTCGGCGACGCCCCCTTCGTCCGGCGGGGCGGCGACGCAGGACAGCGCGAGACGGACCGCCAGTTCACAGGTGCGGGCCAGTTCGGCGAGGTCGGGCCGGGAGGTGCCGGGCCCGGACAGCGCGGCCACGGCACGGTCGCGGACGAGACCCACCAGCTCGCCCGGCGAGGGCAGCGGCCCGTCGGCCCGGCGCTGGGCCGGGACCGCGGAGGAGGACGGCACGCCGGTCAGCGAGGGCGCGGGCAGCCGCTCGCTCCAGCAGCCGGTGAGCAGGGCGCGCACCAGCGCGTTCTCCCGGGCGGCGGCCGTCGTCCACTCGGCGGTCGCGGCGAGCCGGTCCCCGATGTCACCGCCGGCGGCGGCGAGGGCACGCTCGACGCCGGCCAGGTAGCCGTCGGCCTCCCGGCGCACGAGCGCCCGCGCGAGCCCGTCCTTGCTGCCGAACTCGTTGTAGAGGGTCTGCCGGGACACTCCGGCCGACGCGGCCACGTCCACCATCCGCACCGCGGACCACGGCCGGCGCGCCAGCGCCGTGTAGGCGGCGTCGAGCAGGGATTCCCGCGCTGCAGGCATGATCGCCTCCCTCGGGCGAGCGGCTCTGCGCACAGAGTTGACGGGGCCGGAGGGAGTGTCAAGGGTCCGCGCCCCACGACCTCGGGCCTCGTGCCGCCCGCGCCCCCGCACCGCCCCCCGCCCCCTACACCCCGGCACCGCACCGCACCGCGCCCGGCCCCGGCCCCTGCTGGCCCCGCCCGTCCCCACCCGATAGCGTTGCCGCATGCCGGACTACCTCGACGACCTCCGCCTCGCCCACGTCCTCGCGGACGCCGCCGACGCGGCGACGATGGACCGCTTCAAGGCCCTCGACCTCAAGGTCGAGACCAAGCCGGACATGACCCCGGTGAGCGAGGCCGACAAGGCCGCCGAGGAACTGATCCGCGGCCAGCTGGCCCGCGCCCGCCCCAGGGACGCGATCCTCGGCGAGGAGTACGGCGTCGAGGGCACCGGCCCCCGCCGCTGGGTGATCGACCCCATCGACGGCACCAAGAACTACGTCCGGGGCGTCCCCGTCTGGGCCACGCTGATCGCCCTGATGGAAGCGGCCGAGGGCGGCTACCAGCCCGTCGTCGGCGTGGTCTCCGCGCCCGCCCTGGGCCGCCGCTGGTGGGCCGCGAAGGGCAACGGCGCCTTCTCGGGCCGCAACCTCACCTCGGCCACCCGGCTCCAGGTCTCGCGCGTCTCCCGGCTGTCCGACGCCTCCTTCGCCTACTCCTCCCTCTCCGGCTGGGAGGAACAGGGCCGGCTGGACGGCTTCCTGGACCTGACCCGCCAGGTGTGGCGCACGCGCGCGTACGGCGACTTCTGGCCGTACATGATGGTCGCCGAGGGCTCGGTCGACATCTGCGCCGAACCGGAACTGTCCCTGTGGGACATGGCCGCCAACGCGATCGTGGTGACCGAGGCCGGCGGCACCTTCACCGGCCTCGACGGCCGCCCCGGCCCGCACAGCGGCAACGCGGCCGCGTCGAACGGCCTGCTCCACGACGACCTGCTCGCCCACCTCGGCCCGCGGCGCTGAGGCGGCGGCGCCCACCGGGCGCTGCCCGGCCTCTTGTTGACCCCCGCTTTACCTGCCACCCTGAGAGTCCCCCACTTGTGAACTTGTGAATCCTTGCACGAACGCAGGGTTCCCTAGGAGGTGGCTCTCTTCATGCTCGTCCGCGACGCCATGAGCAAGGTCGTCCTCACCATCGGCCCCGACCACACCCTCCGCCAGGCCGCCGCCCTGATGTCCGCCCGCCGGGTCGGCGCGGCCGTCGTCCACGACCCCGACGCCGGCGGCATCGGCATCCTCACCGAACGCGACATCCTCAACTCCGTCGGTCTGGGAGAGGACCCGGACGCCGAACGCACCCACGCCCACACCACCAACGACGTCGTGTTCGCCGCCCCGACCTGGACCCTGGAGGAGGCGGCCTCGGCCATGGCGCACGGCGGCTTCCGCCACCTCGTGGTGCTGGACCGCGGCGAGCCGGCCGGCATCGTCTCCGTCCGCGACATCATCCGCTGCTGGGCACCGGTTCGGCAGCGGGCCCGCGAGGCCCAGCAGATCCCGGCCTGACCCGCCCGGACCGGTCAGCCCCGCCCGGACCGGTCCAGGCCCGCCCGGACCGGTCCAGCCCCGTCCAGACCGTCCCCGAGGAAACGCGAAACGGGCCGGACCCCGTCGAAGGGGATCCGGCCCGCCGCCACGACAAGCGGTCCAGTGCTGGATGCGTCAGCCGCGCAGGGCCTGGACCGCGGCCTCCAGCCGCTTGCCGAAGTCGCCGTCCGCCTGGCGGAAGTTGTTGATCGCGCGCTCGATGATGTCCTCGCGCGAGACCTGGGAGATGGAGCCCGCCAGGTTGCCGATCAGGCGCTCCTTCTCCTCCTCCGACATCAGGCGGTAGAGGTTGCCGGCCTGGACGAAGTCGTTGTCCTCGGCGTGCGAGGGCGCCTCGTGGTTGCCCGTGCCGCCGTCGACCGCGACCGGCTGCCACAGCGCCCTGTCCGTCTGGAACGGGCCGCCGAAGCTGTTCGGCTCGTAGTTCTTCGCGCCGCCGTGGCGGCCGTCGTACAGGAAGCCGTCCCGGGCGTGGGTGCGCGCCTCGGTGGCGTGCGGGCGGTTCACCGGCAGGTGGTCGGCGTTGATGCCGACGCGGTAGCGGTGGGCGTCGCCGTACGCGAAGAGGCGGCCCTGGAGCATCTTGTCCGGGGACGGGCCGATGCCGGGCACGAAGTGCGCCGGGGAGAAGATCGACTGCTCGACCTCGGCGAAGATGTTCTGCGGGTTGCGGTTGAGCTCCAGCTTGCCGATCTCGATGACCGGGTAGTCCGCGTGCGGCCAGACCTTGGTCAGGTCGAACGGGTTGAAGCGGTACGTCGCCGCCTCGGCCACCGGCATGATCTGCACGCCGACGGTCCACGACGGGTACTCGCCGCGCTCGATGGCCTCGCGCAGGTCCCGCTGGTGGGAGTCGGGTCCTTGCCCGCGAGGATCTCGGCCTCCTCGGCGGTCAGGTTCTTGATCCCCTGGTCCGTCTTGAAGTGGTACTTGACCCAGAAGGCCTCGCCGGCCTCGTTGTTCCACTGGAAGGTGTGCGACCCGAAGCCGTCCATGTGGCGGTACGACGCCGGGATGCCGCGGTCGCCGAACAGCCAGGTCACCTGGTGCGTCGACTCGGGCGACAGGCTCCAGAAGTCCCAGACGTTGTCCGCCTCCTGGCTGCCCGTGTACGGGTCGCGCTTCTGGGTGTGGATGAAGTCGGGGAACTTGATGGCGTCCTTGATGAAGAACACCGGGGTGTTGTTGCCGACGAGGTCGTAGTTGCCCTCTTCGGTGTAGAACTTCACCGCGAAGCCACGCGGGTCGCGGACGGCGTCCGCGGCACCGAGGTTGCCGGCCACGGTCGAGAACCGCAGGAACACCTCGGTCTGCTTGCCGACCTCGGAGAGGAACTTGGCACGCGTGTACTTGGTGACATCGGCGGTGACCGTGAAGGTGCCGTAGGCACCGGCACCGCGGGCGTGCACGACACGCTCCGGAATGCGCTCACGGTTGAAGTGGGCCAGCTTCTCCAGGAGGAGCTGGTCCTGGACGAGCACCGGGCCGCCGACGCCCGCGGTCTCACTGTTCTGGTTGTCGGCTACCGGAGCACCGGCCTCCGTCGTGAGCGGTCCCTGAGTCACGTGCGCCTCCTGCGCCAATACTGACGAATCCTGTCCCTTGGCTAATGCCGTTCTCGATCCTACAATGGACATTGTCTAAGTCAAGTGAGACTCCAACTTCACACCTGTTCGGGACCTGGTCCCCTTGCTGCTAGGCTGGCTGCTATGAGCGACCTTCTGGAACGACTGCGCGGACGTGGGTGGCGCATGACCGCACAGCGGCGTGTCGTGGCCGAGGTCCTCGACGGCGAACACGTCCACCTGACAGCCGACGAGGTGCACGCCCGGGCCGTCGCCAAGCTGCCCGAGATCTCGCGCGCGACGGTCTACAACACCCTGGGTGAGCTGGTCTCCCTCGGCGAGGTGCTCGAGGTGGCCACCGACAAGCGCGCCAAGCGGTACGACCCCAACGCCCACCGGCCGCACCACCACCTGGTCTGTGCCCGGTGCGGCTCCATCCGGGACGTCCACCCGACGGGCAACCCGTTGGCCGACCTTCCCGACTCGGAGCGCTTCGGCTTCACCGTCTCGGACGTCGAGGTCACGTACCGCGGCCTCTGCCCGAACTGCGCCTCCGCATAAGCACATACGTACGGCAGTGGGCCCCGGCACCGATGGATGCCGGGGCCCACTGTCGTACGCCTTACGTGCCGTTCGCTGTACCTGCCGTTCGCTTCACGTGCGGGGTGCCGCGCGCTCGCCACAACACACCGAGGGCCGGAACCCTTTCGGGTTCCGGCCCTCGATCTTCAGTAGCGGGACAGGATTTGAACCTGCGACCTCTGGGTTATGAGCCCAGCGAGCTACCGAGCTGCTCCACCCCGCGTCGATGAATGCAACATTACGTCAACCCCACCCGAAGGCAAATCCCCCCGCCCGCCCAGCCGCGGGCAGTCGTGCCTCCCCAGTGCCTGAACGGCCTGGGAGGTGCCCCCAGGCGGCACGGGTGGGCGCGGGCAGCACCCCGCTCGCGCCGGGCTGCGCAACGCACCCCGACCTCAGCCGCAACGCCGGGCACCAGGCACCGCACCCAAGCCCAGCGCAGCGGTCACGCCGAGAGTTCCTCCCGCAACGCGTCCCGCAACCGCGCCGCCCGCTCCGCGACCTCCGCCGGCCCGGACGACACGGCCAGGTCGGCCCACCGCTGCCCCTCGGCCAGCTCCCCCCGCCGCGCGTACACCAGCGCCAGCCGCAGCGCCGCCCGCCCGTGCCCGGCGTCCGCGGCCCGCCGCCACCACATCACGGCCTCCGGCTCGCTCCCCTCGCGGGCCAGCAGCAGCCCCAGGTTGAAGGCCCCGTTGCGGGACCCGGCCTCGGCCGCCTCCCGGTACCACCGCGCCGCCTCCACGACGTCGCCCCGCGCCGCGGCCAGCATCCCGACCCGCACCTGAGCCCGCCGGTGCCCCTGCGAGGCCGCCCGCTCGTACCACTCCTCGCACTCGGTCCGCTGGTGCGCGGGCTCGCCCAGTTCGTGCGCGGGCGCCGGCGGCCGGCGCGCGTCGAGCAGGGTGGCCAACCGGTATGCCGCCTCCGCACTGCCGCCCCCGCGGCACACCGCAGGTACCGCTCGGCCGCCTGCTCGTCGCCCTCCCGCAGCCGCGCCATCCCGACCTGGAGCGCCGCCTCGGTGTGCCCGGCGGCGGCCGCCCGCTCGTACCACCGCAGGGCGGACTCCTCCTCCCGCGCCCGGCGTACAGGATGCCGAGGTTGAACGCCGCGTCGACGCTGCCGGCCTCCGCCGCCTTGGAGAACCACGGCTCGGCCCCGGCCCGGTCGCCGCCCTGGAGCAGCAGCACGGCCAGCGCGTTGGCGGCCTCCCGGTGCCCCGCGTACGCCGCCCGCCGGTACCACTGCTCGGCCTGCGCGGTGCGCCCCTGCTCGGCGCAGAGCAGCCCCAGGTTGTACGCGCCGTTGTCGTCGCCGGCGTCCATCGCCGCCCGGTACCACCGCTCGGCCGTCTGCGTCTCACCGCGCTCGGCGTGCAGGGCCCCGAGGGCGTTGGCGGCGTTGCCGTCCCCGTCCTGCGCGGCCCGCAGCCACCACACGGCGGCGCTCTCGGTGTCGCCGGCGTCGCGCAGCAGGAAGCCCAGGGCGCAGGCGGCCCGCGGCTCGCCGTCCTTGGCGGAGGTGAGGTACCAGCGTCCGGCCTCCTTCAGCTCGCCGCGCTTCTCGAGGATCGCCCCGAGGTGCAGCGCGGCGCGCCGGTGACCGCGCGCCGCGGCCTGCCGGTACCACTGTTCGGCCTCCTGGGCGGCCGCCCGGGCCGCCTCGGTCGTCTCACCGCAGGCGCCGCCGACCGCTCCGGCGATCACGACACCGTTGTCGGCCGCGGCCTCCCGCGCCGCACGCCGGTCCAGCGCCCGCGCCAGCCGGTACGCGGCCTCCCGGTGCCCGCGCTCGGCCGCGGCCCGCATCCACCGCTCCGTACCGGGGTCGCCGCGATGCTCCAGCAGATCGGCGAGCGCGTAGGCGCCCAGGGCGTGCCCCTGCTCGGCGGACTGGCGCAGCCAGTACTCGGCCGCGGGCTCGTCGCCGCGTTCACGGAAGTGCCGCCCGAGGGCGTGCGCGGCCGCGGCGGACCCGGCGACGGCGGCGATCCGCCACCATCCGGCGGCCTCGTCGGCGTATCCGCGCTGGTGCAGCAGGACGCCGAGGTTGTTGGCGGCGGCGCGGTCACCGGCCGCGGTGGCGGCCCGCAGGTGGGGTTCGGCTCCGTCGAGATCTCCGCGGCGCAGCAGCATGGCCCGAGAACGCTCATCGCCTCGACGTCCCCGGCCTCGGCGGCGAGTCTCTGCCGCACTTCCTCGGCCACCTCGTCGGCGACCCCACCGGCCTCGTCCCGGGCCTCTTCGGGGCCGGAAGGCTGCACAATCCGCTCTGCCTCGTACAGAGTTGCCATGTCCCCCATAACGTCCATCGTCGCACCACCTGCAACCCGGGTACACCTGGTATACCGCAGCCAGTGAGGTCACTTCAGCGTTTTGTCGACATGCCCACAGAGAGACAAGTCAAACACAGATCGTCCAACTCCCCTGGCCGGCACGGCCGTCGCCGGTATCGGCACATGCGTTCGCACACGCCGAAGGCCCGGATCCCTGGAGGATCCGGGCCTTCGTGTCGTACGCGTCGAGCGTCCGATATCAGTAGCGGGGACAGGATTTGAACCTGCGACCTCTGGGTTATGAGCCCAGCGAGCTACCGAGCTGCTCCACCCCGCGCCGTGTTGATCTCACAGTATCACGGCGCGGGACGGTCTCGTCGCCGGCGGTTCAGCCGCCGCCCGAGCCTTCACCCGGGCTGCTGTCGGGAGACGGGTCGGCGCTCGGACTCGCCTTGTCGCCCCGCCGTTGTCCCCGTTCTTCGAGCCGCCGCCCTGGTCGGCGCCCTGGTCGGCCTGCGCCTGGGCCCTCTCGGCACGCTCCAGCGCCTCCTGGAGGTCCTTCTGCGCCTCGCCGTACTTGGCCCAGTCGTTGTCCTTCAGGGCCTGCTGGCCGGCTTCGAAGGCGTCCTGCGCCTCCTGCAGGGCCTTCTGGACCGTGGGATCACCCGACGTGGGCGGCGGCGTGGTGGTGTCGTCGCCCTCCTCCGGCGGTTCCGTGGGCGCGCCCTCCGCTCCGAAGACCTTGTTCAGGGCCTCCTCGAGCGTGTCCTCGAACGCGGTGTTGCCGCCGTAGGACACCAGGACCTTGCGCAGCAGCGGGTACTTGAGGCCGCCGCCGCGGACGTAGACCGGCTCGACGTACAGCAGGCCGCCGTCCAGCGGCACCGTCAGCAGGTTGCCGTACTCGACCTCCGAGTCGCCGCCGCGCAGCAGCCTGATGGACTCGGCGATGTCCTGTTCGGAGTTGAACTGGCTCTGGACCTGCTTGGGTCCGTTGACCGTCGTGCTCGTCGGCAGCTTCAGGATTCTGATCTTGCCGTAGCCGTCGGTGCCCGCCTCGGCGTCGACGGCCATGAACGCGCTGAGGTTGTCCCGCCCGTTGGGCGTGAACGTCGTCGTCAGCGAGAAGGCCTGTTCCTTCTGGTCGGGCATCTTCAGGCTCAGGTAGTACGGCGGCACCGCGTCGCCCGACTTGTTGGTCGGGTCGTCCGGCACCTGCCAGACCTCGCTGCCGCTGAGGAACGTGTTCGCGTCCTTCACGTGGTAGCGGGTGAGCAGTTCACGCTGGACCTTGAACAGGTCCTGCGGATACCGCAGGTGGGCCATCAGCTCGCCGGAGATCGCGCTCCGCGGCTCGACCGTGTCCGGGAAGGCCTTCATCCAGGTCTTCAGGACGGGGTCCTTGGTGTCCCACTGGTAGAGCTTGACCTCGCCGGTGTACGCGTCGACGGTCGCCTTCACCGAGTTGCGGATGTAGTTGACCTGGTTCTGCTGGGCCACCACCGCGCGCTGGTCGTTGGTCGCCGTGAGCGAGTCGGCGGTCGTGTCGCCGAGCGTCGTGCGCGAGGCGTACGGGTAGCCGTTGGTGGTGGTGTAGGCGTCGACGATCCACTGGATCTTGCCGTTCACCACGGCCGGGTAGGCGTCGCCGTCGATGGTCAGCCACGGGGCGACCGCCTCGACGCGCTCCTTCGGCGTGCGGTTGTAGAGGATCTTCGAGCCCTCGCCGATGGCTCCGGAGTACAGGATCTGCGGCTCGCCGAACGCCGCCGCGTACGCCGCCCGGTTGACCGGGTTGGAGAGGTCGACCCCGCCGTCGCCGTCGTAGCTGAAGGTCTTCTCGCCGTCGTCGTCGGAGTAGTCGATCTCCTTCTGGGGGCCGCCGACGATCGAGTACGTGGTGGTCTTCTCGCCGTAGTAGATCCGCTGCTCGTACTCGCCGAGGTTGCCCTTGGAGGGCAGGTCGGACTCGGTGAAGACCGGGCGCCCGCGGGAGTCGACCTCGGTGCCCTTGGCGGCCACCACGCCGTAGCCGTGGGTGTAGCGGAAGTGGTTGTTGATCCAGTTCTTCTTGTCGACCCCGGCGAGGTTCAGCTCGCGCAGACCGATGACCGTGTCCTGCTCCTTGCCGTCGTCCGTGTACCGGTCGACGTCGAGGTTGTTCGGGAACGCGTAGTACTTCCGCATCTGCTGGAGCTGCTGGAAGGTCGGCGAGACGATGTTGGGGTCCATGATCCGGATGCTGGCGGCGTCGGCGACGTCGTCCCGCAGCGTGGTCAGGTCCTTGGTCTTGCTCTCGCCCTGGTACTCGGTGACCTGCGTGCCGTCGATGCCGTACGCGTCCCGGGTCGCCTCGAGGTTCTTCGCGACGTACGGCGCTTCCTTGGCCTGCTCGTTCGGCTGGACCTGGAACTTCTGCACGAGCGCCGGGTACAGGCCGCCGATGAGGATGGCGGAGAGCACCATGAGGCCGAAGCCGATCACCGGCAGCTGCCAGGTGCGCCGCCAGATGGTGGCGAAGAACAGCAGCGCGCAGATGACCGCGATGCAGAACAGGATGGTCTTCGCCGGCAGGTAGGCGTTGGCGTCGACGTACCGCAGGCCGGTCCAGTTGTCCGTGGCCTTGAAGTCGCTGGACTTCACCGCCAGGCCGTACCGGTCGAGCCAGTACGCGACCGCCTTGAGGGCAACGAAGATGCCGATGAGCACGGAGAGGTGCCCGGTGGCCGCGGCCGTGGCGCGCGCGCCCGGGCTGGTGATGCGCAGCCCGCCGTACAGGTAGTGGGTGAGCGCGGCGGCGATCACGGAGAGGATCGCGGCCGCGAAGCCGAAGCCGAGCAGGAACCGGTACCAGGGCAGGTCGAAGGCGTAGAACGCCACGTCCAGCTTGAACTGCGGGTCCTTCTGGCCGAACGGAACGCCGTTGACCCACATCAGCCAGGTCCGCCACTGGCTCGCCGCCGAGGCGCCGGCGATCAGGCCGACCAGGGCGGTGATGCCGAGCAGCAGCCACTTCTTGTACGGGGCGATGCCCATGCGGTACCGGTCGAGGTTCTGCTGCTCCATGGACATGGCGCTCAGCGGCGGGCGCAGCCGGTGGGCCAGCCAGATGTTGAACCCGACGGCGAACGCCATCAGCAGGCCGAAGACGAAGAAGAGACCGATCTTGGTCCACAGGGTCGTCGTGAACACCGACGAGTAGTTGACCGACCGGTACCAGAGCCAGTCCGTCCAGAAGCCCGCGAACATGGTGAACGCCATGCCGAGGACGGCCAGGACACCCAACGTCAGTAGCAGGGTCCGGACACGCCGGGACGGGCGGCCCACTCTGATCCGTGGCCCCGTCGGGCCTCCGCCGCGGTCCGGCATCTGGAAAGCCAAGGTGCGCCCCTCGAAGTCGCTGTTGAAAACCGTCAGGCCCTCGGGTCCGCGGGCCGTCCGTGCGCCCCGTGATCGCGGGCCCACACATATGCAACTTACTCATCGTTTACTCGGTTCCCGATTCCGGCCAGGAACGAGGCAGGATTGTGACCATGTCCAACACCCCCATGGCGGCGAACCCGCTCACCCGTGCCGTGCTCGAGATCGACGAGTACGTCTCCGGCCTCGGCTGGGACCAGCCCGCCCGCCTTTTCGCCCTCGTCGACACCGCACGCCTGCGGGCCGAGCAGCCCTCGCTCGCCGACCGCCTCGGGCTGGACGGCGCGGAGGAGTCCTCCGGCCTCACCCCGATCGAGCAGGACGAGATTCCAACGGACCAGCCGCTGGACGAGTTCCTGGGCACCATCGCCTGGCCCGACGCGGTGGCCGGCTGCGCTCTCAGCGTGGAGCGCCTGATGCTGCCGCCGTCCGCCGAGGCCCAGGTCCCCCAGGGCCTGGACGAGGAGAAGCTGACGGCGTGGGTGGCGGAGCACCCGGAGCGCCAGGAGGTCCGGATGACGGTGGCGGTGCTCCGCGACGGTGCCCGCGAGTCGGCGCTGCGGCTGCGGGAGAAGGACTCCCCCACGGAGGTCCTGACCGGTTCCGACCTGGTGCCGAACCTGGCCCAGGCCCTGTCGGCGACGTTCGCGGAGTAGCGCCCCGGGTCAGCCCGCGGAGCATTTCGGCAGGCCGGCGGTGTCGCCGGACCTGATGTCGGCGAGCGCGTCGAGGGCGTCGTCGATGGTGCCCACCTTGACCAGGGTGAGTCCGTCGGGGACGTCCGCGGCGGCGGCCGCGCAGTTGTCGGCGGGCGTGAGGAAGTACTCGGCGCCCTTGGCCCGCGCGCCCACGGTCTTCATCTGGATGCCGCCGATCGGGCCGACCTTGCCGGCGTCGTCGATGGTGCCGGTGCCGGCGACGAACGCGCCGCCGGTGAGGCTGCCCGGGGTGAGCTTGTCGTAGATGCCGAGCGCGAACATCAGTCCGGCGCTCGGGCCGCCCACGTCGGCGAGCTGGATGTCGATGGTGAACGGGAAGGTGTGGTCGGTGCCGGCCGCGATCCCGACGATGGCGCGCTTCTCCCCGGCGTCCTCGGAGGTCGTGGTGGTGATGGTGACCTTCTTCGTGACGCTCGGGTCCCGCTTCTCCTTCTCGGCTGCGGCCTGCTCGTCGGCGGGCACGATGGTGAAGACGACGTCCTCGCCGGGCTCGTGCCGGGTGACGAGGTCCGCGACGTCGGCGGGCTTCTTCACGGCCGTGCCGTCGACGGCCTTGATCACGTCGCCCGCGTGCAGTTTGCCCTCGGACGGGGAGTCCTTGACGACGGTGGAGACCACCACCCAGGACTTGACCGGGATGTCCAGTTCCTTCAGGGCGGCGACCTTGGCGCTCTCCTGGGACTGGCTGAACTCCTCGGCGTTCTCCTGGGTGGACTCCTCCTCGGTCTTGCCGTCGGGGTAGAGCGTGTCGTGCGGCACGACCTTGTTGTCGTGGGCGAGCCAGCCGTAGACGGCCTCGACGAGGTTCATCTTGTAGTCGGCGCTGGTGACCCGGACGGTGGTCATGTTGAGGTGGCCGCTCGTCTCGTAGGTCTTGTGGCCCGAGATCTGGAGCACCGGCTCGCCGTCGTGGTCCCCGAGGGTGTTCACCGTCGGCCCCGGGGACATCTCCGAATACGGCACGGGGATGAACACTCCCGCGCACAGGAGCGCGATCAGCATCAGGGTGGAGGCGAGCATCGTCGCGGTGCGGCGTGGCATGCCACGACAGTACGGGACGTCCCTGTCGGAGGACTGTCAGGGCGGCCCCGGTGACGCCGACCGGGTAGCCCGCGCCGGTGCCGGTGCGGGCGCGTCCGGTCAGGTCCGGGAGTGGGACCTCTCCATGGCCTCGCGGAACCGGGCGTATCCGTCCAGCTCGGGGCCGTCGCTACGGATCTTGCGGTTCCGGTTGGCCCAACTGCCCCAGAGGCTCGCGCCGATGACAGCCACGAGCGGAATCAGCAACCAGGCGAGCGCCGCCATGCCGACCTCCCAACCCCTTGAGCGTCCGCGACTGACTGATCAGCAGATTAACCATCCGCAGTGACAACGCTCACGCCGGGGGTGCGGTTACGCAACCGGGAGACGCCCGAAGGGCTCGGCCGCTCAGCAGGCGCCGACCCACTCCTCGGTGCCGTCGGAGAACTTCTGGTGCTTCCAGATCGGCACCTCGTGCTTGAGGGTGTCGATCAGCTTCCGGCAGGCCTCGAACGCCTCTCCCCGGTGCGGACAGGCGACGGCGACGACGACGGCGAGGTCCCCGACGGCCAGGTCACCCACGCGGTGGACGGCGGCCAGGGCCCGTACCGGGTACTCGGCGACGACCTTCTCGGCGATCCGCCGCATCTCGGCCTCGGCGCTGGGGTGGCAGGAGTAGCCGAGCTCGTCGACGTCGGCGCCCCCGTCGTGGTTGCGCACGGTCCCCACGAACAGGGCGATCCCGCCGGCCGCGGCGTCCCCCACCGCCCGGAAGACCTCGTCCACGGACAGGGGCGTCTCCCGGATCCCGATCAGCTTGATCGGCTCCTGTGCGGCCTGCTCACCGGGGTGATCGTTCATGGGTGCCATGCCTCCATCGTGCCTCACGCCACGGACAGCGGGAATTGCCGCATCGCCCGGCACGCGTGCGTGCCGTTTTGGAGTCTCCTACAGGGGGCTCCTCCCGGGGCCGCCCGAGGCTGCCGGAACGGACCGGAAAGCGCCGATCCGCCCCGGGCCCGGCTCTCAGATCCGCCGGCGGGCCTTGCGGGCCCGGCGCACCACCGCGGCGGCGCCGAGCAGGGCCACCGTGGCACCGGCGGCGCCCGCCGCCGTGGCGTCCTTGCGGCCCAGGCGGCGGCCGGCGACCGTGTGCCGTCCGGCGACCTCCTCCAGCAGTTCGGCGAGGACCTCCTCGTTGGTGTACGCCGGGCGCCATCCGGCGTCGTGCAGCCGGCTGCCGCTGACCACCCAGGGGTACATCGTGTAGGCCAGGTCCCCAGCCGGGGACGGGGTCAGCCCGATCCGGTGCAGCCGTGCCGCGGCCCCCAGGGCGACGGCGGAGGGCAGCTCCATCCGGCGGATGCCGCTGAGCTCCTCGACCTCCTCCTGCTCCAGCCACCCGTCGCAGCCGACGGCCAGCTCGCCCTCGACCTTCTCCAGCACGGCGTACTCCAGCGCGCTGCACAGGTCCTCGACATGGCAGAACTGCCACGCGGGCCGCGAGCCGGCCACCACCAGGAGGCGAGGGGACTCGAAGTACCTGGTCAGGGCGGTGTCCGTGCCGCCGACCAGCACCGCGGGCCGGACGACCGTGACGTTGAGGCCGGGGTGGGCGCGCGGTGCCCGGCGTGCGAGGCGCTCGATCTCCAGCAGGTCGCCGACGCCGGTGGCCTCGGCCGTGGCACGCAGCTCGGCGTCCTCCGACAGGGGCAGCTCGTTGTCCGGCAGCGCGCCGTAGACCATCGAGGAGGTGCACAGCACCACCCGGTGGACGCCGGCGGCCGCGGCGGCCGTCAGGACGGTCTGGGTCCCCCGGACGTTGTAAGCCGTCCGGGCGGCCGCGTCGGTCTCCAGGTCGAGGTCGAGCGCGAGGTGCACCACCACGTCGGCGCCGCGCAGCTTGTCGGCGATGGCCGGGTCCCGTACGTCCAGGATGTGCCACTGCGCCTCGGTGCACTCGCCGCGCCGCTCGTCGATCGCGACGACCTGCTTGACCTCCTGCGACGCGGCCAGCCGCTCGGTGAGCAGCGCTCCGACGCCGGTCGCGGCACCGGTGACCGCGACGACGGGTCCGCGCGGCGCGGGACCGGCGGAACTGGTTGACTGGTTTCGCGCTGCGCGAACCTGCGGATCTGGGGAACTCACCGGGCGTCTCCAGCGGTTGTCTTCAGTACGGGCGCGAGCGACGCGTACGTACCAGGTGGCATCCATCCTGCCGCAGGCCGTCAGTCGGCGAAGCACCGAGGCCCGATCCGCCCATGGTGTCTACGCTGGGTGGTGATGTCGGGCAGCCGTGCCGCCGGAAAGAACCGGCGGCCCTACCAGCCGAGGAACCCCGTGAGTGACACCCCATTCGGATTCGGCCTTCCGCCGGAGGAGCCGGACGACGGCGACGAGGGCAAGAAGAAGGACCAGCAGAGCGGTGGTGGTCAGGGACCTGCCAACCCGTTCGGTTTCGGTATGCCCGGCGCCGGTGGCCCTGGCGGCCCCGGTGCGGACAACCCGTTCGCTGCCATGTTCGGTTCGCTGAACCCCACCGACCTGGGCGCCGCGTTCCAGCAGCTGGGCCAGATGCTCTCCTACGAGGGCGGCCCGGTGAACTGGGACATGGCCAAGCAGATCGCCCGCCAGACCGTCTCCCAGGGCGCTCCGGACGGCTCGAAGGACGCCAGCGTCGGCCCCGCCGAGCGCAGTGCCGTCCAGGAGGCCGTCCGCCTCGCCGACCTGTGGCTCGACGACGCGACGGCCCTGCCCTCCGGCTCGGGCTCCGCGGTGGCGTGGAGCCGCGCGGAGTGGGTCGAGGCGACCCTGCCCGCCTGGCAGGAGCTGGTCGACCCGGTCGCCGAGCGCGTCGGCTCGGCCATGGGCGACGTCCTGCCGGAGGAGATGCAGGCCATGGCCGGCCCGCTGATCGGCATGATGCGCTCCATGGGCGGCGCCATGTTCGGCACGCAGATCGGCCAGGCCGTCGGCGTCCTCGCCGGCGAGGTCGTCGGCTCGTCCGACATCGGCCTGCCGCTCGGCCCGGCCGGCAAGGCGGCCCTGCTGCCGGGCAACGTCGAGCGGTTCGGCAAGGACCTGGGCGTCCCGCAGGAGGAGGTGCGGCTGTATCTCGCCCTGCGCGAGGCCGCCCACCAGCGCCTCTTCGCGCACGTGCCCTGGCTGCGCTCCCACCTGTTCGGCGCGGTCGACGGCTACGCGCGCGGCATCAAGGTGGACACCGCGAAGCTGGAGGACGTGGTCGGGCAGTTCGACCCGCAGAACCCGGAGCAGCTGCAGGAGGCCCTCCAGCAGGGCATGTTCCAGCCGGAGGACACCCCGGAGCAGAAGGCCGCGCTGGCCCGGCTGGAGACGGCCCTGGCGCTGGTCGAGGGCTGGGTGGACGCGGTGGTGCACGCCGCCGCCAAGCCGCGCCTGTCCTCCGCCGACGCGCTGCGCGAGACCCTGCGCCGCCGTCGTGCCTCGGGCGGCCCGGCGGAGCAGACCTTCGCCACGCTGATCGGCCTGGAGCTGCGCCCGCGCCGGCTGCGCGACGCCTCCCGCCTGTGGGCGTCCCTGACGGACGCGCGCGGGGTCGACGGCCGGGACGCCCTGTGGTCCCACCCGGACATGCTGCCCAACGCCACCGACCTGGACGACCCGGACGGGTTCGTGCACCGGGAGCAGATGGACTTCTCCGAGCTGGACAAGATGCTCGGCGAGGCCGCCGGCAAGCCCGACCTGAAGAAGCCCGACGCCGGGAAGAAGGGCGACGAGGGCGAGGGCTCGGGCGACGGCAAGGGTGACGGCACCGAGTGAGCCTGTACGACGACGCCGTCCTGGTCCTGAAGGGCTACGAGGGCCAGGACGGACTGCGCCAGGTCTATCTCGACCATCTGGCGGCCCACCCGGACGGGCTGTGGAAGGCGTGCGCGGACGGGCACATCACGGCCAGCGCCCTGGTCGTCGACCCGCCGCGCGGCCGAGTGCTGCTGACCCTGCACAAGAAGCTGCGCATGTGGCTGCAGATGGGCGGCCACTGCGAGCCCGGCGACGCCACCCTCGCGGAGGCGGCCCTGCGCGAGGGCACGGAGGAGTCGGGCATCGCCGGCCTGGCCCTGCTGCCCGGCGGGCCGGTGCGGCTGGACCGGCATCTCACGCCGTGCGCCTGGCACCTGGACGTCCAGTACGCGGCGGTGGCCCCGCCGGGCGCCGTCGAGGCGATCAGCGACGAGTCCCTCGACCTGCGCTGGTTCGGCTACGACGAGGTCGCGGAGGTGGCCGACGAGTCGGTGCGCCGCCTGGTGGAGGCCACCCGCGCCAGGCTCTGAGCGACGTGTAAAGGGGCGTGTAAGGGGCGGCCACCCAGGTGGCCGCCCCTTACACGTGCGGGTCCGTCTGCCGGACGCGGGTCAGTTCCAGACGTTGCCCTGGTTCTGCCCCGGGCCCCCTGCTGGCCCATGCCGTACTGCGCTGCCAGGCCCGAGCCGATCTGCGCGTTCTGCGGCGGCAGCAGCTCGCTCGGCTGGACCAGGGCGTAGCCGCTGCCCATGAAGCTCAGCTCCCAGCCCTCGCCGGTGTTGCCGCGGCGCCGCCACACCCCGGAGGAGTGCGTCTGGGCCTGCATCTGCACCCGCAGCCCGGTGGACCAGGCGACGATCGCGTCCGCGTCGCAGTTGACGTACTTGTCGGGCGTCACCTGCATCAGCAGCGGCATGCCCGAGGTCATCAGGGCGACCTTGCCGCGGCCGGTGATGTTGAGCTGGTACTTCCCGGAGCCGGAGATGCCGTAGAGGCTGTCGACGGCGATGACCTCGTGGTGCAGCGAGGAGTCCATCGCGAGCACGTAGCTGCTGTCGACGGTGAGGCCGTCCTGGTCGACGTCCATGAGGTGGACGTGCTGCTTGAGGTTGGCGAGGTAGACCGTGCCCTGCCCGTGGCAGCGCATCAGGTCCAGTCCCTCGCCGGTGTTCGCACGCGCGCGTGACTGCTCGCGGCTCTGGTACTCCGCGTCGAACTCGACGAGTCCCTGGTAGGCGACCATCGTGCCCTTGCGGGCGAGGATGTCGTCGTGGCCCTCCAGGGCGACGCGCAGCATCTGCTTGTTCTGCAGGCTCCAGCGTTCCTGGGTCTGCTGCTCGTTGTAGGCGAAAAGCGGGCTCTGCATGGTGTCTCTGCTCCCCTCAGCCCCGGACCCGGAGACGGTCGGTGCTGTCCTCGCTGGGCTGGACGACGACGATGCCCTGACCGGAGAAGGCCATCTGGTAGGCCTCGCCGCTGCCGCGGCCGATCAGCGACTGCGCCTTGAAACTGCGCTTGCCCTTCACCTTGAGGTTCGGGGACCAGGCGACGAGCGCGTCGGGGTCGACGTAGGTCTCGTCCTCGCCGCCGCCGCAGTCGACGACGATCGGCTTGCCCCGGGAGGTCAGCGCGACCCATCCCTGCCCGGAGATCCGGGTGTTCCACAGGCCCTGGCCGGCGAACTTGGCCAGGCCCTTGACCCGCTCCACGCCCCACGACAGGTGGGCGTCGAAGGCGAGCAGGTTGGTGGCGTTGACGGAGATCCCGTCGCCGTTGAGGTTGATCACGACGACGTTCGCACCGTAGTCGGCGAGGTAGAGCAGCCCGTCGCCGGAGCACTTCATCAGGGGCGCGCCCTCGCCGGTGAGCCAGTCCTTGGCGATCTGGCGCACGGCGGGCGGGTTGGGCTCGTACTGGATGAAACCCTCGTAGGCGACCATCGAGCCCACGCGCGCGAGGAGGTCGTTCCCGGTCTGCATGGCGACCTTCAGCATGTGGTTGCCGTGGTTCTCCATGCGGGCGGTGACGGGTGCGGGGGCGTAGCCCGCGAGCGGCTGGTTCATGTCGGGCTCTCCCTCAGATCTCGTACGGCTGGACGACGATGAAGTTGCCGGGCGCTCCCGGAACTGCAGGTTGACGCTCTCGCCGGTGTCGCCCGCGTAGGAGTTGCGGCGCATGCGCACCTGGCTGGAGACGACCACCTGGGCCGCCGCCGACCAGGCCACCACGGCGTTGCAGTCGGCGAACGTGGTGGGCGTGACCGGCAGCACCACGGGCGTGCCGTGGGTCTTCACGACGATCGTGCCGGTGCCCTGGAACTGCATCGTGAACAGCGCGCCGCCGGGGATGCCGTGACCCTCGATGCGGCGGACCTCGTAGGTGAGGCTCTCGTCGAAGGCGAGGACGTTCTCCGCGGAGACGCACACGGCGTCGCCCTGGAGTTCGATGGGGTGCAGCATCGTGGAGTCCTCGGCGAGGAACACCTGCCCCTTGCCGGTGCAGCGCATCAGCTGCATCTCCTGGCCGGTGGCGTTGCCCACGACCCGCCCGGCGAAGCCGGCGCCCTTGTAGCTGAAGTCGACCTTGCCCTGGTAGAGGACCATGCTGCCCTGGCGGGCCAGCACGGGCTGGTCGCCGATGCCGAGGTCGACGCGGACCATCTTGCGGTTCTGCTGGGTCCAGCGCTGGCCGGTGGGCGTCTCGCGGTACTGCTCCAGGGCGGCGGCCACACCCGCGCCCTGCGGGGAACCCTGCGGTGTGCCCTGGGGTGCGCCGTACGGCGCGGCCTGCTGGGCGGGCGGCTGCCCGTACGGGGGCTGCTGCTGGCCGTAGCCCGGGGCGGGGTGGGCTGGCCGTAGCCGGGCGGCGGGGCCGGCTGGCCGTAGCCGGGCGGCGCGGTGGGCTGGCCGTAGCCCGGAGGCGGGGTCGGCTGGCCGTAACCGGGCGGCGGGGCCGGCGTCTGGGGCACCTGCGGTGCGTGGGGTGCCTGCGGCCTCTGCGGTGCGTGGGGTGCCTGCGGCGCGGGGGCCGCGTACCCCTGCTGGCCGTACGGCTCGGGCGCCGGGGCGGGCGGCGGCACCGGGGAACCGGCGGGCGGGGTGTTCAGCGGGGCGACGACGGTCGGCGCGGCGTGCACGCCGGGGCCGGGTGCGGGCGCCGGCGGCGGGGTGGCGCCCTGCGGCGGGGCGGAGTCCTGCGGAGGTGCGAAGCCCTGTGCGGCGGGCTGCGGCGCCGGGGGCGCGGGGGCGGGCTGCTGCGCCGGGGGCGCGGCGGCGGGCGCGGGCTCCGGCGTGCCGGGGACGCCGAACGCCGGGGGTGCCGCGGCCTGGGCGGGCGGCGCGAACCCCGGGGCGGCGCCGGTCTGCGGCTGCTGCGGAGCGGACGGCTCCTCCTCGGCCACCTCGCCGCCGAAGTTCTTCAGCAGGGCGTCGAGGCCGCCGTCGAAGCCCTGGCCGACCGCGGCGAACCGCCACACGTCCTTGAGGTAGAAGTCACCCAGCATCACGGCACGCTCGGTGGAGAACTCCGACCCGCTGAAGGGGTACCGGGCCACTTCCTCGCCGCCCGCGACGATACGGATGTACCCGGGGCCCACCTGCGACATCTGGCCGGCGCCGTCGATCGTCGCGGTGAAGGACAGCTTCTGGATCTGCGGCGGGATGCGGTCCAGCGTGACCCGGAAGGACTCCGTGTCGCCGGCCTGCGCCCCCAGGAGCTGAATGGCCTCCTCGGGAGACTTCGGCTGGTTGTAGAAGATGAAGTAACGGTCGTCCGAGAGCCGTTCGTCGGCGTCCAGACCGAAGCAACTGATGTCGAAGGTCAGCCCGGGGCCGGCGATCTGCACGCCTACGTACAGATCCGTGCCCGCGGTGAGGTCACTGATCCTGGCCTTGTGGCCGCGTTGGAATTCCCTGGCCATGCGTACGACCGTCCCCCATCCGGAATGTGAGTGCGTCGCGCCAGGCTAACGGCAAACTCGGACGACGGAACAAGCCGGTGCGGACCCTGTGGACGAACTCGGTACAGAGCCGGTACACAACGCTCGCGCGGTTGTGGCGGACGACGGCGGACACCGGCGGCCCCGGCTCGCGGCCGCACCCGCCCGCGGCCGCACCCGCCCGTGGCCGCATCCTCCTGCTGCCTGCCCCGCCCGCCGCCGCGCCCCTACTCCTCGCGCGCTCCGGGAACGTGCGGCAGGCGGTCGGCGGCCACGACGCCCTCGAGATAGCCGCGCGCCCGCTCGGTGCGGGGATAGGCCTCCAGCAGCCGCCAGAACCGGGGGCCGTGCCCGGGTACCAGCAGATGGGCCAGTTCGTGCAGCAGAACGTAGTCGACGACGTACTCGGGCATGCCCTGGAGGCGGTGCGAGAGCCGGATGCTGCCCTCGGCGGGGGTGCACGAACCCCAGCGCGTGTTCTGGTTGGTCACCCAGCGGACCGAACTGGGCCGGGCGCGGCCCTCGAAGTACTGGGCCGACAGCCGCCGTGCGCGCTCCTGGAGCTGGGCGTCGCCGAGGACCCGCTTGCTCTCCTGGGCGGCCAGCTTGTCGAGCATGACGTTCACCCAGCGCTGCTCCTCCGCGGCGGACATCCGGGCGGGGATCAGCACGACGGTGCGGTCGCCCTCCCGGTACGCGGAGACCGTCCTGCGGCGACGGGTGCTCCTGCGGACCTCGATCGCGCTCGCCGCCGGTCCGCTCGGCGGCGGACTTGTCGGCTTGCGCTGGGGCGTTCCGGAGCGGTGCAGTGGGTCGGCGGACACGCCGCCGACGTTACCGGCTGCACACGGGGAAGTCCCGGCTCCGGGACGGGTTCGATGCGGCGGCCCCACCGAGCGTCCGATTTGTAGGACTGCCACACTTCCGAACCCCTGGGGGCGGTGAGGCAGGGGCGATGAGGCGCGAGGGGCGATGTAGCCGAGGGGATGTACCGGGGGAGGTAGCGGGGGGAGGTAGCGGGGGCGATTAGTACGACGAACACCCCCAGCCTGTGGACAACTTCCGGCGCCCGCCGGCGGAACCGGGCATGCTGGCTCGTGCCGGCACGGCTTCGACCGACCGGGTCGGCACCAGGGGGATCTTCACGACCGCTTCGACCGGTGGACTTCGCCCAGTGATCCTGATCACTGGGCCTGATCACGGGCCTGATCACTGGGTCCTGGTCAGTAGGTCCTGACCGGCCGGTTCTCTACGTACGGGGGTTCTGTCATGCATCCGATGGTGAAACCCGCGCTCCGGCGCGGGTGGCGCGATCTCAACACCGTGCAGTTCGGGATGACCCCGGCGCACGCGCTCACGCTGGGCCCGGTGGACACCGCGACGGGGAGCTTCCTGGAGCTTCTCAACGGCACGCGCGGGCTGGAGCTGCTGCGCGAGGAGGGACGCCGCATGGACCTGCCCGACGGCCACGTCGACCGGCTGGTCGCGCGGCTGTCCCGGGCCGGACTGCTCGACGACCCGCACGGCGGCGGGCCCGACGCCGACACCCTGCGCGGCAGACGGGAGGTCCTCGACCGGCTCCGCCCGGACCTGGCCTCGCTCTCCCTGACGACCGGCGAACCGGGCGACGGGCTCCGGCGCCTGGCCGCCCGCCGGGCCCTGCGCGTCCAGGTGCGCGGCGCGGGCCGGGTCGGCTCGGTCCTGGCCGCGCTGCTGTCCGGTGCGGGCGTCGGCGAGGTGGACGTGCGCGACGTCGGATGCGTCGAGCCGTGGGACGTCGCGCCGGGCGGGCTGGCCGCCGACGCCGTCGGCGACCGCAGGACCGACGCGGCCCGCCGCGCCGTGCGCCGCGCCGCCCCCGGCCGCCCACCGCGCCGGGGCGCAGCGGCACCGGCCGGGGACGACGACCCGGGCTTCTCCCTGCTCGTGCTCGCCCCTCGGGACGACGTCGCCGTGCACGCCCCGGACCCGAGGCCCGCCGAACCGCTCATGGCCTCCGGAACACCGCATCTCTACGCCGGGGTGGTGGAGGGAACGGGCGTCGTCGGCCCCCTGGTCCTGCCCGGCGAGACGGGCTGCGCGGGCTGTCTGCACCGGGACCGCGCCGACCGGGACCCGGTCTGGCCCCGGCTGGTGGCACAGTGGAGCTCGGGCGCCCGGCACCCGGTCCCGGCCTGCGACCTGACGCTGGCCACGACCGTCGCCGGGCTGGCGGCCACCCACGCGCTCGCCTTCCTGGACGGGCACGTGCCCTCCGCTGCGGGCGTGCGCTGGGAGGTCTCCCTGCCTCACCTGACCTGGCACGCGCGGCCGGTGCCGCCCCATCCCGCGTGCCCGTGTTCGGCCGCGGAGAAAGGTAAGCAGGAACACACCTCCATGGACGGGGAGCAGCGCGAGACAATGGCGGGGCAACCGGCGTCGGCAGCAGACCGTGAGGCAGGCGCGGCGCGGCCGGCTGGGACTTGGAGGGCGCATGTCTGATCTTCCCCGCAAGGCGGTCACCCGGACCGCCAAGCTCGCCGCGCTCCCGCTCGGCTTCGCCGGGCGGGCGACCTGGGGACTGGGCAAGCGGATCGTGGGCGAGTCCGCGGAGCTCGTCGGACAGCAGCTGCAGCAGCGCACGGCCGAGCAGCTGTTCAAGGTGCTCGGTGAGCTCAAGGGCGGGGCGATGAAGTTCGGGCAGGCGCTGTCCGTCTTCGAGTCGGCGCTGCCGGAGGAGATCGCCGGGCCCTACCGGGCGGCCCTGACCAAGCTCCAGGAGGCGGCGCCGCCGATGCCGACGCGGACGGTGCACGCCGTGCTCGCGGAGCGGCTCGGTGAGGACTGGCAGGAGCTGTTCCTGGAGTTCGAGGACAAGCCGGCCGCCGCGGCCTCGATCGGCCAGGTCCACCGGGGCGTCTGGCACGACGGCCGCGAGGTGGCCGTCAAGGTGCAGTACCCGGGCGCGGGCGAGGCTCTTCTGTCCGACCTGAACCAACTGAGCCGCTTCTCCCGTCTGTTGGGGCCCCTGATCCCCGGCCTGGACGTCAAGCCGCTGATCGCGGAGTTGCGGGACCGGGTGTCGGAGGAACTGGACTACGGGCTGGAGGCGCAGGCCCAGCGCGAGCACGCGGCGGAGTTCGCGGAGGACCCGGACATCGTCGTGCCCGGCGTGGTCCACCAGTGCGAGCAGGTGCTGATCACGGAGTGGATCGACGGCGTCCCGCTGTCCGAGATCATCTCCGACGGCAGCCAGGAGCAGCGCGACCGCGCCGGCCAGCTGCTGGCCCACTTCCTCTTCTCCGGCCCCGCCCGTACCGGTCTGCTGCACGCCGACCCGCACCCGGGGAACTTCCGTCTGCTGCCCGGCGGCCCCGCCGGTGAGGAGGACTGGCGGCTGGGCGTCCTGGACTTCGGTACCGTCGACCGGCTCCCGGGCGGTCTGCCGCTGCCCATCGGCGAGTCGCTGCGGATGACCCTCGACGGCGAGGCCGAGGCCGTGTACGAGCTGCTCTGCACCGAGGGCTTCGTCAGGGAATCGATAGAGCTGGACCCGGACGCCGTCCTGGACTACCTGCTGCCGATCATCGAGCCGGCGAGGGTCGAGGAGTTCACCTTCACCCGCGGCTGGATGCGCAGCCAGGCCGCCCGGATCGGCGACATCCGCTCCCCCGCCTACCAGCTGGGCAAGCAGCTGAACCTGCCGCCGGCCTACCTGCTGATCCACCGGGTGACGCTGAGCACGATCGGTGTGTTGTGCCAGCTGGGCGCCACGGTGCGGCTGCGCGAGGAGCTGGAGGAGTGGCTTCCCGGGTTCGTACCGGAGACGGAGGACATGGAGGAGCCGCCGGCCGCCGAGGCGTAGGCCGGGTGGCGGCGGGGGCTACCACCAAGCGGAATCCAGGCGTCCCTCGATCGATCTGAGGTGCTCCCTCGAGCACGCCGCGCAGAAGTGCCGGCGGGTGCCCCGCTCCACCGAGAGGGTCCAGGTGGGCTGCGGGCCCGGCGCGGTGGCGCCGCAGCGCGCGCACACCAGGGTCTCGGGCCCCTCGGCGGCGCCGCGGCCGTCGGCCCGGCCTCCACCGGCCTCGCCGTCGTCCGCGCCGGCCGTGTCGTCGTCCGCCGTGCCGCGTTCACCAGGCTGGTCCGTCATCCCGGTGACGATAGCGCCGGGGCCGGCCGGCGGTCCGGAACGCACCGCGGGGGCCGGTCCGTATCCGACGGACCGGCCCCGCGGGGAGAGCTTCACCTCCCGTGCCGGGAGGCCACCGCTTCAGGTGGAGGCGATCACTGCATGACGGCCATGGCGAGCGCCCGCCGGGCACGCATCGAGGCGCGCTCGGCCCGGCGCTGCATCCGGCGGGCGGTCACCAGGCGTCCGGCCCGGCGCTCCTGCTCGGCCTCGTGCAGCCTCTGGCGCATATGCGCACGGGCCAGGGCTTCTGGGATGAGTTGCATCTCTCGGGTCCTGTTCTGGCGCGAGTCGATCGCACCGGTGGTCGGGAAGTCTTCGGTAGCGGAGCCGGCGGGCTCGTGAGTGGACGGCTTCATCGGGGCCTGCTTCGTGGGGTCGTGCGTGAGGGGGCGGTCGATCGTTCCTGCGGTGTTCATGCCGTGACCGGGTTCTTGCGCGGGCGGCCACGCGGCCGCTTCCGGGCGACGACGACACCCTGGACGAACAGCTCGCCACCCCAGACGCCCCAGGGCTCCCGCCGCTCCTTGGCGCCCGCGAGGCAGGCGTCCATCAGCGGGCAGGTGCGGCACAGGGACTTGGCGTACTCGACGTCCGCCGGCGACTCCGCGAAGAAGACCTCGGGGTCGTAGGAACGGCACGGGACGGGCACGCCGAGGTTCTCGATGGCGTCGTCGAGCGCGGTGAGCGCGGTCAGGGGGTCAAGGAGTCCTCCGGGACGGGCTTGGGGATCGTGTCGGAAGGCGGTACGGACGGGGCGTGCGCTTCGAGTTGCACGGTTCGTCTTCCTCGTCTGGTCGTTCCGGCCGGTTGGCCGGGGGCGGCTGGTACCGGGTTCTTTTCTTGTCCCGAGGCCCCTTCGCTCTGTCGTCCCGTTCGGGACAAACAGAAGGGCCGCGGATCCCGGATGGGGTTCCGCGGCCCTGAAGGCGCCGGCCTGATCGATGATCAGGCTGGATCACTCCAGGGTTCAGGCCCACGGAAGGCCCACATCAGGTGGTGCTGCGTCGTCTGCTTCCGGAATCCGGCACCGGTCGCCGCAAAGGCATAGGCCTGCGCCTGTGCCGCTACTGCTGCCGCGTCCAGTGCCTTGGTCGGTCGCTCATTGCGCTCGCGGACAGGAAGGCCCGCGGGAGCAACGGAGGACGCCGGACGCACGGCACGAATGCCGGACAGACCGGTGCCCGGGTTCGAGGCGCCGAGAATGCACAGGGAGACGGTCGAGCGATCGGTCATTTTCACGGTGGTGCTGGTGAAGGTGCTGGCCACTGGACTCGCCTCCTCTCGGCGTCTCGGGGACTGGGTGAACCAGTCCACGGATATGCAAGTACAACACGGACTCAGGGCCTCCGGAAGGCCGCTGTCCCGTGTCCAAGAACCTATGGGGATTCCTGGGGCATGCGCAAACTATTTTTTCGACGAGTTCGTATCAGCCGTCCTCGTCAACTCCGCTGACGGGCCTGCCCGCACAGATGGCCAGGACATCGGCTCCGTAGCGGGTGAGCTTGCGGGCGCCGACCCCGGGGATGCGGGCCAGTTCGTGGTCGTCCTCCGGGACGGACTCGGCGATCGCCATCAGCGTCTTGTCGGTGAAGACGCAGAAGGCGGGCTGTCCGCTGCGCCGCGCCTGGACCTCGCGCCACTCGCGCAGCCGCTCGTAGATCCCCTCGTCCATGTCGGAGGGGCAGTCCTCGCAGCGCATCAGCTTCATCTCGCCGGCGTCGGTGAGGGTGCGCCCGCAGACACGGCAGCGGGCCGGGGTCCGCTGTCTGCGCCGCGGGGCGGCCGACGCCCGGTCGGGGCCGGCGCCGCGCGTGAAGCCGCGCTCGACGCCTCCGGAGCCGCCCGCCGCCGGGCGGCCCGTGGCCGCACCGGAGCCGGGGCGCAGGCCGTCGAGGAAGCGGCTGGGCCGGCGGTTGGGGCGGCTGCCCGGCGAGCGGGCCAGCGACCAGGACAGATGCAGGCGCTCACGGGCGCGTGTGACGCCGACGTAGAGGAGCCGGCGCTCCTCCTCGATCTGCTCGTCCGTCTTTGCGTAGGTGATCGGCATCATGCCTTCGGCCAGGCCGACCAGGAAGACGACGTCCCACTCCAGGCCCTTGGCCGAGTGCAGGGAGGCGAGGGTGACGCCCTGGACGGTGGGGGCGTGCTGGGCGTTGGCCCGCTCGTCGAGTTCGGCGACGAGGTCGCTCAGGGTGGCGCCGGGCCTGGCCGCGGCGAAGTCCTGTGCGAGGTTCACGAGCGCGGCCAGCGACTCCCAGCGCTCCCGGACGGCGCCCGACCCGGCCGGGGGCTGTGGCGTCCATCCCTCGCCCGACAGCACGGCACGCACCTGGGAGGGCAGGTCGACGGCGTCGTCCAGCAGTGAGTCGTTGCCGCCGAAGCGGGCCGCGCCGCGCAGGGCGACGCCGGCTTTGCGCACCTCGGGGCGGTCGAAGAAGCGCTCGGCCCCCGCAGCTGGTAGGGGACCCCGGCGTCGGCGAGGGCCTGCTCGTAGGTCTCGGACTGGGAGTTCGTGCGGAACAGGATCGCGATCTCGGCGGCCGGGACACCGGAGTCGATGAGGTCGCGGATGCGGCGGGCCGCGCCCTCGGCCTCGGCGGGCTCGTCGGTGTACTCGGTGTAGTCGGGCTCCGGGCCCGGGGGGCGCTGGGAGATCAGCTCGAGACGGTGGTCCGCGGCCCGGCCGCGCGCTTGGGCGAGCAGGCCGTTGGCGAGCCGGACGACCTGGGGGGTCGAGCGGTAGTCGCGGACCAGCTTCACCACGGTCGCGCCGGGGTGGCGGAGCCGGAAGTCGAGCAGGTGGTCGGGGTTGCTCCCGTGAACGAGTAGATCGTCTGGCTGGCGTCCCCGACGACGCACAGGTCGTCGCGGTCACCGAGCCACAGCTCCAGCAGGCGCTGCTGGAGCGGGCTGACGTCCTGGTACTCGTCGACCACGAAGTGCTGGTACTGGGCGCGGACCTGCTCGGCGACGTCCTGCCGGTCCTGGAGGACGGCGACGGTCAGCAGCAGCACGTCCTCGAAGTCGATGACGCCCCGACCGCGCTTGAGGTCCTCGTAGGCGGAGTAGAGCTGGGCGATCTCGGCGGGGTCGCGGGGGGCCTCCCGGCCGGCCTTGGCTGCGGCGAGCGCGTAGTCGGCGGGGACGGTCTGGGTGACCTTGGACCACTCGATCTCGGCGGTGACGTCCCGCAGCTCGCCGCGGTCGAGGCGGATGCGGCAGGCGGCCGCCGCGTCCGCGACGAGCTGGATCTTGCGGTCGACGAGCCGGGGCATGGAGCCGCCGATCGCTTTCGGCCAGAAGTACTGGAGCTGGCGCAGGGCCGCCGAGTGGAACGTGCGCGCCTGGACGCCGGCGGCGCCGAGCTGGCGGAGCCTGCCGCGCATCTCCCCGGCGGCGCGGTTGGTGAAGGTGACGGCGAGCACGCTGGAGGGCTGGAGGATGCCGGCGCGCACCCCGTAGGCGATGCGGTGGGTGATCGCCCGGGTCTTGCCGGTGCCGGCACCGGCCAGTACGCACACCGGGCCGCGCAGGGCGGTGGCCACCTCGCGCTGCTCGGGGTCGAGCCCTTCGAGCACCGCGTCGGCCGAGTCCGGTACCTGCGGGAAGAGGGAGGAGTGCGTTGCTGCTGTCACACCGCAATGCTGCCAGGTCGGCGGAGACGGCTGCGCAGGTTGTCCACAGGCGGGCTCCGATAGTCGTACCAATGCGGCAGGCGTGGGCGGAGCTGCCCCGGGGGAAGCGGCCCCGGGGAAGGAGCGCGTCCGGCGGCGGCCGGGCGGGGACACGGAGGGCCGTCGGCGGAAAGGGCGGGGCCGTCGGCGGAAAGGGCGGGGCCGTCGGCGGGAATGGCGGGGCCGTCGCGTACGTTCACTCTCTGCGAGCACCACCCTCCCCGAGCCGCCGAAGGAGCGCGAGAGACATGCCGGGCACTGTGACGATGTACAGCACCACGTGGTGCGGCTACTGCCGCCGGCTGAAGAGCCAGATGGACCGCGAGGGCATCGCGTACACCGAGATCAACATCGAGCAGGACCCGGAGTCCGCCGCGTTCGTCGAGAAGGCGAATGGCGGAAACCAGACGGTCCCGACCGTGCTCTTCCCCGACGGCACCACGCTGACGAACCCGTCGCTGGCCCAGGTGAAGCAGAAGATCGGCGCGTAGGCGGTCCGCGTGTGACGAAGGGGTGGCCTTCCCGGTGCGGGAAGGCCACCCCTTCGTCTTCGTCGCGTCTCGGAAGGAGAAGCGCGTCTGCCGGAAGGAGCCGTGCGTCTCTCAGAACGAGCTGCGCGTCGGCAGCGGCTTGCCGTACCACATCTCGATCAGGCGGGCCGCGATGGAGATGCCGTACGGCGGCATCACCTCGCCCGCCTCGAAGGCGGCGGTCAGCTCGTCGCGGGAGAACCAGCGGGCCTCGTGGATCTCGTCGCCGTCGACGTCGATGTCGGTGGAGGTGGCCCGGGCCATGAAGCCCAGCATGAGGCTGGACGGGAAGGGCCAGGGCTGGCTGGCGACGTACTCGACGTGGCCGACGGTGATGCCGGCCTCCTCGAAGACCTCGCGGCGCACCGACTGCTCGATGGACTCGCCGGGCTCGACGAAGCCGGCAAGCGTGGAGAAGCGCCCTCGGGCCAGTGGACCTGCCGGCCGAGCAGGATGCGGTCCTGCTGGTCGGTGACGGCCATGATCACCGCCGGGTCGGTGCGCGGGTAGTGCTCGGCGCCGCAGGCGGGGCAGCGGCGGATGTGGCCGGCCGCGGCGATGACCGTGCGCTCGCCGCAGCGGGAGCAGAAGCGGTGGGTGCGCTGCCAGTTCTCCAGGCCCACCGCGTGCACCATCAGGCCCGCGTCGCGCGGCGACAGCAGCAGTCCGGCTTCCCGCAGGCCCGCCGGACGGGCGGACTGGTCCATGCGACCGGGCAGCGAGTCCTTCTGGAGCGCGAAGTAGCTCACGCCGTCCTCGTCGATGCCGAGGAAGTAGCGGTGCGCCTCGGTGAGGGGGCCTCGAAGGAGGGGGTCATGACGAGTTCGGTGCGCCCGTCCGGGGTCTCGTCGATGAGGACCTGGCCGCCGGAGACCACGAAGCAGCGCGTGGAGGGGTGGCTCCACGCCGCCGCGAGCCAGGCCTCGTCGAGCCGGTGGTGTGCGGCCCGGTCGATGCCGCTCGGGCGGTGAGCGAGATGGGGCGGTCGGCGGTGTGGTCGGTCCAGGTGGTCAAGGTGCTTCCAACTCCCCGGTGCAGCGGTTGTTTCGGCGGGCGGTTCAGCGGGTCGTACGGAGGGCGGCGAACGGGTCGGGGAGGGCACGGCGGTGCCGGGCGGCCCTTCCAGTGTGCCCCGCGCGGGAGGCCGGTCCGGACCGTGCGGGGCGCTCAGGGCGCATGGCGCCAGTGCTCGGCCAGGTCGCCCCACAGGTACGCGGAGGCCTCGACGCCCTTGAGGAGCAGATCGATCTCGACCTTCTCGTTCGGGGCGTGCCACCCGTCGGAGGGCACCGAGATGCCCAGGAAGAGCACCGGTGCGCCGAGGACCTCCTGGAGGTCGGCGGCCGGCCCCGAACCGCCCTCGCGGGTGAAGCGGACGGGTTTGCCGAAGGCCCGGCCCATGGCGCGGACCACGGACTGCAGTGCCGGGTGGTCGAGCGGTGTCAGGCACGGCCGGGTGGCGGCGCCGAAGGTGATCTCGCAGCGGACGCCGTCGGGCACCCGCTCGGCGGCCCACTCGCGGACGGCCTTCTCGACCCGGTCCGGGTCCTGGCCCGCGACCAGCCGGAAGGAGAGCTTCACCATCGCCGAGGACGGGATGATCGTCTTGCTGCCGGGCCCTGGTACCCGCCCGCGATGCCGTTGACCTCGGCGGTGGGGCGCGCCCAGACGCGCTCCAGCGTCGTGTAGCCGGCCTCGCCCGGACGGCGTGGGACTTCGCGGTGCGCAGCCACTGGCGCTCGTCGAAGGGCAGCTCGGCGAAGAGCGCGCGCTCCTCGTCGGTCAGCTCGATCACGCCGTCGTAGAAGCCGGGTATCGCCACGCGCCCGTGCTCGTCGTGCAGGGCGGCAACCAGGCGGGCGGCGGCGGTGGCCGGGTTGGGCACGGCGCCGCCGAAGGAGCCGGAGTGGATGTCCTGGTCGGGGCCGTACAGCCGGATCTCGCACTCGGCGAGGCCGCGCATGCCGGTGCAGACGGTCGGGGTGTCCTCGGACCACATGCCCGTGTCGGAGACGATCACCGCGTCGGCGGCGAGCCGCTCGGCGTGCTGCTCCACGAGCGTCCGGAAGTGCGGCGAGCCGGACTCCTCCTCGCCCTCGACGAGCAGCTTCAGGGTGACCGCCGGGGCGGTGCGGCCGGTGGCGGCGAGGTGGGCGCGCACGCCCAGTGCGTGGAAGAACACCTGGCCCTTGTCGTCGGCCGCCCCGCGCGCGTAGAGGCGGCCGTCGCGGACGACGGGTTCGAAGGGCTCGCTGTGCCAGCCGTCCTCGCGGGCGGCGGGCTGCACGTCGTGGTGCCCGTAGACGAGGACCGTGGGCGCGCCCGGGTCGGCGGCGGGCCACTCGGCGTAGACGGCCGGGGCGCCCGGCGTCTCCCAGACCTCGGCGACCGGGAAGCCGGTGGCGGAGAGCCTGGCGGCGAGCCACTCGGCGCTGCGGCGCACGTCGGACGCGTGGTCGGGCTGGGCCGACACGGACGGGATGCGCAGCCATTCGGCCAGATCGTCCAAAAAGGCGGCGCGGTGCTGCGCGACGTACGTGCGGACGGCGCTGACGGCACTGTCAACGGGCTTGCTCATGGTCACGAGCCTATCGGGCCGCACCGACACCCCGGTCGTGCGGTTCGTCACCGTACGGTCCGTCCCGCAGCAGCCGCTCCAGCGCGGCGCGGCCGGGGAGGTCCGGCGGTCTGACCACCTCGCCGCTGCGCACGTAGAGGAACGCGGCCGTCACCGACTCCGGCGGTACGCCCTGCTGCTCGGCCCAGGCCAGCCGGTACACGGCGAGCTGGAGGGGGTCGGCGGTGGGCGCCCGGTGCGTCTTCCAGTCCACGATCTCGTACGTCGCCGCGTCGCCGTCGCCCTCCTTGTACACGGCGTCGATACGGCCCCGTACGACGCGGCCGGCGATGGAGAGCTGGAAGGGTGCCTCGACGCGGTAGGGCGTGCGGTGGGCGTACTCGGTGCGCTCGAAGGCCTCCTTCAGCGCCTCGAGGTCGCGCTCGTCGGCGATCTCGGCCTCGCCTCCGGGCAGCTCGTCGGGTTCCAGCATGGGCAGGGTCAGCGCCTCGAAGCGGGTCTCGACCCAGGCGTGGAACCGGGTGCCGCGGCGGGCGGCGGGCCGCGGCGGACGCGGCATGGGGCGGGCCAGCTCCTGGGCGAGGCCGTCGGGGTCGGCGGCCAGCTGGAGCAGCTGGGAGGCGGTCAGGGACATGGGCAGCGGCACCTCGGTGACGGCCTCGCGGGCGCGCAGCAGCTCTCCGGTGAGGGCGTCCAGGTCGCGGTCCCAGGAGGCGACGGTGCGGGCCTCCTCCGGGGTGAGGGGCTGGTCCGGGGCGAAGATCTCGTCCGGGGGAGGGCAGCGTTCCCGTCCGGCTGGGGAGGGTCGGCGGGGTCCGGGGGGCCTGAGGGCTGCTCGGGGGATGCCGCCTGGTGCGGGACCGTCGGGTGGGCGGGGGGCCGCGCGGCGGGAGGTTCCTCGGGGTGCGGGTCGTCGCCGGGGAACGGATCCTCGCCGGTGAACGGGTCCTCGGGGAACGGGTCCTCGGGGCACGGGCGTCGTCGGCGAACGGGGCCTCGTCGGCGAAGGGGTCCTCTTCCCGTGGGTCGGCGGGTCGCCGAAGGAGGGGTCGTCGTCCTCCGGGGTCGGTGGCCAGTCCGGGTCCTCGTAGGCGTCCGGGTCCGGTACGGCGGCGGGGCCGCTGTCCTCCTGGGAGGCGAGGGCCTCCAGGTGGGCGAGGACCGTGGCGGCGGCGGCGCGGCGGCGGGCGAGGGCGTCCTCGTCCAGCGGCAGCGGCCAGGCGTGGTCGGCGGTCGCGTCGCCGAGGGCCGGGTTCTCCTCGCCCTCGGCGGGTTCCTCCGCCCAGACCTCGATCTCGCCGTGGCCGGCGGCGCAGTGGTCGTGCAGTGCCTGAAGGAAGTCGGACGGCCCGCGCGGCTTCTTCTGGGTGGGGCCCCACCAGTGGCCGGAGCCGAGGAGCAGGGAGCGGGGCGGGTGAAGGTGACGTAGCCCAGGCGCAGCTCCTCGGTGTGCTGGTGGTCCTTCATGGCCTCGTGGAAGGCCTTCAGGCCCCGGGAGTCCCAGGATTCGACGTCGGGGAGGGTGGCGGCGTCGCCGCGCAGCTCGTGGGCAGGACCTTGCCCTGGGCGGTCCACTTCTCGCGCCCCTGGGCGCTGGGGAAGGTGCCGGTGACCAGGCCTGGGACGGCGACGACATCCCACTCCAGCCCCTTGGACTTGTGCGCGGTGAGCACCTTGACGGTGTTCTCGCCGCCGGGGAGGGCGTTGTCGAGGCCCTTCTCGTACTGGGCGGCGGTGCGCAGGAAGCCGAGGAAGGCGAGCAGGGTCGCCTCGCCGTCGCTCGCGGCGAAGGAGGCGGCGACGTCGAGGAAGTTCGACAGGGTCTCGCGGCGGCGGGCGGCCAGGGCGTGCGGGGACGCCGACAGCTCGACCTCCAGGCCGGTGACGGCGAGGACGCGGTGCAGGACGTCCATCAGCGGGTCGGACAGGGAGCGGCGCAGATCGCGCAGCTCGGTGGCCAGGCGGGCGAAGCGCACGCGCGCGTCCGGGGAGAAGGGCAGCCCGTGGTCGTCCCCGGTGCCGTCGAGAGGCGTCTCCAGGAACGTGTCGAGGGCGTCCGCGAGCGATATCACCTCGGAGGGGTCCACGCCCTCGACGGCCGCGGCGAGGCGGCGGTCGGGTCGTCGTCGCCGTCCACGCGCGCGTGGGCGACGAGGAGCCGGGCGCGGCGGCCCAGCAGGGCGAGGTCGCGCGGCCCGATGCGCCAGCGCGGCCCGGTGAGCAGCCGCACCAAGGCGGCGTTGGCTCCGGGTCCTGGAGCACTTCGCAGACGGCCACCAGGTCGGCGACCTCGGGCAGGTGCAGCAGGCCGGACAGGCCGACGACCTCCACCGGCACGTCGCGGGCGACCAGGGCGCCCTGGATCTGCGCGAAGTCGGTCGCCGTGCGGCACAGGACGGCGATCTCCCCGGGTGCCGTACCGGTGCGGACCAGGTGGGCGACGGAGTCGGCGACCCAGTCGATCTCCTCGGCGTGGGTGCGCAGCAGGGCGCAGCGGACCGTGCCGTCGCGCTCGGCGCCGGGGGCCGGACGCAGGGCCTCCACGCCCGCGTGCATGGCGCGCAGCGGTGCGGCGAGACCGTTGGCGAGGTCGAGGAGGCGGCCGCCGCTGCGGCGGTTCTCGCTGAGCGCCTGCCGGGTGGCGGGCGGCCGTCGGCGTGCGGGAAGTGCTCGGGAAGTCGTCGAGGTTGGCGACGGAGGCGCCGCGCCAGCCGTAGATCGCCTGGCAGGGGTCGCCGACGGCGGTCACGGGGTGGCCGGTGCCGCCGCCGAACAGCCCGGCGAGCAGGACGCGCTGGGCGACCGAGGTGTCCTGGTACTCGTCGAGGAGGACCACGCGGAACTCGTCGCGCAGCACGCGCCCCACCTCGGGGAGGGCGGCGAGCCGGGCGGACAGGGCGATCTGGTCGCCGAAGTCGAGCAGGTCGCGCTCGCGTTTGGCGGCGCGGTAGCGCATGACCAGCTCGGCGAGTTCCCGGCGGGCGGCGGCGGCCTCGGGCACCTTGCGCAGGTCGGCGTTGCTGAGCTTGGCGCCGTCGAGGGTGCGCAGCAGGCCCGCGTCCCAGGCGCGCAGGTCCTCGGGGCGTACGAGGTGCTCGGCGAGCTCCGCGTCGAGGGTGAGCAGGTCGCTGACCAGGTCGGGGAAGGAGCGGGTCAGGGCCGGGTAGGGGCCGGGGCCTCGCGCAGCACCCGCGCGGCGAGCTGGTAGCGGGTGGCGTCGGCGAGCAGGCGGGAGCTGGGCTCCAGGCCGATGCGCAGGCCGTGGTCGGTCAGCAGGCGGCCGGCGAAGGCGTGGTACGTGGAGATCACCGGCTCGCCCGGCGGATTGTCCGGGTCGATGACGTCCGGGTCGGTGACGCCGGCCCGGACCAGTGCCGTGCGGACGCGCTCGGCGAGCTCTCCGGCGGCCTTGTTGGTGAAGGTCAGGCCGAGGACCTGTTCGGGCGCCACCTGGCCGGTGCCGACCAGCCACACCACGCGCGCCGCCATCACCGTGGTCTTGCCGGAACCGGCTCCGGCCACGATCACCTGCGGAGCGGGCGGCGCGATGATGCAGGCCGTCTGCTCCGGGGTGAACGGAATCCCGAGGAGCTCCTTGAGCTGCTCGGGATCGGTGATACGAGCGGGCACGTCAGAGAGGCTAGCCGCGAGCACTGACAGCGGATGCCGGACCGGCTTCCCGGAACGGAAGACGCGCAGGTCGGCGGGGTGGTGCGATCGGTCACGCCGGGAGCTCGGGAGGCTCGCGGGCCGCGGGCGGGTGGTGCGATCGGTCACGCCGGGAGCTCGGGAGGCTCGCGGGCCGGGGGCGGGGGCTGTGCGGGGCCGGAACACCGGTCCGGTCTCACTCGACCACGTGCCGCCCCTCCGGGCGCGCACTGCACGACGCCCGGAAGGCGCAGTGCGTGCAGTGCTGCCCGGTGGTCGGGGAGAACCGCTCGTCGAGGACCTTGCCGGCCGCCGTCGCCAGCAGATCGCCGATCCACTCCCCCGCCGCCCCCTCCAGGGCGTCCTGCGCCTGGACCTTGGGCAGCGTCTCCCCGCCGTCCCGCTTGGCCGCTCCCTGCCTGAGCTGGACCAGTTCGGCACCGCCCGGCTCCGGGCGAACCCCGTCGAAGGCGTCGTCGACGGCCCCTTCGCGGACCGCGAGCTGGTAGACCGCGAGCTGCGGATGCCGCTCGACCTCCTTGGCGCTGGGCGCCTGTTTGCCGGTCTTGAAGTCGACGACGTAGGCGCGTCCCTCGCCGTCGGCCTCGACGCGGTCCATCTGGCCGCGGATGCGCACCTCGTAGTCGCCCGCTTCCAGCGTCACGTCGAAGTCGTGCTCACTGGCCACCGGCGTCCGCCCGGTGCGGTCCATGACGTGCCACTTCAGGAAGCGTTCGAGCGCCACGCGCGCGTTGGCCTTCTCCTGTTCCGACTTCCACGGCGCGTCGAAGGCGAGGGCGTTCCACACGGACTCCAGGCGTTCCATGAGGACGTCGAGGTCGGCGGGGGTGCGCCCGGAGGCGACCTCGTCGGCGAGGACGTGCACCACGTTGCCGAAGCCCTGGGCGGCGGTGGCGGGCGCGTCGGCCTTCACCTCGCGGCCGAGGAACCACTGCAGGGCGCAGGTGTTGGCCAGCTGCTCCAGCGCGCTGCCGGAGAGCACGACGGGCTGGTCGCGGTCGCGCAGCGGCACCTTGGACTCGGTCGGCTCGAACATGCCCCACCAGCGGTAGGGGTGGGCGGACGGCACCAGGGGCGGCCGTCGTCGTCGGTGAGCGCGGCGAGGCGGGCCAGGCGGCGCGCGGCGGCCTCCCGCAGGGCGTCGGAGGCGCGCGGGTCGACGGTCGTGGCCCGCAGCTCGGCGACGAGCGCGGCCACGGACAGGGGGCGGCGCGGGCGGCCGGTGACGTCCTTCGGTTCGACACCGAGTTCGGTCAGGAAGCGGGAGGGCTGGTCGCCGTCGTCGGCCGGTGCCTTGACGGCCGTCACGACGAGGCGTTCACGCGCGCGCGTGGCGGCCACGTAGAACAGCCGGCGTTCCTCGGCGAGCAGCGCGCCGGGCGTGAGGGGTTCGGCGAGTCCGTCGCGGCCTATCCGGTCGGCCTCCAGCAGGGAGCCGCGGCGGCGCAGGTCCGGCCACAGCCCTTCCTGGACGCCGGCGACGATCACCAGACGCCACTCCAGGCCCTTGGCGCGGTGCGCGGTCATCAGGCGGACGGCGTCGGGGCGTACGGCGCGCCGGGCGAGGGTGTCGGCGGCGATGTCCTCGGCCTCGATCTCCTCGAGGAAGTTCAGGGCGCCCCGGCCGCCGGTGCGTTCCTCCGCGCGCGCGGCGGTCGCGAACAGCGCGCACACGGCGTCGAGGTCGCGGTCGGCGTTCCGCCCCGCGGCACCGCCGCGCCGGGCGGCCCGTTCCAGCCGGGCGGGCCACGGCGTGCCCTCCCACAGGTCCCACAGCGCCTCCTCGGCCGTACCGCCGCCGGCGAGACGCTCGCGTGCCTTGCGGAGCAGCGCGCCGAGCCGCTGGGCGCCGCGGGCGTAGCCGGGGTCGTGCACGGCCAGCCGCTCCGGCTCGGCCAGCGCGCGGGCGAGCAGTTCGTCCGAGGGGGCGGCAACGGGTTGCCGGCGGCCCGCTCCTCCTCGCGCAGCGCACGGCCGAGGCGGCGCAGGTCGGCGGCGTCCATGCCGGCGAGGGGCGAGGTGAGCAGGGTGAGCGCAGTCTCGGTGTCGAGCCAGCAGGGCTCGCCACCCGGCGGGGAGTCCACCGCGGCGCCGTCCGCGACGGCGTCCGCGGCACCGTCCGCGCCGGCATCCTCGTCACCGCCCTCACCGGCGTCCCCGTCACCGCCCTCACCGGCGACCCCGTCACCGCCCTCACCGGCGACCCCGTCGCCGCCCTCGCCGCCCTCGCCGGCGTCCCCGGAGACTTCCGCGGATCCCTCCGCAGAAACCCCGGCAGCTCCCCTGCGGCGGCCCCCGAGGATTCCCCGCGGAGGCCACCTCAGAGACACCCGCAGCTTCCCCCGCAGCCTCCGCAGAGACACCCGCAGCCTCCCCCGCAGCCTCCGCAGAGACACCCGCAGCCTCCGCAGAGGCCCCCGCCGAAGCGCCCTCCCCGGAAACACCTCCCCCGGCTCCGCCGCCTCCGCCGTGGCCACCGCGCGCAGTGCCGTCAGCAGCGGGGCCACCGCCGGCTCGTGGCGCAGGGGCAGGTCGTCGCCGTCGATGTCGAGGGGGACACCGGCGGCGGTGAGGGCGCGCCGGACCGCGGGGATGGTGCGGGAGCCCGCCCGCACCAGGACGGCCATGTCGCTCCACGGAACGCCGTCCTCCAGATGGGCCCGGCGCAGGATGTCGGCGATGTTGTCCAGCTCCGTGCCGGGCGTCGGGTATGTGTACACCTCGACGTGCCCGCCGTCGCGGACCGGGGTGAGCTCACGGTGCGCGCGGGCCTGGTCGGCGGGGAGCCGGGTCAGCGGCATCCGCCGGGTGAGCAGGCGGGTGGCCGCCAGCAGGCCGGCGCCGGAGCGGCGGGAGGTCCGCAGCACCTCGACGGGGGCCGGGCTGCCGTCCGCGCGCGGGAAGGCGTGCGGGAAGTCCAGGATGCCGTTCACGTCGGCGCCCCGGAACGCGTAGATCGACTGGTCGGGGTCGCCGAAGGCGACGAGGGTCCGGCCGTCTCCGGCCAGGGCGTGCAGCAGCCGCACCTGGGCCGGGTCGGTGTCCTGGTACTCGTCGACGTACACGGCGTCGTACTGCGCGGCGAGCCGGGCGGCGACCTCGGGCCGGCGGGCGAGGAGCACCGCGCGGTGGACCAGTTCCGCGTAGTCGAGGACGCCCTGGAGGTCGAGCACGTCGAGGTACTCGGCGAGGAACGCGGCGGCGGCCTGCCAGTCGGGGCGGCCGATGCGGCGGGCGAAGGCCTCCAGCGCCTCCGGGCCGAGGCCCAGTTCGCGGCTGCGGGCGAGCACCGCGCGGACCTCGTCGGCGAAGCCGCGGGTGGTCAGGCAGGCGCGCAGTTCGTCGGGCCAGCGCACGTGGGCGAGGCCGAGCCGCTCCAGGTCCGCCTGGCCCGCGAGCAGCTCGCGCACGGTCACGTCCTGCTCGGGACCGGACAGCAGCCGAAGGGGCTCCACGAAGAGGTCGGCGTCCTGGTGGGCGCGGACCAGGGCGTAGCCGAACGAATGGAACGTGGTCGCCCGCGGGGCGCGGGAGGCACCCATGCGCAGCGCCATGCGGTCGCGCAGCTCGACGGCCGCCTTGCGGCTGAAGGTGAGCACCAGGATCCGGGCGGGATCGCCGCCGCGGGCGATCCGGGCGGCCACGGACTCGACCAGGGTGGTGGTCTTGCCGGTGCCCGGACCTGCGAGAACGAGCAGCGGGCCGGTGCGGTGGTCAACCACGGCGCGCTGGGCTGCGTCCAGACGAGGGGGATCCACTCGCGTGGGCGGGGTACGGACCAGACGGTAGGCGCCACGGGCCCCCGGTCGCACCTGGGGGTGCGACGGGCGCCTGGTGGAGGAAGAGGAGCTCACGTGGTTCGCCGGTCCTGGTGGGTGTGCTGGTGGGACGACCGCCGTGCGTGGTGGGCGGTGGCCGCGGGGTGAGGGGACACGTGCGGCCGACGCTACGCCGACGGAACGGGGGAAGCAGGCCTTCCGCTTCTTCCCTCCCGACGCGCGTGCCACCTGCGTCCCTCGCCTCACGAACGTACGTCATGCCACGGACGTGCCCGTTCTGTCCCGCTTCCCTCGAACGGATCACGGGCCACACGGCGCAGCGTCCGATACCGGAAGCTGTCAGATGTGACCCTGTGCGTGTGCGCCGCCGTCCCACCGGGCCCGTCTCATGTCGAGCCGCGGCAGGTGGCCCTCCGCGGCGCGGCCGGCGTCCTTCAGCGGCGTGCCCTCCGCGCGGTACCGCTGGAGGGCCTCCAGCTCCTGGCCGGGCAGCAGTCGGCCGTCCGCCCGGACGACGCGCCACCACGGGACGCCGCCGCCGTAGAGGGACATCACCCGGCCGACCTGCCGGGGTCCGCCCTCCCCGAGCCACTCGGCGACGTCCCCGTAGGTCATGACGCGGCCCGGCGGGATCTCCTCGGTGACGTCCAGGACCCGCTCGGCGTACTCGGGCAGCGCGTCACCGGGCTGCGGAGGGGCGGCGTCCGGAAGGCTCTCCTCGCTCATCCGTCCCATCCTGCCCCACTCCACCGACAGTGCGACGCGCTCGCGCCCCTGCGCATACCTCGCCCCCGCGCCGGGCTTCGGGCAGACTGTGCGACCCCGCATATGCACCCTGATGCCCCGTGTGTCGGTGCGGCATGCCACCATCGTGCGGGCGGTGACCAAGTGATACGAGAGCAAGAAGAGACGATGAAGCAGCAGGGTGCGCAGCCCGGGGGGCCGGGGATCCGCAGGGCACCACCGACGCTTCGTCGCGCCCGGGCGGCACCGCAGACCCCGGCACGTCCGGCCCTTCGGACAATCCGGGCGGCGGCGGCGCGTCCGGTGACGGTCCCGCCGACACCGCGCACATCGACGAGGTGGAGGGCGACGAGCCGCTCCTCCCGCGCGCGTGCACCGCCCGTCCGACCTGATGCGGCTGCTGGTGGGGCTGCTCGGGGTGGCGCTCCTGCTGGCGATCGCCGCGTTCGCCCACGGCACCACCTCGGGCCTCGAGCAGGACATCAACAAGGGCACGGGACAGGCACCCGACCTGTTCATCAAGATCGCCGGACTGGCGTCCAGCATCGCGATCCTCCTGGTGCCCGTCGCCTTCGCGATCGAGCGCCTGATCAAACGGGACGGGCTGCGGATCGCCGACGGCGTGCTCGCCGCGGTCCTCGCCCACGGAGTGACGCTCGCCACCGACCTGTGGGTCGCCGAGGCGGCGCCCGGTTCCATCCAGGAAGCGCTCACCCAGCCCTCCCCGGCGACGTCAACGCCCTCACCGACCCGGTGCACGGCTACCTCGCCCCGGTCATCGCGTACATGACCGCGGTCGGCATGTCGCGCAGACCCCGGTGGCGCGCGGTGCTGTGGATCGTGCTGCTGCTCGACGCCTTCTCGATGCTCGTCACGGGCTACACGACACCGTTCTCGATCATCCTGACGGTGCTGATCGGCTGGACCGTGGCCTACGGGACGCTCTACGCGGTCGGCTCGCCCAATGTGCGGCCGACGGGGCGGACCCTCATGGCGGGCCTGCGGACGGTCGGATTCCGCCCAGTGACGGCGTCGCGCGAGGAGGCCCCGTCCGACACGGCGGAGACCGGCGACCGCGGCCGGCGCTACTTCGTCACGCTCGAGGACGGACCGCCGCTGGACGTGACGGTGGTCGACCGGGAGCAGCAGGCCCAGGGCTTCTTCTACCGCGCGTGGCGCAACCTCACCCTGCGCGGCTTCGCGACCCGCAGCAGCATCCAGTCCCTGCGCCAGGCGCTGGAGCAGGAGGCGCTGCTCGCCTACGCCGCGATCGCGGCCGGCGCCAACGCCCCAAGCTGATCGCGACCTCGGAACTGGGACCGGACGCGGTGATGCTCGTCTACGAGCACACCGGCGGGCGCAGCCTCGACTCGCTGTCCGACGAGGAGATCACCGACGACCTGCTGCGCGACACCTGGAAGCAGGTGCGGGCGCTGCAGTCGCGGCGCATCGCCCACCGCAGGCTGGTCGGTGACGCCGTTCTGGTGGATCGTTCCGGCACGGTGAGCATCACCGACCTGCGCACCGGCGAGATCGCCGCCGGGGATCTGCTGCTGCGCATGGACATCTCCCAGCTCCTGGTCACGCTCGGCCTGCGGGTGGGGCCGAGCGGGCGGTGGCCTCGGCGGTGAGCGTGCTCGGCCCCGACGCGGTGGCGGACTGCCTGCCGATGCTCCAGCCGATCGCCCTGAGCCGCTCCACGCGCGCGACGCTGCGCCGGCTGGCCCGGGAGCGTGCCCAGCGGGAGCGCGAGGCGGTCCTGGAGGCCTCCCGGCAGGCCAAGCAGGCCAGGCTGGAGGCCGCCGGCGAGGGCTCCGGACCGGCCGCCGAGAAGCCCGACAAGAAGGCCGTACGGGCGGAGGCCCGGGCCGAGAAGCGCGCCATCGACGAAGCCCTGGACGAGGCACGGGAAGAGGACCTGCTCACCCAGATCCGGCATCAGGTGTTGCGGATCAGGCCCCAGGCGCTCGTGGAACCGGCCCGCCTGGAGCGGATCCGCCCGCGCACCCTGATCAGCTTCATCGCCGGTGCGATCGGCGCCTACTTCCTGCTGACGCAGCTCACCCACATCGAGTTCGGGCCGCTGGTCGCGAACGCCGAGTGGGGCTGGGTGGCCGCGGCGGCGCTGTTCTCGGCGGCGAGCTACTTCGCCGCGGCCATGGCACTGCTGGGGTTCGTCCCGGAGCGGGTGCCGTTCCTGCGGACCGTGGCGGCCCAGGTCGCCGGTTCGTTCGTGAAGATCGTCGCCCCGGCCGCGGTCGGCGGTGTCGCCCTGAACACGCGCTTCCTCCAGCGCGCGGGGGTACGGCCGGGCCTGGCGGTGGCGAGCGTCGGCGCGTCGCAGCTGTTCGGGCTCGGGGCCCACATCCTGATGCTGCTGGCCTTCGGCTATCTGACCGGCATCGAGAAGACCCCCTCGCTGTCCCCGTCCCGGACGGTCATCGCGGGCCTGCTGACGGTGGCCGTGCTGGTGCTGGTCGTGACCTCGGTGCCGTTCCTGCGGAAATTCGTCGTCACGCGCGTGCGGTCGCTCTTCGCGGGCGTCGTGCCGCGCATGCTCGACGTGCTGCAGCGCCCGCAGAAGCTGATCACCGGCATCGGCGGCATGCTGCTGCTGACCGCCTGCTTCGTGATGTGCCTGGACGCCTCGGTCCGCGCCTTCGGCGACGAGACCACCTCGATCAGCATCGCCAGCGTCGCCGTCGTCTTCCTGGCCGGCAACGCGCTGGGATCGGCGGCGCCGACGCCGGGCGGTGTCGGCGCCGTGGAGGCGACCCTGACGGTCGGCCTGATCGCCGTCGGCCTTCCCAGCGAGGTCGCCGCACCGGCCGTACTGCTGTACCGGCTGCTGACGCTGTGGCTGCCGGTGCTGCCGGGGTGGCTGGCGTTCAACCACCTCACCCGCAAGGAAGCCCTGTGAGCGCGGGGCCCGGGTAGCTCGTACGGCCCGTGCCCCGAGCGCCCGGCGCCGCGCCGCCGCACGATGGACGTATGCCGAACCGCCCCGGCTGCGCGCCGCCGCCCTCACCGCCACCGCCGTACTGGCCTCCGCCCTGCTGGCGGGATGCAGCGACGACTCCGGTGACGAGGAGGACCTGACGAAGCAGCGGCTCAGCTGGAAGGACTGCCCGGCACCGTCCGAGGCCCAGGGCGGCGGCCCGGCGCCCTCTCCCCGCCGGGCGGCGGTGAGTGGCAGTGCGCCACCATGAAGGCCCCCCTGGACTGGGACGACCCCCAGGGCGACACGATCGGCATCGAGCTGATCCGCGCGCAGTCCAGCGGCGACAAGAACCGCCGGATCGGCTCGCTGATCTTCAACTTCGGCGGCCCCGGCGGCTCGGGCGTCACCACGCTGCCCGCCTTCGGCCAGGACTACGCCGAACTGCGCACCCGATACGACCTCGTCAGCTTCGACCCGCGCGGCGTCGGCCGCAGCGAGCCGGTGCGCTGTCTGGACGACAAGCAGCTGGACGCCTACTTCCAGCAGGACGCCACGCCGGACGACGCCGCGGAGCGCACCGGACTGGTGGACGGCACCGAGGAGTTCAACGCGGCCTGCGACAGGAACTCGGGTCGCATCCTGCCGCACGTGCGCACCACCGACGCGGCCCGCGACATGGACCTGATGCGCCAGGTCCTCGGCGACGACAAGCTGCACTACTTCGGCATCTCCTACGGCACCGAGCTCGGCGGCGTCTACGCCCACCTGTTCCCGAAGAACGTGGGCCGCGCCGTCTTCGACGCCGTGGTGGACCCGACGCAGACCCCGGAGGAGGGCTCGCTCGGCCAGGCCCGGGGCTTCCAGCGGGCGCTCGACAACTACGCCGAGCACTGCGCCTCGCAGGCCGAGGACTGCCCGGTCGGCGACAGCGCCGAGGACGTCAAGAACCGCATCGCCCGGCTGCTGAGCGACCTGGAACGCCGGCCGATCCCCGGCATCTTCCCCGCGAGCTCACCCAGACCGCCGCGACCAGCGGCATCGCGCAGGCGCTGTACTCGCAGGACTTCTGGGAGTACCTCACCGACGGCCTGGAGCAGGCGTACGGCGGTGACGGACGGATCCTCATGGCCCTGTCGGACGCGCTGAACGGGCGGAACGAGAACGGCGAGTACAGCAACATCACCGCCGCGAACGTGGCCATCAACTGCGCGGACGACAAGCCGCGGTACGACCCGGCGTACGTGCAGCGGAAGCTGCCCGAGTTCCGCGAGGCCTCCCCGTGTTCGGCGACTACCTCGCCTGGTCCATGCTGAGCTGCACCGACTGGCCCGTGGCCGGGCGGCGGACCATCCCGACGTCAGCGCGCCCGGGCGGCGCCGATCCTGGTCATCGGCAACACCGGCGACCCCGCCACGCCCTACGAGGGCGCGCGGCGGATGGTGCGGGCCCTGGGCGAGGGGGTCGGCGTCGAGCTGACGTACCGGGGCCAGGGCCACGGCGCCTACGACAGCAAGAACCGCTGTGTGCGGGACGCGGTGAACGGCTATCTGCTGGACGGGAAGGTGCCGCCAGCGGGAAGGTCTGCTCCTGACCGGGCGGCCGGTCCGCCCCTCACCGCACGCATGAGCAAAACGGCAGGTCAGACGGTTATCCACAGGCTGCTTCGGCCGCTCCCCGGTCCGCCTACCATGGCATGACCGCCATCCGCCGCACGGTGCGGACGGCCTGCGAGGGGGAGTTGACATGGCGCGTCTCGTACGGTGGACGGCTCTGACGGCCGCTGCCGCACTGCTGACGGCAGGATGCAGCGGGGGTTCAGCGGGTGACGACGGGGACACCGGCGGCTCCGGTGACGGGCGGCCGTCGGCCGCGGCTCCCCGGGGCTTCCGGCCTCGCTGACCGGACAGAAGCTCGACTGGGGCGACTGCAAGGGCACCGAGAGCTCCCCGGCCCCGGCGGCGACTGGCAGTGCGCCACGCTCAAGGTGCCGCTGGACTGGGCCGAGCCGCAGGGCGAGACGATCGGGCTGGCGCTGATCAGGTCGAAGGCCCGCGGCGACCAGCGGATCGGTTCCCTGCTGTTCAACTTCGGCGGTCCCGGCGGCTCGGGCGTGTCCATGATGCCGTCGTACGGCGACGTCGTCTCCTCGCTGCACGAGCGGTACGACCTGGTGAGCTGGGACCCGCGCGGAGTGGCCGCCAGCGAGGGCGTCCGCTGCCGCGACGACAAGGAGATCCAGGCCGCCGAGTCGGTGGACGCCACCCCGGACACGGCGGCCGAGGAGCGGGCCTTCCTGGCGGACGCCGCCGACTTCGGCAAGGGCTGCCAGGAGTCGGCCGGCAAGCTGATGGCGCACGTGTCGACCACGGACACCGCCCGCGACATGGACCTGATGCGCCATGTCCTGGGCGACGGCTCGATGCACTATTTCGGGATCTCCTACGGCACCGAACTGGGCGGCGTCTACGCCCACCTGTTCCCGAAGAACGTCGGCCGGATGGTCCTGGACGCGGTCGTCGACCCGACCGCCGACACCTTCGGTCACGCCGAGAACCAGGCCCGGGGCTTCCAGCGGGCGCTCGACGAGTACCTGAAGTCGACCGGGCAGGACCCCGCGGAGGGCTCCCGGAAGATCGCCGACCTGCTCGGGCGGATCGACGCCGAGCCGCTGCCGACGTCCTCGGAAGGCCGGAAGCTGACGCAGACCCTGGCGCTCACGGGCATCGTGCTGCCGCTGTACAGCGAGAGCAGCTGGCCCACGCTGACCAGCGCCCTCGAAGCGGCCGAACAGGGCGACGGCACGGAGCTGCTGGCACTCGCCGACGGCTACAACGAGCGGGACCCGTCGGGGCGCTACGGCACGACGACGCACTCCCAGCGGGTCATATCGTGCCTGGACGACAAGCAGCGGCCGACGCTGGAGGAGACGAAGCAGGCGCTGCCGCGGTTCGAGAAGGTCTCCCCCGTCTTCGGTGCCTTCCTGGGCTGGGACACGGCCGGCTGGTGCCACGACTGGCCGGTGCCCGGTCAGCACGAGACGCCGGAGGTGAGCGCGCCCGGCGCGGACCCGGTGCTGGTGGTCGGCAACACCGGCGACCCGGCGACCCCCTACGAGGGCGCGCGCAAGATGGCGGACGAGCTGGGCGAGGGCACCGGGGTGATGCTGACCTGGAAGGGCCAGGGCCACGGTGCGTACGGCAGCGGGAGCGACTGTGTGGACTCGGCGGTCGACGCCTACCTGCTGAAGGGCACGGTGCCCGAGGACGGCAAGGTCTGCTCGTAGCGTCACCGCCCCGGCCGGCGGCGGCCGTCAGCACGACGGCGGGGGTTCCGGACACCCCAGGTGCCCGGAACCCCCGCCGGCCGGAGCATGGCTCAGTACACGGGCTTCTCGGGCTCGATCTGGTTGACCCAGCCGATGACGCCGCCGCCCACGTGGACGGCGTCCGCGAAGCCGGCGGACTTCAGGACCGCCAGGACTTCCGCACTGCGGACACCCGTCTTGCAGTGCAAGACGATCTTCTTGTCCTGCGGCAGGTTCTCCAGGGCGTTGCCCATGAGGAACTCGTTCTTCGGGATCAGCCGGGCGCCCGGGATGGAGACGATCTCGTACTCGTTCTGCTCGCGGACGTCGATGATCTCGATGTTCTCGCCGTCGTCGATCCACTCCTTGAGCTGCTTGGGAGTGATCGTGGAGTCGGCGGCCGCCGCCTGGGCCTCCTCGGACACGACGCCGCAGAAGGCCTCGTAGTCGATGAGCTCGGTGACGGTGGGGTTCTCGCCGCAGACCGCGCAGTCGGGGTCCTTGCGGACCTTGACCTGGCGGTACTGCATCTCCAGGGCGTCGTAGATCATCAGGCGGCCGACCAGCGGCTCGCCGATGCCGGCGAGGAGCTTGATGGCCTCGTTGACCTGGATGGAGCCGATCGACGCGCACAGCACGCCGAGGACGCCGCCCTCGGCGCAGGAGGGAACCATGCCGGGCGGCGGGGGCTCCGGGTAGAGGCAGCGGTAGCAGGGACCGTGCTCGGACCAGAAGACGGAGGCCTGGCCGTCGAAGCGGTAGATCGAGCCCCACACGTACGGCTTGTTCAGCAGCACGCAGGCGTCGTTGACCAGGTAGCGGGTCGCGAAGTTGTCCGTGCCGTCGACGATCAGGTCGTACTGGCTGAAGATGTCCATCACGTTGTCGGCCTCGAGCCGCTCCTCGTGAAGGATCACGTTCGTGTACGGGTTGATGCCCTTGACGGTGTCGCGGGCGGACTCGGCCTTGGAGCGGCCGATGTCGGACTGGCTGTGGATGATCTGGCGCTGCAGGTTCGACTCGTCGACCTCGTCGAACTCCACGATGCCGAGGGTGCCGACGCCCGCGGCGGCGAGGTACATCAGCGCCGGCGAGCCCAGGCCGCCGGCGCCCACACAGAGCACCTTGGCGTTCTTCAGCCGCTTCTGCCCGTCCATCCCACGTCGGGGATGATCAGGTGGCGGGAGTACCTGCGGACCTCGTCTACGGTGAGCTCGGGGCCGGCTCGACCAGGGGTGGCAGCGACACGGGGACTCCGTTGGTCGGTTCATCAATGGGGTTCCCCCGCTCGAGCGACGTCGAGAGTGGGGAAGTTTGTTCTCCCCGTAACACTGCCATGTGCTTTTTCATTCCGAGACACCTGTTCCGATACGCGAGACGATCTCGTCCCAGTAGCCGGGCATGGTCTCCCAGGGGTCTACGCGGCCGCCGCGGTCCGTGCGGTCGGTGAAGTAGATCGTGCCGGCCCCCTGCCAGCGGGCGATCCGCAGCGCCTCCTCCAGGTGCGGGCCGGGCACGCCGTGCACGAAGTGGCAGAAGCGCTCGGGCGGATACTCCGCGGTCCACTCGGCTACCTGGGACCAGCGGTAGTCGCTCCAGGGACCGGAGAAGGTGACCAGCTGGTCGGCGGTCTCCAGGTAGCCGGGGTACGGGTGGGTGCCGTGGCCGAGGACGATGTGGGCGCCGTCACGGATGCCGCGCAGGGTGGTGACCGTGCGGCGGATCTCCGGGAGCGACGCCCGGTCCGCCGGGCACCGGTCCAGCAGGAAGCCGTCGGTGCGGTACCAGTCGAGGTACCGGTGGGCGTCGGAGACCAGGTCGCCGAAGGTGCGGGCACCGTAGGCGGCGTCGAGGCGCCCGAGGACGCGGATGCCCGCGTTGCGCAGGCGGCCGGCCGCCTCCAGGCAGTGCGGGTCGGGCTGGGCGCCGGGGCCGTCGGCGACGTCCAGGACGACCCAGTGCAGGGGGGTGCCGGGCCGGGTGAGTTCGGCCCATTCGGCCGGGGCCAGCAGCGGGTGGGCCAGGCCGGGGATGCCGAAGCCGGTGCGGACGCCGGTGCTCGCGGTTCCTGCTGCGGTGCTGGTCAGATACGGCATGCCGCCTCCATCCAGATGTCGGCGAGGGACTCTTCGAGGTTGATCCGCGGCCGCCAGCCGAGCCGGTCGCGCGCGGTGCGCACGTCGGCCTGCTGCCAGCTGCCGCAGCCGTCGGGGTACGGGAACGCGACCGGGGGCACGTGGTCGCCGTCCGGGCGCGCGTGGCCGTCGGTGCGGACGTGTCCGTCGGAGCGCAGGTGGCTCTCGGTCCGCAGCCCGAGGGATTCGGTGCGGGGGTGCCCGATGGGTGCGCGCAGGGGGCTGCCGTGCGGGCCGTCGAGTTCGTGCAGGGCGCCGCCGTAGCCGGCCACGCGGGCCAGGGTGGCGGCGGCGTCGCGCAGGCGGACGGCGCGGCCGGAGCCGATGTTGATGACGCCCTGGGCGGCGGAGAGGGAGGCGGCGTGCACGGCGCGGGCGACGTCGCGGACGTCGACGAAGTCCCGCTGGGCGCCGAGGCCGCCGAGCCGGAGTTCGCCGTCGCCGGACTGCATCGCCCGGCGCATGGCCTCGGCGAGCCGGCCCAGCGGGGAGCCGGCCGGGGTGCCGGGACCGGCGGGCGAGAAGACGCGCAGGACGACGGCGTCCAGGCCGGACCCGAGGACGAGTTCCGTGGCGGCGAGCTTGCTGACTCCGTAGGGGCCGCCGGGGCGGGGCACGGCGTCCTCCGCGGTGGAGGAGCCGGGCTGGCTGGGGCCGTACTCCGAGCCGCAGCCGATCTGCACCAGACGCGCTCCGCAGCCGCTGCGCCGCAGGGCCTCGCAGATGGTGGCGACGGCGACGGTGTTGTGCCGGGTCAGTTCGCGGGCGCCGCCGCGGGTGGTGCCGGCGCAGTTGATGACGACCCCGGGGTGGACGGCGTCGAGGAAGCGGGTGAGGGCGCCGGGGCTGCCGGTGGCGAGGTCGAAGCGGACGTCGGCGTCGTCGCCCCGGCCGAGGGCGGTGAGCTGGACGGCCGGGTCGGCGAGCAGGCGGTCGGCGACGAAGCGGCCGATGTAGCCGTTGGCTCCGATCAGCAGGACTCTCATCGGGCGGCTCCCGGGGCCGAGGCGTCGGGTCGGGAGGTGCTCATGTGGGGTTCTCCTTCAGGGGGTGGAACGGGCGCGCCTGCGGCGGCCTGTGCGGGTGGCGAGGCGGCCGGTGCCCGGCGTGGTCCGCGGCGCGCGGTCATCGCCGGTGGTCCGTCGGTGCGTGGGCCGATGCGCTCGTCAGGCGGCGCACGGCGTGCAGGAGGAGGGCCAGGGCCCCGAGGCCGCAGGCCGCCGTCGGGACGGCGCCGGGGCCCCAGGCGGTGACGAGGGCTTCCACGGGCACGGCCAGGAAGCCGCAGCCGGGAAGGCGGGCGGTGAACAGGGTGGCCAGGGCGGTGGCCTCGACGGTCGCGGCGGCGGTGAGCACGAGGGCGGGGGCATGGGTGAAGCCGTGGACGGTGAGGAGGCGGGCGAGCAGGAGGAGCGCGCCGAGGGTGAGGACCTGCGGGTAGGCGGCGGGTTGGTCCAGGACCGTGCCGGTGAGGGCGAGGAGGCCCGCCAGCGTGCCGAGGAACAGCGCGACCGTGCCGAGCAGGAGGGGGCGGACGGAGGCCGAGAAGTCCCGCAGGCCCCGGCTGGTGGTCAGCCTGCGGCGGGCCCGGGCGATGAACAGGTGGGCGCACCAGGTGGCGGGAGCGAGGCCCAGGGCGAGGGCGGCGGCCGAGGCGGTCGCCACCGGCCAGGGGCCGTCCGGCGCGCCCGTCGGCAGTTCGTCGGGGCCTCCGCCGAGGGCGGCGCGGAGCAGGCCGTCGCCGAGGAGGGCGTAGCCGAGCAGCCAGCCGACCGTCCAGCCGGGGTGGCCGTCCGGCCGGGTCCGCCCGGTGCTCAGCGGGCCGCGGCGCAGGGCCGCGCGCAGGCCGAGAGGGACGGCGAGCACGGCGACGGCGGCCACGACGAGCCGGGACTGTCCGTCGGTGAACCACAGGGCGGTGATCGCCGCGGCGCAGAGGGCGCCGGGGAGGAGGGCGAGGGCGATCCAGCCGGCGTGCGCCCGGCGTCCCCGGCCTTCCCGGGGGGTCGGGGCGGGCCGGGGCGCGGTGTCGCCGTCGCGCGGGACGCGGGCGAACATCTCCTCGGCGAGGGAGAAGACGTCCCGGTGCCGGAAGCGGGCGGCGGTCCGGTCCGTGACGCCGTGCGCTTCCAGTCCGGCGGCGATCTCCAGCGGGTCCACCGCGCGTTCGCACAGGTCGCGGTGGCGGTGCATCAGGGCCTTGACGGGGTCGGCACCGGACCGGCGTGCGGCGGGCCGGCCGCCCGCCGGAGCCCCGGCCCCGCCCCGCCCGGCGGATGCCGGAGCTTGTCCGCCACCGGGTTCCCGCGGAGCGCTCGTCTGGTCCCGCGGAGCGCTCACCTGGTCTCGCTGAGCGCTCCTCTGGTTTCGCGGAGCGCTCGTCTGGTCTCGCAGAGCGCTGGTCTGGTCTCGCGGAGCGCTGGTCTCCAGCCAGGCGCGGGAGCGTTCGTCCCAGGCGCCGGCGCCGGCCGGGGGCCCGGGCCGGTCGAGTTCGCCGAGGCCGCTCATCGGGCTCCCTCCGTGGCGGGGACGGGCACCGAGGCCCGGACGGGGGCGTCCGCCGCCCAGCCGGGCCCGCCGCGCGCGACGGCCCTGGCCGGTGCCGGGTCGGTCCAGCGGCCGGGCACATGGGCCTCGGCGGGCGCGGCGAACGGCAGGGGGTCGCCGCTGTCGTCGAGGACGACGCGGTGGACCGGGCTGCGGGAGAGGATCTCCAGGTAAATGCCGTGAAATGCCGCGATGTTCTGCTCGACGGTGAACAGTTCGAGTGCACGGGCGCGCGCGGCGGCACCGAGTCGCGCACGGCGCTCGGGGTCGCGCAGCAGCGAGACGCACGCCTCGGCGAGCGCCCGCGGATTGCGCGGAGGCACGACGAGCCCGGTGCCGCCGATCACCTCCACGACCGCGCCGGCGTCCGTGGACACCGTCGCGCGGCCGCAGAACATGGCCTCGACCAGGCCGACGGGGAAGCCCTCGACGACGCTGGAGAGGACGACGACGGCGCCGGAGCCGTAGGCGTCGGCGGCGGAGGGGAGTTCGGGCCCGCCGATCTCCTCGAAGGACACGGGGTTGCGCCCGACGGCGTGCGGGCCGTCGGCCTCGTCCGGGAAGAGCTGCGCCGCCAGGCCGCGGCAGTGGGCGAGGTAGGCGGTGCCCTCCGGACCGGCGGGGGTGCCGATGATGCGCAGCCGTGTGCCCGGTTCCTCCTTGCGGATCTCGGCGAAGGCGTGCAGCAGCGACACGAGGTCCTTGGCGGGTTCGACGCGGCCGACCCACACGAGCGTGCCGGAATCGGCGCTCTCCGGTGCCTCCCCGACGTCGGCGAAGGGGCCGGCGTCCATGCCGGGGTAGACCGTGCGCAGCTTGTCGCGGTCGGCTCCGCAGCGCTCCTGCCAGCGGCGGGCGTGGGCGTTGCCGGGCGTGATCAGGGCGGCGCGCCGGTAGGTCTCGGCGGCGAGCGCGCCGTGGAAGGCGGCGATCAGGGACCGGACGGCCGGGGCGGCGTCGGGGGCGGTGAGGTAGTGCGTGCGGAGCTGGACGCCGTACTCGGTGACGAGCAGCGGCACGCCGAAGTAGTGCCGGGCGAGCAGGCCGGGCAGGGCGGCGGAGCCGCCGGAGGCCGCGTGGCACAGGTCCACGGCGCCGAGGCCGTCGTCCTCGTACCAGTCCAGGGACAGGGGGCGCAGGGCGCGGGCCAGATGCGCGGTGACGGCGAGCAGCTCGGGTACGCGCGCCTCGCGCGCCGGACGCCGGGCGCCAGGCGCGCGACAGGCGCGCTCCAGGGCGCGTACGGCGGTCTCGGAGCGCAGCGCCCGTTCCAGGCCGCCCTCCTCGCGGGCGAGTTCGGCGAGGCCGTAGAGAGCACTGGCGAAACGGTCCGCCTGAGCATCGGAGCCGTCTGCGGGCCCACCGGAGTCTCCGGAGCGCGTGGTGCAGAGGGCGGTCGCCAGGGCGCCGTAGTGTTCGGCGAAGCGCCGGCGCGCACGCCGGCCGTACACCACCCCGTCGTCCTCCGACGTCCACATCGGCGCCGTGCGCACCCGGCTGACCTGCGGCGGCAGCGGGACCCAGCCCTCGTCCTCCTGGCGCTCACTGCGGCTGAGCGCGTAGACGTCGAACTCGTGCCGGCCGAGTCCGCGCACGAGCCGGTCGCACCAGAGCCTGGCGTCACCGCTCACGTACGGATAGCCACCCTCGGTAAGCAGTCCGATGCGCACGCGTGCACCCCCGATCTCCCGTATGGGGAGCCGCCGTTGCTCCCGGCGGCTCACAGCGGGACGAACGTATGCGGACAAGGCGGTGGCGCGATGGACGGTTGTCCATCGCGCCACCAAAAGGGGTGAACGGTCGTAACTTTCCCGTGCGGACGGCGTTCGATCGCGCTAGAGGATCACACGGTCACGGAACGTCACGCCGTGGCCGTCTCCCGGGCGACGGCCGGGCCTGGCGACGGCCGGGTCAGCTCCCGGGGTACGGCCGGGTCAGCTCCCGGGGTACGGCCATGCGTTCGGACGGCAGTCGATGCCGTCGTGGTCGACGAACTTGGTCTGCTGCTGCATGACCGGCGCGAGCTCGCCGTCCTTGTCGCAGCTGACGTGGTTGTAGCCGATGCGGTGGCCGACCTCGTGGTTGATCAGCATCTGGCGGTAGGCGTGGATGTCGTCCCCGAACGGCTCGGCGCCCTGTGCCCACCGGTAGGCGTTGATCATCACGCGGTCGGTGGCGGCCGAGTCGCAGGACACGTTGTCCACGGTGGTGTCCAGGCCGGACTTGGCGCACCAGGCGGCGGTCGTACCCGGGCTGGCCAGGGTGATCACGAAGTCGGGGCGGCCGGAGTGGATGCGCTCGAAGGAACGCGCGCCGTTGTGGGCCCAGCTCCGCTCGTCGTTCAGCGTCTTGTGCACGGCCTGGGCGAACAGTTCGCCGTCGAGGCCGAGCCCCTGTTCGACGTCGACGCGGTAGGTGAACTTCTGCCCGTGCCCGGTCCCTTGGCGATGCCGGGGATGGCCTCGAAGGTGCCCGGCCCCTCCAGCTTCTCGTCGAGCGGGTAGGTCTTCCCCATCTTCTGCTCGTACGTCAGCGGAGCCGCGACGCCGGGTGCGGACGGCGTCGGCCGTTCGTCCGTGCGCGAGGCGGAGTCACGGGTGTCGCGCGCCTGGTCGGCGGCCGACTGCTGCTGTACGTCGGTGCCGTCGCGCCCGTCGGCGACCTGGCCCGCGACGACCACCGCCAGCACGGTGGTGACGGCCGCGGCCGCGATACCGGTGAAGGTGCGGCCCTTGCCGCCCTTGGCGGGTGCGGGGTCGTCGGCGGACGGGACGCCGCCGGGCTCCGGGCCGCGCGGGGCGGGGGCGGTCTCGGCGCTCCAGTCCGTGCCGGAGGCGTACGGTCCGGCCGCGCCCGTCCGGGTTCCCGGGCCGCGCCGGGCGTGCGCGGGGGCGTACGGGCCGCGAAGACGTCGTCCTCGGCGTCGATCGCGTCCAGCTCGTCGAAGGCGTCGAGGTACTCCTGGCGGGGCCCGCCGGGGCCGACCCGCCCGCCGGGGCCGACCCGCCCGCCGGAGCCTGCCGGTCCGGCCGGGGCTCCGGGCCCACCACGGCCGCCCGGGCCACGGGTGCCGCCGGCTCCGCCCGGACCCGGCGGCCCCACCGGCGGGACCTGCCGCTGCCGCGGGAACGGCACGGCGTGACCCGGCGCCGGGCCGCCTCTCAACTCGCCCCAGCCGCCCCCGGCTTCGCGCTGCTCGGGATGTCCGCCCCGGACCCGGGGCATCCCGTGCGCGGGCGTGCCGTCAGGAAGGCGAGGCATCCCGTGCGCGGGCGTGCCGTCAGGAAGACGGGGCACACCGTGCGCAGGCGTGCCGTCAGGAAGGCGAGGCGCCCCCTGCGCAGGCGTGCCGTCAGGAAAGCGAGGCATCCCGTGCGCGGGCGTGCCGTCAGGAAGGCGAGGCATCCCGTGCGCGGGCGTGCCGTCAGGAAAGCGAGGCACACCGTGCGCCGGCGTGCCCTCGGCGAACCGCGGAACGCCGTGCGCCGGCGTGCCGTCGGGACGGCGCACCGGCGCTCCTCGCCCCTGCGCTCCGTAGGCGGTCGCAGGGTGCGCGGGCGCCTCGCGCTCCTCCCCCGGCGGCGTCGCGGGCATCCGTCGGCGGCCCTGCCCCGGTGCCGCGTCGTTGGCGGCCTTGGGGCCGGTCCGCGGCGGCTGTGGCGTCCCACGTCGCGCCTCAGCCTCCTGTGGTCTCGTTGGCGGCGCTGTCGTCCACTGCCCCGTCCCTGCGGTCGTCGTGGTCGTCACGGTCGTCGTGCTGGTCACCGACCGCCGACTCACCTGTGTCCGCGAGCAGTTCGCGGAACGCCGTGGCCACGGTCTCCGGATACTCCATCATGGCCACGTGTCCCGCGTCCGGCAGGGTCACCAGCCGCGCGTCGCGGAAGGCACGGGCCGCCCGCTGGGCCATGCGGTAGCCGATGAGCTTGTCCCGGCCACCGTAGACGAGCAGCGTCGGCGCGAGAACCCGCTCGGCCTGACGCCACAGACCGTGCTGGCCGCCGACGGTGTAGGCGTTGACGATCCCGCGCGCGGAACGGACCATCGCGTCCCAGAAGTACGGCAGTTGCAGCCGCCGTTCCATCTCCTCCACCGCGTGCCGGAAGCCCTCCGGGCTGACCCGGCCGGGATCGCCGTAGCACAGCGCCATGACGCCGCGCACCCGCTGCTCCGCCGTCCAGTCCCGGGAGAGCCGGGTGAACAGCCGGGCCATGCCGGGCAGCGCGAGCAGCCCCGTCGGCACGGCGGAACGCTGGACGCGGATCTCCGGCAGCGCCGGGGAGACGAGGGTCAGCGTCCGCACCAGGTCGGGCCGGACCGCGGCGACGCGGGTGACGACGGCACCGCCCAGCGAGTTGCCGAACAGGTGGACCGGGCCGCGCCCGGAGGCGTCGAGGTGACGGATCACCGCCCGCGCGTGACCGCTGACCGAGTAGTCGCCGTCGTCCGGCGGCGGGGAGTCGCCGAAGCCGGGCAGATCGACCGCCTCGCCGTCGACGACGTCTTCCAGCAGCGGCATCAGCGCCGACCAGTTCTGGGAGGACCCGCCGAGCCCGTGCACGAACAGCGCGGGCGGCAGCCCCTCGCGGGCCGCCGGCCTCGACCGCACGGTCAGGGTCATGCCGGGCAGCCGGACCGACCGGAGCCGCTCGCCCTCGGCGACCCTGACGGCTGCGACCTTCGGCAGCACGTTGGCGGGCGGCACGGACGGCAGCTCGGTCGAAGACATGCGGCAATGTTACGAGACGATCACACGGGGGTTCATGTGTTCGCCCTCACACGCCCTGCCCCGTCACCCCCTCCCCCTCGCCTCCTTCCCCCTACCTCCTACCACCGCTCACCTCCTTCCACCCCTTACGTCCTTCCACCGCGGTGCATGCACCTCCTTCCGTCGCGGTGCATGTCGTGCGCCCCGTGGGTACTGCTCTCGAGGCGGACCGCATGGCGTCCGCAACGGGTGTCTCCTAGGCTCGTACCGAGGGCACCCGAGTGTGGCCCCTGCATGCATCAGGGACGTTCGTAGAAGGGAGCCCGATATGGCCGTCGACCCCACCGATCCCGAGACCTTCGAGGACGAGACCGCGGAAGACCGGGAGATCGACGTCGAGGCCCCGGACGCCGACGCGGCGGAGCAGCACGCCGACGTCGCGCCGGACCGCGACGACCCGCTGACCGGCGTGGACCCCGACCGGGGCAGCGAGGGGGACCTGGCGGAGCAGGCGCGGGTCGTCTCGCTCGACGAGGACGACTACCGCTGACCCGGCGGCCGCCTCGGGCATGACCGGGAACGGGGAACCGGGAACCGGGACGGGGCCGGCCCGACGAGAGGAAGAGGCCGACGCGACCAGGGAAGAGGCCGATTTCTGCCCGGACTGAACCCTTTTGAAACCTCTTGCGTGGCTTTCGCCACCGTCCGGTCCGTGAAATTCTGCGTTCGCACCGCGCACACCACGGTTACCGAAAAGTACGATGGCGACGCGGCGCACACCGCACATGGACGACATTGGGAGGCGGCGTGACAGCCATCGAGCAGACAGAGGCGGTACGCCCGCGGGGCACCCGCCTGCCCCGTCGTGCCCGACGGAACCAGCTGCTGGGCGCCGCGCAGGAAGTGTTCGTGGCGCAGGGCTACCACGCGGCCGCGATGGACGACATCGCCGAGCGCGCGGGCGTGAGCAAGCCGGTGCTCTACCAGCACTTCCCGGGCAAGCTCGACCTCTACCTCGCCCTGCTGGACCAGCACTGCGAGGCACTGATCGAGTCCGTACGGAACGCGCTGGCGTCGACGACCGACAACAAGCAGCGCGTCCGGGCGACGATGGACGCGTACTTCGCGTACGTCGAGGACGACGGCGGTGCCTTCCGTCTGGTCTTCGAGTCGGACCTGACGAACGAGCCCGCCGTGCGCGAGCGCGTCGACAAGGTCACCAACGACTGCGCCGAGGCGATCTGCGACGTCATCGCCGAGGACACCGGCCTCTCGCGCGCCGAGTCGATGCTGCTGGCCTCCGGTCTGGGCGGACTGGCCCAGGTGGTGGCGAGGTCCTGGCTGCACAGCGACCGCAGCGTGCCGCGCGACCAGGCGGTCCAGCTGCTGACCTCGCTGGCCTGGCGGGGCATCGCCGGATTCCCGCTGCACGGCAGCGACCAGCACCACGAGCAGCACAACGACCAGCAGCACGACCAGCACTGAGCAGCAGCACGACCAGCACCGAGCGGCAGCACGAACAGCGCCGAGCGGCGGCCGGGAGCAGGGGCGCCGACCGCCGGCCGCTCATGTGTTCCCGGCGGCTGTTCGCTCCTGGCGTTCTTGCGCGGAGCGTGTACGTCCCCTCACCGGGCTAATGTGTGCTGCGTACGGCGCGGAAGGTCGCGCACTTCACTGACCGTCGGAGGGACATAGCCGTGGAGGTCAAGATCGGCGTGCAGCACGCGCCCCGCGAGATCGTTCTGGAGAGCGGTCAGAGCGCCGAGGAGGTCGAGCGTCTGGTGGCCGAGGCGCTGGCCGGCAAGGCGCAGCTGCTGAGCCTCGTGGACGAGCACGGCCGGAAGGTCCTCGTCCCGGCGGACCGTCTCGCGTACGTCGAGATCGGTGAGCCGTCTCCGCGCAAGGTGGGCTTCGGCGCGCTGTAGCGAGCACCGGACGGTAGGGCCCGGCGGTCACGGACCGCCGGGCCCTTCGGTTTCCGCGGCTTCCACGGCCCCATCCGTGGGCTTCACGGCCCCATCCGTCGGTTCCACGGCCCATCCGTGGGCTTTCACGGCCCATCCGTGGGCTTTCACGGCCCCCTCCGCCGACTTCCACGGCCCCGCCCGTCGGCCCGGTTCCGGCGCGGTTCTCCGTTCACGGGTGGAGCACAGGCCGACCATGAGCCGCCCGCAGGAGGAGGATTGCATTCCGCAGGTCAGGGGTAAGACGGCTACGACCGTTTCGGGCAGGCCGGCCGCGTGGGAGGGACCCCGACATGATCTTGGAAGCGCTCAGCGCCGCGATCCTCGGGCTCGCCCTGGCATGGGCCGCCGCCGTCCGCCTGCCGCACCGTCTCCCGGCCCGGGGGCTCGTCCTGCCGACGGGCGTCGCCGGCGCCCTCTTCGGGGCATTCGTCACGCACACCGCGCTGGAGCGGCGGGGCTGCTGCCGGTCCTGCTCGGTGCCGCCGCCGTGTCCGCGGCCTCGCTGTCTCTGCTGCTGCGTCCCGCGGGAAGACTCCGCGGCCGTTCGGCAACCGTCTGACCGGCCGCCTCCGACGCCGCCCACCGCCCGGGTGACGGGTGCGGCGGGTCGTCGGCCCTTCCGTGGCCCGCCGGCCAGCGCAGCCCACCGGTGCGGTGGCCGGCGCGGCCGAACCGACCGGCGGGATCGGGGCCGGAGGCGTCGTCAGGCCGCCAGACCCAGCGCCGCCATCCGCTTGGTGTGCGCCTCGGTGATACGGGAGAACATCTTGCCGACCTCGGCGAGGTCGAAGCCGTCCGCGACACCGCCCACCAGCATCGTGGACAGCGCGTCGCGGTCGGCGACCACCCGCTGGGACTGCGACAGGGCCTCGCCCATCAGCCGCCGCGCCCACAGCGCCAGGCGCCCGCCCACGCGCGGGTCGGCCTCGATCGCCGCGCGCACCTTCTCGACGGCGAACCCGGCGTGCCCCGTGTCGTCGAGCACGGCCAGCACCAGGTCACGGGTGTCGGAGTCGAGGCGGGCGGCGACCTCCCGGTAGAAGTCACTGGCGATCGAGTCGCCGACGTAGGCCTTGACGAGCCCCTCCAGCCAGTCCGAGGGCGCCGTCTGCTTGTGGAAACCCGCGAAGGCCGCGACGAACGGCTCCATCGCCGTCGTCGGCTCCTCGCCGATCTCGGCGAGCCGGTCGCGCAGCCGCTCGAAGTGGTGGAACTCCGCCGAGGCCATCTTCGCCAGCTCCGCCTTGTCCGCGAGCGTCGGCGCCAGCTTGGCGTCCTCCGCGAGCCGCTCGAACGCCGCCAGCTCGCCGTACGCCAGCGCACCGAGCAGGTCGACGACCGCGGCACGGTACTGCGGGTCGGCGGAGGCCGTCGCCCAGTCCCGGGCGGCGACCCCGGTGGGATCGACGGTGTCGTTGCCAGGCTTGTCAGAGCTCGTCATGAAGCGCACAATAGCCCGCCCGCGGTCGGACGGAAGTCCCCGGTCGCCGCCCGGCCGACCCCGGCCCCGCCCCGGCCCACCTCGCCGCACGCCCCGGCCACCCCCGTCCGGCATCCCGCCCGTCCCCGGTCGAACCCGTCCGGTGACCCCGGTCGCGCCCCCTCCTCGGGCCTCGGTCGCGCCCCCTTCGGGCCTCGGTCGCGCCCCTCGGGCCAAGGTCACGCCCTCCCTCGGGCCTCGGTCGCGCCCCGCTCGCACCCCGCGCGGGTCCGCCTCGTGTCCCGCTCGGGACCGCCGCCGTATCCCGGCCCCGCCGCTGTGACGACGGCTACATGGCCAAATCGGCCATCGCATGTGCGCGAATCCGGGGTATGGTGGTAATGCGCCTGCCGAGTATGTGACGTACGGGTACGTGACATCTTCGTCGGGCCGCACGCATGAGGATGCCCGGTCGGTGGCCCGATCGGCTCCGACCCGCCAGCTCTCCGGTCCGTACGGCACAGCGCGTACGGAAGGCGGAGGGACACCCTCAGCGGTACGAGCGCTAGAGCGTCGGCAGTGGTCCCGTGCCCTACGGCCCAGCCCGTAAGGCAGCCGTCGTCCCCGGCACGGTCCAGACACGACCCCCGCGCTCGCCTCGCACCGCGCACACAGAAGAGGCAGCACCCTGACTACGACGTTCCGATCCCTCGGGATCCTCCCGAGACCGCCGAGGCCCTGGAGGCCGTCGGCATCATCAACCCCTTCCCCATCCAGGAGATGACGCTCCCCGTGGCCCTGTCGGGCACGGACGTCATCGGCCAGGCCAAGACCGGCACCGGCAAGACGCTGGGCTTCGGCCTCCCGCTCCTCGAGCGCGTCACCGTCCCCGCCGACGTGGAGGCCGGACGCGCCGCCCCCGAGGCCCTGACCGACGCCCCGCAGGCCCTCGTCGTCGTCCCGACGCGCGAGCTGTGCACGCAGGTCACCAACGACCTGCTGACCGCGGGCAAGGTGCGCAACGTACGCGTCGTCGCGATCTACGGCGGCCGGGCGTACGAGCCGCAGGTCGAGGCCCTGAAGAAGGGCGTCGACGTGGTCGTCGGCACCCCGGGCCGCCTGCTGGACCTGGCCGGCCAGAAGAAGCTGAACCTCAAGCACGTCAAGTGCCTGGTCCTCGACGAGGCCGACGAGATGCTCGACCTGGGCTTCCTGCCCGACGTCGAGAAGATCATCGACATGCTGCCGGTGAAGCGCCAGACCATGCTGTTCTCGGCGACCATGCCGGGCGCCGTGATCGGGCTGGCCCGCCGCTACATGTCGCAGCCGACGCACATCCGCGCCACCGCGCCGGACGACGAGGGCGCGACGGTGGCGAACATCAAGCAGTTCGTCTACCGCGCGCACTCCATGGACAAGCCGGAGATGGTCGCCCGCATACTGCAGGCCGAGGGCCGCGGACTGGCGATGATCTTCTGCCGCACCAAGCGGACGGCCGCCGACATCGCCGAGCAGCTCCAGCGCCGCGGGTTCGCCTCCGGCGCGGTCCACGGCGACCTGGGCCAGGGCGCCCGGGAGCAGGCGCTGCGCGCCTTCCGCAACGGCAAGGTGGACGTGCTCGTCTGCACCGACGTCGCCGCCCGCGGCATCGACGTCGAGGGCGTGACGCACGTCATCAACTACCAGACGCCCGAGGACGAGAAGACGTACCTGCACCGGGTGGGCCGTACGGGCCGCGCGGGCGCCAAGGGTACGGCGATCACGCTGGTCGACTGGGACGACATCCCGCGCTGGCAGCTGATCAACAAGGCGCTCCAGCTGGACTTCAACGACCCGCCGGAGACGTACTCCACCTCCCCGCACCTCTACAGCGACCTCGGCATTCCCGAGGGCACCAAGGGCGTCCTGCCCGTTCGGAGCGCACCCGCGCCGGGCTGGCGGCGGAGGAGCTCGAGGACCTGGGCGAGCCCGGTGGCCGGGGCGGTCGCGGACGCGGCGGCCGGGGCGCCCGGGACGGCCGGGACGAGTCCCGTTCCGCCGACCGCGAGCGTCCGGCCCGGACGCCGCGTCGCCGCCGTCGTACGCGCGGCGGGGCCCCGGTGGACGCGGCGCCCTCCGGCGACACCGCGGCCGGGACCGCGTCGGCCGCACCGGCCGTGACCGGCGGTGAGGACACGGACGGCACGCAGTCCGGCCCGCGCACGCTGCGCCGCCGGCGCCGTACGCGCGGCGGAGCCCCGCCGCGGCCGCGGAGGCCGTGCGCCCGGCGGAGGCGGCGGTGGCGACCGCCGAGGGGACGACCCTGGAGGCCACGGCCGGCACCGCCGGCAGCGCTGCTACGGAGGCCGCCACCGAGGCCGTCGATGCCGTCGAGGCCGTCGAGGCTCCGGCGAAGCCGCGCCGCCGTCGTACCCGCAAGACGGCGGAGACGCCGGCCGAGTCGGCCGCACCGGCCGTCCAGGACGCACCCGTGGCCGCCGACGCGCCCGTCCCCGCGACGGTCGCCGGCGCCGCCGAAGCCCCGCTGACCGGCGAGACCACGGCCGCTCCGGCCGCCGTCGAGGAGGCTCCCGCCGCCAAGCCGCGTCGCCGTACGCGCAAGGCGGCGACCGCCGCCCAGACCGCGGTCGACACCGCCGAGGGCACGGCCGAGTCCGCGCCGGAGGCGGCGGATGCGCCGGAGGCGGCGGATGCGCCGGAGGCGGCGGAGCGGAAGCCGCGCCGTACGCGGAAGGCTGCGGCCGAGGCCGAGTCCGCCACCGACACCGCGGAGGGCGCGGAGGCCAAGCCGAAGACCCGCCGCACCCGCAAGACCGCGGCGTCGGCCGAGGCCGTCGAGTCCGCCGGGACGACCGGGTCCGCCGAGGCCGGCGCCGACGCGGTCGAGGCCGCCGAGGCCAAGCCGAAGACCCGCCGGACCCGCAAGGCCACCGCCACCGCCGAGGCGGCCCCCGCCGAGATCCCGGCCCAGTCGGCCGAGGAGCCGTCGGCCACCGAGGCCAAGCCCCGGCGCCGCACCCGCAAGGCCACCGCCGCCGCCGAGGCCGCCGAGGCCGCGGTCGACACCGCCGAGGGCGCCGAGGCCAAGCCGAAGACCCGCCGCACCCGCAAGGCCACCGCCGCCACCGAGGCGGCCCCGGCCACGGAGACGGCCCCGGTCACGGAGGCGCCGGAAGCAGCGGAAACGTCGGAGGCGCCGGCGGAGAAGCCCCGCCGCACGCGGAAGACCGCCGCCAAGGCCAAGACGGCCCCGGCGGCCGAGGCCGGCGCCGACGCGGTCGAGGCCGCCGAGGCCAAGCCGAAGACCCGCCGCACCCGCAAGGCCACCGCCACCACCGAGGCGGCCCCCGCCGAGATCCCGGCCCAGTCGGCCGAGGAGCCGTCGGCCACCGAGGCCAAGCCCCGGCGCCGCACCCGCAAGGCCACCGCCGCCACGGCCGGCACGGCCACCGCGGAGACCACGGAGGCCTGACCCGCCCCACCGGCCGCACCGGCCACTGCGCCCTACCGGCCACCCCGTCGGCCCGGTCCGCCCCGCGCGGACCGGGCCGACGGCATTCCGCCCCCGCACGGATGGACCGACGTCCTGTGCCGACCGGACCGACGGGGGCCGACCTGACCGACCGGACCGACGGGACCGACCCGACCGACGGGGGCCGACCTGACCGAGCGGACCGACGGGACCGACCGGACCGACGGGGCCGACCTGACCGACCGGACCGAGGGCATTCCGTGCCGTGCCCGGCCCCTCCGCGGGCCGATACCCTCTGCGGGTGAGTCAGAACGCCACCTTCACCCCGCCCCGGACGCGCGGGTCTACCGGCTGCGGACCGCGCGCGGGGAGTTCGCCGTCGTGGACTCGCCCGTGGCCGACGGCGTCGACCCGAAGGGCCTCGTGCTGATGCTGCCCGGGTACACCGGCAGCAAGGAGGACTTCACGCTGCTGCACGAGCCGCTCGCGGCGCGCGGGTACCGGACCGTCGCCGTGGACGGACGCGGGCAGTACGAGTCCGACGGGCCCGCGGACGACGAGTCGGCCTACGCCCGGCCCCAGCTGGCGCGGGACGTGCTGGCGCAGGTCGCGGCGCTGGGCACCGACGCGCCGGTGCACCTCCTCGGGCACTCGCTCGGCGGCCAGATCGCCCGTGCCGCGGTCCTCCTGGACCACTCGCCTTTCCGTTCCCTCACCCTCATGTCCTCGGGTCCGGCGCAGATCTCGGTCTCCCAGCAGCAGCGGGTGAAGCTGTTGCAGGACGCGCTGGCCGTGATGTCGATGGAGGAGGTGTGGGAGACCATCCAGGCGATGGGACCGCCGGAGGAGGTCGGCGGCCCGCCCGCGGCCTCGGCGACGAGGAGCGGCTGCGCCTCCGCTGGCTGGGCACGAGGCCGGCGCAACTGGTCGCGACCGGACGGCAGTTGTGCACCGAGCCCGACCGGGTCGCCGAGCTCGCCGCCGTATCGCTGCCGTTCCACGTGCTGTCGGGCGAACGGGACGACACCTGGCCCGTGCCGCTCCTGGACGACATGGCCCGCCGGCTGGGCGCCCGCCGTACCGTCGTCCCCGGCGCGGAGCACTCCCCCAACACCGATCAGCCGCTGCCCACGGCCACCGCCCTCGCCGACTTCTGGGACTCCGTGCCCGGGTGAGCCGGAGCTGCTCCGGTACTGCTGCCGCAGGCCTCTAGTACGGCTGCCGCAGGCGTCTGGTACTGCTGCCGCAGGCGTCTAGTACTGCTGCTGCACGTGCTCCCAGAACCCGTCCCGCAGGGCCCTGCGCAGGTCCGCCTGGCCGCGCAGGGAGTACTGGAGCAGACCCTCCGCCTCCACCAGCAGGTCCTGGTCGACGGAGCCGGGGAGGTAGGGGTGGCCGGGGAGCAGGTCCGCCAGGGAGTCGCGACCCCGGGCGGCCAGCCACTTGGCCGCGATCTGGGCGCCCACGAAGCGGACGTCCTCGCGGGTGGGCCGGACGGTGCCGGACGTCTCGTAGGGCGGGGTCGTGCGCCGGGAGACGTACGGCTTGAAGAAGTCCAGTTCGAAGGTGCGCTGGCTGTCGACCTCCCACAGCAGGGGGTCGGCCTGGTTGCGGCCCTCGGGGGCCTCGACGCCCCAGAGGTGGACCCGGGCGCCGTACCCCTGGGCGGCCTCGACCGCCGAGACCAGGTCCTCGTCGCCGCCCAGCAGGGCGGCGTCGCTGATGGCACGGTGGCGGGCCAGGGACTCCAGATCGGAGCGGATCAGGGAGTCGACGCCCTTCTGCTGGTTGTTGGCGTTGAGGTTGCCGAGGCGGACCTTGACGTCCGGCAGCTCGGCGATGGACTGCTGCTCGGCGGTGTGGATGCGGCGCCGGGCGCCGTCGTACCAGTAGACGCGGAGCAGTCGGCTGTCCGCGAAGATCGTGCGGGCCGTGTCGATGAGCGCGTCGATCAGTCCCTCGGCGTCCAGGTCGAAGGCGCGGCGGTCCTCGGTCCCCGCGACCAGCCGGCCCGCCGCCGCGTACAGATACCCGGCGTCGACGAAGATCGCGTGGGTCGAGGGCGTCTTGGCCACCTCGGCGAGCATGCGCTCCAGCAGCTCGTTCGTGCGGTCGATGCGGGCGTTCACGGACCCGAGGTCGTCGTTCATCACCTCCATTGTCCCGGCGGTCACGCTGTGAACACAACCGGTCCCGGTCGGTCTCGTACGGACAGGGGCGGGCAATGGGGACGCGGGAGGAAGCGAGGGCGGACGCCTCCTTCCCTACCGCCCGGTAATTAGACGGTCGAAAAATTTCCTTAGCGTAGGGAATGTTTGTCGGGGGCAGACCGTTGACTGGATGTAGCCGCCGAGAGACGCGGGGCATCGGTGCCTCGTGTGACGCCGGCGGCACACTCAGTAGTTCTCCTCAGGAGGATGACCAGACGAAGGGAGAGGCCATGCGATTTGAAGTCATGCGACTCGACGACGTCGACGGCACGCCCGTGGACACCACCGTTGTGGACGCCGCCTCTGTCAACCGCATCGTCCAGCAGGCCGCCGCCATCGGGCAGCGCCTGTGGATCCGCCCCGCCGACACCTCGGCCTCGTAGCGCGCGGAAGACCTGCAGACGCCCGGAGCCCCGGTACGCGACGCGTACCGGGGCTCCGCTCGTGCGCGGCGCGCCTCACGCGCCCTGGATGACCTGCGTGACGCCGTTGATGATCTGCTGCACGGCGATCGCGGAGAGCATCATGCCCGCCAGCCGGGTCACCAGGACCACGCCGCCGTCCTTGATGACGCGGATGATCAGCAGCGAGTACCGCATCACCAGCCACAGCACGATGTGGATGGCCAGGATCGCCGACCACACGGACACCTGCGTGGTGACGGTGTCGGCCTTCTGGACGGCGAGGATCACCGAGACGATCGCCCCGGGCCCGGCCAGCAGCGGCATGCCCAGCGGAACGAGGGCGACGTTCACGTCCTTGGTCTGCTTCGGCTCGTCGGTCTTACCGGTGAGCAGGTCCAGGGCGATGAGCAGGAGCAGCAGCCCGCCCGCGATCATCAGCGCGGGCACGGACACGTGCAGATAGTTCAGGATCTGGTGGCCGAGCAGGCCGAAGACGGTGATCACGCCCCCGGCCACACAGACGGCCTGGAGCGCCATCCGCCGCTGCACCTTGGCCGGGCGGCCGGCGGTCAGCGCCAGGAAGATCGGCGTGATCCCCGGCGGATCCATGATCACGAAGAGGGTCAGGAAGAGGGAACCGAAGACGGCGATGTCGAACATGGGTGAGCTACTGGCCTTGCGGGAGAAACGGATGGGAACGGTGTGGAGGCGCGTCCTGGAGGGGCGGGGCTCCGCGGCGGGGGGCTGGGCTCCACGGGGGGCTGGGCTCCGCGGCGGGGGCCGGGCTCCCGAGGGCGGGGCACCCCTCGGCGCCGGGGCTCCGCGAGGCGGGCCCGGGCGAGGGTGGGCTCGGCGGTCCTGCCGGATCCCGGCCGAGGGCCGCCCGGGATCCGGCAGGACCCGTCGACGGGCCTCGCCGCGATCCGCGCGAGTCACGCGGGGTCCGGGCGTCACCCCTCGCGGTCGAGCCCGCCGAGCCGGCCACCGACCTCGCCACACCCGCGGTGGACCCGCACCGGACCCGCACCGGACCTGCGATGGAGCCGGGACGGAGCCGGGACGGAGCCGGGACGGAGCCACAGCTGCGGACCCACACCGGAGCCGCGACGGACCCCGGCCGGAGCCGCAATGGAGCCGCAATGGACCCACCCCGGAGCCGCGACGGACCCGCGGTGGAACCACTACGGAGCGGCGACGGAACCGCGGAGGGCGCACGCCCGGTTGCTCCGGTGGGCGTCAGGCTCCGGGCTCGCGCCCGTGCCCGGTGCCCCGGACCATGCGCCGCGCCGGACGGTGTGCCCCGCCGGAGCGGGTGAGGACGCGGAGGCTGCGGAGGCTCAGGCTCCGCCGGCGCCCGGTACGGGGAACGCCCCGAAGGCCCGCCGTGTGATCTCGCCGTAGACCTCGGGGTCGGTGGTGTAGTCGCCGAGCGAGCAGGTCTTCCGGCTGCCGTGGTAGTCGCTGGAGCCGGTCACCAGCAGCCCGAGTTCCTTGGCGAGCCCGCGCAGCCTGGCCCGGGTGTGCGCGTCGTGGTCCATGTGGTCGACCTCGATGCCGTCGAGCCCGGCGTCGGCCATCGCGGCGATCGCGGACTCCGGCACGGTGCGCCCCCGTTTGGCGGCGGCCGGGTGCGCGAAGACGGCGACCCCGCCCGCGCCCTTGATCAGCCGGATCGCCTCGAAGGGGTCGGTCTCGTGCTTCTCCACGTGGGCCCGGCCGCCGTCGGCCAGCCACTCCTGCGTGAAGGCGTCTCCCACGGTCGGTACGACGCCGAGCTCCACGAGCGCCGTGGCGACGTGCGGGCGCCCCACCGAACCGTGGCCGGCGATCCGCTCGACCTGCTCCCAGGTGACCGGCACGCCCAGCTCGTTCAGCTTGGCGACCATGGCCCGGGCGCGCGGCACCCGGTCGTCCCGGACCAGCTCGCGCTCGGCGAGCAGGGCGGGCTCCTCGGGATCGAAGAGGTAGGCCAGCATGTGCATGCTGACACCGTCGAGACGGCACGACAGTTCGGCACCGGTGACCAGGGTGAGCCCCTCGGGCAGCGCGGCGATCGCCTCGGCGTGGCCGCGGGTGGTGTCGTGGTCGGTCAGCGCGACGACGTCCAGACCGGCCGCGGCGGCGTTGCGCACCAGCTCGGCCGGGGTGTCCGTGCCGTCGGACGCGGTGGAGTGGGTGTGCAGATCGATGCGCACGACGCTGACTCCAAGCGGGGACGTTACGGACGGGGACGCTCCAGCATAACGGGAATTCCCCTCCCCCTGTCACAGCCACTGCACCCGGGCGCCCCCTACACACGCCCGGGACCGCCTCGCCCCCGGAACCTCCGGAACCGCGCGTTCAGCCCACCCGGCCCCACCCACGCCCCACGACGCCAACCGTCGACCGCCAATCACCAACCGGCGACCGGCGACCGGCGACGCTACGGCTTCAGCAGGCGCGGCGACAGCGCCCCGCAGGGCACCAGCTCCACCTCGGCCCCGGCGTCGCGCAGGTCGGCGAGGACCAGCTCGTCGTACATCAGCAGCCCCGACTGCTCGGGCCAGACGACCGCCCACAGCCACATGCCGAGCGCCTCGCCCGCGAAGACCGCACGGTCGGCGGGGACGCCGGACACGTGCCAGAGCGGGGTCGGACGGCCGGCGGCCAGGACCTTCGCCTGGGCGGGCTTCTCGACGTCGAGGTACGGGCCCGGGTCCGGGGCGTCGATGCCCGCGTACCGCGCACCGAGGCCGACGCCGAGCTCCTCGGCGACCAGGATCAGCTCGCCGATGCCGCCGAGCGGGCCGGGGCCCGAGCAGGCCACCGCCGTGGCCCGACCCCCGGAGCGGTCGTCACCGGCGCAGGCCACCCCCGTGAACAGCCAGCCGACGGGCAGCGGCCACGGCATCCACACCGGCACCTGCGTGCGGTGCACCACGACCTCGAGGGCCTCGACGCTGGGCGGGACCACGGGTTGCAGCGGGTGCACCGTGCCGTGCACGTCGCACTGCCAGGAGTCGGAGAAGAGGCCGGGAGCCCTGACCCGGCCACCACACTTCGGGCAACTGGGTTCGCCCCTCATAGAGCCCCACGGTCCTACCCCGGCACCGCCACGTCAAGGACGATCACCCATCCGGACGGAACCGCTGACCAGCGGGAACTAGATGCATCTTGCATTAATTAGTCACACTAATTTATTGTGTGCATACACCAACCATTCCCGACCCCCGATCTCGTGATCTCCGATCTCGTGATCTCGCGATCTCGTGATCTTTCGTCTCTTGGAGCGCACATGGACCCCTTCGAAGCGGGAGCGGGCGGCATCCTGCGGCAGCCCAAGGCCGTGTGGGCCACGGCCGGCGCGTCCGTCGTGGCCTTCATGGGCATCGGGCTCGTGGACCCGATCCTGCCGTCCATCGCCCAGGGCCTGCACGCCACGGCCGGCCAGGTCTCCCTGCTCTTCACCTCGTACTTCCTGATCACCGCCGTCGCGATGCTGGTCACCGGCGTCGTCTCCAGCCGCATCGGCGGACGTAAGACCCTGCTGCTCGGCCTCGCCTTCGTCGTCGTCTTCGCCGGCCTGGCCGGCACCTCCGACACCGTCGGCCAGCTCGTCGGGTACCGGGCCGGCTGGGGCTGGGCAACGCGCTGTTCGTCTCGACGGCCCTCGCGGTCATCGTCGGCGCGGCGGCGGGAGGCAGCGCGGCGGCGATCCTGCTGTACGAGTCCGCCCTCGGTCTCGGCATGGCCTGCGGCCCGTTGCTCGGCGCCCTGCTCGGCGACGCCAGCTGGCGCTACCCCTTCTTCGGCACCGCGTTCCTGATGGCGGTCGGCTTCCTGTGCATCACGGCGTTCCTGAAGGAGCAGCCCAGGCCGGCCCGCAAGACGTCGCTGCTCGACCCGATCAGGGCGCTGGGCCACGGCGGTCTCGCCTCCGCCGCGATCTCGGCGTTCTTCTACAACTACACGTTCTTCACCGTGCTGGCCTTCACGCCGTTCGTGCTGAACATGACGCCGTACCGGTCCGGTGCGGTGTTCTTCGCCTGGGGCGTGCTGCTCGCCGTCTTCTCGGTGATCGTGGCGCCCCGGCTGCAGCGGCGGTTCGGCTCGCTGAAGGTGCTCGGCGGCTCACTGGTGCTGCTCGCCGCCGACGTGCTCGTGCTCGGCTACGGCGGCCACACCGCGGCGATCGTCTGCACGGTGCTGTCCGGTGCGTTCATCGGCGTGAACAACACCGTCTACACCGAGCTGGCCCTCGGCGTGTCCGACGCCCCGCGCCCGGTGGCGAGCGCCGGCTACAACTTCGTGCGCTGGTTCGCGGCGGCGGCCGCCCCCTACTTCGCGCCGAAGATCGAGGAGTGGACGGACGTGCACATCCCGTTCGTGGTCGCCGCGGTCACCGCGGTGCTGGGGGCGGCGGTCGTCGTCGTACGGCGCCGGGCGCTCACCGGCGAGGCACGGGAGCTGGGACCGCGGCACGCCACCGAGGACGGCGTCTCCGTCTTCGCCAACTGACCGGCCCTCCCCGCACGTTGGCCGGACCCGCCCGTCGGTGAGATCCGTCACGGAGCGGGGCGGTCAGTCCAGCGGCACCGGCCTGCGGGCCGGGTCCCTCAGGTCCGTGCCGTGCGTCAGCCAGCGCTCCTGGAGGGCCTGCGCGCCGTGCACCCGCTTCCAGGCGGCCTCGTTCGGCGTCATCGGCAGCAGCGGCAGGAACCGCACGGGATCCAGCGGGTCCGGCAGCTCCAGGTCCTCCACCAGGCCGCCCGGCTCGGCGACCAGGACGGAGGTGAACGGGGCGCCGGGCCACAGCGGCTCACCGACGTCGAGGGAGGCACCGGGGGCCACGACCACGCCCTCCACCTGCGGGGACGCGGCGAGCACGGCGAGCGGGCGGAGCACCTTGTCGGTGTCGGCGAGCCCGGCCCGGACCGACAGGACCAGCTCGGCGCGCGGGCCCTCGACCGGGTCGGCGAGCATCGCCGTGGGATCCGTCATGGGCCGGGCGGACATGCCGAGCGTGGCGTACCGGACGAGGTCCCCCTCCGGGTCGTCACCGGTGAAACGCAGCACCTCGATGCGGTCGGTGCCGAGGAAGGTGACCGCCGCGCGCGCGTCCGGCTCGCCCAGCGCCGTGCGCAACCGGGCCTCGACCAGAGGAAGAACATCAGCCATGCGGCGAGCATAGAACTCGTCAGGACCGGGCAAAGCGGCGCCTTGACACGCCGAGCGGCTGATACGCTGGCCCGGCGGCTTCGGGGCAGCGCTTTCGGGCAGCACGCGCAAGCGTGAACCTCTCGGCCCCGCCGCACGGAACACTCCCCTACGGGGAACCCCTCTAAACCAGGGGAATCGATCGTCCCTCACGAGGGACCGGCCGGAGGAGGTGAGGCTGTCATGGACCGAAGTCGACCGTGCAGTATCACCCGCTCTTCCGGCCGCTGACGCACCGGCCTCGGCCCGCTTTCGGCCGTCGCTGCCGTCACCTGCGCGCCCTGCCGCGTCCCGGTCGTCTCCCGACCGCGTCTCGTCGTCTCGTCGCACGGAAGAGCACGTCGTCGTTCGTTCGACCTGCCTGACGCGCCCGGCCCCGGCCGGATCCGCGTCGACAGCTCACTCAAGCGCGAAATCCGCCACCGCGACGGTGCGGTGCTCCCCGCTTTGTGGACGCGCCGACCCAGCGCAGACAGGACGTCCCCATTCCGGGTAGTTCCACCCGTCGCCGGCGCCTTTTCGCTGCCCGATGCGAAGGAGCCTGCCATGTCGATGATCCGTGACCTGCGCGCCGCCGTACGCCCGTCCCGCGTCTCGCTGCGCAAGGACGGCGGTGCGCCCTACGACACCACCCGTGACCCGGCGACCGCCTCGGCCGTCGTCGACTGCGCCGTCTACCGGGACGGCCGCCGCGTCGAGTGCGAGACGCCGCTCAGCCCGCACGAGGCCATGCGCCGGGTGCGGCGCGACGGCGGCTTCGTGTGGATCGGCCTGCACGAGCCGACCGAGGACGAGTTCGCCGGTATCGCCCGCGAGTTCGGGCTGCACCCGCTGGCCGTGGAGGACGCGGTGCAGGCCCACCAGCGGCCGAAGCTGGAGCGCTACGACGACTCCCTCTTCACCGTCTTCAAGACCATCCACTACGTCGATCACGACCGGCTCACCGCCAACAGCGAGGTCGTCGAGACCGGCGAGGTGATGTGCTTCACCGGGCGGGACTTCTTCATCACCGTCCGGCACGGCGGACAGGGCTCGCTGCGGGGGCTGCGCCACCGGCTCCAGGACGACCCCGAGCTGCTGGCGCGGGGGCCGTCGGCGGTGCTGCACGCCATCGCCGACCATGTGGTCGACGGCTACATCGCGGTCGCCGACGCCGTCCAGGACGACATCGACGAGGTCGAGACCGAGGTCTTCTCGCCGGGCCGCAAGGGCACGCCGCGCGGCACCGACGCCGGCCGGATCTACCAACTCAAGCGCGAGGTGCTGGAGTTCAAGCGGGCGGTGTCGCCGCTGCTGCGGCCCATGCAGCTGCTGAGCGAGCGGCCGATGCGGCTGATCGACCCGGACATCCAGAAGTACTTCCGGGACGTCGCCGACCACCTCGCCCGGGTGCAGGAGCAGGTCATCGGCTTCGACGAACTGCTCAACTCCATCCTCCAGGCCAACCTCGCGCAGGCCTCCGTCGCGCAGAACGAGGACATGCGGAAGATCACCTCGTGGGCGGCGATCATCGCCGTGCCGACGATGGTGTGCGGTGTGTACGGCATGAACTTCGACCACATGCCCGAGCTGCACTGGCGCTACGGCTATCCCCTGGTCCTCGGCGTCACCGTGGCCATCTGCTTCGGCATCCACCGCACCCTGAAGCGCAACGGCTGGCTGTGAGGCCCCCGGCCCGGCCCTGGATAGGCTGAGCGCATGACAAGCGAGCTGCTCGACCGGGCCCTCGTCGAGGAGGCCACCAAGAAGTCAGGGCTGATCTGGGTCCAGGGGCCCGGCAGCCCGGCCCGCGCCCTGTGGCACGTCTGGCACGAGGGCGCCGCCTGCGTCGTCGGCGACGGTCCCGGGGAGCAGCCGCTGCCGGGGCTGGCCGACGGGGCCGAGGCCGAGGTGACCGTGCGCAGCAAGGACAAGGGGGCCGGCTGGTCTCCTGGACGGCGCGGGTCGTGGAGCTGGCCCCCGGCTCCGAGGCGTGGCAGGCGGCGGTGGCGGAGCTGAAGGGCAAGCGGCTCAACGCGCCCGACGGTGAGGCCGTGCCGGACCGGTGGTCGCGGGAGTGCCGGGTGCTGCGGCTGGAGCCGACCGGTGCGACGGGGGCGCTGCCCGACGGTTCGCTCGCGGAGCCGCCGCTGCCGACGCCGGCGACGACCCGGGGGCGATTCCGGCGGGGCTGCCGCGGTTGCTGCTGGGGCGGCGGGGCGCCGGAAGCGGGGGTGACGCCGGGGCGCCTGGAAACGCGGGCGGCCGGGGTGGTTGCGGAGGGGTGGTTGCGGAGGGGTGGTTGCGGAGGGGCGCGTCCGCGGCGCCGTCGTGGCTGGTCGCGCAGTTCCCCGCGCCCCTCGGGACGTTGCCGGGGCCGTCGGGTGTGAGGTGCCCGTGCCTTCCGCGGGACGTTGCCAGGGCCGTCGGGTGTGAGGTGCCCGCGCCTTCCGCGGGACGTTGCCGGGGCCGTCGGGTGTGAGGTGCCGGCGCCTTTCTCGGGCGTTGCCGGGGTCAGGAGGTCGGGAGCTGTTTGCCGTAGTCGAGGGTCTCGTCCTTCGGCGGTTCCTGGAGCGGGAAGTCCTTGCCCCAGTCGGAGAAGAGGATCGTGCCGGCCTCGCCCGCGCGCACCAGCCGTACCGGATACGGCTTGCCCTCCAGGGAGACGTCCAGGGAACCGCCGGATCCCTTGTCGCCGCTGATGCGGATCGTGCGGACGCCGCCCTGCTCGTGCCGCCCGTCGGTCTCCACCGTGCCGTGCAGCGTCAGCAGGCCGTCCAGGAGGAGGTCCTTGTCGGCGAACCCGATGAACTTCTTGTACTGGGGATCCGCCTGCGGCACCGTCACGTACTTGCCGCCGAGCTTCTCGGCCGCGGCCGCGTCACCGCCGCCGGAGTCGCCGCCCGCGCCGCCCGCGGAGTCGCTGCTCCAGAACTCCGCGTCCGCCTTCAGGAACAGCTTCTCGCCGATCCGCAGCAGCCGGAACGTCCTGCCCTCCGCGGTGACCGACCCGGTCCCCCCGTCCGGCTTCAGCTGCATGTCGAGCTTGTACGTGCGCCCGCTGGTGACCACGGTGCCGGCCAGCCGGACCGCGGACGCGGACTCCGCCGCCGTACGCGTCCTGGCCTGGATCTTCTCGGCCGGCAGCTTGCCGACGCCGTTGGTGCCGGCGTCCGGGTCCTCCCCGCCGCACCCCGTCAGCCCCGTCCCGGCCACCGCCAGGGCGCACACCGCGCCGGCCAGAGCGACCCTGCGGTTTCGGCGCCGGGGAGTAACAGTCACAGGTGGGGCTGCCTTTCTGACGGGTCCGACAGGTCTGAAAGGGATCGGCACACAGATCCACAGCGGCGTACCGCAGCGTACCGGGACCCCGGACGGCGAACGGAGGCAGTCCGTCCGGACCGGCCGCCAGAGCGGGCCGGTTGCGGACGGGCTAGCCTGAAGCCCGTCCGAGCGGGCAATTCGGAAAAGAGACACCGTACGAAACAGCTCTCACGACAGCACTTGCGCACGCCGACGACCTGACCGTTCTCCCGACGACCCTCTGACGACCCTCTGACGAAAAGGAGCCGCCGGCATGGCAGCGGGCGCCCCCCGGATCTTCGTCTCGCACCTCTCGGGTGTCGCCGTCTTCGACCCGAACGGCGACCAGGTGGGCCGTGTGCGCGACCTGGTCGTGATGCTCCGCGTCGGGCAGAAACCGCCTCGGCTGCTCGGCCTGGTCGTCGAACTCGCCACCCGCCGCCGCATCTTCCTGCCCATGACCCGGGTCACCGGCATCCAGTCCGGCCAGGTGCTGTCCACCGGCGTGCTCAACGTCCGCCGCTTCGAGCAGCGGCCCACCGAACGCCTGGTCTTCGGCGAGCTGCTGGACCGCCGGGTCACGCTCACCGAGACGGGCGAGGAGGTCACCGTCCTCGACCTGTCGGTGCACCAGCTGCCGACCCGCCGGGACTGGGAGATCGACCGCGTCTTCGTCCGCAAGGGCAGGAAGGGCGGCGCGTTCCGCCGCAGCAAGGGCGAGACCCTGACCGTGGAGTGGACGGCGGTCACCGGCTTCTCCCTGGAGGAGCACGGGCAGGGCGCCGAGAACCTGCTCGCCACCTTCGAGCAGCTGCGCCCCGCCGACCTGGCCAACGTCCTGCACCACCTGTCCCCCAAGCGCCGCGCCGAGGTCGCCGCCGCCCTCGACGACGACCGCCTGGCCGACGTGCTGGAGGAACTGCCGGAGGACGACCAGATCGAGATCCTCGGCAAGCTGGCCGAGGAGCGCGCCGCGGACGTCCTGGAGGCGATGGACCCGGACGACGCCGCCGACCTGCTCGGCGAGCTGCCGGAGGCCGACAAGGAGCGGCTGCTGAGCCTCATGAAGCCCGCCGACGCGGCCGACATGCGGCGGCTGATGGCGTACGAGGAGCACACGGCCGGCGGTCTGATGACGACCGAGCCGATCGTGCTGCGCCCCGACGCCACCGTCGCCGACGCGCTCGCCCGGGTCCGCAACCCGGACCTGTCCCCCGCCCTCGCCGCCCAGGTCTACGTCTGCCGGCCGCCCGACGAGACCCCGACCGGCAAGTACCTCGGCACGGTGCACTTCCAGCGCCTGCTGCGGGACCCCCCGTACACGCTCGTCGGCTCGATCATCGACGACGACCTGCAGCCGCTGGAGCCGGAGGCGGCGCTGCCCGTGGTCGCCGGGTTCTTCGCCACGTACGACATGGTGGCGGCTCCCGTCGTCGACGAGTCCGGGTCGCTGCTGGGGGCCGTCACCGTGGACGACGTACTGGACCACATGCTGCCGCAGGACTGGCGGGAGACGGAGTTCCATCTGGAGGAGGGGGCGGGTGTCCATGACGCCTGAGCGCGAGACCGTCCGTGAGCGCACGCCGGCCGGGGCGACCGCGACCGCCCGGCACCGGCCCCGGCTGGACCAGCCCCGGCCGCCGCGCCGCCGCCTGCTGCCCGAGTGGGACCCGGACGCGTTCGGCCGGCTGTCCGAGCGGATCGCGCGCTTCATCGGCACCGGACGGTTCCTCGTCTGGATGACGGTCGTCATCGTCGTGTGGGTGCTGTGGAACGTCAGCGCCCCCGCCCACCTGCGGTTCGACGAGTATCCGTTCATCTTCCTGACCCTGGCGCTGTCCCTCCAGGCCTCCTACGCCGCCCCGCTCATCCTGCTCGCGCAGAACCGGCAGGACGACCGGGACCGGGTCAATCTGGAGCAGGACCGCAAGCAGAACGAGCGGTCCATCGCCGACACCGAGTACCTGACCCGGGAGATCGCCGCCCTGCGCATCGGTCTGGGCGAGGTCGCGACCCGGGACTGGATCCGCTCCGAGCTCCAGGACATGGTCAAGGAGCTGGAGGAACTGCGCGACGGCCACCGCCCGGAGGCGGACTCCGTCCCGGCAGTCAGGACATTCCGGGCGGAGCGGTCCGCGGGACGTGACGCAGACGACCGTTGACGGGCTTACCGGCGCGTAGCCGGGGCGCCGTACCATCGTCCTTATGGTTACGGAAGACGCGGTGCGCGAGGCACTGTCGACGGTGAACGACCCCGAGATCAACCGCCCATCACCGACCTCGGGATGGTCAAGTCGGTCGAGATCGGCGCGGACGGAGCGGTCGCGGTCGCCGTGTACCTGACGGTGTCCGGCTGTCCCATGCGGGACACCATCACCCAGCGCGTCTCCGACGCCGTCTCGCGCGTCGAGGGCGTCACGCGCGTCGACGTCGAGCTGGACGTGATGAGCGACGAGCAGCGCCGTGAGCTGGCCGCCGCCCTGCGCGGCGGGCAGGCCGAGCGCGAGGTCCCCTTCGCCAAGCCGGGCAGCCTCACCCGGGTCTACGCGGTCGCCTCCGGCAAGGGCGGCGTCGGCAAGTCGTCGGTCACCGTCAACCTGGCGGCGGCGATGGCGGCGGACGGCCTGAAGGTCGGTGTCGTCGACGCCGACATCTACGGCCACAGCGTGCCGCGCATGCTGGGCGCGGACGGGCGTCCCACCCAGGTCGAGAACATGATCATGCCGCCGTCGGCCCACGGCGTGAAGGTCATCTCCATCGGCATGTTCACGCCGGGCAACGCCCCGGTCGTCTGGCGCGGCCCGATGCTGCACCGCGCCCTCCAGCAGTTCCTGGCGGACGTGTACTGGGGCGACCTCGACGTGCTCCTCCTCGACCTGCCGCCGGGCACGGGCGACATCGCCATCTCCGTGGCCCAGCTCGTGCCGAACGCCGAGATCCTGGTCGTCACGACGCCGCAGCAGGCGGCGGCCGAGGTGGCCGAGCGGGCCGGCGCGATCGCCGTGCAGACCCACCAGAAGATCGTCGGCGTGGTCGAGAACATGTCGGGCCTGCCCTGCCCGCACTGCGGCGAGATGGTCGACGTCTTCGGCACCGGCGGCGGTCAGCTGGTCGCCGACGGCCTGACCCGCACGACCGGCACCTCCGTCCCGGTCCTCGGCGCCATCCCCATCGACGTCCGTCTCCGCGAGGGCGGCGACGAGGGCAAGCCGGTGGTGCTGAGCGACCCGGACTCCCCGGCGGGCTCCGCGCTGCGGGCGATCGCCGGGAAGCTCGGCGGACGCCAGCGCGGCCTGTCGGGGCTGTCCCTGGGGATCACCCCAAGAACAAGTTCTGAGCCACACCGCCGCCGGGGCGCCGTACGACCGACGGCGCCCCGTCCTGCCGGTGGGCGCCGTACGGCCGCCGGCGCCCCTTCGGTCATGCGTACGCGGTGATGTCCTTGACCACGGCGAACCCCAGCCCGTAGGCGCTCATGCCCCGGCCGTACGCCCGAGGTGCACGCCCTGCTGCGTGGTGCCCGCGAGGACCCACCCGAACTCGGACTCCCGGTAGTGGAAGGGGCCGGCACCCCGTCCACCGGCAGCGACAGCGTCGTCCAGTCGGCCCCGTCGAGGTCGTCCGCCAGGGCCCACGCCGTCTCGGTCTGCTGCTCCAGCCAGTCGTCCCGCAGCGCGTGGTCCATCTGCCCCGGCCAGGTGAAGGACAGCAGTCCCACACCGGCCAGCCAGGCCGCCGAGGACACCGACGTGGCCTCCAGCAGCCCCGTGCCGTCGGCGCTGCGCCGGTCGGGTTGGCGGCGACGGTCACGACGACCGCGAACTTCTCCTTGGCGTCCTGCTCGTCGCCGGAGACGTGCTCGTTGCGCACCGAGGGCTCGTCGCCGTGGCCGACCGAGCCGTGCTCCACGGTGCCGTCGGCCGCCGTACCGACCTGCATCAGCCAGCGGAGCCCCGTGAAGGCCTCGTCGAGGCCGTACCAGGGAAGGGCGCGCGCAGGTATCCGTCGACCGTACTCCGGGCGGAGGCGAGCCGCTGTCCGCCCTCCGCGGCCGGCGCCTGCGCGACCGCTCCACTCGTCGTCTCCATCTGCCCGGACGCCTCCTCGCTCTCGTCGGGCCGGTACGGCCCGCCCCCTTCGGGCGACGCTGCTGGTTCACGTGCGGCCCGTACAACAACTCGGCAGCATAGCCACACCACTGGAGCAGCCGGGAAACCGCCCGGCGCGTGGGTCGCACGAGCGACGTGTTCAGGCCGTGTGCGACCCGTGGTACCGCCGTCCGGGCTCGCCGTCGGGGGCGTCCGTGTCGGGGTGGCGTCGGCGTCAGGCGGCGTCGGCGTCAGGTGGCGTCGGCGTCGAAGGGCGGGCGGTCGTCAGCCGCGGGCACCTGGGGCTTCTTGGCCATGTCGACACGGCCGCCGGAGGCCCCGGCCGAGGAGGCCGCCGAGGACGAGGATTCGCCGTCACGGCCGTGGACCGCGTCGGCGACCTCGGACATCTCCTTCTTCAGGTCGAAGCCGTTGCGGATCTCCTTGAGCCCCAGGTCGTCGTTCTCCAGCTGCTTGCGGATGAACGTCTTGGGGTTGAGGTCCTCGAACTCGAAGTCCTTGAACTCCGGTCCCAGCTCCTGGCGGATGTCCTGCTTGGCGCTCTCCGAGAAGTCCCGGATCTTCCGGATCACGCGGGAGACGTCCTGGATGACCTTGGGGAGCTTGTCCGGACCGAAGACGAGCACGGCGAGAACGACGAGCGTCACGAGCTCGAGCACGCCTATGTCATTGAACACCTGAAGCTCCTTGGATGTCCGGGCCGCATCCACGGTACCCGCCGATCCCGCCGGACCGGTACAGTCCCGTGCCCGCCGGGTGCGTGTACGCGGTCGCTTTCCGGATTGTTTGCCGTTCAGTCGCCGTGCGAGGAGCCGAGCACCAGGGAGACCGTCCGTTCCTCGCCGTCGCGTTCCAGGGTCAGCTCCAGCCGGTCGCCGGGCGGTGCGCGCGGGTCTTGACGATGAGCTCCTCACCCGAGTGGACGCGCCGGCCGTCGACCGCGGTGATGACGTCGCCGGGCCGGATGCCGGCCTTGTCGCCCGGCCCGCCCCGGACGACCGGGGATCCCCCGTCGCTGCCCTTGGTGCCGACACGGGCGCCGTCGCCGGTGTAGCTCATGTCGAGGGTGATGCCGATCACGGGGTGGGTGGCGCGGCCGGTGCTGATCAGTTCCTCGGCGACCCGCTTGCCCTGGTTGACGGGGATGGCGAAGCCGAGCCCTATGGAGCCCGCCTGTCCCCCGTCGGCCTCGCCGCCGCTCCCGGCGGACCGGATGGCGGAGTTGATGCCCACGACCCGGCCCGGGAGTCCAGGAGGGGGCCGCCGGAGTTGCCGGGGTTGATGGGCGCGTCCGTCTGCAGCGCGTCGACGTACGACACGTCGCTGCCGTCGCCCTCCTCGCCCCCCGCCGTGATGGGCCGCTCCTTGGCGCTGATGATGCCGGTGGTGACCGTGCCGGCCAGGTCGAAGGGGGCGCCGATGGCGACGACGGGGTCGCCGACCTGCACGTTGTCCGAGTTGCCGAGCGGGATCGGGGTGAGGCCCCGCACGCCGCTCACCTTCACGACGGCCAGGTCGTATCCGCTGTCGCGGCCGACGAGGGTGGCCTTCGCCGTGTCGCCGCTGTTGAAGGTCACCGATATCTCGCCGCCCGCACCGGCCGGCTCCACGACGTGGTCGTTGGTGAGGATGTGACCGCGGTCGTCGAGCACGAACCCGGTGCCGGTGCCTCCGGAGCCGCCGCCGCTGACGTGCAGGGTGACCACGCTGGGCAGTGCCTTGGCCGCGATCCCGGCGACGCTGCCCGGGTCCCGGTCGGCCGGCTCCTTCCCGGCCTGCGGCAGCTCGACGGTCCCCACACCGCCGTTGCGCTCCAGGTACGCGCCGACGATGCCGCCGCCGACACCGGAGACGACGGCGATCAGGACGGCGCCGAGCACCAGGGCCTTCCGGGCGCGCCGCCGGCGCTGGTCCCGGGTCGGGACGGCGGCGCCGGTCTGCTGGAACGGCCCGGCCGGGCCCGCCCCGGCGGGCAGCCGCCCCCAGGGTCGTAGCGCCGCCAGGGGTCGACCGCGTCGACGCGCGACGGCACACCGCCGGGACCGCTGTCGGGGGCGGGGCGGGGGTGGATGCGGGCGCGGGTGCGGGTGCGGCTCCGGGGCGGGCACCGGCGCCGGGGCTCCGGCGGGAGTGCCGTCGCGCCGGGTGCCGGAGCCGTCGGCGGAACGGCCGGGTGGGCCGCCGCCGGCGCCGCCGCGGCCGGGTCGGGTGACGCCGCTGGTGCCGCCTGGCCGGGCCCCGGGGTCACCGCCGGTGCCGCGGGTGCCGCCGGTGCCACAGATGCAACGGATGCCGCGGGTGCCGCCGGTGCCGTCGTGCCGTGCTGCGGCGGCACCGCGCCGGTCGCCGCGGTCGCCGTCGCCGCTGTCGCCGCCGGGTGCTGTACCGGCGGGGCGGGGCCCAGGGGCCCGGCTCGCCGTACGGCGGTGTGCTGTAGGGGTCGGGCTCGTGCAGCGGCTGGGGACGCGTGCCGACCGGCGGGACAGGCTGCTCCAGCTCGTAGTCACCGGTGTCCGCCGCTTCCCGCTCAGCCGGGCAGCGTCACCGGCGGCACCCGCCTCCCGCCCGGCCGGGGCACCGGCGTCGGTGTCACCGGCCTCGGCCGGGGCGTCGTCGTGGGCGGCCCGGGGCGGGCCAGCCGGAAGTCGCCCCGTCGTCGCCGTCCCGGCCCGCCTCGGCGGCCCCCGGCCCCTCCGCCCGGTCCGTCAGTTCCGTCCGGTCCGGCCGCTCGGCCGTCGCCCCGGACGGCGGACCCGCCGGGGCGGCCGTCTCCTCGGGCGGCGGACCCGCCGGGTCCTGTGGGCGCGGACGGCTCCACCACTTCGCCTTCGTGGGCTTCCCCTCGTTCATGCTCTCCCCACAGCTGGCCGCGGCACGGCTCGTCGGCGGTAACCGCAGATCGTCGACTGCGCCCGGCTGCCTCTGCCTGCCCTGGCGCCACCGGAGGATTCAATCAGGTCCGCGCGTCCCGCGCAGACCTCCGGTCACGGCACCGGGCGGGAGGACGGCGGAGTGGTCGCCGTGGCGGGCGGGGCCTGGGACGGGCTCGGCGCGGGCGCCGCGAGCAGCCCGGGGGGCCTGACGTCGAGCGGGCGTATGAGCGGGGACAGCACGGCGGCACCGGCCGTCACCGGCGCGGCCGCCGGGTGGAGGACGTGGGGGTGCCGCCCGCCGGGCGGTGTCGGCAGCCCCGGCAGCAGCGGCGCGGAGACGGAGGTCGGCGCCACCGGCGTGTCACCGAGCATCCGCTGGCCGTGGCTCTGGCCGAGCAGCGGCGCGGCCGAGCGGCGGCGCTGCGAGTCGGGCACGGCGGACGCCGCCGTCCCCTGGGTGCGCATCGGCGTGACGTTGCTGCCGGAGCCGGAGCCGCCGCGCGCCTCCGTCGTGGTGTCCGGCGTGCCGAGGGTGACGCCGCCCAGGGCGACCGCGGCCAGCGACACCGCTCCGGCGGCGGCGAACGCGAACCGCAGACCGCGCGAGGCCGACCGGTCGGCCTCCTGCCGGCCCACGTCGTGGATCCGGAAGCCGCGCTGCTGCGCGGAGGGCGGCAGCACGGAGGAGTGGGGTCGGGACGGGACGTAGTCGAACTCGAAGCGCTCGCCGCGCTTGACGCCGAAGGCGCCGGTGTCCCCGAACCGCCCGCCGAGCCCGGAGAGGCCGGACAGCCCGCCGGTGCCCGGCCCGTCCGGACCGCCACCGTCGGCGCCTCCACCGGCGGGCAGGCCCTGGAGCCGGGCCAGGAAGCTCTCGGACGGAGCCGGCGGCGCCGTCTCCGCGAAGACGTTCTTCAGGCGGCGCTGCGCGTCGACCTCCGCCTTGCACTTCGCGCAGGTGGCCACGTGCGCCAGCACGCGTTCCCGCGCGTCATGACCGAGCTCTCCGTCCACCAGGGCGGAAAGCCGGTCTCCCAGATGCTGCTCTGCGAGGTGTCCCTCGGATTTCGGCCGTGACCCACTCACGCGCTCGCGCCCCCTCCTCCCAGTGCGGGAACACGGGCCATGAAGGAGCGGCGCTCGGCGCGCGCCTCCGGCGAGCGGTGCGCGAGAGCCTTGCGCAGCTGGGAGCGGCCCCGGTGGATCCGGGAGCGGACGGTGCCGAGCTTGACGCCGAGGGTCGCGGCGATCTCCTCGTACGACAGTCCCTCGATGTCGCACAGGACGACGGCGGCGCGGAACTCGGGGGCGAGGGTGTCCAGGGCCTGCTGGACGTCCGCGTCGAAGTGCGCGTCGTTGAACACCTGCTGCGGGGTGGGCTCCTTGCTGGGCAGCCGCTCGGCCGCGTCCTCGCCGAGCGCGTCGAAGCGGATGCGCTGCTTGCGGCGGACCATGTCCAGGAAGAGGTTGGTGGTGATGCGGTGCAGCCAGCCCTCGAAGGTGCCCGGCGTATAGGTGGACAGGGAGCGGAAGACGCGGACGAAGACCTCCTGGGTGAGGTCCTCGGCGTCGTGCTGGTTGCCCGTGAGGCGGTAGGCCAGGCGGTAGACCCGGCCGCTGTGCGTGCTGACGATCTCCTCCCAGGTGGGCGGAGTCCACGCCTGCCCGTCCGCGTCGGTGGAGAAGGTCGCGGTCCGGTCCTGGCCGGCGGGGCCGGCGGCGTGGCTGTGGTCAGCAGCGGTGTCGTTCACGGATTTCGGCCTGCCTGCCGACCCGAGGATGCGCCGCAGCACTCCTCCGCGATCCACAGGCGCAGCCGCACCTCCCCTTTTGGCTCCGGTGGTGTCCAGTGGAGCCCCTACCATAGCCACCTCGCCCGTTAGCTCCGGATAAGCGGTTTTACGAGAATTTGACGCGGGCTGCCACGGCTCGTACGGCTGCGTCAGCACTTGCTCGCCGTCCTGGTCCATCCGCTCCCCCGTCACGGCCCCGGGCCGACCGCCCGCCCGTCGTTCCTCTCCCCTTAAACGACCGGTCCCATCTGCGGGTTCCCGACGGCAACGGATACAGTCACGCCGAGGCAACCACGGGGACAGGAGAGGGCCATTACCGGCAACCGGCAGACGAGCTGGGCGTTCGCCGACGCCTATGTCGCCGAGGACGACGCGCTGCGCTGGGCACGCGACCGGGCCCATGAGGCGGGTCTGCGTTCGGTGACGCCCGGCACGGGCTCCGCGCTGGGTCTGCTCGCCGCCGCCGTGGACGCCAAGGCGGTCGCGGAGATCGGTACGGGCTGCGGCGTCTCCGGGATCCATCTGCTGCGCGGTATGCGTCCCGACGGTGTGCTGACCACGGTCGATCCGGAGCCGGAGCACCAGCAGTTCGCCCGCCAGGCCTTCCGCGCCGCGGGGTTCGCCAGCAACCGGGCCCGTTTCATCCCCGGGCGCGCCCTCGACGTGCTGCCCCGGCTCGCCGACGCCGGCTACGACCTCGTCTTCTGCGACGGCGACCGGCTGGAGTACCCGGACTACCTCGCTGAATCGTTGCGTCTGCTGCGCTCCGGGGGCCTCGTCGTCTTCGAGGGCGTCTTCGCCCACGGCCGCACGATCGACTCCGGTCCGCAGCCGACGGAGGTGCTGCGGCTTCGCGAGCTGCTGCGGACGGTGCGGGAGAGCCAGGAACTGGTGCCGTCGCTGCTGCCGTCGGGCGACGGCCTGCTGTGCGCGGTGAAGAGGTGACGCGGCGCTGAGGCCGTGCGGCGGTGAGGAAGAGGCCGGAGAAGGGACAGGAGAAGGGATGGAGGGGGGCGGCCGGGGGCACCCGGGTGCCGGGAGTGCGGCGAACGCAGTCGCCCCGGTGCCGGGTGCGGCACCGGGGCGACTGAACGGGTATGGTCGCTTGCGCGTCAGCCGACGACCTTCTTGAGGGCGTCGCCGAGCGCGTCGGCCTCGTCAGGGTCAGCTCGACGACGAGTCGACCGCCGCCTTCGAGCGGAACGCGCATGACGATGCCCCGCCCCTCCTTGGTCACCTCGAGCGGGCCATCGCCCGTCCGCGGCTTCATGGCCGCCATGCTCGTTCCCCTTCCTGATACCAGCTCATCGCCTAAGCCGACGGCCCTGGCAAGGGCACGCGCATCCGCGATCGGACACGCGACACCGGCATCGAACACATTGCTTCCAAGCCATTATCCCGCATCTCAGGACCCGATGACCAACATCGGTCGGCATCGCTTGGGCAACGCACGCGAGCAAAACCACTCAATTCGGCGAGGGGACTGCGATACTGCGCGCCCCCGCCCACTTCCGCCGAACGGACACGGACCGGAATTCTTTGACGCAGGTCACATGCCGGAGGCGGGCCGTCGCCGGTGATCTCCGTCATGCTGTCGTGCAGACACCCGGACGTACCGCTCGGTACGTCCGTTCGACCGCGACGCGGAGGGGATACGCCATGGCCGACACCGTGCTCTACGAGGTGAGCGACGGACTCGCGACGATCACGCTGAACCGCCCCGAGGCGATGAACGCGCTGAACATCGAGGCCAAGGACGCCCTCCGGGACGCGGCGCGCTCCGCCGCGGACGACGCGTCGGTGCGCGCGGTGCTGCTGACGGCCGCCGGGGACCGGGCGTTCTGCGTCGGGCAGGACCTCAAGGAGCACATCGGGCTGCTGGCCGCCGACCGGGAGACCGGCGAGGGGCAGACGATGAGCACGGTGCGGGAGCACTACAACCCGATCGTGCGGGCGCTGACGGAGGCGGCGAAGCCGGTGGTCGCCGCGGTGAACGGGGTGGCGGCCGGGGCCGGATTCGGCTTCGCGCTGGCCGCGGACTACCGGATCGTCGCGGACACGGCGGCCTTCAACACGTCCTTCGCGGGCGTCGCGCTCACCGCCGACTCCGGCATCTCCTGGACGCTGCCCCGGGTCGTCGGCCCCGGCCGCGCCGCCGACCTGCTGCTCTTCCCGCGCAGCATCACCGCGCAGGAGGCGTACGAGCTGGGGATCGCCAACCGGGTCGTGCCGGCGGCCGAGCTGCGCGCCGAGGCCGAGAAGGTGGCGCGGGGCCTGGCGGAGGGCCCGACGGTCGCCTACGCGGCGATCAAGGAGGCGGTCGCGTACGGGATGACGCACTCCCTCGGCGAGACGCTGGAGAAGGAGGACGAGCTCCAGTCGCGGGCCGGTTCCTCCGAGGACCACGCGATCGCCGTGCGGGCCTTCGTGAACAAGGAGAAGCCGAAGTACCTGGGCCGGTAGGCCCACGAGGGAAGGCTCCGCCCCGCCCTCACGGGCGCCGGTCCGCACGGGCCGCTACGCGCCCCGGCTCACGCAGGTCTCCAGGTGGTCGTCCACCAGGCCGCACGCCTGCATCAGGGCGTAGGCCGTCGTCGGCCCACGAAGCGCAGGCCGCGCTTCTTCAGGGCCTTGGACAGCGCCGTCGACTCGGGGTGACCGCCGGGACGTCGGCGAGGGTCCTGGGGGCCGGGCGGCCGGCCGGGTCGGGGGCGTGCGACCAGACCAGCGCGTCCAGGTCGCCCGGGGCCCAGTCGGCGAGCACGCGGGCGTTGGCGAGCGTCGCGTCGATCTTGGCGCGGTTGCGGATGATGCCGGGGTCGGCGAGCAGGCGCTCGCGGTCCTCGTCGGTGAAGGCCGCCACCTTGGCGATCTCGAAGCCGGCGAAGGCGGCGCGGAAGCCGGGGCGGCGGCGCAGGATGGTGATCCAGGACAGCCCGGACTGGAAGGCCTCCAGGCTGAGCCGCTCGTAGAGCGCGTCGTCGCCGTGGACCGGGCGGCCCCATTCCTCGTCGTGGTACGCCACGTAGTCGGCGGTGGACAGGGCCCACGGGCAGCGCGGGCGGCCGTCCGGGCCGGCGACGGCGGTGCCGGCGCTCACTGCTGCTCCTCGCGGTCGGGCTTGTCGGTGGAGACCCGCTGGTGGGCGGCGGCTCTGGCGCCCGCGAGCGCGGACTCCAGATCGGCGATCCGGGCGTCGCGCTCGGCCAGTTCGGCGGCGAGGCGGCCGAGGGCGTCGTCGACGTCCGCCATGCGGTAGCCGCGGGCGACGAGCGGGAAGCGGAGGCCCTCGACGTCCGCGCGGCCGAGCGGACGGTCGGCGGGCAGGGGGTCCGTCAGACGCTCGGGGCGGCCTCGGGCAGCGGGCCGTTCTCCCCGCCCGCCACGACGGCGAGGGTCACCGCGGCGACCACGACGGCGAGCGCGACGACCAGGAACAGGAACATAACCATCGCGGAAGGCCCCCACGGTCGGACGACGAGTCTGATGTGTCGGCTCCGATCGTGCCATGCGAGTCTGACAGTCGGTGCCGCAGGCGCCGCGAGCGCGGACCGCGGGCATGCGGGCGCGGTACACGTCGGACGAGAACGCGAGAAGGGGTCACAGGGGATGCTCAGGCTGGGCAGGCGCGAATTCGAGGCGCACGAGCCGGTGATCATGGCGATCGTGAACCGGACCCCGGACTCCTTCTACGACCAGGGGGCCACGTTCCGCGACGAGCCGGCCCTGGCGCGCGTGGAGCAGGCGGTCGCCGAGGGAGCCGCGATCATCGACATCGGCGGGGTGAAGGCGGGGCCCGGCGAGGAGGTGTCCGCGCAGGAGGAGGCGCGGCGCACGGTCGGTTTCGTCGCCGAGGTGCGGCGGCGCTTCCCGGACGTCGTGATCAGCGTGGACACCTGGCGGCACGAGGTCGGCGAGGCCGTGTGCGAGGCCGGCGCGGACCTGCTGAACGACGCGTGGGGCGGGGTCGACCCGAAGCTCGCGGAGGTCGCCGGGCGGTACGGGGTGGGGCTGGTGTGCACGCACGCCGGGGGCGTGGAGCCGCGGACGCGTCCGCACCGGGTGACGTACGACGACGTCATGGCGGACATCCTGAAGGTGACCGTGGGGCTGGCCGAGCGGGCGGTGGCGCTGGGCGTGCCGCGGGAGTCGGTGCTGATCGATCCGGGGCACGACTTCGGGAAGAACACGCGGCACAGTCTGGAGGCGACGCGGCGGCTGCCGGAGATGGTGGACACCGGCTGGCCGGTGCTGGTCTCGCTGTCCAACAAGGACTTCGTCGGGGAGACGCTGGACAGGCCGGTGAAGGAGCGGCTGCTGGGGACGCTGGCGACGACGGCGGTGTCGGCGTGGCTGGGGGCGCAGGTGTACCGGGTGCACGAGGTGGCGGAGACGCGGCAGGTGCTGGACATGGTCGCGGCCATCGCCGGGCACCGTGCGCCGGCGGTGGCCCGGCGGGGGCTGGCGTAGCTCGCCCCCGCCGCCCCTGCCCGTCCCGTCCTTCCGGGGGCTGCCGCCCCGGACCCGCGTCGGGCCGAACGGCCTCGTCCTCGAACGCCGGACGGGCTCGAACCGCTAGCGGCCCGCTTCCTTCGAGACCAGGGCCACCGCCTCGTCCACGTCGTCCGTCACGTGGAACAGCAGGAGGTCCTTCTCGGCCGCCTTCCCCTGGCGGATCACCGTCTCGCGGAGCCATTCCACCAGGCCGCCCCAGTAGTCGGTGCCGAACAGGACGATGGGGAAGCGGGTCACCTTCTGGGTCTGGACCAGGGTGAGGGCCTCGAAGAGCTCGTCGAGGGTGCCGAGACCGCCGGGCAGGACCACGAAGCCCTGGGCGTACTTGACGAACATCATCTTCCGGACGAAGAAGTAGCGGAAGTTGAGGCCGATGTCGACGTACGGGTTCAGGCCCTGCTCGAAGGGCAGCTCGATGCCGAGGCCGACGGAGATGCCGCTCGCCTCGCAGGCGCCCTTGTTGGCTGCCTCCATCGCCCCGGGTCCGCCGCCCGTGATCACCGCGAAGCCGGCCTCGACCAGGCCCCGCCCCAGGCGCACGCCCGCCTCGTACTCCGGGGAGTCGGCGGGTGTGCGCGCCGAGCCGAAGACGCTGATCGCGGGCGGCAGTTCGGCGAGGGTGCCGAAGCCCTCGATGAACTCCGACTGGATGCGCAGCACCCGCCAGGGGTCGGTGTGCACCCAGTCGGTCGGCGCGCGCTCGTCCAGGAGCCGCTGGTCCGTGGTGCTGGCCTGGACCTGACTCCGTCTGCGGAGGACCGGGCCGAGGCGCTTCTCCTCCGGTGGCTGCTGCTTGCCCTCGGGGTTGCCGGTGGCCATGTGCGCTCCCTCCGTCTGCGGTCGTTCCACCTCAGCGTAGATCTACGCGGGTTACGTACGAGGGACCTCAGCATGTCCGCCATGAAGCGCCGTAAACACGGCCGGGTCAGGCGGTGAGCCAGGAACGCAGCCGCTCCTCCCCCTTCAGGATCTTCGCCACCTCGACGCGTTCGTCGCGCTTGTGGGCCAGGTGGGGGTTGCCGGGGCCGTAGTTGACCGCGGGGATGCCGAGCGCCGAGAAGCGGGAGACGTCCGTCCAGCCGTACTTGGGCTGCGGGGTGCCGCCGACCGCCTCGATGAACGCGGCGGCGGCCGGGTGGGACAGGCCGGGCAGGGCGCCGCCGCTGTGGTCGTCCACCACGAACTCCGTCACGCCGCAGTCCGCGAACACCTCGCGGACGTGGGCGATCGCCTCCTCCTCGGTGCGGTCGGGGCGTAGCGGAAGTTGACCGTCACCACGCACTCGTCGGGGATCACGTTGCCGGCCACGCCGCCCGTGATGCCCACGGCGTTGAGGCCCTCGCGGTACTCCAGGCCGTCGATCACGGGGTAGCGCGGCTCGTACGAGGCGAGGCGGGCGAGGATCGGGGCGGCCGCGTGGATGGCGTTGGCGCCCATCCAGCCGCGGGCGGAGTGGGCCCGCTCACCGGAGGTCTTCAGCTTCACCCGCAGGGTGCCCTGGCAGCCGCCCTCCACCTGCCCGTCGGACGGTTCGAGGAGCACCGCGAAGTCGCCCTCCAGCCAGTCGGGGTGGGCCTCGGCGACGTGCTTGAGGCCGTTCAGCTCGGCGTCGACCTCCTCGTTGTCGTAGAAGACGAAGGTGAGGTCGCGGTTGGGGGCGGGGACGGTCGCCGCGATGCGCAGCTGGACGGCCACGCCCGCCTTCATGTCGCAGGTGCCGCAGCCCCACAGCACGCCGTCCTCGTCGAGCCGCGAGGGGACGTTGCCGGCGATCGGGACCGTGTCGATGTGACCGGCGAGGATGACGCGCTGCGACCGGCCGAGGTTGGTCCGGGCCACGACGTTGTTGCCGTACCGGTCGACCGTCAGGTGCGGCAGGGCGCGCAGCGCGGTCTCGATCGCGTCCGCCAGCGGCTTCTCCGTGCCGCTTTCGGAGGGGAAGTCGACGAGCCGGGCGGTGAGCTGCGCGGCGTCCAGCGTGAGGTCAAGAGCGGTGTCGGCCATGCCGTCGACCCTAACCCGCCGTCCCCCGGGCGGACTGTCCACACCCGGCACAGCCGCCTCGGTACTCTCCAGTACCTTGTACGCGTGCTACAGCCGTCCCCACGCCGCAATCGCCGGGGCCGCCTCCTGAGGATCGGGGCGGCCTTCGTGGTCCTGCTCGCGGTCGCCGGTTACCTGGCGGTGCAGTACGTCACCGGAGGCACGGGCGGGCCGGGCTGCAAGGTCGTCTCCGCCGAGGACGACGGGGCGACGTACGAGTTCGAGCCGGAGCAGGCGGTGAACGCGGCGACGATCACCGCCGTGGGCACCGCGCGCGGCCTGCCCGAGCGGGCCGTGACGATCGCGCTCGCGACCGCGCTCCAGGAGTCGGCCCTGCGCAACATCGACTACGGCGACCGCGACTCCCTCGGGCTGTTCCAGCAGCGGCCCTCGCAGGGCTGGGGCACGCCGGAGGAGATCATGGACCCGGCCTACGCGGCCGGGAAGTTCTACGACCACCTGGTCGAGGTCCCCGGCTACACCCGGCTGCCGCTGACGGTCGCCGCCCAGCGCGTGCAGCGCAGCGGGTTCCCGCAGGCGTACGCCAAGCACGAGCCGGACGCCACGCTGCTCGCCGCCGCCCTGACGGGGCGCTCCGCGGCCACGCTGACCTGCGAGGGGCGCCCGGCGGCCACCCGGGACAAGGGGCCGGACGCGGTGCGCGAGGCGCTGGTGCGCGACTTCGGGCGGGATGTGCTCCAGCCGGCCGGCGCGGAGGCGGGGCGTGCGCGGTCCGCGGCGCCCCCGGCGTCCGCGGGCGGCTCCGACGGGCGGACCGTGACGCTGCCGGTGCCCGACGACGCGGGCTCGGCCGCCGGGCGGGACGCCGGGCAGCGGGGCTGGCAGCTGGCCCACTGGGCCGTGGCCAACGCCTCGGCGCTGCACATCGAGCGGGTGTCGTACGCCGGGCGGGAGTGGGTCGCCGGGCACACCGACCCCCGGTGGCGGCCGGCGGAGGGCTCGGACGGGGACGGCGGTCCCGGCGGTGCCCAGGGGGCGGAGCGCGGCGCCGGGGCGGTCCGGATCGTCACCGCGCGATAGCCGCCCCTCACCCTCGCGGGTGACGCGCGCGGCGCGCGGGCGACGGGCTGCGCAGATTTTCGCGGTCTCACCCTCCAAACGGCCGGAACCCTTGGAAACAAAGGGCCGTAAGGATTCAGCAGACTTTCCGACCGGCGCACCCTTTGCCCGTTTTTCTGTGCAACCGATAATGCGACGCATTACCAAGTCTTTACGTTGCGTCGCCGCAACCTTCGCGGGCTTCGAGCGGTAGTCACTGCGTCCGCGTCCGGTCGATCAAGAACCGGGCTCGGTCCGACACCTCAAGAGTCACTCCCCGTCGAAGGAGCATCATGTCCCTCCCCCTGACCCGCCGGATCGCCCGTGCCGCGCTGCTCGTCGCTGCGGGAGCGGCCGCCGGGGTCGGTGCGGCCGGCTCCGCCAGCGCGGCGCCGGAGCTGCCGGCCACCCCGAACCTCGGTGGGCTGACCGCCCTGGACGGGGCGAACGTCGGCAACACCGTGGACGCGGCGGCGCAGAACGTCACCGAGACCGCGGGTGACACCGGCAGCAAGGCCGTGAAGAAGGCGGTGCCGGCCGCGGGCAAGACCGGTGGCTCGGTCGTCAAGAAGGCCACGCCGGCGGCGCAGAAGGCCGCCGGTGACGTGGCGGGGTCCGCCGGGGACATCGTCGGTGACACCACTGACACCGCGACCAAGGGTGGGCTGCCGACCGACGCCGTGGGCAAGGGGCTGCCGGGTGCCGGGCAGCTGCCCGTGCAGGGGCTGCCGCTCGGCTGACGGCCGGCCCGCGTCCGGCTTGCGCCTCGACGGGGCCCGGGGTCACCCCCCGGGCCCCGTTTTCGCGTCCCTACGCCGGTACGGGGCGGGTCAGGCGGGTTGCGGCTGCCTGGATCCGGGCGTCCGTGGCGGTGAAGGCGACGCGGACGAAGTTCGCGCCCGCGGGGCCGTAGAAGTCGCCGGGGGCCACGAGGATGCCCAGGTCGGCCAGGTGGGCCACCGTGTCCCAGCAGGACTCGTCCCGCGTGGCCCAGAGGTAGAGGCTGGCCTCGCTGTGCTCGATGCGGAAGCCGTGGGCGAGGAGGGCCTCGCGCAGGGCCGCGCGGCGGGCGGCGTAGCGCTCGCGCTGGACGCGGACGTGCTCGTCGTCGCCGAGGGCCGCCACGACGGCGGCCTGCGTCGGCGCGGACGTCATCATGCCGCCGTGCTTGCGGATCTGGAGCAGGGGCCCGAGCACGGCCGGGTCGCCGGCGAGGAAGGCGGCGCGGTAGCCCGCGAGGTTCGACCGCTTGGAGAGCGAGTGGACGGCGAGGAGCCCGTCGTGGGAGCCGCCGTTGACGTCGGGGTGCAGGACCGAGACCGGGTCGGCCTCCCAGCCCAGCTCCAGGTAGCACTCGTCGGAGACGACGAGGACGCCGTGCTCGCGGGCCCAGGCCACGATCCGGGTGAGTTCGGTCGTGGACAGGACCCTGCCGGTCGGGTTGGACGGGGAGTTGAGCCAGAGGAGCTTCAGGTTCTCCGGGTCCAGCTCGGTCGGGTCGTCGTAGGCCTCGAAGTCCGCGCGGGCGAGGCGGGCGCCGACCTCGTAGGTCGGGTAGGCCAGCCGCGGGAAGGCCACCTTGTCGCCGGGGCCGAGGCCCAGCTGGGTGGGGAGCCAGGCGACGAGTTCCTTGGAGCCGACGATCGGCAGGACGTGGTGGTGGGTGACGCCCCGGGCGCCGAGGCGGCGCTCCAGCCAGCCCGTGATCGCGTCCCGCAGCGCCGGGGTGCCCCAGACCGTCGGATAACCCGGCGAGTTCGCCGCGTCGACCAGCGCCTTCTGGATCAGCTCGGGGACCGGGTCGACGGGCGTGCCGACCGACAGGTCGACGATGCCGTCCGGGTGCGCGGCGGCCGTCTTCTTGTAGGGCTCCAGCTTGTCCCAGGGAAGGTGGGCAGCCGGTCGGAGACTGCGGACACGGGTTCTCGCTCACTTTCTGATACGGCAAACGCCTCGGTCCCGTACGGCTTCGGGGCGTACGGGACCGAGGCGGCGCGGTGTGCGGGCCGCTGACGGGGTCAGTCGCCCTGCGGCGGCAGCGCGGCGATGAAGGGGTGGTCGCGCTCGATCAGCCCCAGCTTGCTGGCGCCGCCGGGCGAGCCGAGCTCGTCGAAGAACTCGACGTTCGCCTTGTAGTAGTCCTTCCACTCCTCCGGAGTGTCGTCCTCGTAGAAGATCGCCTCGACCGGGCAGACCGGCTCACAGGCACCGCAGTCGACGCATTCGTCCGGGTGGATGTACAAGGACCGCTGGCCCTCGTAGATGCAGTCGACCGGGCACTCCTCGATGCACGCCTTGTCCTTGACGTCGACACAAGGCTGCGCGATGACGTAGGTCACGCTGTCGTTCCTCCTCGATACGGGCGCTGGCGGGCCACCTCAGGCTCCGCCGCCTGGCGCGCGGGAGCGCGGCGTCGTCGATGCCCGCCCCTAGTATCTCCGTTCTTGGGCATGATCCGAACAGGAGGGGTGTACCGACCCGTGGAAATCTCTGCCGCCGGGCGTCTCGAGGTCCGTATCACCGCTGCTGACGTGGGCAAACGGGTCTCTGTACGGCGCTTGAGCGAACCTGGCGTCACCGTGGAGAAGTTCACCGACACGGTGGGTGTTCTCACATCATGGGACAACGGTGTGCTGGTGATCACACGGAAGAGTGGCGAGACCGTCCGGATCCCGGAATCCGCGCTGGTCGCGGGCAAGGTCGTGCCCGCCCGCCGCCCGGCCACCGCCCCCACGGAGGCGCTTCGCGCCACGCGACGACTGCGCCGGCGCGCCGGCGCGGGCCCGCCGCCTCCTACGAGGAGCTGGCGCGGGTCGTCTCCCGGGCCTGGCGGCCGGTGGAGAGCGAGCGGCTCGGCGAGTGGGAGCTGCGGGCGGCCGCCGGGTTCACCCGGCGGGCCAACTCCGTCCTGCCGCTCGGCGACCCGGGCCTGCCGCTGGACGAGGCGCTGACGGTCGTACGCCGCTGGTACGGCGACCGGGGGCTGCCCGCCTACGTGCAGACCGCGACCGGTGCCGAGGGCACCCAGGAGCTGCTGTGCGCGGAGCTGGAGCGGCGGGGCTGGACGCGGGAGGTGACCGCCGAGCTGTGGGTCGGCGGGCTCGCGCCCGTCGCCGACCGGGCCGAGGGCGCCGGGGTGGTGCTGTCCCGGACGGTGGACGAGGCGTGGCTCGCGCGGTACCGGCGCAAGGGCGTGGACGAGGTGGCCCTGAAGGTGCTCGGCGGCGGGGCGTCGGTGTGGTTCGCGTCCGTGCCCGGCGAGGGCGGCACGCCGGCCGCGATCGGCCGGTGCGTCGTCGACGGGCGGTGGGCCGTCTTCGGCGCCGTGGAGGTCGGCCCGGAGCACCGGCGCCGGGGCCTGGCCACCGCCGTCATGGCGGCCCTGGCCGGGCGGGCGCTGGACGAGGGCGCCTCGGCGGCGTGTCTGCAGGTCGAGGCGGACAACGCGGGGGCCCGGGCGCTGTACGCCGGGATGGGCTTCGCCCCGCACCACGCGTACCACCATTACCGGGAGCCCTCGGGCGCCGCACCGGAGTCGTACTGATCGTCGTGAGAGGGCACGAGCCTGTCATGCATTCCCCCAGCCGCCGTCGTCCGGGCGTTCCGCCGAGCTGCGGCGCCGGTTCGCCGAGGAGGCGCGGTCCGAGCTGCCCGATCTGTCGACGCTGTGTCTGCTGGTGGGTGCGGAGGCGGACGGCACGCTGGACGAGGAGGGCATCGACGTGGCCCAGATGGAACTGGACCGGCTCGCCGGGCAGCTGCCGTACCGGCCGGGCGGCCCGCGCGCCTGGGCGGGGGCGCTGCGCGATCTGCTCGGGGAGCGGTACGGGTTCCAGGGATTGGCGGCGGACTACCGGCGGCTGGAGTCGTCGCTGCTGCACGAGGTGCTGCGGCGGCGGCGCGGGCTGCCGATCCTGCTGTCGGTGGTGTGGATGGAGGTGGCGCGGCGGGCCGGCGCCCCGGTGTACGGGGTGGCCCTGCCGGGGCATTTCGTCGTCGGGTTCGGGCCGGAGGAGGACCAGGTGCTGGCCGATCCCTTCGACGGGGGCCGGGTGCTGTCCGGTACCGACGCGGAGTTGCTGGTCGCGGGGGCGACGGGGGCGCCGTTGCAGCCGTCGATGCTGACGCCGGCCGATCCGCTGGACGTGGTGCTGCGGATCCTGAACAACATCCGGGCGTGGGCCGCGGCCCGGCCGGAGCGGTCCGACGTGGCGCTGTGGGCGGTGGAGCTGTCGCTGCTGCTGCCGTCGCATCCGGCGCGGCTGCGGTACGAGCGGGCGCGGCTGCGTGTCCAGCGCGGCGAGTTCACGGCGGGCGCGCTGGAGCTGGAGGCCTACGCGGAGATCCTCGCCGCGGTGGACGAGGCCGCCGCGGAGCGCGTTCGGGGCGAGGCGCGGGCGGCGCGGGCGATGCTGAACTGAGGCCGCCACGGCGGCGCGCCGGGCGCCGGTGGACGGCGGGTTCCGTGCCCTGGTGGACGGCGGGTTCCGTGGCCCGGTGGACGGCGGGTTCCGTGCCCTGGTGGACGGCGCGAGGGGGCGCCCGGTGACGGCCGGGTGCCCCCTCTTCGTGTGCGCCGGGTCCGCGCGTCAGCTGGGGTCGGTGTCGATCGTGCCGACGCGGTTCGTCTCGCTCTTCAGGGCCGGGCGCAGAGCCGTGATCACGTCCTGGACCGTGACCGGGGTCTTCTGGCCGGTGCCGCGGGTGATGAGCACGCCGTCGAACGTGTCGCCGTACAGCTCCTGGAGGGCGGCCTGGTCGTAGTACTCGACCAGCTTGCCGTTCTGCGCCTTGACGCCGAGGAACTTCCACAGCGACTTCTCGGGGCTGAACGAGATCTTGTGCGCCGCGTCGGTCTGCACGGTGACCAGGTCCGACATGGCCGGCTGGGCGAACTCCTTCAGCATGCGGTCGACCTCGGCCCGGGAGACCGTCGGCTGCTGGGTGGTCGTCGGGACGTTCACCGGCGTCGAGCTGCCGGTCTCCACCTGGGTGCGGTAGGCCCGCGTCACGGCGTCGGTCGACGCGGCGATGTCGATGCCCTTGCCCGGCTTGCCGTAGACGGGGACGGCCTTGCCGGACTGGAACTTGATCGTGCCCTCGGTGACCGAGCCGGCGCCGCCGGCCGCGCGCTGCAGGGCGGCGTGCAGCTTCTCCTTGTCGACGGGCATGACCGGCTCGACGACCCGCTCGTTGCCGAACAGCGAGCCGATGACGGAGACGGGGTTGTAGTCGCTCTTCGCCGCGGAGTCGACGGTGGCCTGCGCGTCGAAGCGCAGCCCGGCCTGGTCCGGCCGCAGCGAGACGGTCTCGCCGTCCACCGTGAGCTTCAGCGGCTCGTCCATCCGGTCCTCGAAGGCCGCGTCGAGCTTCTCGACGGCGTCGTCGCGGGTGCCGCCGCCGATGTCGACGCCGAGGACGCTGGTGCCCTTGGGGACGTCGGAGTGGTTCATCAGCAGGCCCGCGCCGTAGGCGACGGCGGCGATGCCGACCACGCCGCCGCCGAGCAGCACGAGCTTGTTCCGCCCCTTCTTCTTGGGCGGCCTGGAAGAACTCGCCGGGGGCGGCGAGGCCGGCTCGGACTGCCCGGGGACGTGTGCGGCACCGGTCCGTCGGGCCGCGCGCCCGGGGCGAACGGTGCGGCGGCGCCGCGGTCCGCGGGGACCGCGGAGATCCCGCTGGTGAGGGTGTCCCCGGAGACGTTGCTCGGGTTGCCGTAGCCGGGGGTGCCGGGCTCGGGGGCCGGCTTCTGCGGGGTGAGGATGGCGGTGTCGTCGCTCATCCGGGCGCCGGGCGCGGACGGGCCGCCCGTGCCGGGGACGCCGGGGACGCGCATGCTCGCGGGGGCGCCGGCGCCGGAGGCGGCGCCCTGCGCACCGGGACCGCCGGGGCCGGACGGCGCGCCCTGCGCACCGGGGCCGCCGGGACCGCCCGGGCCGGGGAACGCGCCGGAGCCCGGAGCCGCGCCCGGACGCCTCGCGCCCGCCGGACCGGCCGGACCACCGTTGCCGGCGTGGCCGGGGCCGCCGGGCCGCTCGCCGGACGACGGCGAGAGCAGGGCGTCTCCCGTGGCCGGGCCGCCGGTCGGGCCGGCGGGGCCGGACCGCCCGTCGTCCGGGAAGTACGGCAGGTCGTCGCGGCGCGCGCCCGGGCCGGCGTCGGGGGCCTCGCGCCGCCCGTTGCCGAGGGGGCCGGCCGAGAGGGCCTCGGTCACGTCGAAGGAGCCGGTGCCGCCGCCGTGCCCGGGCGCGACGGGGCCGCCGGTGGCGCCGGGCAGGCCGTTGCGGGAGCCGCCGGGCCGGGAGCCGCCCGGACGCGTACCGCCGGAGACGCCGGCACCGGACGCGCCGGGACCGGGCGCACCCGCGCCCGCGCCCGTCGTCCCCGCACCCGGCGCGCCGGAGCCCGGAGTTGCCGTGCCCGGCGCCGAACCGCCGGACGGCCCCGTGCCGTTGGCGGAGCCCGTGGCCTGGCCGCTCTTGGCGGTCGGGGACTTGCGGGGCGCGAACCAGTCGCTGGTCTGCTTCTCCTCGGCGGGCTCCGCGGGCTCGGCCGGTGCCTCGCCGGACGGGTCGGCGGGCGCGGTCGCGCCGGGCCGGGGCGTCTCGGTGGTGTCCGTGCCGCCCTCGCCCTCCTCGGCGCCCGCGACGGGCTTGCGGACCACGACGGGCGGGATGGGCCGGGACCCGGGGATGTTGATCCGGATCCGCGTGGTCAGCGTCGTCTCGGTCTTGCGTTCCTCCGGCCGGTCGGCCGAACGCCCCGCGTCCGCACCGGCGTCGGAACCCGTGGGCGTCCCGTAGGGCGGTGTGCCCGACGGGTAGGCGGCTGGGCCGCGCCCGTTGGGTCCGGAGGACGGACGGTCAGTTTCACGACTCAAGGCAGGTTCTCCCGGTTGGCTCCGCCGCCCGTCACGACCTCAAGCGGGCAGCTCGGCGGCGCGCACCACCATACTGGCCGCTTGTCACGCTCATCCGGGGACCGCTGAGGAAACCCACACCGGACTCGCACGCGTGAGCGAGGGCGAAGTGGTACGTCACTTGCCAAGTCGGGCGGCGTCCCCGTCCGGTTGCCGCACCGGGGCGAGGGTGGCGCACATCACAGCGAGGGCGATACCGCCGAGCAGGAAGAGGTACGAGCCGCTGCCCGCGGCGAAGACGAAGTCGCCCTCGGGCCGGCTGGCGGTGAGGAGGACGACCGCGAGCGCCCAGCCCGCGGCGGACGCGACGGCCGCGCCCCGCGTGCCGACGGCACGGGCGGCCCCCAGACAGAGCCCGGCCTCCCCGGCGAGGGCGAGCAGCAGTCCGCCCGGGAACCAGGCCGGCTGGACCAGCGCGCCGGCGACACCGACGACGGCGCCGGCCACGAACAGGGCGAGGTACAGCAGGGCACGGCCCGCGGAGGGCATCCGCAGGGGCTGGGCCAGCGGTGAGCCTCGGTCGGTCATGACGCCACCTCCGCGATGCCGTCGAACAGGTCGGTCAGGACCGTGCCGGGCGGGACGGCCCCGGGGGCCTCGGTCGCGGACGGGGCGGAACCGGTCGGGACGGCGCCCACCAGCTCGTAGTACTCGGTGGTGAACAGCGGCTGCGCCCGTTCGTTGGAGAGCGCGAAGTACGGCTCGGCGACCGTGATCTGGGTGGCGTGGGCCCGCATGGCGGCGGCCTTGGCGGCGGCGGCCGGGGTGCCGTCGGCGGTGATCCGGGCGGTGATCCGCTCGTCGTCCACCACGCCGGGTACGTCGTCGATGCCGGCCGCCTCGGCGAAGGGGAGGCCGGGCAGGTCGGCGCGGAGCCGGGCGAAGGCCTCCTCGGCGGCGGAGCGCGGCACGCGGTTCCAGTAGACCCTGGCGATCGGGCAGCCGGCCTCGGCGGCCAGTTCGGCGGCGCGCATGGCGACGCGGTGGGCCTGGATGTGGTCGGGGTGGCCGTAGCCGCCGTTCGGGTCGTAGGTGACGAGGACCTGGGGGCGCACCTCCCGGATCACGTCCAGCAGGAGGGCGGCGGCCCGGTCGACGTCCGCCTGCCAGAAGCAGCCGGGGTCGTCGTTGTCGGGCAGGCCCATCATCCCGGAGTCGGCGTAGCGGCCGGGGCCGCCCAGCAGCCGGACGTCCTCGACGCCGAGGGCGCGCATCGCGGCGGTCAGTTCGCCCATCCGGTGCCTGCCGAGGGCGGGGCCGGTCAGATGGCGCAGCTCCGGCGGGACGACCTCGCCCCGCTCGCCGAGGGTGCAGGTCACCAGCGTCACCCGGGCGCCCTCGGCCGCGTACCTCGCCATGGTGGCGCCGTTGTTGATCGACTCGTCGTCCGGGTGCGCGTGCACCAGCAGCAGACGCCGGGAGGGCAGTTCCGTCATGGGGCCAACCCTACGAGGGACCGGGTGCCCGTTCGCACACCCCGGCCGGTCGCCGACGCCGTAACGTACCGCGTGACCAGTCTGCTACGCAGGGTGAGGAACGCACCAGGGAGGGGCGCGCATGTCGGTGGACGGTGAGGCGGTACGGGTCGAGGTCGCGGCGGCACAGCCGGACGAGCCGGGGTGGGAGATCGACCCGGACGACGACTGGGCGCTCGCGGTGGTGGCCACCGTGGGGCGGCAGTTGCGGCTCCGCCGGGAGGCGGCGGGGCTGCGGGTCGGCGAGTTCGCGGTGGCGGTCGGGTACGGCGAGGACCTCGTCTACAAGATCGAGGGAGGCAAGCGCATCCCCCGGCCCGAGTTCCTGGACACGGCGGACGAGGTGCTGGGCGCCGGGGGCTCGTCGCCGCGATGAAGGAGGACGTGAAGAAGGTCCGGTACCCGAAGAAGGTGCGGGATCTGGCGCAGATGGAGGCGCGGGCGGTGGAGCTTCTGCTCTACAACCCGGTCAACATTCACGGACTCCTCCAGACGCCCGAATACGCCCGGACGCTGTTCCGGATGCGGCGGCCTCGATACGCAGAAGAGGAGATCGAGCGGGGCGTGGCCGCCCGGGTGGCCCGCAAGTCGGTGTTCGAACGGGACCCGGCACCCGAGCTCAGCTTCGTGCAGGACGAGTGGACGCTCCGGCGACGGCTGGGAGGGACGGCGGTCCTGCGCCGACAGCTCGAACACCTGCTGGAGGTGGGGCGGTTGCCCCACGTCGAGATCCAGGTGATGCCGATGGACCGCGAGGAGCATGCCGGCGTCGACGGAGGGATCGAGGTGCTCAAGTTCGAGGACGGGACGTCGGTGGGCCGCTCTCCGGGAATCGCCAACGGCCGACCGGTCACCGACCCGAGGCAGCTCCGTATCCTTGAACTGCGTTATGGCATCATCCGGGCGCAGGCTTTGACACCGCGCGAGTCCGCTGCTTTCATCGAGCACCTGCTGGGGGAGACATGATCCGCAAGACCTCGTCCAGAGACGCTTCCGGCCTGGCGTGGTCGAAGAGCAGCTACAGCAGCGGTGCGGAGACCGATTCCTGCGTGGAGATCGCCACCGACCCCGAGACCGTCCACGTCCGTGACTCGAAGCACGTCGACGGTCCCCGCCTGGCCTTCGGCCCCGCCGCGTGGGCCGACTTCGTGCCGTACGCGGCGGGGGACTGATCCGGCGCCCGGTCCGCCCGGGTCAGAAGTTGATGCTGCCGATCATCCCGGCGATGTTCGACGTGACCTCGTTGATCGTCGGCGCGACGGTCGACGAGGCCAGGTAGAAGCCGAGCAGCATACAGACGATGGCGTGGCCCGCCTTCAGTCCTGACTTCTTGATCAGCAGGAAGACGATGATCGCCAGCAGCACCACCGCCGAAATCGAGAGTGCCACGGCGGCTCACCTCCAAAGAGCCCGGGGACAGGGGGTCGTACGGACGGACCGGATGGACAAGTCCGCGCAGCGGGCAGCTGGTTGATACCCACTGTGCGCTAGCGATCATAACTATGTGTACGCGCGCATCGATCGGCGCACGGCCGCACAAGGGGCGCATGGCCAATATGGTCAGGGCATGACGACCGAGCCTGACTCCTTCCCCAAGCGGCACGCCCGCACCCAGCGGTTCACGCTCGGCGCGCCGCGTTCGTTCACCGTGGCGCCCGACGGTTCACGCGTCGCCTTCCTGCGGTCCTCCTCCGGTACGGACCGGGCGAGTTCGCTGTGGGTGCTCGACACCGCGGACGGCCGGGAGCGCCTTGCGGCCGACCCGCGCACCCTGCTGGGCGGGGCCGAGGAACAGCTGCCGCCCGAGGAGCGGGCCCGCCGCGAGCGCAGCCGCGAAGGCGGCGCCGGCATCGTCGGCTACGCCACCGACGCGGCCGTGGAGCTGGCCGCGTTCGCCCTGTCGGGACGGCTCTTCACGGCCGAGCTGCGGGTCGGCACGGAGCGGGAGCTTCCCGTGCGGGGCCCGGTGGTCGACCCGCGTCCTTCGCCCGACGGACGGCACGTGGCGTACGTCGCGCGGGGCGCCCTGCGGGTCGTCGGCGCCGAGGGCGACGGGGACCGGGCGCTGGCCGAGCCGGACGCGGAGGGTGTCACGTACGGGCTGGCGGAGTTCGTCGCCGCCGAGGAGATGGGCCGCAGCCGGGGCTTCTGGTGGGCCCCGGAGTCGGACCGGCTGCTGGTCGCGCGCGTGGACGACACGCCGGTGAGCCGGTGGTGGATCTCCGACCCGGCGCGTCCCGAGCGTGATCCACAACACGTCCCGTACCCGGCGGCCGGCACCGCCAACGCGGACGTCCGGCTGTTCGTGATCGGGCTGGACGGAGGGCGCACGGAGGTGCTGTGGGACCGGGAACGGTACCCGTACCTCGCGCGAGTGCACTGGTCAGCGGCGGGTGCGCCGCTGCTGCTCGTCCAGGCGCGCGACCAGCGCAGCCAGCTGTACCTGGCCGTGGACCCGGACTCCGGGGCGACCCGGCTGGTGCACGCGGACGAAGATCCAACATGGCTGGAACTTTTCCCCGGGGTGCCCTGCTGGAGCCCGTCCGGGCAGCTGGTGCGGATCACCGACGAGGGTGGCGCCCGGCGGCTGGCCGTCGGGGAACGCCCGCTGACGGGGCCGCAGTTGCACCTGCGGGCGGTGCTGGACGTCTCCGAGCACGATGTGCTGGTCAGCGCCTCGGCGGGCGAGGAGGCGGCCGACGCCGAGACCGGTGAGGTGCACGTCTACCGCGTGAACGAGCTGGGCGTGGAGCGGCTGTCCGAGGAGCCCGGCGTGCACACGGCGGTGCGGGCCGGGGACGTGACCGTCCTGGTGTCCGCCACCCTGGAGCGGCCGGGGGCGCGGGTGCGGGTGCTGCGGGACGGGAAACCGGCGGCGATCATCCCCTCGTACGCCGAAGCTCCCGGTCTGTCCCCGCGGGTGACCCTCACCCAGGGGGGCGCACGGCGTATCCCGTGCGCCGTGCTTATGCCAACGGACTACCACGGTGACACCCCCTGCCGGTCCTCATGGACCCTTATGGCGGTCCGCACGGCCAGCGGGTGGTCGCCGCGCACAACGCGTACCTCACGTCCCAGTGGTTCGCCGACCAGGGGTTCGCGGTGGTCGTCGCCGACGGCCGCGGCACCCCCGGCCGCTCCCCCGCCTGGGAGAAGGCCGTCCGGGACGACATCGCCGCGGTGGTCGTCCAGGACCAGGTCGACGCGCTGCAGGCGCTCGCCGCCGACTTCCCGCTGGACCTGGACCGGGTGGCCATCCGGGGCTGGTCCTTCGGCGGCTACCTGGCCGCGCTCGCGGCACTGCGCCGGCCGGACGTGTTCCACGCGGCCGTCGTGGGCGCCCCGGTCACCGACCTGCGCCTGTACGACACCCACTACCAGGAGCGCTACGTCGGCCACCCGGACGAGCAGCCGGAGGTCTACCGCCGCAACTCGGTGATCGACGACGCCGGCCTGGTCGACGCCGCCGAGCCGCACCGCCCGATGATGATCATCCACGGGCTGGCGGACGACAACGTGGTGGTCGCGCACTCGCTGCGGCTGTCGTCGGCGCTGCTGGCGGCGGGCCGCCCGCACGAGGTGCTGCCCCTGTCCGGCGTCACGCACATGACCCCGCAGGAGTCGGTCGCCGAGAACCTGCTGCGGCTCCAGCTGGACTTCCTCAAGCGTTCACTGGCCCTGACCTAGCGTCACGGCCCCGGGCCGGCGCCGTTCATCCACGGGCAACGAGGCGGAAGCGGCCCCGATACACGAACGCGCGAGACTGATCCGCGTACGGCCGTGCGGGTGCCGTGTACGGGCCGGGGTGCGCCATGTCACCCCGGCCCGTCGCCGTGCGTCCCGGGCGGCGCCTCGTGCTCCGGCACCACGTGCTTCTCCTCCGCGAAGTGGCACGCCGAGTCGTGCGCCACGGGCCCGGTGACCGAGCGGAACACGGCCGGCACCGCCAGCGCGGGCACCTCCAGGGCGCAGCGCTCCCGCGCCTTGAAGCAGCGGGTGCGGAACCGGCAGCCGGAGGGGATGTTCGTCGGCGAGGGCACGTCACCGGCCAGGATGATCCGCTCCCGGTGCTCCGGGCCTCGGGTCGGGCACGGGCACCGCGGACAGCAGCGCCTGGGTGTAGGGGTGCGTGGGATGGTCGTAGATCTCGGTGTCGGTGCCGGTCTCCACGATCCGGCCCAGGTACATCACCCCGACCCGGTCCGAGATGTGCCGCACGATCGACAGGTCGTGGGCGATGAAGACGTAGGAGAGGTCGAACTCGTCCTGCAGCCGGCCCATCAGATTGACGACCTGCGCCTGCACCGACACGTCGAGGGCGGAGACCGGCTCGTCCGCGACGATGATCTCCGGGCGCAGGGCGAGCCCGCGGGCGATGCCGATGCGCTGCCGCTGGCCGCCGGAGAACTGGTGCGGATAGCGGTTGATGTACTCCGGGTTCAGGCCGACCACGTCCAGCAGGTGCTGCACCCGTCTGCGGCGCTCCCCCTTCGGCGCCACCTCGGGGTGGATGTCGAAGGCCTCGCCGATGATGTCGCCGACCGTCATCCGGGGGTTGAGGGAGGTGTACGGGTCCTGGAAGACCATCTGGATGTTGCGGCGCACCGCCTTGAGCGCCCTGCCGGACAGCTTGGTGATGTCCTCGCCCTTGTAGCGGATCTCCCCCGTCGTCGGCCGCTCCAGGTTGACCAGCATCTTGGCGACCGTCGACTTGCCGCAGCCGGACTCGCCGACGATGCCGAGCGTCTCGCCGCGGTGCAGGTCGAAGTCCACGCCGTCGACCGCCTTCACGGCCCCCACCTGCTTCCTGAACAGGACGCCGGTGGTCAGCGGGTAGTGCTTCACCAGGCCGCGGACCTGGAGGATCGGCTCAGCCATGCAGGCACTCCCTCCAGAAGTGGCAGGCGCTGCCCCGGGCGTCGCTCACCTCGTACAGCGGGGGGACGTCCGTGCGGCAGACGTCCCGGGCCATCGGGCAGCGGGGGTGGAAGGCGCAGCCGGGCGGGATGCGGGTGAGGTTGGGCGGCAGGCCCTTGATGGCGTACAGCTCCCGGCCCTTCTGGTCCAGGCGCGGGATCGAGTCCAGCAGGCCGCGCGTGTACGGGTGGGCGGGCGCCTTGTAGATGTCGTGCACCGGCGCCGACTCCACGATCCGGCCCGCGTACATCACGGCGATCCGGTCGGCGACGTCCGCGACCACGCCGAGGTCGTGGGTGATGAGGATCAGCCCCATGCGGTACTCGCGCTGGAGTTCCGCCAGCAGGTCCATGACCTGGGCCTGGACGGTGACGTCGAGCGCCGTGGTCGGCTCGTCCGCGATGATCAGCTTCGGCTCCAGGGCGATCGCCATCGCGATCATGATGCGCTGGCGCATCCCGCCGGAGAACTGGTGCGGGTACTGCCGCACCCGCTCCTTCGCGGCCGGGATCCGCACCCGGTCCATCAGCTCCACGGCCTTGGCGCGCGCGTCCTTCCGTGACATCCCCCGGTGCACGGTGAACATCTCGCCGAGCTGGTCGCCCACGGTGAGGACGGGGTTGAGGGAGGACAGCGCGTCCTGGAAGATCATGGCCATCTCGGCGCCGCGCACCTTCCGGCGCTCCTCCTCCTTCAGGCGCAGCAGGTCGCGGCCCTCGAAGAGGACCTCGCCGCCGGTGATCCGGCCGGGCGGCATGTCGAGGATGCCCATGATCGCCTGCGCGGTGACGGACTTGCCGGAACCGGACTCGCCGAGCACCGCCAGCGTCTCCCCGGCGTCCACCCGGTAACTGACGCCGTTGACGGCCCGGGCGACACCGTCCCGGGTGCGGAACTCCACGTGCAGGTCGCGTACGTCGAGCAGCATGCGGCGGCTCACCTCAGCTTCGGGTCGAGGGCGTCGCGCACCGCGTCGCCGAGCATGATGAACGCGAGGACGGTCAGGGCGAGGGCGCCGGAGGGCCACAGCAGCGCGTGCGGCGCGTTGCGGACGTAGGGGGCGGCGGCGGAGATGTCGATGCCCCAGGAGACGCTGGGCGGCTTCAGGCCGACGCCGAGGAACGACAGGGTGGCCTCCAGCGCGATGTACGTGCCGAGTGCGATCGTCGCGACGACGATGACCGGCGCGACCGCGTTGGGCGCGATGTGCCGCAGCAGCAGCCGGGAGTTCGAGGCGCCCAGGGCGCGGGCGGCCTGGACGTAGTCGTTCTGCTTGGCGGTGATGACGGCGCCGCGGGCGATGCGGGAGATCTGCGGCCAGCCCAGCAGCACGATGAACCCGATGACCGGCCAGACGGTGTTGCTGGTGATGACCGACAGCAGCACCAGGCCGCCGAGGACGACGGGGATGGCGAAGAAGACGTCGGTGATCCGGGACAGGATCGAGTCGCCGAGGCCGCCGAAGAACCCGGCGAGCCCGCCGAGGACACTGCCCAGGACGGCGACGCCGAGCGTGGCGAGGACCCCGACCGCCACCGACGTCCGGGCGCCGTAGACGGTGCGGGTGTAGACGTCGCAGCCCTGTCCGTTGAAGCCGAAGGGGTGGCCGGCCTGGGATCCCTCCTGGGCCTTGGACAGGTCGCAGTGCAGGGGGTTGCCGGAGGTGATCAGGGACGGCCAGAGGGAGATGACGATCAGGAACAGGATGACCAGCCCGGAGACGAGGAAGACCGGGTTGCGGCGCAGGTCGTGCCAGGCGTCGGACCACAGGCTGCGGGGCCGGTCCTGCGGGCCGGGGCCGTCCGCTCCGCCGGGGTCTTCTCCAGGGTCTCGGCCTCGCTCACCGCGAGGTCCATCTGCCCGCCCATGCCGGTGCCGGCGACGGCCTGGTCCCGCTCGTGGGGTTCAGTCATAGCGGATCCTCGGGTCGAGTACGGCGTACAGGAGGTCGACGAGGAGGTTGGCGACCAGGAAGACCAGCACGAGGACGGTGACGAAGCCGACGACGGTCTGCGTGTTCTGCCGCAGGATGCCCTGGTAGAGCTGGTAGCCGACGCCGTGGATGTTGAAGATCCGCTCGGTGACGATGGCGCCGCCCATGAGGAAGCCGATGTCGGCTCCGATGAAGGTGACGACGGGGATGAGGGAGTTGCGCAGCAGGTGCCGGGTGACCACCCGGCGGCGCGGCAGGCCCTTGGCGACGGCGGTGCGCACGTAGTCGGAGCGCCGGTTCTCGGCGATGGAGGTGCGGGTCAGCCGGGTCACGTACGCCAGCGAGACCGACGCCAGGACCAGGCCGGGGACGATCAGCTCGCCGAACGCGGCCTCGGAGGAGACCGACGGTCTGATCCAGCCCCACTTCACCCCAGCAGGAGCTGGAGCAGCAGCCCGGTGACGAAGGTGGGGACCGAGATGACGACGAGCGTGACCAGCAGCACGGAGGTGTCGACCGGGCGCCCCGGCGCAGCCCGGTGACGACGCCGAGGGTGATGCCGATGACGATCTCGAAGAGGATCGCCACGAGCGTGAGCCGGATGGTGACGGGGAACGCGGTGCCCATCAGCTCGGTGACCGGCTGGCCGTTGAAGGCGGTGCCGAAGTCGCCGGTGAACACGTTGCCCATGTAGGTCAGGTACTGCTGCCACACGGGCTGGTCGAGGCCGAACTCCTTCCTGAGCCGCGCGGCCGTCGCCGGGTCGCACTCCCGGTCGCCGCACAGCCCCGCGATGGGGTCGCCCATCACGTTCACCATCAGGAAGATCAGCAGCGTGGCCCGAGGAAGACCGGGATCATCTGGAGCAGCCGCCGCAGGACGTACCGTCCCATGACGCCCCTCAGCTGACCTGGATCTCGTTGTAGACCGGGACGCTGAACGGGTTGAGCTTGACGTCGGAGAGCCGTTCCGAGTAGCCGGCGCTGCCGTTCTGGTACCACAGCGGGATGGCGGCCATGGTGTCCCGGACGACCTCCTCGGCCTGCTGGAAGATCTCCACGGCCTTGGCGGTGTCGGTCTCGGCGTTGGCCTGGTCGACGAGGTCGTCGAACTTCTTGTCGGACCACTTGCCGTCGTTGGAGGAGGCGTTGGTGTAGTAGAGCGGCTGGAGGAAGTTCTGGATGAGCGGGTAGTCCATCTGCCAGCCGGCGCGGAAGGGGCCGCTCATCTTCCGGTCGGTGATCTGGTTGCGGAAGTCGGCGAAGGTGCCGACGGGGTTGCCGACGCAGGCCCGGTCGTTGCCCAGGGCGTTGTTGATGGAGTTGCAGACCGCGTCGACCCACTGCTTGTGGGAGCCGGTGTCGGAGTTGTAGGTGATCTTCACCTGGCCGCCGGGCAGGCCGCCGCCCTCGTCGATGAGCCGCTTGGCCTCCTGAGGGTCGTACTCGCAGGCCTCCCCGCACAGCCCTTCCTTGTACCCGCCGTCCTCGCCGAGGACCGGCGAGGTCCAGTCGGTGGCCGGGGTGCGGGTCTTCTGGAAGATCGTCTCGGTGATCTGCTTCCGGTCGATGGCCATGGACAGGCCCTTGCGGACCTTCTCCGCGCCGGCCTTGTTCCAGTTCCGGTCGTAGTACGGGAAGGCGAGGGTCTGGATGATGCCGGCGGGGGTGTTGATGTACCGGTCGCCGAGGTCGCTCTGGACGTTCTTCAGCTGGGCGGCCGGGACGTCGTCGACGAGGTCGAGGTTGCCCGCCATCAGGTCGGTGTAGGCGGTGTTGTTGTCGGTGTACACCTTCAGGTCGACGCCGCCGTTGCGGGCCTTGTCATCACCCGGGTACTCCTCCCACGTGCGCAGCGACATCTGCGAGCCGCGCTGGTAGGACTCGACGCGGTACGGGCCGTTGCCGATCGGCTTCTTCAGCCAGGCGTCGTGGTCGTCGAAGAACGCGCGGGGCAGCGGCGCGAAGGCCGGGTAGCCGAGCGTCTCCGGGAAGGTCGAGAACTTCTGGTTGAGCCGGACGGTGAAGGTGAGCGGGCCGGTCACCTTCAGGCCGGAGAGCGTCTCGGCCTTCTGCTCGCCGCCCTCGGGGTGCACCTGGTCGTAGCCGTCGATGTAGCTGAAGAAGTAGGCGTTGCGCTGGTTGTTCTTCAGGGCGGCGCCGTAGTTCCAGGCGTCGACGAAGGACTGGGCGGTGACCTTCTCGCCGTTCTGGAAGGTCCAGCCGTCCTTGACGGTGATGGTGAAGTTCTGCGAGTCGGAGGTCTCGATCTTCTCGGCGAGCATGTCCTCGGCCTCGCCGGTCTCCGGGTGATACCTCTTCAGCCCCCGGAAGATCATGTCCAGGACCTTGCCGCCCTGCACCTCGTTGGTGTTCGCCGGCTCCAGCGGGTTCTGCGGGTCCCCCCAGGAGGAACTGAGCACCGCGCCGCTGTCCCCGCCGCTGCCCCCGCCCCCGCCGCAGGCGGTCGCCGCGAGGACGACGGCCGCCGCACATGCGGCCCAGGTGCCGGGCTTGGCTCCGCGCATTGGAGTCCCTCCTCATGTGCGCTGTCCGTTACGGGCCACTATGGGCGGTCGTATCCGTTGACGCACATTCATCCCGGCCGTCCGAGGGTCCGCCGGACGGGGGGAGGGAGGAAGGGGAAGGAGCCGCGGGGAAGGGGCCACGGGAAGGGCAGGGCGCCGGAGGCGCGGAAACGGCGGGCGCGCGGAAACGGCGGGCGCGCGGAAACGGCTGAGGACCGGGGCGGAAGCCTTCGCTCCCGTCCCCGGTCCTCCGGGCGTCCGCGTTCCCGGGCCGGTCAGCCCTTCGACGCGTCGGCGTCGTCGCCCTGCTCCAGGCGCTTGAGCCCCGGGTCCAGGATGATCTCCTCGCCGCGGGCCTCGGTCGTCGGCTCCTCCGGGAAGTGGCAGGCGGTCAGATGCCCCTCGCGGTTGCCGGAGACGCGGACCAGCGGCGGCTCCTCCGTGGCGCACTTGTCCTGCGCCTTCCAGCACCGGGTGCGGAAACGGCAGCCGGACGGCGGCATGATCGGCGACGGCACGTCACCGGAGAGCCGGATCCGCTCCCGCTCCTCGGTCTCGTCGTCCATCGCCACCTCGGGCACGGCCGACAGCAGGGCGTGGGTGTAGGGGTGCCGGGGACGGTTGTAGATGGAGTCCCGGTCGCCGACCTCGACCACCTTGCCGAGGTACATCACGGCCACGCGCTGCGAGAAGTGCCGGACCACCGCCAGGTCGTGGGCGATGAAGAGGAAGGCGATGCCCATCTCCTGCTGCACCTTCTGCAGCAGGTTGACGACCTGGGCCTGGATCGACACGTCGAGCGCGGAGACCGGCTCGTCGGCGACGATCAGCTTCGGGTTCAGCGCGAGCGCCCGGGCCACACCGATGCGCTGGCGCTGACCGCCGGAGAACTCGTGCGGGAAGCGGTTGTAGTGCTCCGGGTTGAGGCCGACCAGCTCCAGCAGCTCGCGCACCCTCTTCTCCCGGCCGCCCTGGGGCTCGATCCCGTTGACCTCCATCGGCGACTTGATGATGGTGCCGACGGTCTGCCGGGGGTTCAGCGACGAGTACGGGTCCTGGAAGATCATCTGGATGTCGGACCGCACCGGCGCCAGCTGCCTGCGCGAGGCGTGGGTGATGTCCTGTCCGGCATACTCGATCTTGCCGCCCGTCGGCTCCAGAAGCCGGGTGATGAGCCGGCCCGTGGTCGACTTGCCGCAGCCGGACTCGCCGACCAGGCCGACGCTCTCGCCGACGCCGACCGTCAGGTCGACGTTGTCCACGGCCTGGACCGCGCCGACCTTCCGTTTGATCGGGAAGCCGCCGTAGATGGGGAAGTGCTTGGTCAGGCCCTCGACCTTGAGCAGCGTCTCGGTCGATGCGCCGGTGGAGCCCTGCTGTGCGGGGAGGGTGAGGTTGTCGCTCATGTCTCGGATCGCTCCCTAGCGCAGCCGGGGCTGGATCGTGTCGATGAAGATGGTCTGCTTCTGCTCCGCCGTCAGGTGGCAGGCAGCCGCACGGCCCTCGCCCAGCTCCGGCCGCTCGGTGCTGCACCGGTTGCCCGACACCTCGCCGGTGAAGGCGCAGCGCGGGTGGAAGGGGCAGCCGGACGGCGGGTTGAGGAGGCTGGGCGGGGAGCCCGGGATGGGCGTCAGGGGTGCGAGGTGTCGCCGCCCAGACGCGGCATCGAGCTGAGCAGACCCCAGGTGTAGGGGTGGCGGGGGGCGCGCAGCACCTCGCGGACGCTGCCGCGCTCCACGGCCCGGCCCGAGTACATCACCAGCAGGTCGTCGGCCATGTCGGAGATGACGCCGAGGTCGTGGGTGATAAAGATGATCGCCGAGCCGAACTCCTGCTGGAGGTCCTTGAGCAGGTCGAGGATCTGCGCCTGGACCGTCACGTCAAGGGCGGTGGTCGGCTCGTCGGCGATGAGCAGGTCGGGGTCGCAGACCAGCGCCATGGCGATCATGGCGCGCTGGCGCATACCGCCGGAGAACTGGTGCGGGTAGTCGTCCACGCGCGACTTGGCCTGCGGGATGCCGACCTTGGTCAGCATCTCGATGGCCCGGTCCCGGGCCTCCTTCTTGGAGGCGCCGGTGTGCTTCATGAACGGCTCGGCGATCTGCCGGCCCACGGTGTAGTACGGCGACAGCGCCGTCAGCGGGTCCTGGAAGATCATCGCGACCTTGTTGCCGCGGAGCTTCTCCAGTTCCTTCTCGGTCGCGGTGACCAGTTCCTTGCCGTCGAGGACGATCTCGCCCTCCACGGTGGTGGTCTTGCGGTTGTGCAGGCCCAGCACGGTCAGGTTGGTGACCGACTTGCCGGAGCCGGACTCGCCGACGATGCCGAGGGTCTTGCCGCGTTCGACGTCGAAGGACAGTCCGTCGACCGCCTTGACGATGCCGTCCTCGGTGGAGAACCGCACCCGCAGGTCGCGGACCGAGAGGAAGGACTCGGACCCGGTCGGGGCCTTCTCGCCTTCGGTCTTGGTCAGTGTGGTCACGGTAGTTCTCCTAGTTGAGGCGCACGCGCGGGTCGATGTATGCGTAGACGACGTCCACGATGATGTTCAGGAGCAGGATGAAGAACGCTCCGAACAGCATGACGCCCATCGTCACCGGCAGGTCCTTGGTCAGCGAGGAGTCGACGGCGAGACGGCCGATGCCGGCCAGGTCGAACGTGAACTCCGTGACCACCGCGCCGGACAGCAGCGCGCTGAGGTCGATGCCGAGGATGGTGACGATCGGGATGAGCGAACCGCGCCAGGCATAGCGGAAGAAGACGTACCGCTGCGCCATGCCCTTGGCACGGGCGGTGCGGACGTGCTCCTCCTGAAGCTGCTCGATCATCGTCGAGCGTGCCATACGGGTGTACTGGGCGGTGAAGATGGTGGCCATCACGGCCCAGGGGATGAGCATGCCGACCGCCCAGGCGGCCGGGTTCTCCGTGAAGGAGTGGTACTTCGGGTTCTCCATCCAGCCGGTGCTGTAGACGAAGATGCCGAGGGCGACCGGGCCCAGCAGGTAGATCTGGAACGAGCTGAGCAGGATCGAGGCGCCGCTGACGGCCTTGTCGACCATCGTGCCGCGCTTCCAGGCGGCGAGCAGGCCGGCGCCGAGACCGACGAACAGGAAGATCACCAGGCCGCCGATGGTCAGCGACAGGGTCAGCGGGAAGCGGTCGACGATGGAGTCCCAGACGAACTCACCGGTGTCGAAGGAGACGCCGAGGCAGGGCGCGGAGCAGTGCCCCTGCGGGAAGTCCCGGCCGGACACGATGCCCACCATGAACTCCCAGAACTGGGCGGTGATGGGCTTGTCCAGACCGAGGTTCTCGCGGATCACCGCGATGTTCTCGGGGGTGCAGTTCTTGCCGCAGGACAGCTCGGCGAAGTCCTGAGGAACCGTATAGAACAGGAAGAACGTGAAGGCGCCGATCAGGAACATGATGACGACGGCGCCGATCAGCCTGCGGATGAGGAACTGAAGCATGGCGGGTGGATGCTCTCTTCGAAACGCGGCGGCAGGGAGGGGGTACCGTCCGCGGGGGTGCGCTCCGCCTGGCGCGCACCCCCACGGTCAGCCGGGCTGACGGTTACGGCTGCTTCACGAACAGGTCGTTGATGTCGACGTAGCTCGACTCGACGCTGTACTTGGCGCCACCGACATTCGAACCGACGAGCTGGATGGTCTTGGAGTAGTAGACCGGGGCCGCCGGGTTGATCTCCTCCACGATCCGGTGGTGGGCCTGCTCCCAGGTCTTCGCGGCCTCCTTCGGGTCCTGCTTCAGGGCCTTCTGGATCAGCTCGTTGACCTGCTTGTCGTCGACGTGCGAGTAGTTCGAACCGCCGTCGGCGACCAGCGTGCCGTCGTAGACCGGGGTGATGACCGTGGACGGGGACGGCCAGTCCTGGCCCCAGCCGGTCATGTAGAGGTCGTACGGGTTGTCCAGCTTGCCGACCTGCTCGTAGAAGCTGGCCCGGTCGATCTCCTTGGCCTGGACGTTGAAGCCGAGCTTCTCCAGCACGTCACGGACGATGACCTGCTGGGCCTGGCCGCGCGGCGTGTTGGAGTAGGCGTAGGTGAGCTTGGTGCCCGCCTTGACACCCGCCTCCTTCAGCAGCTGCTTGGCCTTGTCCAGGTCGCCGTTGGGCTTCTTCAGCTTGCCGAACGGGTCGTAGGTCGGGTCGAAGCCCGGCAGGGTCGGGGCGAGCAGACCGCCGGCGACCTCACCGCCGTAGCGGCCGCCGTCCGCCTGGACCATGGACTGGCTCGGCATCGCGTAGGCGATGGCGTCGCGGACCTTCTTGTCCTTCATCCGGTCCAGGTTGAAGGTCATCTGCCACACGTAGGGCTGGTAGCCCTGGATGGTGCGCTTCTTGGCCTCCGGGTCGCTGATGACCGACTGGAGCTGCGCCGGGTCCACGGTGTCCGTGAACTGGATGGCGTTCTTGGCCTCGCCCTGGTCGGCGATCAGACGCTTGGTCTGGCTGGCCTGGTCGACGGTCAGCGTGAAGTTGTAGCCGTCGACGTACTGGTGACGCACCGGGTCCGTCTTCGGGTCCCACTGGTCGTTCTTGACCAGCTTCAGGGACTTGCCCGGCTTGTACTCGGCGAGCTTGTAGGGGCCGAGGGCGGCCGGGGCGTCGTCGTACTTCTCCTTCGTGTCCTGCTTCTCGGGCACGATGGAGTAGCCGGCCATGGCCAGGGCCTGCGGCAGGTCCGGGCGCGGCTGGTCGAACTTGAAGACGACCGTCTTGTCGTCCGGGGTCTCCAGGACGGAGTCCGGCAGGTGCTTGCCCTTGTACGGGCCGTCCGGCAGCGCCTTGCGGTAGTCGGAGCCGGAGAGCCAGGACTGGACGTAGGTCGGACCGTCGAAGATGACCTTGGAGTACAGGCGCTCGATGGTGTGGCGGACGTCGGCCGAGGTGATCTCGTTGCCGTCCTCGTCCTTGATGCCGTCCTTGAGCTTGTACGTCCAGGTCTTGCCGCCGTCGGTGGTCTGGCCGGAGTCCGTGGCGATGTCGCCGACGACGGTCAGGTTGCCCTTGTCGTCCTCCTGGAAGTTGGTCAGACCGCGGTGGATCAGGTTGGAGAACTGACCCGCGTCGCTGACGTAGATCTGACCCGGGTCCATGTGGCTCAGGTCCGACTGCATGTAGACGTTGATGAAGCCGCCGCTCTTGGCCCGGGGATCTCCTCGGCCGGCCCGTTCGAAGCCGCGGCGTCGGCGTAGGCGACAGGCTTCTGCTGCTCGGCAGCGTCCTTCTGGGACTTGGAGTTGTCCTTGCCCTTGCTGCCACCACCGTCGCCGGAGCAGCCGGTGAGCGCCAGCGAGCCGGCGACGATGGCCACGGCTATGGCGCGCGCAGTGCGCGTTCTGATGGGCTTCATGATGCCGATGCACCTACCTGTCGATAGTTGTCCACGAGTGCTGCCTGACGGTCCGGAAGCCCGGCACGGGGGCGGCAGCTCCCCCACCCACCAATGGACGGTTAGCGTCCGGTCTTGGGTCGAATGCGTCCCGGACGGAGTCGCCGAGAAGGTTGAAGGCGAGTACGAAGATCACCAGCGCCGCGCCCGGCCAGAACAGGAACATCGGGTCCTGCTCGTACACCTCGGTACCGGTGGCGAACATGCGGCCCCAGTCGGGCGTGGGTTCGACGAAGCCGACACCGATGAAGGAGAGGAAGGCGATGGAGAGGATCGTGCTCGGCAGGATGTAGGTGGCCTGCACGAGGATCGGGGTCACGATGTTCGGCAGGATCTCCTTGCGCACGATACGCCAGGGAGAGGCACCGGACACCTTCGCCGCCTCCACGAACTCGCGCTCGCGGAGCGAGAGTACGGAGCTGCGCACCAGACGGGACAGACCCATCCAGCCGAGGAACCACATCACCAGGATGATGGCCACGGCCCTGAGGTAGGTCGGGGTCTCGTCCTCCGGGGAGACGAACATCGCGGTCACGACGGGCATGAAGGCGATGAAGAACAGCTGCTGCGGGAAACCGAGGAAGAAGTCGGTGATCCGGCCCAGCCAGTAGTCGACGCGGCCGCCGAAGTAGCCGCCGACCATGCCGATGATCACGCCGGTGAGCACGCTGCACAGGGTGACGAGCACGGCCATGTAGAGCGAGGTGCGCATGCCGTAGAGCAGCATCGTGAACACGTCACGCCCGAGCTTGGGCTCGACGCCGAACCAGAACTCGCCCGACATGCCGCCGAAGGAACCGGTCGGCATGGCGAAGTCGTCCAGCAGGAACGGGTAGTCGGGCTCCTGCGCGTAGAGCGTGTAGGGGTCCTTGCCGTACAGCTTCGAGATGACGGGGGCAAGGGCAGCGATCACGAAGAAGAAAAGCACTACGCAGGCGGAGACGACTCCGGTACGGTCGCGCTTGAATCGTTGCCACATCAACTGGCCGGGGAACGACCCTCGGGCTGCTTCTCGCCCTTGGCGGCGACCTCGGTGGCCGTCTCCAGCTCAGGGTCCAAGGCAGCCGCGGACCCGGAGCCCTCGGCCTTGGTTGGACTGGTCATGTGTGTTCTTCCCCGGGGGATGGAGAGTTGAGCGCAGCACAGATACCGGCAGGTTCTGTGGTTTGGGGGAACTTTCGCCAAGTGACTCAACGCGCGTCAAGGGCGGAAGACACAGGGATCTCCCTACCTTCCATATTTTGAGCAAAAATTGCATCGATCGACACCTGAGCGCGCTTGACAGGTGAGACCTACATCGAGCGAATCGGACATAAGGGGAAGATTTTTCGTTTACCTGTCCGAAACTTGATCACCAGATCACCGGTATGCGAACAGCGCCCGACGACACACCAAAGGCCCGGCTCGCCACCCGAAACGGGCGGTGAACCGGGCCTTCGCCGGTCACCGACAGTGACCGGACGAGTCTCAGCCGTGCTTGGCGCGGCTGGCCGCGCGGGCCCGCTCACGCTGGTCGAGGACGACCTTGCGGATGCGAACCGCCTCCGGGGTCACCTCGACGCACTCGTCGTCGCGGCAGAACTCCAGGGACTGCTCCAGCGACAGCTTGCGCGGCGGCACGATCGACTCGGCCACGTCGGCCGTGGACGACCGCATGTTGGTGAGCTTCTTCTCCTTGGTGATGTTGACGTCCATGTCGTCGGAGCGGGAGTTCTCACCGACGATCATGCCCTCGTACACCTCGGTGCCCGGCTCGACGAACAGGACGCCGCGCTCCTGGAGGTTCGTCATGGCGAAGGCGGTGACGGCGCCGGCGCGGTCCGCGACGAGCGAGCCGTTGTTACGGGTCGTCAGGGTGCCGAACCAGGGCTCGTGGCCCTCGTGGATGGAGTGCGCGATACCGGTGCCCCGGGTCTGCGTCAGGAACTCCGTCCGGAACCCGATCAGCCCCCGCGAGGGCACCACGAACTCCATCCGCACCCAGCCGGACCCGTGGTTGGACATGTTGTCCATCCGGCCCTTGCGCACGCCCATGAGCTGCGTGACGGCGCCCATGTGCTCCTCGGGCACGTCGATGGTCATGCGCTCCACGGGCTCGTAGACCTTGCCGTCGACCTCCTTGGTGACGACCTGGGGCTTGCCCACGGTCAGCTCGTAGCCCTCCCGGCGCATGGTCTCCACCAGGATCGCCAGGGCCAGCTCACCGCGGCCCTGCACCTCCCAGGCGTCGGGCCGGTCGGTGTCCAGCACGCGCAGCGAGACGTTGCCGATCAGCTCGCGGTCGAGCCGGTCCTTGACCTGACGGGCCGTGACCTTGCGGTCCTTCACGGCCGCCTTGGCGTCGGCGCCCTTGCCGGTGCCGCCACGGCCCACCAGCGGCGAGGTGTTGGTGCCGATGGTCATGGAGATCGCCGGCTCGTCCACCGTGATCAGCGGCAGCGGGACCGGGTTCTCGGCGTCGGCGAGCGTCTCGCCGATCATGATGTCCGGGATGCCCGCGACGGCGCAGATGTCACCGGGGCCTGCCTTCTCGGCCGGCTTCCGCGTCAGCGCCTCGGTCATCATCAGCTCGGAGATCCGGACGTTGGCGACGGAGCCGTCGCGCTTCATCCAGGCGACCGTCTGGCCCTTCTTCAGCTCGCCCTGGTGGACGCGCAGCAGCGCGATACGGCCGAGGAAGTTGTCGGCGTCCAGGTTGGTCACGTGCGCCTGGAGCGGGGCGCCCTCCTCGTAGGTGGGGCGGGGATGTGCTCCAGGATCGTGGAGAAGAACGGCTCCAGCGAGTCCGAGTCGGCCGGGACGGTCCCGTCCTCCGGCTTGGTCAGCGAGGCGACGCCGTCCCGCCCGCAGGCGTAGACGATCGGGAACTCGATCTGCTCCTCGTCGGCGTCCAGGTCCAGGAAGAGGTCGTAGGTCTCGTTGACGACCTCGTCGATCCGGGAGTCCGGGCGGTCCGTCTTGTTGATGCACAGGATGATCGGCAGCCGCTGCTGGAGCGCCTTGCGCAGCACGAAGCGGGTCTGCGGCAGCGGGCCCTCGGAGGCGTCGACGAGCAGCACGACACCATCGACCATCGACAGACCGCGCTCGACCTCGCCGCCGAAGTCGGCGTGGCCGGGGGTGTCGATGATGTTGATGGTGATCGGGTCCCCGCCGTCCTTGGGGTGATACTTCACCGCCGTGTTCTTGGCGAGGATCGTGATGCCCTTCTCACGCTCCAGGTCGTTCGAGTCCATCATGCGGTCGTCGACGGAGTCGAGCTGGTGCGCGGCGAAGGCGCCGGCCTGCTTCAGCATGCCGTCGACGATGGTGGTCTTGCCGTGGTCGACGTGGGCGACGATGGCGACGTTGCGGATGTCGTGGCGCGTGGCCATATTGCGGCGTACTCCCGGAGTGTGAGGACGGCCCTGCTGCGTACGTCCGTATTACGCGGGCCCTGCCGGGCGGAACATGCCACGGCCTCACCCCATGGTACGGGCCCGCCGCCGCAGCGACCGCCCGGGAGCCCGACCCCCAGGTGAGCCGCCCTCCGGGCTCCCGCGCCCAGCACTGCCCGGCATGGGACGCGTACCCGGCGCCACGGCCGAGGCCGGGACATTGCGCAGCCCGGCGCTCGCGGGGCACCGCCCGCGCCCACCCGTGCCGCCCCAGCGGCACGACTGCCCGCGGCTGGGCGGGCGGCTGCCCGCAGGTTGGCGGCACTGGCCCACGGCCCCGGTCCCCGGCGCTACGGCTGAGGCCAGGACGTTGCGCAGCCCGGCGTGAACGGGGCACCGCCCGCGCCCACCCGTGCCGCCCCAGCGGCACGACTGCCCGCGGCTGGGCGGCGCTGGCCCGCGGCCCCGGTACCCGGCGCTACGGCCGAGGCCAGGACGTTGCGCAGCCCGGCGTTGGCGGGGCACCGCCCGCGCCCACCCGTGCCGCCCCAGCGGCACGACTGCCCGCGGCTGGGCGGGCGGCTGCCCGCAGGTGGGCGGCGCTGGCCCACGGCTGGGCGGGTGCCCGTGCGGCCCCAGGGGCACGACTGTGCGCGGCTGGGTGGGGACGGCGGTGAGGGGGTGGGGTGGGGGGTGTTCGCCCGCAGGGACGTCGCGAGGGGCACCGGGTGCGGGTCCGAGGGACGGTTTCGCGGCGTTCCGAGGACGGACACCCCCCACCCCACCCCCGACCCACCCACCGGCCTGCCCCGACGGGGCTCAGCCGGAGGCAGGGCCCGGGGCGCCCTTGCGGAGGAAGCCCATGTCCTCGTAGACCGGCGTCTCGAAGCCGAAGGCGCCCGCGTTCACCAGGTTCTTGCGGGCGGCGAACAGCTGCGGCCGCTGGTACAGCGGGATCGAGCCGGCCGCCGCCCAGATCCGGGAGTCCGCCTTGCGCAGCAGCTCGCCGACCTTCTTCTCGTCCAGCGTGCCGAGCGCCTGCTCGAAGAGCTGGTCGACCTGGTCCGTGCCGACCCGCGTGTAGTTCTGCCCGACGTTCAGGGAGCCGTCGGCGGCCGGAACGGGCTTGGCGTAGATCGGGCGGGCATCGGTCGCCGGGTAGGCCGAGGCCGGCCACGAGTACAGCGCCAGGTCGTACTCGCCCGACGCCACATGGTCCTTGAAGTAGCTCTCGTCGGACACCTTCCTGATGTCCGTACCGATCCCGATCTTCTTCAGCATGCCGGCGATCCGCTCGGCCACCGTCCGCAGCGGCTCCGACCCGCTCCCCGACGGCACCACGAAGCGGAGCGTGAGCGCCTTGCCGTCCTTGGCCAGCGGCGCGGACGCGGCCCCGGCCGGCGCGGCCGTGCCCTTCGGGCGTAGGCCCCCGGCACCCCACCCTGCGCCTTCCGGTCGTGCCGGTCCCCACCTTCCCCGTCCCCGCTACCTTCCCCGTCCCCGCTACCGTCCCGTCCCCGCCCCCGTCTTCGTCCCCAGACTTGCCGTCCTCCCCACGATGTACGTCCCGTCGTCACCCCCCGGCGACTCCTGCTCCCCGTCCCCTCCGCCCCCGCGGCCTTCTCGCCCTGCTCCCCCTTCTCCCTCTCCCGCTCCTTCTCCCCCTCCTTCACCGGCCCACCCGGCACCCACCCCGCGTCCGCGAGCAGCGCCCGCGCCTCCTTCACGTCCTGCTCGCCCAGCGCCCCGCTCCCGTCGGCGTACGCGGCCTGCCCGGACAGGGCGACATGGCTGCCGACCGGCTCGGTGGGCAGCCCCAGCGGCCCCAGGACGGCCTCGGCCAGCTCCTCCCGGTCGACGGCCCGCGCCACGGCCCGCCGCACCCGCTCGTCGGCGAGCGGCCCGTCGGCGCCGTTCAGCGCGAGCTGCGTGTACGCCGGCTCCAGCGACTTGCGCACCTCGTACCGCGCCAGGGCCTGCTTGCGCCGCTCGGCCCGCGCGAGATCCGCGCGCCGCTTCTCGCGGGCGAGGCTCTCCTCGTACGCGGCCTCCTCGTCGGACCCGTTGGCGACCGCCCAGGAGCGCAGGGCGTCCGCGGCCGACCGCCCCTCGGGCCCGGCCTGCGGGGCGTCGGCGCCGGGCCCCATGAGCGGTGTCCCGGACCGCCGGCCACCCGCCGGCGCCGCCGCCACGTCGACCTGCCGGGCCGCGTCCGGTTCGATCTCGGCCAGATCGACCCGCCCCGCGACCAGCGCGGCGACCCGCTTGTCGCGCGGCACGGCCTTCAGCACGATCTCCGACAGCTTCGGCGGGTCCCCCACCAGCGCGGATTGCGCACGAGGACGACCTCGTCGGCGTCCCGGTCGACGGTCTTCACGTCGAACGGCCCGGCGGTGACCTTCAGCCCCCGCCGCGCACCGTCGTTGAAGGCGTCCGGGGACCCCGTGACCTCCTTCGGGTACAGCGGCGTGAACAGCGACTTCCAGTCGGCGTAGGGCCGGCTGAAGGTGACCCTGACCTCCAGGTCGTTGCCGCCGCGCTCGATCTTCTCGATGCGGTCGTATCCGGCGTTGCGCGCGGTCCAGTACGCGGTGTCCTTGCCGGACAGCGCCCGCCACTGCGCGGCGAAGTCGGCGGCGCCGATCTCCCGGCCGTCGCTCCAGACGGCCTGCTGGTTGAGCTTGTACAGCACGACCTGCTTCGGCTCGGTCTCCACGACCTCGGCCGATTCGAGGTAGTCCGGGTTGCGCACCGGGCGTCCGCTCTCGTCGATCCGGTACATGGAGGGCAGCACGGCCTCGGCGACACGCCGGGTGGTGGCGTCGGCGTCGGACTGGAAGGTGTTCAGGGTCTCCGGCACGGAGTCCACGGCCCAGCGCAGGGTGCCGCCGTCGGCGATCCGCGCCCGGGAGGCCGAGGCGATGTCCTGGCCGGCGAGCGGCTTGCCCGCCGGGTCCTCGGAGCTGCATCCGGCGAGCGCGGGCACCGCGAGCACCCCCGCGGTGAGGAAGGCGACCGAGCGCATCACCGCGCGCGGTCCGGCGCCGACGTGGGACATCTCTGGTACCTCCGGAAAGCCGCGGGCGTTATGATCCTTTGAGCGGTATAGGCGGTATATAAAGTTGATCATTTGTATCCCGATCTATGCGGCCACTGAAGAGGAATCGGTTCAGCAACACAGGGCGACACGGCGACGACCCGGCGTAAGCCCACCCGTGCGGCGCAACGCACCGGGGAATGCACCCGCCCGCTCCGGCCAATCGGTGCACATCCCTTCCCACCACCCGGTGTGACGCGCAACACTCGCAGGCGCATGAACGTCGCCGCCCAAGGCCGGCCCGAGGCCGCGTCCGACGGAAGTGAGGTCACGTCATGTCCGTGCACGACGAACTGACAAGGATGCAGCACAGCCTGGACGATCTACGGCGCTCGCTGAGCCGTCTGGAACAGCAGATGGGCAGCGGCGGCCTGGAGATCCGCCGGGTCCGCACCGACACCGACCACCTGCGCGAGAGCGTCGCGCTGCTGCGGCAGGCCGCCGCTGCCGCCCCGGAGGTGACGAAGCGGCCCGACCTCGTCACCATCTCCGACGATCCCTACGACCTGTCGCTGTGGACCGACTCGGACGACGAGGGCCTGGGCGCCCGCGACCGCCGCGCCCCCTGACCCGGCTGCCGCCCCCGAACCCGACGACCGCACCCCCCGAGCCCGATCACGACACCCCGAACCCGACGACCACACCCCCGAGCCCGATCACGACACCCCGAACCCGACGACCAGACCCCCCGACCCGACCACGACACCCCGAACCCGACGACCACACCCCCCGAGCCCGATCACGACACACCCGAACCCGGCCGGCAGGACACCCGGACCCGACCGGCAAGCACCCGGACCCCCGGAGCCGCCCAGTGGCCACTGGCACGGAACCCCCAGCCACCGACCCCCACCCCCGCGGCGGCGGCGTCCACACCGCGACGCGCGCCGCCATCGCCGCCCCGCACCTGCGCACCGACCGCTGGTGGCTGGCGCCCGCCGCCACGGCCGCCGGACTGCTGGCCTTCGTCGTCTACTCGACGTGGCGGGCCTTCGCGAACGCCGACTACTACGCGGCGCCGTACGTCTCGCCGTTCTACTCCCCGTGCCTGGCGGAGAACTGCGAGCCGATGAAGGGCGGCCCCAACTGGGAGATCTTCGGCCCCTGGTGGGGCATCTCCCCGCGATCATCATCCTGATCTTCCCGCTCGGCTTCCGCCTGACCTGCTACTACTACCGCAAGGCCTACTACCGGGGCTTCTGGGCGTCCCCGCCGGCCTGCGCGGTCGCCGAGCCGCACAGGAAGTACACCGGCGAGACCCGCTTCCCGCTGATCCTGCAGAACGTCCACCGGTACTTCTTCTACGCCGCGATCGTCGTCGCCGGGATCCTGACGTACGACACCGTGCTCGCCTTCCGCGACGAGACGTACGCGTGGGGCCACATGGGCCTGGGCACCGTGGTCTTCCTCGTCAACATCGTGCTGATCTGGGCGTACACGATCTCCTGCCACTCCTGCCGGCACATCGTCGGCGGCAAGCTGAAGCACTTCTCCCGGCACCCGGTGCGCTACCGCATGTGGCAGTGGGTCGGCCGGCTCAACGCCCGCCACATGCTGCTCGCGTGGGCCTCCCTGGTGAGCGTCGCGCTCGCCGACTTCTACGTCTATCTCGTCGCGTCCGGTGTCTTCGAGGATCCGAGGTTCTTCTGATGTCCGTGGTCGACCGGCAGGAGTGGGACGTCGTCGTGGTCGGGGCGGGCGGCGCCGGCCTGCGCGCCGCCATCGAGGCGCGGGAGCGGGGCGCCCGTACGGCCGTGATCTGCAAGTCGCTCTTCGGCAAGGCGCACACCGTGATGGCCGAGGGCGGCATCGCCGCGGCGATGGGCAACGTCAACGCCGGGGACAACTGGCAGGTGCACTTCCGCGACACGATGCGCGGCGGCAAGTTCCTCAACCAGTGGCGGATGGCCGAGCTGCACGCCCGGGAGGCGCCGGAGCGGGTGTGGGAGCTGGAGACCTGGGGCGCGCTGTTCGACCGGACGAAGGACGGCCGCATCTCGCAGCGCAACTTCGGCGGCCACGAGTACCCGCGCCTCGCCCACGTCGGCGACCGCACGGGCCTGGAGCTGATCCGCACCCTCCAGCAGAAGATCGTCGCGCTCCAGCAGGAGGACTTCCGGGAGACCGGCGACTACGAGTCCCGGCTGAAGGTCTTCCAGGAGTGCACGGTCACCCGCGTGCTCAAGGAGGGCCGGGAGGTCTCCGGCGTCTTCGGCTACGAGCGCGAGACCGGCCGCTTCTTCGTCCTCCAGGCGCCCGCCGTGGTCATCGCCACCGGCGGCATCGGCAAGTCGTTCAAGGTGACGTCGAACTCCTGGAGTACACCGGCGACGGCCACGCGCTGGCGCTGCTGGCCGGGGCGCCGCTGCTGAACATGGAGTTCGTGCAGTTCCACCCGACGGGCATGGTCTGGCCGCCGTCGGTGAAGGGGATCCTGGTCACCGAGTCGGTGCGCGGCGACGGCGGGGTGCTGCGCAACAGCGACGGCAAGCGGTTCATGTTCGACTACATCCCGGACGTCTTCAAGGAGAAGTACGCCGAGACGGAGGAGGAGGCCGACCGCTGGTACGACGACCCGGACCACCACCGGCGCCCGCCCGAGCTGCTGCCCGCGACGAGGTGGCGCGGGCGATCAACGCCGAGGTGAAGGAGGGCCGGGGCTCCCGCACGGCGGCGTCTTCCTGGACGTGTCGACCCGGATGCCGGCGGAGGTCGTCAAGCGGCGGCTGCCGTCGATGTATCACCAGTTCAAGGAGCTGGCCGACGTCGACATCACGGCGGAGCCGATGGAGGTCGGGCCCACCTGCCACTACGTGATGGGCGGCATCGCGGTCGACTCCGACACCGCCGCCGCCCGCGGGGTGCCGGGGCTGTTCGCGGCCGGTGAGGTGGCCGGCGGCATGCACGGCTCCAACCGGCTCGGCGGCAACTCGCTCTCCGACCTGCTGGTCTTCGGCCGCCGGGCGGGCCGGTACGCGGCCGAGCACGCGGCGGGGACGGCGGCCGGGGGCGGCCCCGGGTGGACGACGAGCAGATCGACGCGGCCGCCGCGGAGGCGTTGCGTCCGTTCTCCGCCGAGGCGGAGACCGAGGAACCGGCCGGCGGCCCGCCGGAGAACCCGTACACCCTCCACCAGGAACTCCAGCAGACGATGAACGACCTGGTCGGCATCATCCGCCGCGAGGCGGAGATGAAACAGGCCCTGGAGAAGCTGGCGGAGCTGCGGGTACGGGCCCGCCGGGCCGGGGTCGAGGGGCACCGGCAGTTCAACCCGGGCTGGCACCTGGCCCTGGACCTCAGGAACATGCTGCTGGTCAGCGAGTGCGTGGCACGGGCCGCGCTGGAGCGCACCGAGTCGCGCGGCGGGCACACCCGCGAGGACCACCCCTCGATGGACCGCAAGTGGCGGAACGTCAACCTGCTGTGCCGGCTGACCGATCCGTCGGGCGGACTCGCGGCGACGGACCCGGTACGCGGCCAGATCGCCCTGGAACGGCAGACCACCGAACCCATCCGCCCCGACCTGCTCGCCCTCTTCGAGAAGGAGGAGCTGGTCAAGTACCTCGCCGAAGAGGAGCTGTACGAATGAGCGGCTACCAGGCCCGCTTCAAGGTGTGGCGGGGCGACGCGCAGGGCGGCGGCCTCGAGGACTTCGCCGTCGAGGTGAACGAGGGCGAGGTGGTCCTCGACATCGTCCACCGCATCCAGGCCACCCAGGCCCCCGACCTCGCCGTGCGCTGGAACTGCAAGGCGGGCAAGTGCGGTTCGTGCTCGGCGGAGATCAACGGGCGGCCGCGGCTGATGTGCATGACCCGGATGTCGGTCTTCGCCCCCGAGGAGACCGTGACCGTCACCCCGCTGCGGGCCTTCCCGGTCGTCCGCGATCTGGTGACGGACGTCGGCTTCAACTACGCCAAGGCCCGCCAGGTCCCGGCGTTCGTGCCGCCCGCCGGCCTCGGCCCGGGCGAGTACCGGATGATGCAGGAGGACGTGGACCGCTCGCAGGAGTTCCGCAAGTGCATCGAGTGCTTCCTGTGCCAGGACACCTGCCATGTGGTGCGCGACCACGAGGAGAACAAGCGGGCCTTCGCGGGTCCGCGGTTCCTGATGCGGGTCGCCGAGCTGGACATGCACCCCCTCGACGCCGCCGAGGAGACGGGCCTGGACCGCAAGCGCACGGCCCAGGACGAGCACGGCCTCGGCTACTGCAACATCACCAAGTGCTGCACGGAGGTCTGCCCCGAGGGCATCAGGATCACGGACAACGCCCTGATCCCGCTGAAGGAGCGGGCCGTGGACCGCAAGTACGACCCGCTGGTCTGGCTCGGGAACAAGATCCGCCGGCGGTCCTGACGGCGGCGCCCGGTCACCGGGCCGGGCGGACCCAGTCCTCGGTGTAGGCAGCCCAGTCGGCCTCCGTCGCCGCGAAGTCGATGTACAGGGCGACACCGAAGCGGGCACGGTCGGCGTCGGTGCGGGACAGGCCTAGGCGGACACCGCGGACCGCGGCGGGGACGGTCTCGGCGTGGTTCCAGTGCCCGAAGCGGTTCTCGTGGAAGAAGGGCAGGCCCATCAGCAGGTGCGTGCCGGGCGGGGTGGCCTCCAGGGCGAGCGCGGTCTGCTGGGCGACGTAGCCGCCGTAGGTGCTCTCCAGCGGCTGCATGGTGTCGTACGACATCACGGCGATCTGGTCGACGCGGCGGGCGACCTGGCCGAAGAACTCCTGCGACCACCACTTCGGATGCCCGGTGACGGCGCCCCAGACGGAGTGCAGGCCCGGGAGCGGGTCGATCTGGTGGGCGGCGACCGACAACCGCGCGTCGTGGGCCCGGGTGACCTCGCGCAGGTCGTCCAGGAGGGCGAGGTAGTCGCGGTCGCCGGAGTGCAGCGGCTCCAGGTCGAGGTGGACGCCGTCGTACCCGGCGTCGAGGACCTGGCGGGCGGAGCCGGTGACGGCGGCGCGGGTGGCGGCCCGCTCCAGCCGCATGCCGTCGGGGCTCTCGGTGGCGAGGACGTCGCCGAGGAAGGCCTGCACGCGGACGCCGGGCAGCTCCCGGTGCACGCCCTCGATCAGCCACCGCGCCCTCGGGTACTTCGCCTCGGGCAGCGTGCCGTCGTGCTCCATCGGCCCGGAGTGCACGTACAGGTCGCGGATGCCGGTGCCGCGCAGCCGTCGCGCCAGGGCGGCGAGATCGGCGTCGTCCTTCCGCCCGTCCACCCAGGCGTGCCCGAGCCAGAGCGCGTCCCGGTCCCTGGTGTACGTGCCGTCGGCCGGATCGCCGGTGTAGTTGACGCGCAGGGCCGCCTCGGCGGCGAGGAGCGGCACGAGGACGGCCAGGACGAGACCGAGCACCCCGCGCCGCACCCACCGGAGCGCACGGCGTCCGCCCTCCGCGCCACGGCCACCGGCCGAGGCGTCACCGCCGGCCTCGGCCTCGGCGGGCGCCCGCCCTTCGACGGGCGCCCGCCCTTCCGGGGGCGCCGCCGGCTCGGCGGGCGCCGTCTGCTCGGCGGGCACCGTCGGCTCGGCGGTGGCCGTCGTCCGGGATCCGGTCGTCGGCTCAGCGGCCGGTGCCGGCGGCAGGTCCGGGCCGTCCCGGTCCGTCGGGATCTCCTCCGGGTCCGTGCGGCTCATCCTCGTGCCCCCTCCGTGTCGCCCGGCCGCCACGGTGTGAAGTGCCGCTGGAGTGGCCGGTGTTGCCCACGGGGACGACCCGGGACGATGTCCCGGTTCCGGTCGCCGGGTGCGGCGGCGCCGTCAGAACAGGCTCAGCAGTGCCTCCGCCGGGTCGGTCAGGGCCGTTTCGCCGCCCGGCAGGGGCAGTTCGAACCACACCGTCTTGCCGCGGGGGGTGCGCCGCGACCCCCAGGCGGCGCTGAGCAGCCCGACGAGCTGCAGACCGCGGCCGCCCTCGTCGGTGTCGCGGGCACGGCGCCGGCGCGGCTGGACCAGACCCGAGTCCCAGACCTCGCAGACCAGTGTGCGGTCGAGCAGCAGCCGCAGCCGGATCTCGCCCTCGCCGTAGCGCAGGGCGTTGGTGACCAGCTCGCTGACGAGGAGTTCGGTGGTGTCGACGAGCGGCTCCATGTCCCAGCTGAGCAACTGGGCACGGGCGTACTCGCGGGCCCGGCCCACGCTGCGCGGCTCGCGCGGCAGCGTCCAGTCGCCGACGGACTCGGCGGGCAGGCCCTGCACCCGGGCCATCAGCAGGGCGATGTCGTCCTCGCCGTGATGGGTGTCGAGGGTGTTGAGGACGTGGTCGCAGACGTCCTCCAGGGGGCGCGCCGGGTCGGTGAGCGCACCGACGAAGGCCTGAAGACCTTCGTCCAGGGGGTGGTCGCGGCTCTCGACCAGGCCGTCGGTGTAGAGCGCCAGCAGGGCGCCCTCGGGCAGCTCGACCTCGACCTCCTCGAAGGGCTCGCCGCCTACGCCGAGCGGCATCCCGGGCGGCACGTCCAGCATCAGCGCGGACTCGCCGGGCTCGACCAGCACCGGCGGCAGATGCCCGGCGTTGGCGAAGGTGCACCGTCTGGTCACCGAGTCGTAGACGGCGTAGACGCAGGTGGCGAGATACACCTCGGACAGGTCGGCCTCACGGGGCGGCGGGCGGCGCGGGTGGCCTGCTGGATCCCGCCGGTGCCGAAGGCCTGGGAGGGCCCGCCGGGGCGCCGAGACCGCGGGCGATCTCGTCCAGCTGGGACAGCACCTCGGCCGGTTCCAGGTCGAGCTGGGCCAGGGTGCGCACGGCGGTGCGCAGTTCGCCCATCGCGACCGCGGCGCGCAGTCCGCGGCCCATGACGTCGCCGACGACCAGCGCCGTGCGGTGGCCGGGCAGTTCGATGACGTCGAACCAGTCGCCGCCGACCTCGCTGGGCCGGCCGGTGGCCGCGTTGCCGGGCAGATAGCGGCACGCGATGTCGAGGCCGGAGGCCTCCGGGTCGCCGGGCGGGAGCAGGGACCGCTGGAGTATCAGGGCCCGTTCGTGCTCGCGCCGGTACAGCCGGGCGTTGTCGATGCAGACGGCGGCCCGCGCGGCCAGCTCCACCGCGAGGTCGCGGTCGCGGTCCCCGAACGGTTCGCTGCCCTTGGTCCGGGCGAACTGCACCAGTCCGACGACGGTGTCCTGGGCGACCATCGGCACGGCCAGCGTCGACTGCACCAGGCCGCCGTCCTCGGCGGGCACGGTCCGCGGCCGCGCCGTGCGCAGGGCGTCCGCGCAGGGCGAGTTGAAGGGGTAGTGGTGGACGGAGCCGACCTCGATCTGCTCGCCGGTGCCGTGGAACGGCGCGTCGGACACGGCGCTGGAGAAGGCGACGCGGCGCAGTTCGGCGCTGCCGTCGGCGAGGCCGGGCGGGGTCTCGTCGCCGGCCAGCAGGCCCTGGTAGAGGTCGACGGTGGCCAGGTCGCAGAAGCCGGGGACGACGACGTCGAGGAGCTGGCGGGCGGTGGTCTCCAGGTCCAGGGAGTTGCCGATGCGGGCGCCCGCCTCGTTGAGGAGGGCGAGATTGCGCCGGGCGGCGGCGGCCTCGCGGGCGGCGGCACGGCGGGCGGTGATGTCGGTTCCCAGCCAGGCCACGCCGATGGGCGGCCGGTGCCGCTGTGCACGCGGTAGAGGTTGACGGACCAGTGGCGGCGCTCGTCGGAGTCCGGCACGAAGCCCGTGACGTGCATGTCCGTGATGGACTCGCCGGTCTCCAGCACCCGCCGCAGGGTCGCGGCGACCCGGTCGGCCTCGCCGCGCGGCAGGTAGTCGTGGACGCCCTTGCCGCGGTGGTCGTCGGGGGTGCCGCCGAAGACGGACGCGAACCGCTGGTTGGCGCGGCGCACCCGCAGGTCGGTGTCGATGAGCAGGAAGCCGAACGGCGATTGGCCGAATATGGCCTGCGACGCGGCGAGATCGGTCTCGATGCTGCGCAGGGTGCGGACGTCGACGACGATGCAGACGGCGGCCTTCTCGCCGTCGTCCGTGCGGGTCGGCATGACGTAGACCTCGGCGAGGCCGCGCCTGCCGCGCTCGCCGCGGGCGTCGTCGGGCAGCCGGAAGGGACCACGCCGGTCCACTCCCGTCCGTCGAGGATCTCGGCCATCTTGCGCTGGCCGCGCTCGCGCAGGTCGGGGTCGATGAACACCTCGATGGGGTCCACGCCGACGGCGCGGTCCGCGGGATGCCGAACAGCTGCTCGGCGCGCAGGCTCCACTGGTCGACGAGGCCGTCGGGGCCGATGGAGAAGGACGCGACCTTGATGTAGTCGTAGATGGAGCCGGGCGGACTGCTCTGCCACATGGCGTCCCCGCCCGACGTCGCGTCGGACTCCGTGGCCCTCGCTGGTATCTCGCTCACGCGAACCGTCCCCTCCAGCTCACCGCGTCCCGGCACCGGTCACCGAGAGGCGGCTGCCCGCAGTATCCAGCACTACGGTGCCGCACGACACGGTGTTCACGATCACAGCACGGTCCCGATGGTTTTTGGACCGGACCGTGACAACACTCCCAGTCTTCTAACCAGCGGACACGCCGTCGAATCCCGCACTTCGGCACCGGTCCGCGCGGCGGGACGGGCGGGACCGGCACGGGGCGTGGCGGTCGCATCGCGGGCGTCGCGGTCGCATCGCCGGGGCGTCGTGGTCGCATCGCGGGGGCGCACGGGGCAGCGCGGGCGCCGCGGGGCCGGGCGCCTCGCGTGCGCCCCCGTCCCGGCTCAGTCCCGGACGGTGAGTTCGAACCACACCGTCTTGCCCGTCTCGCCCGGCCGGGTGCCCCAGCGGCGTGCCGCGGAGGCCACGAGCTGGAGGCCCCGGCCGCCCTCGTCCTCGGGTGGGCGACGCGTTCGCGAGGCGGGTCGGGGAGGGGGTCGGAGACCTCGACGCGCAGGATGCCGTCCAGGGCGGTGGGGCGGACGAGGCGGACGCCGATCGGGCCGGTGGCATGGCGCAGGGCGTTGGTGACCAGCTCGCTGACGAGCAGGGCGGCGACGTCTCCGACGCTGTCCAGGCCCCAGCCGCGCAGGCGCCCGCGGACCAGTGTGCGGGCGGTCCGTACGGCGTCCGGCTGCGCGGGAAGGTCCACTCCGCGCAGTCGCCCTCGGTGTCGATCACGCCGATCACTTCCCCGGCCAGCGAGCCCACCCCATGTCCGGTTTCGTGGGGTTAATGGGCACATACCCGATATCCGGGAGGCGGTACCGCGCGAGGTGGCGCACTGTGGCACGGAAGGCGTACGGGGTGCTCGCGGGGTCGGGGGCCGCGCGCGGCGCCCCCTGTGCGCGACCTGACGCGCCGGGGGTGGTGCCGCGGGGTGCGGTCGGTGGCCTCGGGTGGTCGCGGGGTGGTCTCGGGGTGGTCTCGCCCCCGCCACCCTTTCCCGTACCCGGCCCCGGGGACTCAGGGGGTGGCGAGGTGGTCCAGAGTGGCCTGGACCGCCGGTACGTCCTGGGGCAGCCAGTCCACGTCCCACAGTTCCCCGGGGGCGAGCCAGCGGAGCGCGTCGTGGTCCTCCAGGGCTCGGGGCGGGGCGAGCCGGGGAGCAGCCGGGCGGTCCACACGTGCAGGACGTACGGGGAACGCAGGGGCCATCGGCCGGGACCCGGTCGCCGATCTCGGCCTCGACGCCGAGTTCCTCGCGCAGTTCGCGTGCCAGCGCGGCCTCGGGGTCTCGCCGTCCTCCACCTTGCCGCCGGGCAGCTCCCAGCGCCCGGCGAGTTCGGCCGGCGCGCTGCGGCGCGCGGCCAGCAGGCGCCCGCCGTCGAACAGGGCGGCGCCCACCACGATCCGTTCCGTCATGCGCCGGAGCCTACGGGAGGCGGTCAGCCGGACGCGCCCGCGCCCTGCTGGCCGATCTTCTCGACCCAGTAGAGCTGCTTGTGCCCGCGCTCGTCGAGGCTGTCGGCGATCCGCTGGGCCTCGGCGCGCGTCGCGTACCTGCCCACGCGGTAGCGATTGCCGTTGTCGTCCTGGCGGACGACCAGCCAGGGCAGAGTGACCGTGCCGTCGTTCATCGCGCCCCTCCTCTTCCCGCCCGCGGACCGCGCCGCGTCCCACCCGGTAAGGAAACCGCACTCCGCATATGCCCGAGCCTACGCCTTACCTTCACGGAGCGAATACGGGTTTTCACAAAGAGGTACGCAACCAGCCAGAACGGAGGGGCGCACGGGAACGAACGCGCCGTCGCGCGGGCGGCCGAAGGCGGTCAGCGGCCCGGCCGGCCCGGCGGGGCGACCTGGGAGAACGGCCGGATCGGCGCGCACCGGGCGCGGCGGGCCGTGGCGGCGGGCGCCCGGAACCGGGCGGGAGGCGCGCGGCCGGCGTGCGCCATCTCACACCGGGCTCGGGCGGGACCCGGGCCGGAGTCGCGTCAGGCGGTCACCGGTCCCCGGCCCCCGGTCCCCCGGTCCGGACTCACGGCGGACCGGTGCCGGGCCGGAGGCGTGCCGGGCAGGGCCGGGCCGGGATCGGTGGCGCCGGGGCGGGGCGGGGCGGGTGGTCGTCGGCCGGGTTGCCGGACGGGGACCGGGGTTGCCGGACGGGGACCGGGGTCAGCGGACGGGGAGGTGGTACGCCACGCGGTAGCGGTCGGCCGGGATCACCACGTCGGCCGTCTCGACCGGGCGGCCGGAGGCGTAGAACGTGCGCTGGATGACCAGGACCACGTGACCCGGGACGCCGCCGAGGGCGAGCAGTTCCTCGGCGAGGCCGGGGCGGGCGCCGACCTCCTCGGTGACGTTGTCCACGACGACGTCGATGGCGGCCATGCGCTCGACGACGCCCATGCCGCCGAGCGGCCCCTCCTCGGGCAGCATCACCGGCGTACGGCCGGTGACGGCGAGCGGCTCCCAGGAGGTGGAGAGCATCATGGCCTCACCGGCCTCCCGGTACACGTATCGCGTGCACATCACGCGGTCGCCGGGCTTGATGTCCAGGCGCTCGGCGACGGCGCCGCTCGCCTCGGCCTGCTCGCTGCGGGACTCCCAGGTGCCGCGCACATCGGCGTCGGCCTGCTCCTGCCGGAAGGGCGTGGCCCCGCCCGCCGGCCGGTATCCGGAGCGGGCGATACGGCGGGGCACCGGCCGCTCGCGCACGTACGTGCCGGAGCCGGAGCGGCCCTCGACCAGCCCCTCGGCCATGAGCACCTTGCGGGCCTCCAGGGCGACGGTGTCCGAGACGCCGTACTCCTCGCGGATCCGGGCCTGGGACGGGAGCCGGGTGTGGGGCGGCAGCAGGCCGTCGACGATCTTCTTGCGGAGATCACCCGCGACGCGCAGGTACGCCGGCTGCTCACCGAATGTCACTGGCCGCTCCCATCAGGTTGTACAGACAGCAACAGCCTGGCAACCGAAGGTTGTGCCGGGCAAGCAAAGGCCAGAGAATCACTCGATGTGATGACTTGTGCCGGCCTCGGGCTTTACGCAGGCACTTTCTCCCCGCTATAGCCGCCGTCACACCTCGACGCCGGAGCCGTCGCCCCCGTCGCCGCCGCCCTCCGCCTGGTCCGGCCGCCGCGTCTCCAGGCCCAGAGCCTTGCGGGCGGTGACGGCCGTCCCGGCCTCGAGGAGGTCGTAGCCCGCGACGAAGTGCTCGTCGTAGGTGGCGGCGTCGGTGGCCTTCGCCGCCAGGCTCCACTCCCGCTGCGCCGCTTCCAGGTCCTCGATCCGGGCGGTGACCGGCCCCTCGACGCCCGCGTCCCAGCCGTGCCGGCGCAGCATGCCGTTCTGGCGGAGCAGCGCCTCCGAGACCTGCCCCGCCCACACCCGGTACGCGCCGAGGTCGTCCTCGGCGGACTCCGCCTCGGGCACCTGGTCCAGGGCCCGGTTGACGGCGTTGTCCGCGAGGAGGAAGGCCTGCTGGTCCCGGTCGAGCGTCGTGGCGTCGTTGCGCAGCGAACCCGTGAGCGTGCCGCGCTCGTCCGTGTTGCCGAACAGGCAGACGACCTCCCGGTCGCCCGTGCGCCAGCTGCGGGCGGTCGGCGCCAGGTGGTAGACGTCGACGTCGGCCGGCAGGGCCCACCGGTCCATGGCGTAGCCGTCCTGGGCGCCGTAGCACTGCTCGTCGGCCCTCCGCGCGATCTGGGCGTCGCCGGGGAAGCGGCCGGCGGGCAGGTCGAAGACGGCGAACACCTCGCCGTCGTGCTCCTCGTCGCAGGGCACCGTGTCGACGTCGTAGGTGACGCCCCGGAGGGAGCCGCTGGGCGTGGTGAAGCACTGGCCCTCCGCCAGCGCGTAGGCGGTGCCCTCGCCCCGTGCGGCGTCCCGGAAGCCCTGCCAGGCGTCGGAGAGGGCTCCGGTGCCGAGGGCCAGCGCCCACAGGACCAGCCCCACCGCGGACAGGGCGCTTCCGGCCACGGCGAACCCCTTGCCGCGCTCGCCCTTGCGCCGGATCTGCCCCAGCGCGACGAGTCCGAGGACCAGTCCGACGGCCGGCAGGAAGCACAACAGTCCGAGGACGAACGCTGCGACGGCGAGCCCGTTGACGGACCGCTGCGGCGGCCATGCCGGGTGGGGCGCAGGCCCCTGGCCGTACGGGGGCTGCGGCGGGTACGTGCCGGACGGCGGCGGTATGGACACGGGTACCGTGCTCCTCACTCGGGCGATGGCGCCGGGCCTCACGGCTCGGAAGAGGACTGCCGTACGGCGGGGGTACGGCTAGCGCATCGTAGGCGGGGAGCGCACGGCGTGCCCGCCCGGCCGGATGCCGGGCGGGCGGGCGGTGCCGGGTGGTGCCGGGTGATTCGGGGTGGTGCCGAAGGGGCGTCAGAACTGCAGGGCCCAGGCGTCGATGCGCCCGGTGTCCCATCGCGCGTTGTCGCTGACGCGCAGCTTCCAGGTGCCGTTGGCGGTCTCGGACGAGGCGTTCACCGTGTAGGTGGTGTCGATGTTGTCGGCGCTGCCGCCGGTCCCGTACGACTTGAGCGTGTAGGCCGTGCCGTCGGGGGCGACCAGCTGGACCTGGAGGTCACCGATGTAGCTGTGCACGATGTGCACCTCGACGGCGAGGTCCGAGGGCGCGTTGCCGGAGACGCCGGAGACGGTCACCGGGGACTCGACGGTGGCGTTGTCGTTGATCGCGTAGTCGCCGGTGTTCTCGAAGCGGTCACCGGGCGGGTCGGGGTTGCCGCCGTCGCCGCCGACGTACAGCAGCCGGTTGGGCGAGCCGGTGCCGGGGTTGCCGACGACGCCGGTGGTGGCGGCGGAGGTCAGCGCGGTGGACACCTGGGCGGGCGTGGCCGAGGGGTTGTCGGCCAGGTAGAGCGCGGCCGCTCCGGCGACGTGCGGGGTCGCCATCGACGTACCGGAGATGGTGTTGGTGGCCGAGTCGCCGGTGTTCCAGGCCGACGTGATGGACGAGCCCGGGGCGAACAGGTCGAGGACGGAACCGTAGTTGGAGTACGAGGCGCGGGCGTCGCTCGACGTGGTGGCGCCGACCGTGATCGCCTCGGTCACCCGGGCCGGGGAGCGGGTGCCGGCGTTGGTGGACTCGTTGCCGGCCGCGACGGCGAAGGTGACGCCGGAGGCGATGGCGTTGCGGACGGCCGTGTCGAGGGCGCTGTCGGCGCCGCCGCCGAGGGACATGTTGGCGACGGCCGGCTTGACCGCGTTGCGGGCGACCCAGTCGATGCCGGCGACGACCTGGGCGGTGGTGCCGGAGCCCTGGTTGTTGAGCACGCGGACGCCGACGACCTTCGCCTTCTTGGCCACGCCGTGGGCGCTGCCCGCGACGGTGCCGGCGACGTGCGTGCCGTGGCCGTGGCCGTCCTGGGCGGTGTTGTCGTTGTCGATGGCGTCGTAGCCGTAGGAGGCCCGGCCGCCGAAGTCGCTGTGCGTGATGCGGACGCCGGTGTCGATGACGTACGCCGTCACGCCCTGACCGGCGTGGTCCGGGTAGGTGTACGAGCTGTTCAGCGGCAGGTTGCGCTGGTCGACGCGGTCCAGGCCCCAGGACGGGGGCTGGGCTGGGTGGCGGTGATGCTGAAGGTGCGGTTCTGGACGACCGACGCGACGGCCGGGTCGGCGGCGAGACGTTTCGCCTCGGTCTCGGAGGCCTCGACCGCGTAGCCGTTGAGGGCCTTGGTGTAGGTGCGCTCGATGTCGGCGCCGTACTTCTCGGCCACGGCGCGGCCCGCCGCGGAACCGGCCTTCGCCTTGTCCGCCTCGAGGGTCACGATGTAGCTGCCGGCGACGGCGTTCGGGGCGTCCTCGTAGAGGATGCGGCCCTCGGCGGCGGTGGCGGGGAGGGCGGAGACGAGGCTCGCGGTGAGCGCCGCGGTGGCCGCCGCGCCGATCGCGGCCAGTCTTCGCCGGGTGCTGCGGGGGTGACGCATGAGGGGTCCTCCTCAGTCGGTGGTGCGTGTGGGTGGTGCACGCCGAGCAGGCCGCCCTTTAGGTCATGGTCATGACAAGCCGGGGACGGCACGTGTGCGTCAGCCGAAAGATTGAGGCCTGCAGAGGAATTGCACAAGGGCCCTGCGGGGCATTGGTGTGATGCGCCGGGGCGGGGCGCCTGTGGGGTGGCGGGGTGGGAGGGGGTTGGTCGCCGGCGCGGCGGGGCGGGAAAGGGCTGGGGCGCCGGCGGGGCGGGGTGGGAAGGGGCTGGGGCGCCGACGGAGCGGGAAGGGCTTGGGGCTCCGGCGGGGTGGGAGGGGGTTGGGTCGCCGACGGGGCGGGGGGCCGAGGCGCGGGGCGCCAGGACCGGGGTGCAGGCCCGGACGCGGGCGCGGACGCGAGCCCGGACGGGGGCGCGAGCCCGGACGCGGACGCGGGCCCGGACGCGGACGCGAGCCCGGGCGCGGGTGCCGGCCGGGGCGGTCAGTCGTCGAAGCCCGTTGCGCGGGACCGCTTCTCCCACGCCGTGACGTCCTCGCGCACCTGGTCGAGGTGGGCGAGCACCGCGCCGACGCCGTCGTCGCCGAGCGGCAGCCGCAGCGGGGTGCGCTCGGCCGCCAGCGCCGCCAGGATGAGCGCCGCCGCCTTGGCCGGGTCGCCGGGCTGGCTGCCGTCGCCGCCGGAGACGAACCCACGGGTCTCGCTCACCTTGGCGTACACCCCGCTGTCCGCGCTGACCCCGGCCCGGCTGCTGTCGAACAGGCCGGTGCGGAAGGCGCCCGGCTCGACGATCAGCACCTTGATGCCGTACTCCGCGACCTCGTCGGCCAGCGCCTCGGACATGCCCTCCAGCGCGAACTTGGTCCCGCTGTACGCCGCGAAGCCCGCGACGGACATCTGCCCGCCCATGCTGCTCATCTGCACGATCGCGCCCGAGCGCCGCTCCCGCATGTGCGGCAGCACGGCCCGGACCAGTGCCGCCGGCCCGAAGACGTGCACGTCGAACAGGGCCCGCAGCTCCTCGTCGCCGGTCTCCTCGAAGGCCCCGACGTGGGTCCGCCCCGCGTTGTTGACCAGGACGTCGATCCTGCCGTGCCGGGCGATCACCTCCCGCACGGCGGCCTCGGCGGCGGACGTGTCGGCGACGTCGAGGCGCAGCGCCTCCACCCGGCCGGGGTGCGCGGCCACGAGGTCGTCCAGCGCCTCCGGCCGCCGTGCCGCGCCCACCACCAGGTCGCCGTCGGCGAGCGCCGCCTCGGCGATCGCCCGGCCGAACCCGCTGCTCGCGCCGGTCACCAGCCACACCTTGTCCACGGCCACTCCCCCTCGCCTCGTCCGATACGCCAACCACTCTTCCCCACAGGCCAGTTGGCTGTCCAAGACATTGGCCGGGATCAGCCGTTCGGCCGGTTACCGGCACCCCGCCCCGGTGCCCGCCCCGGCGGCTGAGCCGTCCCGGCGGTCGCGGCGGTCGCGGCGGCCGCGGCGGTCGCGGCGGTCGCGGCGGTTGCGGCGGTTGCGGCGGTCGCGGCGGTTGCGCCACCAGGTGACCACCCACAGCACGTTGACCCCGCCCAGGACGACCAGGACCGCCAGGGCGTCGAGGTTGCCCGCCGCCCGTGCTCCGGCCCGAGGCCGCGCACCGCGCCGGCCAGCAGGGCGATGTCGACGGGCAGGGTCACGGCGGCCATGAACGCCAGGCAGGCCGCCGTACCGGTCACGAGGACGACGCTGTAGACGCGGACCGCCCGGCGCTCGTTCGGGGGCAGTCCCGTACTCGGATCACCGGCCCCGCCGTCCCGAACCCCGCCGTCCCGGGCCCCGCCGTCCCGGCCGGAACGCGGCAGCCGCACCAGCCGCCGGAACACATACCGGGCGTAGGCGAGTCCGTCGCCGTACAGGTCCCGGCAGCCGGTGAGGTCCTGGAGGACGAAGTACAGGTCCGTGCGGGTGAAGACCATGCACTGGAACGGCAACGGCATCAGCGCCAGCAGCAGCCCCGCCGCCAGCAGCCGGTGCTCCGTCGAGGCCGGGTCGGTCACGGCGAGGAGCAGGACGAGGACCGAGGCGACGGACAGGTTGAGGGCGATGCCGGCCAGATAGGCGGTCATCCGGTGGCGGCGCGGCGCGAGTTCGATGCCGCTGATGTCGGTCTGCATGACGAGGAACTGCAACCGGGTGCCCAGCCGCATCCGCCCCGGCACTCCGGCGGCCCGGGCGGTGACCAGATGCGCCAGTTCGTGGGCCAGCAGCAGCGTCCAGCCGGCCGCCGCGCCGGTGACCAGCACCAGGCTGCCGTGCGGGCTCCACAGCAGGTCGCGGTAGCCGGGCACCAGGTCCGGGCGCCGGACCAGGACGCCGACGGCGGCCACCAGCAGGGCGCCGACGAGCACGGGCAGCACCGGGTGCAGGGCGAACCGGACGTGCCGGGGGCGCAGCCACGGCAGCGACGCGCGCGGCGGGTCGGGGTCGGGGAGCGGGCGGTCGCCGATGCGTGCCACGAACCCCAGGGCGGCCAGGTCGCCGACGAAGTCCGTGATGTCGAAATCCTCGCCGGTCTCGTCCCGCAGGGTCCGGGCCGTGCGGTCCACGCTGAGCCCGTCGCGCAGGAGTTCCACGGCGCGTGCCCCGGCCGCCGGCATGGCGACGAAGGTGCGGGTGGCCATCCGGCCCACGATCCACTCGTCCCCGTCCGGGCGTACCGCCAGATCGTGCAGGACGACCCGGGTCGACGGCCCGGGACGGGGAAGGTCCTGCGCCGTGGTACCGCTCACGGCAGCTCTCCACGCGCCGGGAGGGTCCCGCAGGCCGGGCAGTCGGGGCGCCGCGGCGAGCGCTGCATGACGGGGTCGCCGGGGACCACGAGGTTGAGGCCGAACCGGCAGCCGGGTTCGGTCGCCGGGATGCCGCACAGCAGCATGAGGGCGGCGTGGGCGAGCAGGCTCCCGGACAGGCCGGCGGTCACGGCGTTGACCGGGTTCCACGGCATCCGGGGGGAGGCGACGTCCTCGTCCTGGCCGGGCCCGAGCCGCAGGTCGCGCCGCTCGATCTCGGCGCTGCGCAGGCACTCCCAGCAGGCGCCGCGGCCGGGTGTGAAGACCCCGACGCTCACCAGCGGGCCCCGGTAGCCGGCTTCGGCCCACGGGGTGCCGGACGCGAGGCAGACCTGGTTGGCCCAGCGGCGGATGGCGGCGGGCCGGTCGGCGGCCAGCAGCAGCACGTCGTACGCCGTACGGCCGCCGGAGTCACCGGGCTCACCGGCCGTCCCGCGCCCAGGGCCCCCGATTCACGGGACGCGCCGGCGGCACCGGCGTGGCCGGAGTCGCCGGAGCGGCCGGAGTCACCGGAGCGGCCGGAGGCACCCGAGTTGTCGAAGGCACCGGAGTTGTCGAAGGCACCGGAGTCGCCGGAGTCGCAGGGGCGGCCGGAGCCGCCGGTCAGCAGGTCCGCCAGGTCGGCCGGGCCGCGGACCACCCGGCGTTCGCCGGTGACCGTCGTGTCCGAATTCAGTCCGCGCAGGACCCTCAGCGCCGCGTCGATCTTCGGCGTGCCGAGGTCGTCCTCGCCGAAGAGCGTCTGGCGGTTGAGATTGGACAGTTCGACCACGTCCGGTTCGACGCAGTGCAGCCGGCCCACCCCGGAGGCGACCAGGTCCCGTGCGGCGGCTCCCCCGGTGCCGCCGACGCCGACCAGCAGGACCCGGGCGCGGCGCAGCAGGAGCTGCGGTTCCCAGGAGCTCTCCCGGGGCCGGCGGTCCATCCACCGCAGCAGGGTCATGCCCCTGCTGTACCGCTCGCGTTCCCGCTCGGACAGTTCGGCGGGCGGCGGGGCGCCGGCGTCCTCGACGTACCCGGCCTCGGTCAGGTCCGTGATGGCCTGCACGACGTCCGCGTCCGGGAGCCGCAGTTCCGGGTGGCGGCGGACGACCTCGGCGACGATGCCGGCGGGCTCCCGCGTACCGTCCATGGCCTCGACCAGCGTCCAGAGCCAGCCGTCGGGGTCCTTGACCTCGGAGCCGATGCCGTAGACGACGCTGCCGATCCTGATGTGGCCGTCCACCGTCCGGTAGGCCCGGTGTTCCGGCTTGATCCGGGGCCGCCGCATCGTGTGCACCGTCATCTTCGCGCCAATCTCGTGAATCCCAACTTCCCCTTGCAGAACGGACATTGACAACAGTGACCCTCGAGGCGAACGCTGGCAAGAGCACCACGGATCACTGGCGCCACAGTCACCAACGGGAGGACACGGCATGCCGAACAAGATCGAGATCCGTCCGCTGGACAAGAAGGAGACCACCGGCGACAGCGGTGGCAACGGCGGCTCCTGAACCGGACGCACCATGACGGACCGCTACCCCACGGTCGCGGAAACCGCCGAGGCGGCGCGGCGGCTGGTCACCCGGTTCCGGAGACCGGCCGTCTGCGCCGGATCGGCACGTCCCGCGCGGGCCGGCCGATCCAGATGCTGTCCGTGGGGCACGGGCCGCGTCACGTCCTGGTGGTCGCCCGGCCGCACTCGGACGAACCGGTCGGCGGCGCGACCGCGCTCGCGCTGGCGGAGCGGCTGGTGCGCGGCGACCGGCTGTCCCCGGCCACCGACCCCGAGGCCGTCACCTGGAACATCGTGCTGTGCCTGGACCCCGACGGCGCCGCGCTGAGCGAGGGCATCGAGGCGGCGACGGCCGGCCCCGACCACACGCTGGAGCGGTACTACGGCACCGCCTTCCGCCCGGTCGCGGCGGAACAGCCGGAGTGGGCCCCGATCGTCTCCGGCCGGCTCCCGGAGAGCCGGGCCCTGTTCGACGTGATCGACGAGCTGCGGCCGTTCCTCCAGTGCTCCCTGCACAGCGTCGAGGCCGGCGGCAGCTGGGTGCAGCTCACCCGTGACCTGCCCGGACTCGCCGCGCCCTTCCAGGCGTCCGCCGCGGAGCTCGGCATCCCGCTCCAGCACGGCACGTACGACGCCCTGTACTGGGAGAACCCGAGCCCCGCGATCCACGTCCTGCCCCCGCCGGACAGCACCGGCCGCCTGGCCGCGGGCTCCGAGAACATCGGCTCCTCCACCTGGTGCGCCCCGTCCCGGTACGGCGGCGCCACGGCGATCATCGAGGTCCCGATGTGGGCGACCGACCTGGCCGACGACCTGTCCCCGCACCCGGAGGCCGCTCACGTCCTGCGCGAGCTGTCCGCACTGGTACGGGACGGCGGCCGGCAGGTGACCGACGTCCTGGTCAGGGCGCGCGGATTCCTGCCGCCGGCCCGGGACGACGCGCTGCGCCGCGTGGTGGAGTGGATGGCCGACGACCTGTACGACCTCGTCGCCGACTCCTGGGAACCACTCGCCCGGCAGGCCGCCGAGGCCGCGCGCGCCGGAGACCCGCCGACCCTGACCACGTCCCAGGTCTGCGCCCTGGACGTCGTGGCCCGCCGGCAGCCGCTGCGCGCGGCGGGCCTGCTGCTGCGCCTGCTCGCCGCGGCGGACCACCCGGCGGCCCCGGCGCTCCACGCCGAGCTGGCCGGCCTGTTCACCACCTGGTGCACGGACTTCGAGAAGTCCCTGCGCCTGCGCTGGGTCCCGGTGACCCACCAAGCGGAACACCAGACCCGCACGATACTCGCAGCCACCGAGGCCGCCCTGACCACCCGCCCCTGACCCGCACCCGACCCGCCCCGGCTCAGCGCCGCGGCTCAGCGCCCCGGTTCAGCCGACGCCCGGGCCGACGCACGACCGGGCCCACGCACAGGGCCCACGCACAGCCGACCCCAGCACAAAGGCCGTCCACCCCGCTCCCGTCGCGGGCCGGACGGCCTTTCGCCGGACGTGTCAGACGTTGAAGCGGAACTCCACCACGTCGCCGTCCTGCATCACGTAGTCCTTGCCCTCCATGCGGGCCTTGCCCTTCGCGCGGGCCTCGGCGACCGAGCCCGCCTCGACCAGGTCGTCGTAGGAGATGACCTCGGCCTTGATGAAGCCCTTCTGGAAGTCGGTGTGGATGACTCCGGCGGCCTCGGGGCGGTGGCGCCCTTCTTGATGGTCCAGGCCCGGGACTCCTTGGGGCCGGCCGTCAAGTAGGTCTGCAGGCCCAGGGTGCGGAAGCCGACGTGGGCGAGGGTGGCGAGGCCGGGCTCGTCCTGGCCGACGGACTGCAGGAGCTCCAGGGCCTCGTCCTCGTCCAGCTCGGCGAGGTCGGCCTCCAGCTTGGCGTTGAGGAAGATCGCCTCGGCGGGGGCGACCAGGGCGCGCTGCTCGTTCTTGAAGTCCTCGTCGGTCAGCTCGTCCTCGTCGACGTTGAAGACGTAGAGGAAGGGCTTGGTGGTGAGGAGGTGCAGGTCGTGGAGGAGCTCGGCGCGCTCGCTGCCCTGGACGATGCCGTGGGCGAAGAGCGTGTCGCCCTTCTCCAGGATCTCCTTGGCCTCTTCGACGGCCTTGACCTTGGGAGCCACGTCCTTCTTGATCCGCGACTCCTTCTGGAGGCGCGGCAGGACCTTCTCGATGGTCTGGAGGTCGGCGAGGATCAGCTCGGTGTTGATCGTCTCGATGTCGTCCTTGGGCGAGACCTTGCCGTCGACGTGGACGACGTTCTCGTCCTTGAACGCGCGGATCACCTGGCAGATCGCGTCGGACTCGCGGATGTTCGCGAGGAACTTGTTGCCCAGGCCCTCGCCCTCGCTCGCGCCGCGCACGATGCCCGCGATGTCGACGAAGTCGACCGTCGCCGGGAGGACCTTCTCGGAGGAGAAGATCTCGGCCAGCTTCGTCAGGCGGGGGTCGGGGACGCCCACGACGCCGACGTTGGGCTCGATCGTGGCGAACGGGTAGTTGGCCGCGAGCACGTCGTTCTTGGTCAGGGCGTTGAACAGGGTCGACTTGCCGACATTCGGCAGACCGACGATTCCGATCGTGAGCGACACGTTGCGACTTCCCGTACGTGAGGATGGTGGGGTTGTTACGGAGGTGCGGAGCAGGCCGGGCGGGGCCGATCCACCAGTCTACGGGGTGGCGCGCCGCGGACCCGCGCGGTGTCGAACGCTTGGCCAAGGTCCGCCCCCGGCGTGTCCGTCAGCCGATTCGGCACATAAAACGACCTAAGTTGGTCCAGTGGAGCAACACAGGACGCGACCCCCGCAGCACGGAACGCGACGAGGCCGGGCGCCGCTGCCCCCGCAGGGCAGAGGTGCGGACGGTGGTCCCGCGGGCCCGGCGGTGCGCGGTCCACGCGCCTCGGGCGGCGGCGTCGGACGGCAGGCCGGGCCCGGAGCGCCGGGCGGTGCCGGGCGGTCCGGTGAGCCCGGCGGGCCGGGTGAGGCCGGACGGTCGGGCCGGACCGGGCGGTCCGGTGCGCCCGGGAGGCCCGGCGGGGCGGGTGGCCGGCCGGCGGCGGTGCGGCAGGCGCGCTCGCCGGGCGCCGTGCGGCGGCCCGGTCCCGCTGCGGCAGGGCCCCTGCGCCGGCTGCCCGACCCCCGGCTGACCGGGCTCGGCGGCGGGCTGTTCTGCACGGCCGTGATGCTGGCCCTCGGCTTCCTCGACCAGCTGCTCCTCGGCTCCTCCCCGACGGTGTACGGAGTGCTGTTCCTGCCCGTGTGCGTGCTGACCGCGGTCTGGGTCCGGCGCGGCGACGTGCTGACGGCGCCGGTCGTGGTGCCGATCGCGTTCGCCGTCGGGCTGACGACCGTCGCCGACGACGGCGACGGCGGATTCGGCGGGCAGGTGATGGGCCTCGTGACCGCCCTGGCCACGGAGGCCGGGTGGCTGTACGGGGGGACGCTGATCGCCGGGTGCATCGCGCTCGTCCGGCGGGTGCGGGCGATCCGGCGGATGCGGCGCCGGGCGGCCGCCCTCCCCGCGGACCGCGCCCCGGGCCGAGTCGGCCCTCCGCCTGAACCGGCCGCCGCACGATCCGCCTCGGCGGAACGGGGAACGGCGGAACGCGAGCCGGCCGGCCGGCCGGGCTCAGCCGGTCGCTTCGGTGCGCTCCGCCGCCCGCATCGCCGCGCCCACGATCCCCGCGTTGTTCTGCAGGCCCGCCGGGACGATCTCCGCCTTGATGCCCTCGATGTGGGGCAGGAACTTGTGGGCCTTGCGGCTGACCCCGCCGCCGATGATGAACAGCTCGGGGAGAACAGCATCTCGACGTGGGCCAGGTACTTCCGCACCCGGTGCGCCCACTGCTCCCACGACAGGTCGTGGTCCTCCTTGGCCTTGCTGGACGCCCGCTTCTCCGCGTCGTGCCCGTCCAGCTCCAGATGGCCCAGCTCGGTGTTGGGCACCAGCGTCCCGTCGACGAAGACGGCGCTGCCGATGCCGGTGCCGAAGGTCAGCAGGATCACCGTGCCCCGCCGGCCGCGGCCGGCGCCGAAGTGCATCTCGGCGACGCCCGCCGCGTCCGCGTCGTTGACGACCGTCACCGGCAGGCCGCCCAGGCGGTCGGCGAACAACGCGCGCGCGTCCGTGTCGATCCAGCCCTTGTCGACGTTGGCCGCCGTGCGGACCGTGGCGTCGCCCGTGACGACACCGGGGAACGTCAGCCCGACCGGGCCCGACCAGCCGAAGTGCTCCACGACCTGCCGGACCCCGTCGGCCACCGCGTCGGGCGTCGCCGGCTGCGGGGTCAGAACCTTGTGGCGCTCCTCCGCCAGGTCGCCCCTGTCGAGATCCACAGGGGCGCCCTTGATCCCGGATCCGCCGATGTCCACGCCGAAGATCTGCATGGCACCACGTTACGACCCGCGACGGACGGTCACGCCCCGGCCGACGTGCCCGGGGTGCCCGACGCGCCCGAACCGCCCCGCTCGGCGACCAGGGCGGCCGCCTCCTCGCGCAGGTCGCGGCGCAGCTCCTTGGGCAGCGAGAAGGTGATGGACTCCTCGGCGGCCTTGACGATCTCCACGTCCGCGTAGCCGCGCTCCGCCAGCCACTCCAGGACCTGCTCGACCAGGACCTCGGGGACGGAGGCGCCGGAGGTGACGCCGACCGTGGTCACGCCCTCCAGCCAGGCCTCGTCGATCTCGTCGGCGAAGTCCACCAGGTACGCGTCCCGGGCGCCGGCCTGCTTGGCGACCTCGACGAGCCGCTTGGAGTTGGAGGAGTTGCGGGAGCCGACGACGATCACCAGGTCGGCCTCGGCGCCCATCTGCTTCACGGCGAGCTGGCGGTTCTGCGTGGCGTAGCAGATGTCGTCGCTCGGCGGGGAGATCAGCTGGGGGAACTTCTCCTTCAGCGCGTCGACGGTCTCCATGGTCTCGTCGACGGACAGGGTGGTCTGCGAGAGCCAGACGACCTTCGACGGGTCGCGGACCTCGACCTTCTCCACGTCGCCGGGGCCGTCGACCAGCTGGATGTGGTCGGGGCCTCACCGGAGGTGCCGATGACCTCCTCGTGGCCCTCGTGGCCGATCAGGAGGATGTCGTAGTCCTCCTTGGCGAAGCGGACGGCCTCCTTGTGGACCTTGGTCACCAGGGGGCAGGTCGCGTCGATGGTGGCGAGCCGGCCGCGCTGGGCCTCCTCGTGGACGACGGGGGCGACGCCGTGCGCGGAGAACATGACGATGTTCCCCGGGGGACCTCCTCCGTCTGCTCGACGAAGACGGCGCCCTTCTTCTCGAGGGTCTGGACGACGTACTTGTTGTGGACGATCTCGTGCCGGACGTAGACGGGCGGCCCGTACTGCTCCAGCGCCTTCTCGACGGCGATCACGGCGCGGTCCACACCCGCGCAGTAGCCACGGGGGGCGGCGAGCAGGACACGGCGGCCAGGCGAAGCGGTCATGGGACCCATCGTAAGGCCGCGTTCGGCGGGTCAAAGATCGCATCGTGGCCGCGCCGCCGGGGAGACTGACGGGAGCGGTGGAGATCAGCGACGAAGACCGGCGGCGGGATCGGCGGGGGGACCGGCGCCGGGGGTCTTCGGCAGGCACGGCGGAGGTGCGATGTCCGGGTCCGGCACGCAGGGCCAGCTGACTGGAGGAACGCACGGCGAGCACGAGCTGAGGCGCAGCCTCGGCTTCCGTGACCTGGTCGTGTACGGGCTGCTGTTCATCGCGCCCATGGCGCCGGTGGGCGTGTTCGGCACGCTGGACGCCAAGTCGCACGGCGCGGTGGCGCTGGTGTACGTCGTCGCCACGGTGGCGATGGCGTTCACCGCGTTCAGCTACGCGCAGATGGTGCGCGTGGTGCCCCAGGCGGGGTCCGTGTTCGCCTACGCGCGCGTGGGGCTCGGAAAGGGCGCGGGCTTCGTGGCCGGCTGGATGGCGATGCTGGACTACGTCCTGATCCCGGCCGTCGCCTATCTGTTCTCCGGCATCGCGATGAACGAGCTGGTGCCGGAGGTGTCGCGGTGGGTGTGGACGGCGCTGGCGGTCGTCGTCACGACGCTGCTGAACCTGTGGGGAGTGCGGGCGGCGGCCCGGGTGGGCTTCGGGGTGCTCGCCATGGAGGTGGTCGTCCTGCTGGTGTTCGTGGTGGCGGCGCTCGTCGTCCTCGCGCGCGACGGCGCCGAGCGCGGCTGGCTGTCGCCGCTGACCGGGGACGGCACCCAGGGCGCGTTCGCGCTGTCCGCGGTGGTGGGCGCGGTGTCGGTGGCGGTCCTGTCCTATCTGGGCTTCGACGCGATCGCGACCTTCGCGGAGGAGGTGACCGGAGGCTCGGCGAAGGTGGCGCGGGCGCTGCTGTTCTGTCTGGCGCTGGCCGGCGTGCTGTTCGTGGCGCAGACGTATCTGGCGGCGCTGCTGGCGCCGATGTCGTCGGCGGAGCTGGCGGCGGAGCCGGCCGGGCAGGGATCGGCGTTCTACGACGCGGTGGACGCGTCCGTGGGGACGTGGCTGCACGACCTGGTGGCGGTGAGCAAGGCGATCGGAGCGGCGTTCGCGGCCCTGGCCGGGCAGGCGGCGGCCGGGCGGCTGCTGTTCGCGATGGGGCGGGACCGGCGGCTGCCGGGGGTGCTGTCCCGGACGTTCTCCGGGGTGCCGCGGGTCGCGCTGCTCGTGTCGGCCGTGATCACCATGGTCGCGGCGGTGTGGGCGGCCCGGCGGGACGACGGCATGGACCATCTGGTGTCGGTGGTCGACATCGGCGCGCTGACCGCGTTCACGCTGCTGCACGCGAGCGTGGTGGGATGGTTCGCCGTGCGGCGGCGCGGGGACGGGTTCAGCTGGTGGCGGCACGTCCTGGTGCCGGTGGCCGGTGCGGCGATCACGGTCGCGGTGATCGTGGAGGCGTCGGGCACGGCGCAGCTGGTGGGTCTGGTCTGGCTGGCGGTCGGCCTGGTGGTGCTGGTGGTGCAGCGGGGGCGGGTCGAGGGGTGAGCCCGGCGGCGATGTCGGTGCGGCCGACTACGCTCGCGGCATGGCGGTGAACACGAGTCCCGAGTCCCCTCTGCCCGTGGGTGAGGTGTCGCGGCTCATCGGGGGCTGGATCGACCGGCTCGGCGCGGTGTGGGTCGAGGGTCAGATCACCCAGCTGTCCCGGCGGCCGGGCGCCGGTGTGGTGTTCCTGACGCTGCGCGACCCCTCGTACGACATCTCGGTCAGCGTCACCTGCTACCGGCAGGTGTTCGACGCGGTCGCCGATCTGGTCGGCGAGGGCGCCCGGGTGGTGGTGCACGCCAAGCCGGAGTGGTACGCGCCGCGCGGGCAGCTGTCGCTGCGGGCCGCGGAGATCAAGCCGGTGGGCGTCGGGGAGCTGCTGGCCCGGCTGGAGCAGCTGAAGAAGGCGCTCGCGCGGGAGGGGCTGTTCGCGCCGGAGCGGAAGAAGCCGCTGCCGTTCCTGCCGCATCTGGTGGGGCTGGTGTGCGGGCGGGCGTCGGCGGCCGAGCGGGACGTGCTGGAGAACGCGCGGCACCGCTGGCCGGCCGTCCGCTTCGAGGTGCGCAACGTCGCCGTGCAGGGCGTGCACGCGGTGCCGCAGGTCGTGCAGGCGGTGAAGGAGCTGGACGCGATCGACGACGTGGACGTGATCATCGTCGCGCGGGGCGGCGGGAGCGTGGAGGATCTGCTGCCGTTCTCCGACGAGCAGCTGGTGCGGGCGGTCGCGGCGTGCCGGACGCCGGTGGTGTCGGCGATCGGGCACGAGCCGGACAATCCGCTGCTGGACCATGTCGCCGACCTGCGGGCGTCCACCCCGACCGACGCGGCCAAGAAGGTCGTGCCGGACGTGGGCGAGGAGTACGAGCGGGTGCGGTTGCTGCGGGACCGGGCGCGGCGGTGCGTGGAGGCGTTCCTCGAACGGGAGGAGCGGGCCTGGCGCACGCGCTGGCCCGCCCTCGATAGAGGATCCGCACCGGATGATCGAGGAACGGGCGGAGCAGGTGACCGGGCTGCTGGAGCGCTGCCGGCGCACCCTGCGGCATCACCTGGACCGTGCCGACTCCGAGCTGACGCACACGCACGCGCGTGTGGTGGCGCTCTCCCCCGCCGCGACGCTCAAGCGGGGTATGCGGTGCTGCAGCGGGCCGACGGGCATGCCGTGCGCGACCCGGGCGAGGTGACGGCCGGGGAGGCGCTGCGGGCGCGGGTGGCCGAGGGTGAGTTCTCTGTACGAGTCGATGCGTAGGGTGTGGGGATGACCAGCGAGGTGGAGCAGACGGCGGCGGCCCGGGACGAGGCGCTCGGGTACGAGCAGGCCCGCGACGAGCTGATCGAGGTCGTGCGGCGGCTGGAGGCGGGGGGTACGTCGCTGGAGGAGTCGCTCGCGCTGTGGGAGCGGGGCGAGGAGCTGGCGAAGATCTGCCGGCGGCGGCTGGACGGGGCGCGTGCGCGGCTCGACGCCGCGTTGGCCGAGGGCGGCCAGGAGGCGGGGGACGCCTGAGGTTTTCGGGGGTTCTGCGGGGCGGCGGGTGCGGGCTGGGGTGGTTTCTCGCGCAGTTCCCGCGCCCCTGAGGGGTGGTGGCTCGCCGCTGGTGCGGTGCCGGTGATCCGTGGTTGCTCGCGCAGTTCCCCGCGTCCCTGAGGGGCGGTGGCTCGCCGTGTGCGTGTGCCGGTTCGTCGTGGTTGCTCGCGCAGTCCCCGCGCCCCTGTCATGAGGGGTGATCTGGGACACCCTTCTTTTGGTTGAAGGTTGAACTTCTTTGGCGTACGGTCATGTGTGTCAGCGGATCCGTGTACGACGACGGACCCGACGCAGTCCCGAGAAAGATCACGCATGTCTCTCGTTCTTGACCCCGCCGCCCAGGACCTGCTGTTCCGCGAGGCGCGCACCGCGAACACCTTCACCGACGAGCCGGTGACCGACGAGCAGGTGCAGGCGATCTACGACCTGGTCAAGTACGGCCCGACCGCCTTCAACCAGTCCCCGCTGCGCATCACCCTGGTCCGCTCCCCCGAGGCCCGCGAGCGCCTGGTCCGGCACATGGCCGAGGGCAACCGGCCCAAGACCGCCGCCGCCCCGCTGGTCGCGATCCTGTCCGCGGACAACGAGTTCCACGAGGAGCTGCCCGAGCTCTTCCCGCACTTCCCGCAGGCCAAGGACGCCTTCTTCAGCGAGCGCCCGGTCCGGGAGAACTCCGCCGCGCTGAACGCCGCCCTCCAGGCCGGCTACTTCATCGTCGGCGTCCGCGCCGCCGGTCTGGCCGCCGGCCCGATGACCGGCCTCGACTTCGAGGGCGTGCGCAAGGAGTTCCTGGACGACGACCACACGCCGCTGATGGTGGTCAACATCGGCCGCCCCGGCCCCGACGCCTGGTTCCCGCGCTCCCCGCGCCTGGCGTACGAGCAGGTCGTCACGACGGTCTGAGCACCGGCGCCCGCGCCCCGCGGCGTACGACGAAGGCCCCCGGCACGCAGCCGGGGCCTTCCTCGTGCGCGGCGGCGCGGCTCACGCCATCTTCAGTGCCGCCGCCATCGTCGTCAGCTGCTCGAACGAGCCCGTGCCCGCCACGACCGTCGTCGCGCCCTCGACGCCCTCGGTGTCCTCGAGCACCAGGGCGTCGTACCGGCCGCCCTCGTACCGGGTCCACGTCCGGCCGCCGATCTCCTCGGTGCGCTCCGTCTCGCGGGCGCCCTGGGTGGCCTCCTCGATGAACTCCGCCGGCTTCTGCGTCGACTGCTGCACCTGCACGTACTCGCCGCGCTCGGTGTGGAAGCCGAGGTGCCAGGTGGCGGAGTCCTCGCCCCGGTAGCGGACCGACGTCGGCTTCCACTCCTCGGCCAGCCCCTCGGGCGCCGCCACCGGGTACGGCGCGGCGCGGCGCGCGGTCAGCAGCTCCACCCGGTAGTCGACCCGCTTGAGGTCGGCTTTCCGTCCTCGTGCGGGATGAAGAGCCACATGACCAGCCCCGCGAGGACGATGACGCCCATCGACAGGACCATGTCCCGAGCCGTCTTCTGCTTGCCTTTCGTACCTGCCACGCCCCCTATCGTCGCAGGTCCCCGAGCGCTCATCCGTGGGGTCCCCTGCTCATTTTGTCTGCCTAACGATAGAGTCGTGGCCAACACCCTCATCCGGCCGTCGTCGTATCAGAAAGGTGCGCTCCGATGACCGAGCATCATCTGCCGTCCGAGCTGGACGTCCCCTCCGAGGCCCCCGACCGCAACCTCGCCCTGGAACTGGTCCGTGTGACCGAGGCCGCGGCGATGGCCGCCGGCCGGTGGGTCGGCCGCGGGGACAAGAACGGCGCCGACGGTGCCGCGGTGCGCGCCATGCGGACCCTCGTCTCCACCGTGTCGATGAACGGCGTGGTCGTCATCGGGGAAGGCGAGAAGGACGAGGCCCCGATGCTCTTCAACGGCGAGCGCATCGGTGACGGGACCGGGCCCGAGTGCGACATCGCCGTCGACCCGATCGACGGCACCACCCTGACCGCCAAGGGCATGACGAACGCGATCGCGGTGCTGGCCGCGGCCGAGCGCGGCTCGATGTTCGACCCGTCCGCGGTCTTCTACATGGACAAGCTGGTCACCGGGCCGGAGGCGGCCGACTTCGTCGACATCGACGCGCCGGTGTCCGTGAACATCCGCCGGGTCGCCAAGGCCAAGCGCTCCACGCCCGAGGACGTCACCGTCGTCATCCTGGACCGGCCGCGGCACGAGGGCCTGATCCAGGAGATCCGGGAGACCGGCGCGCGGATCAAGCTGATCTCCGACGGTGACGTGGCCGGCTCCATCCTCGCGCTGCGCGAGGGCACCGGCATCGACCTGCTGCTCGGCGTCGGCGGCACCCCCGAGGGCATCATCTCGGCGTGCGCCGTCAAGTGCCTCGGCGGCACCATCCAGGGCAAGCTGTGGCCCAAGGACGACGAGGAGCGGCAGCGGGCGCTCGACGCCGGGCACGACCTGGACCGCGTGCTGACCACGGACGACCTGGTCTCCGGGGACAACGTCTTCTTCGCCGCGACCGGCATCACCGACGGAGAGCTGCTGCGCGGCGTGCGGTACCGGGCCGAGACGGCGACGACGTCGTCCATCGTCATGCGCTCGCGGTCGGGCACGGTCCGGCGGATCGACTCCGAGCACCGGCTGAGCAAGCTGCGGGCGTACAGCGCGATCGACTTCGACCGGGCGAAGTGACGCCGCCGCCCGCGCCGGGCGGCCGAGAGATCCGCGGGCCGGTCGAGCCCGCCGGCAGCGCGAAGGGCGCCCCCCTGTGCGGAGGGGGCGCCCTCGTGACGTTCGTACGGCTAACCGGCCGCCGCTATGCGCGCCGCGCGGGCCGTCTTCTTCAGCTCCAGCTCGCGGCGGCGGCGCCGGGCGAGGACGACCCGGCGCTCGGCGGCCGTCAGGCCGCCCCAGACGCCGTACGGCTCGGGCTGGAGCAGAGCGTGCTCGCGGCACTCGACCATGACCGGGCAGCGCGCGCAGACGCGCTTGGCCGCCTCCTCGCGGGACAGCCGGGCGGCCGTGGGTTCCTTGGACGGCGCGAAGAACAGGCCGGCCTCGTCGCGCCGGCACACCGCCTCGGTGTGCCACGGAGCGTCTTGGTCCCTGTCCCGCCCCGGCACCCGCTGGGCCGGAACAGCAGCTACCTGCAGGGACGAATGCGGCGTTTGCAGCACGGTCTACTCCTGACGACGGCTTCGCGAGCGAGAGACGATGCGTCAAGGCCTACCCGCTGTACGCGCGCCTATGCACAGAGTTCCGGACCACCGCCCGGCGTCCTCACGGCCCGGTGCGGCCCCGGGCGGTCGTCGCCGCCGCCCGGCCGTCTTCACGACCGCCAATGGTCATCGGCCGGTCACAGGTGCTTGCGCAGGCTCCGGTCCACCTTGCGCTGCACCCGGTCGAGGATGTCCGCGACGAGCTTGCCCCGCTTCGGGCGCGCCTCGACGCTGCCGAGGACGGCCCACCCGTCGACGTAGACGACGGGGGCCTCGGGCTCGTCGGAGTCGAGCGTGTCCACCTCGAAGGCGCCCAGGACGCCGCCGCCGGTGCCGCGCAGCGACACGTTCTCCGGGACGCGGATCTCGACGCTGCCGAAGACCGAGAACGCCTTGACGACGACCTGCTGGTACTCGAACATCGCCTCGCTGAGGTCGATCTCCACGCTGCCGAAGACGGCGTACGCGTGGATGCGGCGGCCCGCGCGCCAGCGGCCCTTGCGGACGGCGGCGCTGAAGACCGCGACCACGTTGTCGTCGGCGACGGCCGGCAGGGCGTCGGCGGCCGGGCGGGCCGGTGCCGGCACCCGGGGCGCCGGGCCCCGGTGCGCGGCCGGCAGGTCGCGGACGAAGACGTCCAGCTCGCCGACCGTCTTGGCGGCCAGCACGCCCTCGACGCGCTCGGCGTGCTCGTCGGCGGTCAGGCGGCCCTCGGCGAGGGCCTCGCGCAGCATGTCGGCGATGCGGTCGCGGTCGGCGTCCGAGGCGCGCAGCTCGGCGGCGTCCGGCGCGGCGGCGCGGGGGGCGGGGTCCTGCGGGCGGGCGTGCTTCTGTAGGTCCACGACAGCAGCGTACCCAAACGCGATAGATCGCGACTAGAGGGCGGGGGCCGCGAAGTGCGACGAACTGAGCCTTACCTCACAAGCTCCCGGCCGGACGCAGGTTCTACGCTGGTGGGCGCTGCCAATGGAGGCCAGCCGCTGTCTGCCGTGAGTGAGGAATGGGCGCCATGCCTGAGTTCGCGTACACCGATCTGCTCCCCATGGGGGAGGACACCACCCCGTACCGGCTGGTGACCTCCGAAGGTGTCTCCACCTTCGAGGCCGACGGGCGGACGTTCCTCAAGGTGGAGCCGGAGGCGCTGCGCAAGCTGGCCGAGGAGGCCATCCACGACATCCAGCACTACCTGCGCCCGGCGCACCTGGCGCAGCTGCGCCGGATCATCGACGACCCCGAGGCGTCCAGCAATGACAAGTTCGTCGCGCTCGACCTGCTGAAGAACGCGAACATCGCGGCGGCGGGCGTGCTGCCCATGTGCCAGGACACCGGCACGGCGATCGTCATGGGCAAGCGCGGGCAGAACGTGCTGACCGAGGGCCGGGACGAGGAGGCCCTGAGCCGCGGCATCTACGACGCCTACCAGAATCTCAACCTGCGCTACTCGCAGATGGCGCCGCTGACCATGTGGGAGGAGAAGAACACCGGCTCCAACCTCCCCGCCCAGATCGAGCTGTACGCGACCGACGGCGGCGCCTACAAGTTCCTGTTCATGGCCAAGGGCGGCGGCTCGGCCAACAAGTCGTTCCTGTACCAGGAGACGAAGGCCGTCCTGAACGAGGCCTCCATGATGAAGTTCCTGGAGGAGAAGATCCGCTCGCTCGGTACGGCCGCCTGCCCGCCGTACCACCTGGCGATCGTCGTCGGCGGCACGTCCGCCGAGTACGCGCTGAAGACCGCCAAGTACGCCTCCGCGCACTACCTGGACGAGATCCCCGCCGAGGGCTCGGAGCTGGGGCACGGCTTCCGGGACAAGGAGCTGGAGGAGAAGGTCTTCGAGCTGACGCAGAAGATCGGGATCGGCGCGCAGTTCGGCGGCAAGTACTTCTGCCACGACGTGCGCGTGGTGCGGCTGCCGCGGCACGGCGCGTCCTGCCCGTCGCCATCGCCGTGTCCTGCTCCGCCGACCGGCAGGCCGTCGCGAAGATCACCGCCGAGGGCGTCTTCCTGGAGCAGCTGGAGACGGACCCGGCGCGGTTCCTGCCGGACACCACGGACGAGCACCTGGAGTCCGAGGGCGACGTCGTCAAGATCGACCTCAACCAGCCGATGGACGCCATCCTCGCCGAGCTGACCAAGTACCCGGTCAAGACCCGGCTGTCGCTGACCGGTCCGCTGGTCGTGGCCCGTGACATCGCGCACGCCAAGATCAAGGAGCGGCTGGACGCGGGTGAGGAGATGCCGCAGTACCTGAAGGACCACCCGGTGTACTACGCCGGCCCGGCGAAGACGCCCGAGGGCTACGCCTCCGGCTCCTTCGGCCCGACCACGGCCGGGCGCATGGACTCCTACGTCGAGCAGTTCCAGGCCGCGGGCGGCTCCAAGGTGATGCTCGCCAAGGGCAACCGGAGCAAGCAGGTCACCGACGCGTGTGCCGCGCACGGTGGCTTCTACCTCGGGTCCATCGGCGGGCCGGCGGCGCGGCTGGCGCAGGACTGCATCAAGAAGGTCGAGGTCGTCGAGTACGAGGAGCTGGGGATGGAGGCCGTCTGGAAGATCGAGGTCGAGGACTTCCCGGCGTTCATCGTCGTGGACGACAAGGGCAACGACTTCTTCCAGGATCCGGCGCCGGCGCCGACCTTCACGACGATCCCGGTCCGGGGACCGGGGCTGGCGTAGCCCTTCGGGGGCGCCGGGTTTCCTCGCCCCCGCCGCCCCTTCCCGTTCCCGACCCCGGGGCTGCCGCCCCAGCCCCCCGCTTCGGCCTGAACGGCCTCGTCCTCAAACGCCGGACGGGCTGGTTTCTCAGCCCCTCCGGCGCTTGAGGAGCAGGGGTCCGGGGCAGAGCCCCCGGGTAATCAGCCCCTCCGGCGTTTGAGGAGCGGGGTCCGGGGCAGAGCCCCTGGGTGATCAGCCCCTCCGGGGTTTGAGGAGCGGGGGTTCGGGGCGGAGCCCCTGGGGGTGAGGGAGTGTCTGCGGTGGAACATCCGTCACTGTCGGTGCGCTGTACCCGGTATGAGCGAATACCGCATCGAGCACGACTCCATGGGCGAGGTCCGGGTCCCGGCCCACGCCAAGTGGCGGGCCCAGACCCAGCGGGCGGTGGAGAACTTCCCCGTCTCCGGCCAGCGCATCGAACGCGCCCACATCGAGGCCCTCGCCCGCATCAAGGGAGCCGCGGCGAAGGTCAACGCCGAGCTGGGCGTGCTGGACGAGGAGGTCGCCGCCGCGATCCAGGAGGCCGCGGCCGAGGTCGCCGAGGGCCGGTGGGACGAGCACTTCCCGGTCGACGTGTTCCAGACCGGCTCCGGCACCTCGTCCAACATGAACGCCAACGAGGTCCTCGCCACCCTGGCCAGTGAGCGGCTCGGCCGGGAGGTGCACCCGAACGACCACGTCAACGCCTCCCAGTCGTCCAACGACGTCTTCCCGTCGTCCATCCACATCGCCGCCACCGCCGCCGTCACCCGGGACCTCGTCCCCGCCCTGGAGCACCTGGCCGCCGCGCTGGAACGCAAGGCCGAGGAGTTCGCGGACGTCGTGAAGTCGGGGCGGACGCACCTCATGGACGCCACGCCCGTCACCCTGGGCCAGGAGTTCGGCGGGTACGCCGCCCAGGTGCGGTACGGCGTCGAGCGGCTCCGCGCGTCGCTCCCCCGGCTGGCCGAGCTGCCGCTCGGCGGCACCGCCGTCGGCACCGGCATCAACACCCCGCCCGGCTTCTCCGCCGCTGTCATCGAGGAGGTGGCCCACACGACGGGGCTGCCGCTGACGGAGGCGCGCGACCACTTCGAGGCGCAGGGCGCCCGGGACGGCATCGTGGAGACCAGCGGGCAGCTACGGACCATCGCCGTCGGGCTGACGAAGATCGCGAACGATCTGCGGTGGATGTCGTCGGGGCCGCGCACCGGCCTCGCCGAAATCCGGCTCCCCGATCTCCAGCCGGGTTCCTCGATCATGCCGGGCAAGGTCAACCCGGTGATCCCGGAGGCGGTGCTCATGGTCGCCACCCAGGTCGTCGGCAACGACGCGACCATCGCCACCGCCGGCGCCTCGGGCAACTTCGAGCTGAACGTCATGCTGCCGGTCATCGCCAAGAACGTGCTGGAGTCGGTGCGGCTGCTGGCGAACGTCTCCCGGCTGCTCGCCGACCGGACCGTGGACGGGATCGTCGCGGACCGGGAGCGGGCCCGCGAGTACGCCGAGTCCTCGCCGTCGGTGGTGACGCCGCTCAACAAGTACATCGGCTACGAGGAGGCCGCGAAGGTCGCCAAGAGGGCGCTCGAGGAACGCAAGACGATCCGTCAGGTCGTGGTCGACAGCGGCTATGTGGAGCGCGGCGACCTCACCGAGGAGCAGCTGGACGAGGCGCTGGACGTGCTGCGGATGACCCGCCCGTGAGCGGTCCGGGCCGGCCGGCGGCCGTGACGGCCGCCGCAGCGTCGTATGCCCGGGGCACCTAATATCTGGCCATGGCAGACGGTGAAGCGGTGAGCACGGCGGCGGACGCGGGCGCGGCGGCGGTGGCCGCCACCGGTCCGGCGGCTGCGGCGTCCCACTGGGCGCCGGGGACCCAGATCCTGTGGCGGTACCGGGAGAACGGCGGGCGGCACATCCACATCGCCCGGCCCGTCACCGTCGTCCGGGACGATCCGGGGCTGCTCGCCGTGTGGCTGGCGCCGGGCACGGAGTGCGTGAAGCCGGTGCTCGCGGACGGCACGCCGGTGCACCGCGAACCGCTGGCGTCGCGCTACACCAAGCCGCGCGGCGTGCAGCGCGACCGGTGGTTCGGCACCGGCGTTTTGAAGCTGGCCCGGCCGGGCGAGCCGTGGTCGGTGTGGCTGTTCTGGGAGCCGGGGTGGCGGTTCAAGAACTGGTACGTCAACTTGGAGGAGCCGCTGGCCCGCTGGTCCGGCGGCGTCGACTCCGAGGACCATTTTCTGGACATCTCGGTGCACCCGGACCGCAGCTGGCACTGGCGGGACGAGGACGAGTTCGCGCAGGCGCAGCGGGACGGCCTGATGGACTCCGCGCAGGCCGAGCGGGTCCGGCGGGCGGGCCGGGCGGCGGTGGAGGTGATCGGCGCCTGGGGGCCGCCGTTCCCGGACGGCTGGGAGAACTGGCGCCCCGATCCGTCCTGGCCGGTACCGTCGCTGCCGGAGGACTGGGATCGTACGCCCGCGCACGTGTCCTCATGAGACCCTTGATGCGCCCCCCGGCAAGAAACGTAGGATCGTCCTCCGCAAGTGCGCACGGCGGCAACTTCCGGAGCATGCGGCGGGCTTGACCGATCGTCACCGAGGGGCGGCAGGACGTGAGCGAGAGGTACGAGGGCAATCAGTTCCCGGGGCACGTGTTCCGGGTATCGGGACTTCTGCGGGACGAACTGCACGCGCGGCGCGCAGTCGCAGACGGATGGATTCGACACGCGTGACGGAGCACCCGATCTCCTTCGAGCGCCCCCAGCCGGGCGTCGCCCCGCGGATCCCCGCGGGCGCTGCTGCGTACCCCGGTGCCACCGCGCGCCCCGCAGGCCGCCCTGCCGGCCCGGGCCGCACCGGCGAGACACCGGCCGGCCCCGCCTCCCGGCCGCGCCCCCGCCGGCCGCCCCGCCTCCTCGGACGCGCCGGAGGCGGCCCCGTCGGGCGGTGTCCCGGAGCACGCCCAGCCCGGCGCCGGTCCCGAGCCCGACACGCACCGTCCGCGGCCGGCGGCCGAGTCCATCCCGGCGCAGCCGGGCGCCGAGCCGGACGGCCGCCCCGGCGACCGGTCCCCCGCGCAGGAGCGGCGCACCGGCCGGCAGCCGGTGCCGGGCCGGCCCACGCCGATGCGGCGGGACGGGGACCGGCTGCGCTTCGTGGGTGCCGCGACCCGGCGGATCGCCCGCGGCATGGACCTGGACGAGATCGTGATGGGCCTGTGCCGGGCGACCGTGCCGACCTTCGCCGACGCGATCCTCGTCTACCTGCGCGAGCCGCTGCCGGTCGGCGACGAGCGTCCCACCGGCCCGCTGGTGCTGCGGCTGCGCCGCACCGACCGGATCCCGGCCGAGCGGGACACCGAGGGCGGCTTCGTGCCCCCGGCCCAGCCGGAGCCGTCGGAGCTGGACTCGGTCGGCGCCGAACTGTGCGAGGTACGGCCGGGCAGTGCGCTGGCCGAGGTGCTGCGCGGGGTGCGTCCGGTGTTCACGGACACCCCGCCGCCCGCGCCGCGCTGCCCGAACTGCTCGGCGATGGCTGCGAGTTCACCGTGCCCGGCGGCCGGCGGGCGATCCTGGCGCCGCTGCGCGGCCGGCGCCGGGTGATCGGGGCGGCGCTGTTCCTGCGCCGCCCGGAGCGCATCGCGTTCGAACCGGACGACCTGCTCGTGGCCGCGCAGCTCGCCACGCACAGCGCGCTCGGCATCGACAAGGCGGTGCTGTACGGCCGCGAGGCGTACATCGCCGACGAGCTGCAGCGCACGATGCTGCCCGAGCACCTGCCGCGCTGCACCGGTGTGCGGCTGGCGTCCCGCTACCTCCCGGCCGCCGAGACCGCGCGCGTCGGCGGCGACTGGTACGACGCGATCCCGCTGCCCGGCAGCCGGGTCGCCCTCGTGGTCGGCGACGTGATGGGCCACTCCATGACCTCGGCGGCGATCATGGGGCAGCTGCGCACCACCGCGCAGACCCTGGCCGGTCTCGACCTGCCGCCGCAGGAGGTGCTGCACCACCTCGACGAGCAGGCCCAGCGGCTGGGCACCGACCGCATGGCCACCTGCCTGTACGCGGTGTACGACCCGGTGGCGCACCGCATCACCATCGCCAACGCGGGCCATCCGCCGCCCGTGCTGCTGCACCTGGGCGGCCGGGCCGAGGTGCTGCGCGTCCCGGCGGGCGCGCCGATCGGTGTCGGCGGTGTGGACTTCGAGGCGGTGGAGCTGGACGCCCCGGCCGGCGGCACCCTGCTGCTGTACACGGACGGGCTGGTGGAGTCCCGGCTCCGCGACGTGTGGACCGGCATAGAGCAGCTGCGGGAGAAGCTCGCCGCGACCGCGCAGCTGACCGGGCCGGACCATCCGCCGCCGCTGGAGGCGCTGTGCGACGAGGTGCTGGACATGCTCGGCCCGGGCGACCGGGACGACGACATCGCGCTGCTCGCCGCCCGTTTCGACGGGATCGCGCCGAGCGACGTGGCGTACTGGTTCCTGGAGCCGGAGGACGCCGCGCCCGGCCGTGCCCGGCGGCTGGCCCGGCGGGCGCTGGCCCGCTGGGGCCTGGACGAGCTGAGCGACTCGGTGGAGCTTCTGGTCAGCGAGGTCGTCACCAACGCCGTGCGGTACGCGACCCGGCCGGTGACCCTGCGGCTGCTGCGCACCGACGTGCTGCGCTGCGAGGTCGGTGACGACGTGCCGCAGCTGCCGCGGCTGAGGCAGGCGCGGGCCACCGACGAGGGCGGGCGCGGCCTGTACCTGGTCAACCGGCTGGCCCGGCGCTGGGGGCGACCCGGCTGAGCACCGGCAAGGTGGTCTGGTTCGAGCTGAACCGGGGCTGACCCCGGGAGGGGTCCCGGCAGGCGAGGGGCGCCCGGTGGTCACCGGGCGCCCCTCCGGCCTGTCGACGGGCCCCGGTGGCTCACTCCTCCTGGCGGTCCCGCTTCCCCGGTCGCCGTTGGGCAGCAGCGGGTTGTCGTCGTCGCCCGGGGACTCGCCGTCCGTGGGCGGCTCCGGGGACTGCGAGGTGGTCGGCGGGGTCGACGAGGGCGTCCCGGACGGCGTCTGCGACGGCGGCTCGGAGCTGGGCTCCTCGGACGCCGGCGGCTCGGAGGAGGGCGCCTGGGACGACGGCGACTCGGACGGGCTCTGCGACGGCGACCGGGACTGCGACGGCGTGGTGCTCGGCTGCACGGCCGCGCCCTGCTTGGTGTCCAGCTCGAACTCGCTGACGCCGTCCATGACGCCGAAGGTGTACGCCGCCCAGATCTCCGCCGGGAAGCCACCGCCGTTGACGCGGTACGGGACGCCGCCGGCCTTGTACATCGGGACCTGCGCGCGGGTCTTGCTGTCCTCGCCGAACAGCCCGACGGAGGTGACCAGCTCCGGTGTGAAGCCGCTGAACCAGGCCGACTTGTTGTTGTCGGACGTACCCGTCTTGCCCGCGACCTGCTGGCCGCCGCGCAGCGGGTTGTCCCGCACGGACTTGCGGGCCGTGCCGTCGTTGACCACGCCGGTCAGCACGGACGTCACCGTGTCCGCGGCCTGGCGGCTGATGACCTGCTCGCCGACCGGGTCCGGGAACTCGACCGTGCGGGTGCTGTGCTCGGCGGACTTGACCAGGGCCGGGGTGATCTTCTCGCCGTGGTTGGCGAGGGTGGCGTAGACACCGGCCATCTCCAGCGGGCTCGCGCCCATGCTGCCCAGGGTCTGCGCGGGCACCGCCTCCATGCCCTCGGTCTCCATGCCGAGCCTGCCGGCGACGTCGACGACCTCGTCCATGCCGACGTCGATGCCCATCTGGGCGAAGACGGAGTTGACCGACTTGTTCATCGCCTCCTGGACGGTGATGTCGCCGTAGTCGACGTCGTCCTCGTTGGGGGGCGCGAAGCCGACCTTGCGGCCGTTGTCCACGACCGGGCGCCGGCTGTCACCGTCGTAGACGGTGTTCGCGGTGATCGGCACGCCGTCCTGGGTCTCGGCGTCGCCGTCCACGGCGGCGGCCAGGACCACGGGCTTGAAGGTGGAGGCGGGCTGGTAGTCCTCGCGGGTGGCGTTGTTCGTGAAGTGCTTGAGGTAGTCCTCGCCGCCGTAGAGGGCCACCACCCCGCCCGTCTTCGGGTCCACGGAGACGGCACCGGCCTGGACATCGGCGTCGACCTGGCGCGCCTCCGGGTCGAGTTTGCTGGTCAGCCGGGTCTTGACGGCCTTCTCCAGCGCGTCCTGCTTCTTCTTGTCGATGTTGAGCGTGATGTTCCAGCCGCCGGCCTCGACGAGGGCGTCGGCCTGCTTCATGTCCTCGGCCGTGCCGTCGGCGACCAGCTGCCGCTTCAGCGCCGCGTTGGCCGCCTCCACCAGGTAGCCGGCCTGGCCCTTCAGCCCGGCGGACGGCTTGGGCTCCTTCGGCTCCGGAACGTCATGCCCTGCCGTTCGGAGGCGTCGAGCCACTTCATCTCGACCATGTTGTCCAGCACGTAGTTCCAGCGCTGCTGGACCATCTTCTTGCCGGTGTCGCTGGCGATCGCCCAGTCGTACTGGTTCGGCGCCTGGAGCAGTGCGGCCAGGTAGGCGCCCTGCTCGACGGTGAGGTCCTCGGCGTCGACGCGGTAGTAGGCCTGCGCGGCGGCCTGGATGCCGTAGGCGCCGCGGCCGTAGTAGCTGGTGTTCATGTAGCCGGCGAGGATGTAGTCCTTGGACTTCTCCCGGTCCAGCTTGAGCGAGATGACCAGCTCCTTCAGCTTGCGCGTGACGGTCTGGTCCTGCGTCAGGTAGTAGTTCTTGACGTACTGCTGGGTGATGGTCGAACCGCCCTGCGCGCCCTTGCCGGTGAGCGTGTTGAACACGCCGCGCGCGGTGCCCTTCAGGTCGACGCCGGCGTCCTTGTAGAAGGTCTTGTTCTCGGCGGCGACGAAGGCGTGCTGGACCTCCTTGGGCACCTTGGCCAGGTCGACGATCTCACGGTTGCGGTCGCCGTCCCGGGTGAGGACCGTGCCGTCGCTGTACTTGTAGACGTTGCTCTGCAGCTTCGCCTCGGAGTTGGCGGGCGGGATGTCGATCACCATGTACAGCACGACGAAGGCGCCCATGCCGAGCAGGCACAGACCGAAGAACGTGCCGAGGATCTTCTTCCAGGTGAAGAGCCGGCGTATGCCGCTGCGGCCGGCCGCGCCCGACGAGCGGCCGCGCTTCGGCGCCGCGCGGCGGCCACCGCGCTGCCTCGCTCTTCTCTCTTCCGCCCGTCCCATGGATCCGGTCCGCTCCGCTTCGCTCATGTGTGCTCAGTCGTCACACAGGTTTCGCCGGCAGGTCAGCTCAGAAAGCTAACACCGTCAGATACGACAAAGGGCGGCCGATCCGGTCTTTTACGGACGTGAGAATCAGCACCCGCCCCGATGGAACCGACGTGCGAGAGGGGTGCAGGGTTGCCGCAGCGAGGTAAAGTGATAGCACTTGGATAGAACGAAGACAGCGCTCGGCCCGGGGTACGGACCCGTGCGGGCGCACGGATCGGAGGGGGAGCGCCCATGCCCGCACAGGAGACACAGGCCGCCGCGGACGTCCCGGAGATGCCGGAGCCGCGCGTCCGGGAGTTCCCGCGCACAGCGTGGGCGGCGGACTCGCCCTGCTGCTCGGGCTGGTGGGGCTGCTGGCCGGCGGCGGTCTGGTCGCCGGCGCGACGGCCGTCGCCGGCACGGGCGGCAAGGCGGCGCTCATCGTCGGCGGCATCGTGGTCGCCCTCGCCTCGGTCCTCGCCATGAGCGGACTGAACATGGTGGCGCCGGGCGAGGCGCGGGTGGTGCAGCTCTTCGGGCGGTACCGGGGCACGATCCGGCAGGACGGCCTGCGCTGGGTGAACCCCCTCACCTCGCGCACGAAGATCTCCACGCGCGTGCGCAACCACGAGACCGCGGTGCTGAAGGTCAACGACGCCTACGGCAACCCGATCGAGCTGGCCGCGGTCGTGGTCTGGAGGGTCGAGGACACCGCCCAGGCCACCTTCGAGGTGGACGACTACGTCGAGTTCGTCTCCACGCAGACCGAGGCTGCCGTGCGGCACATCGCCATCGAGTACCCCTACGACGCCCACGAGGAGGACGGTCTCTCGCTGCGCGGCAACGCCGAGGAGATCACCGAGAAGCTCGCGGTCGAGCTGCACGCGCGCGTGGAGGCGGCCGGTGTGCAGATCATCGAGTCCCGCTTCACGCACCTCGCCTACGCGCCCGAGATCGCCTCGGCGATGCTCCAGCGCCAGCAGGCCGGGGCGGTCGTGGCGGCCCGGAGGCAGATCGTGGACGGCGCGGTCGGCATGGTCGAGGCGGCGCTCGCCCGGATCTCCCAGCAGGACATCGTGGAGCTGGACGAGGAGCGCAAGGCGGCCATGGTGTCCAACCTGATGGTCGTGCTGTGCGGGGACCGCGCCGCGCAGCCGGTCCTCAACACCGGGACGCTCTACCAGTGACGGCGCCCGAGGAGGAACCCGCGCCGCAGCGCCGGCCGCAGCGACGCAAGCAGGTGCTGCTGCGGCTGGACCCGCTGGTGTACGAGGCGCTGGCCCGATGGGCGGGCGACGAGCTGCGGTCGGCCAACGCCCAGATCGAGTTCCTGCTCCGCCGGGCCCTGGCCGAGGCCGGCCGGCTGCCCGGCGGGGCGGGCCCGATCCCGCGCCGCGGCCGCCCGCCGGCCACGGACCGGCAGGCTCCGCCGGAGGACTAGGGGGCTTCCCGCCCGGCGGCCGGCCGGCCCGGGGACCGGCCGCGCCCTGGCGCCGGGCGCGCCTTGGCGCCGGGCGCGCCTTGGCGCCGGGCGCCCCGTCCGGCCCCCGCACGCCAGGCCCGGCGAGGCGTCACGGAACCGTGACAATCGGCTCCGACCTGCGCCGACGCACACCGCGCCACGAGCTGCACACCCGGCGTATACACCCCGCGTATACACCCTGTGTAGAGTGCTCGCATGTCCATCGGTCACACCCTCCTCGGACTCCTGGAGTCCGGGCCCCGCCACGGTTACGACCTCAAGCGGGCCTTCGACGAGAAGTTCGGTCACGACCGGCCGCTGCACTACGGCCAGGTCTACTCGACGATGTCCCGGCTGCTGAAGAACGGCCTGGTCGAGGTCGACGGCATCGAGGCCGGCGGCGGCCCCGAGCGCAAGCGGTACGCCATCACCGACGCCGGCGTCACCGACGTCGCGCGCTGGCTCGCCACGCCGGAGAAGCCCGAGCCCTACCTCCAGTCGACGCTGTACACGAAGGTGGTCCTCGCGCTGCTCACCCACCGCGACGCCGCCGACATCCTCGACAACCAGCGCTCGGAGCACCTGCGCAGCATGCGCATCCTGACCGACCGCAAGCGCAAGGGCGACCTGGCCGACCAGCTCATCTGCGACCACGCCCTGTTCCATCTGGAGGCCGACCTGCGCTGGCTGGAGCTGACCGCGGCACGCCTCGACAAGCTCCGGGAAGCGGTGACCCGATGACTCCGGCCGGTTCCCTGCTCGCCGCCGAGGGCCTGCGCAAGGCCTACGGCCCCACCCTCGCCCTCGACGGCGCCGAGTTCTCCGTCCACCCCGGCGAGGTCGTCGCCGTGATGGGCCCCTCCGGCTCCGGCAAGTCCACGCTCCTGCACTGCCTCGCCGGCATCGTCACCCCCGACGCGGGGACCATCCACTACGCCGGGCGGGAGCTGTCCGCCATGACCGACACCCAGCGCAGCGCGCTCAGGCGCTCGGAGTTCGGGTTCGTGTTCCAGTTCGGGCAGCTCGTCCCCGAGCTGACCTGCGTGGAGAACGTCGCCCTGCCGCTGCGGCTGAACGGCACGCCGCGCAAGGAGGCCGAGCGCGCCGCCCTCACCTGGATGGAACGGCTGGAGGTCGACGACCTGCGCCGCAAGCGGCCCGGCGAGGTGTCCGGCGGTCAGGGCCAGCGAGTCGCCGTGGCCCGCGCGCTGGTGACCGGCCCACGCGTGCTGTTCGCCGACGAGCCGACCGGCGCGCTGGACTCCCTCAACGGCGAGCGCGTCATGGAACTGCTCACGGACGCCGCCCGCTCCACCAACGCCGCCGTCGTCCTGGTCACCCACGAGGCGCGGGTCGCGGCCTACTCCGACCGCGAGATCGTCGTCCGGGACGGCAGGTCCCGGGACATGGAGCGCGCCGTATGAGCGCGCGGCGGTGGGCCGGGGACCTCAAGATGGGCGTCCGGTTCGCCTTCACCGGCGGGCGCGAGGGCTGGATCCGGGTCCTGCTGACGGCCGTCGGCGTCGGGCTCGGCGTGGCGCTGCTGCTGCTGACGACGGCGATCCCCAACGCGCTCGCCGTCCGGGACGCCCGGGAGAACGCGCGCACCGACCTGGTCTTCGGCGCGCAGCCGCTGCCCAAGGCCGACGACACCCTGGTGGTCGCGCGGGTCGACACCGACTTCCACGGCGACTCGGTACGGGGCCGGGCACTCGAACCCGAGGGCCCGGGGGCGCCGCTCCCGCCCGGGGTGCGGGAGTTCCCGGACGCGGGCGAGATGGTGGTCTCCCCCGCCCTGAGGGAGCTGCTGGAGTCGGATGCCGGGAAGCTGCTGCGGGAGCGGCTGCCGGAGCGGATCGTCGGCACCATCGGCGAGAGGGGGCTGGTCGGCTCGGCCGAACTCGCCTTCTACCGGGGCGCCGAGGGGCTCGCCCCGCACATCGACGGCGGCCGGGTGGCCCGGATCGACCGGTTCGGCGACCCGGACGCCACCTCCGAGCCGATGGATCCGGTACTGCTCCTGCTGGTGCTGGTCGTCTTCGTGGTGCTGCTGATGCCGGTGGCCGTCTTCATCGCCGCCGCCGTCCGCTTCGGCGGCGAGCGGCGCGACCGGCGGCTCGCGGCGCTCAGGCTGGTCGGCTCCGACAGCCTGATGACCCGGCGGATCGCCGCCGGCGAGGCGCTGGCCGGCGCGGTACTCGGACTCGCCTTCGGCACCGTGTTCTTCCTGGCCGGCCGGCAGCTGGCGGGCCGGGCGCAGGTCTTCCACGTGAGCGTCTTCCCGAGCTATCTGAACCCCTCGCCGCTGCTCGCGCTGCTGGTCGCGGTGGCCGTCCCGGTGGCGTCCGTGCTGGTGACGCTGTTCACGCTGCGCGGCGTGGTCATCGAGCCGCTCGGCGTGGTGCGGACGGCGAAGCCCGCGCGGCGCCGGCTGTGGTGGCGGCTGCTGCTGCCGCTGGGCGGGCTCGCGATGCTGTACCCGATGCTCGGCCAGGGCCGCGAGAACGGGGAGTTCAACCAGTACCTGGTGACCGGCGGTGTGGTCCTGCTGCTGGTCGGGGTCACCGCGCTGCTGCCGTGGCTGGTGGAGACCGTCGTCGCGCGGCTCGGCGCCGGCTCCGTGGCCTGGCAGCTGGCGGTGCGCCGCCTCCAGCTGAGCAGCGGCACCGCGGCCCGCATGGTCAACGGCATCGCGGTGGCCGTCGCCGGGGCGATCGCCCTGCAGATGCTGTTCGCGGGCGTCGACGACCAGTACACCCGGGAGACCGGGCGCGATGTGACGCAGGTGCAGATGCAGGTCAGCCTGCCGGAGGAGGAGCCGGTCGGGCCGGCCGCCGAGAGGATGCGCGCGACGACGGGGGTGCGCGGGGTGTACGCCTACTCCGAGGGCTACCTCGGCGACCGCCGCCGCGACCCCGAGCTGGGCGCCCAGCTGACGGTCGGCGACTGCACGGCGCTGCGCCGGATCGCCCGGCTGCCGTCGTGCCGGGACGGCGACGTGTTCGCCGTTCCCCGGGCGGAGTACGACACCGACACCGCGAAGCTGGCCACGGCGGGGCGGACGCTCTACCTCGACGCCAGCTACGAGGGCTCGCCGAAGGGGAAGGAGATCCCCTGGACGGTGCCGCAGGGCCTGCGGCAGGCGGAGCCGCGGGTCGGTCCGGCCGGCGGCGAGACCGGCGGGTTCCTGGTCACGCCGAAGGCGCTGCCGGCGGCGGCCGCGCCGGGTCTGTCCGGGCAGCTCTACCTGCGGCTCGACCGGTCGGTGCGGGAGGCGCCGGAGCACGTCCGCAACACGGCGGCGGCCATCGACCCGATGGCCTACCCCTTGATGTGGTCGTCGCAGCACACGGCCGGCCGGTTCGCCGCCATCCGCACCGGGCTGTTCGTCGGCGCGGCCTGCGTGCTGGCGCTGATCGGCGCGAGTCTGCTGGTGTCGCAGCTGGAGCAGTTGCGGGAGCGCAGGAAGCTGCTGTCGGCGCTGGTCGCCTTCGGTACACGGCGGCGCACGCTGAGCCTGTCGGTGCTGTGGCAGACCGCGATCCCGGTCGGGCTGGGGCTGCTGCTGGCCTCCGCCGTGGGGCTGACGCTGGGGCGGCGCTGCTGAAGATGTCGGCGACGCCGGTGCGGGTCGACTGGGCGAGCGTGTGGTCGATGACGGGGGTCGGGGCCGCGGTGGTCCTGGCGGTGACCCTGCTGAGCCTGCCCCGCTGTGGCGCCTGATGCGCCCGGAGGGCCTGCGCACCGAGTAGGGCTCCTCGCCCCCGCCGCCCTTTCCCGCCCCGACCCGGGGCTCCGCCCCCCGCACCCCCGCTCCTCAAACGCCGGAGGAGCTGATCATCCCGGGGGCTCCGCCCCCGACCCCGCTCCTCGAGCGCCGGAGGGGCTGACTTGCCAGCCCGTCCGGCGTTTGAGGACGAGGCCGTTCAGGCCGAAGCGGGGGTCTGGGGCGGCAGCCCCCAGGAGGCGGGCTACTCCGCGACGCGGACCGGGAGTTCCCGGACCGCGCCCCGCAGCGCCGTCGCCAGCTCCTCGTACTCCTCCGCCCGCGCCGCCCCCGCCCGCATCGCCAGCGCGATCCTCCGCGTCGGCGCCGGATCGGCGAAGGACGCGGTGAGGAGCTGGGAGGACCGGGCGGTCTCCACCCGGACCGCGGTGCGCGGCAGCAGCGTCACCCCCAGACCGCCGGCCACCAGCTGCACCAGCGTGGACAGCCCGGCGGCGGTCGTCGTCGCCGGCACGTCCGCGCGCCCGGCCTCGCGGCAGATGTCGAGGGCCTGGTCGCGCAGGCAGTGCCCCTCGTCGAGCAGCAGCAGGTTCAGCGAGCGCAGCGCCTCGCGCGGCACGCCCTCCCGGCCGCCGAGCCAGTGGTCGAGCGGGGTGACCAGGACGAAGTCCTCGTCGAACAGGGGCAGCTCGGTGACGCCCGGCACTCCGAGCGGGACCGCGAGCAGCAGCAGGTCGAGGCGGCCGGCCGCCAGCCCGTCCAGCAGGCTGGCGGTCTGCTCCTCGTGCACCTGGAGGTCCAGGTCCGGGTACCGCTCGTGCACCAGGCGCAGCACGGTCGGCAGCACGTACGGTGCCACGGTCGGGATGACGCCGAGCCGCAGGGCGCCGGTGAACGGGGCCCGGACCGCTTCGGCCTCCTCCATGAGCGCCCCGACCTCCGCGAGCACCGCCTTGGCGCGCACCGCGAGCCGCTCGCCGGCGGGCGAGAGCAGCACCTTGCGCGTCGTACGCTCGACGAGGGTGACACCGAGTGTCTCCTCCAGGGCGGACACCGCACCCGACAGCGCGGGCTGGCTCATGCCGATCGCGGCGGCCGCGTCCCGGAAGTGCAGGTGCTCGGCGACGGCCGCGAAGGCCCTGAGCTGGGCGAGGCTGGGCTGCCTCGGCTTGCCGACAGTACTGATAACTACCTCCGATCAACCCGACCGAGTGTAGCTATTTCCGTAATCAATGCACCGTGTGCCAACATCGTCAACGTCCAACCCATGGGAAACACCTGCAAACCGGGTGTTTCTTCGCTGCAAGGAGAGCGTGTGCTCACTGTCGGTGACAAGTTCCCCGAGTTCGAACTGACCGCCTGCGTCTCGCTGGAGAAGGGCAAGGAGTTCGAGAAGATCAACCACAAGACCTACGAAGGCAAGTGGAAGGTGATCTTCGCCTGGCCCAAGGACTTCACCTTCGTGTGCCCGACCGAGATCGCCGCCTTCGGCAAGCTGAACGACGAGTTCGCCGACCGCGACGCCCAGGTCCTCGGCTTCTCCGGCGACTCCGAGTTCGTCCACCACGCCTGGCGCAAGGACCACGACGACCTGCGTGACCTGCCCTTCCCGATGATGGCGGACTCCAAGCACGAGCTGATGCGGGACCTCGGCATCGAGGACGAGGAGGGCTTCGCCAAGCGTGCCGTCTTCATCGTCGACCAGAACAACGAGATCCAGTTCTCCATGGTGACCGCCGGCTCCGTCGGCCGGAACCCCAAGGAGGTCCTGCGGGTCCTGGACGCCCTGCAGACCGACGAGCTGTGCCCCTGCAACTGGACCAAGGGCGAGGAGACCCTCGACCCGGTCAAGCTGCTCGCCGGAGAGTGATCCGAGATGTCCCTCGACACCCTGAAGTCCGCCATACCGGACTACGCCAAGGACCTGAAGCTCAACCTGGGCTCGGTCATCGGCAACTCCGAGCTGCCCGCCCAGCAGCTGTGGGGCACCGTGCTGGCGACCGCCATCGCCTCGCGCTCCCCCATCGTGCTGCGTGAGCTGGAGCCGGAGGCCAAGGCCAACCTGACGCCGGAGGCGTACACGGCCGCCAAGGCCGCCGCCGCCGTCATGGCGATGAACAACGTGTTCTACCGCACCCGGCACCTGCTGTCGGACCACGAGTACGGCACCCTCCGGGCCGGCCTGCGGATGAACGTCATCGGCAACCCCGGCGTCGACAAGGTCGACTTCGAGCTGTGGTCCTTCGCGGTCTCCGCGATCAACGGCTGCGGCATGTGCCTGGACTCGCACGAGCAGGTGCTGCGCAAGGCCGGCATGGACCGCGAGACGATCCAGGAAGCGTTCAAGATCGCGGCCGTGATCCAGGCCGTGGGCGCCACCCTGGACGCCGAGGCGGTCCTCGCCGAGTAGTCCCCGCGCACTCCCGTCCCGGGACGCGCACGAAGGGCCCCGTCCACCCTCGGGTGGCCGGGGCCCTTCGCCGTGCCGCGCGTCAGGCCGACGCCGGTCCCGGCGCGGACGGGGCGGCGGGTCGGCCGGCGGCCTCGGCTCGGCCGCCGGGGCCGCGTCGGAGGAGGTGGCGCCGTGCGGCTTGGGGGTCTGCCGCAGCGCGGCCTCGCGGGAGTGCGCCCGCAGATACCCCACGACCGTGTTGGTGACCGCGACCAGCGGTACGGCGACCACCGCGCCGCCGATGCCGGCCACCAGGCCGCCGCAGGAGACCGCCAGCACCACGGCCAGCGGATGGACGCGGACCGCGCGCCCGAGGATGAACGGCTGGAGGATGTGCCCCTCGATCTGCTGCACCGCCAGGACGACGGCGAGGGTCATCACGGCGGTGAACACGCCCTGCGTGACGAGGGCGACCACGACCGCGAGCGCGCCCGAGACCACCGCGCCGACCAGCGGGACGAAGGCGAACAGGAAGATGAAGACGGCCAGCGGCACGGCCATCGGCACGTCCAGGAAGTAGATGCCGAGGCCGATGAAGACGGCGTCGATCAGGGCCACTATCACCGTGCCGCGCACGTAGGCCGTCAGCGTCCGCCAGGCGCGCGGGCCGGCACCGGCCACGCCCGGCCGGGCCGCGGCCGGGACCAGCTTGAGCGTCCACTGCCAGATGCGCTTGCCGTCGTAGAGCAGGAACAGCGTCGAGAACACGGCGAGGAGGATGCCGGTCAGCGCCTCGACGACGACCGTGACACCCTCCAGGCCGGCGGAGGTGATCTGCTCGGTGTTGGCGCCGACCGCCTCGCGCAGGTTCTTCGCGATCTCGTTGATCTGCTTGTCGGTGACGTGGAAGGGGCTGTTCAGCAGCCACCTGCGCAACTCGTCGATGCCGTCCTGGATCTGGTCGGAGAGGGTGTCGATGTTCTCCATGACCTGCCAGGTGACGAACCACCCGATCAGGCCCATCACCACGAAGCCGAGGATCGCGGTCATCGCGGTGGCCAGGCCCCGCGGGACGCCGATCCGGCGCAGCCGCGCCACCGTCGGCTGGAGCAGCGCCGTCATCAGCAGCGCGGCGACGAAGGCCAGCACCACCAGCTGGACGGCGCTGATGACGCGCATCAGCACCCACAGCGTGCCCGCGAGGACCAGCAGCCGCCAGCCCGCCTCGGCGGCGACCCGCATGCCCCAGGGCACGGCCTGCGCGGGGTCGGGGCGGGCCGGGACGGCCGGGGGATGGTCGGGGGCGGCGGCACGTGGTCGGCGTGCGCCGTCCGGCCGGCCTCCTCCTCGGCGTGCTCCCGTTCGACCTCGGCGCGGCGCTGGTCGAGCTTCCGGCTCATCCGGGTCAGCCCGTCACCCAGCCGTCCGAGCCACCCTGGCACTCGCGACATGATCCGTCCTCTTCCCCGTCCGTCCCCACCACTCCCCCTGGAGTCGTCGCAGAGAACCGTACAGGGCGGCAGCCCTCACCGTAGGACGGTGAGGGGCTGCGCGGGGTTGAGCGGCGGCCGGGGGCCGCGGGCCGGTCCGGGCCGGCGGGAAGGCTCAGTACCAGTGGTTGGCCTGCCAGAACGCCCAGGCGTCGCACGGGCTGCCGTAGCGGTCGTTCATGTAGTTCAGGCCCCACTTGATCTGCGTGGCCGGGTTGGTCCGCCAGTCGGCACCGGCGGAGGCGTACTTGCCCGCGGGCAGTGCCTGGAAGAGGCCGTAGGCGCCGGAGGAGGGGTTGACCGCCTGGTAGTTCCAGCTGGACTCGTGGTCCACGATGTTGCTGAAGCACTGCCACTGGCCGCTCGGGACCATCTGACGTGCCATCGACTGGATCTCGGCGATGGAGTACGAGCTCTGGACGGCGAAGTCGGAGGAGTCGCGCGTGGCGCTGCGGCTGGCGGCCTTCTTGGCCTCCTCGCGCTCCTTGGCCTCCTCGGCTGCCTTCTTGGCGGCCTCGTCGGCTTCCTTCTTCTTCGCGATGGCGGTCTCGGCGGCGGCCTTGCGTGCCGCTTCCTCGGCCTCCTTCTTGGCGCCCGCGTCGGCGGCGATGGCCTGAGCGTCGGCCTGCTGCGTCAGCGACGCGGTCTGCACCTGGGCCTGCTGCCCCACGGGGATGTCCGCGAGCAGCGTCGTGCCTGCTGCCGTCGCCTCCACGTCGTTGTTCTGCGCGGTGCTGCCCGAGGCAACGCCGACGACGCTTCCGACAGCGGTGACCGCCGTGGCCGAGGCCACTGCGAATCCCCGGACCGAAATCCGGCTCACACGGTTTCCTTCCAGCATCGCCCGCTTCGGTGACCCTCGCGGACGCAATCGTGCCCCTGGCGCTGGCCTCCCCAACTTCGGGGTCACGGGAGGCGCGGGCCCGGTGGGCAACTCCCGGTGCGGGAGCGCCGCGTGGTGCTCGGGCGGCATACGACGCTGCTATGGAGTTGACGCATGGTGCTTGTGTGGCGCCGTACCGCTGGGGGCACGGCTGTGTCGTATGCGGGGCCTGACAGGAACGAGACTCTGCCGTAACACGACGCCGTGAGGCAATTCTGTGTTGCGTGTGAAAGCTCACATCCCGTTTGGCCCAGGGGATTCCCGGAAACCTCCGCACGCGACGGCGCCGCCCGGCTAGGCTCTACGCCTTTCCCGGACGGCGCCAACTGCCGCGTAACCGGCCCTTATTGGGCCCGGCCTCTCAGAGGTGCCCGTCTTCGAGCATTTCGGTCACAAGCGCAGCGATCTGGGACCTCTCGGACCGCGTCAGGGTCACGTGCGCGAAGAGCGGATGCCCCTTCAGCTTCTCCACGACGGCGACGACTCCGTCGTAGCGGCCGACGCGGAGATTGTCCCGCTGTGCCACGTCATGGGTGAGGACGACCCGTGAGTCGGCCCCGATCCGGGAGAGCACGGTCAGCAGGACGTTCCGCTCCAGGGACTGGGCCTCGTCGACGATGACGAACGCGTCGTGCAGCGACCGGCCGCGGATGTGGGTGAGCGGCAGGACCTCCAGCATGCCGCGGGCGGTGACCTCCTCGATGACCTCGCGGCTGGTGACCGCGGAGAGGGTGTCGAAGACGGCCTGGGCCCACGGGCTCATCTTCTCCGCCTCGGTGCCGGGCAGATAGCCCAGCTCCTGCCCTCCGACCGCGTACAGCGGACGGAAGACCATGATCTTCTCGTGCTGACGGCGCTCCAGCACCGCCTCCAGGCCCGCGCACAGCGCCAGCGCCGACTTGCCGGTGCCGGCCCGGCCGCCCATCGACACGATGCCGATCTCCGGGTCGAGCAGCAGGTCGAGCGCGATCCGCTGCTCGGCGCTGCGGCCCTTGACGCCGAACGCCTCCCGGTCGCCGCGCACCAGCCGGACGTTGCCGTCGGGGGTGACCCGGCCGAGCGCGTTGCCGCGCTCCGACTGGATGGTCAGACCGGTGTGCACGGGCAGGCCGGCGGCCTCGGGGACGTGGACCCGGCCCTCCTCGAAGAGGACGTCCACCTGGTCGCCGGGCAGGGTCAGTTCGGCCATCCCGGTCCAGCCGGAGGCGTCCGTGATGGCCAGCTCGGCGCGGTACTCCTCGGCGAGGAGCCCGACGGAGGAGGCCTTGATCCTCAGCGGCAGGTCCTTCGACACGACGGTGACGTCGAACCCCTCGGCCTGCAGGTTGCGGGCGACCGCGAGGATGCGGGAGTCGTTGTCCCCCAGGCGGTAGCCGGTGGGCAGCACGCTGGGGTCCGAGTGGTTGAGCTCGACCCGCACGGTCCCGCCGAGGTCCCCGATCGGGATGGGGGCGTCGAGGCGGCCGTGCCGGACCCGGTAGTCGTCGAGCAGGCGCAGGGCCTGCCGGGCGAAGTAGCCGAGTTCGGGATGGTGCCGCTTGGCCTCCAGTTCCGTCACCACGACGATGGGGAGCACGACCTCGTGCTCGTCGAAGCGGCTCAGGGCGTTCGGGTCGGCCAGCAGGACGCTGGTGTCGAGAACGTAGGTGCGCCGGTCTGGCTTGTGGCGCTGTGCGCTGGTCACCACGGAAGGACGTACCCCCTCGTTAGAGGTCGGGGAGCGACGAGGCGGAGCTGGACCGGTCGACGGCTCCGATGCACGCCCTGCACGGGCCGGCGACCGGCCCTCGGCTGCGTCCGTGCCGTGACCGCACGGTCGGGCTGGTGCAAAGGGCCTCCCGGGCGGACGGCCCCGTGCCGCCCGCTGAGATGCGACGCCCGTGGTTCGGGCATCGACCTGGTGGGGTTATGCCCTCGAACAGCGGCCGCCATGCCACGGCGCACGACGGCGCGCCGGTGAACTCCTCGTGACCCGCGGGCCGACGTGAGGTCAGGGTGCGACCGTCTTGCGCAGCGTGCGCAGACACAGGGAGAGCGCGGCGTGCTTGGTCGCGCCCCGGCTGCGGGAGTGCTCCCACGCCGAGTAGAGGAGGGACCACAGCACGCTCTGCACCCACGCCGGACTCAGTTCCGCGTCCACGGTTCCTTCGGCGTGGCCGCGCTCGACGAGCCGGAGCAGGGCCCGGTCGGCCGGAGTCTCCTCGTCCCAGCCCGACCAGGTCATCAGCTGCGGGGAGTCGAACATCAGGGTCAGGCCGTCGCCGAGTTCGAAGTACTCCTGGCAGAGCCGCTCCAGCGCCTCGGGCACCGGGCCCTCCTCGGGGCGGGCGCGCTCGGTGGCGGCGGCGACCTTCTCCAGCACCTCGGTGCCGATGGCGGCCAGCAGGTCGGAGCGCTCGGGGAAGTAGCGGTGCACGGTGGTGCGCCCCACCCCGGCGGCCGACGCCACGTCGGCGAGGGAGGCGCTCGCGTCCGCGGCCAGCAGGGTCACCGCGGCGTCGAGGATGGCCCGCCGCGTGCGGGTGCGCGTGCCGCTCCCGGCCGTCGCGGTGCCGTGCTCAACCATGCGCACACGGTATCGCGTCACTCTGCAACAGAACTCGATTGCCCGAATGGAACAGTCGTGTTCCACTCGGAGCATGACTGCTCCTCATGGTTCGGGCGCGGACACCGCGCCGCGGCTGCGGATCCTCTGGTCGTTCGCGCGCCCCCACAAGGCGGCGCTCTCCCTGGGACTGCTGCTGGCCCTGGCCGGATCGGCGATGGGCCTGGCCACACCGATGGTGACCAAGTGGGTGCTCGACGCCCTGGGCGGATCGGCGTCGCTGAGCCGGCCCGTGGCGGGACTGCTGGTGCTGCTCGTGCTCGGTACGGCGGTCTGGTACTGGCAGTGGGTGCTGCTCGGCACCCTCGGCGAACGCGTGGTCCTGCAGGCCCGGGCGTCGATGGTGCGGCGGTTCCTGCGGTCCACCGTGCCCGCCGTCACCCGGCGCCCGCCGGGCGAGCTGGTCACGCGCGTCACCTCCGACACGGTGCTGCTGCGCGAGGCCGCCACCGGCGCGCTGATCGGCCTGATCAACGGCACGGTCATGCTGGCCGGCACGCTCGTCCTGATGGCCGTCCTCGACCTGGTGCTGCTCGGCACCACCCTGGTGGCGGTGGTGCTGGTGGGCGTGCTGTTCATGGTGCTGATGCCCGGGATAGCCACCGCCCAGAAGCGGGCGCAGGAACACATCGGGCGGCTCGGCGGCGCACTGGAAGGCGCGCTGCGCGCCATCCGGACGGTGAAGGTGAGCCGGGCGGAGGAGCGCACGGCCGAGCGGATCATGGCGGAGGCGCGCGCGTCGGCCGAGCAGGGGGTGCGCGCGGTCCGCCGGGAGGCACTGGCCTGGACGATCGCGGGCTCGGGCATCCAGCTCGCCATCATCGCGATCCTGGGCCTCGGCGCCTGGCGCGTCGCCGACGGGGAACTGGCGGTGTCCTCCCTCATCGCGTTCCTGCTGTACGCGTTCGGCCTGATGGAGCCGATCAGCGAGCTGAGCCAGAACGTCACCGCGCTCCAGTCGGGCCTGGCCGCCGCCGAGCGCATCCGCGAGACGGAGGACATGCGGACGGAGGAGACCGAGGGCCCGCGGACGGGGGTGACCGGGGGCCTGCGGGCGGAAGGCGGGCGGGGCAGCGCGCTCCGGCGGGGCGCCGGCGGGCGGGGAACGGGGGCGCGTGCGGGAGGTCCCCGTACTGGAGCTGAGGAACGTGACGGCCGCCTACGGTCCCGGCGCCGGGCCGGCGGTGCGGGAGATCGACCTGGCCGTGCCGCGCCGCGGGCACACCGCGATCGTCGGGCCGTCGGGCGCCGGCAAGACCACCCTGTTCTCCCTCGTCCTGCGCTTCCTGGAACCGACCCACGGCGAGGTGCTGCTGGACGGCCGCCCGTACCGGGAGCTCAGCCACGACGAGATCCGGGCACGGCTGGCCTACGTCGAGCAGGACACGCCGATCGTGCCCGGCACGATCCGCGACAACCTGCTGCTCGCCCGCCCCGACGCCACCGAGGACGAGCTGCGCCGGGTGCTGCGCGACGTACGGCTGTCCGAGAAGGTCGACGCCCTCGAGGAGGGCCTGGACACCCCGCTGTCCGCCACCGCCGTCTCCGGCGGGGAACGCCAGCGCATCGCCCTGGCCCGGGCCCTGCTGCACACACCCGAGGTCCTGCTGCTCGACGAGGCGACGGCCCAGCTCGACGGCCTGACCGAGGCCGCCGTCCACGACTGTGTGCGCGAGCGGGCCGGGCGCGGCGCCGTGATCACGATCGCCCACCGGCTGTCCACCGTGATCGACGCGGACACGATCGTAGTGATGGAGGGCGGCCGGGTCCGGGACCGGGGCCGCCACGACGAGTTGCTGGCGCGGGACGCGCTCTACCGCGAGCTGGTGGAGGCCCTGCGCATCGCCGGGACGCCGGCGCGGGAGCCGGGCGGGGGCGCGACGCAGGGCGCGGACGGCGGGGACGCAACGGAGGGCGCGGACGGCGCGGGCGCCGGGACAGAAAAACGGGCCGGTCCGTGGGGGGAGACGGACCGGCCCGAGGGGGGGCTTCCACCATAACCCTTCGTAAGTGATGCCGCGCGCATCGGCGTGCCACAATTACTCTCCGAATTCGCGCGGCGACGCCGCGCTGGCCGCGGAACCATCGATTCAGCGCGGCGCGCCGCCCGGAGAGCGCCGGGATCACGGGCGAATCAGGGAAAGTCGGGCGCGGAGCGGGGGATGCGGGTGCGGTGCGCCGGATCCGGTCCGGGGCGGCTCCGCCGGGCACCGTTCCCGCACATCCCTCCACCGGGTGACCCCGACGGCGAGCGTCCGCTTGACCTCGGAACCGCGCAGCCCCCTCCACTGCGCGGTACCGACCGCGCAGCTTTGCTCACGCGAATTACCTTGGTCTGAACTTACGTGATCGCGGGCCGCGGATGCGAGCCGAACGGGGTAACGATGTGAAAAACATGTGCCCCTGTGGCGTGAGTGAACTCACGGCTTGCGGGCGACGATCAGATGCCGGGCGCTGTGGGCGACGAAGGTGCCCTCCGTCCCGATCCGCTCGTGCAGCGCGCGCAGCCGCGGCTCGTACGCCTCGACGGTGAAGCCGGGGACCATCCAGACGACCTTGCGCAGGAAGTGGACGACGGCGCCGATGTCGTGGAACTCCATCCGCAGCCGCTCCGCCCGCAGGTCGGTCACCTCGAGGCCGGCGGCCTCGGCACCGGCCCGCTCGCGGTCCGGGTGACGGGCGGTGCGGATCTCCTCGGGCTGGGGCCCGAGGAAGTACTCGACGAGTTCGAAGACGCTGGCGGGGCCCACGTGCTGGGCGAAGTAGGTGCCGCCGGACGCCAGCACCCGGGCGATCTCGTCCCAGTGCGGCTCGACGGGGTGCCGGCTGACGACCAGGTCGAAGGCGCCGTCCGCGAACGGCAGCGGGGCGTCCTCCGGCGCGGCCACGACCGGGACCCCGCGCGGCCGGAGCAGGGCGGTGGCCCTGGCGACGTTCGGCGCCCAGCCCTCGGTGGCGACGGCCAGCCGGGGCTGCCGCGCCTCCCGGGCGGCCACGCCGAGGGCGAAGTCCAGCACCTCCCCTCCCCCGGTCTGCACGTCCAGCACGGCGTCGGCGCGGCCGAGCCGGCCGGCCATCGACCGGGCGTACCCCCAGGACGGCCGCTCCTCCGTGGCCCGGCCCTCGAACCAGGAGAAGTCCCAGCCCTCGGTGGAGGCGGCGGCTCCCTCGGCGACCAGGTCCTCGAAGGAGCGGGGCTGCCGGTGGTCCGGTGTGCGTGTCATGACCCGATGATCGCAAAGGGGGTGCGGGCCGGGGCTCATCCGCCCTGCCGCGGCGCCCGGTCCAGCAGCGGCCGGACCTCCCGCGCCGCGAAGCGGACGAACCCCTCGGGGTCGGGCTCGTCCCCCGTCGGCTGGAGGACCACCGTGCCGGCCCCGGCGTCGGCGAGCCGCCGTACGGCCGCGGCGACGGCCTCCGCGTCCCCGGCGACGCCGAGGCCGGGGACGTCACCGACGCCCTCGGCGTGCAGTTCCGCGCGCAGCCGCTCGCCGGCGCCGGGCCCGGTGGCGGCGAGGAGGTAGACCACGATCCGGTGCGGTCCCGTGCGTCCGGCCGCGGCCCGCCCCTCGTCGATCAGCCGGCGTGCGCGGCGCACCCCGTCCGGCGGGGTGGACGCGGTGAGGACGGTCCCGTCGGCCGCCTCCCCGGCGAGCCGCAGCGACCGCGGGCCGGTGGCGCCGGCGAGCACCTCCACAGCCTGCTCCGGCGGCCAGTCGAGGGCCACGTCGTCCAGACCCACGTACCGCCCCCGGGTGGTCAGCCGCTCGCCGCGCAGCAGGGCCCGCAGCGCGAGGAGGTGCTCCCGCAGCAGCGTCACGGGCGACTCGACGCGCGCCCCGACCTGCCCCATCCAGTCCTGCACACCGTGGCCGACGCCGAGGACGGCACGGCCGGGGAACATCCGGTGGAGCGTCGCCGCCTCCATCGCGGTGACGGCGACGTTCCGCAGCGGCACGGGCAGCAGTCCCACCCCGACCCGCACGCGCTCGGTCCAGGCGAGCGCGGCGGCGGCGGTGGAGATGCCGCCCTCCCGGAAACAGTCCTCCCACAGCCACAGCTCCTCCAGCCCCGCCTCCTCGGCGGTCTGGCACACACCGCGGAGTCGTTCGGGGGCGAGCTGCGGACGGAACACGGCACCGAGTACGGTCATGCGCCCTTCCTATCCGCGCGACCGGACCCCGGACAACACGATTCTCAGTACCGTCGAACCGACCGGCGGCGCGGAGGGTGGCGTGGTATGAGGCGGCGGTGGCGGGACGGGGCGGGGACCCTGCTGGTGGGCGGGACGGGCGTACGCGTCCCGGTGGAGATCGCTGCGTCGTACCGGGCGCGCACGAAGGGCCTGCTGGGCCGGGAGTCGGTGGCCGGCGCGCTCCTGCTGACGCCCGCCGGGAGTGTGCACACCTTCCGGATGCGCATGCCGATCGACGTCGCCTATCTCGACCGCCGGTTCGAGGTCATCGCCGTGCGCACCATGCGCCCGGGACGGCTGGGACTGCCCAGGCCGCGGTCCCGGCACGTCCTGGAGGCGGAGGCCGGGGCGATGGCGGGCTGGGGGCTGCGGCCCGGCGTCCGCGTGGAGGTCGTCGCCGCCGACCGACGCGGCGGGGCGAGGGCGGGGGCCGTCAGGAGGACACGAGGTGAAGGCGTGCCGTGCCGTCCGGGCCGGTCGCCAGCCGGATCACCACGGCGTCGGCCTGCGGGCCGGGCGCGCCGTCGGGGACGCCGCCGCACGAGGTGCCGCTGCCGTTGGCGCGCAGCACGGTGACGCAGCCGTTGCCCGGGCCGCTCGCGCCGCCGTTGGCGACGCCGTTGCCCGACTTCACCGTGTACTCGATCTTGTCGGGGCCGACCTCGGTCACCGTGAGGGTCGCCTTGCCGGCCGGGCCCTCGAACCGGACCGTCACCGGCGCGGAGACCGCCACGTCGCAGTCGCCGTCCGCGCACGCGCCCACGTCGCGGCCGTCGGCGGGCGGTGGCGAGGACGGCGAGGCCTCCGGAGCGGCGGAGGTGGCCGGGGTGGCGGGCGGTTCGTCCGGGGTGGAGGACGCGTGGCCGGTACGGTCCTTGCCGGCGCCCGTGCCGGTGGCGTCGCCATTGCCGTTGCCGTCGTCGGCGCCTGTGCCGCAGCCGGCCACCGCGAGGGCGGTCACCACGGCGAGCAGGGCGCCGACGGCCCTCCGGGATCCGCCCACGTCAGTTCTCCGTCCTCGGAAGGACACCTCGACCCGGCGGTTCTTCTTGCGGCCGGACTCGGTGGAGTTGTCGGCGATGGGGTACTGCTCGCCGTATCCGCGGACCTCGTAGGTGATGTCGGCGTCGTTCAGCTCCTGCGACAGGACCTGCTGCACGGCGTTGGCGCGCTTCTTCGACAGCACGTCGCCGTGGGCGGAGGAACCGAGGTTGTCGGTGAACCCGAAGACGCGGACGCGGGTCGCGCCCTGGGCGCGGATCTCCTCGGCGATACCGGCGATACGGGCCTTCGACTCGCCGCCGAGCTTCGCGCTGTCCTTGCCGAACAGCACCTCCGCCTGCAGGGCGAACGTCACCTTCGTGTTGCTGTCCTCCCGCCGCTCGTCCCCGCTCTGGTCCTCGACGACCGACTTGATGTCCAGCACCTTCGCCCCGGCGAGGGTGGCCCCGTCGGGGAGCTTCAGATCAGGGTCGTTGGGATCCACGTCCACGGGGCGGAGGGCGTCGCCTCGGTACCGGGAGGAACGCCGGGCCCGTCGTCGGCCTGCGCGATTCCGCCTGCGGCGAGCAGGAGGGTGGCGGTGGCGAGGGCCAGGGGGAGGCGCGTGCGGGTCATCGGTGGCTTCACCCCGAGATCTCGATCGGAGCAGCAGCGAAGGTCGGGAGCTGGAAGGTCACCTCTTCGGTCTTGGCGGGGGCGCCGGGAACTGCATGAAGACCGGAATCGAATCACCGGCCTTGATTCGCGGCAGGTTGGTGGTCGTCAGCGGGCGACCGTCCGTGTCACGCAGGACGTAGTACCGCTTCTTGCCCACGGGATCCACCAAGGTGGCACCACCGAGTGATGAACCATGCCTGATGATCTCCGTCTCGTCACCAGATGTGCGGACCGATACGCGAGCAGCCTCGTCCCCGTCGTTCTTCAGCTCACCGCTGACCGTGACGAACCCGCCGGAGTCCTTGGTAGCGGAGGTGATCCTCAGGACCAGGCCGTCCTCGCCCTTGAGTTCGGCCAGAGGTTCGTCCGTGCCCTCTTGCGTCCCCGCGTTCGAGCCACCGCCCTTGGACGCGGGCGCGGAAGTGTCCGGCTTCTTGTCGTCATTCCCTCCGTCACCGCCTCCGCATCCGGCGGCACCGAGGACCAGGCCGACCGTCGCGAGTACCGCGAGCAGTCCCCTGCGTGTCTTCGTGCCGAACCCCTCGCTCATGCTTCCGCTTCCTTCGTCACTCATCGTCCGCTTCCCCGTCAGCCAGGTGGACCTCGAAGAGGTCTGCGGCCTGCGGGAGTTCGGCCGAGTCCTCAGGGTCCAGTTCCCACTGTGTGTCCTCGCACGTGAGCCGAGGCAGAGAGTCTTCCTCGGCATCCCCGCCGGGAAGCTCGAAGGTGCAACGGGACTCGACCACCGCGGTGGCGGATGCCCGTGACTTCTTGTCCGCTGTTCCAGGGACGATCGACTCACCAATCGGCCTGTTGGTTTCTACCTCGACCGTGACACCCGTCGCACCGTCCGGGCCGCAGGCCAGCACGTGCGCGTCATTTCGTGCGGCGAGCTGATCGGCACGCCAGCACGAAGGATCCAGCCCCGGCACGTCCCCGTCGAAGATGTCCTCCCACTTCGCCGGGTCACTGATGCTGTCCACCCACAGGTCCATGAGCTGTTCACGTGTGTCCTGCGCAGCGGCGAGCGCTGCAGCGTCTGCGGCGGTCTGGGCACCGTTTCGATTCGCCGCGGCCTGGCCGACCGCAAAGTATGCGAACGCGAGAAAGAGCAGGCCCCCGACCACAGTGATGTAGATGGGGAAGGCCTGCCCGGCGTCTCGACGGCTGCGGAGCGGATTCAGCCAGTGACCTCGTCGATCTTGTCCACGATCGCGTCGTAGATCGACTGCCCGATGTCCGTCCCCGTGATGGCCAGCACGATGGCCACCACGACCGCGATGATTCCCAGGTACTCCACCGCCGTCTGGCCCCGGTCGTCGCGGGCCGCGTGGGCTTTCAGGTGGGCGAGGGCCGTGGTCAGCCAGTCGGTCATGGGGGGTTCCTTCCGGGTGGGCGGTGGCGCTCTCGTCGGCAGGACCGTACGGCGCACCCGCTCGCGCCCTGAAGGGCCCCAGGGCCCAATCGCGGGCCCAATCGGCGGCCCGGCCTCGCTGGTTCGTCCCCCAATGGTCACCGTGGGTCACTCCAGGCCTCGTCGGGAATCCGGTGCCGTGCCCAGCCACTTGGCGGCGGCCTCGGAGCGGCTGGTGCTGTGCAGCTTGGCGAAGATGCGGTTGATGTGGTTCTTGACCGTCTTCTCGCTGATGAAGCACGCCGCGGCGATCTGCTGGTTCGTCATACCGGACGCGATGAGATCCATGATCTCCGCCTCCCTCGCGCTGAGCCGGAACCTCGCGCGTGCCCCGTCCACCCGTTCCGACGACTGTCCCACAGAAGGTTGCAGTTGCGAAAGAGGGGCGGCATCTTCCGTACCGGGAGGGGTGATTTCGGGAACGGAGGCGTGTGCAGTCGCACTCCCGGCGCTGTCCTCGCGGAGTTGGGCCAGCAGCGCCCCCGCCGCCGTCGGCGTGACGTGGGGCCGGCCCCGCGTGGTGTCCCGTACCGCCGTCACCAACTGCTCCGCCGTGAACTCGCCGTGCACCAGGTAGCCGCCCGCCCCGAGGCGCAGCGCCTCGCGGACGATCTCCGACTCGCCGCTGTACGTCAGCATCATCACGGGGGCGATGCCGACCAGGTACGGGAGGGCCGCGATGCCGTCCACGCCCGGCATGCGGACGTCCAGCAGGACCAGGTCGGGCCGGTGCAGCCGGGCGGCTTCGCAGGCCTCGCGCCCGTCCGCCGCCTCGGCGACGACGGTGATGTCGTCGCGGCCCGAGAGCAGCGCGGTGAGGCCGGCGCGGACGACCGGGTTGTCGTCCGCCACGACCACCCGCAGCGGGGACGAGGGCGGGGGCAGTGGCGGCCGGGGCGGGTCCGGGCGGGTGCCGTTCACTCCGCTCCACCCCCCAGTGGCAGGTCCACGCGGACCTCCGTCCCCCTGGGCCGGCCGCCCCGGCCGACGCGGAGGCGGGCGCCCGCGGACGCGGCCCGCTCGGCCATGCCGACCAGGCCGAAGTGGCCGGAGCCGCGCAGCCCTTCGAGGGTGAGGCCGGGCGGCAGGCCGGTCCCGTCGTCGTGGACGCTGATCGTCAGGTGCCCGGCCTCGACGCCCGCCCGCACCTCGACGCGGGTCGGCGCCGCGTGGCGGTGGGCGTTCTCCATGGCCTCTCCGGCGATGGCGAGGAGGTGGCGGGCCACGGCGGGCGGGATCCCGAGGCGGGCCCCGGGCCGTGCCCCGCCGGTGGTGCCGGGGCCGGGCCGTTCCTCGTACGTCGTCGGCAGGCCCGTGCGCAGGGAGAACTCGCGGGTGAGCGCGCGGAGCCCGGTCAGGACGTCCGTGCCGGGGCCGGGGTCCGGCTCGCGGCGCAGGTCCGCCAGGAGTTCGCGGGACTCGGCCGCCGCCCTGCGGGCGGAGCGCGCGATCAGTTCCGCCTGCTCGCGCACGCGCCGCGGGTCGGCCCGGTCGGCACCCGCGGAGGCGGCGAGGCCGTCCGCGGCGAGGGCCACGCCGTGCAGGGTCTTGGCCACCGAGTCGTGCAGTTCGCGGGCGAGCCGGGCCCGTTCGGCGCTCACCGCCTCGGTGACCGCCAGCCGGGCCCGCGTCGCCGTCAGGGCCTCGGTGGCCGCGCCGAAGCGGAGGAGCAGGTTGCGCAGGCCGGAGCCGACCGCGCCGGCGATGACGCACAGCCCGGGCAGCAGGGACATCTCGGCGACGGCCGGGTTCGGGTTCTGCAGCGCGGCCTGGATCAGCAGCAGGATCAGTGCCTGGAGGGACGCGAAGAGGGCGGCGCCCCGCCAGCTGTAGACCAGGCCGGCCAGCAGCGGGGTGCACAGGCTCACGTAGGCGAGGGGTGCGTCCGGGCCCGCCGGGATCAGCAGGAGGGCGCCGAAGAGGGTGTCCACGGCGAGCAGCGTGGGGTGGCGCAGGAGGAACGGGCCGAAGCGTTCCCAGTCGCGGAACAGCAGGTAGGAGCCCATGAACGTGACCACGACCGCGGCGCCGACGAGTCGGGCGCCCAGTCCCGGGCTGGCGTTGAGGAGCGCGGCGGGGGCGGCCAGGGCGATCATCGCCAGCCGGAAGCCGAAGACCTGGCGGCACAGGGCCTGGAGGGCGTTCACCTGGAGGGCCAGGGCGGGGGCCGGGGCGGCGGCCGGGGCCGGTCGCTGGTCCAGCGGGTACGGGACACCGTCCGCCGCCCCTCCCCCGCGCCCCGCCCGCGAACGCGAACGCCGACGCGGACGCGGCCGGCGCGGGCGTCACCGGCCCCGCCACCGAGCCGGTCACCGAGCCGGCCACCGGACCCGCCACCGAGCCGGCCACCGGTCCCGCCGTCGGAGTCGGAGTCGCCGCCGGCGTAGACATCGCCGCCTGCGTCGGCGTCGGAGTCGGCGTCGGCGTCGGCGTCGGCGTCGGGTGGTGCTGCCCGGCACGGCGGCGCGGGACGCCGTACCGCGCCGGATACCCGTCCGTCACCCTCGTCACGGCCGTCGTCCTCACCCCCGTCGCCTTCGTCCCCATCGCCGTCACCCCCTACTCACCGGTGATCGTCCCGAAGTCGGTGCCCGAGCCGAGGATCAGCCCGGCGCCGAGCAGGAGCATCGTGGCCGGCACCATGAACGTGGTGATCATCAGCGTCGCCTTGGGCACCGCCCGCGCCGCCTTGCGCCGGGCGTTCTGGGCGTCGGTGCGGCGCATGTCCCGGGCCAGGGAGACCAGGGTGTCGACGATGGGGGCGCCGAGTTCCTCGCCCTGCTGCAACGCCGTGACGAACATGGCGACCTGCTCGGAGTCGTTGCGGCGGCGCAGCTCGGCGAAGGCCTGGCGGCGGCTCATGCCCAGGTCCATCTGGCGCAGGGTGATGCGCAGTTCGTCGGCCCAGGGACCCTCGTAGCGGCTCGCGACGCGGTCCAGGGCCTGGCGGAAGCCGAGGCCGGCGCTCACCACGACCGCGAGGACGTCCAGGAAGTCGGGGAGCGTCCGTTCGATCTCGTCCTTGCGGACCCGGATCGCCGACCAGATGCCGACCTCGGTCCAGAAGGCGCCGAAGGCCAGCAGGAGCAGCGCCACCAGGAACTGGCCGCGCAGCAGGAAGACCAGGAAGCCGACGGCGCCGAGGAAGCCGTAGACCGCGCGGCGGGCGGCGTAGCGGTCCAGGGTGAGGCCGCCGGGGTTGCCGGCGAGGTCGATCCGGCGGCGGTACCGCGCGACCTGCCGGGGGCCCATCAGCCGCAGGACGGCGGGCGCGTACCGCATGCCGAGGCGGTCGATCAGCGAGTCGACGGGCCCCGTCCGGGTGGCGCCGACCTCCAGGGCGAGGAGGAGGTCGCCGGGGAGTTTCGCCTCCGCCCGGTACATGCGGATGCCGGCGAAGACGCCCCAGACGGCGAGGCCCATCAGCAGGGCCAGCAGAAGTCCCATGTCGTCGTCCCTCCCCTACACGTCGATCCGGGACATCCGGCGGATGAGGACGAACCCGACCGCGTACAGCGCGAAGGCGACGATCACCGCGACCTGGCCGGCCGGGGAGCCCGTCATGCGCTCCAGGGCGCCGTCCTTCACCCCGTTCATCAGGAGCAGCGAGCCGATGCCGAGGACCGGGACGGCGTACGACGTCATGTTCACCTGGGAGAGCTGGGTGCGGATCTCGCGCCGGGTCTCCTTGCGCTCCTCCAGCGTCTCCGTCAGGTTGCGCAGCGCGCTGACGACCTGGCCGCCCGCGCGGTTGGACAGGACGAGGGTGGTGACCAGGACGACCAGTTCCCGGGAGGGGAGGCGTTCGGAGAGTTCGCCGAGCGCCTCCTCCATCGACGCGCCGACCGCGAGCTGGGCGGCGACCTTGCCCAGTTCCTCGCCGGCCGGGGCCTCCAGCTCCTCCGCCGCCATCCCCACGGCCGTGCGCAGGGCGAGGCCGGCCTGGGTGGCGTTGGCCAGGATGCGGGCCAGTTCGGGGAGCTGGTTGATGAACTTCTCGATGCGTTTGCGGCGCTGCCAGCCGAGGAACTGCGCGGCGAGCCAGACGCCCAGCACCCCCGCGATCGGCCCGAAGAAGGGGGCGAGGGCCGCGTGGCCGACCAGCCACAGTCCCGCGACGCCGGCGAGCATGCAGACGAAGAACTCGCCGGGGGTCAGGTCCAGGCCGGTCGCGGACAGCCGCAGTTCGAGGGTGCGGCCGAGGCGGGTGCGGCGCAGGCGCCGGTCGAGGCCGGGCACGTACCGTCTGCGGCCCGGGGGCGGGGCCTGCCCGGTGGCGGAGAGGCGGTCGACGAGGGCCTGGCGCTGGGCGCGGCCGGCCGCGTAGAAGTGCACGCCCGCCACGGCCAGGACACAGGTCAGCAGGGTGACGCCCGTGGTGAGGGTGACGAGGGTGGACAGTTCCATGGAGGGCATGGGCGGTACCTACCTGCCTGCTTCTCGGGTGGCGAGCTGGGCCGCGTCGTGGGCCACGCCGAACGCCTGCGGGACGGGCTGGTTCGCCATGTGGAGGCGGTCGGCGGCGCGGCGCGGGAGGGGGTGGTGCGCGAAGGTGCCGTGGACGCGGCCGTCCGGGGTCATGGGGCGCGCGGTGAAGCGGGCCACCGTGTTCAGGCGGTACGGCTCCCGCCGTGGCTGGTCAGCAGGGCGATCTCGGTGATGCGGCGGGCGCCGTCGGGGAACCGGGCGAGCTGCACGATGACGTCGACGGCGCTGTTGATCTGGTCGTGCAGCGCGACGAAGGGGACCTCGACGTCCGACATGGAGGCGAGGGTCTGCAGCCGCATCAGCGCGTCCTCGGCGCTGTTGGCGTGCACGGTGGCGAGGGAGCCGTCGTGGCCGGTCGACATGGCCTGGAGCATGTCGAGGGACTCGCCGCCGCGGACCTCGCCGACGACGATGCGGTCGGGGCGCATGCGCAGCGAGTTGCGGACCAGGTCGCGGATGGTGACCCGGCCCTGGCCCTCGACGTTCGGCGGGCGGGACTCCAGGCGGATGACGTGGCCCTGCTGGAGCTGGAGTTCGGCGGAGTCCTCGATGGTGATGATGCGTTCGGACTCGGGATGAGCCCCGACAGCGCGTTGAGCAGGGTGGTCTTCCCGGTGCCCGTCGCGCCGGACACGATGATGTTGAACCGGGCCTGCACCAGCCCGGCCAGCAGGTACACCATGTGCTCGTCCAGGGAACCGAGGCCGACGAGTTCCTGGAGGGTGAACGAGCGCGGGAAGCGGCGGATGGTGAGGGTGGCGCCGGTCAGGGAGAGCGGCGGGATGATCACGTTGACGCGTTCGCCGGACGGCAGGCGGGCGTCGACCATCGGATTCGACTCGTCCACCCGCCGGTTGACCGTGGAGACGATGCGTTCGATGGTCTGCATCAGCTGGTCGTGGGAGGCGAAGCGCAGGGGGAGCTGCTCGACGCGTCCGCCGCGCTCCACGAAGATCGCGTCCGGCCCGTTGACCATGATCTCCGTGATGGAGGCGTCCTCCAGAAGGGGCTCCAGGATGCCGAGGCCGAGGGCCTCGTCGACGACCCGGCGGATCAGCTGGGACCGCTCGACGGTGGACAGCACCGGCCCTTCGCGGCTGATGATGTGGCCGAGGACCCGCTCCAGCCGGGCGCGGCGCTCGGCGGCGGCCAGGGAGCTCATCTCCGCGAGGTCGATCTCCTCCAGGAGCTTGGCCCGGTAGGAGGCGACCAGGTGGCCGTCCTCGCCCCGGCTGCCGTGCTCCTCGGGCGAGTGGATGCGTGCGCGCAGGCTCATGCGTCCGGTGCTCCTCGTTCCTCGGTCACTCGTCGGGGCGTCGAGCGGCATGGTCGCCGTCCGGGTGGCCGGGCCGAAGTCCCAGCCGGGGACGACGGAGGGGATGTCGACGGTGGCGGTGACCGTCACCTCGTCGCCGCCGTAGGCCGCGGGGCAGTCGGTGCCGTCGGCCAGCCAGCCGCTGACGGCGGCCGCGCAGGCCGACTGGGCGCTCTCGTCCAGGGAGGCGCTGCGCGCCCCCGCCCGGGCCGCGGTACCGGCCTGTTGGGCGGTGTAGGCGATCAGGCCGAGCTGTACGGCGGCCAGGGCGACGAGGAGGAGGACCGGGAGGAAGCCGAGGTACTCGACGGCGGCCTGGCCGCGGTCGTCCGGCCGCCACCGCTTCCGGGCGCGCGCCGGCCGCTCCGCCGCGGGGAGGGGGCCGGCGGCTCCGGGCGGTGCGACCGCGTCGCCGGGGAGGATGTCCGGTGCTTCGGGGAGTACGGCATCTTCTCCGGGGAGTGCGGCATCTTCTGCGCCGAGTACGGCACCTTCTGCGCGGAGTGCTGCACCTTCTGTGCGGAGTACGGCATCTTCTCCGGGGAGTACGGCATCTCAGTCCTTCTCCTCCTCGACCGCGCCCGCGTGGCCCTGCACGTCGAACGGGAAGCCGACCGCGCCCGGAAGAGAACGGGGACGCGGAGTGTCACGTCGGCCGTGACGAAGCCCCCGGCGGTGCCGCAGTCCACCGTGGCGTCCCCCTCCCACGCGCCCGGCAGCTTCTCCAGACCCGCGTCCCGGCAGGCGCCCTGCCGCTGGCCCGGGCTCGCCGCCGTACCCGCCCGTACCGCCTCGTCGGCAGCATTACCCGCGAGGGTGAACGTGTATCCCACGAGCACGAGCTGCCACAGCACGGCCAGGGTGAACAGGATCGCCGGGGTCATGCCGAGGAACTCGACGGTGACCTGACCCCGGTCGCGGCCGCCCCGGCCGTCTCCTCGGCCTCTCCACCGGCCGTCTCCCCGGCCCCTCCACCGGCCGTCTAAGGCACTCACCCCCGATCTCCTTCCGCCGCCGGAAGCCCACCGCGCCGCGCTCGCCGCGCTGCCGGCCGACGCGGCGGTGGGCGCCCTCGGACGACGCGACCAGGCCGAGTTCGCCGGCCAGGCCCCACAGCGCCTGCTTCACCGCGCTCTTGTCGTCCAGTTCGTGCAGCCGCCCCGCGTCGACGGCGCCCTGCAGTTCCTTGAAGGCCGCGGGGACCGTGGTGCGGGCGACCGCCGTGCCGGTGATCCGCTGGACCAGCGCGGGCTGGATCTCCGTACTGCGCGTGTGCCGGTTGACGACGACGGTGGTCTCCTCGGCCTTGCGGATCTGCAGCCGGTCCCACATGCGCACCGCGCGCTTGGCGCCCCGGACGGCGACCACGTCGGGGGTGGTGACCAACAGCGCCCGGTCGGCCATCTCCACGGCCGCCGCGCCGGCCCCGCCGAGCTGGGCCCCGCAGTCGATGACGACCACCTCGTAGCGGGAGCGCAGGGCGCTGACGATCTGCCGGGCGGCGCGGTCGGTGACCTCCTCGCCGCGTTCGCCCTCGGCGGGGGCGAGGAGCAGGGCGACGCCGGTGTCGTGGCGGTAGACGGCGTCGGCCAGGACGCGCGGGGAGATGTCGGTGATGGTGGCGAGGTCGGCGACCGAGCGGCGGAACTGGACGTCCAGATAGGAGGCGAGGTCGCCGGTCTGGAGGTCCATGTCGAGCAGGGCGGTGGGGCGGCCGGAGGCCTGCGCGGCGAGGGCGAGCTGGACGGCGGTGACGGTGGTGCCCACACCGCCCTTGGCGCCGCTGACCGTGACGACGGTGCCGCCGGCGCCGGTGAACACGTCGCCGCCGCTGCCCAGGTGGCGCCGTACACCGGCCGACCACTGGGCCACCGCCTGGACCCGGCTGGCCAGTTCCTCGTAGCTGAGCGGGAGGGCGACCAGGCCGCGGGCGCCGCAGTCCATGGCGGCCTGGAACAGGCCCGGGCCGGCGTCGGAGGTGACGAGGATGACGCCGACGGCCGGGAAGCGCAGGGCGACCTCGCGGATCAGCTCCAGGGCGGGGACGGGGCCGATGCGCTCGTGGACGACGACGACCTCGGGCAGTTCGTCGACCGACTCGGCGGCCAGCCGGGCGAGGGTGTCGACCAGCTGGGTGGAGTCGACGACGGGGGCGACCGGTTCGGCGTCCGGGAGCTGGCTGAGCAGCGTCGTGATGGACCGGACCGCGTCCGCGTCGCCGACCGCCGGGAGGATCCTCGTGGGCATGCGGGCCTCTCACTTGTCCTTCGCGAGTTCGTACGTCCGGTCCTTGTCGGGGACCGAGCTGTCGCCGCCGGGTGCCACCAGCGCGAGCCGGACCCGCTCGGCGAAGGACTCGGCGTAGGTGAGGCGCTGGGCGTCGAGGGTGGACAGGGCGAAGGTGATCGGGACGGCGTCGGTGGGCTCGCGGTCGCGGCCGCCGTCCCCGGGCTCCAGCGCGGTGATCTCGCCGACGTCGATGACCTGGGCGTTGGTGACGATGATCTTCGACTGGTCGGGGGCGCCGTCCCGCTCGCCCTCGAAGGTGGCGTACACGTTCACCCGGGAGCCCGGCGTGATCTTGCCGGCCACGCCGGTCGCCGCGTCGATCATGATGGCGACCTCCTGCTGGCCGGGCCGCAGGGCGGGCTGGTCGACGATCATGTCGCTCTGGAGCAGCGAGCCCTTCTTGAGCGTCGTCACCGCGATCTTGCCGCGTATCGCGGACAGGTCGGTGACCGCGTTCTCGGACAGCCACCGCTCGGGCATCTCGACCCGCTCGAAGTCCTCGGCGCCGAGGGCCGTGTAGGGCTTCACGTCGGACTTCACCCGGTACGCGGTCACCTCCGGCCCGACCTTGGACTGCACGTCGTCGATGACGGACAGCACGCCGGCGAACGCGCCCAGGGCGCAGAGGACGGACAGGACCAGGAGGATCACGCCGCGGCGCTGGCGGGAGTTCATGAGCCGTGCAACCTCGTCGGGGGTGTGGGTGGTGCGCGGTCGGATGGAGGGTGGGCGGTGCGGTCGCTGCGGCCGCCGCTCACGTGGTGAGCATGCGTCTCTCGTCGTGGGTGATGGCGCGGGCGTGCCGGGGCCGGCGCGGTGGCGGTCCTGGCCGGCCGGGGCGGGGTGGCGGAGCAGAAGACGCACCGGTCGCCGATGAGATGGATGCCGCACCAGTGGCAGGCGTTCTGGCGTACGGACGCGACGAGTTGGTAGAGGACGGACAGGTCGGGCAGGAAGGAGCAGAACTCGACGAGCCTGCCGGTGCCCCACCAGCCGGCCGACTCGGCGGGCAGCGGGGTCTCCCGCAGCCCGGTCACGTTCCAGGACGGGGCGAGGGTCCCGGTGACCCAGTCGGACGGGAGCTGGCCCTTGGCCACGAGCATCCAGGTCCCGAACTCCGGGCCGGGCAGGGCGGCGTCGGGCCCGATGCGCACGAGCCGCGGCTCGGGATGCGCCAGCACCCCGAACTGGCTCCCCGGCATCCACGACCGGGCGTGCGACTTCAGCCCGACGGGGACGCGGTCGAGCCGGGCGACGGAGCCGAGGAGCGCGCCGGCGTGCAGATAGTGGGTGAGCAGCCGGCCCGCGGAGGCGAGCACGCCGGGGCCGAGGTCGCAGGAGGCGAGCTGGCGCAGCTGGCGGGCGAGGACGGCGAGCGCGAGCGGGGCAACGGGGGCCGGAACAGGGCGATGCGGTCGCTCTCCAGCAGCGAGCGGACGGTGTGCAGCCGGCGCCGCACGGCGGGCGGGGCGGCCTCGGAGGTCACGACGACCAGGTGCCCGTGCTGCTCGACCAGCGCCTGCACCTCGGCGAGCACCTGCTCCAGGGGCCGCTTGTCGACGTCCTGGAGGACGACCGCGGGCAGGGTCCGTTCGTCCAGCGGCGGCAGCGCCAGGTCGGCACTGGTCACGGCGATGGCAGTTGGCACGCGCGGCTCCCCGTCTCCCCATGCCCGCGGATGGGCCGGCGTCACTCCGGCACACCAGGACGACTTCACAGCGTGACTACGTGAGCACTGTATCCACGCGTCTGTGACCGGAGAACAGCGTTTCTGTAGCTTGAGGACAACTTGCGTTGCACAAGTTGCGCCAAAGCAGGACAGGTTGCCCGCGCGCTGCTACCGGAAGGGCAGCGTGAGCCAGGGGCTGCCGGGGTCGGACGTCAGGATCCGGTGGGCGTCGACCATGTCCGTGTACCAGGTGCCGAACTCCTCCTCGTCGAAGTGCAGGCAGCGGCCGAGGATGTAGCCGGCGGAGAAGTCCTGCCAGGAGCGGTAGGTGAGGGCGGCGGCCCGCCCGGCCTGTACGACGGCGGCTTCGGCCTCCTCGATGCTGCCGTACCGCGCCCCGAGCCCCAGCGGGCCATCTTGGAGGCCCGCCCGAGATCCCAGGCGTCGACGGACGACACGAACCGGTTCTCGGGAGGACGCCGTCGGCGCGCATGCGGGCCTGGTGGCGGTTGACCCTGTCGTTCCGCGTCTTGGCTTCGAGCAAGGCCTGCACGGTGTCGTTGGGTGGGGTCTGGGAGGGGGTATTGATCCGGTGGCCGGAAACCCGAAAGGCACTCACATTCCGGAAGAGTAGAAATCAACGCTTGCGCCTAAAACCCCAAACACATGCCACCGTCGACGCTACGCCGTGCCCCGCAGAGGACCGAACCGCGAAGGAGCATGGTGATCTCCCTCGTCTTCATGCCATTGACAGTCTGCAGCCTGCAGATACCCATCACCGTCGTTCAACAGAAAAAGGGTCCCCGCGACGGCGCCACACCTCGGGCCTGCAAGAAACTCGAGCACTCCGCATTATCGAGCGCCGTTACGCGAAGAGGCTCGTAGGAAGGCCGGAGGTGAATCAACTCCACGGCCGGAAATACGACGTCGATTCTCGTACTGTAAACACGCGGCTGAAAGCTCCTCAGAAGCAAAACAGAATGCGACACGGAGTACTGCCAGACCTGGAATTTTCGATCCCACTCAATAACGCTACGCATATTCAACTTTCCGGCATCGGCCAAGCGGTCGGCTCCGGCACTCGCACGACCTCTCCGCCCTCATAGAAGGTTATACTACCCCAACTTCGATCACCAAGGCGAATCGCCTTTCCCACGTGATACATCTCCCCCTCCGTCGCAAACCAATTGTCACCCATACCGTTGCGGTAAGCATTCAGCCTGGATCCACCGTGTGAATCCTGAGCGGTTTTGCTGATCGGTTTCGGGTGGTTTTCTGGTTTCGGGCAGGGGTGGGTGCCGGATGGCCAGTCCGGTGGCGGGGTCTCCGAGGTCCTTCGGGTCGTGGGCGGGGCAGTCGGTCCGGCTGGTCAGGTGCGCAGGCGGTGACCGACGGCCGTCCAGAGGCCCTCCAGGGCCTCCAGCCAGGGCCATCGGCCGGGAAGTGCCAGGTCAGGGCGCGTGCACCCGCGGCAAGGCGGGCGGGACGGCGATCAGATGCCGACGGATGGTGCCGGTGCGGGCCTTGGCGTGGAATGTGGAGGCCAGTGCGCCGAGGGCGCGGGTGAGGTTGTGGGCGAGGGCGGCGAGGGTGAGTGAATTTTCAGTTCCGACTGCCCGGCCATGGCTCAGGGGAGGCCATTCCGCCTCTATGGCCAGGTCACATACCCCTGGGGCACGGCAGCAGGGCTTCTCACGGCGAATCGGCAGTATCTGGAAACTGACGCTGCAGTGATGCCACCGAGTCAGCTTCGCACAGGAGCATCGCCCGCAAGCTACGCTTCCCCTGACCCGGAATATCCGCCTTCCCCGACCAATATTTTATCGAATCAGAGAGAATCCGAAACAGAATCCGACGCTCTTCGCGCATATCTGGGAGAATACACTCGGCGTCGTCGATGGCTAGCAGAACGGAAGCGGCGGGAAGCCAATGCAGGTCCTGGAGGCAGTCCCGCAAGGCATCCCAGTTCCAGCCAAAGTAGTCAGGCAGCCGCAGATGCTCGTAGAATTGAGCAAAAACGCCGTCAGCATCTCCCATCTCTCGCCCAGCCATCCTGGCCGAGTAATGGAGACCGCTGGACGGCAAGGAACTTTTCACGGCAATCAGCGCATCGCCAGGCATGACAGTGACATGAGGCTCGGATTCATTCCATGGAAACTGCTCAGTCATCGACCCTGCTCCATGACAATGTAGGTCTGGTAGTGCGTGGGAGTGTAGTAGGCAGAACCGTCTGACCCAGTCACGATACGCTCACCACCCCACTTGGGGTTTTGCGCAGACTGCACGGTACCCCATTCAGTGTACCGAATAGGGTTCCCTTGACCGTCGAACTCTGGCAACTTGTACGCACCATTCCTCCCGCTATTTTCGAATGGCTTAGGAAGAGAGGGCCCCATCAGTTGAGGGCCGGCCCCTGCGCTTCTACTCCGTACTGCCTGATGTCCTGCAGTACAGCCCAGGACTCGGGCGGCACATCCGTCGGAATCCAGCCCTGCAACTTGGACGTGTCGCCCAGCGTCTGCCCCACCTGATAGTCGGGGAAAGCCCCAGTGGGTCGACGCACGTGTGTGGATTGTCGATGTATGTGGTCGGATTGGGTGCTGGTGCGAGCCCGAGAGGGTCGGGTGAGCAATAGCGCGCGGTTTCTGGGTCGTAATGACGGAAGTAGTTGTAATGCAGCCCCGTCTCCGGGTCGTAGTACTGGCCCGGGAAACGCAGCGGTGTGTACGTCGTGCTGGTGGCCGCCCACGCTGTCGTGCCCCACAGGGTGCTGCGGGTGTGCCAGGCGATGTCGCCCTGTTCGTCGAGCAGTTCGGTGGGGGTGCCGATCAGGTCGGTGACTATGGTGAAGAAACGGGAGTCGATTTCGTGCTGGGGGACTCGGTGGTCAGGATGCGTTCCGTCTGGGCGATCGGGCGCAGGCCCTCGTGGTCCCAGGTGAGGGTGACCGGGTGGGGAGGTCGGGTGAGGTCGTCGTCTGTTCGCAGAGGGTCGTGCCGTCCCAGGTGAAGGTCACCCGTTCCACGACTGTTTCGCCGTCTTCCGCCAGGCGGAGTTTGGCCGTGCGGCGGCCCAGTGGGTCGTACGTGTAGCGCCAGCGGGTGCCGTCCGGGGTGGTCACCGAGGTCAGGCGGTCCTCGGCGTCCCATTCGTAGCGCCAGGTGTCCGGCTTGCGGGACAGGCGGGTCTTCTGGCGCAGGGTGATGCGGCCCAGGGCGTCGTGTTCGTAGCGGACGCGGCCCGCGCGGGTGATGCGCGTGCCCGTGTAGGTGCGGTCGCCGGTCGCCTCGGTGCCGGGGTGGGAGGACGGCCAGGCGGCGTGGGTCTGGTTGCCGGCCGCGTCGTAGGCGTACGTCTCCGTCCAGTTCGCCGCGTGGACCGCCGTCACCCGGCCCACCGCGTCCAGCTCGAAGCGGCGGGAGCCGGTCAGGGCGTCGTCGATGCCGATGAGGTTGCCGTCGGCGCGGTAGGTGTACGTGCGGTGCTGGAGCCTGCGACCGCCCGCCCCGTGACCGACTGTTCCGTCAGGCGGCCGAGGGCGTCGAAGGTGTGGTCCAGAGTGATCGTCTCGCCGATGCGGCGGGTCAGTTCGCGGCCCGCCGCGTCGTAGGTCATGTCGATCGCGCGGCCCGACGCCACCAGGTCCGTTCTGCGGCCCGCCGCATCGTAGGTCCAGGTGGTCGTCGCGCCGGTGGGGTCGTACGGCCCGTGCGGCGGCCCAGGGCGTCGTAGGTGTACGTCAGCGTGCGGCCGTCGACCGTCTCCTCGCGGACCCTGCCGTGGCGGTCGCGGAGGATGGTCAGCGTCGTGCCGTCGGGGCCCGTCGCCCGGGCGAGGCCGTCGGTGGAGTCGTAGGCGTACGTCGTGACCCGGCCGGCGGCGTCCTTGCGGATGACCTGGCCCAGCTCGTTGTGCTCGAAGCGGATCACCTGGCCCAGCGCGTCCGTGCGGGAGGTCAGGCGGCCCGCCGGGTCGTGGGTGTAGGTGAGGGTGCGGTCGTCGAAGTCCGTCTCGGCGATCAGGTGTCCGGCCGGATCGTACTCGTACGTCCACGTCAGGCCCTGCGGGTTGGTGACCTTCGTCAGCCGCAGTTCGGTGTCGTGCTCGAACTCGTAGCGGACGCCGTCCGGGCCCGTGCGGGCCGTGAGCAGGTCGAAGTGCGTGTACTCGAAACGAGTCAGGCCGCCCAGCGGGTCGGTGTGGCTGGTGCAGTTGCCCTCTCCGTCGTAGGTCCAGGACTCCGTCGTGCCGTCGGGGGCGGTGCGGCGCAGCAGGTGGCCCTCCACCGACCATGCGAGGCGGGTCGCCGCGCCCGTCGGGTCCGTCACGGTCACCGGGCGGCCCAGCGCGTCGCGGTCGTACGTCGTGACGGCGCCGAGCGGGTCCGTGACGGACACCGGGAGGCCGGCCGCGTCGCAGCGGACCCTGGTCGTGTGGCCGAGCGGGTCGGTGACGGCCGTGAGGCGGCCCGCCTCGTCGTACGTGAAGTGGCTGGTCCTGCCGGTCGGGTCGGTGACGGATGTGCGGTTGCCGCGGTCGTCGTACGTCTGGCGCCAGACCCTGCCGTCCGCCTCGACGACCATCACGGGCAGGCCGAGGGCGTTGTACTCCGCCCGCGTCTCACGGCCGTCCGGGCGGGTGACGCAGATCGGGTTGCCGGCGTCGTCGTAGCGGAAGGAGGTGGTGTGACCGAGGGGGTCGGTCCGGGACAGCAGGCGGTTGTAGCGGTCGCGTACGTAGCGGGTGACCGCGCCCGCGGGTCGGTCTCGGCGACCACCTGGCACGCGTCGTTCACCAGGAAGCGGCGGGTGTGGCCGGTGCCGGTGATCGTCGTGGTGGTGCGGAGCCCGGTGTCGGGATCCCTGTCGCCGTAGATCAGCCGCAGGGCCATGTGGCCCTCGGGCCCGCCCTCGGCGACGCAGCGGTCCTGGTCGTCGTACTCGTAGCGGTAGCCGCGGTCGTTCGTGTCCGTCCAGGACGTCACCCGGCCCGCTTCGTCGTACGTGAAGCGGAGCGGCAGACCGGAGGAGTTGACGACCTCGGTGAGGTTGCCGTCGGTGTACGCGTAGCGCTTGAGTTCCTGGCCGGTGGCGGCCAGGTGGAGCGCCGTGATCCGGCCGTCGTCCGTGGTGACGCGGATGTCGTGACCGCCGCTGGAGGAGACGGTCAGGGGTGTGCCGTCGGCGGCGTACTCGAACGTGATCCAGTTGCCGTTGTGGTCGTCGATCTGCTGGAGGACGGCCAGGTGATCACCGCGGTCGGCGAAGTGCCGGACGCGGCGGGTCCGCGGATCGGTGACCGTGTAGCCGCCGTCCTCGCGGTCGAGGGCCAGCGGGGGCCGTGCTCGGGCAGGACCGGGGTGCCGGGGTCCGGGTGCGGGTAGGACAGCAGCATGCCGTCCTCGGTGACGAAGACGACGCCTTCGGAGTCGATCTCCAGTCGCTGGTCGAACGTGGAGGACCAGGACGGGCCGAACCAGCGGCCGAGGTGGTAGCCCGACTCGACCCGGCGCTTGATGACCAGCGGCAGGGCACCGGGCAGTTCGACGTCCGTCTGCGGCAGGTACATCTTGCCGGTGGCCAGGTCGACCGGGTCCGTCCCCGTGTCCACCTTCTCGCCGTCCCTGCGGGTCGTCGCCGGCGGGTTCGCGTCGGCCGCCTCGCGGGCGGACCTGGTCGCCGCAGTCGCCGCGTGGTCCACCCCTTCCTTCGCTGCCAGCCGCACCCCGCCCCGCGCCAGGCCGAGGCCCTTGGTGCCGACCAGTTCCGGGATCAGGCGGCCGACGAACTCCGAGGGGTCCTTCTTGGCGCCGTCCCACGCCGACTTCAGTGCGCGGTCGGGATGGGCCGCGGTGGAGACCAGGCCGGTGAGCGTCATGCTGACGTTCTGCAGGTATTCGGCCGGGTGGGACATGTTGTACGGGTCGAAGGGGAGCAGTCCCCGGGCGAAGGAGACCAGGCCGGCCGTGCCCTTGACCACGCCGCCGACGACATGGGTGAGTTCCGTGGCGGTCGCGACCCCGTTGTCGAGGAGGTTCGTCGTGAGCCGGTTCAGCGGCGGTGGTTCCGGCGGTGCGTGCCGGACGGCCGCGCGCACCGCGTCCGCGGCCGTGCGGCCGGCCTCGTTGCGCTGCCGGCGTGCCTCGGAGAGGATCTCCCGGGCCCGTTCCCTGTCGGCCGTGCCGGGGTCCTTGAAGGGTTCCGGACGCGGGCCGGGGTCCTCGCCGGCCTTGACTGCGGCGTTGTAGGCGTCGACGCGCTTGTTGTACGCCTCCACCGCGTCCTCGGAGGCCTTGCGGCCCTTGGCGTACAGTTCGACCGCTTCTTCGGCCTGGCGCTGCGCCCACTTCACCGTGTCGGCGTAGGCCTCCAGGGCCTTGGCGGCCTTGTCGCAGGCGTCCGCGGCGTGCAGCCACTTGGTGGGGTGCATGGCGAACTTCTTGCGGAAGGTGTCCGCGGCCTTGCCCTTCCACGACGAGGAGTCCAGCTTGCGCATCCCGTCGCCGACCTTGTCGAAGGCCTTGTGGAAGTCCTTCAGGTGCTTGGCGCTGGAGCGGATCGTCTCCGGGCTGCCGTGGATCAGCTCGTTCGCCTGATCGGTCTGGCCGAGCTGCTGCTCGCCCGGAGTGGCGCCGAGGTCGGAGGCCCACGCGTCACCGAGGTCCTCGACCTTGTCCGCCCAGCCTTCGGCGCCGACCTTCTCCAGGCCCGCCCCGACCAGGTCCGTGCCCTTGTCGATGCCCTCGCCGACGAGCTTCTTGCCCGCCTCCCAGCCGTCCTCGAGCTTGCCGAGCCCGTCGTCGACGAGGTCGCCCAGTCCCATCAGCCGGCGCTCCCGTTCTGCTGCGTCTGCTGTTCGGCGGCCGCCTGGGCGCGTTCCTCGGCCGACGGCCCGAAGGCCGCGTCGAGCAGCGCCTCGTACTGCTCGTCGGTCATGCCCTGCCGCTGCGGGTTCATCGGGCTCATGTCGGACGTCATCATCTGCGACGTCATCATGTCCCGGGTCGCGTCCGTCCAGCCCTGCCTGCTGGTGGCCCAGGCCTCCTGGAAGGACTCCTTGCTGTAGTCCGGGTTCAGGTAGGCCCCGGCGGTCTCGACGCCCAGCTGGGTCCAGCTCTTGCCGGTGATCTCCTCCTCGGTCGCGTGCGGGTTGCCGGCCAGGGAGTTCGCGGCGACCTTCAGCATGCCCTCCACGTACTGGTCGGTCTCGTGGAGCGTGCCCGCCGCGAGACCGACGGCGTCCGCGAAGTTGTTGCCCTCGACGACCAGTGCGCGCACGCCCCACTCCCAGCGTTCGCAGAAGGTCGTGAACGCGGCCGTGAGTCCCTCGTGTCCCAGTTCCAGACCCGACAGCGCGATGTCCGAGAATCCGCGCCCGGCGGCGGCCTCCCCGATCATGCCGAGCTCGCGCAGTTCCTCCAGGGTCAGCGTGATGCCCTGGGCGATCAGGTCCAGGCCCTCGGCCTTCAGGTCCTTTCCGTCACCTGCGGTCATCGCCGGCCTCGTCCGGCCGCCGGGCCGCGAGCGTCCGCCGGCAGGCTCGGTCCCGGCCCAGTTGCCGGCTCGCGATCGCGAATCGGGCCGGTGGGGCCTCGCCCTGAAGGCGGGCCGCGGTCCCGTACACGCCGTCGTCTCCCCCGTGGTCAGCCATGCCGGCGATCATCACATCGTCGTGTCGTGGAGTGCAACGCGCACCGTCGCGCGTCGGACAGTCGTCCGTCCCGCCGGCAATCCCGGGCGAACGGACGTCGGTTGGTGCTCCCGTCGGCACGGGCGGGCGCGCCGCGTCGTAGCGGTCCAGCCCAGCCCCGGACGGGCGCCGCCCGGTTGACCCGCGCGGCACCAACCCCGAGCCCCCCGCCGTCATTTGGTGGGCTCCGCCCCCTTGACACCGCAATTGGTCTGGACCAACTTGGAGAGCCGGCGATGGCCACCGCCCCCTTCCTCCCCACTCCCCACCGGAGGCCCCCGTGGACCCCGAACTGGCCCCTGTACGCAGACCGTTCGCCCGAAGGGCGCGGACATGGGCGGGAGCCGTCACCGCCGCGCTCGCCCTCTCCGTCACGGCCGTCGGGCAGGCGTCCGGCGCCGACGTCGACGCCGATGCCATCGCCGACGTGAACAACGTGAAGAACGCCGGCTTCGAGGCCGGTCTGAACAACTGGACCTGCTCCGCGAACAGCGGTACGACCGTCTCCTCGCCGGTGCACGGCGGCACGGCCGCGCTGAAGGCGACGCCCAGTGGGCAGGACAACGCCCGGTGCAGCCAGACGGTGAAGGTCCAGCCCGACTCGCAGTACCGGCTCAGCGCCTGGGTGCAGGGCGGTTACGCCTATCTGGGCGCGACGGGGACGGGCACCACGGACGTGTCGACCTGGACGCCGGACAGCACCGGCTGGAAGCAGCTGACGACCAGCTTCCGTACGGGCCCGTCCACGACCTCCGTCACCGTCCACACCCACGGCTGGTACGGCCAGTCCGCCTACCTGGTCGACGACGTGTCCGTCTTCGGGCCGGACGGCGGCGGGGGCGGCGAGCCCGAACCGACCGTGCCCGCCACGCCCGCCGGGCTCAGCGTCTCCGGCACGACCTCCTCCTCCGTCTCCCTGTCCTGGAACACCGTGCCGGGCGCCACCGGGTACACCGTCTACCGCGACGGCACGAAGGCGACGGCGGTCACCGGCACCTCGGCGACCGTGACCGGGCTCGCGCCCTCCACCTCGTACTCCTTCCAGGTCGCGGCGACCAACGCGGCCGGCGAGTCCGCCAGGTCCACGGCCGTCACGGCGCGCACGGCGGAGCCGGGCGGTGGCGGCGGCGGTGACCTGCCCGAGCACGCCGTGACCGGCTACTGGCAGAACTTCGACAACGGGGCCACCGTCCAGAAGATCTCCGACGTGCCCGCGCACTACGACATCATCGCCGTCGCCTTCGCCGACGCCACCCCGACGCCGGGCGCCGTCACCTTCAACCTGGACACGGCGGGGCTGCGCGGCTACACCGTCGAGCAGTTCAAGGCCGACATCCGGGCCAAGCAGGCGGCCGGGAAGAAGGTCATCATCTCGGTCGGCGGCGAGAAGGGCACGGTCACCGTCAACGACGCCGCCTCCGCCACGGCCTTCGCGAACTCCGTCCACTCCCTGATGCAGACGTACGGCTTCGACGGCGTCGACATCGACCTGGAGAACGGCATCAACGCCACCTACATGACGCAGGCCCTGCGTGCGCTCTCGGCCAAGGCCGGGCCGGACATGATCCTCACCATGGCGCCGCAGACCATCGACATGCAGTCGACGTCCAACGGGTACTTCCGCACCGCGCTGAACGTGAAGGACATCCTCACGGTCGTCAACATGCAGTACTACAACAGCGGCACCATGCTGGGCTGCGACGGCAAGGTGTACGCCCAGGGCACGGTCGACTTCCTCACCGCCCTGGCCTGCATCCAGCTGGAGAACGGGCTCGACCCGTCCCAGGTCGGCCTGGGCCTGCCGGCGTCGCCCCGCGCCGCGGGCGGCGGCTACGTGGCGCCGTCGGTCGTCAACGCCGCCCTGGACTGCCTGACCAAGGGCACCGGCTGCGGCTCCTTCAAGCCGGCGAAGACGTACCCGTCCCTGCGCGGCGCGATGACCTGGTCCACCAACTGGGACGCCGCCTCGGGCAACGCCTGGTCGAACGTGGTCGGCCCGCACGTGGACGCGATGCCCTGACCGATCGCCACCCCGGTCCCCACCCCGCCCCGCGACGCCCCGTGCCCGCCCGCCCGTGACCGGCCGGGCGGGCACGGGCGCGCCGGGGACACCGGCCGTACCTGCCCGCGCCGCTTCCGACGGCGTGTGAAACATTTCCCCCGTCCCGCCGCATCAATGAGGTGAGGGCGCTTCCCCGAGCCGGTCGGCGGAAGCCGGCGCGAGCCACGGGGACGCAGCGCATGAGGCGGGGCCGCACGGACGAGTACGCCGAGTTCGCGTCGGCGCGGGCCGGGCATCTGTACCGGTCCGCCTGTCTGCTGACCGCCGGTGACACCCACCTCGCCGAGGATCTCGTGCAGGAGACCTTCGGCCGGCTGTACGTCCGCTGGGGGCGGGTGTCGCGGGTGGGCAACCCCGCCGGGTACGCGCAGACCGTCCTCACCCGGGTCTTCCTCGCCCATCAGCGGCGCCGCAGCAGCGGGGAGCGGGCGACGGACGTGTTCCCCGAGCTGCCCGGCGCCGGGGACGGTGACGCGCCCCTGCGGCTGACCCTGCTGGACGCGCTGTCCCGCCTGCCGCCCAAGGACCGTGCCGTCGTCGTCCTGCGGTACTGGAGGACCGGTCGGTGGAGGAGACCGCCGACGTCATGAACGTCAGCTCGGCGGCGGTGCGGACCCGGTCCGTGCGGGCGCTCGGCCGGCTGCGCGAGCTGCTGGGCGAGGATCTCGCCGAGTACGCCAGACCCTGAGCACGGCCCGCCGCCCACCGTTCCCCTCCTCGGCCGCCGGCCCGTTCGCCCGGCCCCGCCTTTCGGCCCACACCTCACACCACACCTGCGGAAAGGGTGGTTCGCCATGCCCGAGAGCCAGCATCCGAAGCCCTTCGAGGACCGGCTCACCGCCGCGCTGCGCGAGACCGGCGACTCCTTCGACACCGACCGGGCCGCCCTGGTCGCCGCCGGCCGGGCCCGGGGCCGGCGGCAGGCGCTGCGGCGCCGGGCCGCCGTGCTGGGCGGTACGGCCGGTATCGCGGCCGTGGGGGTGGGCGCCGCCCTGGTCGTCGCGCCGGGCGACGCGCCGGGCCCCCGGCGCTCGGACACGGCGGTGGCGTCGACCGCGCCCGCCTCCCCGGGCCCGTCCGGGTTCTCGGGCGACGACCTGCTCCGTACGCTCAAGGGCCTGCTGCCCGAGGGGAGGTTCGGTCAGGAAGAGGCGCGGGGCACCGGCGGGAAGCTGCCGCCGGCCGCCCGGCTGGTCTACGACGACGGCGAGGGCGGCGCCGCGATCGGCCTCGGCCTGCGCCGGGTGGAGCCGGGCAGCCGGCAGGCCCGGGAGGCGACCCGGTGCCCGGACGAGGTGTTCGTCCCGCACGACGCATGCTCCACGAGCCGGCTGCCGGACGGCTCGGTGCTGATGCTGTTCCAGGGCTACGAGTACCCCGACCGGCGGGCGGACACCAAGTGGTGGGCCGCGGAGCTGGTGACGGCCGAGGGGCAGCACGTCTCCCTGAGCGAGTGGAACTCCCCGGCGCAGAAGGGCGCCGCCGTCAGCCGTCCGGAGCCGCCCCTGTCCCCGCAGGAGCTGAAGAAGGTGGTCACCGACGAGGCGTGGCGCGCGTACGTGGACGCGATCCCGGCCCCGCCCGAGCCGTCGGCCACGGCCGGCGTTCCGCCGGAAGTCCCGGGAGGGTCGGTCGGCGAGATGCTCGCCGGGCTGCTGCCCGAGGGCGTGAAGGTGGTCGGCGAGGGCGGCCAGGAGAGCGAGTACGCCTATGTCGTCGTCGACGACGGCAAGGGCAGGAGCCTCGTCCAGATCAACGTGCAGCACGGCATGGGCGATGTCGCGGGGGAGCTCTACGGATCGGCCGAGACCCTTCCCGACGGCACCCGTGTGGCCACCCGGCAGGGGCCCGGCGACGACCGCGTCGCCGGGGTGGTGATGTGGACCGTGGACACCCTGCGCGCCGGTGACGACGGCTTCCGCGTCGTGGTCAGCGCCTTCAACAACGGTGCCGCGCACGCCGCGCCGAGCCGCGCGACCCCGCGCTCACCATGGAGCAGCTGCGGGAGATCGCGCTCAGCCCGGAGTGGGAGAAGCTGCGCTAGAAGCCCCGGCCGCGCCGGAAGCCCCCGGCCGCGCGGGAGGCCCCCGGCCGCGCTAGAAGAAGTCCGCCCACGGCTGGTCCCAGATCTCCTTCACGCACAGGACCAGGAACAGCAGGCCCGCGATCGCGAGCATCGCGTTGCTCAGCGGGCCGCTGCGCCATTCGGCGGGCGTGCGGGAGGAGTTGAGGAGCCAGATCAGGGTCAGGGCGAGGAACGGCATGAAGGCGGCGCCCAGCACGCCGTAGATGATGACCAGGCGGAACGGCTCGCCCTGGAAGAGCAGGACGATGGGCGGGAACGTCAGCCACAGCAGGTACGCGCGGAAGGGCCAGGAACGCTCGCGGCTGCCCGAGGCGATCTCCTCGCCCTTCGTCTGCCTCCCGGCGCGCAGCCGGCCGACGAAGTCGGCGAACATCAGGCTCACCCCGTGCCAGACGCCGATGAGCGAGGTGAACGACGTGGCGAAGAAGCCGATCAGGAAGAACTTCGCGGTGGCCGTCCCGTACTCGGCCTCCAGGATGTCACCGAGCTGCACCAGGCCCTTGCCGCCGCCGGCGAGGGCGATGTTCGCCGCGTGCAGCAGCTCCGCGCCGACGATGAGCATGGCGATGACGAAGACACCGGTCGTGATGTAGGCGACCCGGTTGTCCAGCCGCATGATCTTCATCCAGCTCGCGTCGGTCCAGCCCTTGGCGTTGACCCAGTAGCCGTACGCGGCCAGCGTGATGGTGCCGCCGACGCCGCCGATGAGGCCCAGGGTGTTGAGGACGGAGTCCTCCTCGTCGGGCAGGACGGGCAGCAGGCCCGCGAGGGCGTCGCCCAGGTTGGGGGTGACGATGATCGCCAGGTAGACCGTCACCACGAACATGACGCCGACGAGGACGGTCATGACCTTCTCGAAGACGGCGTACTTGTTGAACCAGACGAAGACCAGGCCGACCAGGCCGCAGGCCACTCCCCACCATTCGAGGTCCATCACGTCGGGGAAGAGGGCCTGCAGCGGCAGGGCGCTGGAGGACATCGCCGCCGCGCCGTAGGAGAAGCCCCAGACGACGACGTAGACCGCGAAGAACCACGTGGTCCAGCGGCCGAGGCTCGCCCAGCCGTCGAACAGGGTGCGGCCGGTGGACAGGTGCCAGCGGCCGGCCGCCTCGGCGAGGGAGATCTTCACGACGCAGCCGACGATCGCCGCCCAGAGCAGCGTGTAGCCGAAGCTGCTGCCCGCGATGAGGGTGGCCACCAGGTCCCCGGCGCCGACGCCCGTCGCGGCGACGACGATGCCGGGTCCGATGTACCGCCAACTGGACTTGCGGGGCGCCGCGTCGCGGCCGCCGGGCGCACCGGATGCGCCGGGGTCTGGGATGTTGCCCGTGGTGTCCGCCATGAAGGTCAAGAAATCCCATGCCGGACGGTGGGACAAGAGGGCGTGCGGGATCTTCACACGCCGCTCGCCTACCGGGTCTTCGCGGACTCCCCGGCGGGCTCGCCCGCCTCCCGCGCGGCAGGTTCACCGGCGGTCTTCTGGGCGGACTCCGCCGCGGACTTCCCGGCGGACTCCCCCGCGGTCTCCGGGGCGGGCTCCCCGGCCATCTCCGCGGCCGGCTCACCCGCGCTCTCCGCGTCCGCGTCGCCGTCCTCGAAGTAGGCGTCCAGGACCTCGTCCAGGCGCGCCTCCCACTGCGGGAAGACGCTCCTGGACGGCGCGTCGATCTCGATCGGGTACCAGCGGCGCTCGGGCGTGTGCACGGTCACGGTGAACCGCTTGCCGAACCGCGCCGTCTCCGTCTCGACCGCGCCGATCTCGTCCCAGCGGAACTCGCACTCCTGGTCGTCGAGGCGGAGCCGGACGCCCCGGCGGTCGGCGACGATCCGGGCCCGGCGGTCGGCGGCCTCGAAGACCGGGCCCTCGGGTTCCCCGGCGGCCTCGTCACCGGCGTCGGCGTCGTCCGCGGCGTCGGCGGCCTCCGGGGCGGCGCCGGCTCCGGAGTCCCCGGCGAGGGTCTTCTCCCCCTCGCCGCCGCTCTCCTGACCGTCCGTCGCGTCCGCCGCGTCCGGCGCGTCCGGCGCGTCCTCCGGCTTCGCGTCCTCGGGCTCACCCGACACGGGCGAGGTGAGCCCGGGGATGAACGCCGGATCGAAACCGGCGCCCTTCACCACGGGCTCGCCCTCCAGGGGCTGGCTGCTCGTTCCCATGCGCTGCTCCACAGCGGGCAGTATGGTCGACGAACCTGTGCGGGACACAGTCGGCCCCCGGCATCGTTACGCCGGTGATGCCTACACGAACAGGCTGAGCACGGCGGCCACGACGAAGCCGCCGACCGACAGCACGCTCTCCAGCACGGTCCACGTCTTCAGCGTGTCCCGCTCGCTGATGCCGAAGTACTTGGCGACCATCCAGAAGCCGCCGTCGTTGACGTGCGAGGCGAAGATGGAGCCGGCGGAGATGGCCATGATGACCAGCGCGACGAACGCCTGCGAGTGGTCGCCCTCGGCGAGCAGCGGGGCCACGATGCCGGCCGTCGTCACGATCGCCACCGTCGCCGAGCCCTGCGCGACCCGCAGCACCACGGAGATCAGGTAGGACAGGACGATCACGGGCAGGCCGACGTCGTTGAAGGTGTCGGAGAGGGCCTGTGCGACGCCGCTGCCCTTGAGGACGGCGCCGAAGACGCCGCCCGCGCCGACGACCAGCAGGATGTTGCCGACCGGCTTCAGCGAGGCCGTGGAGACGGTCTCCAGGGACTTGCGGGACCAGCCGCGGCGGATGCCCAGCAGGTAGTAGGCGAGAAAGAGGGCGATGGTCAGCGCGACGAACGGGTTGCCGAAGAACTCGATCACCGACCGCAGGGTGGAGGGGTCCAGGGCGATCGAGGAGAAGGTCGCGGCGAGGATCAGGATCAGCGGGGTGCCGATGATGCCGAGGACCGTGCCGAGCGGCACCGGGGTCTCGCGCGGCTCGACGCCGGCCGCGCGCTGCTCGGCGAGGACGGACGCCTTGGCCTCCTCGGCCGCCTCCACCATGTCCTGCGGGACGGCGACGAAGATGCGGCGGCCGATCCACGCGGAGAACGCCCAGGCGGCCAGCACGGCGGGGATGCCGCAGACGATGCCCATGAGGATGACCCAGCCGAGGTCGACGTGGAGGAGCCCGGCGGCGGCCACGGGGCCGGGGTGCGGGGGCAGGAACGCGTGGGTCATGGACAGGCCGGCCAGCAGGGGCAGGCAGTACAGCAGGACCGACTTGCCGGAGCGCTTGGCGGCGGCGTAGACGATCGGCGCGAGGACGAAGATGCCGACGTCGAAGAAGACGGGGACGCCGAAGATCAGGCCGGTCAGGCCCATGGCGAGCGGGGCGCGCTTCTCGCCGAACAGCCCGAGCAGCCGGGAGGCGAGGACCTCGGCGCCGCCGCTGACCTCGAGGATCGCGCCGAGCATGGTGCCCAGGCCGATGATGATGGCGACGTGGCCGAGGATGCCGCCCATGCCGGACTCGATGGTGGAGACGGCGTCGGACTTCTGGACGGTGCCGAAGAGTTCGGTGACCGACAGGCCGGCGAGCAGGCCGACGGCTATGGAGACGGCGAGCAGCGCGACGAACGGCTGGAGCCGGACCTTGATGATGAGGAAGAGCAGCAGGGCGATGCCGATCGCGGCGACGGTCAGCAGACCGGCCGTGCCGTCGATCAGGAGGAGCAGGCCGCCGGTGTGGGGTGGGGTCTCCGCGGGGCGGAGGCGGCGAGGGAGAGGGAGGACAGACGGGACATACGGGGTCCTCTGCGTAAACACATGGGGCTTTCGGGCAGGGGGGATCGCGGCACGGCGTCCGGGGGTGGGGACGCCGTGCCGATGTCACAGGCAGGCGGAGGGGGTGGGTCAGCCGAGGACGGCGAGTGCGTCGATCTCGATGAGGAGCCCGGCGGGCAGGCCGACGTAGACGGTCGTGCGGGCGGCCGGGGGCTGGGTGAGGCCCTGCTCCTCGAAGTACTGGTTGTAGATCTCGTTCATCTCGGCGAAGTGGTCCACGTCGGTGAGGTAGACGCGGATCATCATCACGTCGTCCCAGGTGGCGCCGCCCTCTTCGAGGATCGCCTTGACGTTGGCGAGGGTCTGGAGGGTCTGCTCGCGCAGGGTCGGGCCGGCCGGGGTGGGGGCCTTGCCGTCCTCGTGCGGGAGGAAGCCGACCTGGCCGGCGACCTGGAGGATGTTGCCCTTCTTGACGCCGTGGGAGAACTTCGCCGGCGGGATGGTGTGGGTCGCGGGGGTGAGGGCGATCTTGTCGGTCATGTGGTGACTTCCTTGACTGGGGTCCTGCCGGAGTACTCGCCGCTGATCGCGTCCGCCGTACGGCGCACCAGCGGCAGGAGGGTGAGGAGTTCGTCGGCGCTGACGACGACGTTCGGCGCGGAGACCGACATCGCGGCCACCACCCGGCCGTCGGCGCCCCGGATGGGCGCGGCGACGCAGTTGATGGACTCCTCGTGGCCGCCGAGGTCGGTGGCCCAGCCCTGTTCGCGCACCTTGGCCAGCTCCTTGAGGAAGGCGTCGGCGTTGGGGGTCGAACGGGCCGTGTAGAGGGGTAGTCGAGCTTCTCGGCGACGGCGCGGCGCTCGTGCTCGGGGAGGTCGGCGAGCAGCAGTTTGGCGACGGCCGCGACGGTGATGGCGACGGGCTTGCCGATCCGGGAGTACATGCGGACCGGGTAGCGGCTCTCCACCTTGTCGATGTAGAGGACCTCGTTCTCCTCGAGGACGGCGAGGTGGACGGTGTGGCCGCAGCTCTCGTTGAGGCGTACGAGGTGGGGGTGGGCGATCTCGCGGACGTCCAGGTTCTCCATCGCCTCCTGGGCGAGGGCGATGAGGCGGGCGCCGAGGCGGTAGCGCTGGTCGGACTGGCGGTAGACGAAGCCGTGTTCGTGGAGGGTGCGCAGCAGGCGCAGTGCCGTGGACTTGTGGACGCCGAGGCGGTCGGCGACCCGGCCCAGGTCGGCGGGGCCCTCGGCGAGCAGCGGCAGGATGCTGAGCGCGCGGTCGACGGTCTGGCTCATGGCGTGCGTACCTCCTCGTCGGCCCCCGTGTCGGCCTGCGTCCAGCCGGGGCCGAGTCGAAGTCTCCCCCACTGCGTGTCGTCGAGGGCGGCCAGGCGGTCGGCGTGGTCGCGGGCGGGGGGTACGGCGAGGTCGCCGGGGACGGTGAGGGCGGCGGCGGCCATGAGGTGGCCGTGGCGGAGGCGGTCGCGGACGGGCAGTCCGCGCAGGGTGGCGGAGAGGAACCCGGCGGCGAAGGCGTCGCCCGCGCCGACGGCGGCGACGACGTCGACGCGCGGGGCGGGACGTGCAGGCCGGTGCCGTCGGCGCCGTCCGCCGCGCCGGTGCCGCGGGTGAAGGCGACGGCGCCGTCCGCGCCCTGCTTGACGACCAGGACCGCCGGTTCGGGCAGCAGTTCCCGTACCGCCCTCGCGTCGTGCAGGTCCCACAGGTCGCGTGCCTCGTCGTCGCCGACGAAGACGAGGTCCGCGCCGCGCGCCAGGTCGCGCAGGACGCGGGGGCGTCGCCGGGGTGGTCCCGCCACAGTCCCGGCCGGTGGTTGACGTCGAAGGAGACCAGGGGACGGCCGGGGCGGCGGGCGGTCAGCTCGCGGGTCAGCTCCCGGCAGCCGGCGGAGAGGGCGGCGGTGATGCCGGACAGGTGCAGGATCCGCCCGGCGCGGGCTGCGTCGAGGTCGACGGTGGCGGGGGACATCGCGGAGGCGGCGGACCCGGCCCGGTAGTACGCCACCTCGTGGGCGTCGGTGGCCCGGTCCCCGGCCGTGCGGAAGTACACGCCGGTGGGGCGGCCGGGGTCCCGGCGCACGGCGGAGACGTCGACGCCGTACGCGCCGATGGCCTCGACGAGGTGGTCGCCGAAGCCGTCGGCGCCGACCCGGCCGACCCAGCGGGTGCGGTGCCCGGCGGCGGCGAGGACGCAGGCGACGTTGGACTCGGCGCCGCCGATGCCGCGGTCGAAGGAGGGGACGTCGGCGAGGCGCCCGGGCCGGGCGGGCAGGAAGGTGACCATGGACTCGCCGAGCGCGACGACGTCCACGACGTCGGGGGCGGTGCTGCGGGGTCCGTCGGCGGTCACGATGGTGGGGCTCCTCGTCGTGTCTCGCGGGCGGCGGCTCCGTTGACCCCGCGTTCGCCGAGATGTTAGACAGCAGTAAGCGACATACGCAATGGACGTTGCACATCTTGCAACGCACCAGATCAGGGAGGCTCCATGGCCCTCGACTCCGGCACCGAAGCCCTCGCCGAGCTGGCGGAGGAGCACGTCGACCACCGCTTCAAGGGCCTCCCGCCGGACGCGTACGGCCTCACCGTCGCGGAACTGGCCGGGCAGCGCCGCAACCTGTTCACGGGCGGCTTCACCACCCCCGTCCTGGCCCTGTCCGCCGAGCGCCTGGAGCACAACCTCGCGCTGATGGAGCGCTACGCCGCCCGGCACGGCCTCGCGTTCGCCCGCACGGCAAGACCTCCATGGCCCCGCAGCTCTTCCACCGCCAGATCGAGCACGGCGCCTGGGGCATCACCCTGGCCGTCCCCCACCAGGTGCGCGTCGCGCGGGCCTTCGGCATCCGGCGCGTCTTCCTCGCCAACGAGCTGGTGGACGCCGCCGCCCTGCGCTGGATCGCCACCGAACTCGCCGCCGACCCGGACTTCCGCTTCGTCTGCTACGTCGACTCCGTGCGCGGCGTGGAGCTGATGGACGCGGCCCTCGCGGGCGCCGCCCGGCCGCTGGACGTGGTGGTCGAGCTGGCCGCGGGCGAGGGCGCGCGCACCGGGGCGCGCACCGAGGCGGAGTGCGCGGCCGTCGCGGACGCGGTGGCCGCCGCGTCCGGTCTGCGGCTGGTGGGCGTCGCCGGGTACGAGGGCGAGGTGCCGGACGCCGACCGGGAGAAGGTCGCCGCGTGGCTGGGGCGGCTGGTCGCCCTCGCCGCCGGCCTCGACAAGGAGGGTCGCTTCGCGGACACGGACGAGATCGTGGTGAGCGCGGGCGGCAGCGCCTGGTTCGACGCGGTGGCCGACGTGTTCGCCGGGATCCCGGAGCTGTCCCGGCCGGTGCTGAAGCTGCTGCGCTCCGGCGCCTACGTCAGCCACGACGACGGGCACTACCGCGAACTGACCCCCTTCAACCGGGTCCCCGAGGAGGGCGCCCTGGAGCCCGCGTTCCGCCTGTGGTCGCAGGTCGTCTCCCGCCCCTCCCCTGCGCAGGCGTTCACCAACGCGGGCAAGCGGGACGCGGCGTACGACCTGCACCTGCCCTTCGCCCAGGTGGTCCGCCGGGACGGCGCGGAGCGCCCGGCCGACGGCGTGGAGGTGACCGGCCTGTCCGACCAGCACGCCTGGCTGCGCACCTCCCCCGGCGCGGACCTGGAGGTCGGCGACTGGGTCGGGATGGGCCTGTCCCACCCGTGCACATCGTTCGACAAGTGGCAGCTCATCCCGGTCGCCGAGGCGGACGGGACGGTCGTCGACTACATCCGTACGTTCTTCTAGAGGAGCCTCGCGTGGACGAGCTGGTCATCCGGGACGCCGACGTCGTCGACGGCTCCGGCGCAAGCGCCTACCGGGCGGACGTCGTGGTCGACGGCGGGCGGATCGTGTCCATCGTCAAGGAGGCCGCGGCGGCCGGCTGCCAGCGGCCCACCGCCCGCCGGGAGCTGGACGCCGAGGGCCTGGTGCTGGCCCCCGGCTTCATCGACATGCACGCCCACAGCGACCTGGCCCTGCTGCGCGACCCCGACCACAGCGCCAAGGCCGCGCAGGGCGTCACCCTGGAGGTCATCGGCCAGGACGGGCTGTCGTACGCGCCGGTCGACGACCGCACGCTCGGCGAGGTGCGCCGCGCGATCGCCGGGTGGAACGGCCCCGGCGACGACGTCGACTTCGACTGGCGGTCGGTCGGCGAGTACCTGGACCGGCTCGACGCGGGCATCGCGGTCAACGCCGCCTATCTGATCCCGCAGGGCACGGTCCGCGCCCTGGCCGTCGGCTGGGACGACCGGGAGGCGACCGAGGCGGAGCTGGCGCACATGCGGCGGCTGGTCGCCGAGGGCATGGAGCAGGGCGCGGTCGGCATGTCGTCGGGGCTGACGTACACGCCGGGCATGTACGCGAAGGACGCGGAGCTGACCGAGCTGTGCCGGGTGGTGGCGGAGTACGGCGGCTACTACTGCCCGCACCACCGCTCCTACGGGGCGGGCGCCCTGGAGGCGTACGCCGAGATGGTGGAGCTGACCCGCGAGGCCGGCTGCCCCCTGCACCTGGCCCACGCCACCATGAACTTCGGCGTGAACAGGGGCCGCGCCCCGAGCTGCTGTCCCTGCTGGACGACGCCCTCGCCGCCGGCGCCGACATCACCCTCGACACCTACCCCTACACCCCCGGCTGCACGACCCTCGTGGCGCTGCTGCCGAGCTGGGCGAGCGAGGGCGGCCCGGAGGAGATCCTGCGCCGCCTCGCCGACGACGCCACCGCCGAGCGGATCCGGCACCACCTGGAGGAGACCGGCTCCGACGGCTGCCACGGGGTGCCCGTGGAGTGGGAGACGATCGAGATCTCCGGCGTCACCGACCCGGCGCTCGCCGCCTACGTGGGCCGTACGGTGCTGGAGTCGGCGCGGCTGCGCGGCGAGGCCCCCTGGGAGGTCGCCCGCCGTCTGCTGCTCGCCGACCGGCTGGCGCCGACCATCCTCCAGCACGTCGGGCACGAGGAGAACGTCCGCGCGATCATGCGGCACCGGGTGCACACCGGCGGCTCGGACGGCATCCTCCAGGGCGCCAAGCCCCACCCGCGCGCCTACGGCACCTTCCCGCACTACCTCGGGCACTACGTGCGCGAGCTGGGCGTGCTGTCGCTGGAGGAGTGCGTCGCGCACCTCACCGCGCGCCCGGCGGCCCGGCTGCGGCTGCCGGACCGGGGACTGGTGCGCGAGGGCTACCGGGCCGACCTGGTGCTGTTCGACCCGGCGACGGTGGCGGCGGGCTCCACCTACGCCGAGCCCCGCCGGCTGCCGACGGGCATCCCGTACGTGCTGGTCGACGGCCGGTTCACCATCGAGGACGGCCGCCGCACGGACGTGCTCGCGGGCCGTTCGGTGCGGCGCACTCCGCGGTGAACGCGTGGGGCGGGCGGGGCCTGCGGGAACCCGAGTGGGCCATACCGGAGCAAACCGCCCGTCTCACGTGGCGGAAAACACGGCCCAAGGGACATAACCGGGCCGTAAGCTCACCGTCATGCAGGTGATCCAGTCGACCAAGCTCGCCAACGTCTGTTACGAGATCCGGGGCCCGGTGCTCGAGGAGGCGATGCGGCTGGAAGCGGCCGGTCACCGCATCCTGAAGCTCAACACGGGCAACCCGGCGGCGTTCGGCTTCGAGTGCCCGCCCGAGATCCTGGAGGACATCCTCCGCAACGTCTCCACCGCCCACGGGTACGGCGACGCCAAGGGCCTGCTGGCCGCGCGCCGGGCCGTCGTCATGCACAACCAGACGCTCGGCATCGAGACGGACGTGGAGCACGTCTTCATCGGCAACGGCGTCTCCGAGCTGATCGTGATGGCGATGCAGGGCCTGCTCGACGACGGCGACGAGGTCCTCGTGCCGGCGCCGGACTACCCGCTGTGGACGGCGGCCGTCTCCCTGTCCGGCGGCACGGCGGTGCACTACCGCTGCGACGAGCAGTCCGACTGGATGCCGGACCTGGCGGACGTCGAGCGCAAGGTCACCGACCGCACCAAGGCGATCGTGATCATCAACCCCAACAACCCCACGGGCGCGGTGTACGACGAGGCGATGCTGCGCGGGCTCACCGACATCGCCCGCCGCCACAACCTGCTGGTCTGCTCGGACGAGATCTACGACAAGATCCTCTACGACGACGCCGTGCACACGCCGACCGCGGCCGTCGCCCCCGACCTGCTGACGCTCACCTTCAACGGCATGTCCAAGGCGTACCGGGTGGCCGGCTACCGGGTCGGGTGGATGTCGGTCTCCGGGCCGCGGGCGCACGCCGAGTCCTACATCGAGGGCCTGACCGTCCTGGCGAACATGCGCCTGTGCGCGAACATGCCGGGGCAGCACGGGGTGGTCGCCGCGCTCAGCGGCCGGCAGTCCATCGAGGACCTGGTGCTGCCGGGCGGCCGGCTGCGCGAGCAGCGCGACGCGGCCTACGAGCTGCTGACCCAGATCCCCGGCGTGACCTGCGTCAAGCCCAAGGGCGCGCTGTACCTCTTCCCGCGCCTGGACCCCAAGGTCTTCAAGATCAAGGACGACCGGCAGATGGTCCTGGACCTGCTGCGCCAGGAGAAGATCATGGTCGTCCAGGGCACCGGGTTCAACTGGCCGGAGCCGGACCACTTCCGGGTCGTGACGCTGCCGACGGCCACGGATCTGCGGGACGCGGTGAGCCGGATCGGGAACTTCCTGGACGGGTACGGCCAGCCCTGAGCCGGCCCCGGGACGGGGACGGCCGGCCCCGGGAACGGGTGCGGCCGGCCCTGGTTCCAGGATCGAGTCAACTTTAGACGTAATCCAATGTAGGATGGCTTCTGTCAGAAGGAGGCCATCCCCATGTACGAGCCGATCCGCACCAAGTCGGTCCACTCGATGGCCGACGGCCCCACCGGCGTCCCGCACCGGTCCCGGGAGGAGGAGCTGGACATCCAGCTCGCCGGCCATCTCTCGGCCCTGCTCGCCGTCACCGACGAGCTGCGCGCACTGGCCCCTCCGCCGACCTGGACACCGCCGCCGAGCGCCTCGCCGGCCAGGTGACCCGGCTGCGGGACGGGCGCGCACCGGCCCGTGCGCCGCTGGCCGACGCCAAGGGCGAGCCGCACGTCGCCGCCGCCCTGCACCGGCGGGCGCACGCGCTGGCGGGCCGCGCGCTGGTCGTGGCGGCCTCCCGGGCCGACACGTCGGCCGCCATCCTGGCGGCCGAGCGCATGGACGCGCACGCGGCGGCCGCGGAGCCGCGCGAGCTCGCGTCGCACTGAGCCCCCTGGGGGCTCCCCGACGGCCCCGGTCCGCGTGCCGCAGCGACGCGCGGACCGGGTTGCCACCATGTCCCGCCGGCCGCCACGGCGGACTCACCGCCACGCCCCGCCGGCCGCCACGGCGGACACGACTGCGGGCCGGGTCCGCCGCACGCCGTTGTGCGGGGACCCGGCCCAGGGTGGGGTGCCTCCCCGGCTCCGGGACATCGAGCTACGGGAGCGGAGGAGGACCCCCTCGCGGCCGGCCTTCGTGACGACATCGCGGGTCAGGGCTAGTCGGACCGGCCGCGGAGTACTGCGGGGGGACGTCAGCCCAGGCGCTCCACCAGGGCGCGGTACTGGTCCCACAGCTCCTTCGGGGTGTGGTCGCCGAAGGTGTTGAGGTGCTCGGGACGAGCGCGGCCTCCTCGCGCCACACGTCCTTGTCGACGGTGAGCAGGAAGTCCAGATCGGCGTCGGAGAGGTCCAGGCCGTCGGTGTCCAGGGCCTCCTTGGTCGGCAGGATGCCGATGGGGGTCTCGACGCCCTCGGCCTTGCCCTCCAGGCGCTCCACGATCCACTTCAGGACGCGGCCGTTCTCACCGAAGCCGGGCCAGACGAACGTGCCGTTCTCGTCCTTGCGGAACCAGTTGACGTAGTAGATCTTCGGCAGCTTGGACTGGTCCTTGTCCTTGGCCACGTCGATCCAGTGACCCATGTAGTCGCCCATGTTGTAGCCGCAGAACGGCAGCATGGCGAAGGGGTCGCGGCGCAGCTCGCCGACCTTGCCCTCGGCGGCGGCGGTCTTCTCGGAGGCCACGTTGGCGCCGAGGAAGACGCCGTGGTTCCAGTCGAAGGACTCCGTCACCAGCGGCACGGCGGTGGCGCGGCGGCCGCCGAACAGGATCGCCGAGATCGGCACGCCCTTGGGGTCCTCCCACTCCGGCGCGATGATCGGGCACTGCGCGGCGGGCACGGTGAAGCGGGCGTTCGGGTGGGCGGCCGGGGTCCCCGACTCCGGGGTCCAGTCGTTGCCCTTCCAGTCCGTGAGGTGGGCCGGGGCTCCTCGGTCATGCCCTCCCACCACACGTCGCCGTCGTCGGTGAGGGCGACGTTGGTGAAGACCGCGTTGCCCCACAGCGTCTTCATGGCGTTGGCGTTGGTGTGCTCGCCGGTGCCGGGGGCGACGCCGAAGAAGCCGGCCTCGGGGTTGATGGCGTACAGGCGGCCGTCCTCGCCGAAGCGCATCCAGGCGATGTCGTCGCCGATCGTCTCGACCGTCCAGCCGGAGATCGTGGGCTCCAGCATGGCGAGGTTGGTCTTGCCGCAGGCCGACGGGAAGGCGGCGGCGACGTACTTGGGCTCGCCGGTGGGCGGGGTCAGCTTCAGCACGAGCATGTGCTCGGCGAGCCAGCCCTCGTCGCGGGCCATGACGGAGGCGATGCGCAGGGCGTAGCACTTCTTGCCGAGCAGGGCGTTGCCGCCGTAACCGGAGCCGTAGGACCAGATCTCGCGGGTCTCGGGGAAGTGGGAGATGTACTTGGTGCTGTTGCAGGGCCAGGGGACGTCCTCCTGACCGGGCTCCAGCGGGGCGCCGAGGGTGTGGACGGCCTTGACGAAGAAGCCCTCGTCGCCCAGCTCGTCCAGGACGGCCTGCCCCATCCGGGTCATGGTGCGCATGGAGACGGCGACGTAGGCCGAGTCGGTGATCTCGACGCCGATCGCGGACAGCGGCGAGCCGAGCGGGCCCATGCAGAAGGGCACGACGTACATGGTTCGGCCGCGCATGGAACCGCGGAACAGGCCCTGGTCCCCGGTGAAGATCTCCCGCATCTCGGCGGGGGCCTTCCAGTGGTTGGTGGGACCGGCGTCCTCCTCCTTCTCGGAGCAGATGAAGGTCCGGTCCTCGACGCGGGCGACGTCGGTGGGGTCGGAGGCCGCGTAGTAGGAGTTGGGGCGCTTGATCGGGTCGAGTTTCCGGAAGGTGCCCTTCTGGACGAGCTCCTCGCACAGTCGCTCGTACTCGGCCTCGGACCCGTCACACCAGACCACGTTGTCCGGCTGCGTCAGTTCGGCGATCTCGTTCACCCACGAGATCAGCTCCTGGTGCTGGGTGGGGACGGTGGGAGCCGCGATGTCGCGCGCCACGATTGCTCCTAAGTGAGGGTTGTGTTGTTGGAGGCCCCGTGGGGCTGCGACCCGGATGCTTCACGGTGGGATCTCTACGGCGCTCATCCGGTGCCGACCGCACTCATTTGATCATCCGATGCGCATGCCCATCTGTCCAGAGGGGCGCACACCTGAGCGGCGTGAGGATCGCCACGTACCTCTGCTTATCCCTGCGTTTCTTTGCGTATACGTTGGGTTCGCCTGAAACTTCTTTTACCTCGCCGGACCACGCCCCGCCACGTGAGACGATGGCCACTCCGGGTACCCCATGTGGTCGTACTGATATGTAACTTACGGTTCCGTAGGTACCCTTCCGCCATGACTGCGTCCGCATTCGACGCGCCCCGGGACACGCAGGCCGACGGCCGCGGTCCCGTCGCGCTCTCCCTGCCGCATCCGGTCAAGCCGAAGCTCCGCGGCTGGCTGCACCTCGGCATGTTCCCGGCCGCCCTGGTCGCCGGACTGGTCCTGACGGCCTTCGCCGACTCGACCAGAGGACGTGTGGCCTGTGCGATCTACGCCCTGACCGCCTGCCTGCTGTTCGGCGTCAGCGCGCTGTACCACCGGGGCAACTGGAGCCCGCGCATGGACGGAATCCTGCGCCGGCTCGACCACGCCAACATCTTCCTGATCATCGCGGGCACCTACACGCCGCTGACCATGCTGCTCCTGCCGGAGGCCAAGGGGCGGTGGCTGCTGTGGGGCATCTGGGCCGCCGCGGTCGCCGGCATCGCCTTCCGCGTCTTCTGGGTCGGCGCCCCGCGCTGGCTCTACACGCCCTGCTACATCGCCATGGGCTGGGCGGCGGTCTTCTACCTGCCCGACTTCCTGCGCGCGGGCGGCATCGCCGTGCTGGTCCTGGTGATCGTGGGCGGCGTCCTCTACAGCATCGGGGGCGTCGTCTACGGGATCAAGCGCCCCAACCCCTCACCGCGCTGGTTCGGCTTCCACGAGGTGTTCCACTCCTTCACCCTGGCCGCCTTCGCCGCGCACTACGTGGGGATCTCGCTGGTGGCGTACCAGCACGCCTGATCGCCTCGCCGCGATGGCCGACAATGAGCCCATGACCACGGCGCGAACCCCTGCCCCGAGACCGCCCGGCCGCTGGGCCTGCGGGAGCGGAAGAAGATCAAGACCCGGATCGCGATCAGGACGGCCGCGTACGCCCTGGTCCGGGAGCAGGGGTACGACGCCACGACCGTGGAGCAGATCGCCGACCGCGCCGAGGTCTCGCCGAGCACCGTCTTCCGGTACTTCCCCACCAAGGAGGACATCGTCCTCACCGACGAGTACGACCCGCTCGTCGAGGACCTGCTGCGCGAGCGCCCGGCCGACGAACCGGTGTCGGAGTCCATCCGGTGGGCGCTCCGCAAGGCGACGGCCCTGGCCCTCGCCGACAACCCGCACTTCGGCCGGGACGACATGATGCTCCGGGTCCGGCTCATGGTCGACGTGCCCGCGGTGCGCTCCCGGTGATGGAGAGCATGTCCGTCACCGGCCGGCTGCTGTGCCGGGCCCTGGCCGAGCGCACCGGCCGCGACGAGAACGACCTCGACGTACGGGTCTACGCGATGGGGCTGATGGGCGCCCTGCTGGAGACGCTGATCTACTGGGTGGAGCGGGGCTGCCGGGACGACATGATGGAGCTGCTCGACCGCGCCCTCGCCACCTTCGGCAGCCTGCCCAACCGGCGGACATGACATCCTTGAGCGGGTGAACGGTCCCGAGATCCGCGTCGAGTTCGCCCCCGAGCTGCACCTGTTCGTCCCCGAGGCCCGGCGCACCGGCGCCGCCCGGGCCGCGACCGACGGCGTCTCCACGCTCGGCCACGTCGTGGAGTCCCTCGGCGTCCCGCTGACCGAGGTCGGCGCGCTGGAGGTGGACGGCCGCGAGGTGCCGCCCGGACACGTCCCGGCGGGCGGCGAGTCGGTGACCGTACGGGCCGTGGCGCGCCCCCAGCGGGTGCCTGGCGCCGAGCTGCGGTTCCTGCTCGACGTGCACCTCGGCACGCTCGCCCGCCGGCTGCGCCTGCTCGGCGTGGACACGGCGTACGAGTCCACGGACATCGGCGACCCGGCGCTCGCCGCCCGGTCCGCCGCCGAGCGGCGGGTGATGCTCAGCCGCGACCGGGGCTGCTGCGCCGCCGCGAACTGTGGGCGGGCGCGTTCGTCTACAGCACCCGCCCCGACGACCAGCTCCGCGACGTACTGGACCGCTTCGCGCCCGAGTTGCGCCCCTGGACCCGCTGCACCGCCTGCAACGGCCTGCTCCAGCAGGCCACCAAGGAGGAGGTCGCCGACCAGCTCAAGGGCGGCACCCAACGGTCGTACGACGTGTTCGCGCGGTGCACCGACTGCGGGCGCGCCTACTGGAAGGGCGCGCACCACGAACAGCTCGAGGCCATCGTGGAGCGCGCCCTGGCATCCCGCCGGAGCTCTAGCGCTTGCCGCGCACGTCCCCTTTCCGCAGGCGATCCCGTCGCGGTCGCGGTCCAGTTTCAGCGGGTCGTCCTTGCCGTTGACCTTCAGACGGCCGTAGTCGTGGTCCTTCAGCCACGTGCACCGGTCGGCGGTCGTCGCCTTCACCTCGGCCGGGAACGCGGTCGGCACGCACACGTTGGCCGAGCCGTAGTGCCGGTCGCAGCCGGAGACGGTCGGGGAGACCGGCTGCGAGGCGCGCTTCGTGCCGGGACCCTTCACCTCGCCCGCGGGTCGTCGGCGAAGGAGTGGACGTGCGCGGAGGCGTCCTTGGTGCTCAGCGCCTTCGGGCCGTCGAGGTGGACCCACTCGGCGACCGAGGGCACGCCGTTGGCGTCCACCGCGAAGAGCATGTACCAGCCGGGCGGTGCCAGGTCGGGGTTGCTCGTGACGTTGAGGTCGACGTTGTTCCCGTCCACCGACAGCGGCAGGTCCACGAACCGCTGGTTCGGGTCCGAGGAGTGGGTCACGGCGGCCGGGCGGATCAGCTCCGCCTTGGCGATCGGCCGGTCGACGGTGATGCGCTGGGTGTCGCCGTAGTTCCACTCCTTGTCGATCACCGAGGTGATCGAGGGCCGCTCGCCCTTGAACAGGTACGGCGGCGTGTAGATCGACACGGTGTGACTCCAGGAGCCGTTGCCCGGGTTGTCGCCGGTGGTCATCACCCGGCCGTCGGGCAGCAGGAACGCCGAGGAGTGGTAGCCGCGGGCCTCGGGGTCGACGGCGACCGGGTCGAAGGTCTCCGTCGCCGGGTCGAAGATCGACGTCTCGAAGACCGGGTCGGCCCGGTTGTGCAGGGCGCCGCCGGTCTCCAGCACCTTGCCGTCGGGCAGCAGCACCGCGGAGACGTACATCTTGCCCTGGCCGCCGGTCTGCGGGACGGGACCGGCGCCGAAGTCGACCGTGCCCTGCGGCAGCGGCGGCCCGGCGACGTACCGCGGGTCCGGCTGCTTGAGGTCGATGATGTCGGTGAGCCGGTTGGCGTCCGGGTTGGAGTCGATGTTGCCGCCGCCGATGGTCAGCACCTTCTGGTCCTGCGCCGGGGGCAGCAGCACGCTCATCGACTGGTCCCGCTCGTCCTTGCGCTGCAGGCCGGGCACCTCGGTGATGGTGTTGGCCCGGTAGTCGTAGATCGCCGAGCCGGTGCCGGGGATGTTGTTGCCGAAGACGTGGCTGCCCGAGTAGAAGAGGCGGCCGTCCTGCATGAGGATCATCGACGGGTACAGGCCCCAGTACGACCAGGTCTGGTTGACCTGCCAGGTCGGCAGCCACTTCTGCTGCTCGTCGGACCACAGTTCGGCCGTCACCGAGCCGGTGGAGTCCTCGCGCAGGCCGCCGAAGGAGATGACGTCGCCGTTGCCGAGGATCGTCGCCGACGGGTACCAGTGGCCGTCGTTCATGTCGTTGGTTCTGACGTAGGACTCGGTCTCCGGGTCGAAGAGGTAGGAGTCCTTGTAGCCCTGGTAGCCGATCGTGCCGTCCGCCGACGGGTAGCCCTTGTTGCCGCTCATGATCAGCACCCGGCCGTCCTTGAGCTGCACGTGCCCGGCGCAGAACATGTCCCTGGGCGTCGGGATCGTCGTGTACGTGCCGGTCCGCGGGTCGTAGACGGCCGAGGTGAAGGTGCCCGCCTCGAACATCTCCGGGTCGTTGCCGGAGCCCGCGATCAGCAGCACCTTGCCGCCCGGCAGGACGACGGAGTGCATGGAGCGCACCGGGTTCCGGGTCGGCAGCACCTCCCAGCGGCCGTCGGCGCACTCCTCGGCGGTGCCCGTGCACGCGGGGTCGGGCACCGGCTCGGCGACCTGCTCCATCGTGTAGTCGTCGGTGGTGGCGGAGCCGGTGCCGTAGACGGAGACGCCCCAGCTGATCCGGTCGGTGCCGGCCGGCACCTCGGGGGTGCGGACGCTCGCCTGCGTCCAGTCGGCCGCCGTCTCCAGGGTCTTGAGGTCGGTCCAGTACTGCCAGCCGGCCGTCGTGTCGTGCCGGAAGAGGGTGATCGACGTGTCGGGCGTCGTCGACTTGTACCAGAGCGACAGGTCGTACTGCTTGCCGGCCGTGACGACCGGTGCGCAGTCGTTCGACTCGGTGATCAGGGCCTTGCGGTCGCCGTCCGCGCGCCGGGTCAGCTCGACCTTCATCGCCTTGCCGCCACTGTGCGCGTCGTCGACGGTCGTGAAGGTGAAGTCGTTGTCGCCCCAGCCGGACTTGCTCCAGCAGTACGGCATGTCACCGGTGCCGGCGGTCTCGAAGCCGGGATTGGTGACCAGGTTGGCTGCGGAGGCGGGCTGGGGTGCGGTCAGGAGAAGGCCGGTGGTGAGCACGCCCACCGCCAGTACAGCCGTGCTTCTCCGTCCGGGTCTCGTGCGGATCCTCATACGGTGCTCCTTGCGGTGCGGCTCCCGGTACGACTCCTGCGAGGCAGGTACACCAGCGCTTCCGTGCCGACGAAGCGCAGGACGAAGGTGATGACGAGGGCGAGCGCGGTGGCGGGCAGCACCGCGAGCCCGAACTCGCCGACGAGCAGGGCGATCAGCGGTATGCGCAGCACCAGGTCGGCGTTGGCGAGCAGCGCGAACCGCACGGTGCGGTCGGCCCAGTGCCGGTGGCGGCGCCGGTCGCGGAACAGCAGCCGTTCGATGAGCAGGAAGTTCCAGGCGACGCCGAACTGGTTGGCGGCGATCTCGGCGGGCAGATAGTGCAGCCCGGCCTCGGTCAGCGCCCACAGGGCGGCCAGGTTGGGCACGAAGCCGGTCAGCCCGATCAGCCCGAAGACGACCATGCGGGCCAGCGGCGAGGCGGTGCGCAGCCCGGCCAGATGGCGCAGGAACCGGGCGCCCTCCCGCGCCGTGGACTTGGACTCCCCCGCGTAGCGGTCCTGGAAGACGAACGGCACCTCGGCGACGGTCTCGGGGCGGCTGCGCACGGCGAGTTCGAGGAGGATCTTGTAGCCGAGGGGCTTGAGCACGTCGGCGGTGACCTCGCTGCGGCGGATGGCGAAGAAGCCGCTCATCGGGTCGCTGATGCCGTGCAGCAGGCGCGGGAAGAGCGCCTTGGTCAGCCAGGTCGCCGCCCGGGAGACGGCGATCCGGTAGCCGCCGGCCAGTCCGGCGCGGCTGCCGCCCTCGATGTAGCGGGAGGCGACGACGAGGCCGGCGCCGGTGCGTTCGCCGGTGGCGACCAGGTCGGGCACGAGGGCCGGCGGGTGCTGGCAGTCGCCGTCCATGACGACGATCCAGTCGGAGCCGGCCGCTTTCAGGCCCTCCACGACCGCCCCGCCGAGGCCGCCCACGGGCTCCTCGCGGTGCAGGACGGTGACCGGGAAGGGGCAGTCCAGGGCGGCCTCGCGGATCACGTCCGGGGTGTCGTCGGTGGAGTCGTCGACGAAGACGACCTCGCAGGGCAGCCGGGCCGGCACGGACTCGGTGATCAGCCGCAGCAGACGCCGGACGTTGCCGGACTCGTTGAACGTGGGGACGACGACGGTGACCGCGGCCGGCTCCGGGACCTCCGAGGCGCGGACGGCCGGGTCGCCCAGCTCACCGGGGACGATGGACTCCTGGCTCATCGGGCGCCTCCGGCGGGCTGGACACGGCGGATCTCGATGCGGTCCTCGCCGGTGCCGAAGACGGCGACCGGCGTGGAGTGCTCGATGGCCGCCTTCACGTTGGGCAGGTCGACGGCGTCGCGCCGCACGGTGGGCGAGGCGACCACGTAGTCCAGGTCCCGCCAGCCGCGCGGCATCGTCTTTTCACGGCGGGGTCGAGGTCGGCCTTGTAGAACCAGATGACGCCGAGTCCGGGCTCGTACCCGGCGTGCACCAGGTCCAGCCAGAGCGCGTCGTCGACGAGGACGCGGGTGTCCCGCGGGTCCGCCACCTCCTCGGCCATCCACCGCGAGGCGGCCTCGTACGGCGCGTTGGCGTCGGCGGTCACGGCGGTGCGGTCACCGTCGTACCAGCGCGGTACGACGTAGGCGCCGGCGGCGAGGGCGAGGACGGTGGCGAGCGCGTACCGGCCCAGGGTGAGGGCGCGCCGCTCGGCCTCGAAGCGCCATCTGCGCAGCACGGCGTGGGCGACGCTGGCGGTGCCCCGGCGAGGACCAGGGCGAGGAACGGCAGCGCCTGGATGACGTACATGGCGGGCAGGTAGCCGTTGGGGCGCAGGGCGAGCGCGGCCAGGATGGCGACGGTGAGGGCCGGGCCGGCCAGGGCGCGGGCGGTGACCGACCAGCGCAGGACGGCCAGCAGGAGCAGCGCCCCGGCGAGCCCGCCGAGCGGCAGGACCCGGTCGTAGTACAGCCAGGACTGGAGCACCCCGTACGAGCCGGAGCCCTGGTCCAGGATGAAACCGGAACCGGGGCGGGTCAGCTGGTACTTGACGCCGTCCCACAGGGAGACGTGCCCGCTGCCGGGCAGCAGCTCCCCCTTGAGCAGCGCGAACAGCGGGTACGACAGCCCGATCAGCGCGCAGGCCGTGACGGCGCCGGTCAGCGCGAACTTCCGGGTGTCGCGGTGGCTGTGCCGCCAGGCGGTGACGAACAGGGCGGGCAGGACGACGAGCATCGTCTCCTTGGTGAGCACGGCGGTGGCGGCGGCGATGCCGGCGCCGAAGTGGTGCCACAGGTGACGGCTCGGGGAGGCGGCGAGGGCGAACGCCAGCAGCGTCCACATCACCGCCAGGTTGTCGAGGAAGATCTCCCGCTGGAGGACGACCGACAGCGGGGAGAGCCCGAACAGGGCCATCGCGAGCCCGGCCGCCCAGCGGGGCAGCGACAGCCGGCGCGCGATGACGTAGACGAGGACCGCGGAGACGGCGCTGACCAGCAGCATCACCGCGCGCATGGTGCCCACCGTCATCGACTCGGGGCTGAGCAGCGCGGGTATCCAGGTCAGCAGGGCGATCTGGATCCAGCCGAGCGGCGGGTGGTCGTACCAGTAGGTGTAGTGGGCCAGGCCCTCGCCCTGCTGGACCGCCCAGGCCTGGGCGAGGTAGGTGCCCTCGTCGTCGCTGAGGGTGGGGTAGGCGGAGATGTTCCAGCCCTGCACCACCATGATCGCGGCGAGGAGCAGGCCGCAGAGGACCAGGTCGGAGCGGGAGGAACGCAGCCGGCCGGGTGCGGGCGGCGCCGCGGGGCGGGCCGGAGCGGTGTCGTGGGCAGGCTGCCGCTGCGCGGGGACGGTCGTGCCGGTCGCCGCGGGAAGGGTGGAGGTCACGCAGGAACGTCCTCTCGGTTCACGTGCGCGAGATGGGCACCGACATGACTGGTCAGCTCCCAGTCGTTGCGGCCGCGCTGCTCGCGCCAGACGGCGCGCACGGCGGCACCGGCGAGCAGGAGCTGGTAGAAGGGCCGCCGACGATCAGCTTCAGGTAGTGCGTGAGGCGGACGCGCAGCCCGTACTGCTTGCCGAAGTCGTGCAGGCCGACGACCTCGAAGACGAAGGTGACCAGGGCGGTGACGGCCGGCAGGAAGGTGATGAAGGCGACGCCGACGGGGACGTCCAGGAAGACCGCGATCGCCACGTTCAGCGGGATGATCAGCCCGGTGAAGGCCTGCATGAACGGCGTCATCAGGGTGTAGCGGGCCAGCAGCCGCTGTCCGAGCGTGGGCAGCTGCTTCCAGTCCTTCTTCCGGTAGACCTGGAGGAAGCCCTGGTTCCAGCGGGTGCGCTGCTTCAGCAGCGACATCAGCGTGCCCGGGGTCTCCTCCCGGGTCACCATGTCGGAGTCGTAGGCGACGACGACCTTCTTGCCGGTGCTGGACAGCCGGACGCCCAGGTCGCAGTCCTCGGCGAGGCAGTTCGGGTCCCAGCCGCCGGCCGCGCGCAGCACGTCGGTGCGGACGAAGACCGTGTTGCCGCCGAGCGGGATGAACCCCTTCTGCGCGTGCAGGTGGAGCCGGGAGCGGAACCAGAAGAAGTACTCCAGGCAGTTGCGCAGGCTGTACCAGCTGGAGTGGAAGTTGATCAGCTGAACGCCGCCCTGGACGACGTCCGCGCCGGTGGTGCTGAAGGCGTGGTCGACGTGGGCGAGCAGCTCGGGGTGGACCTGGTCCTCGGCGTCGAAGACCCCGACGACGTCGCCGCGGCAGTACGGCAGCGCCGTGTTCATCGCCTTCGGCTTGTTCTTCTTCTCGTGGGTGTCGACCACCACCCGGACCCGCGGGTCACCGGCGGCGGCCCGCTCGGCGACCGCCGTGGTCTCCGGGTCGTCGTGGCCGACGATGACGATGATCTCGAAGTCGGTGTGCGTGGACGTGAGCAGCCGCTGGATGGTGTGGTCCAGGACCGCCTGCTCGTGCCGGGCCGGCAGCAGCAGCGAGAACGACACGTGCTCGGCGCCGTCCGGACTGCTGAACCGGGTGGAGGCGAGCACTTCCGGCGTGCGCCAGGCGTGCATCTGCCACCAGAGCGTGAACGCCGCCATCCAGAACAGGGCCAGTGAGACGGCGGCGATGAAGACAGACGTCAGCAAGAAAAGATCCCCCAGATCCCGGGCGCCCGGTGGTGCCCCGGTGATGCCCCTGTGTGACGGCGGTCCCACCGCCGGTCACGGGGAGAGACTATGGGTGATCTGTGAAGCGCGCGCGCCTTTTCGGTGAAGAGCCTGTTTCTTCACAACCGGGACGGCGGCTGAACGCACGGCCGCCCGGCCACGTAGGGGTGGCCGGGCGGCCGTGCGTCCGCGGGGCGTCAGGGCCCCGGCCGGCCTCCGGTGCGGGCCGTGCGTCAGCCCCGGTGAGGGCCGTGCGTCAGCCTCCGGTGAGCGCTGTGCGTCAGCCTCCGGTGAGGGCCGTGCGCAGCCGGTCCGGGTCGGTGGTCGGCGCGTCGCAGGTGAAGTTCCGGCACACGTACGCGGCCGGCGCGCCGCCGACCAGCGGCCGGCCGGCGAGCAGCGGGAACTCCTCACTGCCCTCCGCTCCGGCGGCCACGACCGCGCCGGGGCGGTGCCGAGCAGCGCCGTGCGGTGCAGGGCGGTGGTGGCCTCGTCGGCGAGGTCCGGGCCCACGACCGCCACCTCCCGGGGCCGTCGAGCAGCGCCTCGGCCGCGGCGAGCCCCCAGCCGATGAAGCGGGGCACGCGCGGGCCGAGCGCCTTGACGACGCCGAGGGCGTGCTCGGCGGCGGTGCGGTGCGGTTCGGAGCCGGTGTGGGCGGCGTAGGACAGCAGGGCGTTCGCCGCGGCGGTCCAGCCGGACGGCGTGGCGTTGTCGGTCGGGTCCTGCGGGCGGCGGATCAGCCGCTCGGCGTCGGCGGCGGTGTCGTACAGGGAGCCCTTGGCGTCGCTGAACCGGGTCAGGACGTGGTCGAGGAGCAGCCCGGCGAAGTCCAGCCACACGCCCTCCCCGGTGACCGACGCCAGGGCCAGGAAGCCCTCGGCGACGTCGGCGTAGTCCTCCAGCACCCCGGCGTTGGTCCCGGCCCGGCCGTCCTTGCTGGTGCGGGTGAGCCGGCCCTGGTCGTCGAGGTGGAGGCGGACCAGCAGGTCGGCGGCGGCGACGGCGGCCTCGACCAGGTCGGGACGGTCGAAGTAGGCGCCGGTCTCGGCGAGCGCGGCGATCGCGAGGCCGTTCCAGGCGGCGACCACCTTGTCGTCGCGGCCGGGAGCGGGGCGCTCGCGGCGCGCGGCCAGCAGGCGCTCCCGTACGGACCGGATCCGCTCGGCGTCGGACAGGCCCTCGCGCTGGGGCAGTTGCAGCACCGAGGAGCCGTGCTCGAAGGTGCCCTCCTCGGTGACGCCGAAGTACCGCGCGGCGAGTTCGGCGTCGGCCTCGCCGAGGACCTCGGTGAGCTGCTCGGGCGTCCACACGTAGTAGGCGCCCTCGACGTGCCGGCCCGTCCCGTCGTCGCTGTCGGCGTCGAGGGCGGAGGCGAACCCGCCCTCGGCGGTGCGCAGTTCGCGCAGCAGGAAGTCGGCGGTCTCCAGGGCGACCCGGCGCGCGAGGTCCGAGCCGGTGGCACGCCACAGGTGGGCGTAGACCCGGCACAGCAGCGCGTTGTCGTAGAGCATCTTCTCGAAGTGCGGCACGACCCAGTCCCGGTCCACCGAGTAGCGGGCGAAGCCGCCGCCGAGCTGGTCGTAGATGCCGCCGCGGGCCATGCGCTCGCAGGTGTCCTGCGCCATCTGCAGGGCGCCCTCGGCGCCGGTGCGGGCGTGGTGGCGCAGCAGGAACTCGATCACCATGGACGGCGGGAACTTCGGTGCCCCGCCGAATCCGCCGCGCTGCGGGTCGTACTCCCGGGTGAGCCCGAGCAGCGCCTGGGCCAGTTCCGCCTCGCCGGGGGCCTGGGCGTCGCCGTAGGAGATCTCGCGTCCGGCGAGGTCCTGGACGATCTTCCCGGCGACGTCGGTGACCTCCTCGCGCCGCTCGGTCCACGCCTGGTGGACGCCCTGGAGGACCTGCCGGAAGGACGGCATGCCGTGCCGGGGCTCGGGCGGGAAGTAGGTGCCGAAGTAGAACGGTTCGGCCCCGGGCGTCAGGAACACCGTCATCGGCCAGCCGCCGTGCCCGGTCGCCGCCTGCACGGCCTCCATGTAGACGGCGTCGACGTCGGGCCGCTCCTCGCGGTCGACCTTGACGCTGACGAAGTGGGCGTTGAGGTAGTCGGCCGTCGCCGCGTCCTCGAACGACTCGTGGGCCATCACATGGCACCAGTGGCAGCTGGAGTACCCGACGCTGAGCAGCACGGGCACGTCCCGGCGCCGCGCCTCGGCGAACGCCTCCTCCGACCAGGGCCACCAGTCGACGGGGTTGTCGGCGTGCTGGAGGAGGTAGGGGGACGTCTCGCTGGCGAGTCGGTTCGGCATGGGGTCCATCCTGCCCAGTACCCGTGCCGCGCCCTTCAGCACACTCCCCAGAGCGTTCACACGGCGGGACACTTGACCGGCGGGCAACCGGGGAATGACCCCGGGGCGGAGAGGGCCGGGAGACGCAGAGGGCCGGGAGAGACGCAGGGGACGACCGAGCCGCCGGAGGGGGACGCGACATGCGGGACAGTCATCGGGCCGATGCCGAACGACTGCTGGTGCGGGCCGTGGAGGAGGAGGTACGGCGCTCGGGCGGGCGCACGGACGGCAATGTGCTGCTGTCCCGGGCGCGCGGGGCGCTGGACTCGATGGCCCGGTCGGCCGCCGAGGAGTACGAGGCCTACGTCCGCGCCCTGGACGAGGCGGCGGCCGGACAGCTGACCTTCCGGCAGCGCTGGGCCCGCGAGGGCGCCGGCACCCCGCTGCTGGTGGCCGCGGTGGCGGCCGTCGCCGCGGCGGTGGCCGACCTGGCGCTGGGCACCGGCGCGGGGACCGCCGTCGGCGCGGGCGTCACCGCCGGGGTCGTGGGCGCCGCCGCGACCGTCGTGAAGGTGGCCGGCTCGCATCTGCCCGCCGCCCACCACCGGGCGGGCGCCGTCAGCCAGCCGGGCGGCCCCGAGCAGCTGCGGCTGCAGTGGCTGACGGCGCTGGAGGTGCGGGGCATCCGGCCGTTCCTGGACCAGCAGCGGGTGCTGGCCGCGTCGACCGGGCGGAAGACGACCGGGCCGGGGCCCCGGCTGCGCGGCGCGGACAAGAGCGCGGCGGCCCGCGGGCGCACGGTGCTGGAGCAGTCGTTCGCGCAGCTCCCCGAGGCCGGCGGGGTGTTCGCGGGGCGGCGCCAGGAGATGGCCCGGCTGCGGCAGTGGGTGCAGGCCGCCCGCGCCAGCACGGAGACGAAGCCGACGGTCGTCGTCCTGTACGGAGCGCCGGGCAGCGGCCGTACGACGCTGGCGGTGCGGGCCGCGCACGACCTGCGCGACCACTTCCGCGGGGCGTGCGTGGTCGATCTGCGCGGCGACAGCCCCGGCGAGCAGCCGCTGCCCACCCGCGACGCGCTGCTGCACCTGCTGAACCGGCTCGGCGCGCCGCGCGAGCAGTTGCTGTTCCGGGAGCGGTCCTCGGCGGACCAGCAGGTCAAACGGCTGAGCGAGCTGTACCACCAGCATCTGACCGGTGTCCCGGTCACCGTCGTCCTGGACGACGCCTCGGACCCCGAGCAGGTGCGCACGCTGGTCCCCGAGCGGTCGGACAGCCTGGTGCTGGTCACCGCCCGGGCCCCGCTGGACCTCCCGGCCGACCTGCCGGCGCACGTGCACCAGATGGCGGTCGAGCCGCTGGACGCGGCGGGCGCGGAGGAGCTGCTCGGCGCCGCCGCCCAGGACGCCTCGGGGCCGTACGACGCCGAGTCCGCCGACCGGATCAGACAGCTGTGCGGCGGGCTGCCGCTGGCGCTGCGGGTGGCCGGCTCGTCGCTGGGCCCGCGCTCACCGCGGGCCCTCGCCGCCGGCCTCGCCGCCTACGGGCCGGTGGAGCCGGTGGAGCGGGCGCTGTGGCTGCGCTACACCGACCAGGCGGAGCCCGCCCGGCGGCTGCTGCGCCGGCTGGCGCTGGCCGGGCGCACCTCGCTCGGCACCCCGGCCGCCGCCGCGCTGCTCGCCACGGACGAGACGGAGGCGGCCCGGCAGCTCGCGGAGCTGTCCCGGGCGGGCCTGATCGACCATGTGCGGGGCAGCCGCTACCGGCTGCACGACGTGGTGCGGGCCTTCGCCGGGCCCGGCTCGCCGACGAGGAGGACCCGGCCGAGCGGGCGGCGGCGCAGGAGCGGCTGATCGCCAACTACGCCGAGCTGGCCGACTCGGTACTGCGGCTGGTCGACGGCAACGTCTCGACCCGGTCGGACCGGTTCGGCGCGTACGGCTTCACCTCGCTGGACGAGGCGCTGCGCTGGCTGGACGACGAGTCCAGCTTCATCACGGCCGCGCTGCGGCACGCGGAGGGCGTCGACCAGGGCGCGGTGCTGAACCTGCTGGGCGCGCTGTGCGACTACTGCCTGCTGCGCGGCGACCTCTACCGGCTGGGCGAGATCAGCGAGCTGGCGCAGTCGGTGGACCAGGGGCTGCTGGTGCGCTCGGTGCAGTGGCGCACGGGCATCGCGGCCCGCCAGCTGGGCGAGCTGGACAAGGCCCGCACGACGCTGACCTCGGTGGTCGACCTGTACCGGGAGGCCCACCACGACGCGGGCGCGGCCCGCGCGCTGACCTCGCTCGGCATCACCCTGCACCACCAGGGCAATCTGACCGAGGCCGCGGAGAAGCTGCGCGAGGCCCTGGACCTGGCGGCCGCGCCCGAGCTGGCCGCCGACCGGGCGTGGACGCTGCACGCGCTGGCGGCGGTGCAGCGGGACCGGGCCCGGTTGGCCCAGGCCCTGGAGCTGCTCACCGAGTCCCTGGTGCTGCACCGGGCGAGCGAGTCGGTGCACGGCCAGGCGTGGGCCCACTTCCAGCTCGGCCAGCTGCGTCTGCGGACGGGCGACGTGCCGGCGGCGGAGGCGGAGCTGCGGACGGCCCTGGAGCTGTACGGCCGCACCCAGGACGCCCGCGGCGAGGCGTGGGCGCTGACCCAGCTGGCCCGGGCCCGGCTGGTGGACGGGGACGCCTCCGTGGCGCTGGACGAGCTGCGCCGGGCGGCCGCCCGGCACCGCGACAACGAGGACGCGCGCGGCGAGGCGTGGACGGTGTACTACCTGGGCCAGGCGCTGGAGGAGACCGGCGACCTGGACCGGGCCGTCCGCGAACTCGAGCGGTCCCGCACCATGTTCTCCCGCATGCGGGACGTGTACGGCCTGGCCTGCGCCCGGCACCACTCGGCGCGGGTCACCCGGGACCAGCGGGCGGCCCAGACGGGTTCGCTGCGCAACTCCGGGTTCGCCCGGCAGCTGCTGGTCGACGCCCGCGCCGACTTCCAGCGCATCGGCGTGGCCCACGGGGAGGCGTGGACCTGCCTGGAGCTGGCCGTGGTGGACGCGGGAAACGCCCGTACGCCGCAGGCCCTGGCCCTGTGCGACGAGGCCGCGGCCCTGTTCGCCTCGTACGGCGACCGGCGGGGCGAGGACTGGGCCCGCTTCCTGCGCTGCACCCTGCTGCCGTACGCCGCTCCCGGCGGGGTCGAGGTGGGGACGGCGGTGGCGCAGGAGGAGCTGGCCCGGCTGGCCCGGGCCGGCCATCCGGCGCGGGACGAGAAGCTGGACGACTACGTGGAGGCGTACCAGCTGCTGCTGGAGCGCGGCGTCCACCTGGAGTCGGGCTGGCAGGCCTGGCGCCTGGGCATGGTGCCGAGCCGGCATGCGCGGGAGGTGATGGGGGTGGAGGTCCCCACGCCCCACGGCTGACCGCCGGTCCCGTCCCGAGGGCTGATCCGGACCGGACGACGGTCGGGGCCGAGGGGACCGGGGCCCGAGGGAGCCGAGGCCCGGGGCCGACGGGGCTGACGGGGCGGCCCGGAGGCCGGGAATCCAGGGAGCGAAGGGGCCGCCTGGGAGCGAAGGGGCCGCCGCGGAGCGGGCCCGAGGCAGCCCAGGCCGGGGACCGACGGGGCGGCCCGGAGGCCGGGAAGCCGGGAGGCCGAGAGGCTGGGGAGCGAAAGGGCCGCCGGGGAGCGGGCCCGAGGCAGCCCAGGCCGGGGACCGACGGGGCGGCCCGGAAGCCGGGAAGCCGAGAGGCCGGGAAGCCGGGAAGCCGGGAGGCCTGGGAGCGAATGGCCGCCGGGGAGCGACGGGGCCGGGGGGCCGTCCGGCCGTGGCGGTGGCGCGCGCCGGTGGGGCGGGCGCCACCCTCACGGTGGGCGCGGCGGGCTAGCCCTGCCGGGGCTCGGCGCCGCCGGAGGTCCGGCGGACCTGGCCGCCTTGCCGGCCGGTGCCTTCCCTGCGGCCGGCGCCTTCCCTTGCCGGAGCCGGAGGACGACGCCTCCGGGTCCTGCGGTGCCTCCTCGAAGTCGACCTTGCCCATGTGCCGGTTCATGGACTTCATCAGGCCCCACACCGCCAGGGCCATCACCGCGAAGACGATGAAGCCGAGGACGCCGGGGGTGACCTTGTCCTCGTCCAGCTCCTTGGCGAGAGGGACGAGGTGCGTCATTGCCAGGCTCGCGCTTGCGCTCATGTCAGGCATTGTCCCGGATGCCCGCGAAGAGGTCGTCCTCGGGGAGGGAGGTGTCCACGAGCGACTTCGCCAGCTCGTACTCCTCCGTCGGCCAGACCTCCTTCTGGAGCTCCAGCGGCACCCGGAACCAGCCGCCGTCGGGGTCGATCTGCGTGGCGTGCGCGATCAGCGCCTTGTCGCGGATCTCGAAGAAGTCGGCGCACGGCACGTGCGTCGTCAGCGTGCGCTCGGGGCGGTCGGACTCCGACCAGCGCTTGAGCCACTCGCCGTAGGGGGACTCCAGGCCGCGGTCCAGCATCGCCTGGTGCAGGGCCTCGGTGCGCTGCCGGTTGAAGCCCTGGTTGTAGTAGACCTTCAGCGGCTGGTACGCCGGGCCGTACTCGTCCTCGGGGTACTTCTCGGTGTCGGCCGCGCCCTCGAAGGCCACCATCGTGATCTTGTGGGTCATGATGTGGTCGGGGTGCGGGTAGCCGCCGTTCTCGTCGTAGGTGGTGATCACCTGGGGGCGGAAGGAGCGGATCTTCTTCACCAGCTCGCCGGCCGCCTTGTCGACGTCCTCCAGGGCGAAACAGCCCTCCGGCAGCGGCGGCAGCGGGTCGCCCTCGGGCAGACCGGAGTCGACGAAGCCCAGCCACTCCTGCTTGACGCCGAGGATCTCGCGCGCCTCGTCCATCTCCTTGCGGCGCACCTCGTGGATGTTGGCCTCGATGTAGGGGTCGCCCTGCAGCTTGGGGTTGAGGATGGAGCCGCGCTCCCCGCCCGTGCAGGTCACGACGAGCACGTCCACCCCCTCGGACACGTACTTCGCCATGGTGGCCGCGCCCTTGCTCGACTCGTCGTCGGGGTGGGCGTGGACGGCCATCAGTCGCAGTTGGTCAGTCAAGACTCAATCCTCGGTCAAGTCGGCGCCCCGTGTGCGTCGGCGCAGTCTGGTCGGTCTCGTCCCGGACCGGGCTCTCCCCGGGCCTCGGCAAGGGGTGGAGGTCGGGTGTCGGGCGGGCGGCTTCTATAGTGACCGAATCGGAGGGCGAATAATTCCGGGGTCCGGCTCCGGAACCCGTTTCGGGACGACCGTCCCGCTCCGGCCGAGAGGACGATCATGAGTACGGCGAGCACGCGACTGCCCGAGGACCGCTACGGGCGTTCCTCGGACGAACGGGCCGACCGCACGCTCAAGGTGGTCGGCGCGGTGCTCGGCGTCCTCCTGCTCGCGGTGCTCGGCTGGTTCGGCTACCACTACGTCGGCCAGAACAAGATCAGCGGCGAGGTGATCGGCTTCGAGACCTCCGCCGACGCCGTCAAGGTGCACCTGGAGGTCCGCAAGGACGCCGGCGCGAGCGGCTACTGCACCGTGCGCTCCCAGGCCGAGGACGGCGATCTGGTCGGCCAGGCCGACTTCCGCTTCGAGGGCGACGCCACCCGCATCGACAAGGTGGTCACCCTGCGCACCAAGGCGCCGGGCACCACGGCCGAGCTGGTCGGCTGCCGCGCCGGCTGACGACCTGCCCGGGCCCCCGCGGATCCTGTGGGGGCTGACCTGGGGTGACACGAATCTGGTGGCTTATGTCCTCCCCCTTTCGCCCCTGAATTGTTAGGCTCGTGGTTTCGCCCATCCGTGAAGGAACATTCTTCTGGGTAGGGCGATGCTTTGTATTCCCAGTACCGACGAGGAGCACCCTGTGACCCAGACCAGCGAGAACGTCACCTGGCTGACCCAGGAGGCGTACAACAAGCTCAAGGAGGAGCTTGAGTACCTTACTGGTCCTGCGCGCAGCGAGATCTCTGCCAAGATCGCCGCGGCGCGTGAGGAGGGGGACCTGCGCGAGAACGGCGGGTACCACGCGGCCAAGGAGGAGCAGGGCAAGCAGGAGCTCCGCGTGCGCCAGCTGACTCAGCTCCTCGAGACCGCCAAGGTCGGTGAGCCGCCGGCGGCCGACGGCGCGGTGGCGCCCGGCATGGTGGTCACGATCGCCTTCGACGGTGACGAGGACGACACGCTGACCTTCCTGCTCGCCTCCCGCGAGTACGCGAGCACGGAGATCGAGACCTATTCCCCGCAGTCCCCGCTCGGCGCCGGCGTCATCGGCCACAAGGTCGGCGAGGACGCGGAGTACGAGCTGCCGAACGGCAAGAAGGCCTCGGTGAAGATCCTCAAGGCGGAGCCGTACAACGGCTGACCCGCCCGACCCGTCCGGGCCCCCTGACCACGCGAAACCCCCGGCGTCCCGTGACGCCGGGGGTTTCGCGCGTCCTACGAGGCCAGCCGCTCGGGTGCGGGGTGCGCGGCGCCGGCCGGGCCGGCGGCGGGCTCGGGCGTGCTGATCTCGGCCCACACCGCGTCCAGGGAGAGACCGAGGACGCCGGCGATCGCCGCGATGGTCGAGAAGGCGGGGGTGGCCACGCGTCCCGTCTCGATCTTCCGGAGGGTCTCCGGTGAGACGCCCGCGGCGAGCGCCGTGTCGAGCATGGAGCGTTCGCCCCTGGCCCGGCGCAGCAGGGCGCCGAGGCGCTGTCCGCGTTCGACCTCTTCGGGAGTGAGCGGCAACCTGACCATGACCGCGATTCTAGTACCGGTACAGTATTACCGGTATAGTTATTGGCCGCATGAGAGGGCGCCCCGCGTGATCGAGATCCTGAACCCCACCCTGCTGGACCGCGCCCGGGAGACGGGCGCCCTCGTCGCCGACATCCTGCACACGCTCCGCGGCCGCTGCACGGTCGGCACCAACCTGCTGGACATCGACCGGTGGACCAAGGAGATGATCACCGAGGCGGGCGCCACCTCCTGCTACGTCGACTACGCGCCGTCCTTCGGGCGCGGCCCGTTCGGCCACTACATCTGCACGGGCGTCAACGACGCGGTGCTCCACGGACGCCCGCACGACTACCGGCTGGCCGACGGCGACCTGCTCACCCTCGACCTGGCCGTCTCCCTGGACGGGGTCGCAGCGGACGCGGCCATCAGCTTCCTCGTCGGTGACGCGCGTCCGCCGCAGAGCGTGGCGCTGATCGACGCCACCGAGCGGGCGCTGGCCGCCGGGATCGCCGCCGCCCGGCCCGGGGCCCGCGTCGGCGACGTCTCGCACGCCATCGGCACGGTGCTCGGCGAGGCGGGGTACCGGGTCAACACCGAGTTCGGCGGTCATGGCATCGGGTCGACGATGCACCAGGACCCGCACGTCCCCAACAGCGGGCGGCCGGGACGCGGCTACCCGCTGCGCCCCGGACTGCTCCTCGCGCTGGAACCGTGGGTCATGGAGGACACCGCCCGGCTCGTCACCGACGCCGACGGGTGGACGCTGCGCAGCGCCACGGGCTGCCGGACGGCGCACAGCGAGCACACGATCGCCATCACGGACGACGGCGCCGAGATCCTCACGCTGCCGAGGCGGACCGGGGCGTGAGCCCCGGACGGCCTCGGCCCTGAGCGTCGGCGGTCTCGGCCGTGAGCGTCGGCGGTCTCGGCCGTGAGCGCCGGCGGCGCAGCACCGGGCGGCGACATCGGCCGTGGGGTGTCGCGGCGGGCGTCGGCCGCGGGGTGTCGCTGCGGGGGCGTCAGCCGGCCGCCCGGCGGTACTTGCGGACCGCGAGCGTGCGGAAGACCACGAGGATCACGACCGACCAGATCAGCGAGGCCAGCACCGGGTGCTGCATGGGCCAGGCGTCCGGGGTCCGGAAGCCCGGGGGAAGGTTGCCGAACAGCTCGCGGCACGCCTGCACCGTGGCGCTGAACGGATTCCATTCCGCGATGTGCCGCAGGAAGGCCGGCATCTGGTTCGCGTCCACGAACGCGTTGGAGATGAACGTCAGCGGGAAGAGCCAGATCAGACCGCCCGAGGTCGCCGCTTCGGGCGTGCGCACGGACAGGCCGATGAGGGCGCCGATCCACGAGAACGCGTACCCGAGCAGCAGGAGCAGGCCGAATCCGGCGAGCACCTTGCCGAGGTTCTCGTGCGTGCGCCAGCCGACGATCACCGCGACGATCGCGAGGACCAGCAGGGTCAGCGCCGTCTGGACCAGGTCGGCGAGGGTGCGCCCGGTCAGCACGGCCCGCGCGCCATGGGCAGGGAGCGGAAGCGGTCGATGAGGCCCTTGTGCATGTCGTCGGCGATGCCCGCGCCGGCGCCGGCCGTGGCGAAGGTGACGGTCTGCGCGAAGATGCCGGCCATCAGGAACTCGCGGTAGGCCTGGGTGGAGCTGGACGAGCCGACCTGGATCGAGCCGCCGAACACATAGGTGAACAGCACCACGAACATGATCGGCTGGATCAGCCCGAAGATGAGCATCTCGGGGATCCGGGCCATGCGGATCAGATTGCGGCGGGCGACGACCAGCGAGTCCCGGACGGACTGGCCGATCGGACTCGCGGACACGCCGGTCCGGACGGTGTCGCTGACGGCACTCACTGGACGGCCTCCTTGTCCTGGCCCCGGTCGGCGGTGTCGGACTCGGCCACATGTCCCGTGAGGGAGAGGAAGACGTCGTCCAGGGTGGGCCGGCGCAGGCCGATGTCGTCTATCTCGATACCGCGTGTGTCCAGCTCGCGGATGATCTCGGAGAGGAGCTTGGCGCCGCCGGTCACGGGCACGGTGAGCTTGCGCATGTGCTCCTCGACGGTGGTCTCGCCCTTGCCGAAGCCGCGCAGCACCTCCGAGGTGGCCTGGATGTGCTCGGGCTCGTGGACCACGACCTCGACGCGCTCCCCGCCGGTGCGGGCCTTGAGCTGGTCGGAGGTGCCCTGGGCGATCACCCGGCCGTGGTCGACCACCGCGATGTCGTGCGCGAGATGGTCGGCCTCCTCCAGATACTGCGTGGTCAGCAGCAGGGTCGTGCCGCCGGAGACGAGCTGCTTGATGACCTCCCACAGCTGCTGCCGGTTGCGCGGGTCCAGGCCGGTCGTCGGCTCGTCCATGAACATCACCGGCGGCGACACGACCAGGGCCGCGGCGAGGTCGAGGCGGCGGCGCATGCCTCCGGAGTAGGTCTTGGTGGGGCGGTCGGCGGCGTCCGTGAGATGGAACTGCTCCAGCAGCTCGGCGGCGCGCGCCTTCGCCGCCTTCGCTTTCATCTGGTAGAGCTGGCCGACCATCTGGAGGTTCTCCCGGCCGGTCAGGTATTCGTCGACCGCCGCGAACTGGCCGGACAGGCCGATGGAACGGCGGACGGCGTCGGGCCGGCGCAGCACGTCGATGCCCGCGACGACCGCCTTGCCGCTGTCGGGGGTGAGCAGCGTCGTCAGGCAGCGGACGGTGGTCGTCTTGCCCGCGCCGTTCGGCCCGAGCAGGCCCAGGACGGTGCCCTCGGGCACGTCGAGGTCGACGCCGTCCAGTGCCCTTACGTCACCGAAGGTCTTCACCAGGCCTTCGGCATAGATGGCGCCTGGCATGTGAGTCTCCACGTCGTCGGGGATTCTTCGGAAAGCCTAGGTTTGCGAGGTTCGCACCGCTCGTCCGGCCGATCGGGAACGACGGACGTGCCGCGCGACACAGACACAGTAACGCGATGTATCGCGTCTCTCAACGGATTTCCCCGAACGGGTGACAAGGGCTTCCCCGGCGCCGGGCTTCAGGCGCCGGGCGCCGGGACCGAGGGCCGAGAACCCGAGGGCCGAGGGCCGAGGACTGGGCGCCCGAGGGCCGAGGGCAGGGAGCCCGAGAGCCGAGGGCAGGGAGCCCGAAGTCCGGCGCCCCGGCGCATCCGGCGCAGGACCGGTGCAGCCCGCCGGCGCAGGACCGGTGCAGCCCGCCGGCGCAGGACCGGTGCAGCCCGCCGGCGCAGGACCGGTGCAGCCCGTCGGCACAGGACCGGTGCAGCCGCCGGCGCATAACCGTGCAGCCCACCGGCGCGCGACCGTGCAGCCCGCCGGCGCGTGACCGTGCAGCCCGCTAGCGCATGACCGTGTAGCCCGCGTCCCGCAGGGCCTGGCCGACCTCGACGCAGTGCGCCGGGCCCTTCGTCTCGAGGTGCAGCTCCACCTCCGCCTCCGTGAGCCCGAGCCGCGGATCGGTCCGCACGTGACTCACGTCCAGCACGTTGGCGTCGACCGCCGACAACACCCCGAGCAGCGTGGCCAGCGCGCCCGGCCGGTCCGTCAGCCGCAGCCGGACGGCCAGGTAGCGGCCCTGCGCGGCCATGCCGTGCCGCAGCACGCCCTGCATCAGCACCGGGTCGACGTTGCCGCCGGACAGCACCGCCACCACCGGACCCTCGAACGCGCCCGGGTCGCTCAGCAGCGCCGCCACCGGGCTCGCCCCGGCCGGCTCCACCACCAGCTTGGCCCGCTCCAGGCACAGCAGCAGCGCCGTGGACAGCTCGTCCTCGCTGACCGTGCGGACCTCGTCGACGAGATCGCCGACGATCCCGAACGGCACGTCGCCGGGCCGCCCGACCTTGATGCCGTCGGCCATCGTCGCCGGCTGCTCGATCGACACCGGCCGGCCGGCCGCCAGCGACGGCGGGTACGCCGCCGCGCCCTCCGCCTGCACGCCCACGATCCGCACGTCCGGCCGCAGCGCCTTGACGGCGACCGCGATCCCGGCCACCAGGCCGCCGCCGCCGATCCCGACGACGATCGTGCGCACCTCCGGGCACTGCTCCAGGATCTCCAGTCCGACCGTGCCCTGCCCCGCGATGATGTCCGGGTGGTCGAAGGGGTGGATGAACACCGCACCCGTGTCGTGGGCGTACTCCTGCGCGGCGGCCAGCGTCTCGTCGACCACCTGGCCGTGCAGCCGCACCTCGGCGCCGTACTCCCGGGTGGCGCTGATCTTCGGCAGGGGGCGCCCTTCGGCATGAACACCGTCGCCCCCACGCCCAGCAGCGACGACGCCAGCGCGACGCCCTGCGCGTGGTTGCCCGCGCTCGCCGCGACCACACCGGCGGCCCGCTGCTCGGGCAGCAGCCCGGCGATCCTGACGTAGGCGCCGCGCAGCTTGAACGAACCGGTCCGCTGGAGGTTCTCGCACTTGAGGTGCACCGGGGCGCCGACCAGCTGGGACAGGTGCCTGCTGCCCTCCATCGCGGTCACCCGGGCCACGCCCGCGAGCATCTTCTGGGCCCGCGGACGTCGTCGAGGGTGACGGGCCGGGAGAGGTCGGCCGTGCTGAGCTTCATGACTCCAGCATCGCAGTTCACACCTCGCCGCGGCCCTGTGACCAACCTCCGGGACGGGCTTTGCGCAGCGCCGGGGACGCCCCGCCGCCGGGCCGCGTACCCTGTCCCCCAACCAGCAGCCCTCCACGAAGTGAGCCTCCGGCCATGCCCACAACACCAGAAATGTCGATGGACATGACGACCGCCGGTGACACCGGTCTCCTCGACACGCTCCAGCACGAGGTGGCGTTGTTCGCCCGCCGTGCCGAACAGACCCGGCTCGGCGGGGTCGGGCAGGTGCGCAACTCGATGGACCGCGCCGCCTACCTGCTGCTCAACCGCCTCGACAAAGAGGGCCCGATGGGCGTCAAGGCGCTCGCCGCCGGTATGGGGATCGACTCCTCGACGGTCACCCGGCAGGTCGCCCCGCTCGTCGACACCGGTCTCGTCAAGCGCACCTCGCACCCCGAGGACGGGCGTGCGGTGGTCCTCCAGCTGTCGCCGCGCGGGGTGTCCCGGCTGGAGGAGGTCCGCTCCTCCCGGCGTCAGCTGATGGCCGAGCTGACCCACGACTGGTCGCCCGAGGAGCGCGAGGCGTTCTGCACGCTCCTCACCCGCTTCAACGGCGCCCTGTCCGCCCGTATGGCCGCACAGGACACCCCGGGCGCGGAGCCGCAGTCGGCCTCCTGACCCCGGACGCCGGGTCTCCGGGACGCGCTCGCGCGGGGCGGTTCGCCGACTTCGTCCACGCGCGCGTGCGGACGGTGCTTCCCGGCCCTTGACCGGCGGGCCGCCCCTGTCCTCATATGAGACCGGGGCGGGTCGCCGCCGGACGGGAGGCGCCGTGCGCGAACGGCATGCGTCGCGGGATGCCCGCCGGGCCCGGGAGTTCGAGGCGTTCGTCGCGGGCGCGGGGGGCCGGCTGCTGCATGCCGCGACGCTGCTGACGGCCGAGGAACCCCATGCCAACCCGCGCGCCCGCCGCCTGCTCACCCTGTCGCTCGCGCAGACCTACGCCGGCTGGGACCGGCTGCGCGGAGAGGACCCCTACGCCCGCACCCGCGCCTGCCTCGCGCAGCGCTTCGCCCGTGAGGCCTGGCACCGGTACGGCGCCCTGGGCCGCGCCCGGCCGCGCCCGGGCGGTGTCCTGGCCCGGCTCACGGCGCAGGAACGCCTGATCCTCGTGCTCCGGCTGTGGGAGGGGGTCGCCGAGGAGCAGACGGCGGCCCTGCTGGGCCTGCCCGTGGACCGCGTCCGGACGATCTGCGACCGGGCCACCGCGACGCTGCTCCACCCGCCGCGCGGCCCCGCGCCGGCGCCGGCAGCCGCGGAGGCGGCGTCGTGACGGCCCGGCAGGAGGCCGCCGCACGGCGGATCATGGCGCAGGCCGCGCCGCCGGTGCCGCCCGGCCTGTGCGCGGACGCCGTCCGGCACGGCCGGCGCATGCTGCGGCACCGGGCCGCCGCCCGACGGCTGCTGTGGCTGTCGCTGTGTGCCGCGGCCGTCGCGCTGGCCGTCTGGGCGCTGGCCGCGCAGCCGTGGGCGGAGCCGCCCTCGGAGACGACTCCGCCCCTGACCGACTGGTGAGCGCGGTGCGCCCCGGCCGGCCCGTCGGACGGCTCAGCCGAGCGCCTGCTGGAGGTCCTCCAGGAGGTCGTCGACGTTCTCGATGCCCACCGACAGGCGCACCAGGTCGCCCGGCACCTCCAGGGCGGAGCCCGCGGCCGAGGCGTGCGTCATGCGCCCGGGGTGCTCGATCAGCGACTCCACGCCGCCGAGGGACTCGCCGAGCGTGAACACCTTCGCGCGGTTGCAGACCTCGACGGCCGCCTCCTCGCCGCCCTCGACGCGGAAGGACACCATGCCGCCGTACGCCCTCATCTGCTTGGCGGCGACCTCGTGCCCGGGGTGCTCGGGCAGGCCCGGGTAGAGCACGCTCGTCACGCGGGCGTGCCGGGTGAGCATGTCGGCGACCTTCGCGGCGTTCTCGCTGTGCCGGTCCATGCGCACCGCGAGCGTCTTGGTGCCGCGCAGCACCAGCCAGGAGTCGAAGGGACCGGCGACGGCGCCCATCGCGTTCTGGTGGAAGGCCAGCTCGTCGCCCAGCTCCGGGTCGCTCACGACCAGGGCGCCGCCGACCACGTCCGAGTGGCCGCCCATGTACTTGGTCAGGGAGTGCACGACGACGTCGGCGCCCAGGGCCAGCGGCTGCTGGAGGTACGGCGTGGCGAAGGTGTTGTCGACGACGAGGCGGGCGCCGGCGTCCCGGGCGACCTGGGCGACGGCGGCGATGTCGGTGATGCCGAGGAGCGGATTGGACGGGGTCTCCACCCACACGGCCTTGGTCTTCGGGGTCAGGGCGGCCCGGACGGCGGCGGGGTCGCTGCTGTCCGCGACCGACCACTCCACGCCCCAGCGGGTGGCGACCTTGGCGAAGAGGCGGAAGGTGCCGCCGTAGGCGTCGTTGGGGATGACCACGTGGTCGCCGGGGCGCAGCAGCGTGCGCAACAGGCAGTCCTCGGCCGCCAGTCCGGACGCGAACGCGAGACCGCGACGGCCGCCCTCCAGGGCGGCGAGGTTCTCCTCCAGCGCGGTGCGGGTCGGGTTGGCGCTGCGGCTGTACTCGTAGCCGCCGCGCAGGCCGCCGACGCCGTCCTGCTTGTAGGTGGACACCTGGTAGATCGGCGGGACGACCGCGCCCGTCAGGGGGTCGGCGGTGTTGCCCGCGTGGATCGCGAGCGTCTCGAAGTGCTGACTGATGTGCCTGTCGCTCATGGGCACCGAGGGTAGTGCGCCGCAGCCGTCCGCGACGGCCCCGCGCGGACACACTTCGGCGACCGCCGCGCGGACACGCGCCGGCGACGCCCCGGACGAACGCGCGGGCGGGCGAACGCGCGGACGGGCGTGCGCGCGGACGAGCGTGCGCGACGGCCCGGGCGGCCCGGACGGTCCAGGCGGGCCGGACGGTCCAGGCGGCCCGGCCAGTCCAGGCGGCCCGGGTTTTCCACAGGTTCGGGGAGCAGGTTGGCCAATTGTCGGCGCGGTCTGGTTCGCTGGAGGCATGGAGATTCTCTGGGTCCTGATGGCGCTGGTCATGCTGGGCTTCGTGCTGCTGCCCGTCCTCCGGCGCCGGCGCGGCATGATCGAGCAGGTGCCGCCCGGACACCCGGACGCCGCGGACCCCGCGAACTACGGCTTCGTCCGCGAGGAGGAGCTGGACATCCGCATGCCCGGCCCCGACCAGGACCTGCTCGACGTGCTGGACGTGGTGCAGCGCACCCGGGACTACCGCGCGGCGCAGCAGCTCCTGGCCGGCACGGAGGCGGAGGGCGAGCTGCGCTGGCAGCGCGTCCAGGCCTTCGCGGGCGCCGCGTCCCTGGAGCTGCAGCAGCGGCCGGGCGGCGTGGAGGAGACGCCCGGCGGGCAGTGGCTGCGGGTGTGGCGGGCCGAGATGCCAAGGACGCGGGCGGGCGGCGGTGCACGCCGAGTTCCTGGTGCAGCAGGCGTGGCGGACGGCGGCGCCGGGCACCGACGAGTTCCGGATCATCATGGAGGAGGCCAGGGCCGCCTGCGGCGAGGCCGCGCTGCTGGCGCCCGGCGACCCGGTCCCGTACATCGTCGAGCTGTCGGTCGCCCGGGGTCTGGCCTATCCGCGCGCGGAGTTCGAGCAGCTCTGGCTGAAGATCCTCGACCGCGCGCCGAACCACATGGGGGCGCATCTGGCGGCCCTGCACTACTGGTGCGAGAAGTGGCACGGCTCGCGCGAGCTGGCCTACCAGTTCGCGGAGGCCGCGGCGGCCCGGGCCCCGCAGGGCTCGCTGCTGGCGGCGATGCCGCTGTTCGCGGTGTTCGAGCACCTGCCCGACGTCAATCTGGTCAGCGGTTTCTACCAGAGCGAGGTCGTGACCAAGGCGATCCACGGCGCGCTGCACGCGGTCCACTCGGCCCGCCCCGACGACCCGATGCTCGCGCACGTCCGCCACCTGCTGGTCTTCTTCCTGGTGCGCGGTGAGCGCTGGGCGGAGGCCATGGGCCAGCTGGTGCACATCGACGGCCACGTCGGCGCCCTGCCCTGGACGCTGTCCCCGGACCCGGCGGCGGAGTTCGCCGTCTACCGCGCGCTGGCGGTGGCGGGCTACGAGGCGAACGGCGGCAGCCCGGCGTCCCTGCCGCACTGAGCCGGTGACCCGCGGTCCGGCCGGCTGCCGGACCGCGGAATTCCGGCCGGCCCGCGCACGTTGACGCGGACGTAGCCCCGATTGGAGACCGCATGTTCCTGCACAGCCGTACGCCTCAGCTGCCGACCCCGAGCAGGCTCTGCGCGGCCGCCCGGAGCCGGCGTTCACGGTCCCCGACCGCCACACCGTCCTCGGCACGCCCCTCCTCGGCCCCTACCCCGAGGGCACGGAGATCGCCGACTTCGGCCTGGGCTGCTTCTGGGGAGCGGAGCGCAAGTACTGGCAGCTCCCCCGGGGCGTGTGGACGACCCTGGTCGGCTACCAGGGCGGCTACACGCAGAACCCGACCTACGAGGAGGTCTGCTCGGGCCTGACCGGGCACACGGAGGCGGTCCGGGTGGTCTACGACCCGGAGCTGATCTCGTACGAGACCCTCCTGAAGACGTTCTGGGAGTCCCACGACCCCACACAGGGCTTCCGCCAGGGCAACGACGTGGGCACGCAGTACCGCTCGGCGGTCTACACCCACTCCCCCGCCCAGGCCGCCGCCGCGGAGGCCTCCCGCGAGGCCTACCAGAAGGTCCTGACCGCCTCCGGCCACGGCACGATCACCACGGAGATCCTCCCGTCGGAGGGCCGCCCGTTCTACCCGGCGGAGGCGTACCACCAGCAGTACCTGGACAAGAACCCGGCAGGCTACTGCGGCATCGGCGGCACCGGGGTGTCCTGCCCGATCGGGGTGGCTCCGGCCGGGGACTGAGCCCCGCCGGGGCCGGCCGGAGCCGGCTCCGGCAGAGGCGCAGCGGAGCCGTGGGCTCCGGGATACGCTCGCTCGCATGCTGCTGCGACAGGCGTGTCGACGGGTGTTACGGATCGTCCTGGTGCTGGTCGCCGCCCTGGCGGTGGCCGTCGGCGGTGGGGCGGTGGCGCAGGCCGGCGAGGGCGGGAAGTCCCGCGGGCGGCAGGTCCTGTACTACAACCACGCCTACGGCGTGCTCGACCGGGAGACCGCCGACGCCGTCGAGCACTCCGCCTATCTGAGGGAGTTCGCCGACTTCCGGGTGCGGACCACGACGGGGGCCGGCGGGCAGAAGTGGACCGGCCGCTATCTGATGGGCCGCGAGACCTATCTGGAGCTGTTCGGCGTCGGTGACCTGCCCGGGCAGGACGGCGTGCTCGGCGCCGGCGGGCTGGCGGTCTCCGCCGAGTGGGCCGGTGATCTGGAGAAGGCCGCCGGGCGGCTGCCCGAGTACGGGGTCGACGAGCCCGTCCGGTTCCAGCAGACCCGGGACTTCGGCGACGGCGTCCCGGTGCCGTGGTTCGACGCGGTGTTCACCACCGGCGCGTACGACGCCTTCGGCGCGTGGGGCATGGAGTACCGGCCGGAGTACTTCGCCGATCCCCGCAGCGACACGGAGCCGGCGAGCCGGCCCGGCGACGTCGGACGGGAGCGCTACCTGCCCGACGTCTACCGCGACCGTCTGATGCGGGACGTGACGTCCGTGCGCATCGGCGTGACCGAGCGGGACCTCGCCAACACGGTGCCGCTGCTGCGCGCCGGCGGGTTCGCGGTCCGTCCGGCGCCGGACGGACAGGGTGTCGTCGCCAAGGGCGGCGGCACGACGATCCTGCTGGACGCCGTGCCGCGCGACCGCGCGGGACTGCGGCAGGTCGGGATGTCCCTCAACCGGCCGGTCGCGCACCGGCACGAGGAGCGGATCGGGAACTCCTCGCTGGTCGTCGGCCCGGGCCGGAAGGCCGTGTGGACCTTCGACAGCGGCGGCGGCGCCTGACGGCGAGGGCCCGCGGACGGCCGAGGACCCCCGGCGAGCGAGGCCCCCGGCGAGCGGGGACCCAGCGGCGAGCGGGGCCCGCGGCCGGCGAAGGCCCCGCGGCACCGGTCGCGTCAGATCGTCGCCGTGTCGATCACGAACCGGTACCGCACGTCGCTGGCGAGCACCCGCTCGTACGCGTCGTTGATCTCGGCCGCGCCGATCAGCTCGATCTCCGCGCCGATGCCGTGCTCGGCGCAGAAGTCCAGCATCTCCTGCGTCTCGCGGATGCCGCCGATCATGGAGCCGGCCAGGGTCTTGCGTCCGCCGATGACCGAGAAGAGGTCGAGCGAGATCGGCTCCTCGGGGCGCCGACGTTCACCAGGGCGCCGTCGGTCCTCAGCAGGCCCAGGTAGGCGCCGAAGTCGAGCGGCGCGGACACGGTGGAGACGATCAGGTCGAAGGTGCCCGCCAGCTGCTCGAAGGTGGCCGGGTCGCTGGTGGCGTAGTAGTGGTCGGCGCCCAGCCGCAGGCCGTCGTCCTTCTTGCGCAGCGACTGCGACAGCACGGTCACCTCGGCGCCGAGGGCGTGCGCGAGCTTGACGGCCATGTGGCCGAGGCCGCCCATGCCGAGGATCGCGACCTTCTTGCCGGGGCCGGCGTTCCAGCGCTTCAGCGGGGAGTACGTGGTGATGCCGGCGCACAGCAGCGGCGCGGCCACGTCCAGCGCCAGCCCGTCGGGGATGCGGACGACGTAGTTCTCGTCGACGACGATCTTCTGCGAGTAGCCGCCGTAGGTCGGCTCGCCGTCCCGGCCGACGGCGTTGTACGTGCCGACCATGCCGGAGCCGGTGCAGTACTGCTCCTCGCCGGCCTTGCAGTTCTCGCACTCGCGGCAGGAGTCGACCATGCAGCCGACGCCCACCCGGTCGCCGACGGCGAACTTCGTGACACCGGGGCCGACCTCGGAGACGACACCGGCGATCTCGTGGCCGGGGACCATCGGGAAGATCGCCTCGCCCCAGCCCTCGCGGGCCTGGTGGATGTCGGAGTGGCAGATGCCCGCGAACTTGATGTCGATCAGGACGTCGTGCTCGCCGACGGCCCGCCGCTCGATGGTGGTGCGCTCCAGCGGAGCCTTGGCGGCGGGTGCGGCGTACGCGGCGACAGTGGTCATGCCGGTTCTCCGGGTTCTCGTGACTTCGGGGATGCTCCCAGCCTGCCGCCGTCGCGGGCGGTCACCCAGACCACGGTTCTGCCTACGACCAGCGTGCCTACCACCAGCGGGGACAGGCTGCCGTGCGTACGACCGGGAATACTGGAGGGCATGGACGAGCAGCTCGATCCCGCATCCCGGCCCACGGGGACACCGCCGCGGAGGGCGCCGAGGCAGGCACCGGCCTGGACCGGCGTGCCGAGCTGAGCGAGTTCCTGCGCACCCGGCGGGCCCGGCTGAAGCCGGAGGACGTGGGGCTGCCGTCGTTCGGCCGGCACCGGCGGGTGCCGGGGCTGCGCCGGGAGGAGCTGGCGCAGCTGGCCGGGGTGTCGGTGGCGTACTACACGCGCCTGGAGCAGGGCAACGGGCGGAACGTGTCGGCGGAGGTGCTGGACGCGATCGCCCGCGCGCTGCGGCTGACGGACGCCGAGCACGCGCATCTGCTGCATCTGGCCAAGCCGAAGCAGCACAGGAAGAAGCCGGCGGTACGGACGCAGCAGGTCCGGCCGGCGCTGCGGCAGCTGCTGGACTCGATCGACACGGTCCCGGCGTACGTCGCGGGGCGGCGGTCCGACGTCCTGGCGTGGAACCGGATGGCGGCGGCGCTGTTCGGGGACTGGGGACGGCTGCCGGCGCAGGAGCGGAACTGGGCGCGGCAGGTGTTCCTGAACCCCCGGTCCCGGGAGCTGTTCGTGGAGTGGGACCAGAAGGCCTCGGACATGGTCAGTTATCTGCGCATGGACGCGGGCTGCCATCCGGACGATCCGCGGCTGGCCGCGCTGGTCGGGGAACTGTCGGTGAAGAGCGAGGAGTTCCGGCGGCTGTGGGCCGCGCACGACGTGAAGGAGAAGAGCCACGGCGTGAAGCGGCTGCGTCATCCGCTGGTCGGGGAGCTGACCCTGTCCTTCGAGACCTTCCGCCTGGTGGACGACGCCGACCAGTCGCTGGTGACGTACCACGCCGAGCCGGGTTCGGCGTCGGCGGAGGCCCTGCGGCTGCTGGCGAGCTGGGGGACGGACGCGGCGGCGACGCGGCTGACGGCGTGAGAACGGCCCGCCGGGGGAGGTCCCCCGGCGGGCCGCTCACGGTCGGGTCACCTGCCCGTGCAGGCGTCGTGGATCGAGATCGTCGACGTGTTGCCCTTCTTGTCGGTGATGACGGAGCGGAAGGAGATCGTCTTCCCTTCGCCGGGTTCTTCACCGTGATCTTCCCCTTGGCGACCTTGGTCTTCTTCCAGGTCTTGCCGGAGTCGTAGGACACGTACACCGTCAGCGACTTGAGGTTCTTGCCGGCGGCGGCGCCCTCGACGGTGACCGGGATGGTGGCCGTCCGTCCGGCCGGCACCGTGCTGTCCAGGGCCGTGGCGGCGCCGAAGCGGGCCGTGGAGGCGGGCAGTCTGGTGAGGTCGGCCGTCTTCTTGGAGCGGAAGGTCCAGCTCGCGTCGATGCGGGTGGAGGCCGCGGCCACCTTGGCGCTGCGCTTGACGGAGGTCGTCAGGCGGTAGGCGGCGTCACCGGAGGGGACGGTGAACTCCCCGTCGCCGAGGAGCGGGTCCTTGTGGGAGCCGACCTTCTTGCCGTTGCGGTACAGGGTGGTGCTCGCCGAGCTGAAGACCGAGGAGCCGGCGTGGCCCTTGCCGTCGGCGAACAGCGGGAGGGCGCCGGTGATGGTGTTGCCCTCCCGGAAGAGGCCGAACTCGGAGGTCAGGCGCGGTCCGAACACGGCGGTGTTGAAGGTCGTCGCGTAGCTCTTGCCCGCCGTGTACTTCTGCGGGGCGCCGAGGGTGTAGAAGGCCTCGCTGATCGGGAAGCCGTCGGCGTCCTTGCCGCCGTACTGCTCGAAGCTCACGTCCCAGCGCACGCCGGCCTGGGTGGACAGGTGCAGGGTGCGGGTGCCGGGCAGGGAGCGGGGGATGCCCAGGGAGGAGCCGCCGATGCCGCCGGGCAGCATGCCCACCGCGGAGACGGCGCCCTGCTTGCCGCGTACGGAGGCGCCCAGGCCGGTCTTCAGCGTGGCCAGGTCGCCCTTCTTGTAGTGGCGGGTGTAGCCGGTGGCGAGCTGCTGCACCGGGCCGCCGGCGACGGTGTCGTACTGCTCCGTGGAGCCCTTGGTCCAGTGGCCGTCCCACTGCTGGTAGAGGGAGCCGTCGGTGACGCGCGGGCCGAGGTGGCGGGTGCGGAAGCCCTCGTACGAGTCGAGCCACCAGCCGAAGGCGTAGACGGAGTCGGCGGTCTCCACGGCGAAGTCGGCGGACGCGAACGCGGGCTTGGCGGCCTTGTCGGGCACGGTGAGGCGGACGGGTTCGGCGGTGCGGGCGTCGAGGGTGACCGTCGTCTTCCCGGTGACGTTCAGCCGGGGCTGGGCGAGCCAGTCGGCGCCCCGGTAGACCTCCGGGTCGGGGCTCACGTAGATCGCCGAGTTGAGGACGTAACCGCCCTTGGGGACGCGGACGGTGACGGTGCCGTCGGCGTCGTACGGCGAGAACCACTGTCCGGCCGCCGCGCCGGAGAGGCCGGCCAGGTCCACCGAGTAGTTCCGGGCGGGCTTGCCGTTCCGGCCGAGGGCCTTGACGGTGACGTCGTAGGACTCCACCTCCCGCTCGACGGCGGCGGCCGTGCGGACGCTCTGCCCGCCGCCGGTGGCGGTGACGTACGCGGAGTAGGCGCCGTCGACGGTGCCGCCGAGCCGGGTGTCGACGGTGAGGTCCACGGAGGCCTTGCCGCCCGCCGGGACGGTGACCTGGTCGGCGCCGAGCGTGAAGAAGCCGGCCGGGGCCGCCTTGCCCTTGGGGTCGGTGGCGGTCGAGGCCAGTTTCAGGGTGACGTCGGTGCTGCCCAGGTTGCGGTAGGTCAGCTGCCTGGTGACCGGCTTGTCGTCGGTGTGGGGCCACTGCTGGAGGCCGAAGCTCAGCGACACCGGGTCGGCGATCACGGTCTGCTTGCCGGCCTTGTCGGCCTGGATGCGGCCCGAGCCCTGCTGGAACGGGGGGTAGGGGCCGGCCTTGGCGGATCCGGTGAGCGCGCCCTTGAGTTCGGCGTACGTCCAGTCGGGGTGCTGCTGCTTCAGCAGGGCCGCGGCGCCCGCGACGTGCGGGGTCGCCATCGACGTGCCGGAGATGGTGACGTACCCGGCGGGCTTCTCGCCCTCCTCGCGGGCGATGACGCTGCCCTTGGCGGAGGCGGCGGTGATGTCGACGCCGGGGGCGGTCACGTCGGGCTTGACGGCGCCGTCGAGGCCGGGGCCGCGGCTGGAGAAGCCGGCGAGCCGGTCCTTGCCGTCGACGGCGCCGACGGTGAGGGCCGCGGCGGCGCTGCCCGGGGAGCCGACGGTCCGTTCGCCGTCGCCCTCGTTGCCGGCGGCGATGGCGAAGAGGATGCCCTTCTCCTCGGAGAGCTTGTTGACCTGGGCTTCGAGCGGGTCGATCTCCGGGGTGTCGCCGCCGCCGAGGCTGAGGTTGACGATGTCGGCGCCCTGCGCGGCGGCCCACTCCATGCCGGCGAGGATGCCGGAGTCGTCGCCGAAGCCCTCGTCGTCGAGGACCTTGCCGTTGAGCAGTTTGGCGCCGGGGGCGACGCCCTTGAACCTGCCTCCGCCCTTGGCGCCGGTGCCGGCCGCGATGGACGCGACGTGGGTGCCGTGGCCGTACCGGTCGCCGGCGTCGGGAGCGGGCGTGAAGTTCTTGGCGGCGACGACCTGGTTCTTCAGGTCGGGGTGAGTGGCGTCGACGCCGGTGTCCAGGACGGCGATCTTCACGCCCTTGCCGTCGTAGCCGGAGGCCCAGGCCTTCGGGCGCCGATCTGCGGCACGGACGTGTCGAGGCTGGCCCTGCGGACGCCGTCCAGCCAGACGTGGGCGACGCCGGCGGCGGTCTTCTCGCCGTCGGTGACCGCGGCCCACAGGGCGGGCGTGTCCTGGTGCGGGGTCTGTACGGCGTCGGCGTTGAGGGACTTCAGGGTCCGGCGGAGCGTTCCGGCGTCGCGGACCTCGGCCCGGGTGCCGGCGGCGGCCCCCGGTAGCCGACGATGACCTTCAGGCCGTTCTTCTGGGCCTTGCGCGTGGAGGCCTTGGCGAGCTCGGTGACGTCGAAGAGGCGCTGGTCGAGTCTGCCGGTGGCGACGAGGCGGGCGGCGTCGGCCGGGACGACGAGGGTGTGGCCGCCGGCGCGGCGTATCTGGACGGGTATGTGCTCGCGGCCCTCGGCCCGCTCCAGGCCGGTGACCCGGCCGCGGGCGTCGACGACGACCCGGTCACCGGTGATCAGGGTGACCCGGTGCTTGCCCTGGACGGAGGGCGTCGTGGTGGCGGCCGTCCGGGCGGCGGTGCCGGCCGCCCGTTCCCCGTCGGCCGCGGCCGGGCTGGTCATGCCCGCCGCGAGGGCCACGGCCGCGGCCGTGGCGACCGTGGCCGCACACGCTCTGTTGAGGTGTCTGCGCAACTCTCCCCCTTGCGAAAAGGACCGGGCGAATCCCCGTTCGCCCGGCCGGGGTGGTCTCGTGCGCATGTGCGCACCCCCCGGAGCCCGCAGTATTCCGGGGGGTGATCGGCCGCTCAACGGTGCGTGGGCCCGTGGGGCCGACCGTGCGGAAACCGAGGGGCGCTCGTTACCCGCTCGCGCGAACTCCGTTACACCGTCTACGGGTTGCACACGATGCCGCCGCCCGCCCCCCGAGGGGCGGACGGCGGCATCGTCAGGGTCGGCCGGGTGCGGGAGGCGTCAGATCGCCGAACCCGCCTTCCACTGGGCCCAGTCCATGTTCCAGCCGTTGAGGCCGTTGTCCGGGGCGATGGTCTTGTCGCCGGTGTTCTGGACGACGACCACATCACCGATGAGGGAGTTGTCGTAGAACCAGGCGCCCGGCGTGTTCGGGTCGTCGGCGCCCTTGGTGTCGGCGAGGCCGACGCAGCCGTGGCTGGTGTTGGCGTTGCCGAAGATGGACTTGGCGCCCCAGTAGTTGCCGTGGATGAAGGTGCCGGAGGTGCTCAGGCGCATGGCGTGGGGGACGTCCTTGATGTCGTACTCGCCCTCGCCGTCGTCGTCGGTGAAGCCGACCGTGGCGCCGTTCATCCGGGTCTCCTTGAACTTCTCGGAGATCACCATCTGGCCCTCGTACGTCTTGTTCTCGGGGAGCCGGCCGAGATCGGGATGGTCTTGACGGTCTTGCCGTCCTGCGTGACCTTCATCTGCTTGGTCTTCGCGTCGACGTAGGAGACCTGGTTGCGCCCGATCTTGAAGGTGACCGTCTTCTGCTGGACGCCGTAGACGCCCTCGGCGCCCTCGACGCCGTCGAGCGCGAGCTTGAGCGTGACGGTCGAGCCCTCCTGCCAGTAGTTCTCGGGGCGGCAGTCCATGCGCTGGGCGTTGAACCAGTGGCAGGCGACCTCCTGGCCGCTGCTGGAGCTGACCTTGATGCCCCGCTGGACGGCGGCCTTGTCGGTGATCTGCTTGTCGAAGTTGATCGACACGGGCATGCCGACGCCGACCGTGGCGCCGTCGTCCGGCGTGAAGGTGCCGATGAAGCTGTTGGCCGGGGAGACCGTCGTGAACGACGCGTTCTCGTGGGCGGCGCGGCCCTCGGAGTCCGTGGCGGTCGCCGTCACCTTGTAGGTGGTGGCCCGCTCCAGCTGACCGCTGGGCTTCCAACTCGTCTTGTCCGCGGATATCTCGCCGCTGACCTCGGTGCCGTCGGAGGTGGTCATCCTGACCTCCGTGAGCGTGCCCTTGCTCACGGTCACCGCGGCGGAGTTGTTGATGGAGGCGTTGGAGGAGCCGTCCTTGGGGTGATCTTGATCTGGGCCTCGGAGCTCTTCTCGGCCGCGGCCTTGTCGACCGTGGACTGCGAGGTGTCGTTGCCCCCGCCGGAGGCGTCGTCGTCGCCGCCGGAACAGGCCGAGAGCACCAGAACACCGCCGAGCAGTGCGGACGCGGCCATCAGACCCCTGCGCCGCTTACCGTCCGTCATCACACGCTTCTCCATCGTCACCGATTCCCGAAACCCCAAGATCCCCGTCAAGACTTTCAACGCTACGACCGGTTCGTCCCGTTCCCCATGCCCCGAGGTGTGGGACATACCACGTCCGCCGCGGGCGGACGGGGGGCGAGCCGGGGCGCATGTTCCGGTCGGCGCGCCGGGTAGGACGACAAAACCCCGGGCGGCGGTTGCCGCCCGGGGTCACGAGTTCCCCGGAGTGCCTCAGCTCACCGTGCGTTCCGCGCCACTTCCGCGGGCGCCCGCCGCGTCGTCCTCGCCGTCGCCGTCGTCGCCTTCTTCGTCCTCGTCGAGGTCCCAGTCCGGCGCGTCGGGGTCGTAGTCGATCTGCTCGCTGCTCCACGAGGCCTGCTGGAGTTCGATCCCCGGCACCTCCCCGACCAGGTCGAACGGGTCGACCAGATAGGCGAGGGCCTCGGCGGTGTCCTCCGTCACGGCACTCTCGGCGTGCGCCCGCTCCGCGTCGGGCATCTCCCCTGCGCGGAGTCGTCGGCGATCCGCTGCAACGCGGCCCCGGTGACCGCCTCCTCGTCGTGGACCTCGAGGACCAGGTCGACGCGAAGACGGACATAGCGTGATGTCTCAGAAGTGCTCATGCCCGGAGCGTACGGCGGCGGGCTCCCGTGACTTTCCTGTGACCCGCGCCTTTCACTAACATCGCCCCACACGGCCAATTCGCCAGCGCCACAAGGGGATCGATATTCCGTGTCATCCGCTCGCCGTCCGTTGCTGACCGCCGCCGCCGCGGGCTCCCTGCTGTGCGGCCTGTGGTTCGTCCCGTCCGCCAACGCCACCGCGGACGGCCCGGCGAGAAACGCCCCGTCGAACACCGCGTCCCCGCAGGTCACCGAGCAGGCCCGGGTCGCGTCCAGCGGGACGGCGCCCACCGGCACGGCGGACACCGGTCCGGCGGTCGGCGGTGCGGAGGTCAGCGGCACCCGGGCCGCCGGGTCCGGGGCCGAGCTGGCCGACACCGGCAGCTTCGACAGCACGCCGTACGTCGTCGGGGGACCGCGTTCCTGACGCTGGGCGCCGGTTTCGTGGTGTATTCGGTACGCCGCGAACGCCTCGGCTTCTGACGACGCCCGGCCTCCCGGCGGTCCCCGACGCAGCGGTCCCGGGCAGCACCACCGGGTTGTCCACGGCCGACGCCAGTTCCCGCTCGACGACCAGGCCGGCGTGGGGCTTCGTGTCCCGTCCGGCGCCCGCGACCTGCGGGGCGGGCGCAGCGCACCGAGTACGCGTCCTGCACGCGCGGGCGCCGTCCTGGTGATGCCCCGTCAGGACCCAACCCCTCAGGACGGCGAGCGTGTCGGCGGCACCGGCGGCCTGCCCGGGGCAGCGGTTCGCGGGGTCGCCCCTTACCCGGAGCCGGCCCCTCACCGACGCCGGTACGTCTCCTCGGGGGCTGTTCCCGCTACGGTGCGTGCCGCCCCCGGAACCGGCGGCGCTCGCCGTTCTCCTGCCGGGACGGCTCGTCGGCGAGGCGTACGACGGGGTCGTCGGGCCCCTCCCGGCCCGCCACCACCGGCCGGGCGGACCGCTCCGCCTTCGCGCGGTACTGGGCCGCGTCGGCGAGCCGGAACAGCCGGCGGGCGGAGCGGACCGGGCCGACCGGGTCCTCCGTGGACGCCACCCCGCAGGACACCCCGTCGCCCAGCTCCAGCTCCCCGGCCCGGCGGCACAGCTCGTCGGCCGCCTTCACCACGGCGTCGGCGGGCGGGCCCACCGCGAGCAGACAGAACTCGTCGCCGCCGAGCCGCGCCACGAGGGCGCCCGGCACCATCGCCCCGCACACCGACAGCACCGACCCGAAACGCTCCAGGAGCCGGTCGCCCACGGCGTGCCCGTGGGTGTCGTTGACCTGCTTGAGCCCGTTGAGGTCGCAGACGACGAGGCTGACGGCGACGCCCTCCCGGCGGTGCCGCTCCACGGCCTCGTCCAGGTGGGCGTCGACGGCCCGGCGGTTGGCCAGGCCCGTCAGCGCGTCGGTGTAGGCCAGCCGCCGCGCCTCCTCCAGCCGCTCGGCCTGCGCGATGCCGGCGGCCACGACGGAGGCCAGCACGGTGGCGAAGTCGGCGTCGGCCCGCTGGAAGACGGGTTCGCCCACCCGGCGGGCGACGTACAGCTCGCCCCAGGCGCGTCCGTGCAGCACGATCGGCGCGACGACGCAGCAGCCGCGCCCGCGGCGGCGCAGGGCGGCGACGCGCTGGTGGACGTAGCCGGGCCGGCCGGCCGCCGGGCCCTCGGCGGTCTCCACCCAGGCGCCGGGCTCGCCGCCCCCGGCCCACCGCTCGTGCAGGAACTCGGTGATCTCCGCGAACTGGTGCACGGGGTAGGACTCGTCCTCCGGGAACTCCTCCTCGTCCGGTGCGCGCTCCCCGACGTTCACCAGGACCCGGAGGCGGCCCAGCTCCCGTTCCCACACCGACAGGGCCGCGAAGCTGCCGCCCAGTGCCCGGCACCCGCCCAGGGCCGCGGCACGCCAGGCGTCGCGCGAGCTGTGCGCGGCGGCCATGCCTTGTGCCAGGGCTACGACGGCGGCCAGGTGTCTGTCCTCACCCATCTCACCAGGCTAGGGAGATTCAGGGCGAAGGGGGAGATTATCCGGGCGAACGGGGAGCGATCGGGCGGTTCCGGGAGGGGTGAGCACGCCGGCGCGGACCTCCGCCGGCCCCGCACGGACCTCCCGTCGGACCCGCCCGGTCCCCGTCGGGCCCGCCCGGTCCCCCGTCGGGCCCGCGTCGGCCCCGTCAGGCCAGCGTCGGACCCACGCCGGATCCGGGTGGGCCCCCGTCAGGCCAGCGTCGGACCCACGCCGGATCCGGGTGGGCCCCCGTCAGGCCAGCGTCGGACCCACGTCCGATCCGGGTGGGCCCCCGTCAGGCCCAGCTCCCCGGCCCGGCTCCCCCGGCGCTACTCCCCTGGCGTCACTCCCCGGCCCTACTCCCCCGGCCACTCCGGCTTCCGCTTCTCGTTGAACGCCGCGACGCCCTCCGCCCGGTCGGCCGAGAACGCCACCGTCCGCCAGGCCGCGTCCTCGACCTCCAGGCCGGCCCGCAGGTCGAGGCCGTGCCCGAGCCGCAGCGCCCGCTTGGCCGCGCGCAGCCCGACCGGTGAGTTGGCCGCGATCCGGGTCGCCAGCGCCAGCGCCTCCTCGCGGTCCCGGCCCTCGTCCACCAGCTGGTCGACGATGCCCAGCTCGCGCGCCTCGGCGGCCTCCACCCGCCGCGCGGTGAACACCAGCTCGGCGGCGCGTGCCGCCCCCACCCGGCGGGGCAGCAACTGGGTCCCGCCGCCCCCGGGGATCACGCCGACGGACACCTCGGGCAGCCCGACCACGGCCGTACGGTCGGCCACGATCACGTCGCAGGACAGCGCCAGCTCGAACCCGCCGCCCAGCGCGAACCCGTGCACGGCCGCCACGGTCGGCATCGGCAGCTCCAGCACCGCGGTGTACGCCCCACGGGTCACCGGCCGCTGGCGCCGCAGGTCGGCGTCGGTGAAGGAGTTGCGCTCCTTCAGGTCGGCGCCGACGCAGAAGGCGCGCTCGTGCGTCGAGGTGAGCACCACGGCCCGTACGTCCCGGTCCTCGGCCAGCGCCGCGCAGGCCGCCGTGACCGACTCGGCCATCGCGGTCGAGACGGCGTTCATGGCCTTCGGCCGGTCGAGGGCGAGCTCCGCGACATGCCCGTCCCCGTGCCGCCGCACCAGGACGAACTCTCCGAACCGCTCCTCGCTCATGACACCCTCCGGGTTAACGCGGGTTAACAACTGGACGGCCCGATCATCGCAGGCGACCCGGCGCCGGGAAAGCCCCACGGGGTACGGCGGCCCGTGGGCGGCACCGGCGGCAGGCACGCGCGTCGCCCGCGCGCCTCCCGATCACCCTCCGTCCACCCGTTCGAGTGACATCCCGGGGTGCGGCCCGTGCCGCGCCCGCACAGCGCATAGCGTGCGCCCACCACGGCGCACCGGGGGACTCGTGCGCACCGGGGAGGGACCATGACGACGACCGACACGCCGGCCGGGCCGCAGCGCCTCTGGGGACGCCGGGGCCGTCACCGGCGGCCGCGTCCGCGCAAGATGCTGCTCGCCGCCGGCGGGCTCGCCCTGGCCGCCGGGACCCTGAGCCTCGTACGCCTCGCGCCGGAGCCGGGCGCCGGCGGCTTCGACGCGGCCGAGGCCGAGCCCCGTCCGAGTGCCGGCGCCCCGGAAGGGACGGCCGCCGCCGGCACGGACGACAGCCCGGCCGCTCCCGCGCCGAGCCCGTCGTCCACCACCGTCATGGGCGCCCGGAGCACGCCGGCGTCCGCCGGGTCCTCACCGGTGGCGACGGCGGGCGCCACGACCTCGTACGCCCCCTCCGCCCCCTCCGCCGACGGCCCCTCGGCGACGACCGTCCCGGACGCCCCGAACCCGCCGGGCGCCCCCGACGCGCCCCGCCCGTCAGGCACCCGCGCGGCGCCGGGCCACACCCCGCCTCCGCCGGCGGCGACCCAGCCGCCCCGCCCGCCGCGCACCGAGCGCCCCGCACCGCCGGGCCGGACCACGCCCCGCCGCCGCCCCCGGCCCGGAGCCCGAACCGGACGACCCCGGACTGTGCGTCCCGGTCATCGGGCTCTGCGTGGACCTCCGCCTCTGACCGCCCGGCGGCCCCGCCGTCACCGGCACGCACAGCCGCACCGGGGACCGGGCGCTGCCCGCGGGCCCCCGGCGCCCTCGACGGCGCGCCGGGACCAGCCCTACGACCGCTCGCCCCGCCGCGTCAGCAGCCACGGCTCGACCACGCCCAGGCCGCGCACCGGACGCTGCCACATCGGCTGGAGCGCGAAGCGGTACGACGGGGGCTCCTCGCCCTCCTTCTCCGCCGCCGCGGCCTCCTCCGCCGCCTCCGCCTCGGAGGCCGGGGCGTCCCCGGTGCGGACCAGTTCCTCGGCGAACGCGGAGTCGACCAGCACGGCGTCGCGCGGCGCTATCGAGGTGAGCCGCGAGGCCAGGTTCACGGTGCTGCCGAAGACATCGCCCATCCGGGTGGTCACGGTGCCGAAGGCCATGCCGACCCGCAGCTCCGGCATCGTCTCGTCGCCCGCGAGGGTCTCGATGAGCCGCAGGGCGATCTCGGCGGCCGTACCGGCGTCGTCGGCGGCGTACAGCACCTCGTCGCCGAGCGTCTTGATCAGCCGGCCGCCGCGCGCGGCCACCAGGTCGGCGGCGGTGGTCTCGAAGGCCTCGACCAGCTCGCCGAGTTCCTCCTCCTCCATCCGGCGGGTCAGCCGGGTGAAGCCGACCAGGTCGGCGAAGCCCACCGCGAGCCGCCGGTCGACCATCTCCTCGTCGTCGGCGGCCTGCACGACCCGGCCGGTGGCGGCGGCCAGCTGGCGCCGCCACACGTAGACGAGGAACTCCTCCAGCTCCGGCAGCAACAGCTCGACCAGCGGATACGTGACCTCGGTGCGGGTCATGCCGGGCTCGGGGGCTCGGTCAGGCCCTCCAGGAAGGAGTCGATCTGCCACTCGGCGAGGCGGGCGGTGGTCTGGCCGGTGGAGCGGGCCACCTGCACCGCCATGGCCTCGCTCAGCAGCCCGGCCTCGACCAGGCCGGAGAGCCGGCGCAGCGCCAGGACGTCCGCCTCGGTCAGCGCCTTGGCCTGGCCGATGTCGGCGAAGCCCATGGCCCGCCAGAAGCGGGTGGCCAGCTCCACCGAGACACCCGCGCTCCGGGCGGCCTGGAAAGGGGTGTAGCGGCGCTCGGCGCCCAGGATGAGCTGTTCCAGGCGCAGGGCGAGGGGATCCTCGCCGGAGTCGGTGTCGGCGGGTTCCACCCGGCCGTCTCCGTCCGCGCCGGAGCCCGTGTCGTCGACGGTCACGCCTGTTGCCCTTCCGATCTGCCGCGGTCAGGTATCGACCGGCCCCAACTTTACGTCAGCTGTGGGCCAGCTCACTCCCGCAGCCGCCCGGCCCGGCCGCGCGGGCGGCCCCCACCCCGGCCGCGGACGGACGACCGCACCGCCCGCGGACGAGCGAGGGCACCGCCCGCGCACGGACGATCACACCGCCCGCGCACGAGCGAGCGCACCGCCCGCGCACGGACGATCACACCGCCCGCGCACGAGCGAGCGCACCGCCCGCGCACGGACGATCACACCGCCCGCGCACGAGCGAGCGCACCGCCCGCGCACGGACGATCACGCCACCCGCACGAGCGAGCGCACCGCCGCGCACGGACGATCACGCCACCCCGCACGAGCGGGGCACCGCCCGCGGACGGGCGGTCACACCGGCCGCAGATGGACGATGTCCCCCGCCCCCACCGGCTCCTGCACGCCCGCCTCGGTGGCCAGCACCAGCCGCCCGTCCCCGTCCACGGCGACCGCCTCGCCGACGACGGAGCGGTCGCCCGGCAGCTCCGCGCGGACCACCCGCCCGAGGGTCGCGCACCCGGCGGCGTAGGTCTCCTGGAGGCCGCAGGCCGCCGGGTCGCCGCCGGCCGCCCTCCACCGCCCGTACCAGTCCTCCAGCGACCGCAGCACGCCGCGCAGCAGCGGGTCGCGGTCCGTGGTCACCGCCCCGGCCAGCGCCAGCGACCCCGCCCGGGGCACCGGCAGCTCGTCGGCGCGCAGGGTGACGTTGATGCCGACGCCGATGACGACGCCGCCCTCGCCCGCCCGTTCCAGCAGGATGCCGCCGGCCTTGCGCTCCTCGCCGCCGACGGTGACGAGGAGGTCGTTGGGCCACTTCAGGGCGGTGTCGACGCCGGCGGTGCGGGACAGGCCGGTGGCGACGGCGACGCCGGTCAGCAGCGGCAGCCAGCCCCAGCGGGGCACCGGCACGCCGCCCGGCTTCAGGAGCACGGAGAAGAACAGGCCGGAGCGGGCCGGTGCCGTCCACTGCCGGTCCAGGCGTCCGCGGGCGGCGTCCTGCTCCTCGGCGATCAGGACGGTCCCCTCGTCCGCCGAGCCGTCGGCGGCGCGGGCCACCAGGTCGGAGTTGGTCGAGCCGGTGCGCTGCACCACGTCCACCTGCCGCCACAGCCCTCCCTCACGTACCAGGGCCCGGCGCAGAGCGGTGGCGTTGAGCGGAGGGCGGTCCAGGTCGGACCAGCGGCTGCTGCTGTCGTCTGAGGCATCTCGCGGCGTCATGCAAGCCACCCTAGGTGTGGGATAGACCGCACTGCCGATCGGAAGGCCCGCCACTACTCTACGAATGAGTATCCGTCCCCCTTTTGAGCAGGCAGGGAGCCGCATCCCGATGTCCGAGCCGGAAGAGCAGCAGCCTGACATCCACACGACCGCGGGGAAGCTCGCGGATCTCGAGCGCCGTATCCAGGAGGCTACGCACGCCGGTTCGCAGCGCGCCGTCGAGAAGCAGCACGCCAAGGGCAAACTGACGGCCCGTGAGCGCATCGACCTGCTCCTGGACGAGGGCTCCTTCGTCGAGCTGGACGAGTTCGCCCGGCACCGCTCCACCAACTTCGGACTGGACGCCAACCGCCCCTACGGCGACGGCGTCGTCACCGGCTACGGCACCGTCGACGGCCGCCCGGTCGCCGTCTTCTCCCAGGACTTCACCGTCTTCGGCGGGGCCCTCGGCGAGGTCTACGGCCAGAAGATCGTCAAGGTGATGGACTTCGCGCTGAAGACCGGCTGCCCGGTCATCGGCATCAACGACTCCGGCGGCGCCCGCATCCAGGAGGGCGTGGCCTCGCTCGGCGCGTACGGCGAGATCTTCCGCCGCAACACCCACGCCTCCGGCGTGATCCCGCAGATCTCCCTGGTCGTCGGCCCTGCGCGGGCGGTGCGGTCTACTCCCCGCGATCACCGACTTCACGATCATGGTCGACCAGACCAGCCACATGTTCATCACCGGCCCCGACGTCATCAAGACCGTCACCGGCGAGGACGTCGGCTTCGAGGAGCTGGGCGGTGCCCGCACGCACAACTCCACCTCGGGCGTGGCCCACCACATGGCCGGCGACGAGAAGGACGCCATCGAGTACGTCAAGCAGCTGCTGAGCTACCTGCCGTCGAACAACCTCTCCGAGCCGCCCGCCTTCCCCGAGGAGGCGGACCTGGAGGTCACCGACGAGGACCGCGAGCTGGACGTCCTCGTCCCCGACTCGGCGAACCAGCCCTACGACATGCACACCGTCATCGAGCACGTCCTCGACGACGGCGAGTTCTTCGAGACCCAGCCGCTGTTCGCCCGAACATCCTCACCGGTTTCGGCCGCGTCGAGGGCCGCCCCGTCGGCGTCGTCGCCAACCAGCCGATGCAGTTCGCCGGCTGCCTGGACATCACCGCCTCCGAGAAGGCGGCCCGCTTCGTGCGCACCTGCGACGCCTTCAACGTCCCCGTGCTGACCTTCGTGGACGTGCCCGGCTTCCTGCCCGGCGTCGACCAGGAGCACGACGGCATCATCCGCCGCGGCGCCAAGCTGATCTACGCCTACGCCGAGGCGACGGTCCCGCTGATCACCGTCATCACCCGCAAGGCCTTCGGCGGCGCCTACGACGTCATGGGCTCCAAGCACCTCGGCGCCGACCTCAACCTGGCCTGGCCCACCGCCCAGATCGCGGTGATGGGCGCCCAGGGCGCGGTCAACATCCTGCACCGCCGCACCCTCGCCGAGGCCGAGGCGAGCGGCGAGGACGTCGAGGCGGTCCGCGCCCGGCTGATGCAGGAGTACGAGGACGCGCTCCTGAACCCCTACGTCGCCGCCGAACGCGGCTACGTCGACGCCGTGATCATGCCGTCCGACACCCGCCGCCACGTCGTGCGCGGCCTGCGTCAGCTGCGCACGAAGCGGGAATCCCTGCCCCCGAAGAAGCACGGCAACATCCCCCTGTAAGGAGCCGCTGTGACGATCAAGGTCGTACGGGGCAACCCCACCCCGAGGAGCTGGCCGCCGCCCTGGCGGTGGTCCGCGCCCGCGCCGCGACGGCGGCAGCCGAGCCGTCCGGCGCCCCGGCCCCGCGCGACGCGTGGTCCGACCCGTCCCGCATCGCCCGGGCCCACGTCCCCCACCCGGGCCCGGCCTCGTGGGCGCGCACCTATTGGCCGGCCTAGCGACAGCCGGCTCAGGGGCGCGGGGAACCGCGCCCCGCAGGACAGCACAGGGCGCGCATTTGAGTACGGCTACTCAGGCGCCGTCCCCTGCCCGGCCCCACGCTGGTGGCATGCTGTGGTCCGACCCCGAGAACGAACCGCCCGAAGAACTGCGCGACACGCAGCACATGCTGCGGCGGCTGAGCGTTCTCCTGGCGCTGGCCATGGTGCTCGCGATGCTCGTGATCGGGGTGAGGTGAGCCGGCCCCGCCCCGGTGGCTAACCTGACGGCATGACTGCTCAGCGCCGCAGGCGGCTCGTCCTCGCCTCCCAGTCCCCGCCCGGCTCGGACTGCTGCGCCAGGCCGGCCTCGATCCCGAGGTGATCGTGAGCGGCGTCGACGAGGACGCCGTCACCGCGCCCACCCCCGCCGAGCTGGCCCTCGCCCTCGCCGAGGCGAAGGCGTCCGTGGTGGCCGCCCGCCCCGAGGTGCAGGGCGCCCTGGTGATCGGCTGCGACTCGGTGCTCGACCTGGACGGCCGGGCCCTCGGCAAGCCCGCCGACGCCGAGGAGGCGACCGCCCGCTGGAAGGCGATGCGCGGCCGGGCCGGCACGCTCCAGACCGGCCACTGCGTCTACGACACCGTCTCCGGCCGCTACACCTCGGCCACCGCCTCCACCGTCGTCCGCTTCGGCGACCCGACCGACGAGGAGATCGCGGCCTACGTCGCCTCCGGCGAGCCCCTCCACGTCGCCGGGGCCTTCACCCTGGACGGCCGCTCGGCGCCGTTCATCGACGGCATCGACGGCGACCACGGCAACGTCATCGGCATCAGCCTGCCCCTCGTACGGCGGCTGCTCGCGGAACTGGGCGTGCAGATCACCCAGCTGTGGGCGCCGGCGGAGGGCTGACCGGGGAGCCGTCGTCCGCCGCCCGGTCCCGGGGCTCCTCGGGAGCGTCGTACGTCATCAGCAGCAGCACGATGAGCCCGAGGACCAGGACCATGGCCAGGAAGGCCGGCCAGCCCACCAGGCCCCAGGTGAAGGCGCCGAGCAGCGCGTGCACCACGGCGGCGCTGATCAGCAGCACCCGGCCGAGCCCGGCGGGCCGCCGGTCGCGCAGGGCCACGAGCAGCGCGACCAGCCCGCACAGGGCGAAGTAGAGGCCGAAGACGACGCCGCCGGCCTTCGAGGACACCGACATCAGGTGCGGGTCGAGGCCGGCCAGGGACATGCTCTGCCGGTCGACGACCACGCCGAGGAACCAGTTCAGGGCCGCGACGCCGAGCGCCTCGGCGAACAGCACGACCGCCACGATCCACGCCACCGGCCTGCGCACCACCGGACCCCACCCGCTTTCGAGCACACTTCTGGTTACCCCGAGTACGTTCGTTACGCCGCGAACGCTACTAACGGGTAAACCTCGGGACAAGGGTTCTGCGGCGGGCAAAGAATCATTGGGCCATTCGTAGGGACTCCACAAAGAAACGGAGTGGGCCGCAGCACGCTCTCACAGAGACCTTGACCACACCGCCGGGCTAGGGTTTCCCGGAGGAGTCCTGCGTACCGCGGTGCGACAAGGGCTTTCGCGGGTCGAGCGAGCCTCGAATCACGCTCCGTGTGGGCAAGCTCACCATTGGGGACGGGTCGAAGTGCCGTGTCGGCAGTCCCTAAACTCGGCTTGTTTCAAGGAGGGAGCCTCAATCGTGCGCAAGGTGCTCATCGCCAACCGTGGCGAAATCGCTGTCCGCGTGGCCCGGGCCTGCCGGGACGCCGGGATCGCGAGCGTGGCCGTCTACGCGGACCCGGACCGGGACGCTCTGCATGTCCGCGCCGCGGATGAGGCGTTCGCCCTGGGCGGTGACACCCCGGCCACCAGTTATCTGGTCATCGACAAGATCCTGAACGCCGCCCGGGAGTCCGGCGCGGACGCCGTCCACCCGGGCTACGGCTTCCTCTCCGAGAACGCCGAGTTCGCCCAGGCCGTCATCGACGCGGGCCTGAACTGGATCGGCCCGCCGCCGCAGGCCATCCGCGACCTGGGTGACAAGGTCGCCGCCCGGCACATCGCGCAGCGCGCCGGCGCCCCGCTGGTCGCCGGCACCTCCGACCCGGTCTCCGGGTCGGAGGAGGTCGTGGCCTTCGCCGAGGAGCACGGCCTGCCCATCGCGATCAAGGCCGCCTTCGGCGGCGGCGGACGCGGCCTGAAGGTCGCCCGCACCCTCGAAGAGGTCCCCGAGCTGTACGACTCCGCCGTGCGCGAGGCGGTCGCCGCCTTCGGCCGCGGCGAGTGCTTCGTCGAGCGCTACCTCGACAAGCCGCGCCACGTCGAGACCCAGTGCCTCGCCGACAAGCACGGCAACGTGGTCGTCGTCTCCACCCGTGACTGCTCGCTCCAGCGCCGCCACCAGAAGCTGGTCGAGGAGGCCCCCGCCCCGTTCCTGTCCGAGGAGCAGGTCGCGGAGCTGTACCGCGCCTCCAAGGCCATCCTGAAGGAGGCCGGCTACGTCGGCGCGGGCACCGTGGAGTTCCTCGTCGGCAACGACGGCACGATCTCCTTCCTGGAGGTCAACACCCGCCTCCAGGTCGAGCACCCGGTCACCGAGGAGGTCGCCGGCATCGACCTGGTCCGCGAGATGTTCCGCATCGCCGACGGCGAGGAACTCGGCTACGACGACCCGGTGCTGCGCGGCCACTCCTTCGAGTTCCGCATCAACGGCGAGGACCCGGGCCGCAACTTCCTGCCCGCCCCCGGCACGGTCACCCGGTTCGACCCGCCGTCCGGTCCGGGCGTCCGCCTGGACGCGGGCGTGGAGTCCGGCAGCGTCATCGGCCCCGCCTGGGACTCGCTGCTCGCCAAGCTGATCGTCACCGGCCGCACCCGCAAGGAGGCGCTGGAGCGCGCCGCCCGCGCCCTGGACGAGTTCCAGGTCGAGGGCATGGCCACCGCGATCCCGTTCCACCGCGCGGTCGTCAGGGACCCGGCGTTCGCTCCCGAGCTGACCGGTTCCTCCGACCCGTTCACGGTCCACACCCGCTGGATCGAGACGGAGTTCGTCAACGAGATCAAGCCGTTCGCGGCCCCGGCCGACGCCGAGGCGGACGAGGACGCCGGCCGTGAGACCGTCGTCGTCGAGGTCGGCGGCAAGCGCCTGGAGGTCTCCCTGCCGGCCTCGCTCGGCATGAGCCTGGCCCGCACCGGCCTCGCCGCGGGCGCCAAGCCCAAGCGCCGGGCCGCCAAGAAGTCCGGCCCCGCCGCCTCCGGCGACACCCTCGCCTCGCCGATGCAGGGCACGATCGTCAAGGTCGCCGTGGAGGAGGGCCAGGAGGTCAAGGAGGGCGACCTGGTCGTCGTCCTGGAGGCCATGAAGATGGAACAGCCCCTCAACGCCCACAAGTCCGGCACCATCAAGGGCCTGACCGCGGAGATCGGCGCCTCCATCACGTCCGGCGCCGCGATCTGCGAGATCAAGGACTGAGGGACCGCTCGGTGAACGCCGGTCCCCGTGCCCACCCGATGGGCGCGGGGAACCGCGCGTTCAGCCGCGGATCAGCCGCGGCCCGGGCCCGCCGGCGGGCAGCGGCCCGCCGCGCCCGCTCAGCGCCGCCGCAGATCGGCAACCCGGGCCGCCCGCTGCTCCGCCCCGCTCCCCTGCTCGCCCAGCGCCGCGGCCGACCTGAGCCCCGCTCCCGCGCCGGGCACCTGGCGGCGCGGTCCGGGCAGTGGCACGTCCCGGCGCTGTTGTCGCGCCGGGCCTGCCTCACCCCCCTGACCGCCGGAACCGCCCTGGGTGCCGGCCACCGCGATCTGCACGCCCTGGTCGGCGAGGGCCTGGAGTTCGGTGGCGGCGCGGTCGTCGTGGGCGGGCGGCTCGTCCGTCACGAGCCGGGTGATGACGTCGGTCGGCACGGTCTGGAACATCGTGTCGGTGCCCAGCTTCGTGTGGTCCGCCAGGACGACCACCTCGGCGGCGGCCTGCACCAGCGCACGGTCGACGGACGCCGACAGCATGTTCGAGGTGGACAGGCCCCGCTCCGCGGTCAGCCCGCTTCCGGAGAGGAAGGCCCGCGACACGCGCAGTCCCTGGAGGGACTGTTCGGCACCGCTGCCGACCAGGGCGTAGTTCGAGCCGCGGAGCGTGCCGCCGGTCATCACGACCTCCACGCGGTTGGCGTGGGCGAGCGCCTGGGCCACCAGCAGCGAGTTGGTGACGACGGTCAGCCCGGGCACCCGCGCGAGCCGGCGCGCCAGCTCCTGGGTGGTCGTCCCGGCCCCGACGACGATGGCCTCGCCTTCTTCGACGAAGCCCGCGGCGAGATCGGCGATGGCCGTCTTCTCGGCGGTCGCGAGATGCGACTTCTGCGGAAAGCCGGACTCGCGTGTGAACCCGCCCGGCAGTACCGCACCGCCGTGCCGGCGGTCGAGGAGTCCTTCTGCCTCCAGTGCGCGCACGTCCCGCCGTACGGTCACTTCGGAGGTCTGGACGACGCGGGCGAGTTCCCGGAGCGACACCGCTCCGTTCGCTCGCACCATTTCGAGGATCAATTGGCGACGTTCTGCAGCGAACACGAAACTGACAGTAATGCCAACGACCGTCTGCTTTCAGCAGTTTGCGCCGAATAACAGAAGTTGTTCGCACGGCAGGGCACGAAGTGGTATAGGAGCCTAGGTCGGCCGCCTATGCCGTACGCATGTCCGGCGACTCCCCGTGACCGCCGGGGAGCCGGTTTCGGCCGTCAGCCCTCCGCACCCGACTTCCGGGTGTGCAACTGCCGCGCCACCTCGGCGATCGACCCGGACAGCGACGGGTAGACGGTGAACGCGTTGGCGATCTGTTCGACCGTCAGGTTGTTGTCGACGGCGAGCGAGATCGGGTGGATCAGCTCCGAGGCGCGGGGCGCGACGACGACGCCGCCCACCACGATCCCGGTACCCGGCCGGCAGAAGATCTTGACGAAGCCGTCCCGGATGCCCTGCATCTTGGCGCGCGGGTTGCGCAGCAGCGGCAGCTTCACGACGCGGGCGTCGATCTTGCCGGCGTCGACGTCGGCCTGGGTGTAGCCCACCGTGGCGATCTCGGGGTCGGTGAAGACGTTCGACGAGACGGTCTTCAGGTTCAGCGGGGCCACCGCGTCGCCGAGGAAGTGGTACATGGCGATCCGCCCCTGCATGGCGGCGACCGAGGCGAGCGCGAAGACACCGGTGACGTCACCGGCGGCGTACACACCCGGAGCGGTCGTGCGCGAGACCTTGTCGGTCCAGATGTGCCCGGAGTCCTTCAGCCGCACCCCGGCCTCCTCCAGCCCCATCCCCTCGGTGTTGGGGATGGCGCCGACGGCCATCAGGCAGTGCGACCCGGTGATGACCCGGCCGTCCGACAGGGTGACCTCGACCCGGTCCCCCACCCGCTTGGCGGAGGCGGCACGCGAGCGCGCCATCACGTTCATGCCCCGTCGCCGGAAGACGTCCTCCAGGACGGCCGCGGCGTCCGGGTCCTCGCCCGGCAGCACGCGGTCCCGGGACGACACGAGCGTCACCCGCGACCCCAGCGCCTGGTAGGCGCCGGCGAACTCGGCACCGGTGACACCGGACCCCACGACGATCAGCTCCTCGGGAAGCTCGTCGAGGTCGTACACCTGCGTCCAGTTCAGGATCCGCTCGCCGTCCGGCTGGGCGTCGGGCAGCTCGCGCGGGTGCCCGCCGGTGGCGATGAGCACGGCGTCCGCGGTCAGCGTCTCCTCGCTGCCGTCGGCGGCCCGCACCACGACCTTCCGGGACCCGTCGAGGGCCTGCATGCCGTCCAGCCGGCCGCGCCCGCGCACGACCCGCGCGCCGGCGCGCGTGACGGAGGCGGTGATGTCGTGCGACTGCGCGAGGGCCAGCCGCTTCACACGCCGGTTGACCTTCCCGAGATCCACGCCGACCACCCGGGCGGCCTGCTCCATGGGCGGGGTGTCGTCGGCGACGATGATCCCCAGCTCCTCGTACGACGAGTCGAAGGTGGTCATCACCTCGGCCGTGGCGATGAGGGTCTTGGACGGCACGCAGTCGGTCAGCACCGACGCCCCGCCCAGACCGTCGCAGTCGACGACGGTCACCTCCGCGCCGAGCTGGGCGCCCACCAGCGCCGCTTCGTATCCGCCGGGTCCGCCACCGATGATCACGATCCGAGTCACGTATTCCATTGTCCCGCACCGTTCAACCGATGACCGCCCAGGGGGCCCACCCGATGCGCCCCCGTTACCGGAGTGGCCCACGAGCCGCCTGCCGTACCCTCTCCCCATGTCGCTCTACGCCGCGTACGCCGGCAACCTCGACGCGCGGCTGATGTCCCGCCGCGCCCCGCACTCGCCGCTGCGCGCCACCGGCTGGCTCAACGGCTGGCGGCTGACCTTCGGCGGCGAGCACATGGGCTGGGAGGGCGCGCTGGCGACGCTCGTGGAGGACCCCCTCTCCCAGGTCTTCGTGGCGCTGTACGACATCGCCCCGATGGACGAGGACTCGCTCGACCGCTGGGAGGGCGTGGGCCTGGACGTCTACCGCCGCACACGCGTGCGCGTGCACACCCTGGACGGCGAGACCCGGGCCTGGACGTACGTGCTGAACGCCTACGAGGGCGGCCTGCCCTCCGCCCGCTACCTGGGCGAACTGGCCGACGCCGCCGAATCCGCCGGCGCGCCCCACGACTACGTCATGGAGTTGCGCAAACGGCCCTGCTGAGCCGGGTTCGTCGAAAACGACGAAACAACGATCCGGAATCCCGTGAGCTCCGTCATCTACGCGCGTAGGCGTAAACCGGCTACCCTCGTCCACGTGAACGCATCTCTTCTTCCGGACGACATCCAGGGCGACCCGTACGCCGCCGCCGACGCCGCCGCGGCCCGCCTGCGCGAACTCACGGGCGCCGACACCCACGACGTCGCCCTCGTGATGGGCTCCGGCTGGGCACCGGCCGTGGACGCCCTGGGCGACCCCGAGGCCGAGTTCCAGGTCACCGAGCTGCCCGGCTTCCCCGCGCCGGCGGTCGTGGGCCACGGCGGCAAGATCCGCTCGTACGCCATCGGTGACAAGCGCGCGCTCGTCTTCCTGGGCCGCACCCACTACTACGAGGGTCACGGGGTGGCCGCGGTCTCCCACGGCGTGCGCACCGCCGTCGCCGCCGGCGCGAAGACCGTGATCCTGACCAACGGCTGCGGCGGCCTGCGCGAGGGCATGCGCCCCGGCCAGCCGGTCCTGATCAGCGACCACATCAACCTCACCGCGACGTCCCCCATCGTCGGCGCCAACTTCGTCGACCTCACGGACCTGTACTCGCCCCGCCTGCGCGCCCTGTGCAAGGAGGTGGACCCGACCCTGGAGGAGGGCGTCTACGCCCAGTTCCCCGGCCCGCACTACGAGACGCCGGCGGAGATCCGCATGGCCCGCGTCATCGGCGCGGACCTGGTCGGCATGTCGACGGTCCTGGAGGCCATCGCGGCCCGCGAGGCGGGGGCCGAGGTGCTGGGCATCTCGCTGGTCACCAACCTCGCCGCCGGCATGACGGGCGAGCCCCTCAACCACGAGGAGGTCCTCCAGGCGGGCCGCGACTCCGCGACGCGCATGGGCGAACTCCTGACCAAGGTCCTGGACCGCCTGTAGCCCACACCCGGCGTCGCAACTGGGGGGCGTCACGCAGCCCGGCGCCAACGGGGTACCTCCCCAGAGGGGTACCCCAGCGCCCACCCGTGCCGCCCAGCGGCACGACTGCCCGCGGCCGGGCGGGGGAGCGCCGGGCGGGGAACGCCTCCCGGCACCGGCCCGCAGTATGCGGGTGCGAGAGGGTGGCCGGGCGGGGAGCGCCTCCCCGCCACCCGCCCCCAGCATGCGAGCGCGGCGTGCGCGCGCAGGGCGTCGGGACGGACTCCGGCACAACACACAGCCGCGTTGCCCTGACGGGCGACGGCCCGTGGCTGGCGGGGAAGTGAGGACCGACACCCACCGGTACCACCCGCACCCGCCCACGGCGCGGAGGGGGCGGGGTGGGGGTGTTCGCCCGCAGGGACGTCGCGAGTCGACGCGGGTACCTGCTCAGCAGGCCGGTTTCGCGGCGTTCCGAGGACGGACACCCCCCGCCCCGCCCCCGACCCACCCCGCACCGCACGCACTCCACCGCACCCGAACCACCAACGAGAGGCTGACCCGACGTGCACGACGATCTCATCGCCCGGGCCCAGGCATGGCTGGCCGAGGACCCCGACGCGGACACCCGCGAGGAACTCGCCGAGCTCATCGCCGCCGAGGACCACGCAGAGCTCGCCGCGCGCTTCAGCGGCACCCTCCAGTTCGGCACCGCCGGCCTCCGCGGCGAACTCGGCGCCGGCCCCCTGCGCATGAACCGCTCCGTCGTCATCCGCGCCGCCGCCGGCCTCGCCGCGTACCTCAAGAAGCAGGGCTACACCGACGGCCTCGTCGTCATCGGCTACGACGCCCGCCACAAGTCGGCGGACTTCGCCCGCGACACCGCCGCCGTCATGACCGGCGCCGGCCTCCGCGCCGCGCTCCTGCCCCGCCCCCTCCCCACCCCCGTCCTCGCCTTCGCCATCCGCCACCTCGGCGCCGTCGCCGGCGTGGAGGTCACCGCCAGCCACAACCCGCCCCGCGACAACGGCTACAAGGTCTACCTCGGCGACGGCTCCCAGATCGTCCCGCCCGCCGACACGGACATCGCCGCCGAGATCGACGCCGTACGCGCTCTCGCCGACGTCCCCCGCCCCACCACCGGCTGGACCACCCTCGACGACAGCGTCCTCGACGCCTACCTCACCCGCACGGACGCCGTCCTCGCCCCGACTCCCCCGCACCGCCCGCACCGTCTACACGGCGATGCACGGCGTCGGCAAGGACGTCCTCCTCGCCGCCTTCGCCCGCGCCGGCTTCCCCGCCCCACCCTCGTCACCGAGCAGGCCGACCCCGACCCGGAGTTCCCCACCGTCGCCTTCCCCAACCCGGAAGAGCCCGGCGCGATGGACCTCGCCTTCGCCACGGCCCGCGCGACGTCCCCCGCCCCCGACCTGATCGTCGCCAACGACCCGGACGCGGACCGCCTCGCCGTCGCGGTGCACGACGGCACCGACTGGCGCATGCTCCGCGGCGACGAGGTCGGCGCCCTCCTCGCCGCCCACCTGGTCTCCCGCGGGGCGACCGGCACGTTCGCCGAGTCGATCGTCTCCTCCTCCCTCCTCGGCCGCATCGCCGAGAAGGCGAACCTCCCCCACGTCGAGACCCTCACCGGCTTCAAGTGGATCGCCCGCGCCGAGGGCCTCCGCTTCGGCTACGAGGAGGCCCTCGGCTACTGCGTCGACCCGGACGGCGTCCGCGACAAGGACGGCATCACCGCGGCCCTGCTGATCACCGAACTCGCCTCCACCCTCAAGGAGGCCGGCCGCACCCTTCTCGACCTCCTCGACGACCTCGCCGTAGAGCACGGCCTGCACGCCACGGACCAGCTCTCGGTCCGCGTACAGGACCTCTCCCTGATCGCCGACGCGATGCGCCGGCTGCGCGAGCAGCCCCCGACCCGGCTCGCGGGCCTGGCGATCACGGAAGCGGAGGACCTGACCAAGGGCACGGCGGACCTCCCGCCCACGGACGGCCTGCGCTACACGCTCGACGGCGCCCGCGTCATCGTCCGCCCCAGCGGCACGGAGCCGAAGCTGAAGTGCTACCTGGAGGTCGTCGTCCCGGTCGGCACGCACGCCGACCTCCCGGCGGCCCGCACCAGGGCGGCGGACCTGCTGGCGGCGCTGAAGCGCGACTTCGCCGCAGCGGCGGGCATCTGACACGAGGCACCTCGGGGCACCCCCGGAACCGAACCGTCGGCCCTCGGAACCGAACCGTCGGCCCTCGGAACCCAACCGCCGGCCCCCGGATCCTCCCCGGGGGTGCTCCACCCGGAGCCTCCCCGGGGTGCTCCACCCGGAGCCCTCCCGGGATACCCCACCCGGGGGCACCCCATCGGGTGATTTCCGCACGCGGGTTGACCGGCGCTCCCCGCCCCCGCACCCCCGCGGGCAACGGTGGTCCCAACAGCCGTACCACCGACCCCAGGGAGCCGCCGCCGTGTCCTCGACCGCCCGCGAAACGACCCCGAGCGGACGCATCCCCGGCACCCGGCGCCCCCACCCCCGCACCCCCGCACCCGACCGCCCGCCCCGCGTCCATGCGCGGGCGGCCCGGCGCCTGATCCACGCCCTGGGGCGGGCGGCCCCGGCCCTGGCCGCCTACGCCGCCGTCCGCGTCACCGGCCTCCTGGTGCTCGCGGAATGGGCCCGCCGCCAGGGACAGGACCTGCACACGATCCTGGCCACGCAGTGGGACGCGGACTGGTACATGGCCATCGCCGACCAGGGCTACACGGACCTCCTGGGGACCACGTACAACACGAACAACCTGGCCTTCTTCCCGCTGTTCCCGGTCCTGGTGAAGGCGGTCGCGGCCGTGACGCCCGGGATCCGGGCGACCACGGCGCTGGGCCTGGCGGTGGTGGCGTCGTTCGTCGCGGCCTGGGGGATCTTCGCCGTGGGCGACCGTCTCCACGGCCGCCGTACGGGCGTCCTGGTCACCGCGCTGTGGGCGGCGTTCCCGGTCGGTCTGGTGCAGTGGATGGGCTACACGGAATCACTGTTCACCGCGCTGGCGGCCTGGTCGCTGTACGCGGTGCTCACCGGCCGCTGGCTGTGGGCGGCCGGCTTCGCCTCGCTCGCGGGCCTGACCCGCCCGACCGGCATCGCGGTGGCGGCGGCGGTCAGCGTGGCGGCGCTGCTCGCCCTGCGGCACCGCCCGGTGCGCCGGCGCGCGGCCGCGGCGGCCGTCCTGGCGCCGCTGGGCTGGTGCGGTTACGTGGCCTGGGTGGGCCTGCGCCTGGACCGCTGGGACGGCTACTTCGCGGTGCAGCGGCTCTGGTACAACGACGTCGACTTCGGCCTGAAGACCCTGCGCCAGTTCCGGCTGCTGCTGGTGTACGACCCGACGCCCCACCTGTTCCTGGTCGTGGTGACGCTCACGCTGATCGCGGCGACCGTGCTGTTCGGCCTGTCGCTCTGGGACCGCCAGCCACTGCCGCTGCTGGTCTTCACCGGCGTGATGCTGGCGATCGTGCTGGGCAGCGGCGGCGTGTACTTCCCGCGGGCCCGGTTCCTGCTGCCGGCCTTCCCGCTGCTGCTGCCGGTAGCGCTGCACCTGTCCCGGGCCTCACGCCGCTACCGGATGGTCGTCCTGGCGACGGCGGTGCTGGGCTCGGCGTACTGCGGAGCCCACATGCTGCTCCTCTGGCCGAGCGCCCCGTAGCGCCCCCAAAGCAAGGCCACCCAACCAGCCGCACCAAACCGACCTGCCCGACCTGCACCCCCAAAACAAAGCCCCCAACCACCCGCACCAAACCGACCCGCCCGACCTGCACCCCCCAAAACAAAGCCCCCAACCACCCGCACAAGGCCCCGGCCCGAGCCCCGAACCCCGGCCTCGAACCCCGGCCCCCGGCACCCAGCCCGAAGCCCCGCAGCAAGCCCCGAAGCCCCCGACGTCACCCCACCGCGAGCAGCACGGCCAGCAGTACCGCCCCGGCCACGGCGGGCCCCACGACCTCGTAGGCCCACCGCACCGTCACCTCGCCCTGCGCGCTCGCCGCCTTCCCCGCGTCTCGAGCATCTCGCGCAACTCGTGGATGATCTTGTCGCTCTCGGCGCGGACCGGCCCGTCGTCCGCCGCCGCCCCCGCGGCGGCCCCGCCGCCGGACAGCCCCCGAGCCCGCCGACCACGGTGCCCGCTCCGGCCCCGCGCCCGCGCCGCCCGCCCCCGGAGGCCTCCGCGGTCCGCCGGGCCTCCAGCCGGGCCGCCCGCTTGCGGGCGCGCAGGGAGACGGGGATCGCCCAGAGCTGGTACTTGGTGCCGGACTCGGCGACGACCTCGTTGGAGTAGCCGGACCGCACGGAGGCGACCTGCCCCCAGGGGAGCACGATGACGCGCAGCGGGTTGCGGATGCGCAGCCGGTCGTCACCGGCGAAGACGGCGGGCCGCAGCGTGTAGGCGGCGACCAGCGGCACCAGCACCAGCAGGACGGCCAGCGCCAGCCACGGCGTGCGCCCTCGCCCCTGACCAGCGCGTCGATGCCCAGCCACAGGACGATGGCGAGCAGCAGGGCGCCGCCGACGAGGCCGGCGGGCGAGCGGTAGACCCGGTCCCGGGTCTCGGGCCCCGAGGGCCGCGGCGTGGGTGACTGGTGGTCCGGGTCGTCATGCTGCCGATTGTGCCCGACGCCCCGGCGAAGGCTCATACGCGGTGCCCGGCGGCCCGGCGACCGCCCGTAACACAAGCGCCCCGCAGGCCGGCCCAGCAACCGCGATCACACACAGCAGCGCCACACCGCGCCCCACGGCCCGGCAACCGCGATCACACAGCGCCCGACCCCCTAGGAACCGCTCATACGCGCCCCCCGCCCGCAGAACGAGCGCCGGGGCTGTACAGCCGCTACGCGCGTAGATATGCTCGGCTGGTGACCATGCCCACCACTGCATCAGCCGCACCCGGTACCCCCGCCGCGTCCGCTGCGCCCACGCCCCGGGCACACGGAGCGCACGGCCTCCAGGACGTCACCGCGTCCGCCAGCACGCTGCGCCGCTTCCTGCACGGGCTGCCCGGCGTCGACGCGGTCGGCCTGGAGGCGCGCGCCGCCTCCCTCGGTACCCGTTCCATCAAGACCACCGCGAAGGCGTACGCCCTCGACCTCGCCATCTCGATGGTCGACCTGACGACGCTGGAAGGCGCGGACACGCCGGGCAAGGTACGGGCGCTCGGCGCCAAGGCGGTCCGCCCCGACCCGACCGACCGCACCGCCCCCACCACGGCCGCGGTCTGCGTCTATCCCGACATGGTGCCCGTGGCCAAGGAGGCCGTCGCCGGCTCCGGCGTGAAGGTCGCCTCCGTGGCCACCGCCTTCCCGGCGGGCCGCGCCTCGCTCGCGGTGAAGCTGGCCGACGTGCGGGAGGCCGTCGCGGCGGGCGCGGACGAGGTCGACATGGTCATCGACCGTGGCGCGTTCCTCGCGGGCGACTACCTGAAGGTGTACGACGAGATCGTCGCCGTGAAGGAGGCCTGCGGCACGGACGCCCGCCTGAAGGTCATCTTCGAGACGGGCGAGCTGTCGACGTACGACAACATCCGCCGCGCCAGCTGGCTCGGCATGCTGGCGGGCGCCGACTTCATCAAGACGTCGACCGGCAAGGTCGCGGTGAACGCGACCCCGGCGAACACCCTGCTGATGCTGGAGGCGGTCCGCGACTTCCGGGCGCAGACGGGCGTCCAGGTCGGCGTGAAGCCGGCCGGCGGCATCCGCACGGCGAAGGACGCGATCAAGTTCCTCGTCCTGGTCAACGAGACGGCGGGCGAGGACTGGCTGGACCCCCACTGGTTCCGCTTCGGCGCCTCCTCGCTCCTGAACGACCTGCTGATGCAGCGCCAGAAGCTGGCCACCGGCCGCTACTCCGGCCCCGACTACGTGACGGTGGACTGATCACCATGACCACGGACAAGACCACGGCCGACAAGACCACGGCGGACAAGACCGCTGCGGACAAGGCCACGGCCGACAAGGCCACGGCAAACAAGCCCACGTCCGACAAGACCACGGCAGGGCGGTCGCCCGCGTTCGCGTACGCCCCGGCGCCCGAGTCCCGCGCGGTCGTCGACATCGCCCCGTCCTACGGGCTGTTCATCGACGGCGAGTTCACCGAGGCGGCCGGCGGAAAGGTCTTCAAGACGGTCTCGCCGTCGACGGAGGAGGTGCTCTCCGAGGTCGCCGAGGGCACCGAGGAGGACGTCGACCGCGCGGTGAAGGCCGCCCGCAGGGCGTTCGAGAAGTGGTCGGCGCTGCCCGGCTCCGAGCGCGCCAAGTACCTCTTCCGCATCGCCCGCATCATCCAGGAGCGCTCCCGGGAGCTGGCCGTCCTGGAGACCCTGGACAACGGCAAGCCGATCAGGGAGACCCGCGACGCGGACCTCCCCTGGTCGCGGCGCACTTCTTCTACTACGCGGGCTGGGCGGACAAGCTGGAGCACGCCGGCTTCGGCGCGAACCCGCGGCCGCTGGGCGTCGCGGGCCAGGTCATCCCCTGGAACTTCCCGCTCCTGATGCTGGCGTGGAAGATCGCGCCGGCGCTCGCGACCGGCAACACGGTGGTGCTCAAGCCCGCCGAGACGACCCCGCTGTCCGCCCTGTTCTTCGCGGACATCTGCCGCCAGGCCGGGCTGCCCAGGGGTGTCGTCAACATCGTCACCGGTGACGGCCGTACCGGCGCCGCCCTGGTGGCGCACCCGGACGTGAACAAGGTGGCGTTCACCGGCTCCACGGCGGTCGGCAAGGAGATCGCCCGCACGGTCGCGGGCACCCGCAAGAAGCTCACGCTGGAGCTGGGCGGCAAGGGCGCGAACATCGTCTTCGACGACGCCCCGATCGACCAGGCCGTCGAGGGCATCGTCAGCGGCATCTTCTTCAACCAGGGCCAGGTCTGCTGCGCCGGCAGCCGCCTTCTGGTGCAGGAGTCGATCCACGACGAACTCCTCGACTCCCTCAAGCGCCGCCTGTCCACCCTCCGCCTCGGCGACCCGCTGGACAAGAACACCGACATCGGCGCGATCAACTCCGCCGAGCAGCTGGCCCGGATCACCGCGCTCGCCGACCAGGGCGAGGCGGAGGGCGCCGAGCGCTGGTCGCCGGCGTGTGAACTCCCCTCGTCGGGCTACTGGTTCGCCCGACGCTGTTCACCAACGTCACCCAGGCGCACACCATCGCCCGCGACGAGATCTTCGGCCCGGTGCTGTCGGTCCTCACCTTCCGCACCCCGGACGAGGCGGTCGCCAAGGCGAACAACACCCGTACGGCCTGTCCGCGGGCATCTGGACGGAGAAGGGCTCGCGCATCCTGGCGGTCGCGAACAAGCTGCGGGCGGGCGTCGTCTGGTCCAACACGTTCAACAAGTTCGACCCGACCTCGCCGTTCGGCGGCTACAAGGAGTCGGGCTTCGGCCGCGAGGGCGGCCGCCACGGCCTGGAGGCGTACCTCGATGTCTGAGAAGACGGAAAAGACCGAACCGCGACTTTCGGTGCTCAAGACCTACAAGCTGTACGTCGGCGGGAAGTTCCCGCGTTCCGAGAGCGGCCGGGTGTACGAGGTGACGGACTCCAAGGGCAACTGGCTGGCGAACGCCCCGCAGGCCTCCCGCAAGGACGCCCGGGACGCGGTGGTCGCCGCCCGCAAGGCGTTCGGCGCGTGGTCGGGCGCGACGGCGTACAACCGCGGCCAGATCCTCTACCGCATCGCCGAGATGCTGGAGGGGCGCCGCGACCAGTACGTCCGCGAGGTGGCCGACGCGGAGGGGCTGTCGAAGTCGAAGGCGGCCGTGCAGGTCGACGCGGCGATCGACCGCTGGGTCTGGTACGCGGGCTGGACCGACAAGATCACCCAGGTGGTCGGCGGCGGCAACCCGGTCGCGGGCCCGTTCTTCAACCTGTCCTCCCGGAGCCCACCGGCGTGGTCGCCGTCCTGGCCCGCAGGAGTCGTCGTTCCTGGGTCTGGTCTCGGTCGTCGCCCCGGTGATCGCCACGGGCAACACGGCGGTCGTGGTGGCCTCCGAGAGGTCGCCGCTGCCCGCCCTCTCCCTGGGCGAGGTGCTGGCCACCTCGGACCTGCCCGGCGGCGTGGTGAACGTCCTGTCCGGCCGTACGGCGGAGATCGCGGCGCCGCTCGCCGCGCACCAGGACGTCAACGCGATCGACCTCGCGGGCGCCGACGAGGTGCTGGCGAAGGAGCTGGAGATCGCGGCGGCGGACAACCTCAAGCGCGTCCTTCGTCCACAGCCTGTGGACGACTGGGCGGCGGCGCCGGGCCTCGACCGCATGACGGCGTTCCTGGAGACCAAGACGGTCTGGCACCCGACGGGTTCGCTGGGGGCGTCCGGCTCCGCCTACTGAGCCCGCCGGCCACCGAGCCCCGCCCGCACACGGCCCACCCCGCCGGCACACGGCCCGCCACCGCCGGCGCACGGCCGTCGGCCGCCCTCGCCGGCCGCCCGGGCGCGCCACGAGCAGAGAGCCGCGCCTCCCCTCCGTCCGGGGAGGCGCGGCTCTCGCCGTGCGTCGCCGCGGGGCCGCCGCGTCAGCCGCCCAGCAGCCCCGTGGCCTGCCCCAGCACCGGGACGCTGCCGATCGAGGGGGCCTGCGCGACCGGACCCGTCAGGGCCTGCGAGGTCAGCGGCCGGAAGTCGGCGACCTGGGTGCCGACGCCGTTGTCGAGGGGGTCGACGCCCGTGCCGGCCAGCGGGTTGGGCTTGAGGCCGGCGACCGGTCCCGTGACGTAGCCGACGGTGCCCGTCGTGGCCTTCAGTCCGGCGTCCGGGTCGATCCGGCCGAGCGAGGTGGGGCTGGTGTGCACCATGCCGCCGAGGGAGTCGCCGCTGTCGGCCGAGGCGGTCGCCGCGCCGGCGCCCAGGGCCACCCCGGCGGTCGCGAGGGCGATCAGGGCGCGCTGGGCGGTCGGGTTGTGGGGGACGCGTGTCGGGCCATCGCTGCTGCCACCTCTGCTGCGGAGTGCCACCGGGTACGCGGGGTACGCGATCGCACTGCGGAGTGTAATCGGGTCGACGCGAAGCGTAGTTGAGGTGTGACGCGGGCTTCAAAGCCGACCCGCGGGGTCGTACGGCGGCCGAAGGATGCCTCACACTGGTGTCCCGTGAGCTCCCATCCGCCCATACCGACGCGCGTCGTGCTGCTCTGCGGCCCCTCCGGCTCCGGCAAGTCCCTTCTCGCCGCCCGTTCCGGTCTTCCGGTGCTGCGGCTCGACGACTTCTACAAGGAGGGCACCGACCCGTCGCTGCCGCTGGTCGACGGCAGCCGGGACATCGACTGGGACCATCCGGACTCGTGGGACGCGGACGCCGCGCTCACCGCGATCGGGGAGCTGTGCCGCACGGGCCGCGCCCGTGTGCCGGTCTACGACCTCGCGCTCAGCGCCCGCACCGGGGCGGAGACGGTCGACATCGGCCGGACCCCGCTGTTCATCGCGGAGGGCGTCTTCGCCGCCGAGATCGTCGGGCGCTGCCGTGCGGCGGGCGTGCTCGCGGACGCCCTGTGCCTGAGCCGGGGCCCGCTGACGACGTTCCGCCGCCGCTTTCTGCGGGACCTGAGGGAGGGCCGCAAGTCGGTGCCGTTCCTGCTGCGCCGCGGCTGGCGGCTGATGCGGCAGGAACGGACGATCATCGCGCGTCAGACGGCCCTGGGGGCGCACGCCTGTGACCGGGACGAGGCGATGGGCCGTCTGGCGGCTGCGGCGGCGGGCCGCTGCGCGTCGGCCCGCACGGCGGCCTGACGACCCCACCCCCACCCTGTGACGCACGTCACAGAAGACTCCTGTCAGCAATCGGGGCGCTGTTCCGCTCAATCCGCGAAAGCAGGACACGGAAGCAGGACAACCGACAGGAGCACCCCATGAAGCACCGCATCGTGGTCCTCGGCGCCGGCTACGCCGGGGCCTTCGCCGCCGGGTCCCTGGCCCGCCGGCTGTCCCCGGCGGACACCGAGATCACCGTCGTCAACGCCGAGCCGGACTTCGTGCAGCGGATGCGGCTGCACCAGCTCGCGGCCGGCCAGGAGATCCAGGCGCCCCGGCTCTCCGACGTCTTCGCGGGCACCGGGATACGGCTGCGGGTGGCCCGGGTCACCGCCATCGACCCCGAGCGCCGGGTGGTCGCCGTGGCCGACGCCGACGGCGGCGGCGAGATCGGCTACGACACGCTCGTCCACGCGCTCGGCAGCCGCGCCGCCGACCACGGCGTCCCCGGCGTGGCCGAACACGCCCACGACGTCGCCGGCCGCCCCTCGGCGCTGCGTCTGCGCGAGCGGCTGGACGACCTGGAGCGCGGCGCCGGCGGGAACGTGGTGGTCGTCGGCGAGGGTCTGACCGGCATCGAGACCGCCACCGAGATCGCCGAGTCCCGGCCCGGTCTGTCGGTGACCCTGGTCGCCCGCGGGGAGCTGGGCGCCCGTCTCTCCGACGGGGCCCGCGACCACCTGCGCCGGACCTGCGACCGGCTCGGCGTCACGGTCGTGGAGCACACCCCCGTCGAGGCCGTCGAGGCCGCCCGGGTGCTGTGCGCCGACGGCACCGTCCTGGCGTCCGACGCGACCGTGTGGACGGCCGGGTTCGCGGTCGACCCCCTCGCGGCCGCCGCGGGGCTGGAGGTCACCGACAGCGGCAGGATCGTCGTCGACCGTCTCCTGCGGTCCGTCTCGCACCCCGACGTCTACGCCATCGGCGACGGCGCCCACGTCATCGGGGACAACGGCCGTCCGCTGCCGATGTCCTGCGCCACGGCCGGCTACACGGCGCAGCAGGCCGCGGGCGCGATCGTCGGGCATCTGACCGGCCGCAAGGTCCCGCACACCAAGCTGGAGTACGTGGGCAACCACATCAGCCTCGGCCGGCGGGACGGACTCCTGCAGATGGTCGACGGCGAGGCGCGGCCGAAGCCGAAGTACCTGGGCGGGCGGAAGGCGGCCCGGGTCAAGGCCGGCATCCTCGCCATGGCGATGTGGACCATCGCCCACCCGACCTACGGCCTGCCCAAGCGCAGGCTCCGCACGGCCGTCGCGCCGGAAGCGGCCACCGAGCAGCGCCTCGCCGCCTAGGATGCCCGCGTGGACACCGCCGCCGTCGATCACTTCGACACCGGCCGCTTCGAGGCCAGCCGCAACCGGCTGGCCTCGCTGGCGTACCGGATGCTGGGCTCCGCCGTCGACGCCGAGGACACGGTGCAGGACGCGTTCCTGCACTGGCAGGCCGCCGACCGGGAGCGGATCAGGGTTCCGGAGGCCTGGCTGACCAAGGTCGTCACCAACCTGTGCCTGGACCGGCTCCGTTCGGCCCGGGCCCGCCGGGAGCGCTCCGTCGGCGCCTGGCTGCCCGAGCCGCTCCTCGACGGCGACCCGATGCTCGGCCCGGCCGACACCTTCGAGCAGCGCGAATCGGTCTCCCTGGCGGTGCTGACCCTCATGGAGCGCCTGTCCCCCTGGAGCGGGCCGTCTACGTCCTGCGCGAGGCGTTCTCCTACAGCCACGCCGAGATCGCCGGGATCCTCGACATCACCGAGTCCGCGAGCCAGCAGCACCTGCACCGGGCGCGGCGCCGCGTCACCACCGCGCGTCGCCGCGAGGCCGAGCCCGACCCGGCCTCCGCCCGCAGGATCGTCGAGGAGTTCCTCGCCGCCGCCACCTCGGGCCGCACGGACCGGCTGGTGTCGCTGCTCACGGACGACGCGACGGCGGTCTCCGACGGTGCCGGCCTGAGCGCGAAGCTGCTGCGCTTCGACACCCCGCAGCGCGTCGCCGCCGTCGCACGGGCCGGCTTCAGGTCCACGCCGGCGAAGCGGCGCATGATGGGCGGCACGCCCGCCATCCACTACGCGGTGGTCAACGGCGCCCCCGCCGTCCTCAGCGTGCTGGACGACCGGGTCGTCGGCTCCGTCACGTTCGACATCGTCCACGGGAAGATCGCGGCCGTGCGCGGTATCGCCTCCCCCGCCCGGCTCACCCGTCTCACCGAGGCCTGGCGCCGGCACGAGCCCGGCCCGCCCCTGCTCGCCTCCTGGTGACCCCGGGCGCGGCGACGGGCGGCGGACGCCGGCCGGCAGACGGCCGGACAGCACAGAGCGGGACTGGACGGACCCCCGGCCCTCCAGTCCCGCTCCTTCGTGCCCCCCGTGTCCCCCGCCCCCCCCCCGGCGGGGTCCCCGTGTTCCCCCGTTCCCCCGTGGGGTTCCCCCGTGTCTCCCCCGTCCCCCGGGTCCCCCGTGGTGCTTCCCCGTGAGTAAGAGCACGGGGCTCCCCTCCTGATACACCCCGGGCCCGTACGTTTTCGGGCCCGGACCTTCAGGCGACCAGTTCGCCGAAGGCGTCCTCCCGGTCACGGCCGAAGCTGAGGACCTCGTCCTCGCGCAGCCGGCGCAGCGACCGCCAGATGCTCGACTTCACCGTGCCGACGCTGATGTCGAGGATGTCCGCGATCTCCGGGTCCGTGCGGCCCTCGTAGTAGCGCAGGACCAGCATGGTGCGTTGGAGTTCGGGCAGCCGGGCGAGCGCCTGCCACAGGACCGCGCGCAGCTCGGTGCCGCGCATCGCGTCCGTGTCGCCGGGCGTCTCCGGCAGTTCCTCGGTCGGGTACTCGTTCAGCTTGCGGCGGCGCCACGCGCTGATGTGCAGGTTGGTCATGGTGCGGCGGAGGTATCCGCCGACGGCCGCCTTGTCGCTGATCCGGTCCCACGCCCGATAGGTCGAGAACAGGGCGCTCTGCAGCAGGTCCTCGGCCTCGTGGCGGTCGCCGGTCAGGTGGTAGGCGGTGGCGTACAGGGAGGCGCGGCGCTCCTGGACGTAGGCGGTGAACTCCGCCTCCGACAGCGAGCGCTGCTCCCCCGGGACCTCCCCGTACGCGGTTCCCCGTGCGTCTCCCCCCTCGGGCCCGGGCGTCGACCACCGTCATGTACCCGGTGTGCTGACGCCCGGTGCCGCGGGCGCACCCCCGGCCTCCCCCGCGCTCGTAACCGCTCGCGCGGGAGGCACCCCCGTCGGCACCGGTCCGGTCCGAACCCCTGCCGTGCACGTCGTGCAGACGCGTGATCACTGCGCTGGTGCTGGTGCCGTGCAGCGTGTTCATCTCGCGCCCCCCGTCGTGGACTTCCGGTGTTCGACTGCTGTGGTGCGGCGTGCTGTGGTGCCTGTGCCGAAAATCCTGCCGGGGCGACTTCATGGCCGTGTCCGTCGACTGTCACAGACCTGTCACAGGGGACCGTCACACGAGCACCACAGGTCCTTCACGGCTCCGGGTGCCGGGGCGGTCCCCAACCGCACCCACAGGTCGAACAGCACCCCCTCCATGGGCCAGAATGAGCGCGTGCCTTCCCTGTTGCTGATCGAGGACGACGACGCCATCCGCACGGCCCTGGAGCTCTCCCTGACGCGCCAGGGACACCGGGTGGCCACCGCTGCCAGCGGTGAGGACGGTCTGAAACTGCTGCGCGAGCAGCGGCCGGACCTGATCGTGCTGGACGTGATGCTGCCCGGCATCGACGGCTTCGAGGTGTGCCGGCGCATCCGGCGCACCGACCAGCTGCCGATCATCCTGCTGACCGCGCGCAGCGACGACATCGACGTCGTCGTCGGTCTGGAGTCCGGCGCCGACGACTATGTCGTCAAGCCGGTGCAGGGGCGGGTGCTCGACGCCCGGATCCGGGCCGTGCTGCGGCGCGGGGAGCGCGAGTCCAGCGACTCAGCGACCTTCGGCAGCCTGGTGATCGACCGGGCCGCGATGACCGTCACCAAGAACGGCGAGGACCTCCAGCTCACGCCGACCGAGCTGCGGCTCCTCCTCGAACTGAGCCGGCGGCCCGGGCAGGCGCTGTCGCGGCAGCAGCTGCTGCGGCTGGTGTGGGAGCACGACTACCTCGGCGACTCGCGGCTGGTGGACGCGTGCGTGCAGCGGCTGCGCGCCAAGGTCGAGGACGTGCCGTCGTCCCCGACGCTGATCCGCACCGTGCGGGGCGTGGGCTACCGGCTGGATCCGCCTCAGTGACACGGCAGCACCCGGGGGGTCTTCGCGGCTGGGCCGCGGCACGCAAGGGAGTCTGGTCGCGGCTGCGCTTCACCAGCCTGCGGCTGCGGCTCGTCGTCGTCTTCGGGCTGGTGGCGCTCACCGCCGCGGTGTCCGCGTCCGGCATCGCGTACTGGCTCAACCGCGAGGCCGTCCTCACCCGCACCCAGGACGCCGTGCTGCGCGACTTCGAGCAGGAGATGCAGAACCGGGCCGGTGCGCTGCCCGAGCACCCCACGCAGGACGAACTGCAGCACACCGCCGGGCAGATGGCCGGCAGCGGGCAGCGGTTCAGCGTGCTGCTGGTCGGCGAGAACGCGGCCGGGCGGACGGTGTACGGCAGTTCCGGCGGGCTGGGCGGCTTCTCGCTCGCCGACGTGCCCGCGTCGCTGCGCACCGCGGTGAACAAGGAGCAGAAGGTCACCGCGAACAACGCCTCCCCGTACCACCTGTACTGGCAGCGGATCGTCGAGGACGACACCCCGTACCTGGTGGCGGGCACCCGGGTGATCGGCGGCGGGCCGACCGGCTACATGCTCAAGTCGCTGGAGCCGGAGGCGAGGGACCTCAACTCGCTGGCCTGGTCGCTGGGGATCGCGACCGCGCTGGCGCTGATCGGTTCGGCCCTGCTGGCGCAGGCCGCGGCGTCCACGGTGCTGAAGCCGGTGCAGCGGCTCGGCACGGCCGCCCGGCGGCTCGGCGAGGGCAAGCTCGACACCCGGCTCAGGGTGTCCGGCACCGACGAACTGGCCGAGCTGTCCCGGACGTTCAACCGGGCCGCCGAGAACCTGGAGAAGCGGGTCGCGGACATGGCCGCCCGGGAGCAGGCCTCCCGGCGCTTCGTCGCGGACATGAGCCATGAGCTGCGTACGCCGCTGACCGCGATCACCGCCGTGACGGAGGTGCTGGAGGAGGAGCTGGACTCCGAGGGCGGCGGCATCGACCCGATGATCGAGCCGGCCGTGCGGCTGGTGGTGAGCGAGACCCGGCGGCTCAACGACCTGGTCGAGAACCTGATGGAGGTCACCCGTTTCGACGCGGGCACCGCCAAGCTGGTCCTCGACGACGTCGACGTCGCCGACCAGATCACCGCCTGCATCGACGCCCGCGCCTGGCTGGACGCCGTCGAGCTGGACGCCGAGCGCGGCATCCACGCCCGGCTGGACCCGCGCCGCCTGGACGTGATCCTGGCCAACCTCATCGGCAACGCGCTCAAGCACGGCGGCTCGCCGGTCCGGGTGTCGGTGCGGGAGGCGGACGACGCCGTGGTGATCGCCGTCCGCGACCACGGGCCCGGCATCCCCGAGGACGTGCTGCCGCACGTCTTCGACCGCTTCTACAAGGCCAGCGCCTCCCGGCCGCGGTCCGAGGGCAGCGGGCTCGGGCTGTCCATCGCCCTGGAGAACGCGCACATCCACGGCGGCGAGATCACGGCCGCCAACTCGCCCGAGGGCGGCGCGGTGTTCACGCTGCGGCTGCCGCGGGACGCCTCCTCGCTGACGGAGGCGGACGCCGGCGGTGCGGCCGGTGCCGGCGACCGGGCCGGGGCCGGGAACGCGGCGGGTGACGAGGGCAAGGGCAAGGACGCGAAGGGACAGGCCTGATGACCGTACGCCGCCTGCCGGCGCTTGGTGTGCTCGCGGTGCTGCTCGCCGGGTGCGGCATCCGGGCCACGGAGGTGCCGACGGACTTCGGGCCGGCGCCCTCGCGGGTGCGGTGCTCGCTCGCCGAGCCGGACACGACGACGCGGACCGCGCCCGGCATCGCGGTGCGGGTGTTCCTGCTGTGCGGCTCGTCGCTGGTGGCCGTGGACCGCACGGTACGGGTGCCGGACGGCGCGGCGGACTCCCAGCGGCGGGTGCTGGTGGCGCAGGGCCTGCTGGACGAACTGGCCGAGCCGCCGTCGGCCGCGGAGAAGGAGGCCGGGTACACCACCGACGTGCGCGGCGGGACGGCGGTGAAGGGGCCGCGGCCCGGCGACCCCGAGGACGCGCTGCGGCTCGGCACCGCGCCGGACGACCTCACCTCGTACGCCCTGGCGCAGATCGTCTGCACCTTCGCCGACTCGGCCGCGGCCGAGGGCGACGGTTCGGTGATCCTGGGCGGGCCCGGCGACGGGCCGCCGCGCCGCTACTCGTGCACGGACGAGGTCCGGGCGCGTCCCGGCAGCAACGAGCCGCCGTCGACGGAGGTCACCGCCGGCTGAGCGCCGTGCGGGTGCGCGTGGCCGGGCGTGCCCGGCGCGTGTGGCGTACGCCTCACGGGTGTGGGGGCGGGCCCGCGGAACCGACCGTGGCGAAGGCCGCGTCTAGGGGTTCGTGCAGCGTCAAGGGTCCATCGGCGGCGGGAGCGCCGCGGTCCGTGTCCGGGTGGCGGGGAGTCTCCTCCTGGTCGCGCATCTCGCGTTCGTCGCCTGGCTGACGCTGCGGCCCCTGGACGTGCCCTGGGTGATGCCCGCCAACCTGCATCCGCTCGACGGCATCCGGGCCGATCTGGCGCTGGGCTGGCCGGAGGCGGCCCGGCGGATCGGTGAGGGACTGGCGCTGCTGGCGCCGCTGGGCGTGCTGCTGCCCATGGCGAACGGCAGGCTGACCGTTTCTCCGGTCGCCTCGCTGCTGCGGACGGCCGCCGCCGGGGCGCTGCTGTCGCTGGCCATCGAACTGCTGCAGACCGGGGTGCCGGGCCAGGTGGTGGACGTCGACTCGCTGCTGCTGAACACGGCGGGCGTGGCCCTGGCGCACCTGGCCGTGGTGCCCGCGGCCCGGGCGCGGCTCCGCCGCAGGTCGCAGGGGGCGGGCCGGCGGGACGTCCGTCAGGAGGAGCCCTCTCAGGGGCGGACCCCGACGATTCCCAGGGTCGGGATCGCCCCGTAGAGCGACGCTCGCCCCCTTTTGTCTCCGTAGCGTGGGTACCAGACGAGGCGAACGGAACGCCTCCGACCGACGCTCATGAAGGAGCCGCCATGTCCCGCCTTGCCCGCCCGACCCACGGCCGCGTGATCGGCGGAGTGTGTGCCGCGCTGGCGCGGCGCTTCGGCACCTCCGCGACGACCATGCGCGTGGTCTTCCTGGTCTCGTGCCTGCTGCCCGGTCCGCAGTTCCTGCTCTACCTGGCGCTGTGGATCCTCCTCCCGGCGGAGGGGAAGACGGCGCGCACGGCCTGGTAGGCCTTCCTCCCTCTGGTACGCCGACGGGGCGCGCCCGGCATGACACCGGGCGCGCCCCGTCCGTGCGCGAGGCGCGGGCTCAGCCCAGCGGGATGCCGTTCACCGGCAGGCCCTGGGTGGGCAGCCCCTGCACCGGCAGCCCGCCGAGCAGGCCGGCGACCGGCGCCGTCGGGCCGTTGGCGAGCTGGTCGGTGAGCAGCTGCTCGGCGATCGGCTGGGCGGCGCCCAGGCCCTGGCCGGCGGCGCCCTGGCCCTCCTCCAGCACCTGGTCGGAGCCCGGCACCGCCTGGGAGACGTTCTCGGCGGGGAGCGTCTTGGTGACACCGTCCAGCGTCTGGGCGACGTCCGGGAGCTCCGGGGCCGCGTTGGCCGCGCCCGCGCCGGCGGCGGCGAAGGCGGCACCGAGGGCGGCGACGCCGAGGGTCTTGGCAGCAGACTGCTTCATGAAATGCGTCCTCGAATGGGATGTCGGGGATATGAGCGGTCCTCGACCGTAAACATGCGCGGACGCCCGCCGCAAACATCGAAATGCGGACGGATGGTGAATGCCCGTCCACATTTCTCGGTGCCGATCGCCCCGACTCAGCTTTCCGTGGTGACAGAAGCGCTGGTGGAGGCGGTCTGCTGGAACAGCCATTCGGATTTAAGCTCGGCATATCCGGGCTTGATCACGTCATTGATCATGGCCAGTCGTTCATCGAAAGGAATGAACGCTGATTTCATCGCATTGACGGAGAACCACTGCATGTCGTCGAGCGTGTAACCGAATGCGTCGACCAGGTGCTCGAATTCCCGGCTCATGCTGGTGTGGGACATCAGCCGGTTGTCCGTGTTGACCGTGGCCCGGAAGTGCAGCCGCCGCAGCAGCCCGATGGGGTGCTCGGCGTAGGAGGCCGCGGCCCCGGTCTGGAGGTTGGAGCTGGGGCACAGCTCCAGCGGGATCCGCTTGTCGCGGACGTAGGAGGCGAGCCGCCCCAGCTCCACCGTGCCGTCCTCGTGGACCTGGATGTCGTCGATGATGCGCACCCCGTGCCCGAGGCGGTCGGCGCCGCACCACTGGAGGGCCTGCCAGATGGACGGCAGTCCGAAGGCCTCGCCCGCGTGGATCGTGAAGTGGTTGTTCTCCCGCTTCAGATACTCGAAGGCGTCGAGGTGCCGGGTGGGCGGGTAGCCGGCCTCGGCGCCCGCGATGTCGAAGCCGACCACGCCGAGATCCCGGTAGCGGTTGGCGAGTTCGGCGATCTCCAGGGCGCGGGCGGCGTGCCGCATGGCGGTGAGCAGCGCGCCGACGCGGATGCGGTGGCCGTTCGCCTTCGCGCGCCGCTCGCCCTCCCGGAAGCCCTCGTTGACGGCCTCGACGACCTCTTCGAGGGTGAGCCCCTTCTCCAGGTGCTGCTCGGGGGCGTAGCGCACCTCGGCGTAGACGACGCCGTCCTCGGCGAGGTCCTCGGCGCACTCGGCGGCGACCCGGACGAGCGCCTCCCGGGTCTGCATGACGCCGACGGTGTGCGAGAAGGTCTCCAGGTACCGCTCCAGGGAGCCGGAGTCGGCGGCCTCGTGGAACCAGGTGCCGAGCTTGTCGGGGTCGGTCTCGGGGAGCTGGTCGTACCCGCTGTCGCGGGCGAGTTCGACGACGGTGCCGGGGCGGAGCCCGCCGTCGAGGTGGTCGTGCAGCAGAACCTTGGGCGCCCGGCGGATCTGGTCCGGCGTCGGGCTCTTCGCGGTGGTCTGGCTCGTCATTTCCGCACTGTAACTCCTACGCGCGTAGAACACACCGGGGTGTACGGAAGCGTCGATATGTAACGGTGACTGCCCGGACAGGTGGCGTACACCCGCACTTCTGACACTGTTCTGCCATGGCACAGGAAGCGAGGCCGGCCCCCGGGCCCCGGCTGGGGCGAGCGCTGGGTCCGGAGCCGACGTCGGTGAGCGGGGTGGTGCTGCTGCTGCCCTCCGGTGACCAGGTCTCCCGGCGCAGACCGTCGCCCCTGCTGGCGACGGCGTCCGTGCGCGCGCTCGGGCGCCGGCTGGTGCGGGCGGGACGGGACGAGGGCCTGGCCGCGCACGTCGTGCACTACCGGTACCGGGGCTGGAACGGCAGCGAGGCGCATCTCGCCCGGGACGCCGCCTGGGCCGCCGACGAGACCGTCCGGCGCTACGGCGACGTCCCCGTCTGTCTCGTCGGGCACGGCATGGGCGGCCGGGCGGCGCTGCGCGCGGGCGGGCACGAGGCCGTCAACTCCGCCGTGGCGATCGCCCCTTGGCTGCCCGAGGAGGACGTGGCCGCACCACCCGAACCGGTGAAACAGCTCGTCGGGCGGCGGGTGCTGATCGTGCACGGCACCAACGACGAACGCAGCGACCCGGAGCTGTCGTTCCGCCTGGCGGCGCGGGCCAAGAAGGCCAACCGGGACGTGTGCCGGTTCGAAGTGCACTCCGACGGGCACGCGTTGCACCACTACCGGGACGAGGTCGCCGCCCTGACGGAGGACTTCGTGCTCGGGCGCTGTTCGGCCGCGCCCTGTCCCGGCCGGTGCGGGACGCGCTGGCGGCGCCCCTCCGCTCGGGCTGCGGATGCCGCTCGCGACGGGATTCGGGGCGACCCGCAGGCGGTAGCGCCGCCGTGGGCGTCCGGGCCGGAGCCGGACGCCCGGCGCGGGGCACGCCCGTTTCCGGTCAGGGCAGCAGGCTGCCCCGGCGGGACAGCAGGAACTTCTTGAAGGCCGCCACCGGCGGGGTGTCCGGGTGACCCGCCAGCCAGGCGACACCGATCTCGCGGACCGCGCGCGGCGCGGTCACCGTCAGCTCGGTCACCCCCGGCCGGGGCACGGTGGGCGGCGGCAGCAGGGCGACGCCCAGACCGGCCGCGACCAGTCCGCGCAGCGTCTCGGCCTCCTCGCCCTCGAAGGCCACCTTGGGCCGGAAGCCGGCCTCCTTGCACAGGTCGTCCGTGATGCGCCGCAGGCCGTAACCCGGCTCCAGGGTCACGAAGTTCTCCTCGGCGGCCTCGGCGAGGCGGATGCGGCGCCGGCCGGCCAGGCGGTGGTCGGCCGGGACGACCAGGCGCAGCTTCTGCTCGTCGAGGCGGCGGGCGACGAGGTCGGGGGCGTCGGGGACGGCGAGGTGAGGCACAGGTCCAGCTCGCCGGCGCGCAGCCGCTCGAGCATGGCCTCGCCGTAGTTCTGGACCAGGCTGAAGCGGACCTTGGGGTGGTCGGCGCGGAAGGCGTGCAGCAGGCCGGGCACGGTCTCGGCGCCCATCGTGTGCAGGAAGCCGAAGGCGACCTTGCCGGTGGCCGCGTCGGCGTCGGCGCGGACCTCGTCGGCGGCCCGCTCGATCTCGCCGAGGGCGCGTTCGACGGAGGCGAGGAAGGTGCGTCCGGCCGGGGTGAGGGAGAGGGTGCGGCCGTGGCGGGCGAACAGGTGGACGCCGAGGTCCTCCTCCAGCCGGGCCAGGGAGCGGGAGAGCGTCGACTGGGGGACGTTCATCTCCTGGGCGGCACGGGTGACGTGCTCGGTGCGGGCCACGCCCGCGAAGTGGACGAGCCGCGGCGCGAGCAGCGCGACGATGTCTTCTGTGTCACCGGACGGTGACAGTCGGGTCCCTGACCTCTGTTGATGCACCATGGGATCGATTATCGCGATTCCATGCATTGGACGGATCAGTGCGGGTCTTCGTACCGTCGCAGCATGACTCCCGCCGATACCGGGGCGTCCACCACCGTGGGCGCCGCCTCCGCTCTCCCCGTCCCCGACTCCCCCGCCGCCGACTCGCGGGTGGCCCCCGGCGGCCCCGGCTACCGCCGGATGAGCCTCGCCCTGTTCCTCGCGGGCGTCGCGACCTTCGCCCTGCTGTACTCCACCCAGGCCCTGCTGCCGCTGCTCTCCGGCGACCTGGGTGTGACGGCGGGCGACGCGAGCTGGACGGTGGCCGCCGCGACCGGCGGTCTGGCGCTGTTCGTGCTGCCGATGAGCGCCCTGTCCGAGCGCTACGGACGGCGTACGGTCATGACGGCGTCCCTGGCGGTCGCCGTGACCGTCGGGCTGCTGGTCCCCTTCGCTCCCTCGCTGCCGGCGCTGGTGGCGCTGCGGGCGGTGCAGGGCGCGGCGCTGGCCGGGCTGCCGGCGTCGGCGACGGCGTACCTCGCCGAGGAGGTCACCCCGCGGGCGCTGGTGACGGCGATCGGGCTGTTCGTCGCGGGCAACAGCGTCGGCGGCATGAGCGGCCGGGTCATCACCGGCTGGGTCGCGCAGGAGTGGGGCTGGCGGGTCGCCGTCGGCGTGCTCGGCGTGATCGCGGTGGCGTGCGCGGTCGCCTTCCGGCTGCTGCTGCCGAGGCCGCGGCACTTCACGCCCGGTTCGCTGCGGCCCCGGGTGCTGGCCCGCACGGTCCGCGCCCACCTCTCCGACCCGCTGCTGCGCCGGCTGTACGCGATCGGCGCCCTGTTCATGACGGTCTTCGGCGGCGTCTACACGGTGATCGGCTACCGCCTGACCGAGGCGCCCTTCTCGCTTCCGCAGGGCGTCGTCGGGTCGGTCTTCCTGGTCTACCTGGTGGGCACGGTCTCCGCGTCGGCGGCGGGGAGGCTGGTGGGCCGGCTCGGGCGGCGCGGCGCGCTGTACCTGGGCGGCGGGACGACGGCGGCGGGCCTGGCGCTGTCGCTGGCGGACACGCTGGTGCCGGTGCTGCTGGGGCTGGTGCTGATCACGGCCGGCTTCTTCGCGGGACACGCGGTGGCGTCGTCGGCGGTCAGCAAGACGGCCACGCACGGCCGGGCGCAGGCCTCCGCGCTGTACCAGTCGGCGTACTACGTCGGCTCCAGCGCGGGCAGCACGGTGGGCGCGGTGGCGTTCCACGCGGGCGGCTGGGCCGGGACGGTCGGGGTCGGGCTGCTGGCGGTGCTGGGGGTCGTGGCGATCACCGTGTCCGGTTCGCTGGCGGCGCGCCGCCAGGTCGCCGCGGCGGCCTGAGGCCGGTACCGCACCCACCGTCTTCCACCTGCGCTTTTCCCAACTCCGCAGGCCATTGTCAGTGGCCTGCGGTAGCTTCCGGAGTGCGAGGCGCGAAGAAGCGCACGACGGACGGCCACAGGGGTGGGTGGACGATGACCAACGGCACGGCGACGGCGGAGCTGGACTCCGCACTGGAAAAGCACCGGGTCGAGCTGACCGGGTACTGCTACCGGATGCTCGGCTCCTCCTTCGAGGCGGAGGACGCGGTGCAGGACACCCTGGTCCGGGCCTGGCGGAGCTACGACAAGTTCGAGGGCCGCTCCAGCCTCCGCTCCTGGCTCTACCGCATCGCGACCAACGTCTGCCTGGACATGCTGACGGCGGGCAACAAGCGCGCCCGCCCGATGGACCTGACCGATTCGACGCCGCTCGCCCAGGCGGCCCTGGCGCCCCGCCCGGACAACACGTGGCTGGAGCCGATGCCGGACGCCCGGGTGCTGCCGACGACGGACGACCCGGCGGAGGCGGCGGTCGCCAAGGAGTCGGTGCGCCTCGCCTTCATGGCCGCGCTCCAGCAGCTGCCGCCCAAGCAGCGCGCGGTGCTGATCCTGCGCGAAGTGCTGGCGTGGAAGGCGAGCGAGGTCGCCGAGCTGCTCGGCACGTCGGTCGCCTCGGTCAACAGCGCCCTGCAGCGGGCCCGCGCGACGCTCGCCGAGCGGGACGACGCGAGCCGGGCGGGGCGGTCTCCGACCCGCTGGACGAGGAGCAGCAGAAACTGCTCGACCGCTATGTGGCGGCGTTCGAGGGGTACGACATGACGGCCCTGACCGCCCTGCTGCACGAGGACGCGATCATGACGATGCCGCCGTTCGACCTGTGGCTGTCCGGCCCGGCGGACATCACCGGCTTCATGACCACGCTCGGCGCCTCCTGCGCCCACTCCCGGCTGCTGCCGGTGCGGGCCAACGGGCTGCCGGCGTTCGCGCACTACAAGCCGGACCCGGAGGCCGGTGGTTTCGCCCCGTGGGCGATCCAGGTGCTGGAGACCTCAGAGGGCCGGATCACCGGATTCCACTGCTTCCTCGACACCAAGCGGTGGTTCCCGCTGTTCGGGCTGCCCCTCCGTCTCGAAGCGGAGTCCGACCAGCTCCAGAAGGGCGTGTAGCGCGGGGTCGGGGTCGCGCAGCCTTATCCGGCCGCCGGCCCGCCGGGCGTGGAGCTCCAGCCGCGCCAGCAGGTCGACGACACCGAGGCCCGGCGGCCCCAGCCCTCCCACGTCACAGACGACGACTCCGGCCCCGGTGGCCTCCAGCAGCGCGCGCACCTCGTCGCAGAGCCGGGGCAGCTCCTCACGGGAGACAGGCCCCGGCAGCACGAGTACGGCGGGTGTCACGGCATCCACGTCCGGTAGACCGGGCATGGACACGGAACTCATCGGCGGGCGCGCGGCTCCCGGCGCGGTCCGCCGGGAGCCCGTCGGTGCCGATCGGTCCGGCGCCTGGTCAGGCGACCTTCTCCAGGACCACCGGCGGGGCGGTGAAGTCCGTGCCGGCCGGGGCGATGTCGTAGGAGCCCTCCACCGCCGCCAGTGCGTACGCGAAGCGCTCGGGCGTGTCGGTGTGGAGGGTGAGCAGGGGCTGCCCTCGCGGATCTCGTCGCCGGGCTTGGCGTGCAGTTCCACGCCCGCCGCCGCCTGCACCGGGTCCTCCTTGCGGGCGCGGCCCGCGCCGAGGCGCCAGGCGGCGACGCCGATGTCGTAGGCGTCGAGGCGGGTCAGGACGCCGGAGGCGGGGGCCTTGACGACGTGCTGCTCCCTCGACGTGGGCAGCGGCGCGTCCGGGTCGCCGCCCTGGGCGGCGATCATGCGGCGCCAGACGTCCATCGCCGAGCCGTCGGCGAGGGCCTTCGCCGGGTCGGCGTCCTTCAGGCCCGCCGCGTCGAGCATCTCGCGGGCGAGCGCGAGGGTCAGTTCGACGACGTCCGCCGGGCCGCCGCCCGCCAGGACCTCCACGGACTCGCGGACCTCCAGGGCGTTGCCGGCGGTCAGTCCGAGCGGGGTGGACATGTCGGTGAGGAGCGCGACCGTCTTCACGCCGTGGTCGGTGCCGAGGCCCACCATCGTGGACGCCAGCTCCCGGGCGTCCTCGATCGTCTTCATGAAGGCACCGCTGCCGACCTTCACGTCCAGGACGAGGGAGCCGGTGCCCTCCGCGATCTTCTTGGACATGATCGAGGAGGCGATCAGCGGGATGGCCTCGACGGTGCCGGTGACGTCGCGCAGGGCGTACAGCTTCTTGTCGGCGGGGCGAGCCCGTCGCCGGCGGCGCAGATCACCGCGCCGACCTCGTCCAGCACCGACAGCATCTCCTCGTTGGAGAGCAGGGCGCGCCAGCCGGGGATCGACTCCAGCTTGTCCAGGGTGCCGCCGGTGTGGCCGAGGCCCCGGCCGGAGAGCTGGGGGACGGCCGCGCCGCAGGCCGCGACCAGCGGCGCGAGCGGCAGGGTGATCTTGTCGCCGACGCCGCCGGTGGAGTGCTTGTCGGCGGTCGGGCGGGACAGCGAGGAGAAGTCCATGCGCTCGCCGGAGGCGATCATCGCGGCCGTCCAGCGGGCGATCTCGGCGCGGTTCATGCCGTTGAGCAGGATCGCCATCGCGAGCGACGACATCTGCTCGTCGGCGACCTCCCGCGGGTGTACGCGTCGATGACCCAGTCGATCTGCTCGTCGCTGAGCTCGCCGCGGTCCCGCTTGGTGCGGATGACGGAGATGGCGTCCATGGCCATGTGCCGGGCGTTCCTTCCGGGAGTCAGGGGGTGAGGTGGTCGGGGCCGAAGGCCTGCGGGAGCATCTCGGCCAGGGGGAGGATCCCGGCCGGCGTGTCCAGCAGCATGCCGGGGCCGCCGAACTCGTACAGCAGCTGGCGGCAGCGGCCGCAGGGCACCAGGACGTCGCCCCGGCCGTCGACGCAGACGAAGTGCGTCAGCCGTCCGCCGCCGGTCAGCTGCAACTGCGAGACCAGGCCGCACTCGGCGCACAGGCCGATGCCGTAGCTGGCGTTCTCGACGTTGCAGCCGGTGACGGTGCGGCCGTCGTCGACCAGGGCGGCGGCGCCGACCGGGTAGCCCGAGTAGGGGGCGTACGCCCGGGACATGGCGTCCCGGGCCGCCGCCCTGAGTGTCTCCCAGTCGGCGTCGCTCACTTGCCCTGTCCCTTCCGGTACGCCATGCCGTTCGCCTTGGGCATGCGCAGCCGTTGCGCGGACAGCGCGAGCACGACGAGGGTGACGACGTACGGCGTGGCGGAGACGACCTGGTTGGGGACGTCGTCGGTGGTGGCGTACCAGGCGAAGACCAGGACGCCGACGGCCAGCGTGACGGCGGCCTTGACGTAGGCCTTGCGGATCACCAGCCAGACGGCACCGGCGACCAGGAGCAGTGCGCCGAGCAGCAGCAGGGCGTGCACATTGGTGGCGCCGCCGCGCAGGTTGAGGCTGTCGGTGTAGCCGAACAGTCCGGCGGCGATGGCGAGTCCGCCCGGCATCCAGTTGCCGAAGATCATCGCCGCGAGGCCGATGTAGCCGCGTCCGCTGGTCTGGCCCTCCAGGTAGAACGGGTTGGCCACGATGGACAGGAAGACGCCGCCGAGGCCGGCCAGGCCGCCGGAGATGAGCACGGCCAGGTACTTGTACTTGTAGACGTTGACGCCGAGCGACTCGGCCGCGACCGGGTTCTCGCCGCAGGAGCGCAGCCGCAGGCCGAACGAGGTGCGCCACAGCACCCACCAGGTGCCGGGGATCAGCGCGACGGCGACCAGGGTGAGCCAGGAGACGTCGGTGACCAGGCCGCCGAGCAGGCCGGCGATGTCCGAGATCAGGAACCAGCCCTTGTCGTTGAGGGTCTGGAGTCCGTCGGAGAGTCCGGGGACCGTGAAGTGGCCGAGCGACTCCACCGGCGGCGACTGCTTGGCCGAGCCGCCCTGGTGGCCCTCGAAGGCCAGCGGGGCGAGATAGCGGGTGGCGCCCAGGGCGAGGATGTTGATGGCCACACCGGAGACGATGTGGTTGACGTTGAAGGTGACGGTGACGATCGCGTGCAGCAGGCCGCCGAGCGCGCCGCCGGCGATGCCGACCAGGACACCGGTCCACGGGCCCCACTGGAAGCCGGCCCAGGCGCCGAACCAGGTGCCGAGGATCATCATGCCCTCGAGGCCGATGTTGATCACGCCCGCGCGCTCGGCCCACAGGCCGCCGAGACCGGCGAGGCCGATGGGCACCGCGAGCTGGAGCGCGGTGGACATCTGGCTGACGTTGGTGATGCCGTCGGCGCCGGTGATGATGCGGACCAGCGAGGTCAGCGCCAGGGCGCCGGCGATGATCAGCAGCAGGACCGGCAGCGAGAGGCGGCGGCCGGTGGGCGCCGCGGGTTGCAGCGTGGGCTGGTTGACGTCGGTCGCGGAAACCGGGGCGGTCATCGGCCAGCCACCTCCTTCGTGTTGTGGGCGCCGAGGACGTGACCGGCGGCCAGTTCGGCGCCGACCCGGCGCTGCTGGCGGCGCAGGCCCCACTCGCGGACGGCCTCGTAGGAGACGACGACCGAGAGCACGATCAGGCCCTGCATGATGACCGCGATCTCCTTGTCGTAGCCGTGGAAGTCCAGCTCGGGGCTGGCCTTGTCGAGCCAGGCCCACAGCAGGGCGGCGAAGGCGATGCCGACGGGGCTGTTGCGGCCGAGCAGGGCGATGCCGATGCCGAGGAAACCGATGCCGGTGGGGAAGTTCAGGCTGTAGGTGTGGGTGTCGCCGAGCAGGATCGGCAGACCCGCGAGGCCGGCGATGGCGCCGGAGAGCAGCATGGCGGTGAGCACCATCCGCTTGGGGTCGACACCGCTGGCCGCGGCGGCGGTCTCCGAGGCGCCGGAGGCGCGCAGGTCGAAGCCGAAGCGGGTGCGGTTGAGCGCGACCCAGTAGCCGATGCCGAGCAGGACGGCGAGGAGGACCAGGCCGTAGACCTCGCCGGCGGCGCCCAGGTCGATGCCGGGGATCCAGCCGGAGGCGTGCATCTCGCCGGTGGTGTTGTTGTTGCCGACCTTCACGCCGAAGACGTCCGGACGCCACATGTAGACGATGAGGGAGGTGGCGATGGCGTTGAGCATGATCGTCGCGACGACCTCGCTGACGCCCCGGGTCACCTTCAGGACGCCGGCGATACCGGACCAGAAGGCGCCGGTGAACAGGGCGGTCAGCAGCAGCAGCGGGACCTGGACGACGGCCGGCAGGTCGAGGTGGGCGCCGACGATCGCCGTCATCATGGCGGCGAGCTGGTACTGGCCGTCGACGCCGATGTTGAACAGGTTCATCCGGAAGCCGATCGCCACCGCGAGCGCGGCGATGTAGTACATCGACGCCTGGTTGACGATGAGGACCTGGATGTCGGAGAAGCCGGCCTGCTCGAACATGAGGGCGAACGGCTCGACCGGGTTCTTGCCGGAGGCGACCAGCACGATCGCGCTCAGGACGAAGGCCACGGCGAGCGCGATGACCGGCCCGGCCACGGCGAGGAGCAGGCGCTCCTTGTCGAACTTCTTCATCAGCGGGCCTCGTCTTCCTCGGACCCGGGGGCCTTGGACGCCTCGGCCGGGGTCTCAGGGGTCTCGTCGTGTTCCAGGTGGCCCGTCGCGGCGCCGGTCATGGCCGAACCCAGTTCCTCCGGGGTGATCGTGGCCGGATCGGCGTCGGCGACCAGCTTGCCGTCGTAGATCACGCGCAGGGTGTCGGACAGGCCGATCAGCTCGTCCAGGTCGGCGGAGATCAGCAGGACGGCGAGTCCCTCGCGACGGGCCTCGCGGATGTGGTCCCAGATCGCGGCCTGGGCGCCGACGTCCACACCGCGGGTGGGGTGGGCGGCGATCAGGAAGCGCGGCTTGTGGCTCATCTCCCGGCCGACGATCAGCTTCTGCTGGTTGCCGCCGGACAGGGAGGCGGCGGTGACGTCGATGCCGGGGGTGCGCACGTCGTACTTCTCGACGATCCGGCGGGTGTCCTCCTGCGCGGCCTTCGGGTTCAGCCAGACGCCCTTGGCGTTGGGCTGCTCGGTGACGTGGCCGAGGATGCGGTTCTCCCAGAGGGGGCCTCCAGCAGCAGGCCGTGGCGGTGGCGGTCCTCGGGGATGTAGCCGATGCCCTCCTCGCGGCGCTTGCGGGTGGGCCAGGAGGTGATCTCCTCGTCGGCCAGCCGGATGGTGCCGGAGTCGGCGGGGCGCAGGCCGATGAGCGCGTCGACCAGTTCGGTCTGGCCGTTGCCCTCGACACCGGCGATGCCGAGGACCTCGCCGGCGTGGATGGTGAAGGTGACGTCGTCGAGCAGGGCCTTGCCGCCGGGCGCGGCCAGGCGCAGCTTGTCCACGGTGATGACCGGGCGGTCGGTGACGGTGGACTCGGCCGTCTCCGGCGTGGGCAGTTCGCTGCCGACCATCATCTCGGCGAGCTGACGCGGCGTCGTCTCGGCCGGCACCGCCGTGCCGACCGTGGTGCCGCGGCGGATGACGGTGATCTCGTCGGCGACGGAGAGCACCTCGCCCAGCTTGTGGGAGATGAAGATGACGGACAGGCCCTCCGACTTCAGCTCGCGCAGGTTGTCGAAGAGGGCGTCCACCTCCTGCGGGACCAGGACGGCCGTCGGCTCGTCCAGGATCAGCGTGCGGGCGCCGCGGTAGAGGACCTTGAGGATCTCCACGCGCTGGCGGGCGGCGACACCGAGCTCCTCGACCAGGCGGTCGGGCTCCACGCCGAGGCCGTACCGCTCGGAGATCTCCTTGATCTTCCGGCGGGCGCGGGCGCCGATGCCGTGCAGCTTCTCGCTGCCGAGGACCACGTTCTCCAGGACCGTGAGGTTGTCGGCGAGCATGAAGTGCTGGTGGACCATGCCGATGCCGCGGGCGATGGCGTCGGCCGGGGACGAGAAGGCCACCTTCTCGCCGTCGACCGCGATGGTGCCCTCGTCCGGCTTCTGCATGCCGTAGAGGATCTTCATCAGCGTCGACTTGCCGGCGCCGTTCTCGCCGACGAGGGCGTGGACGGTGCCCTTGCGGACGGTGAGGTGGATGTCGTGGTTGGCCACGACACCGGGGAATCGCTTGGTGATCCCGGCGAGCTCGACGGCGGTCTCCCGACCACCCGCCGCCGCTCCGGCCGGAGGGCTGCTGGACGCGTTGATGGCGCACTCTCCTGGGGACGGGGGTCGTCTACGCGCGTAGCGCCCCTACGGCATGGAAAGCGGTGGCGCACCTGCTCCGGCGGGGTACGGGGAGGCGCCCTCCCGTACCCCGCCGAGCGGCAACGCGACCGCGGTTGCACGCTGCTCAGAGTGTTGCTGGGTGTCAGCTGCTCTTGACCTTGATCTCGCCGCTGATGATCTTCTCCTTGGCCGCTTCGATGGCTTCCTGGAGCTCGGCATTGTCCGCGAATTTCGGGTTGGAGTTCGACAGGCTCACCTCGCCGGTCTTCAGATCGCCCCGAACGATACCGGTCTCGGGCTTGCCGTCCTCGACGGACTTCGCCAGGTTGTAGACCGCCTTGGCGACGTCCTTCATCGCGGAGGTCAGGATCCAGTCCTTGTACTTCGCGAGCGGCTCCTGCCGGTACTGGTCGGAGTCGACGCCGATCGCCCACACCTTGTTGGCGGCGGCGGCCTCGATCACGCCCTGGCCGGAGAGGCCGGCCGCCGCGTACACGACGTCGGCCTTCTTCTCGATCTGGCCCTCGGCGGCGGTCTTGCCCTTGTCGGGGCTGGAGAAGCCGCCCTCCTCCGCGGTCTGCGTCAGGAACTGGGAGAGGACCTTGACCTTCGGGTCGGTGTCCTTGACGCCCTGCTCGAAGCCCGCCCGGAACTTGTGGATCAGCGGGATGTTCACGCCGCCCACGAAGCCGACCGTCTTGGTCTTGGTGCTCTTGGCGGCGGCGACGCCGGCCAGGTAGGAGGCCTGCTCCTCGTTGAAGACCAGGTCGGCCACGTTCTTCGCCTCGATCGTGGCGTCGTCCACGATGCCGAAGGTGGTGTCCGGGAACTTCTCGGCGGCGCCCTTCACGGCGGCGGCGTAGGCGTAGCCGACCCCGACGACCGGGTTGTAGCCCTGCTTGGCCAGGGACTCCAGGCGCTGCTGCTTGTCGGCGTCGGTCTCGCCCTCGGTGGGCTCGATGTCGGCCGTCTCGTACTTGAACTCCTTCTTCGCCTGCTCCAGGCCCGCGTACGCGGCGTCGTTGAAGGACTGGTCGCCCTTGCCGCCGACGTCGTAGGCGATGGCGAGGCCCTTGTTGCCCTTCGACTCCGCGGAGGACGAGGACGTCGAGGTGCCGCCGCAGGCGGAGAGGGCGAGAGCCAGGGAGGCGGTCGCTGCGCCTGCGACCGTGATCCGGGAAATCCGGCGCATGTGTGGTGCTCCTGTCGTACTAGCGCCGGACGGTTCGGCTTCGGCGCTGGCTTCGCCGCAGATTAACGCGCGTAGACCTGCCTGAAAACCCCTTCTGTCCACCTTGTTATCCGCCCGTGCCCAAGCGGGCTCGCGGGCCGGTGCGGGGCCTTGCCGGGCGCAAACGGAGGATGGCGGAGGGTGACGCGGACAGCCCCGGACGCCTCCCGGCCCCCGGCGGGCACTCCCCGGACACCTCGCCCGGGCCCGCGGGCACTCCCCGGACACCTCGCCCGGACCCCCGGCGAGCACTCCCCTCCGGCCCCTCGCCCCGGACCCCCGGCGGGCACTCCCCGGACACCCGGCCCGGACGCCGGCTGCCGGCGGGTGCCGGGGCATGGGGAAGCGGGCGGGGCCCGGAGGCGCCCGCCCGCTTCGCGTGGTGCGTGCCCGTCGTGCGGGACCGGCCTACGGCTCGGTCCGCACCTTGATCGAACCGCTGACGATGCCCTCCTTGGCCTTCTCGACGGCCTCCTTCAGACCGGGCACCTCGGCGTACTCCGGGTTGCTCTCCGACAGGCCCACGCCGTCGGACTTCAGGTCGAAGGTCTGCACGCCGTTCAGCGGCTTGCCGTCCTCCACCGACTTGGCCAGCGCGTACACCGCGCCGTCGATGTCCTTCAGGGCGGAGGTGAGGATGCGGTCCTTGTAGGCCGCCAGCGCCTCCTGCCGGTACTGGTCGGAGTCGACGCCGATCGCCCAGACCTTGGCCTTGGCGGCGGCCTCGATCACGCCCTGCCCGGACAGGCCGGCCGCCTGGTACAGCACGTCGGCCTTCTTCTCGATCTGCCCCTCGGCCGCGGCCTTGCCCTTGTCCGGGCTGGAGAAGCCGCCCTCCTCGGCGGTCTGCGTCAGGTACTGCGGGATCACCTTCACCGCGGGGTCGGTGTCCTTGACGCCCTGCTCGAAGCCGGCCTGGAACTTGTGGATCAGCGGGACGTCCACGCCGCCCACGAAACCGACCGTCTTGGTCTTGGTGGCCTTGGCGGCGGCGACGCCCGCGAGGTAGGAGGCCTCGTTCTCGGCGAAGACCAGGGAGGCGACGTTGTCGCCCTCGACCACGGAGTCCACGATGCCGAAGGTCGTGTCGGGGTACTTCGAGGCCACGGCCTTCATCGCCGGGCCGTAGGCGAAGCCGACGCCGATCACCGGGTTGTAGCCCTGCCGGGCCAGCGAGGCCAGACGCTGTTCCTTGTCGGCGTCCGTCTCGCCCTCGTTGGGCTCGATGTCGGCCGTCTCGTACTTGAACTCCTTCTTGGCCTTCTCCAGGCCCGCGAAGGCGGCGTCGTTGAAGGACTGGTCGCCCCTGCCGCCGATGTCGTAGGCGATGGCCAGGCCCTTGTCGTCCTTGGTGCCGCCCTCGCCGCCACCGCCCTCGCTGCTGGTGCCGCCGCACGCGGTCGCGGCCAGGGCGAGCGAGGCGACCCCCACCGCGACGCGGGTCAGTTTCGATATCCGACGCATCTGAAGTTCCCCATTCTCCAAAACCCCGCAGCGGGCGCTCGGTTCGGCGCACATTAACGCGCGTAGACACTCCTGGGAACGGGGTTCCTCGGGGCCGTTATCCATTCGTGCCGATGGCCGGTGACGCCCCTGTGAGCGTGGTCCACAGGCTGCCCCGTCCCGCTCCGGCCGCAACCGGAGCGGGAGGTGCGGCGGACATGTCAGACGGCGCCGTCGATGAGGGCGGCGGCGGTGAACAGCTCCACCCCGACCTTGATGGCGTGCTCGTCCACGTCGAAGTCGCCCTGGTGCAGATCGCGCACCGTGCGCTCGCCGGGCGGGCGGACGCCGAGCCGGGCCATCGCTCCGGGCACGTGCTCCAGGTACCAGGAGAAGTCCTCGCCGCCCAGGCTCTGCTCGGTGCTCTCGACCGAGTCCGTGCCGCGCCGGGCGACCATGGCGGTCTGGAGCAGTTCGACGCTGGTCACCTCGTTGACCACCGGCGGCACTCCCCGTACGTAGGTGATCTCGGACTTGGCGCCGTGCAGGTTGGCGACCTCGTCGATGGCGGCGACCACCAGGTCGGGGCCTGGCGCCAGGTGTCGAGGTTCAGGCAGCGCACGGTCCCGGCGAGTTCCGCGTGCTGCGGGATCACGTTCGGGGCGTGCCCGGACTCGATCCGGCCCCAGGTCAGCGACAGGCCGCTGCGGCTGTCGACGCGGCGGGAGAGGAGCGCCGGTGCGTCGGTGGCGACGCGTGCGGCGGCGGTGACCAGGTCGGTGGTCAGGTGCGGGCGGGCGGTGTGGCCGCCGGGGCCGTCGAGCGCGATCTCCAGACGGTCGCAGGCGGAGGTGATGGGCCCCTCGCGCAGGCCGATCCGTCCGGCGTCCACCCGCGGGTCGCAGTGCACGGCGAGGATGCGGTCGACCCCGTCGAGCGCCCCGTCCTCGATGGCGTCCTTGGCGCCGCCGGGCAGCACCTCCTCGGCGGGCTGGAAGACCAGCCGGACGGGCCGCGGCAGCAGGCCCTGCCGGTGCAGGTCGGCGAGGACCAGTCCGGTGCCGAGGACGACGGTGGTGTGCACGTCGTGGCCGCAGGCGTGGGCGCGGTCCGGCACGGTCGAGCGGTAGGCGCACTCGGTCTTGGTGTCCGGGATGGGCAGCGCGTCGATGTCGGCCCGCAGGGCGAGCACACCCTGGGCGCCGGGCCGCTCCCCCGTGTCCGTGCCGATGTCGCAGATGAGCCCGGTCCCGACGGCGAGTACGCGCGGCCGCAGGCCGGCCCGCTCGAGCCGTTCCTTGATCGCGGCGGTGGTGCGGAACTCCTGGTTGCCCAGCTCGGGGTGCATGTGCAAGTCGCGGCGGAAGGCCACGAGTTCGGCACGCAGTTCCTCCGGCAGGGTGCCGGGAAGCAGGGCTCCTCCGGGAAGGTCGGCCTCGGACTTAGGGGAGATCAATTGCTTCACCCTCTGAAGGGTAGGACGCCCGAGCGGCCAATTGACCCACGATCAACAAAAGTTCAGCCCGTTAGGGGAAGAAAATCTGGCCGCCCTGCGCATACGTATCGACTGTGTTGGGTAGACTCGCCGGTTCTCGGAGTAAGAGCCGGGGCGAGCCGGTCACGGGACCGCCGCAGGCCGCCGGGACGCCTCCGGCGCGGTCACGGGACCGCCGGGACGCGACCGCCCCCCGCCGGGACCGCCGCTTCCCCGTACCGTCCTCTCCTCACGGATACCACGCCCCGCGGACCCCACGCGCGCCGGTTCACCAGGCGGACGCCGCCGGAGCACGGCCCCACCGGAAGGCCGGGTCGCACGGGGCCTCGCCGGCGCCGCCGTGGGGTCGGCCGGGCAGAGGGTCGCGGGCAGGCGGTCGTACTCGTCCTTCACGCAGTCAGTGACACCGACGGGGTCCCACTGGTCGAGCAGGTGCCACAGGTCGCGCTCCGTGGAGGATCTCCAGGGTCTGATCGGCCCGGACTGCCACCCGGGCCCCGTGGCCTCGCGAAGATCCGGCTCCGGCTCCGCTCCGGCTCCGGGGAGTAGATCCATTGTCCCGGTGCCGCGCGGTGGCTGTCACCGTTCTCCGGGATGATCTTTATAGCCGATGTGCGCCTCTAGGCTTCCTGGCTGACGCGAAGCACGGACCCGACCTCGGAGTTGAGAGTGGCGCAGGACATCACCGCGCTGGCAGCGGAACTCGTGGACATGGCTGCGGCCGATCACCGGCTGGCGGCCGGCGCGAACAGCGACGACCCCGCCGAGCAGCTGGCCTGGCGGCGGCTGACCGCCCGGCACGGTGACCGGCTGCGCGAAATCATGGACGAGTACGGCTGGCCGACGGCCGAACTGGTCGGCGAGGAGGCCGCACGCGCGGCGTGGCTCGTCGCTCAGCACGCCGACCGGCAGCTCGACGTTCAGCGCCGCGCCCTCCAGCTGATGCAGCAGGCGGTCTCGGCTGGCTCGGCCGGCCCGCGTGAGCTGGCCTTCCTGCGCGACCGCACGCTGGTCAACGAGGGCCGCAAGCAGGTCTACGGCACTCAGATCGCCGGGGTGAAGGACGGGGCGCCGGTTCCGTGGCCCTGTGAGGAGCCCGAGCGCCTGGACGAACTCCGTGCGGAAGTCGGCATCGAGCCGTTCGACGAGTACGTCGCCAGGTTCTCCTCGGCCTGACGCCCCTGTGCCGGTCGCGCCGGCGGCCTGCTGCCCGGACCCGTCCGCCGCGAGCCCGGCATGATCGGCGAGACGCCCCCTAGGCCGTGCCCGTCACCGCCGAGAGCCGGTGGACGTCGCGGGCCGAGCCCGTCACGCCGGACAGGAAGCCGCGGGCCCGGGGGGAGGCGTGCCGGGTGAGCCAGGCGGGGTCGATGTCGCAGACGGCGACCTTGACCTCCGTGCCGGACAGGGCCAGCGGCAGGGTGTGGACCACCGTGGAGGGGAAGCTGAGGATGGTGCGGCCGACCGGGCCGCGGCGGGCGATCAGTTCCAGGGGGAGGTCGGGCGGACGACCTCCAGGCCCGTCTCCACCGCCAGCCGGTGCAGCTTCTCGGCGCTCTCGCGGCGGTGGGCGAAGTAGCGGGTGGCGCCGTGGAGCCGGGCGAGGGTGCGGACGGCCTCCAGGTAGCGGTCGCCGTCGACGACGCCGGTCTCCACCAGCGAGGTGCCGACCATGTCGGCGCCCTTGGTGATGCGCGGTGGCCCGAAGCGCGCGCGGGTCCAGGCGAAGGTGTTGGCGGTGACCTCGACGCCCTCGGGGTCTCCTCGATCGGCATGGAGGAGAAGATCGAGACCTGACGCCGGCCGGCCGGGGTGAGCCTGCGGCGCGCCGACGACGACACCGGGGCGAAGAGCAGGTCGCGCGGGCCGGGGCGGCTGCCCTTGCGGTGCCAGCGCACCAGGCGCTCACCGCGGGCGAGCTGGGTGACGAACTCCATGGTCGCGGTGCCGTCGTCGACGACGACCAGCTCGCGGGCGCGGGTGATGGTCAGCAGCAGTTGCACGTAGCGGGAGAACGGGTCGCCCATCACGATGCGCTGCGCCCGGCGCAGGGCGCCGGTCAGGCCGCCGACCGTGCGGAAGGGGGCCGTGGCCCCTCCCCGGGCCTCCTCCCAGCGGACCTCGTGGCCCTCCTGCCGGGCCAGCTCCGCCATGCGGCGGAGCTGGCCACGGGTCATCGGGTCGACGGGGGACAGCACGACGAGGGTGAGCCGCGTCCAGGGGGCGCTGGCGTGCGCCCACTCCAGCACGTTCAGGAGCTGTACCGGGCTCTCGACGAAGGCGAGAGTGTGGGGGCCGGCATTCCCGGCGCGGGGCTCATCGGCGTACGACCGTCCCGTCTAGGGCGTGGGGAGGGGTGGGTGGGGCGGGTCAGACGGTGACCGGCTCGCCCGCCGCCGCGGCGATCTCGGCCTCGGCGACCACGCCGGTGACGCGGCGCAGCTTCTTCATCGGGCCCAGCTCGGACTCGTAGACCTTCTTGACGCCGTCGCCGAGGGAGGCCTCGATGGTGCGGATGTCGCGGACGAGGCGCTGAAGGCCCTGCGGCTCCACGGAGGCGGCCTGGTCGGAGCCCCACATGGCGCGGTCCAGGGTGATGTGGCGCTCGACGAAGACGGCGCCGAGGGCGACGGCGGCCAGCGTGGTCTGCAGGCCGGTCTCGTGGCCGGAGTAGCCGATCGGGACGTTCGGGTACTCCTGCTGGAGGGTGTTGATCACGCGGAGGTTCAGCTCCTCCGCCTTCGCCGGGTAGGTGGAGGTGGCGTGGCAGAGGAGGATGTTGTCGCTGCCCAGGACCTCGACGGCGTGGCGGATCTGCTTCGGGGTGGACATGCCGGTGGAGAGGATGATCGTCCGGCCCGTGGCGCGCAGGGCGCGCAGCAGCTCGTCGTCGGTGAGGGAGGCGGAGGCCACCTTGTGGGCGGGGACGTCGAACTTCTCCAGGAAGGCGACGGCCTCGGTGTCCCACGGGGAGGCGAACCAGTCGATCCCCTTCTCCTTGCAGTACTCGTCGATCTGGCGGTACTCGTCCTCGCCGAACTCCACGCGGTGGCGGTAGTCGATGTAGGTCATCCGGCCCCAGGGGGTGTCGCGCTCGATGTCCCACTGGTCGCGCGGGGTGCAGATCTCCGGCGTGCGCTTCTGGAACTTGACGGCGTCGCAGCCGGCGTCGGCGGCCACGTCGATGAGCTTGAAGGCGTTCTCCAGCTCGCCGTTGTGGTTGATGCCGATCTCGCCGGTGATGTAGACGGGGCGGCCGGGGCCGGCCTCGCGCGAACCGAGGGTGCGGATGCGGGAGTTGCTCATGACAGGGGGTTTCCTTACGTGGGGAGGGAATCGAGAGAGGGACCGAGGATCCAGCCGGCGATCTCCCGGATCGCGCCGTCGCCGCCGGGGACGGTGGTGACCGCGCGTGCGGCGCCGCGGACGACGTCGTGTGCGCCGGCGACCGCCACGGGCCAGCCCACGAGGGCGAAGCACGGGAGGTCGTTGACGTCGTTGCCGACGTAGAGCACGCGCTCCGGCGCGATGCCCTGGTCCTCGCACCACTGCTTGAGCGCGAGGTCCTTGCGGTCGACGCCGTGCAGCACGGGCAGCTTCAGCTTGCGTGCGCGGGCGGCGACGACCGGGTTCTGCTCCGTGGACAGGACGAGCATCTTCAGGCCGCTGCGGCGCAGGGCGGCGATGCCGAGGCCGTCGCCGCGGTGCACGGCGACGAACTCCCGTCCGTCGGAGTCGATCAGCACCCTGTCGTCGGTCTGGGTGCCGTCGAAGTCGAGTACGACCGCGTCGATGTCCTCGGCGGTCGGCAGCGCGCCGGGGCGCGCGGAGTCGAAGAGGGGGCGAGGGCGCGGGCGCGGGCCAGGTCGTGCGGGTCGTCGACCTCCAGCACCCGGGCCGGGTCGGTGCGCACCAGCTCGGTGCGGCCGAAGAAGCGGTGCCCGTGCTCGCGGAAGCCGGCCGCGTCCATCGCGTAGGCGGCGCCGGTCTCCAGGAGATCCTGGGGGCGGTCCTGGCGGCGCGGGCGGAAGGACTTGTCGTGGTTGACGCCGTAGCCGCCGGAGCCGGAGCGGGCGGTGGCCGCCGCGTTCCCGGCGTCCACCGTGGCCTGGGCGCCCGTCGCGCCTTCGGCGCCCGCCGTGCCCTCGGCGTTCTCGGCGCCCTCCTCGGCGTCGCGCCAGAGGAACCCGTGGAACGGGGCCACGGTCACGGCGGTGTCGGCGCCGCCCTCGGCGACCGCGCCGGCCACGCCGTCGATGTCCTCGCGGACGAGGAAGGGCTGGTGCACTGCACGAGCAGCACCACGTCGACGGCGGCGCCGTGCAGCGCCTCGTGGGCGTCCATGGCGTGCAGCACCGCGGCCTCGGAGGTGGCGGTGTCGCCGGCGATGGCGGCCGGGCGCAGCACGACCTCGGCGCCGGCCTCGCGGGCGGCGGCGGCGATGGCCTGGTCGTCGGTGGAGACGACGACGTCGGTGACGAGCCGGGTGGCCAGGCACTCGCGCACGGCGCGGGCCACCAGGGGGACGCCGCCGACGGGGGCGAGGTTCTTCGCGGGGACGCCCTTGGAGCCGCCGCGGGCGGGGACGACCGCGAGGATCCGGCGCACGGATGCGCCCGGGCCCGCTTCGGTTCGGGACATGGGTACCCCTCCTCGGGTACGGGTCACGGGGGTCACAGCTCCCCCATGCGCCGGATCACCGGGGCGACCCGCTGCACGCCGTGCCGGTAGGCGCCGCGCGCCGCACGGCGCACGATCTGCCGGACGGGGCCGGGTTCGCGGTCGGCGGCGGGCGCGCCGGGCAGCGGCGTGCCGTCGGGGCCGAGGTGGTGCCGGGCGAGGATGCCGGGCAGGTATCCGGGCGCGGTGACGGGTGTGTAGTACGGGGTGAGCGGGGGCAGTCCGCCGGGCCGGGCCAGCAGCTCGGTGATCCGCTCCCGGGCGGTGTCGAAGGCCGTCGCGTACGAGCCGTCGGCCGCGACCCCTGCCGGGCCACCCACTCCGGGTCGGGGTGGGCCGGTGGCCGGCGTCGAGCTGGTCCCAGGAGGCGAGGCAGCCGGAGCCGACGAAGTGGTGGTTGCCGAGCGCCTCGCGCACCCCGAGGTCGGTGAGCACGACCGTCGGGATCCGGCGGTGCAGGGACTCCAGGGCGGCCGTGGAGCTGACGGTGACCAGCAGGTCGGTGCGGTCCAGGACCTCGCCCATGTGCCCGTAGACCAGGCGGAAGTTGGGCGGCGGGTCGGCCTTCTGCGCCAGCTTCTGGTACGGCAGTTCCTCGATGTGCGTGGTGTGTTCGCCCGGCCTGGAGCGCAGCTTGAGCAGGACCTCGCGCTCGGGGTGCCGGCGGGCGTGCCGGATGAGCCGGTCCAGCAGGTAGGTGCGGTCCCCGCGGCTCTCCGGCACGGAGGGCTGGGCGGCGAAGACGACCGTGTAGGGCCTGTCCTGCGGCCGCGTGGAGGGGCCGGGTCCGCCGGTGTAGGGGGCGCCGCCGAGGAAGGGCAGGGCCACCTCGGTGACGGCCGAGGCGTCCGCGCCGACCCCCTCGTACACGGCCCGGAAACGCTCCGCGTCCTGGCGGGAGTTGGCGAGGACCAGGTCGGCTCCGTGCCGCAGCAGCAGGCCGTCGGCGAGCTTCTCGTAGACGACGCCGACGTAGCCGGTGACGACGACGGGGCGGTCGGTGCGGCCCTCCCAGGTGCGCTTCAGGCCGTGCAGCATCGCCTGGACGCCGCCGCCGACCAGGGCGAGGACGAGCACGTCGTAGCTCTCCTCGCCCATCGTCCGCAGGAATTCGAGGGCGGTGACCTCGCGCAGGGAGTCCGCCCGGACGCCGACCTCCTGGAGCTGGCGGGGGTCGGGGTCGCCCGGCCGCGCAGCAGATAGCCGTCCAGACGGAGGTTCGATTCCTCCGGGACGATACGACTGGCGGTGAGGGAGCCCCATTTCCATCGGGTGTCGGAGTCCGCGAGGACGGCCACCCGCAGGGCCTTCGTTGCACTTACTGGCACGCCGAAGACGCTAGGAAGCCATTTCTAGGAACTGCCCAACCGGAATCCAACAAATGGTTAACAGCACACCGCCGAATGGCGAATCGGCCCGCTCGACCTGCCGGAATTCGTTCGCTTCACGGCTTCGCCACGCGTCGTTCACCTGGCATCAAGCCAAGAGTAAAGGCGAAGGCCGGGCCGCCCCTAACGTCGGCTGCGTGCTCAAGCTCTCCGTCATCGTGCCGTTCTACAACGTGCGGCAATACGTCCCCGATGCCCTGCGGAGTCTGCGCGCGAACGCGCGGGACGACTTCGAATTCATTCTCGTCGACGACTGCTCCACCGACGGGACCGCGGACCTCCTCGCGCGCGCCGAGCGCGAGCTGCCGGGGGCGGTGCTGGTCAGACACGAGCGGAACGGCGGCCTGGCGACCGCCCGCAACACCGGCCTGGACCGGGCGCGCGGCGAGTACGTGACCTTCCTGGACGGCGACGACTGGCTGGCCCCCGGCTACTACGCGCGGCTGGTCGCCGCGATCGAGGGCTGGGCTGCGACTTCGTGCGCACCGACCACGTGCAGTGCACGGGCGGTCCCGTTCCGTCCACCGGGTCCCGCACGGGCGCCGCAACGTCGTGCTGAGCCCGCGGGAGGCGATCCTGCCCGCCCACCGCTCCACGTCCGTCGACTACGCCTTCGCCTGGGCCGGGATCTACCACCGGAGGCTGGCCGACCGCGGCCTGCTCCGCTTCACCGACGGGCTGCGCACGGCCGAGGACCGGCCGTGGATCTGGAAGCTGCACCGGGAGGCGGAGTCCTTCGCGGTGACCGGTCTGCTCGGCGTCTTCTACCGGCGCGGGGTCGCCTCGTCGCTGACCCAGATCGGGGACGCCCGCCAGCTCGACTTCATCCGCGCCTTCGACCAGGTCGTCGAGGAGACCGCGCGGGACGCGGACGCCGCGCGGCTGCTGCCGAAGGCCGTGCGCACCTACTGCGCCATCATTTCCCATCACCTCGGTTCCATCGAAAGGTTCGAGCCGCCCGTGGCCCGGAAGCTGAAGGCGATGAGCGCCGCCGCGCTGCGGCGCATGCCGCAGGACGTCCTCGACGAGGCGCTGGACTCGATGGACACCGAGCGCGCCACCCGGCTGCGCCGGCTGCGCCGCCGTCCGGTGCCGGCCGCGGGGTGGCGGCGTGACCACGCAGATCTTCCTCGCCTCGACGCTGTACGGCACGGCCACCCTGGCCGCCGCCCTGGACGCCGGCTGCTTCCCGCCGGCCGACCGCCGGGTGCTGCTGGTGTCCAACAACGCGGCGACGCCGGAGACGGCCCCGGCCGTGGACGAGATGCCGGGGTTCGAGACGCTGCGGCCCCGGTTCGACGACGTGGTGTCGTGGAACGAGGTCGTCTCGCCGCTGCACCCCTCCGGCTGGGCGCCCCGGCCGGACGACGTCCCCCTGTGGGAGCGGCACCTGCGCCTGGCCTGGGGCATCGGGGACGACGACGTGGCGCTCGCCGTGGAGTCGATCCAGGTCAATCCGGCGCTCGGCGTGGCGCAGATCTTCACCGACGCCCCGGTGACCGTCTACGCGGACGGCCTGATGAGCTACGGCCCGACCCGCAGCAAGATCGACCCGCTGGTGGGCACGCGCGTGGAGCGCCTGCTCCACCTCGATCTGGTGCCCGGTCTGGAGCCGCTGCTGCTGACCGAGTTCGGCGTCGGTGCCGAGGTGGTGCCGACCCCGGCGTTCACCAAGGTCCTGGCCGAACTGGCCGGCACCGGCGACGCGCTGCCGGAGGTGCCGGAGCCGGCGCTGCTGCTGGGCCAGTACCTGTCGGCGCTGAACATCCTCTCCGCCGAGGAGGAGGAGAGCCTGCACGTGCGGATGCTCCGGGGCGCCGTCGGGCTGGGCCACACCCGGGTGGTGTTCAAGCCGCACCCCACGGCCCCGGCCCGCTTCACCCGCACCCTGGAGCAGGAGGCCGGGCGGCTCGGCGCCGAGCTGACGGTGCTGGACACCCCGGTGCTGGCGGAGGTGCTCTACCAGCGGATGCGCCCGGCGCTGGTCGTCGGCTGCTTCTCCACCGCGCTGCTCACCGCGTCCGCGCTGTACGGGCTGCCGGTGGCCCGGGTGGGCACCGAGGTGCTGCTGGAGCGGCTGACGCCGTACGAGAACAGCAACCGGGTCCCGGTCACCGTCGTCGACGCGCTGCTGCCGGACGTCACCGACGCCCGCGCGGTGCAGGAGCAGCGCCGGGCCTGGACGCCGAGGCCCTGACGGAGCTGGTCCGCACCGTCGGCTACGCCATGCAGCCCCGGATCCTGCCCGAGCTGCGGCCGACGGCCGAGCGGTATCTGGCGGCCCGGCTGGACGCCCACACCCGGCGGTACTTCAAGAAGCGGCGGCTGACCTCGCTGGGTCTGCCGGGCGGCATCCCGCAGCGGCTGGCGTTCCTGCCCCGCAGTGCCGCGGCCCGCAAGGTGGTGCGCCGGGCCCGGTCGATCCGTCGCTCGATCAAGCGGTGAGAAGAGAGCAGAGCGTGACCTACACGGTCGTGAGGACGGCGACGGCGGCACCGGAGCCCGCCGCGCGGGAGGCGGCCCCGTCCGCTCGCCGGACGGCGGCGCCGGGCCGGCTGCGCGCCCTGGACGGGCTGCGGCTGGTGGCCGCGCTGATGGTGGCCGCGTACCACTTCGGCGGGCGCGGCGGCGAGGTCACCGAGGCGTGGGGCACCTCGCCCCGGGACCAGTTCCCGACCCTGCACACGCTGTTCTCGTACGGCTGCCTGGGTGTGCAGGTCTTCTTCGTGATCAGCGGCTTCGTGATCTGTCTGAGCGGCTGGGGCCGTCCCCTGAGGTCGTTCTTCGCCTCCCGCGCCGCCCGGCTGCTGCCCGCGTACTGGGTCGCGGTCGTGCTGGTGACGGCGGTGTTCGCGCTGCCGCCGGTGGTGTACGAGGCGGTGTCGCCGAGCGACGCGCTGGTGAACCTGACCATGCTGCAGCAGCCGCTGGGCGCGGACCGGGTGCTGGGCGTGTGCTGGACGCTGTGGGTGGAGATCCGCTTCTACGCGCTGTTCGCGGTGTGCGTGGTGCTGCCCGGCGTCACCCGGCGGCGGGTGATCATGTTCTGTGCGTGCTGGACGCTGGCGGCGGCGCTGGCCCATGCCGCCGACGAGCCGCTGCTGGACCTGGTGCTGATGCCCGAGTACGCGCCGTTCTTCATCGGCGGCATCGGCCTGTACCTGGTGCACCGCGACCGGCGGGACGCCTACGCGTGGGGCATCGTCGCGGTGAGCTGGCTGACCGGGCAGCACTACGCGGTGGCCGGGCTGTGGCACGCGCCCGACGTGGAGGCGTTCTCCTACCGGTCCTCGCTGGGCATCGTGGCCGTCGTCGCCTTCGGCTTCGCGGCGGTCGCCGCGATCGCGCTGGGCTGGCTGCGGTGGGCGGACTGGCGCTGGCTGACGGTGGCGGGCGCGCTGACGTACCCGTTCTACCTCGTCCACGAGCATCTGGGCTGGGTGGTGATCCGTCTCCTGCACCGCACGCTGCACGTGCCGTCGGCCGTGACGTTCCTGCTCACCGTCGTGTCGATGCTGGCGCTCGCCTGGCTGCTGAATCGGTTCGTCGAGAAGCCGCTGACCCCGCGGATCCGGTCGGCATTGTCGGGGGTGCGCAAGACCCGTGACGTGCCCTCGCGATGATTTGTTTGTGCGACATTCGACAATGGGCTGGATTGCGATGCCCTCAGGAGGCAGTCTCCCTGCATGGCCACTGCACAGCACACCGAAAGCCGCCCCGGCGAGCTGAAGGACGTCCCGGGCTGGTTCTGGCCGCTGGACCAGGTGCTTTTCACCTGGTTCCTGGAGCGGCAGACGGAGCGGGGAGTATCCGGCGATCTGCTGGAACTCGGCGCGTACATGGGCAAGAGCGCAATTCTCCTCGGGCATCACCTGCAGGACGGCGAGACCTTCACGGTCTGCGACCTTTTCGGCAGCGACGCCCCCGACCAGGCCAACCGCGCCGAGTCGGCCGGCTCCTACTCGACCCTGACCCGGCAGGCCTTCGAGCAGAACTACCTCGCCTTCCACGACTCCCTGCCCACCGTCGTCCAGGCCCCGACGTCCGTGATCACCAAGGAGGTGAAGCCGGCCAGCTGCCGGTTCGTCCACATCGACGCCTCGCACCTGTACGAGCACGTGCGCGGCGACATCGAGGCCGCCCGTGAGCTGCTGCTCCCGGACGGCGTCGTGGTCCTGGACGACTTCCGCTCCGAGCACACCCCGGGCGTCTCCGTCGCCGCGTGGGAGGCGGTCCTCAACGGCGGACTGCGCCCGATCTGCCTGAGCACGCAGAAGATGTACGCCACCTGGGGGGACCCCGAGCCCGTCCAGGAGGAGCTGCTCGCCATGCTGCGGGGGCGCGACGACTGCTCGGTGAGCGTGCAGCAGGCCGCCGGGCACCGGCTGGTCCGGGCCCGCGCCAAGACGATGCAGCCGCCGCCGTTCCCCCGTTCCCGGCACTACACGGCCCCGGTGCCCAAGCCGGCGCGGGAGCCCGCCCCGGACACCGCCCGGCGCCGGCCCGTGCCGCGGGTTCCGACCGGGCCCGCCGGCTCGCCCTGGACCTGCTGCCCCCGGTCGTCACCCGTGCGGTGCGCCGCTACCGCGCCGGGCAGCGCGCCCGCAACGCCTCCCGGGCCTCGACGCCCCGCTGACCGCGCCGCCGGGTCAGTCGATGCCGTAGCGGGCGGCGATGCCCGCGATCAGCAGTGCCAGCCCCTCTTCGAAGTGGGCGTCGTAATCCGTGAACATCTCCGCGCCCGCCTCGGCCGACAACGGGAAGTCGGCCATGAGGCGGGCGCGTTCCGTGACGTCGAAGCCCTCGCGCCGCTCGCCGGGCAGCGGTTCGACGCCCTGCTCCTCGGTGACGAAGCCGAGCGTGTAGAGGTACGTCGTCATGGTCGCGCGCGCCGCCTGGGCGAGGGTGAGGCCGGCGCCGGTGAACAGGCGCAGGTTGTCCTCCATCTGCGCGGCGTGCTCCAGGCCGGTGAAGCGTGAGCCGCTGAAGACCTTGGCGCCGTCGCGGTAGCCGAGCAGGGCGGTGCGCAGGCCCCGGTTGACCGTGAGCAGGCGCTCCCGCCAGGTGTCGGCCGGGTCGAGGGGGGTCCGCGCGGCCATCCGCCGGTACATCTCGGTGGCCATCTCGTCCAGCAGCGCCTGCTTGTCCTTGAAGTGCCAGTACAGGGCCGGGGCCTTGACGTCCAGTTCCCTGGCGATGGCGCGCAGGGTGAGGCCGTCGAGGCCCACCTCGTTCAGCAGTCTCAGCGCCGTGTCCGCGACCCGTCGGCGGTCGAGGGGGGCGCGTCGTTCCGATCCCACGCTTGACAGCTTAACGGCGTTAAGTCCACGCTGGGACCCCAGGGCACTTAACGGCGTTAAGGAGAGGGGCGGGATGACGGGAGACCGCGGCAGGGACACGGACGTGCTGGTCGTCGGTGCGGGCCCCACCGGGCTCGCCCTCGGCGTGGACCTGGCCCGGCGCGGGGTGGACGCGCTGGTCCTGGAGCGGGCGGACGGACTCTTCCCGGCTCCCGGGAAAGGGGATCCAGCCCCGCACCATGGAGGTCTTCGACGACCTCGGCGTCCTCGACGCGATCCGCGCGGCCGGCGGCGGCTACCCGCCCGGCCTGGTCTGGCGGGACGGCCGGCCCGCGGCGGGCACTCCCTGTTCGACAGCGCCGAGCCCGACGAGGGCGCGCCGTACAGCGAGCCGTGGATGGTGCCCCAGTGGCGCACCCAGGAGATCCTGCTGGCGCGGCTGGAGGAGCTGGGCGGCCGGGTCCTGTTCGGCCGGGAGGTGCGGCACCTCGGCCAGGACGCGGACGGCGTGACCGTGCGCTGCGCCGACGGCACCCGGCTGCGCGCCCGGTACGCGGTCGCCGCCGACGGCGGGCGCTCGGCGGTGCGGCGGGCGCTGGGCATCGGGATGACCGGCGAGACCGTCGATCCGCAGCCGATCCTGGTGGCGGACGTCCGGATCCGGGGACTGGACCGGGGCCACTGGCACATCTTCCCGCCGCCCGGCGAGGACGGCGCCGGGTTCCTGGCCGTCTGCCCCCTCGCCGGCACCGAGGACTTCCAGGTCGTCGCGCGGTTCCCGGAGGGCAGCGAGGTCGACCTGTCCGCCGACGGCGTCCGGGCGACGGTCGCCGCCCGCTCCCATCTCGCCGCGCGGGACGTGACGCAGGTGCGGTGGGCCTCCGACTTCCGGCCCCGCGCGGCACTGGCGGACCGTTTCCGGGCGGGCCGGGTCCTCCTCGCCGGGGACGCCGCGCACGTCCACTCGCCGGCCGGCGGACAGGGGCTGAACACCAGCGTCCAGGACGCCTACAACCTGGGCTGGAAACTGGGCGCGGTGCTGCGCGACGGCGCACCCGCCGAACTGCTGGACAGCTACGAGGAGGAACGCCGCCCCGTGGCCGCGCGGATGCTCGGCCTGTCGACCGGCGTCCACCGCGGCGAGGTGCGGCGCGGCGCCGCGACCCGGCAGCTGGGGATCACCTACCGCACGTCGTCGCTCGCCCGGGAGACCCGCCCGGCGCCGGGTCCGGTGCGGGCCGGGGACCGGGCACCCGACGCCACGGCGGACGGCGTCCGGCTGTTCGAGGCCTTCCGCGGGCCGCACTGGACGCTGCTGGCCGCGGCGGTCCCGCCGCCCCCGGTGCCGGCGGCGGTGCGGGTCGTGCGCACCCCGGCCGTCGCGCCCTACGGGGCCGGCCTCTTCCTCGTACGGCCGGACGGGCACGTCGGCTGGGCCGCCGACGCGGGGGCAGCCGGGCTCACCGGATACCTGGCCCGCGTCGGCCTGCGGTAGGGACGCCGGGCGTCAGGCGCTGGAGAGCGACAGCTTGACCGCGAAGCCCAGGAAGAGCGCGCCCGCCGCCGAGGTCGCCCCCGCCGACAGACGCCGGCGGCGGCGGAAGGCGGCGGCCAGCCGGGTGCCGCCGAATATCAGCGCGCTCAGGTACAGGAGGCTGGCCAGCTGCGCGAAGGCGCCGAGCACCACGAAGGACAGGGCCGGGTAGGCGTACCCCGGGTCGACGAACTGCACGAAGAACGCGACGAAGAACAGGATCGCCTTCGGGTTGACGAGGCTGATGACCAGCGCCCGGCGGTAGGGGCGCTCGTCGGCGCCGGCCGCGTCCGGGGCCACCGCCCGCTCGGCGGTCCGCCGCCGCGTCCGCCACATCCCCCAGGCGGCGCGCAGCATGCCGACGGCCAGCCAGGTCAGATAGCCGGCGCCCGCGTACTTCACGATGCCGAACAGCACGGCGTTGGCCTGGAGCAGCGAGGCGACGCCGGCGGCCGACAGCGTCATCAGCACCGTGTCGCCGCAGAACACGCCGGCGGCGGCGCGGTACCCGGCGCGCACCCCGTGGCGGGCGGCGACCGAGAGGACGTACAGCGAGTTGGGACCGGGGAGCAGGACGATGAGGAGCACGCCCGCCAGGTAGGTGGGCAGATCGATGACGCCGAACATGGAAGGGAGTGTCGCACGCGCCTGCGACACTCCCCGCCCGGCCCGTCAGAACCGTTCGGACGGCTCGTAGGCGCCCCACATCTCGCGGAGCGCGCCGCAGACCTCGCCGACCGTGGCGCGGGCCCGCAGCGCCTCCTTCATCGGGTACAGCACGTTGTCCGAGCCCTCGGCGGCCCTGCGCAGCGCCGCCAGTGCCGAGGTCACCGCGGCCCGGTCCCGCTCGGCCCGCAGCTTCGCCAGCCGCTCCGCCTGCCGCGCCTCGATGGCCGGGTCCACCCGCAGCGGCTCGTACGGCTCCTCCTCGTCCAGCCGGAACCGGTTGACGCCGACCACCACCCGCTCCCCCGCGTCCGTCTCCTGCGCGATGCGGTACGCGTTGCGTTCGATCTCCTCCTTCTGGAAGCCGCGCTCGATCGCCTCGACGGCACCGCCGAACTCCTCCACCCGCCGCATCAGGTCCCGCGCCGCCGCCTCGACGTCGTCGGTCAGCCTCTCGACCGCGTAGGACCCGGCGAACGGGTCGACGGTCGCCGTCACGTCCGTCTCGTACGCGAGGACCTGCTGGGTGCGCAGCGCTAGGCGGGCGGACTTGTCGGTGGGCAGGGCGATGGCCTCGTCGAAGGAGTTGGTGTGCAGCGACTGGGTGCCGCCGAGGACGGCCGCGAGGGCCTGGACCGCGACCCGCACCAGGTTCACCTCCGGCTGCTGCGCGGTGAGCTGCACGCCGGCCGTCTGCGTGTGGAACCGCAGCATCAGCGACCTGGGGTTCCGCGCGCCGAACTCCTCCCTCATCACCCGCGCCCAGATCCGGCGGGCGGCCCGGAACTTGGCGACCTCCTCCAGGATCGTCGTCCGGGCGACGAAGAAGAACGACAGGCGCGGCGCGAAGTCGTCCACGTGCATCCCGGCCGCGACGGCCGTGCGCACGTACTCGATGCCGTTGGCGAGGGTGAAGGCGATCTCCTGCGCGGGCGAGGCCCCCGCCTCGGCCATGTGGTAGCCGGAGATCGAGATCGTGTTCCACTTCGGGATCTCGGCCCCGCAGTACGCGAAGATGTCCGCGGCCAGCCGCAGCGACGGCTTCGGCGGGAAGATGTACGTCCCGCGCGCGATGTACTCCTTCAGCACGTCGTTCTGCACCGTGCCGGTCAGCCGGTCGGCGCTCACGCCCTGTTCCTCCGCCACCAGCTGGTACATGAGGAGCAGAAGCGCGGCGGGCGCGTTGATCGTCATGGACGTCGACACCCGGTCCAGCGGGATCCCGCCGAACAGCACGCGCATGTCGTCGACCGAGTCGACGGCCACACCGACCTTGCCGACCTCGCCGTGCGCGAGCGGGGCGTCGGAGTCGTGGCCCATCTGGGTGGGCAGGTCGAAGGCGACCGACAGACCCGTGGTGCCGTGCTCGATCAGCTGCCGGTAGCGGGCGTTGGACTCCGCCGCCGTGCCGAAGCCGGCGTACTGGCGCATCGTCCACGGACGGCGGGTGTACATCGTCGGGTAGACGCCCCGCGTGAACGGGTACGCGCCGGGCTCGCCCAGCTGCTCCGCCGGGTCCCAGCCCTCCAGGTCGGCGGGTCCGTAGACCGGCTGGACGGGCAGTTTGGACTCCGACTCCCGCACCGGGTCATCCGCCATGGTCTGCCGCCTTTCGCGTCGTCGCCGTCTCCCCCACGATGCCGCGCCGTTCGCCGCCCGTCATCCGCGGGGAACATCTCAGGTGACGCCCGGGGGTGGTCATGGCGAGAGGCAGGGGTGCGGCGATGGTGCGGTGGAGGGGCTCGGGGAGGGGCGGGGCCGGTGTGCTGGCGGTGTCGGTGGCGGTCGCGATGGCGGCGGGCGGCTGCACCGTGCGGCCGGCCGACGGGGGCCGGGCTCGCCGGTGCGGGTCGAGGTCACCAGGACCGCGCCGCCACCGGCCGGCGACCGCACGGACGGCCCTGCGCCGGCCGACCGCACGGACGACCCGGCCGGCGGCCGCGCGGACGACCGGCCGGGCCCCGGCGGCGGGCGCCGCGGACGCCCGGTCCGGTGCTCTGGTCGCGCGGCGACACCGGCCGGGACGTGCGCGAACTCCAGGCCCGGCTGCGGCAGGTGGAATGGCTCTTCGACGGGCCGACCGGCACCTACGACGACCTCACGGAACGGGCCGTGCGCGGCTTCCAGGGCAAGCGCGGGCTGCCGCGGACCGGCCGGACGGACACCGTCACCTGGCAGCGGCTGCTGCGGATGACACGCGAACCGGGGAAGTGGGAGCTGTACTTGATGGGCGGGCAGCCGCCCGCGCCGCCCGACCCGCGCTGCCGGACCGGCCGGGTGCTGTGCGTCAGCAAGGAGAGCCGGACCCTGCGCTGGATGATCGACGGGCGGACGGTGTCCACCATGGCGGTGCGGTTCGGCTCCCGGTACACGCCGACCCGGGAGGGCGTGTTCAAGGTCTACTGGAAGTCCCGGAACCACTGGTCGACGCTGTACGACACCCCGATGCCGTACGCGATGTTCTTCAGCGGCGGGCAGGCCGTGCACTTCTCGTCCGACTTCGCGGCCCGCGGCTACGCCGGCGCCTCGCACGGCTGCGTCAACGTCGGCGACGAGGCGGCCGTCGCCGCGCTGTACGCGCAGGTGAGGACGGGGGACAAGGTCGTCGTGCACCGGTGAGGGCGGTGGGCTGCGACGGCCGTACCGCGGCGGGAGCCGCGCGGCGGCGGTGAGAGCGGGGCGCGGGCGGGACCGGGGGAACGTGTCCCGCCCGCGCCAGGTGCACGAGCCGTGGGTACGGGGGAACCCCGGCTCGGTGCGACAGCCGATGACCAGTCGGCTCACTCAGTACTGCGCCGCGGCGCCGAAAAGTGTCACACCCCCGGGAAGAACTTTTCCGCGAACCCGGAACGCCGCAGGTCGGAGCCGGTGTCGGCGGGACGGAGGCCGGTGCCGGCGTGCACGGCGCGGGCCGGGCGGCTCGCGCGGCCCGGCCGGTCCTGGGCGCCGCGGGCCCGCGGGCGTGTGCCGGGGCCGTCGCCCGCGGCGTCGCCGCTTCCCGCCTTCTTGCCGCCCCTGCCCTTCTTGTCCCGGCCGCCCTTGTCCTGCCTGCCGCCGCCGTCGGTACGGCCCGTGCCGTCGGCCCGGCCGGTGCCGTCGTCCTGGTCCTTGTCGTCGTCCTCGTCCGTGCCGCCGCGGCCGTCGCCGCCCGACAGGACGTCGCCGGGCCGGGTGGCCGTGCCGCCGTCCTCGCCCCCGCGGCGCTCCGCGTCGGCGCCGGCCAGCAGGGCCTTGCAGTACGTCCACACCCGGGCGGCGCCGCCGCTGCCGGCCGCGTCGGTGAGGGCACGCCGGCGCACCCGGTCGAGGTCCTTGCCCGCCCGCAGGTCCCGGCAGGCGGTGACGATGCCGTTGCGCCCGCCCGCCGAACGGCCCTCGCCGTCGCCGGTCGCGTCGCCGGTGGTGTCACCGGGCAGGGCGGCCGTGCCGTCGTCCGCCGTGTCCCGCGCCGTGCCGCCGGCCCCGGGATCGGCGGGGCCGGTCCGGTCGGCGGCACCGGGGCCGGCCGTGGTGGCGCCGGCGGAGCCCGGCACCGACGGCACCGGCGGCTCCACCAGCGGCTGATCGGTTCCGTCGGGGCTCACGGCGGCGGAGACGGACGCGCCGGGCGTGGGCTCGTCCCCGCCGAACGGCGTCGGCAGGACTCCGGTTCCGGCCGCTGCCGCCGCCCCGCCGATGAGCCCGACGGTCAGCGACGCGGCCAGCGCCAGGCGCAGCGGGCGCCACCGGCGCGGGGGCGCGGGGGCGTCGCCCGGGCCGCCGATGCGGACCAGCCCGGCGTCGCGGGGCCGGGCACCGGAGCCGTCGGCGAGGGCGGCGGGCATGCCGTCCCGCGCGTCGGCCCGCTCGGCGCGCGCCTTGCGGAACGCGGCCAGGGCGGCGGCCTCGCCGGGGAGTTCCTCGCTGGTCGGAGGGGGTACGGGGGTGAGGGCGGCGAGCGTGGCGGCGAGCCGTTCGGCCCGCTGCCGGGCCGCGGGGTCCACGGCGTCCGGTGAGGTTCCGCGCAGCAAGAGCTCCGCCGTCCTGCGGTCCAGCCACCTGTCCTGCTCGTCGGCCATCACATGTCCTTCTGCGTCCGCGCAACGCTTTGCGTCACACTCGCGGACGTCACCGCGCGCCCGCGCGGTTCTCGCGGCGCGGGCAGGGCGTCGAGCGCGCCCGCCGATTCCGGATCGTCGCCGATCAGCTCGGCCAGGCGCTTCAGGCCGCGGTGGGCCGCGGTGCGGACGGCGCCGGGACGCTTGCCCAGGGTCTCGGCGGCGGTCTTGGCGTCGAGGCCCACGACGACCCGCAGCACGACGGCCTCCGCCTGGTCCTGCGGCAGGCGGGCGATCAGCGACAGGGCGTTGCCCGTGGCCAGCGCCTCGATGGCCTCGCCGGCGGTGTCGGACTCGGCGGGCTTGCCGGTCAGCTCGGTCTCGTCGCCGCCGATCGCGGGCCGGCGTCCGCGCATACGGATGTGGTCCAGGGCGCGGTTGCGGGCGATCCGGGCGGCCCAGCCGCGGAAGCGGTCCGCGTCGCCGCTGAACCGGTCCAGGTCACGGGCGATCTGCAGCCACGCCTCGGACGCCACGTCCTCGGCGTCCGGATCGCCGACCAGCGTCCGTACATACCCGAGCAGCCGCGGGTGCACCGTGCGGTACACAGTCCGGAACGCCGTCTCGTCTCCGTCCTGTGCCGCGCGCACCGCGGCGGTCAGATCCGCGTCGTCCCCCAGCACCCCGCGCGCCTCTCTTTGCGCCTGAATCTGCCTGGCTCCCCGCGGTGGTCCACCGCGGTCTGACGCGGGGGCACCGCCCTCCGCACTCCGGCGCGAAAGGCACGTTACGTCTTGAAACCGCTCCCCGTCCATGTCCCCTCGGATGGCCGTACAAGCTGCAACTAACCCGTGACGCTCAGGGGTGTGACACAAAACGCAGCGTCGGCGCTGTAGGTAGTACGGGCCGCCGCGCGGCCCGTGCCGCGCGACGGCCGGGGCCTCTCCTGTGGGGGGTGGCGGCCCCGGCCGTTGCCTTGGCGCCGCCGCCCGCCCCGGGCGCACCCGCGCAGCCGGCCGGCGCCCGTCCCCGCGCGGGCAGCACGGCCCGCACGCGGAGACCGCCGGCGTCAGCGCCGGCGAGGGCTCACGTACCTCTTCCCCGTCGCCCCCGGCCGGCGCTTCTGCGGCCGCGCGGGACGGGGCCGGCCTCACCCGTTCCCGTCGGCGCCGCCGCCGTTGCCGTCTGAGCCGTTCCCGCCGGTCCTGCTGGAATCGCCGTTCCCGCCGGTCCGGCCGGTGTCGGCGCCCGGCTGCCCGCCGGAAGCCGGCTCCTCGCCCGTGCGCGGCTGCTCGCCTCCGCCCGAGGTCCCGCCGGAGCCCGGCTGTGCGTCCGCGTCCGCTCCGCGCCCGCCGCCGGTCTCCGATGCCCCGGCCCCGGGGTCGCCGGAGCCGCCCGCACCACCGGTACCGCCCGCGTCCCGGGCACCGTCCGCTCCACCCGAGCCGCCCGAGCCGCTGGCACCGCCCGAGCCACCGGAACCGCCGGCGCCGCCCGGGCCGCCCGGACGGTCCGAACCGTCGGGCCCGTCCGCGCCGCCCGTGTCGGCGGCCTCGCCCCTGCGGCCGGGCGCGGTCAGCTCCGCGCAGTACGCGGCGATCCGGTCCGCCCCTCCCGCGGCGTCGGCGAGTCGCCGCCACGCCGTGGAGTCGAGGGCCCGGCCGCGGCCGTCGATGTTCTCGTTCTCGTAGGCACGGCACCGTGCCTCGGCGTCCTCCGCGGCCGCGTCACGGCCGGGAGCGTCGGAGCGGCCCGCCGGGCCGGCCGGCCCACCGCCGGGGGACGTCCGCGGCGAGGCGGATCCGCCGGCGCCGGGCACGGTCCCGGCGGACGCGCTCGGCTCGGCCCGCTCAGGCTCGCCGCGCCCCTCGTCCGGGGAGCCGGCCGAGCCGATGGCCGCCACCGCGACACCGCCCAGCGTGAGGCTGGCGAGGAAGACCGTCAGGGTGGCCCGGAGCGAACGCCGGGTGCGCCGGCCCGCGGCCGGCCGCCAGTCGTCCCGGCGCCTGGTGCGCGCCCGGTGGGCGCCGGCGTCGCGGGCGGCGCGGAAGGCGGCCACCGCGTGGGCCTCGCCCTCCGGGTCGACGGCGCCCTCGCGCACGGCCGCGGCCAGCACCGCCTCCAGGGCGGCCAGGCCGTCCACGGGACCGGAAGCAGAGGGGGGCGTACGGCCGGGCGCGGCCTCGGACGCGGGGGCGGGCGTCGGGCCGGGCGAAGGGCTGGGCGCTGCCTCGGACGCGGGGGCGGGTGTCGAGCCGGGTGCGGGGGCGGGCGTCGAGCCGGACGCGGGGCGGGCGTCGAGCCGGGCGCGACCTCGGGTGCGGGGTGGTGCGCCGGGGGCGGCGCGGTGCGGTGTGTGTGCCGGCGGCCCGGGGCTCCGTCGTGCCTGTGCGGTTCACCCATGTCCGATTCCCGTCCGGCGTCCGTGTCCGGCGGTCCGCCGTCCCTCGCGTTCATTCCGACTCCCCCAGCGTTCCGGGCTTCCCGGGCGTCACACCCGTACCGCCGAGGGCGCGGGCCAGCCGCCGCAGGCCCCGGTAGGCGGCGGTGCGCACGGCGCCCGGCCGCTTGCCCAGCACGCGCGCCGCGGCGGGGCCGTCCAGGCCGACGACGACCCGCAGCAGCACGGCCTCGGCCTGGTCGCGCGGCAGTCCCGCACCAGGTCCAGGGCCCGCTCCGTGGAGAGGGACTCCAGGGCCTGGTCGTGGGTGCTGTGCGGCGCCGGCAGTTGCAGGACGTCCTGCTCCAGCGCCGCCGTCCGCGGCCGTACCCGCTGCCGTCGCAGATGGTCCAGCGCCCGGTGCCGGGCGATCGTCGCGGTCCAGCCCCGGAAACCGGCGCCGTCCCCCTGGAAGCGGCCCAGGTCCCGGGCGATCTCCAGCCAGGCGTCGGACGCCACGTCCTCGGCGTCGTCGCCGACGATGCCCGCAGATAGCCGAGCAGCCCGGGCTGCACCAGCCGGTAGGCGACGGCGAACGCGGCCTCGTCCCCGCGCTGGGCACGCTCGACCGCGGCGCCCAGTTCCCCGTCGTACGCCTGTACGCGGCGGGGTTCCCCTCCCTGGCCCAAGACCGTCCTCGTTCGTACCGGTTCGGTTGGTGCCGGGCGCTGGTGCCCCGGCAGGTCGTGCGTCGGGCCCTGCGCACCCGGTCCGCGTCGACGCCCCAAGGTCATCAGCGCCGTGGCGCACGGAAACGTCACAGCCGGCCGGGGCGGGCCTCAGGCCGGCGCCCGCCGTGCCCGGCCGTGCAGCGTCAGCCAGAAGGTCTGCAACGACTCCTCCGGCCCGCCCAGTTCGAACCGCTTGCGCACCTTGCCGAGGGGGTTCCACACCCGCCCGTCCGGCATCCGCACCCCGACGGGCTGTCCGAAGAGGGCCCGCTGGGCGGCGTCGAAGTCCACCCACACCGCCCCGCCCCGGCGCACGAGCACCTCGCCCACGTACACGCCGAGCCCGAACAGCACCTCCTGCGCCCGTTCCGGCCCCGCCCCGCCCTTGCGCAGGCCGTCGACCATGAAGTCGACCACGCGGAGGCTGGCCACGGAGTAGTCCAGCGGCAGCCGGTTGCGGGCCGTGACACGGGCGACGAAGGCCGCCGCGTACGACGGCATCTCGCGCGCGTGCGCCACCCGCCCGTGCGCCACCCGTGCGTGCGCCACCCGCCCGTCCGCCCGGCCCATCGGATCTCCGCCCCTCGCTCGACCGCGGTGCGCGGCACCCCGCCGCGTCCGTAAAGGGCACGCCCCGGCCCTCCGCCTCTCCCAGCGGATCCCGCCCCGCGATCGACACGGGCGCCGGAGGTGCCGATGTTCACACCCCCGATCGGCGCCCGCCGTACAACCCTTCGCGCCTGTCGTACGTCGTCACCCGACCCGCACCGGTCACCGGCGCACCACCCGAGAGGTGACTCTCGTCACTTCCCGCGCTGCGGTGTGATGTTTTCCCACCGCGCTCCGCTGGGGGACAGCGAGCCATCCCGTGACCGGTGAGCCTCGCCCACTCTTCTTCCGCGGCCGTCCCGGCCGCCCACGGCGTTCTTTGAGGTGTATTCGTCTTGAGCCGACGTAAGTCGTCGCACGCGTACAGACCCCTGAGTCTGAAGCGCAGAGCCTGGATCACGCTCGGTGCGGTGGTCCTGGGGGTGGGGGCGTGGTGACGTACGCCCTCGCCGGTCCCTCCGCGGAGCCCGGTGCCACCGGCCGGGACAAGCGGCCGGTGAAGGTCCGCAGCATCGCGCTGAAGGGAACCGGCAACGGCAGGCACGAACTGCCGCGCACCGGCACGGAGGAGTTCTCCCTCCTCGGGGTCTCCTGGACCGGGGCGGCCAAGAAGCTCGACGGCACGGCGCAGGTGCGCACCCGGAGCGTCGCGGACGGCGAGTGGAGCGCGTGGCGGGAGCTGGAGCCGGGCGCGGACCGGCCGGAGCGGATACGGCCCGGCATGCGGGGCGCGTCGGAGCCGCTGTGGGTCGGCCCGTCCGACGGTGTCGAGGTCCGGGTCGTGCACGCGGACGGCACGTCGAGCACGGGCCTGCCGAAGGGTCTCCGGGTCGACCTCGTGGACCCGGGCGTGGTGACCGAGGCCGAGACCCGGCCCGGCGCCGACGCCCTCGAACCGGCCGCGTTCGCCGCCGAGACCGCCACGCCGGAGCCGACGGCCACGCAGACGGCCCCGGGCACGGCGGAGCCCACCGCGTCGCCGGAACCGGGCGACGGCACCGCCACCGGCTCCCCCACCGGCACCGCCACGGACACCGCGCCGTCCCCCTCGGACAGCGGCGCCCCCTCGGACCCGGCGTCGCCCTCGGCCTCCGTGTCGCCCTCCCCGACCGCGACCGTGCCCACCGCCCCGCCGTCCACCGTCACCCGGCCGCCCCTCACCAGCCGGGCGCAGTGGGGCGCGGACGAGTCGAAGGTCGAGGACCCGCCCACCTACCTCGACGCCGTCCAGGCCGTGTTCGTCCACCACACGGTCGGCTCGAACAGCTACAGCTGCGCCCAGTCGGCGTCGATCGTGCGCGGCATCATGGCGTACCACACCGACGTCAACGGCTGGAACGACATCGGCTACAACTTCCTGGTCGACAAGTGCGGCCAGATCTTCGAGGGCCGCGGCGGCGGCGCCGACCTGCCGGTGCAGGGCGCGCACACCTACGGCTTCAACGGCTACTCCACCGGCATCGCCGTCCTCGGCGACTTCCACGGCGACCCCGCCAAGGGCGTCCCGGCCGGCCGGCCGTCCCGGGCCGCGCTGGAGTCGGTGGCCCGCGTCGCCGCGTGGAAGCTGGGCCAGTACGGCGGTGACCCGGACGGCAAGGTCACGCTGACCGCCGCCGGTGACACCGGGGTGTGGAAGGCCGGCGACGAGGCCACGCTGAACACCATCTCCGGTCACCGCGACGGCTACGCCACCGCATGCCCGGGCGAGGCGCTGTACGCCCGGCTCGGTGAGATCCGCCGCTTCGCCGCCGGCCCCGGCGCCGGCTCGGCGATCCCGACCTCCGACACCGACCGCGACGGCGTCACCGAGCTGGTCGCCGGCCTGCCGCGGACGTCGAGCTGGGCCGGGAGCCTGGTCGTCGTGCCCGGCGGCACCGAGGGCCCGGTCGGCTCGGCCCGGTTCACGCTGACCCAGAACAGCCCCGGCGTGCCCGGCGGTGCCGAGTCCGGCGACGACTTCGGCGCCACGACCGCGTGGGGCGACGTCAACGGCGACGGCCACGCCGACCTGGTGGCCGGCGCACCCGGCGAGGACTGGACGCAGGCCGACCGCGGCTCCGTGACGGTGCTGTACGGCCCCGGTCTCGACTCCGGCCACACGTACACCACCACCGGGGTCACCGGCTCCGGCGCCCGGCTGGGCACGGCCCTCGCCGTCGGCGACTTCGACGCCGACGGCAAGGCCGACGTCTTCGCCGCGGGCACCGGCAACGGCGGCAGCTGGAACGTCCGGCTGAGCGCGGGCACCACCCAGTACGGCAAGCTGACCTCCGCGACCGGCGCGGTCGCCGCCACCGACGCCGCCTCGGGCGACTTCAACCGCGACGGCTACGCGGACGTCGCGCTCAACTACCGCGACCAGTCCGGCACCGGCCGCATCACCTGGTTCAAGGGCTCGGCGTCGGGCCTGGTCAAGGTGAGCGTGCTGTCGGTCAAGGGCGGACGCGCCCTCGACGCGGGCGACGTCGACGGCGACGGCTACGACGACATCGCCGTCGGCCAGCCGTACACCTCCGAGTCCGGAGCGCACACCGGCGGGCAGGTCACCGTCGTGCCGGGCAGTGCGACCGGGTTCACCACCAGCGGCATGCGCACCGTCCACCAGGACACCTCCGGGGTCCCGGGCGGCGGCGAGGGCGGTGACGCCCTGGGCGTGTCGGTCTCCGTCGGCGACCAGGACGGGGACGGCCACGCCGACGTGCTGGCCGGCATGCCCGGTGAGGACATCACCCGCAGCGGCGCGAACCAGACCGACGCGGGCATGGTCCTGCTGTTCCGGGGCACCTCCTCGGGCCTGACCGGCTCCGGGGCGCAGGGCTTCCACCAGGACACCGCCGGCATCGGCGGCGCGACCGAGCCGCACGACCGGCTCGGCTCCTCGGTGGTCCTGAAGGACCTGTCCGGCTGGGGCCGTGCCGACCTCGCCCTGGGCGCGGAGGGCGAGAACGCCTACGACGGCACCGTCCTCCAGCTCGACAGCGGCAGCAGCGGAATCAGCACCGACGGCCACGTGTACTACTGGCGCAGCACCCTCGGCACCCCGCGGGGGCCCGCCTCGGCCAGACGCTGACCCCGTAGGGCCGTCCGCCGGCCGCCGTGGGCGGGGATCCGTCCCCGCCTACGGCAGCCGGGCGTTCCCGGTCATCGCGTCGCGGCACAGCAGCCGCAGGGAGCCGTGGCCGGCGAAGCAGCGGCGGGCCTCGTCGAAGGGGTCCCAGAGGCGGCCGTCGGGGGTGCGCACCCAGTGGTCGCCGCCGGTCGCCCACCACTCGGCGCCCGTCTGCCGGGCGATCACCTCGCCCGCGTAGGCGCCGAAGCCGCGCAGCACCGTCTCCACGGCGGCCGTCGGCGCTCCCTCGCCCGGATGTCGTCGATCATCCGGTCGACGCGCCACAGGCTCTGCGCGGAGTAGTCCAGGCGCAGCCGTGCGCCCTCGCGCATCGTCGCCACCATGTCCGCGGCCCACCGGGCGGGCTTGGCCGCCGCCGAGGGCCTGGTCTGCTGTGCCGTCGTACCGGTCGTCTCAGTCGTCACACCAGCAAAAGCGCTGCCGGGCGGCGATTCGTCACGGGGATCCGGGGGCTTTCCGCAACCGGCGCAGGACCACCCCACGGCCACCCCGGCTCCCCCGCAGGACGGTCACAGACGCGGTCCGTCAGCCCGTGCCGCGCGCCCGGCGGGAGACGACCGCGCGCAGCACGCGGCGGCCCTCGGTGGTCACGTCCAGGGCGCGGCGCAGCCCGCTCGGGCCGTGTCCGGCGAGCAGTTCGAGCACGGTGACCTGCCGGCGCAGCTCGGCGGCGACGAGCGGGGACGCGTCCTGCGCGCCGCCCTCGCCGCGCACGTCGGCCGCGCCCGGGTCGGCGCCGGGGTCGAGGAGCCGGTGGATCTGGAGGGAGGCGACGGAGCAGGCGTCGGCCCAGGCCCGCAGGCCCGGGTCCGGCCAGGCGACGGGCGCGGCGGCCAGCATGCGCCGGGCGAGGTCGCCGGCCTCGTCACCGGACTGCGCGGCGGCGGGGAGGGCGGCGCGGGCCTCGTCGAGCAGCGTGCCCCAGGCCTTCGCGTCGCCGTCGGCGGCGAGGCTGCCCCACAGGGGCGCAGCACGTCGTCGTCACCGCCCAGCAGGGGCACGCACCGATCCAGACAAGCCAGCCCGCTCGCGGCCAGCCCGCGCTCGTCGGCCTGCGCGATCAGCTCCACCAGGCTCATGCATGCCTCCCATTTCGTGCCGTTTCGGCCCGCTCGCAGTCACGGAACCCGGACTTCCCTTTACTGCGTGCGACGGCTCGGGAGTGTCACAGCGGGACGACGCCCAGCCGGTCGAGGAAGCGGAAGAAGAGGTTTTCGGCCTGGGGACCGGGTTCGGCGGTGAGGAGGTCGACCAGCTCCCGCGGGTTCGCGTCGCGTCCGGCCTCGGCGGCCCAGGCGACGGCCCGGTCGGCCGCGTCGCGGGGGTCGAGGAAGTAGTCCTCCAGCGTCAGGCCCTCGTTCTCCGCGCCGAGGTAGCCGGCCATGGCGGCCCGCACCAGGCAGGTCGTCCACGCCCCGCTCTCGGGGCCGCCGCCTCCAGGACGACGCAGTCGCTGTCCATGACGTAGCCGAACAGCGCCGGGGCTCCGGTCTCGTCGGCCAGGTCCCGCATGTTGCCGACGTCGCCGTCGGCGCCCGGGTACTCCCACACCTGCCATCCGTCCGGCGCGGAGGTGCGCCGCGTCATGCCCTCGGCGCCCGCCAGCGCGTCCAGTTCCGCGAGCGGCCGCTGCGCGCGGCCCACGACGAAGTACCCCAGTAGCCCATGTCCCGGCTCCCCCCGGCGTGTGTTCGACTCGTCCACACATCACCACAGCCGTACGGCGGTCCGCAGCCGTATCGGACAATCCGTGGCGCCGGTGAGCTGCGCCGCCGCTCAGGTCAGGCGGTCCGCCAGGGCCCGGAAGGAGTCCCAGGACAGCTCGGGCCGCCCGGGTCCCACAGCTTCTGGACGGTCGCCGCGAGGGGCAGCCGGATGCCGTCCGCGACCTGGGCCTGGGTCTGGGCGTTGGCGATGTCGCCCCACACCGCGAAGCTGCCGCCGAGGATCTGGTCGTCGTACTCGGCCGGGACCGGCTGGGTGCCGCGCAGCACGCGCGGGTCCACTGCTCGTAGATGCGCTCGCCGGTCGGGTAGACGAAGGTCTGCGGCTCGCCGAGCACGTAGTAGAGGAACTCGTCGTTGTAGTTGATCACCTCGCGTCCGGCCGCCAGGTACTCCACGGGCTGCCGGGCGCCGATCTCCTTGCCGGTCCAGTAGGCGACCTGGAGACCGGCCGCGGGGCGCACGGAGGTGTCGCGGAAGAAGCCGTCGTTCCAGGCCCGCGGCGTGCGGTCGTGCGCCCGGACCGTCCTGGCCCGGTCGTCGAGCCAGCCGGTGGTCAGGTCGGCGACGGTGGCGCCGGGGCCGTAGCGCTCGCGGGCGGCGGCGGCCAGCTGCGGGTAGGAGGCCTGCGGGTCGGACACGGTCAGCGCCTGGTACTCGTCGCCGCCGAGGTGCCACTGGGAGCCGGGGAAGACGTCGGCGTACTCGTTCAGCAGGTCGTCGACGATCTCGGCCGACTCGGCCTTGGAGATGTCGATGGCGCCGCGGGTCGGGGTGCCCTGGGCGTTGCGCAGCTGGAGGTCGGGGTGGGCGGCGATGACGGCGCCGAGGTGGCCGGGCGAGTCGATCTCGGGCACGACCTCGATGTGCCGTTCGGCCGCGAGGTCGACGATCTCCTTGACCTGCGCCTTGGTCAGGTGGTCGGCGGAGACGACCTCGGGGTGCGAGTCGGACTCGATGCGGAAGCCCTGGTCGTCGGAGAAGTGCAGGCCCAGCTCGTTGAACTTCAGGTCGCCCAGCTCGCGTATCCGGTCCTTGATCCACTCGGCGTCGTAGTGCTTGCGGGCGATGTCCAGCATGAACCCGCGCCGCTCCTTGGCCGGCTCGTCGCGGACGACGCCCTCGGGCGCCGTGCCCCCGTCGTGCACCGCCTGCTTCAGGGTGCGGGTGCCGTAGAAGACGCCCGCGTCGGCCGGTGCGCTGATCGTCACCCGCCCGTCCCGGACGGTGAGGGTGTAGGACTCGGGCCGGCCCCTCGCCGGCGTTGCCGCCGCCCACCTCCAGCCGCAGGTCCCCGGGCCGCTCGTCGTCCTTCTCGCCCGCGTACGCCATGCCCAGCTCGCGGGCTATGAGCCGCCCTCGTCGGCGAGCCGGCGGTCGTCGGCGACGACGACCCGGTGGCCGCGCTCCGGCTGCCAGCCGGGGCCGCGCGCGGCCTCGTGCTCGCGCACGGCGGGTATGGTGCGCGGCTCCTCGGAGAGCGGGTAGGAGCGGCTGGGACTCGGCCGGGCGCTGGTCGGCGCCTCGGCGGGCGACACCGCGGACCGTCCGCCGCCGTCCCCGCCGGCGGCCCACACCCCACGCCGGCGCCGAGCGCGACGACCGCCGCGCCGGCGACGATCGCCCGCTGCCTGACCTTCCGCGCCGGGGACCGGCGCCCGTGCTGGCTCACGACGTCAACCTACGGCCGCCGACGCCACCCTGCGTCCACCACATGTTCCGAAACTCTCCCGTTCGGGTGAAATCCGGGCACCCCTCGGACATCCATGGCCTCACTCGGTAACGTGACGTCACAACTCTCACAAGATCCCCTGCCGACACACACGTGACGCCCACGAGGACCCCACGCTGCCTGCGCACCGTCTTCCAGACCTCTCCGGCCGAGTCGCCATACCGGTGCCGGTGCAAACCCGCGCCGTCCCGGCGGGCGGCGAGCACCCCCTGGCCCGCTTCAACGGCGCACCGCACGAGGAGGCCGTCCACACCCTCCTCGCCTGCCTGCGCAGCCGGCGCTGGGCGCACCGCGTCGCCGCCCACCGCCCCTACCCCGACCTGCCCGCCCTGCTGGCGGCGGCCGACGAGGCGGCGTACGACCTGACACCGCAGGACCTGGCGGAGGCCCTGGCGACGGAGGCACTGCCGCCCCTGCCGCAGGACACGTACTCGGCGGCCCACACGGCCCTGCGCGCGGCCCACGCGGCGTACGAGGCGCGGTTCGGCCATGTGTTCGTCATCTGCCTCGACGGCATCCCGCCGGCCGAGACGCTCGACCACGTCCTGGAAGCCATCCGGTCACGATTGACCAACGATCCGGACGAGGAGCGGGAGGTGACGGCGGAAGAACTCCGCCGCCTCGCCGGGGGCGGCTGGCGCACATCCTCCGGGCCCCGGGAACGGCACGAGGGCCCAAATCCCCCGCACCCGGCAATCAGGACCGGATCCCACCCCGGTAGCCGCCCCGGATACCCCCTTCGCGTGCAACTTTGATCACACCGGCAGGCCCCTGTGAGCGCCGCAGGCAACCGTCGCTACGATGCTGAGGGCCGGTGGACCGTACCGGCCGGGCCCGACCGACAGAGAAGCCGGCCGGCCCCAATCCCCGCTCCCGGAGGAAACTTCCGTGCCGGCTGGAACGCTGTACCGCGGCCGGGAAGGAATGTGGTCCTGGGTGGCTCACCGAGTCACCGGCGTCCTCATCTTCTTCTTCCTGTTCGTTCACGTGCTGGACACCGCACTCGTCCGTGTGTCCCCGAGGCCTACGACCAGGTCGTGGCCACGTACAAGTCGCCGATCGTCGCGCTGCTGGAGTACGGCCTCGTCGCCGCCATCCTCTTCCACGCACTCAACGGTCTGCGCGTCATCGCCGTCGACTTCTGGATCAAGGGCGCCCGCTACCAGAAGCAGATGCTCTGGACCGTCGTCGTCCTGTGGGTCGTGCTCATGATCGGGGCGATCTACCCCGTCCTCGGCCACGCCGCTCGTGAACTGTTCGGGAGCTGACGCGCATGTCGACCACTGAGAAGACCGCTTCCGGTATCGGCCCCGTCGAGGGCGCGGGTTCCTCCGTCTACACGGTGGACAACCCGGCCCCGCTGATCGAGCCCCCGCGCAAGCGCACCAAGAAGACCCCGAAGACCACCCGTGGCAACTTCGAGATGGCCGCCTGGCTCTTCATGCGGCTGTCCGGCGTCGTGCTGGTCGTCCTCGTCATCGGCCACCTGCTCATCCAGCTCGTGCTGGACGGCGGCGTCTCCAAGATCGGCTTCGCCTTCGTGGCCGGCCGCTGGGCCTCCCCGTTCTGGCAGGTCTGGGACCTGCTGATGCTGTGGCTGGCGATGCTGCACGGCGCCAACGGCCTGCGCACGGTCATCAACGACTACGCGGAGCGCCCGAACACCCGCCTGTGGCTCAAGGGCCTGCTGTACACCGCCACGGTGTTCACCATCCTGCTGGGCACGCTGGTGATCTTCACCTTCGACCCGAACATCCGCTAGGCACGGGGCTGCGAGAACTCATGAAGGTACACAAGTACGACACCGTCATCGTCGGCGCCGGTGGCGCCGGTATGCGGGCCGCCATCGAGGCGACCAAGCGCAGCCGCACGGCCGTCCTGACGAAGCTCTACCCGACCCGCTCCCACACGGGCGCCGCGCAGGGCGGCATGGCCGCCGCGCTGGCCAACGTGGAGGAGGACAACTGGGAGTGGCACACCTTCGACACGGTCAAGGGCGGTGACTACCTGGTCGACCAGGACGCCGCCGAGATCCTGGCGAAGGAGGCCATCGACTCCGTCCTCGACCTGGAGAAGATGGGCCTGCCGTTCAACCGGACGCCGAACGGCACCATCGACCAGCGCCGCTTCGGCGGTCACTCCCGCAACCACGGCGAGGCCCCGGTCCGCCGGTCCTGCTACGCCGCGGACCGCACCGGTCACATGATCCTCCAGACGCTGTACCAGAACTGCGTCAAGGAGGGCGTGGAGTTCTTCAACGAGTTCTACGTCCTGGACCAGCTGATCACCGAGGTCGACGGCGTCAAGAAGTCCGCCGGTGTGGTCGCCTACGAGCTGGCCACCGGTGAGATCCACGTCTTCCAGGCGAAGTCCGTGATCTACGCCTCCGGCGGCTGCGGCAAGTTCTTCAAGGTCACCTCCAACGCGCACACCCTCACCGGTGACGGCCAGGCCGCCGTCTACCGCCGGGGCATCCCGCTGGAGGACATGGAGTTCTTCCAGTTCCACCCGACCGGCATCTGGCGCATGGGCATCCTGCTCACCGAGGGCGCCCGCGGCGAGGGCGGCATCCTGCGCAACAAGGACGGCGAGCGCTTCATGGAGAAGTACGCGCCCGTCATGAAGGACCTCGCCTCCCGTGACGTCGTCTCCCGCTCCATCTACACGGAGATCCGCGAGGGCCGCGGCTGCGGTCCCGAGGGCGACCACGTCTACCTCGACCTGACCCACCTGCCGCCGGAGCAGCTGGACGCCAAGCTGCCCGACATCACCGAGTTCGCGCGGACCTACCTCGGCATCGAGCCCTACACGGACCCGATCCCGATCCAGCCGACCGCGCACTACGCGATGGGCGGCATCCCGACCAACGTCGAGGGCGAGGTCCTGGCGGACAACACCACCGTCGTCCCGGGCCTGTACGCCGCCGGCGAGGTCGCCTGCGTGTCCGTGCACGGCGCCAACCGCCTGGGCACCAACTCGCTGCTGGACATCAACGTGTTCGGCAAGCGGGCCGGCATCGCCGCCGCGGAGTACGCGCAGAAGGCGGACTTCGTGGAGCTTCCGGAGGACCCGGAGTCCTTCGTCGTCGAGCAGATCGAGCGGCTGCGCGCCTCCACCGGCAACGAGCGGGTGTCGGAGCTGCGCCGCGAGCTGCAGGAGACCATGGACGCCAACGTCATGGTGTTCCGCACCGAGCAGACGATCAAGACGGCCGTCGAGAAGATCGGCGAGCTGCGCGAGCGCTACAAGAACGTCGCCATCCAGGACAAGGGCAAGCGGTTCAACACCGACCTGCTGGAGGCCGTGGAGCTGGGCAACCTGCTCGACCTGGCCGAGGTCATGGCCGTCTCGGCGCTGGCCCGCAAGGAGTCCCGCGGCGGTCACTACCGCGAGGACTACCCGAACCGCGACGACGTCAACTTCATGCGCCACACCATGGCGTACCGCGAGGTGGGCGCCGACGGCACCGAGACCGTCCGTCTCGACTACAAGCCGGTCGTCCAGACCCGCTACCAGCCGATGGAGCGTAAGTACTGATGGCTACCCCCGTAATGGACAAGGCGGAGGCCGACGCGAAGTCGACGGCGTCCCCGTACATCACCGTCACGTTCCGCATCCGGCGGTTCAACCCGGAGGTGTCGGCCGAGGCGACCTGGGAGGACTTCCAGATCGAGCTCGACCCGAAGGAGCGCGTCCTGGACGGCCTCCACAAGATCAAGTGGGAGCTGGACGGCACGCTGACCTTCCGCCGTTCCTGCGCCCACGGCATCTGCGGGTCGGACGCCATGCGGATCAACGGCAAGAACCGGCTGGCCTGCAAGACGCTGATCAAGGACATCAACCCGAGAAGCCGATCACGATCGAGGCCATCAAGGGCCTGACGGTCCTGAAGGACCTGGTCGTGGACATGGAGCCGTTCTTCCAGGCGTACCGGGACGTGATGCCCTTCCTGATCACGAAGGACACCAACGAGCCGACGCGCGAGCGGCTGCAGTCGGCCGAGGACCGCGAGCGGTTCGACGACACGACGAAGTGCATCCTGTGCGCGGCCTGCACCACGTCCTGCCCGGTGTTCTGGAACGACGGCCAGTACTTCGGCCCGGCCGCGATCGTCAACGCCCACCGCTTCATCTTCGACAGCCGTGACGAGGCCGGCGAGCAGCGGCTGGAGATCCTGAACGACCGCGACGGCGTCTGGCGCTGCCGCACGACCTTCAACTGCACGGACGCCTGCCCGCGCGGCATCGAGGTCACCAAGGCGATCGCGGAGGTGAAGCGGGCGCTGATCACGCGCCGCTTCTGACGCACCCCGTCACCCGCCACGAGGGCCCCGCTTCCTTCCGGAGGCGGGGCCCTCGCGCATCCGGAGCACACAGGGCCGCCAATCACACCTTTCGGACAAACGCCGCCCTACTCTGACGGTATGTCAGACGACGAGTCGTACGAACTGCTCGGGTTCGACAACGTGCTGCTGCCCGTCGGGGACCTCGGCGAGGCGGTGGCGTTCTACGAGCGCGCCGGCTTCCCGGTGGCGTTCCGGCTCGACGAGGCCGGGATCGCGCTGCTGAAGGTCGGCGGCGAGACGCCCGGCGTGCTGCTGCGCGCCGAGGAGGAGTTCGGGCACCGTCCTCCGCCGTGGCCCTCCGCACGGCTGTGGCTGGAGGTGCCGGACGCCCGGACCGCCGCCGACGCGCTGCGCGCCGCGGGGGTGGCCCTGCTCGACGACCCCTTCCCCGTCGCCACCGGCTGGACCGTGGAGTTCGCCGACCCGTGGGGGAACGTCGTCGGCCTCACCGACTACTCCAAGCGCCCGGAGCTCGGCCGGCGGCCGTGACGGGCGCCACCCACCCGTTGAGTTGAACACGTTCAAAAGCAGGTCTAGAGTCTCTCCCGTCAGCGTTTTGAACGCGTTCAAGAAGGGGTGGGGCATGGACCGCACCGTCATCGCCTACGTCATCTACCTGGCCGTCAGCGTCGCTCTGACCGTCTGGGTGGCCCGCACGCTCAGCCGCAACGGCCGGGTCTTCCTCGCCGACGTGCTGCACGGCAACGAGAAGCTCGCCGACGCCGTCAACCACCTCCTGGTGGTCGGCTTCTACCTCGTCAACCTCGGCTTCGTCGCCCTCTACCTGGGCGACGACGAGACGATCACCGACACCCGGGGCGTCTTCGAGGCGCTGTCGACCAAGCTGGGCGTGGTGCTGCTCGTCCTCGGCGTCATGCACCTGGGCAACGTCTACGTGCTCAACAGGATCCGGCGGCGCGGGGTGATGGAGCGGGAGCAGGTGCCGCCGGTCCCGCCGCAGGGCTGGGCGGCCCCGGCGGCCGGGGCCTGACCGATGGCGTCCGCTCCCGCGACGGCCGGCGCCCCCGTGCGCCGGCTCACCGTCCTCTACGACGACCGGTGCGCGCTGTGCACCTTCGTCCGGGACTGGCTGGTGCGCCAGCCCCAGCTGGTGCCGCTGGAGCCGGTGCCGGCCGGGTCCGCCGAGGCCCGCCGCCGGTTCCCCGGCCTCGACCACGCCGCCACCCTGGAGGAGATCACCGTCGTCGGCGACGGCGGGCAGGTCTACCGCGGCGCCGCCGCCTGGGTCGTCACCCTGTGGGCGCTGCGCGCGCACCGGCCGCTCGCGCACCGGCTGGCCACCCCCGCGGGGCGCGGCTGGCCAGGGGCGCGGTGCTGGCCGCCGCCAAGTGGCGGGGCCGGCCGTGGGGCGGCGGGGCCTACCGCCGGGCCGACGGCTGGTCCTACGACCCGCGCACCGGGTGGAGCCACACCCCACCGGGCTGTGACAGCGGCGCCTGCGCCACTGGCTAGGCTCACCCCCGTGCCTGCGAAGAACGACGGTCCCGGTGAGGGGCCCAGCCCAGCAAGTCCGAGCAGACCCGCGCGCTGATCCTGGAGACGGCCATGCGGCTGTTCCAGGAACGCGGTTACGACCGGACCACGATGCGGGCCATCGCCCAGGAGGCCGGCGTCTCCGTCGGCAACGCCTACTACTACTTCGCCGGCAAGGAACACCTGATCCAGGGCTTCTACGACCGGATCGCCGCCGAGCACCAGGCGGCGGTCCGGGAGGTGCTGGCGCGGGAGACGGACCTGGAGGCCCGGCTGGCGGGCGTGCTGCGGGTGTGGCTGGACATCGCCACGCCCTACCACGAGTTCGCGGTGCAGTTCTTCAAGAACGCCGCCGACCCGGACAGTCCGCTCAGCCCCTTCTCGCCCGAGTCCGAACACGCGCGCCGGGAGGCCATCGGCGTCCACCGGGAGGTGCTGCGCGGCGCGCGGACGAAGGTGCCCGAGGAACTGCGCGACATCCTGCCGGAGCTGATGTGGCTCGCGCAGATGGGACTCGTCCTGTACTGGATCTTCGACCGGACCGAGGGCCGGGAGCGCAGCTACCGGCTCGCCGAGCGCGGTGCCCGGCTCACCGCGCGGGGCGTGGCGCTGGCCCGCTTCCGGGTGCTGCGCCCGCTGGTCCGCGAGGTGCACGAGCTGTTCACGGACTTCCTGCCCGGCATGACCAAGGCCCTGCCGGATCCCGCGAAGAGCGCGGCGGGCAGGCCCGCTCAGGCCTGACGGGACGCCAGCTCGATCACCGTGATGTCCGAGGGCGCGCCCACCCGGGTGGGCGGCCCCCACGCCCCGGCGCCCCGGCTGACGTACAGCTGGGTGTCGCCGTAGTGCTCCAGTCCCGCGACGGTGGGGTTGGCGAGGCCGGCCAGGAGGTTGCCGGGCCACAGCTGGCCGCCGTGCGTGTGGCCGGAGAGCTGGAGGTCGACGCCGTGGTCGACGGCCTCGTGGATCTGCACCGGCTGGTGGGCGAGCAGCACGCAGGCGCGCGCGGGGTCCCGGTCGCCGAGGGCGCGGGCGTAGTCGGGTCCCCGGCCCTCCTCCTCGCCGGCCACGTCGTTGACTCCGGCCAGGTCGAAGTGGGGCAGCTCCGTGCGGGCGTTCTCCAGCGGGCGCAGCCCGAGGCGCCGTACCTCCTCGACCCACTGCTCGGCGCCGGAGAAGTACTCGTGGTTGCCGGTGACGAAGAAGCTGCCGTGCCGGGCCCGCAGCCCGGCGAGGGGGGCCGCGGCCGGGCCGAGGTCCTTCACGCTGCCGTCCACCAGGTCGCCGACGACGGCGATCAGGTCGGGCTGCGTGGCGTTGATCGTGTCGACGACCTTCTGGGCGAAGCCCCGGCCGAGCACCGGGCCCAGGTGGATGTCGCTGACCACGGCGATGCGGTAGCCGTGCGCGGCGCGCGGGAGCTTGGCCAGCGGCACGGTGACCCGCTTCACCGCCGGGCCGTTCAGCACGCCGTAGGTGCCGGCGCCGACCGTGCCGAGGGCCGCCGCGGCGGCGGCGCCCCGACGACGCGGGAGACGAACAGACGGCGGGACGGGAGGGCGAGGGCGCCCCGCGAGGCCGGCGGGCCCGCCGGGGGCTCGCCGGGCCGCTCGGGGTCCGCGGGCCGCTCGGGGTCCGGTCCCGGGTGCGGGTGCGGTCCGGGCGCCTTCGGCGGGGCCGTGCCCGCCGGTATCCGCTCGGGCGCCGCCGGGGCCGGGGCGCCGCGGCCGGGGCGGCCCGCCCGGCGTCCCGGCGTTCCAGCAGGCGGCGCAGCAGCGGCCGTACGGCCTCGCCGGCGAGCAGGGCCAGCAGCAGGTAGACCGACAGGGCCAGCCACAGATAGCCCGGCCAGGCCAGCGCCTGCTGGAGCGGGAACGGCGCGCCGGCCCGCCCGGAGACGAGGGCGCCGATGGCCAGCGCCCAGCCCCCGGCGATCAGCGCGGCGCCCGCGCGGCGCAGGGCCGGTCTGTCCGTGGTGTCACGGAACAGCCGCCGCCAGACGTACCAGTTCGCCGTCGCCAGAACGCCCACCACGGTCAGCGCGACGAGCGCGAAGACGACCACCATGCCGTCGTATCCCCTCGGTTGTGACGTCGGTGACGTCTATGACGTCCGGCGCAGTGCGCGCAGTCCGCGCAACCCGATGACCCCGACGGCCGTCCCCAATACGAAGGAGACGACGGCCAGCGTCAGGTGCACCCAGAAGTACGCCGTGGGCTCGCCGTCCTCGAAGGCGAGCCCGCTGCTGTCCTTGAACAGGTTGTTGACGAAAGTGATCCAGATGACCCAGCTCCACACCCCGAAGGCGAGCAGGAACCAGGAGACGGGGCGGCTGAGCTTCATGGCACCAGTATCGCCGTGCGGTGGCCGGAACCGCGTGCGGGGTGGGCGGGTGGCCGGGACTTCCCCACGGCCGGGAGGTACGTTCTCCGTCGTGCCCGCACCCACGAAGACCGCCAGGCGGTCCCTGCTGATCACCGCCGCCGCCCTGACCACCGTCTCGTCGCTCGCGCTCACCGCGCCCGGCGCGCACGCGGCCCCGAGCCCCTCGGCGAGCCCGTCCGCGAGCCCGTCGGCCACTCCCCCGGCGAAGATGTCCACCGTGGGCGGTGCCCGGCTCGGGCTGCCGGGGACGCAGGCGAACCTGGCGAGCGGCGTGCCGGTGCTGCCCAAGGACGTCACCGCCCGCTCCTGGATAGTCGCCGACGCCGAGACCGGCGACGTGCTCGCCGCGCACAACGCGCACTGGCGGCTGGCCCCGGCGAGCACCCTGAAGATGCTGTTCGCCGACACGCTGCTGCCGAAGTTCCCCGCGGGCAGAAGCACAAGGTCGTCCCGTCCGACCTGGCGGGCGTCGGCGCCGGCTCCAGCCTGGTCGGCATCAAGGAGGGCGAGACCTACACGGTCCACGACCTGTGGCTCGGCGTCTTCCTGCGCTCCGGCAACGACGCGGTGCACGTGCTGTCCGCGATGAACGACGGCGGGGTGGCGGGCACCGTCGCGGAGATGAACGAGCACGCCGAGGAGCTCCAGGCGCTCGACACGCACGTGGTCAGCCCGGACGGCTACGACGCGCCGGGCCAGGTCTCCTCCGCCTACGACCTGACCCTGATCGCCCGCTCCGGGCTGCAGAAGAAGGACTTCCGCGAGTACGCCTCGACGGTCCGCGCCACGTTCCCCGGCGCGACCACGAAGAACAAGAAGGGGAAGACGACCCGCGGCTCCTTCGAGATCCAGAACACCAACCGGCTGCTCACCGGCGACTCGGACGTCGAGGTGTACCCGGGCATCGCCGGCGTGAAGAACGGCAACACCACCAACGCGGGCTCCACCTTCACGGGTGTGGCCGAGCGGGGCGGCAAGGTTCTGCTGGTGACGGTGATGAACCCGGAGAAGGACGAGCACAACGAGGTCTACAAGGAGACCGCCCGCCTGTTCGACTGGGGGTTCCGCGCGGCCGGCAAGGTGGAGCCGGTGGGTGAGCTGGTGCCGCCGCGGAGCGCGGTGCGGCCGAGCGCGTCGGCGGGCGCCACCGGCGAGGCCGGCGGCACGGACGCCGGGACGGGCGCCGCGGGGACCCGGCCGGTCGCCGGGGCGTCGGCGGCGGGCGGCTCCAGCGGCATGGGGACCGCGCTGGCGGTCACCGGCGGGGTGCTGGTGCTGCTCGCGGGCGGCGCGTACCTCGTCAACCGCCGCTGGCCGCTGCCGGATCTGGTGCGTCGCCGGACCCGTCCGTGACCGCCCGCTCCTCCTCCTTGTCGCCCGTCGCCGTCCAGGCGGCGCAGAACAGCACCAGCTTGCAGGTGAAGTTGATCCACAGCAGCAGGGCGACGGGGACCCCGAAGGCGCCGTACATGCTCTTCGCGGCGACGCCCTGCATATAGCCGCTGAGCAGGGCCTTGAGCAGTTCGAATCCGACGGCGCCGATCAGCGCGGCGACCACCAGCCGGCGGCGCGGCGGTTCGGCGCCGGGCAGCAGCCCGAGGACGTAGAGCAGGACGAGGAAGTCGGCGAGGACGGCGACGGCGAACGCGGCGACGTAGAGCAGCACCCCGCCGACGCCGCCACTGTCCATGCCGAGCTGGCGGATGATCCAGCCGACCAGTGCGGAGGCGATCGTCGAGATCGCGATCGTGACGAGCAGCGCGCCGCCGAGGCCGATGAGGATGCCCCCGTCCTTGGCCCGGTGCAGCAGCGGGTTCTCCTCCTCGTCGGGCAGTTCCCACACGGCGCGCAGGCAGCCGCGCGTGGCGTCGATCCAGCCGATGCCGGTGAACAGCAGCAGGAGGCCCGCGATGACGCCGACGGTGCCGGCGTTGGCGACCAGGCCCTCGATGTTCAGCTGGTCGGAGATGCCGGGGATCTGTTCGGCGATCTTGTCCTGGATCCTGTCCTGCTGCTCCTTGCTGAGCGTGGCGGCGGTGATGGCACCGGCGAGGGCGAGCAGCGGGAAGAGCGCGACGAAGCTGGTGAAGGTCATCGCGGCCGCCAGCCGGGTCCACTTCACCCGGTCCAGCCGCTCGTACGACCGCCATGCGTGCGTGGCCGTCAGCCGGGTCACCCACGGACCCACGACGGGAAGCTTTTTCAGCCAGTCCATGATCCGACCCTGCCCCCTGTCCGCTCACTCCATCCCGGCCGGTCCTCCGTCGCGTTCCCGGCGCGGAAGACCAGGGTTCGTGTGCCCCAGAAACGCAGGAGTGTGGCCAGCGCCATGCCGACACCCGCCCCGGAGACGGTGTCGGCGGTCTGCGAGGTGAGGCCGAGCCCGTGGTGGCTGACGGCCAGGCACAGCAGCTGGACGGCGGCGCCGGCGACGTTGACCGCGAAGAACACCGCGCAGGGGCGCAGGCCCCGGGGGCGGGTGTGCCGGTAGGTGCCGAACGCGTTGCCGGCGTACGCCACCGAGCAGCCCGCGACGAAGGACAGCGCCTTGGCGGTGAGCGGGTCGACGCCGGCCGGGCCGCGCAGCAGGGTGAAGACGGCGAGGTCGGCAGCGTAGGCGCACAGGCCGGCGGTGGCGAACCCGACGAGTTCGCGCCGGTCGGCTACCAATTCGCCACCGCCAGCGCGTACATCGCCACCCAGGCCACGCCGATCAGGGCCAGCGCCCGGTCGCGCAGCACGACGTCCTCGGGCTCGCCGGCGGTGCCGCGGTCGGCGAAGACGGCGTAGCGCAGGACGGCGAGGATGAAGGCGACCATGGACAGCTGGCGCCAGGGCAGCACGCTGGTGTGCGGGACGCCGCCCTCCTCCATGGCCCACAGGCAGTAGCCGAGGACGGCGACACCGGCCGCGAGCTGCCAGACGAAGCGCAGGTAGCCGGTGGTGTACTCGGTGAGCAGTGCCCGCGTGGCGCCCGCCTTCCCGGCCATCTGCACGGCCTCGGAGTACCGCTTGGCCGACACCATGAACAGGGCGCCGAACCCGGTGGTGATGAGGAACCAGCGGGAGAGCGGGATGCCGAGCGCGAGCCCGCCGATCATCGCCCGCATCAGGAACCCGGTGGTGACCACGGCGAGGTCGACCACCAGGACGTGCTTGAGGCTGACGCAGTAGGCCAGCTGCATGACCAGGTACGCGGCCAGCAGCAGCGCGACGGACGGCGGGCACAGCCAGGCGGCGGCGGCCGGCGCGAGCACCCCGAGGGCGCCGCCGACGGCGTAGGCGACCGGCACCGGGACCTGTCCGGCGGCGACCGGGCGGTGGCGCTTGACCGGGTGGGCGCGGTCGGCGTCGGCGTCGCGGGCGTCGTTGATCAGGTAGACGGCCGCCGCGCAGGCGGTGAACAGGACGAACACCAGGGCGGTCCGGGTCAGCGCGTGCCGGGAGAACAGCTCGCCGGCGGCGGCCGGGGCGGCGACCACGAGCACGTTCTTCACCCACTGCCGGGGCGCGCGGTCCTCAGCAGGCCCCGGCGAGGCCGCCCCGGCGGGGCGGTGGGGCGGCTGCTCGTGGGCGGTGCGCTGCCGCAGGACGGCCGTGTCAGCCACGGACGGCTCCTCTCATCCAGCCCGCGCCCATCCGGGCGGTGACGATCCCCAGGGCGGCGCCCGCGGCCACGTCGGAGGGGTAGTGGACGCCGACGACCAGCCGTGAGACGCACATCGCGGCGGCCAGCGGCCACAGCACACGGGCCCGGCGGCGGCCGAGCGCGGTGAAGGCGACGGCCGCGGCGGCCGCCGACGTGGCGTGCGAGCTGGGGAAGGAGTGCCGTCCGGCGGTGCGCACCAGGGGTTCGACGTGTGCGGGGCGCGGGCGGCGCACGACGCGTTTCACGCCATGCTGACGAGGTGCGCGCCGGCGGTGAGGGCGGTGCCGCGCAGCCAGGCGCCGCGCCGGGTGCCGTCCGCGGCGGCGGAGGCGAGCCCCGCCGCGAGCCACAGCGCCCCGTGCTCCCCGGCCCAGGACAGGGCGCGCGCGGTGCCGGCCACGCGCGGGTCCGCGCCGTACGCCCTGAGCGCGGTGACGATCCGGTGGTCCAGGTCCATGTGGACCGACTGTTCCTGCCGACCGGGCCGGAGGGCGGGCAAAACTCCGGGAATACCGTGCGACATCCCATTAATCACCCGTTTCGGGGATGAAAGGGATGTTTCATGACCAGTCGCTCATCCATCGGCGATACGGTCGCCGCCATGTCCGTCGACACCACCGTTTCCGTCACCGGGTGGGGCGCACCGCCCCACCGCCGCCCGGCTGATCCGTCCCGGACGTACGAGGAGGCGGCGGCGGCCGTCCGGGACTGCGGGGCCCGCGGAGGCATCCCGCGGGCCTGGGCCGGGCGTACGGCGACGCGGCGCAGAACGCGGGCGGCGCCGTGCTCGACATGACCGGCCTGGACCGCATCCACGCCATCGACGTCGAGGGCGGCACCGTGCTGTGCGACGCGGGCGTCTCCTGCACCGGCTGATGGAGGTGCTGCTGCCGCTCGGCTGGTTCGTGCCGGTGACCCCGGCACCCGCTACGTCACCGTCGGCGGGCCATCGGCGCCGACATCCACGGCAAGAACCACCACGTCTCGGGTTCCTTCGCCCGCCATGTGCTCTCCCTGGAGCTGCTCACCGCCGACGGGCGGGTCCGCTCCGTGGCCCGCGGCACGCCCCTGTTCGACGCGACCGCCGGCGGCATGGGCCTGACCGGGGTGATCCTCACCGCGACCGTGCGGCTCCAGCCGGTGGAGACCGCCCTGATGTCCGTGGACACCGAGCGGGCGAGCGACCTCGACGACCTGATGGCCCGGCTCGCCGCCACCGACCACCGCTACCGCTACTCCGTCGCCTGGATCGACCTGCTCGCCCGGGCGCGGCGACCGGCCGCGCGGTGCTCACCCGCGGCGACCACGCGCCCCTGGAGGCGCTGCCGGAGCGCTCCCGGCGCGGGCCCTGTCCTTCCGCACCTCCCGCCTCCCGGCCGCCCCGCCCTGGTCCCGGAGGGACTGCTCACCCGCACGACCGTGGGCCTGTTCAACGAGCTGTGGTACCGCAAGGCGCCCCGTGCCCGCACCGGGCAGCTCCAGCGGATCTCCACGTTCTTCCACCCCCTGGACGGCGTCCCCCACTGGAACCGGATCTACGGACGCGGCGGCTTCGTGCAGTACCAGTTCGTCGTCGGGTACGGCCAGGAGGACGCCCTGCGCCGCATCGTGCGCCGCATCTCCGAGCACCGCTGCCCGTCCTTCCTCGCCGTCCTCAAACGGTTCGGGGACGCCGACCCCGGCTGGCTGTCCTTCCCCGTGCCCGGCTGGACCCTCGCCCTGGACATCCCGGCGGGCCTGCCGGGGCTCGGCGCCTTCCTCGACGAGCTGGACGAGGAGGTCGCCGCGGCCGGCGGCCGGGTCTACCTCGCCAAGGACTCCCGGCTGCGTCCGGAGCTGCTCGCCGCGATGTACCCGCGCCTGGACGACTTCCGGGCGCTGCGCGCGGAGCTGGACCCGCGCGGTGTGTTCGTCTCCGACCTGTCCCGCCGACTCGCCCTCTGACCCTTTGGAGCTGCCGTGAAGGACGCCTTCGGCCTCCCCAGTCCCTCCTCGTCCTCGGCGGTACGTCCGAGATCGCCCTGGCGACCGCACGCCGGCTGATCGCCCGCCGCACCCGAACCGTCTGGCTGGCCGGCCGCCCCTCCCCCGCCCTCGACCGGGCCGCCGAGGAGCTGCGCGGCCTCGGCGCCACCGTGCGGACCGTCGCCTTCGACGCGCTGGACCCCGAGTCGCACGAGGAGGCGCTCGGCAAGGTCTTCGCGGAGGGCGACGTCGACCTGGTCCTGCTCGCCTTCGGCATCCTCGGCGACCAGGCCCACGACGAGCGGGAGCCGGCGAGCGCCGTGCGGGTCGCGCAGACCAACTACACCGGCGCCGTCTCCGCCGGGCTGGTCTGCGCCCGCGCCCTGCAGACCCAGGGCCACGGCTCGCTGGTCGTGCTCTCCTCCGTGGCCGGCGAGCGGGCCCGCCGCGCCAACTTCATCTACGGCTCCAGCAAGGCCGGCCTGGACGCCTTCGCGCAGGGCCTGGGCGACGCGCTGCACGGAACCGGCGTGCACGTGATGGTCGTACGCCCCGGGTTCGTCCGCTCGAAGATGACCGCCGGGATGGAGGAGGCGCCGCTCGCCACCACGCCGGAGGCGGTCGCGAGCGCGATCGAGCTGGGGCTGCGGCGCCGCTCGGAGACGGTGTGGGTGCCGGGAACGCTGCGCCTGGTGATGTCGGCCCTGCGGCACCTGCCCCGCCCGGTGTTCCGCCGGCTGCCGGTGTAGGACCCCGCCCCGGCCCGCCCCGTCGTCGACTTGCCTATCGGGAAAGCCGAAGGTACTTTCCTGGGAGGAAAGTCGACGGACAGGGGAGGCGGGGCCATGAGCGCACCGGTGGACGCCGAACGGGCATGGCAGGACCTGCAGCGCATCCGGGTGCCGCAGGAACGGGTGTACGACGAGGTCGAGCGGTCCGCGGCCGGCGGACCGGCGACGACGTACGCGACGGCCGCGACCATGTGGGTGTTCCTGGTCCTCATGGGCCTGGACCTGCCGCTGTGGGGCGTCCTGCTGGCCCTCGCCGGGTACGTCGCGGTGCTCGGCCGGATGGCCGTCGTGCACAACCGCCGCAGCCGGGTGCGGCTGCACCGCTCGCGGTACGACTGGCGGTCCTCGGCCACGTTCTTCGGCGGGGCGGTGGTGACCGGCGGGACGGTCCTGCTGTCCGGGCGCCTGGTGGAGTCGCTGGCGCCGCTGCCCGGCAGCCTGGTGCAGGCCACCGTGTCGGCCGCCGTGTTCGTGCTGTTCGTCGGACCGGCGACCCGGTGGGCGACCGGTTCCCTGCGCGGCCGGGGCTGCGGCCGGCCCGCGTGGAGGCCGGCCGGTGAGCGTCCCGAGCGGCTTCGACGAGCTGATCCACCCCGCCACCCGGCTGTCGGTGGTCGCACTGCTGGCCACCACCGAGTGGGCGGACTTCGCGTTCGTCCGCGACAGCCTCTCCCTGAGCGACTCCGCCCTCTCCAAGCAGCTCCACACCCTGGAGGAGGCCGGATACCTGGAGATCCACAAGGAGGGCGGCGGCCGCAAGCGGCGTACCCGGGTCCGGCTGACGGACCGCGGCCGCACCGCCTTCGAGGGGCACGTGGCCGCGCTCCGGGCCATCGTCGACGGCGCCGGTGCCCCCGCGCCGGCGCGCCGGCCGGCGGGAGCCGAGCGATGACGCACCCCGCCCCGCCCGTCGTCCGGGCCCGCGGCGTGACCATGGCCTACGGCGGGACCAACGTCCTGCGCGGCGTCGACCTGGACCTCCACCGCGGCGAGATCCTCGCCCTGCTCGGGCCCAACGGGGCCGGCAAGACCACCACCGTCGAGATCCTCGAGGGCTTCCGGCGGCGGACCTCCGGGGAGGTGAGCGTCCTCGGCACGGACCCGGAGCGGGGCGGCGACGCCTGGCGCGGGCGCATCGGGCTGGTCCTGCAGTCCTGGCGCGACCACCGCCGCTGGCGGGTCGCCGAGCTGCTGGCGCACTTCGCCGGCTACTACGCCGACCCGCGCGACCCGGCCGGCCTGCTCGACCTCGTCGGCCTCACCGGCCAGGCGGACCGGACGGTGGAACGGCTGTCCGGCGGCCAGCGCCGGCGGCTGGACGTCGCGCTCGGCATCGTCGGCCGCCCGGAGCTGCTGTTCCTGGACGAGCCGACCACCGGCTTCGACCCCGAGGCCCGGCACGAGTTCCACCTCCTGGTGGAGCGGCTGGCCCGCGAGGAGGGCGTCACCGTGCTCCTCACCACGCACGACCTGGCGGAGGCCGAGCGGCTCGCCGACCGGATCGCCGTGCTGGTCGGCGGCCGGATCCGGGCCGACGGCAGCCCCGCGGAGCTGGCCCGGCGGGCCGCCGCGCAGGCCGAGGTCCGCTGGACCGCCGACGACGGCACACCCCGCCGGGAACGGACCGCGGACCCCTCCCGCCTCGTGTGGGACCTGCACCGGGACGCCGCCGGGCCCATCGCCGGCCTGGAGGTCAGGCGCCCGACGCTGGAGGACACCTACCTGCACATGGTGCACGCGCGCGAGGAGGAGGTGCGGGCCGCATGAGCGGAACGCCCAGGGCACGCGCCTGGCGGGCGGGGCTGCGGCGCGGCGGCATCGAGCTGCGGCATCTGCTGCGCACCCCAAGGAGTTGACCGGCCATCTGTCCAACGTGGTCGTCGCGCTGCTGATCGCCGGCTACCTCGGCGACGACGTGCCCGGCACCCGGACGCCGATGGCCCACCTGGTGCTCGCGGGCTTCGCCGCCTACCTGCTGTTCCAGGTCGGGCTGGTCAACCTCCCGCAGATGCTGGTGACCGAGCGGGAGGAGGGCGCCCTGCTGCGGCTGCGCGCCACGCCCGACGGGATACCGGCCTACCTGGTCGCCAAGGGCCTGCTGGTGGTCGTCACGGCAGCCGGGTCGCTGGTGCTGCTGCTGGGAGCCGGCGCCCTGCTGGCCGACGGACCGCTGCCGCAGGGGCCGGCCGGGTGGCTGACGCTGCTGTGGGTCACCACGCTCGGCCTGCTCGCCGTCGTGCCGCTGGGCGCGGCCATCGGGGCGGTCCTGCCCAACCCCCGCGAGGCGCTGGCGCTGATCATGCTGCCGACGATGGGACTCCTGGTCACCTCGGGCACGGTCTTCCCGATCACCTCGCTGCCCGTGCCGGTGCAGCAGGTGGCCTCCGTCTTCCCCCTCAAGTGGATGGCGCAGGGTCTGCGGGCGGCGCTGCTGCCGGACGCGGCGCGGGCCGCGGAACCGGCCGGGGCGTGGGAGCTGCCGCTGGTCGCCCTGGTGCTGACCGCGTGGGCGGTCCTCGGGTTCCTCCTCGCGGTGCCGCTGCTGCGCCGCGCAGCCCGCCGCGAGTCCGGCTCGCGCCTCGGCGCACGCCACCGCAGGGCGGCGCAAAGCGGGGCCCTGCCCACGTAGGCGGGCCCCGGGGGCGTGCGGTCAGCGCGTCGGCAGGGAGCCGCGGTGGGCGTGGCCGGCCTGGGTGGGACGACTCCGCTGCCGAAGGGGAACTCCCGCAGCTTGCGCCACACGCCGTCGCCGCCCTGCTCGTACAGTGCGAAGCCGGTGCAGGGCCACTCGGCCGCGTAGTCGGCCAGCTCCTCGAAGGCGCGGTCCATCGCCGCCTCCTCGATGCCGTGCGCCACCGTCACGTGCGGGTGGTAGGGGAACTGCAGTTCGCGGGCGACCGGGCCGGAGGCCTCCCGGATGTGCTGCTGGAGCCGGGCGCAGTCCTCGGCGCCCTCCACCACCCGGACGAAGACGACCGGCGACAGCGGCCGGAAGGTCCCGGTGCCGTGCAGCCGCATCGGGAACGGCCGCCCGTGGGAGGCCACCCGGGCCAGATGCGCCTCGATCACGGGGAGCGCCGCCGCGTCCACCTCGGTCGGCGGCAGCAGGGTGACGTGCGTGGGGATGCCGTGCGCCGCGGCGTCGCCGAAGCCCGCGCGCAGCTGCTGAAGCCGGCTGCCGTGAGGCTCCGGGACCGCGATCGAGACACCGATCGTTACGGTCCCCACGTCGTCTCCTGTCGTTTTGTCGGACACCCGGTTATCGACTGTACGGCCACGACCGTGCCGCGGGCAGGCGCAACCGACGTGATGTACGGCGCTCGGGGCGCCGCTCGGTGCTGGTCAGTGCTTGGCGGGCAGGAAGCCCACCCGCTCGTACGCCTGGGCGAGCGTCTCGGCGGCGACGGACCGGGCCTTCTCGGCGCCCTTGGCCAGGATCGAGTCCAGCGTCTCGGGGTCGTCCAGGTACTGCTGGGTCCGCTCGCGGAACGGCGTGGCGAAGTCGACCATGACCTCGGCGAGGTCGGTCTTGAGCGCGCCGTAGCCCTTGCCGGCGTACTTCTCCTCCAGCTCGGCGATGCCCGCGCCGGTGAGGGTCGCGTAGATCGACAGGAGGTTGCTGACGCCCGGCTTGTTCTCGGCGTCGTAGCGGATGACGGTGTCGGTGTCGGTGACCGCGCTCTTGACCTTCTTGGCGGTGACCTTCGGCTCGTCCAGGAGGTTGATCAGGCCCTTCGGCGTGGACGCCGACTTGCTCATCTTGATCGACGGGTCCTGGAGGTCGTAGATCTTCGCCGTCTCCTTCAGGATGTAGGGCTTCGGGAGGGTGAAGGTCTGGCCGAAGCGGCCGTTGAACCGCTCGGCGAGGTCGCGGGTCAGCTCGATGTGCTGGCGCTGGTCCTCGCCGACCGGCACCTCGTGGGCCTGGTAGAGCAGGATGTCCGCGACCTGGAGGATCGGGTACGTGAACAGGCCGACGGAGGCCCGGTCGGCGCCCTGCCGGGCGGCCTTGTCCTTGAACTGGGTCATGCGGCTGGCCTCGCCGAAGCCGGTGAGGCAGTTCATGACCCAGGCGAGCTGGGCGTGCTCGGGGACGTGGCTCTGGACGAACAGCGTGCAGCGGTCGGGGTCCAGCCCGGCCGCCAGCAGCTGGGCGGCGGCCAGGCGGGTGTTGGCGCGCAGTTCCTCCGGGTCCTGCGGGACCGTGATCGCGTGCAGGTCGACGACCATGTAGAACGCGTCGTGGGTCTCCTGGAGGGCCACCCACTGGCGTACGGCGCCGAGGTAGTTGCCGAGGTGGAACGAGCCGGCGGTGGGCTGGATGCCGGAGAGCACGCGGGGTCGGTCATTCGCCATGCCCACCATTGTCTCAGAGCCGCGGGGGTGGTCCCGGAGGGTGGGGAACGGCTCAGCCGAGGTCGATCTCCGGGTACAGGGGGAAGCCCCGCACCAGGTCCGTGGCGCGCTGGGCGATCTCCCGGGCGACCTTCTCGTCCAGCACGTGGGACGCCTTCGACGGGGCGCCCGACTTGGTGGTGCCCGGCTCGGCGGCGGTCAGGACGCGGTCGATCAGGCCCGCGACCTCGTCCATCTCGGCGGTGCCCAGGCCACGGGTGGTGAGCGCGGGCGTGCCGATGCGGATGCCGGACGTGTACCAGGCGCCGTTGGGGTCGGCGGGGATGGCGTTGCGGTTGGTGACGATGCCCGAGTCGAGCAGGGCGGCCTCCGCCTGGCGGCCGGTGAGGCCGTAGGAGGTGGCGACGTCGATCAGGTTGAGGTGGTTGTCGGTGCCGCCGGTGACCAGGGTGGCGCCGCGCCGCATCAGGCCCTCGGCGAGGGCGCGGGAGTTGTCGACGATGCGCTGCGCGTAGTCCTGGAAGGCGGGCTGCCGGGCCTCGGCGAGGGCGACGGCCTTGGCGGCCATGACGTGCGGGAGCGGGCCGCCGAGGACCATCGGGCAGCCGCGGTCGACCTGGTCCTTGAGGGAGTCGTCGCACAGCACCATGCCGCCGCGCGGGCCGCGCAGGGACTTGTGGGTGGTGGTGGTGACGATCTGGGCGTGCGGGACCGGGTCGAAGTCGCCGGTGAGGACCTTGCCGGCGACGAGGCCCGCGAAGTGCGCCATGTCGACCATGAGGGTCGCACCGACCTCGTCGGCGATCTCCCGCATGATCCGGAAGTTCACCAGCCGGGGGTAGGCGGAGTAGCCGGCGACGATGATCAGCGGCTTGAACTCGCGGGCCTGGGCGCGCAGGGCCTCGTAGTCGATCAGGCCGGTGGCCGGGTCGGTGCCGTAGGAGCGCTGGTCGAACATCTTGCCGGAGATGTTCGGGCGGAAGCCGTGGGTGAGGTGGCCGCCGGCGTCCAGGGACATGCCGAGCATCCGCTGGTTGCCGAAGGCCTGGCGCAGCTCGGCCCAGTCGGCGTCGGTCAGCTCGTTGATCTGGCGGACGCCGGTCTTCTCCAGGAACGGCGCCTCGACGCGGTCGGCGAGGACGGCCCAGAAGGCCACGAGGTTGGCGTCGATGCCGGAGTGCGGCTGGACGTAGGCGTGGCGGGCACCGAAGAGTTCGCGGGCGTGCTCGGCGGCGAGGGACTCGACGGTGTCGACGTTGCGGCAGCCGGCGTAGAAGCGGCGGCCGACGGTGCCCTCGGCGTACTTGTCGCTGAACCAGTTGCCCATCGCCAGCAGCGTCGCCGGGGAGGCGTAGTTCTCGGACGCGATCAGCTTGAGCATCTCGCGCTGGTCGGCGACCTCCTGGCCGATGGCGTCGGCGACGCGCGGCTCGACGGCGCGGATGACGTCGAGCGCGGCGCGGTAGGCGGTGGACTCGGGGGTGGGCTCTGCGGGCATGAGGACCTCCGGACGGTGTGGTCGGCGTTCGGGTCGGCCCAGGCGCACGGCACTCGTCGGTCGAGCCGCTCCCCGATGGTCGGTCCCATCCCAGCGCGCCAGTCACGGCCCACCGGCAGCCTACCGGGCACGACGGAGTGCCGGGTCACGGCGTCCACCATGCGAGCGAGGGCCGTCAGAGGATCACGTGCGGCAGGAAGCGGGCGTACTCGTCCGTCACCAGGCCGGAGGACTCGCGGATGCCGAGGCCCGCCGACTCGTTCTCCACGACCCAGGCGCCGAGGACGACCCGGTTGCCGTCGAAGTCGGGGAGCGGGGCCAGCGCCTGGTAGCAGCAGGGCTCGTCGCGGACCGTGACCTCGGTGCCCGGCTCGTGGACGGTCACGCCGGCGCCCTCGCGGCCGAGGAGGGGCTTGGCGACCCAGCCGGTGGTGCCGGCCAGCTCCCGGGGGCCGTCCAGGTAGGCGGGGAGCAGATTGGGGTGGCCGGGGTACAGCTCCCACAGGATCGCCAGCAGCGCCTTGTTGCTGAGCAGCATCTTCCAGGCGGGCTCGATCCACAGGGTGGAGCCGGTGCCGCCGCCGTTGTCGAGAGTGTCCAGGACGTGGCCGGCGAAGCGGTCGGTGGTGAGCCACTCCCAGGGGTAGAGCTTGAAGATGCTGCGGATGAACCGGAGCCGGGTGTCGACGAAGCGGCCGGAGAGGCGGTCCCAGCCGATCTCCTCCATGGAGATCCACTCGGTGGCGAGGCCGGCCTGCTCGGCGGTCTCCTTGAGGTAGGCGACCGTCATCAGGTCCTCGCCCAGCTCGTCGGCCTCGGAGTTGGCGAAGTACAGGGGCCGCCGGGCGGGAGCAGGGCGGCCTGCTTCTTCCAGGCGTCGACGAGGCGCTCGTGGAGGCTGTTCCACTGGTCGGCGCCCGGGAAGCGCTCCTCCATCCAGAACCACTGCGGGGAGGCGGCCTCCACCAGGGAGGTGGGGGTGTCGGCGTTGTACTCCAGCAGCTTGGCCGGGCCCGTGCCGTCGTAGCGCAGGTCGAAGCGGGCGTAGACGGAGGGGAGTTCGGCGCGGCGGTGCCAGGACTCGGCGACCGCCTCGGCGACGCGCGGGTCGGTGATGCCGAGGTCGGCGAAGCGGTCGGCGGTGACGATGTGCTCCGCGGCGGCCAGGCACATGCGGTGCAGTTCCTCGACGTCCTCCTCCAGCGCCTCGACCTCGGCAGGGAGAAGACGTAGTAGGCGCTCTCGTCCCAGTAGGGGCGCAGGGAGCCGTCGGGGTAGCGGGTGAGGGGGTAGACGCAGCCCTGTTCCTCGACCGTCTGCTGCCAGCCGGGGCGGGGCTCGATGGTGCGGCGCTCCACGGGGGCCCTCAGCCGCCGCCGCTGCCGGAGCCGGAGCAGCCGAAGCCGCCGCGGTCGACGGCCTCGTCGCGGCTGAAGGTGCCGTTGTCGGCCCAGCCTCCGCTGACGTCGGCGTCGTAGTACCAGTCGGCGTCGGTGGCCTTGGCCCGCTTCTTCTTGCCGCTGGAGCCGGACGTGCAGTTCTTGTCGGCGACGATCTTGTAGCCGTTGAGGTAGTCGTAGCTGTCGCGGTCCACGCAGCGGCGGTCCGGTTCGGAACCGCACGACGTCAGGGCCACCGCGAGGACGCCCATGCTGCCGAGCGCCACCGTGCTCGAGCGCAGCCGTCGCCGTGTCTCCGCCATCCTGACTCCCCCTCATGTCCGACAGTCGTACGAGCGTTGCCGGGGAGGGACTTTACGGCAGTGCCCGGCACAGCGCGTCGAGAGCCCCCGCCCAGGCGTGGTCGGGCGGGGTGCCGTAGCCGACGACGACGGCGTCCACGGGTTCGGCGACGGCCTCGGGGTGGCGGAACAGGCTGAGCCCGTGCAGGCCGAGGCCCTGCCAGGCCGCCGCCTTCAGCACGGACTGTTCGGTGCCCGGCGGCAGCCGCAGCACGGCGTGCAGTCCGGCCGCGATGCCGGTCGCCCGGACCCCGGGCGCGCGGGCGGCCAGCGCCTCGACGAGGGCGTCACGGCGGCGCCGGTAGCGCAGCCGGGCGGCGCGGACGTGGCGGTCGTAGGCCCCGGAGGTGAGGAACTCGGCGAGGGTGAGCTGGTCCAGCACCCCGCAGGTGTCCATGCCGCCCCGCGCCGCCGTCAGGTCGTCGGCGAGGCCCGGCGGCAGCACGGCCCAGGCCAGCCGCAGTCCGGGGGCGAGGGACTTGCTGGCGGTGCCGAGGTAGACGACGCGGTCGGGGTCGAGGCCCTGGAGGGCGCCGACGGGCTGGCGGTCGTAGCGGAACTCGCCGTCGTAGTCGTCCTCCAGGACCAGGGCGCCGGTGCGCCGCGCCCAGTCCACGACGGCCGTCCTGCGGTCGGGGTGCAGGGGGACGCCCATCGGGAACTGGTGGGCCGGGGTGAGCAGGACGGCCCCGGCGCCGTCGGGCGGCGCCGGGTCGGTGCCGCGGTCGTCGAAGGGCAGCGCCACGGTGCGCAGTCCGGCGGCGGTGAGCAGGTCGCGGTGGACGTGGAGGCCGTAGGACTCGACGGCGACGGTGTGCACGCCGCGCGCCCGCAGCACCGCGGCGAGCAGGGTCAGGGCGTGCGCGAAGCCGCCGCAGACCAGGACGCGCCCGGGGTCGGTGCGCACGCCCCGCGCCCGGGCCAGGTAGGCGGTGAGCGCGGCACGCAGTTCCGGGCGGCCCGGGGATCGCCGTAGCCGAGGGCGTCGTGCGGGGCGGCGGCGAGGGCGCGGCGGGCGGCCTTGAGCCACTCGGCGCGGGGGAAGGAGGCCAGGTCGGGGGTGCCGGGGCGCAGATCGTGGACGGGCCGGGCGGGGCCCGGGGGCGCGGCGGCTCGGCCGGCGGGGCGGTGACCGGCCGGTCCGCGACGCGGGTGCCCGAGCCCTGGCGGGCGGTGAGCCAGCCCTCGGCGACCAGGTCGGCGTAGGCGTCGGCGACGGTGTTGCGGGCGATGCCGAGGTCGGCGGCGAGGGCGCGGGAGGAGGGCAGACGGGTGCCGGGGCGAGGCGGCCGGTGGCGACGGCCTCCCGCAGGGCGTCGGTCAGGCCGCGCCGCAGGCCCGGCCCGGTCGGTTCCAGGTGGAGGTCGATGCCCAGACTGGCCAGGGTTTCGGCATGGAAATGGACCATACCCCTGGGCTGCTCGGTCCCTAGGGTCGAGGGCATGAGCGACGACGACACCACCACGTACGCCGCCGAGCCCACGCCCCGGATGGACTGGGCCGCGCTGGCTCCCGACGTCTTCAAGGCGATGCTCCGGCTCGACGCGGCGGCCGGGCGGGGACTGGACCCGAAGCTGCGCGAGCTGGTGAAGATCCGCGCCTCGCAGCTCAACCACTGCGCCTTCTGCCTGGACATGCACACCAAGGACGCGCTGGCCGCGGGCGAGTCCGTCGAGCGGATCATCCAGCTCAGCGCCTGGGAGGAGTCCCCGCACTTCTACACCGGGAAGGAGCTGGCGGCGCTGGAGCTGACCGAGGCGGTGACCGTCCTGACGGACGGGTTCGTGCCGGACGAGGTCTACGAGAAGGCCGCCGAGCACTTCGCGGAGGAGGAGCTGGCGCAGCTCATCGCCGCCATCACCGTCATCAACGCCTGGAACCGGTTCGGCGTGACCACCCGCCGGGTGCCGGGCCACTACCAGCCGGGGCAGCACGCGTGAGCGCCCGGACGACCGTCCTCGACGACGGGGTCCGCTCCGCGCTCCAGGCGGTGAGCGCCGCCGCCAAGCGGGGCCTGGGCGATCCGGCGCTCGCCGAGCTGGTGCAGATCCGGGCCTCGCAGCTCAACCACTGCGCGTTCTGCCTCGACATGCATCTGACGCTCGCCCGCGAACACGGCGTCGGCGAGAGGCAGCTCGATCTGCTGGACGCGTGGGAGGAGGCCGGGAGGTCTTCGACGAGCGGGAGCGGGCCGCGCTGGAGCTGACCGAGGCGGTGACCGTCCTGACGGACGGGGCCGTGCCGGACGCGGTGTACGAGCGGGCCGCCCGGCACTTCGACGCGGACCGGCTCGCCCATCTGATCGCGCTGGTCACCGCCATCAACGGCTGGAACCGGCTGATGGTCGCCCGGCGGATCCCCCGGGGAGCACCGAGTGGTGAGCGCCGCCGGCACGTTCCGGGCCCTGCACCACGGCCGGGCGCCGGACGATCCCCTGGTCCTGCCCGGCCCCTGGGACGCGGCCAGCGCCCGGGCGTTCGCCGAGGCCGGTTTCCCGGCGCTGGCCACGCCCAGCGCCGGGGTCGCCGCGTCCCTCGGGTACGCGGACGGGCACACGCCGGCCGACGAGATGTTCGCGGCGGTCGCGCGGATCGCCCGGGCCGTCGACGTGCCCGTCTCGGCGGACGTCGAGGGCGGCTACGGGCTGCCCGCGCGGGAGCTGGTGGAGCGGCTCCTGGAGGCGGGGGCCGTGGGCTGCAACCTGGAGGACTCCGAGGGCGGGGTGCTCAAGGACCCGCACGAGCACGCCGAACGGCTCGCCGAGGTGCGGGCCGCGGCCGGGGACCGGCTGTTCGTGAACGCGCGCGTGGACACGTTCCTGCGCGGGGTCACCGACCCCGACCGGGCGATCGAACGGGCCGCGCTGTACGTCGCCGCGGGCGCCGACTGCGTGTATCCGATCGGCGCCCCGACCGAGGTGCTGCCGCTGCTGCGGGCGGGCATCGAGGGCCCGCTGAACGTGCTGGCCGACCCGGGCGGCGGCCCCTCGTCCGCCGCGCTCGGCGAACTCGGGGCCACCCGGATCACGTTCGGGCCCCGGCTCCAGCGGCGGGCGGCCGAGGCGCTGCGGGAGATGGCCTCGCGGCTGTGAGTGCGGTCAGGGCAGCCACTTCCTCCAGACGGACTCGTGGCTGTCCACCCACTTCTTCGCCGCGTCCTCGGGCGACATCTTCTGCTCGGCGATCATCAGGGAGACCTCGTTCTGGTCCTCGGTCGTCCACCGGAAGTTCCTGAGCAGTTCGGCCGCCTCCCCGCCGTTCTTCGCGAAGTCGGCGTTGAGGTACTTCTGCAGCGGGGTGTGCGGGTAGGCGCAGTCCACCTTCTCCGGGTCGGCGTCGCAGCCCTCCTCGTACGGCGGGAGCTTCACCTCCGTCATGGGGACCTTCTCGAACAGCCACTGCGGGGTGTACCAGTACGTCAGGAAGGGCTTCTTCTCCTTGGCGAACTGCTGGATCTGGGTGATCTGCGCCGCCTCGGAGCCGGCGAAGACGACCTCGTAGTCCAGGCCGAGGTTCTTCACCAGCGCCTTGTCGTTGGTGACGTAGGACGGGGAGCCGTCCATCAGCTGGCCCTTGCCGCCGCTCTCCGGGGTGCGGAACGCGTCGGCGTACTTGTTCAGGTTCTTCCAGTCCGTGACGTCCGGGTGCTGCTTCGCGAAGTACGTGGGGACGAACCAGCCGATGTGCCCGGTGACGCCGAGGTCGCCGCCGTTCACGATGGTCTTCTTGTCCTCGACGTAGCGCTGTTCCTGCTCGGGGTGGCCCAGTCCTCCAGGAGGGCGTCGACCCGGCCCTGGCTGAGCGCGTCCCAGGCGGGGACCTCGTCGACCTGCACGGTGTCGACGCGGTAGCCGAGTTCGTGCTCCAGCAGGTACTGGGCGACGGCCACGTTGGCCTGGGCACCGACCCAGGACTGCACGGACAGGGTGACGGTGCGGGCGCCCTGGGCGTTCGCGAACGGCGACGCCTGCTTGGTCATGTCGGCGGCGCCGCAGCCGGTGAGCAGCAGGAGCGCCGAACCGGCGGCCACCGCGGTGGTCGTACGCATGCGCATGGTCACGCTCCCTTCCTCGGACGGCGTGCGGTCGGCTGGGTCACCCGGTCGAGCATCAGGCCGAGGCAGACGATCGCCGCACCGGCCACCAGCCCGGTCGCCAGGTCGCCCTGGGCGAGACCGAACACGACCTGGTAGCCGAGGGCGCCGCCGCCGACCAGGCCGCCGATGATGACGACGGCGAGGACCAGGACGACGCCCTGGTTCACGGCGAGCAGCAGCGAGCGGCGGGCCAGCGGCAGCTGGACCTGGCGGAGCTGCTGGCCGCTGGTGGCGCCGAGCGAGCGGGCCGACTCCAGCGCGGCCGGGTCGACCTGGCGCAGCCCCTGCGCGGTGATGCGCACGACGGCCGGCAGGGCGTAGACGACCGCCGCGGCGACGGCGGGGGCGCGGCCGACGCCGAACAGGGCGACGACCGGGATCAGGTACACGAACTGCGGCATCGTCTGGAACACGTCCAGCACGGGCCGCAGCAGCCGCTCGACGCGGTCGCTGCGGGCGGCCGCGACACCGACGGCGACACCGAGGACGAGGGTGACGGCGACGGCGGCCAGGACCTGGGACAGGGTGTCGAGGGACGGCTTCCACACGCCGAGCACGCCGATCGCGGCCATGGCGAGGACGGCGGTGAGCGCGGTGCGCCAGGTGCCGATCAGCCAGGCCAGGGCGGCGACGGCCAGGAGGACGGCCCACCACGGCAGCCACTGGAGCCCGTCGCGGACCGGGTCCAGGACCCAGGTGGTGAACCGGCCGGCCCAGTCGGCGGTGCCGCCGACGACGGGCACGCCCGAGTACAGGTGGGCGGTCATCCAGTCGACGGCGCGGTTGACCGGCCCGGCGATGTCCACGGTCCAGGCGTCGGGCCACTCCGGGCGGCCCGCAAGGCGCCCGGCGACCGCCGCGGCGACGGCGACGGCGAGGGCGGGCAGCCAGGCGAGCGGGGACCCTCCGGACTCGCCGGCCCGCTCCCGGCCGCGCCCGTGACGCGGTCCAGGACGACGGCGAGCAGCACGATCGGGATGCCGGCCGCGAGGGCGGCGCCGACGTCGACCGAGGCGAGGGCCTGGTAGACGCGGTCGCCGAGGCCGCCGGCGCCGATCACGGAGGCGATGACGGCCATCGACAGCGCCATCATGATCGTCTGGTTGACGCCGAGGAGGAGTTCCCTGCGGGCCAGCGGGATGCGGGCGCTCAGCAGCCGCTGCCGGGCGGTGGCGCCGAGCGAGTCGACGGCCTCCAGCACCTCCTTGTCGGCGCCGCGCAGTCCGAGCGCGGTGAGCCGGGCCATGGGCGGGGCGGCGTAGATCACGGTGGCGAGGACGGCGGCGGGACGCCGATGCCGAAGACCAGGACCACCGGCAGCAGGTAGGCGAACGCCGGGAGCACCTGCATGGTGTCGAGCACCGGGCGCAGGGCGCGGTCCATGCGGTCGGACAGGCCGGCGGCCAGGCCCAGCAGGGCGCCGACGGCGACGGACGCGGCGACGGCGACGACCATCAGCGCGAGCGTCTGCATGGTCGGCACCCACATGCCGAGCAGGCCGCAGGCGAGGAACGCCGCCACGGTGCCGAGCGCCAGCCGCACGCCGGCCACGCGCCAGGCGACGGCGGCGCCGATCGCCGTGACCCCCGCCCAGCCGACGGCGAGGAGGGCGAGGTAGACGGCGCGGACGCAGAGCGCGACGGCGTTGCTGACGTGACCGAAGAAGTAGAGGAACAGGGGGTGGCTGTCCGGTTGTCGATGATCCAGTCGCTGGCCGTGCCGAGCGGTCCGGAGACGTCGACGGTGAGCGCGCCCGGCCAGCTGCCGCTCGCCCACCGGGAGTGGGCGAGGGGACGAGGACCGCGGCCAGGACGGCGAGGACCAGCAGCTTGCGCACGGCCGGGCGCTGCAGGACGCCCGGCAGGGCGGGGCGTGCCGCGGTGGAGGCGGTGACGGAGGTCATCGGACGTCCTCCCCGGCCGGCTCCGCCTCCTTCGGGCGGGCTCGCCCCCTGGGCCGGCACGGCGTCGGCGAAACGGCCGGTCCCGGCCACCACACCGAGCAGGTCGGCGGCGTCGACGACGCCCAGGCAGCGGCCGTCGGACATCACGCGGGCCGGGGAGCCGGCGCGGGCGACGGCCTCGATGGCCTCGGCGACGGTGGCGTCGGGGCGCACCGCGGGGCCGGTGCCGGCCTCGTCGGCCGAGACCGCGGGCCGCATGGCCGTGCGGACCGTCATGACCTGCTCCCGGGGGACGTCGCGGACGAACGCGCGGACGTAGTCGTCGGCGGGCGCGCCGACGATCTCCTCGGGTGTGCCGAGCTGCACGACCCGGCCGTCCCGCATGAGCGCGATGCGGTCGCCCAGCTTCAGGGCCTCCTGCAGGTCGTGGGTGATGAAGACCATCGTGCGGCCCTCGTCGCGGTGCAGGCGGACGACCTCCTCCTGCATGTCCCGCCGGATCAGCGGGTCGAGCGCGCTGAACGGCTCGTCGAACAGCAGGACCTCCGGGTCGACGGCGAGGGCGCGGGCGAGGCCGACGCGCTGGCGCTGGCCGCCGGAGAGCTGGCTCGGGCGGCGCTGCTCCATGCCCTCCAGGCCGACCTTGGCGACGACCTCGGCGGCCCTGGCGCGCCGCTCCGCGCGGCCCACGCCCTGGATCTCCAGGCCGTAGGCCACGTTGTCGAGGACGGTGCGGTGCGGCAGCAGCCCGAAGTGCTGGAAGACCATCGCGGCCCGGTGGCGGCGCAGTTCGCGCAGCCGGGCCTTGTCCATGGCGCGGACGTCCTCGCCGTCGATGGCGATGGTCCGGCGGTCGGCTCGATCAGCCGGGTCAGACAGCGCACCAGCGTGGACTTGCCGGAGCCGGACAGGCCCATGACGACGAAGACCTCGCCCTTGCGGACGTCGAAGGAGACGTCCCGGACGGCGGCCGTGCAGCCGGTGCGGGAGCGCAGCTCGGCCGCGTCCAGGGCGGCCAGTTCCGGGTCGGCGGGGACGCGGTCCGCCTTGGGGCCGAAGACCTTCCACAGGCCGTCGACGGAGAAGACGGGGGCGCCGTCGGCGGTCGTGGCCCCGGCCGCCGCGGTGCCGGCTGTCGGCGCGTCGGTGACGGTACCCATCACGCATCACCGCCGATCAGCTCGACGGCGCGCTCCCCGACCATGAGCACGCCGATCATCGGGTTGACGGCGGGCATGGTCGGGAAGACGGAGGCGTCGGCGACGCGGAGGCCCTCCAGGCCGCGGACGCGCAGCTCCGGGTCGACGACGGCCAGTTCGTCGGAGGCGGCGCCCATCTTGCAGGTGCCCGCCGGGTGGTAGACGGTGTGGGCGACCTTGCGGGCGTACTCGCTCAGCTCCTCGTCGCCGGTGACCTCGGGCCGGGCAGACCTCGCGCTTGAGCCAGCCGGCCAGCGGCTCGGTCTTCGCGATCTCGCGGGCGATCCGGATGCCGTCGACGAGGGTACGGCCGTCGTAGTCGTCCTCGTCGGTGAAGTAGCGGAAGTCCAGCGCGGGCTTGACCTCGGGGTCGGCGCTGGTCAGGTAGAGCCGGCCGCGGCTCCTGGGCTTGGGGATGTTCGGGGTCATGGAGACGCCGAACTCCGGCCGCCGGTAGCCCAGTCGCTCCGGGTTGTCGGTGAACGGGATCTGGTAGAAGTGGAACATCAGGTCCGGGCCCGCGTGTCCGGAGTCGCGGCGCACGAAGAGACCGGCGTCGGAGTCCATCGCGGAGTTGTCCGGGATGGGTCCGTGGGTCTCCCACACGATCACCGACTCCGGGTGGTCGAGCAGGTTCTCGCCGACGCCGGGCAGGTCGTGGACGACGGGGATGCCGAGGGCCTCCAGCTCGGCGCGGGGGCCGATGCCGGAGTGGAGCAGCAGCCGGGGCGAGTCGACGGCGCCGGCGCAGACCACGACCTCGTTGCGGGCCTTGACCAGGATCTCCTCGCCGTCCTTGGTGCGCACGTGGACGCCCTCGGCGCGGGTGCCGTCCAGCTGGAGCTTGTACGCCCAGGTCTCCAGCATGAGGGTGAGGTTGGGCCGCTCGTCCATCACCGGGTGCAGGTACGCCACCGAGGCGGAGGAGCGCTTGTTGTTCTCGGGGTGGTAGGCGAGGTCGAAGAAGCCGACGCCCTCGTGGAACGGCTTCTTGTTGAAGCCCTCGACGCGCGGTACGCCGAGCGCGGCCTGCGCGGCGTCGACGAAGTCCCGCGCGATGGCGTTCCGGTCCTTCTCGTCGACGGGGACGATGTTGTTGAGCAGCCGGCCCAGTAGGCCTCCATCTGCACCGCGCCCCAGCCCTTGGCGCCGGCGGCCTCCCACTCGTCCCAGTCGGAGGGCAGCGGCTTGAAGGCGATCAGGGTGTTGTGGGAGGAGCACCCGCCGAGCACCCGGGCGCGGCTGTGCCGGATGTGGGAGTTGCCGCGCGGCTGTTCGGTGGTCGGGTAGTCGTAGTCCAGCTCGCCGCCGAGCAGGCCCATCCAGCGGCGCAGGGTCAGCACGTCGTCGCGGCCGACGTCGCTGGGGCCGCCCTCGATGACGGCGACGGTGACGTCGGGGTTCTCGGTGAGCCGGGACGCGATGACGGAACCTGCGGTTCCGCCGCCGATCACGACGTAGTCGAACTCGCGGATGTTCTCGGACATGGGGTACTCACTCCTGGGGTGCGGGAGGGACGTTCAGGGGGTCCGGAGCCGGGCCGCCCGTCCGGGGCGGCGACTCCGGTGCCGGGCCGCCCGGCGGACGGCCGGCGGACGGCCGGGATCCGGCCGTGACCGGCCGGTGCCGGGTGAGGGCCGGGGGCGGTCCGCCGGGCCCGGCGGGGGTCCGGCGGGCCCGGCGGGGTCCGGCGGGTCCGGTGGGGTCCGGCGGGCCCGGTGGGGGTCCGGCCTACGGCGGGCGGCTTCCGGCGGCGGATCGTCCGGGCCGGTGGACGGGACGGCCGGCCCGGGGCGGGGTCAGCCCGCGAACCAGCGCACCGGCTTCGGCGCCAGGTTCTGGTACACGTGCTTGGTCTCGCGGTACTCGGCGAGACCCGCCGGGCCCAGTTCGCGGCCGGTGCCGCTCTTGCCGAAGCCGCCCCACTCCGCCTGCGGCAGGTAGGGGTGGAAGTCGTTGATCCAGACGGTGCCGTGGCGCAGCCGGGCGGCGACGCGCCGGGCGCGGCCGGGGTCGGCGGTCCAGACGGCGCCCGCGAGCCCGTACTCGGTGTCGTTGGCGAGGGCGACGGCCTCGTCCTCGGTGCGGAACGTCTCGACGGTGAGGACCGGTCCGAAGACCTCCTCGCGGACGACGCGCATCTCGCGGTGGCAGCCGTCGAGGACGGTCGGCTCGTAGAAGTAGCCCCCGGCGGGGCGCACGGCGGACGGTTCGGGGCGCTTGCCGCCGCAGCGCAGCACAGCCCCCTCGGCCAGCGCCGAGGCGACGTACTCCTCGGTCCTGGCGCGCTGCTGCTCGGAGACCATCGGGCCGCACTCGACGCCGTCCTCGGTGCCCCGGCCGAGCCGGATCCGCTCGGCGCGGCGCACCAGTTCGGTGACGAACCGTTCCCGCACGGACTCCTCGACGATGAGCCGGGAACCGGCCGAGCAGACCTGGCCGCTGTGGATGAAGGCCGCGTTGAGGGCCTGGTCGACGGCGGTGTCGAAGCCCTCCTCGGTGGCGCAGGCGTCGGCGAAGACGACGTTGGGGTTCTTGCCGCCGAGTTCGAGGGCCACCTTCTTCACGGTGGGCGCGGCGGCCTGAGCGACCTTGGTGCCGCTGACCAGTCCGCCGGTGAAGGAGACCAGGTCGACGTCGGGGTGCTCGGCGAGCCGGGCGCCGACGGTGTGGCCGGGGCCGGTGACGATGTTGGCGACGCCCTCGGGCAGGCCCGCCTCGGCCAGCAGCTCGATCAGGGCGACCGTCGTCAGCGGCGTGATCTCGCTGGGCTTGATGACGAAGGTGTTGCCGGCGGCGAGCGCCGGAGCGATCTTCCAGCTGGCCTGGAGCAGCGGGTAGTTCCAGGGCGTGATCATCGCGCAGACACCGACCGGCTCGTGCACGACGACGCTGTGGATGTCGGGCGAGCCCGCGTCGACGACCCGGCCGGGCGCCTCGGCGGCGACCAGGTCCGCGAAGTAGCGGAAGGCGTCGGCGACGCAGTCGACGTCGACCCGGCCCTCCTCCAGCGTCTTGCCCGCGTCGCGGCTCTCCAGCAGGCCGATCCTCTCCCGGTCGCGCACCAGGAGGTCGGCGACGCGGCGCAGCAGGGCGGCGCGCTCGGCGACCGGGGTGTGCGGCCACTCGCCCGCGTCGAAGGCGCGCCGGGCGGCGGCGACGGCGAGGTCGGTGTCCTTGACGTCCCCTTCCGCGACCACGGCGAACGGCCGGCCGTCCGCGGGATCGATGATCTCGCGGGTGGCACCGGAGGACGCGTCCAGCCATTCCCCTCCCGCATGAATGGTCTTCCGCGTCGTGGGCACGTGGAGTTCGGTTCTGTCCGCCATGATCCGGTACTGCCTTCCGTTCCTGTTCCGCGTCCCTGTGTCACACGCGTGTCACTCCCGGGGACCGTTAGCCCCTGCCCAGAGGCCGACCATGCATGCGGGATCGGTGGCCGAAAGTGCGGCGCGTCACGGAAGACCGCCCCTCGAAAAGCGAACGAAGCGGTAGGAATCCCCCGCAGTGTTCACGGAGGGTTGGCGGACGGCACCCTCCGCGACCCCCTTCCCAGCCCTGGCCCGCCCCGGTTCTTTGACTAAAGTCAAAAACATGGAGTCGGTGTCGACGGACCACGTGGCCGGCCTGCGCCGGTTCAACCGCTACTTCACGCGCCGCATCGGCGCCCTGGACGACCACTACCTCGGCCAGGACCGGCCGCTGGGCGAGGCCCGGCTGCTGTTCGAGATCGGGGACGGCGCCTCCCTGCGGGAGCTGCGCGGCCGGCTCGGGCTGGACGCCGGCTATCTGAGCCGCATGGCGAAGGCCCTGGAGGCGCAGGGCCTGGTCCGGCTCGGCGCCCACCCGCAGGACGGCCGGCTGCGCACGATCGAACTGACCCCGGCCGGCCGCGCCGAGGTCGCCGAGCAGAACCGGCGCGCCGACGCACTCGCCGCCGGGCTCCTCGCCGGCCTGACCACCTGCCAGCGCGAGCGGCTCACCGAGGCGCTGGGCACCGCCCGGCGGCTGCTGCGGCTGGCCGGCCTCACCGTCACCCGCGTCGACGGCGCCGCGCCGGACGCCCGGGCCTGCCTCGCCGCGTACGCCGCGGAGCTGGACGACCGGTTCCCCGAGGGCTTCGACCCGTCCGTACTGGTGCGCCCGGAGGAGGTCTCCGGCGACGCCGGCGCCTTCTTCGTCGCCTACGAGGAGGGCCGCCCGGTGGGCTGCGGGGCGCTGCGCTCGCTCGGCGCGGGCACCGGCGAGATCAAACACGTGTGGGTGCACCCGGACGCCCGCCGGCTCGGGCTGGCCCGCCGGATCCTCGGCGAGCTGGAGCAGGAGGCCGGACGCCGGGGCTGGACCGTGCTGCGCCTGGACACCCACGCCGTGCTGGGCGAGGCGCGGGCGATGTACCGGTCGTGCGGCTACCGGGACATCCCCGCGTACGGCGACAACGTGTACGCGGGCCACTGGTTCGAGAAGCGGCTGCCGGGTCCGGACGTCACCGGCGAGCGGCCGCCGGGCCCGGAGATCCCCGACGAGCGGCCGCCGGGTCCTGAGATCCCCGACGAGCGGCCGCCAGGCCCGGACGCTGCGGACGGCGACTGACGGGTCCGGGGCCCGTCGGACGGAGCGGGCCCGTCGGACGGCGCGGGGTGCTGCGGGCCGCCGCTCCCCGGGACACGGCGAGGGCCCCGTACGTCGACGGGGCCCTCGGGTGAAGCGTCCGGTCAGATGAGGCCGAGGCCGCGGACCGCCTCGCGCTCCTCCTCCAGCTCCTTGACGGAGGCGTCGATGCGGGCGCGCGAGAACTCGTTGATCTCCAGGCCCTGGACGATCTCGTACTTGCCGTCCTTCACGGTGACCGGGAAGGAGGAGATCAGGCCCTCCGGGACGCCGTAGGAGCCGTCCGACGGGATGCCCATGGAGACCCAGTCGCCCTCCGGGGTGCCGTTGACCCAGGAGTAGACGTGGTCGATGGCGGCGTTGGCGGCGGAGGCGGCCGACGAGGCGCCGCGGGCCTCGATGATGGCGGCGCCGCGCTTGGCGACGGTCGGGATGAAGTCCTCCGCCAGCCACTTCTCGTCGTTGACGACCTCGGCGGCGTTCTTGCCGGCGACGGTGGCGTGGAAGATGTCCGGGTACTGGGTGGCGGAGTGGTTGCCCCAGATCGTCAGCTTCTTGATCTCGGAGACCGGGACGCCGGTCTTCTTCGACAGCTGGGTCAGGGCGCGGTTGTGGTCCAGGCGGGTCATCGCGGTGAAGCGCTCCGCCGGTACGTCCGGGGCGGCGGCCTGGGCGATCAGGGCGTTGGTGTTGGCCGGGTTGCCGACCACCAGGACGCGGATGTCGTCGGCGGCGTGGTCGTTGATGGCCTTGCCCTGCGGCTTGAAGATGCCGCCGTTGGCCTCCAGCAGGTCGCCGCGCTCCATGCCCTTGGTGCGGGGGCGGGCGCCGACCAGGAGGGCGACGTTGGCGCCGTCGAAGGCGACGTTCGGGTCGTCGGTGATCTCGATGCCCTGGAGGAGCGGGAACGCGCAGTCGTCCAGCTCCATCGCCGTGCCCTCGGCGGCCTTCAGCGCCGGAGTGATCTCCAGCAGGCGCAGCTTGACCGGCACGTCCGCGCCGAGCAGCTGGCCGGAGGCGATGCGGAAGAGCAGTGCGTAACCGATCTGGCCGGCCGCGCCGGTGACGGTGACGTTCACGGGAGTGCGGGTCATGGCGTTCTCCGTATGACAGCTGGCGGTGGGGCGTCCCTGCCCCGCTACGTTTGATCGATCTCTTGGTATCAAGAGACCGATCCAGCGGTCAGGCTATCGCGCATCCGCAGGGCCGGACGTCCGGGTCGGTGTGGCCCGGCCCACAGCCCCACCGGTCGGCGCACACGGCGCCGGCGAACTCCCTCCCACGCGCCCACGGCGAGGCGGCCGCCTGTCCGGGAGAGGGGGACGAAGGCGGCCGCCGTTCGGGGATACCGTTGCCGGACTCCCGTGGGGTACTTCTCGCGTGCCCGCGCCGGCGGGGGCCATGCACACCGGACGGACCGATTTCCGGCCGGATGCCCACCGGGTGTTCCGGCCGGACGCCCACCGGGTGTTCCGGCCGGACGCCCACGGGCGTTCCCCGGCCCGTACCCGTCGGTCGCCAGGGGCAGGGGCCCGTGGGCCCTCCCCATAGGTCACCCGGTGCCCCATAGGTCACCCGGTGCCCCGGTGCCCGTGGCCTACTTCGTGCAGCCCTTCTCGCCCGAGGACAGGGTCACGCAGGCCTTCGCGTCGCCCGCGGCGCCCACCGCCACCATCGGCGTGTACGCCACGGTGTCGCCGGCCGTGGTGACCGCGCCGGTCTCCTCGGCCCCGCCCGCGCTGACCGACACCTCGTCGCCCTGGCCGGCCTGGGTCACCCGGCCCCAGGCGGCGCCGCACGTCTCGCTGTAGCGGACCTCGACGACGGCCGTGCCCACGGTGGCCGTCTCCGCCGTCGTGACCAGGTCGCCGCCGCAACCCATGACCTCGGCGTCCTTGCCGGTGCAGCTGTCGCCGCTGCACTTCACGCCGGGCGGCAGCTTCCGCGTGGCGGTCGCGGTCGGCGACGGGGACGGCCCGGCGCCCTCGTTCTTCTCGCCGCCGCCGTCGTTCAGGAGGAAGAAGGCGCCGGCGATCACCACCAGCACGCCGACGACCCCCGCGACGAACGTGGTCAGCCGCTTGCCGCCGTCCCCGCCGGAGCCCCGGCCACCGCCGTGGCCCGCGCCTGGCCCGGGGCGCCCCCGGCCGCCGGTGCGCCGGGCCCGCCCGCACCGGTGACCGCCCCGGCGCCGGGTCCCGCCGGCCGGTGCCCGGGGCCGGCCGGCGAGGGGCCCCGGTACCCGGCGACCCCCCACGAGTTACGCCCCGCGCCGCCGTCGGAGAAGGCCCCGGAGGAGGCCGCGTCCGCGCTGTCCGCGGCCGTCGGCTGCGCCGGCACCGGCGGGACCGTGGGCGACACCCCGGCCGGGCCGGCGACGCCGGGCGTGGCCGTGGCGCTGCCGCCGGCCCGGCGACCGCCCTTGGCGTGCCGGGAGGAGTTCTTCGTGCCCCCGGCGGCGTCCCCAGCTCGCCGAGCGCGGCACGCGCCTGGGAGATGCGGATGGCCTCCATCGTCATGTCGTGGCGCATCTCCGAACGGCTCCAGGCGCGCTCGGCCAGCTCCCACATGGTCGTGAGGTGGACCGGATTGGTCCCGGTCACCTCGGCCAGGGCCACGATGGCGCCCTTGGGCGCGAGCAGCCGGCCGTTGAGGTACCTCTCCCAGGACGTCTTGCTGTAGCCGGTGGCGTCGGCCACCGCGGCGATGCTGAGATCGCTGCGGTCGACGAGACGACGCAACTGGCTGGCGAACTCCTTGATCTGCGGATCGAGTTCGTCCGGCAAGGCCTTCCAACGAGGCATTGCTTCCCCCTCTTCCCCCGGGTGACGTGCTGGTTGATCCCCGTGCCGGTGCCCTCTGCCGAGTCCCCGATCTGGCTACCCACAGGGATGCGCCCAGTCAGGATCTCAGTTCCCGGGGTGGGGGCGCACGGGAGCACAGAAGGTCGCGAGCATGCACGGTGGCACGCGCACGGGTCGGCGTCCAGTGTCCCATCAGCGGGCCGTCACCGTTCACGGACTCCTTGCCGGAACGGTCACTTCCGTGCCACAGCGCCCGGACAGCCGTTGAACGGCCTCTTCGGCCTGGAGCAGGGTGGTTTCCGCGGCGGCCCGCCCTCGACAACGGGGGAGAGGACGGGCCGCCGTACCCCTACGGGCACGGGTGCGGCGGCCGGGTCCTCGGCCGCCGGCGCCTCAGCTGCTGACCGTGAAGTGCAGCGTGTCCTTCAGGAACGGGATCTCCAGCAGCGGGTTCGGCTGGACCATCAGGGCGAGCAGGGCGATCACCAGGCCCAGCACGCCGTAGGTGGCGATGTCCGTGAAGCGGGAGCGCACGGCGAGCATGCCGACGTCGGGCAGCAGCCAGCGCAGCACCGCCCCGCCGAGCAGGGCGACGCCGATGAGCAGCGTCCCGGCCCGGAACGCGTCCAGCGCGGTCAGCAGCAGTCCGACGCCGACCAGGCCGGTCACGGCGAGGATCGGCCACTGACGGGCGGGCGCCGGGGCGTCGCGCGGAGCGGCCCGGCCGCCGCCCTCGGGGCGCGCGGTGTCCTTGGTGAACAGCGGGAAGCGCCGCGTGGTGCGGCGCGGGCGGCCCTCGGCGTCGGGCGCGCTGACCGCGTCCCGGACGGTGATCTCCTCGTCCCGCCGGCCCGGCTCACCGCGGCCGTCCCCGGCGCCGCGCCGGGCCGTGCCCTCCGGCCCGGCGGCCGCGGCGTCCGCCGGTGCCCTGTCCTCAGCCGGCACTGCGCTCCGCCGCCTCGACCACGTTGACGAGCAGCTGCGCACGGGTCATCGGGCCGACGCCCCGGGGTTCGGGGAAATCCAGCCGGCCACCTCGGCCACGCCGGGGTGCACGTCGCCGACGATCTTGCCCTCCGCGTTGCGGGAGACGCCGACGTCCAGGACGGCCGCGCCCGGCTTGACGTCCTCCGGGCGGATCAGGTGCGGGGAGCCGGCGGCGGCCACGACGATGTCCGCCCGCTTCAGGTGGGCGGACAGGTCGCGGGTGCCGGTGTGGCACTGGGTCACGGTGGCGTTCTCGCTGCGCCGGGTCAGCAGCAGCGGCATCGGGCGGCCGATGGTGACGCCACGGCCGACGACCACGACCTCGGCGCCCTTGATCTCCACGCCGTGGCGGCGCAGCAGGGTGAGGATGCCGTTGGGGGTGCAGGGCAGCGGGGCCGGCTCGTTCAGCACGAGACGCCCGAGGTTCATGGGGTGGAGCCCGTCGGCGTCCTTCTCGGGGTCCATCAGCTCGAGGATGCGGTTCTCGTCGATGCCCTTGGGCAGCGGCAGCTGGACGATGTAGCCGGTGCAGGCCGGGTCCTCGTTCAGCTCGCGGACGACCGCCTCGATCTCCTCCTGCGTCGCCGTGGCCGGCAGCTCGCGCTGGATGGAGGCGATGCCGACCTGGGCACAGTCGCGGTGCTTGCCGGCCACGTACTTCTGGCTGCCGGGGTCGTCCCCGACCAGGATGGTGCCGAGACCGGGCGTGACGCCCCTCTCCTTCAGCGCCGCCACGCGGGCGGTCAGTTCGGACTTGATCGCGGCTGCGGTGGCCTTGCCATCGAGAATCTGGGCGGTCATGCCCCATCCTCGCGGATGACCGGCCCCCGGTTCCAATCCGGCCGTCGTGCGGACGGCGCGCGGGTGGGTCGCCAGGTGTCCGCGGAGGGTCCCCGAATGATCACGGATGTTGCACTTGCACAACACCTGACGGATGCGGGGGCCGAGGCTGGACAAGTAAGAGTCCGGTCAAGAACGATTGACGGGCCAGTGCCGCGGGGCAGTACCGGGGGGACGAACCGCAACCGAAGACCTTCCTCCGACTCACGCCGCGCGCCGTCCCCGCACGTGACAGCAACGGAGGAAAGACCGCCATGAGTTTCGGCGACCCGAACAACCCCTACGGCGCCCCGCAGGGCGGCCAGCAGTCCGGCCAGCCCGGTTACGGCTACCCCCAGCAGGGCCAGGGCCAGCCCGGCTACGGCTACCCGTCGGCGCCGCCGGTCCAGCAGAGTTACGGCGCCACCGCTCCGACGAGCATGCCGGGCTCCGTCAGCGCGGCCCGTGTGATGCTCTGGGTCATCGTCGGCCTGCAGCTCGTCGGCGTCGCCCTGTTCGCCATAGGCGCGGCCGGGGTGAACGCCGCGAAGAACGACGAGACGCTCCAGGAGGACGCCTCCTTCCAGCAGCTGGCCGACTACTCGGCGGGCATGCTGTGGGCGCTCACCGTCTTCGCACTGGCGTGGGGCGTGTTCGCGGCCGTGCTGGCGCTGAAGTTCAAGACCGGCGGCAACGGCGTGCGCATCACCATCCTGGTCTTCGCCATCATCACCGCGATCCTCGGCATCTACCCGTTCATCCTGGTGGGCCTCGTCCACACCGTGCTCGCCATCCTGGTCGCCGTGTTCGTCGGCAACGCCAACGGCAGCTCCTGGTTCCGGCGTCCCCGTTACTGACGCGGAGCGCTTTCTCGCCAATCACGTCACAGGGCCGTGTCTCACCCGTACGAGGGGGACACGGCCCTGACGCGTCGCCCTACTCTGACAACGGCAGCCGTCGGGCCGTCAGGCACGGGGAGACGCACCTTGTACAGCATCATCGTGGTACCTCCGCCGACCACGGAGGACGAGCGTGAGCACACCGTTCCCAACCAGATCCGGCTGGCTCCCGGGGAGCGGCTGGCCTTCGGGCGGGCCGTGTCCGAGGGCGGCCTGCTGATCCCGCACGACGGGGTGTCCCGCCGGGCGGGCGAGATCACCGCCCAGAGCACGTTCTGGACGCTGAGCAACCTGTCGTCCCGTCAGACCTACGTCGTGGAGAACCCGGAGGGCGCCGGGGAGCACATCAAGGTGGCGCCGGGGCGGCTGGACGCGCCGGTGCCGTTCGAGTTCTCGCGGATCGTGCTGCCCGCGGCCGGTGACCTGCTGCCGGTCGAGGTGTGGGCGCCGCGCCACGACTACCTGTCCGCCGAGGACGGCACCGACGGCGAACCGACCGCGCCCGCCTTCTCCGTCGACCGTTCCAAGCGCTACTTCGCGGTGCTCGCCGCCCTGTGCGAGCCACGGCTGCGCGGCATGCCGCACGCGCCGCTGCCGACGGTCGAGCAGGTCGTGGAGCGGCTGCGCCCCACCTGGCCGGCCGCCTCCCGCACCTCCGTGCAGTGGAACATCGACTACCTGGCCGTCAAACTCCGGCTGAAGCCGGGCCCGGAGACGGCCGAGCCGGGGCCCCGGCTGAACGGCAAGAAGGAGTCGCTGGTGTCGCTGGCGCTCCGGTTCGACCTGGTCCGCGAGGACGACCTGGTGGTGCTCGCCCCGGAGCGGACCGCGGCCGGCCGGGGCCGCGGTGACCGAGCCGTACGCCGTGCCGGTGCCCAAGGGGTACCGGGTCGGCGACTGGGAGGTGCGCGAGCCCATCGCGACCGGCGCGTTCGGCAGCGTCTACGCCGCCCGGCGCGTCGGGGGCGCCGGGCGGCTGCCGGAGACGGCCGCGCTGAAGTTCCTGCCGACCGGCACGGGCACGCCCCGGCAGCTGGCCCATCTGCGGGAGCTGATCGAGCGGGAGGTGGAGCTGCTGCGCCGGCTGCGGCAGCCGCGCCTGATCCGCATGTACGAGACGCTCACCGTCGACGACCCCGGGCAGCCGCGGCTCGACGGCGCGACCGTGCTGGTGCTGGAGCGGGCGCAGAGCTCCCTGTCCACGCTGCTCACCGGCCCCGCTCCGCCGCCGTCCGGGCCGGCGCTGCTCGCGCAGGTCTGCGCCGGGCTGGCCCAGCTGCACCGGGCGGGCTGGGTGCACGGCGACCTGAAACCGGCCAACGTGCTGCTGATGGCGGACGGTTCGGTGCGGCTCGCCGACTTCAACATGGCCGCCGAACTGGAGGGCACGCACGCCTACACGCCCGCCTTCTCCACGCCCGACTACACCCCGCCGGAGCTGCTGTGGTCCGAGATCGGCGAACGGGGCCGCCGCACCCGGCCGTCCGCCGACGTGTGGGCCTTCGGTGTGCTCGCCCACCTGGTGCTGACCGGCGCGTTCCCGCTGCCCGGGGGCACCCCGGCGGCCCGGCGCGACGCGGCCGTCGCCTACGCCCGGGGCACGGACGAGCTGCGGCTGTCGCCGCGGCTGCCGGACGCCTGGCGGGACATCGTGACGGCCTGCCTGACCCGCACGCACGCCGGCCGCATCGGCACCGAGGCGCTGCTGCGGCGGGTGGAGGCGGCCACGGCGGCGACCGGCGGACGCCGGCTCCCGCTGCCGTTCCCCCGCCGGGGACGGCCGCGCACCTGGCGGGCGGTGCTGGCCGCGTCGGCCGCCACCGTCGCCGTGGCGGGCCTGGGTTTCGCGCTCACCACCTGGGCCGGGGACGGCCGGGATCCCGTCGGCGGGGCGGGCGGCCCGGCGGACGTGTCCGCCGCCTCGTACGGCGCCGAGGAGCTGCGCACCGACCGGGGGTGCCGCCGGCCTACCGGCTGCTGATCGTGGAGACGGCGCACGACTGCGACCAGCGGGACGTCACCCCGGCGCTGATCGCCGCCATGCTGAAGGTCGAGAGCGACTTCGACCCCGATCTCGCCGACCCGGCCAGGGACGAGTACGGCATCGCCCGCTGGACGCCGCGGGTGCTGCGCTGGTGGATGAACGAGGACGGCACGCCCGCCGAGTCCGTGCCCGAACCGCCGTTCCCGCCCGCCGAGTCCATCCCGGCGATGGGCCGCTACCTGTGCTGGATCGCGCCGCGCCTCGACGAGAGCCTGCCGGGCGACCGCCGGGTGCTGATCGCCGTGGCGTACCGGACGTCGTACCGCAAGGTGAACGACGCGGCCGGTGTTCCCCGAAGTACCGCGACCACGCCGACCGCGTCGCCCACTACCTCAAGGAGTACACCCCGGCCGGCGCCTGGTGACCCTGTGAGGTCCCAGGGTGGCGGGGCCCCGGCCGCTCGCCGGGTGCCCCGCCGCCGCGCACGGTCAGTGGAAGAAGTGCCGCGTCCCGGTGAAGTACATGGTCACGCCGGCCTTCTTCGCGGCCTCGATCACCTGCTCGTCCCGGACCGAGCCGCCCGGCTGCACGACCGCCTTGACGCCGGCCCCGGTGAGGATCTCCAGGCCGTCGGGGAAGGGGAAGAACGCGTCGGAAGCGGCGTACGCCCCCTGCGCGCGCTCGGCGCCCGCACGCTCCACCGCGAGCTTCGCGGAGTCGACGCGGTTGACCTGGCCCATGCCGACGCCCACGGAGGCGCCGTCCTTGGCGAGCAGGATCGCGTTGGACTTCACCGCCCGGCACGCCTTCCAGGCGAAGGCCAGCTCGGCCAGCTCGGCCTCGCCGAGCGCCTCGCCGGTGGCCAGCGTCCAGTTCGCCGGGTCGTCGCCCTCGGCCTGGAACACGTCGGTGATCTGGGCCAGGCCGCCGCCGTCGATCGGGCGGAACTCGGCGGGCGCCTGCGGCGCCTCGGGGCAGCGCAGCACGCGGATGTTCTTCTTCTTGGTGAGGGCCTCGACGGCGCCCTCCTCATAGTCCGGCGCCACGATGACCTCGGTGAAGATCTCCGCGACCTGCTCGGCCATCTCCTTGGAGACCGGGCGGTTGACCGCGATGACGCCGCCGAACGCCGACAGCGGGTCGCAGGCGTGCGCCTTGCGGTGCGCCTCGGCGACGTCCGCGCCGATCGCGATGCCGCACGGGTTGGCGTGCTTGATGATCGCGACGCACGGCTCGTCGTGGTCGTACGCGGCACGGCGGGCGGCGTCCGTGTCGACGTAGTTGTTGTACGACATCTCCTTGCCGTGCAGCTGCTCCGCCTCGGCGAGGCCGCCGCAGCCGCCCGTGTAGAGGGCGGCGGGCTGGTGCGGGTTCTCGCCGTAGCGCAGGACGTTCTTGCGCGTGTAGGCCACGCCGATGAACTCGGGGAACTCCTGGCCGTCACCGGCGTACTCCCCGGCGAACCAGCCGGCGACCGCCACGTCGTACTCGGCGGTGTGGCGGAACGCCTCGGCGGCCAGCCGCTTGCGGCCGGCCAGGTCGAAGCCGCCGTCGCGCACGGCGGCGAGCACGTCCTGGTACCGGTCGGGGCTGGTGACGACGGCGACGGACGGGTGGTTCTTGGCGGCGGCGCGGACCATGGAGGGGCCGCCGATGTCGATCTGCTCGACGCACTCGTCGGGCGAGGCGCCCGAGGCGACGGTCTGCTCGAACGGATAGAGGTTGACCACGACCAGGTCGAACGGCTCGACGCCCAGCTCGGCGAGCTGCTGCCGGTGGGCGTCCAGCCGCAGGTCGGCGAGGATGCCGGCGTGCACCTTCGGGTGCAGGGTCTTCACCCGGCCGTCCAGGCACTCGGGAAGCCGGTCAGCTCCTCGACCCGGGTGACCGGCACGCCGGCGGCGGAGATGCGGGCGGCGGTGGAGCCGGTGGAGACCAGCTCGACGCCGGCCTCGTGCAGCCCGCGGGCCAGCTCCTCGAGGCCGGTCTTGTCGTAGACGCTGACGAGCGCGCGACGGATGGCCCGCTTGGTGCTCTCGGCGGTGGCGGTCACTGGATTACTACCTTTCGTCCCTCAATGCGATAGCCGTTGCGGGCGAGCCGCCCCACGACATCGACGAGCAGCCTTCGCTCGACTTCCTTGATGCGCTCGTGCAGAGCGCTCTCGTCGTCCTCGTCCCGGACCTCCACCACGCCCTGCGCGATGATCGGCCCGGTGTCGACGCCGTCGTCGACGAAGTGGACGGTGCAGCCGGTGACCTTGGCGCCGTACGCGAGCGCGTCCCGCACGCCGTGAGCTCCCGGGAAGCTGGGCAGGAGGGCGGGGTGGGTGTTGACGAACCGCCCTCCGAAGCGGGCCAGGAACTCCTTGCCCACGATCTTCATGAACCCGGCCGAGACCACGAGGTCCGGCTCGTGGGCGGCGACGGCCTCGGCGAGGGCCGCGTCCCACTCCTCGCGGGTGGCGTGGTCCTTCACCCGGCACACGAACGTGGGCAGCCCGGCGCGCTCGGCCCGGGCCAGCCCCTCGATGCCGTCGCGGTCGGCGCCGACGGCCACGATCTCGGCGCCGTACGCCGCGGCGCCGGTCGCGGCGATCTCGTCGAGGAGCGCCTGCAGATTGGTGCCGGATCCGGAGACCAGTACGACCAGTCGCTTGACGCGCTCGGCCACGGGCTTGGCGGCCACGGTGGGGCCCTTTCTCGGGAATCGGGTGGTGCGGCCGGTTCGCACCGCCGCGTTTGTGCGGTCGTACGAATGCTTCGCGCCCCCGGATACGGGGAAGTCTACGAAGCGGTCGACCGTCAGCAACGATACCGGCACTCCGGGCGGCCCCCTCGGGACGGGGGATGGCCGGAAGGTAGCGTCTGGGGAGAGCCGGGCCGGTGCCGGACCGGACCGGGCCGGGAACGCCGTCCGGGCCTCGGCCGTTGTCCGGTGTGGAAGCCGTGCTGGCACGCCGTACTCACTGTCGTACTCACTCGTCATCGCCAAGGGGAAGACGCTCACTTGATGCCGGACCGCAGCCTGCGACTGCTCACGCTCCCCAGCAGTCGGCGCAGGGAGGGGAGCACAGCACCGGCGTGCTGCTGCGGGAGCGCCCGTCCTCGCCGCCCGAGGCGTCCTCCGGCCGCGGCCCCGGGAGGACCGGGGCGGCGCCGGGCAGGACGACAACCCGTTCGCGCCGCCGCCCGAGGGCGCCCCGGACCGCCCGTGGCAGCCCCGGCACCCCGAGGGGGCGACGGCTCCTCCCAGGACGGCGGCGGGCGGTCCCCGTGGGGCCGGCAGTGGAGCGACCGGCAGCCCGGCCGCTCCTCCGGCGGCTTCGGCGAGCGGCCCCGCACCGGCCCCGAGGGCCCGGCCGGCGGCCCCGGCCCGCGCTGGGACCCGACCGACCCCGTCCAGCGCCGCGCCCGGTACGCGCTGCTGAGCGGCATGTGGGCGCTGTTCTTCGCCCTCTTCAGCTGGCCGTACGTGGCGCTGCTGCTCGGCGCGCTGGCGCTGTACTGGGGCATCGGCTCCCTGCGCGCCAAGCCCCGGGCCGCGGCGGCCTCCGACAGCCCGGCCCCGGAGCAGGGCGCCCGCCCGCAGACCACGGCCGCCGTCAGCGGCCTGGTCACGGCGTCTCTGAGCATCCTCCTGGTCGCCGCGTCCTTCGCGGCCCAGCTGGTCTACAGCGACTACTACACCTGCCGCAGCGACGCCCTGACCAACGAGTCGAAGCAGTCCTGCAGCCGGCACCTGCCCGAGGAACTGCGGGGGTCCTGGGCTCGGAGGGCTGACGCCGCCCGGCGGCGGCTCGGGCCCCGTGAGGGCTGACGGGGGCCGGTGTGGCCGGTTCAGGTCGTGCCGGACGGGGTCTCGCCGCCCGCGCCGCCCGGGTGAGGGCTCGCCGGTGCTGTGGGGGTCGCGGGGCCTGTGAGGTTCGTGGGGTCTGCGGGACCTGTGAGGTTGGCGGGGCCTGCGGGGTTTGCGTGACTTGTGAGGTTCGTGGGATCTGCGGGGCCAGCGGGGTCCGTGCTCGTGGGTGCGGGGCTCGTGCCGGGCCGGGGGCGGCCGTGGGCGGTGACGCCGGGCCGGAGGCGGCCGGGGATCGGCCGAGGGGCCGGGCTGCGGGTCGGAGAGAAGGCCGGGCGGTGGGCCGGACAAGGGGCCGGACAGAGGGTCGGCCGGGGCACCGGGTCCAGCGGCAGGAAGTCGTAGGGCTCGTCGTCGTCCTGCTCCGCGTCCGGTCCGGGTGCGGGGGACGCGGGCGCCGTCCTGCCGCGGCGTGAGCCCTTCCGGCCCGCCGGTCGCGGCGAGCCCTTCGGTTGTTTCCGTGCCTTGCGTTCCTTCTGCTCCGCCCGCTCCCCGGCCGGTTCCACCCGCTCCCCGGCCGGTTCCGCCGGTTCCGCGGAGGTCTTGCGCTCCTCGGGCGCCTCGGTCTCCTTGGGCTCCTTTGGCCCCTTGGGCTCCTTGCGTCGCGTCAGCCAGTCGCCCATCGACGGCAGCGGTACGCGCAGGCGCGGCTCGGCCGGGGCGTCCGGCGCCTGGACGGCGGCCGCCGGCCCGGTCCGCTCCAGTCGCCCGCCCCGGCACCGCCAGGCCCGGACCACCAGTGCCACCGGCACCGCCAGCACCGCGACCCACGCCAGGGTCGCGCCCCCGACCTGCCACCAGACCGGCCCGAACCGGGCGAGGGCGGCCACCCGAGCGGACCGCCGGCCGCCGCCGCGAGCAGCGCCGCCAGGACCGCGCAGAGCACCGCCGCCAGCAGGGCGGCCACCATGGTCCGCCGGTTCGACCAGGGCAGGTACACCGCGCCCGGGGCGCTCCCCTCCGGAGCGGCACCGCCCGGCATGGTCCACTCCGGAACGGTTCCCTTCGGCGCCGTCCCCTTCGGCGTGGTTCCCTCCGGCGCGGGTTCGTCCGTCGTGGCCGTCGTGGCCGCCCGCGCCGTGAACCACCCGACCGTCAGCCCGGCCGCCACCGGCACCGCCCCTGCCGCCCAGTGCAGGGGTGTGCCGGGGCCGGGGTCCGGCACCGCCGCCAGCAGCGGGAACGGCGGCAGCAGCGGAGCCGGGGCGGAGGAGAACGGGTCCACCACATGGCCGGTGCCGAGGACGAAACCCGGTCCCAGGGAGTACGCCGCCGCCCACACCGCGGCGTTCGGCACGAGGGCCAGACACAGCAGCAGTACGGCGAACTGCCCGACCAGCCCTCCGTGAGCCGTTGGAACGATGTCCGGGCCGCGGCGTTGTGCCACACCAGCGACACCGTCAGCAGCAGCGCCCCGCCCCGACGAGCACCGCCGCACCGGCGCACGCGGCGCGTGTCGCGGCGCCCAGGCGGGCGTCCGGCTCGACGATCAGCTCACGCACCGCCCGGGGCAGCCGGGCCAGCGCGCGGCCCACCGGACCGCCGGGCCGGCCGAACGCCGTCCACACCCCGGCGGCCGCCGCCCCCATGACGACCAGCGGCAGACAGACCGCCACCGACGCCCACGCGGGCCGGAGCGCCCCGCCGGAGGCGTAGAGGACCACGGGTGTGCCGACGGCCAGGTAGCCGAGGACGACGCCCGTCCAGGCGATGCGCGCGGAGACGGGCGGCGGCCCCGCGTCCCGGTGCGCTCCCCCGGCCAGCGGCACACCCGCGCCGGGCCCGGAGCCCACGGCGATCCCCACACCGGATCCGGGGTCCGTCGCGTCGCGGGCCGCCCGGTGCACCAGCCACACCGGCAGCAGGAGCAGGAGCAGCGGGGTGACACCGACGGGGGCGGGGACGCCGGAGAGGGTGTCGGTGCGGACCAGTTCCACGCCGTGCGACAGCACCCACAGCGAGGCGGCGACGTGCAGCGCGCCGCCGGGGCCGTTGTCGGGGTAGGGGGAGCTGACCCACAGCACCATCACGAGCATGGCGAAGGACGCCACGCCCAGCCCCGCCGCCAGGGCGCCGCCCAGCAGGCCGTCGGCCAGGCCGGGCGAACGGTCGCGCCACCGGGCGCGCAGGACGGAGACGGGCGAGGGGGAGGGCGAGGGCGGTCGGCGAGCGGTCGTCTGCGTCACGCCCGCCATGCTCCCAACGACACGCGCTTTCCCGTCGTAACAGGCGAAGGACCGTGGTGTCGCTCAATATACGTTTATGTTCTTTTTTGTACGGCGCGTAGGGAGGGGCGCCCTGTGACGCGGAGCCCTGCGACCCCGCTTCCCTCTCCCAAGACCCGTCGACGCCTGCGTGAGGCCGCCTCTTTGACCCGTACTCAGGTGGCGGAACGGGTGGGGGTCACCCGCGAGACGGTACGCGCGTGGGAGAGCGGCCGTTCGACCCCGCGCGGCCGGAAGCGGGAGGCGTACGCGAAGCTGCTGCGCGCGCTGGAGGAACGGGTGGGGGTGACGGTCGGTCAGGAGGCCGGGAGCGCCGCGGTCCCGGTGGCGGCGGGGTGGGTTCCGCGTCGGCGGGATCCGGCGCCGGGGTCGGTGGGGCGAGGCCGGCGGGAGCGGGGTCGGCGGCAGCGGGGTCGGCGGCAGCGGGGCGAGTGCGTCCGACGGGGACGAACGCGGCCTCGGACGGAAACCCGCCACCGGCGAGGACCCCGCCACCGGGAGGTCCCCCACCGCCGGGAGGAGCCCGCCCTCGCGAAGGAACTCGGGGAGGGACCCGGGGAGGAGCCCGGGGAGGGACCCGGGGAGGAATCCGGCGAAGGATTCGAGCACGACCGCGGGGGCGAACCCGGGGCGTCCCCGTCACCGGGGAGGAGTCCGGCGCCGAGGCGGCCGGGACGGCGGGCGGGGACGGAGCGGGGACGGGAGCCCCCGGTCTGACGCCCGCTCAGGCCTTCGACGCGCTGTACGCCTTCTGCGCCCCCTCCCTCGTACGGCAGACGTATCTGCTGACCGGCCGCCGCGAACTGGCCCGGGAGTCGGTCGAGCGGGCCTTCCAGCTCGCGTGGGACCGCTGGCCGGAAGTGGCCCGCGACCGTGACCCGGCGGGCTGGGTCCGGGCGGCGGCGTACGAGTACGCGGTCTCCCCCTGGCACCGGTTCCGGCTGCGCTACCGGCACCCAGAGGCCCCGCCCGCCGAGGCCGCCGACCGGGCCCTGATGGACGTCCTGCTGAAGCTGCCGCCGCCGCGCCGCCGCACGCTCCTCCTGCACGACGGTCTCGGCCTCGGGCTGCCCGAGACGGCGGCGGAGACGGAGGCGACCACGGCGGCCACCGCGTCGCGGCTGCTGCGCGCCCGCAGGGCCGTCGCCGACCGCCTGCCCGAGCTGGCCGACCCGCGGGAGCTGCACCGGAGGCTGGCCGAACTGGCGGCGACCGAGCGGCTGCGAGCCCCGGAACCTCCGGCGGTACGGGTGGGCAGCGAGCGCCGGGCCCGGTTCTGGACCCGCGCGGCCATCGCGTTCACGGTCGCCCTGATCGGCACCACCGCGCTGACCCTGCGGACGGCTCCCACGCAGTACGAGGCACCGGTGCCGCCCGGGGAGACGGTGCGGGGCGTGCCGCCGCGGCAGGCTCCGGGGCCGCTGTCGGAGGAGGAGCTGGAGCTGCGGGCCAAGCTGCGCGGGGAGCTGGAGAGCGGGACGCAGCGGCTGGTGCCGCAGGCCCGCTGAGCGGGGCCGCCGAGCGGGGCCGCCGAGCGGACGGACGGAGTCTCACGGCGGCGGACGGACGAAGCGACGCGAGGGCCCGCCCCTGATCGGGGGCGGGCCCTCGGTGTCACGCGTCGGCCGGTACCGGCCGGTGTGTGCCGGTGCCGGCCGGTGTCAGCGGTGTGCCGGTGTCAGCCGGCCAGGATCTCGCGCGCCAGCTTCGCGGTCTCGGTCGGCGTCTTGCCGACCTTGACGCCGGCGGCCTCCAGGGCCTCCTTCTTGGCCTGGGCCGTGCCGGAGGAGCCGGAGACGATGGCGCCGGCGTGGCCCATGGTCTTGCCCTCGGGCGCGGTGAAGCCCGCGACGTAGCCGACGACCGGCTTGGTCACGTTCTCCTTGATGTAGGCCGCGGCCCGCTCCTCGGCGTCGCCGCCGATCTCACCGATCATGACGATCAGGTCGGTGTCGGGGTCGTCCTGGAACGCCTTCAGCGCGTCGATGTGGGTGGTGCCGATGATCGGGTCACCGCCGATGCCGACGCAGGTGGAGAAGCCGATGTCCCGCAGCTCGTACATCATCTGGTACGTCAGCGTGCCGGACTTCGACACCAGGCCGATGCGGCCCGGCTTGGTGATGTCGGCCGGGATGATGCCGGCGTTCGACTGACCGGGGGTGATCAGGCCGGGGCAGTTCGGGCCGATGATGCGGGTCTTGTTGCCCTTCTGGCCGGCGTACGCCCAGAAGTAGGCCGTGTCGTGCACCGCGATGCCCTCGGTGATGACGACCGCGAGCGGGATCTCGGCGTCGATGGCCTCGACGACGGCGTCCTTGGTGAACTTCTCCGGGACGAAGATGACCGTGACGTCGGCGCCGGTCTTCTCGATGGCCTCCTTGACGGTGCCGAAGACCGGGACCTCGGTGCCGTCGAAGTCGACCGTCGTGCCCGCCTTGCGCGGGTTCACGCCGCCGACGATGTTGGTGCCGGAAGCCAGCATGCGCCGGGTGTGCTTCTGGCCCTCGGAGCCGGTCATGCCCTGGACGATGACCTTGGATTCCTTGGTGAGGAAGATAGCCATGGTGTTCTGGTACCTCGTCCCTTACTTCGCGGCAGCAGCCAGCTCGGCGGCCTTGTCGGCCGCGCCGTCCATGGTGTCCACCTGCTGAACGAGCGGGTGGTTCGCGTCCGTCAGGATCTTGCGGCCCAGCTCGGCGTTGTTGCCGTCGAGGCGCACGACCAGCGGCTTGTTGACCTCTTCGCCCTTGCTCTTGAGCAGCTCCAGTGCCTGCACGATGCCGTTGGCCACGGCGTCGCAGGCGGTGATGCCACCGAAGACGTTGACGAAGACGGACTTGACGTCCGGGTCGCCGAGGATGATCTCCAGGCCGTTCGCCATGACCTCGGCGGAGGCGCCGCCACCGATGTCGAGGAAGTTGGCGGGCTTGACGTTGTCGTGCTTCTCGCCGGCGTACGCGACGACGTCCAGGGTCGACATGACCAGGCCGGCGCCGTTGCCGATGATGCCGACCTCGCCGTCGAGCTTGACGTAGTTGAGGTTCTTCTCCTTGGCGGCGGCCTCGAGCGGGTTGGCCGCGGCCTTGTCGTGGAGGGCCTCGAAGTCGGGGTGGCGGAACTCGGCGTTGTCGTCCAGCGACACCTTGCCGTCGAGGGCGATGACGTCACCGGAGGCCACCTTGGCCAGCGGGTTGACCTCGACCAGGAGGGCGTCCTCCTTGATGAAGGTGTCCCACAGCTTGACCAGGACGTTCACGACCTTGTCGGCGACCTCGGCCGGGAACTTCGCGGCCTCGACGATCTCGCGCGCCTTCGCCTCGGTCACGCCCTCGATCGGGTCGATCGGCGTCTTGGCGACCGCCTCCGGACGGGTGGCGGCCACCTCCTCGATCTCCACGCCGCCCTCGACGGAGGCGATGGAGAGGAAGGTGCGGTTGGCACGGTCGAGGAGGAAGGAGACGTAGTACTCCTCGACGATCTCCGGAGCGGTCTCGGCGATCATCACCTTGTGGACCGTGTGGCCCTTGATGTCCATGCCGAGGATGTCCGTCGCGCGGGCGACGGCCTCGTCCGGGGTGGCGGCCAGCTTCACGCCACCGGCCTTGCCGCGGCCACCGACCTTCACCTGAGCCTTGACGACGGACTTGCCGCCCAGACGCTCGGTGATCTCGCGCGCCGCCTCAGGCGTGTCGATGACTTCACCGGCCAGCACCGGTACATCGTGCTTGGCGAAGAGGTCCCTCGCCTGGTACTCGAACAGGTCCACGCGCTTCCGTCCCTATCAGTGATCTCGCGGTTCGTTGGATGCGTGGGCGTGCCGCGAAGGGCAACGTGACGTCCGCATGTGTCACAAGGGAGGCGCACACGGTGTCCGAGCGCGCGGCATGTCCGTCTCGCAGGTTATCGCCGCTTGCGGGGGTGCCCTAAATCGAGGGTCACACCTGAGCGGTGATACCTGTCACATGATGCCGTACTCACCGGCACGGCGTGCCGGACGTGAGGGACGCCGGCCGGACGGGCGAAGGGCCTCACCGGGCTGGGGTCGACCCGGTGAGGCCGTGGAGCGCCCCGTGGGGGCCGCCGGATGCGGCCCCGGCCGGGGTGCGGGCCGGGCGGTCCCCACCCCAATGGGGACCGATCGGCCCGGTTCGCGGGGCCGGGCCGGACGGGGGCCGACGGCTTTCGGCCCACGTCCGGCGCGGCGCTCCGCGAAGTCCGTGATCACGGATGTCCGGTCGCGCGGGATGTACGCGCTTCCGCTCACGCACCGTCCCTGCCCCGCCTCCGGGGCCGGCCACCTGGTGGGCCCCGCCTCCGGCGGCCGGCCACCTGGTGCGGTCGCCCGGCCCGGTACCGGCCATCAGGCCTGGCGCGGTCGCCGGGCCTGGCGCGGTCGCCGGGCCTGGCACGGTCGCCGGGCCCGGAGGCGGCCGTCGGGGCCGGAGGCGGTCGTCGGGGCCGGGACCGCCGTCAGGCAGGCCCAGGGGTGACCGTCAGGCCTGGTGGTGGCCGTCAGGCCTGATGGTGGCCGTCAGGCCTGATGGTGGCCGTCAGGCCTGGTGGTGGCCGTCGATGCCGACGTGCTGCGCGTAGCCGGGGGTCACGGCGTGCGCCACGCCCTGGGCGCCGGCGACGGCGTTGCCGGCCAGCGGCACACCGGTCTCCTGGACCGTGCCGGCCAGCTCCTGGCCGAACGGCGCCACCTGCCCGGCGACCCCGTGCGCGAACGGAGCCACGTCGCCGGCGACACCGCCCGCGAAGGGCACCGCGTGGCCGGCCACGCCGTACGCCAGGTCCGCGGCGCTCGCGCCGACGCCCTCGGCGACCGGCCGCACGGTCTCCACCACGGTGTCGACCACGGGCAGAACCGCTCCGGCGACCCCGCCGCGAACGGCGGGACCTCGCCCGCCACCCCTTCGGCGAACGGCCCGGCCTGGCCGGTCACACCGTGCGCGAGCGGCGGCACCTGCTCCGCCACGCCACCGGCGAACGGCCGCACGTCGCCCACGACGCCGTACGCCAGACCCGTCGCGTCCGTCACGGCCTGCCCGGCGACGGGCAGCGCGGTGTCCACGGCGGCGCCGGCCAGCGGCGGCAGGACGGCGTCGACGGTGGCGTCGGTGTCGCCCGTGACCTGGCCGAGCGCGTCCGCGGCGACCGGCTGCACGCCCCGCACGGTCTCGTCGGCGACCGACCGGACGCCGGCCACCGCGTTCGTGGCGACCGGCACGGCGCCGTCGACGGCACGCGCCGCGACCGGCGGGGTGACCGCGTGGGCCGTCTCGTCCACGACCGGGGTCGCGGTGCCGGCGACGTGGCCGGGGACTCCGCCGACGCTGTCCTGCGCCGCGGTCGAGGCCTTCTCCAGCTCCGGGGCGAAGGCGGAGAGGGGACCGAAGAGGTAGTCGATGTCCGCGTCGGCGGTCGCTTCGGCAGCCGCCTCGGCGGTGGCGGCCGTCCGGCCGGTGGCCTCGGCGGCGGTGACGGCGGCCTGGCCGGTGGTCCGGTCGACGGTGGCGGTGGCGGTGGCGCGGTCGGCGGTGGCGGTGGCGCGGTCGGAGGTCCGGTCGGCGTCGGCCGTGACGCCGTTCGCGGCGGTCGTCACGCCCTCCACGGCGGTCGTCACGCCGTCCACGGCGGACGCGGCCTTGGACTCGGCCGCGTCGGCGGCCGGCACGTCCGGGACGGAGACGGGTGCGGCGGGCAGCTCGTCGGCGCTGGCCACGGCGGAACCCAGGGCCCACGCTCCGGTGACGCCGGCGGCTATGACGATGGACCGGCGGATGTTCTTGTTCATGAGTACGTCAGGGTCCTTGCGAGTTGTGGGGACATTTCCGGTGCCGGGCCGAGGAGGACGCGAACACCGGCGCGGATGCGCTCCGGCCCGGCGGTCTCGTCGAGGTGTGGCTCCGGCGGCTGCCGCCCGGGACGCGGAAGGGCGTCCGGGCGGGAGGGCAGACCTTTCCGCCCCCGCGCGGCAGGTCTACGGCGGGGGAAGGCCTGCCCTAGGCGGGAGAAACCGGAATGTCCTGGTACCGGTCGCGGGTCCCGTACGCCTCCGCGCGCGCGACGGCGCCGGGCGCCAGCCGGAGGGGGACGGGCTGCTGGACCGTGACGGCGTGCGCGTCACCGTGTCGGGGCGCGCCGTTGTCCGCCGCCGCACGGCCGGCCGGCTCGCCGTCGTGGCCGTCGGACGGCGCGTGAGGGCCGGGGACGGGAAGCCCCGGCGCGGGCCCGGTCGACCTGCCGTCGCCCGCGGACGTGCGCGAGTGCGAGGCCGGCAGGGCGAGGTGCGGCCCGTGGGCGAGTGCCCGCGCTCCGGGCGCGCCCGGCCGGGTGCCGGCCGGGGTGTCGGAGGCCCCGGGCTCGGCGGCGCGGGCGTGGGAGGCACGGGGATCGGGGGCGGGAGTCTCCTGGGCGTCGCCCGTGGCCGGGACGGGCAGGGAAGCCGTCGGCGGCGCGGGGAACGCCGGGAAGCCCGGGAACGCCGGGGTGGCCGGGAACGCCGGGGTGTCCGGGGCCGGCAGCGGGGACGCGGGGAGCGGCGCGAACTCGGACAGGCCGGGCAGCCCACCCAGAACCGGCCGCTCGACCGCCCCGCTCACCCGGGCGGGCCCGGTCGCCGCGATCTCCTCGACGGCGCCGATCGCGTCCGAGGTAACGGAGCCTGTGGAGGCCGTGGCGGCCGTGGCGGCCTCCGAGACTGCGGGGATTTCGGAGGTTTCGGAGGTTTCGGAGGTCGCGGAGGCCACAGCGGCCGCGGCGGAGTGGGCTGCGCCCGCAACGTCTCTCACCGTGCGCGCCGCTTCTCGCACCGGCCCCTCGGACGGCGCCGGCCCCTCGGGGCGTCGTACCGGCGCCTCGGACCGGTCGCCGCCCGCTGCGGGGGACCGCCCGGCGAGGGCGTCCGGCACCGTGGCGACGGCGTCCGACGCCGAGGCAGCCGCTCCCGGCCGTGTCACGCCGCCGTCGGCCGCCTGCGCCCGCTCCCCGCAGCACAGGCCGAGGACGAACACCGCGCCCACGAGCAGCGCCAACTGGAGCGCACGCCGCCCGGCCACCGCGTGCAGCACACGCCGGGCGGCTCCGGGCAGAGCGGCTGACCAGGTCACGAGGGGAGGTTCCTCCGAACGGCGAAGGGCGGACGACGGACGACGGACGGTGGACGGCGGACAAGGGACGGCGGGCAGGTGAGGGGCAGCGGGCGCAGGCGGCGAACCGGCGAACCGGCCGGTCAACGGAGTACCGGCCGACGGACGGCGACGACTCGCGTCGGGAGCGACGGGCCGGCCGGCCAGGTGCCGCCGAGCGGACCATGACGCACCGCTGACGGGCGTCGATCCTCGCACGGGACGCCTGAGGTTGCGCAAGCCCTCCGTTACCGATGGGTAGTCATGTCCCTTTTGCTGGGACGAGTCGGGCGGTGACGGATCGACATGTCGTCACGCCGTGTCCGGTATCGGCAGCGGGCGCTTCTCGATCGCCGCCGCCATCACCTCCGGGAAGAGGTCGGGCGTGCAGGCGAACGCCGGTGCTCCCAGCCCGCGAGCGCGGCGGCGTGCTCCCGGTCGTAGGCGGGCGCTCCCTCGTCGGACAGGGCGAGCAGCGTCACGAACTGCACGCCCGACGCCTTCATCGCCGCGACCCGCTTGAGCATCTCGTTGCGTATGCCCCCTTCGTAGAGGTCGCTGATCAGGACGACGACCGTCTCGGATGGCCGGGTGATCCGGGACTGGCAGTAGGCCAGGGCGCGGTTGATGTCCGTGCCGCCGCCGAGCTGTGTGCCGAAGAGGACGTCGACGGGGTCGTCGAGCTGGTCGGTGAGGTCGACGACCGCCGTGTCGAAGACGACGAGCCGGGTGCTGACCGACCGCATGGACGCCAGCACCGCGCCGAACACCGAGGCGTAGACGACGGACGCCGCCATCGATCCCGACTGGTCGACGCAGAGGACGACCTCCTTCTTCACCGACTGCGAGGCCCGCCCGTAGCCGATGAGCCGCTCGGGCACGACCGTCCGGTACTCCGGCAGGTAGTGCTTGAGGTTGGCCGCGATCGTGCGGTTCCAGTCGATGTCGTGGTGGCGCGGCCGGTGGACGCGGGCACTGCGGTCGAGGGCGCCGGTGAGGGTGGCCCGGGTGCGGGTGGCGAGCCGCTTCTCCAGGTCCTCGACGACCTTGCGCACGACGGCCCGTGCCGTCTCCTTGGTCGTCTCCGGCATCGCCTTGTTCAGCGACAGCAGCGTGCCGACGAGATGCACGTCGGCCTCGACCGCCTCGAGCATCTCCGGCTCCAGCAGCAGGGTGGCCAGGCCGAGCCGGTCGATGGCGTCGCGCTGCATGACCTGGACGACGGAGGACGGGAAGTACGTCCGGATGTCCCCAGCCAGCGCGCCACGGACGGCGCCGACGCGCCCAGCCCGGCCGCGCGCTCCCGCCCGTTCCGCGGTGTGCCGGCCTTGCCGTAGAGCGCGGCGAGCGCGCCGTCCATCGCGGCGTCCCGTCCGGACAGCGCGCATCCGGTGCCGTCGGCGGCCTCGCCGCCGAGCACCAGCCGCCATCGCCTCAGCCGCTCGTGCGCCGGGTCCACCAGCTCGGCCGTCATGCCTCCACCCCCACCAAGTCGTCGGCGGCGGCGTCCTGCGCGCACCGCTGTCGTCCGCCGTACGGCCGGTGTCGTCCGCCGTACGGCCGCTGTCGTCCGCCGTACCGCCGCTGTCGTCCCTCGTACGGCCGCCGGGTTCGTCCAGGCCCAGCAGCAGCCGCACCACCGCACCACGGCGTCCGCCCGCCCGGTGTCGAGGCCGGCCGCGAAGCCGGGTACGCCCCCGCCGGTGGCCGCCGCGCCGTCGGACCCCGCGGGCCCGCGCCGGACCAGCTCGCCCAGGCTGCGGCGCACCCCCGGCTCGTACGCCGAGAACGTCCGCCGCAGCAGCGGCAGCACGTCCGTGAACGCCTCGGCCGGCACCCCGGTGAGCCAGGCGTCGACCAGTCCGAGGAGCCGCTCGTCGTGGACGAGCAGCAGCCCGCCCCCGGAGCCGCCGCCGACGAACCCCTCGATCCACGCGGCGGCGTCCGGCGGCGGCGTGCCCGGGACAGCGTCAGCCCCATCTGCCGGGCCGTCTCCTCCGGCGTCAGCTCCCCGTCGTCCAGCAGGAGTCGCACGGCCCGCCCGCGGATGACGCCGGGCACGGTGTCCCGCCCGGACAGCACCCGCAGCACCGACCGCCAGCGGGCGCGCAGGTCCGCGTGGCCCGGAGCCGGGTCGTCGCCCAGCAGGCCCACCGCGCCGTGCACGGCGTCCACGTGGCGGCGCATCTGCTCGGCCGCCTCCGCGTCCAGCGCGGCGCAGGCCGGCGGCAGTCCGACGAACACCCGCTCGGCGAGGCCCGCGGCGACCTCGGCGAGCGCCCCGGTGTCGGTGCCGCGCACGTCGCCGTAGCGCAGGGAACGGACCAGGGCCGGCAGGGCCTGCGCGAGGTGACCGACGTCCGTGTCGAGCGCGGCGCGGTCGGCCAGGACCCGCATCACGGTGGGCAGCGCGTCCGGCAGTCCGGCCAGCAGACAGCGCTCCGCCAGCGCGGTGACCTCGGCGAGGTGCTGGGCCGCGACGGCGTCCGCCTCGGCCTTGGCGGTCGCTGCGCCCCGCACGGTCGTGCCCCATATCCCGGCTTCGGCGACCCGCACGGACAGCTCCGGCTCCCAGCGCAGCCGCCAGGTCTCCCGGAAGGTGCCCGTGCTGCCGCGCGAGGCGGCCGGTTCGCCCCAGCCGATGCCGAGCAGCCGCAGCCGGTGCAGCAGTCTGCTGCGGCCCGCGTCGGTGTCCTTGCGCAGGTCCAGCTCCAGCTCCCGCTCCAGTGCCTCGGGCTTGAGCCGCAGCCGCCGCTGGAGCCGGGCGAGGTCCCGCTGCAACGGCACCGCCGGAGCGTCCTGCGGCACCTCCCCCAGCACGTCCCCGACGATCAGCCGGTCCCGCACGAGGGCCAGCGGCACGTCCGATCCGTCGCACATCACCGCGCGCACGGCGTCGGTCGTCTCGCTCAGTCCGGGCAGCGGCCGGCCGCGCAGCGCGGCGAGCGTCCCGGCCAGCCGCACCGCCTCGATGACATGCGCGGAGGAGACGATCCGGTCCTCCTCGCGCAGCAGGCCGGCCACCTTCGTCAGCCACCGTTCGACCGGGCGGTCCGGGGCGCTGAACAGATGCCCGTACCAGCCGGGCGAGGTGATGCCCGCTCCGTAGCCGCTCGCCCGGGACAGCCGCCGGTGCGTCCACGGCACCCACGTCATGTCCGTCCTGACCTTGGGCAGGCCCTTCAGCAGCGCCCGGTCGGCGGTGACGGTGGCCTTCCGGCGCAGGGCGGGAACGTGCCACGCCCGCACACCACCGCCACGCCGCCGCCGAACTCCCGCTGCGCCGCCCGCACCCGGAGCCGCATCTGGGCCTCGCGGACCAGGTCCCGCTCCTCGCCGCCGCCGTACGTCTCGCGCAGTGCCTCCATCGCCTCTTCCAGCACCGCGAACGCCGCGAGCGGGTCCCCCTTGCCCGCTCCGCGGTGCTCGACGACGTCCTCCCACCAGCGCTCCGGGTCGTCGTACCCGGCGGCGTCCGCGAGGGCGGCCAGCGGATCGGTCCGGGCGTCGCGGGGCCGGGCTCCCGTCGCTCGTCCCCTGCCTTCCCTTCCGCCCGTTCCTCTTCCTCCCGGTCCTCTTCCTCCCGGTCCTCTTCCTTCCGTTCTTCGGCGTGCGGTGTCTCCCACGCCAGGGTGTGCGCGGCGGGCAGGTCGATGAAGCGGGCCGGCACCCCGTGCTCCAGCGCCCAGCGGATGGCGACCCACTCCGGGGAGAACTCGGCCAGCGGCCAGAACGCGGAGCGGCCGGGTTCGTCCACGGCGTGGGCGAGGAGGGCGACCGGCGGCCGCATGCCCTCGTCGCCGGCGAGCGGGATGAGCCCGTCGGCCTCCGGGGGCCCCTCGATCAGCACCACTCGGGGCGGGACGCCTCCAGGGCCGCCCGGACCGCCCGTGCCGACCCGGGCCCGTGATGGCGCACTCCGAGCAGGAGGGGCCCGGCACCGGCGCCCGCGCCGCCCGTCCTGTCACCGACCGTCACCGGTGTCCCCTCCCCCTGCGGGTCCACGTCGAGTCGCCGTCGTCCCGCCCGCGCCGGCCCACCGCCGACAGCCCGGCGGCCCCCGCGAACCGGCCCACGCCCACCTGCCGCTCCCGTCGGCACCGCGTCTCCTGCCCCCGCCGGCCGTTCACGCGCTCACCTCCCGGCAGGCGCGGTAGAAGTCCGTCCACCCGTCCCGCTCACGGACGACCGTCTCCAGGTACTCCTGCCAGATCACGCGGTCGGCCGCCGGATCGCGGACGACGGCGCCGAGGATGCCCGCGGCGACGTCACCGGGCCGCAGCACGCCGTCCCGAAGTGGGCGGCGAGTGCCAGGCCGTTGGTGACCACGGAGATGGCCTCGGCCGTCGACAGGGTGCCGCTGGGCGTCTTCAGCTTGGTCCGGCCGTCGGTCGTCACTCCGTCGCGCAGCTCGCGGAAGACGGTGACGACGCGGCGGATCTCGTCGATGCCGTCCGGCGCGGCCGGCAGGTCGAGGGAGCGGCCGATCTGGTCGACGCGGCGCGCGACGATGTCGACCTCCGCCTCGGGGCTCTCCGGCAGCGGCAGCACCACCGTGTTGAAGCGTCGGCGCAGGGCGCTCGACAGGTCGTTGACACCGCGGTCGCGGTCGTTGGCCGTGGCGATCAGGTTGAAGCCGCGGACCGCCTGCACCTCCTGCCCCAGCTCGGGTATCGGCAGCGTCTTCTCGGACAGGATCGTGATGAGCGTGTCCTGCACGTCGGCCGGGATCCGGGTCAGCTCCTCGACCCGGGCGGTCATGCCCTGCGCCATGGCCCGCATCACGGGGCTGGGCACGAGGGCGTCCCGGCTGGGGCCGTGGGCGAGCAGCTGCGCGTAGTTCCAGCCGTAGCGGATGGCCTCCTCCGGTGTGCCCGCGGTGCCCTGCACCAGCAGCGTGGAGTCGCCGCTGACGGCCGCGGCCAGGTGCTCGGACACCCAGGTCTTGGCGGTGCCGGGGACGCCCAGCAGAAGCAGCGCCCGGTCGGTGGCGAGCGTGGAGACGGCGACCTCCACGATGCGGCGGGGGCCCACGTACTTCGGGGTGATGACCGTGCCGTCCGGCAGGGTCCCGCCGAGCAGGTACAGGGCGACGGCCCACGGGGACAGCTTCCAGCGGGCCGGGCGCGGCCGGTCGTCCTGGGCCGCCAGCGCGGCGAGCTCGTCGGCGAAGGCGTCCTCGGCGTGCGGCCGCAACTCCTGCGACTGCTGCGCGGTCGGTTCGGCGGACGTCGGTTCAACGGACACGGACATGGCTCGGTCCCCTCCAGCTCGGCCGGTTCGGATCTGCCACCAACCGTGCACCACGGCACTGACAATCGCCCTGACCTGGGCAAACCGTGCTCGGGGGCTGATTGTCAGTGGCGGGACCTACCTTCGATGGCATGACTTCGCAGGGGGTGCGCTGGACCGCGGACCAGGTGCTGGCACTGGCGCCTGACGCCGCGTCACGCAAAGCGGGAAGCAAACTCGGCACGGCGGGACCGTGGTCCGAGACGGGGAGTTCGGACGAGGGGACGGTGTGGGGGCTGTGCAAGGGCAGCGGCAGCAAGCCGTATCGGACGGTCGTCGACCTGGCGGACGCCTCGGGACCGGCGTACAAGTGCACGTGCCCGAGCCGTAAGTTCCCGTGCAAGCACGCCCTCGGCTGCTGCTGCTCTGGGCCGAGGGCCCCGCCGCGCTGCCCGGGGAGCGGACGGCGCCCGACTGGGCGGAGCAGTGGACGGCGGCGCGCCGCGAGCGGTCGGAGGAGAAGCGGCGGGGCGCCGCGCCGGCCGCGACCGCACCGGCCGACCCGGAGGCGGCGCGGCGCAGGGCGGAGCGCCGGGCCGAGCGCATCACCGCCGGGGCGACGGAGCTGGAGCAGCGCCTGGCCGACCTGCTGCGCGGCGGCCTCGCCGGGGCCGAGCACGCGGGGTACGGGCTGTGGGAGGAGACGGCGGCCCGGATGGTCGACGCGCAGGCCTCCGGGCTGGCCGCCCGGGTCCGGGAGCTGGGCGCGATCCCGTCGTCCGGTCCCGGCTGGCCGGTCCGGCTCCTGGAGGAGTGCGCGCTCCTCCATCTCCTCGACCAGGGGTGGCTGCGTCAGGACCGGCTGCCGGCCGGCCTCGCCGCGACGGTGCGCTCGCGCGTCGGGCTGCCCACGGCGCCGGACGGGCCGCCCGTGCGCGACCACTGGCTCGTCCTCGCCCAGTACGACACGGCCGACGCCCGCCTGACGACCCGTCGTGTCTGGCTCTACGGCACCGCGTCGGACCGCCTCGCACTGCTCCTCTCCTACGGCGCCGCCGGCCGCGCCCCGGAACTGACGCTTCCGGTGGGCCTGTCACTGGAGGCCGAGGTCCTCCCCCACCCGGGCGCGGGCCGGCAACGGGTGTCGCTCGGCGAGCGGTTCGCCCCGCCGGTGCCCGCCTTGGCCCGTCCGCCGGGCGTGACGACGGCCGAGGCGGCCGCCCGGTACGGCAGAGCCCTGCGCGACGACCCGTGGCTGGACTCCGTCCCCGTCACCCTCGGCCGGGTCATACCGACGCCGGACGGCGGCTCCTGGCAACTGGCCGACGCCGACGGGGACTCCGCCCTGCCGCTGACGCCGTCCGCGCACAACCGGCCGGGCCTGTGGCGCCTGGTCGCCCTCTCCGGCGGCGCGCCGGTGACGGTCTTCGGGGAGTGCGGCCACCGGGGCTTCACCCCCCTCACGGCCTGGCCGACCGCCTCGGGCGCGGCGGTGCCCCTGACCTGACCACGGCACCACCACCCGATCACGGCTCCGCTGCCGACGGAAGCGACCGCGGAACGAACGACCGGTGCCGACCACCGCGCCACTCGGCTGACCACGGAAAGGAACGGCATGTCCCAGACCTCCGCTCCCTGGGAGGACCTCGTCACGTCGGCGCTGCTCGGCACCGACCGGCGCACTCCCCCGGCTGCGCTCCCGGCCCGGACGCGCCGAGGGCGCTGCTGGACGCGGCTGCGGTGGAGACCGTCCGCAGGCGGGCCGGCCTGCGCCCGGCCCGGGCCGCCGACCGGCCGCGGCCCGCTCCCGAGGACCCGCGCCCTCCGCTGCCGGCCGCGGCCGCCCGCAGGCTGTCGACGTTGCTCGCCGACCGCTCCGGCACCGCGGGCAGCGGCCGCAGGGGCACGGCGCCGGATCTGATGGAGCTGCTCCCCCAGTGGCTCGCGACGGCGAACGCCCGCGGCTACGCGGCTCCCCCACAGGCCCTGCCCGCCCTGCTGGACGCGGCCCGCGGACGCACGGACCTGCGGCCGGCGGCGCTTGCCTTCGCCGGGCCGCGCGCCCTGTGGCTGGCCCGCCTGAACCCGGACTGGCGGTTCGCGCTCCGCGCGGCGCCGGGCGGCGACGGTGCGCTGCCGCGGCCCGAGGACACCGCCGCGGTGCACCGGCTCTGGCAGGAGGGCCTGTTCGCCGAACGGGTCGCGCTGCTGTCGTCGCTGCGCGCCCACGACCCGGCTTCCGCCCGCGACCTGCTCGCCACGACCTGGGCGACGGAACGGGCGGAGGACCGTCTGATGTTCCTCGACTCCCTGCGGTCGGGACTGGGCCCGGACGACGAGCCGTTCCTCGAGCAGGCGCTGGCCGACCGCAGCCGCAACGTCCGGTCGACGGCGGCGGAACTGCTGTCCGCGCTGCCGGAGTCGGCGCTGGCCGCGCGGATGGCGGCCCGTGCCGGGACCTGCGTCAGCGTCGACCGCACCCGGCCGGAACCCACGATCGTCGTGGAGGCGCCGCACGAGTGCGACGCGGCCATGGAGCGCGACGGCGTCGTGGCGAAGCCGCCGGCCGGCCGGGGCGAGCGGTCCTGGTGGCTGGGCCAGCTGGTGGAGGCCGCCCCGCTCGCCACCTGGCCGGCCCGACTCGGCGGACGCAGCCCCGAGGACATCGTCGCGCTGCCGGTGGCGGACGACTGGCAGGGCGAGCTGCACGCGGCGTGGTGCCGGGCGGCGGTACGGCAGCGGGACGCCGCGTGGGCGCGGGCGCTCCTCGGCGCACCGACGGCGCCGGAGGCCGGCGGGCCGGGCGCGGTGTCCCTGGCCGAGCGGGCCAAGCTGCTCGGCACGCTCGATCCGGACGAACGGGCCCGGTGGGTCGCCGGGTTCATCTCGACGCACGGCCTGTCGGAGGCGTTCCAGCTGCTCGGGGTGTGTGCGGTGCCGTGGGCGGCGCCGCTCGGGCGGGCGGTCGTCGACGCGCTCGACATCGCGCGCGAGGCGGGCAGTTACCCGTGGAGCTTCAGCGGGGTCATGGGGCTCGCGGAACGCTGCCTCGACCCGGCCGAAGCGAGCCGCCTCGACGGTCTCCTCGCGATACCCGACGAACGGGAGGACGCGTCGCCCGGGGCGGGCGGGTACTGGGCGGAGGCGTTCCAGCGCCTGGTCACGACGCTGCGTTTGCGCGCGGCGATGGCGGAGGAGCTGGCCTAGGCCCGGCGAGCGGGATGGGCCTTGGACCGGTACACGGAAGGGCCTTGGGACCGGCACCCGGAAGGGGCCCTGGGCCCGGCACACGGAAGGGCCCGGGCTCCGCACGCGGCCAAGGCGCTGGGCCTCGCACGGGGTAAAGGCGCTGGGCCTCGCACGGGGCAAGGGCGCCGGCCCTCGCACGGGGCACCTCGGCGGCCAGGGCGGCGTCTCTTACCCAGGTCCCGCATGCGGCAAGGGCCTGGGCTCCGCGCCGGTAGGACTTCGACCCGCGAGCGGGAAGAAGGAGTAGACCCGGCCGCCCGCCGCGCCTGGCGTCCCGCCCGCCGCCCCTGGCGTCCCGCCCGGCCGTCGGCTGTCCGGCCGCACGGCTACCCGGCTGCCCAGCCGTCCGGCTGCTCGGGAGGGGCGGCTGCCCGACTACCCGGCTAGCCAGCCGTCCGGCCGCCCGGGAGGGGCTACCCGGGAGGGCGGCCGTCCGAGGTCAGGCTCCCGCCGGCTGGCGCACGTTCTCCCGGACCCAGTCCACGATCGACGCCGTCGTCGCACCGGGGGTGAAGATCTCCGCGACGCCCTTCTCCTTGAGCAGCGGGATGTCCGCCTCGGGATGATCCCGCCGCCGAACACCAGGATGTCCGCCGCGTCCCGCTCCTTCAGCAGCTCGATCACCGCCGCGAACAGCGTGTTGTGGGCCCCGGAGAGGATGGACAGCCCGATCGCGTCGGCGTCCTCCTGGATCGCGGTGTCGACGATCTGCTCGGGCGTCTGGTGGAGGCCGGTGTAGATGACCTCCATACCGGCGTCGCGCAGCGCCCGCGCGATCACCTTGGCCCCGCGATCGTGGCCGTCGAGCCCCGGCTTGGCCACCACCACGCGGATCGGACCGGCTGCCACACCCATCACTGCCTCCATGAAGCGACTACATCCATCCGTACCGACAAGGACCGCACCGAAAACACCGGTGCCCGGCCCGTCCCGGGGAAGTGAACGAACGTTATCTCCAGCATCCCGCAACCGGCAGTTTCGCGGTGGATACCGAGGGGGAAATCACACGGTGGGACACGCGTACGGAGAGCCGCACTCGACGATCGTTCACCGGGGACCCAGGAAGCGCCGGCGCCGCTCACCCTCCCCGGCCTCTCACATCGGTCACTTCTCAGGTATTCACCGCACATTCCTCAGGCACCACGGCGACACCGCACCACCGCACCACCCACCGCACCGCACCGCACCGCACCACCGACCCCACCGCACCACCGCACCACCGCACCACCGCACACCGGCGCCGCAGCACCACCCCACGGCAGGAACTGCGCTCCGTAGTCGGCCGTACTCGCATCGCGATCGCTTGTGTCACAGCTCTCCCTGAGGGCACACGGGGAACACAGGCGTTGCTCCGCGTGCCGACAGGAGGTCGGCCATGAAGGTCACCAGGGCAATCCACCCCTTTCTCCCCTGCTCCCGCTCTGCCGGCGCCTCCTGCCGGGCCTGCCACCCCTGCCGCCCCTCCCAGGCATTCCCGGCCTGACCACCCTGTCCGGCCTGCCCGGCCTGACCGCCCTGCCCAGCCTCTCCGGTCTGCCCAGCCTTTCCGGCCTGCCCGGCCTGTCCGCCCTGCCCAGCCTGTCCGGGCTGCTCGGCCCGCAGACGCTCACCGCCGTCCCCCTCCTCTCGGCGCTCCGCGTCCCACCGGTCCCCGTCCCGGTCCCGGCCGTGCCGACGGTCCCGGGGGCGCTGCTGAAGGCCACGGCCCTGGACCTGGCGATCCTGGCGGGCCACCTGTTCCTCTACCCCTCGGGCATCACCCAGGAGCGCCCGGCCCCGGCCCCCGCCCCGCCGGCCCCTTGCCCGCCGTCCCCCGCCGCGCCTCCCCGGGGCCGGCCGAGGGCGGGCGGAAGCAGCGGCCCGCGGAGGCGGAGACCCCTCTCGTCGCCCCCCGTCTGCCGGTCCCGCCGGACGACGCGCATCTCCCGGTCGTACTGCTGCACGGTTTCATCGACAACCGTTCCGTCTTCGTCCTGCTGCGCCGCAGCCTCGCCCAGCACGGCCGGCGACAGATCGTGTCGCTCAACTACTCCCCGCTGACCTGCGACATCCGCACCGCCGCGGAGCTGCTCGGCCGTCACCTCGAGGAGATCTGCGAACGCACGGGCAGCGAGCAGGTCGACATCGTGGGCCACAGCCTGGGCGGCCTGATCGCCCGTTACTACGCGCAGCGGCTCGCCGGTGACCGGCGTGTCCGGACGCTGGTGACGCTCGGCACGCCGCACGCCGGCACCCGCGTGGTGCCGTTGGCGAACGCGCACCCCATCGTGCGCCAGATGCGCCCCGGTTCCCCGGTCATCCAGGAGCTGGCGCTGCCGGCCCCCGGCTGCCGTACGCGGTTCGTCAGTTTCTGGAGCGACCTGGACCGCGTGATGGACCCGCTCGAGACGGCCTGCCTGCACCACCCCGACCTGCGGGCGCAGAACGTGCAGGTGAGCGGCATCGGGCACCTGGCCCTGCCCGTCCATCCGGCCGTCGCCACGGGGATCCGCCAGGCCCTCGACGCGGCGGCGGCCGAGGCCGCCACCGGCGGACACGCCGGCGGCCTGACGGTCGCCTGAACCACCGGAGACCACCCCGGGGTACCACCGGCGCACCCCGGAAACGCCTTCACTTCCCGGCCACAAAGTCGAACGTTCATCGAACACAAAGCCAAGGTCGTGCCCGCGGTCCCCCAAAACACGGCCGATTGCCCGTTTCCTGCGCGCGTGAAACCTGCCGAAGATTGTCGTGCCCGCGTACCGCCGGGTACAGTCGCCGCACTGCTCTGGCAGCCCCTGTTGTCGAGGCGAAAGAGAAGTTGGTGAACGACCGTCACCCGTCGGGGACCATGGCGCCCCCGGCCTCGGCTTCCGACGCCGCCTCCGCCCCCTACGGGGCGTACGGCACCCAGGAAGCCCCGTACGGCGACTTCACCACGCACGGTGGTTACGACGCCACTGGTTTTGCCACCGGCATCCCTTCCGCCACGCCTTTCGAGACCGACCCCCTCTTCGGCAGCCTCCCGGCCAGAACGCCGGCTCCTACGACACGGCGCACCCGGCGCCCTACGACGCCACCGGCTCGTACGACACCACCGGCACCTACGACACGGCCCACACGACCCACACGACCCAGTGGTCCACGGGAACCCACGAGGCCGCGGCGTACGACACCTACGGGACCCAGCAGCAAGGGGCCTACGACACCGGCGCGTACGACACCGGCGCGTACGACACCGGCGCCTACGACGCGAGCGCCTGGGCGGGCGAGTACCAGCCCCTGCCCGTCGTCCCCGCGCAGGCCACCGCCCCGGACGTGTCCGGCCAGTGGGACGCCACCGCGTGGCTCCAGCCGGACCAGTCCGGCAACCCCGCCGACCGGACCCAGCAGTGGGCGTGGGACACCCAGTCCTTCGACACCGGCGCCCTCGACGCCACCCAGTGGAACGCGGACGCCACCCCCCAGCAGCACCCGCAGCACGCCGACCACCCGCAGGACTCCCACCACCCGCAGGAGACCCAGCCGCAGGACACCGCCCCGCCCCTGGGTGACGAACCGGCGGACACCGGCGAACTCCCCGCGGTCACCGGCCCGCTGCTGCTGGACGGCCAGGAGGAGATCACCCCCTCCGGCACCTCCTCCGACACCTCCTACGCCGCCGGCACCGCCGACCTCCCGGCCGCGCCCCGCTCCCCCGCTCCCCCGCTCCCGCCGCCGTCAGCCCGCCAAGCGTTCGGCGTTGCTGACCATTGCCGTGCCGTCGGCGTGCGTGATGGGCGTCGCCGGATCGCCGCCGCCTCGGTGGGCGGCCTGGGCGGTGAGGAGAGCAGCGACGCCGCGGCCTCCGTCCCCGACGCGCCGCCGGTGAAACCATCCGCCGCCAACAACAAGCTGGACACGCAGCTCGCGAGCCTGTCCGCCGGTGCCAGCGACTTCGCCGACCGGGCCAGCCGCACGCAGGAGCGCATCGATCTCAAGGCGCAGCAGGAGGCGGAGAAGAGGCGCGCGGCGGAGGAGGCGGCCCGCAAGGAGCGGCTCCGCCCGAAGTTCGCGCTGCCGGTCGCCCAGCACGGGCTGAGCGCGTACTACGGCCAGTCCGGCATCAACTGGATGTCGGTGCACTCCGGCATCGACTTCCCCGTCTCGTACGGCACGCCGGTGATGGCCGCGACCGACGGCACGGTCCGCACGCAGTACAACAGCGCCTACGGCAACATGATGATCGTGACCGCGAAGGACGGCACGGAGACGTGGTACTGCCACCTCTCCAGCTACCGCGTCCCGTCCGGTACGACCGTCAAGGCCGGCGATCCGATCGCGTACTCCGGGAACTCGGGCAACTCCACCGGTCCTCACCTGCACTTCGAGGTGCGGCCGGCCGGCGGTTCGGCGATCGACCCGCTGTCGTGGCTGCGCAGCCACGGTCTCGACCCGACGTGACCCGACCCTCGTAGGACCGCGCGGGCCCTGCGAGACAGCCCCTTCGAAGCCGGCCCCGGCGGCCGGCTCCCGGAGCCGGCCGCCCCGGGGACCGGCCTGCCCGGCCCGGCCCCCTCAGAGCTTCTCGACCGGTGCGTACCGCAGCAGCAGCCGCTTCGGCTTGGCGTCCCCGAAGTCGATCGTCGCCTCGGCGTTCGCCCCCGTGCCCTTGACCGCGACGACGGTGCCGAGCCCGAACTGGTCGTGCGTGACCCGGTCGCCGACGGCCAGCGCGACGGTCGGCTTCTCGCCGGCCCGGCGCGTGGCGAAGCCGGACCCGCCCGCCGCCGAGGAACGCGACCGCGACGACGACAGCGAGGCCGCCACGCCCGAGACCGGCCCGGCGGCCGGCGCGGAGGCACTCGCGCCCGTCCGCTTCCACGAGACGTACGCCGCCGGGATCTCCTCGAGGAACCGCGAGGGCGGGTTGTACGACGGCTGGCCCCAGGCGCTGCGCATCGTGGAGCGCGTGAGGTACAGCCGCTCGCGGGCGCGGGTGATCCCCACGTAGGCCAGGCGCCGCTCCTCCTCCAGCTCCTTGGTCTGGCCGAGGGCGCGCATGTGCGGGAAGACGCCGTCCTCCATGCCGGTGAGGAAGACGACCGGGAACTCCAGGCCCTTCGCGGTGTGCAGCGTCATCAGCGTGACGACGCCGTCGCCGTCCTCCTCGTCGGGGATCTGGTCGGAGTCGGCGACGAGGGCGACCTGCTCCAGGAAGTCGGCCAGGGTGCCCTGCTCCCCCTCGCCGCGCTCCTGCTCGAACTCGAGGGCGACGGCGGCGAGTTCCTGGAGGTTCTCGATCCGGGTCTCGTCCTGCGGGTCGGTGGAGGCCTGCAGCTCGGCGAGGTAGCCGGTGCGTTCGAGCACGGCCTCCAGCACGGTGGCCGGTCCGGCACCCGACTCGACGACGGTGCGCAGGTCCTCCATCAGCGTGTTGAACCGCTTCACCGCGTTCGTGGAACGCGCGGCCATGCCGTACGCCTCGTCGACCCGCTTCAGCGCCTGCGGGAAGCTGATCTTCTCGCGCTGGGCGAGGGCGTCGATCATCGCCTCCGCGCGCTCCCCGATGCCCCGCTTCGGCACGTTGAGGATGCGGCGCAGCGGCACCGAGTCCTCCGGGTTGGCGAGGACGCGCAGGTAGGCGAGGACGTCCCGGACCTCCTTGCGCTCGTAGAAGCGGACGCCGCCGACGACCTTGTAGGGCAGGCCGACGCGGATGAAGACCTCTTCGAAGACACGGGACTGGGCGTTGGTGCGGTAGAAGACCGCGACGTCGCCCGCCTTGGCCTCGCCGGCGTCGGTGAGGCGGTCTATCTCGTCGGCGACGAACTGGGCCTCGTCGTGCTCGGTGTCGGCGACGTACCCGGTGATCGGGGAGCCCGCGCCCTGGTTGGTCCACAGGTTCTTGGGGCGCCGCGACTCGTTGCGCTCGATGACGGCGTTGGCGGCGGAGAGGATGGTCTGCGTGGAGCGGTAGTTCTGCTCCAGCAGGATCGTCGTCGCGTCCGGGTAGTCCTCCTCGAACTGGAGGATGTTGCGGATGGTGGCGCCGCGGAAGGCGTAGATCGACTGGTCGGCGTCACCCACGACGCACAGCTCGGCCGGCGGCAGATCGCCCTCGCTCGGCGGGACGTCCTCGTCGTGGGCGCCCGTGCCGACCAGCTCGCGCACCAGGGCGTACTGGGCGTGGTTGGTGTCCTGGTACTCGTCGACCAGGACGTGGCGGAAGCGGCGGCGGTAGTGCTCGGCCACGTCGGGGAAGGCGCGGAGCAGGTTGACCGTCGTCATGATCAGGTCGTCGAAGTCGAGGGCGTTGGCCTCGCGCAGCCGCGACTGGTAGAGGGCGTAGGCCTGGGCGAGGGTCTTCTCGAACCCGTCGGTGGCCTGCGCGGCGAAGTCCTCCTCGTCGATCAGCTCGTTCTTCAGGTTGCTGATCTTGGCGCTGAAGGACTTCGGCGGGAAGCGCTTGGGGTCCAGGTCCAGATCGCGGCACACGAGGGCCATCAGACGCTTGGAGTCGGCGGCGTCGTAGATCGAGAACGACGACGTGAAGCCGAGCTTCTTGGACTCGCGGCGCAGGATGCGCACGCACGCGCTGTGGAAGGTCATCACCCACATCGCGTTCGCCCGCGGGCCGACGAGCTGCTCGACGCGCTCCTTCATCTCGCCCGCGGCCTTGTTGGTGAAGGTGATCGCGAGGATCTGGCCGGGGTGGACGCCCCGCTCGGCGAGCAGGTGGGCGATGCGGTGGGTCAGCACGCGGGTCTTGCCGGAGCCGGCGCCGGCCACGATGAGCAGGGGGGAGCCGGAGTGCACCACGGCGGCGCGCTGATTGTCGTTCAGCCCCTCCAGGAGTGCGGCGGTGTCCACCACCGGGCGCGGGGCGCCGTCGCGGTAGTAGGGGTCCCGGTCCGGCGGCGTGTCGAACTTCCCGCCGAACAGATCGTCCGGGATCGACTCCGGAACGTGATCGTCCTCGGGCGGCGGCGGGGGTTCCTCCTCGTGCCCGCGGGGGCCTGGAGGCTCGCCAGGAAGCTGTCGTCAAAGAGGCTGCTCATCGCTCTACGAGTCTAGGGTGCGCCACCGACAACCGGCCGCCGTCCCGGAAATCGGCCCGAAGGCCCCTGGTGGACGCGCCGGCCCCGCGCCTCCACGGCACCCGCGGCACCCCGGCGGCACCCCCGCGACTCCCTCCCAGGACCCCGGTCACCCGACATGACCCGCCGGCCGTAGGTCACGAAAATGTATCGGGCACATCACCCACCAACCTTCACAGCAGCCACACGACTTGGCTACCGTGCGGGCAGGCCGCACGATCCCCTCCGGCGAACATCGCCGGGCCGCGCGGCCTCCGCCGAGTCCGGCCGCAGACGGCCGGAGCCGGGCCCCGGCCGGGACCGCGGGGTGAATCGGCCCACACGCCCTCCGCGGCGGGCCGCAGGGCAGACCTTCCGACGCGCGCCACCCGTCCGGACCCGGCAGCCGGCCCGGCGGGCGGAGCACGGAAGGAGTCGCCTCCCTTGGCGTCGCACCGCACGTCGCGCCCCGCCGGTACGCGCGTGGCAGGCATACGGCCCCCGCCCTCGCCACGGCGGCCCTCGCCTCCGTCGCCCTGCTGTCCCAGTCGGCCGACGCCGAGGCCGCCGCCCCTCGGCCCCTCCTCCCCCGCGGCCGACGACGGGCCGAGCCTCGAGGAGGTCGAGAGGAAGGTCGACGACCTGTACCGGCAGGCGGGCGCGGCCACCGAGAAGGACGGCGCGGCCAAGGGGAGGACCGCGAAGCAGCGCAAGCGCGTCGGCACCCTCCTGGACGACGTCGCCCGGCGCACCCAGAAGCTCAACGGCGCACGCCGGGAGGCCACCGAGGGCCTCGAGACGCTCACCGACGCGCAGAACGAGCTGAGGACGGCCAAGGCGACGGTGCAGAAGAAGCTCGCCGCCGCACGGAAGCTGCTGTCGGAGCCGACCGCCGAGGAGCGGGCCCGGCTCGCCGCGCCCGAGAAGAAGGAGCGGGAGGAGGCCGCCCGCAAGGCCGCCGAGCCGGCCCGGCGGCAGGCCGAGGAACAGCGGGAGCGGGAGCGGGAGCGCGAGCGGCGGGAGCAGGCCGCCCGGCAGGAGAACGGCTCCGCGAGCCCGGCACCGGAGACCGGCGCGCCACCGGCACCGGAGACCGGCGCGCCACCGGCACCGGAGGCCGGCGCGCCACCGGAGCCGGAGGCCGGCGCGCCACCGGCACCGGAGGCCGGCGCGCCACCGGCACCGGGGGCCGGCTCGTCCCCGGGCACCGGCCCGGTCGCGCCCGCGCCGGACCCCTCGTACGCCGGCCGGGCCGAGAAGGCCCTCGCCTTCGCCCGGGCGCAGATCGGCAAGCCGTACATCCGGGGCGCCACCGGCCCCGGCTCGTACGACTGCTCGGGCCTGACTCGGGCGGCCTGGAAGGCGGCGGGCGTCACACTGCCGCGCACGACGTACGACCAGGCCGCCGCCGGCACGACGGTCCCGCCGGCCCAGGCCCGCCCCGGCGACCTGGTCTTCTTCCACGACGATGTCACCCACGTCGGGATCTACACCGGCGACGGCATGATGATCCACGCCCCGAAGCCGGGCACGTACGTCCGCGAGGAGTCGGTGTACTACGACGGTGAGTCGTCGGTGCACAGCGTGGTGCGGCCCGCCTGAGGAGCCCTCTCCTTAGCATCGCCCCATGGCGCCCGGCACGCACCGCTCCCCTCCCCCTCCCCCGGCCGCACCCCCTGCGCGCCTGGTGGGCGGGGCGACCGCCTGCGGCGGGAGCCGCCGTGATGGCGACCGGCATCCTGTCGGTCGGCCTGCATCTGAGCGGCCACGAGATCCTGTCCCGGATCGCCCTGGTCCTGGCCTGTGCCGCCTGGCTGGGGCTGGTCGCGAACTTCACCGGGCTGCTGCTGCGGGAGCGGCCGACATGGGTGGCGCGGGCCGGGACGCCGGGCGCGCTGACCGCCGTGGCCGCGACGGCGGTGCTCGGCACCCGTTTCTCGGCGCTCGGCTGGCAGCCGGCGGCCGGTGCGCTGCTGGCGGTGTCCGCGGCGCTGTGGCCGGGGCTGGTCCTGCTCGTCGTCCGGCACTGGGGCGGTCGATGCCCGGGGCGGTGTTCCTCGGCTGCGTGGCCACGGAGAGCCTCGCCGTGCTCGCCGCGACGCTCTCCGCGGCGACGGGAACGGCCTGGCCGGCGCACGCGGGCCTGGTGCCGTTCTGGCTCGGCCTGGTCCTCTACGTCCTCGCGCTGTTCCGCTTCGACCCGCGCCAGGTGGCCCGCGGTCCGGGCGACCACTGGATCGCGGGCGGGGCGCTCGCCATCTCGGCGCTGGCCGGATCGAAGCTGCTGGCCGCCGCCGGCACCGGCACGTATCTGTGGAACGCCGACGACCAGGACGTGCTGCACCGGGCGACCGTCGGCCTCCTCGTGGCCGCTCTCGTCTGGTACGCGGTGCTGCTGGCCGCCGAGATCGCCCGGCCGCGCCTGCGCTACGACGTGCGCCGGTGGGCCACGGTGTTCCCGCTGGGATGACGGCGGCGGCGATGCTGTCCGTCGCCGCCGTGACCGGCGCCGGATGGCTGGAGGTACCGGGCGGGTGCTGCTGTGGGTGGCGGTGGCCGCCTGGCTGGCGGTTGCCGCGGGCGCGGTCGCCGACGCCGTGGCGGTGCTCCGGCCGGCGGCGCGGGAGCCGCTCAGGTCCACAGCACGGCGATGAACACGTTGGCGACGGTCAGCAGGCCCACCAGCCCGAACAGCGGCTTGTCCACCTTCTCGTCGTCCCGCTTCACGTAGACCAGGCCGAGGATCACGATCAGCAGGGCCAGCTTCACGCCGATCTTGATGTTGTCGACCGGCTGGTCGTCGGCCTGGTTCAGGCCGACCAGGATCACACCGGTGACGAGCATGGTCAGCGCCCCGTGCAGCATGGCCGGGGTGTAGCGGGCGGTGCCCTGGCCCATCGCCTTCATCTGGGTGAGGAAGCCGCCGAGGAGCGCGGCGATGCCGATGATGTGCAGACCGACGAAGAGGTGGATGAGTACGTCCATGAGGCCGGAGCCTAATCAGCGGGCCCGGAGCCCGGTCGGCGGGGTTCCGGCGCCCCGCACCCGGCCCGGGCGGCCCCCGCGGCGACCGACGGCCCCGGTTCTCCGTGCCCTCCGCGTCCGGCCCGCGCCTTCCGCCTCCGCCCGGCGCCTTCGCGTCCGCCCGGCGCCTTCCGCGTCCGGCCCCGCGCCTTCCGCCTCCGCGTGCCTTCCGCGTCCGGTCCGGCGGAGCCCCCACCCACCGCCTCCCGCACCGCGCATCCGGCATCCCGCATCCCGCATCCCGCATATATGCGCCCCGTAGCACCGCCACCGCACCCCGTCCGGGCATCCGGCACATCGGTCATCACCCTGCGTGAAGAAGACGGCCGCGGAACGGGATCACGGTCGCATACGGTCACCACCGGTCCCCCGGCGTCACTTCCGCACATCCCGCAACCGGGCCCGCACCGCCGGGTCTAGCGTCCTGCTCCAGGTGCCCGGCTCCCCACCGCCGCCCGGGCCAGGGGCGGCAGTCGGCACCACCGCCGAAAGGCCCGGTGGCGGCCCGTCCCTGTGCGGGGCCGCCACCGGGCACGCCGACGGCGGCCGCAGGAGTCGTACGGAAGGACGGGTGAGCCCTCGTGGGAGCGCACCGCAGACCCCGGCAACGCGCGGCGGGCGGCGGCAGCGCCCGCACGGCCGCCACCCTCGCCCTCGCGGGCGCCGCGACCGCGACCGGCCTGGACGGGACCGGGCACGCCGAGCCCGACTCGACCCCGGAGCAGGTCAGGGCGAGGGTGGACAAGCTCTACCAGGAGGCGGAGATCGCCACCGAGAAGTACAACGGGGCCAAGGAGCGGGCGGACGCGGCCGAGCGCCGGCTGGAGGAGCTGCGCGACGAGGCGGCCCGCAAACAGGAGCGCCTCAACGCCGAGCGGCGTTCGCTCGGTTCGGTCGCGGCGGCGCAGTACCGCAGCGGCGGCCTCGACCCCGCCCTGCAGCTCGCGCTCTCCTCCGACCCCGACCACTACCTCGACTCGGCGGCCTTCGTGGAGCGGGCCGGGGTGCGCCGGTCGGCGGCCGTCGGCCGGGTGGGCCGGCAGTTGCGGGAGATCGAGCGGCTCCGGGCGCCGCCCGGATCGAACTCGCCGCGCTGAAGTCCCGGCAGGCCGATGTGGAACGGCACCGGGAGACGGTCACCGGCAAGCTGGGCGAGGCCCGCCGGCTGCTGTCGCGGCTGACCGCCGAGGAACGCGAGCGCATCGGCGCCGGCCCGGACCGCGCCTCGCGGGCGCCGGGCGCGCGGGACGACCTGGCGGCCGCGGCCTCCGCGCGGGCGCCCGGCCCCGGGCGGCGGCCGCCGTGGCGTACGCCTACGACAAGCTCGGCAGCCCTACGTCTGGGCGCGACCGGCCCGGACGCCTTCGACTGCTCGGGCCTGATCCAGGCCGCCTACCGCTCGGCGGGCGTCTCCCTGCCGCGCACCACCTACGCCCAGATCGACGCCGGCCGCCGCGTGGCCCGCTCCGAACTGCTCCCGGCGACCTGGTGTTCTTCTACTCCGGTATCAGCCACGTCGGCATCTACGTCGGCGACGGCCGGATGATCCACGCGCCGAACCCGTCGGCGCCGGTGCGGGTGGCCCCCGTCGACCAGATGCCGTTCGCGGGAGCCACGCGGGTGGTCTGAGCCTCGCCCCCACTCCGCGCACACCCCCGCACACCCCGCACACCCCCGCGCGCCCCCGCGCCCCCTCGCACGACCGCGACCTCGCGCGCCCCCGCGCCCCATCACCCCGCCCCCGCACCCCCTCGCACACGCCACCACCCCGCCCTCGCGCACCACCTTGCCACCACGGGGACGCGCCCCTATGCTCCGCCCAGCAAGCGCTTTCTCCATGTACATGCAAAGCTCACCGCGCATCCGGCCCCGGACGGTGCCGCCCCCACGGCAATCGCTTCCCGCGACCGACCGCGCGCCCCATCGGCATGCGAGGACGAAAGGCGAGGCGAGATGAGACGGACAAGGGTGTCACGACTCGCGGCGGCACTGGCGACGCTGGCCCTGGCAGGGGCGGCCGGTGCCGTCCTGCCGGCCCCGAGGCGACGGCCGCGACCGGGACGGCCACCGGGTTCGCGAGCCAGAACGGCGGCACCACCGGCGGCGCCGGAGGGCGGACGGTCCGCGCCACCACGGGCACCGCCATCCACCAGGCCCTGTGCGGCCGGGCGGACAGCTCCACCCCGATCGTCATCGAGGTGGAGGGCACCATCCACCACGGCAACACCACACAGGTGTCGGGCGACAGTTGCAGCACGGCCGCCGACAAGATCGAACTGAAGCGGGTCAGCAACGTCACCCTCGTCGGCGTCGGCCGCGGGGCCGTCTTCGACCAGTTGGGCATCCACATCCGCGAGGCCCGCAACATCGTCATCCAGAACGTCACCGTCCGGAACGTGAAGAAGTCCGGCTCGCCCACGTCCAACGGCGGCGACGCCATCGGCATGGAGAGCGGCGTCCGCAACGTCTGGGTGGACCACGTCACGCTGGAGGCGTCGGGCGGCGAACCGGAGGGCTACGACGGCCTGTTCGACATGAAGGACGACACCCAGTACGTGACGCTGTCCTACAGCGTGCTGCGCAACTCCGGCCGCGGCGGCCTCATCGGCTCCAGCGAGAGCGACCGCTCCAACGGGTACGTCACCTTCCACCACAACCGGTACGAGAACATCGACTCCCGGGCGCCGCTGCTGCGGGGCGGCATCGCCCACATGTACAACAACCACTACGTGCGCCTGAACGACTCCGGCATCAACTCCCGCGCCGGCGCCCGCGCCCGGGTCGACAACAACTACTTCGAGGACTCCAAGGACGTCCTCGGCACCTTCTACACCGACCAGGCCGGCTACTGGCAGGTCGGCGGCAACATCTACGACGGCGTCACCTGGTCCGCACCCGGCGAGGACTACCGGCCGGCCGGACCCGACCCGCGGTCCACCACCACGGTCGCCATTCCCTACCCCCACCGCCTCGATGCGGCGGGCTGCGTACCGGAGATCGTGGGCCGGACGGCCGGGGCCGGGACGGGGCTGCGCGTCTCCGACGGCACCTGCGCCGCGAGCCCGTCATGACCGGCGGGACGCCCCCCGGGGCGGGGTGATCCGGTCGCGCAGCCACGAGGCGACCCCGGCGAGCGCCGTCCCGGCGAGGGCCGTCGGGTGCGCCGTGAAACCGTGGGGCACCCCGGGGTAGATCCGCAGCTCGACGTCGTTGCCGGCCGCGGACAGCCGGCCGGCCAGCGCCAGGTTGTCCTCCAGGAGGACGTCCTCGCCGCCGACGACGAGCAGCGTCGGGGGAGCCCGCCGAGGTCGCCGTAGACGGGCGAGAGGTCGGGGACGGTGCGGTCCTCCACGTGGCCGGCGTACGCCTGGATGAAGTACTCGTCCGCGATCCGCCGGCCGGCCGGGGTCCGCGCGCTCACGTCGTACGTGCCGAACAGCAGGGCGGCGCCGGCGAACCGGCCGGCGACGCCCCGCTCCCGCAGCCGGAGCAGGGTCGCCAGCGCGAGGGTCGCTCCCGCCGACGTCCCGCCGATCGCCAGCCGGGTCGTGCCGAAGCGGGCGCCGGCCTCCTCGGTGAGCCAGAGCGCCGCCGCCTCGCAGTCGTCGGGCGCCGCCGGCCAGGGGTGTTCGGGTGCCAGCCGGTAGTCGACGCCGACCACGGCGACGCCCAGGGCGTCCGCGAGCCGGCGGTTGCGCTCGTCGTCGCCGGCAGCGGAGCCCATGTAGAAGCCGCCGCCGTGGAGGTCGAGCACGACACCGCGCGGCGGGCCGCCGGCCGGGGTGAGGATCCGGACCCGTACGGGCCCGTGCGCGGCCTCGACGGTCTCCTCGACGGCGGACGGGTCGGCGGGGCGAGACGCGGCCCTGGCCCGGGCCGCTTCCAGTTCCTCCCGGCCGGCGGGGCCGCGGCCGCCGGCCGGGACCGGTAGAAGGCACGGGCCTCCTCGACCTGCTCTTCGGGAACGTCAGCGAGCAGCGCGTCCAGCGCGAAACGCACGCGTCCTCCTCAACGCCGGTTCCTCCCGCCCGGGTCACACCAGCCGGCGGGCCGTCGCCCAGCGGGTCAGCTCGTGCCGGTTGGACAGCTGGAGCTTGCGCAGCACCGCCGAGACGTGGGACTCGACCGTCTTGACGGAGATGAACAGCTGCTTGGCGATCTCCTTGTAGGCGTATCCGCGGGCGATCAGCCGCAGCACCTCGCGCTCCCGCTGGGTCAGCCGGTCCAGGTCCTCGTCGACGGGCGGGGCGTCGGTGGAGGCGAAGGCGTCCAGGACGAAGCCGGCCAGCCGCGGGGAGAAGACGGCGTCGCCCTCCTGCACACGGAAGATCGAGTCGACGAGGTCCGTGCCGGTGATCGTCTTGGTGACGTAGCCGCGGGCGCCGCCCCGGATCACGCCGATCACGTCCTCCGCCGCGTCCGACACGGACAGCGCGAGGAACCGGACCGGCCGCTCGGTGTCGGCCATCAGCGGAGCACAGCGGCGCAGGACCTCCACCCGCCGCCGCCGGGGAGATGGACGTCGAGGAGGACCACCTCGGGCCGGGTCGCGGTGATGACGGTGACCGCCTGGTCGACGTCGGCCGCCTCCCCGACGACCTCGACGCCGGTCTGCTCGGTCTGGCCGATCTCGGCCTGGACGCCCGTACGGAACATGCGGTGGTCGTCGACGAGGACCACCCGCACCCGGCGCCCGCCCGCACCGCCCCGGACTCCGTGCCGTTCGCCTCGGTCGGGTCGCTCATGACGTCTTCTCCGCCCTCTCCATCTCCAGCTCGACCTCCGTGCCGCCGCCGGGCACCGCGCGCAGCCGCGCCGTGCCGCCGTTGCGCTCCATGCGGCCGATGATCGATTCTCTGACTCCCATGCGGTCGGCGGGTATCGAGTCGAGGTCGAAGCCGGGGCCGCGGTCCCGGACGGACACGAAGACCGTCCTGCCCTCGACTTCGGCGTAGACCTGAACGGCACCGCCCTCGCCACCGTACTTGGCGGCGTTGACCATCGCCTCGCGCGCGGCCTGCATCTGCGCCCCGATCCGCTCGTCGAGGGGCAGTCGCCGACCACGACGACCTCGAGGGGGACGCCGTGCTTGTCCTCGACCTCGGCGGCGTTGCGCTTCACGGCCTCGGCGAGCGTGGCCGGCTCGTCGTCCTCGTCCTTGCCGTTGCCCTCGGGTCTGTACAGCCAGGCGCGCAGGTCGCGTTCCTGGGCCCGGGCCAGCCGGCGCACCTCGCCCGGGTTGTCGGCGTTGCGCTGGATCAGGGTCAGGGTGTGCAGCACCGAGTCGTGCACGTGCGCGGCGACCTCGGCGCGCTCCTGGGCGCGGATGCGCATCAGGCGTTCCTCGGAGAGGTCCTGCGTCATGCGCACCAGGTACGGGCCGGCCAGCAGCGTGATGCCGACGAGGACCGCGAGCGCCGCCTGGAGGACGGAGCCGAGGTGGGCGGCGGAGCCCTGGAGCACGAAGATGCCGGTGACACCGGCCGTGACCAGCAGCACGCCGGCCACGGCACGCAGCACGGTGACCGTGCGCCGGTGCCGCCCGACCTCCACCCAGCGGGCGCGACGGGCGTTGTCCGCCTGCCGCCACACCAGCGCGACGCCCGCCCCACGAGCACGGTGGGCCACAGATAGGCCCGGGCCCCGCCGCCCAGGTTGACGTTGCCGACGAAGACCATGGCCACGACGACCATGAGGAGCAGGGCGACGATCTGCCCCTTGTCCGGTCTGCGGGCGACGAGTCTGCGCCGCCCGTCCGCCGACGCCTCGGCGGTGACCAGCGACGGCGGCTTCTGCGCGTCGACGCCGCCGACGCCGAGCGGCACGAAGAACCAGAACGCCGCGTACAGCAGGGCGCCCAGGCCGTCGGCCACGAACAGGCCCACGAACACCAGCCGTACCCAGACGACGGGCAGCCCGAGATGCCCGGCGAGCCCCCGCGCCACCCCACCGAGCCAGCGTCCGTCGCTGCTGCGGTAGAGCTTGCGCGGCGGACGCGGTTCGGCGACGGGCGCTGTGGCGGCTTCCGGCATGTCAACGATGGTCACACGGCTGTCCGCCCCGGGGCATCAGGGTCACCCCAGGACTCCCCTGATCTCCCCCTGACCGCCCTCACTCAGCTCCCCTTCCCCTCCCTCCGCTCCCCTTCCCCTCCCTCCGCTCCCCTCTCCCCACCCCTCCCTCAGTCCCGTTCCCCCGATGTTCCCCCTCCCCCGCCCTCCACCCCCTCCCTCCCTCCCCCTCCCTCCCGTCAGGGCGGATATCAGGGTTCTGCCAGGGTCGTCCCGGCTGCCGCCGCGCCACGGCGCCCGTCACCATGGACCCATGACCGATCACGAGCACGCCGCGACGGGACCCGGCGCCGGCCCGCGGGGCGCGGCGGACACCGCTCCCGATGCGGGTGCGGGCGCCCCCGAGCCGCCGGGGAGGTTCCGGCGCGACCGGCCGCACAAGCTGCTCGCCGGCGTGTGCGCCGGACTGGGACGCCAGTGCGACATGGACCCGGTGATCTTCCGGATCACCCTGGCGGTGCTCTCCGCGACCGGCGGCATCGGCCTCATCTTCTACGGCTTCGCCTGGCTGTTCGTCCCTTCGACGACGAGGAGGAGAACGAGGTCCGCCGGCTCCTGACCGGCCGGGTCGACGGGCAGGCCCTGGCCGCCGTGCTCTTCACCCTGGTCGGCTGCGGTGTCTTCCTCACCATGGTCAACAACGGCGGGGTGCTCACCTTCGCCGTCGTCCTCTCCCTGCTGCTCGCCGGCGCCGGGTACTGGTCGCGGCGGCGGGGCACCCCGGCCCGGACCCGATAGCCGCCCAGGCGGCGGCCGACGCGCCGCCCGAGCCCAAGGCACCGCCGGTCGCCGCCGCCTACCCCTCCTGGTGGCGGGACCCGATCGTGAAGGACGGCACCCACGTCGGCGGCACGGGCTATCTGTGGGGCCCGCAGGACGGCGGCGACCGGAAGGCCGCGGCGGCCGCCGGGCCCGGCGTCCCGGCCGGCGACCGCGCCGCGCCGCGCACGCAGCCGCGCCGCCCGCGCGGGATCGGCGGCCGGGTCTTCTGCCTCGCCGTGCTCGCGGGAGGCCTCGGCACCGGCCTCAGCTGGGACACGGAGCCGCTGGGCACCAGTCTCCAGGCGGGACTGTCCTGGGCGCTCGCGGTCTTCGGCCTCGGTCTGGTGGTCAGCGCCTTCCTCGGCCGCCTCGGGGCCGGCACCGTGCTGCTGGCGATCGTCACGGCGGCGCTGCTCACCGGCTCGGCCGCCCTGCCCGACACCATCGACAACCGCTGGACGCACCCGGTATGGCGGCCCGCGGCGGTGACGGACGTACGGGCGCAGTACGACGTGGGGCGGGCGACGGCACGCTGGACCTGTCGCGGCTGGACGTACCGGCCGAGCGGACCGTGGCGACGCGGGTGGACGTCGGCATGGGGCGCATCCAGGTCGTCGTCCCCGGGACGTGACCGTGCGGCTGAGCGTCGAGGTCGGGGTGGGGGACATCCAGTTGCCGGGCGACGCCCGCAAGGACGTGGACGTGGCGCCGGGCAGGCACGAGGAACTGACACTGCCGCCCGCCGGGGGCGGCGAGAACACCGGGACGCTCGACCTGGACCTCCAGGTGGGCGTCGGACAGGCGGAGGTGACCCGTGCTGCGCCATGAGTTCCAGCCCGGACGGCTGGTCGCGGGACTGTTCCTGACCGCGGCGGGCGTCGTCTACGCCGGCGACGCGGGCGGCCTGTGGCGGACGCCGTGGTTCGTGGCCGTGCCCCTGGTCGTGGGCGGCCTGTGTCTGGCGGCCGTGACGGGGATGGTCGCCCAGGGGGTCCGCAGGCGCCGTGACTCCCGCCCGACCACGCCCGGGCCCCGGCCCTGATCGGCCCTACCGCCGTCGTCTGGCCCGCAGGGCGGCGTCCACCGAGAGCAGGGGGGCGCCGGCCAGGACGAGGGGGATCCAGGCCATGAGGTAGGCGAGGTCGTTGCCGTAGTAGTACGGGTCGGAGGCCCAGCTCACGGTCAGCCAGAGGCTGAGGGAGATCAGTGCGCCGCCGAGCGCGGCCAGGCGGGCCAGCAGGCCGAGCAGGGTGCCGATGCCGACGGCCAGTTCTCCGAAGGCGATGGCGTACCCGAAGCCGACCGGGTTCTCCAGGGCGAGGTCCACCAGGGCGGGGACGGCGGAGGAGTCGCGGACGGCGCGCATCATGTCGCCGATGGATCCGGCGCCGGCGTCCTTCATGAACGCGCTGTCGGTGAGCTTGTCGAGGCCGGCGTAGACGAAGGTGACGCCGAGGAAGACGCGCAGCGGGAGCAGGGCGTACCGGGCGGCGGTGTCGCGCCGGGTGCCGCCGGGGTGGTACGCGTCCGTGTCCGTACGGGTGCCGTAAGTCATCGTCGCCAGCCGCCTCTCGCCCGCGTGTGCGGTGCCCTCACCAGACCATACGTACGACAGGAAGACCCCGCTCAATCTTCCCCACGGAGATCACCCCGCAAAGCCCCGTACCCGGCGTTCACGCTGGGCCACGGGGGCGTTGCGCAGCCCGGCGCTACCCGGGGGGGCCGCCCGCGCTTCCGGCGTGGCACGCGTACCCGGCATGAGTGCCGGCGTCGGGGCGTTGCGCAGCCCGGCGTTGACGGGTGCCGCCCGCGCCCACCCGTGCCGCCCCAGCGGCACGACTGCCCGCGGCTGGGCGGGGCCGTGCGGGGTCGGGCCGGCGTCCGCGGCTGGGCGGGCGGGGTCGGGCCGGCGCCCGCGGCTGGGCGGACGGGGTCGGGCCGGCGTCCGCGGCTGGGTGGCGGGGCCGGGGTCGGTGCTGGCCGCGGCTGGGCGGGAAACCCGGATCGGTGCTGCCCGCGGCTGGGTGGGAGACCCAGTCGGGGCTAGTCGCGGCTGGGTGGGAGGCCCAGGCGGGGCTGGCCGCAGTCGGGTACGGCGCGGAGGGGGTGGGGCGGGGGTGTTCGCCCGCAGGGACGTCGCGAGGGGGCGCCGGGTCCTGTTCAGAGGGACGGTTTCGCGGCGTTCCGAGGACGGACACCCCCGACCCGCCCCGACCCACCTACTCCGTCACCTCGACCGCGTAACGGTTCGACTCCACGCCCGTCGCCGTCACCACCTGCACCTCGCCCCGCCCCGGCTCCCTCCGCGCCGTACCCTGCCCGGCACGAGTGACGCCCGGCCCTGCGAGTTGACCGCATAACCCGACACACCATGTCGGGTATCGACACCACACTGGCTCCCATGACCCATGTGAGTCGTACGACAGCGAACTGGGCGGCGTTCTGCGCCGCCGAACCCGAACTGGCCGCAACCGTGGAGAAGCGCTTCGGCGCCTACACGCACCACGTCCTCGCGACCCTGCGCAAGGACGGCTCGCCCCGCACCACCGGCCTGGAGGTGCGCTTCCTCCGCGGCGAGCTGTGGCTCGGCATGATGCCGAACTCCCTCAAGGCGCTGGACCTGCGCCGCGACCCCCGCTTCGCGCTCCAGGCCAACCCCGGCGACGGCACCGGCATGGGCGGCGGCGACGTACGGATCAGCGGCCGGGCGATCGAGGTCGAGGACCCGGCGACGAAGGCCGCATACGGCGAAGAGGTGGAACCGCCGGAGCCGTTCCACCTCTTCCGCACCGAACTGACGGAGGTCACCCGGACCTACGTCGAGGACGACAGGTATCTGGTCGTCCAGGTCTGGAAGCCCGGAGAGCCGGTGCGCACTCTCAGACGGACCTGAGCCGACGAGCGGCTCCGGGCCGGACGGACCCGACCCGACGAGCGGCCCCCGCGGGGCTCACTCCCACTCGATGGTCCCCGGCGGCTTCGAGGTCACGTCGAGGACGACGCGGTTGACGTCCTTGACCTCGTTGGTGATCCGAGTGGAGATCTTCGACAGGACGTCGTACGGCAGCCGGGACCAGTCGGCCGTCATGGCGTCCTCGGAGGAGACCGGACGGAGCACGATCGGGTGGCCGTAGGTGCGGCCGTCGCCCTGGACGCCGACGGAGCGGACGTCGGCGAGCAGCACCACCGGGCACTGCCAGATGTCCCGGTCGAGGCCGGCCGCGGTCAGCTCCTCGCGGGCGATGGCGTCGGCCTCGCGGAGCAGGTCGAGCCGCTCCTTGGTGACCTCGCCGACGATCCGGATGCCGAGGCCCGGACCCGGGAACGGCTGGCGCTGGACGATCTCCTCCGGCAGGCCCAGTTCCTGGCCGACCATCCGGACCTCGTCCTTGAACAGCTTGCGCAGCGGCTCGATCAGCTTGAACTCGAGGTCCTCGGGCAGGCCGCCGACGTTGTGGTGGGACTTGATGTTGGCGGTGCCGGTGCCGCCGCCGGACTCGACGACGTCCGGGTAGAGCGTGCCCTGGACGAGGAACTCCACGGCCGGGCCCTCGTCGGCGATGATCTCGGCCTGGGCCTGCTCGAAGACCCGGATGAACTCACGGCCGATGATCTTCCGCTTCTCCTCGGGGTCGGTGACCCCTTGAGCGCGTTCAGGAACCGCTCGCTGGCGTCGACGACCTTGAGCTGGACGCCGGTCGCGGCGACGAAGTCCTTCTCGACCTGCTCGGTCTCGCCCTTGCGCATCAGGCCGTGGTCGACGTAGACGCAGGTGAGCTGGGAGCCGATGGCCTTCTGGACGAGGGCCGCGGCGACGGCGGAGTCGACGCCGCCGGACAGGCCGCAGATGGCGCGCTTGTCGCCGACCTGCTCGCGGATGGCCTCGACCTGCTCCTCGATGACGTTGCCGGTCGTCCAGTTCGGCTTCAGGCCGGCGCCGCGGTAGAGGAAGTGCTCCAGGACCTGCTGGCCGTGCGTGGAGTGCATGACCTCGGGGTGGTACTGGACGCCGTAGAGCTTCTTGTCGTCGTTCTCGAAGGCGGCGACCGGGACGACGTCCGTGGAGGCCGTGACGGTGAAGCCGTCGGGGGCGGCGGAGCAGGCGTCGCCGTGCGACATCCACACCGCCTGCTCCTCGGGGGTGCCCTCGAAGAGGGTGGAGGAGTTCTTCGAGACGTGCAGGCCGGTGCGGCCGTACTCGCGGGCGCCGGTGTTGTCGACCCTGCCGCCCAGGGACTGGGCCATCAGCTGGAAGCCGTAGCACATGCCGAAGACGGGGACGCCGGCCTCGAACAGGGAGCGGTCGACGGTCGGTGCGCCCGGCTCGTACACGGACGAGGGGCCGCCGGAGAGGATGATCGCCGCCGGGTTCTTGGCGAGCATGTCCTCGACCGGCATGGTGCTCGGGACGATCTCGCTGTAGACCCGCGCCTCGCGGACGCGACGGGCGATGAGCTGGGCGTACTGCGCACCGAAGTCGACGACCAGGACGGTGTCGGGGGCGGCGCTGGCAGCGGGGGTCGCTGATGACACGGGGTGCCTTCCGGCGGTCGGGCGGGGGTCTTGTGCTACCCGATTCTACCGACGCGGCCGGGTCCCCCGTTCCGTGCGCGGCGTCTCATGATGCGGATCACCTTGCGGATCGGCTTGGCCACGGTGCGTCCGCCCGGCATACTGGCCCCATGCTCACGCACCAGGCTTTCCTGTTTACCTATGGCGACCGGCCCGCCGGCTGCCATGGTCGTGCTGCTTGAGCATCTGACAAGCGACTTCCCAGGCGCCCCGGGCCGACAAGGCCCGGGGCGCCTGGCGTTTCGGTCCTGCCGCCCGGGGCGCGTCCCGAAAAGGAGCCCCCGATGACCACCACCACCGCCGAGAAGACCGGCGCCCGGACCGCCGAGGCCGCCGACGTGATCGCCGGCGCCCGGGAGCGCATCGACGCCCTGGACGACCGGATCATCGGCCTGATCCAGGAGCGCATGGCCGTGTCGGCCGTGATCCAGGAGGCCCGGATCACGTCCGGCGGCCGGCGCGTGAACCTCTCGCGCGAGATGGAGATCCTCGACCACTACCGCCAGGCCCTGGGCAAGCCGGGCACGGCGCTGGCGATGACGCTGCTGGAGCTGTGCCGCGGTCGCATCTGAGTTCGGGACGCCTCTCACCCGTACGGCGCGTGACCGGCGCCCGGACCGCTTCGTTGGTCCCGGTGTCCGTGTCAGCCAGGCGCGGGCCCGAGAGAACCACGCGTGGCTCGCTGGAGCGATGAGATGCACGGATCGTGCCGTGCGTCGTGGGACCTCGCTCCAGGGAAGTGACCGGACGGCAGGGGACAGCAGCCCGGTCACCCAAGAGAACGGCCGGCTCCGGGACGCCCGGGGCCGGCCGGCGGGAACCGTCCCGGCCCGGGTCGAGCGGTTGCGGAGGCCTTTTTCCGTCCAGCACGATGCGCAGTGAGCCAAGTCCCCTCCTCCGCCACCGCGTTCGCCCGTGCCGTCGTGCGACGACGTACCGCGGCAGACCAGCGGCGCAACCCCCCGGCGCCGCTTCCCAGGCACCGGTGCTGCCCTGACGCCGGTGCTGACCGACGAAGGGCCCCGCGGCCGACGTGCCGCGGGGCCCTTCGTCATGCGCGGCTCCCATGCCGGGCCACCCGGACCAAGGCCCCGGCGCCCGGCACCCACCCGCAACCACCCCACGCCCACCCGGAACCGCCCGGCACCACCCGGCACCGCCCGGCACCACCCGGAACCGCCCGGCACCCACCCGAAGCCTCCCGGCACCCGCCCGGAACCCGCCCGGAACCAAGTGATCCAGAACACATAAAATTTCTGTCAGTTCTGACGCAACCATTCACAGCTGTCACTGATCAAAGCTGCTGAATCAAGGGCCACGACCGCGCCCCACACGCGGAGCCGCCCACCCACGCGTGCTGCGGCACCGCAGCACTCAGGACTTCTCGAGGTCTTCATGAAGATTCGCCGCGCCATGGCCACCGCGGCCGCGACGGCAGTTCTCGCGCCGCTCGCCCTGCTCTCCGCTCCGGCGGCGTTCGCGACGGAGAGCACCTCCCCCGCTCCGAGCGCCAGCGTCTCGGAAGACACCGACACGGGCGAGACCTCGTCCGAGGAGTCCGACGGCACCGGCACGGCGCCCTCGGCGTCCGCCTCCCAGAGCACGGAGGAGGGCGACGGCGCGGACACCGGGGCCGGCACGGACACCGAAACGGACACCGGGACCGACGCCGGTGAGGACACCGGCACGGACGGCGAGACCGACGACCAGACCGGCGGCGACGAGAAGCCGGGCGCCACCAAGCCGTCCACCAGCGCCTCCCCCTCGACCAGCGCCTCCCGTCGCCGAGCAAGCCCGGCGAGGACGAGGAGGCCTGGAACCCCTACCTCGACTGCGAGAGCTTCGACCTCGACGAGAAGCTCACGGCCACGATCTCCGGCCTGCCGAACAAGATCGTCGCCGGTTCGGGCTGGCACGACTTCCAGTTCGTGGTCGACAACGGCTCGGACAAGGACCTGAAGAACGTCTGGGTCAGCGCCTTCGCCGAGTACACCGACAACGCCGACGCCTCCCTCTACACCGACCTGGCCGAGATCCAGGTCAAGGAGGACGGCAAGTGGACGTCGGCCTACCAGGACGCCGTCGACCTCGGGGACGGCGAGTCGGTGAACTTCTCCGGTTCCTTCGTCGCCGTCCTCGGCACGCTGGAGAAGGACACCACCGCCACGCTCGACCTGCGCGTGAAGGTGAAGGCGTCCGCCCCGGCCGGTTCCGCGATCGCGCTGAGCGAGGCGGTGTACGCGGGCGAGGGCACCCAGTGCTACGGCAACGGCGACTACTACGAGGTCACCGTGCTCGCCGCCGGCAGCAAGAAGCCGGGCGACGTCGGTGACGCGAAGCCGAACGGCAAGAAGCCCACGGCGCCCGCCGACAACGGCGTGAAGCCGCAGGGCAAGGGCAAGGAGATCACCGGCAGCCTCGCCGAGACCGGCTCCAGCTCCGCGCTGCCCACCATCGGCCTGGTCGGCGGGTTCGCCGTCGTCGCCGGTGCCGGTGCGCTCTTCCTGGTCAAGCGCCGCAAGGCCGGTTCGCACGCCTGACGCACCCACACGTGACGTCGTGAGCACGTGACCACAGGAGAAGGACCTGCGCTCGGAGGGGGGCGCAGGTCCTTCTTCTCATTTCTTCGGCGGCACCGCCGGCATCCCGAGGAACGGCAGCCGCAGCGCGCCGAACGCCTCCGCCGGGACCGCCGGGGACTTCGGCTCGACCGGGGCCAGGCGCTCGTACGCCGCCCCCTGCTTCGGGCGCGGGTCGGGCTCGCCCTTGTTCGGCCAGAACGACATGGCGCGCTCGGCCTGTGCCGTGATGGTCAGGGACGGGTTGACGCCCAGGTTGGCCGAGACGGCGGCGCCGTCGACGACCGAGATCCCGGGGTGGCCGTACAGCCGGTGGTAGGGGTCGATGACGCCCGAGGCGCGGTCGGCGCCGATCGGGCAGCCGCCGAGGAAGTGGGCGGTGAGCGGGGTGCCCATCAGCTCGCCGACGTTGGAGCCCGCGAAGCCGTTGATCTCGGCGGCGAGGGCCGAGGCGCCGTCGGTCGCCGCCTTGATCTGCTTGGGGTTGGGCGAGCCGTGGCCCTGACGGGCGGTCAGCAGACCCTTGCCCACGCCGGCCGGCTTCAGGTACGTCGTCAGGGAGTTGTCCAGCGACTGCATCACCAGGCCGATGATGGTCCGCTCCGACCAGCGGCGGTTGGACAGGGAGCGCAGCACCAGCAGGGGGTGCTTGGCGGCGTGCGCCAGGAAGCCGAGCACGCGGGAGGCGCCGGAGGCGTTCTCGCCGGCGTAGGGCACCTGGAGGATGGACAGGCCGCCCATCGAGTTGGAGCCCTTGCCGTAGCGGACCGGTTCGATGTGGGTGTCGGGGTCGGGGTGGATGGAGGACGTGATGGCCACGCCCCGGGTGAAGTCGGCGCGCGGCTGCCCGGTGAGTTTGCGGTAGCGGCGGTCGTCGGTCTGGGCGCCGACCAGGGCTTCGGAGTTGGTGCGGGTCAGCTCGCCGAGCCGGTCGGACAGGTACGGCAGCTGTCCGTTCGCCTTCATGCGGTGCAGCAGCGTCTGGGTGCCGTAGGTGCCGGCGGCGAGCACGACCCGGCGGGCGGTGAACGTGCGGCCGGGGCCCTTCTTCTTCCGGTCGGTGGGCAGGGTGGCGACGGCGTAGCCGCCGCGTGAGTCGTCGGTGACCGAGACGACGGTGGTCATGGGGTGCACGACCGCCCCGGCCTTCTCGGCCAGGTAGAGGTAGTTCTCGTTCAGGGTGTTCTTGGCGCCGAGGCGGCAGCCGGTCATGCAGGAGCCGCACTCGGTGCAGGCCTGCCGCCGGGGTCCCGCGCCGCCGAAGTAGGGGTCCTCGACGGTGTCGCCGGGTTTCGCCGTCACGGTGCCGTCGGCGTCCTTGCCGTCGCCGAAGAAGACGCCGACCGGGGCCATGTGGAAGGTGTCGCCGACGCCCATCCGCTCGGCGGCGGCCTTCAGATGGACGTCCGAGGGCGTCATCGTGGGGTTCAGGCGGACGCCGAGCATGCGCTGCGCCTGGTCGTAGTAGGGCTTCAGTTCCTCCTCCCAGTCGGTGATGTCCTTCCACTGGGGGTCCTCGAAGAACGGCTTCGGCGGTACGTAGAGGGTGTTGGCGTAGTTGAGGGAGCCGCCGCCCACCCCGCTCCTGCCAGGACCATGACATTCCCGAGCAGGTGGATGCGCTGGAGGCCGTACATGCCGAGCTTCGGGGCCCACAGGTAGTTCCTCAGGTCCCAGGAGTTCTTCGGCAGCGACTCGCGGGTGAAGCGGCGGCCGGCCTCCAGGACACCGACGCGGTATCCCTTCTCGGTGAGGCGCAGGGCGCTCACCGAGCCGCCGAAGCCGGAGCCGACGACGATGACGTCGTAGTCGTACCCGTTCTCGTCCCGGGCCGGGACGGACTTCTCCTGTGACACGTGCTCTCCTCGTCGAGAACGGAGGTGGACCGGGCGACCTGGCGGCCGGGCGGCCGTGGCCTAGCGGAAGCGGAACGCCTTCATCAGGCGCAGGCTGCGGCTCATGAACCGCGCGTACTGCTCGTCGTCCATGCCGAGGGACGGGGCCATCGGCAGCAGCCGCTGGTGGGCGACCGTCTGGGCCTCGGTGTACTTGAGGATGCCCTCGGAGCCGTGGCGGCGGCCGAGGCCGGAGTCCTTCATGCCGCCCATCGGGGACTGGACGCTGCCGTAGGCGGGCGCGTAGCCCTCGTTGATGTTGACGGTGCCGGTGCGCAGGCGGGCGGCGATCTCCCGGCCGCGGCGGGTGTTCGTCGTCCACACCGAGGAGTTCAGGCCGTACGGCGTGGCGTTGGCGCGGTCGACGGCCTCGTCCTCGGTGCGGAAGCGGTAGACGGAGACGACCGGCCCGAAGGTCTCCTCCGCGCACAGGGTCATGGTGTCCGTGACGCCGTCGAGGACGGTCGGCTCGTAGAAGTAGGGGCCGATGTCCGGGCGGGCCACACCGCCGGCCAGGACCTTCGCGCCCTGTGCCACGGCGTCGGACACGTGCTGCCGCACGGTCTCCAGCTGCCGCTCCCCCACCAGGGAGCCCATGTCGGCGCCGTAGGCGAGGGAGGCGCCCAGCCGCATCGCGCGTGTGCGGGCCACGAAGCGGTCGAGGAACGCGTCGGCGATCGACTCGTGGACGTACAGCCGCTCCACCGAGATGCACAGTTGCCCGGCGGAGGAGAAGCAGGCGCGGACGGCGCCCGCCGCGGCCTTCTCGACGTCGGCGTCCTCCAGGACCAGCATGGCGTTCTTGCCGCCGAGTTCGAGGGAGACGCCGACGAGACGGGCGGCGGCGCTCTGCGCGACCTCGCGGCCGGTGCGGGTGGAGCCGGTGAAGGAGACGTAGTCGGCGTGCCGGACGACCTCGGGACCGACGACCGGGCCGTCGCCCAGGACGACCTGGAAGACGTCGGCGGGCAGCCCGGCCTCGATGAGCAGATCGCGGGCCCACAGGGCGGTCAGGCAGGTCTCGGTGTCGGGCTTCATCACGACCGCGTTGCCCGCGACGAACGCGGGGAGCGCGTCGCCGACGGAGAGTTCGAGGGGGTAGTTCCAGGGGGCGATCTGGCCGACGACGCCGCGCGGGTGGCGCAGCTCGGTCACCTTCGTCAGGGCCGGTACCGCTCCGGCGTGCCGCCTGGGCCGGAGGTAGGCGGCGGCGCGGCGGCCGTAGTGCCGGGCGGCGACGGCGACGGCCTGGACCTCCTCGTGGGCGTGCAGGCGGGCCTTGCCGGTCTCCAGCTGGATGAGGTCGAGGACCTCGGCCTGGCGCTCCAGCACCAGGTCGTGGAAGCGCAGCAGCACCGCGGCACGCTGCCGTACCGGCGTGCGCGCCCACACGGCCTGGGCGGCGCGGGCCAGTTCGAAGGCCTCGGCCACGTCCTCGGGCGTCGACTCGGGGAGGTCGGCCAGCTTCTCGCCGGTGAACGGCGTGTGGTTGGCGGTGCGTCCGGAGCCGACGACGCCCTTGGTGAGCTGGGCGACCAGCTCGGGGGTGACCACGTCGGCGGCGGTGCGGGCGCCCGCCGGGGCGGGGGCGAGAGGGTTGGTGCCGGTCATGTCCAGGGCCTGCGCGTCCGTCATGAGCGGCAGGGTATGCCCCGGCGAACGCTTTGTGTACCCGTCGGTAATGGGCATTCACCGAGTGCTCACACGCTGCCAGTGATCGATGGCAACGAATGCGCTGATCAGGGCGTTGTCCGCCCGCCCGTCTCATTCCCCGGTCGGTCGCGACGGGCGGGCCGGCGTCCGGTCAGAGCCGGTCGACCTCCCAGTTGGCGAGCGCGGTCCGCGCGATCTCCCGGCCCTCCTCCGCGAAGTGGCCCTTGCCGGGGTAGTCGACGTGGATGCGGTACATGTCGCCGTTGTCCGCCCGGTAGTACAGGATCCGGAACTCGCGGACGCGCGGCTCCTGCGTGTCCGTGGTCGTGTAGACGATCGTGTTCTCGGCCGCCTTGCGCCCCTTGTACGTCGTCTCCTTCGGCTCGCCCTTGGGGGCGGGCTCGTCGGCCATGTCCCAGGAGTACTCCCCGTCCCGGAGCATCTCCCAGTCGGCGAAGGCCTTGCCGGCGGCGGTGTCCGGAGCCTCACCGAGTGGACCACCGGTCTCGTCCGCCCCTTGGGGTCCCGGTCGACGTGGATCGACACCACTCCGCTCGGGTCGGCGAACGTCACGTTGGTGCCGTCCCAGTCGTCGCCCGGCTCGAGCTTCACGAACTCGGCCGGGACGCCGACGCTGACCCCGGCCTTCGCGCCGAGGTCGTGCTTCTTCCAGCCCTCGGGCAGCGGGCCCGCGAACGGGTCGGCCAGCACCAGGTATGCCGCCACCGACGCCGCCACGACGGCCGCGCCGAGCCCGGCCCACACCTTGGGGCCCGGACGGAACCCGCCCCGGGCGCCGGGCGTCTCGTGCGGGACGAACCGGGTGGGCGGCACGGGGCGGGCGGCCGGGCGGCGGCCTCCAGCAGGGCCCGCACCCGCGCGGCGTCCGGACGGTGCGCCGGGTCCTTCTGGAGGAGGCCCGTGATGGCCTCGGCGAGCGGTCCCTGCGCCGAGGCCGGCGGCGCGGGGGTGGCGTTCAGAACGGACTGGAGGGTGGCGGGGGTGTTGCTGCGGCGGAACGGCGAGACGCCCTCCGTCGCCGCGTACAGCACGACGCCGAGGGACCACAGGTCGCTCGCCGGGCCGGGGCGCCGGCCCAGCACCCGCTCGGGGCGATGTACTCGGGCGAGCCGACGAACCCGCCGGTGTCGGTGAGGCTGGTCTCGCCCTCGATCCGGGCGATGCCGAAGTCGGTGAGGACCACCCGGTCGTACCGGCCCAGCATCACGTTGTCCGGCTTGACGTCGCGGTGCAGGATGCCCGCGGCGTGCGCGGCCTCCAGGGCGCCGAGCACCTCCAGGCCGATCCGGGCGGCCTCGCGCGCGTCCAGCGTGCCCTCCTGGAGGGCGTCGCCGAGCGAACGGCCGCGCACCAGCTCCATCACGATCCACGGCCGGCCGTCCACGACGGCGACGTCGTGCACGTCGACCACCGCGGGGTGGTCGAGCCGGGCGGCGGCGCGCGCCTCGCGGCGCATCCGCTCGAAGGCGTTGGCGCGTTCCCGTTCCGGCAGGTGCTCCGGGACCCGGGGCTCCTTGACGGCGACCTCGCGGTCCACCGTCTCGTCCAGCGCCCGCCAGACCGTGCCCATGCCGCCGTGTCCGAGCTTGGCGATCAGCCGGTAGCGGCCGGCGATGAGCCGCCCGCGCCGGGGTCCTGGGCCGCCGGCGCGGAGGGGCCTGCGGGTGCGGAGGGCGCGGAGGCCTCGGGCGGCGCGGAGGGCGTCGGCTGGTGCTGCTGCGGCGATTGCCGGTGCTGCTGGGGCTGGTGCTGGCGGGACTGCTGCGCGGGGCCGGGCTGCTGTCCCGGCACGACCTGGGTGGGTGTCGCGTACGGGTTGCCGGGATGCGGCACGGCGGCCTGCGGGTTCGGCGGTTGCAGGCCGAAACTCGTCGGCTCCTCGGCCCCGTGGCGGGCTCCCCCGTTGCTGTTCATGGGCCTATGCATATCGCGTCGGCGGCGTCCCCTTCCACCGAGGGTGCGCACCGGTCACAGACCCGTGACGCGCGGCGCCGCTCATCTCCCGTTCGGCGGTCTGCGCACCGGCAGCCGCCGGAACGGGCGCAGCACCGCCATGAGCAGGCCCCGCCGCGAGCGCTGCCGCTCCCCGCCGCCGGACGAGGGCAGGCGGGTGCTGCCCGTGACCAGGAAGGCGCGCAGCATCTCCTCGGCGCGGGCCGCGTCCAGCCGCCGTCCCGGGTCGCGCTCCAGCAGCCCCCGGACGACCGGCAGCAGCGGCCCGGCCTGCGCGGGCGGCCGGACCGGCTCGTCGATGACGGCGTGCACGATGCCGCCCAGGGAGTCGCGGTGGAACGGCGACTCGCCGCTGAGGGCGGCGCACAGCAGCGCGCCGAGCGACCACAGGTCGGACTCGGGGCCGGTGCCCGTGCCGGACATCCGCTCGGGCGCGGTGTACTCGGGCGACCCGACGAAGGAACCGGACTCGGTGAGCGTGGTGGTGCCCTCGACCTGGGCCACCCCGAAGTCGGTGAGGACGACCCGGCCGTCGCGTGCGACGAGCACGTTGGACGGCTTCACGTCCCGGTGCAGCACCCCGGCGGCGTGCGCGGTGCGCAGGGCGCCGAGCAGCGCGATGCCGATGCGGGCGGCCTCGGCGGCGTCGACGGGGCCGTCGGCGGCGATGCGGTCGGCGAGCGAACCGCCGTCGACCAGTTCCATGACGATGTACGGGCGTTCGCCGTCCTCGACGACGTCGTGCACGACGATGATGTTCGGATGGCTCAGCCGGGCCACGGCACGCGCCTCGCGCAGCGTGCGTTCGCGCCGCCGCCGCGCCTCGGCCGCCGAGCGGGGGTCACGCAGGGGCAGCAGGGGCACGTCGAGGGCAGCGCCTTGACGGCGACCTGCCGGCCGAGCAACTGGTCGGTCGCCCGCCAGACGACGCCCATCCCGCCGGTGCCGAGCCGTTCCCCGAGCCGGTAACGGCCCGCGACGACACGCCCGGCCTCCCCCTCGGTCACCATGCGCCCCATCATGCCCCACCGGACGGACGGGCTCCGGACCACCGGGACGCCGGGTGGCCGACAACCGACGGCGCACGGAGGGCCGTTCGGCGCGGGGCCCGGCGCACGGGCGTCCGTGCGGTGCGGGGCCCGGCGCGCGGCGCGGGACCTGCGCGCCGTGCGCCGGCCGTGCGCCGGTCAGGCGCGCTTCTCCTGCCAGCCCTGGAGCACCGCCCGGAACTGCCGGCGCGTGGTCTCCCAGTCGGCCGCGGGCGACGACATGTACAGCACGTACTCCACGCCGTCCCGGGACATGTAGGTCTCCTCGACCGCCCGGCGCGGGCCGGGGAAGGAGGTGTCCTTGGCCAGGGCGGTCCACGTGTACTCCCAGCGGGCGCTGGGCCGGTCGCGGTAGACGGTCCGTTCCAGGGTGACGCGCCGGTAGTCGACCAGGCGGCGCCGCAGCTGGTCGTCCAGGTCGAGCTGGTGGGCGTAGGGGTCGTTGAAGTCGGGCGAGGTGTCGACGGCGACCCGGAGGAAGTGCTCGCCGCCGTCGGGGCTGTAGTCGATCTGCGTGAGGCCGTCCTTGTCGCCGAAGACCTCGCGCTTCCAGCCCGGGGGCAGGGAGAGGCTGAAACCCACCGGGTCGTCGTGGCGGACCCAGGAGTCCGGGACGGCGCCTGCGGGCCCGTGCCCGGGCGCGGCGTGCGAGGCCGTGGGTGCCGGGGAGGCGCCGCCGTCCGTTCCCCACTGCTGCAGCACCGCGGCCGTGCCGGCGCCCACCAGGGCGGCGAAGGCCACCACCAGGGCCGCCGTCCGCAGCCGGCGGCGGCGCGGGGGTGCGGGCGGCGCGGCGGGACTCATGGGTGTGGGGCCGACGGCGGTGGGACCGACGGCCGCCCGTCCCGCCACCGGCGGATACGGCGCCGGCCCCGCCGGGCCCGGCCGCCGCCCGGCCCCGCCCTCGGCCCGGGTCGGCGCGCCGGACCGCGTCTCCACGGGCCGGCGGCCCTCCGCGGCCTCGGCGAGCATCCGTTCGGCCTCGGCCGCGGTGGGCCGGCCGGCCGGATCCTTGCGCAGCAGCGCCTCGACGACGGGCGCGAGATGACCGGCGTGCCGCGGCGCCTCGGCCTCCTCCTCCACCACCGCCTGCATGGTGGCCAGCGGGGAGGTGCGGCGGAACGGCGACCTGCCCTCGACGGCGGTGTACAGCGTCGCGCCGAGCGCCCACAGGTCCGAGGCGGGGCCCGGGTCGTGGCCGCGGACCCGTTCGGGCGCCAGGTAGTCGACGGAGCCGACGACCTCTCCGGTGCGTGTGATGGTCGAGTCGCCCTCGATCTGCGCGATGCCGAAATCGGTGAGCAGGACGCGTCCGTCGCGGGCGAGGAGGACGTTGCCGGGTTTGACGTCGCGGTGCAGCACGCCGGCGGTGTGCGCGGCGCGCAGGGCGCGCAGCACCCACAGGCCGATGCGGGCGGCCTCGCGCGGTGCGATGCGCTGCTCCTCCTCCATCGCGTCGGCGAGCGAACGGCCCTCGACCAGCTCCATGACGATCCAGGGCCGGCCGTCGTGTTCGAGCACGTCGTGCACGGTGACGACGGCGGAGTGGTTGATCCGCGCGGCCGCGCGCGCCTCGCCCCGGGTGCGGGCCAGGAGCACGGCCCGGTCGCTCTCGGACGCGTAGAGGGCGGCGGTCAGCTCCTTGACGGCCACCGACCGGTTCAGCACTTCGTCGTCGGCCCGCCACACCCGGCCCATGCCCCCGCTGCCGATGGTGTCGCCCAGCCGGTAGCGGCCCGCGAGGAGCCGCCCCTGCATCTGATTCACGTTTCCCCGCAATGGTCTTGACAGGGTCAGCGTAAGGACCGGCCTCCGCGCTGGGAACCGCCGGGGCGCCATGGAGACCGCTCTGTGACGCACGATGCCTGGTGTGACTGCCGGGACGAGAGGGGCGCTGCGTCGGGGAGGGCGGCCGGCGCCGGCCGCCGGGCGGGCGTCAGCCGGTGTAACGGTAGGTCGCCGACGCCTGCTCGAACAGCCGTGTCACCTTGTCCCGTTCGGCCTCGGGACCGCGTACCTGTACGACGTGGAAGCGGCCGTCCAGCAGCATCGCGAGGTTGCGCACGTACAGCTCCCCGCCGTCGTCGCCGGTCCAGGTGAACTGCCCCTCGGCCATGGTGCGCCCGCCCACCTCGATGGTCTTCAGCCCGCTGGAGGTGGCCCAGCTGGAGTCCCGGTAGGGCTGCAACTCGGGTTCCCTGTCGCGCTGGTAGGTCATGGGGTCGCCGCCGAACTCCTCCGCGCGGTCCCGGCCGGGCACGACGATCAGCTCGAAGTCGCCGTCGGCGTACACGACCTGGCCGCGCCCGTTGACGGGCGTGCGGTCCCAGCCCTCGGCGACGGCGATGCTGAAGCCCTCCGGGTCCTTGCGCACGGCGAAGCCGTCGGCGGCCTCCGGGCCGGTGGTCTGCGTCTCGGTGGACCCGGCCGAGCGCGAGGGGTCGTCCTTCGGGGAGTCCTGCTCCTCGGGGGCGGACCCGCCCGTGCCCGGCGACTGCGCGGGCGGCGGCGCCTGGCTCGCCTCGCCGGCGGCGCCGGTGCGGTCCGCGGCCCCGGCGCCACCGGCGCCGGTGTCGGCCTTCGGCATGAAGAGCAGGGCGTAGGCGATGGCGCCCGCGACGCCGAGCAGGACCAGCAGGAGCAGGATCCGGCCGAGGCTGCGCGGGGAACGCTCGCCCTGTCCGGCCCGCTTGTGGCGGCCGTGGGTCGCGGGCAGCCCGGCCCGGCGCCGGCGCACCAGGTCGCCGCGGCGGCGGACGACGGGCAGCCGGGCGGTGTCCACGGGCGGCGGCGCGGACACCACGTGCATCCCGGCCTCGGGCTCGGGCGCGGACCGCACCAGCGAGCGCAGCCACCCGCGCAGCTCCTCGAAGTCCAGCCGCTCGGTGGGGTCCTGACGCAGCAGCGACTCGACGACCGGGCGGAGCGGGCCGCACTCCTCGGCGAAGGCGGGCGGCTCGGCGCACACCATCTGGACCAGCTCGGCGGTCGACTCCTCCGGGTAGGGGCGTGGCCCTGTACGGCGCGGAAGAGGAGCGCGCCGAGCGCCCACAGGTCGGTCGCCGGTCCGACGGGCGGCGCCAGCTGCCAGTTCTCGTGCACGGGGCCGGCCTGCTCGGGCGCCCACCGCTCGGTGACCGGCCCGACGACGGCCATCCGGGCCTGCCGCGCCCGCTCGGCGGCGAGCGCGGTGGCGGGCCCCCGGCGCGGGGCGGCCGGACCGGCGGCCGGATCGTCCCAGCGGCCGGGGCGGCCTGCTCGTGCGGGGCCGGGGCGGCCTGCTCGTAGGGGCGGGCGCCGGCTCGTACGGGGCGCGGGGCGTGGTCTCGTACGGGGCGCGGGGCGTGGTCTCGTACGGGGCGCGGGCCGCGGGCAGGGCCGGGCTTCCGGCGGAGGCGTCGGCGCCCGCGCCGGCGGACCGGGGCGTCGCGCCGGGCCGGGAGACGCCGTCGGCGCCGTTGACGCCGTTGACGCCGTAGGGGTCGGCGATCCGGCCGGGCGGGGTGGTGCCGGGGGGCGTGGCCGCGCCGGGCCCGGGGTACGGCGCCGGTGCGGGACCGGCCGCCGGGTCCGGGGCAGGGCGGGCGCCGGGCAGGGCGGCGCGGCCGTTGCGCGCCTCCTGGACGCGGGCGGCGGCCCGGGCGCCCGCACGGTAGGCGGCGATGGCACCGGCCCGGGCGGCGCGGATGTCGTCGCTGCTCTCCAGGGAACGGGGGCCGAGCCCGGCGGAGGCCCCGTTCGCCCCGCTCCCTCCCGGCACCGGCAGCCCTCCGGCCGCCCGCGCCTGGATGGCGGCCCGCCGCGCGGACTCGGGTCGGTGAGGGGGTGGGCGCCGCCGGGGCGTGGGGGCGGTCGCCGCCCGGGGAGTCACCGTGGCCCCTCGGGCCACCGGGACCACCGGAACCGCCCGGACCGCCGAGGCCGGGACCGCCAGGAACGCCGGGCCCAGCGGGGCCGGGAGCGCCGGAACCGCCCGGACCGCCAGGCCCACCGGGGCCGGGACCGCCGGAACCGCCCGGACCGCCTACGCCCAGGGCCGGGCCGGCGTGGCCCGGTGTGCCGGGGTGGGGGGCGTCACCGGGGCCCGGACCGGGACCGGGGCCGCTCTCCTCCGCTGCCGGCACCGGGTCGTACCCGCACAGCGCCTCCTCGGCCGCCCCGACCGCCAGCCCGGTCAGCATGACCCGGCCGTCGTCGCAGACCAGCACCGTGCGTGCGGTGATGTTCCGGTGGACCCAGCCGTGGCCGTGCAGCACCCGCAGCGCCGTGAGGACGTCGGCGGCGACCTCGGCGGCCCGGTACGGCGTCAGCGGCTGCTCGGCGAGGAGCGCGGCCAGGGGCCGGGCGGCCACCAGTTCGCTGACGATCCACAGCGAACCGCCCTCCGCGAACACGTCGAAGACCTGGTCGAGCCTCGGGTGGTCGGGGATGCTCGCCGCGGCCTGCGCGGCCTCCACGGCCCTGCGCACCACGGGGTCGGCGGGCCGCCGGGTGCCCGACCGGCCCGCCGACGACCGCTGCGGCGGGCGCCGGGCGCCGCCGTCGCGTGCGGTGAAGCCCTCGGGCAGTCCCTCCGCGTCCAGCACCTCGGCCTCGACGACCTCGGGCAACGGCACCTGCCTGACCAGGACTTCCTGTCCGCTGTAGGTGTCGAAGGCGCGGGTCTCGGTCAGTTCGTAGGCGTCGGACGGCGGCAGTGGCAGGCGGTAGCGGTCGGCGAGAACCCGTCCCGCGTAGTCGTCCACGATGCCTCCCCCGGCAGCCCGGTCGGTCGATTCCGTTCGCGCCGCGGTTCGTTCCGGCTGCGTACGGTCCGCAAGCACTCACGATACGTGCCGGAGGCAACCCGCAGAGAGGGGTTGCCGGATCTCGGCGCCCCCGAAACCGCCGGGGGCGCCGGGCTCACTTCTTCGGCTCGAACGTCTTGGTCAGGGTGCGCCAGGTGTCCCGGCGCCGTTCGCTGTCCCAGTCGGCGGCCTTGGCCGTGTACATCAGGGCGTAGCCCTGACGGTCGTTCACCACGAAGCCCCGGTCGACGGTGCGGTACTCGGTGCCGCCGTCGACGTAGGTGAACTCCCAGTCGGCCGCGTTCCAGCCGCGGAAGCCGACCTTCTCGATGCGGATCTTCTGGTACTGGGCCGCACCATGTACCGCTCCTGGTTCTTCCAGTCCGCGACCGGGTCGCCCTTGGGCGTGGACGTCCAGGCGACGAGCAGCTTCTGCCCGCCGGGCCCGGTGAACCGGTCGCCCGCGGCGCCCGAGGACCGGAACGCCCAGCCCTCGGGGAGCCCGATGGTGTAGCCCTGGCTGCCCTTGTGCGTGGTGGCCGCGCCCTCGTCGCCCTTGGCGGAGCCGTCCTTCGCGCCGTCCTTCCCGCCGTCGCCGGAGCCCGCGCCGGCGCCGTCCGACGCGCCGGGCGTGCCGTCCTCGCTGTCGGTCGCGCCGGGCCCGGCGGAGCCGTCCGGGCCGGTGGCACCGTCGCGGTCCGTGCCGCCGTTCTCGTCCTGCCGGGTCTCCCCGCTCGCGGTGGCGGCGGGACGGTCACCGCCCCCGGCGCCCTTCGTGCCCTCGTCGCCGCCGAGCGCGAAGGCCAGCACGGTGCCGAGCACGGCGAGCGCCACGACCACCGCGAGGACCACCAGCGTGCGCCGCGGCACCACGTCGGTGAGCGAGGCCTTCGGCGCGGGCCGGGCCGGCAGGTCCGGCGGCGGCATGACGGGCCATCCGGAGCTGCGCCCCCCGGTCCCGGTGCCGGCGCCCGGGCCGCCGTCGCGGCGGCACCGGCGCCCGCCGCCCGGGAGGCGGCCGGGGTGTCACCGGCCCCGGACGGGGACGTGCGGGCCGCCGCGCCCGCCGCCGCGGAGGAACCGGCGGCCTTGCGCACCGAGCGCAGCGCGCCGCGCAGCCGCTCGCCCGCCTCCTCGGCCCGCTTGCCGGCCCCGGCCGCGACGCCGCCCCGGCCGGTCCGCTCGCCGGGCTGCGCCGGGAGCGGCACCACCTTGGTGGCGTCCGCCGGTTCCTGCCCGGCGCTCCGGTCGGCGGGGGCGTGGATGACCTTGTTGAGCAGCGCGCGGGCGCCGGCGTCGTCGAGCCGCTTGGCGGGGTCCTTGGTGAGCAGCCCGTGGATGACCTCGGCCAGGGGCCCGGCGTTGCGCGGCTCCTCGAGCGGTTCGGTCATCACCGCGGTGAGGGTGGCGATGGCGGAGCCCTTGTCGTACGGCGGGGTGCCCTCCACCGCCGCGTACAGCAGGCCGCCGAGCGACCACAGGTCGGCCGCCGGGCCGGGCTTGTGACCGCGGGCGCGTTCCGGGGAGATGTAGGAGGGGGCGCCGACGAGCATGCCGGTGGAGGTGATGGAGGGGTCGCCCTCGACCTGGGCGATGCCGAAGTCGGTGAGCACCACCCGGCCGTCCTCGGCGATCAGCACGTTCGACGGCTTCACGTCGCGGTGCAGGATGCCCTGACGGTGCGCCGAGCGCAGCACGTCCAGCACGGCCAGGCCGACCTCGGCGGCGCGCCGGGGCTCCAGGACGCCGTCCTCCCGGATCACCTCGGCGAGGGACTTGCCCTCGACCAGTTCCATCACGATCCACGGCCGGTCGTCCTCGTCGACCACGTCGTAGACCGTCACGGCGCTGTTGTTGCGGATCCGTGCGATCGCCTTGGCCTCGCGCAGGGTGCGCGTGATCAGGCGCCGCTTCTCCTCCTCGTCGATGTTCGACGGGAACCGCAGCTCCTTGACGGCGACCGTGCGGCCCAGCGTCTCGTCCTCGGCACGCCACACCGTCCCCATGCCGCCGCGGCCGAGCACTTCTCCCAGCCGGTACCGCCCGGCGAGGAGACGTGCGCTTGTGTCCTGACGGGATGTCCCCGCCCGCTCCGCCTCCGACATGCGTCCCCTCATGCAACCCGCCCTGACAGAGCCTTCATTGTCTCTCACCCGACAAGTGCTCGATGCCTCGGGTGCCCCTGGCACCGCCCTCCCTCCCCCGGGTGTGCGACGGCCCGCGGGCGGGCCGTCCCGCGGGCCCGGCGCCGGGGCGGCGGGACCCGTGCCGGGCGCGTGCCGGGCCCGCGTGGAGCGGGCGCGGGGCTGACCCGGCGTCAGCAGCCCGCCGATGACGGCACTACAGCGGCACGATGTCGGGGGCTCCGAGCCGGGCGGCGTCGGCCGTCAGGTCGTCCGGCTGGCGCTGCGACTCGCGCTCGGCCTCGACCCGCTTCTCGTAGTGCTGCACCTCGCGCTCGAGCCGGTCCTCGTCCCAGCCCAGGACCCGCCCCATGAGCCCGGCGGCCTCGCGGGCGCAGAGCGTGCCCCGGTCGAAGGTCTCGATGGAGATGCGGGTGCGCCGGGTGAGGACGTCGTCCAGATGGCGGGCGCCCTCGTGCGAGGCGGCGTACACGATCTCGGCGCGCAGGTAGTCGTCCGCGCCCTGGAGGGGTTCGCCGAGGGTGGGGTCCTCGGCGACGAGGGCGAGGACCTCCTCGGCCAGCGTCCCGTACCGGTTGAGCAGGTGCTCCACGCGGACGACGTGCAGTCCGGTGCGGGCGGCCACCCGGGCGCGGGCGTTCCACAGCGCCTTGTAGCCCTCGGCGCCGAGCAGCGGCACGTCCTCGGTGACGCAGTCCGCGACCCGCATGTCGAGGCCGTGCACCGCCTCGTCCACCGCGTCCTTGGCCATCACCCGGTACGTCGTGTACTTGCCGCCGGCGACGACGACCAGGCCCGGCACCGGGTGGGCGACGGTGTGCTCGCGCGACAGCTTGCTGGTGGCGTCGGACTCGCCGGCCAGCAGCGGCCGCAGGCCGGCGTACACGCCTTCGACGTCGTCCCTGGTCAGCGGCACCGCCAGGACGGAGTTCACATGCTCCAGGAGGTAGTCGATGTCGGCGCTGGACGCGGCCGGGTGCGCCTTGTCCAGGTCCCAGTCGGTGTCCGTGGTGCCGATGATCCAGTGCCGGCCCCAGGGGATGACGAACAGCACGGACTTCTCGGTGCGCAGGATGAGGCCGGTGGTGGAGTGGATGCGGTCCTTGGGGACGACCAGGTGGATCCCCTTGGAGGCGCGGACGTGGAACCGGCCGCGCTCCCCGACCATCGACTGGGTGTCGTCGGTCCACACGCCCGTGGCGTTGACGATCTGCTTGGCGCGGATCTCGTACTCCCCGCCGCCCTCGACGTCCTGCACCCGTGCGCCGACGACCCGTTCGCCCTCGCGCAGGAAGCCGGTGACACGGGCGCGGTTGGCGACCCGGGCGCCGTAGGCCGCGGCGGTGCGCACCAGGGTCGCCACGAAACGGGCGTCGTCCATCTGTGCGTCGTAGTACTGCAACGCTCCGACCAGGGCGTCCTTCTTCAGCGCGGGCGCCACGCGCAGGGCGTGACGGCGGCTCAGGTGACGGTGCACCGGCAGGCCCCGGCCGTGGCCGCGGGCCATGGACATGGCGTCGTAGAGGGCGACGCCGGAGCCGGCGTACAGCCGCTCCCAGCCCTTGTGCCGCAGCGGGTACAGGAACGGCACCGGTTTGACCAGGTGGGGTGCGAGCCGCTCCAGCAGCAGGCCGCGCTCCTTCAGCGCCTCCCGTACGAGGGCGAAGTCGAGCATCTCCAGATAGCGCAGCCCGCCGTGGATCAGCTTGCTGGACCTGCTGGACGTGCCCGACGCCCAGTCGCGGGCCTCGACCAGTCCGGTGGCCAGTCCCCGGGTGGCCGCGTCCAGGGCGGTGCCCGCGCCCACCACGCCGCCGCCGACGACGAGCAGGTCCAGCTCCCGTTCGGCCATGGCCGCGAGCGACTCGGCCCGCTGCTCCGGTCCCAGTGCCGCTGTCCTCACCGCTGCCTCCCGCTCGTCCGGCTCATCCGGCTCATCCGGTCCATCGGTCGCGTCGGCCGCACCCGTGGGGCGAAGCCCGGTCGTTCCGTGTACCCCCATGCCCAGATTCTGACGGTGTTGCCCGACTTCAGCCACCACGCGCCCCAACCTGTGGACAACCTCGGGAAACGTCCCGGTGGGCCGGGGGGCCGGCGGGCGGGCCGACACGCGCGCCAAGACTCGCGAAACTCGCGGATCAATCCCACAAATCGGTCATATTTACTCCTAGTCTGACGGTGTGCTCGCCCATCCTGTCCACAGGGCTTGCGCACCTGTCCCGCTTCGGCTACTGGGAAGGACGGCCCACGCCATGCCCGCAGATCTCGCCGTCATCGGACTCGGCCCGTACGGCCTGCCCCTGGCCCAGGCCGCCGTCGCCGCCGGCATCCCCACCCTCGGCTACCGCACCGGTCCCGAGGCCGACCCGCTGACCCCCGCCGAACTGCGCCGGATGCTCTCGGGGGCTTCCGGACGGCGGCCGGCCCGGCCGAGCTGGGCCGGGTCCGCACGGCCGTCATCTGCGCCCCCACCGCACCGGGCGCGGACGGCGGCCCGGACCTGGGCCAGGTGGAGGCCGCCGCCCGCACCCTGGCCGCCCACATGCGCCCGCACACCACCGTGATCCTGGAGTCACCCGTGCGGCCGGGCACCACCGAGGACTTCCTGCGCCCGATCCTGGAGAAGGGCTCCGGGCTGCGCGCCGGCCGCGACTTCCACCTCGCCTACGCACCGAGCCGCGTCGACCCCGGCAACCGCGACTTCACCCCCGCCAACACCCCGAAGGTCATCGGCGGGCTCACCCCCGCCTGCACCGAGTCCGCCGCCGCGTTCTACGGCCGCCTCACCGACAAGGTGGTCCGCGCCCGCGGCCCCCGCGAGGCGGAGACGGTGCAGCTGCTGGAAACCAACTTCCGGCACGTGAACATCGCCCTGGTCAACGAGATGGCCGTGCTCTGCCACGACCTCGGCGTCGACCTGTGGGACGTCATCCGCTGCGCGGAGACCAAGCCGTTCGGGTTCCAGGCCTTCCGCCCCGGCCCGGGCGTCGGCGGCCACTCCGTGGCCCAGGACCTCACCGGCCACGCACCGCGCAGCCTGCGCATGGTGGAACTGGCCGAGCAGGTCAACAGCCAGATGCCCCGCTACGTCGTCCAGCGCGCCGCCACGCTCCTCAACGAGCACGGCAAGTCGGCCCGCGGCGCCCGCGTCCTCCTCCTCGGCGTCACCTACAAGGCCGACCTCGCCGACCAGCAGGCCACCCCGGCCCAGGAGATCGCGACCCGCCTGATGGAGCTGGGCGCCGCCGTGAGCTACCACGACCCGCACATCCCGTCCTGGACGGTCCTGGACCGCCCGGTCCCCCGCGCCGACTCCCTGTACGAGGCCGCCGCCGACGCCGACCTGACGATCCTCCTCCAGCAGCACCGCACGTACGACCTCCAGGGCCTGTCCGTGAAGGCGCAGCTCCTGCTGGACACGCGCGGCGCGACGCCCACGGGGGCGGCGCACCGGCTCTGACCGACGGCGAAGGGCCCGGAGCACACCGCTCCGGGCCCTTCGCCGTCGTACGCGCCGTACGCCGGGCCGCCGTCCTCGCGGCCGGGTTACCGGCGGTGCTGGGAGTCCGCGACGGTCACCTCGACGCGCTGGAACTCCTTCAGCTCGCTGTAGCCGGTCGTGGCCATCGCCCGGCGCAGCGCGCCGAAGAAGTTCATCGAGCCGTCGGGCGTGTGGGACGGGCCGGTGAGGATCTCCTCGATCGTGCCGACCGTGCCGAGGCCGACCTTCTTGCCGCGCGGCAGCTCCTCGTTGACGGCCTCCATGCCCCAGTGGTGGCCCTTGCCCGGCGCGTCGGTCGCCCGCGCGAGCGGCGAGCCCATCATGACCGCGTCCGCGCCGCAGGCGATCGCCTTGGGCAGGTCGCCGGACCAGCCGACGCCGCCGTCCGCGATGACGTGCACGTACCGGCCGCCGGACTCGTCCATGTAGTCCCGGCGGGCCGCAGCCACGTCGGCGACGGCCGTCGCCATCGGGACCTGGATGCCCAGCACGTTGCGCGTGGTGTGCGCGGCGCCGCCGCCGAAGCCGACCAGCACGCCCGCCGCGCCCGTGCGCATCAGGTGCAGGGCCGCGGTGTACGTGGCGCAGCCGCCGACGATCACCGGGACGTCCAGCTCGTAGATGAACTGCTTGAGGTTGAGCGGCTCGTGCGAGGACGACACGTGCTCCGCCGACACCGTGGTGCCGCGGATGACGAAGATGTCCACGCCCGCGTCCACGACCGCCTTGGAGAACTGGGCGGTGCGCTGCGGGGAGAGCGCGGCGGCGGTGACGACACCGGAGTCGCGCACCTCCTTGATCCGCTGCCCGATCAGCTCCTCCTTGATCGGGGCGGCGTAGATCTCCTGGAGCCGGCGGGTCGCGGCCTCGGCGGGCAGCTCGGCGATCTCGTCGAGCAGCGGCTGCGGGTCCTCGTACCGCGTCCACAGGCCCTCGAGGTTGAGCACGCCCAGGCCGCCCAGCTCGCCGATGCGGATCGCGGTGGCCGGGGAGACGACGGAGTCCATGGGGGCGGCCAGGAACGGCAGCTCGAAGCGGTAGGCGTCGATCTGCCAGGCGATCGAGACCTCCTTCGGGTCCCGCGTACGGCGGCTGGGGACGACGGCGATGTCGTCGAAGGCGTACGCCCGGCGGCCGCGCTTGCCGCGCCCGATCTCGATCTCAGTCACGTCTGTGGCCTTTCCCTGATGCGTTGCAGCGCCTTCCAGTATCCCGACGGACACGACGGGGGCGGCCCCGGACCGGTCCGGGGCCGCCCTCGTGGGTGCCTGGCGGGCGGCGGCTACTTCTTGCTGCTGTAGTTCGGCGCCTCGACCGTCATCTGGATGTCGTGCGGGTGGCTCTCCTTGAGCCCGGCGGAGGTGATCCGCACGAACCGGCCGTTGGCCTGGAGCTCGGGCACGGTCTTGCCGCCGACGTAGAACATCGACTGGCGCAGGCCGCCGACCAGCTGGTGGACGACCGAGGAGAGCGGGCCGCGGTAGGGCACCTGGCCCTCGATGCCCTCCGGGACCAGCTGCTCGTCGGAGGCGACGCCCTCCTGGAAGTAGCGGTCCTTGGAGAACGACTTGCGGTCGCCGCGGGTCTGCATGGCGCCCAGCGAACCCATGCCGCGGTACGACTTGAACTGCTTGCCGTTGATGAACATCAGCTCGCCCGGCGACTCCTCGCAGCCCGCGAGGAGCGAGCCGAGCATCACCGTGTCGGCGCCCGCGACCAGGGCCTTGGCGATGTCGCCGGAGTACTGCAGACCGCCGTCGCCGATCACCGGCACGCCCGCCTCACGGGCGGCCAGCGAGGCCTCGTAGATCGCCGTGACCTGGGGGACGCCGACGCCGGCGACCACGCGGTGGTGCAGATGGAGCCGGGGCCCACGCCCACCTTGATGCCGTCGCAGCCGGCGTCGACCAGGGCCTTGGCGCCGTCGCGCGTGGCGACGTTGCCGCCGATGACGTCGACGCCGGAGGAGTTGGACTTGATCTTGGCGACCATGTCGCCGACCAGCCGGGAGTGGCCGTGCGCGGTGTCGACGACGATGAAGTCGACGCCCGCCTCGATCAGCGCCTGGGCGCGCTCGAAGGCGTCACCGGCGACACCGACCGCGGCGCCGACCAGCAGCCGGCCCTCGGCGTCCTTGGAGGCGTGCGGGTACTTCTCGGCCTTGACGAAGTCCTTGACCGTGATCAGGCCCTTGAGCACGCCGTTGTCGTCGACCAGCGGCAGCTTCTCGATCTTGTGGCGGCGCAGCAGCTCCATGGCGTCCAGGCCCGAGATGCCGACCTTGCCGGTGACCAGCGGCATCGGCGTCATGACCTCGCGGACCCGCCGGGAGCGGTCGGTCTCGAAGGCCATGTCGCGGTTGGTGACGATGCCGAGCAGCTTGCCGGCCGGGTCCGTGACCGGCACGCCGCTGATGCGGAACTTGCCGCACAGCGCGTCGGCCTCGGCGAGCGTGGCGTCCGGGTGGATGGTGATGGGGTTCGCCACCATGCCCGACTCGGAGCGCTTGACCAGGTCGACCTGGTTGGCCTGGTCCTCGATGGACAGGTTGCGGTGCAGCACGCCGACGCCGCCCTGGCGGGCCATGGCGATCGCCATGCGCGACTCGGTCACCTTGTCCATGGCGGCGGACAGCAGCGGGATGTTGACCCGCACGTTCTTGGAGACGTACGAGGCGGTGTCGATCTCGTCGGGTGCCATGTCCGACGGGCCCGGCAGCAGCAGCACGTCGTCGTAGGTCAGCCCGAGTGTCGCGAATTTCTCGGGCACTCCGTCGACGTTGGCAGTCATGACACCTTCCCCAAATGGCCTTGATCGGTGCGGATGTCCATGCTAACGGGAAGTGAACGTGTCTCATTCCACGATCAAGGACCGCATCGCTCTTCGTAGATTCGTACGGAGGGTCGCCCGGGCCGGTGCACGGCCGGCGCGCCGCGTGGCCGGGCGGCGCGCGGGGCCGAGTCAGGGCGTGCGGCGGCCCGTTGCGGCGCGGCCGGGCGCGTGGGCGCCCCCGCGCGTCACTGCTCCGCGAGCGCGCGCAGACGGCTGAGCGCCCGGTGCTGGGCGACGCGCACCGCACCGGGTGACATTCCCAACATCTGGCCGGTCTCCTCGGCCGTGAGTCCCACGGCGATGCGCAGCAGGAGCAGCTCCCGCTGGTTCTCCGGCAGGTTGGCCAGGAGCTTCTTGGCCCACTCGGCGTCGCTGCTCAGCAGGGCCCGCTCCTCCGGGCCGAGCGAGTCGTCCGGCCGCTCGGGCATCTCGTCGGACGGGACGGCCGTCGAGCCGGGGTGGCGCATCGCGGCCCGCTGGAGGTCGGCGACCTTGTGGGCGGCGATGGCGAAGACGAACGCCTCGAAGGGGCGCCCGGTGTCCTTGTAACGGGGCAGCGCGAGGAGCACCGCCACGCAGACCTCCTGGGCGAGGTCCTCGACGAAGTGGCGCGCGTCGCCGGGCAGCCGGGACAGCCGGGTGCGGCAGTAGCGCAGCGCCAGCGGGTGGACGTGCGCGAGCAGGTCGTGCGTGGCCTGCTCGTCACCGTCCACGGCGCGGTGCACGAGCGAGCCCACCGTCCCGTGGTCGGCAGCCGCCTCGTCGTCGCGCATCGGTCCATGGTGCCCTGTCGCCGTACGGTCCGTGGCACCGCGTCCGTTGTTGTGCACCGAAGCGTTATGAGCAGGTGCGCCGGAACTCATCCCCTGCGCCCTCCCCTTCCGCTCGACCGACTCGTCCCCGAGGAACTCCACACCTCAAGGATGCGGCATCGGCGGCGAAACGAGCAGCGGGCACCCGGCGGGTCGCCTTGTCACCCCCGCCCACCTCGCGGTAAGCGGGGATCGCCGTACCCCCGTCGGGCCCCGTGGGCCTCCACCTCACGGGGGTGCCTAGCGGACCAGGCCCCACCGGAAGCCGAGCGCCACGGCGTGTGCCCGGTCCGAGGCGCCGAGCTTCTTGAAGAGCCGCCGGGCGTGCGTCTTGACGGTGTCCTCGGAGAGGAACAGCTCCCGGCCGATCTCCGCGTTGGAGCGGCCGTGGCTCATGCCCTCCAGGACCTGGATCTCACGCGCGGTGAGCGTGGGCGCGGCGCCCATCTCGGCCGAGCGCAGCCGGCGCGGGGCGAGCCGCCAGGTCGGGTCGGCGAGGGCCTGCGTGACCGTGGCCCGCAGTTCGGCGCGCGAGGCGTCCTTGTGCAGATAGCCGCGGGCGCCGGCGGCGACCGCGAGGGCCACGCCGTCGAGGTCCTCGGCGACCGTGAGCATGATGATGCGTGCGCCGGGGTCGGCGGACAGCAGCCGCCGCACGGTCTCGACGCCGCCCAGACCGGGCATGCGCACGTCCATCAGAATGAGGTCCGAGCGGTCGGCACCCCAGCGGCGGAGGACTTCCTCGCCGTTGGCAGCCGTCGTCACGCGCTCGACGCCGGGCACGGTCGCGACCGCGCGGCGGAGCGCCTCTCGGGCAAGCGGGGAGTCGTCGCAGACGAGGACGGAAGTCATGGCCGTCCTCCGCAGCTGATGCGCGTCACCTTGAGCCTCCAGGCTGGTACGAATCGTCACCTGTGCGGTCGACCGTCTCGGACGCCCGCCCGAGCGCTTGTTCTTTCAACCGCCTCCGCACTCTCAACGACGGTCACTCGAAAGAGTTACGGGGCTGTGTGTCGTCTTCGGCACTCTACGTGAGGGGACGGACACGGTGCAGACATGCGCGGCGGACCCACAAGCTTTCATCACAAGCCATGCCCCATTCGGCCCTTTTTCTTCCGCTTTGCTGGTGTCTGAGGCTAGATTCGCAATGAGTCATATTTTCATCTCCTTAGATGGTAGTTGTACGGTCGTGGACATCCTGTCCACCCAGATCGGCTACAAGGGGTCACGCAATGGCAGATTTCTCCCGCCTTCCCGGACCGAACGCGGACCTGTGGGACTGGCAGCTCCTGGCTGCGTGCCGTGGGGTGGACAGCTCGCTCTTCTTCCATCCGGAGGGCGAGCGCGGTGCGGCTCGGAGCGCTCGTGAGAACTCGGCCAAAGAGGTCTGCATGCGGTGCCCGGTGCGCGCCGAGTGCGCAGCCCACGCTCTGGCGGTGCGCGAGCCGTACGGCGTGTGGGGCGGACTGACCGAGGACGAGCGCGAAGAGCTCATGGGGCGGGCACGCAACCGCCTGGTATCGGCGTCGGCGGCCGGCGGGGAGGCCGCCTCACATCACTGAAGGAACGTTTCTCCTGACTGGGCACGCGGTACGCGTGCCCCGCCTGTTTCCGCGCCGGTGCGCACGCTCGCCCGTGCGCTCTCCCGAGCGCCGCCCCGCACGACGTGCCGCCACGCCCGGCGCGCCGCCATGCCCAGCGCGCCACGCAGAGCGTGCCGCCACGCCCAGCGCGCCACGCCCAGCGCGCCGCGCCCTCAGCGCGCCGCCGCCCGCGCCAGTTCGTCCAGCGTGGCCGTCACCGCCGGGACCTGCGCCAGGTCCGGCAGGGTGAGCGCGACGATCTCCCGGCGCACCGCCGGTTCCAGCGCCACCGTGCGCGCGCCCCGGGGCCGTACCGACTCCACGGCGAGCTGCGGCAGGACGGCGACGCCGAGCCCGGCCCCGACCAGGCCGACGACGGCCGGGTAGTCGTCGGTCGCGAAGTCGATGCGGGGGGTGAAACCGGCGCCCTCGCACACCTCGACCAGCTGGCCCCGGCAGCGCGGGCAGCCCGCGATCCACGGTTCGCCGGCCAGCTCGCCGATCGACACCGACGCCGCCCGCGCGAGCGGGTGCCGGTCCGGCACCAGCGCCACCAGCCGGTCGGTCAGCAGCGGGCGGACGACGAGGTCGTCCCACTCCTCCGCGCCGGCCGCGCCCTCGTAGCGGAAGGCGAGGGCCACGTCGCAGTCGCCCTCGCGGAGCAGCTCCACCGAACGCGGCGGCTCGGCCTCCTCCAGGAAGACCCGGGTGCCGGGGTGGGCGGCGCGCAGCGCGGCGAGGGCCGTGGGGACGAGGGTGGAGCTGCCGCTCGGGAAGGAGACCAGCCGCACCCGTCCGGCCCGCAGGCCCGCGATCGCGGCGACCTCCTCCTCGGCGGCGGTCAGCCCGGCGAGGATGCCGGCGGCGTGCCGCACCAGGGCCTCGCCGGCCTGGGTGAGCCGCATCTCGCGTCCGCTGCGCACCAGCAGCGGGGTACCGACGGAGGCCTCCAGCGCCTTCATCTGCTGGCTGACCGCGGGCTGGGTGCAGCCCAGTTCGCGGCCCGCCGCCGAGAAGGAGCCGGTGGCGGCCACGGCGCGCAGGACACGGAGATGACGAGCCTCGATCACACCCCCGAGGATAAGCGATGCTTTGGAGCGACGGGAAATAATGCGTCGACGCTTTGAGGGGTGGTCTTCTACCGTGCCGTCATGAAGCTTCTGTCAGTGAATCTGGGCCGCGCGACGCCCGTGCCGTACACGGACCAGCCCGAGGGCGTGACCGGCATCGACAAGCGGCCGGCCGACGGGCCGGTGCGGGTGGCCCCGCCGGGGACCGAGGGGACGGGCGCGAGCGGGCTCGCCGGGGACGCGGTGTGCGACACGCGGTACCACGGCGGCGCCGACCAGGCCGTCTACGCGGTGGCGCGCGAGGACCTCGACGAGTGGGAGCGCGAGCTGGGCCGGACTCTGGCCGACGGCGCGTTCGGCGAGAACCTCACCACCTTCGGCGTGGACGTCTCCGGCGCGCTGATCGGCGAGCGCTGGCGCGTCGGCCGGGACGTGCTGCTGGAGGTGACGAGCGGGCGGATACCGTGCCGCACCTTCCAGGAGCATCTGGGCGAGCGGGGCTGGGTGAAGCGCTTCACGCGCCGGGGCGCGCCGGGCGCGTACCTGCGGGTGATCGAGCCCGGTGAGATCCGGGCCGGCGACCCGGTGGAGATCGTGCACCGTCCCGGCCACGAGGTGACGGTGGCGCTCCAGTTCCGGGCGGTGACGACCGAGCGGCATCTGCTGCCCCGTCTGCTGGCGGCGGGCGACGCCCTGCACAAGGAGGCCCTGGCCAAGGCCCGGGAGTACGTGGAGAAGTACGGGGCGGCCGGGGCGGCCCAGGAGGCCTGAACAGTAAGGGAGCTGACGGTCCCTCGGGCCCACGGTGTGTCAGGCCGACGGGGTGCCGGGGCCCGGGGGCACGCCGGCTCCTAGGGGAAACCCCGGCGGTGGGCCGGGGACGGATCAGGGGCCGGTGGGGCGGCACCCCGATGTCCGGAAGCGGTGCGGGCGGCGACGCTCGACGCATGACTCGTCACGCGCCCCGCGGCGGGGCCCCGGGCGGCGGAGAGCCGGCCGGCGCACCGCGCCGCCGCTTCCGCTGGAAGCGCCTCCTCGTCGTGCTCGGCTCGCTGGTCACCGTGTTCGCGGTGACCGTCGGCGCCCTGTTCACCTGGCTGTGGACCGACGCCAAGGTCGACACCGTGGGCGAGGTCCGGTTCGACACCCCGCTGGCGATACCGCCCCTGGCCCGTTCCACCGTCGAGCAGGACGGCACCCGGGTCTTCGACCTGCGCATGCAGGCCGGCGAGACGGAGTTCCGGGACGGGGTGAAGACGCCGACCTGGGGGTTCAACGGCTCCTACCTCGGGCCCACGCTGCGGGCGGAGCGCGGCGAGAAGGTGCGCGTACGGATCCGCAACGGCCTCGGCGAGGCGTCCACCGTGCACTGGCACGGCATGCACCTGCCGGCCCGCATGGACGGCGGCCCCCACCAGATGATCGCCCCGGGCGCCGCCTGGGCCCCGCACTGGACGGTGGACCAGCCGGCCGCGACGCTCTGGTACCACCCGCATCCGCACGGACGCACCGAGGCGCACGTCCGGCGCGGCCTGGCGGGACTGTTCCTCCTGGACGACGCGGACTCCCGGCGGCTCGCGCTGCCGAAGCGGTACGGCGTCGACGATCTGCCGGTCGTCGTGCAGGACGTCCGCTTCGACGGCGCACGGCTGGACGGCGACCGCGGGCTGATGCAGAACGTCGGCTTCCTCGGCGACCGGACGATGGTGAACGGCACGCTGCGCCCGTACCGGGAGGTCCGCGACGAGCTGGTCCGGCTGCGGCTGCTCAACGCGTCCACGGCGCGCACCTACGACTTCGGCTTCGCCGACGGGCGTGACGTCGCGCTGATCGGCACGGACGGCGGTCTGCTTCGGCGGCCGGTCTCCCTGGACCGGGTGCAGCTGTCGCCGGGCGAGCGGGCCGAGATCGTGGTGCGGGTGGAGCCGGGCGAGCGGGTCACGCTGCGCAGCTTCCCGCAGGACGGCTACGGGGACGCGTGGCAGCGGCGGTTCGGCGGGGGCGACGACTCCTTCGACGTGCTCCAGCTGCGGGCGGCCGAGCGGCTGCGGCCGTCGCCGGGGCTTGCCTCGGTGCTGGTGGAGCCGGAGCTGCCGGACGCCGAAGCGGCCGTGCGGGGCGCCACTTCGACCTGAAGCGGTCGGGGATCAACGGCCGGGCGATGGACATGGGCCGGATCGACGACACCGTCACCCGCGGCACGACGGAGGTGTGGACCGTGCGCAACACCGACGGCATGCCGCACAACTTCCATGTGCACGACGTGCAGTTCCGCGTCGTGGAGGTGAACGGGTCGGCGCCGCCGCCGGCGTTGCGCGGGCCGAAGGACACGGTGTTCGTGCCGCACGGGACGACGATGAAACTGGCGCTGCGGTTCACGGGTCCGGCCGACCCCGACACGCCGTACATGTACCACTGCCATCTGCTGTACCACGAGGACGAGGGGATGATGGGGCAGTTCGTGGTGGTGGACGAGGGACAGCGGGCGGGGACCCCGCCGCGGCACCCGGGGCACACCGGCCACCCGGGGCGGGACGGCCGGTGAGCGGATGGTGCCACTCCGGGTAACTAGTCTTGCGCCATGACAACGGCTCTGATTACGGGATCGACGGCGGGGATCGGCGCCGCGTTCGCGCGGCGGCTGGCGGCGGACGGGCACGACCTGGTGCTCGTCGCCCGCGACACCGAGCGGCTGCGCGAACAGGCGACCGAACTGCACGACCGGCACGGGATCGAGGCGGAGGTGCTCACCGCCGACCTGGCCGAGGACGCCGGCATCGACGCGGTGGCCGACCGGCTGGGCGACCGCAGGAACCCGGTCGACCTGCTGGTCAACAACGCCGGTTTCGGCAACAAGGGCCGCTATCTCGACGTTCCCATGGCCGACGAGCTGCGCATGCTCAAGGTGCACTGCGAGGCGGTGCTGCGGCTGACGTCGGCGGCGGTGGAGGGGATGCGGGAGCGGGGCCGCGGGGCGTCGTCAACGTCGCCTCGGTCGCCGCCTTCGTGCCGCGCGGCACCTACGGGGCGTCCAAGGCGTGGGTCGTGCAGTTCACGCAGGGCGCCGCGAAGGACCTGGCGGGCAGCGGCGTCCGGCTGATGGCCCTGTGCCCCGGGTTCGTGCGCACCGAGTTCCACCAGCGGGCCGGGATGGGCACGGACAACATCCCGAAGTGGATGTGGCTCGACGCGGACAAACTGGTCGCGGCGGCCCTCGACGACCTGGCCCGCGGCAAGACCCTGTCGATCCCCGACCCGCGCTACAAGGCCCTGATGGGCGCCACGAAGCTGGTGCCGCGCGGGATGCTGGGCGGCATCACGTCCCGAACGGGCCGCAAGTACGGGCCGCAGTAGCAGCACCCCCAAGGGGCGCGGGGAACTGCGCGACCAGCCACGACGGCACCGCACCCGGCATCGGACCCGCACGGGGCGGACGCGCACCCGGCATCGGCCGGCCCGGGGCAGTCGCGGACCCGGCACCCTTGGCGAAACGCACGGTGCCCAGCACCTCCCGAGGGGCACTGGGCACCGTTCGGCTCAGCGAAGCGCTCAGTGAGCGTGGCCGTGGCCGTGGCCGTGGCCCGCGGCGGCCTCTTCCTCTTCCTTCTTCTCGACGACCAGGGTCTCGGTCGTCAGCAGGAGGGAGGCGATGGAGGCGGCGTTCTCCAGGGCGGAGCGGGTGACCTTCACCGGGTCGATGACGCCGGCCTTGACCAGGTCGCCGTACTCACCGGTGGCGGCGTTGTAGCCGCTGCCCTTCTCCAGCTCCTTGACCTTGGAGACGATGACGTAGCCCTCGAGGCCCGCGTTCTCCGCGATCCAGCGCAGCGGCTCGACGACGGCGTTGCGGACGACCGCGACACCGGTGGCCTCGTCGCCGGTCTTGGAGAGGTTGCCCTCCAGCACCTTGGAGGCGTGGACCAGGGCGGAGCCACCACCGGAGACGATGCCCTCCTCGACCGCGGCGCGGGTCGCGGAGATGGCGTCCTCCAGACGGTGCTTGCGCTCCTTCAGCTCCACCTCGGTGGCGGCGCCGACCTTGATCACGCACACGCCGCCGGCCAGCTTGGCGAGGCGCTCCTGGAGCTTCTCGCGGTCCCAGTCGGAGTCCGTGGCCTCGATCTCGGCCTTGATCTGGGCGACGCGGCCCTCCACGTCCTCCTTCTTGCCGGCACCGTCGACGATGGTGGTGTCGTCCTTGGTGACGGTGACGCGGCGGGCGGTGCCGAGCACGTCCAGGCCGACCTGGTCGAGCTTGAGGCCGACCTCCTCGGAGATGACCGTGGCGCCGGTGAGGACCGCCATGTCCTGGAGCATGGCCTTGCGGCGGTCGCCGAAGCCGGGGGCCTTGACGGCCACCGCGTTGAAGGTGCCGCGGATCTTGTTGACCACCAGGGTCGACAGGGCCTCGCCCTCGACGTCCTCGGCGATGATCAGCAGCGGCTTGGAGGAGTTGGCCTGGATGACCTTCTCCAGCAGCGGCAGCAGGTCGGCGATGGAGGAGATCTTGCCCTGGTGGATGAGGATGTACGGGTCCTCCAGGACGGCCTCCATGCGCTCCTGGTCCGTCACGAAGTACGGCGACAGGTAGCCCTTGTCGAAGGCCATGCCCTCGGTGAAGTCCAGCTCCAGGCCGAAGGTGTTGGACTCCTCGACGGTGATGACACCGTCCTTGCCGACCTTGTCCATCGCCTCGGCGATCAGCTCGCCGACCTGCTGGTCCTGGGCGGACAGCGCGGCCACGGCGGCGATGTCGGACTTCTCGTCGATCGGCCGGGCGGTGGCGAGGAGGTCCTCGGACACGGCGGCGACGGCCGCGTCGATGCCCTTCTTCAGCAGCGCCGGGGAGGCACCGGCGGCGACGTTCTTCAGACCCTCGCGGACCAGGGCCTGGGCCAGCACGGTGGCGGTGGTGGTGCCGTCACCCGCGATGTCGTTGGTCTTGGTCGCCACCTCCTTCACCAGCTGCGCGCCGAGGTTCTCGTACGGGTCCTCGATCTCCACCTCGCGGGCGATCGTGACACCGTCGTTGGTGATGGTGGGGGCGCCGAACTTCTTGTCGATGACGACGTTGCGGCCCTTGGGCCGATGGTCACCTTGACCGTGTCGGCGAGCTTGTTGACGCCGCGCTCGAGGGCGCGACGGGCGTCCTCGTCGAACTTCAGGATCTTCGCCATGGGAGCGTGAGCCCTCTTCCGGAATTCTGGGTTTAACGACGCTGCGCCCCGGGCGCCCGGCTTCTCATCGGTCGCGGGGCCAGGGGCGCAGCTCGAAGCGGAATGCTTCGGGGTGAATTACTTCTCGACGATCGCGAGCACGTCGCGGGCCGAGAGGACGAGGTACTCCTCGTTGTTGTACTTCACCTCGGTGCCGCCGTACTTGCTGTAGAGCACGACGTCGCCGACCTTGACGTCGAGCGGAAGGCGGTTGCCGTCCTCGAAGCGGCCCGGGCCCACGGCCAGGACGACGCCCTCCTGGGGCTTCTCCTTGGCAGTGTCCGGAATGACCAGGCCCGAGGCCGTGGTCTGCTCGGCGTCCAGCGGCTGGACCACGATGCGGTCCTCGAGCGGCTTGATGGCAACCTTGGAGCTGGCGGTCGTCACGATCCGACCTCCCCCTTCGGAGATCTCACGGGGTTAACTGTCTGAGGTGGCGACCAGGTCGATCCGTCGTCGCGGGTGCCGGACCTGCCCGTCGCGTTGTTGGCACTCTCCAGGGGGGAGTGCCAGAGCCGAGACTATGACCGCGATTAGCACTCGGTCAAGCGGAGTGCCAATGCCGGGCGGCGCGTCGGCCGGGGTCACAGGTAGTTCTCCAGCCGCCCCACCGTCAGGCCGCGCTCCTCGATGCGGCGCAGCAGCTCCTCCGTGCGGGTCGGGTCGGTGACCGAGACGATGTCCCCGGGGTGCAGCCGGTGCTCCCCGCGCGTGTAGCGGAAGCCGCCCTCGCCGGTGACCTGGACCCGCCACAGCACGACCGCGGTGATGCCGCAGTCGGCGGCGGCGCGCAGGGTCGTGGTGTCGTACCGGCCGTGCGGCGGGCGGAGCAGGCGGGGGCGGACGCCGAAGCGGGAGCGGAGCTTGCGCTGCTGGCCGCAGATCTCGGCGCGCTGCCCGGCGTACGGCAGGCCGCGCAGGGTGCGGTGGTCGAGGGTGTGGTTCTGCAGGCTCGCCCCGACCGAGCGCAGCCCGGCCAGGTCGGCGTAGGCCGGGCCGGCGACGGTGTCGGTGAGGAACAGGGTGACCGGGAGCCGCCGGGCGCGGACCAGGCCGGTGACGTGCGGGTGGCGCTCGGCGCCGTCGTCGTAGGTGAGGAAGACGACCCGGTCGCGGGTGCGGACGTGGTCGACGACCGGCGGCAGGTGCCGGCTCGGCCCGGCGGCCTGGGCCTGGGCCTGGGCGCCGTCGCCGGGCGGGCGGGCGCCGGGGCCGACGGCCGCCGCGCAGCCGGCGAGCAGGGCGGCCGCGAGCGCGGCACCGGCGGACCGGAGCCGCCGCCGCCTCACAGGTAGTCCTCCAGGCGGGCCACGGCGTATCCCTCGGCGGTGACCTTGTCGAGGAACCGGCGGATCATGTCGGGCATGGTGCCCTTCCAGTCGTCCGGGCCCCGGAAGTGGCTGAGCACGATGTCCCCGGGGTGCAGCTCGCGGTCCCACTCGCGGTAGTCCCAGCGGTCGACGAAGACCTCCTCGTTCCACAGCGGGACGTGGGTGATGCCGCAGCTCTTGGCGGCGCGCAGCGAGTCGGCGTTGTAGTTGCCGAAGGGCGGGCGGAAGACGGTGGGGCGCTTGCCGAACCGCTCGCGGATGACCTTCTGCATCCCGCAGATCTCGCGCTTCTGCTCCGCGTAGGACAGCCCCGGCAGATACGGGTGGTTGAGGGTGTGGTTGTCGAGGGTGACCCCGCGGTCCTGCATCTTCTTGAAGTAGCCGTAGTCGTCCTTGACGACGTAGTCGCTGAGGAAGGCCGTGTACGGGATCCCCAGCTCGGTCATCATCCGCAGGAACGCCGGGTCCTTCTCGGCGCCGTCGTCGATGGTGAGGAAGACGATCTTCTGCTTGGTGGGGATCGTGGTGAAGACCGGCGGCAGGCCCCGCTCGGCGTGGCGGTCCACCTCGAAGCCCTTGCGCGTGGTGATCCGCGGCTTGCGGTCGGGAGGCGGCGGGGGCGCCAGCGGCACCCGCTTCAGGCCCCAGCGCCGGGCGGCGGCGGCCCGGGCGGTGTAGGACGCCTTCAGCTTGGCGGCGTAGGCGTCCAGTGCGCGGGCCGGGGGCGCCTGGAGGGGCTGCTGGCCGGCGGCGGGCCGCACCTCGGAGGAGGCGCCGCCGCAGCCGGCGACGAGGGCGGTGACGGCGAGCACGGCGAGACCGCCACGGACGCGCGCACCCGGGGTCCGGAGCACCCGGCGCCTGCCCGACGCCCGGATCACCCGACTCTTGTCATTTTGTACGACTGCTCGCATGGTGCCGGATCCTCGCAGTCGCCGTCCCGGGACGCGGCCCGACACCGCGGCGGGCGGCACACCGTCCACCGACTGGCCCACAATGAGGCGGTGAACGACCTCGACGCCCTCCGCACCCCAGAAGGCCGCGCCCTCCTCGAGGAGGTCCGCGGCACCGACCCCGCGCGGGAACTGGCCGTCGCCACCCGGCTGCGGCGCGAGCACCCCGCCCACCTGGTGTCGGCGGCGCTCGGGCAGGCGCGGCTGCGGCAGCGGGCGGTGGCCAAGTTCGGCGCCGAGGACGCCGGGCGGATGTTCTTCACGCCGAACGGCGTCGAGCAGTCGACGCGGGCGAGCGTGGCGGCGTACCGGGCGCGGCGCCTGAAGGAGCTGGGGGTGACGTCCGTCGCCGACCTGTGCTGCGGGATCGGCGGGGACGCGATCGCGCTGGCCCGCGCCGGCATCCGGGTGCTCGCGGTGGACCGGGACCCGGTCACGGCGGCGACGGCGCGGGCGAACGCCGAGGCGCTCGGCCTGGCCGGCCTCGTCGAGGTGCGGGAGGCCGACGTGACCGAGGTGGACACGGACGGCTACGACGCCGTGTTCGTCGACCCGGCGCGCAGGGGCGGACGGGGCAGGATCTTCGACCCCGAGGCGTACTCGCCCCCGCTGTCCTGGGCCGTCGCCGCCGCCCGTACGGCGCCCCGGGCCGCCGCGCTGAAGGTCGCGCCCGGCATCCCGCACGAGGCCGTGCCCGAGGACGCCGAGGCCGAGTGGATCTCGGACGGCGGAGACGTGAAGGAGGCGGTGCTGTGGTTCGGCACCGAGCCGGGCGCGGTGCGGGCGACGCTGCTGCCCGGGCCGCGCACGCTGCTCTCCCGGGGCCTGCCCGACCCGCGGGTCCGCCCGCCCGGGCGCTACCTCTACGAGCCCGACGGCGCCGTCGTCCGCGCCCATCTGGTCGCCGAGGTCGCCGAGTCGGTCGGCGGCGGGCTGCTCGACCCGACCATCGCCTACGTCACCGCGGACGCGCTGCGGCCGACGCCGTACGCCACCGCCTACGAGATCACCGACCACCTGCCCTTCAACGTCAAGCGGCTGAAGGCGCTGCTGCGGGAGCGCCGGGTCGGCGTGCTGACCGTGAAGAAGCGGGGCTCGGCGGTCGAACCGGAGGAACTGCGGCGGAAGGTCAAGCCCCAGGGGCCGCACGCGGCGACCGTGTTCCTGACCCGGGTGGCGGGGGCGCCGGCGATGCTCATCGGGCGTCCGGCGGCCTGACCGGCCGGCGCGCCGACGGCGGCGGTCAGCGCAGCGACGCCCACAGCCGCTCCGCCTCCGGTTCGTCCGCGATCACCCGGTCGGGGTCCCAGGGCGCCGGGACCACCGGCATCGTCACGGTGCGCACGCCCTCCGCCGACAGGCCCCGAGGCTCTCGCCGAGGCTCGTCAGCTCTCCGAGGGAGTCCAGTGCGGTGTCGGTGGTGAGGCTGCCGGTGGCGGCCTCGGCGACGCGGTAGAGGCGGGCGGGGTCGGTGAGCAGGTCGGTGGCCGAGATCTGCGCCAGCAGCGCCTCGACCAGTTTCTGCTGGAGTTCTATGCGGGCGAGGTCGCTGCCGTCGGCGGTGCCGTAGCGGGTGCGGGCGAGGCCCAGGGCCTCGGTGCCGTCGAGGTGGTGGGTGCCCGCGGGCAGCCGCAGCCGGCTCTTGTCGTCGTCGATGTCCCGCTCGGTGGTGACGGTGACGCCGCCGAGCGCGTCGACCAGCCGTGCGAAACCGGCGAAGTCCACCTCGACGTAGTGGTCCATGCGGACGTTCGTCATCGACTCCACCGTCTTCACCGCGCACGCCGGGCCGCCGACGGCGTAGGCGGTGTTGAACATCGCGTTCCGCGCCGGCGGGGTGCGCTTCCCGGACGGCAGCGGGCAGGACGGGCGGTCGACCAGCGTGTCGCGCGGGATGCTCACGACGGTGGCGCCGGTGCGCCCCGCGTCGAGGTGGACGACCATCGCCGTGTCGGAGCGGGCGCCCTCGCTGTCGCCGCCGCCCAGCCTGCGGTTCTCGGCCCCGCCGCGCGAGTCCGAGCCGAGGAGCAGGATGGTCAGCGGGCCCGTCGGCAGCGGCGCGGCGGACGGGGCCCCTGCGGCCTCGGCGGGCGGTCGTCGCCGAGCGCGCCGTCGATGTCGACGCTCTCGATGTTGCCGTCGAGGTGCCGGTAGGCCCACCCCACCGCCGCCACGCCCAGCAGCAGGGCGGCCGCCAGGGCCAGTCCGGCCACTCTCAGCACCCTCGGCCGCCCGCCCATGCGCCGCCCCCGTCCCGTCGCGCGTCCCCACCCGTCTGCCCGCTCTCAGGAACGTAAGTCCGCAATGTTTCGGGCGGCTCCTCGCGGACGCGATTCTGCGGAAATTCTCAGATTCCCGCCCCGCCGGGCCGGTCCGGCCACGGGCTGCGCGGGCCCTCCGGGCGCCGGTGTCAGTCCGCGGCCACCGACTCGAACCGCCAGCGGTGCACGGCCCGGGTCACCAGCTCGCCGTCGGGCTCGGGCAGTTCGGGCAGTTCGGCGTCGTAGGCCGCGTCCCACCAGGTGACGACCAGGACGCGGTCCTGCGGGGCGCGGAAGGTCTCCCGGCGCAGCGGGGTGCCGTCGAGTTCCTGCGCCCGCGCCCAGGCCAGCAGTTCCGCGCCGCGGCCGGGACGGCCCGCGCCTCCCACATCAGCGCGACGGTCACGAGTACAGGTTCTCCTTGCTCACCTCGTGCACGTGGTCGTGCCCGTGGTGGTGGCCCGGCACGTGCGGGTCCGTCACCGGCAGGGACGAGTCCGCCGACAGGTCCCAGGACGACGCCGGCCGGTTGCGGGCGACCATCTCGGCGCCGAGCGCGGCCACCATCGCGCCGTTGTCCGTGCACAGCTTGGGCCGCGGGACCCGCAGCCGGATGCCGGCGGCCTCGCAGCGCTCCTGGGCGAGGGCCCGCAGCCGGGAGTTGGCGGCGACACCGCCGCCGATCATCAGGTGGTCGACGCCCTCGTCCTTGCAGGCCCGCACCGCCTTGCGGGTCAGCACGTCCACGACGGCCTCCTGGAAGGAGGCGGCCACGTCCCGCACCGGCACGTCCTCGCCGGCCGCCCGCTTGGCCTCGATCCAGCGGGCCACGGCCGTCTTCAGCCCGGAGAAGGAGAAGTCGTACGCCGGGTCGCGGGGCCCGGTCAGTCCGCGCGGGAACGCGATCGCGTCCGGGTCGCCCTCGCGGGCGTACCGGTCGATGACGGGGCCGCCGGGGAAGCCGAGGTTCAGCACGCGGGCGATCTTGTCGAAGGCCTCGCCGGCCGCGTCGTCGATGGTGGCGCCCATCGGCCGGACGTCGGAGGTGATGTCCGAGGAGAGCAGCAGGGAGGAGTGCCCGCCGGAGACCAGCAGCGCCATCGTCGGCTCGGGCAGCGCGCCGTGCTCCAGCTGGTCGACGCAGATGTGCGAGGCGAGGTGGTTGACGCCGTACAGCGGCTTGCCCAGCGCGTACGCGTACGCCTTCGCCGCCGAGACGCCGACCAGCAGGGCGCCGGCGAGGCCGGGCCCGGCGGTGACCGCGATGCCGTCGAGGTCGCGGGCAGCGACCCCGGCCTCCTTCAGGGCGCGGTCGATGGTGGGGACCATCGCCTCCAGGTGGGCGCGGCTCGCGACCTCGGGGACGACCCCGCCGAAGCGGGCGTGCTCGTCGACGCTGGAGGCGACGGCGTCGGCCAGCAGCGTGGTGCCGCGGACGATGCCGACGCCGGTCTCGTCGCAGGAGGTCTCGATCCCCAGTACCAGGGGTTCGTCAGGCATTGTTCTCGGTTCCTCGTTCGGTTCCCGGTACGGAGGCGGAAGGGTCGGTCAGGCGCATCACCAGGGCGTCCACGTTGCCCGGCTGGTAGTAGCCGCGCCGGACGCCGATGGGCTCGAAGCCGAAGCGCTCGTAGAGCTTCTGGGCGCGGACGTTGTCGACGCGGCACTCCAGCATGACCTCGGCGCACTCGAAGGCGGTCGCGGCCCGCAGCAGCTCGGTCAGCAGCCGGGCGCCCAGGCCGGTGCCCCAGTGGTCGCGGGCCACGGCGATGGTCTGGACGTCGCCCTGGTCACCGGAGGCGACCAGCCCGGCGTACCCGACGATCCGGCCGTCGTCCTCGGCGACGAGGTACCGGCGGGTGGCCCCCGGTCCCGCGCGTGGGCCAGCTCGGACCAGAACATCCCGCGCGACCAGGCGTCCTCGGGGAACAGCTCCCGCTCCAGTTCGAGCACGGGGTCGATGTCCCACCAGCGCATCTCGCGCAGTACGGCAGTGGCTGACCCGTTCACTTGGGGGTGACCACCTTGTAGTTCTTCGGGACCTGGGCGTCGGGGCGGCGCAGGTACAGCGGCCGGGGCGGGGGCAGTTCCTCGCCCGCGGCGAGCCTCTCGGCGGCCAGGCGGGCGAGGGCGGCGGCGGACACGTGCTCCGGTTCGTGCGCCTGGGGGAAGGTCTCCGGGTACAGCAGCGCGCCGGCGCCGACCGCGGGCAGGCCGGCGACCTGCCCGGCGATGTCGGCGGGCCGGTCGACGGCCGGGTCGGTGAGGCGGGTGCGGGAGTCTGCGTACCGGGCCCAGTAGACCTCCTTGCGGCGGGCGTCGGTCGCCACGACGAAGGGGCCTTCCAGGTCGGCGGCGTACGCGAGGCCGTCCAGGGTGCACACGCCGTGCACGGGCACGCCGAGCGCCAGTCCGAAGGTGTCCGCGGTCATCAGGCCGACGCGCAGCCCGGTGTACGGGCCGGGGCCGGTGCCGGCGACGATCGCGGTGACGGCGTCGAGCCGCAGGCCGGCCTCGGCGAGCAGCCGGTCGACGGCCGGCAGCAGCAGCTCACCGTGCCGGCGCGCGTCCACCTGGCTGGAGGAGGCGATGACGTCCGTGCCGTCGTGCAGCGCGACGGTGACGGCGGGGGTGGCGGTATCCAGAGCGAGCAAGAGCACGCGAACAGCGTACGGCGCCCCGGGCCCCCGCCGGACCCCGTGTCGGCGGCCCCGGTCGGGCGGTCACCTGCTGCTACCGTCGCCGGGAAGCGGTACGAATGCCGCGAGCGGCAGGAATGCCGCGATCCGCACGACGCACGACGTACGACACCGAGGTGGTCGCCAGTGGCAAGCAGCAGCGCCGGGTTCGTGGCCGGACTGACCACGGCGGCCCTGGTCACGGTCGGTGTCCTCGCCTACCAGGCGGCCGCGACGGTCCCGCCGTCCCTGGGCAAGCCGCAGGCGACCGCGTCCCCGGCGCCGGGCGCCTCGAAGGCGCCGCGCGACAAGCGGCACCCCACGGCCCTGCCCGCCGGGTCCGGAACGGGTGAACGGGTGGTGTACTCGGTGGACGACGACCGGGTCTGGCTGGTCGGCGCGGGCAACAGGGTGCGGCGCACGTTCAAGGTGACGCCCAGCACCGTCGACCCGCTGCCGGGGACGTACGCGGTCACCTCCCGCTCCGGCCGGGTCACCGGCTCCGACGGCATCCCCGTCGAGCACGTCGTCCGCTTCGCCGCCGTCGACGGCGTGGTCATCGGCTTCAGCGCGGCGGTGGACCCGTCGGCACCGGCACCCGACCCGAACCTGCGGACGGGCGGCATCCGGGAGTCCCGCGCGGACGGCGACGCGATGTGGAAGTTCGCGACGATCGGACGCAAGGTCGTCGTGATCCGCTGAGCGCCGCCCGGCACCGCCGGCCGGCGGCTCGGGAACGCCGGGGAGCCGGGATGCGGGGACCGCGAGGGCGGCGAGGACCGCGAGGGCGGCGCCGGGCCCTCCGGCGGCCCCGCGGGGACCGCGAGGGCGGCAGAACCGCAAGGGCGGTGCCGGGCCTCCGGCGGCCGCTACGCGGCCTCGGGCCGTGCGGGGGTCGGCGCCGGCGCCTCCGGGCGCGGGGTCCTCGGCTGCCGGCCCGTCTCGGCGGCGCTCGGCGGCGTGGACACCGCGCTGGCCGCGGCGCAGGCGGCGAGCAGATCGTGCATGGACACCCCCGCCGCCGGCTTCGGCTGCGGCGGGGTCGTGCTCTCGGACACCGACATGGACGCCTCCTGAGGGTCGGGGGCGAAGCCGGTTAGGCATGCCTAACCAAACGCTGGATACCATGTGACCACGCGGAAGGCGCCGGAGGCAATACATGCCGACGACCTGTCGGCATACCGGCTCAGGCCGAGAGCGCGCCCAGGTCGACCGTGGCCCAGCGGGCGCCGACGCCGGTCAGCGACACGTGCCGCACCTCGTCCGTCGTGTCGCCGACGGCCCGGTGGATGACCAGCTGGAGCCGGTCCTCGGTCAGTTCCTCGAACCTGCCCTCGCCCCACTCCACGACGACGACCGACTCCGGCAGCGAGACGTCCAGGTCGAGGTCCTCCATCTCGTCCAGCCCGCCGGACAGCCGGTAGGCGTCGACGTGGACCAGCGGCGGGCCGTCCCGAGGGAGGGGTGGACGCGGGCGATCACGAACGTCGGGGAGGTGACGGCGCCGCGGACACCGAGGCCCTCGCCGAGGCCGCGGGTCAGCGTCGTCTTGCCGGCGCCCAGCTCACCGGTGAGCATCACCAGGTCGCCGGGGCGCAGCAGCTTGGCGAGCCTGCGGCCCAGCTCCCGCATCTGCTCGGGGGAGGTGACGGTGATCTCGACGGGCGCGGGCCCGGCCGGGCCGTGCGGTGCTGCCGGTGCTTCCATAGCCCCAACGGTAGCCGCTGCGGGTGCGGCCCGGCCGCCTCCCGCCGCCGCCCTCACCCGGCCGCGCTCCGCGCCCTCTCCTGGGCGCGGGCGAGCAGGTCGGCGAGGCGGTCGGTGACCACCTCCGGGTGCTCCAGCATCACCAGGTGCCCGGCGTCCGGGACCAGCACCAGCTCGGCGTCCGGGAGCACGTCGGCGATGGCCTCGCTGTGCTCGCTGGGCGTGACCAGGTCCTGCACCCCGGCCAGCACCAGCACCGGCAGGCCGGCGAAGCGGGCGAGCGCCTCGGTCTTGTCGTGGTCGTCGAAGGCCGGGTAGTACTCGGCGACCACGTCGATCGGCGTCGACTCGATCATCCGCTCGGCGAACCGGGCCACCGCCGGGTCGACGTCCCGGGACGCGAACGAGTACCGCTTGATGATCCCGGCGAACAGGTCCGCCGTCGCCCGGCGCCCCTTCTCCACCAGTTCGGCCCGCTGCCCGAGGGCCTTCAGCACGCCCGGCAGCACCCGCCGCACCGCGTTGACGCCGGCCACCGGCAGCCCGAAGTTGACCTCGCCGAGCCGCCCGGAGGAGGTGCCGACCAGGGCGACGCCGACGACCCGGTCGCGGACCAGCTCGGGGAACTGGTCGGCCAGGGCCATCACCGTCATGCCGCCCATGGAGTGCCCGACCAGGACGAGCGGGCCCTCGGGCGCGGCGGCGTCGACGACCGCCTTCAGGTCCCGGCCCAGCTGGTCGATGGTGACCGGTTCGCCGCGCACCTGTCCCACGCCCCGCCCGGAACGGCCGTGGCTGCGCTGGTCCCAGTGCACGGTGCGGACGACGCCGCGCAGCGCCGCGCGCTGGAAGTGCCAGGAGTCCTGGTTGAGGCAGTAGCCGTGGCAGAAGACGACGGTGACCGGGGCGGGGGCCCTGCGGCCGAACAGGCGCCGGCGGCGCGGGGCCGGCCCGCCCTCCGGCTCGGCGTCGTCGACCTCGTAGTACAGCTCGGTGCCGTCGTCGGCGTACGCCTGCCCGGGAGTGCCGCGCAGGGCGCCGTAGGGGCCGGCGGCGTCCAGGGCGAGCCGGGCCTTGCGGCGCATGCCGCGGCCGACGGTCAGCCGCTCTATCGCCACGCCCGCCGCCGCGCCCGCCGCGACGACGCCTATGGCGACGCCCGCGATGCCGGTCGCCCGGCGCCAGCCGCCCGCCGCGGCCTCACCGGCGGCCTCCGTGGCGGAGGCGACGGCCGCCGCGGCGGCGCCCGCGACGGCTTCCGCGCTGCTCTCGCTCACGTACCGCTCCCCTCCGCCGGCCCCTGTGCGGGCGTCCTCTCCGGTTTCTGATGCACCAGAACGCATGCGTCATGCACGGGAAAGCGTCCGTGGTGCCGGTCACTCACCGACATAGACGCGCGGGACGCGGCTTCCGATGCGTGTGACGATCTCGTAGCCGATGGTGCCCGCGGCCTGGGCCCAGTCCTCGGCGGTGGGCTCGCCGCGGTCGCCGGGCCCGAACAGGACCGCCTCGGCGCCCGGCGGGGGCTCGTCGCCGCCGAGGTCGACGACGAACTGGTCCATCGCGATCCGTCCGGCGACCGTACGCCACTTGCCGCCGACCAGGACGGGCGCGGTCCCGGAGCCGTGGCGGGGACGCCGTCGGCGTAGCCGAGGGGGACGAGGCCGAGGGTGGTCTCGCCGGGGGTCGTGTAGTGGTGGCCGTAGCTGACCCCGTGGCCGCCGGGGACGTGCTTGACCAGCGCCAGCGAGGCGGACAGCGTCATCACCGGGCGGAGCCCGAAGTCGGCGGGGGTGCCCAGCTCGGGGCTGGGCGACAGGCCGTACATGGCGATGCCGGGCGGACGAGGTCGAAGTGGGTCTCGGGGAGGGTGAGCGTGGCCGGGGAGTTGGCGATGTGCCGCACCTCGGGGCGCAGGCCCTGCTCCTCGGCGTACGCCGTCATCTCCCGGAAGCGGGTGAGCTGGGCGGCGATGGAGGGGTGGCCGGGCTCGTCGGCGCAGGCGAAGTGGGACCACAGGCCGGTGACGCGGATCAGGCCCTCGGTCTCGGCGCGGCGGGCCTCGCCGACCAGCCGGAACCAGTCCTCGCCCGGCTGGCAGCCGTTGCGCCCGAGGCCGGTGTCGGCCTTGAGCTGCACCCGTGCGGGGTGCCCGGCGAGCCGGGCGGCCGCCGTGACCTCCTCCAGGGCCCACAGGCCGCTGACGGACACGTCGAGGCGGGCGTCGACCGCCTCGCGCCAGGGGCCGCCCGGCGTCCACAGCCAGCACATGATCCGGACGTCGTCCGGCAGCCCGGCGCCGGCACGCAGCGCGAGCGCCTCCTCGGGGGTGGCGGTGCCCAGCCAGGTCGCGCCGGCCTCGACGGCAGCGCGGGCGCAGGGCGCCGCCCCGTGCCCGTACCCGTCGGCCTTGACCACGGCCATCAGGGCCGCGCCGGGTGCCAGGGCGCGCAGGGTGCGCACGTTGGCCCGCAGGGCGGCCAGATCGATCTCGGCACGGGCCCGCGCAGGCGCGGTCCGCTGGGCTGCTGTCTCACTCATGGTGCGCCCAGTGTCTCAGAGCGCCGGAACCACCCGCCGTCCCGGACGCGGGGACCTGCCCGGAGGAGGTGCCGCTCGCCGGGGATCGCCCGGCGAGCGGGGCTGCGCTCCCCGGCCGCCCCTCCCCCGTTCCTCACCCCCGGACGTCCGCCGCGTCCCGCCACGCCAGCGGGAGCGCCGCTGCCACGTCGAGCGCTCCGACGGGCGTCCCGTCCGCGGCGAGACGCCCGGCGAGGCCGTGGAGGTAGGCGGCGGCACTGCCCGCGTCGCGGGCGGACAGGCCGGTCGCCAGCAGGGAGCCGGCCAGCCCGGAGAGCACGTCGCCGCTGCCGGCGGTGGCCAGCCAGGGCGTGCCCGTCGCGTTGACCCGCACGGGACCGCCGCCCGGGGCCGCGACCAACGTCGTCGAGCCCTTGAGCAGGACGGTCGCGTCGTAGCGGGCGGCGAGTTCGCGGGCGGCGGACAACCGGGCGCCCTCGACCTCCTCCCGGCTCACCCCGAGCAGCGCGGCGGCCTCCCCGGCGTGCGGGGTCAGCAGCGTCGGCGCGGTGCGGGCGCGGACGGTGTCCCGGTCGGCGAGCCGCAGGCCGTCCGCGTCGACCAGCACGGGCACCTCGGCCGCGAGCACCTCGGCGACGGTGCCGGCGTCGTCCCCGGCGCCGGGTCCGGTCACCCACGCCTGCACCCGCCCCGCGTGCTTCGGGCCCCGGTCGGAGACGAGCGTCTCGGGGAAGCGGGCGAGGACGGCGTCCCCGGCGGGGCCGACGTAGCGCACCGCCCCGGCGCCGCCCCGCAGCGCGCCCGCGACGGCGAGGACGGCGGCGCCCGGGTAGCGGGCGGACCCGGCGGCGATGCCGACGACCCCGCGCCGGTACTTGTCGCTCTCCGCGGCCGGCACCGGCAGGAGCCGGGCGACGTCCGCGTGCTGCAGCGCCTCCAGGACGGCGGCGTCGCCCGGCAGCGCCAGCCCGATGTCGACGAGCCGCACCGACCCGGCGTACTCCCGCGCCGGGTCGATCAGCAGCCCCGGCTTGTGCGTCCCGAACGTCACCGTGAGGTCGGCCCGCAGCGCGGCGCCGTGCACCTCCCCGGTGTCCGCGTCCACGCCGCTCGGCAGGTCGACGGCGACGACGGCGGCCCGGGACCGCCCGGCGGCGGCCGCCACGGCCTCCGCCTCCGGCCGCAGCCCGCCCTTGCCGCCGATCCCGACGATGCCGTCCACCACCAGATCGGCCCGTTCGATCAGCGCCTCGGCGTCGCCGTCCCCCACGACCCGGCCACCGGCCCGGCGCAGTGCGGCGAGGCCGCCGGCGTGGGCGCGTTCCGGGGCGAGCAGCACGGCCGACACCCCGGCGCCGCGCCGGGCGAGCCGCGCCCCGGCGTACAGGGCGTCACCGCCGTTGTCGCCGCTGCCGACGAGCAGCACGACCCGGCTGCCGTACACCCGCCCCAGCAGCTCCGCGCAGGCGGCGGCGAGCCCGGCGGCCGCCCGCTGCATCAACGCCCCCTCGGGCAGCCGCGCCATCAGCTCCCGCTCGGCCGTCCTGACCGTCTCCACGCTGTACGCAGTACGCATGCCGGAGAGTCTTCCCCGTCTCCGGCGAACCCGTCACCTCGGCCCCGTCGCCCCTTACGCGTCACCTCCGACGCGTCGCCCCTTACGCGTCACCTCCGACGCGTCGCCCCTTACGCGTCACCTCGGCGTGCGCACGCCGTGTTCCTCCCCCCTCCCCCCCCGCGGCGCGTACGCGGGGCCGGCCGTCACCGTTCCGCGATGACGACCGCGGACGCCACCCCCGCGTCGTGGCTCAGCGACACGTGCCACGACGTCACCCCAGCTCCGCGGCGCGCGCCGCCACCGTGCCCGTCACCCGCAGCCGGGGCTGCCCGCTGTCCTCGACGTACACCTCGGCGTCGGTCCAGTGCAGCCCGGCCGGCGCGCCCAGCGCCTTGGCCAGCGCCTCCTTGGCGGCGAACCGAGCGGCGAGCGAGGCCACTCCCCTGCGTTCACCGCTGGGCAGCAGCAACTCGCTGTCCAGGAAGAGCCGCCGAGCCATCCCGGGCGTGCGCTCCAGCGACGCCGCGAACCGCTCGATCTCGGCCACGTCGATGCCGACCCCGATGATGCTCATGCGGAGCACCTTACGGGGGCGGGAAGCCGCCCCGTCCGGTCACTCCACCGTGACCGACTTGGCCAGGTTGCGCGGCTGGTCCACCTCGTTGCCGCGGGCGGTCGCCAGTTCGCAGGCGAAGACCTGGAGCGGCACGGTCGCCACCAGCGGCTGGAGCAGGGTCGGGGTGACCGGGATGCGGATGAGGTGGTCGGCGTAGGGGACGACGGCCTCGTCGCCCTCCTCGGCGATCACGATCGTCCGCGCCCCCTCGCCCTGATCTCCTGGATGTTGGAGACGATCTTGTCGTGGAGCACCGAGCGGCCGCGCGGGGACGGCACGACCACGACCACCGGCAGGTCCTCCTCGATCAGCGCGATCGGGCCGTGCTTCAGCTCGCCCGCCGCGAAGCCCTCGGCGTGCATGTACGCCAGTTCCTTGAGCTTGAGGGCGCCCTCCAGGGCCACCGGGTAGCCGACGTGCCGGCCCAGGAACAGCACGGTGTTCTTGTCGGCGAGGGAGCGGGCCAGCTCCCGTACCGGCTCCATCGTCCGCAGGACCTGCTCCACCTCGCCGGAGATGTGCGACAGGTCGCGGATCACCGCGCGGATCTCGTCGCCCCACTTGGTGCCGCGCACCTGGCCCAGGTAGAGGGCGACCAGGTAGCAGGCGACCAGCTGGGTGAGGAACGCCTTCGTCGAGGCGACCGCGATCTCCGGCCCGGCGTGGGTGTAGAGGACGGCGTCCGACTCGCGGGGGATGGTGGAGCCGTTGGTGTTGCAGATGGCCAGGACCTTGGCACCCTGTTCGCGGGCGTGCCGCAGCGCCATGAGCGTGTCCATCGTCTCCCCCGACTGGGAGATGGCGATCACCAGCGTCTGCTGGTCCAGGATCGGGTCGCGGTAGCGGAACTCGCTGGCCAGCTCCACCTCGCAGGGGATGCGCGTCCAGTGCTCGATGGCGTACTTCGCGATCAGCCCGGCGTGGAAGGCCGTACCGCAGGCGACGATGACGACCTTGTCCGTCTCGCGCAGCTCGGCCGCGGAGATCCGCACCTCGTCCAGGCGCAGCGATCCGGAGCCGTCGATGCGGCCCAGCAGGGTGTCGGCCACCGCCTTGGGCTGCTCGGCGATCTCCTTGAGCATGAAGTAGTCGTAGCCGCCCTTCTCGGCGGCCGAGGCGTCCCAGTCGACGTGGTACGCGCGCACCTCCGCCGGGCTGCCGTCGAAGCCGGTGACCGTCACCCCGTCGCGGCGCAGCTCCACCACCTGGTCCTGGCCCAGCTCGATGGCCTCGCGGGTGTGGGCGATGAAGGCGGCCACGTCCGAGGCGAGGAAGGACTCGCCGTCCCCGACGCCCACCACCAGCGGCGAGTTGCGGCGGGCGCCCACCACCACGTCGGGTTCGTCGGCGTGCACCGCGACCAGGGTGAACGCGCCCTCCAGACGCCGGCACACCAGCCGCATGGCCTCCGCCAGGTCGGCGCAGGAGGAGAACTCCTCGGCGAGGAGATGGGCGACGACCTCGGTGTCGGTCTCGGAGGCCAGCCGGTGCCCGCGCTCCTCCAGCTCGGCCCTCAGCGACGCGAAGTTCTCGATGATGCCGTTGTGGACGACGGCGACCCGGCCCGCGTTGTCGAGGTGCGGGTGGGCGTTGGCGTCGGTGGGGCCGCCGTGCGTGGCCCAGCGGGTGTGCCCGATGCCGGTCGTGCCGGTGGGCAGCGGCCGTTCGGACAGCTCCTTCTCCAGGTTGACGAGCTTGCCGGCCCGCTTGGCGGGGGCGAGACCGCCGTCGGCGAGCACGGCGACGCCCGCCGAGTCGTATCCCCGGTACTCCAGCCGCTTCAGTCCGGCCACCACGACATCGAGCGCCGACTGCGACCCCACGTAACCCACGATTCCGCACATGACCGGCAGCCTACGATCAGCTCCGGTCACGAACACGCCATCACGTGCCCGAAATCGGAAATTCCCACCGGGGTACGAACACCCCGGCGGGACACGAACGTCAGTTCAGCTTGCCGAGCTGGGCGTCGACGATCTCGGTGGGGAAGGCGAAGTCCTTGCCGCTCGCCATGGACGCCAGGTTGACGGCGGAGAAGGAGGCGACGGTGGCGCCCTTGCGGACCACCACGAGCTTCATCGGCGGCGTGACGCCGTCCTCGACGTTCACGGTCATCGTCACGGCGAGCGCCTGGTCGCCGCCGGAGGGCGCCTCGGTGGTGGTCACCTCGGTGTACTCGGCCTTCTCGCCGTCCACGGTGGCGGTGAAGCCCTTGGCGCACTTCTGCGCCGCCCCCTCCAGGTCCTTCAGGACCTGCCCGGCGCCGCCGCCGTCGTAGGAGGCGAGCGTCACCAGCACCTTGGGCACGTCCAGGGCGGCGAGCACGGCCTCCTCGGGCGGGGTGTCCGCGGACGGCTTCCCGGGCGCGCCGGTCCAGCTGCGCTTGACCGTGGCGGCGGGCTCGCCCGAGGCGACACCGGCCTGTGCGTGGGCCAGCGGCAGACACGCCTCGTCGTCGGACTTCACCTGCTCCTCGGCGATGTCGTCGCCGGCCGGGAGGTCGGTGATGACCTTGCCGCTGTCGACGTCCGCCTGGGTGAGGGCGGCCTTCTCCAGTTCGGCCGCGGTCAGCGGCTTGGCGGCCGCGGTGGTGCCGCCGGCCGCCTTGTCGCCGCCGGGCTCGCCGCCGTCGTCGGCGGAGCCGCCGCAGGCGGTGGTGAGGAGGGCGAGGGCGGCCGAGGAGGCCGCGAGGGCGGCGGTGCGGCGGACGGCGGTCAGTCTCACGTCGGGGACTCTTTCTTCCAGGTCGCGGAGGTTCCGCGCATGTGTGCGCGCACTGTATGCACAGGAAGCACACAGATGATCATCCCGGTGCGACCTGGTATCCGACCGTGACGCCGACGTGATCATGCCATTCGCGGTCCGGCGGGGGTGACACAGCCCACCTGCCCGCCCGTTCGAACAGCGTTAACAATGGACTGTGATCTCTCCGGTCTCCTCGATGCCCCGGAGCGCCCACCGGCAGCGGCCGGAGGCGACTCCCTACGTCGACCTCACCCGTGCCGAGTGGAGCGCCCTGCGCGACAAGACGCCGCTGCCGCTCACCGCGGAGGAGGTCGAGAAGCTGCGCGGCCTCGGCGACGTCATCGACCTCGACGAGGTGCGGGACATCTACCTGCCGCTGTCCCGGCTGCTCAACCTCTACGTCGGCGCCACCGACGGCCTGCGGGGCGCGCTCAACACGTTCCTCGGCGAGCAGGGCTCCCAGTCGGGCACGCCGTTCGTGATAGGCGTCGCCGGCTCGGTCGCGGTCGGCAAGTCCACCGTCGCCCGCCTGCTCCAGGCGCTGCTGTCCCGCTGGCCGGAGCACCCCCGCGTCGAACTGGTCACCACCGACGGCTTCCTGCTGCCCACGCGGGAACTGGAGGCCCGGGCCTGATGTCGCGCAAGGGCTTCCCCGAGTCGTACGACCGCCGGGCGCTGACCCGGTTCGTCGCCGACATCAAGGCGGGCAAGGACGAGGTGACCGCCCCCGTCTACTCCCACCTCATCTACGACATCGTCCCCGGCGAGAAGCTGGTCGTCCGCCGCCCCGACATCCTGATCGTGGAGGGCCTCAACGTCCTCCAGCCCGCGCTGCCCGGCAAGGACGGCCGCACCCGCGTCGGCCTCGCCGACTACTTCGACTTCAGCGTGTACGTCGACGCCCGCCCCGAGGACATCGAGCGCTGGTACCTGAACCGGTTCAAGAAACTGCGCGCGACCGCCTTCCAGAACCCCTCCTCCTACTTCCGCAAGTACACCCAGGTCTCGGAGGAGGAGGCGCTCGACTACGCCCGTACGACCTGGCGCACCATCAACAAGCCGAACCTCGTGGAGAACGTCGCCCCGACCCGGGCCGCGCCACCCTGATCCTGCGCAAGGGACCCGACCACAAGGTGCAGCGGCTGAGCCTGCGCAAGCTGTGAGGCGCGGCGGAGCCCCGCGGCGCTGTTAGATGGGCGCCATGCTGCATCTGCGTCTGATCACGCCCGCCGACAGGACCGACGCGGTGGTCCGCCTGATCGACCGCACGGTCGGCACCACCCATCTCGTGGTGCTGCCCGGCGCCGCCCGCGAACCGGAGGGCGACGTGATCACGGTCGACGTGGCCCGCGAGGCGGGCGACGAACTCATCACGGGCCTGCGGAAGCTGGGCATCGACACCTGCGGGGCGATCACCGCCGAGACCATCGACCTGTCCCTGTCCAAGTACGCCGACGAGGCCGAGAAGGACGCGCCGGGCGAGCCCGCGGACGCGGTGCTGTGGGAGCAGCTGGAGGAGGCGACGCACGAGGAGTCGACGCTGTCGATCACGTACGTCGCCTTCATCACGCTCGCCACGATGATCGCGGCCTGCGGTGTGGTGCTGGACAACGCGATCCTGATCGTGGGCGCGATGGCGGTGGGCCCGGAGTTCGGGCCGCTGGCCGGCATCTGCACGGCCGTGGTGCAGCGGGCGCCACGACTGGCGTGGCGTTCACTCGTCGCCCTGCTGGTGGGCTTCGCGGTGGCGATGCTGGTGACGGCCGGCTTCAGCCTCGTCATGGACGCCGCGAACCTGTTCAGCGAGGAGCGGCTGCACGCCGACCGGCCGAACACCGGGTTCATCTACGCACCGGACCGGTTCTCGTTCGTGGTGGCCCTGCTGGCCGGCGCCGCGGGCACGCTCTCCCTGACCTCGGCCAAGTCGGGCGCGCTGGTGGGCGTCGCCATCTCGGTGACCACGGTCCCGGCCGCCGCGAACGCGGCGGTGGCCCTGGTCTACGAGGACACCCTCCAGGCCTGGCGCTCCACGGAACAGCTGCTGCTGAACCTGTTCGCGATCCTGCTGGCCGGCACCCTCACCCTGCTGGCCCAGAAGGCGCTGTGGGCGACGCAGCGCTCACGCATGACGAAACAGGGGTGAGGACAGCACCCCGAAGGGGCGCGGGGAACCGCGCGGCACGCCACGACGAACCCGCAGCCCCCACCCCGGCGGCTCCGAAGAACTACCCGAGCGCCGACTTCACGGAGTCGGCCAGCCGGCTCGCCACCGACCGGGCCTGCTCGATGTCCGCGGCCTCGACCATCACGCGGACGAGCGGCTCCGTCCCGGACGGACGCAGCAGCACCCGCCCGGTCTCGCCGAGCTCCCGCTCCGCCTCGGCCACCGCGGTGGCCAGCTCGGCGGAGGTCGCCACCCGGGACTTGTCCACGTCGGGCACGTTGATCAGCACCTGCGGCAGCCGCTCCATCACGGACGCCAGGTCCCGCAGCGTACGGCCGGTCTGCGCCACCCGCGCCGCCAGCATCAGGCCGGTCAGCGTGCCGTCGCCGGTGGTGGCGTGGTCGAGGATGATGACGTGGCCGGACTGCTCGCCGCCCAGGGCGAACCCCTTGTCCTTCATCTCCTCCAGCACGTACCGGTCGCCGACCGCCGTCTGCACGACCGAGACGCCCTCGCGCTCCATGGCCAGCTTGAAGCCCAGGTTGGACATGACGGTCGCGACGACGGTGTCGTGGCGCAGGGCGGACCGCTCCCGCATCGCCAGGCCGAGCACGGCGAGGATCTGGTCGCCGTCCACCTCGGCACCGGTGTGGTCCACCGCCAGGCAGCGGTCGGCGTCGCCGTCGTGCGCGATGCCGAGGTCGGCGCCGTGCTCGACGACGGCCGCCTTGAGCAGGTCGAGGTGGGTGGAGCCGCAGCCGTCGTTGATGTTCAGGCCGTCCGGGTCGGCGCCGATGGTGACGATCTCGGCGCCGGCCCGCGCGAACGCCTCGGGCGAGACCCGGGCGGCGGCGCCGTGCGCCTCGTCCAGGACGATCTTCAGTCCGTCGAGGCGGTTGGGCAGCACGCCGATGAGGTGGGCGACGTACCGGTCGAAGCCCTCGGCGTAGTCCCGGACCCGGCCGACGCCGGAGCCCGTCGGCCGGTCCCAGGGGCGCCGGTGCGGTGCTCCTCGTAGACGGACTCGATGCGGTCCTCCAGCTCGTCGGCGAGCTTGTGGCCGCCGCGGGCGAAGAACTTGATGCCGTTGTCGGGCATGGCGTTGTGGCTGGCGGAGAGCATCACGCCGAGGTCGGCGCCGAGCGCGCCGGTGAGGTAGGCGACCGCGGGCGTCGGCAGCACCCCGACGCGCAGGACGTCCACGCCGGCGCTGGCCAGGCCGGCCACCACGGCCGACTCGAGGAACTCCCCGGAGGCACGCGGGTCGCGTCCGACCACCGCGGTCGGCCGGTGTCCTTCGAACGTGCCCGCCTCGGCCAGCACGTGCGCCGCGGCGACGGAGAGGCCGAGCGCCATCTCGGCGGTCAGGTCCGCGTTGGCGACACCGCGCACGCCGTCCGTGCCGAAGAGTCGTCCCACTTGTCCTCCTGAGGAAGCGTCAGTTCCGGAAGCCGTGCCGTGCGCCCCACGCACCCGCTTCCGTGATTCCGGGCACCCGCGATGCCCGGACGGCCGATCACACAAGACGTTGAGCGTCTTGTGCCGTTATACGCCCGACGGCGGTGATATACGAACGCCCCGGCAGCACAGTGGCGTGCCGCCGGGGCGTTCGGAGTAGAGCAGGCGACCTTAGCGCTTGCTGTACTGCGGAGCCTTGCGGGCCTTCTTCAGACCGGCCTTCTTCCGCTCGACCGCGCGGTCGTCGCGGCGCAGGAAGCCGGCCTTCTTCAGCGGGCCGCGGTTGTTGTCGACGTCGGCCTCGTTCAGGGCACGCGCGACACCGAGGCGCAGGGCACCGGCCTGGCCGGAGACGCCGCCGCCGGCGATGCGGGCGATGACGTCGTAACGGCCCTCGAGCTCGAGCACCTTGAAGGGCTCGTTGACCTCCTGCTGGTGCACCTTGTTCGGGAAGTAGTCCTCGAGGGTGCGGCCGTTGATCTTCCACTTGCCGGTGCCCGGGACGATCCGGACACGGGCGATGGCGTTCTTGCGACGGCCCAGGCCGGCGGCCGGCTGGGGCTCGCCGAAGCGGGAGGCCATGGACTCCGAGGTGTACTCGCCTCGACGGGCACCTCGGACTCGGTGGTGTAGCTGTCGATGTCAAGCTCTTCGAGCGGCTGCTCGGCAGTGGTCTCGGCCACGATTCTCCTCAGATTCTCTTCAGTCTTAGGGGTGGCCGGACTTACTGCGCGACCTGGGTGATCTCGTACGGCTGCGGCTGCTGCGCGCCGTGCGGGTGCTGGTCACCCTTGTAGACCTTCAGCTTCGAGAGCATCTGACGGCCCAGGAGTTCTTGGGAGCATGCCCTTGACGGCCTTCTCGACGGCCTTCTCGGGGTTCTTCTCCAGCAGCTCGTCGTAGCGGACGGAGCGCAGACCGCCCGGGTAGCCGGAGTGGCGGTACGCCATCTTCTGCGTCCGCTTGTTGCCGGACAGGTGCACCTTGTCGGCGTTGATGATGATGACGAAGTCACCAGCGTCTACGTGCGGAGCGTAGATCGGCTTGTGCTTGCCCCGGAGAAGGGTCGCTGCGGTGGAGGCGAGACGGCCCAGGACAACGTCCTGAGCGTCGATGACGTGCCACTGGCGCGTCACATCGCCGGGCTTGGGGCTGTACGTACGCACGGTTCGTAGCCTTCGCTTCGAGTGAATGGTCCTGAACAGGTCACCGAAACGATCACGACAGCCTTGACCGCACCGCGGTGACGCAAACCGCGTGCTGGTCGCTGGTCATCGGCCCGGTGGACCGGTGTAAGGGCCCGTCCCGTGAGAATGAGCAAGCCAATACACAACGAACAAGCAGAATACCTGCGGGGCTCTGGCCGGTCAAAATGGGGTCTCGGCGCCGGTCACCGCCGGGAGCGGCCTCGCGGACCCCGCCGCCGCCCCGGCCGGCCCGCCCCGGCCGCCGGACGGAACCGGCGGCCACCGTCACCGCCAGCGCACACAGCGTGAAGGCGTCCCGGAAGGCCCTGCGCCGCCCCGATTCCAGGAAAGGCCAGGTCAGCCCCGGCAGCTGCGGGACCAGGGCGAGCCAGAACCAGGGCCGCCGGGCCACCGAGCCCTCGTACGGCAGGCCGGCGAGCAGCAGCGGCAGGACGACCAGCAGGTAGTGGTCGTACGACGGCCTGGAGACGAGGAACGCCGAGAGCATCACCCCCGTGGCGGTCTCCACCAGCCGCAGCGGGCCCGGGTCGGCGCGGCGCCAGCGCCGGTGGGCGCACAGCACCCCGGCGGCGGCCACCGCGCACCCGGCCGCCCGGCCACCGCCCCGGGCACCCGAGCCTCGGCAGGACCGCGGCCGGGAGGCCTCGTAGAGGCGGACGAAGCCGTCGTCGCCGCGCAGCAGGAACGGCAGGGTGCGGGTGAAGAACCCGGCCGGGTCCGGCATCAGCAGCGCCGCCGCGGCGGAGGCGAGGGCCGGCACCAGCAGCAGCGCGCCCAGCGCCCGCCACCGGCCGGCGAACAGGAACAGCAGCGCCAGCGGAGCGAGCAGCGGCTTCAGCGCGACGGCCGTCCCGGCGACCGCGCCCGCCGCGACCCACCGGCCCCGGCCGGCCAGCAGCAGGCACAGGGGCAGCGCCACGGCCGCGGTCACCGTCCAGTTGCCCAGCAGCACCAGGTGCCCGAAGGGGGCGAAGCCGGCCGCGAGGGCGAGCAGGCCGAGGGCGGAGAACCGGCTGCCCAGCGGGACGCCGTGCAGCCGCAGGGCGCACGCCCAGCCCAGCGCCAGCAGGGCCGTCACCGTCAGCGGCACCAGCACCCGCAGTACGGCCGCCGGCAGCAGGGCCTGCGGGACGGCGGCCAGGACGGCGCTGGGGAAGTAGAGGAAGTGCGGGTCGGCGTACGGGTCGCCGCCGGCCAGCCAGGTGCGGGCGGCGCGGACGACGATGGCGTTGTCCATCCCGCCGTCGCCGCCGGTGCGCGCCGCCTCCGCCGCCAGGGCGCCGAGCACGGCCGCGAGCGCCGCCCACAGCTGCCACCGCGCCGGTCGCACCAACCACCCGCAGATGCCGCTTTTGCCCGTCCGCATGGGAGGAACGCTAGGGGTTCGGCGGCCGGTCGAGGCGGACCAGCACGCCACTCGGCCCGTCTAAGATGCGCCCCATGAGCTTTGGGCAGGGGGACCCCAGTCTCAGTGGGATCCCTGGAAACCGAATTCCCAGCAGCCCTGGAACAGCGGCGGCGGCGACGGCACGCCGGACTGGGCCGCGCTCGCCGAGGCGTCCGAGGCCCGCAACAAGCGCCGCCGGCTGCTGTTCATCGGCGGCGGGGCGCTGGCCACGGTGGCGATCGCGAGCGCCGTCGCGGTGGCGGTCGTCTCGGCGAACGGCTCGTCCACGGCGTCCGGCGACCCCTCCGAACTGCCCTCGACCGCCGACATCCCGAGCCAGACCGCCACGGCCCGTCGTTCGCGCCGACCAGCGCGCCCCTCCGCTGGACCCGAAGGACTTCGTCTCCAGCGCGAAGAAGGACAAGGCCCCGCTGAGCCCGGACATCCTCTTCCCGGCACCCAGCTCACGATGGGCGAGACGGTCTACAAGAAGGGCCCGACCGCCGACACCCGCAGCTGCTTCACCGCCGCCCAGGGCACCCTGCCGAAGGTCCTGAAGGACAACGACTGCACCCGGCTGATCCGCGTCACCTACACCAGGGGCGACGTGGCCGTGACGGTCGGCGTGGCCGTCTTCGACACCGCGGCGCAGGCCACCGGGCCAAGCAGCAGGCCGACGGCAAGAGCATCGTCAAGTCGCTGTCCGGCGGCGGCGTGCCGTCCTTCTGCCAGGGCGCCGTGTGCCGGTCCACGACCAACTCCTACGGCCGCTACGCCTACTTCACCCTCTCGGGATTCACCGGCGGCAAGGACGTCACCGAGAAGGACACCGGCGTCTTCCGGGCCGGTGACGACCTGGCGGAGTTCACGTTCCGGCAGATCCGCCAGCGCGGCGAGGCCCAGGCCTCCGCGGCGGCGACGGCGGGCGGCTAGCCCGCTGCCGCCGCCCCGCGGCGGGCCGGCGGCGTCACAGCCGCTTGGCGCTGCGCAGCGTCTTGGCGTAGTAGCCGTTGCCGTCCAGGCGGGAGACGCCGCCGATGTCGCCGATGGTGGGTCCGTTGACCTCCTCGCGGCTGGAGACGAAGATCAGGTGCCCCTCGGTGTCGTAGCCGAGCACCATGCCGACGTGGTCCAGCCGCTCCTTGGTGCGGGTGTCGAGCTTGAAGAAGACCAGGTCGCCGGGCTGGAGCTGGTCGATGTTGGACGGCCGGTCGTCGGCCGACACCCCGGTCAGCGGCAGCACGTCGACGCCCTCCTCGGAGCGCGCCATGCCGTTGGCGGTGCGCGGCAGGCCGTCGCCGGAGGTGTCGGAGGACATCAGCGGGTAGCGGGCGCGGTAGCCGAGCACCATGCGGATGTAGCCCGAGCAGTCCAGGGACTTGGCGCGCATGGCCTCGGGCGTGCCCGTCGAGCCGTCCCGGAACGGGTAGGACACGCCGAGGTAGTCGTAGAAGTCGGACTGCTCCAGGCGCAGGTCGCCGCCCTCGGCCCCGGTGGTGTTCAGCGGGCCGAAGTTGGCGTCACCGGCGTAGACGACGCCCTGCTCGTCCTTCTTCTGCGGGGCGCCCGCCACGTACTGGAAGGCGAAGGCGAACAGGTCGTCCTCCTTGCTGTCCGCGTACTCGGCGTACCAGTCCTGGAACCACTTCTCCTTCTCGGCGCCCTTCTTCCACGGCTCGGGCATGAGCCGGACCCAGTCGGTGGTGGAGACCTTGGAGGAGGTGGAGGCCGGTTCCTCGAAGGTGCGGGCCGGGCCGGTGAGCGTCGCGGTGCGGGCCCCGTCGGTGAAGACGGCCTTGATCTGGCCGTCGGCGCCGCGCAGCACCGAACGCGCCGGGTTCTCCAGCCGCGACCAGGTCGCCCCGCCCTTGTCCTCGGACCCGCCGCCGGAGCCGCGGGCGCCGTCGAGGACGCCGACGTTGCGGACCTCCGTGACGCCGGGCGCCTCCCGCTCGCGCAGCTCCACGGTGAGGTAGCCGGAGGTCGCCACCAGCGCCAGCACCACGAGGCCGGAGACGACGGGCCGCGACTTCTTCTTCCCTGCCATCGGAAACTCCTCGGTTGTTTCGGACGCGGTCAGACGGTGGGCATGACGCCGAGCAGCAGGCCGGCGGCGACGACGATGTAGGCCATGAGGGAGACCGTGCCGGTGGCCAGCAGGGTGGCGCCCTTGGGCTGGCGGACCATCTGGTAGGCGATCAGGCCCGGCACGATGAAGCCGAGGGTCTGGTTGCCGTACAGCAGCGGGAACTCGATCGACAGCAGGATCATGACCGTGGCCTGGAGCAGGACGCCCAGGAGCACGACGGCGGCGAACAGCCGCTTGCCGTAGAGGATCACCAGTCGCTGCATCACCTTGGTGCCCGCGTAGGTCAGGGCGGTGACGCCCACCACCATGGCCGCGCGCTGGAGGTCCTCGATCAGGGTCAGGGCCAGCCAGCCGGGGGTGATCATGCCGCCGGGCGACAGGTTGGTGGTCAGGTAGCACAGCAGCGAGAAGAACAGACCTATGGCGATGCCCAGGGCGGCCATCTCGGGGGTCAGGGCGGCGGTGGTCAACGGGGTCTCCGGGCGGGCGGGCGGGGGTTCCGCCGTAGGGGTCGTCGTGGGGGCGTGGCCGGCGGCGTCGTGCGGGCCGTCGTGGTGCGGCCAGGCCGGGTGGGCGGGGCGTACTGCTCGGGGCGCGGCGCGTACGGCTCGGGGTGCGGCGCGTACGGCTCGTACCGCTGCTGCGGGTACGCGGGGGCGTACGGCTGCTGCTCGGGCGGCGGGGCGTACTGCCCGTGGTGCGTGCCGTGCTGCCGCGGGTACGGCCCCGTCGGCTGGGCGGGGACGCCGATCACCGGGATCTCCTGGGTCCGGGAGGCCTGGTAGCGCTCCTCGTAGGCCGTGGGGTACGAGGCGTACGGGTCCAGGCGGGGCGCCGGGCCTGGGCCGGGGCGGCGGCCGGGCTCGGTGCGCTCTGCGCGCCGTCGCTCTCGTCGGCCGGCAGCTCGGCCAGGTATTCCAGCAGTTCCTCGCCCTGGCCGTGGATGTTGCCGATGGCGACCAGGGAGGAGCCGTCGGTCATGCGGTCGAGCAGGGCCGGCATGAACTCGTCGGCGGACCGCTTCTCGCCGCCGAGGTCGACCGCCCGGTCCCGCCACTGGGCGGGGATGGCGTCGATGGCGCTCTTGGCGGGTGGCCGATGACGAAGACGTTGTCCGGCTGGAGGTCGGGGACGATCTCGCCCATCTGGCCGTTGCGCTCGACGCGGTCCGGGCGGCAGTTGATCACCACGTTCAGCGGGCGGCGGATGGCGCCGAGGTCGAGCAGCTGGTTGATGTTCATCAGCGTCGACTCGGGGTCGTTGGCCGCGAAGACGTTGGCGAAGGCCAGCCGCTTGCCCTCGTGGGTGACGTACCGCTCCACGGAGAGCACACCGGGGTCCGGCGGGGCGTCGTACATGCCCTGCAGGGCGACCTGGCGCTCCACGCCGAGCAGCTCGGCGACGACCAGGGCGATCGCGACGTTCTCCTTGAAGGTGAACCAGCTGAAGCCGCGCAGTTCCTCGTCGGTGACCGTCTCCGGGTCGGCGTAGATCAACTGGCAGTTCCGGGCGTCCGCCTCCTCCTGGAGGATGTGGAAGCGCTCCTTCTCGGCGGTCACGCAGATGCCGTTCTCCGGCATCGAGCGGCACAGCGAGCGGGCCACGTCGTCGAGGGTGGGGCCCATCTCGGCGAGGTGGTCCTCGCGGACGTTGCACAGCACGCCGATCGTGGAGCGGATCAGCTTGCTCTGGTTGACCTCCTGCAGGGCCGGCATGACCGCCATGCACTCGATGACGAGGGCGTCGGGGCGGTAGGTGGCGGCCCGTCGGACGATGCCGATCTGCTCGACCACGTTGGCGATGCCGAACTTGCGGTAGACCGGCTCCTCGGTGGCGTCGGGGTGGATGAAGCGCGCCGCCGTGCCGGTCGTCTTGGCGACGGTGACCAGGTCGCCGCCGCGCAGCGCGCCCGCGCACAGCCGGGTGATGGACGACTTGCCGCGGATGCCGTTGACGAGGACGCGGGACGGGATGGAGTGCAGGGCGGCGTAGTGCCGGCGCTGCTCCACCATGCCCGCGGCGAGCAGGAACAGGCTGCCGGCCAGCAGGACGAAGTACAGGTAGAGCACGGCGGGTCACCTTCCTCCGGCGCCGAGCCGGGGTTCCGCGACGCGGCGGGCCTGGCTCTGCCGGCGGGCCTGGAGCTGCTGGCGGATCAGTTCGAGGCTGCGGACGACGGCGCCGACCTCGTCCTGGTAGCGGGGGTAGAGAACGGTCTTGAGGTCGCCGTCGGCGAGCTTCTCGGCGCTCGTGGCCAGGGCCCGCAGCGGCCGGGCGACCACCAGGTGGATCCAGCCCAGGCAGACGACGATCGCGGCGAGGCCGAGCATGCCGGCGAGCACGCTGCGGTCCTCGCGTTCGTACGGGGCGATCTGGAAGTCCTTGGCGTTCTGCCAGCTGACGACGGTCCAGCCGAGGTCGGCCGCGACACCGCCGCCGGAGAACGGCGCGGCGGCGGCCACGGTGATCCCGCGGCCCTCCCGGATGAGCAGCCCGTTCTCCACGGGCCCGGCGCCCACCCGTACGTTGCCCGCGCGGACCAGGTCGGGCAGCGCGTCCTCGGGCAGGTCCTCGAAGGCCAGGAAGCCGTCGCTGCCGGCGAGGGTGCGGGCGTCGGCGTCGACGACCCGGACCTCGCCGAGGCCGGGCCGCTTCAGCAGGGAGTTCAGGAACTCGACCCGGATCTCGCCGACCAGGGTCGTGCCCCGGTGCTCCGGCACGGGCGCCCCGGCCTGGATCACCGGCTTGCGCCCGCCCTCGCCGGAGACGCGGACCAGGGCGAGGTCCTTGTCGTCGCTCCAGGCGTGCGGGTCGCCGCCGGCGCGGGCGAGGACGTCGCCGCCGGCGTCGACGACGTAGAGCGCCTGGTAGCGGGTGTGCTCCCGCAGGGCGTCGGCCAGCACCCGGCCGGTGGCGCCGGGGTCGTCGGCGTCGATCAGCCGGGAGGTGGACGCCAGGTCGGCCTGGGCCTCGTTCAGCGCCCGGCGGACCCGGTCGGCGACCAGGTCGGTGCGGTCGCGCTGGTCGTTGACCATGGTGGCGGGGACGCTGACGGAACCGTCGGTGCGGTTCAGCAGCCAGCCGACCGGGACGCACCACAGCAGGAGCAGGACGGCGGTCACCGCGAGCGGCACCCGGACCCCGAACCGGGCCCGGCGGCCGGTGCCGGCGGCGGGTTCGTGCCCGGGTCCGCCCAGCTGGCCGCGCAGCCGCTCCAGGGCCGAGCCGATCCGGGCGGCCTCGCCCCAGCGGGGCACGGTGACCGGGCGGGTCACATCTCCCCGGGCCAGCCGGCGCGACTCCAGGAACAGCCGCAGCAGCGGCCGCTGCACCCGGGCCCACAGCACCGTCGCCGCGAGCAGTCCGAGGACCACCAGGGCGCCGGCCGCGATCAGGCCGAACAGCTCCCGGTCCGGCCCGACGGCACCCTGCTGCGCGACCACGGGGAGCATCGCCACGACCGTCAGGCCGAGTCCGGCGGCGACGCTGTCCTTCTCCTCCGGGTCGGAGGAGGCGAGGGAGGCGTATCCGGCGGTGGCGATCCGGCCGTTGTAGTCGTCGCCGAGGAGGGTGCCGCTGACGCCCGGGTAGCCGCGGGAGCCGGGTTCCCTGGCGCTCACCGGGTCCTGCTCGGCGCGTTCGGCGGCCTGGCCGGACAGGCGGGACATCTGCTTCTGGAGGAAGGCGAGCTCCTTGCGCTCCTGATCGGAGTTGAGCGCCTCGGACTGCTCGAAGCCGGCGGTGGCGAGGATTTCGCCGTCCCGGGCCACGACCGCCATGCTCCGGAAGGGGCCCAGGTTGATCGCGGGGACGGACAGGCTGTTGGAGGCGATGAGCAGCTGCTGCGGGCGGTCCTTCCAGTCCAGGACGGCCATCGTCATCAGCCGGACGTCACCGGTCTCCAGCCGCACCATGCGCGGCACCAGCGCGTGCTCGCCGGTCAGCACGTCCCGGTCGAGCCAGGCGAGCGGAATCCTTTCGCCGCGGGCGGCGAGCACGTCCCCGCTCTCCAGGTCCACCACGGTGGTGCCGGTCCACTTCTGGTACGTCCTGCCCAGGTCGGACAGCACCCGCTCGGGCTCGGCGGGCTGCCCGCGTTCAGCGCCGCGGCGGTGCGGTTCAGGTCGGTGACCCGCTCGTCGATCGAGGCGCGCAGCGCGATGGCACCGTCCTCGGCGAAGTGCTTCTGCGAGGACAGGACCGCCTTCGGAACGGCGGGCGCACCGCCGGGTCCGAGCACCTTGGCGGTGAGTCCGGCCAGGGCGAGGACCAGCACGCACAGCACCGCGATCGGCGGCCGGATCCCGCCCAGCAGCGGCATGTCCGCCCGTCTGCGGCTGCGCCGCCGCCCCTGCGCGGTGGGCGGGACATGGCTCGATGTCACCGGTGATCATCCTTGGTCGCTACGAGGGGTGGCCAGCGCCCAGGACGCACCGCTGGCACGTCTGTACGACGCTGTCACTGAAAAGACTGATAAAGACCGACAGGGTTGCTCCCGCGGTGCGGAACGGCCTGTGGCTCTGGTCACGCTCCCAGCGAGAGCTGCGTCAGGCCGTCGCCGCCGGGCGCACCGCGGTTGTAGAGGAACCCGCGGGTGCGGTCGGCGGCCAGCCGGTAGCGGGCGATCCGCTCCTCGGACAGGCCCTCCGGGTCGTCGAGCATCTGCTGCACGTCCACCAGCCGGTGGTCCTCGACGGCACCCTCGGGCACCTTCTCACCGGGCTCCAGCTCCGGCGGGATGTCCACCAGCGTGGTGCGGTACTTCGCGGAGACGTCCCAGCCGTCGGTCGTCTCCCGGAACTCGAACCAGCCGATGGCCCCCTCCTCGGTCAGGCCGGTCGGCGAGGAGTGCCGCGCCACCTGGTTGCCGAGGCCGTAGGCGACCCAGGTGCCGTTGAGCTTCTGGATCGGCTGGACGACATGGGCGTGGTGGCCGATGACGAGATCGATGCCGGTCTCCTCGGTGAGCCGCTGCGCCAGCTGCAGCTGCGGCACGCTCGGCTCGTTGTAGTGCTCCAGCCCCCAGTGCACGGAGAGGATGACCACCTCGGCGCCCTGGCTCCGGGCCCGCTTCTCGGCCTTCTTGATCTCCTCGGTGCTGAGCCGGTTGAACGCCCAGTCCTGCTTCTCCGGCGTGGGGTTGAGGAAGGACTCCCACGAGTAGGACAGGTGGGCGACCTTGACGCCGTTGACCTCGCGGATGGTGATCCGCTCGGCCTCCTCGGGCGTGCGCGCGGAGCCGGCGTGGCCGAGGCCGACGTCGTCCATCGCGTCCAGGGTGCGCTTCACCGCCGTCAGGCCGTGGTCGAAGGTGTGGTTGGAGGCCGTCGAGCAGGTGTCGTAGCCCACGTCCTTCATGGCGGTCAGGACCTGTGGCGGCACCAGGAACTCGGGGTAGCCCTGGAAGGGCCCCTCGGGCCTGCCGACGGGCGTCTCCATGTGACAGATCGCGAGGTCGGCCTTGGCGATGACCGGCTTCACCCCGGCGAACAGCGGCCCGAAGTCCAGTCCGGCCTCGCCCTCGCCGGTCCTCTCCGCGTCCTCGGCGGCCTGCTCGACCAGCTCGGGGTGGATCAGCACGTCACCCGCGGCGGCTACGGTGAACGCGCGTCCCCCGGCTTCACCCGAGGCTCCGCGGGTCCGGAGGCACACCCGGCGGTCAGACCGACGAACGCGGCGAAGGCCGCCACCACCCGACCCATACGGAGAGACTTACGCAATGTCACCGAGCCATGTTCACACGAACCCCACAACGGACTCTGACATCGCGATTACGAGACAGTCACGTTTGCTTCGCATTTTCGCTCTGACCGGTTTGGCGCTGATTCTGACCGCCTGCCAGTCCGCGGCCGAGCCGTCGCCGGGACGCTCCGCCCCCAGCGCCCGGGAACTGGTGGACCTGCGCAGCCGCATCCTCGACTACACCGCGGACCTCGGCCCCGACGGCGACTACACGCCCCCGACGAGGAACAGCGCGCAGGGCTGGCCCGGGGCGTCGGCCGGCTGCTGGACGGTGACGCCCGCGAGGCGGCGCGGCTGCTGGACCCGATCGGCCTGCGCGTCACCCGGCTCACCGACACCGCCTCCGGCCGCCGCTACGACGAGGTCGCCGCCGTCGGCGACGGCGACAGCGCGCACTGGGGCCGCCTCTACGTGACCGCGGACGCCCGCCTGAGCTGGAGCGCGCAGGTGCCCCACCCGGTCTCCGACCGGGCCACCGAGAAGCTGGGCGTGCGGCTGCTGGAGGAGCATCCCGGCGGCGCCCTGGTCGTGGCCGGCGCCCACCGCCGGGCGGGGCGCGGCGGCGCCGCCGACGTCGCCCACCGCGAGGACAGCGCCTTCCACACCGTCGTCGTGGAACTGCACAAGCGCGGGGTGCCCGGCGTCCAGCTGCACGGCTTCGACAGCGACGACGAGCGCCCCTACGACGCCGTGGTCTCCACCGGCGCCGCCCAGAGCGCGCCGGCCGAGGTCGCCGCGATGGCCGACCGCATGGACGCGGACGGGATGCGGGTCTGCCGCGGCTGGTCGGCGCGCTGCCCGCTGGAGGGCAAGGAGAACGTCCAGGGCCGGTCGGCCCAGCGCCGGCACGCCACCTTCGTCCACCTGGAGCTGGCGCCGGGCGCCCGCGACGACGGCCGCGACGCCGAGGAGACCGCCGACGCGCTCGGCGGCCTCCTCACCGCGTGGACCGAGAAGTGACCGGCGCCGGCCGGGCGGCGTGGGCGCGGCGGTGACCGGCGGGCCCGGTCAGCAGCAGCCGGCGCCCGGCAGGGACCGCTTGTTGCGCGCCTCGCGGCTGCGGGCCGCGAGCAGCTCGTCCGCCGGGTAGCCGACCTCCTCCAGCGTCAGCCCGTGCGGCCGTACGACGTGGACGGCCGAGTCCCGCACCCGGGCGGCGAGGACCTTGGCCGGCCAGTCGGGCGGCCGGTGCCCGTCCCCCACGAACAGCAGGGCCCCGATCAGCGAGCGCACCATGTTGTGGCAGAAGGCGTCGGCCCGGACGGTGGCGGTGATGATCCCGTCCTGGCCCCGCACGAGGCTCAGCTCCTGGAGCGTCCGGATGGTGGTGGCCCCCTCCCGCTTCTTGCAGTAGGCGGCGAAGTCGTGCTCGCCCAGCAGGCCGCGGGCGGCCTCGTTCATGGCGTCCACGTCGAGCGGCCAGTCGTGCCACAGGACGTGGCCCCGCAGCAGCGGGTCGACACCGCCGGGATTGTCGGTGACCCGGTAGGCGTAGCGGCGCCAGATCGCGGAGAACCGGGCGTTGAAGCCGCTCGGCGCCTCCCGCAGCGCCCACACCCGTACGTCCCGGGGCAGCCGCCCGGCGAGCCGCTTGAGCAGCTTCTCGTGGTGCTCGCGCCACACGGCCTCGGGGAGGTCCACGTGCGCCACCTGCCCCCGCGCGTGCACCCCGGCGTCCGTCCGCCCCGCCACGGTCAGCTCGTACGTCTCCCGGGACCGCGTCACGGTCCGCAGCGCGTCCTCGATCTCCCCCTGCACGGTCCGCCGACCGCCGGCCTGCTTGGCCCACCCGGAAAAGTCGGTCCCGTCGTAGGAGAGGTCGAGCCGAAGCCGTACGAACCCGGGCGCCACTTCTTCACTCACGTACAGATCCTCTCAAGAACACAAGAGCGGGCCCGCTCCAAAAGGAACGGGCCCGCGAACGCCCTGAAGGGGCGCGGGGAACTGCGCGACACGCCACGACGAAGGCCGCGGCCGCACGCACAGCCCCCGGCGGACGCTTACGCGTCCTTCGACTCCTCGGCGGGAGCCTCGGCGGCCTCGGTCTTCTCGACCTCGGTCTTCTCGGCCTTGGCCTCCTCGGCCTCCTTGACCGCACGCTTGGTGGCGGCCTCGGCCTCGCCCGTCGCCTGCTGCGCGACCGTCAGCGCCTCGACCAGCTCGATGACGGCCATGGGCGCGTTGTCGCCACGGCGGTTACCGATCTTGGTGATGCGGGTGTAGCCACCGGGACGGTTCTCGTACCGCGGGCCGATCTCGGTGAAGAGCGTGTGGACGACGCTCTTGTCCGTGATGACCTGGAGCACCTGGCGGCGGTTGTGAAGGTCGCCCTTCTTCGCCTTGGTGATCAGACGCTCGGCGTAGGGCCGCAGACGGCGGGCCTTGGCCTCGGTCGTGGTGATCTTGCCGTGCTCGAAGAGCGACTTCGCGAGGTTCGCGAGCAGCAGCTTCTCGTGCGCGGCGCTGCCGCCCAGACGGGCACCCTTGGTGGGCTTCGGCATGGTTCTTTCTCCTGTGTGTCTGCCCCGGCCGTATCAGGTACCGGGGTCAGTATCCGAGCAGGCGGTCGCCTGTCGGAGATCCGGGGTTCTTTTCAACTCCGGAAGGGACCGCGCCCCGTAAGGGGCGCGGGGAACTGCGCGACCGGCCACGACGTGCCGGCAGCCGAATCAGTACTGCTCGGTCTCCACGAAACCGGCGTCAGCGTCGTCATCGGCACCGAACGCGTCCGCGGCGGCGGTCGGGTCGAATCCGGGCGGGCTGTCCTTCAGGGCCAGGCCCATGCCGGCCAGCTTCGCCTTGACCTCGTCGATCGACTTCGCACCGAAGTTGCGGATGTCGAGCAGGTCCGCCTCGGACCGCGCGACGAGCTCACCCACGGAGTGGATGCCCTCACGCTTGAGGCAGTTGTAGGAGCGGACCGTGAGCTCCAGCTCCTCGATCGGCAGCGCCAGGTCGGCGGCGAGGGCGGCGTCCGTCGGGGACGGACCCATGTCGATGCCCTCGGCGTCGATGTTCAGCTCGCGGGCGAGGCCGAACAGCTCGACCAGGGTCTTGCCGGCCGACGCCATGGCGTCACGGGGACGCATGGCCTGCTTGGTCTCGACGTCGACGATCAGCTTGTCGAAGTCGGTGCGCTGCTCGACACGCGTGGCCTCGACCTTGTACGTGACCTTGAGCACCGGCGAGTAGATCGAGTCGACCGGGATCCGGCCGATCTCCTGGCCGACCTGCTTGTTCTGCACGGCGGAGACGTAGCCGCGACCGCGCTCGACGGTCAGCTCCATCTCCAGCTTGCCCTTGCCGTTGAGCGTGGCGAGGACGAGGTCGGGGTTGTGCACCTCGACACCGGCCGGCGGCGCGATGTCGGCGGCGGTGACCAGACCCGGGCCCTGCTTGCGCAGGTACATCACGACCGGCTCGTCGTGCTCCGAGGAGACGACCAGCTGCTTGATGTTGAGGATCAGGTCGGTGACGTCCTCCTTGACGCCCGGCACGGTGGTGAACTCGTGCAGGACACCGTCGATGCGGATGCTGGTGACGGCCGCACCGGGGATGGAGGAGAGCAGGGTCCGACGCAGGGAGTTGCCGAGGGTGTAGCCGAAGCCCGGCTCCAGCGGCTCGATCACGAACCGGGAGCGGAACTCGTCGACGACCTCTTCGGTCAACGAGGGACGCTGAGCGATCAGCATGTGTGGATCAGATCCTTCAGTCGTGGGCGCCCGCTATATGACGCCCGACGGGACCGCGCCGGAACAAAGACGCGGGTACTGCAAGGGTACGGGCGGTACGACCCGAAAGAGCCGTACCGCCCGGAAAACCGCGGCCTCGAAGGCGCGACGCGTCAGACGCGGCGGCGCTTCGGCGGACGGCAGCCGTTGTGCGGGGTCGGGGTGACGTCCTGGATGGAGCCGACCTCGAGACCCGTGGCCTGCAGGGAGCGGATGGCGGTCTCACGACCGGAACCCGGGCCCTTGACGAACACGTCGACCTTGCGCATGCCGTGCTCCTGGGCGCGGCGGGCGGCCGACTCGGCGGCCATCTGCGCGGCGAACGGCGTGGACTTCCGGGAGCCCTTGAAGCCGACGTGGCCGGCGGAGGCCCAGGAGATCACGTTGCCGGTCGGGTCGGTGATCGACACGATCGTGTTGTTGAACGTGCTCTTGATGTGCGCGTGGCCGTGAGCGACGTTCTTCTTTTCCTTGCGGCGCACCTTCTTGGCAGCGCCCTGACGTCCCTTGGGGGGCATGTCTTAACTCCTACGGAGGTGGTCGGTCCTACAGCGAAGACCGTGGACAGGCGTCCGCTGCGGACTACTTCTTGCCCGGCTTCTTCTTGCCGGCGATGGCGCGACGCGGGCCCTTGCGGGTGCGGGCGTTGGTGCTGGTGCGCTGGCCGCGGACGGGCAGACCGCGACGGTGACGCAGACCCTGGTACGTGCCGATCTCGACCTTGCGGCGGATGTCGGCCTGGATCTCGCGACGGAGGTCACCCTCGGTCTTGATGTTGTTGTCGACGTACTCGCGGATCGCGACGAGCTGCTCCTCGGAGAGGTCGCGGACGCGGGTGTTCGGGTCGACGCCGGTGGCAGCCAGCGTCTGCTGGGAGAGGGTCCGGCCGATGCCGAACACGTAGGTGAGGGCGATCTCCACGCGCTTGTCGCGCGGGATGTCAACACCGGAAACGCGTGCCATTCAATGGCTCCTGGTGATCTTCGGAGGTCTTCCGCAGGACCGGCTCCCAGCCGCCGTACTAGGTACGAACTGGGTCCCCGGCCTCCGAACCGGGGGTGTCAGACGGCTCACGCCGCCCGGGCCCTGCGTATGAACATATTCAGCTCGCGTCGCGCGAATCCCTGCGATGTGAATGCAGAGGGTGCGGTCGGTCGTGCGTCAGCCCTGGCGCTGCTTGTGGCGCGGGTTGTCGCAGATGACCATGACCCGGCCGTGACGGCGGATCACCCTGCACTTGTCGCAGATCTTCTTGACGCTCGGCTTGACCTTCATGGGATGTGAGGTTCTCCGGGTCAGTTGCCGGCGGACCCACGGCGTCGCCGCCGCGGGACGTGGGCAAGATCTACTTGTACCGGTAGACGATCCGGCCACGCGTCAGGTCGTACGGAGACAGCTCCACCACGACCCGGTCGTCAGGGAGGATGCGGATGTAGTGCATGCGCATCTTGCCGCTGATGTGTGCCAGGACCTGGTGGCCGTTCTGGAGCTCGACCTTGAACATGGCGTTCGGCAGAGACTCGACGACAGTGCCCTCGATCTCGATGGCACCTTGCTTCTTGGCCACGCTTCGCCCTTCGAATCGACTACCTTGATCGACTCCGTCGTGTACCGAGCGCAACGTCTACGGGCATGCAGACATGCGGGTGCACAAGAGCCGACGAGTCAGTCTACGTCAGCACACCCGGAAAGGCGAAACGAGGAAGTCTGCCCCACCCGCGAGATCGTTACGCAACGGGGTCGGGGGCACCCGAACGGGTGGCAGCCGGCCACCCGAACGGGCCGGAGCCGGCCCCCTGAGCGGGCCGGAACCGGCCACCTGAGCGGGTCGGGGGCGGTCAGCCGAGCGGGTCGGGGGCGGTCAGCCGAGCGGGTCGGGGGCGGCCGTGATGCCGTACTCGGCCAGCTTGGCCTTGCCCCGTCGGGGGCCGTCAGGACCAGGGGGCCGTCCTCCGTGAGGGCGACGGAGTGCTCCCAGTGGGACGACCAGGTGCCGTCCGTGGTCACGACCGTCCAGTCGTCCTCCAGGACGACCGTCTTCGGGGTGCCCAGGGAGACCATCGGCTCGATGGCGAGGCAGAAGCCGGGGACCAGCTTCGGGCCCTTGCCGCGGCGCCGGTCGACGTAGTTCAGCAGGTGGGGGTCCATGTGCATCTCGGTGCCGATGCCGTGGCCGCCGTAGTCCTCGATGATCCCGTACCGGCCGCCGCCCGGCTTGGGCTGACGACGGATGTACGTCTCGATGGCCCGCGAGATGTCGACCAGCCGGTTGCCCTGCTTCATGGCCGCGATGCCGGCCCACATCGACTCCTCGGTGACCCGGGACAGCTCGACCAGCTCCGGGGCGTGACCGGAGCCCACGAACGCCGTGTAGGCCGCGTCACCGTGCCAGCCGTCGATGATCGCGCCGCAGTCGATGGAGATGATGTCCCCGTCCTTGAGGACGACCTCGTCGGAGGGGATGCCGTGGACGACGACCTCGTTCACGGACGTGCAGATCGTCGCGGGGAAACCGCCGTACCCGAGGAAGTTCGGCTTGGCGTTGTGCTCCGCGAGCACCTTGCGGGCGACCTGGTCCAGGTCCTTGGTCGTGGCACCGGGCACGGCGGCCTCGCGCGTGGCCGCGTGGATGGCGGCGACGACCAACCCCGCCTCACGCATCTTGGCGATCTGCTCGGGGCTCTTGATCTGCACCATGGGGGCTGCGGCCTTTCTTGGACCGGGAAACAGAGGACCACTGCCCACGATACGGGGAAAGCCCCCGCACTCCGCGGGCAGTCGTGCCGCGCCGGGGCGGCACGGATGGGCGACGGGCTGCGCACCCCACCCCGCACGCGGCAGCCGCGGCCCCCTTACAGGAACCGCGGCTGCAGCCTGCGCGGAGAGACTACTTGCGCTTCAGCGCCTCCAGCGCGCGGCCGGTGACCTCGTCGACCTTCCCCATCGCGGAGATGGTCACGACCAGACCCTGCGCCTTGTAGTAGTCGATGATCGGCTCGGTCTGCGTGTGGTAGACCTCCAGCCGCTTGCGGACCGTCTCCTCGGAGTCGTCGTCCCGCTGGTACAGCTCCCCGCCGCAGACGTCGCAGACGCCCTCCTGCTTCGGCGGCGAGTACGTCACGTGGAAGACGTGCGCCGACTCGTTGCGGCACACCCGCCGGCCGGCGATGCGCTTGACGACCTCTTCCTCCGGGGCCTCCAGGTCCAGCACCGCGTCGAGCTGCATCTGCTCGGTCTCGAGCAGCTCGTCCAGCGCCTCGGCCTGGGAGACGTTCCGCGGGAAGCCGTCCAGCAGGAAGCCGCCGGCGGCGTCGGGCTGCTCCATGCGGTCCTTCGCCATGGCGATGGTGACCTCGTCCGGTACGAGGTTGCCGGCGTCCATGTAGGACTTGGCCAGCTTGCCCAGCTCGGTCTGCTGGCTGATGTTGGCGCGGAACAGGTCGCCCGTGGAGATGTGCGGGATGTGCAGCGTCTCGGCAAGGCGGGTGGCCTGCGTACCCTTTCCGGCACCCGGCGGCCCGACGAGGACGATTCGCATCAGCGGAGGAACCCTTCGTAATTGCGCTGCTGGAGCTGGCTCTCGATCTGCTTCACCGTCTCGAGGCCCACACCCACGATGATCAGGATGCTGGTGCCACCGAACGGGAAGTTCTGGTTTGCCCCGAAACCTGCCAACGCCATCGTCGGCACGAGAGCGATCAGACCCAGATACAGCGAACCCGGCCAGGTGATCCGGTTGAGTACGTAGCTCAGATACTCAGCGGTCGGTCGGCCAGCCCGGATGCCCGGGATGAAGCCACCATACTTCTTCATGTTGTCGGCGACTTCTTCGGGGTTGAAGGTGATGGCCACGTAGAAGAACGCGAAGAAGACGATGAGCAGGAAGTACAGGACGACGTGCGGCGCGGCCGCCGTGTCCGCGAGGTTCTGCTCGATCCAGCGGGCCCAGCCGGCCGTCGAGTTGGAGAACTGGACGATCAGCGCCGGATGTAGAGCAGCGACGAGGCGAAGATCACAGGGATGATGCCCGCCTGGTTGACCTTCAGGGGGATGTAGGTCGACGTGCCGCCGTAGGAGCGGCGGCCGATCATGCGCTTCGCGTACTGGACCGGGATGCGGCGCTGCGCCTGCTCGACGAAGACCACCAGGCCGATCATGACCAGTCCGACGGCGACCACCGTGCCGAACTCGATCCAGCCGCCGGCCAGGTCACCCTGCTGCTTGATGGCCCACAGGGCGGACGGGAAGGTCGCGGCGATCGAGATGAACATCAGGATCGACATGCCGTTGCCGATGCCGCGGTCGGTGATCAGCTCGCCGAGCCACATCACGACGGCCGTACCGGCGGTCATGGTGATCACCATGACGACGGTGGTGAAGATGGCCTGGTCGGGGACGACCTGGTTGGCGACCGTGCAGCCGGAGAAGAGGGCGCCGCTGCGGGCGGTGGCGACGAGGCCGGTGCCCTGGAGGATGGCCAGCGCGATGGTCAGGTAGCGGGTGTACTGCGTGATCTTCGCGGTACCCGCCTGCCCTTCCTTCTTCAGGGCTTCCAGGCGCGGGATCACCACGGTCAGCAGCTGCAGGATGATGCTCGCCGTGATGTACGGCATGATGCCGAGCGCGAACACCGTGATCTGGAGCAGGGCGCCGCCGCTGAACATGTTGACCAGACCGAAGAGGCCCTGGTTGCCGGACGCCTGGTCCACACACTCCTGAACGGCCTTGTAGTCGACGCCCGGATCGGGATGTGCGTACCGATCCGGTACACCACGATGATGCCCAGCGTGAAGAGCAGCTTCTTGCGCAGGTCGGGCGTCTTGAACGCCCGGGCGAACGCGGTGAGCACGGTGCCTCCTGCGACCCCCGCGCAACTGCGTCAAGGGTGACGGTCTTGAGGTTCGACTGACGACTTAATAGCTAACGGTCAACTGCCGCCAAGGGTGCCCCATGTGTGACACCCGTGAAAGTGGGCAGTGCAGGCCACCTTACCGGCGAGACCTATGCCCTTGGAACGACCAACCGGGGATACCCCATTTGTGGGTATCCCCGGTCGGGATCGTTCAAGTCATCGACACGCCTGAGGTGTTCAGACGAGCTCGGTGACGCTGCCGCCGGCGGCGGCGATCTTCTCCTTGGCGGAGGTGGAGGCCTTGTCGACCTTCACCGTCAGCGCCACGGAGATCTCGCCCTCGCCGAGGACCTTGACCAGGCTGTTCTTGCGAACGGCGCCCTTGGCGACCAGGTCCTCGACCGTGACCTCGCCACCCTGCGGGTAGAGCTTGGCCAGCTTGTCGAGGTTCACGACCTGGTACTCGGTCTTGAACGGGTTCTTGAAGCCCTTCAGCTTCGGGAGGCGCATGTGGAGCGGCATCTGGCCGCCCTCGAAGCGCTCCGGAACCTGGTAGCGGGCCTTCGTACCCTTCGTACCACGACCGGCCGTCTTACCCTTCGACGCCTCACCGCGACCCACACGGGTCTTCGCGGTCTTGGCGCCCGGGCGGGACGGAGGTTGTGGATCTTGAGCGGGTTCTGCTCCGCCATGATCAGTCGACCTCCTCGACCGTCACGAGGTGGCGGACGGTGTGCACCATGCCGCGGAACTCGGGCGGTCCTCCTTGACGACCACGTCGTTGACCTTCTTCAGGCCAAGCGAACGCAGGGTGTCACGGTGGTTCTGCTTGCTGCCGATGTAGGACTTGACCTGCGTAATCTTGAGCTGTGCCATGATCACGCACCCGCCCCGGCACGCGCACGCAGCAGGGCCGCGGGGGCGACGTCCTCGAGCGGCAGACCACGGCGGGCCGCGATCTCCTCGGGACGCTGCAGGCCCTTGAGGGCCTCCACGGTCGCGTGCACGATGTTGATGGCGTTGTCGGAGCCGAGCGACTTCGACAGCACGTCGTGGATACCGGCGCACTCGAGCACGGCACGCACCGGACCACCGGCGATAACACCGGTACCCGGGACGCGGGCTTGAGCAGCACGACGCCGGCAGCCTTCTCACCCTGGATCGGGTGCGGGATGGTGCCCTGGATCCGGGGGACCTTGAAGAAGTGCTTCTTGGCCTCCTCCACACCCTTGGCGATGGCGGCCGGCACCTCCTTGGCCTTGCCGTATCCGACACCCACGGTGCCGTCACCGTCGCCCACCACGACCAGCGCGGTGAAGCTGAAGCGACGACCACCCTTCACAACCTTGGCGACGCGGTTGATCGCGACGACGCGCTCGACGTACGCGGTCTTCTCGGCGGCAGCAGCGCCGCCGTCACGGCCCTTCCGGTCCCGCCGCTCGCCGCCACCGGCACCGCTTCCGCGGCGCTGGGGTCCAGCCATTGGATTACCTCTCTCTTTCCGCTAGCTACAAGCGGCTCAGAACTTGAGCCCGGCTTCGCGGGCGGCGTCCGCCAGGGCGGCGATGCGCCCGGCGTACTGGTTGCCACCACGGTCGAACACGACGGCCTCGACACCGGCGGCCTTGGCACGCTCGGCGACCAGGGCGCCGACCTGCTTGGCCTGCGCGGACTTGTCGCCCTCGCCACCGCGGATCGAGCTGTCCAGGGTGGACGCCGACGCCAGGGTGTGGCCCTTCAGGTCGTCGATCACCTGCGCCACGATGTGGCGGTTGGAGCGGGTCACGACCAGACGGGGGCGCTCCGCGGTACCCGAGACCTTCTTGCGGATCCGGATGTGACGGCGCTTGATCGAGGCGCGCTTGTAGGCGTCGCCCTTGAGGATCTTCTGCCCGTATGCCATGGCTTACTTACCCGCCTTTCCGACCTTGCGGCGGATGACTTCGCCCTCGTACTTGACGCCCTTGGCCTTGTACGGGTCGGGCTTGCGCAGCTTGCGGATGTTGGCCGCGACCTCGCCGACCTTCTGCTTGTCGATGCCCTCGACCGAGAAACGGGTGGGGGCCTCCACCTTGAAGGTGATGCCCTCGGGGCCTCGACCAGGATCGGGTGGCTGTAGCCGAGGGAGAACTCCAGGTTCTGGCCCTTGGCGACAACGCGGTAACCGACACCGCTGATCTCGAGCTTCTTCACGTAACCCTGGGTCACGCCGGTGATCATGTTCGCCACCAGCGTGCGGGACAGGCCGTGCAGGGCCTTGTTCTGACGCTCGTCGTTGGGGCGGGTGACGTTCAGGACGCCGTCCTCACCCTTGACGACCTCGATCGGCGCCGAGACGGTGTGGGTCAGCTCGCCCTTGGGGCCCTTGACCTTGACCGTACGGCCGTCGATGGTGACGTCCACGCCGGCGGGAACCGCGATGGGGAGCTTGCCGATGCGCGACATAGCTGTTTCCTCCGTTCCCTTCCGCTACCAGACGTAGGCGAGGACTTCCCCACCCACGCCCTTCTTGCCGGCCTGCTTGTCGGTGAGGAGACCGTGCGACGTGGAGATGATGGCCACGCCCAGGCCGCCGAGCACCTTCGGCAGGTTGGTGGACTTCGCGTACACCCGGAGACCGGGCTTCGAGATCCGCTTGATGCCCGCGATGGAGCGCTCACGGTTGGGGCCGAACTTCAGCTCCAGGACGAGGTTCTTGCCGACCTCGGCGTCCTCGACCTTCCAGCCCGTGATGAAGCCCTCCTGCTGGAGGATCTCCGCGATGTGCGACTTGATCTTCGAGTGCGGCATCGCCACGGTGTCGTGGTACGCCGAGTTCGCGTTCCGCAGACGCGTGAGCATGTCTGCGATCGGATCAGTCATGGTCATGAATTGGCCTTCGGCCTCTCTCGCCGGGGTTTCCTGGTGCGCCATCCCTCTCCCCGATCCGAGACGGGACGGGTGCGGCGCGGTGGACCTACGGCGTAGTAAGCATTCAATGAGCGGACTACTGTCCGCGGACGTACGGGCGGGAGCAGACGCCCAACCCCACAAGCCTAAGCCATGCGGGCTGGGCGCCTGACCGCCCTGTCTGCTTACCGAGAGCCTTGGTAATCCCTGCTGGAGGGCTTACCAGGAGCTCTTGGTCACGCCCGGCAGCTCGCCACGGTGAGCCATCTCACGAAGGCACACGCGGCAGAGGCCGAACTTGCGGTACACGGAGTGCGGACGGCCGCAGCGCTGGCAACGGGTGTACGCGCGCACACCGAACTTGGGCTTGCGAGCAGCCTTCGCGATGAGAGCCTTCTTCGCCATCTCGCTCACGCCTCCTTGAACGGGAAGCCGAGGTGACGGAGAAGGGCACGGCCCTCTTCGTCGTTGGTCGCCGTGGTCACCACGGTGATGTCCATACCCCGGACGCGGTCGATCTTGTCCTGGTCGATCTCGTGGAACATGACCTGCTCCGTGAGACCGAAGGTGTAGTTGCCACGGCCGTCGAACTGCTTGGGGGACAGGCCGCGGAAGTCGCGGATGCGCGGCAGCGCGAGCGACAGGGTGCGGTCCAGGAACTCCCACATGCGGTCGCCACGGAGCGTGACGTGGGCACCGATCGGCTGGCCCTCGCGCAGCTTGAACTGCGCGATGGACTTGCGGGCCTTGGTGACGGCCGGCTTCTGACCGGTGATGGTGGTCAGGTCGCGGATCGCGCCCTCGATCAGCTTCGAGTCACGGGCGGCGTCGCCGACACCCATGTTGACCACGATCTTGACGAGGCCGGGGACCTGCATGACGTTCTCGTACTTGAACTCGTCACGCAGCTTGCCCGCGATCTCCTCGCGGTACTTCGTCTTCAGACGCGGAGCAGTGGTGGTAGCCATCAGATGTCCTCACCCGTCCGCTTGGCAACGCGGATCTTGTTGCCTTCGTCGTCGAAGCGGTAACCGACGCGGGTCACGACCTTCTTGCCGTCCTTCTCCACGACGAGCTGAACGTTGCTCACGTGGATCGGGGCCTCGGTGGTCACGATCCCGCCGGCCTGCGAACCGCGAGCGGTCGGACCGGCCTTGGTGTGCTTCTTGACCCGGTTGACACCCTCGACCAGGACGCGCTCCTCGCGCGGGTAAGCGGCAATGACCTTGCCCTGCTTGCCCTTGTCCTTGCCGGTGATGACCTGGACCAGGTCGCCCTTCTTGATCTTCATGCTCACAGCACCTCCGGCGCGAGGGAGATGATCTTCATGAACTTCTTCTCGCGCAGCTCACGGCCCACGGGCCGAAAATACGGGTGCCGCGAGGGTCGCCGTCGTTCTTGAGGATGACGGCGGCGTTCTCGTCGAAGCGGATGTACGAGCCGTCCGGGCGGCGGCGCTCCTTGACGGTGCGAACGATGACCGCCTTGACGACGTCACCCTTCTTCACGTTGCCACCGGGGATCGCGTCCTTGACGGTGGCGACGATGACGTCACCGATACCCGCGTAGCGGCGACCGGAGCCGCCGAGCACACGGATGCAGAGGATCTCCTTCGCACCCGTGTTGTCGGCGACACGCAGTCGCGACTCCTGCTGGATCACGTCTATCTCCTGAATGTCTGCCGGTTCCCGGCAGGGGCCTCATGCGAGGGCCCCTGCCGAGCCTGGCGGAACTGTCCTGCGGGTCTGCCCGCAGGCGTACTTGTGGGATTTCGCTTGCGCGAAATGCCTACTTGGCCTTCTCGAGGATCTCGACGACGCGCCAGCGCTTGGTCGCGGACAGCGGCCGGGTCTCCATGAGGAGGACGCGGTCGCCGACACCCGCGGCGTTCTGCTCGTCGTGCGCCTTGAGCTTGTTCGTACGGCGGATGACCTTGCCGTACAGCGCGTGCTTGACGCGGTCCTCGACGGCGACGACGACGGTCTTGTCCATCTTGTCGCTGACGACGTAACCCTCGCGGGTCTTGCGGAAGCCGCGCTGCTCCGTCTTGTTCTCAGTCACGTTGCTCTCGCTCATCAGGCGTTCTCCACCGTCTCGATGCCGAGCTCACGCTCACGCATGAGGGTGTAGATCCGGGCGATGTCCTTGCGGACCGCCTTGAGACGGCCGTGGTTCTCGAGCTGGCCCGTCGCCGCCTGGAAGCGGAGGTTGAACAGCTCTTCCTTGGCCTCGCGGAGCTTCGCCAGAAGCTCCTCGTTGCCCAGCTCGCGCAGCTCGGACGCCTTGGTACCGGCCGACATCACGCTTCACCTGCCTCGCGCTTGACGATCTTGCACTTCATCGGCAGCTTGTGAGCCGCACGGGTCAGGGCCTCGCGCGCGATCTTCTCGTTGGGGTACGACAGCTCGAACATGACGCGTCCGGGCTTGACGTTGGCCACCCACCACTCCGGCGAACCCTTACCGGAACCCATGCGGGTCTCGGCCGGCTTCTTGGTGAGGGGGCGGTCCGGGTAGATGTTGATCCAGACCTTGCCGCCACGCTTGATGTGACGGGTCATGGCGATACGAGCCGCCTCGATCTGGCGGTTCGTGACGTACGCCGGGGTCAGCGCCTGGATGCCGTACTCGCCGAACGCAACCTGCGTTCCACCCTTGGACATGCCGTTGCGCTTGGGGTGGTGCTGCTTGCGGTGCTTGACCCTACGGGGATCAGCATGGTGGTCAGGCCTCCGTTCCGGTGCTCTCAGCCGGAGCGGCGGCGGCTGCGGGCGCCTCGGCCTTGGGGGCCTCGGCGGCCGGAGCCTGCTGCTGCGGCTTGCGACCACGCCGGTCGCCACGGCCACGGGCCGGGCGGTCCGCGCCACCACGGGCCGGGCGGTTGCCGGCACGGGCGGCGGCGTTCTCGGCGCGGACCTCGGCGATGTTCTTGACGTCGCCCTTGTAGATCCAGACCTTCACGCCGATGCGGCCGAAGGTCGTCTTGGCCTCGAAGAAGCCGTAGTCCACGTTGGCGCGGAGCGTGTGCAGGGGCACGCGGCCCTCGCGGTAGAACTCCGAGCGGGACATCTCGGCGCCGCCGAGGCGGCCACCGCACTGGATCTTGATGCCCTTGGCGCCCGCCTTCATCGCCGACTGCATGCTCTTGCGCATGGCGCGGCGGAAGGAGACGCGGGAGGACAGCTGCTCGGCAACGGCCTGGGCCACGAGCTGAGCGTCGGTCTCGGGGTTCTTGACCTCGAGGATGTTCAGCTGGACCTGCTTGCCCGTGAGCTTCTCGAGGTCGCCGCGGATGCGGTCGGCCTCGGCGCCACGGCGGCCGATGACGATGCCCGGACGCGCGGTGTGGATGTCGACGCGGACGCGGTCACGGGTGCGCTCGATCTCCACCTTGGAGATGCCGGCGCGCTCCATGCCGGACGTCATCATCCGGCGGATGGCGACGTCTTCCTTGACGTAGTCCTTGTACAGCTTGTCGGCGTACCAACGCGACTTGAAGTCGGTCGTGACACCGAGCCGGAACCCGTGCGGGTTTACCTTCTGGCCCATTACCGGGTTCCTTCCTTGCTGCTGACGACCACGGTGATGTGGCTGGTCCGCTTGCGGATCCGGTAGGCACGGCCCTGGGCGCGCGGGCGGAACCGCTTCAGGGTCGGGCCCTCGTCGACGTAGGCCTCGGAGATGTAGAGGCTGTCGACATCGGTGTGGTCGTAGTTGTGCGCGGCGTTGGCAATGGCGCTGTCGAGCACCTTGCCCACCGGAACCGAGGCTGCCTGCGGAGCGAATCGCAGGACGGCCTGGGCCTCCGTGGCGTCCATGCCACGGATGAGGTCCACCACACGGCGGGCCTTCATGGGCGTGACGCGGATGTACCGCGCCTGGGCCCTGGCTTCCATGGTTGTCCTTCCAGTTACTTACGTGTCTGTTGCGATCCGCGCCTAGCGGCGCTTCGACTTCCGGTCTTCCTTGACGTGGCCCCGGAAGGTGCGGGTCGGCGAGAACTCGCCGAGCTTGTGGCCGACCATCGACTCGGTGACGAACACCGGGATGTGGGTCTTGCCGTTGTGCACCGCGATCGTGTGGCCCAGCATCGCCGGGACGATCATCGAGCGACGGGACCAGGTCTTGATGACGTTCTTGGTGCCGGCTTCGTTCTGGGCGTCCACCTTCTTCATCAGGTGGTCGTCGACGAAGGGCCCCTTCTTCAAGCTACGAGGCATCTCAACCCGTCCTTAGCGCTTCTTGTTCGTCTTGCGGCGGCGGACGATGTACTTGTTCGACGCCTTCTTGGGCGAACGAGTACGGCCTTCCTTCTTGCCCCACGGGGAGACCGGGTGGCGGCCACCGGAGGTACGACCCTCACCACCACCGTGCGGGTGGTCGACCGGGTTCATGACCACACCACGGACGGTCGGGCGAACGCCCAGCCAGCGCTTGCGGCCGGCCTTACCCCAGTTGATGTTCGACTGCTCGGCGTTGCCGACCTCGCCCACGGTGGCGCGGCAGCGGACGTCGACCAGACGGATCTCGCCGGACGGCATGCGCAGGTGGGCGTAGGCGCCCTCCTTCGCGAGCAGCTGCACGGAGGCACCGGCGGAACGGGCGAACTTGGCACCGCCACCGGGACGGAGCTCGATCGCGTGGATCGTGGTACCGACCGGGATGTTGCGGAGGGCCAGGTTGTTGCCCGGCTTGATGTCGGCCCCGGGACCGTTCTCGACGCGGTCGCCCTGGTTCAGGCCACGCGGCGCGAGGATGTAGCGCTTCTCGCCGTCCGCGTAGTGCAGGAGCGCGATGCGCGCGGTGCGGTTGGGGTCGTACTCGATGTGCGCGACCTTCGCCGGCACGCCGTCCTTGTCGTGACGACGGAAGTCGATCACGCGGTAGGCGCGCTTGTGTCCGCCACCCTGGTGGCGAACGGTCACACGACCGGCGTTGTTACGGCCGCCCTTGCTGTGCAGCGGGCGAACCAGCGACTTCTCCGGCGTGGACCGCGTGACCTCGACGAAGTCGGCGACGCTGGCGCCACGACGGCCAGGAGTCGTCGGCTTGTACTTGCGGATACCCATTTCTCAGTCCTCGTCCGATATTCGGACGATCCGGACCTCCGTCAGGAGGTCGGACCGCCGAAGATGTCGATACGGTCGCCCTCGGCGAGGGTCACGATCGCGCGCTTGGTGGACGCGCGCTGGCCGAAGCCGGTGCGGGTCCGCTTGCGCTTGCCCTGGCGGTTGATCGTGTTGACCCCGGTGACCTTGACCGAGAAGACCGACTGCACGGCCTCCTTGATCTGGGTCTTGTTGGCCCGCGGGTCGACGATGAACGTGTACTTGTTCTCGTCGAGGAGCGCGTAGCTCTTCTCGGACACGACCGGCTTCAGCAGGACGTCACGGGGGTCCGTGTACGCCTTGCTCGCCGGGGTGACGACGGTGTTCTTGCCCTCGGCGGCGTGGCGACGCGCCTTGGCGACGCGGGCGGCCTTGGCCTTCTTCGCGGCCTTGGAGGCGATAGCGGGGTGACGGATGGCCATCAGACCTCGCTCCCTTCGGTGTCATTGGCCTTCGGGCCGGACACGAAGGACTCGAAGGCAGCCTTGGTGAAGACCACGTCGTCGGAGACGAGAACGTCGTACGTGTTCAGCTGGCCCGGCTCCAGGATGTGGACCTGGGGCAGGTTGCGGGCGGACAGCCACGCGGCCTCGTCGGAGCGGTCGACGACCAGGAGCAGGTTCTTGCGCTCGCTGATCTTGCCGAACAGGCTCTTGGCGGCCTTGGTGGACGGGGTCTCGCCCTCGACCACGCCGGAGACGACGTGGATGCGGTTGTGACGCGCCCGGTCGGTGAGGGCGTGACGCAGAGCGGCAGCCTTCATCTTCTTCGGGGTGCGCTGCGAGTAGTCGCGCGGCACGGGACCGTGCACGACGCCACCACCGGCGAACTGCGGCGCGCGGGTCGAACCCTGACGGGCGCGGCCGGTGCCCTTCTGGCGGTACGGCTTCTTGCCACCGCCGCGGACTTCACCGCGGGTCTTGGTCTTGTGGGTGCCCTGGCGGGCAGCGGCCAGCTGCGCGACGACGACCTGGTGGATCAGCGGAATGCTGACCTTCTCAACGCCGAAGATCTCCGCGGGGAGCTCGACGGTACCGGCCTTGTCGCCCGCCGGCGAAAGGATGTCAACAGTGCTCATCGGTTACCTCAGGCCCCCTTGGCCGCGGTGCGGACCAGGACGAGGCCGCCGTTCGGACCGGGAACCGCGCCCTTGATGAGCAGCAGACCCTTCTCCGCGTCAACGGCGTGGACGGTCAGGTTCTGGGTGGTGACCCGCTCGTTGCCCATGCGACCCGCCATGCGGAGGCCCTTGAACACACGGCCCGGGGTGGCGCAGCCGCCGATGGAACCGGGCGAGCGGTGCTTGCGCTGGGTGCCGTGGCCGGCGCCGAGGCCACCGAAGTTGTGGCGCTTCATGACACCGGCGAAGCCCTTGCCCTTGCTCTTGCCGGTGACGTCGACCTTCACGCCGGCCTCGAACACCTCGGCGGTGATCTCCTGGCCCAGCGTGTACTCGGAGGCGTCCGACGTGCGGATCTCGACGAGGTGACGACGGGGGGTGACGTCGGCCTTGGCGAAGTGACCCTTGAGGGGCTTGTTCACCTTGCGCGGGTCGATCTCGCCGAAGGCGATCTGGACGGACTCGTAGCCGTCGACGTCGTTCGTGCGGACCTGGGTGACGACGTTCGGCCCGGCCTTGACGACGGTGACGGGAACAACGCGGTTGTTCTCGTCCCACACCTGCGTCATACCGAGCTTCTCGCCCAGGATGCCCTTGATCTGCTTAGCCATCTCTTCAGATCACCGGCCTCAGAGCTTGATCTCGATGTCGACACCGGCCGGGAGGTCGAGTCGCATCAGAGAGTCAACGGTCTTGGGGGTCGGGTCGAGGATGTCGATCAGGCGCTTGTGCGTGCGCATCTCGAAGTGCTCGCGCGAGTCCTTGTACTTGTGCGGCGACTTGATGACGCAGTACACGTTCTTCTCAGTGGGCAGCGGCACCGGGCCCGCGACCGACGCACCAGTGCGGGTCACCGTCTCGACGATCTTCTTCGCCGAGGAGTCGATGACCTCGTGGTCGTAGGCCTTGAGCCGGATGCGGATCTTCTGTCCCGCCATGGCTACTTCGTAGTCCTGTCTCTCATTACGCTCTGGAACCCGGAGTTTCCTGCCCTCGCTCCGACCCACGCGGTCGGGCGTGTCGCGCTCCCGCTGACACAGATGTCCCTTGTTCGAACATCCCTGCTGGGGAGTGCGGACCCTTCCGGAACCGCGGGCCGGGGGCGAGAGGCCCACCGGGTGCCTGGCCGGCGCCGCGCCCACGCTTCCCGGAAGATTCCCGTACGTCCGCCCCTGATCAGGGACGACGAGTACTGTGGGACTCGCTTCCGGTCCTCCCGGCGGGAGGCGCGCAGCATCAACACTCGACCGAGCAACTCGGACAGTCTGCCATATGGGGCAGGGGCTGGCCAATCGAGCCGAAGAGATTACCCCGGGGTGACGGGGGTCAAACTCCGCGGCCCGGGGAGGCGGGCCCCGGCGTTCCGGGCCACCGTCCCGGCACTCTCCGTGTCCGTGCCAGGGGCGCGGAGCCGGAACCAGAGCCGGCCCCCGCCATGTCCACCCGGCGCCCAGCACCGCGTCCCGGGTGTCGATGACGCACCGGCGCCCGCCCGGGCGTGCGGCGCCGGACGCGCGGCGAGGTGGCGGCCGGGTCGCTCGACTCGCCGCCGACGTCCCGTTCGGCGTCGGCGGCGCGTTCACCCGTACCTCAGATGACGCCCTGGGCGAGCATGGCGTCGGCCACGCGTTCGAAGCCGGCGATGTTCGCGCCGGTCACGTAGTCGCCGGGGCGCCGTAGCGGGCGGCGGTCTCGTGGCAGGTGGCGTGGATGCCGTTCATGATCCCCGCCAGTTCCTCCTCGACGCGGGCCGCCGGCCACGACGTACGGGCGTGGTTCTGGGCCATCTCCAGGGCGCTGACGGCGACACCGCCCGCGTTGGCCGCCTTGCCGGGCCGAAGGCGACGCCCGCCTGCTGGAAGAGGTGGACGGCCTGCGGGGTCGTCGGCATGTTCGCGCCCTCCGAGACCGCCTTCACGCCGTTGCGGATCAGGGCCGCGGCGTCGTTCTCGTCCAGTTCGTTCTGGGTGGCCGAGGGCAGGGCGATGTCGGCCGGGACCTCCCAGACCCGGCCGCCCGGGACGAAGCGCGCCGACGAGCCGCGGCGCTCGGCGTACGTGCCGACCCGGCCGCGCTCGACCTCCTTGACCTGCCGCAGCAGCTCCAGGTCGATGCCCTTCTCGTCGACGACGTAGCCGGACGAGTCCGAGCAGGTCACCGCGTTGGCACCGAGGGCGGCCAGCTTCTCGATGGTGTAGATCGCGACGTTCCCGGAACCGGACACGACCGCGGTCTGGCCCTCCAGGTCCTCGCCGCGCTCGCGCAGCATCGCCGCCGTGAACAGGACGTTGCCGTAGCCGGTCGCCTCCGGCCGGATCAGCGAGCCGCCCCAGCCCTGGCCCTTGCCGGTCAGCACGCCGGCCTCCCAGCGGTTGGTGATCCGCCGGTACTGGCCGAAGAGGTAGCCGATCTCCCGGCCGCCGACGCCGATGTCCCCGGCGGGGACGTCCGTGTGCTCGCCGATGTGCCGGTACAGCTCGGTCATGAACGACTGGCAGAACCGCATGACCTCCGCGTCGCTGCGCCCGTGCGGGTCGAAGTCGCTGCCGCCCTTGCCGCCGCCGATACCGAGTCCGGTCAGCGCGTTCTTGAAGATCTGCTCGAAGCCGAGGAACTTGATGATCCCGAGGTTCACGGACGGGTGGAAGCGCAGGCCGCCCTTGTACGGGCCGAGCGCGCTGTTGAACTCCACGCGGAAGCCCCGGTTGACCTGGACGCGGCCCTCGTCGTCCTGCCACGGCACCCGGAAGATGACCTGCCGCTCCGGCTCGCACAGCCGCTCGACCAGCCCCGGCTCGGCGAACTCGGGCCGCTCCGCCAGCACCGGCGCGAGCGTCTCGAGCACCTCGTGGACGGCCTGGTGGAACTCGGGCTGCGCGGGATTGCGTCGCTCGATCTCGGCGAGCAGGTTCTCGAGCGTGGTCTTCGTGTCGGAACGCGTCGTCACGGGAGCCCTTTCTGGCACGGCTGCCGCCGGGATCGGGGACGGCGGGGCCGCCCGATCCCGGACAGGGGCGCTCGGCGCCGTTGCCGGGCGCGGGACGCCTCAGTGTTACGCGTGTGTAAAGCACCTGGCCAGTGCCGACCGGTCACGCCGTCCACCAGATGAGACCGGCTGCCGTCTATATGCGCGTCACTCCCGTTTTACGGTGTTTCGACAGATCGCCACGGAGCCCGGCACGGCCCCTCCCGCGGGGCGGCACCCCGCCGCCCCTCGCCAGGCCCGGTCCGGGCCGGCCTCCTCACGCACAGCCCAGCGTCTCCACGGTGGCCGGGAAATATGCCTTCATGAAGGCTTCAAGGTCGGAACGGTCAGCATTCCGGTTCGTGTCGAATCCGCCGTCGAGCAGCACGGCAAGGGTGAACTGCGAACCTCCCCGCGTTTCACAGGGCGTGGTGGCGATCGAGCCGTTGTTCCCGGCCACGGCACGACTCCCGGCCACTTCCACACGTCTGGGATCCTCGAGCCCCAGAATGGGCGACGTGGAGTCGGCGATCCGCATCGGATCGATGCGATCGGAATGCCAGGAGAACCGCAAACGGACGGCGGTTTCGCCCTTCACGTACACGGCACACCAGGACGACGGGTTGGGTTTCTTGCGCTCAACACGGTCTTCCACGGAGACTTCCCCTTCCGGCGGGAGGAGGGGGTTCAGAAGATCCGCCTGGACCCTCGTTCCGCAGAGAGAATCCGGGAGCGAGCGCGTTCCACTGCGCCCCGTCAGCCACCAGCCGCCGGCTACCAGCAAGGCCACGGCAGCGAGCAGCACGGCGACACGCAGACGACGACTCACGAAGCCCCCTTCATGCGCAATTCAGCGTCTCGACCGTCGCCGGAAAGTAGGAACGCATGAATCCTTCGAGGTCTTCCCGGTGCGCGTCCGACGCAGAATTCGCCTCTTCGAGCAGTACCGACAGCGTGAAGTAGGCGCCCGCCGTGGTTCGACACGGCGCGGTGGCGATCACCCCCGTGTTCCCGACCGCTGCACTCCCCTGAGGAACATCCGTGCGTTCAGGGTTTTCGAGATGCGAGACAGAAGACGGCGAGCCAGCGACCTTCAGCGGGTCGATCCGGTCGGTGTGCCAGGCGAAGCGCAACTGCATCGCAGGCTTTTCGCCCGCATAGAGGACACACCAGGAGGAGGGACCCGGATTCCTTCGGTCTACGTCGTCCTCCACCGAGACGTCGCCATCTGACGGAAGCAGGGGCTGCAACAGAACCGGGCTGAGCCGGGTTCCACAGAGAGACTCCGGAAGCTCACGCTCTTCACCCCGTTCCGCCAACCACAGGCCACCCAGCCCCAGGAGACACAGAGCGGACACCACAGGAACGACAACCCGCTTCACTCGGCTCACGATGCCCCTTGACGGCCGGAGATTCCCTGTGCGTGATCGATGTGGAACATTTCAACCGCATATCAGTCCGAGGATGGTGCCGCCCCCAAAAAGCTCCTCCGCCGCTCCTCCGAGATGACCGTCATGACGTACCGCCGACGTGTGACGGTCCTGGCGCCCGTCCCGTCGTTCTTCACGTCCGTGCAGCTCGCATCGCTGGACGGCCCACGGACCGCCGCGACGCCGGGCTCGATCCCGGCCAGGGTGCCGTCGAGGATCTGTTCCGCCCGGTCGGCGGCCTCCCGTAGATTCCCGCTCCGCTGCGGCTTGCTCGACGCGTCGGCACCGTCGTCCCCGATCAGCCCGCAGCCGGACAGGGCCGACACGGCCAGCGCGAACGCCGTGGCGGAGAGCGGAGCCCTGAGCCTCACCTCTCCGAGGCGTACCGCACGAAGTCCGCCCACGCCTCGGGCGCCAGCGTCAGCCGAGGGCCCTCCGTGGTCTTGGAGTCGCGGACGTGGACGGTGCCGGGGTCGTGGCGACCTCGACGCAGGAGTCACCGTCGGGGCCGCTGCTGTAGCTGCTCTTGAACCACGCCAGTTCGGAGGCGTCCCGGCCGGTGGCTTGCAGATCATGTCTCTCCCAGCAGTTGCTCGACGAGGGCCAGCGACTCCCGGGGCGGGAGAGCCTGAGACCGGATCGTGCCATACCGCAGCTCGAGGACCCGGATGTGCTTGGGATCCGTGGTCGGCCTCCCGTTGAAGGCGCCGTCCGACCGCCCCACGGCGCTGCCGTCCGCGAACTTCAGGATCTCGATCCGTCCGTTCAGTCCGGGGTGGGCCTCGCTGCTCATCGGCATGACCTGAAGGCTGACGTTGCGCAACCGCCCCACCTCCAGCAGTCGTTCAAGCTGCTGACGCCAGACCATTGTGCCTCCAACGGGGCGCCGAAGTGCCGCCTCCTCATGGACGAAGCTCAACGCCGGGGCGGGGGACCGCTCGAAAACGGACTGCCGAGCCGTCCGGGCCGCCACCAGCCGCTCCACCTCTTCGGGGCTGTACACCGGCTGCCAGGACTCGAACAGTGCTCGGGCGTGCTCCGGAGTTTGCAGCAGGCCGTTCACGCTGACGCACTCGTACACCGAGATCTCGACGGCCTGGGCCTCCAGCTTGGCCAGCTCCCGAACCTTCTTCGGATACCGGACCTTCTTCACGTCCTCCCACGCCGCCGAGATGAGCCCGCCCGCGCCCAGCACCTCGTCGGCCCTGTCCAGATACTCCTGGCGGGGAATCCGCTTGCCGCTCTCGACCTTGTAGACCAGGTCCTCGCCGTACCCGACCGCCGCCCCGAACTCGGCGGCCCGCATCCCCACCGCCTCGCGCCGCAGCTTCAGCTGCCGCCCCACCGTGGCGATGACGGCGACGCCCCACTCGTCGTCCGGATCGACCTCCCACCCCGGCTCGTCGGCCTCACCCCTGAGCCGGCCCGCCTCCGCCTCGACCGTCATCCCGCGCCCCTTCGTCGTACTCGCCGCGTCGCTCCCAGCGCCCTACCCGTACGCCGGGCCCGACAGCCCCGGACACCCCGGACAACACCCGGACAGTCACCGTACGTACGCACTGAGTCACTTCTCACGGTACGCAGGCATCGCCACGCTGAGTGACGTGAACCAGAAAACCGCCCAACCCCCGGCCCTCGTCCGCAACTTCAGCGTGCGGCTCTCCCCCACGCCGCGCGGTGCCCGCCTCGCCCGTCTGCTGGCGACCGAACAGCTCCGCTCGTGGGATCTGCCGCTCGACCCGGCCCGGCAACTCGTCGCCGAGCTGGCCGCGAACGCGGCGGACCACGGACGCGTCCCCGGCCGTGACTTCCGGCTCACGCTCTACGTCGTCGGCGACGCCCTCCGGATCGAGGTCACCGACACCCGCGGTGACCGGCTCCCCCAGGTGCGGACGGCCGATGCCGACGCCGAGTCCGGCCGTGGCCTGCTCCTCGTGGAGGCGCTGGCCCACCGCTGGGGAGTTGCGGAGGGCCGTTTCCCCCGCAAGACCGTCTGGGCCGAGCTGCGCCTCACTCCCCCGGAAGCCACCTGCTGAGGCGCAGGATCCGGCCATGCGTCCTGTGTGCCCCGTGTATCGATCCTGTGCGTGAATCCTGTGGTGATCGGTGCAGGTGGAGGTCACTGTGACTCATGTGCCAGCCTTGTGCGGTGACTGATTTCGGGGTGGCGCGGGGGCGCCGGAACGGCGCTCCCGACTCGCCGACTACGCGGAGATGACCCGACGGCCCGGGCAGCAGGGACAGCCCGAGCAGCCCGGACGGCCCGGACGGCCCGATGACCCGCCGGACGCGGCGCCGCCGCCCGACGATGCGCCCGCGCCGGCGGCCGGGCACCCCGGCACCGCACCCACGGCCGGGCACCCCGGCACCGCGTCCGCGCCGGCGGCCCGCGACACCGAGCGCCCACCGGCCGCCCCCGACACCGAGCGCCCACCGGCGGACCCCGGCACCGACCCCTCCCCGGAGGAGCCGGACGCCCGGCCCTCGCCGGAGGAGGTGGCGGCCCGCCGTCGGGAGTTCGCGGCGCTGCTGGAGGCCTTCCGGGACACGGCCGTCCTCGTGCCGCTGCGCGACGGCGGCTGGCTCACCGCCGACTTCGGCGGGATCCGCTGGATCCTGGCCTTCTCCGACGAGTCGGCGCTCGCCCGGTACGCGGTCGCCCGGGACGAGACGGACCGGGAGTGGACGTACCAGACGGTGCTCGGCGCGAAGCTGCTGGACGTGGCGGTGCCGGAGGCCGGTGTGCCGTGCGGGGTGGCGCTGGACGCCGCCGACGGGCCCGAGCACGCGGTGCTGCTGCCTCCGGTCACCGGAATCGTCCCGGACGCGTTCGCGGTGGACAACGTGGATCACGCACGGCAAGGAGGGGCGCCTCGATGACGGGGGGCGGCGGCAACGGACACGATCTGGCGGCGGTCGGACTCGACGAGATCGCCAAGGGGCTGACGGCGGCGCTGGCCGAGCTGAAGGAGCTCGGCATGGTCGGCGAGGCGAGCGCCGGGCGGGGCTTCGGCGACATCGCCCTGTCCGGTCTGGAACTGGGCGCGGAGGGCCTCACCGGCACCTTCAAGTCCTTCTGCGAACGGTGGGAGTGGGGCGTCCGCTCGCTGATCCAGGAGGGCAACGGGTTCGCGCTGAAGACGGGGCTGGCGGCCGGGACGTACTACGAGACCGACCAGTACGTCGAGGGAGCGCTGAAGGTCGGCGTCAACTCGCTGATCGGCAACCCGCACGCCTCCGAGGAGGAGATCACCAACAAGGACTGGGGCGAGGTCTGGTCGAACAACCCGATCACCCAGATCAGGGACGCCGACTACAGCAAGGAGTCCTTCGAACGGGCCTGGGAGAACAGCGCCCAGGGCTGGAAGGACGCCGGCCGGGACGTGATGACGTCCGACAGCCTCGGGCTGCCGGGGCTCGGCCCGGAGCGCGTCCGCGAGTCGATGGGCGTGACGGACGCGCAGTACGAGCAGATGCTCGACGACGCCTTCGGCCCCTCCCCGAGGAACGCGCCCGGATGCAGGGCGCCGGCGGAGGTGAGGGCTGATGGGCGTCCTCGACGACATCGGCAACGGCCTCGGCAGACTGAAGGACGGCGTCAACCACGGGCTGAACGCCCTCGAGGACGGCGTCGACGCCGGCAAGAAGATGCTCGGCGAGGGCGTCGACTGGGGCACCGACCGGCTCGGGGACGGCCTGGAGTACGTCGGTCTGGAGGACGCCGCCGACGCGGTGGAGGACTGGGGCGACGGCGTCGCCTCCGACCTCGGCGCCACGCCGGGCGAGCAGCAGCTCGGCCAGACCGAGGAAGCCGACGAGCTGATCCACGGCAACCCCGAGAAGATCCGTGCCAGCGCCAAGCACCTGCGGGACTTCTCCGCCGCCTTCGACAAGGTCGGCTCGGGGATGAAGAAGGTCGACTCCTCCACCTGGCGCGGCAAGGGCGGCGACACCTTCCGGGAGAAGTTCGGCGTCCACCCCTCGAAGTGGCTCCAGGCCGCCGACGCCTGCGAGACGGCCGGGACGGCACTGGAGGCGTACGCCGACACGGTCAAGTGGGCCCAGTCGCAGGCGCGGGAGGCCATCGAGCTGTACAAGCGGGGCAAGAGCGCGTCCGAGAAGGCGATCGAGGAGTACAACCGGAAGGTCGACGCCTACAACGCCAAGATCAAGGCGGATCAGGACCCCGGCCCGACGCCCGGGCCGTTCCACGACCCCGGCAAGGAGACCATCCGGCAGGCGCGGGAGAAGCTGGCCCGGGCCCGCGCCCAGCGGAACACGGCCGCCGGGGACGCCGAGGCGCAGATCAAGAAGGCCCTCACCCATGCGCCGGCCGAGCCGCCGCCGCTGGACCGCATCACCGGCAACGTCGTCGACGGCTTCGTGGCGACGGGCGTCGAGCTGAACCACTTCGTGGGCGGTGTCATCAAGGGCACGGCCGGCCTGGTCAGCTTCGCCCGCGGCCTCAACCCGGTCGACCCCTACAACCTGACCCACCCGGCGGAGTACCTCCAGAACGTCTCGCTGACGCTCTCCGGCCTGGTCTCGACCGTGGCCCAGCCGGAGCGGACGCTGAACGCCGTGGTGGACGGCTTCAAGAAGGACCCGTCCGAGTTCATCGGCCGCCTGGTGCCCGAGCTGATCGGCACGAAGGGCGCGGGGCTGGCCCGGGGCGGCCTGCGCGCCGCGATGCGGGAGGGGCTGGAGACCGGGGCCCCGAAGGCCATGCCGAACGGTGCGAAGGTCGCGGACGAGGCGGCCGGCGCGGCACCGAAGGACTGGAGCGACCTCGCGCGGTCGACGGACCACGTGAAGGAAAAGGCGATCCATTACGAGTCGGTGGATCCGCAGAAGGCCCAGGAGTTCCTGGACAGCGAATTCCCGTGGCTGAAGGACGTCAACAACACCGGGGCCCCCGGCTATCGGGACAACTGCAGCCACAACGTCGTCTCCGTGGACCGCAGGCTGGACGGAATCGAAGTGAGTGCCGCGCCCAAGGCCCAGCCCGATCACATTCCTCCGGAGCAGCTCGGCCTGAAGGACCGGGCCAAGGGCCACTACGACATGGTCAACAGTTACGATGACATCATCCGGGACCTCCAGGCGCGGGAGAGGGTTCCAGAAGTGCCGTGTACGTGAGCCGGCCGGACGGCAGCGCGCATGTGTTCAACGCGGTGAACACCAAGCACGGGGTCGTTTTCCTCGACGGGCAGTCCGGCACCCTCGGCATCCTGGAGAGAAACGTGTCGTCGATCGGACACATTCCTTACCGCAATGGGAGTTCCTAAGTGCTGAGTCGTGACGAAGCCGTGGCAGCGGCCGCCGCATACCTGAAGACCCAGGCTTTCCCGAGAAGCCGAATTCCGTGGTGATGCTGCCGGAAACGGCGATCCAGTTCGCCTACGGCTGGACCGTCCGTTTCGATTTCCAGGAACACATCGACACGGGCGATCCCGCGCAGGCTCCGTTCACGTCGGTCATCGTGGTACCGCACGACGGCACCGCCCCGCATTTCTCCCCGACGTACCTTCCGGTCCAGAACTACATGGAACTCCGTGCGTCCGGTGAATGGCCTCACGGTTGGCCGCCGAAGAGGGGGCAGTGACGATGCCGAGCCCCGGTGAACGGGTGCCGAGCCCCGGTGAACGGGCAACCGCCTGGCTGAACGCCACCTACGGCGGTCTCGTACGGCTGGCCGCCCCCCATCCCGTGCACGAGACGGCCGCCGCATGGCTGATGGCCTGTCAGCCCCTGCCGCAGCCGGGCTACCCGGCGACGCCGATGCTGGCGGCGTCGGTGGTCGTGCCCAAGGACGGCGGGGCCCCCTTCCACCCGGCGCCCAGCGCGCCGCTCGCGGACCTGGAGCCCGTACCGCCGCAGGAGGCGGCCCGCCGGGTGGAGACCCAGCCCCGCCGGATCAACGTCCGCGGATGCGTCGTGACACTGCACTCCGCGATCAACGGCGCCCCGTCCACACCGCTGCCCTGGCAGCCCTCGGACGAGGCGCCCGGCTGGTGGGAGCGGCTGACGCGCCGCTACTTCCCCGAGTTCCACCGGGTCCGGGCCGACAGCTGGGACGACGTGGTCCGGGCGGTCGCGGAGCCCGGGCCGGACACCCGCGGCCTGGTCTGGGTCCGCCGGGAGATCGGCGGCCACGAGGCGACCGGCAACCTGCTGTACGCCCACAACCACAAGGGGCAGGTCGTCCTCCTCGACGCGCTGACGTCCTCGCTCGCCCGCCTCGACCAGTCCCAGGTCCGCGAACTGGTGCTGGTCCGCGCGCTGCCGGGGCCTGCACGCCGCCCCGGGCGCCGTGGGAGATGCCGGCACCCGACTTCGCCTCCGCGGTCGACAAGGCACGCCGGTGGCTGCAGGACGCGTACCACGGCGACGTCGAGCTGCACGCCCCGACGGCACAGGACGAGACCACCCGCGGCTGGGTGTTCTCCTGCAACACCGGCCGTTTCCTGCGCGAGGGACGCTGGCAGGACTGCATGCTCGACGCGACCCTCGTCGTCCCCAAGGACGAGGCCGCGCCCTTCGGCCTGCCCAACACCGACCCGTGGACCTGGCTGTCCCGCTGGGACGCCGGCGCCACCCCCGGCTCGGCGGACCTCCCGGAGCCGCCGCCGCCCGCCCGCGGCGCGTGGTTCGAGTCGACCCTCGCCGAACTCGGCACCGTGCTGTCCGTGTCCGAGCACCAGGACTGGGCGACGGCGGTGGAGGCGGCGTCCGCCCTGCCGGTCGCGGCCCGTGCGCTGATCTGGGCCCGCCGCACGGACGGCCGGGGCCGCGAGGCCGTCGGCCAGCTGGTGAACGCGCTCCGCCTGGAGGAGGGCGTCGTCCTGGTCGACGGCTCGTCGGGCGACCCGGCCAGACTGGACCCGACGGGCGTCCACCGCCTGCACGTGATCCGGTACCGCTGAGCGCCACCGGCCGGCGCCGGTGCGGAACCCTCGGCCGCGTCCGCCGACGGATCTCCACGGAAACGGCCCTCCGGTGATCGCCGGAGGGCCCGCCGCGGGCGCGCGTCCCATACTGGTCTGTACCAACCCCTTGCCCCCGTCCCTCCCCCGCCGCAAGCTCACCTCATGGAGCTGGAGTTGCGGCATCTCAGGACGGTCCGGGCCATCGCCGACGCCGGGAGTCTCACCAGGGCGGCCACCGCGCTCGGGCTCGCGCAGCCCGCGCTGAGCGCACAGCTCAAGCGGATCGAACGGGCCCTGGGCGGCGAGCTGTTCGAGCGCGGCCGGCACGGCGTGCGCGCCACGGCACTCGGCGAGCTCGTCCTCGAACGGACCCGTGTCGTACTGCCCGCGGTGACCGAACTGCAGCAGGAGGCGGCCCGGTTCGCCCGGACGCCGCGCTCGACGGCCCGCCTCCGGCTCGGCGGCACCCACGGCCCCCTCCTCGGCGCCCTCGTCGACCGGCTGGCGGACGTCGCGCCCGACGCGCGCGTGACGACCTGCACCTCCTGGTCCGAGCGGGAGCTGGCCGCCCTGCTCGCCGAGGGGCGGCTCGACTTCGCCCTCGCCGGGACCTGCGGGACCGCCGCCCCACCCGGCGCCGACGGGCTGGTCTGGCGGGAGGTCGCCGTGGACCCGGTCTTCGTGATGGTGCCCGAGGACCACCGGCTCGCCGGCGCCCACGAGGCCGACCTCACCGAACTGGCCGGCGAGCAGTGGGCCTGCGTGCCCGGGGACGGCTGCTTCGGGGACTGCTTCACCGCGGCCTGCACCCGCGCCGGGTTCACCCGCGCCGGATGTACGAGACGGACACCTCCTCGCTCGTGCACCTGGCGCAGGTGGGCCGGGCCGTCGGGCTGTGCCGGGCCACCTTCCCGACCCTGCCCGGCATCGCCACGGTGCCGCTCCTCGGCACCCCCCTGTCCTGGCGGCACCTGCTCGGCTGGCACGGGCGGACGCAGGGCGCGGACGCCGCCGCCACGGTCCTGGCGCAGGCCCGCATGGCCCACGCGGGCGTGGCCGCGCGCAGCGACAGCTACACCCGCTGGCTCGCCGCCCACCACGTGCCCTGACCGCCGTCCACCGACCCTCTCCCCGCGTTCCATAACGCCGGGGAGAGGGACAACCGACGTCTTACGCGGGGGCGTTCGCGCTTCCTACGGTTTCGGCACCTCCCCACCGAGCGCGACCGAGACCGAGACCGAGGAGATCCCCCATGCTCCCACCCCGCACCAGAGCCGTGTGCGCCGCCGCGGCGGCGACGGCCGCCCTGCTCGTGGCCGGGCTCAGCGGCTCCGCGAGCGCCGGGACGGCCGCCGCCCCCGCCGGCGCCACCGGTGCCACGGACGCCGCCGGCCCCGCCACGGCACCCACCGGAACCGCCTCCGCGACCGCCGCCGCCACCCTCCGTACCGACGCCGCGCCGCCCGCCCTGCTCCGCGCGATGGAGCGCGACCTCGGCCTCGACCGGCGGCAGGCGCAGCGGCGGCTCGCCAACGAGGCCGAGGCCGGAGCCACCGCCGGCCGGCTGCGCGCCGCACTCGGCGGCGACTTCGCGGGCGCCTGGGTGCGCGGCGCCGAGTCCGGCACCCTGACCGTCGCGACCACCGACGCCTCCGACGTTCCCGCGATCGAGGCGCAGGGCGCGCGGGCCGCGGTCGTACGGCACTCCCTCGCCGACCTGGACGCGGCGCGGGCCCGCCTGGACCGGGCGGCGGCGGAGCACGGCGGCACCGACGCGCCCGTCCGGTTCGTCGACGTCCGCACGAACACCGTCACCGTGCAGGCGGTACGCCCGTCCGCGGCCCGTGCCCTGCTCGACGCGGCCGGCGTGGACCGTTCCCTCGTCCGGGTCGAGACCACCGCCGAGCGGCCCCGGCCCCTGTACGACCTGCGCGGCGGCGAGGCGTACTACATCAACAACAGCGGACGCTGCTCCATCGGCTTCCCGGTCACCAAGGGCACCCAGCAGGGCTTCGCCACGGCCGGTCACTGCGGCCGGGCCGGGTCGAGCACGAGCGGGCACAACCGGGTGGCGCAGGGCACCTTCCAGGGTTCCGTCTTCCCGGGCCGCGACATGGCGTGGGTGGCCACCAACTCCCAGTGGACGGCGACCCCGTACGTCAAGGGCGCCGGAGGCCAGAACGTCCAGGTCACCGGCTCCACGCAGGCGCCGGTCGGCGCGTCGGTGTGCCGCTCGGGTTCCACCACCGGCTGGCACTGCGGCACCATCCAGCAGCACGACACCAGCGTGACCTACCCGGAGGGCACCATCACCGGCGTCACCCGCACCACGGTCTGCGCCGAGCCCGGCGACTCGGGCGGCTCGTACATCTCCGGCAGCCAGGCCCAGGGCGTCACCTCGGGCGGCTCCGGCAACTGCAGCAGCGGCGGGACGACGTTCTACCAGCCGATCAACCCGCTGCTCCAGAACTACGGCCTCACGCTGAAGACGGACGGCGGTGGCGGCGAGGAGCCCCCGCCGGGCGGCGGCACCTGGGCGGCCGGCACCGTCTACCAGCCGGGCGACACCGTCACCTACGGCGGCTCCACCTACCGCTGTCTGCAGGGCCACCAGGCCCAGCCGGGCTGGGAGCCCCCGAACGTACCGGCACTGTGGCAGCGCGTGTGACCCACTGAGCCGCACCACCACACGGCCACACGGCCGCACGGCCAGACGGCCAGACGGCCACAGGCCAACGGGGGTCGTGGGAGCGGGTCCGGGTGTCCGGCGGGGCACCCGGACCCGCGTATGCCGTACGTCCCCCGCCGCACCGCCGCCCCGCCGCCCCCGCACCGCCCCCACCGGCTCGGGCCGCTCAGGTCCGCGTGACCCTCCCGCAGTCCCCCGGCGCCGAGTCCCCCACGGTCCGGCTGCGGTCGTACGGGTCGGCGGCCGGTCCCGTCGCCGGGGCCCCGGGATCCGTGCCCGGGAAGACGGGGTGCAGATACCCGTCGTACACCTCGCACGCGTTGTTGTACGTCTCCACCCCGTACCGCCCGAGGGCCAGCTTCCCCGGTGTCACCGCCACCTCGGCCGGGTCCGCCAGATACAGCGTCACGTCACGCCGGACGATGGTGCGCTCGACGTGGTCGCCGTCCCCGCCGGCCCGTACCAGGGGGTACACGAAGGTGTAGTCGGCGTGCACCTTCACCTCGCCCGGCCGCGCCGCCGCGAAGGTCATGTGGCCGCGCACCTTGACCACGTCGCCCACGAGCCGCGCCTCGTCCGGATCGAACCGGCTGAACAGCCCGACCGGGTCGTCCTCCCGCGACGGCTCGCGCAGCGCCCGCCGCAGTACCGCGAGGGTCTCCGGCGCCTTGGGATCGAGCAGGGCCAGCGCCTTGTCCGGCCGCCCGCCCGCGAGCACGTCGGGGTCGAGGTTGGCGGCGACCAGGAACTCCTTGGTGCGCCGCAGGGCCAGTTCCACGTCGGCCTCGCTCAGGCCGGGGACCGCCCGGGCCTCGGGCAGTTCGATGGCGTCGGCGCCGTCGGCCCAGCGCAGGGCGGGCGAGCCGCGGAAGGGCTGCTCGCGGGTGGCCCCGCCCTCCTGGCCGGCCGCGCCGGGCGCCCCGGTGGGCAGCGCCGTCTCGGCCGGCAGCGGCGTCGGCGCCGCCGCGGCCCCGGATCCGCCGGGAAGCCGGTCCGTCAGCAGCGAGGGCCGTACGGCGACGACGGCGAGCGCCACCGCCAGGACCACGCCGAGCACCGCCCCGACCCGCCCCCGCCGCGACAACCTGCCGTCCGACCCCCGCCACCCCGACCCGGTCCGCCACCCCGACCCGGTCCGCCGGCCGGCACCGGCCCGCCGGCCGAACCCGGTACGCCACCCCGACCCGGTCCGCGGGCCGGGCGCGGTCCGCCATCCGGGTGGCGCGGCCGGTTCCCCGCGCCGCTTCCGCTCCGCCTCTTCCTCGCGCAGCCGCCGGGCCACCATGCGCGCCCGCGCCGACGGCTCCTTGGGCGCGGGCGCACCACCGCCCTGCGCAACCTGGCGCAGGAACGCGTCCAGTTCCTCGTCGGTGAGGGACGGCTCGTCGGACGACGCGTCACCCGATCGGCCGGACGGCGGAACGGTACTCACGGCTCTGACCCCCGGGAAGCCTGCGACTGTTCGATGCTCCATGATCACCCGCCCGGCCTGCCGCGGCCCGGGACGTGCGGAATCTGTGACCGAACCGCTGCCCCGGCCCGCAGGACCCCGGCCCGCAGCACCTCGGCACACAGAACCCCCGCACGCAGCACCCCGGCGCACGCCCACACCGCCCCTCCCCGGGGAACGGCAAAGGGGCCCGTACGACCGAAGTCGTACGGGCCCCTCCGAGCCACTCAGGTCAGTGGACCCGCAAGCAAGCGGAACTTACTTGTTGATCTTGGTGACCTGGCCGGCGCCCACGGTCCGGCCACCCTCGCGGATGGCGAACTTCAGGCCCTCCTCCATGGCGACGGGCTGGATGAGCTCCACCTTCATCTCGGTGTTGTCACCCGGCATGACCATCTCGGTGCCCTCGGGAGGGTCACGACGCCGGTCACGTCCGTCGTACGGAAGTAGAACTGCGGGCGGTAGTTGTTGAAGAACGGCGTGTGGCGGCCACCCTCGTCCTTGGACAGGATGTAGGCCTGGGCCTCGAACTCCGTGTGCGGGGTGACGGTGCCCGGCTTGATGATGACCTGGCCGCGCTCGACGTCCTCGCGCTTGATACCGCGGAGCAGCAGACCGACGTTCTCACCGGCCTGACCCTCGTCCAGCAGCTTACGGAACATCTCGATGCCCGTAACCGTGGTCTTGGTCTTCTCCTGCTTGATGCCGATGATCTCGACTTCCTCGTTCACCTTGAGGACACCGCGCTCGATACGGCCGGTGACGACCGTACCGCGACCGGTGATGGTGAAGACGTCCTCGATCGGCATGAGGAACGGCTTGTCGACGTCGCGCTCCGGCTCCGGGATCGACTCGTCGACGGCCTTCATCAGGTTGAGGACGGAGTCCACCCACTCCTTCTCGCCCTCGAGGGCCTTCAGAGCGGACACCTTGACGACCGGAACGTCGTCGCCGGGGAACTCGTACTCGGAGAGGAGCTCACGGACCTCGAGCTCGACGAGCTCCAGGATCTCCTCGTCGTCCACCATGTCGGCCTTGTTCAGGGCGACGACGATGTACGGAACGCCGACCTGGCGGGCCAGGAGCACGTGCTCCTTGGTCTGCGGCATCGGGCCGTCGGTCGCGGCGACCACCAGGATCGCGCCGTCCATCTGGGCGGCACCGGTGATCATGTTCTTGATGTAGTCCGCGTGACCCGGGCAGTCGACGTGGGCGTAGTGACGCGCCTCGGTCTGGTACTCGACGTGCGCGATGGAGATGGTGATACCGCGCTGGCGCTCCTCAGGAGCCTTGTCGATGTTGTCGAACGGGGTGGCCTCGTTCAGGTCCGGGTACGCCTCGTGCAGCACCTTGGTAATGGCCGCCGTGAGGGTGGTCTTACCGTGGTCGATGTGACCGATGGTGCCGATGTTGACGTGCGGCTTAGTCCGCTCGAACTTCGCCTTCGCCACTGGGGTCCTCCTGTGGAGTGGTTCTGAACGCCTTGCTTCATCGGCGCCAGGTGATCTTTGCTGTCAAAGCCCGGGCCCCCGGGGCAAACATCCGCGTTTGCGGTTGTTTGCCCCTCAAGGCTCCGGAGTCAAGCCTACGGCGTGGACGCGCGGTCCGTTACTCGCCCTTGGCCTTCGCGATGATCTCCTCGGCGACGTTCCGCGGAACCTCGGCGTAGGAGTCGAACTGCATCGAGTAGCTTGCGCGACCCGACGTCTTGCTGCGGAGGTCGCCGACGTAGCCGAACATCTCCGACAGGGGCACGAGGCCCTTCACGACGCGGGCACCCGCCCGCTCCTCCATGGCCTGGATCTGGCCACGGCGGGAGTTGATGTCGCCGATGACGTCACCCATGTAGTCCTCGGCGTGGTGACCTCGACGGCCATCATCGGCTCGAGCAGAACCGGGGACGCCTTCCGCGCGGCCTCCTTGAAGGCCTGCGAACCGGCGATCTTGAACGCGAGCTCGGAGGAGTCGACCTCGTGGTAGGCACCGTCGAGCAGCGTCACGCGCACACCGGTCATCTCGTAACCGGCGAGGATGCCGAACTGCATGGCCTCCTGGCAGCCGGCGTCGACCGAAGGGATGTACTCCTTCGGGATGCGTCCACCGGTGACCTGGTTGACGAACTCGTACGAGGCGTCACCGCCCTCGATCGGCTCGACCGAGATGATGACCCTACCGAACTGACCGGTACCACCGGTCTGCTTCTTGTGGGTGTACTCGACCTTCTCGACCGACTTGCGGATCGTCTCACGGTACGCGACCTGCGGCTTGCCGACGTTGGCCTCGACCTTGAACTCGCGCTTCATGCGGTCGACCAGCACCTCGAGGTGCAGCTCGCCCATACCGCCGATGACGGTCTGGCCGGTCTCCTCGTTGGTGTGGACCTGGAAGGACGGGTCCTCCTCGGCCAGGCGCTGGATCGCGACGCCCAGCTTCTCCTGGTCGCCCTTCGACTTCGGCTCGATCGCGACCTCGATGACCGGCGCCGGGAAGTCCATGGACTCCAGGATCACCGGGTTCTTCTCGTCGCAGAGCGTCTCACCGGTCGTGGTCTGCTTCAGACCCATGACGGCGACGATGTCGCCGGCGCCCACCGACTCGATCTCCTCACGCTTGTTGGCGTGCATGCGGTAGATCTTGCCGATGCGCTCCTTGCGGCCCTTGACGGAGTTCAGCACGGCGGTGCCGGACTCCAGGCGGCCGGAGTACACGCGGACGAAGGTGAGCTTGCCGAGGTGCGGGTCGCTCATGATCTTGAACGCCAGCGCCGACAGCGGCTCGTCGTCGGACGGCTTGCGCTTGATGACCGTCTCGGGGTCCTTGACGTCCTGGCCCTCGATGGCCTCGATGTCGACCGGGGACGGCAGGTAGCGCACGACCGCGTCGAGCAGGGGCTGGACGCCCTTGTTCTTGAACGCGGTGCCGCAGAACACCGGGGTGACCGTGGTGCCCTTGCCCTTGCCGGAGGCGATGGTGATGCGGCGGATCGCCGCGTACAGCTGCTCCACCGAGGGCTCCTGGCCCTCGAGGTACAGCTCCATCATCTCCTCGTCGTTCTCGGCCACGGCCTCGAGCAGCTTGCCGCGGTACTCCTCGGCAGCCTCGGTGTGGGTGTCCGGGATGTCGACGGTGTCGTACATCTCGCCCTTGGTGGCCTCGGCGGACCAGACCAGGGCCTTCATCGTCACGAGGTCGACGACGCCCTTGAAGTCGGCCTCCGCGCCGATCGGCAGCTGCATGACCAGCGGCTGCGCGCCCAGGCGGTCGGAGATCATGTCGACGCAGCGGTGGAACTCGGCACCGGTGCGGTCGAGCTTGTTGACGAAGCAGATACGCGGAACGCCGTAGCGGTCCGCCTGACGCCACACCGTCTCGGACTGCGGCTCGACGCCGGCGACGCCGTCGAACACCGTCACGGCACCGTCGAGCACGCGCAGCGAACGCTCCACCTCGACGGTGAAGTCGACGTGGCCCGGCGTGTCGATGATGTTGATGGTGTGGTCGACGTTCTCCAGCGGCCAGTGGCAGGTGGTGGCAGCAGAGGTGATCGTGATGCCACGCTCCTGCTCCTGCTCCATCCAGTCCATGGTGGCAGCGCCGTCGTGGACCTCACCGATCTTGTACGACACACCGGTGTAGAACAGGATCCGCTCGGTGGTGGTCGTCTTGCCCGCGTCGATGTGGGCCATGATCCCGATGTTGCGGACCTTGGCCAGGTCAAGTGAAGTGGTAGCCATAAGGCTTCAGTCTTCTCTCGGTCTCGATGGGGGAAGCGACTACCAGCGGTAGTGCGCGAAGGCCTTGTTGGACTCGGCCATCTTGTGCGTGTCCTCGCGCTTCTTCACAGCGGCGCCCAGGCCGTTGCTGGCGTCGAGGAGCTCGTTGAGCAGACGCTCGGTCATGGTCTTCTCGCGACGGGCGCGGGAGTAACCGACGAGCCAGCGCAGCGCCAGGGTGTTGGCACGGCCGGGCTTGACCTCGACCGGGACCTGGTAGGTGGCACCACCGACACGGCGGGACTTGACCTCGAGGGTCGGCTTGATGTTCTCGAGAGCGCGCTTCAGCGTGATGACCGGGTCGTTGCCGGTCTTCTCGCGCAGGCCCTCCATGGCGCCGTAGACGATGCGCTCGGCGGTGGAGCGCTTGCCGTTCAGCAGCACCTTGTTGATCAGGGAGGTCACCAGGGGGGAGCCGTAAACCGGGTCGACGATGACCGGGCGCTTCGGGGCGGGGCCCTTACGAGGCATTCTTACTTCTCCTTCTTGGCGCCGTAACGGCTGCGGGCCTGCTTGCGGTTCTTGACACCCTGGGTGTCGAGGGAGCCGCGGATGATCTTGTAGCGAACACCCGGCAGGTCCTTCACACGGCCGCCGCGCACGAGCACGATGGAGTGCTCCTGCAGGTTGTGTCCCTCACCCGGAATGTAAGCGGTGACCTCGATCCCGCTGGTCAGACGCACACGCGCGACCTTACGCAGGGCCGAGTTCGGCTTCTTCGGGGTGGTCGTGAACACACGCGTGCAGACGCCGCGACGCTGAGGGGAACCCTCGAGTGCGGGCGTCTTGTTCTTTTCGACCTTGTCCTGCCGGCCCTTGCGGACCAGCTGCTGGATCGTAGGCACTACTTCTCCGGTTTCTGTGTGCCGATGGGTACAGCTAACCTGGAACGTCGCCGACCCACGCGGTCGGGTGTGTCGAATCCGGCAGACTCTCGCCGCGAGGCGAAAAGGGCGCAGATTACGGTGGCCGCTTACCGGCCCCTGTGCGGTTGAAGGCACGCACGAAGGCCAGGGCACACCCCAGGCACAAGGTCTGAGCGTACCTACCGCACGGACTTCGGTCAAAACAAATGGAGCCCGGCCCGACACGCCGGACTTCTCCCGTTCGTCCTCGGCGTACGCGCCGCCGTCCCGGCGGGCCGGTCCCGTCCGCTCAGCCCGTGCCCGCCAGCAGGGCGACCAGGCCGAACAGGATCAGCATCAGGGCCCAGCCGCCCACCGAGATCCAGCCCAGCACCAGGCCGGTCACCGCGAACCCGTCGCCGCCCTCGCCGGAGCGCCGGATCTCGGACTGGGCCATGTGGCCGAGGACCACCGCCGGCAGCCCGGTGAGCCCGCCGGTGGCCAGGCACAGGATGCCGCACACCATCGAGGCCACCGCCTTGCCGTTCGTCCTGGGCCGCGGCAGCGGATGCGCCAGGAAGGTGCCCGGCACGGGCCCCGCGGGCGTGAGGGGACGCGGTACGGGCCCCTGCGGCAGGTCGGCGACCACCAGCGCCAGCTCGCCCACCGTACGGGCCCCGTAGGCCCGTGCGACCCGCTTCTCGAACTCGGCGTGGTCCAGCCGGCCCTCCCCGTACCCGGCCCGCAGCACGTCCACCGCCCGTTCCCGGTCGGCGTGCGAGGCCAGCATCGACGGCGCGTTCTCACCGGACCACGGCTGCCACACGGGGTACGACACCGACGACCACCTCCCGCAGCGAGCGACTCCTCCATGATGCGCCGAAGGGCGGCCCTCCGTAACGGAGAGCCGCCCTTCAGTGCGTCAGACGTACGTCACACACGCCTTACTGGTTGTACGGACCGTAGTCGTAGTCCTCCAGCGGCACGGCCTGGCCGGAGCCCGTGCCGAACGGCGAGTAGTCGATGTCGTCGTAGCCGACGGCCGAGTACATCGCGGCCTTGGCCTCCTCGGTCGGCTCGACCCGGATGTTGCGGTAGCGGGACAGGCCCGTACCGGCCGGGATGAGCTTACCGATGATGACGTTCTCCTTGAGGCCGATGAGGCTGTCGGACTTGGCGTTGATCGCCGCGTCCGTCAGGACTCGGGTCGTCTCCTGGAAGGAGGCGGCCGACAGCCAGGACTCCGTCGCCAGCGAGGCCTTGGTGATACCCATCAGCTGCGGACGGCCGGAGGCCGGGTGACCGCCCTCCTGGACCACACGACGGTTCTCGGACTCGAACTTCGAGCGCTCGACCAGCTCGCCGGGCAGCAGCTCGGCGTCGCCGGACTCGATGATCGTCACACGGCGGAGCATCTGCCGGATGATGATCTCGATGTGCTTGTCGTGGATCGACACACCCTGCGAGTTGTAGACCTTCTGGACCTCGCCGACCAGGTGCACCTGGACGGCGCGCTGGCCCAGGATGCGCAGCACGTCGTGCGGGTTGGTGGCACCCACGGTGAGCTTCTGGCCCACCTCGACGTGCTCGCCCTCGCTGACCAGGAGACGGGCGCGCTTCGAGATCGGGTACGCCGTCTCGTCGCTGCCGTCGTCCGGGGTGACGACGATCTTCTTGGTCTTCTCGGTCTCCTCGATCCGGACGCGGCCGGAGGCCTCGGAGATCGGGGCGACACCCTTCGGGGTACGGGCCTCGAAGAGCTCGACGACACGCGGCAGACCCTGGGTGATGTCGTCACCGGCCACACCACCGGTGTGGAAGGTACGCATCGTCAGCTGGGTACCGGGCTCACCGATGGACTGGGCGGCGATGATGCCGACCGCCTCACCGATGTCGACCAGCTTGCCGGTGGCCAGGGAGCGGCCGTAGCACATGGCGCAGGTGCCGACGGCGGACTCGCAGGTCAGGACCGAGCGGGTCTTGACCTCCTCGACGCCGTGCTTGACGAGCTCCTCGATGAGGACGTCGCCCAGGTCGGTGCCGGCCGGGGCCAGCACCTTGCCGTCGACGACGATGTCCTCGGCGAGGCAGCGCGCGTACACGGACGTCTCGACGTTCTCCGCCTTGCGCAGGACGCCGTCGGCGCCGCGCTCGGCGATGCTCAGACGCAGGCCGCGGTCGGTGCCGCAGTCCTCCTCGCGGATGATGACGTCCTGGGAGACGTCGACCAGACGACGGGTGAGGTAACCCGAGTCGGCGGTACGCAGAGCGGTGTCCGCCAGACCCTTACGGGCACCGTGCGTGGAGATGAAGTACTCCAGCACGGACAGACCCTCACGGAACGAGGCCTTGATGGGCCGCGGGATCGTCTCGTTCTTCGCGTTCGACACCAGACCGCGCATACCGGCAATCTGACGCATCTGCATCATGTTGCCTCGTGCACCCGAGTTCACCATCATGAAGATCGGGTTGGTCTTCGGGAAGTTGTCGTTCATCGCCTCGGCGACCTCGTTAGTCGCCTTGGTCCAGATCGCGATGAGCTCCTGCGTGCGCTCGTCCTTGGTGATCAGACCGCGCTCGTACTGCTTCTGGACCTTCTCGTCCTGCGCCTCGTAGCCCTTGACGATCTCCTTCTTCGCCTCGGGACGACGACGTCGGAGATGGCCACGGTGACGCCGGAGCGGGTCGCCCAGTAGAAGCCGGCCGCCTTCAGGTTGTCGAGCGTCGCCGCCACGATGACCTTCGGGTAGCGCTCGGCGAGGTCGTTGACGATCTCGGAGAGCTGCTTCTTGCCGACCTCGTAGTCGACGAACGGGTAGTCCTCGGGCAGCAGCTCGTTGAAGAGCGCACGGCCCAGCGTGGTCTTCAGGGTGAAGGGGTCGCCCTGCTGCCACTCGGACGCGCCCTCGGCCTCGCCGCCCTCCTCGCCGGCCGGCGGGGTCCAGCCGCGCGGCGGGATGGTGCCGACCGGGAAGCGGATGTCGATCTTCGCCTGGAGCGACAGCTCGCCGGCGTCGAACGCCATGATCGCCTCGGCGACGGACGCGAACGAACGGCCCTCGCCCTTGACGTCCCGGCCCTCGGCGTCGGTGGTGAGGAAGTACAGACCGAGGACCATGTCCTGGGTCGGCATCGTCACCGGACGGCCGTCGGCCGGCTTGAGGATGTTGTTCGAGGACAGCATCAGGATGCGGGCCTCGGCCTGCGCCTCCGCGGAGAGCGGCAGGTGGACGGCCATCTGGTCACCGTCGAAGTCCGCGTTGAACGCGGTGCAGACGAGCGGGTGGATCTGGATGGCCTTGCCCTCGACCAGCTGCGGCTCGAAGGCCTGGATGCCGAGGCGGTGCAGCGTGGGCGCACGGTTCAGCAGAACCGGGTGCTCCGCGATGACCTCTTCCAGCACGTCGTACACGACCGTGCGGCCGCGCTCGACCATGCGCTTGGCCGACTTGATGTTCTGCGCGTGGTTCAGGTCGACCAGGCGCTTCATCACGAACGGCTTGAACAGCTCCAGCGCCATGGCCTTCGGCAGACCGCACTGGTGCAGCTTGAGCTGCGGGCCGACGACGATGACGGAACGCGCCGAGTAGTCGACTCGCTTGCCGAGCAGGTTCTGACGGAAGCGGCCCTGCTTGCCCTTGAGCATGTCGGACAGCGACTTCAGCGGACGGTTGCCGGGGCCCGTGACCGGGCGGCCGCGGCGGCCGTTGTCGAAGAGCGCGTCGACGGCCTCCTGGAGCATGCGCTTCTCGTTGTTCACGATGATCTCGGGCGCACCGAGGTCGAGAAGCCGCTTCAGGCGGTTGTTGCGGTTGATGACACGGCGGTACAGGTCGTTCAGGTCGGAGGTCGCGAAGCGGCCACCGTCCAGCTGCACCATCGGACGCAGGTCCGGCGGGATGACCGGCACGCAGTCCAGCACCATGCCCTTGGGGCTGTTGCTGGTCTGCAGGAACGCGGAGACGACCTTCAGGCGCTTGAGCGCACGGGTCTTCTTCTGGCCCTTGCCGGTGCGGATGATCTCGCGGAGCTTCTCGGCCTCCTCCTCGAGGTCGAAGGACTCCAGGCGCTTCTGCAGCGCCGCGGCACCCATCGAGCCGTCGAAGTAGGTGCCGAAGCGGTCGCGCAGCTCGCGGTAGAGCAGCTCGTCGCCCTCGAGGTCCTGGACCTTGAGGTTCTTGAACCGGTTCCACACCTCGTCGAGGCGGTCGATCTCGCGCTGCGCACGGTCGCGCAGCTGCTTCATCTCGCGCTCGGCGCCCTCGCGCACCTTGCGGCGCACGTCGGCCTTGGCGCCCTCGGCCTCCAGCTCGGCCAGGTCGGTCTCGAGCTTCTTGGCGCGGGCCTCCAGGTCGGCGTCGCGGCGCTGCTCGATCTGCTGGCGCTCGACGGAGACGTGGGCCTCCAGCGACGGCAGGTCGCGCGTGCGGCGCTCCTCGTCGACGTACGTGATCATGTACGCCGCGAAGTAGATGACCTTCTCCAGGTCCTTCGGGCGAGGTCGAGCAGGTAGCCCAGCCGCGACGGAACGCCCTTGAAGTACCAGATGTGCGTGACGGGGGCGGCCAGCTCGATGTGGCCCATCCGCTCACGGCGCACCTTGGCGCGCGTGACCTCGACGCCACAGCGCTCGCAGATGATGCCCTTGAAGCGGACGCGCTTGTACTTGCCGCAGTAGCACTCCCAGTCCCGGGTGGGACCGAAGATCTTCTCGCAGAAGAGCCCGTCCTTTTCCGGCTTGAGCGTGCGGTAGTTGATGGTCTCGGGCTTCTTGACCTCGCCGTGGCTCCACTGACGGATGTCGTCAGCGGTGGCCAGGCCGATCCGGAGCTCGTCGAAGAAGTTGACGTCGAGCACTATGCGTCAATCCCTCTCAGGGTCGTAAGTCTTTGGGTCTGATACGGGGGTCCTGGGGCCGGGGACCTGTGAGGCACAGGTCCCCGGACTCCCGTCAGACCTCTTCGACGCTGCTCGGCTCGCGCCGGGACAGGTCGATGCCGAGCTCCTCCGCAGCGCGGAAGACGTCCTCGTCGGTGTCGCGCATCTCGATGGACATACCGTCGCTGGACAGCACCTCCACGTTCAGGCAGAGCGACTGCATCTCCTTGATGAGCACCTTGAAGGACTCGGGGATGCCGGGCTCGGGGATGTTCTCGCCCTTGACGATGGCCTCGTAGACCTTCACGCGGCCGGTGACGTCGTCGGACTTGATGGTCAGCAGCTCCTGGAGCGCGTAGGCGGCGCCGTACGCCTCGAGTGCCCACACCTCCATCTCGCCGAACCGCTGGCCACCGAACTGGGCCTTACCACCCAGCGGCTGCTGGGTGATCATCGAGTACGGACCGGTCGAGCGGGCGTGCAGCTTGTCGTCGACCAGGTGGTGCAGCTTGAGGATGTACATGTACCCGACCGAGATCGGGTCCGGGAACGGCTCGCCCGAGCGGCCGTCGAACAGCCGCGCCTTGCCGGACGGGAGGACCATGCGGTCGCCGTCGCGGTTCGGGATGGTGTGCTCCAGCAGACCGGCGAGCTCGTCCTCGCGGGCACCGTCGAAGACCGGGGTGGCCACGTTGGTACGGGGCTCGACGCGGTCGGCGCCGATCGCCTGGAGGCGCTGGGCCCACTCGTCGGCGAGGCCGGAGACGTCCCAGCCCTGGCTGGCGAGCCAGCCGAGGTGGATCTCCAGGACCTGTCCCGGGTTCATTCGGGACGGCACACCGAGGGGTTGAGGATGATGTCGACCGGGGTGCCGTCCTCCAGGAACGGCATGTCCTCGATCGGCAGGATCTTGGAAATGACGCCCTTGTTGCCGTGGCGGCCGGCGAGCTTGTCACCGTCGGTGATCTTGCGCTTCTGCGCGACGTAGACGCGGACCAGCTGGTTCACGCCCGGCGGCAGCTCGTCGCCCTCCTCGCGGTCGAAGACGCGGACGCCGATGACCTTGCCGGTCTCGCCGTGCGGCACCTTCAGCGAGGTGTCACGGACCTCACGGGCCTTCTCACCGAAGATCGCGCGCAGCAGGCGCTCCTCGGGGTCAGCTCGGTCTCACCCTTCGGGGTGACCTTGCCGACGAGGATGTCGCCGGCGATGACCTCGGCGCCGATGCGGATGATGCCGCGCTCGTCGAGGTCGGCGAGGACCTCCTCGGAGACGTTCGGGATGTCCCGGGTGATCTCCTCGGGGCCGAGCTTGGTGTCACGGGCGTCGACCTCGTGCTCCTCGATGTGGATCGAGGAGAGGACGTCGTCCTGCACGAGGCGCTGCGACAGGATGATCGCGTCCTCGTAGTTGTGACCCTCCCACGGCATGAACGCGACCAGCAGGTTCTTGCCGAGCGCCATCTCGCCCTGCTGGGTGGCCGGGCCGTCGGCGAGGACCTGGCCCTCGACGATCCGGTCGCCCTCGGCGACGATGACCTTCTGGTTGACCGAGGTGCCCTGGTTGGAGCGGGCGAACTTGGCCAGGCGGTACGTGATGTACGTGCCGTCGTCGTTGGCGGTGGTGATGTAGTCCGCGGAGACCTCCTGGACCACACCGGCCTTCTCGGCCTTGACCACGTCGCCGGCGTCGACGGCGGAGCGGTACTCCATGCCGGTGCCGACGAGCGGGGACTCCGCCTGGATCAGCGGAACGGCCTGGCGCATCATGTTCGCGCCCATGAGGGCACGGTTGGCGTCGTCGTGCTCGAGGAACGGGATCATGGCGGTCGCGACCGACACCATCTGGCGCGGCGAGACGTCCATGTAGTCCACGTCCTCGGGGCCGACGTAGTCGACCTCGCCGCCACGGCGGCGGACCAGCACGCGGGCCTCGGCGAAGCGGAGGTCGTCCGTCAGCGGCGCGTTGGCCTGCGCGATGACGAAGCGGTCCTCCTCGTCGGCGGTGAGGTAGTCGACCTGGTCGGTGACCTGGCCGTCGATGACCTTGCGGTACGGGGTCTCGACGAAACCGAACGCGTTGACCCGGCCGTAGGTGGCGAGCGAGCCGATCAGACCGATGTTCGGGCCTTCGGGCGTCTCGATCGGGCACATGCGGCCGTAGTGCGAGGGGTGCACGTCACGGACCTCGAAGCCGGCCCGCTCACGGAGAGACCACCCGGGCCGAGCGCGGACAGACGACGCTTGTGCGTCAGCCCGGACAGCGGGTTGTTCTGGTCCATGAACTGGGACAGCTGGCTGGTGCCGAAGAACTCCTTGATGGAGGCGACGACCGGCCGGATGTTGATCAGGGTCTGCGGCGTGATCGCCTCGACGTCCTGGGTCGTCATCCGCTCGCGGACGACACGCTCCATACGGGCCAGACCCGTGCGGACCTGGTTCTGGATCAGCTCGCCGACGCTGCGCAGGCGGCGGTTGCCGAAGTGGTCGATGTCGTCCGTCTCGACGACGACCGTCTCGCCGTTGTCGCCGACCGTCTCGGTCTCGCCGGCGTGCAGCTTCACCAGGTACTTGATCGTCGCGATGATGTCCTCGACGGTCAGGATGCCCGCGTCCAGCGGGGTGTCCGTACCCAGCTTCTTGTTGACCTTGTAGCGGCCGACCTTGGCGAGGTCGTAGCGCTTGGGGTTGAAGTAGAGGTTCTCGAGCAGCGTCTGCGCGGCCTCGCGCGTGGGGGCTCGCCCGGGCGCAGCTTGCGGTAGATGTCGAGCAGTGCGTCGTCCTGGCCCTGGGTGTGGTCCTTCTCCAGGGTGGCGCGCATGGACTCGTACTCGCCGAACTCCTCGAGGATCTGCTCGGTGGTCCAGCCGAGCGCCTTCAGGAGGACGGTGACGGACTGCTTGCGCTTGCGGTCGATGCGCACACCGACCATGTCGCGCTTGTCGATCTCCATCTCCAGCCAGGCACCCCGGGACGGGATGATCTTGGCGGAGAAGATGTCCTTGTCGGACGTCTTGTCGATGGTGGAGTCGAAGTAGACACCGGGGAACGGACCAGCTGCGACACCACGACACGCTCGGTGCCGTTGATGACGAAGGTGCCCTTGTTGGTCATGAGCGGGAAGTCGCCCATGAAGACCGTCTGGGACTTGATCTCGCCGGTCTCGTTGTTGGTGAACTCGGCGGTGACGAAGAGCGGCGCGGCGTAGGTGAAGTCGCGCTCCTTGCACTCGTCGATCGAGTTCTTCGGCGGCTCGAAGCGGTGGTCCCGGAAGGTCAGGGACATCGACCCGGAGAAGTCCTCGATCGGGGAGATCTCCTCGAAGATCTCCTCGAGCCCGGACTTGGTGGGGACGTCCTGACCGTTGTCCAGAGCCTCCTCGACGCGAGCCTTCCACGCGTCGTTGCCGAGCAGCCAGTCGAAGCTCTCGGTTTGCAGCGCGAGAAGGTTCGGAACCTCGAGGGGCTCCTTGATCTTTGCAAAGGAGATGCGCAGCGGGGCGGTGCTGGCGCCGTTGTTCGTATTCGCGGTCGAGGCAGTGCGCGAGGCGGCCAAGAGGGGGTCCTTCCGAGGGCTCGGACTCACTACGCGCGTACCGGCCCCTCACCGGTGGCCCCGGGACGGACTGCGCCTGACTGGGAATAAGGCCTGGTCAGGGCGGTCTGGTCGTCGGTGCTCGAGCGAGGGCATGCCCCTGGTGACGGGCAGGGAGCAGCTAACAGGCAGCGCAAAGGGTCAGTGTAGCCACATGGCACACTGATGTCCAGTCCCGCTTTACGGAGACCCTCACAGCCCTCACTGTTCTCAACGCCTGCGGCATGCCTGCCCTCAACGCACGTTGATACTGCCCTCTTCGTCGCCGATCCATGCCTCGGAACCCGGATCGTTGTGACGACGCGTCCTGAGAATTGCGCGCTGCGTGCGGTTCGTCAAGGCCCCCCTTGCCCGAACCTGGACGCTCGGAGACACGACGAAGATCACCATACCCCGCGCGAACACAGGTGCAAGGCAACCGTGGCCGGGCCCCCGGGAACGCCGAAGAGCGACCACCCGGATGGATGATCGCTCCTCGGTGCGTTCGCGTTACAGCCTCGTCGGGCCGTTCACGCGGAGGCGAAGGTCTTACTTGACCTCGACGGAGGCGCCGGCGCCCTCGAGGGCCTCCTTGGCCTTGTCCGCGGCCTCCTTGTTGACCTTCTCCAGGACCGGCTTCGGGGTGCCGTCGACCAGGTCCTTGGCCTCCTTCAGGCCCAGGGAGGTCAGCTCGCGCACGACCTTGATGACCTGGATCTTCTTGTCACCGGCGCCGGTGAGGATGACGTCGAACTCGTCCTTCTCCTCGGCGGCGGCGGCCTCGCCACCGGCGGCACCGGCGCCACCGGCGACCATGACCGGGCAGCGGCGGCGGCGGTGACGTCGAACTTCTCCTCGAACGCCTTCACGAACTCGGAGAGCTCGATGAGGGTCATCTCCTCGAACTGCGCGAGCAGGTCTTCCTGGCTGAGCTTCGCCATGATGGGCGATCCTTCCACTAATTCGGCTGGTGCCGGATGTACATGACTGGCGGGCGTACGTTGGCCCGCTGCGACCCCGGCCGCCTCAGGCGGCCCGGATCAATGCGCGAGCCGAGTTACTCGGCACCGCCCTGCTCGTCCTGCTTGGCGCGCAGCGCGTCCACGGTGCGGACGAGCTTCGACGGCAGCGCCTGGAAGACGGAGGCAGCCTGGGACTGCTTCGCCTTGAAGGCACCGGCCAGCTTGGAGAGCAGAACCTCGCGGGACTCGAGGTCCGCAAGCTTCTTGATGTCGTCGGCGGACAGCGCCTTGCCGTCAAGGACACCGCCCTTGATGACGAGGTTCGGGTTGTCCTTGGCGAAGTCACGGAGACCCTTCGCCGCCTCGACCGGGTCACCGGTCACGAAGGCGACGGCCGACGAACCCGCGAAGAATTCGTCGAGCGTGGTGATCCCGGCCTCGTTGGCCGCAATCTTGGTCAGCGTGTTCTTCGCCACACGGTACTGAGCGTTCTCACCGAGTGAACGACGCAGCTGCTGGAGCTGCGCGACGGTGAGACCGGTGTACGCGGTAACGACTGCGCCGTTGGAGTTGCGGAACTTGTCGCGCATCTCCTCGACGGCATCGACCTTGTCAGGCCTCGCCATGAGCCTCGGCCTCCTTCCGGGTGATTCGGACCGCGCGGACCCGAAGGAGGACTGGGGAAAACGAAACGCCCCGGCGCAGGCGCACGGGGCGTAGCTCGACCGGGGTCTCACACGCACGCCCAGGGGGCATGCGATCCGGAGTCCGGGAGCTCTTCCACTGTCACCTGCGCGGGCCGTCCGCCGTTCAGCGGATCCTTCGGCCACCGCGCACTCGGACGAACGCGCGGCAACGACCAGCGGTCTTTGGCTTCTGTAGGAGAGTACGGGAACGGGGCGCCGTCGAGCAAATCGCCCGAACGCCCGCCGGGAGGGCTCACCCGCCGGCCCGCAGCAGCTCGCGGAAGTCCGCCGTGTCGCGGGCCGGCGGCGGCTGCGCGGAGACCTCGGTGCCGTAGTCGGTGTAGTACGTCGTGCGGGTCGGCCGGCCGCTGTCCGGGCCGCCGCGCTGCACCTCCTTGACCGGCAGGTGCCGGTCGTCGACCCAGAGGTCCACGGTGTGCACGCCGGGGGCGTCGACGGTGCCGGTGTAGTGGACGGCTCGCCGGCCGCGTACGGTCTCGGGGCCGGTGCTGCGGAGGTCGTCGGCGGCCAGCAGCAGCCGCACGGAGCGGTCGGGCGTGCCGGCGCGCAGCCCGAGCCCGTCGGCCAGGTCCGTCCTCCCGGCGCCCTCGCCCTTGCCGTCGGTCGGTTCCGCCAGGTCGTCGTACCGGTATCTGATCCAGTGCCGGCCTCCGGCGCGGTCGGCGAGCTCCTCGCCCATGCGCGCGTAGTAGCCGTCGGGCAGGTAGCGGGCCTCCGTGGACGTGGTGCCGAGCGCGCGCAGGGTGTCCGCGGCGGTGCCGCCGGTGTAGGTGATCGTCAGGGTGCCGGTGAGGGCGTCGCCCCAGCCGAGGGCGCCGACGGCTTCGAGGGAGAGCCGGTCGCCCATGACGGTCGTCGACTCGACGCGGGCGGAGCCGGCCCGGTCGACGGCGCGTTCCGTGGCCCGCAGGGCGCGTTCGGCGGCGCTCGGCGTCCCGGAGCCCTCCTCGGCCGGGCCGCAGCCCGCCGCGCACGCCAGGACCGCGGCGAGGGCGACCGCCCGCGCCGTACGGCACCGGGCGGGCCTGCGGCCCGTACGCCGCCCCGTGCGCCTGCTCGTCATCCGCCCCCTGCCCCTCGTACGCCGTGCCCGCACGCTAACGCAGGAGCCGCACGCCCGTACGGGAAACGGCGGCGCGGTCGGCGCCCGGGACGGGACGGAAGGGGGACGGGAACGGGCCCGCGCCCCGGAACGGGAACGGGCCCCGCACCTCGGAAGGTGCGGGGCCCGTGACCGTCAGGGTGAGCCGGAGGCTCAGACCGCGGCCGGGTCCTCCTCGACGAGGAGGTTGCGGGTGCGGTTCGGGTCGACCGGAACGCCGGGGCCCATCGTGGTGGTGATGGCGGCCTTCTTGATGTAACGACCCTTGGCGGCGGACGGCTTCAGACGGAGGATCTCCTCCAGGGCCGCGCCGTAGTTCTCCACCAGCTTGGTGTCGTCGAAGGACACCTTGCCGATGATGAAGTGCAGGTTCGCGTGCTTGTCGACACGGAACTCGATCTTGCCGCCCTTGATCTCGGTGACGGCCTTGGCCACGTCCGGGGTCACGGTGCCGGTCTTCGGGTTCGGCATCAGACCACGGGGACCGAGCACGCGGCCGAGGCGGCCGACCTTGCCCATGAGGTCCGGGGTGGCGACGACGGCGTCGAAGTCCAGACGGCCCTTCGACACCTCGTCGATCAGTTCGTCGGCGCCGACGATGTCGGCGCCCGCGGCACGCGCGGCCTCGGCACGGTCGCCGGTCGCGAAGACCAGGACCCGGGCGGTCTTACCGGTGCCGTGCGGGAGGTTCACGGTGCCACGGACCATCTGGTCGGCCTTGCGCGGGTCGACGCCCAGACGCAGGGCGACCTCGACGGTGCCGTCGAACTTGGTCGTGGAGGTCTCCTTGGCGAGACGGACGGCCTCGAGCGGGGCGTAGAGCTTGTCCCGGTCGACCTTGGCGTCCGCAGCGCGGAGAGACTTGCTGCGCTTGCTCACTACTGCTCCTGTTGCTCTTAGGAGTCGTGGTCCGGGCCGAGCAGGCCCTGCCACTACTGCTGCTGGAAGGTTGGGTCAGCCCTCGACCGTGACGCCCATGGAACGGGCGGTGCCGGCGATGATCTTCTCGGCGGCGTCCAGGTCGTTGGCGTTGAGGTCGGGCATCTTGGTCTGGGCGATCTCGCGGACCTGGTCACGCGTGATCTTCGCGACCTTGGTCTTGTGCGGCTCGCCGGAGCCCTTCTCCACGCCCGCGGCCTTGAGGATCATCTTGGCGGCCGGCGGCGTCTTGGTGATGAAGGTGAAGGAGCGGTCCTCGTAGACCGTGATCTCCACCGGGATGACCCAACCGCGCTGCGACTCGGTCGCGGCGTTGTAGGCCTTGCAGAACTCCATGATGTTCACGCCGTGCTGACCCAGCGCGGGGCCGACGGCGGGGCCGGGTTGGCGGCACCGGCCTGGATCTGGAGCTTGATGAGCCCCGTGACCTTCTTCTTCTTGGGAGGCATGGCTCTCCGGGTCCTTTCGATTCGGGTCTACCTCCGGCCGAGTCGCTCTCCCGGCAGAAGGCATACCGCACAACGATAACGGGTATAGATGTGCGGCCAAAAACCGAGCAGGTCAGACCGTCCCCGCCGGCGGGTGACACCACCGGCGAGAACCTGTCCGACCTGCCCGGAAGCGGTTCGTCCGAAGAAGTTCTAGTTCTTCTGGATCTGGTCGAAGGACAGCTCGACCGGGGTCTCGCGGCCGAAGATCTCGACGAGGCCCTTGACCTTCTTCGAGTCGGCGTTGATCTCGTTGATCGTGGCCTGGAGGGTGGCGAACGGGCCGTCGGTGACGGTGACCGAGTCGCCGACCTCGAAGTCCAGCACCTGGACCTCGACCTTGCGCTGCGGCGCCGGCTTGCCCTCGGCCTCGGCGGCCTCGCGGGCGGCCTTCTCCTCCGCCTCCGGGGCGAGCATCTTGACGATCTCGTCCAGGGTCAGCGGGTACGGGTCGTAGGCGTTGCCGACGAAGCCGGTGACACCCGGGGTGTTGCGGACGACGCCCCAGGACTCGTTCGTCAGGTCCATGCGGACGAGCACGTAGCCGGGCAGCTTGTTCTGCCGGACGTTCTTCCGCTCGCCGTTCTTGATCTGGACGATCTCTTCCTCGGGGACCTCGGCCTGGTAGATGAAGTCCTCGACGTTCAGCGAGACGGCGCGCTGCTCCAGGTTGGCCTTCACGCGCTTCTCGTAGCCGGCGTAGGTGTGGATGACGTACCACTCGCCGGGCAGGCCGCGCAGTTCCTGGCGGAGCTTCTCGACCGGGTCCAGCTCGGGCTCGGCCTCGGCCTCTTCCTCGGTGTCCTCGGCGGACTCGCCGGACTCGTCGGCGGATCCCTCGGCGGGCTCCTCGGTCTCGTCCGTGCCGGCCTCGTCGGCGTCGGCGGCCTCGGCCTCGCCGTCGGCCTCGAACTCGCCGGCAGCCTCGATCTCGCTCGCCTCGGCGGAGATCCCGGTGTCCTCGCGGTCCGCGCCCTCGACGGCGTCGAACACGTCCTCGACGGACTCGGCCCCCTCGCCGTGAGGCTCAACGGCGTCGTTCACGTTCGGGTCAGACACGGTGGCTGCTTCTTCCTGGATACATAGGGGTGGAACACGCGAAAGGAGCGCCGGGTACCTCGGCGCTCTTCGCTCGCGGCTCAGCCGAAGACGTACTTGGCGGCGTTGCTGAGCCCATAGTCAATCACGGTGACCAGGCCGATCATGATGGCGACGAAGATGATCACCACGGTGGTGTACGTCGTCAGCTGGCTGCGCGTCGGCCAGACGACCTTGCGGAGCTCGGCGACGATCTGACGATAGAACAGCGCAAGGCGCTTCAGCGGGCCCTTCTTGGCCCGCTTGCCGCCCTTGCGCTGCTTCTTCTTGGAGTCCGGCGCCTCGTCCTGGGCATCAGGCATGTCGATGGAGCCCACGGCGTCCGTCACTCGTCCTCACCTGATTCCGGGTCGTGGCCGTGCCGCGCCCGGTCTGAGCCGCACGGCGGTGCATTGCTGTACGTACATGCGCACACATCCTGGCGAAGGTGTGTGTAGCAGGGCCGGAGGGACTTGAACCCCCAACCGCTGGTTTTGGAGACCAGTGCTCTACCAATTGAGCTACGACCCTTTGCGTGTCCCCCAACGTACCGCATCCGCCCGGCTGCATGGTGTGCGCCGGTCGAGCGCGGCCCGTCGAAGGCCAACGAGGTGAGAGTGTACGTGGTCCTGGGCCGGGCGTCGAACAGAAAGGGGTTGGGTGGCGTCACGGATCGCCGTGCGGACTGGTGTTCCGGGGGTACCCCCCTGCTGTTCAGTCCGTGAAACCCGTGTGCCGGGGAAGTTTCCGGTCTGGAACGATGGACCGCATGAGCGCTGCAACCCCACCCACCGAGCGCCGGGTCTCCGCCCGAGTCGGCGCGATCTCCGAGTCCGCCACCCTCGCCGTGGACGCCAAGGCCAAGGCCCTCAAGGCCGCCGGGCGTCCGGTGATCGGCTTCGGCGCCGGTGAGCCCGACTTCCCGACCCCGGACTACATCGTCGAGGCGGCCGTCGAGGCCTGCAAGAACCCGAAGTACCACCGCTACACGCCGGCCGGCGGCCTCCCCGAGCTGAAGGCCGCGATCGCCGCCAAGACGCTGCGCGACTCCGGCTACGAGGTCGACGCCTCGCAGATCCTGGTCACCAACGGCGGCAAGCAGGCCATCTACGAGGCCTTCGCCGCGATCCTCGACCCGGGCGACGAGGTCATCGTCCCCGCGCCGTACTGGACGACCTACCCGGAGTCGATCCGGCTCGCCGGCGGTGTCCCCGTCGAGGTCGTCGCCGACGAGACGACCGGGTACCGGGTCAGCGTGGAGCAGCTGGAGGCGGCTCGTACGGAGCGCACGAAGGTCGTGCTCTTCGTCTCCCCGTCCAACCCGACCGGCGCGGTCTACTCCGAGCACGAGACCGAGGCCATCGGCCGCTGGGCCGCCGAGCACGGCCTGTGGGTGCTGACCGACGAGATCTACGAGCACCTGGTCTACGGCGGCGCCTCCGCCGTGTCGCTGCCGGCCGTCCTGCCCGAGCTGCGCGACAAGTGCATCGTCGTCAACGGTGTCGCCAAGACCTACGCGATGACCGGCTGGCGCGTGGGCTGGATCATCGGCCCGAAGGACGTCGTCAAGGCCGCGACGAACCTCCAGTCGCACGCCACGTCCAACGTCTCGAACGTCGCGCAGGCCGCCGCGATCGCCGCCGTCTCCGGGGACCTGGACGCCGTCGCGACGATGCGCGAGGCCTTCGACCGGCGCCGCCGGACCATCGTGCGGATGCTCAACGAGATCGACGGCGTCGTCTGCCCGGAGCCCGAGGGCGCCTTCTACGCGTACCCGTCGGTGAAGGCCCTGCTCGGCAAGGAGATCCGCGGGCGGCGTCCGCAGAACTCCGTCGAGCTGGCGGCGCTGATCCTGGAGGAGGCCGAGGTCGCGGTCGTGCCCGGCGAGGCCTTCGGCACGCCCGGGTACCTGCGGCTGTCGTACGCGCTCGGTGACGAGGACCTCGTCGAGGGCGTGAGCCGGATCCAGAAGCTGCTCGCCGAGGCGCGGGACTGACGCGTCGCCGCACTCGGCCGGGGCCACACCTTGACGTCGAGGTGTGGCCCCGTTCGTGTGGTCGAGGTGTCGTGTCCGGTCGTCTGTGCGGGCACGGCCACGTCGGGGGATGTACGGGGAAACTGCTACCGGGGCGGGTGGGGCGTGCGGCAGGATCCTTGGATGGAGCGTGTACGTGATGTCTCTGAGCTGCCCAAGGCCCATCTGCACCTGCACTTCACCGGGTCGATGCGGTCCGGGACCCTGCTGGAACTGGCCGACAAGTACGGGGTGCGCCTGCCCGAGGCGCTGACCGACGCGCTGACCGGCGGGGAGCCGCCGAAGCTCCGGGCGACGGACGAGCGGGGCTGGTTCCGCTTCCAGCGGCTGTACGACGCCGCGCGCTCGTGTCTGCGGGAGCCCGAGGACATCCAGCGGCTGGTGCGGGAGGCGGCCGAGGAAGATCTCCGGGACGGTTCCGGGTGGCTGGAGATCCAGGTCGATCCGACGTCGTACGCGCCGCGTCTGGGTGGGCTGATCCCGGCGCTGGAGGTCATCCTGGACGCGGTCGACACGACGGTGCGGGAGACCGGGCTCGGGATGCGGGTGCTGGTGGCCGCCAACCGGATGAAGCACCCGTTGGACGCCCGTACGCTGGCGCGGCTGGCGGTCCGGTACGCGGACCGGGGCGTGGTCGGCTTCGGGCTCTCGAACGACGAGCGGCGGGGCATGGCGCGGGACTTCGACCGGGCGTTCGCGATCGCGCGGGACGGGGGGCTGCTGTCGGCGCCGCACGGGGGTGAGCTGACCGGGCCGGCGTCGGTGCGGGACTGTCTGGACGACCTGGAGGCCGACCGGATCGGGCACGGCGTGCGGGCCGCCGAGGACCCGCGGCTGCTGAAGCGGCTCGCGGACCGGCAGGTGACGTGCGAGGTGTGCCCGACGTCGAACGTGGCGCTGGGGTGTACGAGAAGCTGGAGGACGTGCCGCTGCGGAAGCTGTTCGAGGCGGGGGTGCCGATGGCGCTGGGCGCCGACGATCCGCTGCTGTTCGGGGCGCGGCTGGCGGCGCAGTACGACATCGCGCGGCGGTGTCACGGTTTCACGGACGCGGAACTGGCGGAGCTGGCGCGGCAGTCGGTGCGCGGGTCGGCGGCGCCGGAGGACCAGAAGGACAAGCTGCTGTCCGGCATCGACGCCTGGCTGAGCGCGCCTGCGGCGTAGGGACGCCTCGGGTCCGGTGGGTGGGTCGGGGGTGGGGTGGGGGTGTCCGTCCTCGGAACGCCGCGAAACCGCCCCTCGGAACAAGAACCGCCGTTGCCTCGCGACGCCCCTGCGGGCGAACACCCCCCACCCCACCCCCTCACGTAGCCGCCCAACCGCGGGCAGTCATGCCGCTGGCGCCGCACGGGCACCCGCCCAACCGCGGGCAGTCGTGCCGCTGAGGCCGCACGGGCACCCGCCCAGCCGCGGGCAGTCATGCCGCTGAGGCCGCACGGGCACCCGCCCAGCCGCGGGCAGTCGTGCCGCTGGGGCGGCACGGGTGGGCGCGGGCGGCACCCCGCCAACGCCGGGCTGCGCAACGCCCCTCGACGCCAGCACGAACGCCGCTAGCCCGCGGACAGCCGCCCGCCCAGCTGCGGGCGCCCCGTCCGCCCAGCCGCGGCAGTCGTGCCGGTGGGGCGGCACGGGTGGGCGCTGGGGTACCCCTCTGGGGGAGGCAACCCGGTCGCGCCGGGCTGCGCAACGCCCCGGCCTCAGCGCCAACGCCGGGTTCGCGCTCGACTGCCGGATGCTCACGCAGGGCCGGGCGGCTCCCCGGGGTGAGGCCGGTGAGGATGGTTCGGGCCGTGCGGCGGGCGAAGTCGTCCAGCGGGGGCACGCCGCCCGGACTCGCGTCGTAGGCGAAGGCCCGCTGCGCACAGGCCCCAGCAAAAGCGACGCCGCAGCGAACGTGTCCGCGTCCGGACGAAGCCGCCCCGCCGCCCGCTCCGCACGGAGATACCGGTCGAGCCCCTCGATCGGCAGATGCGGCCCCGTGCCCATCTCCCGCATCGCGTCGTCGTGCCGCCGCTTCAGCTGCGCCTCGGCGTACAGCGATGCGGCGATCGGGAAGCTCTGCTCGTAGAAGCGGGCGGCCTGGCGGGCGATCTCGGTGAGGTTGTCCTCGACGGATCCCCGGCCCGGCTCGGCCGCCAGTCCCTCGAGCAGCGGGCCGAGCCGCGGCAGCCGTTCGGAGAGCACGGAGATGAACAGCTCCTCCTTGCTCGCGAAGTGCTTGTAGAGGGCCGCCTCGGAGCAGCCGGCCGCCTTGGCGATCTCCTTGGTGGTGGCACGGGCCAGACCGATGGTCAGCATCAGCTCGTGCGCGGCGTCCAGGATCCGCTCCCGGGTCGCCGGCTTGCCGGACATGGGCGCTCCCAACGGGCTTGACGCAGGGGTAAGTGTTTACTCACCCTAGAGGAAACCGAGGTGAGTGAATACTCACCCACCCCTCTGGAAGGCGGATCCGCCATGAAGCTGACCGTTTTCGGCGCCACGGGCGGCGTCGGGCAGGAGATCGTGCGCCAGGCTCTGTCGGCCGGCCACCAGGTCACGGCGGTCGTACGGGACCCGGCGCGGCTGCCGCTGACCGGCGAGGGCCTGGAGGTGTTCCGCGCCGACCTGACCGACCCTGCGGCGCTGCGGCCCGCGGTGGCCGGCCGGGAGGCCGTGCTGTCCGGGCTCGGGGCCCGCACCCGCAAGGACGCCGGCGTCGCGACCCGGCTGACCCGGTCGGTGCTCGGCGCGATGGAGGCCGAGGGCGTGCGCCGGCTGGTCGTGGTCAGCGCCGCGCCCCTCGGTCCCGAGCCGGAGGGCGAGGGGCTGCTGGACCGCGGTGTGCGGGGCATCGTCTCGGCGGTCCTCCGGGACGTGTACGCCGATCTGCGCGAGATGGAGGCCGAGCTGGCCCGCAGCGCCGTGGACTGGACGGTCGTCCGCCCGCCGCGGCTGCAGGACAAGCCGGTCAGCGGCCGTTACCGGACGGTCGTCGGCGGTACCCCGGTCAGGGGCCGGTATCTGTCCCGCGCCGACGTCGCCCACGCGATGCTGGCGATGGTGGAGGACGCGCGGACGGTCCGGCAGGGCGTCGGGGTGGCCTACTGAGCGGCGCGGGCCGTCGCGTCAGAGGCTGACGCCCACCGTCACCGGCTCGTTGACCAGCGTGATGCCGAAGGCGTCCCGGACACCGGCGACGACCTCGCGGGCCAGGGCGAGCAGGTCCTCGGTGGTGGCGTCCCCGCGGTTGGTGAGGGCGAGGGTGTGCTTGGTGGAGATGCGGGCGGGCCCGCTGCCGTAGCCCTTGGTGAAGCCGGCCTTGTCGATCAGCCAGGCCGCGGAGGTCTTCGTACGGCCCGCTCCCGCCGGGTAGGCGGGCGGTTCCACGCCGTCGCCGAGACGGTCGCGCACGCGGGCACGGAACGCGGTGAACTGGTCGTCGGTGAGGATCGGGTTGGTGAAGAACGACCCGGCCGACCAGGTGTCGTGGTCCTCGGGGTCCAGCACCATGCCCTTCCCGGCCCGCAGCTTCAGCACGGTGTCGCGGGCGGCCGCCAGCGGCACCCGGTCGCCGGGCTCGACGCCGAGGGCGCGGGCCGTCTCCGCGTACCGGATCGGGCCGGACAGGCCGCCCGCGTCCTCCAGCTCGAAGCGGACGCGCAGCACGACGTAGCGCTCGGGGTGGGCCTTGAACCGGCTGTGGCGGTAGGAGAAGGCGCACTCGTCGTTCGTGAGCGTGACCGTCTCGCCGGAGCGGCGGTCGTAGGCGATCACCTCGGTGATCGTGGAGGAGACCTCCTGGCCGTACGCCCCGACGTTCTGGATGGGGGTCGCGCCCGCCGAGCCGGGGATGCCGGACAGGCACTCGACGCCGGCCAGCCCGGCCTCGACGGTGCGGGCCACGGCGTCCGTCCACACCTCGCCGGCCGCCAGCTCGAGCCGGGTGCCGTCGAGGGAGAAGCCGCGGGTGGCGATGTGCAGGGCCGTGCCGTCGAAGCCCTTGTCGCCGATGACCAGGTTGGAGCCGCCGCCGATGAGCAGCAGCGGTGTGCCGGTGGCGTCGGCCTCGCGGACGGCGGCGATCACCTCGGCGTCGGTGGTGGCCGTGACCAGCCGGGTCGCGGGGCCGCCCAGCCGGAAGGTGGTCAGCGGGCGAGGGGGGCGTCGTGGAGTTCCTGCACGCGCCCAAGACTACGAGACGGTACGGGTAAGGGGCGCTCCCCATGGGGGACGCCCCTTACCGATGCGTGTCGCCGCGCGCCCGCGCCCGGCGTCAGGCCAGGCGTACGACCGCCCGGGACATGCCCAGGACCTTCTGTCCGGCGCTGGTCACCGTGAGGTCGACGCGGACGGTGTTGTCGTCGAGCTTGGCCGCGACCTTGCCGGTGACCTCGACGACGGCGCCCTTGTCGTCGTCCGGGACGACGACGGGCCGGGTGAACCGGGTGCCGTACTCGACGACCGAGCCCGGGTCGCCGGTCCAGTCGGTGACCACCCGGATCGCCTCGGCCATGGTGAACATGCCGTGCGCGATGACGTCGGGCAGGCCGACCTCCTTGGCGAACCTCTCGTTCCAGTGGATCGGGTTGAAGTCGCCGGAGGCGCCCGCGTAGCGGACGAGCGTGGCACGGGTCACGGGGAAGGTCTGGGCGGGCAGCTCGGTGCCGACCTCGACGTCGGAGTAGGCGATCTTCGCCGTCATCGGAATGCTCACTCCTCCTCGTCGGCCGCGCGGGCCACCAGCTTGGTCCAGGCGGTCACGACGTGCTCGCCCGCCTCGTCGTGGACCTCGCCGCGGATGTCCACGATCTCGTTGCCCGCCATGGACTTGACCGCCTCGATGGTCGAGGTGACGGTGAGCCGGTCACCGGCGCGGACGGGGCGGACGTAGGCGAACTTCTGGTCGCCGTGCACCACCCGGCTGTAGTCCAGGCCGAGCTGCGGGTCCTCGATCACCTGGGCGGCCGCCTTGAAGGTGATCGTGAACACGAAGGTCGGCGGGGCGATCACGTCCGGGTGGCCGAGCGCCTTCGCGGCCTCCGCGTCCGTGTACACCGGGTTGGCGTCTCCCACCGCCTCCGCGAACTCACGGATCTTCTCCCGGCCCACCTCGTAGGGCGCGGTGGGCGGATAGGTCCGTCCCACGAAGGACTGGTCGAGCGCCATGGGCTCGGCACCTCCTGCTGCTGTCTTCCTGGTGGTGTCTGGGGTTCGGGGTTCGGGGTTCGGGGTCTGGGGTTCGGGGGCTGGGGTCTTACGTGGTCTGGTCGTGTCCACGTGACACGCCGAGCCGTGAAACGACGCGAGGCCGTCCCAGCTTTCGGGGACGGCCTCGCGTACGAGCCTGATTTATCGCGTCTCGCGGTGCGCGGTGTGCGCGTTGCAACGCGGGCAGTGCTTCTTCATCTCAAGACGGTCCGGGTTGTTACGCCGGTTCTTCTTGGTGATGTAGTTCCGCTCCTTGCACTCCACGCAGGCCAGCGTGATCTTCGGGCGGACGTCGGTGGCAGCCACGTGAGTGCTCCTAAGACGAACGGATGGACTGTTTAACGCAAGAAGAGTAGCCGATCGAAGGACCGACCCCGCAATCGGCTACTGAGAGTAGCGGTGACCGGACTTGAACCGGTGACACAGCGATTATGAGCCGCTTGCTCTACCGACTGAGCTACACCGCTGCGGTGGGATCGGGCCCCGCCTCGCGGCGGGAACCTCTCTCACCAGAGCCCCAAAACGGAATCGAACCGTTGACCTTCTCCTTACCATGGAGACGCTCTGCCGACTGAGCTATTGGGGCGAGCGATGAAGACATTACACGGTCGGCCGCCGTTCGCCCAAATCCGTTTGCGGCCCGTGCGGGCGGGGCAGGGCGGCGGGGCCCTCCCGGCGGCAGGAGCGATGAGCAGGCGGGGCCGCGCGCCGTGGGTGCGTCGAGGCCACGGCCGTGCGGGCGGGGGCCACGCCGGTACGACTATTGCGCTCCTGCACGCCGCCGGCTGATCACCGTCCTAGGCTCGACTCACTCTGCGTGATCTTGCGTCCGCCCCGGCGCAGCCCCGAGCCCAGAGGAGCGCGATGCCCGACAGCCAGCCGCAGCCCCACTCCTCCTCCGCCTCGGGGCCCGACGCCCGGGGCGCGCTGCTGTTGTCCGGGGCCCGTCTGACCGACGGCCGGACCGTGGACGTACGGCTGTGCGGCGGGCGCATCGAGGCGGTCGGCACCGCCGGCAGCCTGACGGTCGGCGGCGCGCCCGGTGCCGGCAGCCGTGTCGACCTCACCGGCTATCTGCTCCTCCCGCGCCGGCCGAGCCCCACGCCCACGCCGACACGGCGCTGACGGCCGACGCCGACGGGCCGGTCTCCTACGAGCCGGCGGACGTCCAGCAGCGGGCCACGGAGGCCGCGCTGCTGCACCTCGGGCACGGTTCGACCGCGCTGCGCACCCATGTGCGCGTGGGTGACGTGCAGGGGCTCGGCGCGCTGACCGCCGTACTGCGGGCGCGGCGGGCGCTGCGCGGGCTGGCGGAGCTGACGACCGTGGCGATGCCGAGGGTGCTGACGGGGGTGGCGGGCGCCGAGGGGCTGGCGATGCTGCGGGACGCGGTGAAGATGGGCGCGGGGGTGGTCGGCGGCTGCCCGGACCTGGACCCCGATCCGACCGGGTACGTGGAGGCGGTGCTGGACGTCGCCGCCGAGCACGGCTGCCCCGTCGACCTGCACACGGACGCCGCCGATCCGGCCCGGCTGGCCCGGCTGGCGGCGATGGCGGGCGGGCTGCGGCCGGGGGTGACCCTGAGTCCCTGCGGCGGTCTGGGCCGGCTGTCGGCCGAGGTCGCCTCCCGGGCCGCGGACCAGCTGGCGGCGGCCGGGGTGACGGTCGTGTGCCTGCCGCAGGGCGGCTGCGGCGCCGTGGACGGGCGCGACGGCACCGCTCCGGTACGGCTGCTGCGAGCGGCCGGCGTGCGGGTCGCGGCCGGGAGCGGTGCGCTGCGGGACGCGTCCAACCCCGTGGGGCGCGGTGACCCGTTGGAGGCGGCCTACCTGCTGGCCTCCCGCCACGGACTGCGGCCCGAGGACGCCTACGACGCGGTGAGCGCCTCGGCGCGGGCGGCCCTCGGCCTGCCCGAGGTGCGGGTGGAGGCGGGTTTTCCCGCCGAGCTGCTCGCGGTGCGCGGTGACGGGCTGGCGGCCGCGCTGTCCCTGGCGTACAGCCGGATCGTGGTGCACCGGGGGCGGGTGGTGGCGCGGACCAGCGCGGTGCGGGAGTACGGGGACGCGACGGGCGGGACGGAACTGGGGCTGCCGCGGCAGGGCCGGGGCCGGGGCGAGACACCCTGAGGGGCGGGGCGAGACGCCCGAGGGCGGGGTGGGGGCAAGTCCCGCTGAGGGGGTGCGAGGCTGGCTCCCCTGACGGGCGGGGCGAGTTCTCCTGAAGGGCGGGGCGAGTTCCCTTGAGGGGTGGGGGCGGGGCCGAACTCGTGGGGCGCGGGCGGCCGTCCGGGCGTACGGTCGAAGGCATGCGCATTGTCATCGCTGGTGGTCATGGTCAGATCGCGCTGCGGCTGGAGCGGTTGCTCGCCGCGCGCGGGGACGAGGTGGCGGGGATCATCCGCAAGGCCGAACAGGCGGACGACCTGCGGGCGGCCGGGGCCGAACCGGTCGTCCTGGACCTGGAGTCGGCGTCGGTCGAGGAGGTCGCGGAGCGCCTGCGGGGCGCGGACGCGGCGGTCTTCGCGGCGGGCGCGGGCCCGGGGAGCGGCGCGGCGCGCAAGGACACGGTGGACAAGGCGGCGGCGATCCTGTTCGCGGACGCGGCGGTCCGGGCCGGCGTACGGCGCTTCCTGATCGTGTCGTCCATGGCCGCCGACGCCGAGCACCAGGGCGACGAGATCTTCGACGTCTACCTGCGCGCCAAGGGCGAGGCCGACGCGTACGTGCGGTCGCTGGAGGCGCTGGACTGGACGATCCTCCGGCCGGGACAGCTGACGGACGACGCCGGGACCGGGCTGGTCCGACTGGAGGCGCGGACCGGGCGCGGCCCGATCCCCCGCGACGACGTGGCCGCCGTCCTGGCCGAGCTGATCGACACCCCGGCCACGGCGGGCCTGACCCTGGAACTGATCAGCGGCTCCACCCCGGTGTCGGTGGCGGTGAAGTCGGTCGCCGGGAACTGACACCGGAGTCGGCCACCCGGGGAACCGCCCTCAGAACAACGGCAGCTGCCCGGGGAACTCGGGGACGACGTACCCGTCCAACGACGGCTGCGCCGCCCCCAGTTGCGCCGGTCTCCGGGAGCCGGGGCAGGACGTCAGCTCCCCGGTCTCCCGCGCGCCGGGCGGGTCGTGGCGCGCGTAACGGCCGCCGACGACGGCGATCTCACGACGGCACTCGGGGCAGTGTCTGCGGCGGGCGGACATGGGGTCAGTGTGCCCCAGCGCCGCGGGCCCTGGCCGCGGCCCGGGAGGACCCGGCGGGCCGTGGCCCGACGAAAAAGACCCCCTCCTCTGCGTTTCCGCAGTTCGGAGGGGGTCTTCCCCAGTGTGGCGGCGCTAGGATTCGAACCTAGGAAGGCTGAGCCGGCAGATTTACAGTCTGCTCCCTTTGGCCGCTCGGGCACACCGCCGGGGTTGTCGCCCTTCGAACCGCCTTTCGGCGGTGCTCCGTGGCAACGACGTAAACAATACCCGATGGGGAGGGGTGCTTCGCCACCCGGTTGATCTGCGCCTGGCGGGCGGGCCTGTGGCTAGGCTTGTCCGGATGCGGTCCGGGCCCTGCCGGGCTCGGCGGCCGTCCACGTTTGCCGGTACCGGCCCGCCCCGCACACCGACACGCACCCCGATACAAGGAGCCACAGGACATGGCCGACTCCAGTTTCGACATCGTCTCGAAGGTCGAGCGGCAGGAGGTCGACAACGCCCTCAACCAGGCCGCCAAGGAGATCTCGCAGCGCTACGACTTCAAGGGCGTGGGCGCCTCCATCTCGTGGTCCGGTGAGAAGATCCTCATGGAGGCCAACTCCGAGGACCGGGTGAAGGCTGTCCTCGACGTCTTCCAGTCCAAGCTGGTCAAGCGCGGCATCTCGCTGAAGGCTCTGGAGGCGGGTGAGCCCCAGCTGTCCGGCAAGGAGTACAAGATCTTCGCGTCGATCCAGGAGGGCATCTCCCAGGAGAACGCCAAGAAGGTGGCGAAGATCATCCGCGACGAGGGCCCGAAGGGCGTGAAGGCCCAGGTGCAGGGCGACGAGCTGCGGGTCAGCTCCAAGAGCCGGGACGACCTCCAGACCGTGATCGCCCTGCTGAAGGGCAAGGACTTCGACTTCGCGCTGCAGTTCGTGAACTACCGGTGACGAGCGCGCCGCGCCCCTGAGTCACGGCGCCTGGCCGAGCCGCGCCCGGACGCACCGTCCGGGCGCGGCTCAGTCGCGTGAGTGGCCGAACAGGAGGCGGTAGGCGATCAGGAGGACGAGCGAGCCGCCTATCGCCGCCGCCCAGGTGGCGCCGTCGTAGAAGTCCCGGGTGATCGGGTGGTCCAGCCAGCGGGCCGAGATCCAGCCGCCGATGAAGGCGCCGGCGATGCCGATGAGGGTCGTGCCGATGAGGCCGCCGGGGTCCCGGCCCGGCAGCAGGAACTTGGCGATGGCCCCGGCCAGCAGCCCGAGGATGATCCAACTGATGACGGTCATGCCGTGCACCTGCCCTTTCCGCTGTGCTCATGCGTCGTCGGCGGCGTGAGATCGTTCATGCCCTTCTGGTGAGGAGGACGGCTCCGCGCCACCGGGCGGTTGCGCTGGTCAGTAGGGTGCGGCCCATGACATCTCCCTCCGTTCCGGGACTGCGGCGCACGCTGGGCGTCGGCGACGCCGTGGTGGTCGGCCTCGGGCCATGGTCGGCGCGGGGATCTTCGCCGCCCTCGCCCCCGCGGCGCGCGCCGCGGGGTCCGGGCTGCTCGTCGGGCTCGCGGTGGCCGCCGTGGTCGCCTACTGCAACGCCATGTCCTCGGCACGGCTGGCCGTCCGCTATCCGGCCTCCGGCGGCACGTACGTGTACGGCCGGGAGCGGCTCGGCGAGTTCTGGGGGTATCTGGCCGGCTGGTCGTTCGTCGTCGGCAAGACGGCCTCGTGCGCCGCCATGGCGCTGACCGTGGGGGCGTACGTCTGGCCGGAGCAGGCGCACGCGGTGGCGGTCGCGTCCGTGGTCGCGCTGACCGCGGTGAACTACGGCGGCATCCAGAAGTCCGCCTGGCTGACCCGGCTGATCGTCGCTGTCGTCATGGCCGTCCTCGCTGCCGTGGTGGTCGTGTGCCTGGGGTCGGGCCGGTCCGACGCGGGCCGCCTGGATCTGGGCGCGTCGGAGGGCGTGGGCGGTGTCCTTCAGGCGGCCGGTCTGCTGTTCTTCGCGTTCGCCGGGTACGCGCGTATCGCGACCCTCGGCGAGGAGGTGCGCGATCCGGCGCGCACCATCCCCCGGGCGGTCCCGCTGGCCCTGGGCATCACGCTGGTCGTGTACGTCGGTGTCGCCGTGTCCGTCCTTTCGGTGCTGGGTCCGGCCGGGCTGGGCCGGGCGACGGCGCCGCTCGCCGACGCGGTCCGGGCGGCCGGCGTTCCGGGTCTCGCGCCGGTGGTGCGCGTGGGCGCGGCGGTGGCCGCCCTGGGCGCCCTGCTGGCCCTGATCCTGGGTGTGTCGCGGACGACGCTGGCCATGGCCCGGGACCGTCACCTGCCGGGCGCGCTGGCGGCCGTGCACCCGCGCTTCCGGGTGCCGAACCGGGCGGAGCTGGTGGTGGGTGCGGTGGTCGCCGTCCTGGCCGCCACGGTGGACGTCCGCGACGCGATCGGGTTCTCCTCCTTCGGTGTGCTCGCCTACTACGCGGTCGCCAACGCCTCCGCGTGGACGCTCGACACCAGGCCGGCGGCGCGGGTGGTGCCGACGGTGGGGCTGCTCGGGTGCGCGGTGCTGGCCTTCACGCTGCCGACGGCGTCGGTGGTCGTGGGCGCGGGTGTGCTGGCGGCCGGGGCGGCCGCTTACGCGGTGCGCCGGTGGGCTGCCATGCGGTAGAGGGTGCCGGGCGGTTCTGCTCGATCCGGGTCATGGATCCAGGATGCGGGCGGCCGCCGACGGCCGGGGGCGGCCTGTGGACAACCCCGGGGTTGTGGACAACTCCGGGGCTGTGGGCAACTCCGGGGTTGTGGACAGCCTCGGGCTTGTGGACAGCTTCGGATGCGGTGGCGTTCGGCTTCGGGGCGGGGGGCGGCTGCGGGTGGTGGGCCGCCGGTCACCACGTGGCCGTGAACGGCTGGTCCGTGCGGACGATGTCGCGGCCGAGCGGCAGCAGTGAGACGGGGATGAGCTTGAAGTTGGCGATGCCGAGCGGGATGCCGATGATCGTGACGCACAGCGCGATGCCGGTGGCGATGTGGCCCAGGGCGAGCCACCAGCCCGCGAGGACCAGCCACAGCACGTTGCCCAGGCAGGAGGGGGCGCCGGCGTCGCGGCGCTCGACGGTGGTGTACCCGAAGGGCCACAGGGCGTAGACGCCTATGCGGAAGGCCGCGATGCCGAACGGGATGCCGATGATCGTGATGCACAGCAGCAGGCCCGCGACCAGGTAGGCCAGGAACAGCCAGAAGCCGCTGAAGACGAGCCATATGACGTTCAGGATGGTCTTCACGGTGTGCGACCTGCCATCTTCTCGAGCCGGGCGATGCGTTCGGCCATCGGCGGGTGGGTGGAGAACAGCTTCGACAGCCCCTGGCCGGGCCGGAAGGGGTTGGCGATCATCATGTGGCTGGCGGTCTCGATACGCGGCTCGGGCGGCAGCGGCAGCTGCTTGGTGCCCGCCTCCAGCTTGCGCAGGGCACTGGCGAGGGCGAGCGGGTCGCCCGTGAGCTGAGACCCCGATGCGTCCGCCTCGTACTCTCTGGAGCGGCTGATCGCCAGCTGGATCACGGTGGCGGCGAGCGGGCCGAGGATCATGATCAGCAGCATGCCGAGCAGGCCGGGGCCGTCGTCGTCGTTGGAGCGTCCGACCGGGATCAGCCAGGCGAAGTTGACCAGGAACATGATCACGGAGGCGAGGGCGCCGGCGACCGACGAGATGAGGATGTCGCGGTTGTAGACATGGCTGAGCTCGTGGCCGATGACGCCGCGCAGCTCCCGCTCGTCGAGCAGGCGCAGGATGCCTTCGGTGCAGCACACCGCCGCGTTGCGCGGGTTGCGGCCCGTCGCGAAGGCGTTCGGGGCGTCGGTCGGGGAGATGTACAGGCGCGGCATGGGCTGGCGGGCCTGCGTGGAGAGTTCGCGGACCATGCGGTACAGCGCGGGTGCCTCGAACTCGCTGACCGGGCGGGCGCGCATCGCGCGCAGGGCGAGCTTGTCGCTGTTCCAGTACGCGTACGCGTTCGTGCCCAGGGCGACGAGGACGGCGACGACGAGACCGGTGCGGCCGAAGAAGCTGCCGATGACGATGATGAGCGCGGACAGTCCCCCGAGGAGTACTGCGGTCCTGAGCCCGTTGTGCCGGCGGTGCACGGTACGCCCTCCAAGTGGTGCAGCAGGGGAACCCTTTGCTTGCTGGTCTCGCTCGCTGTGGATGCTTCCCGGTCTGTCGATGCCACCGGTGCCGTGGTGTCACGTCCAGTGGACCCTCCCGTACTGGTCAACGCCAGGCGAAGGCGCCCGGTTCCCCGGAGGGGGCGGCGGGGGGTGTGGGCCGTTCGGGTGAGGGGTTGAGGGGTCCGGAGTGGGGGTGAGGGGTGGGGGGCAGGGGGTGAGGGGTGAGGGGTGAGGTGACGGTGGGGTGGCGGCGCGTGTGCGGGCGGAGTGCGTGGAGCGCGGGGGTTCTCGCCCCCGCCGCCCCTACCCGTCCCGTCCCGGGGGCTCCGCCCCCGGACCCCCGCTCCTCAAACGCCGGAGGGGCTGTGTGCGTCCCGTCCGGCGATTGAGGTCGTGACGGGCGTGGGTCAGAAGAGGGGCGTCGCTGTGAAGTGGAGGATCAGTTGGGGGGCGCCGGAGAGGGCCACGGCGATCAGGGCCGTGGCGAGGATCGCGGCCGTGAGCGGGGCGGGCAGACGGTGGGCGCGGGCCTCGCCCTCGGGGGCGCGGAACAGCAGCGCCGTCCACTGGAGGTAGTAGTACAGGGCGATGACGACGTTGACGGCCATGACCACCGCCAGCCAGCCGAGCCCGGCGTCGACGGCCGCGGCGAACACCGTGACCTTGGCGAACAGGCCGATGATGCCGGGCGGCAGTCCGGCGAGGCAGAGCAGGAAGAAGGCCAGGAGCAGGGCCGTCACCGGGTTGGTGGTGTACAGGCCGCGGTAGTCGCAGACGCGGTTGCGGGGCCTGGTGCGGGCCACCAGCGCGGCCACCGCGAACGCGCCGAGGTTCACGGCGGCGTACATCAGGGCGTAGGCGATGGTGGAGCCGATGGACCGCTCGGCGTCGCCGGAGTACGCGGCGGCGGCGATCGGCACGAGGAGGTAGCCGGCCTGCCCGACGGAGGACCAGGCGAGGAGGCGTACCGCGCTGTACGCGCGCGTGGCCTGCTGGCGGAGGGCTCCGAGGTTGCCGACGGTCATGGTGAGCGCGGCGAGTGCGGCCAGGGCGGGGCCCCACACGTCGGCGTACGACGGCAGGGCGACGACCGTGACGAGGATGAGGCCGGAGAAGCCGACCGCCTTGCCGATCACCGACAGGTAGGCGGCGATGGGCAGGGGCGCGCCGACGTAGGTGTCGGGCACCCAGAAGTGGAACGGCACCGCGGCGGTCTTGAAGGCGAAGCCGACGAGTGTGAGGACGACGCCGGCGTGGGCCAGCGTGGTGAGCTGCCCGTCGACGTCCTGGACGCGTTCGGCGATCTGGTCGAGGAAGAGGGTGCCGGTGGAGGCGTAGAGGAAGCTGATGCCCATGAGGCTGACCGCGGTGGCGGTGACCGAGGACAGGAAGAACTTCAGGGCGGCCTCGGAGGAGCGCCGGTCGCCGTGCCGCAGGCCGACCAGGGCGAACGCGGGCAGGGAGGCGACCTCCAGGGCGACGATGAGGGTCGCCAGGTCGCGGGAGGCGGGCAGCAGGGCCGCGCCGGCCGCCGAGGAGAGCAGCAGGAACCAGAACTCGCCGTCGGGCAGTTTCCGGTCGGCGTCCTTCAGGGCGGTGACCGACAGCAGGGCGGCCACCAGCGCTCCGGCGAGCACCAGGAACTGGATGACCAGCGCGAACGGGTCCGCCACGTAGCTGCAGACGTCGGCGTCGCGGTTGAGGCAGAAGGTGCTGCGGTCGCCGTCCAGCAGGGGCAGCAGCATGAGCAGGGACGCGGCGAGGCCGGCGACCGAGATCCAGCCGAGCAGGGCCTTGCGGTGGACGAAGAGGTCGGTGACGAGGACGACGAGCCCGACGACCGCGGCGATGGTGGGCGGGGCGATGGCGAGCCAGTCGACGGACTGGACGAGGCTCTGGGCCGTCGGCTGGGCCAGCGGGCTCATCGGGTGCCTCCTGCGAGGAGCTGCTGCACGGCGGGGTCGGTCAGGCCGAGGAGGGCCTTCGGCCACAGCCCGGCGACGACGGTGAGGACGACGAGCGGGGTCCAGGCCGCGAACTCGTACCGGCGTACGTCGGTGAGCCCCGGCCGGTCCTGCCCGGTGGCGCCCATGCAGACGCGGCGGACCACGACCAGCAGGTACGCGGCGGTCAGCAGGGTGCCGAACGCGCCGATCGCCATGAAGGTGAGGAAGGCGGGGCGGCTCAGGCCGGCGGCGGGCTCGAACGCGCCGAACAGGGCGAGCATCTCGCCCCAGAAGCCGGCGAGTCCGGGCAGGCCGAGCGAGGCGACCGCGGCGAAGGCGAGCAGCCCGCCGAGGCGCGGGGCCCGTCCGTAGAGCGCGGCGCCGGTCTCCTCGGCGAGGGTGTCCAGGTCGGTGGTGCCGGTGCGGTCCTTCAACGCGCCGACCAGGAAGAAGAGCAGGCCGGTGATGAGGCCGTGGGCGATGTTGGCGAACAGGGCGCCGTTGACGCCGGTGGGGGTCATGGTGGCGATGCCGAGGAGCACGAAGCCCATGTGGCCGACGGAGGAGTAGGCGATGAGGCGCTTGAGGTCGCCCTTCGCGCCGCGCCTGGCGAGGGCCAGGCAGGCCAGCGACCCGTAGACGATGCCGACGACGGCGAAGGCGGCGAGGTACGGCGCGAAGGTGCGGAATCCGTCCGGGGCGACCGGCAGGAGGATCCGGACGAAACCGTACGTGCCCATCTTGAGCAGGACACCGGCCAGCAGGACCGAGCCGACGGTCGGCGCGGCGGTGTGGGCGTCGGGCAGCCAGCTGTGCAGCGGCCACATCGGGGTCTTGACCGCGAGGCCGATCCCGATCGCGAGAACGGCGATGACCTGCACGGACGTGGTGAGCGACCGGCCGTTGTCAGTGGCGAGTGCCACCATGTCGAATGTGCCCGCGCTGATTCCGGTCAGCAGCAGGCCGAGCAGCATGACCACCGAGCCGAGCAGCGTGTACAGGATGAATTTCCACGCCGCCGCGGCCCGGCCCTCGCCGCCCCAGCGGGCGATGAGGAAGTACATCGGGATCAGGACCATCTCGAAGGCGAGGAAGAACAGGATCAGGTCGAGGACGGCGAAGGTGGCGAGGGTGCCGGACTCCAGGACGAGCAGCAGCGCGACGAAGGCCTTCGGGGACGGGCCCGCGGGCGGCTTGAAGTACGAGTAGAGCGCGCAGAGGAAGGTCAGCAGCGCGGTCAGGACCAGAAGGGGGAGGGAGATGCCGTCGATGCCGAGGTGGATCCGCACGTCGAGTGCGGGGACCCAGCTGATGTCCGTGGTGGCCTGCATCTTCGACGGCTGGTCGTGGTCGAAGCCGGCCGCGAGGACGATCGCGGCGAGGAGGACGGCGCCGGTGACGGTGACGCCGTGCCGGAGCACGGCCTGCTCGGGCGACTTCCCCTTCAGCCCGGGCGGGGCGGGCAGGAGGGCGGCGGCGGCGCCGAGGAGCGGGCCGGCCACGATCAATGCCAGAAGGAACTGCATCACGGACTCGTTGATATCCATCACGCCTGCTCACGCTCCCGTGGCGACGAGTACGGCGGCGACCGCGAGGACGACGGTGCCGGCGAGCAGCGCGCTCACATAGGTCTGGACGTTGCCGGTCTGGCGCGGCGGACGGCCGTGCCGAGCCAGCGGGGCAGGGTTCCCGCGCCGCGCACATAGGTGTCGACGACCTCCCGGTCGAGGAACCGCACGAGGCTCGCCCCGGCCCGCACCGGCCGGACGAACAGGGCCGAGTACACGGCGTCCAGGTGGAAGCCGACGGCCGCGTGCCGGTGGAGGGGCCGAGCAGGAGCCGTCCGGGATCGGCCGGGTCGGGGGCGTGGGCCACGTCTCCGTAGGCGGGCTCGTGGGTGGCGATGGCCTCGGCCTCGACCAGTCCGGCGTCGCCCTCCGGGTGGGCGGCGACGGCGCCGAGGGGGACGCGGGCGGCGAGGGCGGTGGTGTGCCGCCAGGCCCCGTAGGTGACGATGCCGCCGACCAGGGCCACGCCCGTGCCGAGGACGGAGGTGGTGAGGGTCGGAGTGAGGTCCTGGCCGTCGAACCAGTCGGGGAGCAGGCGGAACGCGAGCCCGCCCAGCGCCAGGGACGGGATCGCCAGCACCCACAGCACGGCGTTCATGACCAGCGGCTGCCGGCCGTGGTCGGGGCCTCGACGCCCCGCCCGCGGAACGCCAGCAGCCACAGACGCGTCGCGTACGCGGCGGTGAGGAGGGCGGTGAGCAGGCCGGCGACCAGGACGGTCCAGCCCGCGGCGCCGGGGGCGTGCTCGGTGTGGCCGGCGACGACGTGTTCGGCGGCGCCGAGGACGGACTCCTTGGAGAAGAAGCCGCTGAACGGGGGGATCGCGGCGAGCGCGAGGAGCGCCACGGTCATCGTCCAGTAGGCGTCGGGGACGCGGTCGCGCAGGTGGCCCATGCGGGACATGGCGGCCAGCGAGTTGGTGCCGGCGGCGTGGATGATCACGCCGGCGGCGAGGAACAGCAGCGCCTTGAAGGCGCCGTGGGACAGGAGGTGGAAGACGGCGGCGCCGCGGTCGGCGACGGCGAGGGCGCCGGTCATGTAGCCGAGCTGGCCGATCGTCGAGTAGGCCAGGACCCGTTTGATGTCGTCCTGGGCCAGTGCGGCGAGCGCCGAGCCGGTCATCGTGACCGCGGCCATGACGGCCAGGACGACCATCGCGGCCTGCGAGGCCTCGAAGACCGGGAGGAGCCGGGCGATGAAGTAGACACCGGCGGCGACCATCGTCGCGGCGTGGATCAGCGCGGAGACGGGCGTGGGGCCCGCCATCGCGTCGGGGAGCCAGGTGTGCAGCGGGAACTGCGCCGACTTGCCGGCCACGCCGGCCAGGAGCAGCAGGGCGATCAGGGTCGGGTGGTCGAGTCCGCCGTTCGCGACCGTGCCGAGGATGCGGGTGATGCGGAACGACCCGGCGTCGGTGGCCAGCGCGAACAGGCCGATCAGGAAGGGGACGTCACCGAGCTTGGTCACCAGGAAGGCCTTGAGGGAGGCGGCGCGGGCCTCCGGGGTCTCCCAGTAGTGGCCGACCAGGAAGTACGAGCAGATGCCCATGATCTCCCAGCCGACCAGCAGCACCATCAGGTCGCCGGAGTAGACGACGAGGAGCATGGCGGAGGTGAACAGGGAGACGAGCGCGGCGTACGAGGGGTAGCGCGGGTCGTCGCGCAGGTAGCCCGTGGAGTAGATCTGCACGCAGCCGGCGACCAGGGCGACCAGGACGGCGACGAGGGCGGCGAAGCCGTCGATGTGCAGGGCCAGCTCGATCGGGACGGAGCCGGTGGGCGTCAGTTCCGTGGCGGCGTCGACGGCCCGGCCACCGCCCTGCCGGCCGGCGACGACCGCGGCGAGCACGAGGGAGGCGAGCGTCGGCAGGACGGCGAGCGGGCGGACGAAACCGGGGGCGGTGCGGCCCAGCAGGAGTCCGGCGGCGGCGCCCAGGAACGGAAGGAGGGGGACGAGGACGGCGAGGGTGGTCGTGGTCACGCGGTGGCCTCAGCCTTCCCGGTCCGGTCGGCCGCTGCGGCCGTGAGGGCGTCGCTGTCGGTGCCGTCGGCGTCCGGGCCCGCGGAGTCGGGGCCCTCGGGTCGGGGCCCTCGGCGGTGTCGCGGAGCCGGTCGATGTCCGCGGTGCCGCGGTTGCGGTGGACGGCGAGGACGATCGCCAGGCCGATGCCGATCTCGGCGGCGGCGATGGCGATGGTGAACAGGGTCAGGGCCTGGCCGGAGTGCAGGGTCTCCTCGGCGGCCCTGCTGAGCCAGACGTCGAAGGCGACCAGGTTGAGGTTGACGGCGTTGAGCATCAGCTCGACCGACATCAGGACCAGGATCGCGTTGCGCCGCGCGAGGACTCCGTACAGGCCCGTGCAGAACAGGAGGGCGGAGAGGACGGCGGGATAGGCGAGGTGCATCAGCGGTCACCGTCCTTGCGGGTCTCGGCGGCGTCGGCCTTCGCCTTGCGGGACAGGACGATGGCGCCGACCAGCGCGGCGAGCAGGAGGACGGAGAGGGCCTCGAAGGGCAGGACCCAGTGCTGGAACAGGCTCGCGCCGGTGACGGCGGTGGAGCCGGCGGCCGGGCCGTCGAGGTCGATCCAGGTGGTGCGGAAGGCGTCGACGACCACCCACACCAGGGCCGCGGCGGAGGCGACGGCCACGGTGAGGGCGGCCCAGCGGTTGCCGGAGTCGGCGTCCGGGGAGCGGCCGATGGGCGCCCGCGTGAGCATCAGTCCGAACAGGAGGAGGACCACGACGGAACCGACGTAGATGAGGACCTGCACCCAGGCGATGAACTCGGCGGTGAGCAGGAGGTACTCGACGGCGAGGCCGCCGAGCGTGACCACGAGCCAGAGGGCGGCGTGGACGAGCTGCCGGGTGGTGACGGTGACGACGGCCGCGCCGAGGGTGACCAGGCCGACGAGGAGGAAGGCGATCTCGACGCCGGTCGGCGAGAGGAAGCCGTGGGTCTCGGCGGCCACGGTCGCGGCGCCGGCCGTTGCGGACGGGACGGAGGTGAGGCTCATGACGGGTCCTCCGGCCTCGGCTCGGGCTGGGACTCGGACCTCGACTCGGACTCGGGCCTCGGCTCGGGCTGGGACTCGGGCATGGGCCGGGACTCGGGCATGGGCTCGGACGCGGACTCGGGCCCGGGCTCGGTCACCGGGTGGTCGGGCCGTCGTCCGGGGCTCGGCTGGTCCGTCTGCTGCCGGGAGTCGCCCATCGGCCGGGTGGGCCGTTCGGCGGCGCGGGCCTGCTGCGCGGCGTGCGGCTCGGTGGGACCGGCGGCCGGCGTCTGCTGCCCGGTGGGTGCCTGCTGGTCGGTGGGTGCCTGCTGCCCGGTGGGTGCCTGCTGCCCGGTGGGTGCCTGCTGGGCGGGGGTCGCCTGCTGGGCGGCCAGCTTCTCCGCGTTCTTGCGGGCGGCGGCGAGTTCCTTCGGTTCCTCCGCTCCGGCGTCGAGCGCGGCGGGGCGGGGACCGTCCACATCCACTCGCGGAGCTTGTCCCGCTCGTGAGTGAGGTCGCGGATGTCGGTCTCGGAGTACTCGAACTCCGGGGACCAGAAGAGGGCGTCGAAGGGCACACCTCGATGCAGATACCGCAGTACATGCAGAGGGAGAAGTCGATGGCGAAGCGGTCCAGGACGTTGCGGCTGCGCTCGCGGCCGCCGGGGGTCGCCGCCGGGATCGTCTCCTTGTGGGAGTCGATGTAGATGCACCAGTCCGGGCACTCGCGGGCGCACAGCATGCAGACCGTGCAGTTCTCCTCGAAGAGACCGATGACGCCACGGGTGCGGGCGGGAGGTCGGGCTGGACGTCCGGGTACTGCTCGGTGACGGTCTTCTTCGTCATCGTGCGCAGGGTGACGGCCAGGCCCTTGGCCAGGCCGGAGCCGGGGAAGGGAGCCATAGCTACTGGATCACCACCTTGACGATGCCGGTGAGGGCGATCTGGGCGAGCGACAGGGGGACGAGGAGGGTCCAGGAGAGTTTCTGGAGCTGGTCCTCGCGCAGCCGGGGGTAGGTCACGCGCAGCCAGATCACGATGAAGGCGAGGACGGCCGTCTTCAGCAGGGTCCACACCCAGCCGAGGCCGTCGGCGCCCCAGGGGCCGTGCCAGCCGCCCAGGAAGAGGACGGTGGTCAGGCCGCACAGGACGACGATCCCGGCGTACTCGGCGAGGAGGAACAGGCGAAGCGCAGACCGGTGTACTCGGTGTACGCGCCGAAGATGATCTCCGAGTCGGCGACGGGCATGTCGAACGGGGGCGCTGGAGTTCGGCGAGGCCGGCGACGAAGAAGACGATCGCGCCGACGATCTGCCAGGGCAGCCACCACCACTCGAAGGCGTCGAGGATGCCGACCAGGGAGACGGTGCCGGCCGCCATCGCCACGGAGGCGGCGGCGAGCAGCATCGGCAGCTCGTAGGCGAGCAGCTGGGCGGCGGTGCGCAGGCCGCCGAGGAGGGAGAACTTGTTGGCGGAGGCCCAGCCGGCCATGAGCGAGCCGAGCACGCCGACGCCCATGACGGCGAGGACGAAGAAGATGCCGGCGTCGATCACCTGGCCGACGGCGCCCTCGCCGGGCCGACGGGGATGGCCAGGAGGACGAGGAGGTACGGCAGGAGGGCGACGGCGGGGGCCAGCTGGAAGATGCGGCGGTCCGCGCCGGCGGGGACCACGTCCTCCTTCTGCGCGAACTTCACGCCGTCCGCGACGAGCTGGGCCCAGCCGTGGAAGCCGCCGGCGTACATCGGGCCGAGGCGGCCCTGCATGTGCGCCATCACCTTGTGCTCGGTCTGGCCGACGATCAGGGGGAAGGCGAGGAAGACGGCGAAGACGATCAGAAGGCGCAGGGTGACGTCGAGTGCGTCGTTCACTGCGGGCCTCCCGAGCGGTCCTGCGGGTTGTTGGGGTTCTGGTCCTGCCGGTCGTTGGGGTTCTGGTCCTGCGGGGCGCCGGGTGCCTGGTCCCGCGGGTCTTCGCCGCGCGGTTCCCGGGCATCCGGTTCCCGGGCGTCCGGTTCCTGGATTCCGGTTCGCGAGCCGGAGGCGCCTCGACTTCCGGTTCGCGGGCCGGGGCCGTGGGCTCCGGGGTGCCGGCGGCGGGCTCGTCGAAGGCCGGCCGGGCGTGGTGCCACGGGGCGTCGGGGCTCCGGGGAGCGGTCGGCCGCTCGGCGCCCGGCGCCTCGGTGCCCTGCGGGTCGGCGGGGGCCGCCGCGCGCTGGGACGCGGAGCCCTCCGACGCGCTGCGGGCCCGGCGCGGGCCGGCGGAGCGCTGGGAGGCGGAACCCTCGCTCGCGCTCCGGGCACGCCGAGGGGTGGCCGGTGCCTGCGCGGGCGCGCCGGCGGCCTCGGCCGGCGTGCCGGCGGCGCCCCCCGCAGCAGTACGGGAGCTGTCCTGCCCGGCAGTACGGGAGCTGTCCTGCCCCGCAGTACGGGTGCTGTCCTCTCCCGCCGTCCGCGCGGCGGTCTCCGCCGCCGTCTGGCTGGCCGAGCCCTCCGCCGCCGTGCGGGTGCGGCGCACCGGGCGGTCACCCGCCGCACGGGCCGCACGGGCCGGGCGTTCGGCGCCCGCGGCACGGCCGGCGCCGCGCGCGGGGCGGGCGGGGGCGGGCGGGAGCTGGCCCTTCAGCGGACCCCACTCGTTGGGGTCCGGGACGCCCGGCGGGAGCATCTGGCGGCGCTTGGGGCCGCCGTGGCCCGCGGCGGGCTCGCCCGGCTCCTTCGCCCCCGGCCAGGCCTTGGCGACCCGTGCGGCCAGGACGAAGTCCTTGCGCAGCGGGTGCCCCTCGAAGGTGTCCGGCAGAAGGAGGTGGTCCAGGGCCGGGTGGCCGTCGAAGACGACGCCGAACATCTCGTGGGTCTCGCGCTCGTGCCAGGCGGCACCGGCGTACACGTCGACGGCCGAGGGCAGGACCGGGGACTCGTGCGGAACGGTGGTGCGCAGCAGCAGGCGCCGGACCGGGCCGAGGGCCGCGACGTGCGCGGCGACGCGGAAGCCGGTGCCCGGTTCGTCGACCGCGCTGAGCCAGTCGAAGTAGGTGCAGCCGAGCCGGTCGCGGGCGGTCTCCAGCGCGGAGATCCAGGCCGTGGGCGGTACGTCGACGGTGAGGACGTCGTACGCCTCCTCGGCGGTGGCGTCCGCGCCGAAGAGCTCCGCGGCATCGGCGGGCAGCCAGCCGACCCCGGTCATCGGCCCTCCCCCTTCTCGGGCCCCTTCTCGGACCCCGTCCCGGAACCTGCCCCGGACTCCGTCGCGGAGTCGCCGGCCGTGGTGTGCGGCGGCTGTACCAGGCCGCTCTGCAGTGCCGCCGCCGACGGGCGGGGCGCCGTCCCGTACCGCTCCCCCAGGGACTCCCGGGCGATCTTCTCCTGGAGCTTGAGGATCCCCTGGAGCAGGGCCTCGGGGCGGGGCGGGCAGCCGGGGACGTAGACGTCGACCGGGATGATCTGGTCGACGCCCTTGGTCACGGAGTACGAGTCCCAGTACGGGCCGCCGCAGTTGGAGCAGGCGCCGAAGGAGATGACGTACTTGGGCTCGGGCATCTGCTCGTACAGGCGCTTCACGGCGGGCGCCATCTTGTCCGTCACCGTGCCCGACACGACCATCAGGTCGGCCTGCCGGGGCCCGGCGCGAACGGGATCACGCCGAGCCGGATGAAGTCGTGGCGGGCCATCGACGCGGCGATGAACTCGATCGCGCAGCAGGCGAGGCCGAAGTTGAAGACCCAGAGCGAGTAGCGGCGGCCCCAGTTCAGGACGACCTTCATCGGCTCGGGGGCGAGCCGCGCGAGGGCGCCGAGCCGCTTGGGCTCGGGCAGCGGCACAGGCCCGGACGCCGGGAGGCGGATCCGGACGCCGGGGAGACGGATCCGGGCGCCGGAGACGGGGATCCGGACGCGGATGCCGACGCGGAGGCGGATGCGGAGGCGGGGTTCACGTCCATGCCAGGACGCCCTTCTTGTACGCGTACAGCAGGCCCACGGCCAGGAAGCCCAGGAAGACGAACATCTCCACGAGGGTGGTCGCACCGTATGCGGGGTCGGCGAAGACCGTGGCCCACGGGAACAGGAAGATCGAGTCGATCGCGAAAATCACGTACAGAAAAGCGTAGACGTAGTAGCGGACCTGGGTGTGGGCCCAGCCCTCCCCACGGGGTCGACACCGCACTCGTACGTCAGGAGCTTCTCGGGCGTGGGGACGACCGGCCGCAGCAGGCGTCCCGCGCCGAAGGCGACGGCGACGAAGAGGACGCCGACGACGGCGAGCAGCCCGACGACCGAGTACGACTGGAAGTAGTCCGCCGCGACGACGGTCGGTTCCCGCACGTCCGTCCCTCGCTCCCTGTCCGCTGTCCGACTTCTGCTGTTCGTTGTCTGTGCCGTCCGGTGTCCGGCGCCGAGTGCCCGACGCCGGCCGCCCGGTGCCGACCGTCCGACGCCGGCCGTCCGGTGCCGACCGTCCGACGTCGGCCGCCCGGTATCGGCCGTCCGACGTCGACGATCTGTACGGACGGGAGTCTAGGCCCTGATAAAGAGACGGTAAGCAGCCCGTCACGCCTCGAGACGCGGGGGTGGGGTTTTCCTCAGGCGATCCGGGCGGTGCACCTCATGGCGTGGGTCCGCGCCAGGCGGCACGCTGGCCGGTATGACCGATGACCTCTCGGCGGACGGCGACCGTCTGCCGCCCCGCGCCTCGCCTACGACCGGCACACCTGGAAGGAGATCGTCCACCTGCTGGCGAACCTGCCGGTGGCGCTCCTCGGCTTCGTCTACGCCGTGACGGTGCTGTTCACCGGCCTCGGGCTCACGGTGACCGTGGTGGGGCTGCCGCTGCTCGCGGCCGGGCTGCTGGGTGCCCGCCGGCTGGGCAAGCTGGAACGGGCGCGGGCCCGGGCGCTGCTCGGGGTCCGGGTGGACGAGCCGAGCCCGCTGCCGCTGCGCGGCCGGGGCGGGTTCCTCCCGCGGCTGTGGATGGCGCTGAAGGACCCGGTGGGCTGGCGCACGGTCCTGTACGACCTGGTCCGGCTGCCCTGGGGTGTCCTCACCTTCACCGTGACGCTGACCTCGCTGTTCGTGCTGTGGCCGGTCCTGCCGTTCATCGCGCGGGCGCTGACCGACGTGGACCGGGTGATGGTGCGGGGCCTGCTGTCGCCGTCGGACGAGCTGGAGCGGCGCATCGCCGAGCTGGAGTCGGACCGGGGGTCGTGGTCGACACCGCGGCGGCCGACCTGCGCCGGATCGAACGCGACCTGCACGACGGCGCGCAGGCCCGCCTCGTCAACCTCGCCATGGGGCTGGGCCTGGCGAAGGAGAAGCTGCTGGAGGGGCAGGCCGACGAGCACGTGGCGGCGATGGTCGAGGAGGCGCACGGCGAGGTGAAGCTCGCCCTGCAGGAGCTGCGCGACCTGGCCCGCGGCATCCATCCGGCGGTGCTGACCGACCGCGGCCTGGACGCCGCGCTGTCCTCGGTCGCCTCGCGCTGCACGGTTCCGGTGAAGGTCACCGTCGACCTGCCGGAGCGGCCGGCGGCGGCCATCGAGGGCATCGCCTACTTCACCGTCTCCGAGCTGCTGCAGAACGTCAGCAAGCACAGCGGGGCGAGGTCCGCCTCCGTGGACGTGTGGCGCACGGAGGAACGGCTGCTCGTGCAGGTGCGGGACGACGGCCGCGGGGCGCACGCCTCGACGGCGGTACGGGGATGAAGGGGCTCGCGGAACGGCTGGGGGCGGTGGACGGGCTGTTCGTCGTCGATTCGCCGCAGGGCGGTCCGACGACGGTGACGGCGGAACTGCCGTGGCGCGACCGGGACCACGACCGGGCGAGCGGCCGGAGCCATGACGGGGCGAGCCGCGCCGGGCGCCCGGGCGGCGGCGCGGCCGCTGATCGCCGTCCCGTGTGCAGCGCGGGCGGTCGCCGCCCGGGGTGGGGATAACCCCCGTCCAAGACGCCGACGGGCTTCATGGTCGCGGACGGTCCGCGCGAGGAGGGTGGAGGTACGACGGCACAGCCGTAGGAGACGGCCTGGCCGCAGGGCGCGGCAGAGCCGTGGGGCGCGACACAGCCGCAGGGCGCGGCACAGCCGTAGGACGCGGCGCAGAGCCGTAGGACGCGGCGCAGAGCCGTAGGACGCGGCGCAGCGGGTCGCGGCCGCAGGGACGAGGAGAAGGACGACGCCGATGGCCACGGAGTACGGACAGGGTTACGGGCTGCGGAGCGAGCCCGGCCTCCCCTCGAGCGCGGGTGGACGGCACCGCCTGCCGGCGGGGCTGCGGGCGCCGTTCGAGGCGCGCAGCTGGCGGGAGTTCGGGTACGTGCTGCTGAGCCTGCCGATCAGCATCCTGCTGTTCACGTTCGCGGTCACGATGGTGTCGCTGGGGGCGGGCCTGCTGGTGACGTTCCTCGGGATCCCGGTGCTGGCGGCGGCGCTCGCCGGGTGCCGCGGTTTCGGGGCGCTGGAGCGGACGCGGGCCCGGGCGCTGCTCGGGCTCAGGGTGGACGAACCGGAGCCGCTGCGGGTGCGCAGGCACGGAGCCATGGGCTGGATGGGGGCGGTCCTCAAGAGCGGCGCCTCCTGGCGGACGCTGCTCTACGCGGTGCTGCACCTGCCCTGGGCGGTGTTCTCGTTCACCGTCGCGGTGACCCTCTGGACCTGCGGCTGGGCGATGCTGACGTACCCGCTGTGGTTCTGGGTGTTCCCGATGTACGCCGGTCAGGACGGGCTCCAGCTGTACGGCGACGAGACCCACCGGGTCTACCTGGACAACCCCTTCGAGATCACGGTGACGGCGCTGGTGGGACTGCTGTTCACGCTGGCCACCCCTGGATCGTGCGGGCGCTGACGACGGTGGACCGGGTGCTGGTGCACGGGCTGCTCGGGCCGTCCCGGCTGGCCACCCGGGTGGTGGAGCTGGAGTCGGACCGGGGGGTCGTGGTCGACACGGCGGCGGCCGACCTGCGCCGGATCGAGCGCGACCTGCACGACGGCGCGCAGGCCCGCCTCGTCAACCTCGCCATGGATCTGGGGCTGGCGAAGGAGAAGCTGCGGGAGGACCCGCGGGCGGCGGCCCGGATGGTGGACGAGGCGCACGGCGAGGTGAAGACGGCTCTGCAGGAGCTGCGCGACCTCGCCCGCGGCATCCACCCGGCGGTCCTCACCGACCGCGGCCTGGACGCCGCGCTGTCCTCGGTCGCCTCGCGCTGCACGGTCCCGGTGCGGGTGGAGGTGGACCTGGCCGAGCGGCCGGCCCGGCCATCGAGGGCATCGCCTACTTCACCGTCTCCGAGCTGCTGCAGAACATCAGCAAGCACGCGCGGGCGACGCAGGCGGCCGTGGAGGTGTGGCGGGTCGACGACCGGCTGATGCTCCAGGTCGTGGACGACGGCGTGGGCGGAGCCGACGTGACCGCCGGGTCGGGGCTGGCCGGGCTGGCGGAGCGGATCGACGCGGTGGACGGGATCCTCGTGGTGGACTCGCCGGCGGGCGGCCGACCCGGGTGACGGCGGAGCTGCCCTGGCGCGTGGAGCGGTGAGCCGGGACCGCACGGAACGGTGAGCCGAGACCGCACGGAACGGTGGGACGAGACCGCACGGATCGGCAGGGCGAGACCACGCCGCGCGGTGAGCCGGGACCGCACCCAGCGGTGAGCCGAGACCGCGGATGAGGCGGGACCGGAGCGGCCCGGGGATGCCTCCCGGGCCGTTCGGGCGTGCGGGAGGCGGCGACTGCCCGCGGAGCCGCCCCACCGGGCCGCCGATCCTGGGATGCTGGACCCCACAACACGTGCGTGGGGGATTCGAGGATCGTGGAGGACAGGGTGCGGGTGGTCATCGCCGAGGATTCGGTGCTGCTCAGGGAGGGGCTGACCCGGCTGCTGACCGACCGGGGCCACGAGGTGGTGGCCGGGGTCGGGGACGGCGAGGCGCTGATCAAGACCATCACCGAACTGGACGCGCAGGGCGAGCTGCCGGACGTGGTGGTGGCGGACGTGCGGATGCCGCCGACGCACACCGACGAGGGGTGCGGGCGGCCGTGCAGCTGCGCAAGGCGCACCCGGAGCTGGGGTCCTCGTGCTGTCGCAGTACGTGGAGGAGCGGTACGCCACCGAGCTGCTGGCGGGATCCAGCCGCGGCGTCGGCTACCTGCTCAAGGACCGGGTGGCCGAGGTGCGCGAGTTCGTGGACGCGGTGGTGCGGGTCGCCGAGGGGGTACGGCGCTGGACCCGGAGGTGGTCGCGCAGTTGTTGGGCCGCAGCCGCAAGCAGGACGTGCTCGCCGGGCTCACCCCGCGGGAGCGCGAGGTGCTGGGCTGATGGCCGAGGGCCGGACGAACTCGGCGATCGCCCGGCAGCTCGTCGTCAGCGACGGGGCGGTGGAGAAGCACGTCAGCAACATCTTCCTCAAGCTGGGCCTGTCGCAGAGCGACGGCGACCACCGGCGGGTCCTCGCCGTCCTGACGTATCTGCGCTCGTGACCGGCGCGTCTTTGGCGGCCGGCGCGGGAACCCGTGGTGCCGAAGGTGCCGGGGTGCCGGAGGTGCTGGGGGTGCCGGAGGTGCCGGAGGTGCCGGAGAGGTCCGTCATCCGAACGGCCGAGAAACCGCGGACCGGCCGGACGGCGTCCTCACCAGCGGCGGGGCGGGGAGCCGTGGGACGGCGGCGCGGAGCGCGGTCCCGGCGGGGTGTCCATCATGCGAATGTCCACAGGATGTCGACCACGGCGGACGTAGGGTTGGTGCTGGGATGGTCGACGGGAGACCACGCCCGGACAGCCGCCTCGAGGGAGGTCCAGTTCAGTGACCAGCCAGGTCAGCAGCCCAGCGGAGCAGGCCGACGGAACCGACGAGACCGTCGTGGGAGCGCAGCGCGAACCGGCGGGGGCGAAGGACGTCCGCCGGCTGGACCGGGTCATCATCAGGTTCGCCGGGGACTCCGGTGACGGTATGCAGCTCACCGGCGACCGGTTCACCTCGGAGACCGCGTCGTTCGGCAACGACCTGTCGACGCTGCCGAACTTCCCGGCCGAGATCCGGGCGCCCGCCGGCACCCTGCCGGGCGTGTCGTCCTTCCAGCTGCACTTCGCCGACCACGACATCCTCACCCCCGGTGACGCGCCGAACGTCCTGGTCGCGATGAACCCGGCCGCCCTGAAGGCGAACATCGGCGACATGCCGCGCGGTGCGGAGATCATCGTCAACACCGACGAGTTCACCAAGCGGGCCATGCAGAAGGTCGGCTACGACAGCGACCCGCTGCGGGACGGCTCCCTCGACGGCTACCACCTGCACCCGGTGCCGCTGACGACGCTGACGGTGGAGGCGCTGAAGGAGTTCGACCTCACCCGCAAGGAGGCCGAGCGCAGCAAGAACATGTTCGCGCTGGGCCTGCTGAGCTGGATGTACCACCGGCCCACCGAGGGCACGGAGAAGTTCCTGCGGTCGAAGTTCGCGAAGAAGCCGGACATCGCCGAGGCGAACATCGCGGCGTTCCGGGCGGGCTGGAACTTCGGCGAGACCACCGAGGACTTCGCCGTCTCCTACGAGGTGGCCCCGGCGGCGTCGGCGTTCCCGCCCGGCGTCTACCGCAACATCTCCGGGAACCTCGCCCTGGCCTACGGCCTGATCGCCGCCTCCCGGCAGGCCGACCTGCCGCTGTTCCTGGGCTCCTATCCGATCACCCCGGCCTCGGACATCCTGCACGAGCTGAGCCGGCACAAGAACTTCGGCGTGCGCACCTTCCAGGCCGAGGACGAGATCGCCGGGATCGGCGCGGCGCTCGGTGCGGCCTTCGGCGGGTCGCTGGCCGTGACGACGACCTCCGGCCCGGTGTGGCCCTGAAGTCCGAGACGATCGGGCTGGCGGTGTCCCTGGAGCTGCCGCTGCTGATCGTCGACATCCAGCGCGGCGGCCCGTCGACCGGCCTGCCGACCAAGACCGAGCAGGCGGACCTGCTGCAGGCGATGTACGGCCGCAACGGCGAGGCGCCGGTGCCGGTGGTCGCGCCGCGCACGCCCGCGGACTGCTTCGACGCGGCGCTGGAGGCGGCCCGGATCGCGCTCACCTACCGCACCCCGGTCTTCCTGCTCTCCGACGGCTACCTGGCCAACGGCTCCGAGCCGTGGCGCATCCCGGAGCTGGACGAGCTGCCGGACCTGGCCGTGCAGTTCGCGCAGGGCCCGAACCACACCCTGGACGACGGCACCGAGGTGTTCTGGCCGTACAAGCGGGACCCGCAGAGCCTCGCCCGGCCGTGGGCGGTCCCGGGCACGCCGGGGCTGGAGCACCGCATCGGCGGCATCGAGAAGCAGGACGGCACCGGCAACATCTCCTACGACCCGGCCAACCACGACTTCATGGTCCGCACCCGGCAGGCCAAGGTGGACGGCGTCGACGTCCCCGACGTCGAGGTCGACGACCCGGACGGCGCCCGGACCCTGGTGCTGGGCTGGGGGTCCACGTACGGGCCGATCACCGCGGCGGTGCGCCGCATCCGCAAGGAGGGCGGCCGGATCGCGCAGGTCCATCTGCGCCACCTGAACCCGTTCCCGGCCAATCTCGGCACGGTCCTGAAGCAGTACGACAAGGTGGTGATCCCGAGATGAACCTCGGCCAGCTCGCCACGCTCATCCGGGCGAAGTACCTGGTCGACGCCGAGTCGTACAACCAGGTCAACGGCATGCCGTTCAAGGCGGAGCAGCTCGCGACGGCGCTGAAGGAGGCCATCGAACGATGACTGAGGCACTGAAGCTGGTCCCAAGGCCGAGGGCAAGCAGTCCATGAAGGACTTCAAGTCCGACCAGGAGGTGCGCTGGTGCCCCGGCTGCGGTGACTACGCGATCCTCGCGGCCGTGCAGGGCTTCATGCCCGAGCTGGGGCTGGCGAGGGAGAACATCGTCTTCGTCTCCGGCATCGGCTGCTCCTCCCGCTTCCCGTACTACATGAACACGTACGGGATGCACTCCATCCACGGCCGCGCCCCGGCCATCGCGACCGGGCTGGCCGCCTCCCGCCGCGACCTGTCGGTGTGGGTCGTCACCGGCGACGGCGACGCGCTGTCCATCGGCGGCAACCACCTCATCCACGCCCTGCGCCGCAACGTCGACCTCAAGATCCTGCTGTTCAACAACCGGATCTACGGCCTGACCAAGGGGCAGTACTCCCCGACCTCCGAGGTCGGCAAGATCACCAAGTCGACGCCGATGGGGTCGCTGGACGCGCCGTTCAACCCGGTGTCGCTGGCGATCGGCGCGGAGGCGTCGTTCGTGGCCCGGACCGTCGACTCCGACCGCAAGCACCTGACCGAGGTGCTGCGCCAGGCCGCCGCCCACCCGGGCACGGCGCTGATCGAGATCTACCAGAACTGCAACATCTTCAACGACGGGGCCTTCGAGGTCCTCAAGGACAAGCAGCAGGCCGAGGAGGCGGTGATCCGCCTGGAGCACGGGCAGCCGATCCGCTTCGGCGCCGACGGCGCCAAGGGCGTCGTACGGGACGGCCGGACCGGTGATCTGAAGGTGGTGACGGTCACCGCGGAGAACGAGGCCGACGTGCTCGTGCACGACGCCCGCTCCGCGTCGCCGACCACCGCGTTCGCCCTGTCCCGGCTGGCCGACCCGGACACGCTGCACCACACGCCGATCGGTGTCTTCCGGTCCGTGGACCGGCCGGTCTACGACACGCAGATGGCCGACCAGCTCGACGCCGCCATCGAGCAGAACGGCAAGGGCGACCTCGCCGCGCTGTTCGCGGGCGGTGACACCTGGACGGTCGTCGGCTGACCGTCGCGTTCCGCCACGAGGCCCGGGCCGGCAGGCCCGGGCCTCGTCGTCTTCCCGGGTCCGCGTCACACCCACCTACACTTTCTTTTGGTTAGCGCTAACCGTAGGGTGGGTGTCGGATACCCCGCGAAGCAAGGAGCCCCGATCATGAGCATCGTCGTCACCGGAGCCACCGGACACCTCGGCCGGCACGTCGTCGGACAGCTGCTGGAGAAGGTCCCGGCCGGCCAGGTCACCGCCGTCGTCCGCGACCCCGGCAGGGCCGCCGGCCTCGCCGAACGGGGGGTGCGGATCGCGGTCGCCGACTACAACGCCCCCGAGACCTTCGACGGCCTGTTCGCCGAGGGCGACCGGGTGCTTCTGATCTCCGGCAACGAGTTCGACAAGGGGCGGGTCCGCCAGCACCGGACCGTCATCGACGCCGCCCGGTCCGCCGGCGTCGCGCTGCTCGCCTACACCAGCGCCCCCGGCACCCTGACCGCCGCGCTCGCCGACGACCACCGCGGCACCGAGGAGGCGCTGCTCGCCTCCGGTCTGCCGTACGTCCTGCTGCGCAACGGCTGGTACCACGAGAACTACACCGAGAACCTGGCCCCGGTGCTGGAGCACGGCGCGGTGGTGCAGGCGGCCGGCGAGGGCCGGGTCTCGTCCGCGGCGCGCGCCGACTACGCCGCGGCCGCCGTCGCCGTCCTGACCGGCGAGGGCCACGAGAACCGGACGTACGAGCTGGGCGGCGACGAGGCGTGGAGCTTCGCGGAGTACGCCGCCGAGCTGAGCCGCCAGACCGGCCGGGAGATCGTCTACTCCCCCGTCTCCGTCGACGCCTACGCCGGCATCCTCGCCGGCGCCGGTCTGCCCGGGCCGCTCGCCGACACCCTCGCGGGCGTGGACGCCTCCATCGAGAAGGGGAACTGTTCGTGCCCGGCGGCGAGCTGTCCCGCCTCATCGGCCGGCCGACCACGCCGCTCGCCGACGCGGTGAAGGAGGCGCTCGCCGCCTGAGCCGACCGCGCCTCCTCCGCGATCCGGCCTGTCATGACCGTATGGCGATACGGGCATGACAGGCGGGGGTCCTCGGCGCTACCGTCGTGCAGGCGCGCAGGATGTGAGAAGGAGGAGCCCGTGGCCGGGTCGTCGAAGGGGCCGATGGAGCCCAAGGGGTCCAAGGGCGAGCAGCGGATAGGCCTGCTGAACGGCTTCGCCGCCTACGGCATGTGGGGGCTCGTCCCCTGTTCTGGCCCCTGCTGAAACCGGCCGGGGCGACCGAGATCCTCGCCCACCGGATGGTGTGGTCCCTCGCCTTCGTCGCCGTCGCACTGCTGATCGTCCGGCGGTGGGCCTGGGCGGGCGAGCTGCTGCGGCAGCCGCGCAAGCTGGCGCTCGTGACCGTGGCCGCCGCCGTGATCACCGTCAACTGGGGCGTCTACATCTGGGCCGTCAACAGCGGCCATGTCGTGGAGGCCTCGCTCGGCTACTTCATCAACCCGCTGGTCACCATCGCCATGGGCGTGCTGCTGCTGAAGGAGCGGCTGCGGCCGGTGCAGTGGGCGGCCGTGGGGACCGGTTTCGCGGCCGTGGTCGTCCTCACCGTCGGCTACGGCCGGCCGCCGTGGATCTCCCTGTGCCTCGCCTTCTCGTTCGCCACGTACGGACTGGTGAAGAAGAAGGTCAACCTGGGCGGCATCGAGTCGCTCACCGCGGAGACCGCCGTCCAGTTCCTGCCCGCGCTCGGCTACCTGCTGTGGCTGACCGCGCGGGGCGACTCGACCTTCTCCACCGAGGGCCCCGGGCACGCGCTCCTGCTGGCGGCGACCGGCCTGGTCACCGCCCTGCCCCTGGTCTGCTTCGGCGCGGCGGCGATCCGCGTGCCGCTGTCCACCCTCGGACTGCTCCAGTACCTGGCGCCGGTGTTCCAGTTCCTGCTCGGCATCCTCTACTTCGGCGAGGCCATGCCGCCGGAGCGCTGGGCCGGCTTCGCGCTGGTGTGGCTGGCGCTGACGCTGCTCACCTGGGACGCCCTGCGCACGGCCCGCCGGACCGCCCGGGTGCTCAGGGCGGGGATCGAGGCCGGGACCAAGGCCCCGGTGGCCAAGTCGGTGCCGGCCGCTCCCGGGGCTTCGGCTCCGGGGACTCCGGCCGCTCCCGGGGCTTCGACTCCGGGGACTCCGGCCGCTCCGGGGGCCTCCGCCGCCGCGCGGCCGTCCGGTGCGGAAGCCGACACGGCCCCGGTCAAGCCGTAACCGCCCGCCACCGGCCCCCGTGCGCATATAAGTGGTCGCATGACCCGGACACCCACACCCGTCCACTGGAAGCTCGTCGTCGACGCCGCCGACCCGCACGCGCAGGCCGAGTTCTGGGCCGCCGCGCTGCACTACGCGGTCGAGGACCACAGCGCCCTCGTCGAGAGACTGCTCGGCTTCGAAGCCGTCCCGGCCGACCTGACCGTCGAGGCGCACGGCCGGCGCGCCTGGCGGGACCTGGACGCGGTACGCCACCCCGACGATCCGTACGACGAGGAGACCGGCGCCGGGCTGGGGCGCCGGCTGCTGTTCCAGCGCGTCCCCGAGGCCAAGACCGGCAAGAACCGCATCCACCTCGACCTGCACCCGGGCGAGGGGCTGCGGGACGAGGAGGTCGCGCGCCTGGAGGGGCTGGGCGCGAGCCCGGTGCGGCATGTGCGGGCCCAGGGCGGGGAGTGGGTCGTGATGCGGGACCCGGAGGGCAACGAGTTCTGCGTGCACTGACCGGACACCGGCCGGCGTGACGACACCGATATCCGTAACACTGTGGCCGGATAACGGTCTTGACGGAGAGTCAGTCCCGGCGCACCATCCAGGCACCCCATTCACCGGGACCCCTGGATGCACGCCTCTCCGGGGGTCCTCCAGGAATTCGGAGCCCCCCACATGAAGCTCTCCGTTTCCGGGCGCGCGACGGCGGCCGGTGTCGTCGCGGTCGCCACCTTGATGACCGGCGGTTCCCTGGCCGGCGCGGCGCCCTCCACCGGGCCCGCGCGGGCCGCCGCCGCGCCCGACATACCGATAGCCGCCGTCAAGGCCCATCTGTCGCAGTTGCAGTCGATCGCCACGGCGAACGGCGGCAACCGCGCCCACGGACGCCCCGGCTACCAGGCGTCGCTCACCTACCTCAAGGGCAAGCTGGACGCGGCCGGGTTCACCACCACCGTGCAGCGGTTCACCGCCTCCGGACGCACCGGCTACAACCTGATCGCCGACTGGCCGGGCGGCGACCCCAACCGGGTCCTCATGGCCGGCTCCCACCTCGACAGCGTCTCCTCCGGCCCCGGCATCAACGACAACGGCTCCGGCTCCGCGGCGGTCCTGGAGACCGCGCTCGCCGTGGCCCGGTCCGGGTACCAGCCCGCCAAGCACCTGCGGTTCGCCTGGTGGGGCGCGGAGGAGCTGGGCCTCGTCGGCTCCCGCCACTACGTGAACAGCCTCTCCTCCGCCGACCGCTCGAAGATCACCGGCTATCTGAACTTCGACATGATCGGCTCCCCAACCCGGGCTACTTCGTCTACGACGACGACCCCGTGATCGAGAAGACGTTCAAGGACTTCTTCGCCGGGATCGGCGTCCCCACCGAGATCGAGACCGAGGGCGACGGACGGTCCGACCACGCGCCGTTCAAGAACGCGGGCGTGCCCGTCGGCGGCCTGTTCACCGGCGCGGGGTACCGCAAGACGGCCGCCCAGGCCGCCAAGTGGGGCGGGACGGCGGGTGTCGCCTTCGACCGCTGCTACCACTCGTCCTGCGACACGACCGCCAACATCGACGACACGGCCCTGAACCGCAACAGCGACGCCGTGGCGTACGCGGTGTGGGAGCTGTCCGACTAGCCGCGGACGCCGTCCTCTGCCGGCCGTCAGGCGCTGTCGGCCGTCAGGCGCAGTTCTGGGCGCGGGCGCGTTCGGTGAGGCGGTCCATGCGGGCGCGGGCGGACTCCAGCTGCTCGATGTCGTCCGCGGCCGGCCCCTCCTCGGCCGTCAGCTCCGTCCACAGCGCGATCAGGTCACGCCCCAGCTCCAGCCCGCGGGACGGGTCGCGTACGGCACGCCAGGCCGTGGCGGCGCTCTGGACGTTGCCGTACGCGGCCTCCGCGTCGCCCGCCCGCCGGTAGAGCCGGGCCAGCTCCAGCGAGAGCACGTGGGCGCGGTCCGGGTCGCCGGACAGGTAGGCGATGTAGGCCATCAGTTCGCGCAGCCGGAGCACTTCGGCGTGTTCCGGGCCGAGCGTCCGTGAGGCCTGCTCGACGGCCTGCTCCGCGAGCCGGGCCGCCTCCTCGGTGCGCCCCTCCTTGACGGCCTCGTTGACCCGGGCCGTCGGCTCCGCGAGCAGGGCGGGCGTGGTGCGGTCGCCGGGGGCGGTGAGGGGTTCGTCCCGAGCACCACCTCGGCGATGGCGTCGAAGCCGCGGGCCGGGGTCGGGCGTGGGTCGTCGGGGCGGCGGGCGGCGGGGTCGCCGGGGTGCCCGTGGATGGCTGCGGCACGGCGCGCAGGGTGAACGTCGGGGTCGGCTCCCGCTCCCCGGCGTGTCCGCCGACGGGTCCGCCGGCAAGTCCGCCGGCGGGTCCGCCGCCGCGGCCGGCGGCGTGGCCCGGCCCCCGGTCTTCGGTCCGGTCCTCGGCCCGGTCTTCGGTCCGGTCCGGGGCACGGCCGGCGCGGGTTCCCCCGCGAGGTGGCTGGAGCCGTCCGGGTCGACGCGGAGCGGGACGACATAGCCGAGGTGTTCGTCGTGGACCGTGGCGAGGACCGGCCGGCCGCAGGCGAGGGCGGCGCGGTGCAGGCGGCGCAGGACGGCGGCCCGTATGTCCTCGCCGTCCGCCGCCTCGACCGGGACACCGTCCACCGAAGCGCCCGCCGCGGGGCCGCCGGCATGTCCTGCGGCGGCCGGCACCCGGACCTCGATCGGTGCCGTCTCCGGGGCCGTCCGGAGCACCGGAACCCCTCCCTGCCGCTTCTCCTCGCGGCTGAACCGAGCCATCTCGCCCTCACTCCCACGCACCGAGCCACCGGCCACACGCCTGCTTCGAGTGTCTCCGTCCGCCTGGACTCCCGCGTCACCGTGGCGTCACAGCCTCGTCCCAAGTAGCGGTTCCCCGTGCCGGCGTCGTCGATCATGACCGTACGAGACCGGGGGGTGGCGCGTGGACGAGCGATCGGCGGGGGCCGGCGGGCCGGGCGGCGCGGGGCGGGAGCCGACGGCGGTGCGGATCGCCGCGGCCGTCCGGGCCGGTGAGACGACGGCCGTGGCGGCCGTCAGCGCCGCGCTCGACCGGATCGCCCGCGTCGACCCGGACCTGTGCGCGTTCCTGGAGGTGTGGGACGAAGCGGCGCTGCGCCGGGCCCGGGACGTGGACGCCCGGGTGGCGGCCGGCGAACGGCTGCCGCTGGCCGGCGTCCCTCTCGCCGTGAAGGGGCGGCACGGGCTGCGCTCGGCGGGCCCGCTGCTCGCCGCGGGCTGCGTGGCGGTCGGGTCGACCTCGGTGCCGGGGCCGGGGACCCCGTGGCAGACATGGGGGCTCGGCGCCCACGGCCGCACCGTCAACCCCTGGCGGCCCGACCGCACCCCGGGCGGTTCCTCGGCCGGGTCCGCGGCGGCCGTCGCCGCCGGGCTCGTGCCGCTCGCGACCGGCAGCGACGGGGCCGGGTCGGTGCGGATCCCGGCCGCCTGGTGCGGCGTGCTCGGCCTGAAGCTCACCAGTCCCGGCGGCGCGAGGCTCACGGCACCGGGGATCCTCACCCGCTCGGCGCCGGACGCGGCGGCCTACTGGCGGGCGGTCGCCCCGCCCACGGCGGAACAAGGGGGCGCCGGTCCCGCCCCCGTCGCCTCCGCCCTCCCCCTCGCCGCGGTCTGGTCCGCCGACCTCGGCTTCGCCGACCCCGACCCCGGGCCCGTCGCCCTGGCCCGGGCCGCCGTGGAGCGTCTCGTCGCGGCCGGGGTCGTCCGGCTCGTGCGGCCCGACGCGCCGGTGCGGCTGGCCGACCCGGGGCCCGCGTGGCTCGCCCTGCGCGACCCCGGCGCCACCGACGCCGACCGGCGGGCCGCCCACCGGACGCGGGCGGACAACGACCGCCGGCTGGCCCGGCTCCTCGACGGCGCCGACCTGCTGCTGACGCCGACCACCCCGACCGCACCGCACGGACACGACGGCCCGGGCGACCGTTACTCCACCGCCCTGACCTGGGCGTTCAACCTGAGCGGTCACCCCGCTCTCAGCCTTCCGGCCGGCCGTGACGCCGACGGCTGCCCGGCCGGGCTGCACCTGGTGGCCCGGCACGGCCGGGAGGACGTCCTCCTCGCGGCGGCCCGGGCCGCGATGCCGGCCCTGGAAAAATTGAATGCATACGCATAAGATGCAGTCGCAAGTAACTTTCGGTGCCGACTTTCGTGGGGAAGCCATGACCCGCCGCTTTCTGTTCGTCCTGGGCAGCAGCCGCCCCGAGAGCAACACCGAGATGCTGGCCCGCCACGCCGCCGAACAGCTGCCCGCCGAGGTCGAGCAGCAGTGGATCCGGCTGATCGAGCACCCGCTGCCCGACTTCGAGGACCTGCGTCACGACAGCGACCACGTCCGCCCCACCGACGGCGACACGGCGCTGCTGCTCGACGCCACGCTCGCGGCGACCGACATCGTGATCGCCTCGCCGCTGTACTGGTACTCCCTGTCCGCCCCGTCAAGCGCTACCTGGACCACTGGGCCGGCTGGCTGCGCACCCCCGGCCTCGACTTCAAGGCCACCCTGGCCGGCCGCACCCTCTGGGGCGTCACCGCGCTCGCCCACGAGGAGCAGGAGGTCGCCGCCCCGCTGATCGGCAGCCTCAACAACTCCGCCGCGTACATGGGGATGCGTTTCGGCGGCGTCCTGCTCGGCAACGGCAGCAGGCCCGGCGACGTCCTGCGGGACACGGAGGCACTGGCCCGCGCGAAGACGTTCTTCGCGCAGGACGCGCCGCTCGCCCGGTTCCCCTTCGAGGAGCGCGGCGCCGCCTGAGCGTCATGCGGTGATGTCCTTGGCCGTGAACCGCGCCCACGCCGCCGAGCCGAACACCACCGCGTACAGCGCCTGGAGGCCGAGGTTCCTGGTCAGGTCGTGCCAGTAGACCGGTTCGCGCATCAGGTCGGCGAAGGACAGCCAGTAGTGGGAGAAGAAGTACGGCTGTATCGCGTCCAGCTGCGGGATCTGGTCGAGGATCTGAACGGTGATCAGCAGCCCCACCGTCGTCGCCATCGCCGCGATGCCGCTGCCGGTGAGCGTGGAGACGAACAGGCCGAGCGCCGCGAAGCCGACGAGTGACGCGGCGACGACCAGCGCGATGAGCAGCGCCCGGCCCAGCCCTTCGGCGAACGATATCCGGGTGCCGGAGATGGTCGTCAGATCTCCCAGCGGGAACAGCAGGGCGCCGACCGCCAGCGCCGAGGCGGCGACCACGAGCGTGGCGGCCAGGCAGAAGGCGACGACCGAGGCGTACTTGGCCAGCAGCAGACGGGTGCGGCCGGCCGGGGCGACCAGCAGATAGCGCAGGGTGCCGGCGCCCGCCTCGCCCGCCACGGCGTCGCCCGCGACGACGCCGACCGCCATCGGCAGGAAGAACGGGAGCGTGGCGGCCAGCGCGGTGAAGACCAGGAACAGGCCGTTGTTGGTGATCTGGGAGATGAACGCCGGGCCCGCGCCCGGGCCGCCGCCTGCGGACGCCGAGCCGTCGCTCGTCTCGATCTTCACGGCGATCCCGACCAGCACCGGCACGGCGGCCAGCACGCCCAGCAGGGCCAGCGTGCGCCAGCGCCGGAAGGTGGTCAGCAACTCGCTGCGCAGCAGTCCGAGGCTCCACAGCGGGCTCGGCGCCCGGGTGGCGCCGGCGGCCGCGGCGGGCCCCGCCGGGCCCGTCACGGGGGTGGGTTCAGCCCGCGACATCGAATCCCTCCCCGGTCAGGGCGACGAACGCGTCCTCCAGCGAGGCCCGCTCCAGCGCGAAGCCGCGCACGCGCACGCCCGCCGTCACCAGCGCGGCGTTGACCTCGGCGAGGTCCCGGCCGGGCGGCTCCGCCGTCACCCGGTCCCCGGCGGCGACGACGTCCGCGGCCCCCTGTTCCTTCAGCACCCGGGCGGCGTCGGCCGGGTCGGGTGTGGTCACCACCAGCCGGCCGCGCGCGCCCGCCGCCAGCTCGGCGACCGGGCCCTGTGTGATCAGCCGGCCCCGCGCCATGACGGCGGCGTGCGTGCAGACCTGCTCGATCTCGTCCAGGAGGTGGGAGGAGAGGAAGACCGTGGTGCCGTCGGAGGCCAGGTCCCGGACCAGGGCCCGGATCTCCCGCATGCCCTGCGGGTCGAGCCCGTTGGTGGGCTCGTCGAGGACGAGGAGGCGGCGCGGCTGGAGGAGGGCCGCCGCGAGGCCGAGCCGCTGCTTCATGCCCAGCGAGTACGCCTTCGCCTTCTTCCCGGCGGCGGCGGTGAGGCCGACCCGGTCCAGCGCCGCGCCGACCCGCGCGCGCCGGGTGCGCGGGTCGGCGGTCGGGTCGGCGGCGTCGTAGCGCAGCAGGTTGTCGCGGCCGGAGAGGAAGCCGTACAGGGCCGGGCCCTCGATGAGGGCGCCGACCCGGGGCAGGACGGCGCGGGCCGCCCCGGCATGGGGCGGCCCAGCACCCGGGCGGTGCCCGAGGTGGGCTCGATCAGTCCCATCAGCATGCGGATGGTGGTGGTCTTGCCCGAGCCGTTGGGACCGAGGAAGCCGAAGACGCTGCCCGCCGGGACGGTCAGGTCCAGACCGTCGACGGCGAGCTGTCCGCCGCGGTAGCGCTTGGTGAGCGCGCGGGTGGCGATGACGGCATCGCCCGCGACCGGCTCGTCCATCGGCTCCCCTCCCCTCGTCGTGCGTGCCAGGAGAACGGAGCACGGGCCCCGTCGGTTCCCGCGTGGTCCGCGTGGTCCGCGGGGCCCGGCCCGCGTGGTCCGCTCGGTCCGCTCGGTCCGCGGTCCGTCAGTGCGCCGCGTCCGCGGCCTTCACCAGCGCCTCCTTGGTGACCGCACCGGCGTAGACCGTGCCGTCCTCGGTGATCAGGGCGTTGATCAGGCGGGTCTGGAAGACCGTGCCCGAACCGAAGGTGCCGGAGACCTGGTCGCCGAGGGAGTTCAGGAAGCCGCCGAGGTCGCCGCCGGCGTCGCCGCCCGCGGAGCCCGTGGGCAGGCCCTGGCCGCCGGTGTCGAGGACGGCGACCGCGTTCCAGCCCTCGCCCAGGATCTTCGGTCCGTCGAGGCCCTTGCCGAGGTCCTTCTCCGCCTTCCGCCCGTGCTCCGGCGCCCGCTCCCCGGCCTCCAGCTCGCCGTCCTCGGTGACCTTGGCGCCCTTGGGCGGCGTGAAGTCGAACGTCGAGGCGTCCGGCTTCGCGAAGCTGACCTGGGTGAAGCCCGCGTCGACGACGGCGGCGCCGCCGCTCGCCGGCGTCAGCGTGAACTTCAGCGGCGTCCCGGTCTCGGCGTCCACGGCGACGGTGATCGCCCCGACCGTCGTGCCGGCCTGCTTGGGGTCGATGACCAGCTTGTACGCGTCCCGGCCGGCGACCTGCGCGGTGCCGTCCACCGTCACGGACGTGGTGTCGTCGACCGCCTTCAGCGCCTCCTGAGCGAAGTCCTTCGGCGTGGCCGGAACCTCCTTGCGGGGCTGCTCGGCGTGGCCGGAGACGGTGCCGTGGTAGACCTCGTTGGACTCGCTGTCGTACCCCCAGACGTCCTTGCCGTTGTGTATCAGGCTGTACTCGGCGGCGTCCTGGAGCAGCGACACCTTCTGCCGGTCGGGGCCGTCGGCCGCGACGCGCAGCGTGTGCGTACCGGACGCCAGCTCCGTCAGGCGGGCCGACGGGTCCGCGGAGGAGCCGCCGTCCCGGCCCGCGCCCGGGCCGCCGGACATCAGGCCGTCCTCCAGTCCGCCGAGGTCCGGCAGCCCGAGGTCGGTGCTGATCTTCACCGTGCCGGACAGCTGCTCGGTGTCCGACTCGGCCATCTTCTGGAGGAGTTGCTGCGCGGTGATCTCCGGGAGGTCGGGGTCCCCGGAGTCGGCGAGCGCGGGGACGAGCCCGATCGTGGCGGCGGCCACGCCCATCACCGTGACCGGGACGACGTACCGCGCGGTCCTGCGCCGGCGCTGTGCCCGGCGCTCCTCGTCCGGTCCGGCGGTCGTGCTGCCGTCGGTTTCGTACGGTGCCATGTGTGCCCTACCTCCGTCGTCGGCGGCGGCTGACTCGCGACCTCGCACTGTCCACCCCTGAGCCGCCATTCTCACCCGAATCGGTGAGGAGTGGTGTTTTCCGTGGTGTCCATCTGACCAAATCGGCCACCGGGAAGCGTCAGACCGAGGAGCCAACTCCGCGTACTGCTGGGGTATGACACCGGGGGAGCCCACCTCCCCCGACCAGTAGGGGTCTTGTGGCACGCGTCACCCCCGGACGGGGTGAGCCGACGGCCCCGGGAGCCCTGAGCCTCGAAGCCCCAGGGGGCCGGGAGGGCAGGGAGGGCTGAGAGCCGGGAGGCCGGAGGCCGGAGGGCCGGGAGGCCGGAGGCCGGAGGGCCGGGAGCCGGGAGGCCGGTGGGCCGGGAGCCGGAAGGCCGGGAAACCGGCCCGGTGGGCTAGCCGGCCCGGTGCACCACGGCGTCGCAGAGTTCCACCAGCGCGGTCTTCGCGTCGCACTGCGGCAGCGGCGCCAGGGCGGCGCGGGCGTCCTCCGCGTAGCGGACGGTGTCGCGCCGGGCCTGCTCCAGCGCGGGGTGGGCGCGCAGCAGGCGCAGCGCCTCCGCGTGCCGGTCGTCGTCGGTGAGGTCGGAGTCGAGCAGCTCGCACAGCGCGAGGTCCTCGGCCAGCCCCAGGCGCGCGGCCCGCTCGCGCAGCCGCAGCACCGGGAGGGTCGGGATGCCCTCGCGCAGGTCCGTGCCGGGGTCTTGCCCGACTCGTGCGAGTCGGAGGCGATGTCCAGCACGTCGTCCGCGAGCTGGAAGGCGACGCCGAGCCGCTCGCCGTACTGCGTGAGCACGTCCACGACCGTCTCGTCGGCGCCGGACATCATCGCGCCGAACCGGCAGGACACCGCCACCAGCGAGCCGGTCTTGCCGCCCAGCACGTCCAGGTAGTGCTCGACCGGGTCCCGGCCGTCCTGCGGGCCCGCCGTCTCCAGGATCTGCCCGGTGACCAGCCGCTCGAACGCCAGGGCCTGCACCCGGACCGCCTCCGGCCCGAGGTCGGCGAGGATCTGCGAGGCGCGGGCGAAGAGGAAGTCGCCGGTCAGGACCGCGACCGAGTTGCCCCAGCGGGCGTTCGCGCTGGGCACCCCGCGGCGCACCGCGGCCTCGTCCATGACGTCGTCGTGGTAGAGGGTGGCGAGGTGGGTCAGCTCGACGACGACGGCCGACGGGACGATGCCGGGGGCGTAGGGGTCGCCGAACTGCGCCGAGAGCATCACCAGCAGCGGCCGGAACCGCTTGCCGCCGGCCCGCACCAGGTGCTGGGCGGCCTCGGTGATGAACGGCACCTCGCTCTTGGTTGCCTCGAGCAACCCTTCCTCGACAGCCGCCATCCCGGCCTGGACATCGGCTTCCAGAGCCTGGTCCCGCACGCTCAGCCCGAACGGCCCGACGACGGTCACGAGGGTCTCCTGTCTGCTGGTGTCTACTGGCGGTTACCCGGTTTGTCGATAGGTCGCTGCCATCACTCAAGTCAGCGTATCCGGTCACGTTTCGATCACCGCTAGCGCCCACCGTTACAGGCCGGTCGGTATCGGATCATGAACGGTATGTTTTTGATCAGTTGATATGAGCACATTCTGTTCGATATCGACGGTGGGGCGCGACCGCGACGAGCGCCCGGTACCCGGAACACCGACGGCGACACGCCCGGCCCCCGGCCCCGCCCGGCATCCCCGCCCCATTCGACCGCCACTCCGCCTCCCCTGTCCGAGACCCCGTCTCCACCACCCGGGACCCGCCCCTTCCGGCCAAGATCCCGTTCCCCTCCTCCAACGCCCCGCCGCCCGCGAACGTCACCCGCGCCACCGGCGCACCGGACGCGCCGCCAACGCCCGGGCGGTTGACGCCCAGTTGAACGTATTGCCCGATTTGCCGCGCTTGTTGAGGCGGGTGAATTGGCTCACGCGCCACGGCCTTCCGGCCGCCGCCCCGCCGAGGGCCGGCGGCGGCCGCCGTCCCGTTGCCCGTACGCCAGTTGAGCCTTGGCACCCGCAAAGGATCAAGTACGGCCAAAGCGGATGGATCATGGTCAAAGGGCAGGTTGGGTGAATCCTGCACTTGTTCCGGACATGTGCTCTCGCATACGTTCCCGGCCTGTCGGGCGGACGCCGAGTCCTGCCGCCGCCCGGACGGACACCCATCGACCGACCAACTCACGCACGGCAGGAGCGGGGACCCAGGTAAGTCGCCGCGCCGGTCATCCGACCGGAACGGCTCGGGGTGAAGCCACGCCCGTCAGGGCGCGGCCGGGCACCTCCCGCCCGAACCCGACAGCTCACCTCGCAGGCGTAGGAGAGGAATCCTTCGCATGCCTGCCAACGGCACCCTTCGCCACGCGCGGACCTCGCGCATCGCCCGCAAGCTCGCCATCGCCGGTACCGGCGCCGCCGTGCTCGCGCTGCCGCTCATCGGCGCGACCGGCGCGTCCGCCGCCCCGGCCGCCCCCGCAGCCGCCCCGCCGCCGCTCCGGCCGCCGCTCCGGCCGCGACGACGTACGCGAACAACCTCGACGGCTGGATCCGCCAGGCGCTCGACGTGATGGCCCAGCACGGCATCCCGGGCTCGTACGAGGGCATCCACCGCAACATCCTGCGGGAGTCCTCCGGCAACCCGTACGCCATCAACAACTGGGACATCAACGCGATCAACGGCACCCCGTCCAAGGGGCTGCTGCAGGTCATCGACCCGACCTTCCGCGCCTACCACGTGCCGGGCACCTCCTGGGACCCGTACGACCCCGTCGCGAACATCACCGCGGCCTGCAACTACGCGGCCGACCGGTACGGTTCGATCGACAACGTCTTCGGCGCCTACTGAGCCGCGCCGCCAGGGCTACGGCCCGTAGAGTCGCTCGAGGACGACGGCGATGCCGTCGTCCTCGTTCGACAAGGTGATCTCGTCGGCCACCGCCCGCAGTTCGGGATGGGCGTTGGCCATCGCCACCCCGTGCGCCGCCCAGTCGAACATGGGGATGTCGTTGGGCATGTCGCCGAAGGCGATCGTCTGCCACGGGGTCACCCCCAGCCGCTCGGCGGCCAGCGCCAGGCCGGTCGCCTTGGTCACACCGCACGGCTGCAGCTCCACCGTCCCCGGCCCGACATCGTGACCGTCGCGAGCGAACCGACCACCGCGCGCGCGGTCGCCGCCAGCGCGTCGTCCGACAGGTCCGGGTGGCGCAGCAGCACCTTGCTGATCGGGGTGTCCCACAGGTCGTCGCGCCGGCCGACCCGCACGGCGGGCAGCGTCGGATGCGGCATCCGGTACCCCGGCTCGATGAGCGTCAGCCCGTCGACCCCGTCCTGGTCGACCGCCGCGTACACCTGCCCCACCTCGGCCTCGATCTTGCCGAGCGCGGTCTCCGCCAGTTCACGGTCCAGCGTCACCGACCACAGCAGACGGTCCGCGCCCGCGTCGTACACCTGCGCGCCCTGACCGCACACCGCGAGCCCCGTGCACCCCAGATCGGCGAGGAGCGGCCGGACCCTGGGCGCCGGGCGGCCCGTCACCACCAGGTGCCGCGCCCCGGCCCGGCCCGCCCGCGCGAGCGCGGCGAGCGACCGGTCGGACACGGTGTCGTCGCCCCGGAGCAGGGTTCCGTCGAGGTCGGTGGCGACGAGGGCATATGCGGTGGGGTCCATGATCAGAGAATACGGACATCGCGCCCCCTCGACTCACCCCGGAACGGCTTGCGCGCAAGAAGGCATCGGTCGCGGTCAACAACCGCCGCGCGCGAGGACGTTTCTGTCCGAAACCTGACGCATCGGGGGCTACAGGCGGTTGAAGGCCTCTGCACCGATTGGCAACAGGATGGGACGCCGCCTACCCTCCGGGCCTGCCCGGCGGTACCTTCCTTGTGTCCAGGGGGACTTGATCGGGGGTCGAGTTGAGCGTCGGACGCGTCCGTGTGCTGAGGCCGCAGGAGCTGGGCGAGGGGAGCGGGAACACTGGCGCGAGCTGCGCGCCAAGTCGCAGACACCGCGCAATCCGTTCATGGAACCGGAGTTCACCGACGCCGTGGGCCGGGTGCGGCCGGCGCGCGGGTGGCGGTGCTGTACGAGGGCGGGGAACCGGCCGGGTTCCTGCCGTACGAGCGGGGCCGCTGGGCCAGGGCGGGCGATCGGGCTCGGTGTCTCCGACTGCCAGGGCGCGGTGGTGCAACAGGGCCTGGTCCCCGACACCCGGGCCCTGCTGCGGGCCTGCTCGCTGTCGAGTTTCGCCTTCGACAACCTCCAGGCGGAACAGCACCTGTTCCTGCCGTACGCCGCCGAGCGTCACGCCGCCCATGTCATCGACGTGCAGCAGGGCTACGCGGCGTACGAGCGGGTGCTGCGCGCGCAGTCGCCGAAGTTCCTGAAGACGACGCTGGCCAAGGAGCGGCGGCTCGGCCGCCAGGTCGGGGACGTCCGGTTCGTGTTCGACGAGCGGGACCCGGCCGCGCTGCGCACGCTCATGGCCTGGAAGTCGGCGCAGTACCGCAGGACCGGGCGCCGGGACCGGTTCGCGCAGGAGTGGATCACCCGGCTGGTCGGCGGGCTCGCCGGGACCCGGGCGCCGGAGTGCACCGGCACGCTGTCCGTGCTCTACGCCGACGGGCGGCCGGTCGCCGCCCACTTCGGGCTGCGCTCGGCGACCGTGCTGGCGTGCTGGTTCCCGGCGTACGACCCGGGGTTCGCGAAGTACTCGCCCGGGCTGGTGCTGCATCTGCGGATGGCCGAGGCCGCCGCCGCCGAGGGCATCGGCCTGCTCGACATGGGCGCGGGCCGCCGAGTACAAGGACGCGCTGAAGACGGGCGAGCTGTCGGTGTACGAGGGCGCGGCGACCCGCCCGGGTCCGGGCGCCGCGGTGCAGTGGCTGCGCCGTGAGCCCGTGCGCCGCGCGCAGGGCTTCGTGCGCGCCCGGCCGCGTCTGGCGTCGCTGGCGGTCCGGACGCTGCGGGGCGCGGCCCGGTTGCGGGGGTCGTGAGGCGGGCGCGGGCGCGGGCACGCGTCCGCGGGGCGCGGGAAGGGAGGGGCGCGGGCGCGGGCACGCGTCCGCGGGGCGCGGGAAGGGAGGGGCGCGGGGCGCGGGTGCGCGTCCGCGGGCGCGGGAGGGAGGGTGCGGGGCGCGGGCACGTGTCCGTGTGGCGCGGGAAGGGAGGGCGCGGGGCGCCGGAGGGGGCGCGTGGCAGCGGGAAGGGGTGCGTGGCGCAGGTGCAAGGTGGCGTGCGCGCCGGGCGGAAGTGGGAGCGCGTCCGACGAGAGGCGCGCCGGGCCGAAGTGGGAGCGCGTCCGACGAGAGGCGCGCCGGGCCGAAGTGGGAGCGCGTCCGACGAGAGGCGCGCCGGGGCGAGCAAGGGGGGTGGGCGCATGGCCGGGACATGGCGTGCGCAGCAGGAGATCCGGCGGGAGATCGAGCGGTTCCTCGCCATCCGGCCGGTGCAGGTGGCCGAGCTGGACCTGGTGGCGGACGGGGCACGGCTCAGACCAGGGCCGGGCAGCGCTCCGGTGACGTCCGGTGAGGTGTTCGTGCTGGTCCGGCGGTCGGGCCGGCCGGTCGGCACGCTGGTCGGCACGGTGCCGGAGGGCGCCGACCCCACGGAGGTGCTGGCGGACCTCGCGCGAGGGCTGCCGGATGCGCCGGGCGGGGCCGCGGCCGGGGCGGCCTGCCGTCGGCCGGGATCGTCGTGGCCACCCGGGAACGCGCGGGCAGCTGGCGCGGGCCCTGGACTCGCTGCTCGCGCAGGACCATCCGGACTTCGAGATCGTCGTCGTGGACAACGCGCCCGTGACCCGGGAGACCCGGGAGCTGGTCGAGCGCAAGTACGCGGAGCGGGTGCGGTACGTGTGCGAACCGGTGCCCGGACTCGCCGCCGCGCACAACCGCGGGCTCGCGGTGGTGCGCGGCGAGGTGGTCGCCTTCACGGACGACGACGTCGTCGCCGATCCGCGCTGGCTCACCGAGCTGACCGCGCCCTTCGCCGCCGACCCCGGCCTCGGCTGCGCCACCGGCCTGATCCTGCCCGCGCGGCTGCGCACCCCGGCGCAGGTCCTGCTGGAGAGCCACGGCGGCTTCGCGAAGGGGTTCGCTCCGCGGACGTACGACCCGGCCGAACCGCCCGCCGACGAGCCGCTGTTCCCGTTCACCGCCGGACGGTTCGGCTCCGGGCGAACATGGCGTTCCGCACGTCGGCGCTGCGGTCCGTCGGCGGCTTCGACCCGGCCACCGGCGCGGGCACGCGCGCGCGTGGCGGCGACGACCTGTACGGCTTCGTCCGCGTCCTCGCCCAGGGGCACCGGCTGCACTACACCCCGGCGGCGCTGGTGTGGCACCACCACCGGGAGACGTGGCGGGACCTGGAGACCCAGGCGTACGGCTACGGGGCCGGCCTGACCGCCTACCTCACGGCGGTCCTGGTCAACCGGCCCGCCCTGCTGCCGGCGTTCCTCGCCCGGCTTCCGCGCGGACTCGCCCACGCCCGTGCGCTGACCGCGGCCCGGGACACGGCGGGGGGCGCGGAGAGCGGGGCGGCGGGGACGGCGGCCGTCTCCTCGGCGCCGGGCGGGCACGACGCGCGGCACCATCCCTGGCCACGGCGCCTGTCCCGGCTGCAGCGCCGGGCATGCTGTACGGCCCCGTCGGCTATCTGCGGGCCCGCCGGGCGCTGCGCACGGCCACGCTGGAGGAGCGATGAGCCGGACGCCGGGCGCCAGAGGGACGGGCGGCGCGGCGGCGGGCCGCATCCCCGTCCTCCTCTACCACGCCGTCATGGACGATCCGCCCGGCTGGATCGCCGAGTTCACCCTGACCCCGCGGGCGTTCGCCGCGCACCTCGACGCGATCGTCGCCAGCGGCCGCACCCCGTCACCATCAGCGCCCTCGCCGACCATCTGGCCGGACGGGCGCCGCTGCCGCCCCGGCCCGTGCTGCTGACCTTCGACGACGGCTTCGCCGACCTGCCGGGACCCACCGCCGAGGCGCTGGCCGCACGCGGGCTGACGGCGACCGCGTACCTCACCACCGGCGCCCTCGCCCCGGGCGGGCGCAGCCTGCTGCCGCCCGCCCCGATGATGACCCTGGACCGGGCCGCGGTGCTGGAACGTCACGGCATGGAGGTCGGCAGCCACACCGTCACCCACGCCCAGCTCGACACCCTCCCGGCCGGCCCGCTGGCCGAGGAACTGCGCACCTCCAAGGCGGTCCTGGAGGACACCCTCGGTCACCCGGTCCGTCATCTCGCCTACCCGCACGGCTACAACAGCGCGAGGGTGCGCGCGATGGCCGCCCGCGCCGGGTACGAGACGGCGACCGCGGTGCGGCACGCGCTCAGCTCGGACCGGGACGAGCGCTACCGCATCGCCCGCCTGATCGTCCGGCGCTCGCACACCGTCGCCGACGTCGAGGCCTGGCTGGCGGGCGCGGGGGCACGGGTCGCCCCGTACCGCGACGGGCCGAAGACGGTGGCCTGGCGCTGGTACCGGCGGGCCCGCGCGGCGGTACGCGGGCCCGAGTTCGCGGGGTGACACAGCCGGCGCCGGCGCGTTTCGGCCGGCGCCGGGGCCTCGGCCGGGGCCGGCCAGGGCCGGGGCCGGCGTCGGAGCCGGTGTGGCGTCAGTCGTGCGGCTGGTTGAGGTACGGGTCGGCGGCGACCTCCCGCAGGCTGCGCCACGCCTCCTCGCCCTGCACCGACAGGTCGCAGTGGGGACCGGGGTCGCGGTAGTTCCACTGGAGGGCGGCCTTCACGCCCTCCAGCCCCTTGAGCACCCCGGGGACCCGCGCGTACCAGTCGGCCTGCCGGCCGGGCCGGTCCGTGTCGAAGGCGCTGCCGAACTCCGAGAGCATCAGCGGCTTGTCGTCGGACAGATGGGTGCGGATCCAGTCGTGCGTGGCGGTCTGCGTCTGGGCGAAGGACAGCCAGTCCGTCTTGTGGCAGCGGAAGTAGTTGTACTGGTTGTAGCCGATCCAGTCGACGTACCGGTCGCCCGGGTACATCCGCTTCATCAGGTCGGCGTGGTCCAGGTAGCCGGTGGTGATCCAGGTCCACACCACGTTGTCGACGCCCAGTTCCCGGAAGCGGTCGTGGATGTGCCGGTAGGCCTCGACGTACTCCTCGGGTGTGCCCGCCTGCGGCGTGCGGGTGTCCATCTCCAGGTCGAAGGAGAGGAACACCTTCCGGCCCGTGCGCTGTCCGTACTCCTTGATGCGCCGGGCCTGGACGTCGATCACGGAGTCGTCCAGCCCACCGTCGGCGATCTGCCTCCAGGTCGGCTGCTGCCGCTTCGTGCCGCCCCACCACTTGCTCTCCCAGGACAGCAGCAGCATCCGCTCCTCGCCGACGCGCTGTTCCTGCTCGGTCAGCAGCTGGCCCTCCAGCCGGGTCTCCGTGACCGCGGACATGTCGTGGTACGTGTACACGATGTCGAGCTTGCGGCCCACGCGCCGCTCGTAGGCGTCGACCTTCTCGGCCAGGTCCGTCTTGTCGTGCGGCACGAAGGCGCCGAACCAGGCGCCGCACGGCGGTTCGAGCAGTGCGGTGGGGCGGCAGTCGCCGTCGCGTCCGGACGACTCCGGTCCGGAGCCGGGCCGGAGGCGTCGCGCAGGGCGAGCACGGCCAGCAGGACCGCGCAGGCGACCGTGGCGGACGTGATCAGCAGCCGGCGCCGGCTGCGCGCCGCCGGCCTGCGGTGCCGGCCGGGCCCGGCGGGGTCGCCGGTCCCGTCGTCGCCGGGCGGTGCCGGACCGGCCGCCGTGGAGCGAAAGGGTCGGAGGAACCCGGGCACCTTCACAGAGCAGAACCTCTCATGTCCTCGGCATCGGGGACGCACGCAGCCGCGGGCAGAACGCGGCGAGCGTGGTCAGCAGCGTGAGTGCCAGCAGCACGCGTTCACCGCTGAAGGCGTGCGCGGCGATCAGCACGGTCGCCGCGAGCATCGCGGCGCACACGCTGAGGAAGACGGCCAGCATCAGCCGCTCCAGCAGGTCGGAGTGGCGGTCGAAGCCGGCGTCCCGGCGCTCGACCGGGCCCTCGGCGGGCCGGGAGCCCAGCGCGGGCCCGCAGATTCTCACCAGCGCGGCACCCGGCCCGGCGGCCAGGAACACCGCGACGGCCGCGCCGCGCAGCGGGGAGCCGCCGGGCAGGGCGAGCGCGGCGAGGGCCAGCCAGCCACCGAACGGCGGCAGCATACGGATCACCAGGTCCTGCGGTGTCATGTCTCGCACCCCTCCTCAGCTCGCCGCTCGCAGGACGTAGAGCACGCCCGCGCTGTTCTCGGCGACCAGCTGGAACCGCGGCGACGCCGCCACGGACTCCCGTATGCGCTCCAACTGGGCCTCGCGCAGCTGGCCGTTCATCTCGGAATTGGCCACCTGGCCCCGGTGAGCAGGAAGTAGGCCCGGCCCGGCGCCTCGACGCCGGCCATGTCGCGGGCGAGCACGTCCGCCGGGTCCCGGACGATGGCGTCGACGTGCCGCCGGTCGTCGTCGAGGAACCAGTAGTGGTCGACGGCCCAGTACTCCTCGTAGGCGAGCGGGTAGTTGCGGTTGGCCGCGACGACCAGGGAGCCGTCCGGGGCCCGGTCGAAGAGCTGCTGCACGAGGGCGACCTCCTGCGGCGGGAAGTAGTTGACCCGGTCCTTTCCGGAGTAGCTCGGCACGAACGCGAGGGTGCAGGCGAGCAGCGCCACCGGCGCCGCCCACGCGCCGTACCGGGCCCGGGTGCGGGGCGGGGAGCCGGGCCGCGGGCGGGCGGCGTCGCCGGCCTCCGCGGCCAGCGTGCGCACCTTCGGGAGCAGCGCGGCGGCGGCGAAGAACGCCGCGCCGGGCAGCATGAACATCAGGACCCGGAAGATCATCTCGCTGCCGTAGCTGCTCGCCACGAACATCGGCAGCGGGGCCGCCGTCACGAACAGCAGCGGCAGCGCCCGGTGCCGCAGCACCCGCTGGCGCACCACCCCGGCCAGCGCCAGCAGCAGGACGGAACCGGACAGCAGACGGGCCGCCCAGGACGTGACCACCGCGCCCGTGCCGGTCGGCGTCGTCCCGTAGCCGGTCTCGACGTTGGCCCCGACGTCGCCCACGGAGCGGATCATGTCCGGCAGCGCGGCGGACAGGAAGGGCAGCGCGGCCGTGGAGCACCAGGCCAGGAAGATGACGACCGTGGTCACCGCCGGCACCCAGTCGCGGTACCGGCGGGCGAGGCACAGCGCGGCGAGCGAGACGACCAGCATGCCGGGCGTCAGCTGGTGCGACACCACGATGGCCGTGACCAGCACGGTGAGGACCACCGTCCAGACCGCCTGCCGCTGACGCCCCCCGGTTCCGCCCGAGCGGCCGAACCGGCGCAGCACGACGGCCATGACACCCAGGTGCAGGGCGAAGGCCACGGACTGCGGGGAGAAGTAGTCCTGGCCGACCCAGTTGCCGACGCAGAACAGCCACACGGCGGTCCAGATCAGCCGGCGGTCGGTGGTGAAGGTGCGGTAGATCAGCAGCAGCGGGAGCAGCAGCATCAGGCTGGAGACCAGGGGCCACCAGGCCATGTACATGGCGGTGTTCTCGACGCCGAGCAGCCGCACCAGTGCCGCCTGGGCGGCGAAGAAGCCGGGCCACTGGTCGTAGACGGCCATGTCCCGAGCTGGGCCTCGCTCTGGAGACCGCCCGCCGTCAGGAGGTGGTCGACGACCGCGTCGTGCTTCCAGGCCCACGCGTACAGCGGCGTCGGGTACAGCAGGGCCTGGGTGGCCCGCTCCATCAGCAGCAGCCCCAGCACGTACGCCAGGGACCAGCCGTGCGGGCGGCTTCGGTCGCGGACCGTGAACCAGAAGCCGGTGGTGAGGACGGCGAGGCCCGCCCAGAACGCCGGGTGCAGCGCGGTGACCAGTCCGAAGTCGTCGAGGCCGGTGACGTCCGTGTGCCGCAGCGCGTACACCCACAGGGCGAGTGCGACGAGCAGCGGCACGGCCGGCCGGAGCGCGGCACCGCGGCGGGCGGCGGGCGGCGGCCCGTCGGCGGCGACGGGGTCGGTGGCGGTGCCGGGATCAGCGGCGGTGACGGGGCGGCGGCGGTCGCGACGGGATCGGCGGCGGTGGCACCGGCCTCGCCCGAGGGCCCGGGGGACGGCTCGCGTGGGGGCGCGGCGATACGTCCTCCTGCGGAGTGCCGGTGGCCGACTCCTGCGAGGTCCGGGGCGCGGGTCCCTCATGGGCGGTGTCCGCGTCCCGTGGGCCGGGTCCCTCATCAGGGGTGCCGGCCTCCCGTGGGACCGCTCGCTCCCGTCCGTGCCTCTCGTCGGGCGCGGCCGGTGTGTCCGGGGCCTCGGACGGCTCGGGCCCGTCCGGCGCCGGCGCGTCCGGGGACTCCTGCCCGGGCACGGGCTCTGCGGTACTTCTCTCCCGTGGAGTTGCTTGCGGACGCACGACGGTTCCCCCTGGCGTTCTGGCTCTGTGCTTGATCAGTCCCTGGTTGTTGTGCCGTTCGATCTGGTGCGGTGCGGGGCTCCGTCGGTGCCGGACGGCGCCACGACAGGAGCAGGACGACGAGGACGAGCAGCAGGAGAAGGGGCGGCGCGACCGGCGCGAGCGCCTGTCGCCACACCCAGCCCCCACCGCGGCGAGATAGAGAACCCCCAGCGCCCCGGCCAGGACAGCCGCTCGCCCGCATGCGCGAGGAGCAGCCACAGCGGCGCGAGGCACAGCAGCTGGCAGACGAGCGGTGCCCAGCGGAGCAGAGGAGCGGGCCCGTCGAGCCCCGCCGCTTCCGCCAGGAATCCGGCCGTCTGCGCGTACAACGCCCCGCCCACCGGCCGTGGTTCCCAGCCGAGCGCGACGGGTGCGGCGTACAGCGCGAGGACGGCCGAGCCCAACGCGGCACGCGGCAGCCACGGGTCGGGACGGGCGCACAGCGTCACGGAGGCCACGAAGACCACCAGCAGCAGGCCGCCGGCCGCGAGCGCCGTCGCCGGCAGCCCGTCCAGCAGGTCCCGCCCGGTCGGTTCGCCGACGGCCCCGGACGTGCCGCCCGGCCACGGCAGTCCGCGCAGCGCCGTCCAGTACGCGAGCGTGGCGGCGGCGAGCAGTGTCCAGAGGACGAGCCTGAGCCGCCACTCGCGGGTGCCGTCGCCGGGCCGGCCGTCACCCCGGCCGGCGCCGGTCCGGTCGTCGCCCCCGGTCCGGTCGTCGCCCGGGACGTCGTCTCGGGCCCGGCCGTCACCCCGGACATCGCTCCCGTCCCGGACGTCGCCCCGGCCCGGTCGTCGTCCCGGGTGTGGCCCCGCCGTCGCGGACGATGACCGCGAGGGTGTCGGCCTCCAGGGCCTCCCGTTCGTACCCGGGGTGCCCGATGAACAGCGCGACGGTGTCCTCCGTCGGCTCCCCGGCCCCGCCGCTCCCCCGCTGCTCGTAGGCCGCCCGCCGTGCCCAGCCGGTGCCGTACCCGGCGGTGGCGTTGAGCCGCGCCCAGCGGGTGCCGTAGGCGGCGTACCGCTCCCCGGCTCCGCTTCGTCGCGCGGCGGGACGGGCCCGGCGGAGCGGCCGGAGCTGCCGGAGCTGCCGCTGCCGCCGGTGCCCCCGGTGCCGCCGGTCGCGCCGGTGCCGCCGTCGCGGAGCACCGCCCGCAGTCCCGGCACGCAGCCGACCGCGACGACCGTCATGCCCAGCAGCACCGCCCAGCCCGCGCCCGCGATGCCCGCCGGGGTGAAGAGCACAGCCGCGCTGCCCAGGACGAGCACGCACATCGCACCCTGGACCGCGGCGAGCACGCCGGTGCGGCCCTGCACCCGCAGCACGCCGATGTACAGCTCCACGAGGATGCGCGGCAGCGCGCCGAGGGCCAGCAGCCGCAGCACCGCGGAGCCGTGCTCGGCGTAGTCCTGGTCGAAGGGGCGAGGATGTACGGCGCGAACAGGACCAGCACGAGGACGACGGGCACCAGCAGCAGCGTCATGCGGCGCAGCGCACCGCGGACGCCGTCGGCGAGGCGGCGCGGGTCGTGCGAGGCGTGCGCGGTGAGCGAGGAGGCCATGTTGATGGCCATGAACTCCATCGTGCCGCCGACGGTGTAGGCCACGTAGAAGTAGCCGTTCTCGGCGGCGGTGAAGTTGACCGCGACCATCACCGGAAGCAGGTTGATCATCGCGAGGCTGAACAGCGCGCCGAGCGAGTCCCCGGCCAGGAACCGGCCCATCTCCCGGACCTTGGGCGGTTCCAGGTCGCGGTCGGCGGCGGCCTGACGCGGAATGAGACGGCGGAAGATCAGCCAGCCGAGCGGCAGCGTGGAGAAGGCGATGGCCACGGCCCAGGACACGAAGATGCCGAGCACCGGCAGCGCGGTGGCGAAGACGATCAGCAGGACGAGCTTGCCGACCGAGAACACGGCGTTCCCGGCGGGCACCCACTCGGCCTTGCGCAGCCCGGTGAGCACCCCGTCCTGGAGCGTGAGCAGCGCCCAGGCCACGCACGCCGCGACGAACAGCGCCCCGGCCGCCGGTGTGCCCAGCGGTGCGTACGACGCCCCCACAGGTCGAGGGTGAGCAGGAAGACGCCGGCGGCCGCCACGACGACCAGCGAACTGGCCGCGTAGGCACGCAGGACGAGCGATCCGGTGGCCCGCCCGGCGCGCGGTACGAAGCGGACGACGGCGCCGATCATGGTCGTCGCGGTGATGCTGGCGAGCAGGCGCATGGCGGCGATCGCCGCGGAGCCCTGGCCGACGGCCTCCTCCGAGTAGTAGCGCGCCGCCACGAGCCAGAAACCGAGGCCGAGCACGGCGGACACGCCGGTGCTGAGCATGAGGAAGTAGGCGTTCTTGAACAGCGAGTCGCCGTCGCGCCCGCCGTCGGCCCGCTGCTCGGCGCCGCCGGCGGGTGCCGTGGCGGTCTCGTGCACCTGCGTCTCAGCCACGGACCGGCCCCGGCCCTTCCGGTGCGCGGTCCGTCAGCGTCCGCGGCAGCTCCGCCGGCCGCACCCCCGCCTCCTCCAGCGCCGCGACGGCCGTCCGCGCGCGCCGCGGATCGACGGGCAGCGCGTGCCGGGCGAACCAGCGCGCCGCCTCCGGTGCGGGCGAGGGGTCGGTGAACTCCTCGCCCGCGTAGTCGTCCAGCGGCGGGTCGTAGAGGTAGCCGACGACGATGCCGCGCCGGGCGAGGGCGGCGGCGGCCGCCTCCCGGTCCGCCACCAGCAGCGGCACCCGGAACAGCGGCTGGGCCCGGCCCCGCTCCGTCGTCCGCGCGGCCGGCGCGGCCCAGCGCGTCGACAGCAGCAGCTCGGTCCCCGACCGGCAGGCGGCCAGCACCTCGTCGAGCCGGTCGAGCTTCCGGCCGACGCGGCCGAGGCGGAACCGGCCGGACCGCAGCCGGTAGTCGTGCATGTCGACGCGCACCCAGGGGTCGTGCGCCGTCAGGTCCGGCGCGGCGGCCACCGCGCGGGCCAGCTCCGCCGGGCGCAGCGGCATCCGGATCTCCTCGCGCTCGACCCGTCCCAGCAGCCGCAGCGTGGCCCAGGCGGCCCGTCTGAGCCGCAGTCCGCGCACCGCGGCCTCCGCGTACGGCCGCACGGCGTACGCGAGTTCGGCCCTGGTCCGCACCGGTGCGAGCAGGTCCTCGCAGGACGCGGCCAGCGTCTCGCGCAGTCCCGGGTCGGCGACGGCGAGCATGCCTCCGGCCTGGGCGCCCGCGTGCTTGGACAGGCTGAAAACGGAGGCGTCGCCCCAGGCGCCGACCGGCCGTCCGCCGACCTCGCTGCCGATGGCGTGGGCGGCGTCCTCGATCAGCGGGATGCCCAGCGCGTCGCAGCGCTCGCGGAGTCCGGGCGCCGGGTCCGGGTTGCCGTACAGGTTCGTGGTCAGGACCGCGGACAGCGAGCCCCACACCTCGTCGGGCACGGCGCCGATGTCGATGGACGCGTCCAGCGGGTTCAACGGCGCCTGCACGGGCCGCAGTCCGGCCGCGAGCACGACGAAGAAGATGACGTCGTCGTTGACCGGTGACATCAGCACCCGGCCGCCCGGCCGGCACCAGTGGCGCAGTGCCGCGTACAGGCCGAACCGGCACGACGGTACGTACACGCATTCCCGGCCCAGTCGTCCGCGCATGGTCGCTTCCAGCCGCTCGCGGCGCGAAACAGCCCATGCCGAACCCGGACCGGCCTCCCCAATGGCCATCCGCCCCCTGATGTGCCGTCGGAACGCCCCCTCCCCGAGGCCTTCCGGCACCCGCCCAGAGTCACCCCGTTCGCACCGCTCCGTCAAGATTGCCGCCCGCCCTGTGGACAACGTGCCGCACACAAACGGAAGCGGAGCGCGATCCGCCAGGGCCCCGCCGCCGGCCCCGCTCCGCTTCCCGCGTGACCGTTCCGCTTCCCGCGTGACCAATCCGCTTCCCGCGTGACCGTTCCGGCGCGGCGGACCCTGCCCAAGACCGGCGGGTCCGCCGTAACGTGTGGCCCGGCCACGGAACACGTGGCGCACCAGGCGCGCACGGCGCACACGGCAGGCAGGCACGCGCACGGCGCAGGCGAGCACGAAAGCGAGGCAGCACCCGATGCCCCCTTCGATGTCCCCGAGGGCGACCCCTTCGGTCCGCACAACCTCCCGTACGGCGTGTTCTCGATCCCCGGCACGCAGGAGCGGACGGTGGGCGTCCGGCTCGGCGACCACGTCCTGGACGCCGGCGCGGCGGCCCACGCGCTCGGCTCCCCGTACGCCTCGCTGCTCGCCCGGCCGACCCTCAACCCGCTGCTGGCGGCCGGCCGCACCGCCTGGTCGGACGTCCGGCGGGCGCTCACGGCCTGGGTGACGGTCCCGTCCCACCGGGAGACCCTCGAGCCGCTGTTCCACCCCCTGTCGTCGGTGACCCTGCACCTCCCCTTCGAGGTCGCGGACTACGTCGACTTCTACGCCTCCGAGAACCACGCCCGGAACGTCGGCCAGATCTTCCGCCCGGACTCCGCGGACTCCCTGACCCCCAACTGGAAGCACCTGCCGATCGGCTACCACGGCCGCTCCGGCACCGTCGTGGTGTCCGGCACGGACGTGGTCCGGCCGTCCGGGCAGCGCAAGGCGCCCGCCGACGCCGCGCCGGTCTTCGGCCCGTCCGTCCGGCTGGACATCGAGGCCGAGGTCGGCTTCGTCGTCGGCGTCCCGTCCGAGCTGGGCCGGCCGGTCCCGCTCGGCGACTTCCGGGAGCACGTCTTCGGGCTGTGCCTCCTCAACGACTGGTCCGCGCGGGACATCCAGGCCTGGGAGTACGTCCCCCTCGGCCCGTTCCTCGGCAAGTCCTTCGCCACGTCGGTGTCGGCGTGGATCACCCCGCTGGACGCGCTGGAGGAGGCCCGGGTGGCGCCGCCCGGGCGGACGCACGAGCTGCTGCCCTACCTCGACGACTCCGGTGAGGAACCCGGCGGCTACGACCTGCGGATCTCCGTCGCGATCAACGGTCACGTCGTCTCCGAGCCGCCCTTCTCCACCATGTACTGGACGGCCGCCCAGCAGCTCGCCCACATGACCGTCAACGGCGCCTCCCTGCGCACCGGCGACCTGTACGGCTCGGGCACCGTGAGCGGCCCGGCCGAACGGGAGCGCGGGTCCCTGCTGGAGCTGACCTGGAACGGGCGCGACCCCTGGAACTGCCCGACGGCAAGCGCACGTTCCTGGAGGACGGCGACGTGGTCACCCTGTCGGCGTGGGCCCCGGGCCCGGACGGCAGCCGGGTCGGGCTCGGAGAGGTGACGGGGCGCATCGTCGCCGGGTGATCCGCGCGGTGCGGTACGGCACTCCGGGCCGACCGGGGTACGGCAGTCCGGGCCGACCGGGGTACGGCAGTCCGGGCCACCCGGGGCGGGCGGCAGTCCGGCGGTTCCGGCCACGTCGGGGCCGGCGAACCGTCCCGCACGGGCCCGGCGGACCGCCCCGCACGAGGCCCGCGTCCGCCCGCACGGGTTCCGGCGGCCGCCGGAACCTGACTCGCACCGCCCGTCCCCGTCATACTGGCGGCGGGCGGTGCGCACGGCACGCGCGTCCGCGCGGGGAACTCCCCCGTGCCACGCGCGTCCACGCGGGACCTCCCCGTGCCACCCGGCACGTCGTACCACCCGGCACGCCGTGCCGCCCGCGCACCACCGGCACCACCTCCGCACAGCACCACCTGCACCACCCCCACACAGCACCACCAGCAAGACCGGCACCACCCCGCAAGACCCGCACCACCCCGCAACACCGCATCACCCCGCACGCCCCCAGAGCCGAAGCCGCCTTCCGAACAGGAACCGGAGCCCGTGGCATGACCGTCTGCCTGCTCCTGCTGAGCGTCGTCGCCCTGACCGCCGCCGTGCCCGCACCGCGCGCGCTGACCCGGGCCGCCTGGCCCGAACGGGACCCCGTCGTCGCGCTGTGGGTGTGGCAGTGCCTCGTCGCCACCGTGCTCCTGAGCTGCCTGACGGCCCTGGCGCTGAGCGCCGCCGCCATCTTCGGCACCGTCCGCGCCCAGCTCTTCGCCCCGGCCCCGCCCGCCGTGACCGAGGCGTACAACCTCTCCGCCGGGCCGCCCTGGGCCGCAGCCCTCACACTGCTGCTGGCCTGCGGTGCCGCCTGGACGACCGCCATGCTCGCCCGTGAGCTGGTCGAGGCCCGCAGGCGCCGCGCCCGGTCCCGTGCCCACCTGCGGGAACGGGCTCCCGACCTGCCGGCCGGCCTGCCCGCCGAGCGCGGCCCCCTGCTGGTCCTGGAGGACGAGTACCCCGACGCCTGGTGGATGCCGGGCAGCCCGCCCCAGCTGGTCGTCACCACCGGCGCCCTGCACCGCCTGACCGACCACCAGCTCGACGCCGTCCTCACCCACGAACGCGGCCACGCCCGCGCCCACCACGACTGGCTGCTGCACCTGTCCACGGCCCTGGCCACCGGCTTCCCCCGTGTGCCGCTCTTCGCCCACTTCTGCGACCAGACCCACCGCCTGGTCGAACTGGCCGCCGACGACACCGCCTCACGCCGCTGCGGGCACCTGACCACGGCGCTCGCCCTGATCGAGCTGAACCAGCACCGCGGTGTGCTGTCCTGCGCCTCCAGCCACCGTCTGCTCGGCGAGCGCGTGGACCGGCTCCTGGAGCCGCAGCCCCGCCCGCGCCGCCGTCACCGGGCCCTGGCGTCGGCCGTGGCGGCCCTGGTGCCGCTGCTCCCCCTGCTGATCACCTTCGCGCCGGGCCTGACGGCGCTGTCGTAACCGCGGAGCCCTGCGGCACCGTCGCGACAGGCGACCGGCGGCAGCGGACGGTGGCCGGCGGACGGCGGGCGGTGGCCGGCGGACAGCGGGCGGGTGGCCGGCGGACGGCGGGCGGCGGGCGGCCGTTACGCCCAGTCGTCCGGTTCCGGCTCGGGCTCGTCCTCGGGCCAGTCGTGCGGGCCGTCCCCGGGCTCGCCCGCCGGGCGCGGGGCGGCGGGCTGCGGTCTCCCCGGCCCCGACGGGCCGCCGAGGCCCGCCAGGACCTCCAGCACGCCCTCTCCGTACGTCGCCAGCTTCTTCTCGCCGACCCCGCTGATCCCGCCCAGCTCGGTGATCGACGTGGGCCACACCGTGGCGATCTCCCGGAGCGTGGCGTCGTGGAAGATGACGTACGCCGGGACGCCCTGCTCGCGGGCCTGCTCGGCGCGCCAGGCGCGCAGTGCCTCGAAGGCGGGCTGCAGTTCCTCGGGCAGCTCGGCCGCCGCGGCCTTGGACCTGCGGTCGCCGCGGGCTCCGCCGGACGCGCGCGCGGCCGCCGGCTTCTTCGGTTCCTTGCGCAGCGGGACCTGCCGCTCGCCGCGCAGCACGGCCGCGCTGGCGTCGGTCAGCACCAGCGTGCCGTACTCCCCCTCGACGGCGAGCAGCCCCTGGGCGAGCAGCTGGCGGACGACACCCCGCCACTCGCCCTCGGTCAGCTCCTCGCCGATACCGAACACGGAGAGCTGGTCGTGGTCGAACTGGATCACCTTGCCGGTCCGCTTGCCCAGCAGGATGTCGATGATCTGGCCGGCGCCGAACTTCTGCCCGCGCTCCCGCTTCAGCCGCACCACGGTCGACAGCACCTTCTGCGCGGCGACGGTGCCGTCCCAGGTCTCCGGCGGGGTCAGGCAGGTGTCGCAGTTTCCGCAGGCCGCCGCTTCGGGGTCCTGCCCGAAGTAGGCGAGGAGCTGGCCGCGGCGGCAGCGGGCGGTCTCGCACAGCGCCAGCATGGCGTCGAGATGGGCCTGGGCGCGGCGCCGGAACGCCTCGTCGCCCTCACCGGACTGGATCAGCTTGCGCTGCTGGACGACGTCGTTGAGGCCGTACGCCATCCAGGCCGTCGAGGGCAGTCCGTCGCGGCCGGCGCGGCCGGTCTCCTGGTAGTAGCCCTCGACCGACTTGGGCAGGTCGAGGTGGGCGACGAAGCGGACGTCCGGCTTGTCGATGCCCATGCCGAAGGCGATGGTCGCGACGACCACCAGGCCGTCCTCCCGCAGGAACCTCGACTGGTGGGCCGCGCGGGTCCCGGCGTCCAGGCCCGCGTGGTAGGGCACCGCGTCGATGCCGTTGCGGGTGAGGAACTCGGCCGTCTTCTCGACCGAGTTGCGGGAGAGGCAGTACACGATGCCCGCGTCGCCGGGGTGCTCCTCGCGCAGGAAGCCCAGCAGCTGCTTCTTGGCGTCCGTCTTCGGCACGATCCGGTACTGGATGTTGGGCCGGTCGAAGCTCGCCACGAAGTGGCGGGCCGCCGGCATGTTCAGCCGCTCGGTGATCTCCTGGTGGGTCGCGCGGGTGGCCGTCGCGGTGAGGGCGACGCGGGGCACGTCCGGCCAGCGCTCGCCGAGCACGGCCAGGGAGAGGTAGTCGGGCCGGAAGTCGTGGCCCACTGCGACACGCAGTGCGCCTCGTCGATCGCGAAGAGCGCGATCTTGCCGCGGGAGAGCAGGTCGAGCGTGGCGTCCAGACGCAGCCGCTCCGGAGCCAGGTAGAGCAGGTCCAGCTCGCCCGCCAGGAACTCGGCCTCCACCATGCGCCGCTCGTCGAAGTCCTGCGTGGAGTTCATGAACCCGGCGCGCACGCCCAGCGCCCGCAGCGCGTCCACCTGGTCCTGCATGAGCGCGATGAGCGGCGAGACCACGATGCCGGTGCCGGCCGGACCAGGGACGGGATCTGGTAGCAGAGCGACTTGCCGCCTCCGGTCGGCATGAGCACGACGGCGTCGCCGCCCGCCACCACATGGTCGATGACCGCTTCCTGCTCGCCGCGGAACGCCTCGTAGCCGAAGACCCGGCGCAGCGCGGCGAGCGCCTCGCCGTCCGTCGCCGTGTCCGTCGTCCTGGTCTCGCCGATCACTGCCGTCCCGCCATCGTCCTGTCCCCCGTACGTCCTGCCCCGTCTCGGTGACCGCATCGGGCACTCCCCGAGCACTGACTCCACGATAGGGCCCCGCACCGACACCCCCGGCAGTTGTCCACAGGCCGCCCGCCCTCCGCCGGGGACGGCCGGCGGCCCGGCATCCCCCAGGGATGCCGGGCCGCCCGTACGGTGGACGCCGTGCCGCGTCAGCGCACGAAGACCCCCGCCTGACCGGCGAGGTCCAGGAAGTACTGGGGCGCGACGCCCAGCACCACCGTGACCGCCACGCCGATGCCGATCGCCGCCGTCGTCAGCGGTGACGGCACCGCGACCGTCGGGCCTCGGGCCGGGCTCGCTGAAGAACATCAGCACGATGACCCGGATGTAGAAGAACGCGGCGATCGCCGACGAGATCACGCCGATCACGACCAGCGGCACCGCGCCGCCCTCCGCCGCCGCCTTGAACACGGCGAACTTGCCCGCGAAGCCGGAGGTCAGCGGGATGCCGGCGAAGGCCAGCAGGAACACCGCGAACACGGCCGCCACCAGCGGCGACCGGCGGCCGAGCCCCGCCCACTTCGACAGGTGCGTCGCCTCGCCGCCCGCGTCCCGGACGAGCGTGACCACCGCGAAGGCGCCGATCGTCACGAACGAGTACGCCGCCAGGTAGAAGAGGACGGAGGAGATGCCGTCCGGCGTGGTCGCGATGACACCCGCGAGGATGAAGCCCGCGTGCGCGATCGACGAGTAGGCCAGCAGCCGCTTGATGTCGGTCTGGGTGATCGCGACGATCGCGCCGCCCAGCATGGTGACGATCGCCACCGCCCACATCACCGGCCGCCAGTCCCAGCGCAGGCCGGGCAGGACGACGTAGAGGACGCGGAGCAGGGCGCCGAAGGCGGCCACCTTGGTCGCCGCCGCCATGAAGCCGGTCACCGGCGTCGGCGCGCCCTGGTACACGTCCGGCGTCCACATGTGGAACGGCACGGCGCCCACCTTGAACAGCAGGCCCATGACGACCAGCGCGGCGCCGACGAGGAGCAGCGCGTCGTTGCCCATGGTCTGGGCGAGTGCCGGGGTGACGGACTGCACGGTGCCGTCGACGACCTGCGCGATCGTCGCGTACGACATCGAGCCCGCGTAGCCGTACAGCAGCGCGATGCCGAACAGGGTGAAGGCGGAGGCGAACGCCCCGAGCAGGAAGTACTTGACCGCCGCCTCCTGCGACATCAGCCGCTTGCGGCGGGCGAGCGCGCACAGCAGGTACAGCGGCAGGGAGAAGACCTCCAGCGCCACGAAGAGCGTCAGCAGGTCGTTGGCCGCCGGGAAGACCAGCATGCCGGCGACGGCGAACAGCAGCAGCGGGAACACCTCGGTGGTGGTGAAGCCCGCCTTGACGGCGTTCTTCTCGCTGTCGCTGCCGGGCACCGAGGCGGCCTGCGCGGCGAAGGAGTCGACGCGGTTGCCGTGCGCCGCCGGGTCGAGGCGGCGCTCGGCGAAGGTGAACAGGCCGACCAGTCCGGCCAGCAGGATGGTGCCCTGGAGGAAGAGGGCGGGTCCGTCGACGGCGATCGCGCCCATCGCCGCGATGCCCGCCTTGGTCGTGGCGTATCCGTTCGCCGCGAGCGCGACGACCGCGGCGAAGGCGGCGGTCAGCGCGACGGCGGAGACGAACATCTGCACGTAGTAGCGGGACCTGCGCGGGACGAACGCCTCGACGAGGATGCCGACGATCGCCGCGCCGACGATGATCAGCGTGGGCGCGAGCTGCCCGTACTCGATCTTCGGTGCGTCGATCTTCGCGATCGGTTCGGCCGCGGTGGCCGCCGTTGTCCACAGGCTGTGGACGGCTGTTGCGCTCACTTGGCCGCCTCCACCTCGGGCTGGGGGTCCTTCTTCTGTACGTCCGACATGGTCTGCTCGACCGCCGGGTTGACCACGTCCGTGAGCGGCTTCGGGTAGACGCCGAGGACGATCAGCAGGGCGACCAGCGGCGCCACCACCACCAGCTCGCGCACCCGCAGGTCCGGCATCCTGGCCACCTCGGGCTTGACCGGGCCCGTCATCGTCCGCTGGTAGAGGACGAGGGTGTAGAGCGCGGCCAGGACGATGCCGAAGGTGGCGATGATGCCGACCACCGGGTAGCGCGTGAACGTGCCGACCAGCACCAGGAACTCGCTGACGAACGGCGCGAGACCGGGCAGCGACAGCGTCGCCAGGCCGCCGATCAGGAAGGTGCCGGCGAGCACCGGGGCGACCTTCTGCACCCCGCCGTAGTCGGCGATGAGCCGCGAGCCGCGCCGCGAGATCAGGAAGCCGGCCACCAGCATCAGCGCGGCGGTGGAGATGCCGTGGTTGACCATGTACAGCGTCGCGCCGGACTGGCCCTGGCTGGTCATCGCGAAGATGCCCATGATGATGAAGCCGAAGTGGGAGATCGACGCGTAGGCCACCAGCCGCTTGATGTCGCGCTGGCCGACCGCGAGCAGCGCTCCGTAGATGATGCTGATCAGCGCCAGCACCAGGATGGCGGGCGTCGCCCACGTGCTCGCCTCCGGGAAGAGCTGGAGGCAGAAGCGGAGCATCGCGAAGGTGCCCACCTTGTCGACCACCGCCGTGATCAGCACGGCGACCGGGGCGGTGGACTCCTGCATGGCGTTGGGCAGCCAGGTGTGCAGCGGCCACAGCGGCGCCTTCACCGCGAAGGCGAAGAAGAAGCCGAGGAACAGCCACCGCTCGGTGCTGGTCGCCATCTGGAGCTCGCCGCTGGCGCGGGCCTCGGCGATCTCCGTGAGGGAGAAGTTCCCGGCGACCACGTACAGGCCGATCACCGCGGCCAGCATGATCAGACCGCCGACCAGGTTGTACAGCAGGAACTTCACGGCCGCGTACGACCGTTGCGTCGCCGCCGTCTTCTCGCCGTGCTCGTGGGCGCGGTCCCGAAGCCTCCGATGAGGAAGTACATCGGGATGAGCATGGCTTCGAAGAAGATGTAGAAGAGGAAGACGTCGGTGGCCTCGAAGGAGAGGATCACCATCGCCTCGACCAGCAGGATCAGCGCGAAGAAGCCCTGGGTGGGCCGCCAGCGCCGGCTGCCGGTCTCCAGCGGGTCGGCGTCGTGCCAGCCCGCGAGGATGATGAACGGGATCAGGACGGCGGTCAGCGCGATCAGTGCCACCGCGATGCCGTCCACGCCCAGCTCGTACCTGACCCCGAAGTCCGCGATCCAGGCGTGGGACTCGGTGAGCTGGTAGCGGTCGCCGCCGGGGTCGAAACGGATCAGGACCGCGATCGCGAGCGCGAGCGTGGCCAGCGAGAACAGCAGCGCGAGCCACTTGGCCGCGGTGCGCTTCGCGGCCGGCACGGCGGCCGTGGCGATCGCCCCGACGGCCGGGAGCACCGCCGTCGCTGTCAGCAGGGGAAAGGACATCGGTATCAGACCGCCCTCATCAGCAGGGTCGCGGCGACGAGGACCGCCGCACCGCCGAACATCGAGACCGCATACGAGCGCGCGAAGCCGTTCTGCAGCCTGCGCATCCGCCCGGACAGGCCGCCGACCGAGGCCGCCGTGCCGTTGACGACGCCGTCGACCAGACTGTGGTCGACGTACACCAGGGAGCGCGTGAGGTGTTCGCCGCCGCGGACCAGGACGACGTGGTTGAAGTCGTCCTGGAGCAGGTCGCGCCGGGCGGCCCGGGTGAGCAGCGAGCCGCGCGGGGCGACGGCCGGGACCGGGCGGCGCCCGTACTGCGCCCAGGCGATCGCGACGCCGATCACCATCACGGCGACCGTGGACAGCGTCACCGTGAGCGCGCTGACCGGCGGGTGGCCGTGGACGTGGTCGGTGACCGGCTCCAGCCAGTGCACGAACCGGTCGCCGATGCCGAAGAAGGCGCCCGCGCCCACCGAACCGACGGCGAGGACGATCATCGGGACCGTCATCACCTTCGGCGACTCGTGCGGGTGCGGCGGGGTGTACTCGCCGCGGGTCTCGGCGGCGGGCTCCACGTCCGGCTGGGCCGGGGACGGCGTCGGGGCGTTGCGCCAGCGCTCCTCGCCGAAGAAGGTCATCAGCATCACGCGCGTCATGTAGTACGCGGTGATGGCCGCGCCCAGCAGGGCCACGCCGCCGAGGATCCAGCCCTCGGTGCCGCCCTTGGCGAACGCCGCCTCGATGATCTTGTCCTTGGAGAAGAAGCCGGACAGGCCCGGGAAGCCGATGATGGCGAGGTAGCCGAGGCCGAAGGTGACGAAGGTGACCGGCATGTACTTCCGCAGGCCGCCGTAGCGGCGCATGTCGACCTCGTCGTTCATGCCGTGCATGACCGAACCGGCGCCGAGGAACAGGCCGGCCTTGAAGAAGCCGTGCGTCACCAGGTGCATGATCGCGAAGACGTAGCCGATGGGGCCGAGGCCGGCGGCCAGCACCATGTAGCCGATCTGCGACATGGTCGAACCGGCCAGCGCCTTCTTGATGTCGTCCTTCGCGCAACCGACGATCGCACCGAACAGCAGCGTGACCGCGCCGACGATGGCGACGACCAGCTGGGCGTCGGGCGCGCCGTTGAAGATGGCGCCGGACCGGACGATGAGGTAGACGCCCGCCGTGACCATCGTCGCGGCGTGGATGAGGGCCGAGACCGGGGTCGGGCCCTCCATCGCGTCCCCGAGCCAGGACTGCAGCGGCACCTGGGCGGACTTGCCGCAGGCGGCGAGCAGCAGCATCAGGGCGATCGCGGTCAGCTTGCCCTCACCGGCCTCGCCCGCGAGGCCGGCCTCCCCGTGGCCGCCGAGCACCGGCCCGAAGGCGAAGGTGCCGAACCACAGGAACATCAGCATGATCGCGATGGACAGGCCCATGTCGCCGACGCGGTTGACCAGGAAGGCCTTCTTGGCCGCCGTGGCGGCGCTGGGCTTGTGCTGCCAGAAGCCGATCAGCAGGTAGGAGGCGAGGCCGACGCCCTCCCAGCCGACGTACAGCAGCAGGTAGTTGTCGGCGAGGACGAGGATCAGCATCGCCGCGAGGAACAGGTTCAGGTAGCCGAAGAAGCGGCGGCGCCGCTCGTCGTGCTCCATGTACCCCACGGAGTACAGGTGGATCAGCGAGCCGACGCCGGTGATCAGCAGGACGAACGTCATCGACAGCTGGTCCAGCCGGAAGGCGACGTCGGCCTGGAAGCCCTCGACCGGGATCCAGCTGAACAGGTGCTGGGTCAGCGTGCGTTCCTCGGCGCCCTTGCCCAGCATGTCGGCGAAGAGGACGACGCCGAGGGCGAAGGACACGGCCGCCAGCAGGGTGCCGATCCAGTGGCCGGCGGCGTCCAGCCGGCGGCCGCCGCACAGCAGGACCGCCGCTCCGAGCAGGGGCGCCGCCACCAGCAGCGCAATCAGGTTCTCCACGTTTCAGCCCCTTACAGCTTCATCAGGCTGGCGTCGTCGACCGAGGCCGAGTGGCGGGAACGGAACAGGGACACGATGATCGCGAGCCCGACCACGACCTCCGCGGCGGCGACGACCATCGTGAAGAACGCGATGATCTGGCCGTCGAGGTTGCCGTGCATCCGGGAGAAGGCGACGAACGCGAGGTTGCAGGCGTTGAGCATCAGCTCGATGCACATGAACACGACGATCGCGTTGCGCCGGATCAGCACGCCGGTGGCGCCGATCGTGAACAACAGGGCCGCGAGGTAGAGGTAGTTGACGGGGTTCACTTCGACGCCTCCTCGGCCCGCTTGAAGGTGGCCGGCGCGATCGCCTTGCGCTCCAGCCGCTCCTCCGCCCGCTGCTCCAGGGCCCGCAGGTCGTTGAGCGCCTCCTGCGAGACGTCCCGGATCTGGCCGCGCTCCGGAGGGTCTTGCTGACCGTGAGGTCGGACGGGGTGCCGTCGGGCAGCAGGCCGGCGATGTCCACGGCGTTGTGCCGGGCGTAGACGCCGGGCGCGGGCAGCGGCGGGATGTACGTGCCCTCGCGCACGCGCTGCTCGGCCAGCTCCCGCTGGGTCCTGGCCCGCTCGGTGCGTTCGCGGTGCGTGAGCACCATGGCGCCGACGGCGGCCGTGATGAGCAGGGCGCCGGTGATCTCGAAGGCGAAGACGTACTTGGTGAAGATGAGGGACGCGATGCCCTCCACGTTGCCGTTGGCGTTGGCCCGGCCGATGCCGGTGAACTCCGTCAGGGCGGCGTTGCCGATGCCGCCGATCAGGAGGATGCCGAAGCCGAGGCCGCACAGCAGGGCCAGCCAGCGCTGCCCCGGATGGTCTCCTTCAGCGAGTCCGCCGCGGTGACGCCGACGAGCATCACCACGAACAGGAACAGCATCATGATCGCGCCGGTGTAGACGACGATCTGCACGACGCCGAGGAAGTAGGCGCCGTTGGCCAGGTAGAACACCGCGAGGATGATCATGGTCCCGGCGAGGCAGAGCGCGCTGTGCACGGCCTTCTTCATGAAGACGGTGCACAGGGCCCCGATCACGGCGACCGTGCCGAGGACCCAGAACTGGACGGCCTCCCCGGTGGAGGTGGAGTAGGCGGCGAGCTGCTCGGTCATCGGCGGATCACCTTCTCCGAGGCCGGTTCGGTCCCGCCGAACGTCGAGTCGCCCTCCTGGACGACCTCGCCCTGGGAACGGGCGACCTGCCGCTCGGTGCCGGGGCGGCCTCCGTGACCAGACCGCGGTAGTAGTCCTGCTCGTCCGTCCCCGGATAGATGGCGTGGGGCGTGTCGACCATGCCGTCCTCGAGGCCGGCGAGCAGCTGCTCCTTGGTGTAGATGAGGTCGGCCCGGCTGGAGTCGGCGAGCTCGAACTCGTTGGTCATCGTGAGCGCGCGCGTGGGGCACGCCTCGATGCACAGGCCGCACAGGATGCAGCGGGCGTAGTTGATCTGGTAGACGCGGCCGTACCGCTCGCCCGGCGAGTAGCGCTCCTCGTCGGTGTTGTCCGCGCCCTCCACGTAGATGGCGTCGGCGGGGCAGGCCCAGGCGCACAGCTCGCAGCCGACGCACTTCTCCAGGCCGTCCGGATGGCGGTTGAGCTGGTGCCGCCCGTGGAAGCGCGGAGCCGTGGTCTTGGGCTGCTCCGGGTACTGCTCGGTGAGCCGCTTCTTGAACATGGCCTTGAAGGTCACGCCGAAGCCGGCCACGGGGTTCTGGAAACCGGGCTTGGTGTCCTTGGGTTCCTCAGCCATCGGACGCCTCCTTTCCATCCGTAGATCCGCCCAGAGGTCCGTCACTGTGAGTATCGGTGCCGCCACTGACAATCAGCTCCCGCTCCCGGCGCGGGCGGCGTCGCGGCACCGGCGGCAACTCCTGTCCCGGCAGCGGCGGTACGGGGAACCCGCCGGCCATCGGGTCGAACGCGGCGGGCCGCTCGGCGGGCGGCTCGGCCCGCCTGGACCGCTCGCGGAACATGTCGGCGACGAAGGACAGCAGGAGCAGGGCCAGCACGGCGCCGCCGATGTAGAGGGCGATGTCGCCGAAGCCGTAGTTCTCGTTGCGCAGCGCCCGCACGGTGGCGACCATCATCAGCCACACCAGGGAGACCGGGATGAGGACCTTCCAGCCGAGCTTCATCAGCTGGTCGTAGCGGACCCGCGGGAGCGTGCCGCGCAGCCAGACGAACATGAACAGCAGCAGCAGGAGCTTGCCGGTGAACCAGAGCATCGGCCACCAGCCGTGGTTCGCGCCCTCCCAGAAGGTGCTGACGGGCCACGGCGCCCGCCAGCCGCCGAGGAAGAACGTCACCGCGACCGCCGAGACCGTCACCATGTTGATGTACTCGGCGAGCATGAACATCGCGAACTTGATCGACGAGTACTCGGTGTTGAAGCCGCCGACCAGGTCGCCCTCGGACTCCGGCATGTCGAAGGGGGCGCGGTTGGTCTCGCCGACCATCGTCACGATGTAGAGGAGGAACGACACCGGCAGCAGCACCAGGTACCAGCGGTCCGCCTGCTGTTCGACGATCGCCGACGTCGACATCGACCCGAGTAGAGGAAGACGGAGGCGAAGGCGGCGCCCATCGCGATCTCGTACGAGATCATCTGCGCGCACGACCGCAGGCCGCCGAGCAGCGGATAGGTCGATCCGGAGCTCCAGCCCGCCAGCACGATGCCGTAGATGCCGACCGAGGCGACCGCGAGGATGTACAGGGCCGCGATCGGCAGGTCGGTGAGCTGCATCGTGGTGCGGTGGCCGAAGACGGAGATCTCGTTGCCGGCCGGCCCGAAGGGGATCACCGCGATCGCCATGAAGGCGGGGACGGCGGCGACGACCGGCGCGAGGATGTACACCGCCTTGTCGGCGCGCTTGACGACGACGTCTTCCTTGAGCATCAGCTTCACGCCGTCGGCGAGCGACTGGAGCATGCCCCAGGGGCCGTGCCGGTTGGGTCCGACGCGCCGCTGCATCCAGGCGACGACCTTGCGCTCCATGACGATGGAGATCAGCACGGTCACCATCAGGAAGGCGAAGCAGAACACCGCCTTGACGACGACCAGCCACCAGGGGTCGCGGCCGAACATCGACAGGTCTTCGGCGGCGAGGGCCGGCAGGCCCTCGGCGGAGAGGTACGGGCTCATGCCTCCACCTCCTTGGGGGCCTCGCCGACGGGCGTCGCCGGGCCGATGCGGACGAGGGAGCCGGGCAGGGCACCCGCGTCGGAGGCGACGCCGGTGCCGGTGGAGTTCAGCGGCAGCCAGACCACGCGGTCGGGCATCTCCGTGATCCGCAGGGGCAGTTCGACGGTGCCGGTGGCGCCGGTGACCGCGAGGACGTCGCCGTCCTTCACCCCGGCCTCGGCCGCCGTGGCGGCCGACACGCGCGCGTGGGCCGCGTGCCGGGTACCGGCGAGCGCCTCGTCGCCCAGCTGGAGCACTCCCTGGTCGAGCAGGAGCCGGTGCCCGGCGAGGACGGCCTCCCCGGCGGCGGGCCGGGGCAGCGCGCCCGCGGTGTCCACCGGGTCGGCGGCCGCGGGCCCGGTCCAGGCGCCGAGCCGGTCGATCTCGGAGCGGACGGTCCGCAGGTCGGGCAGTCCCAGGTGGACGTCCATGGCGTCGGCCAGCATCTGCAGCACGCGCGCGTCGGTGGGCGCGAGGCGCCGGGTCATCTGGTCCGGCTTGAGCGCGGCCTCGAAGAAGCGGGCCCGGCCCTCCCAGTTGAGGAAGGTGCCGGCCTTCTCGGCGACCGCGGCGACGGGCAGGACGACGTCGGCGAGTTCGGTGACCTCGCTGGGCCGCAGCTCCAGCGAGACCAGGAAACCGACCTCGGCGAGGGCGGCACGCGCGCGTGCCGGGTCCGGCAGGTCGGCGACCTCCACGCCGGCCACCAGCAGCGCCTGGAGTTCCCCGCTCGCGGCGGCCTCGACGATCTGCCCGGTGTCCCGCCCGTAGCGGTGCGGCAGGTCGGCGACGCCCCAGACGGCGGCGACCTCCTCACGCGCGCGCGGGTCGGTGGCCGGGCGTCCGCCCGGCAGCAGCGAGGGCAGCGCGCCCGCCTCGACCGCGCCGCGCTCGCCGGCCCGGCGCGGGATCCACACCAGGCGGGCACCGGTCGCGGACGCGGTCCGCACGGCGGCGGTGAGACCGCCGGCGACGGCGGCCAGCCGCTCGCCGACGACGATCACCGCGCCCTCGGTGCGCAGCGCCTCGGCGGCGGCGGTTCCCGGGTCCTCCAGGCCGACGCCGCTCGCGAGCGCGTCCAGCCACTCGGTCTCGGTGCCGGGCGCCGCCGGCAGCAGCGTGCCGCCGGCCTTCTCCAGGCCCCGCGTGGCGTGCGTGGCCAGGGAGAACACCCGCTGCCCGTGCTTGCGCCAGGCCTTGCGCAGCCGCAGGAAGACGCCGGGCGCCTCCTCCTCGGCCTCGAACCCGACGAGCAGCACGGCGGGCGCCTGCTCCAGGGCGGTGTACGTGACGCCCGTGCCGTCGAGGTCACGGCCGCGTCCGGCCACCCGGGCGGCCAGGAAGTCGGCCTCCTCGCCGCTGTGCACGCGCGCGCGGAAGTCGATGTCGTTGGTGTCGAGCGCCACGCGCGCGAACTTGCTGTAGGCGTAGGCGTCCTCCACGGTGAGCCGCCCGCCGGTCAGGACGCCGGTGCGGCCCGGGAGGCGAGCAGTCCCTGCGCGGCGATCTGGAGGGCCTCCGGCCAGGAGGCCGGCTCCAGCTCGCCCTCCGCGTTGCGGACCAGCGGGGTGTCGAGGCGGTCCCGCAGCTGCGCGTACCGGAACGCGAAGCGTCCCTTGTCGCAGATCCACTCCTCGTTGACCTCGGGGTCGTTCGCCGCGAGGCGGCGCATGACCTTGCCGCGCCGGTGGTCGGTGCGGGTGGCGCAGCCGCCCGAGCAGTGCTCGCACACCGACGGCGAGGAGACGAGGTCGAAGGGCGGGAGCGGAACCGGTAGGCCGCCGAGGTGAGGGCGCCGACCGGGCAGATCTGGATGGTGTTGCCGGAGAAGTACGACTCGAAGGGGTCGCCCTCGCCGGTGCCGACCTGCTGGAGCGCGCCCCGCTCGATCAGTTCGATCATGGGGTCGCCCGCGACCTGGTTGGAGAACCGGGTGCAGCGGGCGCACAGCACGCACCGTTCCCGGTCGAGGAGCACCTGCGTGGAGATCGGCACGGGCTTCTCGTAGGTGCGCTTCCTCCCGTCGAAGCGGGATTCGGCGTCGCCGTGCGACATCGCCTGGTTCTGCAGCGGGCACTCGCCGCCCTTGTCGCAGACCGGGCAGTCCAGCGGGTGGTTGATGAGCAGCAGCTCCATCACACCCTTCTGGGCCTTCTCGGCGACCGGCGAGGTGAGGTGGGTCCTGACCACCATCCCGTCGGTGCAGGTGATGGTGCAGGACGCCATCGGCTTGCGCTGGCCCTCCACCTCGACGATGCACTGGCGGCAGGCGCCGGCCGGGTCCAGCAGCGGGTGGTCGCAGAACCGGGGATCTCGATGCCGAGCTGTTCGGCGGCCCGGATGACCAGGGTGCCCTTGGGCACGCTGATCTCGATGCCGTCGATCGTGAGCGTGACGAGGTCCTCGGGCGGGACCGCCGCCTCTCCCCGCCGGAGGGAGCGCTGGTGGTCACGGTCATGCGTTCACCTCCGTACGGTGATCGGCCCAGGCCGTCGACTTCGCGGGGTCGAAGGGCAGCCGCGGCCCGTGATGTGCTGCTCGTACTCCTCGCGGAAGTACTTCAGCGAGGAGAAGATCGGCGAGGCGGCGCCGTCGCCGAGGGCGCAGAAGGACTTGCCGTTGATGTTGTCGGCGATGTCGTTCAGCTTGTCGAGGTCCTCCATCGAGCCCTTGCCGGCCTCGATGTCGCGCAGCAGCTGCACGAGCCAGTACGTGCCCTCGCGGCAGGGGTGCACTTGCCGCAGGACTCGTGGGCGTAGAACTCGGTCCAGCGGGTGACGGCGCGCACGACGCAGGTCGTCTCGTCGAAGCACTGCAGGGCCTTGGTGCCGAGCATGGAGCCCGCGGCCCCACCCCTTCGTAGTCGAGGGGACGTCGAGGTGCTCGTCGGTGAACATCGGCGTCGAGGAACCGCCCGGTGTCCAGAACTTGAGCCGGTGGCCGGGGCGCATCCCGCCGCTCATGTCGAGGAGCTGGCGCAGGGTGATGCCGAGCGGCGCCTCGTACTGGCCGGGGCTGGCGACGTGGCCGCTGAGCGAGTAGAGCGTGAAGCCCGGGGACTTCTCGCTGCCCATCGACCTGAACCATTCCTTGCCCTTGTTCAGGATCGCGGGAACCGACGCGATGGATTCGACGTTGTTCACCACAGTCGGGCAGGCGTAGAGGCCTGCCACCGCAGGGAAGGGGGACGCAGCCGCGGCTGGCCACGGCGGCCTTCGAGCGAGTCGAGCAGCGCGGTCTCCTCACCGCAGATGTACGCGCCCGCGCCCGCGTGCACGGTGACGTCGAGGTCGAGTCCGCTGCCCAGGATGTTCTCGCCGAGGAAGCCCGCCGCGTAGGCCTCGGCGACGGCCGAGTGCAACCGCCGCAGCACGGGGACGACTTCACCCCGCAGATAGATGAAGGCATGCGACGACCTGATGGCGTAGCACGCGATCACGATGCCCTCGATGAGGCTGTGCGGGTTCGCGAAGAGGAGCGGGATGTCCTTGCAGGTGCCCGGCTCCGACTCGTCGGCGTTGACAACAAGATAGTGAGGCTTGCCGTCCCCTGGGGATGAACTGCCACTTCATTCCCGTGGGGAACCCGCGCCGCCGCGTCCGCGCAGACCGGAGTCCTTGACGTACGCGATCAGGTCGTCCGGCGACATCGCCAGCGCCTTGCGGAGCCCCTCGTACCCCTCGTGCCTCCGGTAGACGTCCAGCGTCCAGGACCGGTCCTCGTCCCAGAAGGCCGACAGCACGGGTGCGAGCAGCTTCTCCGGGCTGGTGTCCTTGATCTCGGCTGCCAAGGTCATCACTCCCCTCCTCGGCGACAGGTCCGCCGGGTTGGACGGGTCGGAGGCCGATGTGTCCTGCGGCGCGTCGTGCGAGCTGAGGTGCTCCGTCGGGACGGGTCGTGCACGGCCCGGTCCTGCGCCGCGTCGTGCGGCCCGCCGTCCCGCGGGTGCACCACGCGCGCGGCGGGGCTCTCGCCCTTCGCCAGCCGCAGGCCGGCCAGGGAGGCGGGTCCCGCGCTTCCCCGGCCTCGACGGCGCCCTCCCGCTCGTCGGGGAAGCCCGCCAGGATCCGGGCGGTCTCCTTGAAGGTGCACAGGCGCGCCCCGCGGGTCGGCGTGACCGGCCGGCCGGCCCGGAGGTCGTCGACCAGGCGCCGGGCGCTCGCCGGGGTCTGGTTGTCGAAGAACTCCCAGTTGACCATCACGACCGGGGCGTAGTCGCAGGCCGCGTTGCACTCGATGTGCTCCAGGGTGACCTTGCCGTCGTCGGTGGTCTCGCCGTTGCCGACGCCCAAATGCTCCTGGAGCTCTTCGAAGATGGCGTCGCCGCCCATCACCGCGCACAGCGTGTTGGTGCACACCCCGACCTGGTAGTCGCCGGAGGGCCGGCGCCGGTACATGGTGTAGAAGGTGGCGACGGCGGTCACCTCGGCCGTGGTCAGGCCGAGCACGTCCGCGCAGAACCGCATCCCGGTGCGCGTGACGTGGCCCTCCTCCGACTGCACCAGGTGCAGCAGCGGCAGCAGGGCGGACCGGGAGTCCGGGTAGCGGGCGATGATCTCGCGCGCGTCGGACTCCAGTCGCGCTCGGACGTCGTCCGGGTAGTCGGGCGCGGGCAGCTCGGGCATGCCGAGGCTGACGCCCTGCTCCGGGGAACTGGTGGTCACCGGTCGACGCCTCCCATCACGGGGTCGATGGACGCGACGGCGACGATGACGTCGGCGACCTGGCCGCCCTCGCACATCGCCGCCATCGCCTGCAGGTTGGTGAAGGACGGGTCCCGGAAGTGGACCCGGTAGGGGCGGGTGCCGCCGTCGGAGACGGCGTGTGCACCGAGTTCGCCCTTGGGCGACTCGACCGCCACGTACGCCTGTCCGGGCGGCACGCGGAAGCCCTCGGTGACCAGCTTGAAGTGGTGGATCAGGGCCTCCATGGAGGTGCCCATGATCTTCTTGATGTGGTCGAGGGAGTTGCCGAGCCCGTCCGGTCCCAGGGCGAGCTGGGCGGGCCAGGCGATCTTCTTGTCGCCGACCATGACGGGGCCGGGCTCCAGCCGGTCCAGGCACTGCTCGATGATCCTGAGCGACTGGCGCATCTCCTCCAGGCGGATCAGGAAGCGGCCGTAGGCGTCGCAGGTGTCGGCGGTCGGGATGTCGAAGTCGTACGTGTCGTAGCCGCAGTAGGGCTGTGCCTTGCGCAGGTCGTGGGGCAGTCCCGTGGAGCGCAGGATCGGGCCGGTCGCGCCGAGCGCCATGCAGCCGGCCAGGTCCAGGTAGCCGATGTCCTGCATGCGGCCCTTGAAGATGGGGTTCCCGGTGGCGAGCTTGTCGTACTCCGGGAGGTTCTTCTTCATCTGCTTCACGAACTCGCGGATGTGGTCCACCGAGCCCGGGGGCAGGTCCTGGGCGAGGCCGCCGGGGCGGATGAACGCGTGGTTCATGCGCAGGCCGGTGATCAGCTCGTAGATGTCGAGGATCAGTTCGCGGTCGCGGAAGCCGTAGATCATGATCGTGGTGGCGCCCAGCTCCATGCCGCCGGTGGCGATGCACACCAGGTGGGAGGAGAGCCGGTTCAGCTCCATCAGGAGCACGCGGATGATCGTGGCCCGGTCGGGGATCTGGTCCTCGATGCCGAGCAGCCGCTCGACCGCCAGGCAGTACGCCGTCTCGTTGAAGAACGACGTCAGGTAGTCCATGCGCGTCACGAAGGTGGTGCCCTGCGTCCACGTCCGGTACTCGAGGTTCTTCTCGATGCCGGTGTGCAGGTAGCCGATGCCGCACCGGGCCTCGGTGACGGTCTCGCCCTCGATCTCCAGGATCAGGCGGAGCACGCCGTGCGTGGACGGGTGCTGGGGCCCCATGTTGACGACGATCCGCTCGTCGTCGGCGCGGGCGGCGGACTGGACGACCTCGTCCCAGTCGCCGCCGGTGACCGTGTAGACGGTGCCTTCGGTCGTCTCCCGAGGGGAGGCGTGCGAGGTGCTCATGAGTACGACCTCCGCTGGTCCGGAGCCGGGATCTGGGCGCCCTTGTACTCGACGGGGATGCCGCCGAGGGGGTAGTCCTTGCGCTGCGGATGGCCCTGCCAGTCGTCCGGCATCATGATCCGCGTCAGCGCCGGGTGGCCGTCGAAGACGATCCCGAAGAAGTCGTACGTCTCGCGCTCGTGCCAGTCGTTCGTCGGATAGACGGAGACCAGCGACGGGATGTGCGGGTCGCTGTCGGGGGCGCTGACCTCCAGGCGGATCAGCCGGTTGTGGGTGATCGAGCGCAGGTGGTAGACGGCGTGCAGTTCGCGGCCCTTGTCGTTCGGGTAGTGGACGCCGCTGACGCCGGTGCACAGTTCGAAGCGCAGGGCCGGGTCGTCGCGCAGGGTGCGGGCGACGCGGACCAGGTGCTCGCGTTCGATGTGGAAGGTGAGTTCGCCGCGGTCGACGACCGTCTTCTCGATGGCGTTGCCGGGCAGCAGGTCCTGCTCCTCCAGGGCGCCCTCCAGCTCGTCGGCGACCTCGTCGAACCATCCGCCGTAGGGCCTGCTCGCCGGTCCCGGGAGCCGGACCGAGCGGACCAGGCCGCCGTAGCCGGAGGTGTCGCCGCCGTTGTTCGCGCCGAACATGCCGCGCTGGACGCGGATCTCCTCGCCGCCCTGGCCGCGCTGTCCGGGAAGGTTCTCGGCGGAGAGGTCCTTCTCCGGGTTCACGCCGCCGGTGCCGCCCGCGGTGCCGTTCGCGTCGCTCATCGCAGCAGCCCCTTCATCTCGATGGTGGGCAGGGCCTTGAGCGCCGCCTCCTCCGCCTCGCGGGCCGCCTCCTCGGCGTTCACGCCGAGCTTGGAGTTCTGGATCTTGTGGTGGAGCTTGAGGATGGCGTCGATCAGCATTTCCGGCCGTGGCGGACAGCCGGGCAGATAGATGTCGACCGGGACGATGTGGTCGACGCCCTGGACGATCGCGTAGTTGTTGAACATGCCGCCCGAGGAGGCGCAGACCCCCATGGAGATCACCCACTTGGGGTTCGGCATCTGGTCGTAGACCTGCCGGAGCACCGGCGCCATCTTCTGGCTGACCCGGCCGGCCACGATCATCAGGTCGGCCTGCCGCGGTGAGCCGCGGAAGACCTCCATGCCGAAGCGCGCCAGGTCGTAGCGGCCGGCGCCGGTGGTCATCATCTCGATGGCGCAGCACGCCAGGCCGAAGGTGGCGGGGAAGACCGACGCCTTGCGCACCCAGCCCGCGGCCTGCTCGACGGTGGTCAGCAGGAAGCCGCTCGGCAGCTTTTCTTCGAGTCCCATGACTAAAGGCCCCTCAGTCCCATTCCAGGCCGCCGCGCCGCCATACGTACGCGTACGCGACGAAGACGGTGAGCACGAAGAGCAACATCTCCACGAGCCCGAAAATCCCCAGGGCGTCGAAGGTGACGGCCCAGGGTAGAGGAAGACGATCTCGATATCGAAGATGATGAAGAGCATCGCCGTCAGGTAGTACTTGATCGGGAAGCGCCCGCCGCCGGCCGGCGTGGGGTCGGCTCGATGCCGCACTCGTAGGCCTCGAGCTTGGCCCGGTTGTACCGCTTCGGACCGATCAGCGTGGCCATGACCACGGAGAAGATCGCAAAGCCTGCCCCGAGGGCTCCCAGTACGAGGATGGGCGCATACGCGTTCACCGCTCCTCGCTCCTCTCAGTCGGCACTGACTGCTGGCGGTTGCACTGGACTCGCATCAGCCCCGGCAGTCCCACGAACCCCGCTCGTCCCGGCGAAGATCGAGAACATGTGAAGCAGGTCACAAGCCCAACTGCCTCGCATCTTATGCCCGCCGCTCTGTGATCTGCGACACGGGGTATTGCACAAGCTTTGTGATCTCCACCACCTGACGAAGGATCATGAAGTCGTATCAGCGGTGATCTTCGTACAGGAAGCGTCCGAGTGATCACCAGAGGTGACATTTTCACTCGTCACCGCTGGCCAGAGGGGCGTCTCCATATCAAGAAGTTTCTCGCGCATGCAAATTGGCGCCGGGCGCGATCTCCTGATAGAGGGCCCCGTTCACACATCAGAGGGAGGGAGCGGGCACGGTGTGGACACGTGCGCGCGTTCACGAGCGGATCCGGCCACCGCGCCGCCGGCCCGGGCGCGCGGGACGCGGTCGCCACGGCAACCGTTCCGTGACCTCCGCCACATCGATGAGAGGACCCTGAGAAGCGGGGTTGGCCAACTGCCCCAACCAGTGGTAGGCGGGGAGCAATTCGGGCGTAACGATCAAAGCCCGTGATCACAGGCGTATCACGGGCGCCCGCAATGTCCGTTACGGCGTCAATAAAGGGCGACACGCCCGGGATTCAGGGCGTGGCTGAACAACTGTGGCGCAGCACACGTTTCTTGAAGGTATGGAGGAGCTCCTGATACCGGTTGTTTCCATGTCCCACACCGCTCACATACGCAGCCACCGGAAGCCCCGCCGCAGCGCGTCCAAAATCGCGATGCGGGCCGGAGTTGCCGGTGGCGTCCTCAGCACCCTGGCCGTGGCCGGGGCCTCCGGGTCGGCGAACGCCGCCGAGCCGGTCACGCAGACGCTCGAACTGCCCACCCTGACGGGTGACCTGGCCGCTCAGGTCGCCCAGTCCGCGGAGGCCACCCAGCTGGCGGCTGCGAACTACGAGCTGCGTGCCGAGCGTGACGCGGCCGCCGCGAAGGCCGCCAAGGAAGCCAAGGCGGACCTGAAGGAAGCCAAGAAGAAGGCGGAGGAGGAGCGGAAGAAGGCCGAGGAGGCCGCCCGCAAGGCCGCCGCCGAGCGCGCCGAGCGCGCCGCGCGCAGCAGCGAGCGCGCCACCCTGAGCGCCTCCGTGGACGCCGGCGACTCCGCCGGGTCCGCCTCCGCCGGTGTCTCCGCGAGCACCAGCAGCTCCGCCACCGGTTCGGCCGCCGCGGTCGTCTCCTTCGTGCAGGCCCAGGTCGGCGACGCCTACGTCTCCGGCGGCACGGGCCCCAACTCCTGGGACTGCTCCGGTCTCGTGCAGGCCGCGTTCAAGCAGGTCGGCGTCGACCTGCCGCGTGTCTCGCAGTCGCAGTCGACCGCCGGCACCCAGGTCTCGCTGAGCAACCTCCAGCCGGGCGACATCCTGTACTGGGGTGGCGCCGGCAGCGCCTACCACGTCGCGGTGTACATCGGCGACGGCCAGTTCGTCGGCGCGCAGAACCCGTCCACCGGTGTCGTCCAGGCGTCGCTGGACTACGACCCGCCGAGCGGCGCGGTGCGCGTGCTGTAGTACCGGCACCCACGCCACGCAGACGCGAAGAAGGGCCGCAGCCGCTCGGGGCTGCGGCCCTTCGGCCGTGCGCCGGGCGGCGCCGGGTTCACGCCTTGGGCGCCACCTTGCTCAGGCCGTTGATGATGCGGTCCATCGCGTCGCCGCCGGTCGGGTCGGTGAGGTTGGCGAGGAGCTTGAGGGTGAAGCGCATCAGCATCGGGTGCGTCAGACCGCGCTGCGTGGCGATCTGCATGACCTTCGGGTTGCCGATGAGCTTCACGAAGGCGCGCCCGAGCGTGTAGTAGCCGCCGTAGGTGTCCTTCAGGATGCGCGGGTAGCGCTGGAGGGCGGTCTCCCGCTGGGCCGGGGTGGTCCGGGCGTGGGCCTGGACGATGACCTCGGCGGCGATCTGGCCGGACTCCATGGCGTAGGCGATGCCCTCGCCGTTGAAGGGGTTGACCAGTCCGCCCGCGTCGCCGACGAGGAGCAGGCCGCGGGTGTAGTGCGGCTGGCGGTTGAAGGCCATCGGCAGGGCGGCGCCGCGGATGGGGCCGGTCATGTTCTCCGGGGTGTACCCCCAGTCCTCCGGCATGGAGGCGCACCAGGCCTTGAGGACCTCGCGCCAGTCCAGCTCCTTGAAGGAGTCGGAGGTGTTCAGGACGCCGAGGCCGACGTTGCTCGTGCCGTCGCCCATGCCGAAGATCCAGCCGTAGCCGGGCAGGAGGCGGTCCTGGGGCCGCGCCGGTCCCACAGTTCCAGCCAGGACTCCAGGTAGTCGTCGTCGTGGCGGGGCTGGTGAAGTACGTGCGGACGGCGACGCCCATGGGCCGGTCCTCGCGGCGGTGCAGGCCCATCGCCAGCGACAGCCGCGTGGAGTTGCCGTCGGCGGCGACGACCAGCGGCGCGTGGAAGGTGACCTCCCGCTTGTCCTCGCCGAGCTTGGCGTGCACGCCCGTGATGCGGCCGGTGCGGTCGTCGACGATCGGGGCGCCGACGTTGCACCGCTCGTAGAGCCGGGCGCCGGCCTTCTGCGCCTGCCGGGCGAGCTGCTCGTCGAAGTCGTCGCGTTTGCGGACGAGTCCGTAGTCGGGGAAGGACGCCAGCTCGGGCCAGTCCAGCTGGAGGCGGACGCCGCCGCCGATGATGCGCAGGCCCTTGTTGCGCAGCCAGCCGGCCTCCTCGGAGATGTCGATGCCCATCGCGACGAGCTGCTTGGTCGCGCGCGGGTGAGGCCGTCGCCGCAGACCTTCTCGCGCGGGAAGGAGGTCTTCTCCAGCAGCAGGACGTCGAGTCCGGCCCGGGCCAGGTGGTACGCGGTCGTGGAGCCGGCTGGCCCGCGCCCACGACGATCACATCGGCGGTGTTGTCGGAGAGGGGCTCGGTCACGGCGGGATCTCCCCAGGTTCAGAATCTGCGTGCCGACCGGCACCGGACATGGGCAGTCTATTCAGCGTCACCGATCTCCCGGCTGAAGGGCTGCCTCCGTGAACCGAGCCTCCGAGAACCGCGCGCTCCCCGCCGTACGCCTGCGCGTTCCCACCGACGAGGACGCCCTCGCCTGGCACCGGGTCTTCGCCGACCCGGAGGTCATGGAGTTCCACGGCGGGAAGGCGGCCGAGCTGTCGGTGTACGAGGAGCTGACCGCCCGCCAGCGGCGGCACGACGCCGAGCGCGGGTTCTGCCTGTGGACGATGCTCGACGAGGCCGGCGAGGTCGTCGGGTTCACCGGCGCCCAGCCGTGGCGGTGGGAGTGGGGTCCGGCGGGCGAGATCGAGATCGGCTGGCGGCTGGGGCGGGCGTACTGGGGCAGGGGTACGCCACCGCGGCCGCCCGGGAGACCCTGGAGCGGGTCCGGGCGGCGGGGGTCGCGGACGTGGTGGCGATGGTCGACGCCCGCAACGCCCGCTCCATCGCGGTCACGCGCCGCCTGGGCATGCGGCTCGCGGAGGTGTTCACGACGCCGGCGTCCGGACGGGAGGGGCACTGCTACCGGCTCGCCCTGTGAGGCGTGGAGGCATGTGAGGCCTGTGAGGCCTGTGAGGGAGGTGACGACCCGTCGTCCACAGGCACAGGGCGTTCCGGGCCCGGAGACCGGCCGCCCGCACGGCGCTCGCGGGTCAGGCGTCCTTGAAGCCGCGGTGCAGGGCCACCACGCCGCCGGTCAGGTTGCGCCAGGCCGTCCGCGACCAGCCGGCGTCGCGGAGCCGGGCGGCCAGGCCGGCCTGGTCGGGCCAGGCGCGGATGGACTCGGCGAGGTAGACGTAGGCGTCCGGGTTGGAGGAGACGGCGCGGGCGACCGGCGGCAGCGCGCGCATCAGGTACTCGGTGTAGACGGTGCGGAACGGCGCCCACGTCGGGTGCGAGAACTCGCAGATGACGACCCGCCCGCCGGGCCGGGTCACCCGGAGCATCTCGCGCAGCGCGGCGTCCGTGTCCTGGACGTTGCGCAGCCCGAAGGAGATGGTGACGGCGTCGAAGACGTCGTCGGCGAAGGGGAGCCGGGTGGCGTCGCCGGCGGTGAACGGCAGCCAGGTGTGCCGCTGCTTGCCCACCTGGAGCATGCCGAGGGAGAAGTCGCACGGGACGACGTAGGCACCGGTGCGCGCGAACGGCAGCGAGGAGGTGCCGGTGCCCGCGGCCAGGTCGAGGACCTTCTGGCCGGGCCGGGCGTCGACCGCCTTGGCGACCTCCTTGCGCCATCGCCGGTCCTGGCCGAGCGAGAGCACGTCGTTGGTGAGGTCGTAGTTGGCCGCGACGTCGTCGAACATCGAGGCGACTTCGTGCGGCTGCTTGTCCAGGGTGGCTCGAGTCACGTGCCCATTGTGGCAGGCGGGCCCCTCCGGCTACGCGCGCCTGTACACCAGCCGGCCGCCCACGACCGTGGCCACGCAGGTGGTCGCGCCCCGGCGGACGAGCGTGGCCCGGTCGGGCACGTCGAACACCGCGAACCGCGCGGGCCGGCCGGCGGTCAGCGCCGGGAGCAGCACGAGCGGTGCCGGGGAGAGCGACGGGGGCCCCGGCAGGGAGGCCGGACGGCCGCCCAGGGCGAGCCCCGCCCTGCGCACCGCGTCCAGGGCGGCGCGGCTGCGCAGTTCACCGGCGACGGCGACCGTGCCGTGCGCCAGCATCCGCTGCACCCCGCGGCGTGCGCTGGCGCCCGCCGCGGAGGCGTCGGCGCGCAGCAGGGCCCGCCCGCGCTCGCCGAAGAGCGGTTCGGTGCCGAGCCGGTCCGCCTCGCGCGGGTCGGGGTGGTAGGCCTGCTCCAGCAGTTCGGGGCCGTACGGGTTGAGCAGCCCGGGGGTGAGGATGCCGGGCCACCGTCGCACCCGGGCCCGCGGGTGGGCGGCGGTCAGCTCCTCGTACGGGCCGACGGCGGCGACGGACGCGCCGTCGACGAGGACGGCCGTCGCGGGCGTCGCCTCGGCGACGTGGATGGTCAGCACGGCGGGCTCAGCCGGAGGCGAGCAGCTTCAGCTCGGGGTGGGCCGTGCCGCCCTCGATGGCGGTGGAGGAGATGTGGGACATCACCTGCTCGTCGACCGGGTCGTCGGCCGGGTCGTCGTGGACGACGAGGTGCTCGTACGTCGTGGAGCGCTGCGCCGGGACGCGGCCCGCCTTGCGGATCAGGTCGATGATCTCCAGGCGGTTGGAGCGGTGCTTGGCGCCGGCGGAGGAGACGACGTTCTCCTCCAGCATGATCGAGCCGAGGTCGTCGGCGCCGTAGTGCAGGGAGAGCTGGCCGACCTCCTTGCCCGTGGTCAGCCAGGAGCCCTGGATGTGGGCCACGTTGTCGAGGAACAGCCGGGCGATGGCGATCATCCGCAGGTACTCGAAGAGGGTGGCCTGCGTGCGGCCCTTCAGGTGGTTGTTCTCGGGCTGGTAGGTGTACGGGATGAAGGCGCGGAAGCCGCCGGTGCGGTCCTGCACGTCCCGGATCATCCGCAGGTGCTCGATCCGCTCGGCGTTGGTCTCGCCGGTGCCCATGAGCATGGTGGAGGTGGACTCGACGCCGAGGTTGTGGGCGATCTCCATGATCTCCAGCCAGCGCTCGCCGGACTCCTTCAGCGGGGCGATCGCCTTGCGCGGGCGCTCCGGCAGCAGTTCGGCGCCGGCGCCGGCGAAGGAGTCGAGGCCGGCGGCGTGGATGCGGGTGATCGCCTCCTCGACCGAGACGCCCGAGATCCGGGCCATGTGCTCGACCTCGCTCGCCCCCAGGCTGTGGATGACGAGCTGCGGGAACTCCTTCTTGATCGCCGCGAAGTGCTTCTCGTAGTACTCGACGCCGTAGTCCGGGTGGTGCCCGCCCTGGAACATGATCTGCGTGCCGCCCAGCTCGACGGTCTCCGCGCAGCGGCGCAGGATGTCGTCGAGGTCGCGGGTCCAGCCCTTGGCCTTGTCCTTCGGGGCGGCGTAGAAGGCGCAGAACTTGCACGCCGTGACGCACACGTTGGTGTAGTTGATGTTGCGCTCGATGATGTACGTCGCGATGTGCTCCGTACCGGCGTACCGGCGCCTGCGGACCGCGTCGGCGGCGGCGCCCAGGGCGTGCAGCGGGGCGTCGCGGTAGAGGTCGAGGGCCTCTTCGGGGTGATCCGCCCACCGGCGGCGGCACGGTCGAGGACGGGCTGAAGGTCGGCCTTCTCGGTCACCGGCGTCCCTTTCGTAAGGGGTGTGGACGGTGATCCAGCGTACGCCAGCGGTCCGGGGCCGCTGTCGTCAGGCCGTGTACGCGCCCGTCAGGACGCCCAGGAGCGCCCCGGCGGCGAGGAACGGGCCGAAGGCGACGGCCGTCCGGCGTCCGGCCCGGCGGGCGACGACGAGAGCGCCGCCGTACACCGCCCCGAGCACGAATCCGGCGAGGGTGCCCAGCATCACCGTGCCCCAGCCGTACCAGCCGAGGACGGCGCCGGCCCCGAGGGCCAGTTTCACGTCGCCGAAGCCCATGCCGGCGGGGTTGATCAGCCACAGCACGCCGTAGCCGGCGCCGAGGGCGAGGGCACCCAGCAGGGCGGTGGTCCAGGAGCCGGCGTGCCCGGGCAGGAGCGCGGCCGGGCCGAGCAGCGCGAGCGCGGCGGCGGCGAACGGCAGGGTCAGGGGTCGGGCAGCCGGGCCACCCGCAGGTCGACGAGGGCCAGCAGGACGCCGACGGGCGCCAGCAGCAGCCAGACGGCCAGCTCGGGCCGGGCACCGGTGGCGGCGGCCAGGGCGCCGCAGACGAGCGCGGTGACGCCGGCGGGGACGACGGGACCGGGCGCGTACGCCACGGGCCCCCCGGCATCCGGTACGCGGCCGGGGGCGTGCGTTCCGAATCCCCCACCGGCCGTCGCGCGGCCGGGGGTGCCCGACGCGGAATCCCCGGCGTCCGGCACGCGGCCGGGGCCGCCCGACGCGGAATCCCCGGCGTCCGACACGCGGCCGGGGCCGCCCGACGCGGGATCCCCGGCGTCCGGCGCTAGGCCGGGAGTGCCCGGCGCGGGATCCCCGGAGGGCGGCGCCTGCCCGGGGGCCGCCGTGCAGCGATGGCAGCGGGCGGTGCCGAGCCAGCCGGTCACCGGGTGGCCGCCGGGGCACCGGTCCCGCCACGGCTGCCCGGCCGGGGCGGAGAACCGGTAGGCGGCGCGGGGCAGCAGCGCGCCGGCCGCCGCGCCCCAGAGCGCGGCGACGGCGGTCATCACGGCCTCAGGAGCCGTCATACTCCCGGTCCCATCTGCTCTGCCGCACCCCGCCCAGGTGCCATGGCGACGGCGGCGAGGAAGACCGGCCCGAGGAAGCCGTACGACGACGTCCGGGCGTGGGCGGTGGGGCTCGCCGCGCCCTCCGGGTCGTACCGGACGCGCAGCTCGTCCCCTCGGACACCGCGTCCGTGCAGCCCTCGCCCTCCGAGAGCGACGGCGAGATGTCCCGTCCGCCGGTCGTGCGCAGTTCGCAGTGGTTGGTCTTGGTCAGATCCACGCTCACCACCACGGCCCGCGTCCACTGCCCCGGTCCGTGATCGCGGCCTGGTCACCGGCGGCCCGGCCGAACACGCCGAGGAACGCCCCGGCCAGCACGGGCACGATCAGCTGCCAGGCCATCCTGCGTTTCCTGCGCGGCACCCTGCGCAGCGTCAGCAGCGGCACCAGCACCGACGCGAGCGGCAGCACCAGGCAGGCGACGAGCAGGCCGACGCCGCGCAGCGGAGCCGGCAACGGCACGACCGGGCCGAGCCAGCCCAGCCCCAGCGAACCGCCGGCGCACACCAGGCTGAACGCGAACCAGCGCACCAGGTCGGTGCGCCACGCCGGGCCGCTCCCCGGTGCCGGCCCCCTGCCGCGCGAGCCGTCCGGGCCGCCGCGCTGCGCCGGGTCCGCGGCGCGCACCCCGGCCCGCGCGGTCCTCCCTCGGTCACGCGTCCCCTCCGCCCCGGACGGGCCGGGTGGCAGTCGGGCTGCGGTGTCTTCATGGTGGGCCCTCCCCGTCGTGACGCCTCGTGAGGCGCGTGGCGCCGGCGGCGTGTTCGCTGTCGCGGACACCTTAGTGAGAGGGCCCAGGGGCGAACCCACGGGGAGCGGGCGGCCGTTGCGGTGCGGCCTGCGGCCGGCCGGCACCGGCCGCACGGGCCTTCCGCCGCGCCTGCCGGGCGGTTACCGGATGCGGGACAGGCGGGCCTCCGGGCGCCCGGAGCCCTTGCTGTCCGACTCGTAGCGCAGGTCGTCGCCGACGGGGGTGAGCCGGACGGTGTGCAGTGCCTGTTCGCACACGCCGCGGTTGCCCTTCGCGCCGACGGCGTCGGCGACGATCTCCTTCTCCGTCACCCGCTCGAGCGTCAGGACGTCGTCGCAGGTGCCGCCCAGCAGGTCGATGTGGCGGAGGGTGCCCAGCTTCTCGCCGACCGCCACCTTCTCGACGGTCAGCCGGAAGGTGCCCATGGGCAGGTTGCCGTCGCGGGCGCGGGCCTGGCCCTCCCAGGTGCCGACGTACGCCTCGGGACGACCGGTTCGGCGCCGCCCGCGCCGGGCTCCGAGGCGGTCGGCCGGGAGGCGGAGGGGCGGGGTGCGGCGTCGTTGCCCTTGCCGCCGGAGCCGCCCGGGAGCAGGTCGAACACGAACACCGAGGCGACCGACACGGCCGCCAGCGCGCCCGCCACCGCGAGGGCCACCGTGCAGCTCAGCCGGCGCGCCCGGCCGGGCCCTCCGGCGTCGACGTCGCCGCCACGGACACGGCGACCCTGCCCGGCCGCCGGTCCCCGGGCCGGCGCGCCCCGGTCCGGGTCTGCTCGTACGGGCGTCCGTCCGCGGCGCGGGCACGGCGGACGCCGGGCCGCCCGGGCCCGTCGGCTCCCCCGGCGCCGGGCCGCCCGGGCCGGGAAGACCGAGGGCGGCGGGGACGGCGGGGGCGGCGGGGCCGCCCGGGCGACATCACCGGCGGCGGCCCGAACACCCCACCGGCCCCGGCGCCGGCCCGCCGGCCGTCGGCGGTCGCCGCCCCGGCCGCCCGACCGTCACCGGTCACGGCTGCGCCCCCGGCCGCCCACCGTCACCGGTCACGCTTCCGCCCCGGCCCCGGGCCGTCACCGGCCGCCACCCCGGCACCCCGGCCCTCACCGGTCACCGCCCCGCCGTCCCGCCGGTCGCGCTCAGCGACGGGCTGCTGAAGCCGACCGGTCCGGACGCGGGCGCCGCCGGCTCGCCGGACGCCTCCAGGTTGAGCAGCCGCACGGCACCCCGGCTGACCTGCTCCACCAGCGGTCCGGGCAGCCAGCCGCCCGCGACCAGGCGGGCCGCCCCTCGGGGCGAGGCGGCGGGCGACGTCCTGCGGGGCCGGGCGGGCGGCCGGGTCCTTGGCCAGGCACGCCGCCGCCACCTCCCGCAGCTCGCCCGCCAGGGAGCCCAGCTCGGGCTCCTCGTGGACGACCTTGTAGAGCAGGGCCGCCGAGGAGTCGCCCGGGAACGGCGGTTCGCCGGTCGCCGCGAAGACCAGGACCGCGCCCAGGGAGAAGACGTCCGCCGCGCCCGTGACGCCCTTGCCGAGGATCTGCTCGGGCGCCATGTAGCCGGGCGAGCCGATCGACACACCGGTCGAGGTCAGGGAGGCGGTGCCGTCCGTGGCCCGCGCGATGCCGAAGTCGATCAGCAGGGGCCGTCGAGGGTGAGCAGGACGTTGGACGGCTTCACGTCCCGGTGGACCAGGCCCAGGTCGTGCACGGCCGCCAGCGCCTCGCCGAGGCCGGCCCCAGCGCCCGTACGGTGTGGCCGGGCAGCGCGCCGCCGTCGGCGACCGCCGCCGTCAGGGAGGGGCCGGCCGCGTACGCCGTGGCCACCCACGGCACGCGGGCCTCCGGGTCGGCGTCCAGGACCGGCGCGGTCCAGGCGCCGCCCACCCGCCGCGCGGCCTCCACCTCGCGGCGGAACCGCGCCCGGAACTCCTCGTCCAGCGCGAAGTGCGGGTGCACGATCTTCACCGCGACCGTGCGGCCGCCCGCGCTGCGGCCCAGGTACACCCGGCCCATCCCGCCGGAGCCCAGCCGGCCGAGCAGCCGGTAGGGCCCACGACGGTGGGCTCGTCGGTCTCGAGCGGCTGCATGGCGTCCACCCCTCCCCGTCGCCGGTACGCCGTCCGTGCTCCCAGCAGGGTAGTGCCGGGCGTCGGCGGGGCTCAGGGCCGGAGCAGGTCCACCTTCACGTCGGCCGGGAAGCCCGTCGTCGGGCCGACCCGGCGGGCGAACTCCGCGACCGCCTCCAGCTGCGGGCGCCGAAGCGGAAGTCGAGCGTGGTGAAGTACTGCGCGAGCGTCCGCTCGTCGAAGTCCTCCCAGCGGGCCGCCTGCTCGGCGACCTTGCCGACCTCCTCCAGGGAGAGGTTGCGGGACTCCAGGAAGGCCTGGTGCACCTTGCGGGTGATCTCGGGCTCGCGTTCGGCGTACTCGCGCCGGGCGGCCCAGACCGCGAAGACGAAGGGCAGGCCCGTCCACTCCTTCCACAGGGCGCCCAGGTCGTGCACCTCCAGGCCGAAGCGGGGCCGTCGAGCATGTTGGCGCGCAGCGCCGCGTCACCGATCAGTACGGCCGCCTCGGCCTCCCGCATCATCAGGCTCAGGTCGGGCGGGCAGCTGTAGTAGTCCGGGGCCACGCCGAAACGCTCGGCCAGCAGCAGCTGGGCGAGCCGGACGGAGGTGCGGGAGGTCGACCCGAGGGCGACCCGGGCACCGTCCAGCCGTTCCAGCGGGACCTGCGAGACGATCACGCACGACATCACCGGGCCGTCGCAGCCGACGGCGATGTCCGGGAAGGCGACGAGCTCGTCGGCGTGCTTGAGGAACTCGACCAGGGTGACGGGTCCGACGTCGAGATCGCCTCGCACGAGCTGCTCGCTGAGCTTCTCCGGGGTGTCCTTCGTGAGCTCGAGGTCGAGGAGCGTGCCCGTTCTCGCGAGCCCCCAGTACAGAGGCAGGCAGTTCAGGAACTGGATGTGGCCGACGCGCGGCCGGGTGCGAGATTTGTCCACATCGCGAGGCTAGCCCTCGGCTCCGGGCGGCCGGGCGCCGACCCCGGCGTCGGCCGTCCGGAGGATGTGTTCAAACATACGAGTGAAGTGATCTTGGCCTCTATTGCTTTCGGGTGCCCCCGTGCTAGGCTCGCCGCAAGTTGCAGTTTGGTTTCCCTTGCAGTGCAGAGCCTGCGGAGCATGTGACCGCAGGCTCTAGTCATTCTCAGACGTATGCGATTGTGCAGAATTCATCTTCACACTTGCTGGTTCTGGAGCAGGGCAACCCTTTTGAGCCCAAGGAGGGCTTATGGCTACCGGAACCGTTAAGTGGTTCAACGCCGAAAAGGGCTTTGGTTTCATCGCCCAGGAGGGCGGCGGCCCCGACGTCTTCGTCCACTACTCCGCGATCAACGCGACCGGCTTCCGGTCCCTCGAGGAGAACCAGCAGGTGTCCTTCGACGTCACGCAGGGCCCGAAGGGCCCGCAGGCGGAGAACGTCACTCCTGTCTGATCGACCAGCAGTACCCAAGGAGCCCCACGCCGTTCCGGCGACGGGGCTCCTGCCCTTTTCGGCCCCCTTCCGGAGCTGAATTCCCGGTGAATTCTCCGGGTACCCCGAGGAGGCGCGGCCGGCGCGGCGGTCACCGCCCGGGCGCCCGGCTCCCCGGTCGGCGTACAGGGAGTCGATCCATTCCGCGAAGTCCCGCATGATCACGTCGCGCCGGAGCTTCATCGACGGGGTCAGGTGGCCCTCCGCCTCGGTGAAGTCCCTCGGCAGGACGGCGAAGCGGCGGATGGACTCCGGGCGGGAGACCAGCCGGTTGGCCTCGTCGACCGCGCGTTGCAGCAGCGCCAGCAGGTCCTCGTCGTCGGTCAGCAGCTCCGCCGGCACCGGGTGCTTGCCGTTCATGCGGCGCCAGTGCGTGATGCCGTCGGGGTCCAGGGTGAACAGGGCCGTGACGTAGGGGCGGCCGTCGCCCAGGACGACGCACTGGGAGACGAGCGGGTGGGAGCGCAGCCAGTTCTCCAGCGGGGCGGGCGCCACGCTCTTGCCGCCCGCCGTGATCAGCAGTTCCTTCTTGCGGCCGGTGATCGTCAGATAGCCGTCGTCGTCCAGGGCGCCGAGGTCGCCGGTGGCGAACCAGCCGTCCGCGGCGGCCGGGACCACACCCCCGGCGGCGGGTCCCAGTAGCCGTGCAGCACCTGCTCGCCGGCGAGCAGGATCTCGCCGTCGGCGGCGATGCGGACGCGGGTGCCGGGCAGGGGCCAGCCGACCGTGCCGAGCCGGGGCTTCAGGGGCGGCGTCACCGTCGCCGCGCCCGTCGTCTCCGTCAGGCCGTAGCCCTCGTAGATCTCGATGCCCGCGCCGGCGTAGAAGGCGGCCAGGCGCCGGCCGAGCGGGGAGCCGCCGCAGATGGCGTAGCGGACCCGGCCGCCCATCGCGTTGCGCAGCCGCCGGTAGACGAGCGGGTCGTACAGGGCGCGGGCGGCCTTCAGGGCGCGGGACGGGCCGGGCCCGGTGCCCGTGGCGCGGGCCTCCTGCGCCTCGCCGTACTTCACCGCCACCGACACGGCGCGGTCGAAGGTCGACGCCCGGCCGCCGGATTCGGCCTTGGCACGGGCGCTGTTGAAGACCTTCTCCAGCATGTACGGGATGGTGAGGAGGCAGGTGGGGCGGAAGGCGGCCAGGTCCGGCAGGAGGTCCTCGGGGCCAGGCTCGGGGCGTGGCCGAGGCGGACCCGGGCGCGGACGCAGGCCACGGCCACCATCCGGCCGAAGACGTGGGACAGGGGCAGGAACAGCAGGACCGAGGGCTCGTCGTCGGTCTTCGCCTTGAAGACCGGGTAGAGCAGCTCGATGGCGTTGTCGACCTCGGCGAAGAAGTTCCGTGGGTGAGGGCGCAGCCCTTGGGGCGGCCGGTGGTGCCGGAGGTGTAGACGAGGGTGGCGAGGGTGCTGGGGCCGAGCATGCCGCGGCGGACGGCGATCTCGGCGTCCGGTACGGCCCGCCCGGCCTCGGCCAGCGCGTCCACGTGGCCCTGGTCCATCACCCACAGATGCCGCAGGTCGGGCATGTGCTCCAGTTCCGGGCCGAGGGCCGCGGCCTGGGCCGACGTCTCCGTGACCGCGGCGACCGCCCCGGAGTCCTGGAGTATCCAGCAGGTCTGGAAGACGGAGGAGGTCGGGTAGACCGGGACGGTCACCAGTCCGGCCGCCCAGGCGGCGAAGTCGAGGAGCGTCCACTCGTACGTCGTACGGGCCATGATCGCCAGCCGGTCGCCCGGCCTCAGCCCCTCCGCGACGAGGCCCTTGGCCACCGCGAGCACCTGCTCGGCGAAGCCGGCCGCGGTGACGTCCGTCCAGTGGCCGTCGGGGCCCTTGCGGCTGAGGACGACGGTGCCGGGCACGGCGGCGGCGTTGTCGAACGGCAGGTCCGCGAGCGAGCCGTGCCGCACGGGCGGTGCGAACGGCGGGACGTACGCCTCCCGGACCGCGCCGTCCAGCCGTCGCGTCTCGGGCTCCACCAGGGTGGGGCCGGGCGCGTCGGCGAAGGCGGCGGACGCGGCGAAGGAGGGGAGGGGGGTGGACACGGGCGGCTCCTGGGACGTGCAGCGGCGGCGCTGCCTGCTGCATGAGGTACGTGCCTCGCGCGCCGGGGCGTTCACCGAGGCCTTCACCGACGGGCCGTCACGGACAGGTGTTACCGCCGGTCAGGATGGGGATCGTACGGCTCCGGAGTGTGGGGTTCGTGCACGTTCGGGAAGGGACCGGGGACGGGTCTGTGCAGTCTCGCGGGTTACGTGAGGGTAGATCACGTTCGCTCCACACGGTCTACGCCCGTTCCAGCACCGCCGTCACCCCCTGGCCGCCGGCCGCGCACACCGAGATCAGGCCCCGGCCGGGACCCCGCGCTCGGCGAGGAGCTTGGCCAGGGTGGCCACGATCCGGGCGCCGGTCGCCGCGAAGGATGGCCGGTGGCCAGGGAGGAGCCGGCGACGTTGAGCCGGGCCCGGTCCACCGGGGGCAGCCCGCGCTTCTCCCAGGCGGCGAGCGTGGCCAGCACCTGGGAGGCGAACGCCTCGTGGATCTCGATCAGGTCGAAGTCGGACAGGGTCAGTCCGGCCCGCTCCAGCATGCGCGGGACGGCGTGGGCCGGGGCCATGAGCAGCCCGTCCTCGCCGCCCGCCACGTCCCCGGCGACGAAGTCGACGGCCGCCGTCTCGTACGCCGTCAGGTAGGCCAGCGGTTCCAGGCCGCGCCGCTCGGCCCACTCCTCGCTCGCGAGCAGCACCGTCGCGGCGCCGTCCGTCAGCGGGGTGGAGTTGCCGGCCGTCATGGTCGGTCCGGGCCCGTCCAGGCCGAACACCGGCTTCAGGGCGGCCAGTTTCTCCGGCGTCGAGTCCGGGCGCAGGTTCTGGTCGCGGGTCAGGCCGCGGAAGGGGACGACCAGGTCCTGGAAGAAGCCGCGTTCGTACGCCGCCGCCAGCCGCCGGTGGCTGGTGGCCGCCAGTTCGTCCTGGGCCTCGCGGGTGATGCCCCAGGCGCGGGCGGTCACGGCGGCGTGCTCGCCCATCGACAGGCCGGTGCGCGGCTCGGCGTTGCGCGGGATGTCGGGGACGAGGTGGCCGGGGCGGATCCCGGCGAGGGCCTTCGCCCGGCCCCGAGGGTCTTGGCGCGCCGCGCCTGGAGCAGCAGGCGCCGCAGCCGGTCGTTGACGCCGAGGGGGCGTCGCTGGCCGTGTCGGCGCCGCCCGCGACCGCGGACTCGGTCTGGCCGAGGGCGATCTTGTTGGCGGCGGCGATGACGGCCTGGAGTCCGGTGCCGCAGGCCTGCTGGACGTCGTAGGCGGGGGTGCGCGGGTCCAGGGCGGAGCCGAGCACGGTCTCGCGGGCCAGGTTGAAGTCGCGGCTGTGCTTGAGGACGGCGCCGGCGACGAACTCGCCGACGGTGCCGGGGCCCTTGAGCCCGTACCGCTCGACCAGGCCGTCCAGGGCCGCGGTCAGCATCTCCTGGTTCGACGCCGTGGCGTACGGGCCGTCGGAGCGGGCGAACGGGATGCGCGTGCCGCCGACGATGGCGACCCGGCGCGGCAGCGGCGGTTCCACGGGACTCATCTCGACCTGCTCCTCACCCTCGAACCCTGACTTACCTCCGGTAACCTTACTCCAGAGTAAGCACATGGCGACCGCCCGGGAGACACGCATGGCCGACCGTTACCTCCGCTTCGCCGGCACCGCACCCGGCCGCTTCCTGACCCGCCGGCTCGGGCTGCCGCGCCCAGCCGAGCTGCACCGCCGCTCGCCCGGCCGGACCCGGCTCGACGGCGGCCTGCTCCACCTGACGGCCGGGAAGCCGCACCCCGGCATCGGCGCGGTCCTGGAGCGCACCGGACTCGCCCCGGACGACGGACGGCCGGCCGCCGTGGTGCTGGACGCCACCGGCGTCCGGGACGTCGCGGCCCTGGCCGAGGTGCACGCGGCCCTGCATCCGGTGGTGCGGTCGGTGGCGGACAGCGGCCGGATCGTCGTGCTCGGCGCCCCGCTCGACCCCGACGACCACCACCAGGCCGCCGCGCAGCAGGCGCTGGAGGGCTTCACCCGCTCGCTCGGCAAGGAGATCGGCCGGGGCAGGACCGTCAACCTCGTCCGCCTCGCCGACGCCGCCGGCGCCGAGTCCACCCTGCGCTTCCTGCTCTCCCCGCCTCCGCCTACGTCAGCGGCCAGGTCGTCGAGACCGGCGCCGGGGAGGTCACCGCCCCCGGGGACGGGGACCGGCCCCTCGCCGGGCGGACCGCCCTGGTCACCGGCGGTGCCCGCGGCATCGGCGAAGCCGTCGCCGAGACACTGGCGCGGGACGGCGCCCGGGTCGTCGTGCTCGACGTGCCGCAGGCGGAGGCGGACGCCCGGCGCGTCGCCGAACGGCTCGGCGGGAGCGCGCTCCCCCTGGACATCACCGCCGCCGACGCCGGTGAGCGGATCGCCCGCGCCCTGCCGACGGCCTCGACGTGCTCGTCCACAACGCGGGCGTCACCCGGGACCGACGGCTGGTCAACATGCCCGCCGAACGCTGGAGTTCCGTGCTGGAGGTCAACCTGGCGAGCGTGCTGCGCACCACGGACGCGCTGCTCGCCTCCGGCACCCTCCGGGCGGGCGGCCGGATCGTGGCCACCGCCTCCATCGCCGGGATCGCGGGCAACGCCGGGCAGACCAACTACGCCGCGTCCAAGGCCGGGATCGTCGGCCTGGTCCGGTCCCTGGCGCCGCGGGCGCTCGCCGGACACGGCGTGACCGTGAACGCGGTCGCGCCGGGGTTCATCGAGACGCGGATGACCGCCGCCGTCCCGGTGCTGCTCCGCGAGGCCGGCCGGCGGATGAACTCCCTCGCCCAGGGCGGGCTGCCCGTCGACGTCGCCGAGACCGTCGCCTGGCTCGCGCACCCGTCCTCCGGCACGGTCAACGGCCAGGTCGTGCGGGTCTGCGGCCAGAGCCTGCTGGGGGCGTGATGACGACCGCCGCGAACACCACCGTCCTCACCGGCGTGCCCGCCCTCGCGCCGCTCCTGGCGCGCGGCGCCCTGCTCTCCCCGTTCAAGCGGCCCCGGCCGGACGCCGGGCATCCCCGTACCCGCCTGGTCCTGCCCGGGCTGCGCGTCGACCTGGCGCGGCTGGCGGCCTACGAGCGGGTGTGCGGGTTCGCGACGGGGCCGGACGCGCTCCCGGTGACGTATCCGCACGTGCTGGGGTTCCCGCTGGCCATGCGGCTGATGAGCGGCCGGGACTTCCCGCTGCCGCTGCTCGGTCTGGTGCACACCTCGATCGGCATCACCCGGTGGGCGACGCTGCCGGCGAGCGGGGAGTACGACCTGTCCGTGCGCATCGCCGGTCTGGTGCCGCACCGGCGCGGCACCGAGGCCGCGGTCGTCACCGAGCTGCACGGCGGCGGGGAGGTCCTGTGGGTGTCGCGCAGCACGTACCTGGCCCGGCACCGGACCCCGGAGCAGGCGGCCGAGGCCCCTCGGCGGGAGCCGGAGCCGCTGCCGGTACGGGACGAGTGGCGGCTCGGCGGCGACCTGGGCCGGCGCTACGGTGCCGCGTCCGGCGACCGCAACCCGATCCATCTGCACCCGCTCACCGCCCGCCCGTTCGGCTTCCGCGCGCCATCGCGCACGGCATGTGGACGGTGGCCCGGTGCCTGGCCGCGCACGGCACGCCCGAGGCGGTGGTGGTGGGCGCCGAGTTCCGGGCGCCGGTACCGCTGCCGGGGACGGTGGTGTACGGGGCGGCGGACGGCCGCTTCGAACTGCGGGACGCACCGGGCGGCCGACTGCATCTGACGGGCGACGTCCACCCGGCGTGAGCCCCGCCCCGCCCGCTACCGGGTCGGTGCGGCCACCGGAGCCGGTGCCGTGCCGTCCTGCGGATCCGGTGCCGTGCCGCCGTCCGGAGCCGGTGCCGGGTCGTCCTCCGGCGGCGACCAGGAGCGGCCCGCCATGAGGTCGCCCAGGCCCGCCCAGGCGAAGTTCATCAGGGTGGCCGCCGCCTGCCGGGCCGTCACCCCGGGGTCGCGCCCGCCCAGTCGGCGAGCGACTCGGCGGCGCCGACCAGGGCCTCGGCCAGCCCGGCGACCTCGTGCTCGGCAGGTCGGGGTCCCGGTGCGCCTCGCGTGCGGCGGCGGCGATCAGCTGGGTCACGAACGCGACGATCTCCTCGCGCAGCGCGGTGACCTCGGCGGCGAAGGTCTCGCCGTGGGTGCGGGCCTGGATGTGCAGCACCGCCCAGCCGTCCGGGTGCTGGGCGGTGTGCGTGAAGAACGCCGTCAGGCCGTTCCAGAGCTGGCGGTCGGCGGGCAGACCGGCGGGCCGGGTGCCGGCCCGGACGGCCTCGACGAGGGCCCGCGCCTCGCGCCGGATGCAGGCGCTGAAGAGGTCTTCCTTGGAGTTCAGGTACAGGTAGACCAACGGCTTGGAGACGCCGGCCAGTTCGGCGATCTCGTCCATCGAGGCGGCCATGTAGCCGCGCTGCCCGAAGATCGTCACGGCGGCGTCCAGCATCTGCTGCTCACGGACCGCACGCGGCATCCGCTTGGTCTTCCCTGCACCCATGCGGATCAGCGTACGGTCCGTGCGGCCGTCGGCGGGAACGCCGCCGTCGGCGGTGCCCGTCAGGCGACGGCGGGCACCGGCTCCTGGTCCTGCTCGCGGCGCGGCTCCGGCTCGTCGATCGGCGAGCTGTGCGCCGCGTCGTAGGCCTCGCGGTCGAGCAGGCCCTCGCGGGCGGCGACGATGACGGGGACCAGGGCCTGGCCGGCGACGTTGGTCGCGGTGCGCATCATGTCCAGGATCGGGTCGATCGCGAGGAGCAGGCCGACGCCCTCCATGGGCAGGCCGAGCGTCGACAGGGTCAGCGTCAGCATGACCGTCGCGCCGGTGAGACCGGCCGTGGCGGCCGAGCCGACCACCGAGACGAACGCGATCAGCAGGTAGTCGCCGACGCCGAGCGGGATGTCGAAGATCTGCGCGACGAAGATCGCGGCGATCGCCGGGTAGATGGCGGCGCAGCCGTCCATCTTGGTCGTCGCGCCGAACGGCACGGCGAAGGACGCGTACTCGCGCGGCACGCCGAGCCGCTCGGTGACCTTCTGGGTCAGCGGCATGGTGCCGACGGAGGAGCGGGAGACGAAGGCGAGCTGGATCGCGGGCCAGGCGCCCTTGAAGAACTGCAGCGGGCCGGCCTTGGCGACGGTGGCGAGCAGCACCGGGTAGACCACGAACAGCACGATGGCGCAGCCGACGTAGATGTCGGCGGTGAACGTGGCGTACTTGCCGATCAGGTCCCAGCCGTAGGTGGCGATGGCCTTGCCGATGAGGCCGACCGTGCCGAGCGGGGCGAGGCGGATGACCCACCACAGGGCCTTCTGGAGGAGTTCGAGGACGGACTCGCTCAGGTTCAGGATCGGCTGGGCCTTCTCGCCGAGCTGGAGGGCGGCGATGCCGGCGACGGCGGCCATGAAGACGATCTGGAGCACGTTCAGCTCGGTGAACGGCGTGATGACGTCGGTCGGCACGATGCCGGTGAGGAAGTCGATCCAGGAGCCGGCCTTCTCCGGCTTGGCGCCGTCGGCGGGGGTGAGGCCGGTGCCGGCGCCGGGGTTGGTGACCAGGCCGATGGCGAGGCCGATGGCCACCGCGATCAGCGACGTGATCATGAACCAGAGGAGGGTGCGGGACGCGAGGCGGGCCGCGTTGTTGACCTTCCGCAGGTTGGTGATCGACACCAGGATCGCGAAGAAGACGAGCGGCGCGACGGCCAGCTTCAGCAGGCCGATGAAGGTGTCGCCGACCTTCTCCAGGGTGGTGACCAGCCAGGACAGGTCCTGGCTGCGGGCCAGCCAGCCCAGCAGGACACCGAGGACGAGACCGGCGAGTATCTGGGCCCAGAAGGGCACCTTGAAGGACTTCGTGCGTGTGGACACGGACTTCTCCGTAGGGGACGGGACGCGGGGACGGACGCGCTGGACTGACGTGGAGAACGACGGGTGAAGAGGGACGTCAGGGGCGACAGGTCGCGGACGCGCACCGACAGAGGTCCACGTGCAGGCGCGCCACGAGCGGGATGCTCGACGGCGTGGGGGCGCGGCTGCGTGCTTCATGCACACGACTTTAACACCGGTACTTTGAGACGCTCAAAGCCTTACTTTGAGGGGGATCCGGTGAAGGATGCCCGCAGAATGCAAAGCGCCCCGGTTTCCTGTGGTTTGGGAAACCGGGGCGGACGCGTCTGTGACGCAGCTTACGGGCGGAACGTGCCGCTACGAGGCCCGGCCCTGGGCCCGGGCGGCGTCGTCGGCGAGGTCCTCCTGGCTGCGGTTGGCCTCCAGGTTGGCCTTCATCCGGTCGACCCGCTGCACGACCCGCACGGAGGCCTGGTCCCGCTCCTTGCGCAGCGCCACGAAGCTGATGGGCGCCGAGATCAGCAGGGCCAGCAGCACGATCCACATGCCGTTGGAGTCACCGAGGCCGCGCGGGAACACCCCGGCGTAGACGAGGCCCCAGACGACCACGAGGCAGCCCGCGAAGATCCCGAGGCGCATCAGCGTGTAGCGGAGCATCTCAATCCACTCTTCCGTTTCTGGCACAAAGAGGCACCGTCCAGTGAAGCATGCCGGGCCCGGGGCCGTGCAGGGGGGTGAGACGAAGGGCCGGTACGGCCCTCAGCCCAGCGGCAGCAGCATGATCACGTCGTCGCGGTCGTCGCCCGGCGCCACCCGGATCGCGTCGGGCACCCGGCCGACCTCCTTGTAGCCGCAGGACTCGTAGAACCGCTCCAGGCCCAGGCCGCCGCGGCAGGTGAGGCGGATCGCCTCGATGCCGTCGACCGAGCGGGCGGCGTCCGCGGCGGCGGCCATCAGATCCCGGCCGTAGCCCCGGCCCTGGTGGCGCGGGTGCACCATGACCGTGTAGAGCCACAGCCAGTGCCGCATCAGCCGGTGGGTGTTGAGGGTGAGGAACGCGGTCGCGGCGACTCGTCCGTCGGCGTCGTGGCCGACGAGCAGCCGGGTACGGCCCTCCGCCATGGCCACCAGGTGCTTGACCAGCTCGGGCCGGACGGCCTCCCGGTCCACCGGCGGGACGAAGCCGACCGAGCCGCCCGCGTTGGTGACGTCGGTCCACAGGTCGAGGATGCCGTCGCGCAGCTCGCGGGTGACGGCGGGATCGAGCGTGAAGGTAAGGGACACGCATCGATGGTAACCATTACCCCAGGGCGTCGGCCGCCACTTTCAGGTCGGAGACCAGCCCCCGGTAGGCGGCGTCCCGGTCCTCCGCCCGCAGCACCGACGACGGGTGCACGGTGGGCACCAGCCGCTCGGGGCGACCGTGGATCTCCTCCTCCAGGACCGTGCCGCGCACCCGGGTGACCCGGAACGACGACCCGAGCAGCGCCTTGCCGGCGGTGGCGCCGAGCACGACGATCAGCTCGGGCTCGACCAGGGCCAGCTCGGCGGCGAGCCAGGGACCGCAGGCCGTCGTCTCGCGCAGGCTGGGCGCCTTGTGGATCCGGCGCTTGCGCGGCTCGGCCCGCGTGAACTTGAAGTGCTTGACCGCGTTGGTGACGTACGCGTCCGCCGGGTCCAGGCCGGCCTCCTCCAGTGCCCGGTCGAGCAGCTTCCCGGCGGGGCCGACGAAGGGCCTGCCCTGCCGGTCCTCCTGGTCGCCGAGCTGCTCGCCGACGAGCATCACACGGGCGTCCGCGCTGCCGGCGCCGAAGACGGTCTGCGTGGCGTCCCGGTGCAGCGGGCACCCCCGGCAGCCGGCGGCGGCCTTCCGCAGGGCGGCGAGCCCTCCGCGGTCCGGGACGAAGGGCTCCGCCGTATAGGCGTCCTCGGGGGCTCGGGTGGTGGGCATGGCGCCCGGGTACCCGCCGTGGGGGCCATGCATCCCGCCGGGTGCGGGCGTGCGGGATCTGCGCGGGCAACCACGCACCACCCGCACCCCGCGGTGCGGCCGAGGCCCCTCACACCCTCATCGGCTGCGGCGACTCCCGGCGCGCCGGGTCGGGACCCTCGTACTCGCGGATGATCTCGTACCGCGTGTTCCGCTCCACCGGCCGGAAACCGGCGTCCCGGATCAGCTCCAGCAGGTCCTCGCGCGTGAGCTTGTTCGGCGTGCCGTAGTTGTCCGCGTCATGCGTGATCTTGTACTCGACCACCGACCCGTCCATGTCGTCCGCGCCGTGCTGGAGCGCCAGCTGCGCGGTCTGCACGCCGTGCATCACCCAGAAGACCTTGACGTGCGGGACGTTGTCGAACAGCAGCCGGGAGACCGCGAAGGTCTTCAGCGCCTCCGCGCCGGTCGCCATCTGCGTCCGCGCCTGGAGCCGGTTGCGGATCTTGCCGTCCTTCATGTCCACGAAGTCGTGCTGGTAGCGCAGCGGGATGAAGACCTGGAAGCCGCCGGTCTCGTCCTGCAGCTCACGCAGCCGCAGCGCGTGGTCCACGCGGTGGCGGGGCTCCTCGATGTGACCGTAGAGCATGGTGCACGGCGTCTTCAGGCCCTTCTCGTGCGCCAGGCGGTGGATGCGCGACCAGTCCTCCCAGTGGGTGCGGTGGTCGACGATGTGCTGCCGCACCTCCCAGTCGAAGATCTCCGCGCCGCCGCCGGTGAGGGACTCCAGACCGGCGTCGATCAGCTCGTCCAGGATGTCCGAGGCGGACATCCCGGAGATCGTCTCGAAGTGGTGGATCTCGGTCGCGGTGAACGCCTTCAGCGAGACGTTCGGCAGGGCCGCCTTCAGCTCCCTGAGCGACCGCGGGTAGTACCGCCACGGCAGGTTGGGGTGGAGGCCGTTGACGATGTGCAGCTCGGTGAGGTTCTCGCTCTCCATCTCCTTGGCGAGCTTGACGGCCTCCTCGATGCGCATCGTGTACGCGTCCTTCTCCCCCGGCTTGCGCTGGAAGGAGCAGTAGGCGCAGGACGCCGTGCACACGTTGGTCATGTTGAGGTGGCGGTTGACGTTGAAGTGGACGACGTCGCCGTTCTTCCGCGTCCGCACCTCGTGCGCGAGGCCGCCGAGCCAGGCCAGGTCGTCCGACTCGTACAGCGCGATGCCGTCCTCGCGGGTCAGCCGCTCACCGGAGCGGACCTTCTCCTCCAGCTCGCGCTTGAGCCCGACGTCCATGCCGATACCTCTTTCCTGAGACAGACTCCGTCCACCGTACGCCGGTGCCCTCAGACCTCTTCGGGCAGCTCACCGACCCGGTTCTCCCACTTCGTGGACAGCACGATCGTGGTGCGGGTGCGGGAGACGCCCTTGGTGCCGGACAGCCGGCGGATGATCTTCTCCAGGCCGTCCACGTCCGTCGCGCGCACCTTGAGCATGTAGGAGTCGTCGCCGGCGATGAACCAGCAGTCCTCGATCTCCTGGAGGTCCTTCAGCCGCTGCGCCACGTCCTCGTGGTCGGCGGCGTCGGAGAGGGAGATGCCGATGAGGGCGGTGACGCCGAGGCCCAGCGAGGCGGCGTCCACGGTGGCCCGGTAACCGGTGATGACACCGGCCGCCTCCAGCCGGTTGATGCGGTCGGTGACGCTGGGTCCCGACAGACCGACGAGGCGCCCCAGCTCCGCGTAGGAGGCCCGGCCGTTCTCTCTGAGGGCCTGGATGAGCTGCCTGTCCACCGCGTCCATTGCGATCGAAGCCTTCCGATGAGGAGGTCTGAAGAGTTCCTGAAACGTGCGTCCGTGGGGGGTGGTGTTCAGGCGGGGCGCGCGCCGCCGCCCAGCTCTCCCCGCCACCGTCGGTAGAGGTCGTGCCCGACGCCCGCCGCGTCGAGGACGCGTCCGGCGACGAAGTCCACCAGGTCCTGGATGTGCGTCGCCCCCGCGTAGAAGGCCGGCGAGGCCGGCACCACGGCGGCGCCGGCGTCGTCCAGGGCCACCAGATGTCTGAGGGTCCGGCCGTCCAGCGGGGTCTCCCGGACGGCCACCACCAGCGTGCGTCCCTCCTTCAGGGTCACGCTCGCCGCGCGCTGCAGCAGGTCCTTGGACAGGCCGAGGGCGACGCCGGCCACGCACGCCGTCGAGGCGGGCACGATCAGCATGCCCTTGGCCGGGTACGACCCGGAGGACGGGCCGGCCGCGAGGTCGCCCGCGCTCCAGTGCCGTACGCGGTCGAGGCCGTCGGCCACGTCGAAGGCCCCGGGCTTGCCGTCGGCTCCCCGCGACAGCCATTCCCGCAGGTCGTCCCGCCAGTGCGCGTCCCGGTAGGAGATGCCGGTCTCGTCGAGGAGGGTGAGCCGCGAGGCCCGGCTGACGACCAGGTCGACGCTCTCGCCGGCGGCGAGCAGGGCGCGCAGCACCGAGGCGGCATACGGGGTGCCGGAGGCCCCGGACACCCCTACGATCCAAGGTGTACGCCGCGTCTCTCCTGGCTTGAGTGGGTTCACACCTCCGAGCCTATCCGGCGCCGGGCGGGGGGAACCGGCCAAGGGGGCCCGTGCGTTCCCCGGAAGGGACGCGCACGCACTGGGGGTCGACATGTCGGGCATGCCACGGACGCAGGGACCGGGCCGCCGGCCGTCGCGCGGCGACCGGGTGAGGACGGCCGCCACGCTGATGGTGGCCTGGGTGGCCCTGCTGTGGCTGCTGGAAGTGGTCGACGTGGCGACGGGCCACGCGCTGGACCGCTTCGGCATCGTGCCGCGCGTGCCGTCCGAGCTGGTCGACGTCGTGCCCGCGTCCTTCGTCCACTTCGGCTTCGCCCATCTGTCGGCCAACAGCGTGCCGTTGCTGGTCCTGGGCTTCCTCGCGGCGCTCGGCGGCGTCGGCCGGTTCCTCGCCGTGTGCGCGCTGATCGTGGTGGCGGACGGTCTGGGCGTGTGGCTGGTCTCGCCCGCGTACAGCAACACGGCGGGCGCCTCCGGCCTGATCTTCGGCCTGTTCGGCTTCCTGCTGGTCAGCGGCTTCGTCGAGCGCCGCCCGCTCGGCATCCTGGCCGGCGTCCTGGTCACCGCCGTCTGGGGCGGCACCATCCTGTCCGGCCTGGCGCCGACCCAGTCCGGGGTGAGCTGGCAGGGCCATCTGATAGGCCTGGCGGCGGGCGTCCTGGCGGCCTTCGCGTTCCGCCGGGAGCCCCGCGCGCGGCCTTCGGGGGTAGCCGCGCGGGCCGTCGGGCGCGGCGCGGGCGGCTACAGCGTCAGACCGCGCACCAGGAGGTCCAGCAGGGCGCACACGAACAGGGCGATGCCGATGAAGCCGTTGACGGAGAAGAAGGCGCGGTTGAGCCGGGACAGGTCGTGCGGGCGGACGATGGAGTGCTCGTAGACGAACGCGCCCGCGACGATCAGCAGGCCCAGCCAGAAGAAGGCGCCCGCCCCGGTGGCGACGGCGTACCAGGCGAACAGGGCGGTGGTGACCGCGTGGCAGGCGCGGGCGCCCCAGATGGCGGCGGGGATGCCGAAGCGGGCCGGGACGGACTTCACGCCGATGCGCCGGTCTGTCTCGACGTCCTGGCAGGCGTAGATCAGGTCGAAGCCGCCGATCCAGATGCCGACGGCGAGCCCGAGGATCACCGCGTCCCAGGACCAGCTGCCGGTGATCGCCAGCCAGCCGCCGACCGGGCCCATCGCCTGCGCGAGGCCGAGGATGGCCTGCGGGAAGTTCGTGAACCTCTTGCCGTACGGGTAGACGACCATCGGCACGACCGCGACGGGCGCGAGGGCCAGGCAGAGCGGGTTGAGCAGGGCCGCCGCGCCGAGGAAGACCACGAGGGCGACGAGCGCCCCCGTCCAGGCGTGCTTCACCGACATCGCCCCGGTGACCAGCTCCCGGTGGGCGGTGCGCGGGTTCCGGGCGTCGATCTCCCGGTCGATGATCCGGTTGACGGCCATCGCGAAGGTGCGCAGGCCCACCATGGCGACGGTGACCAGGAGCAGCCGGCCCCAGTGGATGTTCTCGTCCCACTCGTACATCGCGGTGAGGGAGGCGATGTAGGCGAAGGGCAGCGCGAACACCGAGTGTTCGATCATCACCAGGCGCAGGAACGCCTTGGTGCGCCCCGGCTGCGGGATCGCGGCTGACGCGCTGGTCACAGGCCGTACTCCTTCCAGCGGCGGTCGACCTTCGCCGCCGTCTCCGGGTCGGACAGCACCATGTCCGGCCAGCCCCCGTCTCGGGTGTACCCCTCCTCGGGGAGCTTCTTCGTGGCGTCGATGCCGGCCTTGCCGCCCAGAACTGCTGGTAGGAGGCGTGGTCGAGGTGGTCGACGGGGCCTTCGACGACGGTCAGGTCACGGGCGTAGTCGGTGTTGCCCAGCGCCCGCCAGGCGACCTCGTGCAGGTCGTGGACGTCGCAGTCGGCGTCGACGACCACGATCAGCTTGGTCAGCGACATCATGTGGGCGCCCCAGATGGCGTGCATGACCTTCTGCGCGTGCTTGGGGTACTTCTTGTCGATCGAGATGATCGCGCAGTTGTGGAAGCCGCCGGCCTCGGGGAGGTGGTAGTCCACGATGTCCGGCACGATGATCTTCAGCAGGGGCAGGAAGAACCGCTCCGTCGCCCGTCCCAGCGGGCCGTCCTCGGTCGGCGGGCGGCCGACCACGATCGACTGGAGCAGCGGGCGCTTCCGCATCGTCACGCAGTCGATCTTCAGGGCGGGGAAGGGCTCCTGCGGGGTGTAGAAGCCGGTGTGGTCGCCGAAGGGGCCCTCGGGGAGCATCTCGCCGGGCTCCAGCCACCCCTCCAGCACCACCTCCGCGTGCGCCGGCACCTGGAGCGGGACGGTCTTGCAGTCGACCATCTCGATCCGCTTGCCGGCGAGGAACCCGGCGAACAGGTACTCGTCGATGTCGCCGGGCAGCGGCGCGGTGGAGGCGTACGTCACGGCGGGCGGGCAGCCGAAGGCGATGGCGACGGGCAGCCGCTCGCCGCGGCGGGCGGCGACCTGGTAGTGGTTGCGGCTGTCCTTGTGGATCTGCCAGTGCATGCCGATGGTGCGCTTGTCGTGGCGCTGGAGGCGGTACAGCCCGAGATTGCGGACGCCGCTCTCGGGTCCTTGGTGTGGGTCAGGCCCAGGTTGAAGAACGAGCCGCCGTCCTTCGGCCAGGTGAACAGCGCGGGCAGCCGGTCGAGGTCCACGTCGTCGCCGGTGAGCACGACCTCCTGCACGGGGCCGTCCTTGACCTTCTTCGGCGGCACGTGGGTCATCGCGCCGAGCTTGCCGAAGGCCTCCCGCACACCGACGAACCCGTGCGGCAGCTCGGGCTTGAGCAGCCCGCCGATCCGGTCGGAGATCTCGCCGTACGACTTCAGGCCCAGCGCCTTCAGCAGCCGCCGGTCGGTGCCGAAGACGTTCATCGCCAGCGGCATGGCGGAGCCCTTCACGTTCTCGAAGAGCAGTGCGGGACCGCCGGCCTTGTTCACCCGGTCGACGATCTCCCCGACCTCCAGATACGGGTCGACCTCGGCCTTGATGCGCTTGAGGTCACCCTCGCGCTCCAGCGCCCTGAGCAGGGAGCGAAGATCGTCGTAAGCCATGGGTCCAGTATCCCCGAGCGGCTACCCTGGCCCTGTACCGACCCTGTGTCCCACCGCTTGAGCTGGAGAGGCCCCATGCTCCGGGTGCTGATGTTCCTCGTGCCGCTGGCGTTGAGCGTCTACGCGTTCATCGACTGCATCAGCACGAAGGACGAGGACGTGCGGCACATGCCGAAGCCGCTGTGGGCGATCCTCGTGCTGCTGTTCCCGCTGGTCGGCTCGATCTCGTGGATCATCGCCGGCAAGAAGCGGAGCGCACTGCCCGGGCCCGACCGGGCGCGGCGCCAGTGGGTGGCGCCGGACGACAACCCGGAGTTCCTGAAGTCGCTGGGCGAGGACGGCCCGGGCAAGGACCGGGACAAGGACGACGAGCCCAAGCGGGACGGCGAGTGACGGACCCGCGCCCCCGGGCTTGGCGATCTCGCCGGGCGGGGACACCTTCCCTTGAGTGAGCGGGGAAGCACGGGGGAAGCGGCATGTCGCACGCATGGGTCTATGTCGCCGCGCTGGTCCTGACCGCCGATGCGGTGCTGTTCCGGGTGGTCGTGGCCGTGCGGATCGCCCGTGCGCGGAAGCGGGACGTCGTCGTCCGGGACGATCTCTCCGTCCAGGAGCTGGCCCTGCTGGCCGGCGGGCGGCGCCGGGTCGTGACGACGGTGCTGGCCCGGATGGGGCGGCAGGGGCGCCTGGCGGTCACGGAGGACGGCGACCGGGTGGTCCTGTCCGGCACGGCCCCGGACGGCGCGGCCGACGCCGTCGAGGAGGCCGTCGTCAGGGCGGCGGGCGTCGCGCGCGGCGAGCGGGCCGGGAAGCTGGTCGCCGAGGTCGCCGACGGGGACGCCGTGCGGTCCGTCGCGCGGCGCCTGTGCGCGGACGGGCTGCTGCTCGATCCGGGTGTGCTGCGGGCGCAGTACCGGGCGCGGCGGCTGCTGGTCGGTGCGGCGGTCCTCTCCCCGCGCTGAGCGTGTACGAGATCGTCGCCGGCGATCCCCGGCTGTGGTGGGCCGGTCTGGCGCTGTCCGCCCTCGCGGCCGTGCCCGCCGTGCTCCTCCGGCCGACGCGTCGGCGCACGCCCGACCGTGTCGCCCTGGTCCTCGGCATCCTGCGCGGGAACACGCGCGTCCGCCCTCCTCCCGCCCGGCCGGCGCCCTGACCGCCCTCGCCCTCACGCCCCTCGGCACGGTCGCCCTCGCGGGCCCGGCCGCCGCCGAGGAGCCCGGGCTGCGGGCGCTGGGCGAGGCGGAGAGCTGGCGGGCGGTCGACCGGCCCGCCGGGGCGACTCCGGCCACGGCGGCAGCTGCGGCTACTGCGGCAGCGGCGCCGGCTGCGGCGCGGGCGGCGGCGGTTGCGGGGGCGGAGGCGGAGGCGGAGGCTGCGGAGGCGGCGGGGCCAGTGAGCGGCTTCCGCCGGGTCAGCGCAGAACCGAGGTGAACGCGGTCCACGCGGCGCGGCCGATCAACAGCACCGGCCCGTCAGGGTTCTTGCTGTCGCGGACGGGGACGACGCCGGGGATATCGGGGGCCACTTCCACGCAATTGCCGCCGTTGTCGCCGCTGTAGCTGCTCTTGACCCACGTCACCGCGCTGAACTCGTGGCTGTCCATGCTGCTGGTACCTCTCCAACGCGTCACCGATCAGAGCGGCGGACTGGGGAGCCGACGGAGCGTCCGCCCTGAGCACATCATAGGTGTGGCTGTGTTGCCTGAAGACGGTCGGATCGTCGTTGAAATGGCCGCGGTCCAGCGACTCCGAGTAGACCCATCGGTGACCGTCGGGCAGTTCGATCAACGACATGGACGCGTTGGGACGGATCAGGGCCGGGTCGTCGGCAGGCGCGACCTGGATACGGATGTTGGAGCGGCGGCCGAGCGTCAGGAGATGCGCACACTGCTCGCGCATCACACTCGGGCCACCCACGACGTTCCGCAGGCAACTCTCGTCCAGGATGACGTGGTAGGGCGGGCCGTCGTCGGTGAGGAAGCGCCGTTGACGACTCATGCGCGCCCGCACCCGCTCCTCCGCCTCCTCGCGCTCGGTGACACGCGAGAACAACGCCCGGGCGTAGGCCTCCGTCTGCAACAGCCCCGGCATCACCCGTTCCTGATACTCCCGCAGGGACACCGCCACCGCGTCCATCTCGGCCCTGCGCCGGAACCAGTCCGGATGCTCCACCCGCGGATACCAGTCGATCCGCCCCCACAACCGCTCCAGCACCCCTCCCGTGCCCAGCAGTTCGTCGCAGGACTTGGCGAACGTGTCCTGCGGTACCCGCGTGCCGGCCTCCACGCGGGCCACGTGCGAGCGGTCGCAGGGGATGCGGGACGCCAGACCCTCCTGGGTCAGCCCGGCCGCCTCCCGGAAATGCTTCAGCACCTCGCCGAACACGGCGGCGGTACTGGCCCCCGTACCCCCTCGGCGTTGCGTCGGCCCACGGTCTCCCCCTCCGTGACAGTGCGCGAGTGTCACGCGGCAAGCGTTGCTACCGACGATTCCCCTGCGCCACGCTCGGTACACCGAGAGTGACGAAGGGATGCGCATGGATCTGAGTGCCGAGGTGCGGGAGGCCAACCGCCGTTCGGTGACCCGCCTGCTGACGTCGTACCCGCTGGTCTCCGTGGGCCCGCCGCCGGAGCCGGTTCCCGGCTGCGGCGCGTGCGCGGAACTGGCCGCCCGGCGCGAGCGCGCGCGGGCGGCGGGGGACGGCAGCGCGGAGACCGACGCCGACGTGCTGCTCACCCGGCACCAGCGGCAGCGGCACACGGGCCGCCGGCTGTTCCGGTACGTGCCGTACGTCATCGTGCAGGACCCGTCCGCGGAGCCGGAGTACGAGGCGCGGTGCGTGTCCGGTGACGAGGCGGACTGCGGGGCGGTGTCGGGTCCGTGCCGGGCGCCGTCCGAGGTGGAGGAGTGGCAGCGCCGGCACACGCAGGAGACCCGGCACACCCGCTACCGCCGGACGTTCGCGGACTACGCGGTCCTGGAGAGACAGCGGTGAACCGCGGGCCGGTGCCCGGCGGACGCCGTCCGCCGGGTCACACGCCGGCGTAGGAGTGCTTGCCGGAGACGAAGATGTTCACGCCGTAGTAGTTGAACAGCCAGCAGCCGAAGGCGATCAGCGCCAGGTAGGCGGCCTTGCGGCCCTTCCAGCCGGCGGTGGCGCGGGCGTGCAGGTAACCGGCGTAGGCGACCCAGGTGATGAAGGACCAGACCTCCTTGGGGTCCCAGCCCCAGTAGCGGCCCCAGGCGTCGCCCGCCCAGATGGCGCCCGCGATGATCGTGAACGTCCACAGCGGGAAGACGGCGGCGTTGACGCGGTAGGCGATCTTGTCGAGGGTGGCCGCCGCCGGCAGCCGGTCCAGGACCGAGTTGGCGAAGCGCCCGGGCGTGCCGCCGCCGGCGAGCTTGTTCTCGAAGCTGTCCTTGAAGAGGTACAGGATCGTGGAGACCGCGCCCACGTAGAAGACCGCGCCGCAGAAGATCGCCGTGGAGACGTGGATGTACAGCCAGTACGAGTGCAGGGCGGGGACGAGCTGGTCGCTGGCGGTGTAGAGCACGGTGACCGCGAGGCCGAGGTCCAGCAGGACCACGGTGGTCAGCGGCAGGCCGAGCCAGCGCACGTTCTTCCGCAGGGCGAGCAGCGCGAGGTACACGCCGACCGCCGTCGTGGTGAACGTGATGTTGAACTCGTACATGTTGCCCCACGGCGCCCGCTCGACCGACAGGGCGCGGGTGAGCACACCGCCGAACTCCAGCAGGAAGGCGAGCACGGTGAGGGAGATGGCGATCCGGCCGTACAGGTCGCCCTTCACCGTGCCGCCGTGCGCGCCCGGACCGTCGGGCACGTCCCGGGAGCCGGCGGCGGCCCGGACGACGACCTTCGGCCGCTCCAGGACGGCGGTGCCGCCGGCCTTGTTCACGGTCACCGCGGGCGCGGCGCCGGTCTCGGCCTTCGAGGTGAGCGCGGCGGCGGTCCGGCCGACCTTGCTGCGGCTGCCGAAGATCCACTCGGCGATGTAGGCGAAGAAGGCCAGCGTGTAGACGGCCATCGCGGAGTAGATCAGCGTGTTGCTGGTGTTCGCGAGGTTCTCGTTGGCCGCCGCGGCCAGGTCGACGGTGGCGGCGGTGGCGTCGGCGAGAGTCACTTCTGCTCAGCCCTCTCGGCAGGTGCGGATGCGGGGTCGGGGGTGCCGGGCACCGGGGTGCCGGGCTCGGACGGTTCGGGGGCGCCGGGCGCCTTCTCGTACAGGGCCGCGGCGAGGTCGCCGAGTTCCTCGGGCACCTTGGCGGACTCGCTGCGGCCGAGACCGGCCATCTCGACGACGGTGACGCCGTCGGCGCCCTTGACGGCGCGCACCCAGACCCGGCGGCGCTGGATGAACAGGGAGGCGGCGAGACCGAGGATGGCCGCGACGGCGCCGGCGAGCGCCCAGCCGCTGGCCGGCTGCTGGGTGACCTGGAAGCCGGCCCACTCCTTGACGCCCTCGAAGGTCACCGAGCCGGCGCCGTTCGGCAGTTCCATGGTGTCGCCGACGGCGAGCTGCTTCTTGAACAGGTTGCCGTCGGCGTCCTTGAACTCCTTCAGGTTCTTCTTGTCCAGCTGGTAGACGCTCTGCGGGAAGCCCGCGTCCACGCCGAGGTCGCCGTGGTAGGCGGACAGCGCCAGCATCGGGTTGAGCAGCGCCGGGAACTGGGACAGCATCGTGGTGCCCTTGCCGCCGTACGTGGGCAGGAAGAACGCGTTGAAGCCGAGCTGCTCCTTCTCCCCTGGGCGTTGCGGTAGCCGTCCATGACCTTGACGGCGCCGGAGGAGGTGACGTTGCCGTCGAGCGGCAGCAGGGCGACGGCCTCGCGGTCCATCACCACCTCGCCCCGGGCGTCGCGGACGGTGAGGATCGGCGCGTAGCCGTGGCTGACCAGGTAGACCTTGGAGCCGTCGATCTCCAGCGGCTCGTTGACCTTGATCCTGGTCGTCTTCTCGCCGCCGAAGGCGCCCTCGCTGTAGGTGACCTCGGCCTCGTAGGTGCGCGGGGTGCCGCGGTTGGGGCCGGTCGGCTCGTAGGTGCCGTGGAAGTCCTTCAGGGTGAAGCTGAACGGGTCCAGGTCCTCGGCGTGAAGAGGTTGCCGGACTTGAAGTCGTCGTACTGGGTGAGCGTGTTGGCGAAGCCGTCGCCCTCCAGGATCAGCTTGTTGCCCTCGTACTTGAACAGCTGGCCCCAGGCGAAGGCGACCAGCATCACGATCAGCGCGATGTGGAAGAGGAGGTTGCCGACCTCGCGCAGGTAGCCCTTCTCGGCGGCGACGGCGTCGCCCACCACGTGCGCGCGGAAGCGGCGCCGGCCGAGCAGCGCGAGCGCGGCCTCGCGGACCTGCTCGGGCTCGGTCCGGGTGCGCCAGGTGGTGTGCGCCGGCAGCCGGGTCAGGCGCCGGGGCGCGCCGGGCGGGCGGCCGCGCAGCTGGCCCACGAACTGCCAGGTGCGCGGGACGATGCAGCCGATCAGCGAGACGAACAGCAGGATGTAGATCGCCGAGAACCACACCGAGCTGTAGACGTTGAAGAGGCCGAGCTTGTCGTAGAGCGGGGCGAGCGTCTCGTGCTTGTCGCGGAACTCCTCGACCTTGGTGGCGTCGATGCCGGTCTGCGGGATCAGCGAGCCGGGGATGGCGCCCAGCGACAGCAGCAGGAGCAGCAGCAGCGCCACCCGCATCGAGGTCAGCTGCCGCCAGAACCAGCGGGCCCAGCCGACGACGCCGAGGGCGGGCACGCCCGGCGCGTCCTCCTGGGGGCGGTGGACAACTGGGAGCCAGCGGCGCCGAGGTCCTGGTCGTCGCCGGTCCGGGGGTCTTGTCCGTCGTGGTGTTGCTCATCAGATCCCCACAGTGAAGCCGTTGGACCAGGTCTGCATCTGCTGCACGATGCTGTCCCACGCGCCGGTCAGCAGCAGCAGTCCGGTCGCGATCATCATGGTGCCGCCGACGCGCATCACCCAGACATAGTGGCGCTTGACCCAGCCGAAGGCGCCGAGCGCCTTGCGGAAGGCGACCGCGGCGAGCACGAAGGGCACACCGAGGCCGAGGCAGTAGGCGACGGTCAGCACGGCGCCGCGGCCGGCGCTGGCCTGGTCGAAGGCGAGCGCCTGCACGGAGCCGAGGGTGGGGCCGATGCAGGGCGTCCAGCCGATCCCGAACAGGGCGCCGAGCAGGGGGGCGCCGGCCAGCCCGGTGGTCGGGCGCGTGTGGAAGCGGAACTCGCGCTGGGTGAGCCAGGGCATCAGCCCCATGAAGAAGACGCCCATGAGGATCATGACGACGCCGAGCACCCTCGACAGGGTGCCCTGGTACTCCTGGAGGGTCTGGCCGAAGTAGCCGAACAGGGCCCCGCCGGAGACGAACACCACGGTGAAGCCAGCACGAACAGGGCGGCGCCGGAGGCCATCCGGCCGCGCCGGGCCTCGGCCAGATCGGTGCCGGTGACCCCGGTCACGTAGGACAGGTAGCCGGGACGAGGGCAGGACGCAGGGCGAGAAGAAGGAGACGAGGCCGGCGAGGACGGCGATCGGCAGGGCGAGCAGCAGCGCCCCGCTGCGTACCGTCTCGCCCGGGTCCGCGGCGAGCGTGAACACGGCGCTCACGTCACTTCTCCGCCAGGACCGGGTCGAGCATCTTGCGCAGCTTCTCCTCGCTGAGCGCCTGGAGGGCACGCGCGGCGATCTTTCCGTCCCGGTCGATGACGAGCGTGGACGGGATGGCCTGCGGGTTGAGCGTGCCCTTCTCGAAGCGGAGCATCAGCTTGCCCGACGGGTCGTACAGGCTCGGGTAGGTGACGCCCTGCTCCTTCTCGAAGCGCAAGGCGGCGGTGGTGGAGGTGTCGCGGGTGTTGATGCCGACGAACTGGACGCCCTGGTCCCTGGTGTCCTGGTAGACCTTCTCGAAGTTCTTGGCCTCCGCGCGGCAGGGCCCGCACCAGGAGCCCCAGACGTTGAGGACGACCACCTTGCCCCGGTAGTCGTCGACGTCGAGCTGTCCGCCGTCGACGGTCTTTCCGGACAGTTCGGGGGCGTCGTGCCGTTCGCCCGGGCCACGGAGGCGATGCCGTCCGTGCTGGTGACGAAGTTGGTGTTGCCGCCGCCGCCCGAGGTCCCGCCGGAGCCGCACGCGGTCACGAGCAGCGCGCTCACGACGGCGCCGCCGGTCAGGGCGGCGCGGCGACGGGCGCGGGCGGTGGTGCGGTTCGTGCGGTTCGAGCGCAGGGGGGCGCGGCTGGCGGCACTCATGTGAAAAGTTTCGCATGTCCGTTCCGGGGATCTTGCGCACCCCCTCGAGGGTGAGAACCCCCATTTCAGAGCCGCTTCCAGCCCCCGCGGGCGCCTGCCCGACCTCCAGCCCGCGCAGCTTGGCGAGGATCTGCGGCGGCTGCACGTCCAGCCAGTCGGTGAACTGGCGGAAGGAGACCATCCGGATGTCGCCGCCCTTGTCGCGTTCCCGCGCGATGTGCTTCAGGGCCTCCTCGACGGCGTCCATGTAGATGCCGCCGTTCCACTCCTCGAAGTGGTTGCCGACGAAGAACGGTGCCCGGTTCGTCTCGTATGCCCGCTTGAAGCCGGATATGTAGGCCTGGGTGGCCTGTTCGCGCCAGGCCGGGTAGTTGTGGGCCGGCGCCCTGGTGGAGTTCAGGGACTGGTTGGCGAGCATGTTGTAGTCCATCGACAGGACCTCGAAGGAACGCCCGGGGAAAGGTATCTGCTGCAACGGCAGGTCCCAGATCCCCTGCTTCTTCACCGGCCACACCTGCCGGCCGCCGGCGAGGAGGCGTCGTAGCGCCAGCCCAGCTCGCGCGCGGTGGGCAGCAGGTTCTCCTGGCCGAGCAGACAGGGCGTCCGGCCGCCGACGAGTTCCTTGTCGTAGTCGAACGGCAGCGACGGCAGGTCGTGGAAGCCGGTGTTGGTCCGCCACTCCTTCACGAAGGACTTCGCCTGGTCGATCTCGCTGCGCCACTGCGCCGGCGTCCAGGTGCCGACGGAGCCGGAGCCGGCGCAGAAGTGGCCGTTGAAGTGGGTGCCGATCTCGTGGCCGTCCAGCCAGGCCCGGCGGATGTTCGCCAGGGTGTCCTTGATGTGACCGTCGGTGAGGTAGCCGATGTCGGAGGCACCGCGCGGGTTGTTCGGCGGGTCGTAGAGCCGCTTCTTCGACTCCGGGAGCAGATAGAGCCCGGAGAGGAAGAAGGTCATGTGCGCGCCGTGCTCCTCGGCGAGGTCGAGGAAGCGCGGGAAGAGGCCGTTGCCGACCTCGCCGGCCCCGTCCCAGGAGAAGACGACGAACTGCGGCGGCGCCTGCCCCGGCTCCAGCGGCACCGGCGCCTTCGGCTGGTGCGGCTGCCGGCCGGTGTAGGAGGTGGAGCCGTCGCCGATGGGCCGGGCCGGCGGCGCGGTCGTCCCGGACGGCGAGGGCCGCCGCCCGGAACCGGCACCGGCCCCCGAGCCGTCCGTGGAGGTGTGGGAGCCGCAGCCCGCCAGTCCGACGGCCGCCGCGGCGCCCGCCCCGAGCCCGAGCATTCCCCTGCGGGTGAGAGAGCGCATCGCTTCCCCGATTCTCACGTCCTGAGTGGTCACCCAGTCAGAGGACGCGGAAAAGGGGGAGGTTCCTGGATCCGTCCGGAAATGTGTGCGGATTTGGTGACGAACAGCGATCAACTCGGGCGAACCGCCCGAGGTGCCCCGTCACGCCGTCTGACGCCGCCTCAGGCCCCGTACGGCGTCGCGTCGGCTCCCGTACGCCGTCGTCTCAGGCCCCGTACGCCTTGGCGCGGCCCTTCACGGGCTTGGCGCCGGCGAGCAGATGGGCCGGGACGAGATCCCGGGCCGGCTCGGTGTAGCCGACGGAGACGATCCGGTCGCCCTGGAACGTGAACGTCGTCAGCGAGGCCAGCGTGCACTGCCGCTTGCGCGGGTCGTGCCACAGCCGGCGCCTCTCGACGTACGACCGCACGATCCAGATCGGCAGCTGATGGCTGACCAGCACCGCCTCGTGGCCGCGGGCCCGGTCCTTCGCCGTGTGCAGCGCGCCCATCATCCGCACGACCTGGTCGACGTACGGCTCGCCCCAGGACGGCTTGAACGGGTTGCGCACGTGCCGCCAGTTGCCGGGCCGGCGCAGCGCGCCGTCGCCGATGCCGAAGGTCTTGCCCTGGAAGACGTTCTCCGCCTCGATCAGCCGCTCGTCGGTGTCCAGGTCCAGCCCGTGCGCCTTGGCGATCGGCGTCGCCGTCTCCTGCGCCCGCTCCAGCGGGGAGGCGGCCACGTGCGTGATGTCACGGGAGGCGAGGTGCTCGGCGACCCGGTCGGCCATGCGCCGGCCCAGCTCCGACAGGTGGTAGCCGGGCAGCCGGCCGTACAGGATGCCGTCCGGGTTCTCCACCTCGCCGTGCCGCATCAGGTGGACGACGGTGATGTCGGTGTCCTGCGTCACGCCGTCGCCTCCGCCGCCGCCCGGGCCGCCGCCGGAAGGGCGTCGGCGATGCGCTGCACGGCCCGCTCGTCGTGCGCGGTCGACACGAACCAGGACTCGAAGGACGACGGCGGCAGGTAGACGCCGTTCGCCAGCATCGAGTGGAAGAACGCGGTGAACCGGAAGGACTCCTGCGCCTTGGCCTCCTCGTAGTTCGTCACCGGACGGTCGGTGAAGAAGACGGAGAACATGTTGGAGGCGGTCTGGAGCGTGTGCGCGACGCCCTCCTTGCTCAGCGCCTCGGTCACCAGGCGCTGGATCTGCTCGGAGACGGCGTCGACCTTCTCGTACGCGGCGTCGTCGAGCAGGCGCAGCTGGGCGAGGCCGGCCGCGGTGGCGACCGGGTTCCCGGAGAGGGTGCCGGCCTGGTAGACCGGGCCGGCGGGGGCCAGGTGGGCCATGACGTCGGCGCGGCCGCCGAACGCCGCGGCCGGGAAGCCGCCGCCCATGACCTTGCCGAAGGTCATCAGGTCGGGCTCGACGCCCTCGACGCCGTACCAGCCGGCCCTGCTGGTGCGGAAACCGGTCATCACCTCGTCGGAGACGAACAGGGCGCCGTTCGCCGCGCAGAGGTCCTTCAGCCCCTGGTTGAAGCCGGGCAGCGGCGGGACGACGCCCATGTTGCCCGGGGACGCCTCGGTGATCACGCAGGCGATCTCGCCCGGGTGGGCGGCGAACGCGGCGCGCACGGCCTCCAGGTCGTTGTACGGCAGCACGATCGTGTCGCCGGCCTGGGCGCCGGTGACGCCCGGGGTGTCGGGCAGCGCGAACGTGGCGACGCCGGAGCCGGCCGCGGCCAGCAGCGAGTCGACGTGGCCGTGGTAGCAGCCGGCGAACTTGATCACCTTGGTGCGCCGGGTGAAGCCGCGGGCGAGCCGGATCGCGGACATGGTCGCCTCGGTGCCGCTGGAGACGAGGCGCACCTGCTCCAGCGGGGCGACCCGGGCGACCATCTCCTCGGCGAGCGCGACCTCACCCTCGCCGGGCGTGCCGAAGGAGGTGCCGCGGGCGACGGCCTCCTGCACGGCGGCGATCACCTCGGGGTGCCCGTGACCGAGGATCATCGGCCCCCAGGAGCACACCAGGTCGACGTACTCCCGCCCGTCGGCGTCCGTCAGATACGGGCCGGTCCCGGACACCATGAACCGGGGCGTGCCGCCGACGGCGCGGAAGGCCCGCACCGGGGAGTTCACGCCACCGGGCGTGACGGCCTCCGCACGGTCGAAAAGGGCCTGCGAGGCCGGGGCTTCGTACGGGTATGCCTGTTCGCTCATGACCTGCGACTTCTCCGACCTTCTCGACCTTCTCGGCGTTCTCGGCGTTCTCCCGCTGCTCGGGCTCCGGATGCGCGGGTGGACCCCCTAAAGGGTAGGCCAGGGGGTGGCGGTGCCGGGAACGCGTACCGGAGAGGGGCGGGCGGGCCGGTGCGGGACCGGCGGGGGCCGGGCACGGCCCGGACGGGAACGGTCGGCGGCCGGTGCGGAGCGGGCGGGCCGAGGACCGGCCGGTACGGGAACGCGTCCGGGGCCGATGATCGGACAACCGGTCCCCGGGCCCCGTCGTCTGCAAGACTGGAGCCGGATACACGCAGTTCACGCGGGCGCGCGGGCAGGGCCCGCGCACGGGGGCCGGCGGAATCCTGCGAACGCCCCACGGACAGATGTTTCACCGCACGTTTCGGCGGGCGGCCGTGGGGAGGTCACTGACACGATGATCGGGTTGCGCGGCGGGGCCACGCGGCCTAGAAAAGCAGTCGGGTGGAGATATGCATCGCGGTGGCGGACTGGGCGAGGGGACCGGCGACCTGGGTCCTCGACGCGCCCGGCGGGGAAGGCACCGGCGCGACGCGGAGGAAACGACCGAGGCACGTCAGGCATTCGGCGGGGAGACCGCACCGGGCGAGCCCGGCCGGCACGACCGGCGGGCCGACCGGCAGGCGGCGGGGAGCAGGAATGGTGGTCGGGTGGGGGTGACGTACAAGTACTTCGGCGCGCCCGACGGCGCGACCGCGGCCAGGGTCCCGATCTCCATGCGTCCGGAGGAGCTGGGCGGCGACGAGCTCGGCATGAACGGCATGTTCACCAAGATCAAGCCGGAGACGATGGCCGCCATGGTCCTCACCGGCATCGAGGGCGTCCCGCTCCACAAGGTGCCCCCGCTGGAGCTGGTCGTCCTGCACCCGGACTACGCGGTCGTGAAGCTGCCGATGACGGTCGTCGACCCGCTGCGCGGCATCGGCGAGGAGGCCGTGGGCGCGGCGGCGTTCATCTGGTCGACGGTGCCGGACCGCGGCGGGCCGCGGGACGCGTTCAACGTGTACCAACTGCTGCACGAGTGGCAGGACTTCAGCCACCGCCTGCACGAGGCGGGGCATCAGCCGTACTGCCTGGTGTGGCCCTGAGCCGGGGCCCGACGGCGTAGCGGGAGCGGGACCTTCGGGTCCCGCTCCCGTCATGTCCGCCCGGGTACGGGCGGGCCGTCCACGATCAGCCGCAGCAGCCGCCCGCCGGGGGCTGTTCGGTGGTGGCGGGCGCGGGTGCGTCGAGTCGGACGGGCTGCGGGGCGGGCGCGCAGCAGCCGGCGTCGGGCCGGGTGTCGTCGGGGGTGTCGAACAGGCCGGTGCCGCCGCAGACCCCGGTCTCGGGGAGGGTGAGTTCGACGCGGTCGGCGGCGTCGAGGTCGCCGGCGATCGCGGCGGCGACCGAGCGGACCTGCTCGTAGCCGGTCATGGCGAGGAACGTCGGGGCGCGGCCGTAGGACTTCATCCCGACCAGGTAGACGCCCTCCTCGGGGTGGGAGAGCTCGCGGTGGCCGTGCGGGTAGACGGTGCCGCAGGAGTGCCGGTTGGGGTCGATCAGCGGAGCGAGCTCCACCGGGGCCTGGAGGCGTTCGTCGAGGCGGAGGCGGATCTCGGAGAGGAAGGACAGGTCGGGGCGGAAGCCGGTCAGGACGATCACCTCGTCCACCGGCTCCAGACGGCGGCCGTCCTCGCCGACCAGGACCAGGCGGCCGTCACCGGCACGCTCGATCGCCTCGGTGCGGAAGCCCGTGACGGCGTCGGCACAGCCGTCGTCGACCGCTGCCTTGGCCGCCAGGCCCAGGGCGCCGCGGGCGGGCAGCTGGTCGGCTTCTCCGCCGCCGAAGGTGGAGCCGGAGATGCCCCGGCGCAGGAGCCACACCGCGCGGGTCCCCGTGCCGTCGCCGGACTCGGCAAGGCCGGCGAGACAGGCAAGCGCGGTGAACGCGGAGGCGCCGGAGCCGATGACAGCGGTGCGCTTGCCCGCGTACCGGGCGCGGACGGCCGGGTCGTCGAGGTCGGGGACGCGATAGGTGATGCGGTCGGCTGCGGCCTTCTCGCCGAGGGCGGGCAGGCCGCAGCCACCCGCGGGGCTGGGGGTGGTCCAGGTGCCGGAGGCGTCGATCACGGCACGGGCGAGGATCCGCTCCTCACGGCCGTCGGCGTACTCGGCGTGGACGACGAACGGCTGGGCCTCGCGGCCGCTGTCGACGATGCGGTCACGGCCGGCCTTCGAGACACCGGTGACGGTGGCACCCAGCCGGACGCGGTCGCCGAGCACGTCGGCGAGTGGCTGCAGGTACCGCTCGGCCCAGTCACGGCCGGAGGGGTACGTCGCCGGGTCGGGCCTGGTCCAGCCCGTGGGGGCCAGCAGCTTTTCGGCGACCGGGTCGACCACTTCGCCCCACGGGGAGAACAGGCGCACGTGGCTCCACTCGCGCACGGCCGCGCCGGCGCTCGCGCCCGCTTCCAGTACGAGGGGCTCGATGCCGCGTTCGGTCAGGTGGGCGGCGGCGGCGAGCCCGACGGGGCCGGCTCCGATGACGACGACGGGAAGCCGCTGGGTGCTCATGACGGGCTGCTCCTTCGGAGGGAGGGCGGCGCGCACGCTGGGCGTGGCGGACGCAGGACTCGGGTGTTGTTTTGATGTACGTCGATACCCTGCGCCGCAAGCATTCCACCTGTTTCGACGCCCGTCAACATAGACCTGTGTCGAATCAGCGCGCCCGGCCGTGCGTCATGCACTCCCGTGTGTCATGCACTCCCGCGCGTCATGCACTCCCCTGCGTCATGCACTCCCGTGTGTCACGCGCCCCTGTGCGTCACGCAGCCGGCCGCGCGGCCGGGAACTTCCGCCGCCAGGCCAGGGAGACGTACACCAGCGCCACCAGCACCGGCACCTCGATCAGCGGGCCGACGACGCCGGACAGGGCCTGGCCGGAGGTGACGCCGAAGGTGGCGATGGCGACCGCGATCGCCAGCTCGAAGTTGTTGCCGGCCGCGGTGAAGGCGAGGGTCGCGGTGCGGTCGTAGGCGAGGCCGATCGCCTTGCCGAGGGCGAAGGTGCCGAACCACATGACCGCGAAGTACGCCAGCAGCGGCAGGGCGATGCGGGCGACGTCCAGCGGCCGCGAGGTGATCGTCTCCCCCTGGAGGGCGAAGAGGAGGACGATCGTGAACAGCAGCCCGTACAGCGCCCAGGGGCCGATCTTCGGCAGGAAGCGCTGCTCGTAGCCCTCGCGGCCCATCTTCCGCTCGCCGACGCGGCGGGTGAGGAAGCCGGCGAGCAGCGGGACGCCGAGGAAGACGACGACGTTCGCCGCGATCGACCACAGGGAGATGTCCAGGCGCTCGCCGTCGCCCAGGCCCAGCCATCCGGGCAGCAGGTCGAGGTAGAACCAGCCCAGCAGGCCGAACGCCAGGACCTGGAAGACGCTGTTGAGGGCGACCAGGACGGCCGCGGCCTCACGGTCGCCGCAGGCGAGGTCGTTCCAGATGACGACCATGGCGATGCAGCGCGCGAGGCCGACGACGATCAGGCCGGTGCGGTACTCGGGCAGGTCCGGCAGGAAGATCCAGGCCAGCGCGAACATGACGGCGGGCCCGAGGATCCAGTTGACGACCAGGGAGGAGATCATCAGCTTCCGGTCGCCGGTGACGGCGTCCAGCTTGTCGTAGCGGACCTTGGCCAGGACCGGGTACATCATGATCAGCAGGCCGAGCGCGATCGGCAGGGAGATCCCGCCGATCTCGACCTTCGCCAGCGCGTCGCCCAGGCCGGGAACCACCCGCCCGAGGCCCAGGCCGACGGCCATCGCGAGCAGGATCCACACGGCCAGGTACCGGTCGAGGGTGGAGAGCCTGGCGACGACGGACGCTTCCGCCGTCGTCGCGGGCGCTTCGGTGCGGGTCACGGGCAGGCCCTCTTGTTCTCGGCGGCACGGCGGGCGGACTCGGCCAGGTCGGCGAACCGCCCGGCGAGCGAGGCGATGACGTCGGGCGCAGCCTGTAGTACGTGTAGCGGCCGCAGGGCTCGGTCTCCACGACCCCGGCCTCGCGCAGCACCCGGAGGTGGTTGGAGAGGTTGGTCTGCCGGGCACCGGTCTCCTCGACGAGGTGGGTGGTGCACAGCGTCTCGCCGGCGAGCAGGGTCACGATCCGCAGCCTGAGCGGGTCGGCCAGCACCCGGATCAGGTCAGCGTCGACTGACGTCATCATGGGCTGATACTGTCACATCAGCCGACGCTGATACCAGTTGGGGTTGATACCAGTTGGGGTTGATACCAGCTGGGATTGATACCAGCCGGGGCTGATACCAACTGCGCCCCACGTCGTGAAGGAAGAACGCATGTCCCCCGCCCCCTCGCCTCCGTGCTGTTCGTCTGCGTCCACAACGCCGGCCGCTCGCAGATGGCCGCCGGATTCCTCACCCACCTCGCGGGCGACCGCGTCGAGGTGCGCTCCGCCGGCTCCCTCCCCGCCGACCGGGTCAACCCGGCCGCCGTCGAGGCGATGAAGGAAGCCGGCGTCGACATCTCCGCCGCCCAGCCGAAGATCCTCACGCCCGAGGCCGTCCAGGCGTCCGACTACGTCATCACCATGGGCTGCGGCGACGCCTGCCCGGTCTTCCCCGGCAAGACGTACCTCGACTGGGCCCTGGAGGACCCGGCGGGCAAGGGCGTCGAGGCCGTGCGCCCGATCCGCGACGCGATCAGGGCCCGCGTCGAGGCCCTCGTCGCCGAGATCGACGCACAGCGGCACGCCTGACCTCCCTGCGGGCAGGCCGGCAGGGAGATGGGCAGGCAGATGGGCAAGTAAGGGGAACGCGGCCTTCCGGACGGCGTACACCCGGTGGTCCGGCGCCGGAGCCCCGGGAGACAGTGGCGTATGACCCATCCGGGCACCCTCGTCCTGATCATGGCCGTGGCCGTGCTGGCGCCGCTCGTCGCCTACCGGGTCGGGCGGTGGGTGCGCGTCCCGCTGGTCGTCGTCGAGATCGGCCTCGGCATCGTCATCGGACCGTCCCTGCTCGGCTGGGCCGAGTCCGACCAGGTCGTCGACACGCTCGCGGACCTCGGCCTGTCGATGCTGATCTTCCTCGCCGGCTACGAGATCGACTTCGCCGCCGTCCGCGGCGACACCCTGCGCCGCGCCCTGTGGGCCTGGCCGGTCTCCCTCGCCGCCGGCATCGGCCTGGCCTTCCTCGTCAGCGGCGGGGAGGTGTTCGAGGCGTTCGTCATCGGCACCGCGCTGACCAGCACGGCCCTCGGCGTCGTGCTGCCGCTGCTGCGTGACCGGGGCGATCTGCACGGGCGGTTCGGGACGGTGACGTCGGCGTTCGGCGCCGTCGGCGAGTTCGGTCCGGTGGTCGCCGTCGCGCTGCTGCTGAGCGGACGCCGACCGGCCGAGTCGGCGGCGCTGCTGGCCGCGTTCGGGGCGGTCACGGCCGTCGCCGTCTTCTGGGCGCTGCGCCCGAAACCGGCCTGGTTCACGCGGCTGACCGAACGGACGCTGCACAGCAGCGGCCAGTTCGCGGTCCGGTTCGTCATGCTGCTGCTGGCCTGCATGCTGGGCCTCGCGCAGGTCTTCGGCCTCGACGTGCTCCTCGGCGCCTTCGCCGCCGGTGTCGTCACCCGGCTCGTCCTGCACGGTTCCACGCCCGGCAGCAGCACGGAGATCATGCACAGGGTGGAGGCGATGGGCTTCGGCTTCCTCGTCCCGTTGTTCTACGTCGTCACCGGCATCGAGTTCGACCTGGACGCGCTGCTGGACGACCCCGGCGCCCTGCTGCTGGTCCCGGTCTTCCTGCTGCTGTTCCTGGCCGTGCGCGGGATCCCGGCGTACGTCTTCGCGCCCCGCGACCTCAGCCGCGCCGACCGCCTGGCGCTGGCCCTGTTCTCCTCCACCTGCCTGCCGCTCGTCGTCGCGATCACGACCATCGGCGTGGACCAGAAGCTGCTCGGCACCGACCGGGCGGCGGCCCTGGTCGCCGCGGCGCTCGTCTCCGTACTCGCCCTGCCCCTCCTGGCGACCCGGCTGCGCCCGCGGCCACCGTCCGCCGAGACCCCGCACCGCACGGAACGCGAGGTGCGTACGGCGGAGGAGTCGGAGGCGTGGTGAGGGGGCCAGGTCTCGGGCCCGGTCCCCGCCGGCCGGGGCGGGGCTCAGTTCCGTGCCGAGGGCTCAGTTCCGTGCCGGGGGATCAGTTCCGTGCCGGGTGCTCAGTTCCGTGCCGGGTGCTTCGCCGTGCCCAGGGTCCGCAGGACCGTCACCACCAGCGTCCGTGTCGTCTCCAGCACCTCGCGCAGGGACACGTGCTCCCGCTCGCTGTGGGCGACCCGGATGTCGCCGGGGCCGTACTGCACCGCCGGTATCCCGGCCGCGGTGTACAGGCGCAGGTCGCTGCCGTAGGGCGCGCCGCGTTCCCGGGGGCGGGGGCCGCCGGCCGTGTCGGCGTGCGCGGTGCGCAGCACGCCGGGCAGGGGGTGGCCGTCGGGGATCCGTCCGGGGCGAAGCTGCCGCCCGGCCAGGTCACCGTCGCCGGATGGTCCCGCAGCCACGGGTCGGCGGCACACACCTCGGCCACCCGGTTCTCCAGCGCGGCCCGGGCGTCGGCCGGGTCCTCGTCCAGGCGGACGCCGAGCCGGCCCTCGGCGACCAGCAGATCGGGCACACTGCTCGCCCAGTCACCCGCCCGCACGGTGCCCACGGACAGGGGGTACGGGATCGGGTACTCCGCCATCAGCGGCGACACGTCGGTGTTCCGCTCGGCCTCCAGGTCCGCCAGCGCCCGGTGCAGCGGCGCGTACGCGTCGACGGCGCTCACCCCCGCGTACCGCGAACCGGCGTGCGCCGCCCGGCCCGGCACGCTGATCCGGAAGGTCAGCGCGCCCGCGTTGGCGGTGACGAGCGTCCCCGCGGTCGGCTCGGCGATGACGCACGCGTCGCCGCGGTGGCCGCGGCGCAGGGTGCCGAAGGCGCCGATGCCGCCGTCCTCCTCGCCCACCACGAAGTGCACCGCGAGGCGCCCGCGCAGCCGGACGCCGGACGCCCGGATCGCGGCGACCGCGCCCAGGTGCGCGGCCAGTCCGGCCTTCATGTCGCAGGCCCCCCGCCCGTGGACCACGTCGCCGGTGACCCGCGGCACGAACGGGTCACCGGCCCAGGACGCGAGGTCGCCGGGCGGTACGACGTCGACGTGGCCCTGGAGGATCAGCGTCGGCCCGTCACCGCCGTCCGGCGTGGTCCCCACCAGGCCCCAGGCCTCGTCGCGGGGGGCCTCCGTGCCCGGGAAACCGGGATCGGCGAGCAGGGCGGGCAGGTCCATGGACCACAGGTCCACGTCCAGGCCGAGCCACTCCAGCCGGCCGGCCAGCTGGTGCTGGAGCTGGGACTCGGCGGGGCTGCCGGTCACGCTGGGAACCGCGATCAGCTCCAGCAGGGTCCGGGCCAGGGCCGTCTCGTCTATCGCCGCGAGCGCGGCGGCCTCCTCGTCGCTGAGCACCGGCGCCGGTCCCCCTCCGTCGTCCCTCGACCTGTCGTGCCGTCGTGCCGTTGTGCGGCGGACGTGCCGTCGTGCGGTCGTGTCTTCGTGCCGTTGCGCGCTCGTGCCGTTGCGCCTTCGTACCGCTGCCGCGGATACATACATGCTCAGGCGGTCCCCGCGGTATGCGGGCCGTCCCCGTCCCCCGTGCCCTGCCGCACCGTGAAGCCGATCACGGACCCGCCGCCGTCCCTGCGGAACGCGAACGGCCCTCCGCCGTGCGCCAGCGCCACCTCCCGCACGATGGACAGGCCGAGGCCCGAGCCCGGCCGGGAGCGGGCGTCGGCGGCACGGTAGAAGCGGTCGAAGACCCGGGTCAGATCACCGTCGGCGATACCGGGACCGCGGTCGCGCACCTCGACCCGGATGATCCCGGCGGCCCCGGCGAGTCCCTGGGGGACCGGGGAGCCCTCCGAGGCGGGGGAACGCCGAGAGGCGGGCGAGCCCTTCTCGGCGCCGGCGGGCGTCGGTCCACGGCGCGCCGGGCCGGTCACCGCGACCTCGATCGGGGCCACGCCGTCCGGATCGAACTTGGTGGCGTTCTCGACCAGGTTGGACAGGGCCCGCGTGAGCATCGCCGGCCGGCCCACGGTCGCCGTGTCGCCCCCTGCCCGCACCGTGATCTCCCGCCCGGTGCGGCGGCGGGCCGACGTCGCCACGTCGTCGGCGAGTTCGGCGAGGTCCACCCGCCGCGGCGGCTCGGTGTCCGACTGCCCGGCCGCCAGATCGACCAGCTCGTTGACCAGGTCGGTCAGCTCACGGGCCTCCTGGCCGAGGTCGGCGACCAGTTCCTCGCGGGCGGCGGGCGGCAGCTCGTCGATCCTGCGCAGCAGCGAGATGTTGGTCCGCAACGAGGTCAGCGGCGTCCGCAGTTCATGGCCGGCGTCCTGGACCAGGCGCCGCTGGTCCTCCTCGGACTGGGCGAGCCGGCCCAGCATGCGGTCGAAGGCCCGGCCGAGGCGGCCCACCTCGTCGTACCCGGTGACCGGGACCTGGATGCCCAGCCTGCGGGTGCGGGCGACGTTCTCGGCCGCGGCCGTCAGGGCGACCAGGCGCCGGGTGATGCGCCGGGCCAGCCACCAGCCGAACAGGCCCGCGGCGACCACCACCGCCGCCATCAGCAGCAGCGTCCGCCGTTGCAGGGCCCGCAGCAGGTCCTCGGTGTCGCCGAACTCCTGCGCCACCTGCACCGCGCCCCGGCCACCGCCGAGGGAGACGGTCGCGACGCGGTACACGTCGGCGCCGACGTCCACGTGCTGGTGCCGCACCATCCGCCCGGCGGCCTCGGCGCCCGCGGTCCGCCGGTCGGCGTCGGTCACCGGCAGCCGTGGACCGGTGTCGTCGGTCACCGTGCCGTCCGGGCCGAGCACCTGCACGTCCGTACGGGCCGGGCGCACCACGTCGTGGCCGGGCGCGGAGGACAGGAAGTCGCCGGGCGTCATCCGCTGCCGGCGGACCTCGTCCCGCAGCTCCTGCACGGCCTGGCCGAAGACGGTCTCGTGGTCGACGCGGACCAGCCGGGCGGCGGCGCTGTACGAGAGCACGCCGACGAGCACCGTGACCGCGGCCGCCACCGCCGCGAACGACACCGCGAACGTGGTCCGCAGCGAGGCCAGCCGGGGTTTGCGCGCGTACGGCGCCGCCCCGGCGACCGGCGACTCCCGGCCCGCTCCGGCGACCGGCGCCTCCCGGCCCGCTCCGGCGACCGGCGCCCCGCGGCCCGCTCCGGCCGGACGGTCTGCCACTCAGTCCTCCCGCAGCACGTACCCCACCCCGCGCACGGTGTGGATCAGCTGCGGCGCGCCCGGCTCGTCGAGCTTGCGGCGCAGGTAACCGACGTAGACGGCGAGGTTCTTCGAGCCGGGCCCGAAGTCGTAGCCCCAGATGCGGTCGTAGATCGTGGAGTGGTCGAGGACGATGCCGGCGTTGCGGACCAGCAGCGCCAGCAGCTCGAACTCGGTCCGGGTCAGCTCCAGTTCGCGCCCGCCCCGCCAGGCCCGGCGGGCGCCCGGGTCCATCCGCACACCGGCGGCCTCCAGGAAGCGCCCCTGCGGCTGCTCCGCGGACGTCCCGCTCCGACGGGCGGGTGTCTGCGGGGCCCGGGGACCGGAACAGGCCGGGGCGGAGGCGGGGGCGGGGGCGGGGCCGGGGCCGAGCCGGACGCCGGCGCCGGGGCCTGGGCCTGGGCCGGGGCCTGGGCGGTGCGGCGCAGCAGCGCGCGCAGGCGGGCGAAGACCTCCTCCACGTCGAACGGCTTGACCACGTAGTCGTCGGCGCCCGCGTCCAGGCCGGCGATGCGGTCGGCGGTCTCCACCAGGGCGGTCAGCATCAGGATCGGCGTGGCGTCGCCCTCGGCGCGCAGCTCCCGGCAGACCTGGAGCCCGTCGAGGCCGGGCATCATCACGTCGAGCACGAGCACGTCGGGGCGGCCCCGGTGGGCCTGCTCGAGCGCCTCGACGCCGTCGGCGACCGCGGTGACCCGGTAACCCTCCAGGGTGAGCGCGCGTTCCAGGGCGTTGCGGATGGCGCGGTCGTCCTCGGCGAGCAGCACAGTCTGGGGCACGCGTCCAGTCTGCCAAGCCGTCCGGCCCGCGGCCCGGCGGGCCGGGCGCCCTTCTTACCGGGCTCTCACCTCCTGCCGGGCACCCCGCGCACTACCGTGCGCTCCCCGGGCCCCGGCGTCGGCCAGCAGCGACGCGTGGGTCGGCGCGTCCGGCACACCGGCCGGGCGGTTGCGCGCGAACTCCTTGCGCAGCACCGGCACGACCTCCTCGCCCAGGATGTCGATCTGCTCCAGCACGGTCTTCAGCGGCAGCCCGGCGTGGTCCATCAGGAACAGCTGGCGCTGGTAGTCACCCGCGTACTCCCGGAAGCCCAGGGTCCGCTCGATCACCTGCTGCGGGGAGCCGACGGTCAGCGGCGTCTGCTCCATGAAGTCCTCCAGCGAGGGCCCGTGCCCGTAGACCGGGGCCACGTCGAAGTAGGGGCGGAACTCGCGGACCGCGTCCTGGGAGTTCTTCCGCATGAACACCTGGCCGCCGAGGCCGACGATCGCCTGCTCGGGCGTGCCGTGCCCGTAGTGGGCGTACCGGGTCCGGTACAGCTCGACCATGCGCTTGGTGTGGTCGGCCGGCCAGAAGATGTTGTTGTGGAAGAAGCCGTCGCCGTAGTACGCCGCCTGCTCGGCGATCTCCGGGGAGCGGATCGAGCCGTGCCAGACGAAGGGTGGTACGCCGTCCAGCGGGCGGGGCGTGGCGGTGAAGCCCTGGAGCGGGGTGCGGAACTTCCCCTCCCAGTCGACGACGTCCTCGCGCCACAGGCGGTGCAGCAGGGCGTAGTTCTCGATGGCCAGGTTGATGCCCTGCCGGATGTCCTGGCCGAACCAGGGGTAGACGGGGCCGGTGTTGCCGCGGCCCATCATCAGGTCCACCCGGCCGTCGGCCAGGTGCTGGAGCATCGCGAAGTCCTCGGCGATCTTCACCGGGTCGTTCGTGGTGATCAGCGTGGTGGCGGTGGAGAGGATCAGCCGCTCCGTCCGCGCCGCGATGTAGCCGAGCATCGTGGTCGGGGACGACGGCACGAAGGGCGGGTTGTGGTGCTCGCCGGTCGCGAAGACGTCGAGGCCCACCTCCTCGGCCTTCAGCGCGATGGCGACCATGGCCTTGATGCGCTCGCGCTCGGTCGGCGTACGGCCGGTCGTCGGGTCCGGCGTGACGTCGCCGACGGAGAAGATCCCGAACTGCATGGTCGCTCAACCTCCAGTTGTTGACCGTTCAACTATAACGCGAACGGCTCCCCTGGCCGGTCCTATTCCGTCCCCGGCGGTCCTGGCGGTCCTGGTGGCCCCGGCGATCCTGGTGGCCCCGGCGGTCCTGGCGGCCGCGGCGGTCCTTGTGGCCCTGGCGGCCCCGCCGCCGCTCAGACCGCCCCGCCCCGCAACCGCTCCACCTGCGTCGCGCTGAACTCCGTCGTCCGCCGCAGATGATCGATGAGCAGCGCCAGCTGGGCCTCGTCCAGGTCGTCGAAGAGCGACCCCCAGCCGTCCCCGAGCTGCCGCCACATCCGACGGAACTCGGCGATCCGCTCGGGCACCGTGGCCACCAGCACCCGCCGCCGGTCGACCGCGTCCCGGCTCCGCACGACGTACCCGGCCCGCTCCAGCCGGTCCACCAGCCGCGTCGCCGACCCGGTCGTCAGCCCCGTCAGCTCGGCGATCCGGCCCGTGGTCACCGGCCGCCCCTCCAGCATCAGCAGGTTCAGGCACTGCAGATCGGTGGGATGCAGGCCCAGACGGTCGGCCGCGGCCTGGTTGAACAGGGCGTACGAGGCCAGACACCGGCGGGAGACGGTGGACAGCTCGTCCAGCAGCCGTTCCCGCGGCCCGCTCCCCGCGCCCGTTCCGCGCTCGCTCACGTCACGCCTCCGCACTCCGCCGCCGTCGCCTCCCGGCCCACCCACGCCTCCCGGCCCACCCGCGCCTCCCGGCCCACTCGCCCAGGAGCCCGGCACCCGACACCCGGCGCCCGGCGCCCGGCGCCCGGCGCCCGCCCCCCCGGTCAGAAGTGATACGCGTCCCCCGTGTCGAGGACGAGCACGCGCTGCCGGTCGTTCTGCCGGTTGCGGTCGACCGCACCGCCGCCCCACACCGTCTCCAGCTCCAGCACGACCTCCGGCGGCGCGTCCGGCAGCCACATCCGCAGCGTGATGCGCTCACCGACACCGTCCGCGGGCAGCGCCCCGGTACGGCACAGCACCACCTGCGGCTCCGACCGCGCGCAGCCCTCGGGCAGCTCCTGCCGCGCCTGCGGCGCCACCGACCAGCGCAGCCGCACGGTCGCGTCGGGTACGGCGGCGGGCCCGTGGTTGAGCGGGACGAAGGCGACGTCCACCCGGCCGCCCGCCATGACCGCCGACCCGTGATACGCCAGATCGGCCTCCGGCGCCTCGTCCGCACGAGCACCCCCGAGGCCCCCGCCGCCGGCACCGCCACCACCCGGCCCGGCGACGGCACCGGCCTGCCCGGCCGGCCCGGCGACCGCCATCAGCGCGGCCCCGCACACGGCGAGAACCCGCACCACCCGCTTCGGCATCGACGCCTCCTGCACCCATCTCGTCGAGAGACCAGACACACACCGAAAGATCACATATCGGATCATCTCCATGTATTCCACGCGATCCGTGCCCCAGGCGCCCTCCATCAGGTGACGCGCCCCGGGGATGCACCCCGCTCCACGGACGCACCGGGCGCCCGCGCACACCCGTGCGAAGCTGCCCCATGCTGATCCTCCGCTCCGCCGCCCTGTTCGTCGTCGCCGCGCTGTTCGAGATCGGCGGCGCGTGGCTGGTCTGGCAGGGCGTGCGCGAACACCGGGGCTGGCTGTGGGTCACCGGCGGAGTCCTCGCGCTCGGCGCCTACGGGTTCGTCGCCACCTTCCAGCCCGACGCCCACTTCGGCCGGATCCTCGCGGCCTACGGCGGGATCTTCGTCGCCGGTTCGATCCTGTGGGGCGTCGTCGCGGACGGCTACCGCCCCGACCGCTGGGACATCACCGGCGCGCTGATCTGCCTCGCCGGCATGGCGGTCCTGATGTGGGCGCCCCGCAACGGCGGCTGACCCCCGCCGCGGCGACCTCCCCGTCACCTACGCTGGGCGGCGAACCGGTCGTCCCCACGCCGAGGAGCACCCCATGGCCACCGCCGCACCGTCCGCCGCCTCCCGCATCGCCGTCGTCACCGGTGCGAGCAGCGGAATCGGCGCCGCCACCGCACGGCAGCTCGCCGCCGCCGGCTACCGGGTCGTGCTCACCGCACGCCGCAAGGACCGCATCGAGGCGATCGCCGAGGAGATCAACGCCGCCGGGCACTCGGCCACCGCGTACCCGCTGGACGTCACCGACCGGGCCGCGGTCGACGAGTTCGCCACCGCCTTCCGCACCGTCGGGGTGCTGGTCAACAACGCGGGCGGCGCGCTCGGCGCCGACCCGGTGGCCACCGGCGACCCCGACGACTGGCGCCGGATGTACGAGACCAACGTCATCGGCACCCTCAACCTCACCCAGGCCCTGCTGCCCAAACTGGAGGCGAGCGGCGACGGCACGGTCGTGGTCGTCTCCTCCACGGCGGGCCACGCCACGTACGAGGGCGGCGCCGGCTACGTCGCCGCGAAGCACGGCGCCCACGTCCTCGCCGAGACGCTCCGCCTGGAGATCGTCGGCCGCCCGGTGCGCGTCGTCGAGATCGCGCCCGGCATGGTGAAAACCGACGAGTTCGCCCTGACCCGCTTCGGCGGCGACCGCGCGAAGGCCGAGAAGGTCTACGAGGGCGTCCCCGACCCTCTGACCGCCGACGACGTCGCCGACACGATCACGTGGGCGGTCACCCGCCCGCCCACGTCAACATCGACCTCCTGATCGTCCGCCCCGAGCCCAGGCCTCCAACACGAAGGTGCACCGGGAGGCGTAGCGGGCGGCGGCGCGCGTCAGCCCTTCACGCAGACGACCTGCTTCAGCTTCGCCACGACCTCGACGAGGTCGCGCTGCTGGTCGATGACCTGCTCGATCGGCTTGTAGGCCCCGGGATCTCGTCCACCACGCCGGAGTCCTTGCGGCACTCCACGCCCCGGGTCTGCTCCTCCAGGTCCTTCGTCGAGAACCGGCGCTTGGCGGCGTTGCGGCTCATCCGCCGGCCGGCACCGTGCGACGCCGAGTTGAAGGAGGCCTCGTTGCCGAGCCCCTTGACGATGTAGGAGCCGGTGCCCATGGAGCCGGGGATGATCCCGTACTCGCCGGAGCCGGCCCGGATCGCGCCCTTGCGGGTGACGAGCAGGTCCATGCCCTCGTAGCGCTCCTCGGCCACGTAGTTGTGGTGGCAGGAGATCTCCGGCTCGAAGGCCGGCTTGGCCTTCTTGAACTCCTTGCGGATCACGTCCTTGAAGAGCGCCATCATGATCGTGCGGTTGTACTTCGCGTACTCCTGCGCCCAGAACAGGTCGTTGCGGTACGCCGCCATCTGCGGGGTGTCCGCGACGAAGACGGCGAGGTCGCGGTCGACCAGGCCCTGGTTGTGCGGGAGCTTCTGCGCGACGCCGATGTGGTGCTCGGCCAGCTCCTTGCCGATGTTCCGGGAACCGGAGTGGAGCATGAGCCACACAGAACCCGACGTATCGACACAGAGTTCCACGAAGTGGTTCCCCTGGCCAAGGGTTCCCATCTGCGTAGCCGCCCTCTCCCTGCGGAACCGCACCGCCTCGGCAACCCGGTCGAACCGCTGCCAGAAGTCGTCCCACCCCGCAGTCGCGAGCCCATGGAACCGACCGGGATGCACAGGCTCCGCGTGCATCCCCCGCCCCACCGGAATCGCCTGCTCGATCTTCGACCGCAGGCGGGACAGGTCGCCGGGGAGGTCGTTCGCCGTCAGGGACGTCCTGACCGCCGACATCCCGCAGCCGATGTCGACGCCCACCGCCGCCGGGCACACCGCGCCCCGCATGGCGATCACGGAACCGACGGTGGCGCCCTTGCCGTAGTGCACGTCCGGCATCACGGCCAGGCCCTTGATCCACGGCAGGGTCGCGACGTTCCGCAGCTGCTGGAGGGCGGCCTCCTCGACCGTGGCCGGGTCCGTCCACATCCGGATCGGGACCTTCGCGCCGGGCATCTCCACGTACGACATATCGTCCTCGTTCCCCCGAAATGACAACAGAAGTCTCGAAACGCAAAACCGGCGCCAGGGTCAACGAATGGGACAACCGACCGGCATCGACGGCAGCGCGTGCGATACACATTGTCTCCAGGGGGCGCCCACGCCCGGCAAGCGAATAACCAGCGGCAAGTCGAGAGGAGCCTGACCGTGCAGCGGAAGGCGTACGTATCCGGCGCCGCCGCGCTCCTCGCGGCGCTGCTGGCCGGCTGCACGGGCGGTTCCGGCGAGGGCGGCGCCGCGGACGACTCCAACCCCGGCGACACCGGCGCCACTTCGGCGGCGGCCGAGCCGGGGCGGTACCGCACCCTGCCCGACCCGTGCACCGCGATCCGGCAGGAGACGCTCGACGCGCTGCTGCCCGGCATCCGGCAGATCGCGGACGAGGAACAGCGCGAGAGGGCCTACGAGGGCGAGCCGACGCTCACCTACGACACCGACCGCAAGGTCGGGTGCGACTGGAAGGTGGAGTCCGCGCAGGCCACCCACCGTCTGTTCGTCGACTTCGAGCGGGTCGTCTCGTACGACGGCTCCGTCAGCGACGACGACGAGGCGCAGTCCCTGTACGCGTCGAAGGAGCTGGCCGCCGACCTCCCCGAGCCGACCGGGACCTCGGGGACCTCCGGGGCGAGCGGGGAGGGCTCGGACGACCCGGACGGCTCCCCGTCGGCCCCGTCGTCCTCGTCGTCGCCCTCGTCCTCATCGTCCTCTTCCTCCTCTTCCTCCTCTTCCTCCTCGCCGTCGGCGTCCGCGTCCCCCTCCTCCTCGCCGTCGGCGTCCGCGTCCGCCGGTTCCACCCCGGCCGAGCTGCAGCCCCGCGTCCTCGACGACCTGGGTGACGAGGCGTTCCTGGACGACGAGCTGAACAGCACGGGCTCGACGGCCGAGCGGCGCACGGTGACTGTGGCGTTCCGCACGTCGAACGTCATCGTGACCATCGAGTACGCCGAGCAGCCGACGACGGTCGGAGTCGTCCCGGACAGCAAGGAAATGCAGGACAGGGCGCGGAAACTGGCCGCCGGACTGGCGGATGCGCTGGGCGGCTGAGCCGTCGCCGGCCGGCCGTCCTCCGGGCGCCGGGTGCCGTGACCCGGACCGCGGGAGCGGCGCAGCGCGTACCGTGACCCCTCGGACCCGTTCCACCGCAGGAACCACGAGCGTCATGAGTGAAGGAACCATGCAGCGACGAGCCCAGCGAGACCAGCATGACCAGCCAGCGAAGCGCCGCCGCCGTGCCCTTGTCTGCGCGGCTGTCGTCCCCGCGGTCCTGGTAGCCGCCGGCTGCTCCTCCGACTCCGGCTCCGGGAGCGGCGGCGAGAAGGCCGCCGAGAAGTCCGCCTCGGCGTCCGCGAGCCCGTCCCCGACCGTGCGGGCGGCGGTGTACCGGGAGCTTCCCGAGCCGTGCTCCGTGCTGTCGAAGAAGACCCTGGAAGAACTGGTGCCGAAGGGCACGGACTCGGGCAAGGAGGGCGCGTCGAACGACACCGCGGCGCGCGGCAGCTGCTCCTGGGACAGCCTGGACAACAACGGCGTCAAGGGTTCGCAGTTCCGCTGGCTGAACGTCTCGATGCTGCGTTTCGAGTCGGACGTGGCGCGCGGCGCGGGCGACGACCGGGCGCGGGAGTACTACCAGAAGCAGGTCGAGGACGCGAAGGCGGTCGAGGGCGCCAAGTCCACGAAGACCGAGCCGTTCTCCGGGGCGGGCGACGAGGCCACGGCCGTGCGTTACGACCTGAAGAAGAAGGAAGGCACCTTCAAGCAGCAGACGGTCGTGGTCCGCACGGAGAACGTCGTCGTCACGGTCGACTACAACGGCGCGGGTCTGGCCGGCGACAAGACGCCTGACGCGGACGACCTGATGAAGGACGCGCAGAAGGCGGCGAAGGAGGCGGTGGCCGCGGTGGCCGCCGCCAACAAGGACGGCGGCGGCGCGAAGTCCCCGTCGTCCGGCGCGTCGAAGGACGCGTCGAAGGGCGGCTCCGGGGACGGGTCCGCGGACGGTTCCGCGGACGACTCCTCGGACGGTTCGAAGGACTCGGGCAAGAGCAGCTCCCCGTCCCGGAAGAGCTGACGAGCCCTACCGGCCACCCGTGCCCCGCACACATGTGCCACCCTGTTGCGCGCAACAACACGCACTGGGAGGGGAGTACGGGTGGCCGCGCCACTGAAGCTCACACGGATGCACCGCGTTCTCATCGGCGTGGTCGTCTTCGGTGCCGTCATCATCGCCGCGATCGGCTTCGCGGGATCGTACGCCGCCGTCCGTGAGCTGGCCGTCAAGAAGGGCTTCGGGGACTTCAGTTACGTGTTCCCGATCGGCATCGACGCGGGCATCTGCGTCCTGCTGGCCCTGGACCTGCTCCTGACGTGGATCCGTATCCCGTTCCCGCTGCTGCGGCAGACGGCGTGGCTGCTGACGGCGGCGACGATCGCGTTCAACGGGGCGGCGGCCTGGCCGGATCCGCTGGGCGTGGGCATGCACGCGGTGATCCCGGTGCTGTTCGTGGTGGCCGTCGAGGCGGCCCGGCACGCGATCGGCCGGATCGCCGACATCACGGCGGACAAGCACATGGAGGGCGTCCGTCTCACGCGCTGGCTGCTCTCCCCGGTGCCGACGTTCCTGCTGTGGCGGCGGATGAAGCTGTGGGAGCTGCGTTCCTACGACCAGGTGATCAAGCTGGAGCAGGAGCGTCTGGTCTACCAGGCCCGGCTGCGTTCCCGGTTCGGCCGCGGCTGGCGCCGCAAGGCCCCGGTGGAGTCCCTGATGCCGCTGCGTCTGGCCCGCTACGGTGTTCCGCTGGCCGACACGGCTCCGGCGGGTCTGGCGGCGGCCGGTATCGAGCCGGCCCTGCTGCCGCCGGCGCCGCGGCAGGAGGCCGCGTCCGCGCCGGGCGCGGTGCCGCCGGCCGAGCAGCGCCCGGAGCTGACGGGCCGTCCTCCGGTGCCCGAGCCGGAGCCCGGGCCGGAGCCCGGGCCGGAGCCGGAGCGGAACCCGTGGCTGGAGGCCCGTGATCCGCGGGCGGTGCAGTACCACGGGGACTACGACCCGACGTACGACCCGGCCGAGCAGTACGCGCAGTGGTACGCGGAGCAGCAGGAGTACGAGGAGTACCAGGCGGCCCAGGCGGCCCAGGCCTGGAACCGGGCCCGGCCGCGGAACCAGGCCCAGCCCCCGAACCAGGCCCAGCCCCCGAACCAGGCCCAGCCCCCGAACCAGGCCCAGTACCGGAACCAGGCGCAGGCCCAGGACTCCGCGCAGGTGCCGGGGGACGGCTATGAGGACGAGCCCGTCGGGGAGCCGTCCCCGGAGGAGACCGGCGGCTTCCCCATCCCGGTCGGCCCCAACCGGACCCGGGAGCTGGGCGAGGGTGGCGGCACACCGGTCCAGGAGCCCGGTGAGGAGGACCACTACCTGGTCTTCCGGAAGTCGATCCAGGCGTCGGAGGGTCTGCCGACGCCCCGGGAGTTCGCGGACGCGGTGCACGCGACGTACGGCATAGCGCTGACCGACGCCGAGGCCAAGCGCATGGTGAACCGCTTCTCCAACCGCTTCAACGCGGAGCTGGAGGAGGACCACATCGCCTGACCCGCCCGCACGACGACGAAGGGGCACCCGCCGGGCGCGGGTGCCCCTTCTCGTACGGCCGGCTCGCGGCCGGTACGGGCTACGCGCCGAGCAGGCGCCGCACCCGGTCCTGCCCCACGGCCAGCAGCAGCGTGGGCAGCCGCGGGCCGGTGTCGCGGCCGACGAGCAGGTGGTACAGCAGCGCGAAGAAGGACCGCTGGGCGGTCTTGATCTCCGGCGGCAGCTCCTTGGGCGTGGCGTCGGCGGAGAACCCGGCCTGGACCTTGGGCACGCCGTAGACGAGGTGGGTCAGGCCGTCCAGCGACCAGTGCTCGGCGAGGCCGTCCAGCAGCAGCCGCAGCGACTCGCGGCCCTGCTCGTCCAGCGACGCCAGCAGCTCGGTGTCGGGTTCCTCGCGCACGATGGTCCGCTGGTCGGCGGGCACGTACGTGTTGATCCACGCCTCGGCCTTGTCGTACCGCGGCCGGGCCTCGTCCAGCTTGGCGAGCGGCGCGGAGGGGTCCAGCTCGCTGAGGATGCGCAGCGCCTGGTCCTCGTGGCCGGCGGTGATGTCGGCGACGGAGGCCAGCGTCCGGTACGGCAGCGGGCGGGGCGTGCGGGGCAGCTCGCCGGCCGCCGTGCGCACGGCACGCGAGTGCGCGGCGGCGTCGGCCGGCAGCGCGCTGCCGTCGGCGACCTTGGCATCGAGCCGGTCCCACTCGTCGTACAGCCGCTGGATCTCCTGGTCGAAGGCGATCTTGAAGGACTGGTTGGGCTTGCGGCGCGCGTACAGCCAGCGCAGCAGCTGCGGCTCCATGATCTTCAGCGCGTCGCCCGGGGTGGGCACGCCGCCCTTGGACGACGACATCTTCGCCATGCCGCTGATGCCGACGAACGCGTACATCGGCCCGATCGGCTGCTTGCCGCCGAAGATGCCGACGATCTGCCCGCCGACCTGGAACGACGACCCGGGCGAGGAGTGGTCGACGCCGCTCGGCTCGAAGATCACGCCCTCGTAGGCCCAGCGCATGGGCCAGTCGACCTTCCAGACCAGCTTGCCGCGGTTGAACTCGCTGAGCCGGACCGTCTCGGAGAAGCCGCAGGCGGTGCAGGCGTAGGTCAGCTCCGTGGAGTCGTCGTCGTAGGCGGTGACCGTGGTCAGGTCCTTCTCGCAGTTGCCGCAGTACGGCTTGTACGGGAAGTACCCGGCGGAGCCGGAGCTGCCGTCGTCCTCGCTCGCGGCGCCGGAGCCCTCGGCGGCCTCCAGCTCGGCCTCGTCGACCGGCTTCTGCGAGGGCTTCTTGCCGGTCTTCGGCTTGGTCCGGTACTGGGCGAGGACCGCGTCGATGTCCGCGCGGTGCCTCATGGCGTGCAGGATCTGCTCGCGGTAGGCGCCGGAGGTGTACTGGGCGGTCTGGCTGATGCCGTCGAACTCCACGCCCAGCTCGCCGAGCGCCTCGATCATCGCGGCCTTGAAGTGCTCGGCCCAGTTCGGGTACGGGGAGCCCTTCGGGGCCGGGACGGAGGTGAGCGGCTTGCCGATGTGCTCGGCCCAGGCCTCCTCGTCCACCCCGCGATGCCCTTGGGCACCTTGCGGTAGCGGTCGTAGTCGTCCCAGGAGATCAGGTGCCGGACCTGGTGGCCGCGCCGGCGGATCTCGTCGGCGACCAGGTGCGGGGTCATGACCTCGCGCAGGTTGCCCAGGTGGATGGGGCCGGAGGGGGACAGGCCGGACGCGACGACGACCGGTTTGCCCGGGGCACGACGCTCCGACTCGGCGATGACCTCGTCCGCGAAACGGGAGACCCAGTCGGTGGTCTCTGTGCTCTGAGCCACGATCGGCACGTCCTTCTTTCTCCTCTTGGGCAGCCGGTACGGTCGCACGGCTGACCGCTCCATTGTCCCAGCCGCCACCGCGTCCGCGAAAACCGGTTTACCCCCGTGGGATACTGGCCGGGTCTATCCATCCCCACGAGGAGAACGGCACCCCAACTTATGGCCTCGGTCACGTCCCTCAGCGACTCCGTCCAGCAGCAGCTCGCGTCCGCCCTGACGGCCACCCGGCCGGAGGCGGCCGGCGCCGACCCGCTGCTGCGACGAAGCGACCGGGCGGACTACCAGGCCAACGGCATCCTCGCGCTGGCCAAGAAGGCCAAGGCCAACCCGCGCGAGCTGGCCGCCGAGGTCGTCGCGCACGTCACCACCGGTGACCTGATCCAGGACATCGAGGTCTCCGGGCCCGGCTTCCTGAACATCACCGTCGGCGACCGGGCGATCACCGAGAACCTCGCCGCGCGGTACGCGGACGACACCGGCCGCCTCGGCGTGCCGCACGCCCCGAACCCGGGCACCACGGTGATCGACTACGCCCAGCCGAACGTGGCCAAGGAGATGCACGTCGGCCACCTGCGCTCGGCGGTGATCGGCGACTCGGTGGTGCAGCTGCTGGAGTTCACCGGCGAGCAGGTGGTCCGGCGCCACCACATCGGCGACTGGGGCACCCAGTTCGGCATGCTCATCCAGTACCTGGACGAGCACCCGCACGAGCTGGACCACAAGGCGGGCGACGACCTCCAGGCCTCCGGCGAGGAGGCCATGTCCAACCTCGACCGGCTGTACAAGGCGGCGCGGAAGAAGTTCGACTCCGACGAGGAGTTCAAGACGCGCGCCCGGCGCCGGGTGGTCGACCTCCAGGCGGGCGACCCGCAGACGCTGGCCATGTGGCAGAAGTTCGTGGACGAGTCGAAGATCTACTTCTTCTCCGTCTTCGACAAGCTGGACATGGAGATCCGGGACGCGGACATCGTCGGCGAGTCGGGCTACAACGACATGCTCGCCGAGACCTGCCGGCTGCTGGAGGAGTCCGGCGTCGCGGTCCGCTCCGAGGGCGCGCTGTGCGTCTTCTTCGACGACATCAAGGGCCCGGACGGCAAGCCGGTCCCGCTGATCGTGCAGAAGTCCGACGGCGGTTACGGCTACGCGGCCACCGACCTGTCGGCGATCCGCGACCGCGTGTTCAACCTGAAGGCGGACACGCTGCTGTACGTGGTGGACGCCCGCCAGTCCCTGCACTTCAAGATGGTCTTCGAGACGGCGCGGAAGGCCGGCTGGCTCAACGACGACGTCAAGGCCGTCCAGCTCGCGTTCGGCACGGTCCTCGGCAAGGACGGCAAGCCGTTCAAGACCCGTGAGGGCGAGACGGTCCGGCTGGTCGACCTGCTCGACGAGGCCGTCGACCGCGCCTCGGCGGTGGTCCGGGAGAAGGCCCAGGACCTGTCCGAGGAGGAGATCGCCGAGCGCGGCGCGCAGGTGGGCATCGGCGCGGTGAAGTACGCGGACCTGTCGACGTCGGCGAACCGCGACTACAAGTTCGACCTGGACCAGATGGTCTCGCTCAACGGCGACACGTCGGTGTACCTCCAGTACGCCTACGCCCGGATCCGGTCGATCCTGCGCAAGGCCGGCGACGCCCGCCCGCAGGCCCGCCCGGAGCTGGCGCTGCACGAGGCCGAGCGTGCGCTGGGCCTGCACCTCGACGCCTTCGCCGAGACGGTCGCCGAGGCCGCGGCGGAGTACGCGCCGCACAAGCTGGCGGCGTACCTGTACCAGCTGGCCTCGCTGTACACGGCGTTCTACGACAAGTGCCCGGTGCTGAAGGCGCAGACGCCGGAGCAGGTGGCCAACCGGCTGTTCCTGTGCGACCTGACCGCCCGCACCCTGCACCGGGGCATGGCCCTGCTGGGCATCCGCACGCCCGAGCGCCTCTGAGCGCTCCCCCGCACGGACCGCGGCCCGTCCTCTCCCCGCAGGGAGGACGGGCCGCGGCCGTTCACCCGGCCGGTCCGGGACCGGTCAGCGGCAGTTGACCCACTTGTTGGACTTCTGGTACCAGACCTTGTCGCCGGTCCCCTTGATGCCCCGCGGGAGGACGCCGGTGTCGCCCCGGTGGTTCGTCTTCGTGTACCAGCGGTAGTCGCAGGACTTGCCGTGGTTGTACCAGGACTTGAAGCCCTGGAAGACCACGAACTTGGTCAGGTCCGCGTTGTTCCCCGCCACCTTCTGCATCCGGCCGGTGTAGTTCTTCCCGGACCAGACGCAGAACCAGCCCGACGGGCAGTCCTTCGCGGCAGCCGGCGCGGCGGGCGCGGCCGGGGCCGCCCCGGCCGCGCCCCCGGTCCCGGCCAGCAGACCACCGGTCAGCGCGACTCCGCCGGCGACGACAGCGAGCTTCCTGGCAATGGGCATGTTTCCCCCTTCGAGGTCTGGTGGGCCGACCGGTGCGGCCGGCCCGGCAACGAGACTGCGGGGTTGCGGGGGCGGGTCTCCACAGGTGCCGCCGAAGTGACGGCGTCCCGGGACGTCCCACCCCGTGACCTGCGGGGACGCCGGCCGGGATGGCGACTCCGCGGGACGCCCGGGACGGGCCGGGTGGCCGATTCCGCATCGTGCCGGTGCCGGGTCCCGGTACGGACCGCGTCCGCTGGGGCAGAATGCGACCGGGGAAGGGGTCCCGTGACCGGGGACCGCGAACGCGAGTGGGGGGAACATGTCGCGTTGGAAAGAGCTGCCCGCCGAACTCGACCCGAGGGTCCGCCAGTTGGTGGTGCGGCTGCGGCGGCTGAAGGACCACGGCGGGCTCAGCCTGCGGCAACTGGCGGCCAAGACGGGGTACAGCGCCAAGTCGTGGGAGCGGTACCTGCACGGCAGGTCGCTGCCGCCGAGGGAGGCCGTGGAGGCCGCCGCCCGGCTCGGCGGTGACGATCCGGTCCGGCTGCTGGCCCTGCACGAGGTCGCCGCCGCGGCCTGGGCGGACCGCCGCGCCGCCGCGTCCGCGCCCCTGGAAAGCGACGGCGACGGCCGGGCGGCGGAGCCCCGGGACCGCACCCGCGGCGGCCGCTCCCTGTACGCGGTGCTGGTGGCGGGAGCCGTGGCCCTGGTGCTGGCCGCCTCCTCGGCGGTGCTGCTGGTGGCGCAGCGCACGTCCGACGACGGCACGCGCGCCGCGGGACCGGCCGCCGCGACCAGCACCGCCCCGGCGACCGCACCGCCGACGGCCACCCGGACACCGGCCGCGTACCGCTGCCGGGTGGAGCGGGTCGACGGGCGCTGGTACGCGGGCAACAGCCGGACCCGGGACGCCCTCGTGGCGTACGGGCACGCCGGGCCGGAGGTCGCCGAGGCGCAGTGCCTGCTGCGCCGGGCGGGCCTGGACCCGGGCGCGGTCGACGGGGTCTTCGGCCCGCTGACGCAGCGCGCCGTCAAGCAGGTCCAGAAGCGGGAGGGCCTGGTCGTGGACGGCATCATCGGCCCGCACACCTGGCAGGCTCTGCGGGGTTGACCTGGGATGACCGGCACGTCTGCTTCGTCGGCGCCCTCGCCGGAACGGGCCCGGCTGACCGCCGCGCTGCGAGAGCTGAGGACCCGCACCGGTCTGAGTCTGGCGGGCCTGGCGGAGCGCACCGCGTACAGCAAGTCGTCCTGGGAGCGCTATCTCAACGGCAAGGCGCTGCCGCCCCGTCAGGCGGTGCGGGACCTGTGCCGTCTCGCCCGGGAACCGGAGGGGCGCTGCCTGGCGCTGTGGGAGATCGCGGAGGCGCAGTGGCGCGGGCGCGGTACGCCGCCGGCCCAGCCGCCACCGGAGCCGGCCCCGCGGCCGGCGCGTCCCGCCGCCGCGCCGGGCGGCGGCGAGGGTGCCGGGCGGCGGCGCGGCCCGGCGGCCGTGACGCTGCTGGTGCTGCTCTGTGTGCTGGCCGTGTCCGGGGGCGTCGCGCTGACCGCCGTGCTGCTGGCCGGCCGGGACGGCACGACCGGGGCGTCCCGGACGGCGGCGCCGCCGTCCCCGTCGGGCCCGCGCTGCCGGGGTGCCGGCTGCGAGGGCCAGAACCCGACGCACATGATGTGCGGCGGTGCCCCGCGGACCCTGTCCGCGCACCGCACGGCCACCGGTGCCCGGGTGGAGCTGCGTTACAGCGCGGAGTGCCGGGCGGGCTGGGCCCGGATGTGGGGGACGCGGGTCGGCGACCGGCTGGAGGTGACGGCGGGCGGCCCCGCCACGGCGTCGGGATCGAGGACGGCCGCGACACCGACGTCTACGTCCACACGGTCATGACCGCGATCCGGCCGGGGGCGGTCCTGCGCGCCTGCTTCCGGCCCGCGGCGGGCGGCGTGCGGGAGTGCTTCGGCTCCCGGGTGCGGTGAGCCCTCCGGGTGCGGTGAGCCCTCCGGGTGCGGCGAGCCCTCCGGGTGGGAGGGGCCCGCCTCCTTCTCCCCCGCCGGCCTCAGCCCCCCAGCCCGGTCCGCAGCCTGCGCAGCCCCTCGGTGATCTCCTGCGGGGTCTGCGTCACGAAGCACAGCCGGAGCGTGGAGCGGTCGGGGGTGTCCCCGGCGTAGAACGGCGCGCCGGGCACGTAGGCCACGTCGTGCCGGACCACCTCGGGGAGCAGGGCCGTGGTGTCGTACGACTCCGGCAGCCGGGCCCACAGGAACATGCCGCCCTCGGGGCGCTGCCACGTCGACCCGGCCGGCAGGGCGTCCGCCAGTCCGGCGAGCATGGCGTCCCGGCGCTCCCGGTAGGCGGCGGCGACGCGCGCGACATGGGCGTCGAGGTCGCGGTCGGCGAGGTAGCGGGCCGCGGCGAGCTGGTTGACGGTCGGGGTGTGCAGGTCGGCGGCCTGCTTGGCGACGGCGCAGGCCCGGCGCAGGGCGGCCGGGGCGCGGAGCCAGCCGAGGCGCAGGCCGGGGGCCATCACCTTGGAGAAGGAGCCGAGCAGCACGGTGCGGTCCCGGGCGGGCTCGCAGGCGGCGATCCACGGCACCCGCTCGCCCTCGAAGCGGAGTTCGCCGTAGGGGTCGTCCTCGACGATCCACAGCCCGTGCCGGGCGGCGGCCTCGGCGACGGCGGCGCGGCGGGCGGCCGGCATGGTGCGGCCGGTCGGGTTCTGGAAGGTGGGGACGGTGTAGAGCAGTTTGGGCCGTTCGCGCACGACCAGGTCGGCCAGCGCGTCGGGGTCCACGCCGTCCTCGTCGCCGGGCACGGCGATCACGCGGGCGCCGGCGAGGCCGAACGCCTGGAGGGCGGCGAGGTAGCAGGGGTTCTCGACGAGGACGGCGTCGCCGGGCTCGATCAGGGCGGTGGCGAGCAGGGACAGGGCCTGCTGGGAGCCGGTCGTGATCAGCAGGTCGTCGGGGCCGGTGGGCAGTCCGCGCGCCGAGGTGCGGCCGGCGAGCGCGGTCCGCAGCGCGGGCTCGCCCTCGGTCGTGGCGTACTGCAGCGCCCGGGCCGGTGTCTCGGCCAGTACGGCCTGGTAGGCGGCGGCGATGCCGTCGGCGTCGAACAGTTCGGGTGCCGGCAGCCCGCCCGCGAAGTTGATCACCTCGGGGCGGGCGGTGACGGCCAGGATGTCCCGCACGGGCGACCCGCCGACCGACCGGGTCCGCGCGGCGAGCGGGGGCAGAGGGGCGGCGGTCTCGGTGGTGGCCGGGGCTGACTCGACGGCGGTCATGGGGCGTTCCCTTCGGCGGCGGCGCGGACTGCCCGGCAGCCTAGAGATCTACGTGCCGTATACAAGCACAATTCCGGGATACGGACGGCCCCGGCCCCGCGGTCCACCGCCACCGCCACGTCCACGACCACCTTCGCGTCCGCGACCACGTCCGCGACCACCTTCGCGTCCGCGACCACGTCCGCCTGGGCGCCTATCGCCCCAGCTTCTGCGCGACCTCGGTGGCCCAGTACGTCAGGATGGTGCGCGCCCCGGCCCGCTTGATGCCGGTCAGCGCCTCCAGGATCGCCCGCTCCCGGTCGATCCAGCCCTTCTCCGCGGCGGCCTCGATCATCGCGTACTCGCCGGAGATCTGGTACGCGACGACCGGCACGTCCACGGCGTCCGCGACCCGCGCCACGATGTCCAGGTAGGGGCCCGCCGGCTTCACCATCACCATGTCGGCGCCCTCTTCGAGGTCCAGCGCCAGCTCCCGCATCGACTCCCGCACGTTGGCGGCGTCCTGCTGGTAGGTCTTCCGGTCGCCCCGCAGCGAGGAGCCGACGGCCTCCCGGAACGGCCCGTAGAACGCGGAGGCGTACTTGGCGGTGTAGGCGAGGATGGCCACGTCCTCGCGCCCGATCTGGTCCAGGGCGTCGCGGATGACGCCGATCTGACCGTCCATCATGCCGCTCGGCCCCACGACATGGGCGCCCGCGTCGGCCTGCACCTGCGCCATCTCGGCGTACCGCTCCAAGGTGGCGTCGTTGTCGACCCGCCCCTCGGCGTCCAGCACCCCGCAGTGGCCGTGGTCGGTGAACTCGTCCAGGCACAGGTCGGACATGACGAGCAGGTCGTCGCCGACCTCGGCGCGCACGTCGCGCAGCGCGACCTGCAGAATCCCGTCGGGGTCGGTCCCGGCCGTCCCGGCGGCGTCCTTCTTCGACTCCTCCGGCACGCCGAACAGCATGATCCCGGAGACGCCCGCCGCCACCGCCTCCGCGGCGGCCTTCTTCAGGCTGTCCCGCGTGTGCTGCACGACCCCCGGCATCGCCCCGATCGGCACCGGCTCGTCGACGCCCTCGCGCACGAAGGCCGGAAGGATGAAGTCCGCGGGGTGGAGCCGGGTCTCGGCGACCATCCGACGCATCACGGGGGTGGTCCGCAGCCGCCGGGGCCGGGTTCCGGGGAAGGATCCGTACGTCGTCATGGCACCTACGCTACGCCCGCCCCGGCCGTGCCTTTGCCGACGCCGAGTCGGTGCGACGGGCCCGCGTGCGGGCCGCCCGCACCGGGTGGATGCTGGTCCTACGGGGACCCCGCGCCGCCCCGCCCGGGCGGTTCCGGTCCCCGCGCCGAGGACCCCGACGGCGTCCGCCTTCCGCCCTGGCCCGCCCGACGCCCGTCGCGGACGCCGTCAGCGGACGGGACGCCGAGTACCTGCTCGAGATGGTCGCCGTCCTGGCCGCCCCCCAGGCCGCCGAGACCGTCGAACGCGCCGTGCGCGCCCTCTGCGCCACGATGACGCCGTACGGCACGGGCTGCACCATGGTCAACATCCACGGCGCCCCGGGCAACGCCGCCGACCGCGCCCGCGCCTGGACCCCGGAGGTCTACGCCCGCCTGTGCCGCGCGAAGCACACCTACGACCCGGCGGACCTGCTCCGCTTCGGCCACACCGTCCCGTCCGGCCCGCCCTGACCGGCCCCTACCCGGCCGCCACCCGGTCCAGCCACTCCCCGACGAGGGCACCGAACAGCTCGGGCTGCTCGATCTGCAGGTTGTGCCCGGCGACGTCGAGCACCGCGTAGGAGGCGCGCGGATAGTGTGGCAGCAGCGCGAACTGGTCGAGGTAGCCGACGCTGTCGTCCTGCCGCCCGGCGAGGATCAGCGCCGGCCGGGTGAACGGCTCGCCGTCCTCGGGGTTCTCGCCGAGCGCCCAGTTCCGCCGGATCCGCGCCAGGGCCCCGGTGTCCGCCACCGCCAGCCCGGCGATGACCTCCTCCCGGGTCCGGCGCAGCGTCGTCGGCGTCTGCACCACGGAGACGGAGGCGAACTGCTCGGCGGTCCACGCGTCCAGCGACGCGAGCAGCTCCGGGTCGGGGCGCAGGACCTGCCGGGCGGGCACGCGGCGCTCGGCGTGCTCCAGGGCGACGCCGACGGGGCAGATCAGGGCGAGGCCGAGCACCTGCTCACGCCGGGCCCGGGCCAGCCCGCGCGCCAGGTAGCCCCCGTAGGACTCGCCGACGAGCAGGAACGGCTCGTCGGCGAGGTGGTCGTCCACGAAGTCCAGCACGGCGGCGAGCATCCCGTCGGAGCCGGTGATCGTCTCCGGTGCGGGCGACTTCCCCATGCCGGGCAGGTCCGGGTACAGGCGCCGGTAGCCGGGCCGGCCGGCGAACACCGGTTCCAGGCAGCCGAGCATCAGACGGTGGTCGGGCGTCCACCCGTGCAGGGCAAGTACGGGCGTCCCCTCGCCCCGCTCCACGAAGTGCAGCTCCGCCCCGGTACGCCGCGGCATCCGTGTCCTCCCCTCGTCCGGGCCGACCGTGCCGGCCCACCGACCGTGCCGGCCCGGAACCCTACGCCGCGAAAGCGGGCGCCCCCGTCGAGGGCGCCCCGGCTCGGGTCACGTCGTGGTGGTCCGCCGTCTGCGCGAGCCCGGGCGCCGCTCGCTCGGGCGGGTCACCGGGTCGCCGGCCTCGATCGCCGCGGCACGGCGCTTGGCGCCGAAGTCGGCCAGCGCCTCGGCCAGCTTGAGCACGGACGGCTCGGGGGCCATCACGTCGACCCGCAGGCCGTGCTCCTCGGCCGTCTTGGCCGTCGCCGGGCCGATGCAGGCGATCACCGTCACGTTGTGCGGCTTGCCGGCGATGCCGACCAGGTTCCGCACCGTCGAGGACGAGGTGAACAGCACGGCGTCGAAACCGCCGCCCTTGATCGCCTCACGGGTCTCCGCCGGCGGCGGCGAGGCGCGCACCGTCCGGTAGGCGGTGACGTCGTCGACCTCCCAGCCCAGCTCGATCAGCCCGGCGACCAGGGTCTCGGTCGCGATGTCGGCCCGCGGCAGGAAGACGCGGTCGATCGGGTCGAACACCGGGTCGTACGGCGGCCAGTCCTCCAGCAGACCGGCGGCCGACTGCTCGCCGCTGGGCACCAGGTCCGGCTTCACGCCGAAGGCGATCAGCGCCTTGGCGGTCTGCTCGCCGACCGCGGCGACCTTGATCCCGGCGAAGGCACGGGCGTCGAGGCCGTACTCCTCGAACTTCTCCCGGACCGCCTTGACCGCGTTGACCGAGGTGAACGCGATCCACTCGTAGCGGCCCGTCACCAGGCCCTTGACCGCCCGCTCCATCTGCTGGGGCGTGCGCGGCGGCTCGACCGCGATGGTCGGCACCTCGTGCGGCACCGCGCCGTAGGACCGCAGCTGGTCGGAGAGCGAGGCCGCCTGCTCCTTCGTGCGCGGCACGAGCACCTTCCAGCCGAACAGCGGCTTGGACTCGAACCACGACAGCTGGTCGCGCCGGGCGGCGGCACTGCGCTCACCGACCACGGCTATCACCGGCCGGCCGCCCTCCGGCGAGGGCAGCACCTTCGCCTGCTTCAGGGTCTGCGCGATCGTGCCGAGCGTCGCCGTCCAGGTGCGCTGCCGGGTCGTCGTACCGGCGACCGTCACCGTCAGCGGGGTGTCCGGCTTGCGGCCGGCCGACACCAGTTCGCCCGCGGCCGCCGCCACCGAGTCCAGGGTCGTCGACACCACGACCGTGCCGTCGGAGGCGCCCACCTCCGTCCAGCAGCGGTCCGAGGCCGTCCGGGCGTCCACGAACCGGACGTCCGCGCCCTCGGCGTCGCGCAGCGGCACACCGGCGTACGCGGGGACACCGACCGCGGTCGCGATGCGGGGACCACCTCGAAGGGGACCCGGCGGCGGCGCAGGCCAGCATCTCCTCGGCGGCGTACGTGTCGAGCCCGGGGTCACCGGACACCGCACGCACGACCCGCCTGCCGCCCCGCGCGGCCTCCATGACAAGATGTGCGGCATCCCTCATCGCAGGGGCCTCGACGGTTTTTGACGTGCCGTCAACGACCGTCAGCTGAGGCGTGCCCGACGAGGACTCGTCCCCGTCGGTGTGCACCTCGGCGACGCCCTGCCGGGCGTGCGTGCGCACGACGTCGAGCACCTCGTGCTCGGCGACGAGGACGTCCGCGTTCGCCAGCGCCTCCACGGCGCGCAGAGTCAGCAGTCCCGGATCTCCGGGTCCGGCACCGAGGAAGGTGACGTGCCCGTGTTCCGGACCGGCGGGAAGGGTGGTGGGGCTCAATGTGCTCGCTCCCCATCAGACCGGCCGCGCCCTGGGCAAGCATGTCGGTGGCGAGTTCGCGACCGAGCGCCAGCGCCTGGTCCTGCGTCTCGGGCACGGGACCGGTGGTGGACAGCTGCACCAGCGTGGAGCCGTCGGTGGTGCCGACGACGCCGCGCAGGCGCATTTCCTTGACAATCTGCCTGTCGGCCTGGGGTCCCCCGCTCCAGCGGAGCCGAGAGCGGGGAAGGTCGGCCAGCGCGCCCACGGGGCGCTGCAACCGGCCTCCAGGGCGGCGAGCAGTGACCGCTCGGCCGTCACGGCGGCCCGTGTGAACGGGGCGTCGAGTTCGCCGAGCGCGGCGATGAGGTCCGCGTTCTCCGCGGTGCACTCGACCGCCAGGGCCCCCTGGCCGGGGGCGGGCAAAACCGTGTCGACCGACAGGAAGTCGGTGACCTCGTCGCTCCGGCCGATCCGGTTCAGTCCGGCGGCGGCCAGCACGACGGCGTCCAGCTCCCCCTTGCGGACGTACCCGATGCGGGTGTCGACGTTGCCGCGGATCGGCACCGTCTCGATCTCCAGGCCGTGCGCGCGGGCGTACGCGTTCAGCTGCGCCATGCGCCGGGGCGCGCCCGTGCCGATCCGCGCCCCGTTGGGGAGGTCGGTGAACTTCAGGTCGTCCCGGGCGACGATCACGTCCCGCGGGTCCTCGCGCTGCGGTACGGCGGCCAGGACCAGCTCGTCGGGCTGCGCGGTCGGCAGGTCCTTGAGCGAATGAACCGCGAAGTCCACCTCGCCCCGCAGCAGCGCCTCGCGCAGCGCGGCGACGAACACGCCCGTGCCGCCGATCTGCGCCAGGTGCTCCCGCGACACGTCGCCGTACGTGGTGATCTCGACCAGCTCGACGGGCCGCCCGGTCACCTGGCTCACGGCCTCGGCCACCTGCCCGGACTGGGCCATGGCGAGCTTGCTCCGCCGGGTCCCCAGCCTCAGTGCCTTGTCAGTCATGCCGGCCCTCGGTTCTTCTCGGTGCTGTTTCCGGCCCGGGAGACGGAGGCCACCGTCTCCGGGTCGAGGTCGAACAGGGTGCGCAGCGCGTCCGCGTACCCGGCGCCGCCGGGCTCCGCCGCGAGCTGCTTGACCCGCACGGTCGGCGCGTGCAGCAGCTTGTCGACGACCCGCTTGACGGTCTGGGTGATCTCCGCACGGTGCTTGTCGTCCAGGCCGGGCAGCCGGCCCTCCAGGCGGGCGATCTCGCCGGCCACCACGTCCGCGGCCATGCTGCGCAGCGCGACGACGGTGGGCGTGATGTGCGCGGCCCGCTGCGCCGCGCCGAAGGCGGCCACCTCGTCGGCGACGATCCGGCGGACCATGTCGACGTCGGACGCCATCGGCGCGTCCGCGGAGGCCTCGGCGAGCGACTCGATGTCCACCAGGCGCACCCCGCCGAGACGGTGCACGGCGGCGTCGACGTCCCGGGGCATCGCCAGGTCGAGCAGGAAGAGCACCGGCCGCGGGCGCGGCACCTCGGCGACCGGCTCGGGCCGGCGCCGCTCGGGGATGCGTCCGACGGTCGCGGCGGTCGCCGCGAGCGCGGTGATCAGCTCGGCGTCGGCCTCCGCCGCCGCCTCGGGGCTGCGCCGTCCGCTCTCACGCGCCCGGTCCACGGCCGTGCCGCCCGCGACCCACGCCGCGTGCTGCTCCAGCGTCGCCGCGTCCATGCCCGCGACGGCGGCCTCGCCCATCACGGAGAACCCGGCCGGCACCCCGGACAGGTCCAGCGGGCAGCCGTCGTCGGCGCCGACCCCCGCGGGCGGCAGCGGCGTCTCGCGCACCTCCCGCACGTCCCGTACGTCGGTGGCGGCGGCCTTGGCACGGCGGTCGTCGTCGGCCGGGATCTCCCCGGCCGGCGCGCCGGTGCGGCCCTCGACGGCGGCGGCGACCGCGTCGGCGGTCAGGACCAGGCCCGTCGCGCCGGTGCAGGAGACGGCCACGTCGGCACGTGTCAGCTCGGCCGGCACCGCGTCCATCGGTACCGCGCGGGCCAGCACGTCCGTGTCGTCGCCCTCGGTCAGGATCCGCGCGAGCCGTTCGGCGCGCTCGAAGGTGCGGTTGGCGACGACGACCTCGGCGACCCCGGCCCGCGCCAGCGTGGCCGCGGCCAGCGAGGACATCGAACCGGCGCCGATGACCAGGGCCTTCTTGCCCGGGCCCATTCCTGGACGTCGCCGCCCGCGGCGAGCTGCTCCAGGCCGAAGGTGACCAGGGACTGCCCGGCGCGGTCGATGCCGGTCTCGGAGTGGGCGCGCTTGCCGACCCGCAGCGCCTGCTGGAACAGGTCGTTCAGCAGCCGTCCGGCGGTGTGCAGGTCCTGCGCCTTGGCGAGGGAGTCCTTGATCTGGCCGAGGATCTGCCCCTCGCCGACCACCATCGAGTCCAGTCCGCAGGCCACGGAGAACAGGTGGTGGACGGCCCGGTCCTCGTAGTGCACGTAGAGATAGGGAGTGAGCTCCTCCAGACCAACCCCGCTGTGCTGGGCGAGCAGCGTGGACAGCTCGGCGACACCGGCGTGGAACTTGTCCACGTCGGCGTACAGCTCGATGCGGTTGCAGGTGGCCAGCACCGCGGCCTCGGTGGCGGGCTCGGCGGCGACGGTGTCGTGGAGCAGCTTGAGCTGCGCGTCCGCGCTGAGGGACGCCCGCTCCAGGACGCTGACCGGGGCGCTGCGGTGGCTCAGTCCGACGACGAGGAGGCTCATGCCGGCATCACGGCGGGCACGTCCCCGTCGGGTCCCTGGTCGGTGGGGTGCTTGCGGGCGGCGGCGGGCACGGCGGCCTCGGCCGCGGCCTCCTCGCCGGCCTTGCGCTGCTCGTGGAAGGCGAGGATCTGCAGCTCGATGGAGAGGTCGACCTTGCGCACGTCGACACCGTCCGGGACGCTCAGCACGGTCGGCGCGAAGTTGAGGATCGAGGTGACGCCGGCGGCCACGAGCCGGTCGCAGACCTGCTGGGCGGCGCCGGCCGGGGTGGCGATGACGCCGATGGAGACGCCGTTGTCCCGGATGATCGCCTCGAGTTCGTCGGTGTGCTGCACCGGGATGCCGGCCACGGGCTTTCCGGCCATCGCCGGGTCGGCGTCGATGAGCGCGGCGACGCGGAAACCGCGGGAGGCGAAGCCGCCGTAGTTGGCGAGTGCGGCGCCGAGGTTACCGATACCGACGATCACAACCGGCCAGTCCTGGGTGAGGCCGAGTTCACGGGAGATCTGGTACACGAGATACTCGACGTCGTAGCCGACGCCCCTCGTCCCGTAGGAGCCGAGGTAGGAGAAGTCCTTGCGCAGCTTCGCGGAGTTCACGCCCGCCGCGGCCGCCAGTTCCTCCGAGGAGACCGTGGGTACGGAACGCTCCGAGAGTGCGGTGAGGGCACGGAGGTACAGCGGAAGCCTGGCGACGGTGGCCTCGGGAATCCCTCGGCTGCGGGTCGCCGGTCGGTGTGTTCGGCCAGTTGCCACGGTGCTCCTGCGGGTAGAGCGGGGCTCTAGGCGGTCACACGTCCCTACATGACCGCCCCGTCGAATGCAGGCTATGTCTTTGTGAACGCGTGCACAAAGATGGTGTCCGATTTGCCCGGCCAACGTGACCGGGCTCACGCGCGCCCGGCGCACGAACCGGGAACCGGCGCGTGTGCGCACGCGTTCCTCTCCCATCGGGGCAAAGCGGCCCACGCTCCTCATGATCAACGCCCCGAGACCAAGTCACCATCGATCCTAAGCGACCATCCGGACTACTTGGACTCGTCGGTCAGTGCCTTGCGCAGCCGGTCCTCGTTCACACGCCAGAAGGTGTGCTGGCGTCCGTCGACGAGGACGACCGGGATCTGCTCCCAGTACTCGTCGTGGAGGCGGCGGTCCTCGGTGATGTCCTTCGACTCCCAGGGGACGCCGAGGTCGGCGCACACCTTCTCCACGACGGTCTGCGCGTCATCGCACAGGTGACAGCCGGGTTTGCGGATGAGGGTGACGAGATGGTTCTCGGCGGACCGAGGCGGCTGGGCGGGGCCGGACGGTGGGGCGGAGCCGGACGGCTGGGCGGGGCCGGACGGTGGGGCGGGGCGGGTGCCCTCGGGGGGCCTGCGGCGGAACAAGGGGCTCATGCCGGCCATTCTCGCGCGGCCGGGGCGCTCGGGGAGCCCCGGCGCGGTGAGCGGGCCGGGGGGTGGACGTTCGTGCCGACGCGCCGGGGGGCCGGGGTGTCGGGCGTGCGCTTTAACGCCACGGTCGTGCAGAGTTCACACCCTGCGAACCTCTCGGCTCCGGCACGACCGAACAGACTGGCTATGCTCACGGACATGGCCGCTCTCGGATGGCTCACTCCCGTAGGCGCTCCGCCACGGCGCGGAGCGTGTTGGCAGGCGAGGCCTCGGCGGAGGCAGCCTGCAAATCCACCCAGGACGCCGCGGTCTCCGGTGAGGCCGAGTTCCCGGTGCACGGCGACGAACGGGCGGCGGCGTTCTTCGACCTCGACAACACCGTGATGCAGGGCGCGGCTCTGTTCCACTTCGGGCGGGGCCTGTACAAGCGGAAGTTCTTCGAGACCCGGGACCTGGCGCGGTTCGCCTGGCAGCAGGCGTGGTTCCGGCTGGCCGGGGTCGAGGACCCCGAGCACATGCAGGACGCGCGGGACTCGGCGTTGTCGATCGTGAAGGGGCACCGGGTCTCCGAGCTGAAGTCGATCGGCGAGGAGATCTACGACGAGTACATGGCCGAGCGCATCTGGCCGGGCACGCGGGCGCTGGCCCAGGCGCATCTGGACGCCGGCCAGCGGGTGTGGCTGGTGACGGCGGCGCCGGTGGAGATCGCGCAGGTCATCGCGCGCCGCCTGGGGCTGACGGGGGCGCTGGGCACGGTCGCGGAGTCGGTCGACGGCGTGTACACGGGCAAGCTGGTCGGCGAGCCGCTGCACGGGCCGGCGAAGGCGGAGGCGGTGCGGGCGCTGGCGATCGCGGAGGGGCTGGACCTGTCGCGCTGCGCCGCCTACAGCGACTCCCACAACGACATCCCGATGCTGTCGCTGGTCGGGCATCCGTACGCGATCAATCCCGATGCGAAACTGCGCAAACACGCGCGCGAGCTGGACTGGCGGCTGCGGGACTACCGCACGGGGCGCAAGGCGGCCAAGGTCGGCATCCCGGCTGCCGCCGGCGTCGGCGCGGTCGCCGGCGGCACGGCGGCCGCCATCGCGCTGCACCGTCGCCGGCGCTGAGTTTCTGGGGGCGGGGGTGGGGTGGGGGGTGTCCGTCCTCGGAACGCCGCGAAACCGTCCCTCACAACAGGACCCGGCGCCCCCTCGCGACGCCCCTGCGGGCGAACACCCCCACCCCACCCCCTCACCGCCGTACCCGCCTGCCGGCAACACCGGCTCCGCCCGACCCACCCTCGTAGGCCGCGGGCAGTCACACCGCCCAGCCGCGGGCAGTCGTGCCGCTGGGGCGGCACGGGTGGGCGCTGGGGTACCCCTCTGGGGGAGGCACCCCGCAAACGCCGGGCTGCGCAACGCCCCCTCGACGCCAGCACGAACGCCGGGTACGCCCTCGACTGCCGCTGGGTGGCGAAGCCACGGACGACCACGCCGCCCAGCCGCGGGCTGCCGGTCCGCCCAGCCGCGGGCAGTCGTGCCGCTGGGGCGGCACGGGTGGGCGCTGGGGTACCCCCTCTGGGGAGGCACCCCGCAAACGCCGGGCTGCGCGACGACCCGGCCTCAGCGCCAACGCCGGGCACCCCGTGAACGCCGGGCTGCGCAACACCCGTAGCGCCGAGTGAGCCTCGAAGCCGCGGGGGTAATCAGAGTGACGTACCCGCACCGCGGCCACCCCAGTCCTCGTCACCCACACCCGACCACAACAGGTCCAGCGAACCCCTCAACCCGGACCATTCCGATCAGGAATCGATCACTCCACGGCATCTGATGCGTCGTCAATCGGTTACGGAAGCGACGTAATCGATGATTTGAGCAACTGGGTGTAGCAGTGCCTGCACGAAGCGTTATTCTCCTCAGACGCAAACCGGTACCCCTCCGTCGCTACGACGGGTGAACGGTCCCGCACTGCACGTGATGGAAGCTCTGCCTCTGGGAGTCCCGTGTACCCACACGTCGGGGTTGACGCCTCGGGCCTGGCTACGCTGCGCGCAACGGTCAAATCGGTCCAGGACCTGCTGCGCGACTTCGTCCCCACCGCGTACGCCGTCCCCGCCCTCGCCGCAGCCACCGCCCCCGCCGCGCCGTGCTACGCGCTCGCCGACGGCAGCGCCGCCGTCGGCAGACGCGGGCGGCCGTCCGGGACCGGGGCCACCACCGCCCGCCGTCCCGCGGCGGACAGCGACAGCGCCCGCATGATGGATCTCGTGGAGCGCGCCCAGGCCGGCGAGGCCGACGCCTTCGGCCGCCTCTACGACCAGTACAGCGACACCGTGTACCGCTACATCTACTACCGGGTCGGCGGCAAGGCGACCGCCGAGGACCTGACGAGCGAGACCTTTCTGCGGGCGCTGCGCAGGATCAGCACCTTCACCTGGCAGGGCCGAGACTTCGGCGCCTGGCTCGTCACCATCGCCCGCAACCTCGTCGCCGACCACTTCAAGTCCAGCCGCTTCCGCCTGGAGGTCACCACCGGCGAGATGCTCGACGCCAACGAGGTTGAGCGCTCCCCGGAGGACTCCGTCCTGGAGTCCCTGTCCAACGCCGCTCTCCTGGACGCCGTCCGGCGCCTCAACCCCCAGCAGCAGGAATGCGTGACCCTGCGCTTCCTCCAGGGCCTCTCCGTCGCCGAGACCGCCCGCGTCATGGGCAAGAACGAGGGGGCCATCAAGACGCTCCAGTACCGCGCCGTCCGCACTCTCGCCCGCCTCCTGCCGGAGGACGCGCGCTGAGCCCGGCGCCGCCACGCTCCGCTGTCCCCAAATCACCACCGGTGAAAGTCTGTTGACTCCGCGGTCCGCTCGTCCACCGTCCGTAACCCAAGTGCCGCGCCGCTCGTTGTGCGGGATGCAGGCTCCCTGTGGTCACTCCCTGACCGAGTCGGATCACACGATCGTGTGGTTCGGGTCGGGGTGTGCAACCCTCAGGACCCCCTGGGGAGTCGACCGTCATGACGAGAGGAGGTGCCGCCAGTGATCGCGAACGTATCGGCGCACCGGCGGGCGAACGCCTTCGCCCAGGCTCTGGAGGAGCAGTCCGATCGGGGCACGGCGGCCGAGCAGACCGAGAGACCCGCACCGGCCGACGACACAGCGGAAGAGACGGAGCAGGGGCGCCTGTTGGCCCTCGCCGACGGTCTCGCGTCGCTGCCCCGCCCGGAGCTGGATCCCGAGGTCAAGGTCGTCCAGCGGGCCCAGCTCGTGGCCGCGTTCGAGGCCATGCTGCAGGAGGGCGGCGCCGGAGGCGAGGCGGCGGACCCTTCGGTGCCCGAGCAGCGCCGGGCCCGTGGTGCCCATCGGGCGACCCCGCTGAAGCGGTTCCGGCCGCGCACACGGCTGGCCAAGGGCCTCACCGCCGGCGGCCTCAGCGTCGGCGTGGCCGCCGGAGCCCTCGGCGGAGTCGCCGCTGCCAGTTCGGACGCCCTGCCCGGTGACTCGCTCTACGGACTCAAACGCGGCATCGAGGACTTCAAGCGCGGCCTCGCCGACGATGACGGCGAGCGCGGCCGGGCCTACCTCGACCAGGCGTCGACCCGGCTCAGCGAGGCCCGCCGCCTGCTGGAGCGCGGCCGCGGCGGCCACCTCGACCACGAGTCCGTCGGCGAGATCCGCCGGGCCCTGTCCGGTATGCGGCACGACGCGTCGGAGGGCCACCGGCTGCTCAGCGAGGCCTACGCCCGCGACCCCGACTCGCTCGGCCCGATGCAGGCGCTCTCCGCCTTCTCGCGCTCCCACCGCGAGACCTGGGGCGCGCTGCGCGACCGCCTGCCGGTGCAGCTCGGAGACGTCAGTGAGCAGGTGACGTCGGTGTTCGACGCCATAGAGGAGGACGTCGCCCCGCTGCGGTCCCTGCTGCCCGAGGCCCCGCCCGGGACGACGGCGAGGGCCGGCAGGGCGGCGGCGCCGAGTCGACCCTGCCCGACGACGCTCCCGGCCAGGACCGTTCCACGGAACCCAGCACCGGCAGCGGCAGCGGCTCGTCCGGCGACGACGGCCGCACCGACAGCAAGCGCCCCAGCGAGTCCGCGGACTCCGGCCGCGAGGACGACGGCCTCATCGGCGGCGCGGGCGGGCTGCTCGATCCGCCGAAGGACAGCAGCGGCAGCGCCTCGCCGTCCACCGGTGGCGGCGGCCGGACGCCGGTCCCCGAGCCCGACGTCACGCTCCCGCCGCTGCTCCCCGGCCTCCTGCCCGGCCTGGGCATCGAGGGCGAGGACGCCGACTGAGGCGACGGCCCCTACGGCAGAGGGGCGCCCCCTGGACAGGGGCGCCCCTCTTCGTACGGCTGGGGGACGACGGCGGCGGTTCCTAGAAGAACACCGAGCGGCGCTGCACCAGCAGCTTGTACAGCGTGTGCTGGATCTGCTCCCTGACCTGGTCGGTGAGGTTGAACATCAGCATCGGGTCCTCGGCCGCCTCCGCCGGGTAGCCGTCCGTCGGGATCGGCTCGCCGAACTGGATCGTCCACTTCGTCGGCAGCGGCACCGCGCCCAGCGGCCCGAGCCACGGGAACGTCGGCGTCAGCGGGAAGTAGGGGAAGCCGAGCAGCCGGGCGAGGGTCTTGGCGTTGCCGATCATCGGGTAGATCTCCTCCGCCCCGACGATCGAGCACGGCACGATCGGAGCGCCCTGCCGCAGCGCCGTGGAGACGAACCCGCCGCGGCCGAAGCGCTGGAGCTTGTAGCGCTCGCTGAACGGCTTGCCGATGCCCTTGAAGCCCTCCGGCATCACCCCCACCAGCTCGCCCTGGCCCAGGAGCCGCTCGGCGTCCTCCGCGCAGGCCAGCGTGTGCCCGAGCTTGCGGGCCAGCTCGTTGACCACCGGCAGGACGAAGACCAGGTCGGCGGCGAGCAGACGCAGATGCCGGCCCGCCGGATGGTGGTCGTGCACGGCGACCTGCATCATCAGGCCGTCCAGCGGCAGCGTCCCGGAGTGGTTGGCGACGATCAGCGCACCGCCCTCGGACGGGATGTTCTCGATGCCCTTCACGTCGACCCGGAAGTACTTCTCGTACATCGGGCGCAGCAGGGACATCAGCACCTGGTCGGTGAGCTCGGCGTCGTACCCGAAGTCGTCGACCTCGTAGTCGCCGGTGAGGCGGCGGCGCAGGAAGGCCAGGCCGCCCGCGATGCGCCGCTCCAGGCCGCCGTCCCCGCCGTCCCCGCCGGCCGTGTCGCCGTCGCCGTGCGGCTGCCCGGCGGGCGGCTCCGTCTGCTCCCGCTCCGGCCCGGGGCCTCGTCGCCCTGCGCGGCTCCCCGCACCGGCAGCGGCTGGACCTCCCGGACCGGCGCGGGCTCGGCCGTACTCTTGCGCCGGCTCCCGCGGCACGGCGCCGCGACGGGCGCTGTACCGCGCCCCGCGGGACCGGTCGTCGTCGAACGGAATGACCTTGGCGTCCGCCATCGTTGATGCGCTCCTCAGTTGGCGCTCTGCGTCGGGGGGTGGCCGCTGCCCTCAGGGACAGTGCCGCGATCCGGTCGACGGCCCCCGCAAGGGCCTCCGGCGGGAGCAGTCCGGGTCCTCGGCTGCGCGCGAAGTCCGCGAACGTCTCCGCGGTCGTGTGCTTCGGCTGGAACCCCAGCGTTTCGCGCATCTGGGTGGTGTCGACGACCCGGCCGTGGGTGAGCAGCCGGATCTGTTCCGGGGAGAAGTCCGTCATCCCCAGCGTACGCATGACGGTGCCCGCCCAGGTGACCGCCGGCAGCAGCAGCGGCACCGTGGGACGGCCGAGGCGCCGGGAGCACTGGGAGAGGGTCAGGACGCCGTCGCCGGAGATGTTGAAGGTGCCGCTGTTGAGCGTGCCGCGCCGGGCCTCGTGGGAGGCGATCCGCAGCACCTCGACCACGTCGTCCTCGTGGACGAACTGCAGCCGGGGGTCGTAGCCGAACACCGTCGGCAGCACCGGCAGCGAGAAGTAGGAGGCGAGCGGGGTGTCCACGGTCGGGCCCAGGATGTTGGCGAAGCGCAGCACGCACACCGCGACGTCCGGGCGCCGGCGGGCGAAGCCGCGCACGTATCCCTCGACCTCGACCGTGTCCTTGGCGAAGCCGCCGCTGGGCAGGGACTTGGGCGGCGTCGTCTCGGTGCAGACGGCCGGGTCGCGGGGCGCCGAGCCGTAGACGTTCGTGCTGGACTTGACCACCAGCCGCTTCACGGCCGGCGACTTCTGGCAGGCGCCGAGCAGCTGCATGGTGCCGATGACGTTGGTCTCCTTGACCGAGGTCCGGCTGCCGCTGCCGAGCGGCGTGCCCGTCACGTCCATGTGGACGACCGTGTCGGCGCCCGTCTCGGCGAGCACCCGGCCGATGGTCGGCTGCCGGATGTCGGCCTGCACGAAGTCGGCGCCGCCCAGATGGTGCTCGGGCGGGACCGCGTCCACGCCGACGACCCGCTCCACCTCGGGGTCCCGCTGGATCCGCCGGACGAACCGGCCGCCCAGCTGCCGGGCCACTCCGGTCACGAGCACGACCTTGCCCAAGATCAGCGCCTTCCTTCCGCCCTGGCTGTCCGGCGGGGCTCCCGGCCACCGCCGTCGTTCCGCAGCTCGTACCCTGCCGGGTTCCCCGTCCGGGGCCAACCTAGCGGGTCGGTGTTGCGCTGTGATGACCGCCGGATGCACCACGTGACGAGATGTCGTGCCCGGAGACGGCCGTGGCCCCCACCGGTGCGGTGGGGGCCACGGTCCACGCTCTCGCGGTGTCGCGTCGCTTACTTCTTGTTACGACGCTGAACGCGCGTGCGCTTGAGCAGCTTGCGGTGCTTCTTCTTGGCCATCCGCTTGCGCCGCTTCTTGATAACAGAGCCCACGACTACCCTCGCTCACTTCTCATCACTCGGTTGTTTGGGCGCCATGGGCCCACACGACCTACGAGGGCTAGCCTACCCGCCCGAGCGCCGAGGTCGTAATCGAGGGGTGAAGGAGGTCCGACGAAGCCCTGAGGACCTCCCCGGGCGCCGTCAGGCGGTGTCCACCCCCACGTAGCTCTCGCGGAGATAGTCGTGCACCGCGTTCTCCGGGACGCGGAACGACCGTCCCACCCGGATGGCAGGCAGATGACCGCTGTGCACCAGCCGGTACACGGTCATCTTCGACACTCGCATCACCGAGGCGACTTCCGCCACGGTCAGGAACTGAACCTCGCTCAGAGGCCTCTGGTCTGCAGCCATGACACACCTGAACCTTCCGCACTCGACGGCCACCGGCTTCCCCTTCCGGTGACTCTTCGTCGCTGCGTGCTCACTCCCCAATGTAGGTGCGGGTGATGCGAGTGGGGAAGAGGTGCACCCATCAACGTCCTACTGGGACAGACACGCTCGTTTGAGTACGTAGCGGGTCAGCGGGCGGTAGTAAGCGGACCGCACGGCGTCATCAAGTGGAACGACGACGGACACGGTCCCCTCCGCTTGACCGACGAACAACGCGGGGTCGTCCGTATCGGCCAGCCCGATGGCCTCGAACCCCAGCTGACCTGCTCCGCAGACCCATCCGTGGTCCCCGATCACCAGGTCCGGCAGCGGCCCGCCGGCGTCGGCCGCCGCCGCCAGCGCGGTACGAACCGGGAGCGGCGAGTGCGTGTGTGCGCCGGGCTCACAACCGGGGCGTTCCGCGCCCGGTTCTCGCATCAGCGCGACTCCCCGTACGTAGGCGAGGTTGTACGTGCGTAGACCGAACCGGGTCGTTATGTCGACACAGCGACCCTGCGCCGGGGTGAGGACGGCACATCCCGCCGCCGACAGCGCGTCTGCGATTCCGGCGTAGAAACCGAGCAGCCGGTGCGGGTGCCCGGTGCCGATCAGCACGGCCTCGCGGCGCCGGGCGGCCGCCGCGAGCCGGCCGGCGAAGGCGTCCAGGGCGGTCAGCGTCCGGTCGGGGTCGATCACGTCGGGGCCGTCGGTGTGCCGTGGATCGGCCGAGACACCGCACTTCTGCGCCATCAGCTCGAGCAGGTCCCGCTGGGTCCACGCCCCTTGCGGGTCGATGCCGATCAGCGCGCGGGGGTCCCGCGCCGCGAACAGCCGGTAGCTCCGCAGGCTCACCTCCCGCGAGGTGGCCACGACGCCGGCCAGCCGGGCACGGAGCAGATGACCTCGGAGCGCTCCACAGTCCCACACCCTGCGAGCGTGCCGGACGGCTCGGCCCGGCATCCGCGGAATCCGGAAAACACCCCACAGTCGGCCTAAGCCCGGCCGCCCGGCGGGCGGGGCGCCGCCGGGCCGCGGCGGCGCGGGTCACGCCAGCATCCCGCGCAGCGGGAACACCGCCCGCCGGGCCGCCAGCACGGCCTGGTCCAGCCGGTCCGCGGGGTCGTAGCCCGCCTCCCACGCGGCCCATTCCACCGGCCACCGCCCGTCGGTCATGCGCACGGGCCCCAGCTGCCGCGTCCGCGCGTACACCTCCTGCCGCCACCCCTCGGGATCACCGTCTCGGGTGCCACCGGCTTCCCGGCCGCGATCCCCACCAGGTGCGTCCAGGAGCGCGGCACGACGTCCACCACCGCGTATCCGCCGCCGCCCAGCGCCACCCATCGCCCGTCGGCGTGTTCGTGCGCCAGGTCGTGGCAGGCCGTCTGCACGGCCCGCTGGGCGTCCAGCGACACCGCCAGGTGGGCCAGCGGGTCCTCGAAGTGGGTGTCGGCGCCGTGCTGGGTCACCAGCACCTGCGGCCGGAAGTCGGCGATCACCTCCGGCACCACGGCGTGGAACGCCCGCAGCCACCCCGCGTCCCCGGTACCGGCCGGCAGCGCCACGTTCACGGCCGATCCCTCCGCGCGGTCGGCGCCCGTCTCCTCGGGCCACCCGGTCTGCGGGAACAGTGTCCGCGGATGCTCGTGCAGCGACACCGTCAGCACCCGCGGGTCCTCCCAGAACGCCGCCTGTACGCCGTCGCCGTGGTGGACGTCGACGTCCACGTAGGCCACGCGTTCGGCGCCCAGTTCCAGCAGGCGCGCGATGGCGAGGGCGGCGTCGTTGTAGACGCAGAACCCCGACGCGCAGCCGGGCATCGCGTGGTGGAGGCCGCCGGCGAAGTTCACGGCGTGCAGCGCCTCTCCGCGCCACACCGCCTCCGCCGCCCCGACGGACTGGCCGGCGATCAGCGAGGACACCTCGTGCATGCCCGCGAAGGCGGGGTCGTCCATGGTTCCGAGCCCGTACGACCCGTCCGCCGTCCCGGGTGCGGCGGAGGCGGCCTTCACCGCGTCGATGTAGTCCTGGCGGTGGACGAGCCGCAGGGTGGACTCGCCGGCCGGCTTGGCGGCGACCACGTCCATCTCGCGGTCGAGCCCGAAGGCGTCGACGAGTCGTCGGGTGAGGGCGAGCCGGACCGGGTCCATCGGATGGTCCGGCCCGAAGTCGTAGCCCGTTACTGCCTCGTCCCACATCAGCTGTGCGCGGCCGCTCATGCCCGCCACCGTATCGGCCCGGTTGAGCGTCGAACGACCGGCCTCACGCCAGCAGGCCGGGCAGTTCCCCCATGGTGGAGAACAGCGCGGTGGCGCCGCCGAGCCGGGCGGCGGGTGTCATGCCGGTGAACCCGTAGACGTCCATCCCGGCCGCCACGGCCGCCTGGACCCGAGGGGGCTGTCCTCGACCACGGCACACCGCTTCGGCTCCACGCCCATCCGCTGGGCGGCATGGAGGAACAGGTCGGGGGCCGGCTTGCCGCGCCCCACGTCCTCCGAGCTGAAGATGCGCCCGTCGTCGAACCACCGGTCCAGTCCGGTCTTCCGGTGCCCCACCCGGATCCGCTCGTGGCTCCCGGAGGACGCCACGCAGTACGACACCCCGTCCGCGGCCAGCTTCTCCAGTACGTCGACCACCCCGACCACGGGTTCCAGGTCCCGCTCGAAGGCGGCGAACACCCGCCCGTGGAAGACGTCGTCGAAGTCCTCGGGCAGCGTCGCCCCCGTACGCTCCCGGATCAGATCGTGGACCCGGTGCATCGCGGCGCCCATGTAGTCCCGCAACGAGTCCTCGTACGAGGTCGGATGCCCCAGTTCGGTCAGATAGCCCGCCAGCAGCCGGTTGGAAATCGGCTCGCTGTCGACGAGGACGCCGTCGTTGTCGAAAATGACCAGGTCATAGCGCATGACCCGACCCTAGACGCAGAGAACCCCGCACCGGAATCGGTGCGGGGTTCTCATCAAGAATTGTTCGGCGGCGTCCTACTCTCCCACAGGGTCCCCCTGCAGTACCATCGGCGCTGTAAGGCTTAGCTTCCGGGTTCGGAATGTAACCGGGCGTTTCCCCTACGCTATGACCACCGAAACACTATGAAACAAACAACAACCAGCACAATGGCTGTTCGTGGTTTCAGAACCAACACAGTGGACGCGAGCAACTGAGGACAAGCCCTCGGCCTATTAGTACCGGTCAACTCCACACGTTACCGTGCTTCCATATCCGGCCTATCAACCCAGTCGTCTACTGGGAGCCTTACCCCATCAAGTGGGTGGGAGTCCTCATCTCGAAGCAGGCTTCCCGCTTAGATGCTTTCAGCGGTTATCCCTCCCGAACGTAGCCAACCAGCCATGCCCTTGGCAGAACAACTGGCACACCAGAGGTTCGTCCGTCCCGGTCCTCTCGTACTAGGGACAGCCCTTCTCAAGACTCCTACGCGCACAGCGGATAGGGACCGAACTGTCTCACGACGTTCTAAACCCAGCTCGCGTACCGCTTTAATGGGCGAACAGCCCAACCCTTGGGACCGACTCCAGCCCCAGGATGCGACGAGCCGACATCGAGGTGCCAAACCATCCCGTCGATATGGACTCTTGGGGAAGATCAGCCTGTTATCCCCGGGGTACCTTTTATCCGTTGAGCGACGGCGCTTCCACAAGCCACCGCCGGATCACTAGTCCCGACTTTCGTCCCTGCTCGACCCGTCGGTCTCACAGTCAAGCTCCCTTGTGCACTTACACTCAACACCTGATTGCCAACCAGGCTGAGGGAACCTTTGGGCGCCTCCGTTACCCTTTAGGAGGCAACCGCCCCAGTTAAACTACCCATCAGACACTGTCCCTGATCCGGATCACGGACCCAGGTTAGACATCCAGCACGACCAGACTGGTATTTCAACGACGACTCCCACGACACTGGCGTGCCGCTTTCACAGTCTCCCAGCTATCCTACACAAGCCGAACCGAACACCAATATCAAACTGTAGTAAAGGTCCCGGGGTCTTTCCGTCCTGCTGCGCGAAACGAGCATCTTTACTCGTAGTGCAATTTCACCGGGCCTATGGTTGAGACAGTCGAGAAGTCGTTACGCCATTCGTGCAGGTCGGAACTTACCCGACAAGGAATTTCGCTACCTTAGGATGGTTATAGTTACCACCGCCGTTTACTGGCGCTTAAGTTCTCAGCTTCGCCCCACCGAAATGGAGCTAACCGGTCCCTTAACGTTCCAGCACCGGGCAGGCGTCAGTCCGTATACATCGCCTTACGGCTTCGCACGGACCTGTGTTTTTAGTAAACAGTCGCTTCTCGCTGGTCTCTGCGGCCACCCCCAGCTCAGAGCGCGAAGCTCGTCACCGGAAATGGCCCCCTTCTCCCGAAGTTACGGGGCATTTTGCCGAGTTCCTTAACCATAGTTCACCCGAACGCCTCGGTATTCTCTACCTGACCACCTGAGTCGGTTTAGGGTACGGGCCGCCATGAAACTCGCTAGAGGCTTTTCTCGACAGCATAGGATCATCCACTTCACCACAATCGGCTCGGCATCAGGTCTCACCCTGCATGAGCGGCGGATTTACCTACCACTCGGGCTACACCCTTACCCCGGGACAACCACCGCCCGGGATGGACTACCTTCCTGCGTCACCCCATCACTCACCTACTACCAGCTCGGGTCACCGGCTCCACCACTCCGACCTCGTCCGAAGACTCAGCCGGCGGCTTCACGGGCTTAGCATCACTGGATTCGATGTTGATCGCTTCACAGCGGGTACCGGAATATCAACCGGTTATCCATCGACTACGCCTGTCGGCCTCGCCTTAGGTCCGACTTACCCTGGGCAGATCAGCTTGACCAGGAACCCTTAGTCAATCGGCGCAAACGTTTCTCACGTTTGTATCGCTACTCATGCCTGCATTCTCACTCGTCAACCGTCCACAACTCGCTTACACGGCTGCTTCACCCGGCAGACGACGCTCCCCTACCCATCCACACACCCGTTGGGGCTGTTGTGTGAATGACACGACTTCGGCGGTACGCTTGAGCCCCGCTACATTGTCGGCGCGGAATCACTTGACCAGTGAGCTATTACGCACTCTTTCAAGGGTGGCTGCTTCTAAGCCAACCTCCTGGTTGTCTCTGCGACTCCACATCCTTTCCCACTTAGCGTACGCTTAGGGGCCTTAGTCGATGCTCTGGGCTGTTTCCCTCTCGACCATGGAGCTTATCCCCACAGTCTCACTGCCGCGCTCTCACTTACCGGCATTCGGAGTTTGGCTAAGGTCAGTAACCCGGTAGGGCCCATCGCCTATCCAGTGCTCTACCTCCGGCAAGAAACACACGACGCTGCACCTAAATGCATTTCGGGGAGAACCAGCTATCACGGAGTTTGATTGGCCTTTCACCCCTAACCACAGGTCATCCCCAGGTTTTCAACCCTGGTGGGTTCGGTCCTCCACGAAGTCTTACCTCCGCTTCAACCTGCCCATGGCTAGATCACTCCGCTTCGGGTCTTGAGCGTGCTACTCAAACGCCCTGTTCGGACTCGCTTTCGCTACGGCTACCCCACCCGGGTTAACCTCGCAACACACCGCAAACTCGCAGGCTCATTCTTCAAAAGGCACGCAGTCACGAGAACAAGGCAAGCCTTGTTCCGACGCTCCCACGGCTTGTAGGCACACGGTTTCAGGTACTATTTCACTCCCTCCCGGGGTACTTTTCACCATTCCCTCACGGTACTATCCGCTATCGGTCACCAGGGAATATTTAGGCTTAGCGGGTGGTCCCGCCAGATTCACACGGGATTTCTCGGGCCCCGTGCTACTTGGGTGTCTCTCAAACGAGCCGCTGACGTTTCGACTACGGGGGTCTTACCCTCTACGCCGGACCTTTCGCATGTCCTTCGCCTACATCAACGGTTTCTGACTCGTCCCACGGCCGGCAGACCGTGGAAGAGAGATCCCACAACCCCGCATGCGCAACCCCTGCCGGGTCTCACACGCATACGGTTTGGCCTCATCCAGTTTCGCTCGCCACTACTCCCGGAATCACGGTTGTTTTCTCTTCCTGCGGGTACTGAGATGTTTCACTTCCCCGCGTTCCCTCCACACTGCCTATGTGTTCAGCAGCGGGTGACAGCCCATGACGACTGCCGGGTTTCCCCATTCGGACACCCCCGGATCAAAGCCTGGTTGACGACTCCCGGGGCCTATCGCGGCCTCCCACGTCCTTCATCGGTTCCTGGTGCCAAGGCATCCACCGTGCGCCCTTAAAAACTTGGCCACAGATGCTCGCGTCCACTGTGCAGTTCTCAAACAACGACCAACCACCCATCACCCTGCCGACAAACGGCAAGTTCACTGGGGCCGGCACTGAAGGCGACCTCACGGCCGTACCCTCAGACACCCAACAGCGTGCCCGACCAGCATCCACCCGGAGATCGTGCGTTCCACGCTCTTACGAGCAGTACTAGCAGCCTCCGACCCAGACTCTGGCCGAGTAGTCAACGTTCCACCCATGAGCAACCAGCATCAGACGTTCGCTGATGTACTGGCCTCTGGACAACCTTGCGGCTGCCTAGAAGTGCTCCTTAGAAAGGAGGTGATCCAGCCGCACCTTCCGGTACGGCTACCTTGTTACGACTTCGTCCCAATCGCCAGTCCCACCTTCGACAGCTCCCTCCCACAAGGGGTTGGGCCACCGGCTTCGGGTGTTACCGACTTTCGTGACGTGACGGGCGGTGTGTACAAGGCCCGGGAACGTATTCACCGCAGCAATGCTGATCTGCGATTACTAGCGACTCCGACTTCATGGGTCGAGTTGCAGACCCCAATCCGAACTGAGACCGGCTTTTTGAGATTCGCTCCACCTCGCGGTATCGCAGCTCATTGTACCGGCCATTGTAGCACGTGTGCAGCCCAAGACATAAGGGGCATGATGACTTGACGTCGTCCCCACCTTCCTCCGAGTTGACCCCGGCGGTCTCCCGTGAGTCCCCAGCACCACAAGGGCCTGCTGGCAACACGGGACAAGGGTTGCGCTCGTTGCGGACTTAACCCAACATCTCACGACACGAGCTGACGACAGCCATGCACCACCTGTACACCGACCACAAGGGGCACCCATCTCTGGATGTTTCCGGTGTATGTCAAGCCTTGGTAAGGTTCTTCGCGTTGCGTCGAATTAAGCCACATGCTCCGCCGCTTGTGCGGGCCCCCGTCAATTCCTTTGAGTTTTAGCCTTGCGGCCGTACTCCCCAGGCGGGCACTTAATGCGTTAGCTGCGGCACGGACAACGTGGAATGTTGCCCACACCTAGTGCCCACCGTTTACGGCGTGGACTACCAGGGTATCTAATCCTGTTCGCTCCCCACGCTTTCGCTCCTCAGCGTCAGTATCGGCCCAGAGATCCGCCTTCGCCACCGGTGTTCCTCCTGATATCTGCGCATTTCACCGCTACACCAGGAATTCCGATCTCCCCTACCGAACTCTAGCCTGCCGTATCGACTGCAGACCCGGGGTTAAGCCCGGGCTTTCACAACCGACGCGACAAGCCGCCTACGAGCTCTTTACGCCCAATAATTCCGGACAACGCTTGCGCCCTACGTATTACCGCGGCTGCTGGCACGTAGTTAGCCGGCGCTTCTTCTGCAGGTACCGTCACTTTCGCTTCTTCCCTGCTGAAAGAGGTTTACAACCCGAAGGCCGTCATCCCTCACGCGGCGTCGCTGCATCAGGCTTTCGCCCATTGTGCAATATTCCCCACTGCTGCCTCCCGTAGGAGTCTGGGCCGTGTCTCAGTCCCAGTGTGGCCGGTCGCCCTCTCAGGCCGGCTACCCGTCGTCGCCTTGGTGAGCCGTTACCTCACCAACAAGCTGATAGGCCGCGGGCTCATCCTGCACCGCCGGAGCTTTCCACCACCAGAGGATGCCCCAGTGGTTGTATCCGGTATTAGACCCCGTTTCCAGGGCTTGTCCCAGAGTGCAGGGCAGATTGCCCACGTGTTACTCACCCGTTCGCCACTAATCCCCACCCGAAGGTGGTTCATCGTTCGACTTGCATGTGTTAAGCACGCCGCCAGCGTTCGTCCTGAGCCAGGATCAAACTCTCCGTGAATGCTTACCGGTGATCCGGTATCACCACGAGAGCGGAACATCGGGAGGAATAGTCCCGACGTTCACAGCGTCCTCGCTGTGTTTTTCAAAGGAACCTCGCCCTCCCGGAGTGGGAGAGACGGGGTATCAACATATCTGGCGTTGACTTTTGGCACGCTGTTGAGTTCTCAAGGAACGGACGCTTCCTTCGTACTCACCCTCTCGGGCTTTCCTCCGGGCGCTTCCCTTCGGTGTTTCCGACTCTATCAGATCTTTCCGATCCGATTTCCTCGGTGCTTTCCAGGTCTCCGCTCTCGCGGTTTCCTTTCCGGCGGTTCTGACTCTATCAGATCCTTTCGGGCCTGATTCCCTGTCAGGAGGGTTCGTCTTCGCGGCTGTTGGGCCGTTCCGACGAGGTGAGACTTTAGCGGATCCTCGGCTCTCGAGCTAATCGAGTGCCGCGTTCTTTCGAACTCGGATTCCCATTCCGTAAATACGCACGCCAGTGTCACGGCGACAGGGTCGGCAGACGACTGTCGTCGAGGTGGGTGGTACTTGCGGGATGGTCGTCCGGGGACCGACCGGAGTCGGCGCTCACGTCGGACAACCCGGAGAACAATACGGATGGGGTCCTGGTGTGTCAACCACGGGGCGGACGGCCCTCGGGGGCGTACTGTGGGTCGCGTGATGACGCGTACGTGCACCCAGCTGTGGTGGGCCGCCTGACGGCGGCCGCACTCACGTATGCACACGACGGCCGCCGCCTCGGCGGCCGTTCTCGTATCTCCCTCCCGGAGGGGCGGCCGGCGGACGGCGGCGGTCCCGACCAGGAGGTGGAGAGATGAAGCGGGTCTTCAGCGGGGTCAAGCCGACCGGGCATCTGACGCTGGGGAACTACCTGGGAGCCATGCGGCAGTGGGCCGCCGTCGACCAGCACGAGTCCGACGCGCTGTTCTGCGTCGTCGACCTGCACGCGCTGACCGTCGACCACGACCCGGCGCGGGTCCGGCGGCTCACCCGGCAGTCGGCGTCGCTGCTGCTGGCGGCGGGACTCGATCCGCGGCTGTGCACTCTCTTCGTGCAGAGCCATGTGGACGAGCACACGCGGCTGTCGTATCTGCTGGAGTGCGTGGCCACCGACGGGGAGATGCGGCGGATGGTCCAGTACAAGGAGAAGGCGCCGCGGGAGCGGGCGCGGGGCGGGAGCGTACGGCTGTCCCTGCTGACGTACCCCGCGCTGATGGCGGCCGACATCCTGGCGTACGGGGCCGAGGAGGTGCCGGTCGGGGAGGACCAGGCGCAGCACGTGGAGCTGACGCGGGACGTGGCCGTGCGCTTCAACCAGCGCTACGGGCAGACGTTCGTGGTGCCGCGGGCGACGCTGCCGAAGGTCGCGGCGCGGGTGATGAACCTGCAGGATCCGACGTCGAAGATGGGCAAGAGCGACGACACCGGGCCGGGGATCGTCTACCTGCTGGACGAGCCGGACGTGGTGCGGAAGAAGATCATGCGGGCCGTGACCGACAGCGGGCGGGAGGTCGTCCACGACCCCGAGGGGCGGCCCGGGGTGGCCAACCTGCTGGAGATCCTCGCGTCCTGCACCGGGAGGACGCCTCAGGAGCTGGCGGCCGGCTACGCGTCGTACGGGGATCTGAAGCGGGATGTCGCGGACGCCGTGATCGAGGTGCTGCGGCCGCTGCAGGAGCGGCACCGGGAGCTGTGCGCCGATCCCGGTCATGTGGACGACGTGCTGCGGCTCGGTGCCGAGCGGGCCCGGGAGATGGCGCGTCCGACCGTGGACGCCGCCTATCGGGCGATCGGCTGCTGCCCGCGGCGTCCGGGGCGGGGACCGCGATGGCCGGGGTCGGGGCCGCGGGGCCGGGTCGGGGCCGCGGGGGCCGGGGCCGGGTCGGCGGGGTGACCGCCGGTCGGTAGCGCGGGCCGGTAGCGCGGGCCGGTGGCGGGGCGCGTGGTGCGGTGGCGCGCGGCGCGCCCCGTCGCCGGGGCCGGTGCTCGGTACGGGAGGCGGGTTCGTCAGTCCTCGGTACCGGAGGCGGGTTCGTCAGTCCTTGGTGCCGGAAGCGGGTTCGTCAGTCCTTGGTGCCGGAGGCGAGTTCGCGGCTGCGGTCGCGGGCGGCTTCCAGGCGGCGATGAGGGCGGCCCGTACGCCGTGGTTCTCCAGTTCGCGGATGGCGTTGATGGTGGTGCCCGCGGGGAGGTGACGTTCTCGCGGAGCTTGACGGGGTGTTCGCCGCTGTCGCGGAGCATCACCGCCGCGCCGATCGCGGACTGGACGATCAGGTCGTGGGCCTTGTCGCGGGGCAGGCCGAGCAGGATGCCGGCGTCGGTCATGGCCTCGACGAGGAAGAAGAAGTACGCCGGGCCGGAGCCGGAGAGGGCCGTGCAGGCGTCCTGCTGGGACTCGGGGACGCGGAGGGTCTTGCCGACGGCGCCGAAGATCTCCTCGGCGTGGGTGAGGTGCTCGGCGGTGGCGTGGGTGCCGGCGGAGATGACGGACATGGCCTCGTCGACGAGGGCCGGGGTGTTCGTCATGACCCGGACCACCGGGGTGCCGGGGCGAGGCGTTCCTCGAAGAAGGAGGTGGGGATGCCGGCGGCGCCGCTGACGACCAGGCGGTCGGCGGGGACGTGCGGGGCGAGTTCGTCGAGGAGGGTGCCCATGTCCTGCGGTTTGACCGTGAGGATCAGGGTGTCGGCGGTCTTGGCGGCTTCGGCGTTGGTGACCGGGGTGACTCCGTAGCGGGTGCGGAGTTCGTCGGCGCGTTCCTGGCGGCGGGCGGTGACCAGGAGGTCGGCCGGGGCCCAGCCGGCGCGGATCATTCCGCTGAGCAGGGCTTCGCCGATCTTGCCGGTGCCGAGGACTGCGACTTTCTGGGTCATGGGTCGGGGGCCCTCCGGTGACCTGTCTGGGGTGCGTGGTCCGTCGTCGTCATCCTCGCACTGGTGGTGGCGGGGTGGGGTGGTGTGTCCAGTCCGCGGGACGCGGGACGTGGCGGGCGTCCAGGTTCTTCGCCCCCGCCGCCCCTTGCCCGTTCCCGACCCCGGGGCTGCCGCCCCGGACCCCCGCTTCGGCCTGGACGGCCTCGTCCTCAAACGCCGGACGGGCTGTCAGGGCGTTCGGCGTTTCAAGGTCGCCGCCGCCTCGAGCGCCGGACGGGCTGACATGCAGTTCGGCGTTCCAGGGTCGCCGCCGCCTCGAACGCTCGACGGGCTGTCAGGGCGTTCGGCGTTTCAAGGTCGCCGCGCCCAGGGTCAGGACCAGCAGGGCGCAGCCCGCGACGACCAGGACGTCGCGGACGAAGGCGGCGGTCGCGTCGGCGTGGCGGAGGACCTCGTTCATGCCGTCGACCGCGTAGGACATCGGCAGGACGTCGGAGACCGCCTCCAGGGCGGGGTGCATCTTGTCGCGCGGGTGAAGAGGCCGCACAGGAGGAGCTGGGGGAAGATCACGGCCGGCATGAACTGCACCGCCTGGAACTCGGAGGCCGCGAAGGCCGAGACGAACAGGCCGAGGGCGGTGCCGAGGAGGGCGTCGAGCAACGCGACCAGGAGCAGGAGCCAGGGGCTGCCGGTCACGTCGAGGTCCAGGAACCAGACCGCCAGGCCGGTGGCGAGGGCCGACTGGACGACGGCGAGGGCGCCGAAGGCCAGGGCGTAGCCGGCGATCAGGTCGCCCTTGCCCAGGGGCATGGCGAGGAGGCGTTCCAGGGTGCCGGAGGTGCGCTCGCGCAGGGTCGCGATGGACGTGACCAGGAACATCGTGATCAGCGGGAAGATCCCGAGGAGGGAGGCGCCGATGGTGTCGAAGGTGCGCGGGCTGCCGTCGAAGACGTAGCGCAGCAGGAACAGCATCAGGCACGGGACGACCAGCAGCAGGGCGATGGTGCGGGGTCGTGGGCGAGCTGGCGCAGGACCCGGGCGGCGGTGGCCGTGGTGCGGGAGGGGGTCAGGGGGCGGGTGGCGGAGGGCCTGGGGCGGGCGGGGCGGGGCGGGTCGTCGGGGCGGTCATCGGGTGGTCTCCTTCGGGCGGGTGGTGCGGGCCGCCGCTGCCGCCTCGTCCACCAGGCGCAGGAACGCCTCCTCGACCGTGTCGGCACCGGTGCGGGTGCGCAGGGCGTCGGGGGTGTCCTCGGCGAGGATCTCGCCCTCGCGCATCAGGAGGAGGCGGTGGCAGCGCTCGGCTTCGTCCATGACGTGGGAGGAGACGAGGAGGGTCGCGCCCCGGTCGGCGGCGAGGTCGTGGAAGAGGGCCCACAGGTCCCGGCGCAGGACGGGGTCCAGGCCGACCGTCGGCTCGTCGAGGACGAGCAGCTCGGGGGCGCCGAGCAGGGCCACGGCCAGGGAGACGCGGCTGCGCTGGCCGCCGGAGAGGGTGCCGGCGAGGGCGTCGGCGTGGGTGGTGAGGTCGACGTCGGCGAGGACGCGGTCGACGTCGTGGCGGCGCTCGGCGGCGGCGGTGCCGGGGGCGAGTATCGCGGCGAAGTAGTCGAGGTTCTGGCGGACGGTCAGGTCGTCGTAGACGGAGGGGGCCTGGGTGACGTAGCCGATGCGGGTGCGCAGGGCGGGGTGGCCGGCGGGGTGGCCGAGGACCCGGAGGGTGCCGGTGACCTTGGCCTGGGTGCCGACGATCGCGCGCATCAGGGTGGACTTGCCGCAGCCCGACGGGCCGAGGAGGCCGGTGATCCGGCCGCGGGGGACGGTGAAGCCGAGGGAGCGCAGGACGGTGCGGGGGCCGCGGACGACGGTGACGTCCTCGGCGTGCACGGCGGCCGGGGGTGGGCCGCGGGTTGGGCCGGGGGGTGGGCTGCGGGCGGGTCGTCGGGGGCCGGGAGGAGCGGTTCCTGTAATTCATCATGTGATGAATACTCCTCCCGCGGGCCGAGGGGCGTCAAGCGGTCCGGGGAGTCGTGGCGAGCAGGAGGATCACGTCGTAGGTCTCCTCGACGATGCCGTCCGGGAAGACGGCGAGGAGGTGTTCGCGCTCCCGGGCGAGGAACGCGGCGCTGCGTTCCTCGCCGTGGACGAGGAGGACCGAGTGGCTGCCCCGGTTGGCCAGGTGGGTGTCGAGGGGACGCGGCGGCTCCAGCGGATCCGGCGGCGGGTGACGGGGAGGCCGGGGACGACGTCATGGTCGCCGACGTTCCGCTTCTCGGCGGCGACGTCGAGGCCGAAGTGGCGTTGTGTGCGGCCGGCCGCCTCGGCGATCCACGGGACGTCGAGGGCGTCGGTGTTCCACCACAGGGCGAGAACACCGCCCGGACGCAGGACGCGGACGGCTTCCGGTACGGCGCGGGCGGGTCGGTCCAGTGCCAGGCCTGGGCGTACGTGAGGACGTCCCGGGAGGCGTCGGCGAGCGGGAGGGCGTCGCCGGTGCCGCGGACGACGGGGACGTCGGGGAGGGTGCGGCGGAACTGGGCCGCCATGCCCTCGCCGGGTTCGACGGCGATCACGTCCGCGCCGCGGGCGTGGAGGAGAGCGGTGGCGATGCCCGTGCCGGCACCGACGTCGGCGACGCGGGCCCCGGACAGGGGGCGGCCGGCCAGTTCCTCCACGGCGTCGAGGACGGCGGGCGGGTAGGAGGGGCGGTTGGCGGCGTACTGGGCGGCGGCCGCGTTGAAGGAGTGGGCTCGCTCGGCGGTGGTGGCGGCGGTGGCCGTTGGGGTTGGGGTCGGGGTCGGGGCGGCGGTGGGTGACACCGGCGTGGCGGGTGCGGTGGGGTGCGGGGTGCCCGGGGACGAAGTCATGCGGCCATGGTGGCCGGGGGCGCGGGGGCGGGGCAGGGGGTTTTACGGCGAGGGACGGGTGAGGGAGCGTCCGAGTGCGGGTGGGCCCTCGGGGGGCGTCGGTCAGCGGCGGCGCTTCTTCGGGTTGCCCGAGCGGCGCGAGGTGCGCTTCGCGTGCTGGGCGCGGGCCGTCTCGTACTCGGTGCGGTGCAGCTTCTCGCCGGGTGCCTCGACGAGGGAACGGAAGAAGTAGGCCGCCAGGGAGCCGACGAAGCCGATGGCGAGGAGCCCGCGCAGGGACGCCTGGCGGTCCGGGTCGGGGCGGGTGGTGAAGCCCGACCACGTGTGCCGGAACGCCAGGGCGCTGCACACCGCGAACATCACGACCATGAGCATCGTGACGAACCCGCCGATCTCGGCGATCCGCAGTCCCTGGTAGGCGACGCGCAGGATCAGACAGGCGGCGACCGTCGCGGCGAGCGAACCGGCGCAGACGCCGATGCGGCGGGCCGTGTAACCGCCGTCGTGGTCCACCCACGTCGTGCCGAAGAACCGGAGGGGCTCCGGGCGCGGCCGGACGACACCGGCGTGGAGCCCGCGGGGGTGTCCGGGGTGCCGTTGCTTCCCTTGGTGCCGTTCTCTGCGCTCACGGGTCGATTATCGCGCCGGCACCCCGCGGACTCCCCGCAGCCCCTACGAGCAGCGGTGGGTGACGTAGCCGTCGCTGCCCGTGCGGACGTAGGCGTCGGCGACGTACTGGCCGCTGCCGATGTTGTCCCAGATGTTCGACGTGCCGTACGGGCCGGTGACCCGGGTGCCGGGCGTCTGGCAGTGGATGGTGACCCGGGCGCCCTCGGGCAGGACCCGGACGAGCGCGTACCCGGTGCCGGGACCGCTGCGGACGTTCAGCCGCACGCCGGGCGCGACCGGGTACGAGACGGCGGCGGCCGCAGCCGTCGAGGTGACCGCCTCGCGCTCGTCCCCGCCCTCGACTTCCGCGATGTTCTCCACGGACATGGTGAAGCCTCCCCCGTTCGATCGTTCACCCCCGCCCGGACGGTCCGGGGTCGCGCTGCGTTCCCGGACCGGATCTCCCGGATCACGGATCTCCCGATGACGAGTCCCAGGGATCACGGATCTCCCCATGACGGGTCCCAGGGATCACGGGTCTCCCCATGACGGATCCCAGGGATCACGGATCTCTCGGATCACGCCGGAAAACATCTGTACGCGATGCGCACAGGGAGGCTAGCAAGCCGCCTCGGTCTCGTACGTGTCATCGACTAGGCTCCGTGGATCGCGCGCGCGGACGAACAGCACGGGGTGGTTCCATGGCGCCACAGCGGAACGCCGGAGCGGGCGCGGAAGCGGAACGTCCGGGAGACCTTCCGGAGTACGCCGGTCACTACCGGCTGGAGTCCTGCCTGGGCTCCGGCGGCATGGGGGTCGTGCACCTCGCCCGCAGCGCCTCCGGGATGAAGCTCGCGGTGAAGGTCGTGCACGCCGAGTTCGCCAAGGACCCCGAGTTCCGGGCGCGTTTCCGGCAGGAGGTGGCGGCGGCCCGGAGGGTGAGCGGGGCGTTCACCGCGCCCGTCGTCGACGCCGACCCGGAGGCCGGACGGCCGTGGATGGCGACGCAGTTCATTCCCGGCCCGACGCTCGCCGAGCAGGTGAAGCGGAACGGCCCCCTGGACGCCGGCCAGGTGCGCCGGCTGATGGCCGGGCTCGCCGAGGCGCTGCGGGACATCCACCGGGTCGGGGTCGTGCACCGCGACCTGAAGCCGAGCAACGTCCTGCTCGCCGAGGACGGGCCGAAAGTCATCGACTTCGGCATCTCCCGGCCGTCCGACAGCGAACTGCGCACCGAGACCGGCAAGTTGATCGGGACGCCGCCGTTCATGGCACCCGAGCAGTTCCGCCGCCCCAGGGAGGTGGGCCCGGCGGCCGACGTGTTCGCGCTCGGCTCCGTACTGGTGCACGCGGCGCGCGGACGCGGGCCGTTCGACTCCGACAGCCCGTACATCGTCGCCTACCAGGTGGTGCACGACGAGCCCGATCTGACGGGCGTACCGGAGGAGCTGGCCGGGCTCGTCGGCCGGTGCCTGGCCAAGGAACCGGCGGAGCGGCCGACGCCCGACGAGCTGATGCGGGAGCTGCGGTCGGTCTCCGCCTCGTACGACACGCAGGCGTTCATACCGGCGCAGTGGGCGGGCGTGGAGGAACCGGACGGGCCGGGGAAGGCCGGAAGCGCCGGCTCGACGGGAGGCTTCGGATCCTCCGGGTCGCCCGGCTCCGGGGATCGTCCGGGGCGTCCGGGTCGTCCGGCTCCGGGGGATCCTCCGAGTCGTCCGGCTCCGGCGGATCCTCCGGGTCGTCCGGGGCCTCGGGCTCGTCCGGCCCGTCCGGCCCGTCCGCCTCGTCGGCCTCATCCGACCCGTCCCTCTCCCCGGCTTCCCCGGCTTCCCCGGCTCCCCCGTGCGGTCGGGCCGGCGGCGGAGCCGTCGGTGGGCCGCTGTCGGGGCGCGGCGCTGCTGGCCGCCGGGGCGGCCGTGCTGGTGCCGGTGGTGTCGGGCGGCGGCCAGACCCCGCGCGACGGCGCCCCGCACGAGGCCGTGGCCGCGCGGTTCAGCGCCTGGGAGACCGAACCGGCCGGCGACGGCAAGGGCGTGCCGCAGTGCGCGTACGGCGCGGACGCGCTGGTGTGCGCGCGGACCGGGCAGGTCTTCGCCCTCGACCCGGCCGAGGGCCGCCCGCTGTGGCGGCACGCCGTCGACCCCGTGCTGCGCGGCGACCCGCCCGCCGTGTCGGCCGGGCTGGTGCACCCCGCCCTGGACCACGGCACCGGTCTGGAGGCGCTCGACCCCGCTTCGGGCGACGTGCGCTGGGAACGCGACGATCCCGCCTACAGCGGGGTGACCGCGGCCGGCGGGACGCTGCTGCTGACGCGGGCCGACGGCACGGTGTCCGGGGTGGACGCCGCTTCCGGCGAGGTCGTGTGGAACCGGCGGATTCCCGGGCAGCCCCGGCCGTACTTCCGCTGGTTCGGCGGCGGGCCGGCGCCGGGCGCCGCTGCGAAGACGTCCGCCACGGCGTACGCGGCGACGGTGTCCGCCAACGGTTCGCGCACCCGGGTCGGCGCGGTGGACCCGGCCACGGGCGAGGTGCGGTGGGACGAGGAACTGCCGGGCACGCTGGATCTGCTCGGCGCGTCGGAGGGCTCCGTGTACCTCGCCGAGGGGGACGCCGTCTACGGGCGGGCCGGCGCCGTGCTGCGCTTCACCCCGGGCACCGGGAGGTACGCCGGGTGGCGCTGCCGGTGCCGGTCGACGCCGCCCAGGGCACCGTCCGCGGACCGACGTCTACCTGATGGGCGACGGCGGATCCCTGGTGGCCGTGGACATGTCGGCCGGAAGGCAGCGCTGGCGGCTGGAGACCGGGATGGCCCGGGATCGGCGCCCGCCGCCGACGGCCGGCACGTCTACGTCACCGGACCCGACGGCCGGCTCCTCGGGGTGGACGCCCGCGCCGGGAAGCTGCTCGGGCAGACGCCGCCGCGGCTCGGCGCCGGGGACGGGGTGCCCGCCGCGCTGCCCGCGCCCGTGGCCGCCGAGGGCCGGGTTTACGCCGGTGCCCCCGACGGCACGGTGTTCGCGGTGGACGGGCGGGACCCGGCCGCCTGGTAGCGCCCGGCCGCCGGAACGACGACGGCCGGGTCCGCGCAGGCGCGGTGGGCCGGTGGGCCCGAGCGGGGACGGTCAGCCGAGCTTGGTGACGTCCCGGACCGCGCCCTTGTCGGCGCTGGTGGCCATCGCGGCGTAGGCGCGCAGGGCCGCGGAGACCTTGCGGTCGCGGTTCCTGGGCGCGTACACGCCGTTCAGGGCCTGCTCGCGGCGGGCCAGTTCGGCGTCGTCGACCAGCAGCTCGATGGAGCGGTTCGGGATGTCGATGCGGATGCGGTCGCCGTCCTCGACCAGGGCGATGGTGCCGCCGGAGGCCGCCTCGGGGCTGGCGTGGCCGATGGACAGCCCGGAGGTGCCGCCGGAGAAGCGGCCGTCGGTGACCAGCGCGCACGCCTTGCCCAGGCCCCGGCCCTTGAGGTACGAGGTCGGGTAGAGCATCTCCTGCATGCCGGGGCCGCCCTTGGGGCCCTCGTAGCGGATGACGACGACGTCGCCCTCCTTGACCTGCTGGGTGAGGATCTTCTGGACGGCCTCCTCCTGCGACTCGCAGACCACCGCGGGGCCCTCGAAGGTCCAGATCGACTCGTCGACGCCGGCGGTCTTCACGACGCAGCCGTCGACGGCGAGGTTGCCCTTGAGGACCGCGAGGCCGCCGTCCTCGGAGTAGGCGTGCTCGACGGAGCGGATGCAGCCGCCCTCGGCGTCCTCGTCCAGGGACTCCCACCGCTCGGACTGGGAGAACGCCTCGGCGGAGCGGACGCAGCCGGGCGCCGCGTGCCACAGCTCCACGGCCTCGGGCGACGGGGAGCCGCCGCGCACGTCCCAGGTCTTGAGCCAGTCGGCGAGCGAGGGGCTGTGCACGGCGTGCACGTCCTCGTTGAGCAGGCCCGCGCGGTGCAGCTCGCCAGCAGGGCGGGGATGCCGCCGGCCCGGTGCACGTCCTCCATGTAGTACGTGCGGTCCTTGGCGACGTTCGGCGCGACCTTGGCCAGGCACGGCACCCGGCGGGAGACGGCGTCGATCTGCTCCAGGCCGAAGGGGACGCCGGCCTCCTGGGCGGCGGCCAGCAGGTGCAGGATCGTGTTGGTGGAGCCGCCCATCGCGATGTCGAGGGCCATGGCGTTCTCGAACGCCTGGAAGGTGGCGACGGAGCGGGGCAGGACCGACGCGTCGTCCTGCTCGTAGTAGCGGCGGGTCAGCTCCATGACCGTCTCGGCCGCGCGCACGTAGAGCTGCTTGCGGGCCGTGTGGGTGGCGAGGACCGAGCCGTTGCCAGGCAGGGACAGGCCGATCGCCTCGGTCAGGCAGTTCATCGAGTTGGCGGTGAACATGCCGGAACAGGAGCCGCAGGTCGGGCAGGCGTTCTCCTCGATGCGGAGCATGTCCTCGTCGGAGATCTTGTCGTTCACCGCGTCGGACATCGCGTCGACCAGGTCGAGCGTGCGGACCGTGCCGTCGACCAGCGTGGCGCGGCCGGCCTCCATCGGGCCGCCGGAGACGAAGACCGTCGGGATGTTCAGCCGCAGGGCGGCGTTGAGCATGCCCGGGGTGATCTTGTCGCAGTTGGAGATGCAGATCAGGGCGTCGGCGCAGTGGGCCTCGACCATGTACTCCACGCTGTCCGCGATCAGGTCGCGGGAGGGAGGCTGTACAGCATGCCGCCGTGGCCCATCGCGATGCCGTCGTCCACGGCGATGGTGTTGAACTCGCGCGGGATGCCGCCGGCGGCCTTGACGGCCTCGCTGACGATGCGGCCGACCGGGGCCAGGTGCGTGTGGCCGGGCACGAACTCCGTGAAGCTGTTGGCGACCGCGATGATCGGCTTCCGGCCGATGTCCGCACCGGGTACACCGGAGGCGCGCATAAGGGCGCGGGCGCCCGCCATGTTGCGGCCGTGGGTGACTGTGCGGGACCTCAGCTCGGGCATCGTCGCTCGCTCCTTCGGAGAGTTCTGCCAGAGAGCGCTGACAGGTTTCTGACTGTTGTCGAGCGTACGCCCGTCATCCAGGGGTCGGGACACACTGTCCGGAATACGGGACGGCCGTCTCGCGGGACACCGGGGTCCGGCCTCCTCGCGCCGCCGGGACGACCGCCGCCGGGACGACCGCCGCCGGAGCCCGGCCGCCGCGGGAGCCGGCCGCCGCGGGAGCCGGCCGTCTCAGGGGCCCGTGAGGTGTCCCTGCACCACCGGGGCGAGCCGCGCGATGATCTGCTCCGGGTCGGCCGAGGCCAGCGGCTCGACCTTGATGACGTACCGCAGCATGGCCGTGCCGACCAGCTGGGCCGCGGCCAGCTCGGCGCGCAGCTCGGCGTCCGGCAGGTCGAGCTGGGCGGCGATGCGGTGCAGCAGCTGGGCCGCGACCAGACGGCGGAAGACGGCCGCGGCCGTCTCGTTGTTGACGGCGGAGCGGACGATGGCCAGCAGCGGCGTCCTGGTGGCGGGGTTCTCCCAGACGCCGAAGACGAAGCGGGTGAAGCGCTCGCCGACGCCGTCGAGCGGGCCCTCGGCGACGGCGTCCGGGGCGCGGACGACGGGGGCGAAGGCCACCTCGACGGAGGCCTCGAAGACCTGTTCCTTGGTCCCGAAGTAGTGGTGCACCAGCGCGGGGTCGACGCCGGCGGCCTTGGCGATGCCGCGCACGGACGCCTTGTCGTAGCCCCGCTCGGAGAACTCGGCGCGGGCCGCGGTGAGGATGCGGTCGCGGGTGCCGGCGGACTCGGTGCGCGGGGGGCGCCCGCGGCGGCGCGCCGGAGGCCCCGGCTCCCCCGGTTCCCCGGCCGTCCGGGCGGCGTCGCTCATCGGCGCGGCACCCGGGCGGCGCCGGCCAGGTGGAGCCGGGCGAAGGCCAGCGCCTCGGCGAGGTCGGCCTCACGTTCGGCGCCTGACATCGCGCGCCGGGTGTTGACCTCGACGACGACATGGCCGTCGAAGCCGGTGCGGCCGAGGTGCTCCAGGACCTCGGCGCAGGGCTGGTTGCCGCGGCCGGGCACCAGGTGCTCGTCCTTGGCGGAGCCGCGGCCGTCGGCGAGGTGGATGTGGCCGAGCCGGTCGCCCATGCGGTCGAGCATCTCCAGCGCGTCGGTGCGGGCCGTCGCGGTGTGGCTGAGGTCGATCGTGAAGTGCCGGTAGTCGTCGTTGGTGACGTCCCAGTCGGGGGCGTAGGCGAGCATCTCGCGGTCGCGGTAGCGCCAGGGGTACATGTTCTCGACGGCGAACCGCACGTCCGTTTCGTGCGCCATCCGCCACACCCCGCCACGAAGTCGCGGGCGTACTGCCGCTGCCACCGGAAGGGCGGGTGGACGACGACGGTGCTCGCGCCGAGCTTCTCGGCGGCGGCCTGGGCGCGCTGGAGCTTGGTCCAGGGGTCGGTGGACCACACCCGCTGGGTGATCAGCAGGCAGGGGGCGTGGACGGCCAGGATCGGCATGTGGTGGTAGTCGCTGAGCCGGCGCAGCGCCTCGATGTCCTGGCTGACCGGGTCGGTCCACACCATGACCTCGACGCCGTCGTAGCCGAGGCGTGCGGCGATCTCGAAGGCCGTCGCCGTGGACTCCGGATAGACGGAGGCCGTCGACAGGGCGACCTTCGCATCCGGGATGCGGACCACGTCCCTCGCTTCTGCCACGGAGGACAGGTTACGGGGTGGGGTCGGGTCGGTGCGGGGTGCCTCTTCGCCGGTGTGGTCATCGCCATAGGCGCGGGCGGCGGTATCCCGGGAGGGCCTGGCCCCCGCGGTGCGCGGAGGCCGGGGGCGGATTCCGGCCCTCGCCCCGGGGCCGGACCACCTCGCGCCGCTGCGCGCCAGGACGCCGGCCGGGCCCCGAGGAGCCCCCTAGGGGGTGTCCGCACCCCCTAGCCCTGCCCCATGTGGTCCAGGCGGCGCAGGATGACACCCTCGCGCAGGGCCCACGGGCAGATCTCCAGCGTCTCCACGTCGAACAGGTCCATCGCGGCCTCGGCCACCAGCGCGCCGGCCAGCAGCTGGCCCGCCCTGCCCTCGGAGACGCCGGGGAGTTCCGCGCGCTGGGCCGCGGTCATGCCGGACAGCCGGGGACCCACGCCTCCAGGGACGCCCGCTTCAGCTCGCGCTGGACGTAGAGGCCCTCCGCGGAGCGGGCGGCGCCGGCGATGCGGGCGAGCTGCTTGAAGGTCTTGGAGGTGGCCACGACGTGGTCGGGGGCGCCGAGGCGGGAGAACTCGCCGACCGTGCGGGCGATCTCGGCGCGTACGTGCCGCCGCAGGGCGCGTACGTCGTCCGGGCGGGGCGGGTCGTCGGGCAGCCGGAGGGCGGTCAGGCGGCCGGCGCCGAGCGGGAGGGAGACGGCGGCGTCGGGGTCCTCGTCGATGCCGTACGCGATCTCCAGGGAGCCGCCGCCGATGTCGAGGACCAGCAGCCGGCCCGCCGACCAGCCGAACCAGCGGCGGGCGGCGAGGAAGGTCAGCCGGGCCTCCTCCTCACCGGTGAGGACGGTCAGCTCGACGCCGGTCTCGCTGCGTACGCGGGCGAGGACGTCGTCGGCGTTGCGGGCCTCGCGCACGGCGGAGGTGGCGAACGGCAGCAGGTCCTCGACGCCCTTGTCCTCGGCGGCCTGGAGGGCGTCGTGGACCACCGCGATCAGCCGGTCGACGCCGTCGGGCCCGATGGCGCCGTCCTCGTCGAGGAGCTGGGCGAGGCGCAGTTCGGCCTTGTGCGAGTGCGCGGGCAGCGGGCGCGCGCCGGGGTGCGCGTCCACCACCAGCAGATGCACCGTGTTCGAACCACGTCGAGGACACCGAGTCTCATGGACGGAACGCTACTGCGGGCACGGCCGTGCGCCGCCCCGGTGCGGGTACGAGGTGCGGGCGGCCATGGTGTAAGGACGGGTCCCGGGCGACTTACCCTGGACGGGTGCCAAAGACGAAAAAGGCGAAGGGCGGCAAGTCCGACAAGACTGCCGAACCGACCGGAACGACCGGGCCGGAGGGGCGACGGACCGGCCGGGTCCACCGGATCCCACGGGCCGGCCGGATCGGCCGGGTCCAGCGCACCGGACGGGCCGGCCGCACCCGCCAAGAAGGAGAAGAAGGACAAGAAGCGCAAGGGGGCAGGAGTGGAGGCTCTTCTCCGGCGGAGCCCCTCGGTTCCGCGTCCCGTCCGGTGACCGGCGAGCCGGCGGACGCGCAGGGCGCGCCGGGCGACGAGGACGAGAAGGGCCTGGACTTCGCGCGCGCGTGGGTGGAGTTCCCGGACCCGGCCGACGACGAGCAGGTCTTCCGCTGCGATCTGACCTGGCTCACCTCCCGCTGGAACTGCATCTTCGGCAGCGGCTGCCAGGGCATCCAGGCCGGCCGCGCCGACGACGGGTGCTGCTCGCTGGGCGCCCACTTCTCCGACGAGGACGACGAGCGGCGGGTGGCGGGCACGTGGCCCGGCTCACCCCGACATCTGGCAGAACCACGCCGAGGGCACCCGCAACGGCTGGGTGTCAGAGGACGACGAGGGCTCCCGGCAGACCCGTCCCTTCCAGGGCTCGTGCATCTTCCAGAACCGGCCCGGCTTCTCCGGCGGCGCGGGCTGCTCGCTGCACATCCTGGCCCTGAGGGAGGGGCGCGAGCCGCTGGAGACGAAGCCGGACGTCTGCTGGCAGCTGCCCATCCGGCGCACCTACGAGTGGATCGACCGGCCCGACGACACGCGTGTGCTCCAGGTGTCGATCGGTGAGTACGACCGCCGGGGCTGGGTCCGGGCGGCCACGACCTGCACTGGTGGTGCACGTCGGCGACGTCGGCGCACGGCGCCGGGACCCCGTGTACGTCTCCTACCGGGCCGAGCTGACCGAGCTGATGGGCAAGGCCGGCTACGACCGCCTGGTCGAGCTGTGCGAGGAGCGGCTGGCCTCCCGGCTGCCGCTGCTGGCACCGCACCCCGCCGACCCCGCCGTCCGGCGATCCCGCCGGTCCCAGCGACCCCGCCGACCCGCCGCGCACCGCTGAGCCCGCGAGTCCCGCGGATCGCAGGGGCCGTCCGCGGGATCTGCGACAGCGCCGGGCGCCCGGAGCGGACGACGACCCCCGGACGGTCGACGACCCCCGGGCCGGTCTACGACCCCGGGCCGGTCTACGACGTGGACGGGCTGGGGTCGCCGGTGTCGCCGGGCGGCGGTGTCGAGCCGCCCGTGCCGGTCGGGGACGGCTCGGTGGGCGTCGGATCCGGGGGCGGCGGTGACGTGGGCGTCTGGCTCGGGGTCGGGTCGGGCGGCGGCGAGGTCGAGGGCGTCGGCTCCGGGTCGGACGGGGCCGGCGTGCCCGGGGACCCGGGTGGCCGGGGGTGCCGGGGCGCGGGTGCGTCGGGCTGGGCGCCGTGCCGTAACCCTCGATGGTGACGACGGCACCGGCGGGCGAGACGGCCACCCGCGCGCTCCAGTGGCCGGACGGCTCGCGCAGATGGTCCACGTACACCTTGATCGTCAGCGTCTCGCCGGGGCGGAGCGTTCCCGACGACCGGTTCAGGTAGAGCCAGGGGCGCTGGTGGACGCGGACCAGCGCACCGCGGAGCGGCCGCTCGCGGTGAGCGTGATGAGCGTGGTGTCGCCGCTGTGGCCCGCGGTCACCTCCAGACGGCCGGCGCCGTGTCCGCCGGCGCCCGAGACGCTGTGGACCTCCACCGAGACATCGGAATCGCCGTCGTCGCCGAACCGGGCGCCGGGCGCGGTCGTGGCGTTCCCGGTGTTCTCGTAGCCGCCCGCCGCCTCGCCCTCCAGGCCGTCCGGGCCGTGCGCCTCGCTGGCGCTGGCCGCGCGGCCGTCCTCCGCCTCGCCGACGGGCGTGCCCCGGTAGGCCGCCCACAGGGCGAGCACCGGGGCGGCGACGACGGTGGCGACGACGGTCGTGGTGACGGCACGCGCGCGCAGGCGGTCACGGCGGGCCGCGCGGTCCTTGGGGTCCATCGGGAAGCCGCGCCGGTCGAAGCGGGGTGCCGCGGCCCGCGCGCGCGGAAGGTGCGCCATGACCACGCGCAGGGCCGCGCGGGGCGCCGGGAGGACCGGCAGTTCGGCGGGGGTCACGCTGGTGCCGGGCCAGCGGCCGGGAATGGCGCGCTCGGCGGTGCGGCGGCAGCGCGGGCAGTCGTCGACGTGCCGGACCAGCTCGCGGCGCAGGGCGGCGCTGAGCACCAGCTGGTCGTTGCCGGTGAGGCGGGCCACGCCCGGGCAGCCGCCGGTCTCCACCACGGCGAGGGCGGCCCGGGTGCGCTCCACCTCGCAGGCGGCGGAGGCGAGCAGCTCGCGGGCGGCGGCCGGGTCCATGCCGAGGACGGCCGCGACCTCGTGGGCGGCCAGGTGGTGGCGCACGGCGAGTTCCAGCGCCTCGCGCTGCTCGGGGTGGTGCCGGCCGCCTCCGGCCAGGCGAGCAGGGCCAGTTCGCGGCGGCGCTGCTCCCGGACCTCGTCGGGGACGGCCGCCGCCGGAGCGGTGCCCTCGGCACGGTCGGCGGGGGCGCGGTCCCGGGCCGCGCGGCCCGCCGCATGGCTGCCCGGACGTTTCTGCTTGGCCTCGGCCAGCTTGCGCAGGCAGGCCCAGCGAGCCAGCGCGTAGAGCCAGGCCCTGCGGTCCCCGGGGCCTCGGGACAGCGGTGGCCGCGGCGCTCGGCGAGATGGAGGACGTCGCCCAGGGCGGCGGTGGCCGCGTCGTGGTCGCACAGCACGGAGAGGCAGTAGGTGAAGAGGCCGTCCAGATAGGGCTCGTAGCGCGCGGGCGGCCGCTGCGCCACCGTGCGCGCCGCAGCGCGGTCACGCGCTTCCCGGTGCGCCCGGTGTGCGCCGGTCGTGCGGGTCGTGGTCTGCGGACTGCTGCTCATCACCTGGTGACCGTAGGGGGATATGGGTGGCGCGAACTGGCGCGATGGCCACTTTTAATCCGTACGGGTGAAACGATCCCTCAATGGGGACAGGAACCCTTTCCTCCGCCGGGAGCCCGCGGAGGCGGATGGCCGGGAGCGGACGGCGGATGGCCGGTTCGGGGCCCTCGGGACGGCCTGCTGTACGGCCGGCGGGACGGCCGTCGGGACGGCGGCAGGGCGGCCGGCGGGCGGGGCCGTCGCGGGCCGCGGGGCGGGGCTGTCAGTGGCGGCGGTTACCGTTTCGGGCATGGCTGCCCGTACGAAGACCACCAAGGACCGGCCGTCCTACCGCTGCACGGAGTGCGGCTGGCAGACGGCCAAGTGGCTCGGCCGCTGCCCCGAGTGCCAGGCCTGGGGCACGGTCGAGGAGTACGGCGCGCCCGCGGTCCGTACGACGACGCCCGGCCGCGTCACCACCTCCGCCCTGCCCATCGGCCAGGTCGACGGCCGCCGGGCCACGGCCCGCTCCACCGGCGTGCCCGAGCTGGACCGGGTGCTCGGCGGCGGACTGGTGCCCGGCGCCGTGGTGCTCCTCGCCGGCGAGCCCGGCGTCGGCAAGTCGACGCTGCTGCTGGACGTGGCGGCCAAGTCCGCGAGCGAGGAGCACCGGACGCTGTACGTCACGGGCGAGGAGTCGGCGAGCCAGGTGCGGCTGCGCGCCGACCGGATCGGCGCCCTCCACGACCACCTCTACCTCGCCGCCGAGACCGACCTGGCCGCCGTGCTCGGCCACTTGGACGCGGTGAAGCCCTCGCTGCTGATCCTGGACTCGGTCCAGACGGTCGCCTCACCGGAGATCGACGGCGCGCCCGGCGGCATGGCGCAGGTGCGGGAGGTGGCCGGCGCCCTGATCCGCGCCTCCAAGGAACGCGGCATGTCCACCCTGCTGGTGGGCCACGTCACCAAGGACGGCGCCATCGCCGGACCGCGCCTGCTGGAGCACCTGGTCGACGTCGTCCTGCACTTCGAGGGCGACCGGCACGCCCGCCTCCGCCTGGTGCGCGGCGTCAAGAACCGCTACGGCGCCACCGACGAGGTCGGCTGCTTCGAGCTGCACGACGAGGGCATCACGGGCCTCGCCGACCCGAGCGGACTTTTCCTGACACGACGTGACGAACCGGTCCCGGGCACCTGTCTGACCGTCACCCTGGAGGGCCGCCGCCCGCTGGTGGCCGAGGTGCAGGCCCTCACGGTCGACTCGCAGATCCCCTCCCCCCGGCGCACGACGTCCGGGCTGGAGACCTCCCGGGTGTCGATGATGCTGGCCGTCCTGGAGCAGCGCGGCCGCATCAGCGCCCTGGGCAAACGGGACATCTACTCCGCGACGGTGGGCGGTGTGAAGCTCTCCGAGCCCGCCGCCGACCTGGCCGTCGCCCTCGCGCTCGCCAGCGCGGCCTCCGACACCCCGCTGCCGAAGAACCTGGTCGCGATCGGCGAAGTGGGACTCGCCGGTGAGGTGAGACGGGTCACGGGTGTGCAGCGCAGGCTCGCGGAAGCGCAGCGTCTGGGGTTCACTCATGCTCTGGTGCCCGGCGATCCGGGCCGGGTCCCGCCCGGCATGAAGGTCCTGGAAGTGGCGGACATAGGGGACGCCCTGCGAGTCCTTCCGCGCTCGCGTCGCCGAGAGGCCCCACGGGAGCCGGAGGACCGCCGGTAGACTTTGCCCAGGTCTCGCCCGTCCGTACGACCGAGTGTGCGACACGGGAGCGCCCCAGAACCTGCGACCGGAGGAGTGCAGTGGCAGCCAACGACCGGGCAGCAGCTCCCGGAAAGTCCGGTGGGAGTGCCGGTTCCGATGGCCTGATGCGCGCCTCGCTGAGCGCCGTGGCACCCGGCACGGCCCTGCGCGACGGACTGGAGCGCGTCCTTCGCGGCAACACCGGCGGTCTGATCGTGCTCGGCTCCGACAAGACGGTCGAGGCGATGTGCACGGGCGGTTTCGTGCTGGACGTCGAGTTCACGGCGACGCGGCTGCGGGAGCTGTGCAAGCTGGACGGCGGCATCGTCCTGTCGTCCGACCTGTCGAAGATCCTGCGGGCCGGCGTCCAGCTGGTCCCGGACCCGACGATCCCGACCGAGGAGACCGGTACGCGGCACCGCACGGCGGACCGGGTCAGCAAGCAGGTCGGCTTCCCCGTCGTCTCCGTCTCCCAGTCCATGCGGCTGATCGCCCTCTACGTCGACGGGCAGCGCCGCGTGCTGGAGGACTCGGCGGCGATCCTGTCCCGGGCCAACCAGGCCCTGGCCACCCTGGAGCGGTACAAGCTGCGCCTCGACGAGGTGGCGGGCACGCTGTCCGCGCTGGAGATCGAGGACCTGGTCACCGTCCGGGACGTCTCCGCGGTGGCCCAGCGGCTGGAGATGGTCCGCCGGATCGCGACCGAGATCGCCGAGTACGTGGTGGAGCTGGGCACCGACGGGCGGCTGCTCGCGCTCCAGCTGGACGAGCTGATCGCCGGGGTGGAGCCGGAGCGGGAGCTGGTCGTGCGCGACTACGTCCCCGAGCCGACGGCCAAGCGGTCGCGGACGGTGGACGAGGCGCTCGCCGAGCTGGACAAGCTGTCCCACGCCGAGCTGCTCGAACTGTCCACGGTGGCCCGGGCGTTGGGGTACACGGGGTCGCCGGAGACGCTCGACTCGGCGGTGTCGCCGCGGGGATTCCGGCTGCTGGCCAAGGTGCCGAGGCTGCCGGGGCGATCATCGACCGGCTGGTGGAGCACTTCGGGGGCTGCAGAAGCTGCTGGCCGCCAGCGTCGACGACCTGCAGACCGTCGACGGCGTGGGCGAGGCCCGCGCGCGCAGCGTCCGGGAGGGGCTGTCGCGGCTGGCGGAGTCCTCGATCCTGGAGCGGTACGTCTGACGGACGGGGTGCGCGTCCCGGGCTCCGGCCGGGCGCGTCCCGGGCTCCGTTGAGGACGCCGCCTCTCGGCTCCGATGAGGACGCCGCCTCTCGGCTCCGATGAGGGCGCCGCGTCCCGGCGTGGCCGGGCCCCCCGGTCGCGGCCGGGGCGAGCCCGGGGCGGAGGCCGTCAGTCGCTGTCCAGGACGAAGGACGTCTGCACCTTCGAGAAGCCCTTGGCCTTCGCTTCCACCAGATACGTGCCCGGCTTGGCCGAGCCCGCCGGGGGCGTGCCGCACTCCGGCGCGCTGGGCTTGCGGTCCCAGGTGACCGTGTAGGTGATCGCGCTGTTCGCGGGCACCCGGTACTGGAGGCTGCCCGGCCCCTTGGGGCAGTCGGCGGAGGACCAGTACGGATCCTCCGCGCCGGCCTGAGTGATCGTCAGCACCGCGCCCTTCGGGCCGAGATCGACTTTGCAGTCGCCGCCGGAGGTGTTGCGCGCGGTCAGTTCGAACACGGGCCTGCGGCCGGGTTCGTAGGTGTTGCGGACGCTGCGCAGGCTCAACTTGACCGCACTCGCGGTGCAGTTGGGGAGGCCGGATCCGGCGGGCAGGGCGTCGCCCGCGCCGACCCCGGCGCCCGTGCCGCCCTCGGAACCGCCCCCCGCGCTGCCGCCGGCACCTCCGGTGCCGGATCCGGAGCCCGAACCCGAGCCGTCCCCGGAGCCGTTGCCGTTGCCGTCGCCGCCCCGTCGCCCGAGCCGGAACCGGCGGACTCGCCGTCGCCCGACTCGTCGCGCCCGCCCGGCGCTTCGCTGATCGCCGGGCCGGAACCCGACGGCCCGGGAGTGATCGAGGGCGCGGGATTCTTGCCGTCGGCGCCGTTGTCGTGGCCGCCCGTGCCGCCCCCGCCGCCGGCGGTCACGATCCACGTGATCAACAGCGCCAACAGGGCGATCACAGACAGCAGTACGGCCCTCCGTCGCCAGTAGATGGAGGAGGGAAGCGGCCCGACCGGATTGCGCAGAGATCCCACGGCGCAAACTGTACGAGAGATCGGCACGTTCCCTTGCCCCACCCGCCGTTCGGGCCGCAACTTTTCCGGATCATCATCCCGGAGACCACCCCGCACCCCTGGCTGTCGTCAGGGGTGCCACGCGACGATCGCGGGGTGTGACCGTTTCACGCGTCCGCCTACCGTCCGTGACCATGGACTTCGACGACACCGAGCTGTACCGCGACATCACCGGCCTCGCCCACGACGCGCCCGCGTGGGTGCAGCACACCGCTGAGGTGGGCACGGAGGCCGGCATTCTGCTGTTCGTCGCGCTCTTCGCCGCCGCCTGGTGGCGGGCGCGCCGCGACAGCGCCCAGGCGTTCGCGATCGCGGTGCTTGCACCCCTGGCCACGGCCGTGGCGTACGTGGGCAGTGAACTGCTCAAGTCCCTGGTCGAGCAGGAGCGTCCGTGCCGTGCGGTCGCCGGCGCCGCCGCCTCCCTGGCCGCCTGTCCCCCGCACGGCGACTGGTCCTTCCCCAGCAACCACGCCACCATCGCCGGTGCCTCGGCGGCGGGCCTGGTCCTGGTCCGGCGCGCGCTGGTGGCGCTGACCGCGCCGCTCGCGCTGCTGCTGGCCTTCTCCCGTGTGTTCGTCGGCGTGCACTACCCGCACGACGTCGTCGCCGGGCTGCTGCTCGGCGCGGGCGTCGCCCTGATCGCCGTACGCCTGGCGACGGGGCCGGCGACGCGGCTCGCGCAGGCCATGCGCGGATCCGCGGCGCCCGTGGTGCGCTGGCTGACGGGGCCGGGGCCGCGGCGGGAGGCGGCGCCGGGCTCGCCGTACGCCGCGCACCGGCGCCCCTGACCCCGGCTCAGGGATCGACCAGGCCGGCCTCGTGGGCGACGATCGCCGCCTGGACGCGGTTGCGCACCTCCAGCCGGTCCAGGACCGCGCTGACGTACGCCTTGACCGTGCCCTCGACGAGATGCAGCCGGGCGGCGATCTCCGGGTTGGACAGGCCGGCGCCGACCAGGCCGAGCACCTCGCGTTCGCGCGGGCTGAGCCGCGCCACCCGCTCGCGGGCCCGGTCCTCGCGGGCCAGCCGGCCGCCGCCCGGGCCGCGGCCCAGGTCCTCGATCACGTGCCGGGCCACCGTCGGGAGAGGAAGGCCGCGCCGCCGGCCACCGCCCTGACACCCGCGATCAGTTCGTACGGGTCGCCGGACTTCAGCAGGAATCCGGTCGCGCCGCCGGTCAGGGCGCGGGCCACGTAGGCCCGTTCGGAGAACGTGGTCAGCATGGCGACGGCCGTGCCGGGGGTGGTGCGGGCGATCTCCTCCGCCGTCGCGAGGCCGTCCAGGCGGGGCATGCGGATGTCGAGCAGGGCGACGTCGGGGCGGTGGGCGCGGGTCAGTTCGACCGCCTCGCGGCCGTCGCCCGCCTCGGCGACGACCTCGTACTCCCCTGCGCTGGTCAGGATGGCGCGGACACCGGCGCGCACCATCGCCTCGTCGTCGGCCAGCAGGACGCGGATCACGGTGACTCCCGGGGCGTTCGGTGGTGGTCCGTCCGACGCGCGGGACGACGTCCTTGGCGGCCAGCCGTCCCGAACCGGCGTCGAAGCAGAGGCGGTAGTGGTCGACGGAGACGAGCAGTTCGCCGCTCGCGCGGTAGTAGCGGCAGTCGGTGCCGGGCGGCGCGGCCGGGGCCCGGTCGGTGGGCGGGTCGCGGACCTCCCGCTCCGGCAGCACACGGGCGACCTGCGCGGCGGACATGCCGGGGCGCAGGCCGGCGTAGGCGCTGGGGCCGAGAACCGCGCTGGTCTCCGTGTGGGCGTACCAGGCGAAGGCGCCGCCGACCAGGACGACGCCCGCGCCGGCGGCGGCGCCGAGGCCGAGGGCGACCCGGCGCCGGGCGTGGGTGAAGGGGGCGGCGGGAGGGCGCGGGACGGGCCGGGCGGGCTGCCGCGCCGGGACGTACGCCCGCACCCGGAAGCCCGCCCCGTGCGGGCCGGCCGTGAAGTCGCCGCCGACGGCGGTGACCGCGGCCCGCAGCCCGAGCAGTCCGGAGCCGCCGCAGGAGGCCGGACCGCCTTCGGTGGCGGGGCCGTTGGTGACGGTGACCGTGCTGCCGCGCGGGTCCCCGGTGAGCGTCACGGTCACCGGGGCGCCGGGGGCGTGACGTGCCGCGTTGGTGAGGGCCTCCCGCACGACCCGGTGCAGCAGGCGTTCGGCGATGCCGCCGGGTTCGGGGGCGGGCGCGGCCGGGTCCGTCTCCCAGCGGACCGGGAGGCCCGACTCGGCGGCGCGGGCGACGAGTTGCCCGATGCCCTCGCCCGCCGGGGACAGCGGCACGGGGTCGTCGTCCTCGCGCAGCACGCCGATGATGCGGTGCAGCCGGTCCGTGGCGTCTGCCGCCGCGGCGCGCAGGTCGGCGGCCGCGGTGCGGTGGTGGCCGGGCAGGTCGGGGGCGACCTGGAGGGCTCCGGCGCGCAGGGCGATGAGGCTCAGGTCGTGGCCGAGCGAGTCGTGCATGTCCTGGGCGATCCGGGCCCGTTCGCGCAGCCGGGCGCGTTCCTCGGCGTGCCGCTGCTCGTCCTCCAGCCGCGCCGCCCGCAGCCAGCCGGCCTCGGCCAGGGCGCGGCTCTGCCGCCAGTAGCGTCCGCCGAGCCAGGGGAAGACGCAGCCGAACAGCAGCGTGCCGGTCAGCACCAGCAGCTCGGGGGCCGGGTCGGTGCCGGCCGACGCGATCCGCGCGGCGCCCAGGGCGGCCGTCGCGGCGAAGCACGCCGCCGCGGCCGGGCGCGGGGCGCGCGCAGGCCCAGCAGCAGGGCGAGGACGGCGAGGGCGGGGCCGTGGCCGACGGTGAACAGGGCCGGGGCGGTGGCCAGGCCGAGGGCGGCCGTGAGCGCGAAGGCGGCGAGCGGGCGGTGCCGGGCCAGCGCGGCGGACGCGGCGAGCACGGCCAGGCCGGCCGCCCGCGCCCACGGCCCGGCCGGCTCGGTCAGCCCGAGCGCCTCGGCCGCCACCGCCGGGAGGGCCAGGGCCGCCCACAGCAGCACCGCCCCGCCGGCCCGGCGCGCCCGGGCGCGGACCGCGGTCCGGGTCGGGTGCGCCGTCCCGTCCCGTCCCGCCCCGCCGGGCCCGGCCGGGGTGCCGGCGGGCGCGGGGTCGGGGGGAGATGCCTGGCCGGGGTGTTCCATGCGGCCGACGCTACCGGCCGGCCGCACACGCGTACCTCTGTCGATCGTCAGGTGCGGTACCCCCCTCAAGGGTGGCGGTGCGCCCGTGCGGGCGTCCTCCCGTGGCAGGATCGGTCAGGTCATGACTGCGCCCACGAAGCCCTCGCACTCCGGTTCCGTCCACCCCGCCCCCGTGCCCCCGCCGCCCCGGCCGCTTCCGCCGGCCCGGCCGCTCCCGGGGTCCCGGCCGCCGCCGCGCTGCACTCCCCCGTCATCGACTGGTTCGACGAGCACGCCCGCGACCTGCCCTGGCGGCGCCCCGAGGCCGGCGCGTGGGTGTGATGGTCAGTGAGTTCATGCTCCAGCAGACGCCCGTCAGCCGCGTCCTGCCGGTCTACGAGCAGTGGATGGCGCGCTGGCCGCGCCCCGCGGACCTCGCCGTGGAGGCCCCGGCGAGGCCGTCCGCGCCTGGGGCCGGCTCGGCTACCCGCGCCGCGCGCTGCGGCTGCACGGCGCCGCCGCCGCCATAGCGGAACGGCACGGCGGCGACGTACCGTCCGACCACGCCCAGCTCCTCGCCCTGCCCGGCATCGGCGAGTACACGGCGGCGGCGGTGGCCTCCTTCGCCTACGGCCAGCGGCACCCGGTGCTGGACACCAACGTCCGCCGGGTCCTCGCCCGGGCCGTGACCGGCGTGCAGTACCCGCCGAACGCGACCACCGCCGCCGAGCGCAAGCTCGCCCGCGCGCTGCTCCCGGAGGACGAGGCGACCGCGGCCCGCTGGGCCGCCGCCTCGATGGAGCTGGGGGCGCTGGTGTGCACGGCCCGCAACGAGTCCTGCCACCGCTGCCCGATCGCCGCGCAGTGCGCCTGGCGGCTGGCGGGCAAGCCGGAGCACGACGGTCCGCCGCGCCGGGGCCAGACCTACGCGGGGACGGACCGGCAGGTGCGGGGCAGGCTGCTCGCCGTGCTGCGCGAGGCGCACGGGCCGGTGTCGCAGGCGGCCCTGGACCGGGTGTGGCACGAGCCGGTGCAGCGCGCCCGCGCCCTGGACGGCCTGGTCGCCGACGGCCTGGTCGAACCGCTCCCCGACGGCCGGTACCGGCTGCCGCTGACCTGACCGGCGTGGGCGCGGCCCGGCCCGGATCCGTCACGGAGCCGGGCCGGGCGAAACGGGACGAAGGCGCCCCAACCGGTGCCCGCTTTTAGGCCGCCCCTACTTCCGTTACACAACCGACGGACAGCCGAGGGTCAGCCGCAGGCTGCCTCGGACAGTGCCGTGACAACGCTTCCCTACCTTCGTTTCGTGCCCGGAACAGACGGCACGACCGAGGACCGACGGGAAAGGGGAGGCGATTCACCATGGCGCAGGGCGAGGTGCTCGAGTTCGAGGAGTACGTCCGCACGCGGCAGGACGCGCTGCTGCGCAGCGCCCGACGCCTGGTCCCCGACCCCGTGGACGCCCAGGACCTGCTGCAGACGGCGCTGGCCCGCACGTACGGCCGCTGGGAGACCATCGAGGACAAGCGGCTGGCCGACGCCTACCTGCGGCGGGTGATGATCAACACCCGGACCGAGTGGTGGCGGGCCCGGAAGCTGGAGGAGGTGCCCACCGAGCAGCTCCCGGACGCCTCCGTGGACGACGCCACCGAGCAGCACGCCGACCGCGCCCTGCTCATGGACGTCATGAAGGTGCTCGCCCCGAAGCAGCGCAGCGTCGTCGTGCTGCGACACTGGGAGCAGATGTCCACGGAGGAGACGGCCGCCGCCCTCGGCATGTCGGCCGGTACGGTCAAGAGCACGCTGCACCGGGCGCTCGCCCGGCTCCGCGAGGAGCTGGTCGCCCGCGATCTGGACGCACGCGCGCTGGAGCGTGAGGAGCGGGAGCGTTGCGCGGCCTGACCGGCGGCCGGGGAACCGGCCCCGCACGGGCGGCGAGCACGGCGGGTGCCGGGCTCGTCGCCCTCTGCCTTGTGCTCGCCGGCTGCGGCGCCGGCGGCACCGGCGCCCGTGACGAGGGCCCCGCCCACGCCGAGGCGGTGACCGGCGCCGCCGCCTCGCCGTCCCCGTCGCCGTCGAAGGTCCCCGACCGGGTGGACGCGGTCCGCCTGGTGAAGGGCGACCCGCAGGTCTCGGCGGAGGTGCGGCGGGAGCTGAAGCCGTGCGTCGGCGACGAGTACCCGGTCGACGTCAGTTACGGCGAGCTGACCGGCGGCTCCGCCGAGGACGTCGTCGTGAACGTGCTGACCTGCGGTGACGCCGTCGGTGTGGGCAGTTATGTGTACCGCGAGACGAACGGCCGGTACCAGAATGTGTTCAAGGCCGAGGAGCCCCCGGTCTACGCGGAGATCGACCGCGGCGACCTGGTGGTGACCAAGCAGGTGTACGAGGACGGCGACCCGGTGGCCAGCCCGTCCGGCGAGAACGTGATCACCTACCGCTGGTCCGGCGACCGGTTCACCGAGCACTACCGCACGCACAACGACTACAGCAACGCCGCCGGGAACGTGCCGTCGCCGGCACCCGACAACTGACGGCACGAGGACCACGAGACGAGACCCGAGAGATCCGCCGATGGCAGACCAGACCCACGTCCTGTTCGTCGAGGACGACGACGTCATCCGCGAGGCCACCCAGCTCGCCCTGGAGCGGGACGGCTTCGCGGTCACCGCCATGCCCGACGGCCTGTCCGGCCTGGAGGCGTTCCGTGCCCGGCGGCCCGACATCGCGCTGCTGGACGTCATGGTGCCCGGCCTCGACGGGGTCAGCCTGTGCCGCCGGATCCGGGACGAGTCCACCGTCCCGGTGATCATGCTGTCGGCGCGGGCCGACTCCATCGACGTGGTGCTGGGCCTGGAGGCGGGCGCCGACGACTACGTGACCAAGCCGTTCGACGGGGCGGTGCTGGTGGCCCGGATCCGCGCGGTGCTGCGCCGCTTCGGGCACGCCGGCGGCGACCGCCGGGACGCGGGGGCCGCCGCGGACGGCGGGGTGCTGACCTTCGGCGAGCTGGAGGTCGACACGGAGGGCATGGAGGTGCGCCGGGCCGGGCGGCCGGTGGCGCTGACGCCCACCGAGATGCGGCTGCTGCTGGAGTTCTCGTCCGCGCCGGGGACGGTGCTTTCGCGGGACAAGCTGCTGGAGCGGGTCTGGGAGTACGGCTGGGGCGGGGACACCCGGGTGGTCGACGTGCACGTGCAGCGGCTGCGGACGAAGATCGGCCAGGACCGCATCGAGACGGTCCGCGGCTTCGGTTACAAGCTGAAGGCCTGAGCGACGGACATGCGGGGGTTCTTCCGGCGCCTGATCGCCTCGTCCGTGCGGCGCGCGGGCATCCGTACGGGCCTGAGATGGAAGCTCAGCGCGGCCATCGCCCTGGTCGGCGCGCTGGTCGCGGTCGCGCTGAGCCTGGTGGTGCACAACGCGGCGCGGGTGTCCATGCTGGACAACGCCCGGGACCTGGCCGACGACCGCATCCAGATCGCCCAGCGCAACTACGAGCTGTCCGGGCGCCTGAACTTCCCCAACGCCCAGATCGACGACCCGGAGCTGCCCGCCGAGCTGCGCCGGAAGGTGGAGAGCGGGCGGCGGGCGACGTTCGTCTGCGACCGGCCGGACGGCGTGACGGACATCTGGGCGGCCGTGCCGCTCAAGGACGGGCACGTGATGTCCCTGCACACCCCGTTCACCGACCGCAGCGCCGACATCCTCGACGACCTCGATCAGGCGCTGGTGATCGGCTCCATCGCCGTGGTCCTCGGCGGCAGCGCGCTCGGCGTGCTCATCGGCGGGCAGCTCTCGCGGCGGCTGCGCAAGGCGGCCGCCGCCGCGAACCAGGTCGCCAAGGGCGAGAGCGAGGTCCGGGTCCGGGACGCCATCGGCGGGGTGGTGCGGGACGAGACGGACGACCTGGCGCGGGCCGTGGACGCGATGGCCGACGCCCTCCAGCAGCGGCTGGAGGCCGAGCGCCGGGTGACCGCCGACATCGCGCACGAGCTGCGCACCCCGGTGACCGGTCTGCTGACCGCCGCCGAACTGCTGCCGCCGGGCCGGCCGACCGAGCTGGTGCTGGACCGGGCCAAGGCGATGCGCACGCTGGTCGAGGACGTGCTGGAGGTGGCCCGGCTGGACAGCGCCTCGGAGCGGGCGGAGCTGCAGGACATCATGCTGGGCGAGTTCGTCACCCGGCGGGTCGCGGCCAAGGACCCGGACGTCGACGTGCTGGTGGTGCACGAGTCGGAGGTCACCACCGACCCGCGCCGCCTGGAGCGGGTGCTGTTCAACCTGCTGGCCAACGCCGCCCGGCACGGCCGGCCGCCGATCGAGGTCAGCGTCGAGGGCCGGGTCATCCGGGTCCGCGACCACGGCCCGGGGTTCCCCGAGGCGCTGCTCGCCGAGGGACCGAGCCGCTTCCGCACCGGCAGCGCGGACCGCGCCGGACGCGGGCACGGGCTGGGGCTCACGATCGCGGCCGGGCAGGCGCGGGTGCTGGGCGCCCGGCTCACCTTCCGCAACGTACGGCCCGCCGGGGCGCCCGAGGACGTGCCGTCCGAGGGGGCCGTCGCCGTGCTGTGGCTGCCGGAGCACGCGCCGACCAACACCGGCAGCTATCCGATGCTGCCGCTGTCCGGGCAGCAGTGACGGACGGGGCCGGCCGGCCCGGCGGGGCGGGCGGGCCCGGCGGGGCGGGCGGGCCCGGCGGGGCGGGCGGGCCCGACGGGGCCGGCGGGCCCGACGGGGCCGGCGTTCCGGGGCCGGGCCGGCGTCCCTGCGGGGCGGCTCGGATGGTCAGCAGGACCAGTTCTGGTCCAGGTCCAGCCCGCCCTCGCGCGGCTGGGTGAAGGAGAACCAGTTGCCGGAGTCGTCGCGGAACAGCGCCTCCGTGCCGTACGGGCGCTCCTGCGGCTCCTGGAGGAACTCCACACCGCGCTCCTTGAGCTTCGCGTAGTCGCCGTGGATGTCGTCGGTGGTCAGCACCCCGGCGCCGAGCGCGCCCTTGGCCACCAGCTTCTTGATCATCTCGGCGGACTCGGGGTCCATCGCGCCCCCGCCCGGAACCATCAGCGTCAGCTCCACGTCGGGCTGGCCGGGCGAGCCGACGGTGAGCCAGCGCATGCCGCCCTCGCCCATCGTCATGTCCGTACGGACCTCCAGCCCCAGCTTCTGGGTGTAGAACTCCTTGGCCCGGTCCTGGTCGAGGACCCAGACGGTCGCGATGGCGAGACCCTTGATCATGGCGTGCTCCTGTGTCGGGGCGGTGTCGGCCTGCCCTGCCACGGTAGGCAGCGGCCCGGTCACCCCGCTTCTTCGGAATTGCGGTGCTCGGGGCGGCCGGCGCGGTGCGGAATCCGCCGGCCCAGAGCATGGCGTAGCAGCCGGGGATGAGCGCGGCGCCGCGGGCGGCGTTCTTCGCGCGGTACTCGCTCGGGTCAGGCCGGTCCACGCCTTGAAGCGGGCGGAGAACGTGCCGAGGCTGCTGAAGCCGACCAGGTGGCAGATCTCGGTCACCGTCAGGTTCGCCGTGCGCAGCAGGTCCTCGGCGCGCTCGATGCGGCGGTGCGTCAGGTACTGGCCGGGAGTCTCGCCGTAGGCCTCCTTGAACGCGCGGATGAAGTGGTACCGCGAGTACCCCGCGTGCGCGGCCACGGCCTCCAGGTCGAGGCCGGGGTCGGCCCAGTCGCGGTCCATCGCGTCCTTGGCCAGCCGCAACTGCCGCATCTTGTCCATACGGCCGATGGTGGCACGCGGCACCGACAGCGAGCGGGCGTGCCGTCAGGCCGGGGTGCGCACGCGCAGCCGGCCGTCGCGGACCTCGGCGATCCGGTCGGCGGCGGCGAGGTGGGCGTGGTCGTGGGTGACCAGGACGGTGGCCGTGCCCCGCTCGTGGGTGAGCCGGGTGATCAGGCCGACGACGGCGGCGCCCCGCTCGTGGTCGAGGGCGCTGGTGGGTTCGTCGACCAGCAGGACGGTGGGGTCGTTCATCAGCGCGCGGGCGATGTTGACGCGCTGGCGCTGGCCTCCGGAGAGCTGGTGCGGCCGGCGGCCGGCCTGGCCGGCGAGGCCGACGGCGTCGAGCAGTTCCAGGGCCCGGTTCCGGGCGGCGCGGGGGCTGCGGCCGTCGATCCGGGCCATGACCTGGAGCTGTTCGGCGGCGGTGAGGGAGGGCAGTAGGTTCGGCTGCTGGAAGACGATGCCGATCCTTCGGCGGCGCAGGGCGGCCAGTTCACGGCGGCTCAGTCCGGCGGTGGGCGTGCCGTCGACGGTGACGGTGCCGGAGTCGGGGGTGATGAGGGTGGCGGCGACCGCGAGGAGGCTGGACTTGCCGGAGCCGGACGGGCCGACGACGGCGGTCACACCGCCGCCGGGGACGTCGAGGGTGACCCGGTCGAGGGCGGTCAGCCGGGAGTCGCCGTCGGGGTAGGTGAGGGTGACGTCGGTCAGGTGCAGGCTCATCGGGCGCTCCCCAGGGCGGTCAGCGGATCGACGGAGGTGATGCGGCGGACCGACAGGGCGGCCCGAGCGCGCCGAGCGCGATCATCACGGCGGCCGGGCCAGGACGGTGCCGGGGGTGAGGACGAACGGCACGGTGCCGTCGGCGAGGAGGGCCCCACCGCGGCGGCGAGGCCGGTGCCGGCCAGGGTGCCGCCGGCCAGGAGGACGACGGCCTGGCCGAGGGCGTCGCCGAGCAGGCCGCGGGTGGAGGCGCCGAGCGCCTTCAGCACGGCGACGTCCGCGCTGCGCTGGATGGTCCACACGGTGAAGAAGGCGCCGACGACGAGGGCGGAGATGGCGAAGAGGAAGCCGCGCATCAGTTGCAGGGAGCCGTTCTCGGAGGCGTAGGAGCCGATCGCGGCGAGCGAGTCCTCGACGGAGACGGTCGCGGTGCCGAGCCGCTCGTCGACGGCGGCGAACGGCACGCCGGAGGTGGTCCGCAGGGCGATGACGGTCGCGGTCGGCCCGTCGGCGGCGGAGGCAGGCGCGGTGCGCTGCCAGGTGCCGAGGCTGGTCCAGACGACCGGGGTGTGGCTGAAGTGGGCGTCGCCGCCGACGGCGGCGACGGTCAGCGGCAGGCCGGCCAGGGTGACGGAGTCGCCGGTCCGCACGCCGAGTTCGCCGGCCGCGGCCGTGGACAGCACGACCGCGCGGTCACCGAGCCGGCGGCTCTGCGGGGCGAGGGGGAGCCGGGCTCGACACCGAAGGCGGAGACGCCGGTGCTCCGGTTCCCGGCGGTGGCCCTGGTGATCGTGATGCCCAACGGCTCGGCGCTCTCGACGCCGGGGACCTCGGCCCAGCGCCGCCACTGCTGCCGGGTGACGGTGGAGTCGGCGTACGACAGGTCCTGACCGCCGGCGGGGGCCTGGAAGGCGATCCGGTCGGCGGGCAGGCCGGTGACGGCGGAGACGTTCTGCCGGCCGAGCCCGGCGGTGAGCCCGGACAGCAGCCCGACCAGCAGGGTGATCAGCACGATGACGGTGCCCATCAGGGCGAACCGTCCCTTGGCGAACCTGAGGTCTCTCCAGGCGACGAACACGGGTCGGCCGGTCCTTCCGGTGGGGTGGGGACGAGTGACGTGGAAAGGGCGGGCTCGCGTCCGCCCCGTCGCCGCCCAGCCTCGCCGCCGGGCCGCCGTGCGGGCATCCGGCGGGCGGCGGGACTTCGGGGATCGAAGGGCGGTGTCCCGGTTGTGACTTTCGATGGAGGCCGTCCGGGCGCCCGGCTCCGTAGCCTGGACCCACTGTGAACACCGCCGCCCCTGTCCCGACGCCCACCACCCGGGCCCTGAGCTGGTGCCTGCACCTGCTGGTCGCCGGTCTGCTCGCCCTGTCCGCCGGGCGGGCCGTGACGGACGGCCGTCCGCACCCGGGGCGGTCGTGGCCGCGGCGGCCCTGTGCGGCCTGGTCTACGCGGCCGGGCCCGCCCTGCCGCGCGTGCGCCGCTCGCGGCGGGCCGCCGGGCTGTGGCTGGCCGCCGTGGGTGCCGGGTGGCTGGCGCTGCTGTCCCTGTCGCCCGACGGGGTGTGGGTGGCGTTCCCGCTGTACTTCCTCCAGCTGCACCTGCTGCCCCGCCGGCCGGACCGGCCGCGGTGGCGGCCACGGCGGCGGCCGCCGTCGCCGGCTACGCCCTGCACCAGGGCTCCTTCGGCGCGGCGATGGCGATCGGGCCGGCTCTCGGCGCCGCCGTGGCCGTGGCGGTGGTGCGGGGCTACCAGGCCCTGTACCGGGAGAGCGAGCGGCGCAGGCTGCTGATCGAGGAGCTGACGGCCACCCGTGCCGATCTGGACCGCGCCCAGCACACCGCCGGGGTGCTGGCCGAGCGCGAGCGCCTGGCCCGGGAGATCCACGACACCCTCGCCCAGGGCCTGTCCAGCATCCAGCTGCTGCTGCGCGCGGCCGAACGCTCCCTGCCGCACGCTCCGGAGAGCGCCGCCCGCCATGTCGGCCAGGCCCGGCAGGCCGCCGTCGACAATCTCGCCGAGGCCCGCCGGTTCGTCGCCGCGCTGGCCCCGCCCGCGCTGGAGGGCACGACCCTCGCGGGCGCCCTGGAACGGCTGTGCGCCACCACCAGCTCCCGGCACCGGATCACCGCGCGGTTCCATGTCACCGGCGACCCGGTGCCGCTGCCGGCCGGGCACGAGGCCGCGCTGCTGCGCGTCGCCCAGTCCGCGCTCGCCAACACCGTCCGCCATGCCGGGGCCACCACCGCCGAGGTCACCCTCAGCCACCTCGGCGACCATGTCGCCGTGGACGTCGTCGACGACGGCCGCGGCTTCGACCCCGGCCGGCCGGCCGTCGCCGGCCGGGACCCGCGGGCCGGCGGCTTCGGGCTGGCCGCGATGCGGGCCCGGGTCGAGGCCCTCGGCGGCACCTTCACCGTCGAGTCGGCACCCGGACACGGCACCGCCCTGGCCGCCCAGCTGCCGCTCACCCGGTGGACGCCGGTTCACCGGTGGACGCCGGTTCACCGGTGGACGCCGGTTCACCGGTGGACGACGTGGACGCCGGTTCGCCGGTGGACGACGTGGACGCCGGTTCGCCTGTGGACGTCGGCGCCTCGTCCCGGTCCCGGCCCGAGTCCGCGCCCCGGTCCCCGCACGCATCCCGACCCGTCTCCGAGGCTCGCCCGTGACCGACACCGTCATCCGTCTGCTGCTGGCCGACGACCATCCCGTCGTACGGGCCGGGCTGCGTGCCGTGCTGGAGACCGAGCCCGGCATGGACGTGGTGGCCGAGGCCGCCACCGCCGAGGACGCCGTGGCCCGGGCCGCCCGCGGCGACGTCGACGTCGTCCTGATGGACCTCCAGTTCGGCGGCGGGATGACCGGGGCCGAGGCCACCGCCGCGATCACGGCGCGCCCCGGCGCCCCCCGGGTGGTGATCGTCACGACCTACGGCACCGACGCCGACACGCTCCCCGCGATCGAGGCCGGTGCGACCGGCTACCTGCTCAAGGACGCCCCGCCCGAGGAGCTGGCGGCCGCCGTGCGCACGGCGGCGGCGGGCCGCACCGCGCTGGCCCCGGCCGTCGCGGACCGGCTGATGAACCGGCTGCGCACCCCCGGCACCGCCCTCACCCGGCGCGAGACCGAGGTGCTGGCCCTGGTCGCCGCGGGCCTGTCCAACCAGGCCGTCGGCGCCCGGCTGCATCTCACTGAGGGGACGGTCAAGTCCCATCTGACCCGCATCTACACCAAGCTCGGCGTCGACTCGCGCACCGCCGCCGTCGCCGCCGCCATGGAGCTGGGCCTCATCCGCAGATGACCGGCCCGCGCGCGGACGCGCGGGCCGGAAGGCCTCACACCGCCTCGCTCACCGGCGTCCTCTCCGGCACCGTCCCGTCACCGGGCCCGTCCGCCGCCTTCGGTCCCGCTCCCTTGAGCGGCACCTCGACGACGAACACGGCCGCCACCAGCGCGAGCACGGCGACCGCCGCGCCCAGCAGGAAGGCCCCGTGGGTACCGGCCGACACGGCGTGCTCGTACGCCTCCCGGACGGCTTCCGGCAGCCTGGCCAGGCTCGGCCCGTCCAGCTGCGCGGACCGCTCGGTCACCGACGAGCCCGGCGCACCGGCCCGCTCGGCCATGACGTCCTGGACCCGGTGGTTGAACACCGCACCCATGATCGCGACCCCGAAGGAGGCGCCGAGGGTGCGGAAGAGGGTGGTGGAGGAGGAGGCCACGCCCATGTCCGCGGGATCCACGCTGTTCTGCGCCACGAGCATGGTGATCTGCATCAGGCAGCCCATACCGAGGCCCACCACGGCCATGTACACGCCGGAGGTGAGGCGCGAGGTGTCCGTGTCCATCAGCGACAGCAGGTACAGGCCGAGGACCATCAGCGCGGCACCGGCGACCGGGAAGACCTTGTAGCGGCCGGTGTCGGTGGTCACCCGGCCCGCGACCATGGACGTGACGAGCATGGCGCCCAGCATCGGCAGGAGCAGCAGCCCGGAGTTGGTCGCGGAGGCGCCCTGCACCGCCTGCTGGTACAGCGGCAGGAAGAGAGTGGCGCCGAACATCACGAAGCCGGCGATGAACCCGATCAGGGACATCAGCGTGAAGTTGCGGCTGCGGAAGATGTGCAGCGGCACGATCGGCTCGGCGGCCCTGGACTGCCAGAACACGAAGCCGACCAGCGCGGCGACGCCGATGGCGATCAGCTCCATGATCCGCGTGGAGGTCCAGGCGTACTCGGTGCCGCCCCACGTGGTGACCAGCACCACCGCGGTGATGCCGACGGTGAGCAGGACGGCGCCGAAGTAGTCGATGCGGGCCCGGGCGCGCTTCTTCGGCAGGTGCAGGACGGCGCCGACGGCGAGCAGCGCGACCGCGCCGAGCGGCAGGTTGATGTAGAAGGCCCAGCGCCAGCCCCAGTGGTCGGTGATGGTGCCGCCGACCAGCGGGCCGCCGATCATCGCCAGCGCCATCACGCCGGCGATCATGCCCTGGTACCGCCCGCGTTCGCGCGGCGGGATCAGGTCGCCGATGATCGCCATGACGCCCACCATCAGGCCGCCGGCACCGAGGCCCTGCACCGCCCGGAAGCCGATGAGCTGGCCCATGTCCTGGGCCATGCCGCTGAGCGCGGAGCCGATCAGGAAGATCACGATCGACGTCAGGAACGAGCCCTTGCGGCCGTACATGTCGCCGAGCTTGCCCCACAGCGGGGTGGAGGCGGCGGTGGCGAGGGTGTAGGCGGTCACCACCCAGGAGAGGTGTTCGAGCCCGCCCAGCTCCCCGACGATCGTCGGCATCGCGGTGCCGATGATCATGTTGTCCAGCATCGCGAGCATCATCGCGATCATGAGGGCGAGCAGGACGACCCGCACGCTCCTCGGCTGTTTTCCGGTGTCGTCCCGCTCGACGGCACCGCCGTTCGGCGCGTCAGCCATCCCTGCGCTCCCCCATCCGCTCCGGCCGGGCCGGCACCGCTGCGGCCGCATCGCCGCTTACTTGCCGACCGGCTAGTTCACTACACTCGGGAAGGTAGACGCCGTACTAGCCGGGCGTCAAGTAAGTTTTCGTGGGGCGCGCGGCGTAGGAGGATGGGCGGCACGATGGACGGCAGCAAGCAGCGGCGCCGCGGGGACACCCGCCAGCGCATCCAGGACGTGGCGCTCGAGCTCTTCGCCGAGCAGGGGTACGAGAAGACCTCGCTGCGCGAGATCGCCGAGCGCCTTCAGGTCACCAAGGCCGCGCTGTACTACCACTTCAAGACCAAGGAAGAGATCCTGGTCGGCATCTTCGAGGACCTCTCGAAGCCGATCGAGGACCTGGTCGAGTGGGGCCGCCGGCAGCCGCACACCCTGGAGACCAAACAGGAGATCATCCGCCGCTACAGCGACGCCCTGGCGGACGCCGCCCCGCTCTTCCGGTTCATGCACGACAACCAGGCGACGGTGCGGGAGCTGCGGATCGGCGAGATGTTCAAGGAGCGGGTGCTCGGCCTGAAGGACATCCTCATCGACCCGGAAGCGGACCTGGTCGACCAGGTCCGCTGCGTCAGTGCGCTGTTCACTTTGCACGCCGGGCTGTTCGTCCTGCACGACCTGGAGGCCGACCCCGAGAAGAAGCGCGAGGCCGTTCTCGAGGTCGCCACCGACCTGGTCACCCGTGCGCACCGGGGCGGAGCGCGGCACCCCTAGGAATCCCGCCGGGGTGCTCCCCTGGGAAGTCACCGGGGTGCTCCCCGGGGAGCACCCGTGGGCGTAGGCCCGTCAGACGGTCACGCCCTTGGAGCGCAGGAAGGCGACCGGGTCCACGGCCGAGCCGTAGTTCGGGGTGGTGCGGATCTCGAAGTGCAGGTGCGGCCCGCTGGAGTTGCCGGTGTTGCCGGACTTGGCGATGTGCTGGCCGGTCTTCACGATCTGGCCGACCTTCACGTCGACCTTCGACAGGTGCGCGTACTGGGAGTACGTGCCGTTGCCGTGCTTGATCACGATGGCGTTGCCGTAGGCGGGGCCGTCACCGGCGCCGTTCGGGCCGGCCTTGACGACGGTGCCGCCGTGGGTGGCGACCACGTTGGTGCCGACCGGCACCGCGAAGTCCTGGCCGCTGTGCTTGGACGCCCACATGCCGCCGTTCTGCGCGAAGCTCGCGGTGAGCGTGTACTTCTTGACCGGGTCGACCCAGGACGCGGCCTTCTTCTTGGCGGCGGCCTTCTTGGCGGCGGCGGTCTTCTTCGCGCTCGCGGCCTTCTCCGCCTTGGCGGCCTTCGCGGCCTCGGCGGCCTTGGCCTGGGCGGCGGCCTGCGCCTCGACGGCGTGCGCGGTGGCGGACGCGCTGGTGGAGGCCGCCGTGGTGTCGACGGCGGCCGCGACCCCGGCTCCCAGAGCGACCGACGTGCCGAGACCGGCGGCCATCACGGCAGCGCGGGTGCGGAGGGTGGTCGGACGGGAGATGCGGGACGTGACACGCGAGAACATTCGAACCTCATGGGGACGGGAGCACAGGAACGCCCATCCGGGAGACGCACAGGCGTTCGCCGGGCGGGCCTCACCTTGGTAACCCGATCGGTCGTAACCGCACAAAGGTGTGACCTACGACGACATGTAGTACTTCATCACCAAACTTCACGCGGCTCGACAGAGCGCTCATTCCGGACAGACCAGCTCAGAGCACCGGGTTCCGCCCGTCTCAGTGGAGGGATATGCCCGATTTCGTAGTTCTCGCCCGTTCTCCTATTCCGCGTAGTACGTGACGCACGTCCTGTGCGGCACATCACCGGCGGGCGCCCGGCGGGGCCGTCCGGATGTGACCGGGGCTACTGGATCCACCCGCCCCGACCCCTCACCGCACCCGCAGCCCGGGCCCGGATGACAACTGGTCAGTAACCCAATCGTTGCCGTTCGGCCACTTGTTGACGCGAGCATGCCCGCGACACCGTGATGCCGTCAGGCATCCGCGCAGGCATGAGAGGACGCCACCCCCCATGACCGGACAGAACGGACCGACCAGACAGCCCGGGCGCGCCTGGAAGCGGGCCCTCGGCACCGCCGCCGTCACCGGCGCCGTGCTCACCCTCGCGGTCGCGCCCGCCGAAGCGGACACGGCCTCGCCCGCCCCGGCCCCGGCCGTCACCGCCGCGGCCGACGTCGACTACGACACCTGGCAGCGGGACTGCCGGGCCGTGATGGACCGGGCGATGCCCTATCTGAAGGAGCGCATCGCCGACGCCCGGCCCGGCGAGAAGCAGGCCATCGTCCTCGACATCGACAACACCTCGCTGGAGACCGACTTCGGCTTCAGCTACCCGCAGCCCGCCAACGCGCCCGTGCTGGAGGCCGCCCGGTACGCCCAGGAGCGCGGTGTCGCCCTCTTCTTCGTGACCGCCCGCCCGGGGGTCATCTACCACCCCACCGAGTGGAACCTCGACCACGCCGGCTACGAGTCCTCCGGCCTGTACGTCCGCGGCTTCTTCGACCTGTTCAAGAACGTCGCCGACTACAAGACCGCCCAGCGCGTGGACATCGAGTCGAAGGGCTACACGATCATCGCGAACATCGGCAACAGCGCCACCGACCTCTCGGGCGGCCATGCCGAGAAGACGTTCAAGCTGCCGGACTACGACGGACAGCTGTCGTAGGACGAGGCCGGGTACGGGAGCGGGCCGGTGGGCTGGACTGCCACCGGCCCGCTCCCGCGTTTCCCGGCCGGCCCGCTCCCGCATTTCCCGGCCGGGCCGCTCCCGTGTTCCGCGCACCGCTCCCCGCGTTGTGCGCACCGGTCGGCCGGCGCACGTGGGACCGGTCCCGCAACCACCACCACGGAAGGGCGAAGCGACGTAAAATTCAGGGGAGTTGAGAGACGGGGGAAGCCATGGACACCGCTCACGAACACGCCTTCGACGGCATCGAACTCGCCGACGCCATCGCCTCCGTGCGGGACCAGCTCACCGACGCCGCCGCCCGCGCCACCGGACAGCCGCTCTCCTTCGAAGTCGGCTCCATCGAGATGGAGTTCACCGTGGAGCTGCGCAAGGACGTGAAGGCCGGCGGCAGGATCAAGGCCCTGGTGGTCGAGGCGGGAGCGGACGCCGGGCGCAGCACGGGCCGCACCCACCGCGTCGCCTTCACCCTCACCCCGCGCGACGCCGCCACCCGCGAGGCCTGGCTCGTCGGCAACCACGACCGGGCAGCACCGAGGGCTTCGGCCAGGAGCCGGCGGTCCCCCACCCCCAGCGCCCCACCCGGTGATCGCCACCGACAGCCCGGCGGCCCGGGCCGTGGTGGTGCTCGGAGACCGGCAGGGCAGCGGCGTCGCCCTCAACAGACACCTGGTGCTGACCTGCGCCCATGTCGTCGGCGCCACGACCGCGCCGGAGGTCGCGCATCCCCGGTGCGCCGACCGCACCACCGCCCAGGTGGTCTGGTCGGACGCGGGACTGGACGCGGCCCTGCTGCTCACGGCGGACGAGCTGCCGTGCTCCGGGCACGTGCGGGTCGGCCACCTCGCCACGGAGCACGCCCTCCCGGACTGCGAGATCATCGGCTACCCCGACATCCAGCGGCGGGGCGGGACCGGGCTCGCCACCGACCAGTTCACCGGCCGGGTGCTGCCCGCCGCCGCCCGCCCCCGCACGGTCCTCACCTTCTCCTTCGACCGGTCCCCGCCGACGAGGGCCCCGCCCAGGGACCCAGCCCACTGGCGGGACTGTCCGGCGCGCCCGTCTTCGCCGGCGACGTCCTGCTCGGCATCGTCAGCTCGATCCCCCGCGGCCGCGGCCATCTGCGCGCGGAGGGCGTCCCGGTGTCCCACCTGTCCGCGCTGCCGTACGACCTCCCGGAATCCGAACCGGTCACCCGGCACCATCCGCAGGACAGCGCCTACGAGCGCGACTACGCCCACGCCGTCGGCATCGCCTTCCGCAAGATGCGAATCTTCGGCCTGGACGACCTCAACCGCCGCGAGGCCGAGTGGGACCTCGGCTCCGCCTATCTGAGCCTGGAGGCCGCCCCGCGCCTGTCCGAGTCCGCCGCGCGCAACCTGGACACGGCGACCACCCGGCAGCCCTTCTCCGTGACGAGCCGCGCCCCGCAGCGCATCGACACGCTGCTGGCCACCCGCTCCCGGGTGCTGGTCCGCGGGGACGCCGGCGCCGGCAAGACCACCCTGCTGTGGTGGCTCGCCGCGCAGACGGCCGCCGGCACGGTCAGCGTCGACCTCGCCGGGCTGAAGGGCCTCGTCCCCTTCGTCGTCCCGCTGCGCACCCTGCGCGCCCGCAACAGCGCCTTCCCCTCCCCGCCGGGCTTCCGCACGCCGCGCCGCTGGTCGTCGACGAGCCGCCCGACGGCTGGGCCGGCCGGGTACTGGAGGCGGGACGTGCGCTGCTTCTCGTGGACGGCCTGGACGAGATCCCGCAGGCCGACCGGGAGGAAGCCCACCGCTGGCTGTCCGCGCTGCTCGCCCGCTATCCGCGCACCCGCTGCGTCGCCACCGTGCGCCCGCTGGCCGTCGAGCCCGACTGGCTGGAGGAGGAGCGGTTCGAGGAACTGCGCCTGCTGCCCATGCGGGACGACGACATCCAGACGTTCGTGGCCTGCTGGCACCGCGCCGCCCGGCTGGACGACGACGACCACGAACTGCTCGGCGAGCTGGAACGCGACCTCGCCCAGCAGTTCCGGCACAACGCCGCCCTGCGCGATCTCGCGCGCACCCCCCTGCTCTGCGCGGTGATCTGCGCCCTGCACCGCCGGCACCAGGGATTCCTGCCCGAGACCCGGTTCAAGCTCTACCGGTCGACCCTGGAGATGATGCTCGGCCACCGGGACCGGCGGCGCCGGGTGGACTCCCCCGACGGCATCACCATGAGCGTGGAGGAACACCAGCAGATCCTCCAGCGGATCGCGGTCTGGCTGGTGCGCTGCGGCCAGTCGGAGTTCACCCGCCAGGAGGCCCGGCCCCAGCTGGAGACGGCGCTCGCGGGCATGGAACGGGTACGCGACCAGGGCGGCCCCGACGCCGTCCTCACCCACCTGCTCAACCGCTCCGGCCTGCTCCAGCAGCGCGGCGACGGCTCCTACCAGTTCATCCACCGCACCTTCCAGGACTTCCTCGCCGCCAAGGAACTGGTCGAGAGCAACTCGCTGCGGGAACTGGTGCGCAACGCCGACGACGTGCTGTGGCAGGACGTCGTCCTGCTCGCCTCCGGGCACTGCCGGCGCGAGGAGATCGGCGACCTGCTGACCGGGCTGCTGGCCCGGGCCGACGCGGCGCGGACCCCGCCCCGGCTGCGGATGCAGCTGCACGTGCTGGCCGCGCTGTGCGCCCAGCACGCGGCCTGGCTCCAGGCCGAACTCCAGGAGCGGATCCGGGACCGCGTCGCCGCCCTGCTCGCCTCCCTCACCCTCACCGACGTGCCCCAGGTCGCACGGCTCGGCTCCTACGTCCTGCGGCTGCTGCCGGATCCGGAGCGGCTCGAGGGGCACCGGCTCGAGGCGGTCGCCGAACTGGTCGGCCGGGTGGGCGGCGCGGAGGCCCTCGGCTACGCGCAGCGGCTCGTCGCGCTGCCGGAACTGCCGAGGGCGGTCCATCTGAGACTGACGCAGTCCTGGAGCAACTTCCCGCTCGCCGAGTACGCCCGCTCGGTGCTCAGCCGCGTACCGCCCCGCTACACGCTGCCCGTCAGCGCCCGTGAACAGCTCCCGCTGCTCGGTGGTCTGCCGGCGGCCGAGCGGCTCGCGCTCAGCGGCGCGTTCACCTCCGCGGAACTGGCCACGACCGAGCTGCCCGCACTGCGCAGGCTGCGCCTGGAGCGGCTGCCCGCGCTGGAGGACCTGGACTTCCTGCGCCGGCACGGCCGGGTGCTGGAGCTGCTGAACGTGTCGCCGAGCCTGCCGGCGCTGAAGGACGTCGCCGCCCTGGCCGAGCTGCCCGCGCTGACCACGCTGTCGCTGCGTGCGCCGCTCCAGCCGGAGGCGCTGGGACAGCTGGCGCGGGTCCCGGCCCTCACCTCGCTCATCCTCTCCACCCCGCACCTGACCTCGGTGGGGACGTGCCCGTGCACCGGGGGGTGACCCGGCTCGCCCTGTGGAGCCAGCGGCTCATCGCGGCCCGCGGCATCGAGGCATGGGAGTCGCTGACCACGATCGTCCTGCCCCTGCCGCTGAGCGCCGCGGAGTTCTGGGCGGCCGTCCGCGCCTCCCCGGGATCACCGACGTCCGGACCAACGCCCAGTCGCCCGCGCAGCTCCTGCGGTTCGAGCCGGTGCCCCGGGTGCGGTCGCTGTGGCTGTACCAGGTCACCGACCTGGCCGGGGCCGAGGGGCTGCCGGCGGTGTTCCCGGCGCTGACCCGGCTCAGCCTCACCCGGGCCCGGGGATACGAGCTGTCGCCACAGCACCCGGAGCTGGTCCGGCTGCGGGCGGCGCAGCCGCAGGTACGGATCAGCTTCCACGATCCGGCCGCGGCCGCCGCCGACGCCCGCGGCCTCGTCTGACACCAGCGAAGGCCTCGTCCGACACCAGCGAACTCGTCCGACACCCGCGGCCTCGTCCGACATCCGCGCGGGGCGTCCGACATCCCCGCGGGCCCGGGGTGTACGGAGGGGCCGGAGCATGCGGAAGGGCCGGTGCCCGAGGGCACCGGCCCTTCCTTCGCGTGGCCGTGAGGCCTACGCCTCCTTGCTCAGGTTCGGGCCGCCGCCCGCCGCCTGCTCGATCGGCGGGACGTCGGGCAGCGCCGACTTCTCCTCACCGCGGAAGGTGAAGGTCTGGGACTCGCCCTCGCCCTCGGTGTCCACGACCACGATGTGACCGGGGCGCAGCTCGCCGAAGAGGATCTTCTCCGACAGCGAGTCCTCGATCTCGCGCTGGATGGTCCGGCGCAGCGGCCGGGCGCCCAGCACGGGGTCGTAGCCCTTCTTGGACAGCAGCTCCTTGGCGGTCTGGGACAGCTCGATGCCCATGTCCCGGTCCTTCAGGCGCTCGTCCACCTTGCTGATCATCAGGTCGACGATCCGCAGGATGTCGCCCTGGGTCAGCTGCGGGAAGACCACCACGTCGTCGACGCGGTTGAGGAACTCGGGCCGGAAGTGCTGCTTCAGCTCGTCCGACACCTTGTTCTTCATGCGCTCGTAGTTGGTCTTCGTGTCGCCCGCGGCGGCGAAGCCCAGGTTGAAGCCCTTGGAGATGTCCCGGGTGCCGAGGTTGGTCGTCATGATGATGACCGTGTTCTTGAAGTCCACGACCCGGCCCTGGGAGTCGGTCAGGCGACCGTCCTCCAGGATCTGCAGCAGCGAGTTGAAGATGTCCGGGTGGGCCTTCTCGACCTCGTCGAACAGGACGACGGAGAACGGCTTGCGGCGCACCTTCTCGGTCAGCTGGCCGCCCTCCTCGTAGCCCACGTAGCCGGGGGGCGAACCGAAGAGACGCGAGACCGTGTGCTTCTCGCTGAACTCCGACATGTCGAGGGAGATCAGCGCGTCCTCGTCACCGAACAGGAACTCCGCGAGCGCCTTGGACAGCTCGGTCTTACCGACACCGGACGGACCGGCGAAGATGAACGAGCCACCCGGACGCTTCGGGTCCTTCAGGCCGGCACGGGTACGGCGGATCGCCTTGGACAGCGCCTTGACGGCGTCGTCCTGGCCGATGACCCGCTTGTGCAGCTCGTCCTCCATGCGGAGCAGACGGCTGGACTCCTCCTCGGTCAGCTTGAAGACCGGGATGCCCGTGGCCGTGGCGAGGACCTCGGCGATCAGCTCGCCGTCGACCTCGGCGACGACGTCCATGTCGCCGGCCTTCCACTCCTTCTCCCGCTTGGCCTTGGCGGCCAGGAGCTGCTTCTCCTTGTCGCGGAGGGAGGCGGCCTTCTCGAAGTCCTGCGAGTCGATCGCGGACTCCTTGTCCCGGCGGACACCGGCGATCTTCTCGTCGAACTCGCGCAGGTCCGGCGGCGCGGTCATCCGGCGGATGCGCATCCGGGAACCGGCCTCGTCGATCAGGTCGATCGCCTTGTCCGGCAGGAAGCGGTCCGAGATGTACCGGTCGGCCAGCGTGGCGGCCTGGACCAGCGCCTCGTCGGTGATGGAGACGCGGTGGTGCGCCTCGTACCGGTCGCGCAGGCCCTTGAGGATCTCGATCGTGTGCGGCAGGGACGGCTCCGCGACCTGGATCGGCTGGAAGCGGCGCTCCAGGGCCGCGTCCTTCTCCAGGTGCTTGCGGTACTCGTCCAGCGTGGTCGCACCGATGGTCTGCAGCTCACCGCGGGCCAGCATCGGCTTCAGGATGCTCGCCGCGTCGATCGCGCCCTCGGCGGCACCCGCACCGACCAGCGTGTGCAGCTCGTCGATGAACAGGATGATGTCGCCGCGGGTGCGGATCTCCTTGAGCACCTTCTTCAGGCGCTCCTCGAAGTCACCGCGGTAGCGGGAGCCGGCGACCAGCGCGCCGAGGTCCAGGGTGTAGAGGTGCTTGTCCTTGAGGGTCTCGGGCACCTCGCCCTTGACGATGGCCTGGGCGAGACCCTCGACGACGGCGGTCTTGCCGACGCCGGGCTCACCGATCAGGACCGGGTTGTTCTTCGTACGGCGGGACAGCACCTGCATGACCCGCTCGATCTCCTTCTCGCGCCCGATGACCGGGTCGAGCTTGGACTCACGAGCGGCCTGGGTGAGGTTCCGGCCGAACTGGTCGAGGACCAGGGACGTGGAGGGGGTGCCCTCGGCAGGACCGCCGGCGGTGGCGGTCTCCTTGCCCTGGTAACCGGAGAGCAGCTGGATCACCTGCTGCCGCACGCGGTTGAGGTCTGCGCCCAGCTTGACCAGGACCTGGGCGGCGACGCCCTCGCCCTCGCGGATCAGGCCGAGCAGGATGTGCTCCGTGCCGATGTAGTTGTGGCCCAGCTGAAGTGCCTCGCGGAGCGACAGCTCCAGCACCTTCTTGGCACGGGGGGTGAAGGGGATGTGACCCGACGGGGCCTGCTGGCCCTGGCCGATGATCTCCTCCACCTGCTGGCGGACCGCCTCGAGCGAGATCCCGAGGCTCTCAAGGGCCTTGGCGGCGACACCCTCACCCTCGTGGATCAGGCCCAGGAGGATGTGCTCGGTGCCGATGTAGTTGTGGTTGAGCATCCGGGCTTCTTCCTGAGCCAGGACGACAACCCGCCGCGCGCGGTCGGTGAACCTCTCGAACATCGTTAATCGCTCCTCAGAGCGGTCAGGCAGTAAGGGGAACTTCCCCTCCCTGTCCTTCCGCAGCTTAGTCCCGCAAGCGGGGACCGCTCATTCCAACTGCCGACACCGTCGATGGCCTCCTGACCCGAACGCCGACATCTGCTCCAACCCGATGGTGCGAGACGATGTTCCCGCAGGCCAGGCAGTTACCCCACTCGCCAGTACGCCGATGGCGAACGTGAGACGGCCCGTCCTGCGTGTCGCCCCCTCCCACTAGGGATGTCTTACCCGCCGGGACGGACAGTCCATGCCGCGCGCCCCCGTTCCCTCCGCTACGGGCGAACAACCTCACGCCTCGCCACACCCCCGCGCGCCCCCTCCTTCGAAACTCAGCGCATTCACCAGGACACCCAGCGTAACCCGAGCGATGTTTCGACGGTTGCACTTGGCATGTCTGGCGCCTCCGTCCCCCGCCCCGCCGGCCGACCGGTGCCGGCGCACCGCGGGCGGGCGCGGACCTGCCCGCCGAGCGGGTCCCTGCCGACCGGGTTCCCGCCGAGCGGGTTCCCGCCGAGTGGGTCCGGCGGACGCGGTGGTGGTACGAGACCGTGCTCGGCTGGGAGACGGCGCCCGGGACCGGCGGGACGCCGGTACGGCTGCGGGTGGGCGTCCGGTTCGACGTCCTCGACGTCCCCTGGAGGCCGGGCGGGCGGCGCTGGGCCGGCTCGGGCCCGACTCCCCGGTCGCCGTCCGGGGCGAGCGCATGCAGCTGCTCGTCGCCGCGGGCAGCGCGGAGGAGCTGCCGGGGCTGCTGGACTGGCTGGAGTGGGGATCGCTGCCGCTCGACCTGACGGCGGTGGGCGAGGGCGGCGTCATGGACGCGCCACTGGCGCCCGCCGTGGGCGGGGTGCGGGCACACGGGACCGCCCTGGGCGGGGCGGGTGCGCAGGGGGCCGCCGTCTGGCTGCGGCCCCCGTTCCGGGGAGCGAGGTCGAGGCCTCGCTGCCGGCGCTGTCGGCCGTGGGGGGCCGTGCGGGAGCCCCCGATCTCGTACGGCTGGTCGACACGGTGGCAGCGCACTGTCACCGCGTCCGGTTGCGGCGCGCGTACCGCGCGCACCGCGCGTGCCACGCGGACCCGGCGCCGCGGGCCTCGGGGTGAACCGGGCGCCGCGTCGGCCGCCGGCTCAGCCGTTGGCCTTCTCGTACGCCTCGCGGATGCTCGCGGGAACACGGCCGCGGTCGTTGACCTCGTAGCCGTTCTCCTTCGCCCAGGCGCGGATGGCCGCGGTGTCCTGGCTGCTGCCCGAAGAAGCGCGCGCCTTGCCGCGCCCGCCCGAAGCGCGCCCTCCGGTGCGGCGACCGCCCTTCACGTACGGCTCGAGAAGGCTGCGGAGCTTGTCCGCGTTGGCGGTGGTGAGATCGATCTCGTACGTCTTGCCGTCCAGCGCGAACGTCACGGTCTCGTCCGCCTCGCCGCCGTCGAGGTCGTCGACAAGAAGGACCTGAACCTTCTGTGCCACCGGATTTCCTTTCATCGATAACTTGAGGGGCGGGGTCCGCCGGCGTCCGCCGTATCGCCGTCCCTTGTTATATGCAGTACTGCAGTACCGCGGAAAGCAAACCGCTTTTGCCGGAAAAACACAAACCCTCGGCGGAGACCGGTGACCCGGTACCGGACCGGAAAGCTGCGCGTTTCGGACATTCGGACGTGGAGTGTGCTCGGGTGCGGGTGGGGCTTGTGGGCGGGGCTTGTGGATGCGCCGTCCCGGCCGGCCGCCCGGTGATCACAGATGCAGAAGCATCCGGCTGTTGCCGAGCGTGTTCGGTTTCACTCGTTCGAGACCGAGGAACTCCGCGACGCCCTCGTCATAGGAACGGAGCAGCTCCGCATAGACATCGGTGTCGACCGGTGTCTCGCCGATCTCCACGAAGCCGTGCTTGCCGAAGAAGTCCACTTCGAAGGTCAGACAGAAAACGCGGCTAACGCCGAGCCAGCGGGCGGTCTCCAGCAACTTCTCCAGCAGCCGGTGGCCGACGCCCGCGCCCTTCAGTCCCGGCTTCACCGCGAGAGTGCGGACTTCCGCGAGGTCTTCCCACATCACGTGCAGGGCGCCGCAGCCGACGACCTCGGCGTTGTCGTCCCGTTCGGCGACCCAGAACTCCTGGATGTCCTCGTAAAGCGTCACCGTCGCTTTGTCGAGCAGGATGCCGTCCCGGACGTAGGCGTCGAGGAGCCGGCGCACGGCCGGGACATCCCGCGTGCGTGCACGGCGGACGGTGATGGCATTCGCGGTGACTTCGGGGCCCACTGGTGATGCTGACGCTGGCATGAGCGGACGCTATCGCCCGTGGTCGTCCTGTGCCGAGCCGGGGGCGGGGCCGGAGTTCCGGGGGTCTGCGTTTGGGGGCCTGCGTTTGGGGGGTCTGCGTTTGGGGCGTGCCCGATTCGAGGGGGCGGTTTCGGGTGGCTGTGGCGTTTCGGTGGTTTCCGGGCCTTGGACGATGCGGATCGCGTCCCTGAGCGCCTGCCGTTGTTCGTCGCTCATCATGCCGAAGAAGGCGACGAGGGCGGCGGCCGGGTTGTCGCTCTGCGACCAGGCGTCGTTCATCAGTGCGGCGGCGTATGCGGCGCGGGTGGAGACGGCCTCGTAGCGATAGGCGCGGCCTTCGGACTCGCGGCGCACCCAGCCCTTCTGATGGAGATTGTCCAGGACGGTCATCACCGTGGTGTACGCGATGGACCGTTCCCGTTGGAGATCTTCCAGGACTTCTCGAACGGTGACGGGGCGGTTCCACTTCCACACCCGCGTCATGACCGCGTCTTCGAGTTCTCCCAATGGGCGAGGCACAACTCAGAACAATAGTGGGAGAAGCCGTCAATGGCGGGACGGACGGGCGTGTTCGTGAGGAATGGGGCGAATGGGGTGTGCGGGGGCGCCGGGGGTGGGGGGTGGGGCCGGGGGCGGGTCCCTGTGGCGGAATGGGCTCGGTCAGGACTCGGCGCGCGGGGCGCCCTGCTGGGCGTTCTCCGCGCGCGCGAGGGCGGCGTCCACGGCCGCGTCCTCCTTGGCCTTGTTGGCGCCGCCCTGGGACTTGATGATCACCCTGATCACGGAGATGAAGAGCACGGCCATGACGGCCGGGGGCAGGAGCGCGGAGACGTAGTCCATGGCTCCAAGAGTAGCCAGCCGCGGCCGTCAGCCCGCGGCGAGGTGCCGGTGCGCGTCCGTGGGGGCGGGGTGGGCTTGCGGCGGGGAAGACCTCGCCGGGGGTGGGGATGGGGCGCTTGGGGCGGGGGTGGGGGCCGGTTTGCCGGCCGGCCTCGGGGCGGGCTTCTGGGGCGGCTTCTTCTCCGGGTTCTTGCCGGGGTCCTGCTCGGCGGAGGCGGGGTCGGCGGAGAGGCCGCCGGGGAGGGCGAGGAGGCGGGTGCGGGAAGGGGCGGGGACAGTGGGGGTGGGGGTGGAGGTGGGGGCGGCGGCGGGGGCGGCGGCGGGGGTGGCGGTGGCCGTGGGCTGGGGGGTGCGGGCGGCGGGGACGGTGGCGGTGGTGGTGGCCGTGGCCTCCTGGCAGCGGGCGAGGAGGGTGGCGGCGGTGGGGTTGCCCCGCAGGGCGCCGAGGGCGGCGAGGTCGTCCTGGGCGGGGTGGTATCCGGCGCCCAGGGCCTCGTCCAGGAGCGCCAGGTAGCCGGCGGCGGTGCCGGGGAGCGCGGCGCGGTAGCGGGCGAGGTCGGCCACCAGGAACGCCCTCAGGCGGGCGCTCTCCCGCGTCGCCTCGTCGAGCGACTCTGCTAGGCGGAGGCAGTCCTGGACGTCCTCGGCCGAGACGGGGCTGGGGTTGAGGGCGAGGGCGAGGGCGCGGCGGAGCACACGCAGCTCCTCCACGCCGAACGCCAGGCCGCCGCGGGATCCGTATGGCGTGGGCATGCGCCGACGATACGCGCTAATCAGACAAACTCGACATAGGGAACGGGTGTGGCGTGGGGGGTGCCACTCGGGTGGGTGGGGCGGGTCGGGGGTGGGGCGGGGGGTGTCCGTCCTCGGAACGCCGCGAAACCGTCCCTCGGAACAAGAACCGCCGTTGCCTCGCGACGCCCCTGCGGGCGAACACCCCCCACCCCACCCCTCACGTAGCCGCCCAGCCGCGGGCGGTCGTGCCGCTGAGGCCGCACGCGTACCCGCCCAGCCGCGAGCAGTCGTGCCGCTGAGGCCGCACGCGTACCCGCCCAGCCGCGGGCAGTCGTGCCGCTGGGCGGCACGGGTGGGCGCGGGCGGCAACCCGCAAACGCCGGGCTGCGCAACGCCCCCTCGACGCCGGCACGAACGCCGGGTACGCCCTCGACTGCCGCGCGCTCACGAAGCCACGGCCGACCACCCCACCCAGCCACCCAGCCGCGGGCAGTCGTGCCGCTGGGCGGCACGGGTGGGCGCTGGGGGTACCCCTCTGGGGAGGCAACCCGTTCACGCCGGGCTGCGCGACGACCACGCCGGGTTCGGGCTCGGGTCGCGCAGGCCTGCCGGCTGGTTGTGGGGTGGCACGGGCCGTAGGCCGTCGGCGGTGTCGGGTTACAGGCGGGAGACGTTGCGTTCGTAGACGAGGCGGAGGCCGATCAGGGTCAGCCACGGTTCGTGTTCGTCGATGACCGAGGACTCGCCCAGCACCATCGGCGCCAGCCCGCCCGTCGCGATGACCGTCACGTCGTCGGGGTCGTCGGACAGCTCCCGGGCCATGCGGCCGACCACCCCGTCGACCTGGCCCGCGAAGCCGTAGACGATGCCCGACTGCATCGCCTCGACCGTGTTCTTGCCGATCACGCTGCGCGGCCGGGCCACCTCGATCTTGCGGAGCTGGGCGCCCTTGACGCCGAGCGCGTCGACCGAGATCTCGATGCCGGGGGCGATGACCCCGCCGACGTACTCCCGCGCGCGCTCACCGCGTCGAACGTCGTCGCCGTGCCGAAGTCGACGACGATCGCCGGCCCGCCGTAGAGGTCGACCGCCGCGACCGCGTTGATGATGCGGTCCGCGCCGACCTCCTTGGGGTTGTCGGTGAGGATCGGCACGCCCGTCTTGACGCCCGGTTCGACGAGGACGGCCGGGACGTCGCCGTAGTAGCGGCGCGTGACCTCGCGCAGTTCGTGCAGGACCGAGGGGACCGTGGCGCAGATGGCGATGCCGTCGATGCCGTCGCCGAGTTCCTCGCCGAGCAGCGGGTGCATGCCCATCAGGCCCTGCAGGAGGACCGCCAGCTCGTCGGCCGTGCGGCGCGCGTCCGTGGAGATGCGCCAGTGCTCGACGATGTCCTCGCCGTCGAAGAGGCCGAGGACGGTGTGCGTGTTGCCTACGTCGATCGTCAGCAGCATGCCTACTCCGCGGCTCGCAGGTCGAGGCCGATGTCGAGGATGGGCGACGAGTGGGTCAGGGCCCCACGGCCAGGTAGTCGACGCCCGTCGCCGCGTACGCCTTGGCGTTGTCGAGGGTGAGGCGGCCGGAGGCCTCCAGGGCGGCGCGGCCGTCGACGAGGGCCACGGCCTCCTCGCACTCGCCCGGCGTGAAGTTGTCCAGCAGGATCAGGTCGGCGCCCGCGTCCAGGACCTCCCGGAGCTGGTGCAGGGTGTCGACCTCGACCTCGATGGGCACGTCCGGGAAGCGGTCGCGGACCGCCTGGAACGCCTGGGCGACGCCGCCCGCGGCGACCACGTGGTTGTCCTTGACCAGGGCCGCGTCCGACAGGGACATGCGGTGGTTGACGCCGCCGCCGCAGCGCACCGCGTACTTCTCCAGGCTGCGCAGGCCGGGCGTGGTCTTGCGGGTGTCGCGGACGCGGGCCCCGGTGCCCTCCAGGGCGTCCGCCCACTCGCGCGTGGCCGTCGCGATGCCCGACAGGCGGCACAGGATGTTCAGCGCGCTGCGCTCGGCGGTGAGGAGGTCGCGGGTGCGGGAGGTCACGGAGAGCAGCTTCTGGCCCGGCTCGACGCGGTCGCCGTCCTCGACGTGGCGCTCCACCTCGAACTCGTCCGTGCAGACCACCGACAGGACCGCCTCGGCGACGCGCAGGCCCGCCACCACGCCCGCCTCGCGGGCGGTGAAGTCGGCCGTGGCCACCGCGTCCTCGGGGATCGTCGCGACCGTCGTCACGTCCACGCCGCCCGCCAGGTCCTCCTGGACGGCGACGTTGGCGAGGTCCTCGACCTCGACGGGATCGAGGCCGGCGTCCGCCAGGAGCCGGGCGAGCGCGGGGTCGAGGCCGCACTCCAGGTATTCCTCGCCGGCGTCGCAGGCGCAGCCGTCGCCGCAGCCTCCGTCGGAGGCGAGGGGAAGGTCGGGGGTGGTCACGTCGGTCACTGCTCCTGGGGCTCGGCGTCGGCTGTGCGGTCGGGGGAAATTCTGCGGTTTCCGTGGTGTGCACGGCGAGGGAGCGGTCCGGGTTCAGGCGGACGACGACGTGGCGGCGCCAGGCCGTGTCGTCGCGGTCCGGGCGGTCCTCGCGCCAGTGGCAGCCGCGGGTCTCCTCGCGGAGCGCGGCCGCCGCGACGAGGACGCGGGCCACGCACAGGAGGTTGGTGGCCTCCCAGGTGTCGACGCCCGGCTCGGCCGTCTTGCCGTCGGCGTGCAGGGCCTCGCGGGCCTCGCCGTGCAGCTGCTCGAGCTGGTCGGCGGCCCGCGCCAGGGAGTGCGCGGAGCGCAGCACGCCGGCGCCCTCCGACATGATCCGCTGGACGGCGAAGCGGGTCTCCGGGGGCAGCAGGGGGTGTTCGGGCGTCTCCGGGTACGGCACCGGCTGCGGCACGCGCGCGAGGAGGGTGCCGTCCGCCCTGCGCGCCGCGATGTCCGCCGCGATGCGCTCGGCGTACACCAGGCCCTCCAGGAGGGAGTTGGAGGCCAGGCGGTTGGCGCCGTGCACGCCCGTGCAGGCGACCTCGCCGCACGCGTACAGGCCGGGCACCGTGGTGCGGCCGTGGGAGTCCGTGCGGACCCCGCCGGAGGCGTAGTGCGCGGCCGGGGCGACCGGGATGGGCTCGGTGACCGGGTCGATGCCGTTGGCCCGGCAGGCGGCGAGGATCGTCGGGAAGCGGTGCTCCCACATGTCCGCGCCGAAGTGCCGCGCGTCGAGGTACATGTGCTCGGCGTCCCGCTCCTGCATGCGCCGCATGATGCCCTTGGCGACGATGTCCCGGGGGGCGAGTTCGGCGAGTTCGTGCTGTCCCTGCATGAAGCGCACGCCGTCGGCGTCCACCAGGTGGGCGCCCTCCCGCGGACCGCCTCGGACACCAGCGGCTGCTGGCCCTCCGCGTCCGGGCCGAGGAACAGCACCGTGGGGTGGAACTGGACGAACTCCAGGTCGCTCACCTCGGCGCCGGCGCGCAGCGCGAGGGCGACGCCGTCGCCGGTGGAGACGGCCGGGTTCGTCGTCGCCGAGAAGACCTGGCCCATGCCGCCCGTCGCCAGGACCACGGCCGGGGCGTGCACGGCGCCCACGCCGTCGTGCTGGCCCTCTCCCATGACGTGCAGGGTGACGCCGGCGGTGCGGCCCTCGGCGTCCCCGAGCAGATCCAGCACCAGGGCGTTCTCGATCGTCCGCACGCCACGCGCGCGTACCGCCTCGACCAGTGCCCGGGAGATCTCCGCGCCCGTCGCGTCGCCGCCCGCGTGCGCGATGCGGCGCCGGTGGTGGCCGCCCTCGCGGGTCAGCTCGATGCCGCCCTCGTCGTCGGTGTCGAAGTGCGCCCCCGTGGAGATCAGCCGGCGTACGGCGCCGGGCCCTCGGTGACGAGGATGCGCACCGCCTCCTCGTCGCACAGGCCGGCTCCCGCGACCAGGGTGTCGTCCAGGTGCTGCTCGGGGTGTCGCCCTCGCCGAGGGCCGCGGCGATGCCGCCCTGCGCCCAGCGGGTGGAGCCGTCGTCCAGCCGCGCCTTGGTGACGACGACCGTGCGCAGGCCCGCCGCCTCGCACCGCAGGGCCGCGGTGAGGCCGGCGACGCCGGAACCGACCACGACCACGTCCGCTTCGATGGCCCAGCCCGGCGCGGGGCGTGCAGTCGTATGCCTGTGCTGGTCACGAGGCGGCTCCGAAGGTGAGGGGGATGTTGTCGATCAGCCGGGTCGAGCCGACGCGGGCGGCGACGGCGAGGACGGCGTCACCGGTGAAGTCGTCCCCGATCTCGGTGAAGTCGGCGGGGTCCACCAGGGCCAGGTAGTCCAGCTCCAGGGGCGGGGTCAGCCGGGCGGCCTCGTCCAGCACCGCCCGGGCGGCGGCACGCACGGCCGCGGGGCCGCCGGGGGCGGCCTGGGCGACGGCGTGCGCGTCGGCCGCCGCGCGGGACTCGCCGAGCGCGCTGAGCGCCTCCGCACGCGCGTGCGTGGCGGGCACCTCCCGGGCCCGGGCGCGCAGCGCCTCCTGCGCGGCGTGCCGGTCGCGGCCCGCGAACAGGGCCTGGGACAGGGCGAGCGCGGTGCGCCGCTCCTGCGGGGAGAGGTAGCGGTTGCGGCTGGAGAGGGCCAGTCCGTCCTCCTCGCGGACGGTGGGGACGGCGACGATCTCCACGCCGAAGTTCAGGTCCCGCACCATGCGCCGGATGAGGGCCAGCTGCTGGGCGTCCTTCTGGCCGTACAGGGCCACGTCGGGGCGGGTGAGGTGCAGCAGCTTGGCGACGACCGTGAGCATGCCGTCGAAGTGGCCGGGGCGCGAGGCGCCCTCCAGGCGTTCGCCCATGGGGCCGGCGGTGACGCGGACCTGGGGCTCGCCGCCCGGGTAGACCTCCTCGACGGAGGGGGCGAACACGACGTCCGCGCCGGCCTCCGCGGCGATCTTGACGTCGGCGTCCAGGGTGCGCGGGTAGCGGTCCAGGTCCTCGCCGGCGCCGAACTGCAGCGGGTTGACGAAGACGGTGACGACGACCTCGCCGTCCGGGCCGGCGATCGAGCGGGCCGTGCGGATCAGGGTGGCGTGGCCCTCGTGCAGGGCGCCCATGGTCATCACGACGGCGCGGCGGCCGCCGCGCACGCGGGCGTGCAGCTCCTCGGCGGTGCGCAGCAGGGTGGTGGTCATCGGGCGTCCCCCTCGGTGCCGTTCGTCCCCTCGGTTCCGGGGCCGCGGTGGTCCCTTCGGCGAGTACCCGAGCAGGTCCTCGGCGAGTTCGGGCTTCAGCATGCCGTTGGCCAGCGCGCGGTCGGCGGTCGCCCGCGCCATCGCCAGATAGCCGGCCACGGTCTGCGGCGCGTGCGCGCGCAGCTCCTCGACGTGCGCGGCGACGGTGCCGGCGTCCCCCGCGCGACCGGGCCGGTCAGGGCGGCGTCGCCGGAGCGCAGGGCGTTGTCCAGGGCGGCGCCCAGCAGCGGGCCGAGCATCCGGTCGGGGGCCTCCACACCGGCCGTGCGCAGCAGCTCCATGGACTGGGCGACCAGGGTGACCAGGTGGTTGGCGCCGAGGGCGAGGGCCGCGTGGTACAGCGGGCGCCGCTCCTCGGCCACCCACTCCGGCTCCCCGCCCATCTCGATCACCAGGGCCTCGGCGGCCAGCCGCAGCTCCTCGGGGCGGTGACGCCGAAGGAGCAGCCGGCCAGCCGCTGCACGTCCACGGGCGAGCCGGTGAAGGTCATCGCCGGGTGCAGGGCCAGCGGCAGGGCGCCCGCGCGCAGCGCCGGGTCGAGGACCTTCGTGCCGTACCGCCCGGAGGTGTGCACCAGCAGCTGGCCCGGCCGTACGGCGCCGGTCTCGGCGAGTCCGGAGACCAGGCCCGGCAGGGCGTCGTCCGGGACGGTCAGCAGCACCAGTTCGGCTCGCTGGAGGACCTCGGCGGGCGGCACCAGCGGCACGCCGGGCAGCAGCTCCGCGGCCCGGCGCCGGGAGGCGTCGGAGACCCGGAGGCGGCCACCGGGCGGTGCCCGGCGAGCTGGAGCGACGCGGCCAGCGCCGGACCGACGCGGCCGGTGCCGACGACACCGACGGTGAGCCGCGCGGGGCGGTCCTGGGGATCTGGCTGTGGGGTTGTGTTCACGCGAGGCCGGCCTTCCCGTTCCAGTCCGCTCTGGGTACCGGACGATTTCTCGTCATGTTAACGCGATCGGTTCGAGGGGCGTTCGGTTGTCCACAGGCTGTGGGTTACCGCACGCGCGCGTGCCGAACGGCGAACGAGCGCCGGACGGGACGGGATGCGGGAACGGCGTGTCCTCGGGCCGCGCGGCCCGGCATGATCGCCGTATGACCGACACGGCGGAGCAAGGGCGAGAGCAGGGGCAGGGGCAGAGGCAGGGGCAGGGGCAGGGGCAGGGCAGGGCCAGGCGGCGGGACGGGGGCGTGGACGGGGTGTCCGGTACGGCGACGGCGCCTGAGGACGGGGCTGCGCAGGAGGGCGAGGCCGCGCGGGAGGGCGAGGCGGAGCGGTTCGCGCGGGCGTGGCGGCGGCGCGTCGCCGCCGTGCGGGACGCACGCCGGGTGCTGGCCCGTCCCGGTGCCCGCGCGACGCTCCGGCAGCGGCTGGCCGTGCTCGACCGGGCCGCTGAGGTGTACGACCTGGACGAGCCGGCCGACCTGTACGGCAACGGCGTCGTCGAGGCCCTGGAGGAGAGGGTCGCCGCGCTGCTCGGCACGGAGTCCGCCGTCTTCTTCCCGACCGGCACGATGGCCCAGCAGGTCGCGCTGCGCTGCTGGGCCGGCCGCACCGGGAACCCGGTCGTCGCCCTGCACGCGCTGAGCCATCCCGAGGTGCACGAGCGGAACGCGCTGAGCCTGGTCGGCGGATTGCGGCCGGTGCGGGTGACCGGGGCGGCGCGGCCGCCGACCGCCGACGAGGTGCGCGGCTTCGAGGAGCCCTTCGGGACACTGATGCTGGAGCTGCCGCTGCGGGACGCCGGTTACGCCCTGCCGTCCTGGGACGAGCTGACCGAGGTGGTGGCGGCGGCGCGGGAGCGCGACGCGGTGGTGCACTTCGACGGGGCCGGCTGTGGGAGACCACCGTGCACTTCGGGCGGCCGCTGGCGGAGATCGCGGGCCTGGCGGACAGCGTCTACGTGTCGTTCTACAAGTCCCTCGACGCCTTCGGCGGCGCCGCGCTCGCCGGGCCGCGGGAGCTGACGGAGGAGGCGCGGGCCTGGCGGCACCGGTACGGCGGCCAGGTCTTCCAGCAGTTCCCGACGGTCCTGTCGGCCCTGGCCGGGCTGGAGCGGGAGCTGCCCCGGCTGCCCGAGTACGTCGCCCACGCGCGCGTGGTGGCCGGCGCCCTGCGCGAGGGTTCACGGCGGCCGGGGTGCCGTGGGCGCGGGTGCGGCCGGAGGTGCCGCACACCCACGAGTTCCAGGTCTGGCTGCCCTACGACGAGGACGCGCTGTCGGGGGCCGCGCTCGCCCAGGCCGAGGAGACCGGGGTCCTGCTGTTCGCCGGGCCCTGGGATCCCGTCGGGCCGGGATCGCGGCCACCGACGTGACCGTCGCGGCGCCGGGCCTGGAGTGGACGGCCGATGACGTGCGGGAGGCGGTCGCCGGGTTCGTCGCCCGGCTGACCGGCGGGCCGGCAGGTGAGGTGACCGGCGTCAGCAGGGAGAGCGCCGGCGCGGGCCCGTGGGCGCGGTCAGCAGCCGGGCCAGGGCCCTGCGCAACCGCCCGCGGGCGGGGCAGCCCGCGAGGACGGCGCGGAAGCGGCGCCGGTCGCGCCACCCGCGCACGACCTGCCGGTCATGGGTGCCGGGGGCGGGCGGGACGGGCTCGTCGAGCAGGCGGGCACGGTGGACGGCGAGGAGGTACTCCTGGGTGATGCTCATGGCCGGTCGCCTTTCCGGGCGTGGGGACGGGGGAGGCGCGGGACGCGGGACACGTCGGACGCGAGGGGAACGGGGCCGGGACGGGGTGCGAGGGTTCGCGGCCGCCCCGTGTTCCCAGGCTGCGCCGCAGGTCCGGGCCGCGTCGCGCCGATTGACGGCGGTCGTCAATCGGCGGCGGCGGTGTCGGTGGCGGGGTGCACCATGAGGTCATGAGCGTGAGCATCGACATCGCGGGGTTGCGGCCGGAGAGGATCGCCGTCGTGCCCTCGCCGCTGGCCGAGCTGGGCATGGCGCTGCACGCGCTGTCCGAGCCGGGTCACCACCCCGGCCTGCAGGGCTGGGCGACGGGCGTGAGCGCCCGGCTCGACTCGCATCTGGCCGACCGCATGTGCGAGGCCGACTTCCTGTGGCGCACGACGTTCTCGGACCTGTTCATGCCGTTCGCCGGGGCGCCCGGCCGCGGCACGCTGCCGGGCGCGAGTCTGGCCGAGGACCTGGACCTGCTCGACAAGCTCTCCGACGAGCAGTTCGTGGACGCGGCGCTGGAGTTCACCTGCGCCCTGCCGTACAGCACCGGCGGTGCCTCGGCCCTGGCGGACGCCGACGCGCGCCGGCGCGCCCTGGACCTGGCCGCCGCGCGCGGTCCCCAGCAGCTGCGCTTCAGCGAGCGGCTGCTGGCCGACCCGCCGCGGATCCGGGCCTGGCTGCGGCAGTTCGCGCAGGACTGCGACGAGGCGTTCTTCGCGGAGGCGTGGGCCCGGCTGCGCCACCAGCTCGCGGCGGACGCCCGGCACAAGACCGACCTGCTGCGCCGCAAGGGCCTGGCGGAGGCGCTGGCCGCGGTGTCGCCCGCGGTGACGCTGGACGAGGCCGCCCGGCGGATCACCGTCGACAAGCTGGGCGACGGGTGGACGGCCACGGGCGACGGCGGCCTGCTGCTGGTGCCGACGAGCCTGGGCTGGCCCCACCTGATGGTGCTGCACCGGTACGGCTGGCAGCCGGTGCTGCACTATCCGGTCGGCTCCCCGGAGCTGTCCTCCCCGCGTCCGTCGAGCAGCTCGGCCTGCGGATGACGGCCCTGTCGCACCCGGTGCGGATGCGGATCTGCCGTCATCTGGCCCGCAGCGCCTACACGACGAGCGAGCTGGCGCAGGCCCACGGCATGACGGCGCCGGAGATATCCCGGCACCTGGGCGTGCTGAAGAAGGCGGGACTGATCACCACCCGGCGTCGCGGCCGCTACGTCCTGCACCAGCTGGACGTGACCGTGGTGGCCCGGCTGGGCAGCGATTTCCTGGAGGGCATCCTCCGCTGAGTCCCCGGGCGAGACCTCGGCCGGGCCCCGGCCAGGACCTCGGCCCGCCCCCCGCCCGCCCGGCCGGCCTCAGTCGAAGCGGATGTGCCGCACGCCCACCCGTGCCTGCCGCAGCCGCGTCCGCAGGGCGCCCCCGGTGTGGGGGCGGAGGGTGAGACCGGCCAGGACGGCGATGCGGTCGGCGGTCCTGGGACCGTGGTGTGGTCGGTCCACAGATGCTCGGCGAACTCCGGTTCGCGCAGCCGTTCCAGGCAGTGGTCGAGCCGCCGTACGGCCCAGCTCTCCCGGCGCAGCCCGGCGTTCCTCCCGGCGACAGGCCGCAGCAGGTGCCCGAAGCCCCGCTCGCGCAGCCTGCGCAGCACCGTCTCCCGCTCCGCGAGCAGCGTGAAGTGGCGCACGTCGTGGCCCCGTTCGCGCAGCCGGCCGACGGTCTCGGCGAAGCAGCCGGAGTCGGTGACCGTCATGGGCGCGATGACCGGGCCGTCGTGCGCGGTCAGGACCAGGTCGAGAACTTCCACGACGCCCTGCCGCCAGGACGCCAGGTCCTGGAAGTCCTCGATGAGCGGCTTCCGGCCGCGGGCTCCGCGCAGTTCGGGCGGCAGCATGCGGCGCAGGCCGAAGCCGGCGTGCTCCGGGTCGCAGATGACACTGCCCGGCAGCCGGCGGCGTATCTCGTGTGCGGTCTGTGTCTTGCCGCCCCGAAGGGCCGTTGATCCACAGGAGCATGCGCGGCACCCTACCGACGGCACGCCGCCCGCGGGGCCGGTCAGCCGTGTCCGCCGGCCCGCACCAGGCCCGTCTCGTAGGCGAGCACGACCACCTGGACCCGGTCCCTGAGCCCCAGCTTGGTCAGGATGCGGCCCACATGGGTCTTCACGGTCGCCTCCGACAGCACCAGCCGGGCCGCGATCTCCCCGTTGGACAGCCCCTGCGCGACCAGCACCATCACCTCCCGCTCGCGGCCGGTCAGCCGCTGCAGCTCCTGGTGCTGCGGCTCCTTGCCGCCGCCCGGCAGCATCGGCGCGAACCGGTCGAGCAGCCGCCGGGTGGTGGAGGGGCGACCACCGCGTCACCGCTGTGCACGGAACGGATCGCGGCGAGCAGTTCGCCGGGCGGCACGTCCTTGAGCATGAAGCCCGAGGCGCCCGCCTTCAGAGCGGAGAAGGCGTACTCGTCGAGGTCGAAGGTGGTCAGGATCAGCACCTTCGGCGCGTCCGGGGCGGCGCAGATCCGGCGGGTGGCCTCCACGCCGTCCAGCTTGGGCATGCGGACGTCCATCAGGACGACGTCCACGCCGGTGGAGCGCAGCACCTCCAGGGCCTCGACACCGTCGCCCGCCTCCGCGACGACCTCCATGTCCGGCTGGGCGGCGAGCACCATCCGGAACCCGGTGCGCAGCAGCACCTGGTCGTCGACGAGCATCACGCGGATCGTCATCGAAGCCTCTTCCATGTCCTCGTGGCGGGGGGCGGGATCGTAGGAGCCGGGGCGGGATCGTAGGAGCCGGGGCGGGATCGTAGGAGCCGGGGGCGGGATCGTAGGAGCCGGGGCGGTGGTCTCGGTCCGTGCGGTGGCACGTGGGTCGGTACGTGGGTCGTCGGTGGGTGGCCGGTCGTGGGCCGTCGGTAGGTGGCCGGTGCGCGGGTCTTCGTACGGGGGTCAGTGCGCGGGTTTGAGCGGCAGCAGCGCGCTGATGCGGAATCCTCCGCCCGGGCGCGGGCCCGCGTCCAGGGTGCCGCCGACCATGCCGACCCGCTCCCGCATGCCGATCAGGCCGTGGCCCTGCCCGTCGAGGCCGCCCTCCTCGTACAGCTCGTGGGGCGCGCCCTTGCCGTCGTCCTCGACGAGCAGGCCGAGCCCGTCGTCGAAGTAGACCAGCCGCACGCTGGCGCCCGCGTTCGGCCCGCCGTGCTTGCGGGTGTTGGTCAGCGCCTCCTGCACGATGCGGTACGCGGTCAGCTCGACGCCGCTGGGCAGCGGGCGCGGCGTGCCCTCGATCTTGAAGTCGACGGGCAGTCCGGAACCCGGCACTGCTCGACCAGGTCCTCGATCTGCTGGACGTCGGGCTGCGGGACGTACTCCCCGGACTCCTGGTGCTCGCCGGTGCGCAGCACGCCGAGCAGGCGGCGCATCTCGGCGAGGGCCTGGCGGCCGGTGGAGGAGATCGTCTCCAGCGCCTTCTTCGCCTGGTCCGGCGCGGTGTCCAGGACGAACGCGGCACCGTCGGCCTGCACGACCATGACGGAGACGTTGTGCGCGACGACGTCGTGCAGCTCGCGGGCGATCCGGGCGCGCTCGGCGGCCACCGCCACCTTGGCCTGTGCCTCGCGTTCCTTCTCCAGCCGGGCCGCGCGCTCCTCCAGCTGGGCGAAGTAGGCGCGGCGGGTGCGGATGGAGTCGCCGAGCACCCAGGCGAGCGCGAAGGGCACCGTCTGGAAGACCGTTATGGCGATGTTGCTGCCGACGCCCACGTTCTCGTTGGGCCAGCGCAGCTGGGCGACGGGCGCCGCGCACAGGCCCATGGTCAGGGCCAGCCGGGAGGACCAGCGGGCGCCGGTCGCGGCCACGGTGTAGACGATCACCAGCAGGGCGAAGTCGGCGGGCATCGTCTCGACGTCCAGCACCAGCTGGCCCAGGCCGAGCACGATCGCCAGCACCAGCATCTTCTCGGGCATGCGCCGGCGCAGCGCGATGACGAGGCACAGCAGGACGGTGAACGGGATCAGCAGCGCCGGTGCGTCCGTGCCGGTGGCCTCCTGGGCAGGCCCCACGGAGATCGCGGAGATCCCGAGCAGGACGACGGCCCAGAAGGCGTCGACACCGGTCGGGTGCCTGCGGAGGAAGTCGTAGAGGCGCTGCACGTAACCCAGAGTAGGTAAGCGGAATAGGTGCATGGGTCAACCGGAGGGCCGATCCCGGCCCGCCGAGCGTACTCCGCAAGGTGGAGGCCGCGTTCTCCTGTGCGCTTAGCCTGTCCCGATGACGCCGATGACGCCGATGACGACGACGGCACCGATGACGCCGATGACGACGACGCCGACGACGGCACCGACGACGACGCCGGTGAGCCGATGAGCGAGGGCACCGGGACGCGCCGCGCGCGGCGGGCGGACACGGGGACCGCGTGTGCCGGGAGGACCGGGAGGACCGGGAGGACCGGTGGCGGGGCTGGCGGCCGGCCGCCGAGGAGGCGCTGTACGGGCCCGACGGTTTCTACCGGGGGCCCGCGGGCCCGGCCGCGCACTTCCGTACGTCCGTGCACGCCTCGGCGCTGTTCGCCCGCGCGGTGGCCAGGTTGCTGTGCCGGGTCGACTCCGCCCTCGGGCGGCCGGCGCGGCTGGACTTCGTGGACATGGCGGCCGGGCGGGGCGAACTGGTGGCGGGCGTCCTGGACGCGCTGCCCGCCGACGTGGCGGCGCGCACGCGCGCGTACGCCGTCGAGATCGCCGGCCGCCCCGCCGGTCTCGACCACCGGATCGAGTGGCTCGCGCGTCCGCCCCGGGGCGTGACGGGCCTGCTGTTCGCCAACGAATGGCTGGACAACGTGCCGGTGGAGGTCGCCGAGGTGGACGCCGACGGCGTCGCGCGGCGGGTGCTGGTGCGGCGGGACGGCGCGGAGCGGCTCGGGGAGCCGGTCACCGGAGCGGAGGCGGACTGGCTGGCGCGCTGGTGGCCGCTGCCCGCCCAGGAGGGCCTGCGGGCCGAGATCGGACTGCCCCGGGACACCGCCTGGGCGTCCGTCGTGGCCACGCTGGACCGCGGGCTCGCGGTGGCCGTCGACTACGCCCACACCCGGGAGTCCCGCCCGCCCTTCGGCACCCTGACCGGCTTCCGGGAGGGCCGCGAGACGGCCCGGTGCCCGACGGTTCCTGCGACATCACCGCCCACGTGGCCCTGGACGCGTGCGCGGCGGCGGGGCCGGCCCCCGCGCGGCTGCTCCGTCAGCGCGAGGCGCTGCGCGCCCTGGGGCTCTCCGGCGCACGCCCCCCGCTCGCGCTCGCCTCGAGCGACCCGGCGGCATACGTGCGCGCCCTGGCGAGCGCCGGTGAGGCCGCCGAACTGACGGCGCCGGGCGGGCTCGGCGACTTCGTGTGGCTGCTCCAGCCCGTCGGGCTGCCCGCGGACCTACTTGTCGATGTCCCCGACCACGAAGAACATTGAGCCCAGGATCGCCACCATGTCGGCGACCAGCGTGCCGGGCAGCAGCTCGGTCAGCGCCTGGATGTTGTTGTACGACGCCGAGCGCAGCTTCAGCCGGTACGGCGTCTTCTCGCCCTTGCTGACCAGGTAGTAGCCGTTGATGCCGAGGGGGTTCTCGGTCCAGGCGTAGGTGTGGCCCTCGGGCGCCTTCAGGACCTTCGGCAGGCGCTGGTTGATCGGGCCCGGCGGCAGCTCGGCGAGCCGGTCCAGGCAGGCGTCCGCGAGGTCCAGGGCGTTGTGCGTCTGCTCCAGGAGGCACTCGAAACGGGCCAGGCAGTCGCCCTCGGTCCGGGTGACGACCTTCAGGGTGTCCTGGAGTTCGCCGTACGCCAGGTAGGGCTCGTCCCGGCGCAGGTCGAAGTCGACGCCCGAGGCGCGCCCGATCGGGCCGCTGACGCCGTAGGCGTGCACGGCCTCGGGCGTGAGCGCGCCCACCCCGCGGGTGCGCCCCGGAAGATCTCGTTGCCGAGCACCAGGTCGTCGAAGACGTCCATGCGCGAGCGCACGGCGGAGACGGCCTCACGCGCGCGTGCCGTCCAGCCGGCCGGCAGGTCCTCCTTGAGGCCGCCGACGCGGTTGAACATGTAGTGCATCCGGCCGCCGGAGACCTCCTCCATGACGTTCTGGAGCACCTCGCGCTCCCGGAACGCGTAGAAGACCGGCGTGATGCCGCCCAGCTCCAGCGGGTAGGAGCCGAGGAACATCAGGTGGTTCAGCACCCGGTTCAGCTCGGCGAGCAGCGTGCGCGTCCACACCGCCCGCGCGGGCACCTCCATGCCGAGCATGCGCTCCACGGCGAGGACCACGCCGAGTTCGTTGGAGAACGCCGACAGCCAGTCGTGGCGGTTGGCCAGGACGATGATCTGGCGGTAGTCGCGTGCCTCGAACAGCTTCTCCGCGCCCCGGTGCATGTAGCCGATCACGGGCTCCGCGCGCGTGATGCGCTCGCCGTCCAGGACCAGCTTGAGCCGCAGCACGCCGTGCGTGGACGGGTGCTGGGGCCCGATGTTGAGCACCATGTCGGTGCTCTCCGCGGCGCCGCCGATACCGACCATGGTCTCCGTCGTAGGAGTCATGGACACAGTCTCTCCTACGTACGCTTGCGGCATGGAGACGGGGAGCGCGGACGACGCGGGCACGACGGGCTCGGCCGGTGCGCCCGGCACGACGGGCTCGGCGGGTGCGCCGGGCACGACCGGCTCGGCTGGTGCGCCGGGTACGGCGGGTGCTGCTGGTGCGCCGGGTGCGGCTGGTGCGGCAGGTGCGGCGGGTGCGGCGGGCCCGGTGAGTACGCCGGAGACGGCCGGCGCGGCGGCCGGGGCCGGCACGGCGGCGGGCGACGAACCGGTGTGGACGGCACTGCCTCCTCGGCTGCTGCGGATGCGGCGGCTGCTGCTGGTGGTGTGGCTGGGGCTGCTGGCCCTCGCCGTCGGGCTGCCCCTCGGACTGCTCGTCGGCCCCGCCTGGGCGGCGTTCGCGCTGCTGCCGCTCGCCGTGATGGCGTGGGGCTGGCCCCTGCTGGAGCGCAACTGGCGGTCCTGGCGGTACGCCGAGCGCGCCGACGACCTGCTGATCAGCCGGGGTGTGCTGTGGCGGCAGGAGACGGTGGTGCCGTACGGGCGGATGCAGCTGGTCGAGGTGACGTCGGGCCCGGTGGAACGGCACTTCGGGCTGGCCAGCGTGCAGCTGCACACGGCCGCCGCGGCGACCGACGCGACCATTCCGGGCCTGGACCCGGCCGAGGCGGAGCGGCTGCGCGACCGGCTCACCGAGCTGGGCGAGGCCCGATCGGCGGGGCTGTGACGACGCCGGAGGGGACGCCGCGGGCGCCGCGGGCGCGGGACGGCGGGGGAACCGGCGGCGGCGCAGACGGTGCGACCGAGCGTCGGCTGCACCCCGTCACACCGTTCCGCAGGGCGTGGGCGCCGATCGCCGTGGTCGTCGGGTGGGCCGTGCACGACCCCGACCAGGCCCACCGCCAGCTGTCCGGCCTGACGACCACCACGCTGCTGATCGGGCTGGCCGTGATCGTGCCGGCCGCCGCCCTGTACGGCTTCCTGACCTGGTGGTTCACCCACTTCTCGGTGACCGGGACGGAGCTGCGCATCCGGACCGGGCTGCTCTTCCGGCGCACCGCGCACATCCGGCTGGAGCGCATCCAGGCCATCGACGTCACCCAGCCGCTGCTCGCCCGGGTGGCGGGCGTGGCCAAGCTGAGACTCGACGTCATCGGCACCGACAAGAAGGACGAGCTGGCCTTCCTCGGCGCCGACGACGCACGTGCGCTGCGCGCGGAACTGCTCGCGCGGGCGGCCGGTTTCGCACCGGAGACCGCCCACGAGGTCGGCGAGGCACCCGCCACGCGGCTGCTGCGGGTGCCGCCCGGCGTCCTCGCCGTGTCCCTGCTGCTGACCGGCGCCACCTGGGGGACGCTGGCCGGCGCCGTCGTCGTCCCCACCGTGCTGTGGCTGTTCACCCACAACCTGTGGACGGTCCTCGCCGCCGCCCTTCCGCTGCTGGGCGCGGCGGGCGCGAGCAGCGTCGGGCGGTTCGTCGGCGAGTACGACTGGACGGTGGCCGAGTCCCCGGACGGGCTGCGCGTCGACCACGGGCTGCTGGACCGCGCGCACGAGACGGTGCCGCCGGGGCGGGTGCAGACCGTGCGGATCGTCCAGCCGCTGCTGTGGCGCCGGCGCGGCTGGGTCCGGGTGGAGCTGGACGTGGCCGGCTCCTCGAACTCCCTGCTGCTTCCCGTCGCCCCGCGCGAGATCGCCGAGTCCGTCGTCGCACGCGTGCTGCCCGGGGTGACCGTGCCGCCGCGGTCCGCGCTGTCGCCGGCGCCGCGCCGGGCCGCGCGCTGCACACCGCTGTGGTGGCGCGGCTACGGGTTCACCGAGACCGACGCGGTGTTCGCCGCCGGGTACGGGCTGCTCAAGCGGCGCCTGGCGCTCGTGCCGCACGCCAAGGTGCAGAGCGTCCGGCTCGCCCACGGGCCGTGGCAGCGGGCCAACCGGGTCGCCGACGTGCACGTGGACACGGGGGCCAACAAGACCGTGACGGCACGGCAGCGGGACCTCGGCGAGGCGGCGGAGCTGCTGCGGCGGCAGGCGGAACGGTCCCGGACGGGGCGCCGGGACGCCCGCCCGGACCGCTGGATGACGTCCTGAGCCAGGGGCGCTGAGAGACGCCCGAGCCCGTGGACGCGGGGCGATCCGCGTCCACGGGCTGTTGCCGGCGGTGCCGGGGACTGCTCGTCAGGAAACCGCGCTGCGCAGCCCCTCCACGTCGATCTGCTCCGTCTCGTCGTGGGCGGTCAGGTCGATCACCTGGCCCACGGCCCGCGTCTCCTCGCCGGCCGGCCGGAACCCGGTCTCGGTCTCGGCCTTGTGCAGGGCGAGGGCCTCCGGTCCGACCACGTCGGCGAGGTCCTCGTTCTGGACGGCCTCCAGGGCGCTGCCGGACGGCTTCGGGTCCTGGTCCGCGGGACCGGGCTTGCTGTTGCCGAAGAAGTCGAAGCCGCCCTCGCTCACCGGGCGCCGGGGCGGCGCGGCGGGCGGGACGACGGCCACCGCCGGCGGCACCGTGAAGTGACCGGACGCCTGGCCGGACGCCTGACGGGTGGGCTCGGCGGGCGGCACGGCGGCGGGGGCGGCGGCCGGCTGCCCGTGGCCGTCGGCCGCCCGGTGCTGCCCCTGCGCGTCGTCCTCCCGGGCGGGCTCGCCGGCCGCCTCGGCGCTCTGGCGGTGACCGCCGCCTCCGCCGTCACCGTCACCGCCGTCACCGTCACCCTCGCCGCCGCCGGCGCCGCCGCGGGGCTGGGCGCCGGTGTCCGGACGGGCGGGCGTCCCAGGACCGGCGGACACCGTCGGGCCCGCGGACGGCTCCTGCCCGCCGGGCGTGTCCGCGTCGGCCGGCACCTTCACATCCGCCAGCGCCTTCGCCTCGGCCGGCGCCTTCGCGTCGGCCGGCACCTTCCCATCCGCCGGGGCCTTCGCGTCCGCCGGCGCCTTCGCGTCGGGGTCCAGCCGGGACAGGGCCGTACCGGCCCGCAGGAACAGCCGGGAGCCCTCGGGCGAGAACACGCCGGGAACACCCGGCTCCTCCTGCGCGGCCCCCGACGTCGCCGTCGCCGAAACCGGCGTTCCCGGAGCCGTCGCCGAAACCGGCGCCGACGCTTCCGTCCCCGTGGCCGTACCCGAAGCCGCCCCCGGAACCGTCTCCCCCACCGGTGCCGGCCGGCCCGCGGGAAGGGCGGGCGTCGGGGACGCGGCCTCTATCTCCAGCAGCCGGCGCCCCTCCAGCGCGCTCGCCCGCTCGGCCTCCGCCGTGGCGTACCGCCGCAGCAGCGCCGCGTGTTCGTTCCGCAGGCCCGCCAGTTCCGACCGCTTGGCCCGCAGCCGCTGCTCCAGCTTCTTGCGCAGCTCGCGCGACTCCTCCAGGTCGGACTCCAGTTCGGCGACCCGTTCCTCGTACCGCCACTCGTCGCTCGCACGCGCGCGCGTGAGGTCGGCGACGCGCTTGCCCGCCTGCGTGTCCCAGCGGCGCATGACGACCGCGCCGACGACCGCGGTCACCGCCGCGGCGGCGGCCAGTGCGCGCAGCACCGCCGGCTCGCTGAACACCCAGGGGCCGAGGGCACAGACGGCGGACACGCCTGCGATCGCCGACGGAGGAAGCAACCGGTGCAGAGGCGGGGAATGGCGATGACGTCCACGTGGCATGGCCAGAAACTTACCGCGCGTAGGCGTTTCTTGGCTCCCCGGCCCCGTAAAAACACGGCGGCGCCGGAAGTGTTCACGAACCGTCAGGGAACAGCGCGCCAATTGCCCGCCGGATACCCGGCGAACCCCCGGGATCAGTTCAAGATCATTTTCAGTGGAGGGCTCCGCGGAACGCCCGGGACGCACGCGAAGTACGCCTTCGACGAGGCCCCGAGCACCTCACGAGGCCGCTCCCGGACCGGCCCCGGAATCCCCGGATCCTCTTGCGGGCACGCCGAGTCGGCCGCCGAGCCACTCGAGCGCCGCCGGAATCTCCCGGCGCCACGTATTGAAGTTGTGACCGCCGCTTTCCAGAATGATCGACGAGATTCGGGTCCGCCCGGTTGCCTTCACCCGCTCGATGAACCGCACCGTGTCCCGGTAGTTCGCCTCACCGGTCCTGCTGCTGGTGACGAGCAGTGAAGTGTCCGGCGCCGGCCGGTGTTCGAGGTACCACCACAAGTCGGCGCGATTGCGCAGTTCCGCGTCGCCGTGAAAGAGATCGCCGGTGGTCGCGTCGACCGGCGCGTCGTAGTAGGCGGACAGCCCCGCCCCGGCCGCGAACACGTCGGGGTGGTGCAGGGCGAGCTTGAGCGCGCAGTAGCCGCCCGTCGAATTGCCGATGACGCCCCAGCTGCCCGGCCCTCGCCGACCCGGTAGTGGTCCCCGACCGCCTCCGGCAGGTCCTCGGCGAAGAACGTCTCCGTCCGCGGTCCGCCCGGCACGTCCACGCACTCGGTGTCCCGGGGCGGCGCGACCGTCGGCCGCAGCATCACGAGGATCATCGGCCGCATCCGGCCCGCCTGGGCCAGTTCCAGCGCGGTGCGCGGATAGCGGAGCTTGTCCACCAGCGCCGCGGCCGTGCCGGGGTAGCCGGTCAGCACGACGGCCGCCGGGAACGTGCGGTGGGGGAACCGGAAGTACTCCGGCGGCAGGTAGACGTAGGCGGGCGTGGCGATCCGCGTCCGCCGGCCGACCAGCTCGATCTCCTGGATCCGGCCGACGGCCTCGGGGCGCCCCCCGGCCACGGCCGGCACCCGGCGGGTGTCCACCACCCGCAGCGGGCCGCTCGGACCGCCGGCCGCGTGGTCGACGACCACGCCCCGTCCGTCCTCCTGCCCGAACAGGTCCGCCCAGCTCGCGTAGAAGCCGAAGGCCTGGTTGGCGGCGAGCCCCACGGCCGCGAACAGCGCCGCCTGCGTCGCGAACAGCAGGCCCACGCGCCCGCCGACGGCCCGCCAGGACCGCCGGGCCAGCCGCGGCCACAGCCACACCGTGCCGACGAACAGCAGCACGGCGGCCGACACCGCCAGTGCCAGCACCTTGTCGCTCGTGAGACCCATTTCCCGCTTCCTCGCCGCGCCGTGCCGCCGCCGTCGCGCTTCACCGTCGTCGTCCTGGCGAAGGGGAGTGAACCTCTCCCTCCGAGACACCGTCCTAGAAGGCGCAATGTCGCCGGATGCCCGAATCGGCACCGGATCCACGGTCTCCGCACAGCTATGGGATGCGATGTCTGTCAGGACAGATGAGGAAATGTCGGGTGGGGTTCCGAGGCCGACGAGTCCGGGCGGCCGAAGTGGCGGGATACGCCGCCTGCTGCGCGGCCCGCGCCCCGAGACCGTCCCCGTCCTCGTCGGCAGAGCCTGCGCCCTGGTCGGTCTGCTCGACATCGCCGCCGGGGTCTTCCCGCGGTTCCGGCACAGCCGGATGCACGCCCTGGCCGAGGTGCTGCCGGGTGCGCTCGGCCCGTTCGCGGCCGCCCTCTCGCTCAGCGCCGGCGTGCTGCTGCTCCTCCTCGCCCACGGGCTCAAGCGCGGCAAGCGGCGGGCCTGGCGGGCCGGAGTGGCGCTGCTGCCGGCCGGTGCCGTCGCCCAGTTCGGCTACCGGCACTCCGTCGCCGGCGTGGTGATCTCCCTGGCGCTGCTGTGGGCCCTGCTGCGTCACCGCGACCAGTTCGCGGCGCTGCCCGATCCGCGCAGCCGCTGGCGCGCGCTGACCAACCTGGTGCTGATGGGCGCCGGTTCGCTCCTGCTCGGGCTGCTGGTGGTCAGCGCCCACCCGGACCGCATGGTCGGCGACCCGAGCCTGGCCGACCGCCTCACCCACGTCCTCTACGGCCTGTTCGGCGTCGAGGGCCCGGTCGACTACCGCGGTACGACGTCCTGGACGGTCGCCTTCTCCCTCGGCGCCCTCGGCCTGCTCACCGCCGTCACCACCGTCTACCTCGCCTTCCGCCCCGAGCACCCCGCCGCCCGGCTGACCGAGGAGGACGAGGCCCGGCTGCGCGCCCTGCTCGCCCGGCACGGCGGGCGCGACTCCCTCGGCCACTTCGCGCTGCGCCGCGACAAGGCCGTGGTCTTCTCCCCCAGCGGCAAGGCGGCCGTCACCTACCGCGTCGTCTCCGGCGTGATGCTGGCCAGCGGCGACCCGATCGGCGACGTGGAGGCGTGGCCCGGCGCCATCGAGCGCTTCATGGACGTCGCCCGCGCCCACTCCTGGACCCCCGCCGTCATGGGCTGCTCCGAGACCGGCGGCGAGGTCTGGACCCGCGAGACCGGCCTCGACGCCCTCGAACTCGGCGACGAGGCGGTGGTGGACGTCGCGGATTTCTCCCTCACCGGCCGCGCGATGCGCAATGTGCGCCAGATGGTCAAGCGCATCGAGCGCGCCGGTTACGAGACCCGGGTACGGCGCGTGGCTGACCTCGGCCCGAACGAGCTGGACCGCATCCGCCGCGCCGCCGACGACTGGCGGGGCACCGACACCGAGCGCGGCTTCTCCATGGCGCTCGGCCGGATCGGCGACCCCGCCGACGGCGACTGCCTGGTCGCCACCGCCCACCGGCCCGGCGCCGAACCCGGTGCGTACGGCGACCTGAAGGCGGTCCTGCACTTCGTGCCCTGGGGCACGGACGGGCTCTCCCTGGACCTGATGCGGCGCGACCGGTCCGCCGACCCCGGCATGAACGAGCTGCTGATCGTCGCCGCCCTCCAGGCGGCGCCCAGGTTCGGCGTCGAGCGGGTCTCGCTGAACTTCGCCATGTTCCGCTCGGCCCTGGCGCGCGGCGAGAAGATCGGCGCCGGCCCGGTGCTGCGGGCCTGGCGGGGGCTGCTGGTGTTCCTCTCCCGCTGGTTCCAGATCGAGTCGCTGTACAAGTTCAACGCCAAGTTCCGGCCCCGCTGGGAGCCCCGCTTCGTCGTCTACCGGGCCTCCGCCGACCTGCCGCGCATCGGCCTCGCCGCGATGCAGGCCGAGGGGTTCGTCTCCCTCCGCCTCCCCCTGCCCCGCTTCCTGCGGCGCCGCTCGGCCGCTCCCCGGCCGTGCCCGCACCGCGTGACGGAGGGCGACGTCCGGGCGGCCTGACCGAACGCCCGAGCGGGAGGGCGGTCCGCGTCTGGGCCTAGGCTGAACACATGAGCAAGCAGACCGGCCGCCGCCACGTGGCGGGACTCACCGCATGGGACCGCTGCGCGGTCATGGGGGTCGTGAACGTGACCCCCGACTCCTTCTCCGACGGCGGCCGCTGGTTCGACACGACGGCCGCCATCAAACACGGCCTCGACCTGGTCGCCCAGGGCGCCGACCTGGTCGACGTCGGCGGCGAGTCCACCCGCCCCGGCGCGACCCGCGTGGACGGCGACGAGGAGCTGCGGCGGGTCGTCCCCGTCGTGCGCGGACTGGCCTCCGAGGGCGTCACCGTCTCCGTGGACACGATGCGCGCCACGGTCGCCGAGCAGGCGCTCGCGGCCGGCGCCGCCCTCGTCAACGACGTCAGCGGCGGGCTCGCCGACCCCGGGATGCTGCCGGTCGTCGCCGACGCCGGCGCGCCCTTCGTCGTCATGCACTGGCGCGGCTTCCTGGAGGGCGGCAACGTCCGCGGCGCCTACGACGACGTGGTCACCGAGGTCGTGGACGAGCTGCACGCGCGCGTGGAGGCCGTACGGGACGCCGGCGTCGCCGCCGACCGGATCGTGGTCGACCCCGGCCTGGGCTTCTCCAAGGACGCCGAGCACGACCTCGCCCTGCTCGCCCGCCTCGACCGGCTCCTGGGGCTCGGCCACCCGCTGCTCGTCGCCGCCTCCCGCAAGCGGTTCCTCGGCCGGGTGCTGGCCGGGCCGCAGGGCGCGCCGCCGCCCGCGCGCGAACGCGACGCGGCCACCGCCGCCGTCTCCGCGCTCGCCGCGCAGGCCGGCGCCTGGGCGGTGCGGGTGCACGAGGTGCGTGCGACGGCGGACGCGGTGCGGGTGGCGCGCGCCATCGAAGGGGCGCGCACGGCGCACCAGGGCGTGGAAGCAGCCCGGTGAGCGCCCTCACACGGACGTCGAGGAGGTCGAGGCGGCCAACACCGCCTTCTACGAAGCGGTCGAGCAGGGCGATTTCGAAACGCTCTCCTCGCTCTGGCTGACCCCCTCCGACCTGGGCGTCGACGAGACGTACCACGATCCGGCCGACACCGGCGTGATCTCCTGCGTGCACCCGGGCTGGCCGGTCCTCACCGGCCGCGGCGAGGTCCTCAGGTCGTACGCGCTGATCATGGCGAACACCGACTACATCCAGTTCTTCCTGACCGACGTGCACGTCTCCGTCACCGGCGACACCGCCCTGGTGACCTGCACCGAGAACATCCTCAGCGGCGGCCCCGCCCCGAGGGCGGCGAGGAGCTGGGCCCGCTCGTCGGCCAGCTCGTGGTCGCCACCAACGTGTTCCGGCGTACGCCCTCCGGCTGGAAACTCTGGTCGCACCACGGCTCACCCGTCCTCACCGAGGAAGAGGACCAGGAGAGCGAGGAACCGCCCGCCTGACGGGGTAGACGACACCCGAGGGCCTCCCGGGGCACCGCACGTGACCCGCACCACCCGGGGCGGCGCGGGCGGCCCGATGGGCGCCGGACGTGGCCGGAATCACGGACCGGCGGCCCGGTGCGGCCGACGGCCCGTGTGCCGGCGGGTTCGCCAGGGGAAACGCGCGGTGAAGACTCCGGGCACCCACCGCGTCCTCGGGCCCCGCGGACCGGCCCTGTCGGTGCCCGCGGGTAGATTCGACCCAGGCCGGCGTGCCGCCCGCACGCGGCAGCACCGGCCGAGACCGACGACTGCAGGAGTGATTCGCGTGGATCGTGTCGCGCTGCGCGGCCTGAGGGCCCGCGGGCACCACGGTGTGTTCCCCAAGGAGCGCGAGGAGGGCCAGACCTTCCTCGTGGACCTCGTCCTTGGCCTGGACACCCGGCCGGCCGCGGCCGACGACGACCTGGCGAAGACCGTGCACTACGGCATCGTGGCGGAGGAGGTGGTGGCCGTCGTCCAGGGCGAGCCCGTCAACCTCGTCGAGACCCTGGCCGAGCGCATCGCCCAGGTCTGCCTGAAGCACGAGGGCGTCCAGGAGGTCGAGGTGTGCGTCCACAAACCGGACGCGCCGATCACCGTGCCCTTCGACGACGTGACCGTCACCATCACCCGGAGCCGCGTATGACCGCCTTCGCCAAGGGTCCCACCGACCCGACCGTACAGCCGGTGCCCGCCTCCGTCGTCGAGAAGGTCGACGCCGCGGACACCACGCTGTCCAACCCCAAACGCGCCGTGATCTCCCTCGGCTCCAACCTGGGCAACCGCCTGGAGACCCTCCAGGGCGCCATCGACGCCCTGGAGGACACCCGGGCGTGCGCGTCAAGGGCGTCTCCCCGGTCTACGAGACGGAGCCCTGGGGCGTCGAGCCCGGCACCCAGCCGTCGTACTTCAACGCGGTCGTCGTCATCAAGACCACCCTCCCCCCGTCCTCGCTCCTGGAGCGGGCGCACGCGGTCGAGGAGGCCTTCCACCGCGTCCGCGACGAGCGCTGGGGCGCCCGGACCCTCGACGTCGACATCGTCGCGTACGCCGACGTCGTCTCCGACGACCCGCAGCTCACCCTCCCCCACCCGCGCGCCCACGAGCGGGCCTTCGTCCTCGCGCCCTGGCACGACCTGGACCCCGAGGCCCTGCTGCCCGGCCGCGGCCCGGTCTCCGACCTGCTGGGCGCCGTCACCCGCGAAGGCGTCGCGCCCCGCGGCGACCTGGAACTCCGGCTGCCCGAGTAGTCGTTAAGGTCGAGACGACCGGACCGGGGAAGGCGAAGGGACACCGTGAAAGAGCTGCGCATCAGGCTGCTGGCCGGCGTCTTCGCCGTGGCCGGGATCCTGTCCTGGGCGGGCGCCCGCCTGTGGAACTCGGTCGGGACCCTGCCCAGCGTCCCCCTGGCCGCCCCCATCGTGCTGGCCCTGATCGCCGTGGTCCTGCTGGCCACGGCCCTCTCCCTGCGCGCCCGGCTGAGGGCCCAGCGTGAGCGGCGCCCGGAGGCGAAGGGCGTCGACCCGCTGATGGCCGCTCGCGCGGTCGTCTTCGGCCAGGCCAGCGCGCTGGTCGCCGCCCTCGTCTGTGGCATGTACGCGGGCACGGGCGTCTTCCTGCTGGAGTCCCTGGACATCCCCGCCCGCCGCGACCAGGCCGTCTACGCCGGGTTCTCGGTGCTGGCGGGGATCGGCGTCATCGCGGCCGCCCTCTTCCTGGAGCGCGTCTGCCGGCTCCCGGAGGACGAGGACGACGACCACCCGGGCGCCGCCTCGGCGGCGTGAGGGTCACCACGACTGGCGAGCCGCGTGGCCGTTGACCAAGAACCCGGGGCAGGGATCGAGACGGTAACTGTAGAGGGTGAAAGGCTTGCTCCCAGCTCTGCGCCCGCGGACCTCTCGGACCTCGACCCACTCCGACTCCTTGAGCTGCAGAGGGTGCCGTTCCGCCTCGAAGGTGCCTCTTGAGGGCCAGCTGTCAGCGATGACCAAATGCGAGGCCGACCCGTTCGTACGCGGAGTGAACCGGGCACCGACGATCTGTGCCAGCTCGGAGAGGAACGGCACATTCGCGCTGACCAGAACACGCGCGGACCACGTCCTCGGCCGAAATCCGTCCCCATCGGCGTATCCGTCCAGAAAGCCCTCGAACGTGTCCCGGTCCCAGAGCACGACACGAGGAAACCGCTGCCGGAGGTGATGCGCGTCGCCACCTGTGTACTGCCTGATCACGTCGGCCAGGTAGGACGAGACCACGCGAACCCGGAAGCCCGGGACATCCCGTTGCAGATATCCGGATGGACGTGTCACGCGTTCCAGTCGAGCACGGAGCCCGACGGACGCGTACAGAGACGTGGCATACCGCTGGGCAAACCCTCGTCGTTGACGACCAGCGAGACGTAGTTCTTGCCGACCGTCCCGTCCGAGCACGTTGCTCCCATCAGATACCCGAAGGCGTACCCCGGCTTGATGGTCAACCGTTCTCGGCAGATTTTCCGGGCAGGTGTCCAGGAAAGCACGGTGCCGCCGGCGTCCCGCGCGTGCACCCAGCCGTCGGGGGTGCCCAGCAGCAGATCAGGCGCGGCAGCGAACGTCGTGTGGCTGGTGACGACCTCCACGACCTCGCGCAGCCGAGTGGTGGCCACCTTCGTCACCGAGGTACGAGTGGTTCTGTCCCCGTCGAGCGCCCAGAGCAGGCACCCCACTCGGACGTCTCGTGCCCTCAGCCGTCCCCCGACCGCGTTCACTGTCTGCCTGCTGGGCAAACCGCCACCCACCGCCGCCCCTTCGACCAGAGCCCACCACCTACTGATCCGGGACCGTAACGTGTCGTACTGACACTGGGGTCAACGCGCCAATATCAGGCTCATTGCCTCGGCTCGGGTCGTGGCATCCCGAAGCTGGCCACGTACGGCGGACGTCGTCGTCTTGGCGCCCGGCTTCCGCACGCCACGCACGGACATGCACATGTGCTCGGCCTCGATGACGACAATCGCGCCGCGCGCCTCGAGGATCTTCATCAGCGAATCGGCGATCTGCGTGGTGAGTCGTTCCTGCACCTGCGGGCGACGGGCGAACACCTCGACGAGACGGGCAAGCTTGGAAAGCCCCGTGATCTTGCCGGTCTCGGCCGGGATGTATCCGATATGGGCAACGCCGTGGAACGGCAGAAGATGATGTTCACAAAGGCTCACGATCTCTATGTCCTTGACCAGGACCATTTCGTCGTGCCCCAGGTCGAAGGTGGTCGTGAGCACGTCCTCGGGCTCCTGCCGCAGCCCTGCGAGAAGCTCCCGGTACGCCCGCGCCACCCGCGCCGGCGTCTCCCGCAGGCCCTCGCGGTCCGGGTCCTCGCCGACCGCGATCAGCAGTTCCCGTACGGCGTTCTCGGCCCGCTTCTCGTCGAACTCGCCGATCTGGCCCTCGCCGTCCAGCGTCACGGGGTCGGTCATGTGGTGCCTCGTTCCTGTCACTGTCGTGCCCGTGGGCACACGGCACAACGGAAATGCCGTGCCCCCAGGCTAGAACCAAGGGGGCACGGCATACATTCCGGGCCTGGCGGCCGCCGGGAGGGCCGGTCAGCTCTCCGGGCGGTCCTCCGGGGCCCGCTCCGGAGCCGGGGCGGGCTCCGCGGTGGTGCTCTTGGCGGTGCTGATGGCCGCCGTCGCGCCGTTCGCGCCGTTCGTCAGGGCCAGCTCCTTCGGGGAGAGCACCGGCGGACGGGTCGAAGGCGTGCGCCGCGAGGAACCGGTCCAGGCGGGCCGCGGCGGGCGCTTGACGATCGGGGCGAAGATCTCGGCGATCTCCTCCTTGCCCAGGGTCTCCTTCTCCAGGAGGGCCAGGACCAGGTTGTCGAGGACGTCGCGGTTCTCGACGAGGATCTCCCACGCCTCGTTGTGCGCGGTCTCGATGAGCTTCTTGACCTCTTCGTCGACCAGCGCGGCGACCTCTTCCGAGTAGTCCCGCTGGTGGGCCATCTCACGGCCGAGGAACGGCTCGCTGTTGTCGCCGCCGAACTTGATCGCGCCGAGCCGCTCGGTCATGCCGTACTGGGTGACCATCGCGCGGGCCAGGTTGGTGGCCTTCTCGATGTCGTTGGCCGCGCCCGTGGTCGGGTCGTGGAAGACCAGTTCCTCGGCCGCCCGGCCGCCCAGCATGTAGGCGAGCTGGTCGAGCATCTCGTTGCGCGTGGTCGAGTACTTGTCCTCGTCCGGGAGCACCATCGTGTAGCCGAGGGCCCGGCCACGGGAGAGGATGGTGATCTTGTGGACGGGGTCGGAGTTCGGTGAGGCCGCCGCGACCAGGGCGTGTCCGCCCTCGTGGTACGCGGTGATCTTCTTCTCCTTGTCCGACATGATCCGGGTCCGCTTCTGCGGGCCCGCGACGACGCGGTCGATGGCCTCGTCGAGCATCTTGTTGTCGATCAGCTTCTGGTCGCTGCGCGCCGTCAGCAGGGCGGCCTCGTTCAGGACATTGGCCAGGTCGGCACCGGTCATGCCGGGCGTGCGCCGGGCGACGGCCGACAGGTCGACGTCCGGGGCGACCGGCTTGCCCTTCTGGTGGACCTTGAGGATCTCCAGACGGCCCTGCATGTCCGGGCGGTCGACGGCGATCTGCCGGTCGAAGCGGCCGGGGCGCAGCAGCGCCGGGTCGAGGATGTCGGGCCGGTTCGTCGCGGCGATGAGGATCACGCCGCCCTTGACGTCGAAGCCGTCCATCTCGACGAGGAGCTGGTTCAGGGTCTGCTCGCGCTCGTCGTGACCGCCGCCGAGGCCGGCGCCGCGGTGGCGGCCGACCGCGTCGATCTCGTCGACGAAGACGATCGCCGGGGCGTTCGCCTTGGCCTGCTCGAAGAGGTCACGGACCCGGGAGGCACCGACACCGACGAACATCTCGACGAAGTCGGAACCGGAGATCGAGTAGAACGGGACGCCCGCCTCGCCGGCCACGGCCCGCGCGAGCAGGGTCTTGCCGGTACCGGGCGGCCCGTAGAGCAGGACGCCCTTGGGGATCTTGGCGCCGACGGCCTGGAACTTGGCCGGCTCCTGGAGGAACTCCTTGATCTCGTGGAGCTCCTCGACGGCCTCGTCCGATCCGGCGACGTCGGAGAACGTCGTCTTCGGCGTGTCCTTGGTGATGAGCTTGGCCTTGGACTTGCCGAAGTTCATCACCCGGCTGCCGCCGCCCTGCATCTGGTTCATCAGGAACAGGAAGACGACCACGATCAGGACGAAGGGCAGCAGGGAGAGCAGGATGCCCACGAACGGGTTCTGCTTGGACGGCGAGACCGTGTAGCCGTCCGGGATCTGCTGCTGCTGGTACTTGTTCTGGAGGGTGTCGGCGAGGTCCTTGCCCTGGTCGCCGATGTAGCTCGCCTGGATCTTCGAGCTGCCCTCGATCTTTTCGCCGTCCTTGAGCTGGACCTTGATGGTCTGCTCGTCACCGGTGGTCAGTTTGGCCGACTCGACCTGGTTCTGGTTGATCGCCTGGACGACCTGGCCCGTGTCCACCGTCTTGTAGCCGCCGGACGAGCCGACGACCTGCATCAACACGACCACGGCAAGGACGGCCAGCACGATCCACATGACCGGCCCACGGAAGTATCGCTTCACGTCCATCCACACGGAGCGGTGCCGCCCCGTCCCTCCTGCCATAGTGAGTTTGATAAGACAGTTCTTCCGACGGTACCCCAGCCTGGTCGCCCGAAGCCGCACAGGAGGCCTGGCAATCCCGTCTGCATGCTCCAACGGCGTGGGACCCGCCGGGGTTCCCGATCACCGCCCGGTTCCGCCGCGGAGGCGCTCAGCCGCCGTAGACGTGGGGCGCGAGCGTACCGACGAACGGGAGGTTGCGGTACTTCTCGGCGTAGTCGAGGCCGTAGCCGACGACGAACTCGTTGGGGATGTCGAAGCCCACCCACTCCACGTCGATGGCGACCTTCGCGGCGTCCGGCTTGCGCAGCAGCGTGCACACCTTGAGGGAGGCGGGCTCGCGCGAGCCGAGGTTGGACAGCAGCCAGGACAGGGTCAGGCCGGAGTCGATGATGTCCTCGACGATCAGGACGTGCTTGCCCTTGATGTCGGTGTCGAGGTCCTTCAGGATCCGCACGACGCCGGAGGACTGGGTGCCCGCGCCGTAGGAGGACACGGCCATCCAGTCCATCGTGACCGGGGTGGACAGCGCCCGGGCCAGGTCGGCCATGACCATCACCGCGCCCTTGAGGACGCCGACGATGAGCAGGTCCTTGCCCGCGTACTCCGCGTCGATCTTCGCGGCCAGCTCGGCCAGCTTCGCGTCGATCTCTTCCTTGGTGATGAGCACCTGCTGGAGGTCGGCACCCATGTCTTTCGCGTCCACCCGCATCACTTTCGGTCGTCCCGCTCTTCGGCCCGTATCCGAACCGTCCGCGGCCCGCGCCGGCGGGCCGGGGGAGGGGTCGGATTCAGCCTTGCCGAATCACCAGTCTGCCACCCTGCCGCCGGGCGACGACTTTGCCGGGAGGTTGATGGCCTTCTGGCCGCGCCAGCCGGTGATCAGCCGGTCCACTTCCTCGATGTGGCGGGCGAACAGCGAGCCGGCCGGGGCACCGGCCTCGATGGCGGCGCGGCGCAGGATCCTGCGGCGCACCGCCGGGGCAGCGCGTAGAGCTTGCCGCACTCCAGGCCGCCCGCGGCGTCGCGGACGCCCGCCTCGGCCTGGCGGCCCAGGTGTCGAGGGCGTCGGCGTCGTCGCGGGAGAGCTGGGCCGTCCGGGCGAGGGCCTCGACGACGCCCTTGCCGAGGGCCTTCTCCAGGGCGGGCAGGCCCTCGTGGCGCAGCCGGGAGCGGGTGTAGGCCGGGTCGGCGTTGTGCGGGTCGTCCCAGACGGGCAGGGACTGGACCATGCAGGCCTTGCGGGCGGTCTGCCGGTCGAGCTGGAGGAACGGGCGCCGGTAACGGCCGTCGGCCCCCGAGACCGCGGCCATTCCGGACAGGGAGCGGATGCCGGAGCCGCGGGCGAGCCCCAGCAGGACGGTCTCGGCCTGGTCGTCGCGGGTGTGGCCGAGCAGGACGGCGGCGGCGCCGTGGCGTTCGGCGGCGGCGTCGAGGCGGCGTAGCGGGCGTCGCGGGCGGCGGCCTCGGGTCCGGCGCCCCGGCCGACGGTGACGGCGGTGGACTCGACGGGGTCGAGGCCCATCTCGCGCAGCCGCAGCACGACCTCCTCGGCGCGCAGGTCGGAGCCGGGCTGGAGGCCGTGGTCGACGGTGACGCCGCCGGCGCGGACACCGAGCCGCGGGGCCTCGAAGGCGAGGGCGGAGGCCAGCGCCATCGAGTCGGCGCCGCCGGAGCAGGCGACGAGGACGAGCGGCGAGGGGGACGTCCGGGCCGCCGTCGCCGGCGGCCGGGCCGGTGGGGGCGCCCGCGGAGGCGCTCATCGCCGGGGTGTTCAGTTCGGTGAGGATGTCGTGGAGGACGCGGCGGACCGCCAGGCGTATCGCCGCGACCGCAGGATGGGGACCCATGTCCGGTGCCCTTCATGAAGTTTCGGGGGTGAGCCCTCTGTCGGTCACGCAGAGTGTGTAGATGGTGACAGAAGCGGGCCGTTCCCGAGCATTGCACGCCTGCCGAGGGCTCACGGTCCCTCGGACGGGTGATTGGAGGGGCGTTCGCCTGCCGTCGGCCGGCTCGGGTTCACGCCCGTTCCGCGTCGGCTCACTCCTCCGCCTTGCGGTGCACCCGCGCGATCCAGTCCGCCGGTTTGGCGATCTCCGACTTGGTGGGGAGGGTGTTGGCGAGGTCCACACGCGGTTGAAGCCGTCCATGCCGACCTGGTCGACGACGGCCCGGACGAACCGTTCGCCGTCCCGGTACTGGCGGAGCTTGGCGTCGAGGCCGAGCAGTTTGCGCAGGGCGAGGTCGAGGCGGGAGGCGCCCTTGGCGCGGCGCTGCTGGAACTTCTCGCGGATCTCCCCCACGGTCGGTACGACGTCGGGGCCGACGCCGTCCATGACGAAGTCGGCGTGGCCCTCCAGCAGGGACATCACGGCGGTGAGGCGGCCGAGGATCTCCCGCTGGGCGGGGCTCTGCACCAGCTCGACCAGGGAGCGGCCGCCGTCGTCCTCCTCGCCCTCGGCCGGCCGCCGGCGAGGGCCTGGGCGGCTTCCCGGACGCGCTCCAGGACGGTCATGGGGTCGACGTCGGTCTCCGCGAGGAAGGCCTGGATCTCGCCCTCGAGGTGGTCGCGCAGCCAGGGCACGGCGGTGAACTGGGTGCGGTGGGTCTCCTCGTGCAGGCACACCCACAGGCGGAAGTCGTGCGGGTCGACGTCGAGTTCGCGCTCGACGTGGACGATGTTGGGGGCGACGAGCAGGAGTCGGCCGCCGCCGTTCTCACCGGCCGGGAGGTCGCGGGCGGCCGGCGCGAAGGTCTCGTACTGGCCGAGGACGCGGGAGGACAGGAACGACAGCAGCATGCCCAGCTCGACGCCGGTGACCTTGCCGCCGACGGCGCTCATGACGGCGCCGCCGGGGTGTTGCCGCGGCGCTCCTGCATCTTGTCGAGCAGCGGTTTGAGCAGTTCGCGGAAGCCGGCGACGTTGGCCCGGACCCAGCCCGGGCGGTCGACGACGAGGACGGGGGTGTCGTCGACCTCGTCGGAGGCCATACGAGTGAAGCCCCGGACGTGTCCCTCCGAGGCCTTGGCATGCCGGCGAAGTTCCGCGACGACGGCGCGTGCCTCGTCGCGGCTCACCTCGGGCCCGGCCGCGCCAGGCGGGTCGCGGTCGCGACCGCGAGGTTCCAGTCGACCATCCCGGAAGATGCAGCACCACCGATGCTCGTCATGCGTCAACCGTACGTGAGCCCCGCCGCATGGGGCAGGCCGTGCACCCCGCCGTCCCACCCGGACCTCCCCCACGGCACCCCCGGCCAACGCCCGCACGACCGCCCCAAGGGGCGCGGGGAACTGCGCGACCGGCCACGACGGACCCGCACCCGGCGGGCCGCCCGCCGGGCACACGGAGCCCCGGACCAGCAACGCCCCGCGGCGGAGGCGGTCAGCGGCAGCCGCAGTCCGCCAGCGACGTGGCCAGCCGGTCCAGGGCCGCCTGGGCCGCCCCCGCGTCCGTCGTGCCGGAGGCCAGGAACGCGAAGGCCAGGGTGCGCCCGTCCCGGGTGACGACCGTCCCGGCGAGGGTGTTGACGCCGTACAGCGTGCCGGTCTTGGCGCGCACGAGCCCGGCCGCGCCGCCGCCGTCGGCGTAGCGGCCGGTCAGGGTGCCGGTGAAGCCGGCGACGGGAAGGCCGGTGAGGGCGGGCCGCAGCTCGGGGCGGTCCGGGTCGGCGGCCCGCACGAGCAGCCCGGTGAGCGCGTCGGCGGTGAGCCGCCCGGTGCGGTCCAGGCCGCTGCCGTCGCGCACGTCGACACCGGCGAGGGGGACGCCGAGCTGCTTCAGGCGGGCCTCGACCGCGGCGGAGGCGCCGGCGAAGTCGGCGCGTTCTCCGGTCGCCAGCGCGGTGTGGCGGGCGAGGGCTTCGGCGAGGTCGTTGTCGCTGTTGGTCAGCATCCGCTCGACCAGGGCGGACACCGGCGGCGACGAGACCGTGGCGAGCGTTCCGGCCCGGTTCGTGGCCTTGGAGGGGCCGGGGGCGTGGCCGTGATCCCGCGGTCGGCCAGCAGGCCGGCGAAGGTGCGGGCGGCGTCGGCGGCCGGGTCGGGGACGCGCGCGACCGGCCCGCTGGTGGAGTCGTCGGTGCGGGCCTCGTCGGCCATCAGGGCGGTGACCTCGGCGAGGTTGCCGTTGACCCCGATCGGGTGCTTCTCGTCGCCGGCGTAGAGCGTCGTGTCGTAGGAGAGCGTCACCTCGCGCAGGTCGCGCTTCTTCAGGGCCGCCGCGGTCCGGTCGGCGAGGGTGCGCAGGCTCGCGAGGCCCTCGGCGTCGGCGCGTGCGGTGAGCGTGGGGTCGCCGCCGCCGACGAGGACGAGTTCGCCGGTGTCGGGCTCCAGGGCGGTGCGGGTGGTGAGGCGGTGGTCGGGCCCGAGGGCGGTGAGCGCGGCGACGGCCGTGGCGATCTTGGTGGTGGAGGCGGGCGTGAGGGGGACGCCGACGCCCGTGCCGAACAGGCGCCGGCCGGTGCCGAGGTCGACGACGGAGGCCGCGTGCTCGGAGCCGAGGGCGGGGTCCTTCAGCAGGGGGCTCAGGACGTCGGCGAGGGCGGCCGGGCGCGGCGCCCGGCCCGGCGGGCCGGCGCCGTCGAGGCCGGTCAGGACGGTGGCGGCGCTGGGCGCGGGCCGGGGCGCCCCCGCCGCCGTACCGGAGCCGCCGGATCCGCGGCCGTGATCTGCGCCACCCGTGGCCTCCAGGGCGACGGCCCGGTCCCGCTCGGCCGTACGCTGACCCGTGGCGTCCCAGGGGCCGGCGGCGGTCGCCACACCGGCGGCCAGTGCCAGCCCGGCGGTGGCGGCACCCGCGGTGTACTGCCAGGTCCTCGTTCGCGCGGTGCGGGCGGGCCGCGGGGCCGTGGCCCGGGTCCACCGCGCGATCCGCGGACGGACGGCGCCCGCGGCCCGCACCACATGCGGTCTCGCGGCCCGCCACGGCCTCAGCTTGGGCACGACCACCAGCCCCTTTCGCGATCACACACCTGCGTGAGGGACACTTAATCACCAGAACTATGTGCTGATCATGGAGGAGCCACCGGTGGAGTTCGACGTCACGATCGAGATCCCGAAGGGTTCGCGGAACAAGTACGAGGTGGACCACGAGACGGGTCGGATCCGCCTGGACCGTCGACTCTTCACCTCGACCGCCTACCCGACCGACTACGGCTTCGTCGAGAACACCCTCGGCGAGGACGGCGACCCGCTCGACGCGCTGGTCATCCTGGACGAGCCGACGTTCCCCGGCTGCCTGATCCGCTGCCGCGCGATCGGCATGTTCCGCATGACCGACGAGGCCGGCGGCGACGACAAGCTGCTGTGCGTCCCGGCGACGGACCCCCGGGTGGAGCACCTGCGTGACATCCACCACGTCTCGGAGTTCGACCGCCTGGAGATCCAGCACTTCTTCGAGGTCTACAAGGACCTGGAGCCCGGCAAGTCGGTCGAGGGCGCCAACTGGGTGGGCCGCGCGGACGCCGAGGAAGAGATCGAGCGGTCCTACAAGCGCTTCAAGGAGCAGGGCGGTCACTGACACCTCACCCGCACCGCTTCGCCGGACGGGCCGCACGCGCACGCGTGCGGCCCGTCCGCGTTTGGGTGCGCATACTGAGGGCTACAGGAGGGTGTGTTCGAAGCAGGGAGCGCTACGCAAGTGACGGACGCGGAGGACCGCAAGCCGCAGTCGGACGAGGCACACAGTGCCTTCCGGCAGCCCGGCGGGATCGCGGCGCCGGCCGACGGCGAGTCGTCGGCGACATCCGAGTTCGCCATCCCCGAGGGGCTCGCCGTCCCCGCGCGGACGCCGAGTCGGAGATCACCTCGGAGTTCGCGCTGCCGAAGGGGCTGGACGCGCCGCACGCGCCGCACGCCGAGCCCGAGGGTTCGGCGTTCAGCCCGCCCAGCACCTACAGCGCCCGCAGCGCGCCGCCGGCGTTCACGCCGCCGGGCGGCATACCGGCCGTGCGGCTGACCAAGGACGTGCCCTGGCAGGACCGGATGCGGGCGATGCTGCGCATGCCGGTGGCCGAGCGTCCGGCGCCGGAGAAGGAGCAGCGGCACGAGGACGACACCGGTCCGGCCGTGCCGCGCGTCCTCGACCTGACCCTGCGTATCGGTGAGCTGCTGCTGGCGGGCGGCGAGGGCGCCGAGGACGTGGAGGCGGCGATGTTCGCCGTCTGCCGCTCCTACGGCCTGGACCGGTGCGAGCCGAACGTCACCTTCACGCTGCTGTCGGTCTCGCACCAGCCGTCGCTGGTGGAGGACCCGGTCACGGCGTCGCGCACGGTACGCCGCCGGGGCACCGACTACACGCGGCTCGCGGCCGTGTTCCGGCTGGTGGACGACCTCAGCGACCCGGAGAACCACATCACCCTGGAGGAGGCCTACCGGAGGCTGGCGGAGATCCGCCGCAACCGGCACCCGTACCCGACCTGGGTGCTGACCACGGCGAGCGGCCTGCTGGCCGGGTCGGCGTCGCTGCTGGTCGGCGGCGACCTGATCGTGTTCGTCGCGGCGATGCTGGGCGCGATGCTCGGCGACCGGCTGGCGTGGCTGTGCTCGAGCCGCGGGCTGCCGGAGTTCTACCAGTTCGCGGTGGCCGCGATGCCGCCGGCCGCGGTCGGTGTCGCGCTCACGCTGACGCACGTCGACGTGGAGGCGTCCGCGGTGATCACCGGTGGTCTGTTCGCGCTGCTGCCGGGGCGGGCGCTGGTGGCGGGCGTGCAGGACGGCCTGACCGGCTTCTACATCACCGCCTCCGCGCGTCTGCTGGAGGTCATGTACTTCTTCGTGAGCATCGTCGCCGGGGTGCTGGTGGTGCTGTACTTCGGCGTCCAGATGGGCGCGAAGCTCAACCCCGACGCCGCGCTGGGCACCGGTGACGACCCGGTGGTGCAGATCATCGCGTCGATGGCGCTGTCGCTGGCCTTCGCGGTGCTGCTCCAGCAGGAGCGGTCCACCGTGCTGGCGGTGACCCTGAACGGGGGCGTGGCGTGGAGCGTGTACGGCGCGATGCACTACGCCGGGGACATCTCGCCGGTGGCGTCCACGGCCGTCGCGGCGGGGCTGGTGGGGCTGTTCGGGCAGCTGATGTCGCGGTACCGGTTCGCGTCGGCGCTGCCGTACACGACGGCCGCGATCGGGCCGCTGCTGCCCGGTTCGGCGACCTACTTCGGTCTGCTGGGATCGCGCAGAGCGAGGTGGACGGGGTCTGGTCTTCCTGTCCAAGGCCGTGGCGCTGGCGATGGCCATCGCCATCGGGGTGAACCTGGGGTCGGAGATCTCGCGGCTCTTCCTGAAGGTGCCGGGCGCGGCGACCGCGGAGGGCCGCCGGGCGGCGAAGCGGACGCGAGGCTTCTGACCGGGGCGCCTGCGAGGACGCGGGCGCCCCTGCGGGGGCCGGCTCGCCGGTCCTGGTCGCCGGGGCCGGCTCAGTAGCCCGGGTTGTAGGGCTGCCGGCCGTCGTCCCGGCCGCCGTCGTAGCGCTGGTCGGCGTAGCCCTGCGGGTACTGCTGGGCGTACGGCTGCTGGTGGCCGTTGCGGTCGCCGTACGGCGCCTGATGGCCGTACGGCGTCTGGTTCCCGTACGGCGCCTGGTCGCCGTAGGACGGCTGGTCGCCGTAGGGGGGCTGGGCCGGGTCGATGCGGCGGAGCTGGGTCGTCGCCTCGTCCATCGGCGGGTACGGGTACTGCTGCTGCGCCGCGGGGGCTCGGCCGCCGCCGCACGCTTGTTCTTCCCGCGCTCGCGCAGGTACTCGACGATGATCGGGACGACGGAGAGGACGACGATCAGGACGATGATCGCCTCGACGTTGGTGCGGATGAAGTCGATCTGGCCGAGCCAGTAGCCCGCGAGGGTGACGCCGGTGCCCCAGGCGATGCCCCCGATGACGTTGTACGTGATGAACGTGCGGTACCTCATGCGGCCGGCGCCGGCGACGATGGGCGCGAAGGTGCGCACGATGGGCACGAAGCGGGCCAGGACGATCGCCTTGGGGCCGTACTTCTCCATGAAGTCGTGGGCCTTCTCCAAGTTCTCCTGCTTGAAGAGTCTGGAGTTGGGCCGGTTGAAGAGCTTCGGGCCGAGGAACTTGCCGATCATGTACCCGACCTGGTCGCCGATGACGGCGGCCAGCACGATCAGGGTGCACACCAGCCACAGCGGCTGGCTGATGTACTGGCCCTCGGCGACGAAGAGGCCCGCGGTGAACAGCAGCGAGTCGCCGGGCAGGAACGCGAAGAGCCCGGACTCGGCGAAGACGATGAGCAGGATGCCGGGCAGGGCGAACGTCTCGATCAGGTAGTCCGGGCTGAGCCACTCGGGCCGAGCGCAAGCGTGGTCACGGGAATGTGGCTCCTGCTGCTGGGAGGCGGGCGGGGAACTGGCTGCCCAAAAGTATCAACGCAGCCGTGGCGCGACGGGTTCCAGTTCCGGTTCGGCGGAGGCGGCCGGGAAGCGCGGTGGCCCGCCGGCCGGAGATCCGGGAACCATGGCACCGAAGGATACGGCGGCGCGCCGTCCCCGGCCCGGCGGGCACGGCCCGGCCGGCCCGGCCACGAACGGCGTAGCCGGCCGTCACCGCAGGCCGGCAGGGCCGCACGGGCGGATGCGGGCGGCGCCGGGGCGGGAGCGGGCGGCGCCAAGTCGCCGGAGTGGACGGGGGTTTGGCGGCCCGGAGGCCCCGAATCGATCTTGTCACGCCCCCGGCGGAAGTGATCTCGTAGTTCCGTCACACACGTCCCGCAGACAGGAGTTTCTGTCATGAGCACCCTCAGGACGGCCGGAAAGTCGTGCGCCGCCGTCGCGCTGGCCTGCGCGGCCACGCTGCTGATGTCGGCCACCCCGGCCTCCGCCACCGAATGGGACCGGAGCTGCTACAGCATCTCGGCCCCTACAAGGGCATCAGCGAGATCATCGGCAAGGCCGCCAAGACCAGGAGCAACTGCGAGGACGCCACGGTCTCGCTGCAGCGCCACCGCTGGTACGGCTGGCAGGAGGTGGACTGGGCCCCGCTCGAGAGCGGCTCCAGCATGGCGTGGTGGACCTGCACCGGTTCCGGCACCTACACCTACAAGACGGTCGTGGGCGTCGACTCCAACCTCGCCGTCTACGAGAGCGCCGAGCGCCGCCTGACCTGCTGAGAACGGACGGCGGCACCCGGCGGTGGCCGTGGCCCGGGGGTGATCCGGGCCACGGCCGGTCAGGAGGAGTGCCGGGCGGCGTTGGCGGCGATCGCGTCCCGCATGTAGGCCGCCAGGCCGGGCTTGGCCTTGTCGATGTTGCGCGTGAAGCGCTCGTCCGCGACGTACATGTCGCCCAGGCAGACGTGCATCTCGTGGCCGCAGTCGTAGTGGTTGCGGGAGATGCCCTGGCGGTGCTCCTCGGCGGCGTCCATCGCCGCCTCGGAGTCCGCCGGCTCGCCCGCCTCCATCAGCGCGACGAACCGGCGGGTCAGCTCGTCGGCCTCGCGCTGGATCCGCTGCCAGTCCTCCTTGGTGTAGGACGCGGTGCGCTCACGGGACTGCCGGTAGGCGTCGGTGTCCCCCAGCGCTCCCGCACCTCGTCCTCGTACTGGTCCGGGTCGAAGTCCCCGAACACCTCGAACTTCTCCTCGGGCGTGAGGTTGATCCCCATCTTCCGTGCCTCCATGGCGTGCTCCACGGCCGCCGCCATCTTCTGCAGCTTCTCGATCCGGGCGGTCAGCAGCTCGTGCTGGCGGCGCAGGTGCGCGCGCGGGTCCGCGGCCGGGTCGTCGAGCAGCGCGGCGACCTCGTCGAGCGGGAAGCCCAGCTCCCGGTAGAACAGGATCTGCTGCAGCCGGTCGAGGTCGGCGTCGGTGTAACGCCGGTGCCCCGCGTGGCTGCGCTCGCCGGGCACGAGCAGGCCGATGTCGTCGTAGTGGTGCAGCGTGCGCACCGTGACGCCGGCGAACCCGGCCACCTGTCCCACGGAGTAACTCACTTCCGCTCCCTTCCTCTGACGCCCTCCACGCTGCCGCCTCACGCGACGTGAGGTGCAAGCCCGGCGTGCGCGGGGCGGCGGCGACCGGCTCGCGCCCGGGCCGGCGGGTCCGGGCGACGGGCGCGCGGTCGCGCCGGGTCAGCGGATCCGGGCGCCGTACACGTGGTCGACGGTCATGGTCATGAGGACTCGGCGGTCGGAGACCATCACCGCCCGGTACTCGTCCCAGTCGGGGTGCTCGCCGGCGGCGAGGCGGTAGTAGCGCACCAGCGCCTCGACCTCCGGGCCGTGGGGGTCGGTGCCGGGCCGGTGAGGGTCGCCGTGCCCTCCGCGGTGGCCCAGGAGAAACCGTCGGGGCTGGTGACCTCCAGGGTGGCGCGGGGTCGCGGCGGAGGTTGGCGGTCTTGGCGCGGCCCTCGGTCATGGAGACGTGGATGACGTCCTCGGCCGGGTCGTAGTGGGGCATGACGGGGGACAGCTGGGGACGGCCGTCCGCCTTGATCGTCGCGAGGACGCCGAGCCGGCTCTCCGCCAGCAGGGCGCGGGGTCGAAGGGGGAGGTGGCCATGCGCGCTCCGGGGGTTCGGCGGGACGGTCGGTCCCTCCGATCATCGCAGCACGGCCCCTCCCCGGCAGGCCCTAACGGCTCAGTCGCGCGAAGCGCCGTACCGCCAGGGGGAAGAACACCGCCAGCAGGGCCAGCGGCCAGATGATCGCCGGCCACACGTGCCCGGCCTCGCCGCCCGGCCCGCCGAACAGGTCGCGCACGGCCGTCGCCGTGTGGGACATCGGGTTCCACTGCACGACCGTGCCCAGCCAGTCGGGCATGGACGCGGGGGTGGCGAAGGCGTTGGACAGGAAGCCGACGGGCCAGACCAGGATCTGGACCGCCTGCACCATCTCCGGCTTCCCGGCCACCAGGGCCAGGTGGATGCCGATCCACAGCATCGCGAACCGGAAGAGGAGCAGCAGGCCGACGGCCCCGAGGAAGGCGCCGACCCCGCCCTCGGCGCGCCAGCCGAGCGCCAGCCCGGTGCCGAACAGCACGAGCAGGGCGATCGCCGACTGGAGCATGTCGGCGGCCGACCGGCCCACCAGCACCGCCCGTTGGCCATGGGCATGGCCCGGAAGCGGTCGACGACACCCTTGTTGAGGTCCTGGGTGACGGCGATCATCGTGCCCTCCAGACCGAAGGCCATGGTGAGCGCGAGCATGCCGGGCACCAGGTAGTCGATGTAGTCGCCGCTCACTCCCCGGCCGCCGCCGATGAGGTAGCCGAACATCAGCAGGAGCATGACCGGGAAGATCACGTTGACGACGACCGCGACCGGCTGCCGTCCCCAGCGGGCCAGCTCCCGGCGGGTCATGGTCCAGGAGTCGGTGAGGGCGTAGGTGACGGTGCTCATGCGGCCTCCTCCGTGCGGTCGGTGAGGTGCAGGAACACCTCGTCCAGGGTCGGGCGGCGCAGGGCGACGTCCTCCGCCTCGATGCCGGCCTCCTCCAGGGCCCGTACGACCGCGGAGAGGGACGCCATCCGGTCGGTGACGGGCGCGCTGAGCAGCCGGCGGTCGGCGTCGGTGGTGACGCCGTCGAGCGGCAGCAGGGCCACCGCCGCGTCGAGGCGTCCCGCGTCGCGCAGGACGACGTCGATGCGGTCGCCGCCGGTCGCCGCCTTCAGCTCGTCCGCCGTGCCGTCGGCGATGACCCGGCCGTCGGCGACGACCGAGATGCGGTCGGCGAGCTGGTCGGCCTCCTCCAGGTACTGCGTGGTGAGCAGGACCGTGGTGCCGCCGCCGACCAGGGAGCGGACCGCCTCCCACACCTCGGCGCGGCCGCGGGGGTCGAGGCCCGTCGTCGGCTCGTCCAGGAAGAGCACCTCCGGGTCGGTGATGAGGGACGCGGCCAGGTCCAGCCGGCGCCGCATGCCGCCGCTGTAGGCCTTGACCGGCTTGCGTCCGGTGTCGGTGAGGTCGAAGCGCGCCAGGAGTTCGTCGGCACGCGCGCGTGCCCTCCGGGCGCCCAGGTGGTGGAGGCGGCCGAACATCTCCAGGTTCTGCCGGCCGCCCAGTTCCTCGTCGAGGGCCGCGTGCTGACCGAGCAGGCCGATGCGCATCCGCACGTCGTAGGCCTGGCGCACCACGTCGTGGCCCGCCACCTCGATCCGGCCGGCGTCCGGCCGCAGCAGCGTGGAGAGGACCCGGACCAGGGTGGTCTTGCCCGCGCCGTTGGGCCGAGGACCCCGTGGACCGTGCCCCGCGCGACCGTCAGATCGAGCCCGTCGAGCGCGTGCTTGCCGCCCTTGCCGTTCCTGCCCCCGTACGTCTTGCGTGCCCCTTCGACGGTGATCGCCGCGTCGGCCACTGAGCCTCCCTCGCTAGTCAAGCTTGACTACCTGATCGAAGGTATCCCCTGGATGCCGATTAGTCAAACTTGATTAATGCGGGGTGCGGTGACCCCGGGCGAAAGCCGGGGTCACCGCCCGTTCCCGGGGTGCGCCTCGCCCGTCGCGTACGGGTTCTCCTCGCCCTCGCGCAGCACCCCGACGAACGGCTCGCCCTCGCCGGCGAAGGTGTACGCCCCGCCGCGGATGCGCTCGATCAGCCCGCGGGTCCACTCGGCGCCGGTGTCGGCGGAGTGGATCCACAGGTGCATGATCTCGCCGATGTGGCCGAGCTGGCCGGGACCGTCCTCGGGCACGTAGTACTCCGTGACGCCCTTGCGCCACTCCTGGATGGCGCGGACCCGCTCCTCCAGCAGGGTGAGCACCTCGTCCCGGGGCAGGTCGACCATGAGGCCGATCCCGGCGGAGAGGACGTCCGGCTTCTGGTTGTAGGCCGTGAGGGACTCCCGCAGCAGCGCGAAGTACTCCTCGGTGCCCTTCTCGGTGATCTCGTACTCGGTGCGCGGCGGGCCGCCCGCGGTCGACGGGGCGGTCTCGTGCTCGTGCAGCAGCCCCTGCTTCGCCATCTGCTTCAGCGCGTGGTAGATCGAGCCGGGCTTGGCGTTGGACCACTCGTGCGCGCCCCAGTACTCCAGGTCGTTGCGCACCTGGTAGCCGTGGGCCCGCCCGTGCTGGCGCACCGCGCCGAGCACCAGGAGACGGATCACTGACATGCGGTCCAGAGTAGGCCGCGCACGGTCACCGCCAGGAGCTGCCCTGCTCCTTCGCGACCAGTTCCCAAGCGGTGGCGCCGTCCAGCGACTCCCGGATGATGTCGGCGTGGCCCGCGTGCCGCGCCGTCTCGCGGATCAGATGGAGGCACAGCCAGCGCATCGACAGCCACTCGTCCCTGGGTTCCAGGAGGTCTTCGCCAGCAGGAAGGTGTCGTCCAGGCTCGGGACCGCGCGGATGAACGCCTCCGTCTCGGTGGCCACCTTCTCGTAGTACGCGAGCATCTCCTCCACGGTCTCGTCGCCGACCAGCCGGAACGACTCGTGCCAGTTCGACTCGTCGCGCCGAACGGCCGGCGGCTCGCCCTTGGCGCGGGCGATCCAGCCCTGCTCCACCTCGGCGACGTGCTTGAGCAGCCCGGCCAGCGACAGCTCGCTCGCGCTCGGCGGGAGGTCGCCTGCTCGTGCGTCAGTCCCAGCAGGGCGCGCCGGACGCCGCCGCGCTGTTCGGCGATGAAGGCCAGCAGCGCTCCCCGCTCGTCTCCCCGCTCCTCGGGCCCCACGTGAGTGACCATGACCGACCGTCCTTCGTCGTCGCGCCGTCACCGGCTCCTGCTGCCTGACACCGACGACGCTACGGGCCCTTGCGGTCAGCTTCCGTCCGCAAGGACCCGAGAGGTGCCGCGACTCAGAACGGGAACCCGCTGCGGCCGTGCTGCACCGAGATCCACTTCTGGGTGGTGAACGCCTCCAGCATCGACTCGCCGCCCAGCCGGCCGACGCCCGAGTGCTTCTCGCCGCCGAACGGCACGATCGGCTCGTCGTGCACCGTGCCGTCGTTCACGTGGAACATGCCCGTGTCGATCTGCCGGGCGAACCGCACGCCCCGCTCGACGTCCGCCGTGTGCACGGCGCCGCTCAGGCCGTACGGGGTATCGTTGACCAGGCGGACGGCCTCCTCCTCCCCGTCGAAGGGGACGAGGAAGGCGACCGGCCCGAAGACCTCCTGCTTCAGCAGGGCGGAGTCGGCGGGCAGGCCGGTCAGCACGGACGGCTCGACCAGGTTGTCCGTGACCGAGCCGCGCAGCAGCGCCGTGGCGCCCTCGGCGAGCGCCTGCTCGACCACCGCCGAGAGCACGTCCGCCTGCGAGGAGTTGATCACCGGGCCGATGACGGTCTGCGGGTCGCCCGGGTCACCGGCCTTCAGGCCGCGCACCTTGGCGACGAACTTCTCGGTGAACTCCTCGGCGATCGACCGGTCGACCAGCACCCGGTTGGCGGCCATGCAGACCTGGCCCTGGTGCACGTACCGGCTGAAGACCGCGGCGTCGACCGCGTAGTCGACGTCGGCGTCGTCCAGCACCACCAGGGCGCTGTTGCCGCCCAGTTCGAGCACCGACCGCTTGAAGTGCGCGGCGCAGACGGTGGCCACGTGCCGGCCGACCTTGTCGGAGCCGGTGAAGGAGATGACCTTGGGGACCGGGTGCTCCAGGAAGGCGTCGCCGATCTCGGCGATGTCGGTGACGACGACGTTCAGCAGACCGCCGGGCAGGCCCGCGTCCTCGAAGAGCTTCGCGACCAGGGTGCCGCCGACGACGGGGGTGTTCTGGTGCGGCTTGAGGACGACGCCGTTGCCGAGGGCGAGGGCCGGGGCGACCGACTTCAGGGAGAGCAGGAAGGGGAAGTTGAAGGGGCTGATCACGCCCACGACGCCGACCGGGACGCGATAGACGCGGTTCTCCTTGCCGTCGACCGGGGAGGGGATGATCCGGCCCTCGGGGCGCAGCGCCAGATGGACGGACTCGCGCAGGAACTCCTTGGCGAGGTGCAGCTCGAAGGCGGCCTTCAGGTGCGTGCCGCCCAGCTCGGCGATGATCGCCTCGGTGATCTCCCCCTCGCGCTCCTCGACGAGGCGCAGCGCCTTCTCGAGCACCGCGCGGCGGGCGTAGGGGTTGGTCCGGGCCCACTGCCGCTGCGCGCGCTCGGCGGCCCGGTAGGCGGCGTCGACCTCGTCGGCCGTGGCTATCGTGATCGAGGCCAGCTTCTCGTTGTCGTACGGGTTGAAGTCGATGATGTCCCAGGACCCGGTGCCCTGGCGCCACTCACCGTCGATGTACTGCTGGGCGAGGTCGGTGAAGTACGACGACATGTGATCCCTCAATCCGTTGCTGCCACGGCAGGCGACGTCGGCAACCGGTCACCCTCACGGTCTGATCAGGCGTCATCGTACTTGTGTTTCAAGAGAGTTGAAGGAGTCCTCGCAGAAGGTCCCGGCTCTCGTCCGGGCCCGGGCTGTCCTGCTGCAACTCCGTCAGCGCCTTCTCGTACTGGGCCACGTCCTCGCGCTTGTCCAGGTACAGCGCGCTGGTGAGCTGCTCCAGGTACACGACGTCGGAGAGGTCCGACTCGGGGAAGCTGAGGATGGTGAACGCGCCGCTCTCTCCGGAGTGGCCGCCGAAGCCGAACGGCATCACCTGGAGGCGGACGTTGGGGCGCTCGGACATCTCGATGAGGTGCTGGAGCTGCCCGCGCATGACCTCGCGGTCGCCGTACGGGCGGCGCAGGGCGGCCTCGTCCAGCACGATGTGGAAATCGGGCGCGTTCTCCGCGACGAGGTACTTCTGCCGCTCCAGGCGCAGCGCCACGCGCCGCTCGACGTCGGCCTCGCTCGCGCCGGCCATGCCGCGCCGGACGACGGCGCGGGCGTACTCGGGGTCTGGAGGAGGCCGTGCACGAACTGCACCTCGTAGACCCGGATGAGCGAGGCCGCGCCCTCCAGGCCCACATAGGTGGGGAACCAGCTGGGCAGCACGTCCGAGTAACTGTGCCACCAGCCCGCGACGTTGGCCTCCTTGGCGAGCGACAGCAGGGAGGCCCGCTCCTGCTCGTCCGTGATGCCGTACAGCGTCAGCAGGTCCTCGACGTCCCGCGTCTTGAAGCTCACCCGGCCCAGCTCCATCCGGCTGATCTTCGACTCGGACGCGCGGATCGAGTAGCCCGCCGCCTCGCGCGTGATCCCCCGTGCCTCGCGCAGTCGCCTGAGTTGTGACCCGAGCAGCATGCGCCGCACCACCGATCCGGGCTCTCCCACGCTCACGTTCGCCAGCCTCCCCAACCGCTTCCGGGCCCGAAGTCTGCCACTAAAACACTCCGAGCAGTACTCGTGCGGTTACGGAAACGGAATCCAGCCGAAGAAAGCGGGCAGGTTCGGACGGAGTTCGGACGGAGTTCGGACGGAGGGGGAGGGGAAAACGGTCGGGAGACGGCCGTGGGGCGACGCGAAGATGACGGAAAAATTGCCCAACAAGCGGTACGGGCGGGGCCAATTCGGTCACGTGCACGTGCATCTGCCCTTGCATCTGCGGTACGCATCCGAAACCATGGTCCCGCACCACCGCGCCGCATCGCTACGACCGCGAATTCCGGGAGTGCCTCGCATGGGGACGAATGGATCGACCATGCTCGAGCCGTTACGGCAGGGCCTTCCGCCGCTGGACCCCGCGGACGTGTCCAATGCCGCCTCCTGTGCCCTGCCCGCCCGCTACGAAGCGGTGCGCGAGGCCAGACGCTTCACCCGCCGCACCCTCGACGGCTGGAACACCGGCGACCGCTTCGACGACGTCTGCCTGGTCGTGTCGGAACTGGTCACCAACGCCCTGCGGCACGCGGTGCCGGCCGGCGCCCCGGCCCTCGCCGACCAGCCGCCGGTACGGCTGCACCTGCTGCGCTGGACGGAGCGGCTGGTGTGCGCGGTGCGCGACCCCAGCCAGGACAGCCCGGTCGCCCGGGAGGCCGACGACTTCTCCGCCGAGTCGGGGCGGGGCCTGTTCCTGGTCGACTCCTTCAGCGACAGCTGGGGCTGGCACCCGATGGCCGGGCCGTTCAGCGGCAAGGTCGTCTGGGCGCTCTTCCGGCTCACGCGGCCGGCGGCCGCCGACTGATCCTGCGCCGCACGTCCGCGCGCCGCGTTTCTACGCGCGTCACCGGCGGTGAGCAGGACACCACCCGGCGCCACGGCCGGGAGGGGCGGCGGCTCCTGGTGACCGCGGCCGAGCGGGAGCGGCGGCTCCTGGAACCGCGGCGCGGTGGGGGCGGCGGCTCCTCGCGGGATCAGCCCGCCACCAGGTGGTCGAACTCGCCGTCCTTGATCCCCAGCAGCATCGCCTCGATCTCGGCGCGCGTGTAGACGAGCGCCGGGCCGTCGGGGAAGCGGGAGTTGCGCACGGCCACGTCCCCGCCCGGCAGGCGCGCGAACTCCACGCACGAGCCCTGCGAGTTGCTGTGCCGGCTCTTCTGCCAGGCCACTCCGCGGAGCCTCGTGGCCGCGATGCCGTTGTACACGCCGGACGCGTCGTCAACGTCGTACACGTCGTGGTTCACAGGTCGCTCCCGGTGCCGGTGTGCACTGACTGGTGTGGCCATTGATGCAGTGGTCAACTGACCCGGATCATAACTCCGTTCAAGTGCAGATGCATGGGCAGATGCACGTGCACGAGGGGTGGTCCCCCGATTACAGCTCCGGCGGTCCCTCCAGCGGGACCTCGCCTTCTTTGACGCGCGTGTCGAGCAAGTCGTTCCCGCCGTCTGCCCGGCGGCGCCCGGACCATGCGCACGACAGCAGGGGCCCGCCGGTGAACGGCGGGCCCCTGCAGGGAGGACGGCGGATGCGGCCGTCAGCGGCCGGCGTAGGGCAGCAGCGCCATCTCGCGGGCGTTCTTGATCGCCCGGGCCAGCTGCCGCTGCTGCTGGGAGGTGACGCGGGTGACGCGGCGGCTGCGGATCTTGCCGCGGTCGGAGATGAACTTCCGCAGCAGGTCGGTGTCCTTGTAGTCGATGTACGTCACCCCGGCCTGGTCCAGCGGGTTGGGGCGCTGCCGGGCGGGCTTGCGGTCGTTCTTGCGGGGCACGGGTCAGACCTCCAGGAGGGTGTCGAAGGCGGACGGCAGCCGCTGCCAGGCGTCCCGGCCCGCGGCGTACTCGGCATCGGTCAGCAGGCAGGACTCCAGCAGCCGCTCCAGCCCGTCCCGGTCGAGGCCGGGCGAGGTGAAGACCAGGTGCTGGCAGCGGTCGCCGTGTTCGGGGTGCCACTCCAGTGCGGCGGCGGCCCGGCGCACGGGCGGGACCATCTCCCAGGCGGCGTCGGGCAGCGCGGCCAGCCAGGGCCCGGCCCCCTCGACGCACAGGGCGCCGCCGGCGGCGTCCCAGTGCAGCAGCGTGTCCGGTTTGTCGGCGAGCCAGAAGCGGCCCCGGCTGCGGGCCGCGGCGCAGGTCAGGTCCTCCAGCGCCGCGTACAGCCGCTCCGGGTGGAAGGGGCGGCGCCGGCGCCAGACCAGCGTCGTCACCCCGTGCGCGTCGGCCTCGGCGGGCAGCAGGGCGCACGCGGGTGCTGAGCCGCGGCGGCGGCCTCGACGTCGAACCCGGCGCGGGCGGCGCCGGCCAGGTCGCCGTCCGCGATCGGGACGCGGCGGGCCGTCGGGTGGAGCTGGGCCAGCAGTTCCCGGTCCTCGTCGTCGGCCTCCGGGGAGTCGGCGACGGCGAGGACGGGGGCGTACTCCAGCTGCCGCGCGAAGGTGTCGGCGACGGTGCGCTGGTCGGTGGCGGCGGCGGCCAGGCCGCCCTCGGCGAGGTCGTCGCCGTTGCCGAGGTACGGCAGGACCAGCGCCGGGTCGACGGCGGTGATCACGCCGGTGACGGTGAAGCCGCCGGCGGTGATCACCTCGGCCATCGCCTTGGGCTCGACCGAGTCCCACAGCTCGACCACGGCGAGCGGGACGGTCCCGGAGTCCGCGAGCCGTTCCAGCTCGGGGACGAGGTCCTCGCGCAGGGCGCAGCAGGCGCAGTCGTTGACGAGCGGCGCCTCGCCGGAGGAGAGGACGCCGGTGGCGTCCCGGACGGTGCGCACGACGGTGCCCGCGGCGGCCGTCGCCAGGTCGTGGTGGAGGACGACGCCGCCGGGCACGTCCGCCAGCAGCCGGGCCACGGCCGCCCGCCGGGCGTCGGCGTGCAGGCCGGCGACGATCACCACGGCAGGGCCGGCGGCCGGGCCTGCGAGGCGGTCATGCCCCGCCCCGCTTCTCCTGCTTGCCGTAGCGGCGCTCGAAGCGCTCGACGCGGCCGGCGGTGTCCAGGACGCGGGCGGTGCCGGTGTAGAAGGGGTGGCTGACGTTGGAGATCTCCACGTCGACGACCGGGTAGGTGTTGCCGTCCTCCCACTCGATCGTCTTGTCGCTCGTCATCGTGGAGCGGGTCAGGAAGGCGTGGTTCGCGGCCCGGTCACGGAAGACGACGGGCCCGTACTCCGGGTGGATTCCCTTGCGCATGGCGGTGGTCAGCGCTCCTCTCGGAAGTCGACGTGGCGGCCGACGACCGGGTCGTACTTGCGCAGGGTCAGCCGGTCCGGGTCGTTGCGGCGGTTCTTGCGGGTCACGTAGGTGAAGCCGGTCCCGGCCGTGGACCGGAGCTTGATGACCGGACGGAGTTCGTTGCGTGCCATGCTGGTATCTTACTGAAAATGAATTCCATTAACGACTGCGCCTGAGGAGAGGTACGTCACCGTGTCCGCCCACTGCATGCTGACCGGCGCCCAGCCCGGCTTCGGCAACCGCATCTCCCACTCCCACCGGCGCACCTCCCGCCGGTTCGACCCGAACATCCAGACCAAGCGCTACTGGCTGCCCAGCGAGGGCCGGCACGTACGGCTGCGGCTGAGCGCGCGGGCGATCAAGACCGTCGACGCGATCGGCGTCGAGGCGGCCGTGGCGCGCATCCGCGCGCGCGGGGTGAAGGTCTGAGAGGGGACGTCCCATGGCGAAGAAGAGCAAGATCGCGAAGAACGACCGGCGGCGCGAGGTCGTCGCCCGGTACGCCGCCCGCCGGGCCGAGCTGAAGGAGATCATCCGACGGCCGTCCAGCACCGACGCCGAACGTCTCGCCGCCCAGCGGGAACTGCGCCGGCAGCCCAGGGACGCGAGCGCCACGCGCGTGCGCAACCGGGACCAGGTCGACGGGCGCCCCCGCGGGTACCTCCGCAGGTTCGGGCTCTCCCGCGTGGGCCTGCGCGAACAGGCGCATGCCGGGAACCTGCCGGGGGTGCGCAAGGCGTCCTGGTAGCTTGCGCTGTCATGGGCACGGCGCGGCGGGACCGGCACGGCACGGGCCCTGCATGGGGGCACGGTGCGGTGCGGCGGGGCACGGTGCGGTGCGGCACGGCACGGTCCATGCCGTCCGGCCGCCCGGCCGACCGTTCTCCCGTCCGTCCGTTCGTCCGTCCGTCCGTTCATCCGCACGGCAACAGCTGGGAGCTTCCGGTGACATCGGTGACTGTGGAAGGCGTGGAAACCGTGGAAAGCGTGGAAGGCAACGCGCGCACGTGCGGCCGCGACGGAAGCAGGAGCGGTGACGGTGGCACGCGCCGTGACGGGCGCGGAGGCTCCTGGACGCCGGCGCGGCGGCGGGGGCGCGGGCTCGCCGTGGCCCTGGGGCTGGTGGCCGCGTTCGGGCTCACCGCGTGCAGCGACGGCGGCTCCGGGGCGACTCCGGCGACAAGGGCCCGGCCACGCCCGGAGCGACGGCGAGCGCGGACACGGGCGGCGGCAGCGGCGGTTCGCCGTCCGCGCCCTCCGGTGAACTCGAGGGCAGCTGGCTGGCCACCGCCGACGGCAAGGCGGTGGCACTGATGATCAACGGCACCGAGGCCGGGCTGTTCGCCACCGGCGGCACCGTGTGCAAGGGCAGCGCCGGCGAGGACGGCGGCACCCGCACGATCCGCCTCGACTGCGCCGCCGGTGACAAGCAGCGAACGCAGGGGACGGTCGCGTCGGTCGACGGCGGGACACTGCGGGTCGACTGGGGCGGCGGCCTCGGCGTGGAGACGTACACCAAGGCCGAGGGCGGTTCGCTGCCGCCGGGCCTGCCGACGGCGGGGTTGCCGACTGCGGGGCTGCCGACGGCGGGGCTGGGGTCCTGACGCCCGAGCCGGGGAAGAGCCGGCCGGGCTACGGCAGCGGGCGGCGGGGGCCGACCTGGGCCCGGTCCGCCGCGGTGGTGCCCGCGGTCCAGCCCGCCGCGTCGGAGACGCCACGCACGCGCGTGGTCGTCGTCTCCGGGAACATCCGCTCCAGACGGTCGGTGACCGCGACCTCGCGGGTGGCGAGCACGGGCAGCAGGTCCTCGCTCACCGGCGCCGTCGCGGCGGCGCGCAACCGGTCGCCGACCCGGTGTGCGTAGGCCGCGAGGAAGGACTGGCGGAAGGTCTTGGTGCGCTTGCGGCCGCCCGCGCGCTGCGCGGCCTCCGCCGTGGTCATCGCCGCCTCGGCCTGCACCAGCAGCGAGGCGTACAGCAGCTCGACCACCTCCAGGTCCGACGCGAACCCGACCACGGTGGAGAAGCCGAACGGCTCGTTCCACACCGCGCGGCAGTGGTTGGCGTCGGCCACCGCGTCCAGCAGCACGGCCTTGGCCTGCTCGTAGGGCGGTTCCACGCCGATGCGGCAGGCGCCGGGCGCGTCGGGCGCGGGCGCGTGGGTCGCGAGCAGCGCCTCGTCGACGCTGTGCCGGGTCATCAGTTCCTGCGCCTTGGCGCTGAGGGCTTCCGCCTCCTCCGGATAGCCGGTCGCCTCCGCCTTGGCCAGCAGGGCGCGGATACGGGCGAGCGTGCGGGACTCGGCCGCCCCGTGCCGCCGCCGGGGCCCGTCGTCCAGGGGCTCCAGCGCGGGCAGGCGCACCAGCAGGCGGTACAGCTCCAGCACCGCGGTGGCGCGGGAGAAGCGGTCCGTGCGCGCGGCCGGGCGTCCCGTCCCGGCCGGCAGGCCGGCGAGCTGCGCGGCCCAGCGCGGCCCGCGCGGGCGGTCGTCCGGCGCCTGCGCCCTGATCAGCTCCGTCACGAGGTGCACGTGGGCGTCGTCCAGTTCCCGGCGCACGACGCGTACGAGGTCGGCGGGCTGCCAGCCGCGTCCCCACGCCCCGGCGACCAGCTCCGTGCCGCGGCGCGCGAGTTCGGCGTCGGCCGCGGGGTCGGCGGCGAGCAGCGACGCGGCGCTGTCGAGGGTGGCGTCGGTGGTGTCGTACAGGGCGGTGCGCAGGGCGCGGTCGACGGTGCTGGACGTACTCACCCGGCGATGGTGTCACGCCCCGGCGCGGCGCACCCGACACCGCCTCGACCGACTGTCAACCGCCGGTTGACACCTCCAGGGGTGCAACCTACGGTTGACACATGACGACGAACCCCAACCTCACGTCATCCGTGTCCGTCCGTCTCGACGACCTGATCGCGGCCATCAAGAAGGCGCACTCCGAGCCGCTCGAACAGCTGCAGGACGCGGTGATCGCGGGCGAGCACCTCGGCGAGGTGGCCGACCACCTGATCGGCCACTTCGTGGACCAGGCCCGGCGTTCGGGCGCCTCCTGGACGGACATCGGCAGGAAGATGGGGGTCACGCGGCAGGCGGCGCAGAAGCGCTTCGTGCCGAAGGAGTTCAGCGATCTCGACCCCTCCCAGGGCTTCAGCCGGTTCACGCCCCGCGCCCGCAACGTGGTGATGGCCGCCCACAGCGAGGCCAGGACCGCCGGGGCCGGCGAGGGCCTGCCCGAACACCTCGTCCTCGGCCTGCTGCACGAGCCGGAGGGCCTCGCGGTCAAGGCCGTCGCGGCCCAGGGCGTCTCCCCGACGCGGTCCGCGAGGCGGCGCTCGGCGCGCTGCCGCCGGCCGTCGAGCAGGTCCCGGAACTGGTGCCGTACGGGCCGGCGGCCAAGAAGGTCCTGGAGCTGACCTTCCGCGAGGCCCTGCGGCTCGGCCACAACTACATCGGCACCGAGCACCTCCTGCTCGCCCTCCTGGAGCACGAGAACGGCGAGGGGACCCTGAGCGGGCTCGGCCTGACCAAGGAGCGGACCGAGGCGTACGTCACCGAGGTGCTCGCGGAGTTCCTGGAGACGACCGGGGCGGCCGGGATGCCGGGGCCACCGGGACGCGGGGCCGGGGAAGCTTCCGAGGCCGGTGGTGCCGGCGAGCCCGGCGGGGCGGCTCCCGGTAGCCAGCCGGCGGCCGGGGGCGAGGGCCGGAGCGGCGAGCGCCATGAGGGCCGCGGGCGCGTCCGGCGTCCGGGACGTCGCCCGGGGCCGTCGACCGAGGCCGTCGACCGGGGCCGTCGACCGAGCCGTCGACCGAGGCCGTCGTCCGGGGGCGTTGTCAGACCCTCCTGCGAGACTCGCAGCATGGCCGACCGGTGGGCGCTCGCCGTGGCCGAGGACGGTGGCGTGGAGGTCGCCGCGCTCGGTCCCGACGGGCTGCCCGCCGGGCCGGTGCGCCGGGAGGCCGATCCCGCCGAGGCGGTGCGGAGCCGGCCGGAGGTGACGCGGTGGGTGTGGCGGTCCACCGCCGAGGTCTACCCGCGCCTGCTCGCCGCGGGGGTGCGAGTGGAGCGGTGTTACGACGTCGAGGACGCCGAGGTCCTCCTCCTCGGCCACGAGGGCGGTACGGCGAGCCCCGGTCGGCCGCCGCCGCCCTGGCCCGGCTGCGCGGCGGTCCGGTGCCGCCCGACCCGCCCCAGCGGCCCGCCGAACCGGGCGCGCAGTCCCCGCTGTTCGAGCCGCAGGGGACCCGGCTCCCGCTGGCCGACCTCCTCGCCGTCTACGCCGATCAGCAGCGCCGGCACGACCGGACCGCGCACCCGACCGGATGCGGCTGCTGACCGCGGCCGAGTCGGCGGGATGCTCGTCGCCGCCGAGATGAACCACGCGGGGCTGCCGTGGCGCGCCGACGTCCACCGCGAGGTGCTGCACGACCTGCTGGGCGAGCGCTACGCGGGCGGCGGCGAGCCGCGCCGCCTGGCCGAGCTGGCCGAGGAGGTGTCCGCCGCCTTCGGGCGCCGGGTCCGCCCCGACCTGCCGGCCGATGTGATCAAGGCGTTCGCGCAGGCCGGGATCACGGTGCGCTCCACCCGGCGGTGGGAGATCGAGTCCGTCGACCACCCGGCCGTGAAGCCGCTGGTCGAGTACAAGAAGCTGTACCGCATCTGGGTCGCCCACGGCTGGTCGTGGCTCCAGGACTGGGTGCGCGACGGCCGTTTCCGTCCCGAGTTCCTGGCGGGCGGCACCGTCACCGGGCGCTGGGTGACCAACGGCGGGGGCGGGCTGCAGATCCCCAAGGTGATCCGCCGGGCGGTCGTCGCCGACCCGGCTGGCGCCTGGTCGTGGCCGACGCCGACCAGATGGAACCGCGCGTGCTGGCGGCGATCTCCCGGGACCCGGGCCTGATGGAGGTCGCCGCCCGGGAGACCGACCTCTACCAGGCCGTGTCCGACCGCGCCTTCTCCGGCGACCGCGCCCAGGCCAAGCTCGCCGTGCTCGGCGCGGTCTACGGCCAGACCTCGGGCGACGGACTGAAGAACCTCGCCCTGCTCAGACGCCGGTTCCCCGGGCCGTGGCGTACGTCGACGAGGCCGCCCGCGCCGGTGAGGAGGGCCGGCTGGTCCGCACCTGGCTGGGGCGGACCTGCCCGCCGGCCGCCGGGGCCGGCGAGGCGGCGGCCGAGGAGGCGGGCATCCCCGTAGCGGCGGACGACACCGACGAGCGGGGCACCGATCCGCGGGCCGACCGCCCGTGGGTGCCCGGCTACGCCTCCAGCGACGCCCGCGCGCGGGGCCGCTTCGCGCGGAACTTCGTCGTCCAGGGCAGCGCCGCCGACTGGGCCCTGCTGCTGCTCGCCGCGCTGCGCCGCACGTGCGCGGACATGGCGGCCGAGCTGGTCTTCTTCCAGCACGACGAGGTGATCGTGCACTGCCCGGCCGAGGAGGCCGACGCGGTCGTCGCGGCGATCCGCGAGGCCGCCGCCCTGGCGGGACGGCTGACGTTCGGCGAGACACCGGTGCGGTTCCCGTTCAGCACGGCGGTGGTGGAGTGCTACGCGGACGCCAAGTGAGACCGTGCGCCGACGGGCCCCGGCCACCGGCGGCGGGGCGCCGGGAGTGAGGGCCGTCAGAGGCGGGGGCGTCGGGAGTGAGGGCCGTCAGAGGCGGGGGCGGGGCGCGTCACCGGTGGGGGCGTCGGCCAGCAGCTCGCGCAGCTCGGTCACCACGGTCTCGGCGTCCGTGCCGTCGAGCGCGGCCAGCGCCGCCCGCCACTGCGCGTACGCCTCCGGCAGGCGGCCGTGCTGCCGCAGCAGAAGTCCGTGCTGGTGGCGGGCGAGCCCGCCGGTGTAGCGGTCGGCCCGGGCGTCGGCGCGGCGCAGCAGTTCCACGCACTCGCGGACGGCCCGCTCGGTGCGGCCGAGCAGACGCAGCGCCCGGGCCAGTCCCAGCCGGGTCTGCGACTCGCCGTGCCAGTCGCCGTGGCCGCCGAGGATGCGCAGGCTCTCCTCGAAGTGGCCTGCGGCGGCGGCCGGTTCGCCGAGGGTGAGATGGGCGTAGCCGATGTTGCAGTGTGCGGTGTGCTGCACGATCACGTTCCCGATCTCGTCGCCGATGGCGAGGGAGCGCCGGTGCTCCTCGATCGCGGCGCGCGCGTCGGTGTGCTCGTAGAGGTTGCCGAGGTGGCTGTGGGTGATGGCCTCGCCGTAGGGGTCGTGCAGCCGCCGTGAGTAGGCCAGGCTCTGGTGCAGCGCCTCGGCCGACTCGGCGTGCCGGCCGAGCCCTTCGAGCAGCAGGCCCCGGTTGTTGAGGCAGCGGCGGATCCGGGAGACGGTGCCGAGCCGCCGCCACAGTTCCAGCGAGCGGTCGTTGAGGGCGAGGGCGTCGTTGTGCCGGCCGGTCAGGAAGTGCACGTTGGCGAGATCGCCGAGCGCGTAGGCCTCGGCGGCCTCGTCGCCGAGCCGGCGGGCCAATTCCAGCGCGGCCCGTGCGAGCACCTCCATCTCGGCGACCCGGCCGCTGCGCTGGGCGTACGGGAACAGCAGCCGGACCAGGGCGGACAGCTGGGCGGCCCGCCGGTCGTCGGACCGGTCGCCGCCGTACCGCTCCACGAGCGCAACGACGTTCGCCAGCTCACGGTCGCCCCAGGCGAAGGCCTCGCCGGGCCCGGCGAACGGAGGGACGGAGGCGACGGCGGCGGCGTGCCCGGGCGGCTGGGCCGCCGTGGGACGGCGGCGGTCGTCCTGGTCGAGGCCGGGTTCCACGATCGCCGTGAGCACGCGTTCGGCGACGGCGGCGTACCAGCCGAGGGCGATCCCCGGGGCGTCGTCGTCCACGTCGGCATCCGGGCCGGTGCCCACGTCGGCATCCGGGCCGGTGCCCGCGTCGGCGTCCGGGCCGGCGTCCGCGCCGTCGTCCCGGGCCACCTCGCGGGCGAACTCGCGCACCAGGTCGTGCGGGACGTACCGGCCGTAGGCCGTCTCCTCCAGCAGCGCGACGTCGACGAGCCGGTCGAGGGCGGCCTCGGCGCGCCGCTCGTCCGTGCCGGTGAGGCGGGCCAGCAGAGGCGCGCCGTAGTGCGGCAGGTGCAGCGCCCCGATGCGGCGCAGGGCGAGGGCGGCGTCCCGGTCGGCCTGGCGGTCGGAAGCGGCGAGCGCGTCGTGCGCGACGGCCAGCGAACGGCGCACGCTCAGGTCGTCGTACTCCAGGTGGTGCAACCGCCCCCCGGTGGCGGCCAGTTGCCCGGCTAGTACGTCGGGGTGAGGGCCCGGCGGGCGGCGAGCCGGGCGGCGACGACCCGCAGGGCGAGCGGGAGGCGGCCGGTCAGCTCGACGAGCGGATGGTCGGCGCACAGCCCGTCGAGGCCGTCGCGTCCGCCCCGGCCGTCCCGCCCGAGACCGCGCGCAGCAGCGCGGCGCTCTCCTCGCCGGACAGAGGGGCGAGCGGGAAGCGGCGGACGCCGTCGAGGGCGGTGAGCGGGGAGCGGCTGGTGACGAGCACGGCGCAGCCGGGGCCGCCCGGAAGCAGCGGCCGCACCTGCGCCGCGCTCGCCGCGTCGTCCAGGACCAGCAGCGTGCGGCCGGGGGCGAGCAGGGAGCGCAGCAGCGCCGCGGCGGCCTCCGGGTTCTCGGGATGGTGCGGGGGTCGGCGCCCACGTCGCGGAGCAGCGCCGTCAGCGCCTGGCCGGGCGTCAGGGGCGTCACGCCCGGAGTGGCGCCGTGCAGGTTGATGTAGAGCTGACCGTCGGGGAAACGTTCCTTCAGGGCATGGGCGACATGCAGCGCCAGGGCGCTCTTGCCGACGCCGGCCATCCCGCTGATGACGGCGACCCGGGGGTGCGGGCCGAGCGCGAGGGTGCGCCGCAGGTCGTCGCACTCGGCGGCACGGCCGGTGAAGTGGGCGGGAGGCGGGGGGAGCTGGGCAGGGCGGGGTGGGGTGGCTGGAGTGGCGGGGGTGGCCTGGGTGGTTGGAGTGGCAGCGGTGGCGGGGGGCGCCGCGGTGGCGGGGGGCGCCGGTGCGGTAGGGGTGACCGGTACGGCGGGGGTGGCCGATGGCGCAGGGGTGACCGGCGCCGCGGGGGTGGCCGGTGCGGCGGGGCCGGAGCGCCCGGCGGCTCGGGGCGGTTCGGGGTCCCTGAGACGGGGGCCGGTGCGGTGGTCATCGGGGGCGCACACGGGACGGTTCACGTCGACGTGCCCGGCGACGTTTTCGGCGCCGTTCACGGCGTCACCCTCGGCGATGTTCACGGCGTCGCCCTCGGCGAGGTGCACCCCGCCGACCTGGGCGGCCTTCACGGCGGCGTCCGCCACATCGCCCGCGGCATCGCCCGCCGCATCGCCCGCCGCGCAGCCTCCCCCGTAGCCGGGTTCCGGCGCGGGAGCCGTGGGACCCGTCTGCACATCCCGCGGGGTCCGGGAGGCCGGAACCTCGCGGACACCGGCGGCCTGCTGCCCGACCTCACCGGCATCACCGGCATCACCGACATCGCCAGAGGAACCGCCGGCACCGCCGACATCATGGGCATGACCGGCATCCGTGACACCGGCACGCAGCACCTCCACGTGAGCCGCGCGGACCGCCGGGCCCGGTTCGACGCCGAGTTCCTCGACGAGGCGGGCACGTAGATCTCGGTGGACGGCGAGGGCCTCGGCCTGCCGCCCGGTGCGGTGCAGGGCCAGCATCAGCTGACGGTGGTACGCCTCCCGCAGCGGGTACTCGGCGACCAGCGCCGCCAACTCCGGCACCAGCGCGGCCAGTCGGCTGCTCCCGAGGGCCAGCTCGGCGTCGTACCGCCATTCCAGGAGCTGGAGCCGCGCCTCCTGGAGCCGCTGGGTGAACGCGTAGCCGCCCAGTTCGGCGGGGAGCCCGGCGAGGGCGCACCCCGCCACAGCGACAGCGCGGCGGCGGCCTCCGACACGACCCGCGCCCACTCCCCCCGGGCGTGCGCGACGCGCGCCCGCGCGACCAGGGACTCGAAGACGTGCACATCGAGTTCCCCCTCCTCGACGCGCAGGAGGTACCCGGTCGGCACGGTCCGCAGCCGGTCCGGCTCGTCGAGCAGCCGCCGCAGCCGGGTGACGTGATTGTGCAGGGACGCGTGCGCGGACGGCGGCGGGGCCCCGCCCCACAGCGCGTCCTTCAGGGACTCCACGGAGACGACCCGGCCCGCCTCCAGCAGCAACGCGGCCAGCAGGGCACGCGACTTGGGCCCGGCCACGTCCCGCACCGGCGCATCACCCCCGGCGCTCCCGCCCTGGTCACCGGCACGGTCATCGCCCCTGTCACCGGCACGGTCAACGCGCCCGTCACCGACCCGGTCGCCGACCCGGTCGCCACTCCCGTCGTCGGCCCGGCCACCGCCCCGCCCGGCGCCAGGGCCACCGTCACGCTCACGGCCACGGTCGCCGCCACGGTCGCCGCCGCGGTCGTCGGTCCGGCCGTCGCCCCGGCTTCCGTAGAGAACCGGCGGACCCAGCAGTCCGAACCGCAGCCGGTGCCGCTCCACGCCGTCCCACAGCCTTCCTCACGGCGGTTGTCCGCCAAATCCGCCACGACTCTTGACGGCCGTCTTCCACTCCGTCTCACCGGAGACCGTTGGCCATATGTTAGCGATTCGTTGGCCAGACCTGATGTGATCACATCATCGGGATCCGGCCCCGGGGGTGCGCGCGTACGACGCGTTGCTCGGGGAGTGTCGCCGCCGCGGCCGGCTTCCGTGGACGCACGAGGGCCCGGGTCGGCAGAGGTGACCGACCGGGGCCCTCGTCCTGCTGGTGCGGCCGGGTCAGCGGGCGGTGGGGACGTCGGTCGTCGCGCCGTCGGCCGCCTGTCCGCCCCGGCCGGCGACCTGCCCGACCGCCCGCCCGGCCACCTGGCCGCCGGCGCCGCGGGAGCGCAGCCCCGCCACGCCGACGAGCGTCGCGAGCAGCGCCGCCCGAGCGGCACCCAGAGCGCCGCGTGGTATCCGTCGAGCAGCGCGGCCGGTGCGTCGGACTCCGTGGCCGCGACGTTGACGGCCGCGGCCGCCGAGAGGCCCAGCGCCGCCCCGAACTGGAACGAGGTGTAGAGCAGCCCGCCGGCCAGGCCCTGCTCCTCCTCCGCGACGCCCTCGGTGGCGACGATGGTCAGGGGCCGTAGGCCAGCGCGAACGCGATGCGAGCAGCAGCAGGCTCGGCAGCATGGCCGGGTAGCCCCAGTCGGCGCCGACCGGCAGGAACAGGGCGTACGCCAGCGAGGCCAGCAGCAGTCCGCCGAGGATCAGCCGCGCGTTGCCGAAGCGGGCGACCAGCCGGGGCACGAGGACCGGCGAGAGGATCGCGTCGATCCCGACGACGATCATCGCGAAGCTGGTCTCCAGGGTGGACCAGCCGCGCAGCTCCTGGAGGTAGAGGACGACCAGGAACTGGAAACCGAAGAAACCGGCCGCGAAGAGGAGTCCGGTGGCGTTGGCGCGCACCAGCGCACCGCTGCGGAAGATGCCGAGGCGGACGAGGGGCGTCGCGGAACGGCGTTCCACGGCGACGAACACGGCGAGCGCGGCGAGCCCCGCACCGAGGGTGGCCAGGGTCGCCGCGGGCGAGGCGTGGCCGGCGCGTTCGACGCCGAGGACCAGGAGCACGATCGCCGCGGTGACGGCGAGGCCGCCGGCCAGGTCCAGGCTCTGCCCGGACCGGTCGGGCCGCGGCGAGCGGGGCACGAAGGCCAGGGCGGCGAGCAGGATCACGGCCGACAGGACGACCGGGGCGAAGAACACCCAGCGCCAGTCGGCCGCGGCGAGCAGGCCGCCGACGACCAGGCCGATCGAGAAGCCGCCCGCCGCGGTGCCGGAGTAGAACAGCAGCGCCTTGTTGCGCCGGGGCCCCTCCGGGAAGCCGGTGGTGATGACGGACAGTCCGGCCGGGGTCATGAAGGCCGCCGCGACCCCGGTGACGAACCGGGCCGTGATCAGCATCCAGCCCTCGGTGGCGAGTCCGCCGAGCCCCGAGAAGACCAGGAACACCGCGAGCCAGAAGACGAACATCCGGCGCCGCCCGAAGAGGTCGGCGGCGCGCCCGCCGACCAGCATGAAGCCGCCGTACCCGAGGACGTAGGCGCTCATGACCCACTGCAACGAGCCGGTGGACAGGCCCAGATCGGCGCGGATGGCGGGCAGGGCCACATTGAGCATGGCGACGTCGATGCCCTCCAGGAAGATCGCGCCGCACAGGACGAGCAGCACCCCCAGTCGCGTGCGCTGAAGGGTTCGGCCGCTGGTTTCTGCACACTCATGTCCGTTCAACTCCTGGGCGGGGAAGGCCGGTGACATCCGGCGAGTGCCGGGCTCACTCACCCTCGGCCAGGGCGGCAGGGCGGAACAACGGCGAACATCTCGACGTTCGTCAAGCCAGGCTTACCGATCCGGTCCACCCGGGGGGACGTGATGGAACGCGACGAGATCGAGTGCTTCCTGCTGCTCGCCGACGAGCTGCATTTCGGCCGCACGGCCGACCGGATGCGGCTGTCCCGGGCCCGGGTGAGCCAGCTGGTGCAGCGCCTGGAGCGCCGCGTCGGCGCGCCGCTGTTCGTCCGCACCAGCCGCCGCGTCGCCCTCACGCCCCTGGGCCACCGGCTGCGGACGGACCTGGAACCCCCCTACCGTGCGATGCAGGCCGCCCTCGCCCGTGCCACCGCCATCGCGCGCGGCGTCGACGCGGTGCTGCACGTCGGGTTCTCCAACCCGCTGACCGGCGAGATCGTGCTGAAGGCGACGGAGGAGCTGCGGGCCGGCCACCCCGGCCTGGCGGTGGAGATCTGCGAGGTCCCGCTGTCCGATCCGTACGGCCGGCTGCGCAGCGGCGAGTTCGACGTCCAGGTCCAGGAGCTCCCCGTGCGCGAGGCCGATCTGGGCGGCGGCCCGGAGCTGCTCTCCGAGGCGCGTGTGCTCGCCGTCCCCTCGGCGCACCCGCTCGCCGCGCGGGACGCGGTGTCCCTCGAGGACCTCGCCGACACCGCTCTGCTCACGATCGAGGGCGAGCTTCCGGACTACTGGCTGGAGCAGCGCGTCCCTGCCCACACCCCGAGCGGCCGGGCGATCGCCCGCGGACCGGCGGTGACGAACATGCAGGAGGCGTTGATGCTGGTCGCGGGCGGCCGAGGAGCCCTGCTCGCCGCCGCGCACGCGAGGACGTACTACGCCCGTCCGGGCGTGACGTACGTGCCCCTCGCCGACGCCGAACCCGTCGGCTACGGCCTGGTGTGGCGGGCCGGTAACGACACCGGCGCGGTACGGGCCTTCGCCGCGGCGGCCCGCAGAGCGGCCCGACGGCCCGTCCCCCTCGCCCTCCCTACGGACGGCCCCCGGCCCGAGCAGACCCGGCCCGAGCAGACCCGGCCGGACCGGACCAACCCCGGCCGGCTCCGGTCCGATGGCCCCCGGCCCGATCCGGCCGCGGTCGGCCTGCCGGGGACGACGAAACCCCAGGCCGACCTGGTCGACCTGGGGTCCTAGGAGAGCCGCCTTCGGGATTCGAACCCGAGACCTACGCATTACGAGTGCGTTGCTCTGGCCATCTGAGCTAAGGCGGCGTGCCGCGCACCATGGTGCGATCAGCAACGTCGGTAAGTCTACACAGTTTCCGGGGGTGCTTCGTACCAGCCCCGGAGGGCAGGCCTCCGGGGCCGGCGGGCGCGGCGGCGGCCCGGGCTACGAGCAGCGCTTTCCGTCCTTCGGCGCGGTGCCCCGCAGGAGGTAGGCGTTGATCGCGGAGTCGATGCAGGAGCTGCCCCGGCCGTAGGCGGTGTGGCCGTCGCCGTCGTAGGTGAGCAGCCGGCCGGAGGAGAGCTGGCGGGCCAGGGCCTCGGCCCAGCGGTACGGGGTCGCCGGGTCGCGGGTGGTGCCGACCACGACGATCGGGGCGGCGCCCTCGGCGGTGATGCGGTGCGGCTCGCCGGTGGCCCGCACCGGCCAGTACGAGCAGTTCAGCGAGGCCCAGGCGAGGCCCTCGCCGAAGACCGGGGACGCCTTCTCGAACTCGGGCAGCGCGCTGCGCACCTCCTCCGGGGAGGAGAACGCGGGCGGGAGGTCGAGGCAGTTCACGGCGGCGTTGGCGAACATCAGATTGCTGTAGCCGCCGTCGGCGTCGCGCTCGTAGTAGCTGTCGGAGAGGACGAGCAGGCCGGCGCCGTCCTTCTCCTTCATCGCCGACGTCAGCGCCTCGCGCAGCTGCTGCCAGGCGGCCTCGTCGTACATCGCCGCGATCACGCCGGTGGTGGCCAGGGACTCGGTGAGCCGGCGGCCGCCGGCGTCACCGGCGGGAGCGGCTCGGCGTCCAGGCGGTCGAAGAACTCCTTCAGCCGCTCGCCCGCCTGGGCCGGCGTCGTGCCGCGGCCGCCCAGCGGGCAGCCGGCCTGCCGCACACAGTCCTGCGCGAACGACCGGAACGCCGTCTCGAAGCCCGCCGTCTGCTCCAGGTTCAGCCGGCGCGCCGGCAGCGACGGGTCCATCGCCCCGTCCAGGACGAGCCGGCCCGCCCGGTCCGGGAACAGTCCGGCGTACGTCGCCCGAGGAACGTCCCGTACGACGCCCCCACGTACGTCAGCTTCTCGTCCCCCAGCACCGCCCGCAGGATGTCCATGTCGCGGGCCGCCTCGACCGTGGAGACGTGGCCCAGCAGCCGTGGCGCGTCCTCCTCGCAGCCCTCGGCGAAGTCCTTGTAGGCGGTGACGAGCGCGTCGGTCTCCTTGCCGTCGTCCGGCGTGGTGTCCGTCTGCGTGTACGCGTCCATCTCGCGGCCGTCGAGGCACTCCACCGGCTCGCTGCGGGCCACGCCGCGCGGGTCGACCGCCACCATGTCGTAGCGGGCGCGGACCTCCTCCGGGTAGCCGATGCCCGCGTACTGCTGGAGGTAGCCGATCGCGGAGCCGCCCGGTCCGCCCGGGTTCACCAGCAGCGACCCCAGCCGCTTGCCCGGCCCCGTGGCCTTCTTGCGGGCCACGGCCAGCCGGACGTCCCCGCCGGACGGCTCGGCGTAGTCGAGCGGCGCCTTCATCGTGGCGCACTGGAAGCCGGGGACTCCGCAGTCGCGCCAGGTCAGCCGCTGCTCGTAGTACGGCGCCAGGGGCGCCGGCGTGGACCGGGCCAGCGCGGCCAGCGACCCTCCGACGCCGAGGTCGCGGAGGTCGACGCGCCCTCGGAGGAGCAGGCGGCGACGAGCAGGGTGGCGGCGAGCAGGGCGAACCCGGTACGGCGGATTCCGCGCCGGCTTCGGTGACTGCGCGGGCCGCGGCGGCCGAGGGGGCTTCGGGCGGGGCGGGGGTGGAAGCGGTGGAGGGGGTGCGCCTTGTGTGCATCCAGCGAGGGTAACGCTCCGCGATGGGCTGAATGCGGTGCGTGCCCCCTGTGCCTCGTACGAGTTACGCGTCGGGACGCCGGCGGCCGTGCCCGTGGCGGTCCCTCACCGAGGGCCGCTGTCATGCGGGTGCCGCGTCCTCGCGGGTGCCCCGTCCTCGCCGGTGCCGCGGTCGTCGACGCGGTGCCCTGCTGTCGACGGTGCCGCGTCGTCGCCGGTGCCCTGCCGTCGACGGTGCCGCTTCTCGCCGGTGCCCTGCTGTCGACGGTGCCGCGTCGAGTCGGCCACAGCCCGGCACCCGCCCGCCTGCTCAGCCCGATCTGAGGGCCATCGTCATGGCCTCCACCGCCAGCAGCGGGGCCACGTTGCGGTCGAGGGCGTCCCGGCAGGCGGCGATCGCCTCGATGCGGCGCAGAGTGGCCTCCGGGGTGCTGCCGCGCGCGAGGCGTTCGAGCGCGTCCTCGGCGTCCGCGTTGGCGATGGCGACGCGTGAGCCGAGCTGGAGGGCGAGGACGTCGCGATAGAAGGCCGTGAGGTCGGTGAGGGCGAGGTCGAGGCTGTCGCGCTGGGTGCGCGTCCTGCGGCGCTTCTGCCGGTCCTCCAGCTCCTTCACGACGCCCGCGGTGCCCGCGGCAGCCGGCCGCCCTGGGCCGCGCCGAGCGCCGCCTTCAGCTCCTCGGTCTCCTTGGCGTCCATCTCCTCGCCGAGCTGCTTGGCGTCCTCGGTCGCCGCGTCGACCAGCTCCTGGGCGGCCTTGAGGGCACCGCCGATCTCCTCGACGCGGAGCGGCAGCTTGAGCACGGCCTCCCGGCGCCGGCGGGCAGCCGGGTCGGTGGCGAGGCGGCGGGCGCGGTCGATGTGCCCCTGGGTGGCCCGGGCCGCCGCCGCGGCGACGTCCGGCTCGATGCCCTCGCGGCGCACGAGCATGTCGGCGACGGCCTCGACGGACGGCGTCCGCAGGTTGAGGTGGCGGCAGCGGGAGCGGATCGTGGGCAGCACGTCCTCGATCGAGGGTGCGCACAGCAGCCAGACCGTGCGAGGGGCCGGTTCCTCGACCGCCTTCAGGACGGCGTTGGCGGACTTCTCGTTCAGCCGCTCGGCGTCCTCGACCAGGATGATCTGCCAGCGGCCGTTCGCCGGCGAGGTGAAGGACTTGCGGACGGTGTCCCGCATGTCGTCCGCGAGGATCTGCGTGCCGACCGCGACGACGGTCGTGACGTCGGCGTGCGTGCCGACCAGCGCCGTGTGGCAGCCGTCGCAGAACCCGCAGCCGGGGGCGCCGCCGAGCGCCCGGTCGGGGCTCACGCACTGCAGAGCCGCGGCGAAGGCCCGCGCCGTCTGCGTCACGCCCGCGCCCGGCGGGCCGGTGAACAGCCAGGCGTGCGTCATCTTCGACGCCTCGGGCGGCGGGGCGTCGGCCGCGGCGGCGGTGACGAGGGCGTCGGCGTCCCGGGCGGCCGCGGCGAGCTGCTCGCTCACCTTCTCCTGCCCGACCAGGTCGTCCCACACGGTCATGGGTCACGCCGTCCTTCCGTCAACACTGCGTCGTGGGCCGGGGCGCGCTGCCGGTGCCGACCGGCCGAGGCCGGGGCAGGCCCCGCGCCCTCATCGGCCATGCGGCCCTTCAGGCCCGGGTGATCCTTGCCCTTCAGGCCCGGGTGCCCTGGCCCTGAGGCCCGGGTGCCCTGGCCCCTCAGGCGGGCCCGGGTGGCCCTGGTGGGCCTTGCGGCCCTCGGGTCCCTGGTGCCCTCGGTGGCCCCTCGGGGGTGGCCCCCTGAGAGTGGCCCGGCCCGGCATCGGACGGCTGCCGCCCGATCCGCCGGTTGCGCCCGGTCCGCCATCCATTGTGCGGGCGGCCACTGACAACGGGAGCCGCGCCTCAGCGCCCCGGCCGCCCTTGCCGCCCCGACCACCCCGGCCGCGGCGGCCCTCGCCACCGTCCTCGTCGCCCTCGTCGTCGCCGCGCGGCCCCAGCAGCTCGTCGGCGAGCGTCGGCAGGTCGTCCAGCGGGGTCTCCTCGGCCCAGTCGGACCGCCGGCGACGGCGCTGCGCCTGCCGGGCGTCGGCACCGGCACCAGCTTCGGCACCGGTGCCGGAGGCCGCGTCGTCCTGGGGCTGCACCTGGGGCAGCTCGCGCGTGCGGTCCTCCTCGTCCCGGAAGAAGCCCGGCGGGACCCGGTCGGCCGGGTCGTCGCGCCGTACGGGCGGGAGCACGGCCGTGTCGTCGGCGGCGCCCTGCGGCACCTGGGGCAGCACGGCGGTCTCGTCCGCCGCACCCGGCGGCACCTGGGGCAGCACCGCGGTCTCGTCCGACGCCCCGGGCGCCACCGGCGGCACCGGCGGCTTCGGCAGCTCGGCGGTCACCTCGGCCTCGGACGCGCCGGAACCGCCGTCCGAGCCGGAACGCCCGCCCGGCGCGCCGGACCGCTCGCCGGCCGCCACTGCCCGTCGCCCACTGCCCCGTCGCCCGGTGCCCCGTCACGCGCGGGCTCCTCCCGCACCGGCCGCAGTACCGCCGTGTCCTCCCCCGGACCACCGGAGGGGTTCGACGGCGTCACCACGGGCGTCGGCACAGTCGCCGCGTCCGGTGCCGGCGCCGGGGACGAGGGCCGTGACGGCCGGGGGGCGTCCGCCGCGGACGGAGTCTCCGGCTTCGGACCGGCCGCCGCGGCCGCCGCCGCCTGCTCCGCGGCCCGGCGCGCCTCCTCGGCGCGCAGCAGGGCCTCCTCGGCCTTGCGCTGCTTCTCCAGGCGCCGTGCCTCGGCCTCGGCGCGCAGCCGCTCCTCTTCCTCGGCCTGCCTGCGGCGCCGCTCCTCCTCCGCCTTGCGGCGGGCCTCCTCCTCGGCCCGGGCCTTCTCCTCGGCCAGGAGCCTGGCCCGCTCCTCCTCGGCCTTGCGGCGCGCCTCCTCGGCCCGCCGGCGAGCCTCCTCCGCCTGCCGCTCCGCCTCGCGCCGCTGCGCCTCCTCCAGCTCGCGCCGCTTGCGCTCCTCCTCCTCGGCGCGCAGCCGCTCCAGCTGTTCCTGGCGCTCGCGCTCCAGGCGCTCCTCCTCGGCCTTGCGGGCGGCCTCTTCCTCGGCCTTGCGCCGGGCCTCCTCCTCGGCCTTGCGGCGCGCCTCCTCCCGGGCCTTGATCTCGGCCTCGGACAGCGGCAGCACCTGGTCGAGCCGGTGCCGTACGACCGTGGTGACGGCCTCGGGCTCCTGGCCGGCGTCGACCACCAGGTAGCGCCCGGGTCGGCGGCGGCCAGGGTGAGGAAGCCGGCGCGCACGCGCGCGTGGAACTCGGCGGGCTCCGACTCCAGCCGGTCCGGCGCCTCGGTGAACCGCTCGCGCGCGGTCTCCGGCGCCACGTCCAGCAGCACGGTCAGGTGCGGGACGAGCCCGTTCGTCGCCCAGCGGTTGATGCGGGCGATCTCGGTGGGCGACAGGTCGCGGCCGGCGCCCTGGTAGGCCACCGAGGAGTCGATGTACCGGTCGGAGATGACGACGGCGCCGCGCTCCAGGGCGGGCCGGACCACCGTGTCGACGTGCTCCGCGCGGTCGGCGGCGTACAGCAGGGCCTCCGCGCGGTGGGACAGGCCGGCGCTGGAGACGTCCAGCAGGATGGAGCGCAGGCGCTTGCCGACCGGCGTCGCCCCCGGCTCGCGCGTGAGCACCACTTCGTGGCCCTTGGAGCGGATCCACTCCGCGAGGGCCTCGGCCTGGGTGGACTTGCCGGCGCCGTCGCCGCCCTCCAGGGCGATGAAGAAACCGTTCGACGCGGGCGCCTGCACAGGGTCGTCGCCGCCGAGCAGCGCGTCCCGCAGATCGTGGCGCAGCGGCACCCCGGAGCGGTCGTCCACCTTGGCGAGGACCAGCGCGGCCACGGGCAGCAGCAGGGCGCCGACCAGCATCAGCGTGAACGCGGCGCCGCCGTGCGCGAAGACGAACTTGCCGTTCTCCAGGCGGTGCGGTCCGATGCCCGCGGCCACCAGGGGCGCGACCACGGCGCCGAGGGCCACGCAGACCCGCACGCACGCGTGCAGGTGGTCCGTGATCCGCGCCCGGCGGTGGTCCTCGGTCTCCTGGTCGAGCAGCGTGTGCCCGGTGTTGGCGGCGACGCCCGCGGCGACTCCGGCCAGGGCCAGGATCAGCAGCACGCTGGTGTCGTCCGGCACCAGTCCGGCGGCCAGCAGGGCGACACCGGCGAAGGCGATCGCCAGGGCGAGCAGCCGGCGCCGCGACAGGGAGGGCAGCAGGGCCGGGGCCGTACGGATGCCGACGACGACACCGCCGGTCAGCGCGCCGACCATCAGTCCGTACAGCACCGGGCCGCCGCCCAGGTCCTTGGCGTGGAGCACCCCCACGGCGACCGCGGCCGAGACCGCGCAGGCGACCGAGGCGCCGGCGAGCACCAGCAGCGACAGCACGCCCGTGCGGCCCTTATCGGCGCCCGCGGCGGTCCGGGGCGGCGCAGGCCCTCCAGCGGCGACCGCGGGCGCGGCGTCCGCGTGGCGGGCAGCTCCAGGAAGGTCACCACGGACAGGGCCGCGGCGAACAGTCCGGCCGCGACGTACGAGGCGAGCGCCGCCTGGTGCTCGGCGAACCAGCCGATGCCCGCGCCGAGCAGGTTGTTCAGCAGTCCGGCGACGACGAGCGTCACGGCGGCGAGCGGGACGGCGACGAAGGCCGTGCGCAGCGACAGGCGGCGCAGGGCGTCCATGTGGTCCGGCAGCGGGCGTACGGTCGCGCCCTCCAGGGGCGGGGCGGGCAGCAGGGCGGGCGCCGCGCTCTCCCGGCAGACGCTCCAGAAGCGCTCGGCGACCCCGGTGACGAACACGGTCACCAGCAGCACGGCGAGGGCGTCGTCCGGCAGCCAGTCGATCCACAGGGGCGCCACGATCAGCAGGGCCGCCCGCAGCCCGTCGGCGCCGACCATGGTCCAGCGCCGGTCCAGCGGACCGTCCTGGGAGGTGAGCGACGTCAGCGGGCCGAGGAGGACGGCGCCGAAGAGCAGCGTCGCCAGGATGCGCACACCGAAAACCGTCGCCACTGCGAACGCCGCGCCCCGGTAGCCGCCGCCGAACGCCCCCGCGGCGATGGCCGCCTGGAGGGACAGCACGACGAGGACCAGGAGGGCGAGCGTGTCGCCGACACCGCCCACGAGCTGTGCGCTCCAGAGCCGCTTCAACTGCGGCTGGCGCAGCAGGGCGCGGACGGCGCGCTCGCGGGAGTCCGCGACCAGGGCGTCGTCCGGGGCCGGGTGAGGGGCCGTTGGCTGCTCGGCTCGCGTCATGCATTCAGCCTATCGGGACGCACCGACACTCCCGCGTGGATGCCCGAACGTACGCGCGCCCCGACACCGAATCGATGCCGGGGCGTTCGCTCTGCGAACTCCGTGCGCCGGGCGACGGGCCCGCGGCCGGGCACCGCACCCGGCACGGATGCGGCACGGGACGCACGAGACGACGGCACGGGACGCGGATGCCGAGCCGGGCCGGGTCGCCCCCACCCGCCCGGTCCGCCGAGCCGCGCTCGGTCGCCCTCACCCGCCCGGTCCGCCGAGCCGCGCTCGGTCGCCCGGACCGGCCCGGTGCGCCGAGCCGGCGTCGGTCTCCCGAACCGGCCCGTCCCTGAGCCGGGCTCAGGGACCGTCCGCCTGCGCCGCTCAGTCCTCCGCGGTCTTGGAGGCCGCCGCCTTCTTCGCCGTCGTCGTCTTCTTGGCCGCCGTCTTCTTCGTGGCGGTCGTCTTCTTCGCGGCGGCGGTCTTCTTGGCGGCCGTCTTCTTCGCCGGGGCCTTCTTCGCGGTCGTCTTCTTGGCGGCCGACTTCTTCGCCGTCTTCTTCGCGGGCCCCTTGGCCCGCTTCTCGGCGAGCAGCTCGAAGCCCCGCTCCGGCGTGATCGTCTCGACGCTGTCGCCGGAGCGCAGGGTCGCGTTCGTCTCGCCGTCGGTGACGTACGGGCCGAAGCGGCCGTCCTTGACCACGACCGGCTTCTCGCTGACCGGGTCCGTGCCCAGCTCCTTCAGCGGCGGCTTGGCCGCGGCGCGACCGCGCTGCTTGGGCTGGGCGTAGATCGCCTGCGCCTCCTCGAGCGTGATCGTGAAGATCTGCTCCTCGGACTGCAGGGACCGCGAGTCGGTGCCCTTCTTCAGGTACGGGCCGTAGCGGCCGTTCTGCGCGGTGATCTCCTGGCCGTCGGCGTCGGTGCCGACGACGCGCGGCAGCGACATCAGCTTCAGCGCGTCGTCCAGCGTCACCGTGTCCAGCGACATCGACTTGAACAGCGACGCCGTCCGCGGCTTCACGGCGTTCTTGCCGGTCTTCGGGGTGCCCTCGGGGAGCACCTCGGTGACGTACGGGCCGTAGCGGCCGTCCTTGGCGACGATCGTGTGGCCGGTGGCCGGGTCGGTGCCCAGCTCGAAGTCACCGCTCGGCTTGGCGAGCAGTTCCTCGGCCAGCTCGACGGTCAGCTCGTCCGGGGCCAGGTCCGCCGGGATGTCGGCGCGCTGGTGCTGTTCGGTGTCCTTCTCGCCGCGCTCGATGTACGGGCCGTAGCGGCCGACGCGGAGCACGATGTCGTTGCCGACGGGGAACGAGGAGACCTCGCGGGCGTCGATGGCGCCGAGGTCGGTCACGAGTTCCTTGAGGCCGCCGAGGTGGTCGCCGTCGCCGTTTCCGGCGTCGGCCGCGTCGCCGTTGGCGGCGCCCTCACCGAAGTAGAACCGCTTCAGCCACGGCACGGCCTGCGCCTCGCCGCGGGCGATGCGGTCGAGGTCGTCCTCCATCTTGGCGGTGAAGTCGTAGTCGACGAGCCGGCCGAAGTGCTTCTCCAGCAGGTTGACGACGGCGAAGGACAGGAACGACGGGACGAGCGCCGTGCCCTTCTTGAAGACGTAGCCGCGGTCGAGGATGGTGCCGATGATCGACGCGTACGTCGACGGGCGGCCGATCTCGCGCTCCTCCAGCTCCTTGACCAGGGACGCCTCGGTGTAGCGGGCCGGGGGCTTGGTGGCGTGGCCGTCGACCGTGATCTCCTCGGCCGTCAGCCCGTCGCCCTCGGCGACCTGCGGCAGGCGGCGCTCGCGGTCGTCCAGCTCGGCGTTCGGGTCGTCGGCGCCCTCGACGTAGGCCTTGAGGAAGCCGTGGAAGGTGATCGTCTTGCCGGACGCGCTGAACTCGACGTCCCGGCCGTCGGACGCCGTGCCGCCGATCTTGACGGTGACGCTGTTGCCGGTCGCGTCCTTCATCTGGGAGGCGACGGTCCGCTTCCAGATCAGCTCGTACAGCTTGAACTGGTCGCCGGTCAGGCCGGTCTCCGCGGGGGTGCGGAAGCGGTCGCCGGAGGGGCGGATCGCCTCGTGCGCCTCCTGCGCGTTCTTGACCTTGCCGGCGTAGGTGCGCGGCTTGTCCGGCAGGTAGTCGGCGCCGTACAGCTGCGTGACCTGGGCACGGGCCGCGGCGACCGCCGTGTCGCTCAGCGTCGTGGAGTCCGTACGCATGTACGTGATGTAGCCGTTCTCGTACAGCTTCTGGGCGATCTGCATGGTCGCCTTGGCGCCGAAGCCGAGCTTGCGGCTCGCCTCCTGCTGGAGCGTGGTCGTACGGAACGGGGCGTACGGCGAGCGCCGGTACGGCTTGGACTCGACGGAGCGGACGGCGAACCGCGTGTTCTCCAGGGCGGCGGCGAGGGCGCGGGCGTTCGCCTCGTCGAGGTGGAGGGTGTTCGCGCTCTTGAGCTGTCCCAGGGAGTCGAAGTCGCGGCCCTGCGCGACCCGCCGGCCGTCGACGGTCTGGAGGCGGGCGACCAGCGACGACGGGTCCGACGCGTCCCCGCGCGGCCGGTCGCGAAGGTGCCCGTCAGGTCCCAGTACTCAGCAGAACGGAACGCCATGCGCTCGCGTTCCCGCTCGACCACGAGCCGGGTGGCGACGGACTGGACGCGGCCCGCCGACAGCCGCGGCATGACCTTCTTCCACAGCACCGGCGAGACCTCGTAGCCGTAGAGGCGGTCGAGGATGCGGCGGGTCTCCTGGGCGTCGACGAGCTTCTGGTTGAGCTGGCGCGGGTTGGCGACGGCCTCCCGGATCGCGTCCTTGGTGATCTCGTGGAACACCATCCGCTTGACCGGGATCTTCGGCTTGAGCACTTCCTGGAGGTGCCAGGCGATGGCCTCGCCCTCGCGGTCCTCATCGGTGGCCAGGAAGAGTTCGTCGGACTCCTTGAGCAGGTCCTTGAGCTTCTTGACCTGCGCCTTCTTGTCCGCGTTCACCACATAGATCGGCTGGAAGTCGTGTTCGACGTCCACACCGAGACGGCGGACCTCGCCGGTGTACTTCTCGGGTACCTCGGCGGCGCCGTTGGGGAGGTCGCGGATGTGCCCGACGCTCGCCTCGACGACGTATCCGGGGCCGAGGTAGCCCTTGATCGTCTTCGCCTTGGCAGGCGACTCGACGATGACGAGTCGGCGGCCGCCCTTCGCGGTCTCGCTGGTCGGGGACAACTTCGCTCTTCTCTCCGGTCGACGCTGGGGCCTGACCCAGGCGCGGTTCCCGGGTCGGGTCTGCTTCCTTGTTCGCTCGTGACGCTGCGGAGTGTGACGGTACCTCCCGCCCCGTGTCAAACGGGAAAAGTCCGCAAGGGCCACTCGAACGGTAACCCGACGAACCCGGTTCCTGCCGCCCGGAGTGCCCAGGGACCTGTTCGACCGATCCGGAGCGCGAGCCCCGGTTACCGGGGACGGGGTGCCGCGGCCGTCCGGAACCCGCCTCTCAGACGCGGGTCAGGCACCAGGCGCCGACGGCCAGGGCGGCCACGGCGGTCACGCTCGCGAAAGTCGCCGATGCGACCTGGTTCACACCCTGGGCGACCGGCCTGCGGTGCCGCACACGGGCCGCGGTCCACACCAGCAGACCCGCTCCGAACAGGGCGAACACCATTCCCGCGAAGATCGCCGGTCCGCGCTCCATGGATTCCCGTGCTCCTCTTCTCCGCCCGCGAGTGCCCAGCCTCGGCGAGACTGACACGTGCGGGCGGCGAACAGGCGAATCCCGGGTGAACGGCGAGCCGCCGGCCGGCGGCATGGCTCGATCGCCCCACTGCCTCCGGGTGCCCTCGGTCTCACCCGGCTCACGCCGCCGGTCGGCTCACCCCGCCGGTTCGAGGAACCCCTGCTCCACCAGCAGGCGGATCTGCGCCGGCGTGCGGTCGCGGAGCAGGACCGGGTCCTCGCCCACCAGCTGGGCGATGGCGTCCAGGATGCGGCCGGCGCTCATCGTGCCGTCGCAGACGCCCGCGAAGCCGGCGCCGACGGTGTCGACCCGGGTGGCCCGGCGCATGCCGCGGTTCTGCCGCAGCACGACGTGCTCCGGGTCCTCGGCGCCCGGCAGCCCGACCTGCTCCTGGACGACCTCGGCGGCCAGCGTGAAGCGGGCCTCCAGCAGGGCCGCGTCGTCGTGGTCGCGCAGGTAGTCGATCCGGTCGAAGTGGGCCCGGACCGTCTCGCCGAGCGGCTGCTCGACCGGATGCGGCCACTCCTCCACGGTGACGGAGGGCTCGGCGGCCCCGGTGCGGCGCAGAGTGATCCAGCCGAAGCCGACCGCCTTGACCTTGCGCGCCTCGAACTCGTCCAGCCACGCGTCGTACCGCGCCTGGTACCGCGCCGCGTCGTCCCGGTGGTCCCCGGCGTCCCTGAGCCACAGCTCGGCGTACTGCGTGACGTCCTGGACCTCGCGCTGGACGATCCACGCGTCGCAGCCGCGCGGCACCCAGGAACGCAGCCGGTCCGTCCATTCCTCCCCTCCACGTGCTGCCAGTTGGCGAGGAACTGCGCGAACCCGCCCTCGGTCAGCCGGTCCCCCGCCTGCTGAACGAGCGTGCGGCACAGATCGTCCCGCCCATCCCGCCGTCCCGGTAGGTCAGCCGGGCGCCGGGGGAGATCACGAACGGCGGGTTGGAGACGATCAGGTCGTACCGCTCGTCCTCGCGGACCGGCGTGAACAGCGAGCCCTCGCGCAGGTCGGCGGCCGGCGCCCGGACAGCGCGAGGGTGAGGGCCGTGATGTGCAGGGCGCGCGGGTTGACGTCGGTGGCCGTCACGCGCGTGGCGTGCCGGGAGGCGTGCAGGGCCTGGATGCCGGAACCGGTGCCGAGGTCGAGGGCGGTGGCGACGGGCGTGCGGACGGTGATGCCGGCCAGCGTGGTGGAGGCGCCTCCGACGCCGAGGACGACGCCCTCCGCGCGGCTGCCGATCCCGCCGGCGCCGCCGACCGCGCAGCCCAGGTCGGACACGATGAACCAGTCCTCGCCGTCGGGTCCGCCGTACGGGCGCACGTCGACGGTGGCGGCCACCTCGCCCTCCCCGCGGGCACCAGCCACCCGCTGTCCAGGCACTCCTGGACGGGCAGGACGTCCGCCACGCGCGCGTGGGGCACGGGCTGCTGAAGGAGGAAGAGCCGGACGAGGAGTTCCAGCGGCGTGTCGCCGCGGGTGGCCCGGAGCGCGGGCACGGTCTCGCTGCGGGACAGCGCCGCGTAGGCGGGCGCGCCGAGCAGCTCCAGCAGTCCGTCGGCGGTGAAGGAGGCCCGAGCAGGGCGTCGCGCAGCCGCGCGGCGACGTCGGGCCGGTCGGTGGTGGGCAGGGCGGAGAGGCTGGCGTTACTCACGTCCCCATTGTGACCCGCGCCCCGTGCGGGGCGCGGGGCGACGGGACGTCAGCTCGTCGTGGCCGACGCCGAGGAGGTGGCCGACTTGCAGGCGGGCTGCTTGGCCATCGCCTGGCCGACCTCGCCCTCCTCCAGGGTCTTCAGGGCGTTGTTGCCGGTCCTGCCGAGCTTGTCGAGCTCGGTGGCGATGTCCTTGAGGCCGTCGGCGAACTTCGCCTGGTCCTTGGTCTCCAGGGCCTCGACCTTCTTCTTCAGGTCGGCGTAGGAGGCGGACAGGCCGTTGAGTTCGGCGACCGCGTCCTTCTGCTTCTTCTCGCCGTTCTCGACGTCGGGTGCGCCGGCCTTCTGCACGGCGGCGCCCATCGCCTTGTAGGCGTCGGACATGTCCTGGAAGGCCTTGGCGTCGGTCTTCTGGACCTCTTCCGGCGTGCTGTTGTCCGAGGTCTCCTTCTGGATCGCTGCGTTGGCGGAGGCGATCTTCCGCGCCTGCGGCTGCACGGAGTCGCAGACGTCCTTGGCCCAGGAGTTCAGCTTTTCGCTGTTGTCGTCGCTGCCGCATCCCGTCAGCGCCAGTACCAGTACCGCACCGCCGGACAGTGCGGCCGCGAGCTTCTTGTTCACCGGTTTGGTCCCTTCCATGGCTTCCGGCCCCGGAACATACACGCCATCTGGGCGACAACCGCGTGACCCATGCCCGGTATGACCGTTGTTGCAGCCATTTGCACCAAGCGGTGAGGGACGAGAGAAGGCTCACGGCCCGGGTGCGCACATGCGCGGCGCGGGCGGGCGACGCGCCAATGCGCGCCGTCCGCCCGCGCCTTGAGCCGGGGCCCGCACCCCTCGCGGCACGCGGGCCTGCGCCCCCGGTGTGCGCGGCCCTACGAAACCACCGCCGCGTCGGGGGACTTGGGCTCCCGGTCGGTGCCGCCCTCGTCGCCCATGGCGATGCCGCGCCGCTTCGAGACATAGACGGCGCCGATGACGACCACGGCCGCGAGGACCGCGATCAGCACCGGACGCCGACGCTCCGGTCGGCACCGTAGGAGAACTGGATGACGGCGGGTGCGATCAGCAGCGCCACCAGGTTCATCACCTTCAGCAGCGGGTTGATCGCCGGTCCCGCGGTGTCCTTGAACGGGTCGCCGACGGTGTCGCCGATCACGGTCGCCGCGTGGGCCTCGCTGCCCTTGCCGCCGTGGTGGCCGTCCTCGACGAGCTTCTTGGCGTTGTCCCAGGCGCCGCCGGAGTTGGCGAGGAACACCGCCATCAGCGTGCCCGCGCCGATCGCGCCGGCGAGGAACGCGCCGAGGGCGCCCACGCCGAGCGTGAACCCGATGAAGATGGGCGCCATCACGGCGAGCAGACCGGGCGTGGCGAGTTCCCGCAGGGCGTCCCTGGTGCAGATGTCGACGACCTTGCCGTACTCGGGTTTCTCGCTGTAGTCCATGATCCCGGGCTTCTCGCGGAACTGCCGCCGCACCTCGAAGACCACCGAACCCGCCGACCGGGACACCGCGTTGATCGCCAGCCCCGAGAAGAGGAAGACGACCGCCGCGCCCGCGATCAGCCCGACCAGGTTGTTGGGCTGGGAGATGTCCATCATCAGGCTCATCGGCGCGCCCTCGCCGCTGAGCCGTTCGCCCACGTCCCGGGCGCCGGAGGTGATGGCGTCCCGGTACGACCCGAACAGCGCCGCCGCCGCGAGGACGGCCGTGGCGATGGCGATGCCCTTGGTGATGGCCTTCGTGGTGTTGCCGACGGCGTCCAGGTCGGTGAGGACCTGCGCGCCCTCGCCCTCGACGTCGCCGGACATCTCCGCGATGCCCTGGGCGTTGTCGGAGACCGGCCCGAAGGTGTCCATCGCGACGATCACCCCGACCGTGGTGAGCAGCCCGGTGCCCGCCAGGGCCACCGCGAACAGCGCCAGCATGATCGACGTGCCGCCGAGCAGGAACGCCCCGTAGACGCCGAGGCCGATCAACAGGGCGGTGTAGACGGCCGATTCCAGACCGATGGAGATGCCGGCCAGGACGACGGTGGCGGGCCCGGTGAGCGAGGTCTTGCCGATGTCCTTGACGGGGCGCCGGGTGGTCTCGGTGAAGTAGCCGGTGAGCTGCTGGATCAGGGCGGCCAGCACGATGCCGATCGCCACCGCGACGAGCGCCAGGACGCGCGGGTCGCCGTTCTTCCCGGCGATCGCGGCGTCGGTGACGCCCTCCAGCTCGGAGTACTTCCCGGGCAGGTAGACGAAGACGGCCACCGCCACCAGCACCAGCGAGATCACCGCGGAGACGAAGAAGCCCCGGTTGATCGCGCTCATGCCGCTGCGGTCGGCCCGCCGGGGCGCCACCGCGAAGATGCCGATCATCGCCGTGACCACGCCGATCGCGGGGACGAGCAGCGGGAACGCGAGCCCGAGTCGCCGAAGGCCACCTTGCCGAGGATCAGCGCGGCGACCAGGGTCACGGCGTACGACTCGAAGAGGTCGGCCGCCATGCCGCGCAGTCGCCGACGTTGTCGCCCACGTTGTCGGCGATGGTCGCGGCATTGCGCGGATCGTCCTCCGGAATGCCCTGCTCGACCTTGCCGACCAGGTCGGCGCCGACGTCGGCGGCCTTGGTGAAGATGCCGCCGCCCACCCTCATGAACATCGCGATCAGGGCCGCACCGAGACCGAAGCCCTCCAGCACCTTCGGCGCGTCGGCCGCGTACACCAGCACCACGCAGGAGGCGCCCAGCAGGCCGAGCCCCACCGTGAACATGCCGACGACGCCACCCGTGCGAAACGCGATCTTCATCGCTTTGTGCGAGACGAGAGTGAGATCCTTTTTCGGCTCGCCGGGTCCCGGCGTCGCTTCCCGCGCCGCGGCGGCGACACGCACATTGCTGCGCACGGCGAGCCACATGCCGATATAGCCGGTGGCCGCCGAGAAGGCCGCGCCGATCAGGAAGAACACCGAACGCCCGGCCCGCTGATTCCAGTCGTCCGCGGGCAGCAGCATGAGCAGGAAGAACACGACGACGGCGAATACGCCGAGCGTGCGCAGCTGGCGCGCCAGATAGGCGTTCGCGCCTTCCTGGACGGCCGCCGCGATCTTCTTCATGCTGTCGGTTCCCTCGCCCGCCGCGAGCACCTGGCGCACCAGGACGCCCGCGACCACGAGTGCGGCCAGCGCCACGGCGGCGATGACCGCCACCATGGCCCGGTTGCCGTCGGTCAGCACGGCGGCCGCGAGAGTCGAGGAGTCGCCCCACTGATGAGGGTCCAACTGAGAGGTGGAAAGCCCCGCCATTCGTCCTCCTTGACGCTTGGGCTGAGCTCAAGATGTGGACGGATTGTAGGTAACCGGAACCTGATCAAAACAGTGCGCGACAAATGGAATTGGCCTGTCAATCAGGAAAAGGTAATGCCTTGGAAGCATTCACCTCGGCGCGTACCGTGATCCAATTCTCGTGAGCCGGCGTGATCCCATTGCGGTGCCGCCGATAGTGAATTCCTTCACTTATCGTCCGCACGCACCCACTGTATGCGTGAGCTGCGGTTTCCGCACATGACAAAGGGCCCTACGAGGTAGGGCCCTGGGTCGGGAACGGCAGCGGCGTCAGGCCATCGGCACGATCGGGGTCGTGGTCGGCCAGGTCATGCGGATCAGGCCGCCGTCCTCTCCGGCGGTGACCTCCACGTCGTCGACGAGCCCGCTGATGACCGCGAGGCCCATCTCGTCCTCCTCGGCCTCCACGTCGTCGCCGGCGCCCGCGGCACCGCCGGGGGTCGCGTGCGGCGCCTCGTCGCCGACCTCGATGGAGAACTGCTTCTCCTCCTCGATCAGCGACACCTTCACCGGCGCCGTGATGCCCACGCTCTGGTGCAGCCCGACGGCCCGGGTGCAGGCCTCACCGACGGCGAGCCTGACCTCGTCGAGGACGGCCTCGTCCACTCCGGCCCTGCGTGCCACCGCGGCCGCCACCAGCCGGGCGGTCCGGACGTGCTCGGGCAGCGCGCTGAAGCGGAGTTCGACGGTGGCCATGCATCCCCCTCTGAGCTACGGGCGTGCGGTATCGGGGGGCCGGGCCGCCGAAAGCCCGGCCCCCCGGTTCGACTCGGCGTCCCGGGCCACGCGGGCCCGGGACTCGCTGCCGGTCGTCAGTCGGTGGCCGCCACCGCTTCCTCGACCGAGGTGTGGATCGGGAACACCTTGGTGAGGCCGGTGATACGGAAGATCTTGAGAATGCGCTCCTGGTTGCAGACCAGGCGGAGCGAGCCCTCGTGGGCACGCACCCGCTTCAGGCCGCCGACCAGCACGCCGAGCCCGGTGGAGTCGAGGAAGTCCACGCCCTCCATGTCGACGACGAGGTGGAAACTCCCGTCGTTCACCAGCTCGACCAGCTGCTCGCGCAGCTTGGGCGCGGTGTATACGTCAATTTCGCCACCGACCTCGACGACCGTGCGATCGCCGACGGTACGGGTCGACAGGGACAGGTCCACGGATCCTCCAGCACCTTGCTATCGAGCGGTCGTCCCTCGGGGGACATTCGGCTTCGGAGCCCCCAGGACGGTTCGCCAGCCGCGATGGCATTCAATCACTTACCGGCAGGCGTGCACGACGCCTTCCTCCCATTGTCCGTCACGCCGGTGACACACTCGATGCCGATGGCCAAGAATCACCGATCCGATCGACCCTCCGCGGGCCCCTGTCCCGGCCGGAACCGCGCACGGTGCTGGGCCGGCTGGCCGCGGGACCGAGCCGGGCGTCGCGCATCACTCATACGGAGCACTTGCCCCGCGAGCGGGTCGCCATGCCCTCTGGCCGGACCGGATTCGCCCCGAGGTCGTCGCGGCCGTGCGGGCGGCGGGCATCGAGCATCCCTGGGCCCACCAGGCACGCGCCGCCGAGCACGCCCTGGACGGCGACTGCGTGGTCGTCGCCACGGGCACCGCCTCCGGCAAGTCCCTCGCCTACCTGGTGCCGGTCCTGTCCACCCTGCTGGACGGCTCCGAGGCGCCGAACGGCCGGGGCGCCACCGCCCTGTACCTGGCGCCGACCAAGGCGCTCGCCGCGGACCAGTGCCGATCGGTGAAGGAACTTTCACAGCCGCTCGGCGCGTCGGTGCGCGCCGCGGTCTACGACGGCGACACCCCGTTCGAGGAACGCGAGTGGATCCGCCAGTACGCCACCTACGTGCTGACCAACCCGGACATGCTGCACCGGGGCATCCTCCCCTCCCATCCCCGCTGGGCCTCCTTCCTCAAGGCGCTGAAGTACGTCGTCGTCGACGAGTGCCACACCTACCGCGGCGTCTTCGGCTCCCACGTCGCACAGGTGCTGCGCCGGCTGCGCAGGCTGTGCGCCCGCTACGGCTCCTCGCCCGTCTTCCTGCTGGCCTCCGCCACCGCCGCGGAGCCCGCGGTGGCCGCCCGCCGGCTCACCGGTCTGCCGGTCGTGGAGGTGGCCGACGACGCCTCACCCCGTGGTGAACTGGTGTTCGCCCTCTGGGAGCCGCCGCTGACCGAGCTGGAGGGCGAGAAGGGCGCGCCCGTCCGCCGCACGGCCACCGCGGAGGCCGCCGACCTGCTCACCGACCTCACCGTGCAGGGCATGCGCTCGATCACCTTCGTCCGCTCCCGGCGCGGCGCCGAGCTGATCTCCGTCATCGCGCAGGAGCGCCTGGGCGAGGTCGACCGCTCCCTGGCCGGGCGTGTCGCGGCCTACCGGGGCGGTTACCTGCCCGAGGAGCGCCGCGCCCTGGAACGCGCCCTCCATTCGGGTGAACTCCTCGGCCTGGCGGCCACCAGCGCCCTCGAACTCGGCGTCGACATCTCCGGCCTCGACGCCGTGGTCATCGCCGGCTATCCCGGCACCCGGGCCTCGCTGTGGCAGCAGGCCGGGCGGGCCGGCCGGTCCGGGCAGGGCGCCCTGGCGGTGCTGGTCGCCCGCGACGACCCGCTGGACACCTATCTCGTCCACCATCCCGAGGCCCTGTTCGACCAACCGGTGGAATCCACCGTCCTCGACCCCGACAACCCCTACGTCCTCGCCCCGCACCTGTGCGCCGCGGCGGCCGAGCTGCCGCTGACCGACGACGACCTGAAACTGTTCGGCCCCGCCTGCGAGGAACTGCTCCCGCAGCTGGAGGCCGCCAGGCTGCTGCGCCGCCGGACCCGGGCCTGGCACTGGACCCGCCGGGAACGGGCCGCCGACCTCACCGACATCCGCGGCGAGGGCGGGCGGCCGGTGCAGGTCGTGGAGTCCGGCACCGGCCGGCTGCTGGGCACGGTCGACGCCGGCGCCGCCCACACGACCGTCCACGAAGGCGCCGTGCACCTGCACCAGGGCCGTACGTACCTGGTGCGGTCACTGGACCTGGAGGAGTCGGTCGCCCTGGTGGAACAGGCCTCCCCGTCGTACTCGACGGTGGCCCGCGACACCACGTCCGTCTCGGTCCTGGAGACCGACATCGAGGTCCCGTGGGGCGACGGCCGCCTGTGCTACGGCTCGGTCGAGGTCACCAACCAGGTGGTCTCCTTCCTGCGCCGGCGCCTGATCACCGGCGAGGTGCTGGGCGAGACGAAACTCGACCTCCCTCCTCGGACGCTGCGCACCCGGGCCGTGTGGTGGACGGTGACCGAGGACCAGCTGGACGCCGCCCGCATCGGCCCCGAGATCCTCGGCGGCGCCCTGCACGCCGCCGAGCACGCGTCCATCGGCATGCTGCCGCTCTTCGCGACCTGCGACCGCTGGGACATCGGCGGCGTCTCCGTGCCGCTGCACCCCGACACGCTGCTGCCGACGGTCTTCGTCTACGACGGCCACCCCGGCGGGGCGGGCTTCGCCGAGCGTGCCTTCCACACCGCCCGCGAGTGGCTCACCGCGACCCGCGAGGCCATCGCCTCCTGCGAGTGCGACGCCGGCTGCCCGTCCTGCATCCAGTCCCCCAAGTGCGGCAACGGCAACGACCCGCTCCACAAGAGAGGCGCGGTACGCCTGCTGACGGTGCTGCTGCGGGGGCGGCGGAGGGGGAGGGGGAGGGCGCGGCCGGAGGGCTGGGGGTGCCCCCGGCCCCTGGGGCGCCCCAAGGGCCGGGGGCGGCCTAGAGGTCGGGGCAGCTCAGGGGCGGGGCAGCTCAGGGGCGGGGCAGCTCAGGGGCGGGGCAGCTCAGGGGGCGGGGCGGTCCGAGGCCCAGGCGGTCCGAGGGCCGGGCGTCTCAGGGGTCGCCAGGTGTGGCGTCGACGTCGGGGGACGGGGCGGGAGCCCGGGGCTCGGCCGGCGTCGGAGCCTCCGACGCCGGTCCCGCCCGTGACCTGATCTCCGCCGCGAACGGGCCACGGCCCGACGCCGCCGTCACGTCCGAGACGGGGCCGGTGAGCACGCACCGCACGAGCCGGGTGCTCTGTGCCCGCGCGATCCGCTCGGCCCGGGCGCAGGCTGCCGTGCCGCCCTGCGACCAGTGGTCCGCCGCCGCGAGCGCCGCGAGATCGGCGCCGGCGGCCGCCCGGTGCCGGGCCACGACGGCCTGTCCCAGGGCGAGCACGACACCGAAGACGAGGCACAGGACGGCGACGGCACCGACGCTCCAGACGGTGGCCGAGCCCCGGTCGGCCACCGACGTCCGCCGGACCGCACCCGGCCCGGCACGGCGGCCCATGCTCCGCCGCACCTCGCCCTCACCCCTCATGACCCCGCCCCGGCTTCCCCGTCGAGCCCTCCAACGGATCCTCCGCCGAGGGCTGGGCCGGAGCCTCCGCCGCGGGCTGGCCCGGAGCCTCCGCCGCGGGCTGGCCCGGAGCCTCCGCCGCGGGCTGGGCCGGATCCCCGCCGAGGGCCGGGCCGGAGCCCCCTCCGAGGGCTGTCCCAAGCCCTCCACCGACGCCACGGCCTCCTCCCGTACCTCGAACGGCAGCCCCTTCAACCACCGCGGCGCGGCCACCACGACCACACGGACCCGGCCCGCCTCCCGGCTGACGGTGATCCGCGCGCCGCGTGGTGCAGCCTCCCGGGCTGCCGTGACGACCGCGTCGGCAGGGTCCTGCCGGGCCGCCGCGCGGGCCCCTGTCCGGGCCGCGTCCACACACTGGATCTGCGCGGCCACCACGAGCAGACACCCCACCAGCGCCATCGCGAAGAGCACCAGCACCGGCAGCACCATCGCCGTCTCCGCCGTCACGAACCCCTGGTCGGAGGCCCGCCTCCCGCTCCTCTCACATCCGCGCATCGAGCGCCTGCTTCACGATGCTCTGCAACTCCGCGCTGACCGCTCCACTGGTCAGCACCTTGTAGAGGACGACGGCGAACGCCACCGCCGCGACGATGCCCATCGCGTACTCCGACGTGACCATCCCCGTGTCCCGCCGCGCCGCGCGCAGCCTTGCCCGTACCGCCTGTCGCATGACAACCCCCGTGAGGTTCCGTTCCGTTGTTCGTGCTCTGTTCGCTTCGCTCGATCGCCTGTCACGACGCTCACCGCCGCCCGACGGCCCAGCCGCCCGGCTGTCCGGCCACCCGTCATCGACCACCCCCGCCCAGCACTCCGCCCGCCAGGCCGAGGACCACCGGCAGTACGCCCACGGCGATGAAGGCGGGCAGGAAGCACATGCCGACCGGCGCGGTGACCATGACGGCCGCGCGGCGTGCCCGGGCCGTCGTGGTCCGCGCCCAGTCGGCACGGGCCTGTGCCGCCAGCCGCGCGACCGGCCCGGCGGCGGGCAGCCCCGACACTTCGGCCCGCTCCAGCAGCCGCGCCAGGGCCCCGGCGCCGGGCAGCGCGGCCAGCGCGTGCCAGGCACCGCCCGGCTCGCCGCCGAGCCGTACCTCCGCGGCACCCCGCGCCAGCGCCTGGCCGACCGGTCCGCCGAGCGCCTCGCCCACGGCCCGGGCGGCGGCCACCGGTGCGGCCCCCGCCGCGATGCAGGCCGCCAGGAGATCGGCGGCGAGCGGCAGTTGACGGGCCGCGGCCGCGGCGCCGGCTCCCGTGGCGCCCGCCGTGGGCACCACCGCACCCCGGCCATCCGGCGGCGGCGCCACCACCACAGCCCGGCAGCGGCGGCCGCTCCCACGGCGGCGCCGGCGGCACCTCCGGCCAGGGCCCACCCGGCGCACACGGTCCCCACCAGCGGCAGCCAGGCGCGCACGGCCACGGCCAGATCGGCGCCCGGGGCGGCGCGCGGCCCGGCCGCGCCCAGCAGGACGGTGAGCCTGCGCCGTACCCGCCGGCCCCGCCGTACCGAGCCCAGCCGACGGGCGGCCCAGCCGAAGACCAGCACCGCCACCAGGGCCGCTCCCGCGAACGTCCCCACCCTGTGGACAAGGTCCCCGCCGTGCACAAGACTCCCGCCGTGCACCAGGTCCGCGCCGTGCACAAGACTCCCGCCGTGCACCAGGTCCGCGCCGTGCACCAGGCTCCCGCTGTGCAGAAGGTCCCCGCTCATCCGGCCGCCTCCGCTCCCCGCACGATCCGCATCGCCCACCACAGCCCCAGCGCCTCCAGCACCGCTCCGGCCACCAGGCAGCCCAGTCCCGCACCGGTGTGCAGCAACACGCGCAACGGGTCGGCGCCCATCGCGAACCCGAGGAGCAGGCCCAGGGCCGGCAGGCCCGCGAGCATCACCGCCGTGGCGCGGGCTCCCGCCAGCTGGGCCCGCAGGTCCAGCCGCTGGTCCCGCTCGGCGCGCAGGGCTCCCTCCAGCCGGTCCAGCCCGTCCGCGAGCCCCGCACCCTGGTCCACCGCCACCCGCCAGCAAGCCGCGAGCCCTCGCAGCCCCTCGGCGCCGGGCTCGCGGGCCGCCGCAGCCAGGGCGGCGGGAACGTCACCGCCGAACCGGGCCGCCGCCAGCACCGCCCCGGCCAGCCCGCCGAGTCCGCCGGACTCCCGCGCCGCCCACAGCAACGCCTCCCCGGGCTGCCGCCCCGCCCGCACTTCCCCGGCGAGCACCGCACACAGCGCGATCACCGCCTCCTGCCGGTCCTCCCGCAGGCGCCTGGCCCGCGCCGCCCGCCGGAGCCGGCGCACCACCGGCACCCCGGCCGCACCGGCGATCACGGGCACCGGCGAGGCGGTCGGCAGCGCCAGCAGCAGGCCGGCCACCAGCAGCCACCACTCCGGACGCAGCCGTCCCCGGACCCTGCGCAGCGCGTCCGCGATCCGGCGGGCAACCGGCGGGTCGGCCCCGACCGTCCCACCGCCCGCGAGCAGCAACCGCGCCCGCCGCGCCCCGGGATACCAGCCGCCCGCCAGCCATACGACCGCCCCCAGGCACGCCACGGCCGCGCTCCTCGACAGCTCCCCCATCAGCTCACTCGTCCCGGTCGTCAGCACCCCGCACTCCTCTCCGCACCCCGCCGCCCGGCACCGGCGCCCACGCCCTTCTCGCCGGCACCTCGGCCGCCCGCCTCGTCACCGACGTCGCCGCCCCCGCCGGCCAGCAGCTCCCGCAGCCGCTCCCAGCCCCGCTCTCGGGTGAACGCCTCCGTGCCCCACCGCAGCGCCGGTACCGTGCGCACCAGCCCCGTCGGGTCCCGATCCAGCACATGGACCTCCGCGATGCGACGCCGTCCGGCCCGGTCCCGCACCAGATGCAGGACCACCGACAGGGCCGCCGCCAACTGGCTGTGCAGGGCGGCCCGGTCGAGCCCCGCCGCCGTGCCCAGCGCCTCCAGCCGGGCCGGTACGTCCGCGGCGGCGTTGGCGTGGACCGTCCCGCAGCCGCCCTCGTGGCCGGTGTTGAGCGCCGCCAGCAGATGGACGACCTCGGGACCGCGCACCTCGCCGACCACGAGCCGGTCCGGCCGCATGCGCAGCGCCTGGCGCACCAGGTCCTCCAGGGTCACCAGGCCCGCCCCCTCCTGGTTGGCGGGTCTGGCCTCCAGCCGCACCACGTGCGGGTGATCGGGCCGCAGCTCCGCCGAGTCCTCCGCGAGCACGATCCGCTCCCCGGCCCGACGAGCCCGAGCAGGGCGCTCAGCAGCGTCGTCTTGCCACTGCCCGTGCCGCCGCTGACGAGGAAGGACAGCCGGGCCCGCACCAGCGACCGGAGGATCCGGTCCCCTCCGGGCGGCACCGTGCCGGCGGTGACCAGTTCACCGAGGGTGAAGGCGCGCGGCCGCACCACCCGCAGTGACAGACAGGTGCAGCCGACGGCGACGGGCGGCAGCACCGCGTGCAGTCGTGTGCCGTCGGGCAGGCGAGCGTCCACCCACGGCCGGGCGTCGTCCAGTCGCCGTCCGGCGACGGCGGCCAGGCGCTGGGCCAGCCGTCGTACCGCCCCGGCGTCCGGGAAGGAGACGGCCGTCAGTTCCAGGCCGCCGCCCCGGTCCACCCAGACCCGGTCGGGCGCCGACACCAGGACGTCGGTCACCGACGGGTCGCTCAGCAGCGGCTCCAGCGGTCCGCTGCCGACCAGTTCGGAGCGCAGCCGCCGGGCAGCGCCGAGGATCTCGGCGTCTCCCAGCACCCGCCCCTGCTCCCGCAGGGCCTGCGCCACGCGCGCGGGGTCGGCTCCGCCCCGCTCTCGGCGAGCCACCGCCGCACCCCGTCGAGCATCCCCGCGTCCATCACGCCTCGCGCCCCCGTCCCAGGTCCGTCCCCGCGTCCGTCTCGCTCTCCGCCCGCGTCACCGGCCGCGCCCCGTCGGCCACCCCGGTCGCCACCCCGGCAGCGAGCCCGGTCGCCGCTCCGGTCGCCGGCTCGGCCAGCGCCCGCTCCCAGAACTGGCGGCAGAAGCGGGCCAGCGGTCCGCGGCCGGTCGCGGCCGGCGGCTGCTTCGCCTCGGCCGCGCGGAGCAGACCGGCCTCGACGGGCACCTCACCGGCGAGCGGCAGTCCGAGCAGCCGGGCCACTTCGCGGTCGTCGAGCCCCGGCGCGTACGGGCCGCGGACGGCGATCCGCAGGTCGCGCAGGACCATGCCGACGGCGGATGCGACCCGGCCGGCCGCGGCGACGGCCCGCAGCTCGGCGGGGACGACGAGGAGGCCCAGGTCGAGCTGGGTGAGGATCTCGGCGACTGCGTCGTCGATCCGGCGCGGCAGGTCGACGACGACCGCGCCGCCCCGTCGCCGGGCGGCGGCCAGCACCGCGCGGACGGCCTGGGGCGGCACGGAGACGCACTCGCCCCGGTCCCAGCTCAGCACCCGCAGCGAGTGCAGCTCGGGCAGGGACTCCTCCAGCGCGGCGCCCCCGACCCGCCCGCGCGAGGCGGCGAACGCCGGCCACCGCAGCCCCTCGCTGGTCTCGCCGCCGAGGAGCACGTCGAGCCCGCCGCCGAGCGGGTCGGCGTCCACGAGCAGGGTGCGCAGGCCCTCCCGTGCGGAGGTGACGGCCAGCGCACAGGCGAGGGTGGAGGCGCCGGCGCCGCCCCGGCCGCCGATGACGCCGACGGTGAGGGCCGGCCGGCCGACGCCCTCGGTGACGTCGGCGATCCGGTCGATCAGCCACTGCTCGCCGTCGGGCAGCATCAGGACGTGGTCGGCGCCGATCTCGACCGCCCGCTGCCAGACCCCGGGGTCGTCCTGGTCGCGGCCGACGAGGACGACTCCGCGCCGGCGGCCGCCCGGGTCCCAGCTCCCGCCCCGGCCCCAGCCCGGTCGGCGCGCCCGTCCCGGGCCCGTGTCCCCCGCGGCTCCCGCGCCCGCTCCCGCGGCGGGCGGCGTCGTCGCCGACCAGGACGAGGGGCGACGCCTCCCATCCGCCGCCGCGTCCGGGCATCGTGGGATGCACCTCGGGTGTGGCGCCGGCAGCCGCGCACAGGCGCAGCAGGTCGTCGAGGAGGTCGGTGTCCTCGGTGATGATCAGCGGTGCGGCGGGGCCGCCCGCGGCGGGCGGCGGGTCGTGTGTGACGGTTCCGGACATGGACTGTGTCCCCTCGGCTGCGTCTCGGGCTTAGGCCCGGGTGAACACCCGGGCGGTCATCCGGGTGCGGACTCCTGTGAAGCACCGGCGACCGGCCGCGGACGAGCCGCGGCGCAGACCGGCCGAACGCCCCGGACGAACGGAACCGGCCGGGCCGGAACCCGGCGCGGCCGAGGCGCGTGGGAATCACGGTGCAGCGATCCGGGAAATCGTGTGGATCTTGGTCGATAACTGTGGACAACTCGCTGGATTGTGAATATCTCCCTCACCCGTACCGGTGAGCCACGCACAATCCGTGGACGACTCCGTCCGGCTTCCCGGCGCCTCCGGCCCGCCCCCTCTACGCCTCCGGCCCGCCCGCCCCTCGACGCCTCCGACCCGCCCTCTCGACGTCTCCGACCCGCCCCTTCGACGCCTCCGGCGCGCCCCCCTCGGCGGCCCCCGCACACCCCTCCGCGGCTCCCGTCCGCCCCCTGGCGCGACTGCCGCAGAGCAGCCCGCCGCACACACAGAGTGACAAGTCAGGCACATGACAACAACCTCGCCCCAAGGGCGGCCACACACCGCCTCAAGGCGCCAGGAGCCTGGAAAACCCACCCGGACATGCGACGACCCCGCCGGGGGGAGAGCGGGGGTCGTCTCCACGGCCGACTCGGGGGGGGGAGGAGTCGGACCGGGTTAGCACGGTCGCGAACGATCCGTGACTTCCATGGTGTACCCGAGAGCCTTCTCAGGCAAACCCACGCGCCCCACCTTACGCCGAATGGGCTGCGCCTATGCTCAGGGTCGTGGAAAACCACTCCTCGCCCCACTCCATGCCCGCACGGCGGCCTTCTTCGACCTGGACAAGACGGTCATCGCGAAGTCGAGCACGCTGACGTTCAGCAAGTCCTTCTATCAAGGCGGGCTGATCAACCGCCGGGCCGTCCTGCGGACCGCGTACACCCAGTTCGTCTTCCTCGCGGGCGGCGCCGACCACGAGCAGATGGAGCGTATGCGCACGTATCTGTCCGCGCTGTGCCGCGGCTGGAACGTGCAGCAGGTGAAGGACCTCGTCGCCGAGACCCTGCACGACCTGATCGACCCGATCATCTACGACGAGGCCGCCTCCCTCATCGAGGAGCACCACACCGCCGGCCGGGACGTCGTGATCGTCTCCACGTCGGGCGCCGAGGTCGTGGAGCCCATCGGCGAGCTGCTCGGCGCGGACCGCGTCGTGGCGACCCGCATGGTCGTGGGCGACGACGGCTGCTTCACCGGAGAGGTGGAGTACTACGCGTACGGCCCGACGAAGGCGGAGGCGATCCGGGAGCTGGCCGCGTCCGAGGGGTACGACCTGTCCCGTTGCTACGCCTACAGCGACTCGGTCACCGACCTGCCGATGCTGGAGTCCGTCGGTCATCCGCACGCCGTGAACCCGGACCGGGCGCTGCGCCGCGAGGCGCTCGCCCGCGAGTGGCCGATTCTCGACTTCCACCGGCCCGTCCGGCTCAAGCAGCGGATCCCCGCGTTCTCGGTGCCGCCGCGGCCGGCGCTCGTCGCCGCGGCCGCCATAGGCGCGGCGGCGGCCACCGCGGGTCTCGTCTGGTACGCCAGCCGACGCCGGGCGGCGGTGGCCTGACCCCGCGCCGGGGTGCACCGGCCGCCCCTTGAGTCCTTTTTGAACCTAAAAGTAAAGAAGTGTGGGCAGGACTTCCGCTTGCCCGGGTGCTGGAGTACAAAGGACTCAACGGCCCGCGAGACCAAGGACATCCGAGAGGATCACCTTAATAACGCACATTGGCCCCACGGACCGAGCATGGACATCGGGCACCCACGCGACGTCGACCCGTCGATTACGGGCCAGCCGCACCAGGTGACGGGCAGAAGTTCCCGACCTGATGGGCATATATCGAGGACGCTTGGTACCCCGATGTGCATGCCAGCGGCGGTACGAGTTCTCGTACCGCCGCATTTCTGCGCCGCACCGCCGGCACCGCCCTCTGGCCCGCACCGCCCCTGTGCGCCGCACCGCCCCTCCGCTCCGTGCCGCCGGCGGCCGCCTACGCCGCGCCGCGCTGCAGCGCCTCGCACACCGCCGTCGACTCACGGGCACCCAGCCCGACGGCCTGGCCGCAGTGGCCGATCCACGCGGCCATGCCCTGGGGCGTGCCGGAGACATAGCCCTCCAGGGCCGCCAGATAGGCCGCCCGGCCCAGCTCGGCGTGGCCGACCTCGGCCGGGCACACCGACTTCGGGTCCAGGCCGCTGCCGACCAGCACGATCCGTTCCGCCGCGCGCGCGACGAGGCCGTTGTGGGAGGCGAAGGGGCGCAGCGCGAGAAGTTCGCCGTGCACGACCGCGGCCGTCACCAGGGCGGGCGCGGAACTGCCGGCGACGATCAGCTCGGCCAGCCCCTCCAGGCGGCCGTGGACCTCGTCCGCGCCCGGCAGCGGCAGCTCCACCAGCGGCTCGTCGACCGGCTCGCCGGCCTGCCGCGGACGGCCCACCTCGTCGCCGTGACCGGCCGCCGCCACCAGGTGCAGCCGGGCCAGCACCCGCAGCGGCGACTGCCGCCAGACGGACAGCAGCTGCCCGGACTCGGCGGTCAGCCGCAGTGCCGCGCCCATGGTCCGCGCCTCGTCGTCGGTGCTGAAGTCGGAACGCCGGCGCACCTCCTCCAGGGCCCAGTCCGCCCCGGACAGCGCCGCCGAGCCCCGTGCGCCCCGCAGCGCCGCCTCGGAGGTGACCTCGTTGCTGCGGCGCCGCATGATGCGGTGCCCGTAGACCCGGTCCACGGACTTGCGGACGGACTCCACGGAGTCGGCCACGCCGGGCAGTGCGCCCAGGGCCGCGAGCGGATCGGCGGTCGCGCCTGTCGTACTCATGGGTACGACACTACGCACCCCGGGAGGCCGCCCCACGATGGAGTGGTCTTCTTCACGTCCGTTTGCCACGCACAGCGATGCCGACACTACGCTTGGTGAACATGAAAATTGCTTTCGTCGGGAAGGGCGGCAGCGGCAAGACCACCCTGTCCTCCCTGTTCATCCGCCACCTCGCCGCCACGGGCGCCCCCGTCGTCGCCATCGACGCCGACATCAACCAGCACCTGGGCGCCGCGCTCGGCCTCGACGAGGCGGAGGCGGCGAAACTGCCCGCGATGGGCGACCACCTGCCGCTGATCAAGGACTACCTGCGCGGCGACAACCCCCGCATCGCCTCCGCCGAGACGATGATCAAGACCACGCCGCCCGGCGAGGGCTCCCGGCTGCTGCGCGTGCGCGAGGACAACCCGGTCTACGACGCCTGCGCGCGGCCGGTGGAACTCGACGGCGACACCGTCCGTTTGATGGTCACCGGGCCCTTCACGGACGCCGACCTGGGAGTCGCCTGCTACCACTCCAAGACGGGAGCGGTGGAGCTGTGCCTCAACCACCTGGTCGACGGCCGTGACGAGTACGTCGTGGTCGACATGACGGCCGGCTCGGACTCGTTCGCCTCCGGCATGTTCACCCGCTTCGACATCACGTTCCTCGTCGCCGAGCCGACCCGGAAGGGGGTCTCCGTCTACCGCCAGTACAAGGAGTACGCCCGTGACTACGGCGTCACCCTCCAGGTGATCGGCAACAAGGTGCAGGGCCCGGACGACGTCGACTTCCTGCGCGCCGAGGTCGGCGAGGACCTGCTCGTGACGGTCGGTCACTCGGACTGGGTGCGCTCCATGGAGAAGGGCCGGCCGCCCCGGTTCGCCCTCCTGGAGGACGCCAACCGCCGCGCCCTGCGCCTGCTGCAGACGGCCGTCGACGTGACGTACGGGCAGCGGGACTGGGTGCGCTACACCGAGCAGATGGTGCACTTCCACCTGAAGAACGCCCGCAGTTGGGGCGACGAGCGCACCGGGGTCGACCTGGCGGCCCAGGTCGACCCCGGCTTCGTGCTCGGCGAGCAGGTCGCCACCGCGGCGCCCGCCTGAGCTAGTCCTTGGCCGCCGGAGCCCCGGGCACGCCCTTCGGGGCCGGGGCCGGGTCGGCCGACAGGAAGGACGCCCAGCCCTGCTTGGGGCCTCGCCGACCTTCAGGCCGCGGAGCTTCTCCAGCACCGCGGGATCCTGGGCGTCCAGCCAGTCCACGAGCTGCCGGAAGGAGACGCAGCGCACCTCCTCCTTGGTGCACACCTCCTCGACGACCTCTTCGACGGCGCGCATGTAGGTGCCGCCGTTCCAGGACTCGAAGTGGTTGCCGATGATCAGGGGCGCGCGGTTGCCGTCGTAGGCGCGGTAGAAGCCCTGGAGCAGTCCGTCGCGCATCTGGTCGCCCCAGAGCTCGTGCTTGGACGGGTCGCCCTGGGTGTCGGTGCCCGACTGGTTGACCATGAAGTTGTAGTCCATCGTGAGCTGCTCGTAGGAGTGGCCGGGGAACGGCACGAGCTGCATCGACACGTCCCACAGGCCGTGCTTCTTCTCCGGCCAGACCTGGTTGCGCACGCCGCTGGTGTCGTAGCGGAAGCCGAGGTCGGCGGCGGCCTTCATGAAGTTCTCCTGGCCTTCCAGGCAGGGGGTGCGGGCGCCGATCAGCTCCTTGTCGTAGTCGAAGGGCAGCGGTGCCGCGTTCTTCATGCCGGTGTTGGTCTTCCAGGTCTTCACGAACCGCTTGGCCTGGGAGATCTCGTCCTTCCAGTCCTCCACCGACCACTCGCCCACGCCACGGCCCTCGCCGCAGAAGTGGCCGTTGAAGTGGGTGCCGATCTCATTGCCCTCCAGCCACGCCAGGCGCAGCTGCTCGACGGTGTCGGCGATGCCCTCCGCGTCGTTGAAGCCGATGTCCGAGCTGCCGGGCGAGTGCTGCGGCGGCCGGTACAGATCCCGCTTCTCCTCCGGCAGCATGTACACGCCGCTGAGGAAATAGGTCATCGTCGCGTTGTTCTCCTTGGCCACCTTGCGGAAGTGGGAGAACAGCTTCTGGCTGTCCTCTCCCGCGCCGTCCCAGGAGAACACCACGAACTGCGGCGGCTTCTGGCCGGGCTTGAGGCGTTCGGGCTTCGGCAGATGCGGCTGTGCCCCGGTGTACGCCGTGGAGCCGTCGCCGATCAGCCTGATGGCGCTCTTGGGCGCGGGAGCCTTCTTCTCCTTCTGCGGGCCGGGCGCCCCTTCCCCGGAGTCCGTACCGGTTCCGCAGCCGGCGAGCGACGCGGCGCAGACCGCGGCGATCGCGGCGCCCGCGGCGATCCTGTGGGTGGCGGCCATGTTCCGCCCACCTTCTTCCTTCTCTCGGGCCAACGCTGATGAGAGCGATGTCGGGTGCTGTGCCGGGAGGTGCCGTCAGCGCGGCCAAGGTCGCACGGGACCGAGAAGGAATTAGTACGACAAGCCGATCAATAGATCGATTCACTCGTCTGAGCGGCCTATTGGGCCATTTGCGTGGATTCTCTATGCCCGCCCTTTACTCTGCATTACGATCCATTTACCGAGCGCATTTCTGATTCGCATTCACGAGCGACTCGCCATGCGTTCCTGCATCCCGCCGCTGTACGCCGTGACCCACGGCCGCGACCACCCCCGCACGCGCGGGGTCCCCACGAACCGCGACCGCGTAGCCCCGGAGGAGACGGGAAACATGTCCGCCTGCGTCCCCGCCCGTGCCGACGACTCGTCCCGGACCGATCGAGTCCACCCGCCCCACAGCCCGCCGCCCCGACGCCGCTTCCGCATCGCCGGAGCCGACGTGTCGGCCTCGATCGCGGTCTTCCTGATCGCACTCCCCCTGTCCCTGGGCATCGCCCTCGCCACCGGCGCCCCCCTCCAGGCCGGGCTCGTCGCGGCCGCCGTCGGCGGGATCGTCGTCGGACGGCTCGGCGGCTGCCCGCTCCAGGTCAGCGGGCCCGCCGCCGGTCTCACGGTGGTCACCGCCGACCTCATCCAGCAGTACGGATGGCGCGCCACATGCGCCATCACCGTCCTCGCGGGCATCTCCCAGCTCGGGCTGGGCTGCCTGCGCGTCGCCCGCACGGCGCTCGCCGTCAGCCCCGCCATCGTGCACGGCATGCTCGCCGGCATCGGGGTCACCATCGCCGTCGCCCAGCTGCACATCGTCCTCGGCGGCACCCCGCAGAGCTCGGTGCCCGACAACCTGCGGGCGCTGCCCGCCCAGTTGGCCGACCTGCATCCGGCCGCCGTGTCGGTGAGCGCGCTCACCCTGGCCCTGCTGGTGGCCTGGCCCGGATCCCGGGCCGGGCCGGCGACGTCCTGCGCAAGGTCCCGGCCGCGCTCGTCGCCGTCGCCGGATCCACCGCGGTCGCCGCCGTCGCCGGCCTGCGCCTGCCCAAGGTCGACCTGCCGTCCTGGAGCAGCCACGCGCTGGCCGCGCTGCCCGACGGTCCCGTGCTCGGCCTCGTCGCCGCGGTCCTCACCATCACGCTGGTGTGCAGCGTGCAGTCCCTGCTCGGCGCCGTCGCCGTCGACAAACTGGTCGCCGCCCGCCCCGGGCTGTCCGGCCGTGTCGCCCGTTCCGACCTCGACCGCGAGCTGCTGGGTCAGGGCGCCGCCAACATCGTCTCCGGCTCCCTCGGCGGACTGCCCATCGCCGGTGTCGCCGTCCGCAGCACCGCGAACGTCAACGCGGGTGCCGTCAGCCGGAACTCCACGATGCTGCACGGCGTTCTCGTAGTGATCGCCACGCTGCTGATGGTCCCGGCCCTGGAGCTGATCCCGCTCGCCTCGCTCGCCGCCCTGGTCATGTCCATCGGCATCACGATGGTGTCCCTGCACCACATCCGGACGGTGACCCGCCACCGCGAGGTGCTGGTGTACGCGGCCACCACGGGCGGGGTGGTGTTCTTCGGCGTCCTGGAGGGCGTCGCCCTGGGCATCGCCGTGGCCGTCGGCGTCGCCCTGCACCGCCTGACCCGCACCCGCATCACCCACGACGACAGAGATGGAGTCCATCACGTCCATGTACGGGGCCAGTTGACGTTCCTCGCGGTGCCGCGGCTGAGCCGGGTCCTGCACCACGTGCCCCACGGGGCGGACGTGGTCGTGGAGCTGGACGGCTCGTTCATGGACCACGCGGCGTACGAGACGCTGCAGGACTGGCAGAAGACGCACACCGCGCAGGGCGGTTCGGTCGAGATCACCGGGCGCCGGCCCGGCACCCGCATCTCCGAGCCGGACGGGTCCGGCAACTGCCGCTGCCGCCCCTGGACGGCCTGGCGCAACCACCAGTGCGAGCCCGCTCCGACCGCTCCCGCCTCCGGCACCCCGCGCAAGGCGTCCGGCGAGGCCGGCGGAAGTGAACTGGCCCGCGGCATCAGCGCCTTCCAGCGCAACACCGCCCCGCTGGTGCGCGGCGAGCTGTCCCGGCTGGCGCGCGAGGGCCAGCGCCCTCGCAGCTCTTCCTGACCTGCGCCGACTCCCGCCTGGTCACCTCGATGATCACCTCAAGCGGCCCGGGCGACCTGTTCGTCGTGCGCAACGTCGGCAACCTCGTCCCGCTGCCCGGCGAGGAGAGCGGCGACGACTCGGTGGCCGCCGCGATCGAGTACGCGGTGGACGTGCTGAAGGTGCGTTCGATCACCGTGTGCGGGCACTCCGGCTGCGGCGCCATGCAGGCCCTGCTCAACGCCGAGCCCTCGGGCGCCCGGACCCCTCTCGAACGGTGGCTGCGGCACGCCCTGCCGAGCCTGGAGCGCCTGACCGGCGACGACGGCTCCTGGGTGCGGCTGGCCGGCCGGCGCCCCGCCGACGCCGTCGAGCAGCTGTGCCTGGCCAACGTCGTCCAGCAGCTGGAGCACCTGCGCGCCCACGAGGCGGTGGCCCGGGCCCTGCGCGACGGCGAGCTGGAGCTGCACGGCATGTACTTCCACGTGGGCGAGGCCCAGGCATACCTGCTCCGGGAGGAGGAGGGGGACGGGGTGTTCGCGCTCGTCCGGGAGACCGGCGAGCCCGACGCCGCGCACGGCCGGGACGTCTCCGGCACCGGGCCGGCCGCCGACACCGGCCCGGACGCCGACACCGGCCCGGACGCCGTCACGGGCCCGGGTTACACGGACCCGGACGCTCAGCCGGTACCGGCGGCCGCGGGACCGGCCCCGACGCCGCGTCCACGGCGGCTACCGCCACCCCGGCCGCGGTGACCGCCTCCTCCTCGGTGACCGCGCCGTCCGGTGAGGGCGAGCAGCCCTCCGAGGCCGGCCGGTCCCGCTGACGAGAGGGACCGGCCGGCCGGCGGCCCGGGGAGTGAACTCGAACGGCCCGGCGTCCGTGGGTACCTATGACCCGCGGCGCCGGGCCGTCGCAGGACCAGCCCCTGTGCCCCACCCACCCCTCGTCCGCCGTCCGGCCACGGACCGACCACCGACCGACCACCGCCCGCCGACCACCGCCCGCCGACCAACCACCGGCACCGCCCCGGCACCGCCACCGACACCACCACCAGCACCGCCAACAGGTCTACACCAATTTCCGGTCGGCCCTTGTCAGCGGACCACCCGGTCTGATGAGCTGTGGCCTGGGACACAACGGACACCCTGAGAAAGGGAGATGTCGTGAGCAACGAGAGCCTGGCCAACCTGCTCCGCGAAGAGCGCAGGTTCGCGCCGCCCGCTGACCTGGCCGCGAACGCCAACGTCACGGCAGAGGCGTACGAACAGGCCAAGGCTGACAGGCTCGGCTTCTGGGCCGAGCAGGCCCGCCGGCTGACCTGGGCGAAGGAACCGACCGAGACGCTCGACTGGTCCAACCCGCCGTTCGCCAAGTGGTTCAAGGACGGCGAGCTCAACGTCGCGTACAACTGCGTGGACCGGCACGTCGAGGCCGGGCACGGCGACCGCGTCGCCATCCACTTCGAGGGCGAGCCCGGCGACAGCCGCGCCCTCACCTACGCCGAGCTGAAGGACGAGGTGAGCAAGGCCGCCAACGCCCTGCTGGAGCTGGGCGTCCGCAAGGGCGACCGGGTCGCGGTCTACATGCCGATGATCCCGGAGACGGCGATCGCGATGCTGGCCTGCGCCCGGATCGGTGCCGCGCACTCCGTGGTCTTCGGCGGCTTCTCCTCGGACGCGCTCGCGACCCGCATCCAGGACGCCGACGCTCGTGTCGTGATCACCGCCGACGGCGGTTACCGGCGCGGCAAGCCGTCCGCGCTCAAGCCGGCCGTGGACGAGGCGGTCGAGCGCGCGGGCAACGTCGAGCACGTGCTCGTCGTCCGCCGCACCGGCCAGGACGTCGCCTGGACCGACTCGCGCGACAAGTGGTGGCACGACCTGGTCGGCCGCCAGTCGGCCGAGCACACGCCGGAGGCGTTCGAGGCCGAGCACCCGCTGTTCATCCTGTACACGTCGGGCACGACGGGGAAGCCGAAGGGCATCCTGCACACCTCCGGCGGCTACCTCACGCAGGCGGCGTACACCCACTGGGCGGTCTTCGACCTCAAGCCGGAGACGGACGTGTACTGGTGCACCGCCGACGTCGGCTGGGTCACCGGGCACTCGTACATCGTCTACGGCCCGCTGGCGAACGGCGCGACGCAGGTCATGTACGAGGGCACGCCGGACACCCCGCACCAGGGCCGGTTCTGGGAGATCGTGCAGAAGTACAAGGTCTCCATCCTCTACACCGCGCCCACGGCGATCCGGACGTTCATGAAGTGGGGCGACGACATCCCCGCCAAGTACGACCTGAGCAGCCTGCGGGTCCTCGGCTCGGTGGGCGAGCCGATCAACCCGGAGGCCTGGATCTGGTACCGGAAGAACATCGGCGCGGACACCACCCCGGTCGTGGACACCTGGTGGCAGACCGAGACCGGCGCGATGATGATCACGCCGCTGCCGGGCGTGACCGAGACGAAGCCGGGCTCCGCGCAGCGCCCGCTGCCCGGCATCAGCGCGACCGTCGTCGACGACGAGGCGAACGAGGTGCCCAACGGCGGCGGTGGCTATCTGGTCCTCACCGAGCCGTGGCCGTCGATGCTGCGCACCATCTGGGGCGACGACCAGCGGTTCATCGACACGTACTGGTCGCGCTTCGAGGGCAAGTACTTCGCCGGTGACGGCGCCAAGAAGGACGACGACGGCGACATCTGGCTGCTCGGCCGGGTGGACGACGTGATGCTGGTCTCGGGGCACAACATCTCCACCACCGAGGTCGAGTCGGCTCTGGTCTCCCACCCGGCGGTCGCCGAGGCGGCCGTGGTGGGCGCCGCGGACGAGACGACCGGCCAGGCCATCGTGGCGTTCGTGATCCTGCGCGGCACGACCGCGGAGACCGACGACCTCGTCGCCGAGCTGCGCAACCACGTCGGCGCCACGCTCGGCCCGATCGCCAAGCCCAAGCGGATCCTGCCGGTGGCGGAGCTGCCGAAGACCCGCTCCGGCAAGATCATGCGCCGGCTGCTGCGGGACGTGGCGGAGAACCGGCAGCTCGGTGACGTCACCACGCTGACCGACTCCACGGTCATGGACCTCATCCAGGCCAAGCTCCCGGCGGCGCCGAGCGAGGACTGAGGCACGCGGAGGACTGAGCCGCCCGCACGGAGGGCACCCGGCGGACACCCGCGGGGTGCCCTCCGTCATGTGCCGACACACAAGACGTACGGGGCCCGCGGGATGTACGGGACGTTACGGGGCATACGGGTGCGACAAGTACTACAGGAAGATCATCCGGCCGCCCGTTCGCACATTAGGTAGGCTAAGGACCGCGTAAAAGAAACAACAAGAACCTCATGGTGTGCCGGGAAGTCTGGTCGGCGGCTGTTCCCTGCTGCCCACCCACCGGAGGTTTTCCCCGTGACCGCGCCCCGCCCCACGCCCCGCAAGGTCTTCGGACGGCTCTCGCTGCCGGAGCGGAACTTCGTCGCGGAGGCGCTGCGCACCGAGACCGTCGGCGGTGTCCTGCTGCTGCTCGCCGCGGTGGCCGCGCTGGTCTGGACGAACATCCCCGCCCTCCACGACAGCTACGAGAGCGTCAGCCACTTCCACTTCGGGCCCGAGGCACTGGGCCTGAACCTCTCGGTCGCGCACTGGGCGGCCGACGGACTGCTGGCGATCTTCTTCTTCGTCGCGGGCATCGAGCTCAAGCGCGAGCTGGTCGCCGGTGATCTGCGCGACCCGAAGGCGGCGGCGCTGCCCGTGGTGGCGGCGCTGTGCGGCATGGCCGTACCGGCGCTCGTCTACACGGTCACCGCCTCGGCCGGCGGCGGCTCACTGGCGGGCTGGGCCGTGCCCACCGCCACCGACATCGCGTTCGCCCTGGCCGTGCTCGCGGTCATCGGCACCTCGCTGCCGAGCGCGCTGCGCGCCTTCCTGCTCACGCTCGCCGTCGTCGACGACCTGTTCGCCATCCTGATCATCGCGGTCTTCTTCACCGACACCCTGAACTTCGCCGCGCTCGGCGGTGCCGTCGTCGGTCTGGCCGTCTTCTGGCTGCTGCTGCGCAAGGGCGTGCGCGGCTGGTACGTCTACGTGCCGCTCGGCGTGGTCATCTGGGGGCTGATGTACAACAGCGGCATCCACGCCACGATCGCCGGTGTGGCGATGGGCCTGATGCTGCGCTGCCACCGCCGCGAGGGCGAGGAGCACTCCCCCGGCGAGCACATCGAGCACCTGGTGCGGCCCCTGTCGGCGGGGCTGGCCGTTCCGCTGTTCGCGCTGTTCAGCGCGGGTGTCTCGGTCTCCGGCGGGGCCCTGGCCGACGTGTTCACCTCACCGGAGACGCTCGGTGTCGTCCTCGGGCTGGTCGTCGGCAAGACGTTCGGCATCTTCGGCGGTACCTGGCTGACGGCCCGGTTCACCCGGGCGTCGCTCAGTGACGACCTGGCCTGGCCCGACGTGTTCGCGGTGGCCACGCTGGCCGGTATCGGCTTCACCGTCTCGCTGCTGATCGGGGAGCTGGCCTTCGAGGGCGACGCGGCGATGACCGAGGAGGTCAAGGCGGCCGTCCTGACCGGTTCGCTGATCGCCGCCGCCCTGGCGACCGTGCTGCTGCGGATACGCAACGCCAAGTACCGCAAGCTGGTCGAGGCCGAGGAGCGCGACGAGGACCTCAGCGGCATCCCGGACATCTACGAGGAGGACGACCCGGCGTACCACCTGCGCATGGCCGCCATCCACGAGCGCAAGGCCGCCGAGCACCGCAGGCTCGCCCAGGAGAAGACGCAGCAGCGGCACGGGCTTGCCGAAGTGGGCGGCGGGGCAGGCGATGAGGGCGACGGTCCGGCATGATCTGACGTGACGGTACAAATGACGGAGCCGTACGCCGTCAGGCAGGGACGACGACCGTCACGGAACCGTACGCAGACAAGCCAGCAGAAGAGGGAGACCGCGATGAGCGCACCCGACGGCAGCCCGGTCGGCACCGAACGCAGCATCGGCCAGCTGTTCGCCTCGGCGACCACCGAATTGTCTGCGCTGGTGCACGACGAGATCGCGCTGGCGAAGGCGCAGCTCAAGCAGGACGTCAAGCGCGGTGCGACCAGCGGCGGCGCGTTCTCGCTGGCGGGCGCCGTCCTGGTGTTCTCGCTGCCCATGCTGAACTTCGCCCTGGCCTACGGCATCCGGACCTGGAGCGGCTGGAACCTCGCCGTCTGCTTCCTGCTGTCCTTCGCGGCGAACGTGCTGATCGCGGGCCTGCTCGCCCTGGTCGGCGTCGTCTTCGCGAAGAAGGCCAAGAAGGGCCGGGGCCCGCAGAAGGTCGCCGCCTCGGTCAAGGAGACGGCCGGCGTGCTGCAGAAGGCCAAGCCGCACCCGCGGCCCGAGCCCGCGGAGCTGCCCGCGCTGCCGCAGGACCGCACGCCCGAGGCCATCGAGGCTGTGGCACGCTCGTCCTCATGACGGAACCCGCCACCCCTTCGGCGCAACCCCCTCGGTCGTACGGCTCGGCGTTCCCGGCGGGCGCGAGGTGACCCATCGGGACGTCGCCGCCAACGGCGCCCGCTTCCACATCGCCGAGCTGGGCGACGGGCCGCTGGTGCTGCTGCTGCACGGCTTCCCGCAGTTCTGGTGGACCTGGCGGCACCAGCTGGTGGCGCTCGCCGACGCCGGGTTCCGCGCGGTCGCCATGGACCTGCGCGGCGTCGGCGGCAGCGACCGCACCCCCGCGGCTACGACCCGGCGGGCCTCGCCCTCGACGTCACCGGCGTGATCCGCTCCCTGGGCGAGCCGGACGCCGCGCTGGTCGGCCACGACCTGGGCGGCTACCTGGCGTGGACGGCCGCCACGATGCGCCCCAAGCTCGTGCGGCGGCTCGCGGTCGTGTCCATGCCCCACCCGAGGCGCTGGCGCTCGGCGATGCTCTCCGACGTCCGGCAGACCCGGGCGGGCTCCCACATCTGGGGCTTCCAGCGCCCGTGGATCCCGGAGCGCCGACTCACGGCCGACGACGGCGCGCTCGTGGGCGAGCTGATCCGCGAGTGGTCCGGGCCGCGCCTCCCGGAGGACGAGGCGGTGGAGGCGTACCGGCGGGCCATGTGCATCCCGTCCACCGCGCACTGCTCGGTGGAGCCGTACCGGTGGCTGGTGCGGTCGCTCGCCCGCCCCGACGGCATCCAGTTCTACCGCCGGATGAAACGGCCGGTCCGGGTGCCGACGCTGCATCTGCACGGCTCGCTCGACCCGGTGCTGCGCACCCGCAGCGCGGCAGGTTCCGGGGAGTACGTCGAAGCGCCCTACCGCTGGCGGCTGTTCGACGGCCTCGGGCACTTCCCGCACGAGGAGGACCCCGTCGCCTTCTCGACGGAACTCATCAACTGGCTGAAGGACCCGAGCCCGACCGCTGACCGGGAACCACGGCCCGACGGCGAACCGCGCCACGGGAGCCGGGGACGGTGCCCGGTGTGCCGGACGCGGCCGGACGGTCACGTCGCGCAGCCGGACGGTGACGGCCCGGACCCGTTCGACGCCCCCCTCCGGGATGCTTGTCCTATGAGCGGCCAATTGCCCGGCGCATAGGCCAATTGGACGCTCCCGGAGCGGTTATCGACCTTGGGGCGGGGGCACACGTCGGGGTATGGGCTGGACGCACGACTACAACGACGTAGTACGCAATCGCCGCGCCGCGAGCGGTGTGAGCACCCATCAGCAGGGCAGCACCCCGCAACTGGCGGGCACGGACCTCCGGGTGGGCATTCCGCGCATTCTGCGCCGCCGCGCCCGCTGGGTCTCCGTACGCCTGCGTCACCCGCGGGGCTGACCCCCGGCCGGCCTACGCTCCTGCGGGCTCACCCGCTCGGCCCGACCCCACCGGCCCGACCTGCCGTACGGCCCGTCCGGCTTCACGGCCTGGGCCGCCCGCGCGGTCACAGGGCGCAGTTGTCGCTGTCGACCTGCTGACGGGCGGTGCGGCCCTTGACGATGTCCTCCCGGATCTCGTCCACCGTGAGGGCGTAGCCGGTCTCGGAGTCGTCGAGGGACTTGGCGAACACCACGCCGTAGACCTCGCCCTCGGCGTGAGCAGCGGCCCGCCGGAGTTGCCCTGGCGGACGGTCGCGTACAGGGAGTAGACGTCGCGGCGGACCGTGCCGCGGTGGTAGATGTCCGGGCCGTTGGCCGTGATGCGGCCGCGCACGCGCGCCGCGCGGACGTCGTACGCGCCGTTCTCCGGGAAACCGGCGACGATCGCGCCGTCGCCGCTGCCGGCGTCCTCGGTGGTGAACCGCAGCACGGGCGCCTTGAGGTCGGGCACGTCGAGCACGGCGATGTCCCGCTCCCAGTCGTAGAGGACGACCGTCGCGTCGTACTTCCGGCCCTCGCCCCCTATCTGCACCGTGGGTTCGTCGACGCCGCCCACGACATGGGCGTTGGTCATCACGCGGCGCTCGGCGAAGACGAAGCCGGTGCCCTCCAGGACCTTGCCGCAACTGGGCGCCGTGCCCATGACCTTGACGATGGACCGCTGGGCGCGGACGGCGACCGGGCTGTCGGCCAGGGCCGGGTCGGGAGGCTGCACCTCGGTGATGGGCTCGTTGGAGAACGGGCTGAAGACCTGCGGGAAGCCGTTCTGCGCGAGGACGGACGAGAAGTCCGCGAACCAGGTGTCTGCCTGCGCCGGCAGCGCCCGCGACACCCCGAGCAGCACCTTGGAGCTGCGCACCTCCTTGCCGAGCGTGGGCAGCGTGGTGCCGGCGATCGCCGAGCCGATCAGCCAGGCCACCAGCAGCATGGCCACCACGTTGACCAGCGCGCCGCCGGTGGCGTCCAGGGCGCGGGCCGGGGACCAGGTGATGTACCGGCGCAGCTTGTTGCCGAGATGGGTGGTCAGGGCCTGGCCGACGGAGGCGCAGACTATGACGACGACGACCGCGACGACCGCGGCGGTGGTGCTCACCTCCGCGTTGTCCGTCAACGCGTCCCAGACGACGGGCAGGACGTACACGGCGGCCAGGCCACCGCCCAGGAAACCGATCACCGACAGGATGCCGACGACGAAGCCCTGGCGATAGCCGACGATCGCGAACCAGACGGCGGCGACCAGCAACAGGATGTCCAGCACGTTCACCGCTTCTAGCCTCGCCTCGTCATTCCGCTCGGTTCAGCCCTGCCGGGGGCCCGGGGGTCGCTCCCCGGACGGCAGGACACGGCGCCCACCTTGTCATGCGCGCCAGTCCAGCGGGACCTGCCTGTCCCGGTCCCAGGGCCGCTCCCAGCCCGCGAAGTGCAGCAGCCGGTCGATGACACCTGCCGTGAAACCCCACACCAGGGCCGATTCGACCAGGAATGCCGGGCCCCGGTGGCCTCGCGGGTGCACGGCGGTCGCCCGGTTGGCGGGGTCCGTGAGATCCGCCACGGGGACCGTGAAGACCCGGGCGGTCTCGTTCGGGTCGACGACGCCGACCGGGCTGGGCTCGCGCCACCAGGCCAGGACGGGCGTCACCACGAAGCCGCTGACCGGGATGTAGAGCCTGGGCAGGACTCCGAACAGCTGGACGCCCGCCGGGTCCAGCCCGGTCTCCTCCTCCGCCTCGCGCAGGGCGGCCCTCAGCGGTCCGTCACCCTGCGGATCGCCGTCCTCCGGATCGAGGGCGCCGCCGGGAAAGGACGGCTGCCCGGCATGGGACCGCAGGGAACTGGCGCGCTCCATCAGGAGCAGCTCGGGGCCCTTGGCGCCCTCGCCGAACAGGATGAGCACGGCGGACTGGCGGCCCCCTCCGTCGGCCGGCGGCAGGAAGCGGCTCAGCTCGCCGGGCTGCACCGTCTCCACGGCGCGCACGACGGGCTCCAGCCAGCCCGGCAGGCCCTCCTTGTCGAGCGTCACGCCCTGTGTGTTGCTCGCACGCGTCATCGCCACCCCCGTTCTGCCGTGTCCAACGCCCGGCGGCCCCGAGATCGTTCCGTCATCCGGCCCCCAGCGGCGGCGCCGGTTTGCCGCCCGCGTCCAGGTAGGCCTGCGGTGGCTTCAGACGCTGGCCCGGCAGGCCGCCCTTCTCGTACTTGAGCAGCTTCTTCGCCTTCTCCGGGTCCGTCTCGCCCTCGCCGTACGCCGGGCAGAGCGGGGCGATGGGGCAGGCGCCGCAGGCCGGTTTGCGCGCGTGGCAGATGCGGCGGCCGTGCCAGATGACGTGGTGCGAGAGGTCCGTCCAGTCCGACTTGGGGAAGAGGGCGCCGACGGCCGCCTCGATGCGGTCCGGGTCGGTCTCCTCGGTCCACCGCCAACGGCGCACCAGCCGCTGGAAGTGCGTGTCCACGGTGATGCCGGGGCGGCCGAAGGCGTTGCCGAGCACGACGAACGCGGTCTTGCGGCCGACGCCGGGCAGCTTGACGAGGTCCTCGAGGCGGCCGGGGACCTCGCCGCCGAAGTCCTCCGTCAGGGCCTTCGACAGCCCTATCACCGACCTGGTCTTGGCCCGGAAGAAACCGCAGGGGCGCAGGATCTCCTCGACCTGCTCGGGTCGGCGGCGGCCAGGTCCTCCGGGGTGGGGTACTTGGCGAAGAGGGCGGGGGTGGTCTGGTTGACGCGCAGATCGGTGGTCTGGGCGGACAGGACCGTGGCCACCAGGAGCTGGAACGGGTTCTCGAAGTCCAGCTCGGGATGGGCGTACGGGTAGACCTCGGCCAGCTCGCGGTTGATACGGCGGGCGCGGCGGACCAGCGCCGTGCGGGACTCCCCGCGCGGCGGTTTCACGGCGACCTCCTCGGCGGGCGCCGCGCCCTTCACGGAGGCGGTGGCCTTCTTGGGCACGACGGCGGGCTTCTTGGCCGGCGGCGACTTCCTGACGGCCCCACCGGCGGCGGCACGCGTGCCCCCGGCGGCCTTCTCGGCGGGCGCGGCCTTCTTGGCCGACGTGGTCCTGGCGGGCGTGGCCTTCTTGGCGGACGTGGCCTTCTTGGCCGACGTGGTTCTGGCGGCCGTGGTCTTCTCGGCCGACGTGGCCTTCTTGGCGGGCGCGGTCTTCTTCGCGGGCGCCGTCTTCTTCGTGCCCGTCATCTTCTTCTCCGACTCGCCAGCCTTTGCACCCTTTGCCGCTTCTGTCCCCTTCGCCGTTTCCTTACCGCCATCGGGCTCTGTTCGCCCACAGCGGAATCGCGTCGTGCAACCACCCGTCCAGCCCCTCGGCCTGCGCTCTCACCGGCGATTTGGACACCCGGCCAGCCTACGGCCCGGCACCGACATCCGCCCCGGACCCCGAAGATCGGCGCCCAATTGGACCCCTGCCGCGTACCCCAGGACATGTGTGCGGCATCCTTGTGACAGATCACACTGTTTGGACGGTCCGGCAAAATGGGCACCACGGTGCCCTGGTACACGGGGGAGCAAGACTCCCTGAGCAGGTCGACAAGGAGAGAACTCGTGGACGACGTTCTGCGGCGCAACCCGCTCTTCGCGGCGCTCGACGACGAGCAGGCCGCGGAGCTCCGCGCCTCCATGAGTGAGGTGACCCTCGCCCGCGGAGACTCGCTGTTCCACGAGGGGGACCCGGGTGACCGCCTCTACGTGGTCACCGAGGGCAAGGTCAAGCTTCACCGCACGTCCCCCGACGGACGCGAGAACATGCTGGCGGTCGTCGGCCCCGGCGAGCTGATCGGCGAGCTGTCGCTGTTCGACCCGGGCCCGCGTACGGCGACGGCCACCGCGCTGACCGAGGTCAAGCTGCTCGGCCTCGGCCACGGGGACCTCCAGCCCTGGCTGAGCGCCCGGCCCGAGGTGGCCACCGCGCTGCTGCGCGCCGTCGCGCGCCGCCTGCGCAAGACCAACGACGCCATGTCCGACCTGGTCTTCTCGGACGTTCCGGGCCGTGTCGCCCGCGCCCTGCTGGACCTCTCCCGGCGCTTCGGCGTGCAGTCGGAGGAGGGCATCCACGTCGTGCACGACCTGACGCAGGAGGAGCTGGCCCAGCTGGTCGGCGCCTCCCGCGAGACGGTCAACAAGGCGCTCGCCGACTTCGCCCAGCGCGGCTGGCTGCGGCTGGAGGCCCGTGCCGTGATCCTGCTGGACGTGGAGAGGCTGGCGAAGCGCTCGCGCTGACGCGGACTCCTTCGGGCGGGCGGTCCCGCACCGGGCCGTCCCGGTGCCGGGCGGCGTTCCCGCACCGGGGGCCCCGGCGCCGGTCGGCCTTCCCGCACCGGGGCCGTTCCGTTAAGGCCCCCGTCCCCGGGGCGCGGGCTAGATGAGCCCGTGCTCCTCCAGGTACTCCAGCTGCGCGCGCACCGACAGCTCCGCCGCCGGCCACAGGGAGCGGTCGACGTCCGCGTAGACGTGGGCGACGACCTCGCCCGGTGTCCGGTAGCCGTCCTCCACGGCCGTCTCGACCTGGGCGAGGCGGTGGGCGCGGTGGGCGAGGTAGTACTCGACGGCACCCTGGGCGTCCTCCAGGACCGGTCCGTGTCCCGGCAGGACCGTGTGCACGCCGTCGTCGACGGTGAGCGACCTGAGCCGCCGCAGGGAGTCCAGATAGTCGCCGAGGCGCCCGTCGGGGTGGGCCACGACGGTGGTGCCGCGCCCCAGGATCGTGTCGCCGGTCAGGACGGCCCGGTCGGCCGGCAGATGGAAGCAGAGCGAGTCGGCGGTGTGCCCGGGCGTGGGTACGACCCTGAGCTCCAGACCGCCGACGGCGATCACGTCCCCGGCGGCCAGCCCCTCGTCTCCCAGCCGCAGCGCCGGGTCCAGAGCACGCACGCGCGTACCGGTCAGCTCGGCGAACCGGGCGGCGCCCTCGGCGTGATCCGGGTGACCGTGTGTCAGCAGGGTCAGGGCGACGCGCTTGCCGGCCCGCTCGGCGGTGTCGACGACGTTGCGCAGATGCCCCTCGTGCAGCGGGCCCGGGTCGATCACGACGGCCAGGTCGGAGCCGGGCTCGGACAGGATCCAGGTGTTCGTGCCGTCCAGGGTCATCGCCGACGCGTTGGGCGCGAGGACGTTGACGGCCCGCGCGGTGGCGGGCCCGGTGAGGACTCCGCCGCGCGGCTGGCCGGGCAGGGTGCTTGCGTCCGTCATGCGGGGCCTCCCCGGTCGGGCCGGTCACGGTCGGATCGGGCGCGGTGGGGCCGGGTGCGGTGGGGTCGGGCGCGGTCGGACCGGGCGCGGTCGAGGCGGCCGGGCCGGCCGGTACGTGCTTGGTGAACTCCGCGTGGCCCGGCCAGGTCAGCACGATCTCGCCGCCCTCCAGCCGGGCCTCGGCCACGACCGGCGTCAGGTCCCGCCCGGCGGCCCCGGCCAGCGCCGCGGCCGCCGAGTCGTACTCCGCGAGCGTGCGCAGGGTCGCGATGGTCGGCGGCATCATCAGCAGCTCGCCCCGGTCGTAGCCGGCCGCCGCCTCCGCGGGGTGGTCCACACCGTGCGGTCGGCCTCCGTGGAGGCGTTCCGGGTGCGCTGCCCTCGGGAGGGCGGCCACGAAGAACCACGTGTCGTACCGGCGGGCCTCGAACTCCGGCGTGATCCAGCGCGCCCAGGCGCCCAGCAGGTCGGAGCGGAGCACCAGGCCCCGGCGGTCCAGGAACTCGGCGAAGGACAGCTCGCGGCCGACCAGGGCGGCCCGGTCGGCCTCCCAGTCGGCGCCCGTGGTGTCGCCGGCCACGGAGTCGGCGGTCGGCCCGGCGAGGAGGACGCCCGCCTCCTCGTACGTCTCCCGCACGGCCGCGCAGACGATCGCCTGGGCGCCGCTCTCGTCGACGCCGAGCCGCTCGGCCCACCACGCGCGCGGGGACCCGCCCAGCCGATGTCCCGGTCGTCGTCGCGCGGATCGACGCCGCCGCCCGGATAGGCGTAGGCACCGCCGGCGAAGGCCATCGAGGTGCGGCGGCGCAGCATGTGGACGGCGGGCCCGGAGCGGGTGTCCTTCAGCAGCATGACGGTGGCCGCCCGCTTCGGCGTGACCGGTGTGAGGGTGCCCGCCGCCAGCGCGCGGATGCGGTCCGGCCACTCCGGGGGTACCACTGCCCATTCGCCATGGCCGGAGGCTATCTGGTGACGGGCGGATGTTCGAGTGGCCCCTGGGCCGACGGGCCCCGTCCGCCGACGCGGGGCCAGCCGACCGCCGTCCGCCGTACGCCGACCGTCTGCGCAGGGGACTCGCCGTCCGCAGGCGCAGGGGCCCGCCGTCCGCCGCCGCCCGCTACCTCCGCACCGCCCGGGTGAGCCCGCGCAGCCGGCGCCGCACCGCCTGGGCCACGTCCACGGCGCGGACCTCCAGCACCAGCGTCGTCTCCGACAGGCTCTTCACCGGGCGTGCGGTGTAGGGGCGGGCACGGTGGAACCAGCGGGCGGGGCCCAGGCCGGCGGCGTAGGGGACGGCGGCGACGGGGTGGGGACCGGACGTCGCCAGGGTCACCGTCCAGCGCCCGGGCGCAGCCCCCTGAGCGCGAGCGACGCTGTGAAGCGCCCGTCGGCCGGGTCGAGACGCACCGGCGCCTCGCGGCGCTCCCCGGAGCCGCTGCGCACGCACAGGCGCGGCGTCCCGAGGTCCCCGCACCGTCGCCGGTCAGGGTGCCGGTCACGATCAGGGTGCCGGGGCGCGACGCGTGCCACGACGTGCCCGTCACCCGGCAGGGCGTGTCGCCGCGCGGTACCTCCTGGCCGACGTCCAGGGAGAGGTTGCCCCACTTGGTGACGTAGGGCGTGACGACCGTGGGCTTCTCCATGCCGGCCGTCACGATCTCCTGCCGCGGCGTCCACCCGGACTCGGGGCTCTTCATCCGGACCGTACGGCTGACCCCCTGCGCCCTTACGTCCAGGAAGAGGTTCCACCGGCCGCGGCCGAGCGGCGCGCCGGACGCGGCCGTGGGCAGGGCGATGTCCACGGTGAAGCCCGCGTCCGTGTGGCGCTCGCCGTCCGGGAGCCCGGTGACGGCACGCGCGCGCGTGGGGACGCGGACCTCCGGGTGACCCGCGTCGTAGCAGCGCAGCACCAGCTCGGTGGCCGGGTCCAGGGACGCCACGTTCTCGATGTAGGCGTGGCCGGTGATCCGCAGGACGCCGTCGCCCCGCCAGTCCGCCGACTCGATCCGGTGGCGCACCGGCAGCCGGCCGGTGACGTCGAACGCGCTGTCCGGTACGCCCACGGCCGCGTCGCGGAACAGCGGGTGCTGCCAGTAGACCCGGCCGTCCTCGACGACGTGACCGCGCTCCGCGTCCTCCTTGGCGTTGCGGATGACCGTCATCAGCTCCTCGAACCGGTCGGCCCGCAGCAGGTGCAGCAGCAGCCGGTCGCGCGGTTCGAGCTTCTCGATGATCGGGTCGGTGACCCAGTTCTCCACCCAGTCCCGGATCTCCGGGTAGATGTGCTCGCGGATGTCCTCGTCGCTCTCCCGGAGCAGCAGCCACCACAGCGGACCGCACAGCTCCCACTCGACGTGCCGGCGCATGATCTGGTCGCGCCGCGGCCCGGGCTCCAGATAGCGGGCCACCGTCTCGAAGCACATCCGGGTGCCCTGCATCCGGTGGCTCAGGTTCTGCGCGGTGAGGGTGAGGTTGTTCCCGTTCGCACGGTCGCGGTGGTAGTAGCAGTCGTAGTCCGCGACCACCGAGATGCCGTCGGCGTTGAGGTAGGCGGCGGCGGTGAACGGCTTGTCCTCGGTGTTGCGGAACGGCGGGAACCGCAGGTTCAGCCGTTCCAGCAGCGAGCGGCGGAACAGCTTCCAGCAGCCGAGGGTCCGGTAGGCGGCGGAGGAGAAGATGTCGGTGCGCGGCTGGGTGCTCTTGAAGACCGCGGTGGGCACGGGCCGCCCGCCCACCGAGACCATCTTGCCCAGCACGACGTCGGTGCCGTTCTCGTCGGCCATGGCCACCATGCGGCGCAGCGCGTCGGGGCCCAGGTAGTCGTCGGAGTCCAGGAAGAAGACGTAGTCGCCGCGGGCGAGGTCCAGGCCGACGTTGCGCGGGACGGCGGCGGTGCCCGAGTTCTCCTGGTGGACGACGCGCAGGGCGGGGCACGTCGCGGCGAGCCGGTCGAGCTCCTTGCCGGTGTCGTCGGTCGACCCGTCGTTCACCGCGATGATCTCGAGCTGGTCCAGGCCGATGGTCTGCTCCATCGCCGATGTGATGCAGTCCGTCAGCTCGGGCATGGCGTTGTAGGCCGGAACGATGACGCTGACTCTGGGCTGGGGCATCGGTTTCCTCGGGACTCGGCGGCGGTGACGCGTACTCCCCCGCCACCCCGTCGGCTGCGCCGTTCAGGTACCCGGTACCCCGTCGGCTGCGCCGTTCAGGTACCCGGTCCAGCCGTGCGGGGCCTTCCGGTGCGGCCGCCACGAGGTGACGAAATCGAAAAGGTTCGGTGAGTACGTGATGTTTGATGCCTCAGAGCACCCGAAGGTTGCGTGATCCACCGATCATGCGCCGGCCCGTGACACTTCTCGGCGGCACTCGGCGGCACATGCAGAAACCGCGGCCGGCGCCGGAGGGCGCGGGCCGCGGTGAAGGGGCCCGGCGGGGCCCTGGTGCCGGTGCGGCACGAATGGCCCCGCGGGGGCGTCCGTCGCGTCCGGTACCGGACGCGACGCCGGTGCGGGCGTCAGGCCTGGGCCAGCTCCACCTGGATCTCGACCTCGACCGGCGCGTCCAGCGGCAGCACCGCGACGCCGACCGCGCTGCGGGCGTGCACGCCCTTGTCGCCGAACACCTCGCCGAGCAGCTCGCTGGCGCCGTTGAGCACGCCCGGCTGCCCGGTGAAGTCGGGGCCGAGGCCACGAACCCGACGACCTTCACCACGCGCGCGACGCGGTCGAGGTCACCGGCGACGGACTTCACGGCGGCCAGGGCGTTCAGCGCGCAGGTGCGGGCCAGCTGCTTGGCCTCCTCGGCGGTGACCTCGCCGCCGACCTTGCCGGTGACCTCCAGCTTGCCGTTCACCATGGGCAGCTGGCCGGCGGTGTACACGTAGGGCCCGGACTGCACGGCCGGCTGGTACGCGGCCAGCGGCGGGACGACCTCCGGCAGGGTCAGACCGAGCTCGGCCAGCCTGGACTCGACGGCGCTCACGCCTGCTTCTCCCGCTTCAGGTAGGCCACGAGCTGCTCGGGGTTGTTCGGCCCGGGAACGACCTGGACGAGCTCCCAGCCGTCCTCGCCCAGGTGTCCAGAATCTGCTTCGTGGCGTGGACGAGCAGCGGCACGGTTGCGTATTCCCACTTGGTCATGCGGCCGACTGTATCCGCTGTTGTCCACAGCCTCCCGCGTAGCCCGGGCCATGACTGGTTACGCTCGAAGACGTGAGCAGGCTCCAGGTCGTCAGCGGCAAGGGCGGAACCGGCAAGACCACGGTGGCCGCCGCCCTCGCGCTGGCCCTGGCCACCGAGGGGAAGCGGACGCTTCTCGTCGAGGTCGAGGGCCGGCAGGGCATCGCGCAGCTCTTCGAAACGGAGGCGCTGCCCTATGAGGAGCGGAAGATCGCCGTCGCTCCGGGTGGCGGGGAGGTGTACGCCCTCGCCATCGACGCCGAACGCGCCCTTCTGGACTACCTCCAGATGTTCTACAAGCTCGGCAGCGCCGGCCGGGCCCTGAAGAAACTCGGCGCGATCGACTTCGCGACCACCATCGCACCGGGGGTCAGGGACGTCCTGCTGACCGGCAAGGCGTGCGAGGCGGTGCGCAGAAAGGGGCAGAACGGACGGTTCGTCTACGACTACGTGGTCATGGACGCGCCCCCGACCGGACGCATCACCCGCTTCCTCAACGTCAACGACGAGGTGGCCGGCCTCGCGAAGATCGGCCCGATACACAATCAGGCGCAGGCGGTGATGCGGGTGCTGAAGTCCCGCGAGACGGCCGTGCACCTGGTGACGCTGCTGGAGGAGATGCCGGTCCAGGAGACGGTGGACGGCATCGCCGAGCTGCGCTCCGCCCGGCTGCCGGTGGGCCGGGTCATCGTGAACATGGTCCGGCCGGAGATCCTGGACGCCGCCGAGCTGGAACTCGTACGGGCGCTGCCGCGTTCCTCTCTCGCCCGGTCGCTGTCGGCCGCGGGACTCGGCGGGGCGCGCCGGGGCGGGCACGCCGAGCGGCTGGTGGACCCGCTGCTGGCCCAGGCCGAGGAGTACGCGGAGCGGTACGCGCTGGAACAGGAGCAGCGCGCCGAGCTGACCGCCCTGGGCCTGCCGCTGCACGAACTGCCGCTGCTCGCCGAGGGCGTCGACCTGGCGGGCCTGTACGAACTGGCCACCGAGCTGCGGAAGCAGGGGATCGCATGAGTCCGGACCCGGCCCACGCGCAGGAGAGCGCACGGCACCTGTCCCCACGCGTGCGCTCGCGGTCGATCCGCTGCTGGAGGACCCGGAGACCCGGATCGTCGTGTGCTGCGGCGCCGGCGGGGTCGGCAAGACGACCACCGCGGCGGCGCTGGGCCTGCGCGCGGCCGAGCGGGGCCGCAAGGTGGTCGTCCTCACCATCGACCCGGCCCGGCGGCTCGCCCAGTCGATGGGCATCGACTCGCTCGACAACACCCCGCGCCGGGTGAAGGGCATCGACGACTCGGCGGGCGGCGAGCTGCACGCGATGATGCTCGACATGAAGCGCACCTTCGACGAGATCGTCGAGGCGCACGCGGATCCCGAGCGGGCCGCCGCGATCCTGGGCAACCCTTCTACCAGTCGCTCTCGGCGGGCTTCGCGGGCACGCAGGAGTACATGGCGATGGAGAAGCTGGGCCAGCTCCGCTCCCGCGACGAGTGGGACCTGATCGTCGTCGACACGCCGCCGTCCCGTTCGGCGCTGGACTTCCTGGACGCCCCAAGCGCCTGGGGTCCTTCCTGGACGGCAAGCTGATCCGCGTCCTGCTCGCCCCGGCGAAGGTCGGCGGCCGGGCGGGCATGAAGTTCCTGAACGTCGGGATGTCGATGATGACCGGCGTCCTGGGGAAGGTGCTCGGCGGGCAGTTCCTGAAGGACGTGCAGACGTTCGTGGCCGCGATGGACTCGATGTTCGGCGGGTTCCGCACCCGCGCGGACGCCACGTACAAGCTGCTCCAGGCGCCCGGGACGGCGTTCCTGGTGGTGGCGGCCCCGGAGCGGGACGCGCTGCGCGAGGCCGCGTACTTCGTGGAGCGGCTCGCGGCGGAGGACATGCCGCTCGCCGGCCTGGTGCTGAACCGGGTGCACGGCAGCGGAGCGGACCGCCTGTCGGCGGAACGGGCGCTGGCCGCCGCGGAGAGCCTCGCCGGGGAAAATCTTGAGGATCCCCGCATTGTGGATCAGAGCGACGGGAAAGCTGGACTTCGTAACTCTCCCGACTCCTACGGCAGTTCAGACTCTCCCGATCGTCCGGACTCCTCCGGCCCCGGGGCCGGCACCGCGGCCGAGGTGACCGGTTCCGCCGACGGAGCCGCTGCGGCCGGTGACACCGGGGCGGCGGCCGGTGACGCCGGGGCCGCCGGTGACGCCGAGGCGGCGGCCGGTGACGCCGGGGCCGCCGGTGACGCCGAGGCGGCGGCCGGTGACGCCGAGGCGGCGGCCGGTGACGCCGAGGCGGCGGAGCGGTCCGTCGACCTGCTCGCCGCGGGCCTGCTGCGGCTGCACGCGGACCGGATGCACCTGCTCTCCCGCGAGCAGCGCACGCGGGACCGTTTCACCGCGCTCCACCCCGAGGTGGCGGTGACCGAAGTGGCCGCCCTGCCGGGCGACGTGCACGACCTCGCGGGCCTGCGGGACATCGGCGACCGTCTCGCGGCGGGCAGGCCGGAGCTGCCCGACACGCGTGCGTGACGTGACGTCGTCCGTGGCCCGTCCACCCGGCGAGGCGGGCGGGGCCGGCGTGACGCCGTACGAGGGCGCGCCGGTCCGGCGACCCGGCATCGAACCGGGCGGCGTCGAACGGGTCGCGTCTGACCGGCGTCGAACCGGTCGCATCTGACCGGCGTCGAACCGGTGGCGTCTGACCGGCGACCCGGGCCACACCTGACCCCGGGCCTCACCGGGCCGGGGGCGTGGGCCTCATCGGTCCCCCAGACCACACCGGGCCGGGGGCGTGGGCCGGTGCCCGTGGCCCGTCGACCGCCGGCCGTCAGCCCACCGCCGCGTAGTTCTCGTAGACCTCGTCGTCGTTGAGGGCACGACCCCCGCCCCGCGCTCGTACTCCGTGCGCGCCGTCTCCAGCAGTCGGCGCCAGGAGGTCACGGTCGGCCGCCTGCGCAGCAGTGCGCGGCGCTCCCGCTCCGTCATTCCTCCCCACACGCCGAACTCGACGCGGTTGTCCAGCGCGTCGGCCAGGCACTCGGTCCGCACCGGGCATCCGGTGCACACCGCCTTGGCCCTGTTCTGCGCTGCTCCCTGAACGAACAGTTCGTCCGGATCGGTAGTGCGGCAGGCGGCCTGCGCACTCCAGTCGGTTACCCAGCCCATACCGGCGCCGTCCTCTCCCGAATCGAGGCTCCCCCACGGCGGCAGCGGCATATTCACCGCCGCCAGTTGAGGACGTTACGGAAGGTGGGCACAGCGCAACACCCCCTTCGGGCCCAATCTTGAATGGCCCGAACGGACTATGGGTAAGCGGCAGATCACCCGGGGGAGTGAGCTGGCGACATGCGCGACGAACCCGACATTCGGGTCGTTTTTGTTGCGTCACAACGGACACCAACTGACACACGAGGCGGATTCGGACGCGCATCTCACACGCCCCGACACGCGCCCTCGTGCACCAACACGCCCCGGCGCCAACCGGCGCGAAAGAAATCGAGCAGATCCGGAACGATTCGGAGTCGCCGGACGTATTGATACGTGGCCTCACTGCTGTGACAGTTGAGAGCAGCTTAGGCCAAGGCATATACGCGTGTCCGGCGAATGAGAACGTAGGCTGCCCTCATGCCAAAGAAGCGCTCGGGCGGTGGTCTGTCTCCCACGCAGCAGGCCGCCAAGTTCCTCGGTGTCAGCGTGCTCGCGGGAGCCGTCCTGGCCGGCATCGCACTGCCCGCCGTGGGCGCGCTGGGCCTGGCGGCCAAGGGCTCGGTCGAGAGCTTCGACGAGCTCCCGGCCAACCTGAAGACGCCGCCGCTCAGCCAGCGCACCACGATCCTCGACGCCGAGGGCGACCTGATCGCCACGGTCTACTCGCGCGACCGCACGGTGGTCCCCCTCAAGGAGATCTCGCCGTACATGCAGAAGGCGATCGTCGCGATCGAGGACTCGCGCTTCTACCAGCACGGCGCGGTCGACCTGAAGGGCGTGCTGCGCGCGCTGAACAAGAACGCGCGCAGCGGTGAGGTCTCCGAGGGCGCGTCCACGCTCACGCAGCAGTACGTGAAGAACGTGTTCGTCGAAGAGGCCGGCGACGACCCGACCAAGGTCGCCCAGGCCACCCAGCAGACCATCGGCCGCAAGATCCGCGAACTGAAGTACGCGATCCAGGTCGAGGAGGAGCTGGGCAAGAAGAGGATCCTCGAGAACTACCTGAACATCACGTTCTTCGGCCAGCAGGCCTACGGTGTCGAGGCCGCCTCCCAGCGCTACTTCTCCAAGCACGCCAAGGACCTCGATCTGCCCGAGGCCGCCCTCCTGGCCGGCATCGTCCAGTCGCCGAGCCGGTACGACCCGGTCAACGACGAGGCGGAGGCCAAGAAGCGGCGCAACGTCGTCCTCCAGCGCATGGCGGAGGTCGGCGACATCTCGCAGGCCGAGGCCGACGAGGCGAAGAAGGCCCCGCTGGGCCTGGAGGTCAGCCGCCCCAGGAACGGCTGCATCACCGCGGTCGCCGGCGCCAGCTTCTTCTGCAAGTACGTGGAGAAGGTCTTCCTCAGCGACCCGGTCTTCGGCAAGACCCGCGAGGAGCGCGCGAAGATCTGGAACCGGGGCGGCCTGACCGTCCGTACGACGCTGGACCCGCAGGCGCAGGAGTCGGTGCAGCAGTCGCTGAAGGACCACGTCAACAAGTCCGACTCGGTCGCCGCCGCCGCCACCCTCGTGGAGCCCGGCACCGGCAAGATCGTCGCGATGGGCCAGTCGAAGCCGTACGGCTACGGCAAGAACGAGACCGAGTACAACTACTCGGTCGACGCGGCCTACGGCGGCTCCAACTTCGGGTTCCCGACCGGTTCGACGTTCAAGCCGTTCGTCGCGGCGGCGGCCCTGGAGGAGGGCGTACCGCCGACGAAGGAGTACTCGTCGCCGTACGAGATGGAGTACCCGAGCCCGGTCCAGACGTGCGACGGCAAGCCGTGGGTCAACACGCGCGGCGAGACGGTGGAGAACGAGAACGAGTCGGAGGTCGGCCCGTACCGCATGAAGGAGGCGATGGCCAAGTCGGTCAACACCTACTTCGTGCAGATGATCTCCGAGGTGGGGCTGTGCCCCGTCGTCGACGTCACCGACAAGCTGCACGTCCGGCAGGGCAACGGCGACAAGCTGCCGGAGACCCCCGCGATCTCGCTGGGCTCGATCGGCCTGTCCCCGCTGACCATGGCGAGCGCGTACGCCGCCTTCGCCGCGCGCGGCATGTACTGCACGCCGATCGCCATCGAGTCGATCACCCAGAAGGTCGGCAGCGAGCGGAGGTCGCTGGAGGTGCCGAAGTCGACCTGCTCGCGGGCCGTCTCCGAGCGGACCGCGGACAGCATCAACACGCTGCTGCGCGGTGTGGTCGACTCCGGTACGGGTCGGCAGGCCGGTCTGACCGACCGCGAGAGCGCCGGCAAGACGGGTACGACGGACGAGCGCAAGAACGCCTGGTTCGTCGGCTACACGCCGAACATGTCGGGCGCGGTCTGGGTCGGCAGCGCCACCCAGAAGGTCCAGATGAAGAACATCACGATCGGCGGCCGCTACCACGACCTGGTCTTCGGCGGCGCGGTCCCGGGCCCGATCTGGAAGGACGCCATGTCCGGCGCCCTGGCCGGCAAGGACTCGCCGTCCTTCAACCTCATCGACATCCCCGACGGCGGTGACGAGGGCCGGGACCGTGACGGCGACGACGGCGACCGTGACGACGGGAACAACGGCGACCGCGGTGACCGCGGCGACGGCTTCATCGGCGGCCTGTTCGGCGGGGGCAACGGCAACGGCGGGAACGGAAACGGCGGCAACGGCAACGGCGGCGCCGAACCGGACCCGAGCTTCTCCGTGCCGGAGGGCTTCATCCGGGCCAGGGGGACGGCGGGCCCGGGGGTGGCGCTGAGCGCCGGCGGGACAACGGAACGGCCCCTTCACTCCGTGGGGAGTGGAGGGGCCGTTCTTTCGGCTCGGATTCCGTTCCGGTCCAGCTCCGGGGTCGCCCTCCGGGCGGGGGAACCGTCGTAGCGCAGAGGAACCGTCGTAGCGCGGGAGCCGTCGTACCGCAGAGGAACCGTCGTAGCGCGGGGAACCGTCGAGCGCGGTGGAGCCGTCGTATCAGCCGGCCAGCAGCTTCTTGACCGCCGCGGCGACCCGCCCGCCCTCGGCCTGCCCGGCCAACTTCGGGTTGACGATCTTCATCACGGCGCCCATGGCCCGCGGCCCCTCGGCACCGGCCGCCCTGGCCTCCTCGACCGCCTGGGCGACGATCGCGTCCAGCTCCTCGTCGGACAGCTGCTTGGGCAGGTACGCGGCGAGCACCTCGCCCTCGGCCTTCTCCCGCTCGGCCTGCTCGGCACGACCGCCCTGCGCGAAGGCGTCGGCGGCCTCACGGCGCTTCTTCGCCTCGCGGGTGATCACCTTGAGGACCTCGTCGTCGGAGAGCTCACGCTTCTCCTTGCCCGCGACCTCCTCCTTGGTGATCGCCGCGAGCGTCAGCCGGAGCGTCGAGGAGCGGAGCTCGTCGCGCTCCTTGATCGCGGCGTTGAGGTCATCCTGCAGCTTCGACTTGAGCGTGGTCATGCACTGATTGTCGCAGGTGCGCGGGGCGGGCCGCCCGCCGATTTCGCCGGTGGGCCGCGGCGGGTGCAGGACCGGAGTGCAGGACCGGGGTGCAGGACCGGCTGCGGGTGCACGCCCACCACACCCCACACCCCACTCCCCACTTCCCACTCCCCAGGCCCCCGGGCCCCCGGGCCCCACGCCCCAGGCCCACCAGGCCACCTCGCCGGAGCATGCGCGGGGAAACGGCCGGGCGGGCAGGGAACTTGCCCCACCGGCCGGGCGTTCCCGCCGACCCCGCGGCACACGATCGTCTGACACGATGGACATATGCGCGCGCGATACGGAGTGCCCCTGTCCCTCGCGGCGGCTGGCGCCGCCGGCCTGGTCTACGCGGCGGGCTTCGAAGCCCGGTCCTTCCGCCTGCGACGGGTGACCGTCCCCGTCCTCCCTCGGGCATGCGGCCCCTGCGCGTGCTGCAGGTCTCCGACATCCACATGGTCGGCGGACAGCGCAAGAAGCAGCGCTGGCTGCGCTCCCTGGCGGGCCTGCGCCCCGACTTCGTGATCAACACCGGCGACAACCTCTCGGACCCCGAAGGCGTGCCCGAGGTCCTGGACGCGCTGGGCCCGCTGATGGAGTTCCCGGGCGCGTACGTCTTCGGCTCGAACGACTACTACGGCCCCAGGCTGCGCAACCCCGCCCGGTACCTGATCGAGAAGGCGCAGGGCCGTCACGGGCTGAACGGCAACGCGCCGGCCGTCGGCGCGGTCCACAACCCCTGGGAGGACCTGCGCGACGGCTTCGACGCCGCCGGCTGGCTCAACCTGACGAACACGCGGGGCACGCTGAAGATCGAGGGCCTGTCGATCGAGATGACCGGCCTGGACGACCCGCACATCAAGAGGGACCGGTACGCGGAGGTGGCCGGGGCCCGTCGTCCTCGGCCGACTTCTCGATGGGCGTGGTCCACGCGCCGTACCTGCGCGTGCTCGACGCGTACACGGCGGACGCGTACCCGCTGATCCTGGCCGGCCACACGCACGGCGGCCAGCTGTGCATCCCCTTCTACGGCGCGCTGGTCACCAACTGCGACCTGGACACGGACCGGGTGAAGGGCCTGTCCACGCACACGGCGGAGGGCCGTACGGCGTACCTCCACGTCTCGGCGGGCTGCGGAACCAACCGCTACACGCCGGTACGTTTCGCCTGCCCGCCGGAGGCGACCCTGCTGACGCTGGTGGGCCGGGAGTAGCCGACGCGAGCGGGCCGGGATGGCCGACGCGAGCGGGCCGGGATGGCCGACGCGAGCGGGCCGGGATGGCCGACGCGAGCGGGCCCCGCCGGGTCACCCACCCGGCCCACCCACATCGCCCCATTCGCCCCATATATCTAGCTTGAGGGGCATGACCGCCCCGATACCCAGGGACATCCCGGACCTCCCAGCGGTCCCGGCTCCCCCCACGCTGCTGCCCTCCCCGGTCCCGGCCACGGCCGTGGTACCGCCGGTACGCCGCCCTGTGGCGGCCGTCTTCCGCCTGCTGACGGCCGCGCTCGCCCTCGCGGGCGTGGCCCTGGCCTTCCTCCTCGGCAGCCCGATCAGGGTCGCGAGCTACTTCACCGTCCAGGCCAGTGTCCTGCTCGCCCTGGTCCTCATCGCCTCGGCGCGCCGCGCGTGGAGCGCCCGGCACCCGCTGCCGGGCGGGCTGACGGGAGCGGCGCTGCTGTACGTCGTCGTCGCGAGCCTGGTGCACCACCTGCTGCTGGCCAACCCGGCGAGCCCGTTCTCGGCGGCGGGCGAGATCGCGGCCACCGGCGGCTGGCACACGGTCGTCAACCACGTCCTGCACACGGCGGTCCCCGTGGCGGCCGTCCTGGACTGGCTGCTCCTGACCCCGCCGGCCCGTCTGCACCTGCGCCAGGCGGCGGCGTGGCTGCTGTACCCGCTGGCCTACCTGGCCTTCTCCCTCACCCGAGGCGAGCTGCTCCTCCCCAACAGCACGGCCCGCTACCTCTACCCCTTCCTCGACGTCGACCTGCACGGCTACCGCGGCGTCCTCGCCAACGCCCTGCTCCTGGGCCTGTCCGTCTACGCCCTGGCCGTCCTCCTGGTGGCCCTCGACCACGCCCGCCCGAACCCCCTGCGCCGCCGCTGGTAAAACCGGATTTCGTCTCCGGCCGACGGTGGGCTAAAGTAAACGACGTCGCCGCGACAGCGACGACACTCGGGGTGTGGCGCAGCTTGGCAGCGCGCTTCGTTCGGGACGAAGAGGTCGTGGGTTCAAATCCCGCCACCCCGACAGAGAAACGCCAGGTGAGGCACCTACCAGTTTTGGTAGGTGCCTCACCTGTTTCGTCTGCGTGTCTATCTGCGTGACTAGCGCTCCGGATCCCGCTTGAAGATGCCGTCCATGACCATGGCGCCGGTCTGGATCACGGGCCTGATCTGCTTCCGGTAGACCTCCTCGGTCACGGCCGTGCCGGAGTGGCCGACGAGCCGGGAGATCTCCTCCAGCGGGACGCCACGGTCGGAGAGCAGGGACACGAAGCTGTGCCGGAGCTCCCGAGGCGTCCACTCGTCGGCGTTGATCCCCTCAGCGTCCTTGAGCGCCTGGCGGAAGGCACGGCGAACGTTGGTCGCATCGAGTGGCTTGCCCACGGCCGACGAGAAGACCAGCCCATGTTCCTCCCACTGGTCACCAGCGGCAAGCCGCTGCCAGCCCTGCTCCTCGAAGTGCTGCCAGAGGACCTCCACGCATCGCGCCGGCAGGGCGAGCGTGCGCCGGGACTTCCGGGTCTTCGTGTCCCCGCCGCGCCGGACCGAGCGCCACACCGCAATGTGCGGAGGCTGCGGAGGATCGGCCTCCGGCCTGCCCTTCAGAAAGACGTGGTCCCAGGTGAGCGCCCTCAGCTCCTCGGTACGTGCACCCGTCAGCAGGGCTACGACGATGTACGCGTGCATCGAGGTTCCCTCGGCCGCCTTCAGCACCGCCTCGGCCTGGGCGAAGGTGAGCGCTTTGGACGGCCGCCCAGCCTGGCCCTGGGGTACTGAGCACAGCTCGACGACGTTGCGCTTCACCTTGTCCCGCGCCATGGCCCGCTTGACCGAGCGGTTCAGGCAGGAGTGGATGGCCTGCAGCGTGCGAGTGCTGAGAGTCTTGGCCTTGTCGGCCAGCCAGCGGTCGACGTCTTCCGCGCTGAGGTCGCGGAGCTTCCGGGCGCCCAGAGCCGGGATCACGTGGTTGTGGCTCAGGATGGTGCAGTTCTCGACGGTGCCCGGGTCACGACCCGCCAGGCCGTAGGTGAGCCAGTCGTTCACGGCGTCGGCCACGGTATAGCCCGTGGGCGCAATCGCGAGACCGTCCTCGTGATCCCGCAACACCTCCTTGAGCTTGTTCTTCGCCTCAGTCTTGGTCTTGCCGCTCCCCCGCTTCACGATCCGCTTGCCGCTCGGATCGAAGCCGAGGTTCGCGGTGGCGATCCAACGCTGTCTCTTCTCGTCCCAATGGAGCCCGCCGTCACCACGGCTGCGTCGCTTGGCCATCAGGCGGCCTCCTCCAGCTGGTGCTGGGTGAAGTCGCGCACGGCGTCAGCAGGTATCCGGCGAGCACCATCGATTTTGATCGAAGCGAGCCGGTGGGTACGGATCAGGTCGTAGACCTTCGAGCGTCCAACCTTGAGCCGCGCCATCACGTCCGACACCGTCAGCAGTTCAGGGGTGGCAATGGTCACGCTGCGGCTCCTTCCAAGGCGAGTTGATCGTGTAGGGCATCGCGGGCGGTCTCTCGGTTGAGCTGGAGGTCGCGGGCGATGGTGGCGGCTAGGACGGATTCGCCGGGGGTGTGGCCGTGGCCGGCGTACTGCCAGTCCGCGAGGACCAGGACGGTGTCCGGCTCTCGGTCGTGGTCGTCGAGGCCGAGGGCGGCGTGTTCCTGGGCGGCGCGGTAGTCGGCGCGGGCCTGGCGGAGAGCGCCGAGGGTCGTCGAGTAGCGGCGGCTCTTGCTGGAGAAGTGGCCGCGGAAGCCGAGCATGTGGGCCCAGGCCCACAGGCGACGGTCCGGGTAGAGCGGGTCGAGCGCCTTGCACGCCTCGATCAGTCGGCGGGTGTGGTCGGGGACCTGGTGGCGGTCGAGTTCGGCGAGTTCGCCGATGCGGCGGTCGAGGGTGCCGGTGTTCTCCGCTGCCTTGGTCGCGTACTTGGCGACGTAGGAGGCGACGGCCTGTTCGGTGATCTCGGAACCGTCGCCGAACGCCTTGACTGGCCGGACGTCGAGCTGGGTGCCCCAGCGGAAGGTCCGGGCGGGCTGGTCGTCGGCGGCCGGGAGGGAGACCGAGGTGTAGGAGTGCGCGGCAGCTGCACGGATCGCGTCGGTGAGGAGATCGACGGTTGCCCATGCTGGCGGCGGGGTGTCCGGACCATCCGGCCCATCGAGCCGGATCACTGCGTGGAAGTGCACCGCGCCCCGCTTCTGGAACTCGGCGACCTTGCCGTAGGAGACGCGGAGCTGATTGGTGAGTTCCCTGCGGGAGAGGCCGGCGCGGGCGGCGAGTTCGCGGCGGAGCCGGGTGGTGAAGCGCTGCCAGAGCTGACCGGCGGTGTTGTTGAACAGCACCGCGCCCGCGTAGTCGTACGTCTCCGGGTCCAGAGCGGCGCCGAGGGCGGGGTCATCGGCGCGGTGTCGGGTGCCGCACCGGCAGACGCCGTGATCCGGCCGGTTGTGGACCGGGCCGAACGAAGGGGCGGTGAGCGTGGCGAAGACCCGCGGGTGGTCCCGGACGGTCGCTGGGACATCCCGGCGGTCGTCGCCCGCGAGCCCCGCGCGGATGAGGTGGTAGGTGTCGCCCGCGTAGGTCCAGGCGCAGGCCGGGCAGCGGGAGGCTCGGCGGTTGCCGCAGGCGATGCGGAGGCGTCCACCCGGCTCCCGCTCGGTGCTGTAGTGGTGCAGGGTCTCGCCGGTGGTCTTGTCCTTGTGCAGGACCCAGCCGGTCAGGTGGATGGGGTCGGCGCAGCCGCCGGTGTGGCGGATCTGGTCTTCCCAACGGAAGTAGTCGGGAGCCGAAGCCACCCTCAGCAGGTCGCCGAGGGTGATCGGGTCGAGGAGCGTGTCAGGCACGGGCACCCTCCCGGACGCTGTGAGCGAGGACCGTGCCGGTGCCGTTGCATGCCGGGCAGTGGACGGTGATGGTGCGCAGGTGTCCGTGCCGGTCCCGGCCGCCGAGGGTGACGGCGGCGGAGGGGAAGCCGTCGCAGTTCGGGCAGATGCGCGGCGCGGGTGTGGTGCGGTGGGTCATGCTGGGTGTTCCTTTCGATTGCGGTTGGAAGGAACGGCCCCGGGTGGCGGCGTGCTTGGCGGCTTGTGCGCCACCCGGCGGCCGGTCAGTGAAAGGTGCGCGAGCCTCGGCGGCTGCGGCCCTTGGCGGCGTACATGGCCGCATCAGCGGCGGCGAGCGCATCGGTCAGAGCCGGGATCGGGAGTTCGGCGACAGCGCAGGTGCCGACCGAGGCGGACAACGGCACGGACAGGCCGTCGTAATCGAGCGGCCGGTGCAGTACGGCCGTGAGTGTGTGGAGGTCGGCGGCGTTCAGCTCCCGGACGATGGCCACGAATTCGTCTCCGCCCAGGCGCCGGCGGTGCCGTTGCGTCCGCACCAGGCGCGCAGCCGTTCGGCGGTGGCGGTGAGGGCGGCGTCTCCGGCGGCGTGGCCGTGGGTGTCGTTGAGGGTCTTGAAGTGGTTTTCCCGGACTACGCGTGGATCGATTTCTGGGGTGCCACCTCGTGATGGGGCTTGCTCGGTAGGGTCGAGATCATGAGCGTTGAGGTTGTGGTCGTCCGTGAAGCGAACGACGAGTCGGTTGAGGCATTCGCGCGCTTGTTGCCTCAGCTTTCGAGCACAGCCAGCCCGTTGGATCGCGAGGCAGTGCAGCGCTTGCTCGCCAGCGATGCGAACACGGTGTTGGTGGCGCGGGTCGAAGGCGAAGTGGTCGGGATGCTGACGTTGGTCATGTTCCCCTTGCCTTCCGGTCTGCGAGCTCGCATCGAGGACGTGGTCGTGGACGAGGCCGCGCGGGGACATGGCGTTGGGGGTGCTCTGACCGAGGAAGCTCTGCGCCTCGCGGAGGCGGCGGGTGCTCGAACCGTTGACCTCACGTCGCGTCCGTCGAGAGAGGCAGCGAATCGCCTGTATGAGCGACTCGGCTTCGAGGCCAGGGACTCCAGGGTCTATCGCTTCGTCCTGAAGCGGTAAGTGGAGCCGTGTCGGTGCGAACAGCTTGCTGCAGACGTCGTCACGGCTGCGGACTATGTCCGCTAAGGACGAGGACGTCATGATGGTGACCTCCATGTAGGTGGAGGCGGGACGCGGCGTGCTTGGTAGGTGGGCCGCGCCCGCGTGCTGTCAGGGTTTTCTGATCTGCGGGATTCCGAGATCAGCGATGCGGGTTGTGGACTGGTTTCGGGTGCGTTCCATGGCCGTGAGCTTGTTGCGGGCGGCTTCGAGGCTGACCCGGAGGCCTTCTTCCTCGCCGAGCCAGCCGTTGAGCTTGGCTTCCGCGATGCGCTCGGTCAGGCTGCGGATGATCTCGATCAGCCGGGCCCGTTGAGCAGGGTCGACGCGCAGCATGGGACAGCGGATGCAGGCGTGTTCGTGCTTGCAGGGAGTCCCGTAGGGCCGTCCGCAGGTGCCGAGTTCGAGCTTGCGCAACGCGAAGTGCTGCTGGAACTCGCGCCATTCGTCGTCGGTCGGGTCGCGGTATTCCGCAGCGGGCCGCAGGGAACGCCGCTGGTCAAGGAACGAGCGGTAGGAACGGATCAGGTCTTCTTGGAAGACCGCCAGGTAGGCCTGGGTGGTGGACAGGTCTTCATGGCCCAGCAGCCGGGCGGCGATGTGGACCGGTAGGCCGCCGGTGACCGCTTCGGTGGCGAACATCCTTCGGAAGTCGTGCGGGGTGTACTTCAGCGGCTCGCCTGCGGCGTCCCGCAGGCCGGTCCGGGCCAAGGTGGCATCCAATAGGTTCTGGACCGTCGTGTGGGACATGACCTCGTTGCGGTGGCCTCGCGTCCGGCGCTGGAAGAGGTGCGGCAGTATCGGGCCGAAGGTCCGTTCATGAGGGTCGTATTGGCTGGTCAAAGGGATCGTCCCGCCGTTGGCCTTGCGTAGACGGGTGATGATCGTGGCCAGGACGCTCGCCAGCTCTGGGCTGATCAGCAGCAGCCTTTCCTCGTTGCTCTTGGACGGCACGATCTGCAGCAAGGGAACGAGTTCACCCGTGTCGGCGAGCCGGTAGGAAACGAGAGCAAGGTGGGTGATCTCCAGCAGTTCCTCGCGGCGGATCCCGGTGTGCCGGAGTGTCTCGATCACCGCCCAGGACCAGAACGCGTCGTCCTCGGTCTGGAACAGGTCGAGCTTCTCGCCGGTGGCCAGGTTCTCGACCATCACCGCCTCCGGTCGGGAACGGCTCGTGTTCCTTGCCCACGTCTTGTAGATGAACCGCAGGTAAGGGACGCCGTCGTGCTCGAACCGCTCGCCGATGGGGACCGCTCGCGCCGCGGCCAGCAGTGCTTCCTGAGCTGTGCGGTGCCGTTCAGCCGCGTCGACCAGCACGGGCAGGTGCGGAAGCCGTTCCCGGACCCGCTGGTGCATGTTGGCCCGGGTGCGACGCCGGTGTTTTTGCATCCCGTCGGTGTCGCCACGACGCACCGGGCTGGGAACGGCATGCGGTGCCCAGCTCGGGTCCTCCAGGGCCCATTCCTGGATGTCGAGATAGAAGCTGCGGACCTGGACCAGGAGGTTGAGATAGTTCTTGCGCGGGCGGGGCTTGTCCGTCCGTTTGGTGACGTACTTCATCCGCTCCTTCCAGGCCGTGGCCACCTCCTCCGGCAGTTGGAGGCTGTCGACGTCGGGGTGATGGGCTTCGATATCGGCCCAGAAGCTGGAGACGAGGTGGATGATCAGGTGCTGGAAGGTCACGTAGTCCAGGCTTGGCCGGCGCTCTTCGAGGTAGCGGACCAGCGCGTCCCGGACGGGCTTGCAGCGCAGCTGGTAGCGGTCGACCAGCTCAGCGGTAGGCCGCTGTCCCTGATGCTGAAAGGCCTTGTAGGACACGGTCTTGGGCAGGATGCCGACGCCGCGTAGCAGGTCCCATGCCGGGTAGATGCCGTGCGGGAGGAGTCCGTTCTTCGCCAAGCCCCAGTGCCGAAAGTCCTCGAAGTCCTCGGGCGTGAGCTGATCCGGTCCGCGGCCGGTGTGCAGCACCAGTTTCGACAGCACGTTCATGCCCTCGATGAGGCGCCGTTCGACCATGCCGTCGTTCTTGGCCTGCTGCAGGATGCGGTCGAAGACCTCGGGCTGGATAGAGCGCCACACATCCCGGAACAAGGTGAGCGAGCTGTATGCGGCGAGGAAGCCGTGGCTGGGCAGGATCACCTGGTTCAGCAGCAGGCTGGCGATGCCGGCAACGTTCGTGGCCCGTCGATGCACCACTCCGGTCGTGGAGCCAGCCGGAATCGTGCTGAGCCAGCCCAGGTCGGTGTCCGCGTGAGAGGCCAGCCAGCGCTCCTGCCATCCCTCGCCCGGGTGAGACGCCAGCCAGTCGAGGATGACGAGAACCCCGCGCCGCAGATCACGCTTGCGCTTGTCGGTGTAGCCCATTCGTTCCGCGTGCCGGACCGCCGCAGCCAGCACCTCCCCAGGCGGACTTTGATCCAGCAGGCCCACCCGCAACACGGGCGTCGCGAACGCCTCTTCCTCCGACGATGTCCGCGGCGGGGGAACAGCAGCGGCGGTCGTGAGGTCCGACGTCACAGCGCCCCACCTCCCAGCAGGATGGACAGGTCACGCGCGTCGTAGCCGGCGGCCACCGGCTTCGGCGCCGCGGCCGCCTCCTTGCGGTCGGCCAGATACCGATGGACGCGCCGCAGGACCTCGTCGTCGTCTTCGACGAGGTAGACCTGAGTCGTGGTCAGGTGAGCGTGTCCGAGAATGACCTGCACGTCTCTCAGGGAGAGCCTCTGCGACCGGACCATGCGCAGGGCACTGGTGTGCCGCAGGTCGTGCATGGTCCAGTTCGTGCCGAGCACGTCGTTCGCCCGGCGCAGCACCGCCCGCAGAGCGTCGTAATTCAGCGGCCGGCGCGTCAGGTCCTCACCCGGTTTCGTCCGGCGCCGCAGAGTCCACCAGACCGGATCATTCGGACCGAGGTCCTTGAGTTCATCGAGGTAGAGGCGCAGCCAGATGAACGACTCCGCACTGGCCGGCAGCCACTGTTGGGCGCCCGTGCCCTTGCGGCGAACCTGGACCAGCTGATCGCCCCAGTCGACGTCAGATGCTCGGATGCCAAGCAGTTCGCTGGCCCGGGCCGCCGTGCTCACGGCAAGAGCCAGGATCGCCCGGTCCCGATTGGACCGCATCGCCGCGAAGAGATCGACCCAGCATTCATCCGGCATAGCCCGTGGCCTCTGCCTGGGCACTTTGGGGTTGTAGCGGAGCCGACCCTCCGGCCGAAATGACTCCAGAGGGTTGTGATGAACGTTCGCTCGACCGCGACGGCCCCGGTTCCGGCGCACCGGGTTGACCAGCGGCCCCTCACCGGCGTCGATGATGAACTCGTAGAAGCACCGCAGCACCGCGTTGCTGTGCCGGATCGTCCGGGCGCCATAGCCGTCACCGAGGTACTGCTTGCGCGTGATCGGGTTGACCTGCCCGGCGGTTGCCGCCGACTTCGTCCGCGGTGCCCTCCGCTGCTTCTTCGCCTGTCCCATCCAGAGCACGAAGTCGCGCACCTCCGCGGATGTGACCTTGTCCCACGGCACCTCGATGGCGTGCAGAAACCTCCACCAACGGTGCAAGTCAAAGGCGTAGCTGCGGACACTGCCCGCAGAGTGACCGCGGGCCACGAAGTCGCGCAGGAAACGCCGGATCGGCTCGACCGGGCGGCCCGTCGGGTCCTCGACCACGTACGGGATCACGTCATCGACAGGCACGACCCGCCCCCAGCGAGCAAGACGGATCGACGGGAGATCCCTGGGGACCTCGTCGGATGAAGACATGCAGCTCCTCCCTCGAATAGCTGCATGTCTCGTACCGGACCGCTGATCAACGCGGATCGCGACACACGGAGTCGCTTGTCCTTAGTCCGGTCAACATGGTCGAGGTCGACCAGGAGGACGGCGGCGGTGGGGTGCCGGCGGATGAGGTGTTCGGCGCGGGCGGTCCATCCGGCGCGGGTGTGCAGGCCGGTGAGCGGGTCGCGGCGGGCGGAGGCGAGCCGGTGGGTGAGGATGCCACCGTGCACGGCCCAGCCGAGTAACGGCACCAGGCTGGCGGCTATGTGCAGGTCCACGGGTGTTCTCCTTGTGGCGATGGCGGTTGGCTGGCAGTGCGCGGTCTCAGGGGCGGCGGCGTGCTTGGCGGCTTGTGCGTCGCCTCGGGGACCGGTCAGCGGCGCTTGGCGTCCGAGGCGAGCAGGTAGCGCAGGACGACGGCGCAGACGGCGACCGAGACGCCGGTGATGGCGACGGCCAGGAGCATGGAGACCAGGACGGCGCCGACGACCAGGACCACGGCGGTGCCGCCGCCGACGAGGGCCAGTGCGGTGCCGGGGGTGAGCCGCACCGTGGGCTGGGACAGCGCGGGAGCCACGGGAGCGGGCGGGGTCTGGCCGCCGGGACGATGGCGGTGGGCTCGACGACCGTGGGCGGTGTGACGTGGCCGGTCGGGGTGGGCATGGTGGGGATCTTCGGGCGCAGCATGGGTGATCTCCCCTCCGGGGCGGGTTACTTGACGAAGCTGTTGATGGCGGGGGCGAGGACGCTGTCGGCGAGGAGGAAGCCGCCGAGCAGCAGGACGGCGATGAGCCACCAGGGCGGGCGGATGAGCTTGACGCCGAGGTAGCCGACGACGAGCAGGGCGAGCCAGAGCGGGACGTCCATGGCGGGGGCCTCCCTCAGCGGACCTTGCAGCGGTGGGTGCGGGCGGCGAGCTGGGCGGCGGACTGGCTGGAGTAGTCGGCGGACCAGCCGCAGTCGTCGGCGGTGCACACGGCGGCGTGCTTGGTCCGGCCGTTGCGGTCGCGGTGGGTGCCGATGTTCACCGGGCCGATCCGCATCAGCGAGTGGAAGTGGTCGCGGGCGGGCATGTCGGTTCTCCTTTCTGCTCAGGCGAGTTGGGCGGCGATGGCGTCGGCGAGGTGGGGCGGGACGCCGAGGCGGGTGCGCAGGGTGTCGGTGTCGATCGGCGATCCGGTGCGGGCGTGGTGGTCGGCAGCGACCTTGCGGGCGTGGTCGACCAGCGCGGCTGGAACGGCGGGAGCCGGTGTGACGGGAGCAGGGTCGGGCTCAGCGGCGGGAAGGGCCGGGGTGTCGTTGACCTCCGGGACCGACTCGGACTCGGGGACCGGCTCGGTGGCCGGGGCCGGGTGCGCCGGCGGATCGGGCATCCGGTCGCCAGGCGCGTGGGCGAGCAGAGTGCCGCCAAGGAACGCGAGGGCAGGCCAGGCGGCGACTAGGATGCGCAGCCACGCCGGGACATCGCTCAGGTCGAGGAGTCCGGCGGTGGCGACGTTGGCGCCGAGCGAGGCGACCAGGGCGATGAGGAACCAGCACCATGCCAGCCGGGACGGGCCATCGGTGCGGAGGCGTCGCCAGGCGGCGACCAGGAGCAGATCGACGCTGATCGGGTAGGCCCAGGCTTTCCAGCCGTCCTGTCCGGCAGCGGCCGCGAGGTCATGCAGGTGGGCGAAAGACAGGGCCCGGCGATGACGGCCTGAATGAGAACGGCGTCCATGCGGAGAGCGGGGCGGGCCATCACGGCTCCTTCCTGTGATCAGACATGGCGGGGGTAGGGACATGGCGCGAGGCGGTCGCACCGACCGTGAGAGGGAAGGGCTCAGGCGGTGGCGGGCGCTGGCTTGGACAGCGGCACGCGAGGCGAGGGCAAGGGGGCAACCGCGGGCCGGAAAGGCGCGAGGGCAGGCAGGTCGGGCGTGCGGTCGGCGTGCTTGTTGCAGATGTTCACGGCCTGCCGCATCGAGGTGTGCGGGGCGCGGATGCGGTGCCAGCCGCCCGTCGAGTCACCGGCTATGGCGAGGCCCTGAGTCTCGGCGGGAATCTGGATGGCGGCCAGCACGGCGTCCGGGGCGATGTCGCCGAAGGCCATGTTCGCGCTGGTCTCGTCGTTGACGCGGTGGGCGGTTCGGCCGGTGAGCTGGGCGCGGAGCATGGTGATGCCCTTGCCGAGTTCGGAGCCGAAGCGCTGCCCACAGATCTCCAGATAGATGCCGGCCGCGCGACCGAGCTGGGCGAGCCGGACCAGGGCGGTGATGATGTGATCCCGCCGCTTCTCCTGCTCCTTGTTGGCGAACAGGGCGAGTTCGGCGACCTCGTCGACCAGGACCACGATGGGCACCGGCCGCAGGTCTTCGGGCAGGCTCCAGATGTCAGCGGCGATCTCGGCATCCGGCACGTCCGCGGTGATCCGCTGCTCGGCGCGGATGAGCTGGTAGACGTCCTGCATGTGCGCCACGAGGGCGTCGAGGAGTTCGGCGGCGGTGTCGGGGTTGTCGGCGAGCGCGGAGAACCGGCGGGCCAGCGGGAACAGCTCAACCCCTTGCTTGCAGTCGATGCCGACCAGGGCGACGTGCTGCGGGGCGAGCGCGGCCACCAGGTTGCGCTGGTAGACGGACTTGCCGGACTCCGTGGCGCCGAGGGTGAGCGCGTGGGGCACAGCCCGGTAGTCGCGGTAGTGGACCGAGCCGTCTTCGCGCAGGGCGACCGGAACCCGCATCGGCCGGGTGTCGGTCTTGGCGGGCATCTGCACCCGCTTGAGCACGTCGTAGCCGGTCATCCGCAGCTCGACGACGCCCGAGCGCACCTCACGGGAGGTGACGCCGTACATGGCGAACGAGTGCCGAAGCCGGTCCGAGGCGGCGGCCAGGTCGAAGGCGTCCTGACCAGGCCGCAGCTTGAGGCGTAAGACGAGACCGGTCCGGGTCGGACGCACCCGCAGGACGCGCGGCGGACGGGACTCCGGGGCGGGTCGGTCGGTCATCCTGGCCAGGGCGAGGCGCCAGCGCGAGGGCGGAACGGTCAGCCCGCACGCGTCCATGACCGAGGCGTACCGGACCAGCACGCGCAGCGTGGCGAGGACGACTCCGAAGGTCAGCCAGTACCAGGCGGGGCGCCGCCACCGCAGGAGACCCGCGACGGCGACGACCAGCACCAGGGCGACGGTCAGCCACGTCATGGCTCAGGCGGCCTTCGGCTTCGAGGCGCCGGCGGCCAGCGAGGTAACGGCGACCGCGCGAAAAGCGATGCCGTGCCGCTTCTGGCCGTTGAACTCGTTCTCCCACGGCCGGGCGATCAGACCGGTCAGCGCGACCGGGGTGCCCATCACGAGGTCACCGGAGATGCCGGTCTCCGGAACGGTGACGTTCAGGATCTCCACCTCACCGTTGAGCGCGAACATCACGTTCACGGTCATCAGCGTGGCGCCGCTCTCGGTGTCGGTGGCGACCTCACCGGTGCGGCGGTCGCGGATCTTCGGCTCCGGCGGCTGGGCGACCATCACGGTCGCGGCGGAGGTGTCGACGGGAATCTGACGCACGCAGATCACTCCTCTATAGGGGCGGAACTCCATCACTCATGTATATGAGTGACAGGAAGAAGAGTGCAGCACTCCTATACATGAGTCAACCCGTCGCGGCGAAGAAGTCGCGACGGGCTGAGGGAAGTTGAGGGCGCGTCAGTCGGCGGCGGGGATGCGGTACTCGAAAATGAACTGGTCAGCGGCCATGATCGTGTCGCAGACCTCCACGACCCGGCCCTCGGTCGTACGGGCCTCCCGCACCAGGTGAACCACTGGAGCACCCGGGCTCAGTGCCAGTTCCGACGCCTCAGCCTTGGAGGCCGGACGCGCTTGCAGCGTCTCGACGAACTCCTCGAACTCGTGCCCGTGGTCCTCGAGTCGGGCGTAGATGCCACCGCCGCCGGGGTTCTCGGCGAAGAGCTCCGGGATCTCCTTGACTACATCCCACGGAAGGTAGGAGGTAGCGGTCTCCACGGGCGTGCCGTTGCGGAAGTAGAGGCGCCGCCGGGCCAGCACCTGGGCGCCGGCCGAAACGCCGAGCCGCCGCGCGGCATCCTCGGGCGCATCCATCGGGCCGATGTAGAGGACGCTCACCTTGGCCGTAGCGCCGGACTGTGCCGATTCGGCCAGGTAGGCAGCCTTGCCACCCCGGCGATGCGAGCGACGGAAGCGATCAGAAGAGCGGTGCCGCACCGGCGGCCGGTCCTTCACGATCGAGCCCTTACCGTGCCGGGTCTCGACCAGCCCGCTCGCCCGTACCTCCACCATGGCCTTACGGATCGTGCCGCCCGACACGCCATAGCGCTCGACGAGTTCCGACTCACTCGGCACCATGTCACCAGGCTTGAGGACACCCGCGCGGATCTGCTGCACGATCTCCTCGGCGATCTGCACGTACCGAGGTACGGACCGCTCACCTCCTACTGCTGTTCCCATAGTCCTTCCCAGCCTCCTATGCTCCTGTACATGAGTACATCACGGGAGGCAAGGTCAACACCATCGCTCCACTCGGTATCCGTGGCCGGAGCCGTGGTGCGTGAAGACGGGCGCCTCCTGGCGATCCGCCGGGCAGACAACGGCACTTGGGAACTTCCCGGCGGCGTGCTCGAACTCGACGAGACCCCGGAGGCCGGCGTAGCCCGCGAGGTCTTGGAGGAGACCGGCATCCACGTCGAGGTGGACGAACTCACCGGCGTCTACAAGAACACCACCCGAGGCATCGTGGCCCTGGTCTTCCGCTGCAAGCCCTCCGGCGGCACCGAACGCACGTCGAGCGAGTCGACAGCTGTCGACTGGCTCACGCCCGAAGAGGTCAGCGAGCGCATGTCCGAGGTCTTTGCAGTCCGACTCTTGGACGCCTTGGACGGCAACGGGCCCCACGTACGGAGCCACGACGGCAAGCGGCTCATCCCAGCGGGATAAGACTTTCCCTACTTCATCAAGGCCCGCGCATGGCGCGGGCGCGCGCCGCCTCTGCGGCGCGGCCTGCCTCCTGTCTTCGCCCCGGCTGGCCGCGCCCGGCGGCGCGCTCGGCGGCTGCGGGCATGAAGTGGAGAGACACCCTCTGTGGCTGGGGCGGTCGGCTCCACGGCTTTAGGCAGCCACTTTGGGGCGAGCCTCTAAGATCTTGGCCCCAACGTCGTGCTTTAACGGGCAGGTCCACAGACTGCCCGACTCGCCATCAGCTTACGGGGCCAAGATCACTCGCCCCAAAGCAGCTCCAGCCCAAAGCCGCTCCACCGACCTAACAAGGTCACGCCAGCAATTGAGAGACGGCACCAATGGCATCCGGGAGCTTGGCAACCACAGGACATTCCGTTTCTCTTTCTCCCCACGCCCTTTGCAGGTAGTTCGTCGCCGCTCTTTCCGCCACAACAACGTCTGCGTACGCGGCAGCACATCCCAGGAACAATATATCTACCAGGTCATTCGCCTCCCACCTTGCACGATTCGCCAGACGGTGGCCAATCACGTCCCCATACAGCCGCATGAACGGCATGGAATCGATCTCTTCATAGAGTGCAACTGAGACATATTCCGGGGCAGGTATTCCGATCCGCTGGGAAACTGAGAGAGCTTCAGGCGCTACATCTACGATCGCCATGGCACGCCCATCAATTATTTTTTGCCTAGCCTTCCGAGCCTGAAACTCCGGATCTTGAGACACATTGTTAAAGTGCTCATGCCAACCGGGCTTAGGGGACGGAACTTTCTCTGGATGCATTAGCACGTCATAGATCGCAGAAAATGACGTCATCCTGTCGACGAGTGCAGCTATACCGGGCGCAAGGCCGGAGGTATCGTAAGCACGCCTGTCTGTCTCCATGGCGCCCGCGGCCAAGCTGAAGACATCCAGCTCGGGCGGAGTTACCGAAATGCCGTATCGGCGCGAAAGCACAGTGGCCATCTCGTTCATTCTGACTGTGACCGGACTCCGCATCTGCCATCCACGAGATAGCTTGAGAATGGTGGCAGCAAGATTCTGGCGCTTGGCGTCAAAAAGCGCCGAAGTTTCAAGCGCATGCGCCGACGAGACTGGAATTATTATTCTCCCACTCTCGGCCAGTTCGACCAATTGCACTGCGGCATCATAGTCCCGCCCATTCACCCGCGCGCGATCAAAGATCGAGTTAGATACAGTGCTCCAGTGGCATTGATCCAGGTAAACGACAGGTCGGTGATCCGAGATCGAACTCTTTAGCTCTGCTTCCACCTCGAATCGATCACCCTTAACGATTCAAGTCGGATCACCCCGCTAGTGAAGCTAAAGGCAACCTCTCTAAGCATGCTTTCTCGATCGCCATCACTTAGACGAGCCTCTACCACTCGCCCGTCCCGGTATTTGATCCGCACTTCCCCGGTGATCGGTTTTGCGCCATCTCTTCGAATGCAAGAGCCAGCTCGCCAATATCAGGATTTGACCCCACGTCCGCTCCTCTTTGCTATTCTCTGCGACACAACACACCAGGCATAAACTGCCCAACAACGGATAGCGTCAGCCCTTTTTGCGCATCATTTGATCCCTACTAGGAGGGTAGTTGAGCAACGCCCTTCGCATCTTCCCGAGCGGAGATTCAAAGAAGGGGAATCGCCCATAACAAAGAACCGATGTGGCGGAATGACGCCTCCCTTCTTCAGGAAGTTATCGAACTCCACCACTTTGCCATCGCGGTGCCGCAGCGGATTGGGCACCAACTGGATAAGGCCGAATTTCGCCAACATCAAGTGGGCCTCATAAACGTCACGCGAGATGCCATAGAGCCATTCCCGGTCCCTCTCCGATAAGTAGACGCCATGGAGAGCATGAGAGTCGGGAAATCTAGCAGCTAGGTGCTTCAAGATCATATACATCCGGATCTCGGAATCCGTTAGGGCGTAGACCCAGCCGTTGGTGAAGAACTGCACCGGAAGAGTTACTACAGTTCGCACCCCTTCGTAATACTCGGGATGAGGTATCCGCGCTTCTCCGATTCGGCCGAGCCGGATTCATGCAGCAACATGAGGGAGAATGTATTACCCGGCTCTCCGACATTCCTCAAAATTAGATTTTCATCAGCGAGCCTCTTGATGGCTGACTTTACTTGGCGAACTCGGTTTTGGGTTGCAGTGACCGGCACCTTGGCCTGCGTGTTTTGCTTGGCCTCTGAGACAATCAGATCCGTCCAGGATATCTCACCTCCCGAAATCGGAATCGGGCATGGTCCTGCCACTCCACTCCGTTTTCTGCTCTGCGCTTCAAATACTGCCAAGAGGTACACCTGGAGATTCACCCGCGCGGCGCGGAGATGCGAGCGATTGGCGGCGGAGCGAACGGGGGCCAGTGAAGAGTGGAGCTCGAACTCGGACTTGTGCCGGCCAAGGCCCACCGCGCCCATGTAGATCACGAACAGTGCGCGAGGTCTGCTCGATCCGCTCCGATAAAGCGTCCAGGACCTGCACACGGCGGGCGCGGCGCTCTGCGTTCCTGGGCACGTCATCTCCTCCCCGACCCTTTGGCCCGCAAAGCATCTGCCACTCAGCCTGCGGAAGCCTCGTACGCCGCTACAAGCTACATGCGGGCCAAAGGGTTCGGATCTTGGAGTCAGTGTCATCTGACCCTCTGGCCCGCAAAGGGCCCAGCCCCTCATCTGCGGAAGCCTCGTACGCCGCTACAAGCTACATGCGGGCCAAAGGGTTTGATGGACGAACCTTCAAATCTGCGGCGGATACAGCAAAGTGGCAGCACCGAACGGCGAGCGGCCCCCGGGGCAACGAGGGGCCGCTCTCACACCCAAGTTCGTCAACGCATCTCACGAAGAAGGTGTCTCCATGAATGTACGCCTCGGGGGTAGGACATCCCAGGCCGCTAGCCGCCCGCCCTGGGCCCTCCTCGCGGGCCTCGCGCTCGGTGTCGTACTAGGTGTGTGGGTGGTCCCCGACCTCGCGGCTCCCTCAGTACAGCTGCGGCCGTGCTCGGAGGCTTCGTAACCGTGTGCGCGGCGGGACGAGGCAAGGAACAGCGGAGTAGCCGATCGAACGCAGTGAATGAGCCGGACTGTCATCTCAGAGTCATCGAGGCGGACCCTCCCGGGCTCGACTCGAACAGCAACCGATGAGTGTCTAACTGCGTGACAACGCCGACGGACAGCGGCGGACGAGCGCGGACGGCTGCGGACTGTCGCCGCAGGTGAGAGGCACGTTGGCCCAAGGTCGAGCGCCCACCCAAGTTGCTTCGGGACGAAGAGGTCGTGGGTTCAAATCCCGCCACCCCGACAGAGAAACACCAGGTCAGGGGCCTGACCCGCAGTGCGGGTCGGGCCCCTGAGTGGTTCCTGCACCACATCGGCCACTACGACTCTGGACCGAGCGCATTCCGGCGAAGGAGACGTGAGTCGATGTCCCGAGCACGCCTGCCGGCAGCCGCCGCTGTGGTGGGTCTGCTGACCTGCCTGCCGGGCTGCTCGTCCGTGTCCACCGCCGTAGAGGGCTGCATGGGGAAGCAGGCGGTCGGCGCGACATCCGGGGAACTCGCCGGCACCTACCGGGGCGAGGGCGACGCGGAGGGTGTGACGCTCATCCTGGAGGCATCGGAGAGCGAGCCGGGCAGCGGCACGGTCACCGTGAACAACTGGCCGACCGGTGACTGGTACCGGAGCGAACTCGGTGAGACCTTCGACGGGTCCGGCACCTGGTCCGTGATACAGGGCGGCACCTCGGCCACCGAGTTCGCGCGTCTGTCCCTCTCCTTCACCGCACCGGAGCGCTTCCTGGACGGGGACACGCTCGACTCACTGTCGATCGCCCAGGGCGACCGACGCACCTATCTCTACGCGGACGACGACCCGGACGTCTGCCCGCTTTCCGGCTGCGGTCCCAGGGCGGCTGAGCCCGACGCGTCAGTGGCAGCCGGAGAGCACGCCCCAACCCCCGCGCGGTCCACACCAGGCTGAGCCCGCCGCCGCGCCTGCTGCCGGGTGCCTCTGCCGGCGGCTGGTCAGCGGCCAGGGGCCCCCTTGGCTTCGGCGATGGTCAGGGCTGGGTCAGGTAGGTGGTGAGGGTGCGGCGGGTGTGGTCGAGGGTGGCCATGCGGGCGTTGACGGAGGCCAGTTGGGACTCCAGGAGTCGGCGCAGTTCCTCGCACCAGTCGAAGGTCGGGCGTTCGTCGCGGACGCACGGCAGGACCTCGCGGATCACCTCCGTGGACAGGCCGGCGTCGAGGAGGGCGCGGATGCGGCGGACGGTGGGCACGGCGGTTTCGTCGTACTCGCGGTAGGCGTTCGGGCCGCGCTCCGCCTCCAGGAGGCCCTGGGCCTCGTAGTAGCGCAGCAGCCGCGGGCTGACGCCTGTACGCCGGGACAGCTCTCCGATCCGCATGCGACCTGCCTCGTCAGAGGTTGACCTTGCCATTGGTGTGAAGCCCTAACGTCGCGCCGTGGGCGGGCATTCCGTGCCCGCCCTCGTCGACTGGAGGGATGTATGACCGGGTTCGTCGCGCAGGTGAACGGCCGGGACGCGGCCGTCGGGGAGCTGGCGCCGCTCGCCTTCTCGGGCTACGCCCATTTCACCGCCCTGCAGGTGCGGGGCGGGCAGGTCAGAGGGCTGGACCTGCATCTGGAGCGGCTGCGGTCGGCGTCGCTGACGCTGTTCGGCCGGGCCCTGCCGGACGCTCGGGTGCGGTCCTGGCTGCGGGCCGCCCTCGACGGCGGGCCGGACGATCTCTCGCTGACGCTCACCGTCTACTCGCCGGCCGGTGAGTTCACCCCGGCCGTGGGCGACGTCGAGCCCGGGTGCTGGTCCGTACCGGGCCGCCCTCGTCCGGTCCCGCCGGTCCGCTGGCCCTGACCGCGGTCGCGTACGAGCGTGTCCTTCCGGGCGTCAAGCACGTCGGGGAGGTGGCCAAGACCTACTTCCTGCGGGAGGCCGTCGGCCAGGGCTTCGACGACGCCGCGTTCGTGGACCGTCGGGGCCGGCTCGTCGAGGCGACGATCTGGAACCTGGCGTTCTGGACGGTGAGGCCGTGGTGTGGCCGGACGGGGAGATGCTGGCCGGGACCACGATGGGCATCGTGCGCCGGCAGCTGGACCGGCTCGGCGTTCCCCAACGGACGCAGGCGGTCCGGGTGGCCGACCTGGGCGGGCTGGCCGGGGCCGTCGTCATGAACTCCTGGACCCCTGGGGTGCCGGTGCACCGGATCGGTGACGTACCGCTTCCGCAGGCCCCCGACTTCGTGGAGCTGCTGCACCGGGCCTACCGGGCCGAGGCCCCACGTCGCCGTGAGGCCTTCGGTGGCGGTCACGCACCGGCCGTGCGGCCCGCCCGGCCGGTCCTCCGCCGGCGCCGGCCGGGCACATCCCGCCGGTGGCGGGCCAGGGCGCCGGCCGCCTTCGGCGCCTGGACGCGGCCGGGACAGTGGCTAACCTTCACGCGTGACCACCGAGTTGACGCTCCTGACCCGTGTCGCCTTCCGTGGGCGGGAGATCACCGCGCCCGGCTGCGGGGGCTGCTGGCCCTGCTCGCGGGGGATCTGCGGGGCGGGTGCGGTACCGGGCGGCTGGTGGAGGGGCTGTGGCCGGACGAGCTGCCGGAGCGGCCCGGGAAGGCGGTGCAGGTCCTGGTGTCGCGGCTGCGGGCCCAGCTCGGGCCGACCTCGTCGTCAGCACGCCGACCGGGTACCGGCTGGCGCTGGACGAGGAGCAGGTCGACAGCTCGGCGCTGCTGCTGCACGACGACGCCGCCGCCGAGCGGGCGCGGGCGGGGGACCACGCGGGCGCCCTGGCGCGGGCCGAGGCGGGGCTGGCGCTGTGGGACGGCACTGTGGGTGCCGCGGCCGGTGCGGACCTGCACGATCCGGTCGCCGCGCTGCGGACCGGCCGGGTCGCGGCGTTCCGTTCCCTGGTGCGGACCCGGGCGCTCGCGCTCGCCCGGCTGGGGCGGCGGGAGGAGGCCGTGACGCCGCTGACCGAGCTGGCCCGGGAACTGCCCCGGGACGAGGAGGTACTGACCGAGCTGCTGCGCTGCGAGGCCGCCACCGCGGGCCGGGCCGCCGCGCTGACCCGGTACGACACCTACCGCCGCGCGCTGCGCGAGGAGCTGGGCAGCGACCCGGGGCCCGAGCTGAAGAGCCTCCATCAGGAGCTGCTCACCGCGGACGCCCCGCGGGTCCGGCACGGTGTGCCGCACGACCCCAACCCGCTGCTGGGGCGGGACGCCGATGTCGCCGCCGTGTCCGGGCTGCTGCGCGAGTCCCGGGTGGTGACCGTGCTGGGGCCGGGTGGGCTGGGCAAGACCCGTCTCTCCCACGCGGTGAGCCGGGCCGCCGAGCAGCCCGTGGTGCACTTCGTCCCCTGACCGGTGTCACCTCCGACGCCGACGTGACCGACGAGGTCGCCTCGGCCGTCGGGGCCGGGGAGGGACGGCAGTTCGGCGGCGCCAAGGACGCCGTGAGCGGCATCGTCGCCGCGCTGGGCCCGGGACCGGCCCTGCTGGTGCTGGACAACTGCGAGCATGTGATCGCCGGCGCGGCCGATCTCGTACGGGCGCTGGTGTCGCGGTCGAGCAGGCTGCGGGTCCTGGCCACGAGCCGGGCTCCGCTGGGGCTGACCTCGGAGTCCGTGTACGCGCTGCCCGAGCTGTCCCTGGCGACGTCGGTCGAGCTGTTCGAGCAGCGGGCGCGGGCCGCCCGGCCCGGCGTGGAGCTGCCCGCCGACCGGGTGACCGAGATCTGCCGGCACCTGGACGGGCTGCCGCTCGCGCTGGAACTCGCCGCGGCCCGGGTCCGCGTCCTCTCCGTGGCCGACATCGCGCGCCGGCTGCAGGACCGTTTCGCGCTGCTGCGCGGCGGCGGCCGCGACGTACCCGAACGGCACCGCACCCTGCGGGCGGTGGTCGAGTGGAGCTGGAACCTGCTCGAACCCGACGGCAGGGCGGCGCTGCGCGCACTGTCGGTGTTCCCCGGCGGCTTCGGCGAGGACGCGGCGCAGCGGGTGCTCGGCGACACCGGGGACGCGCTGGCGCTGCTGGAGCAGCTGGCCGGCCAGTCCCTGGTGAAGGTGCGGGACAGCCCGGCCGGGGTGCGGTTCCACATGCTGGAGACGCTGCGGGAGTTCAGCGCCGCCCGGCGCGCGGAGGCCGGCGAGGAGCAGGAGGTGACGGACCGGTTCCTCGCCTGGGCGCGGGACTTCGGCCGCGCCCACCACGACGTGCTGTTCCGCCGCGACCCGTTGCCCTCCTGGAACCGCATCCGGGCCGAGCAGGACAACCTGGTCCTGGCGCTGCGCCACGCCCTGGCCCGCGGCGATGCGCCGACCGTCGCCGGGGTCACCGCCGTGCTGTCCTCGCTGTGGGCCACCGACACCAACTACGCCCGGCTCGCCGCGCTCGCCGCCGAGACCGGCGGACCGCTCTCCCGTTTCCGCCCGGGCCGGAAGATCTGGAGACCGCCCGGAGCGCGGCGACCGTGTGCGCGGCCAGCCTCTTCATGGGCCACGGCCCCACGCCGTACGCCAGCTCGTCACGCTGCGCCGCCTGCCGCCGGCCCCGCCGGACACCGTGGTGCGCGCCCTGGCCGTGGTCCTGTGTGCCGTCCCGGACATCCGGCCGCCGCGGTTCACGCGGCTGCAGGAGCTGTGCGACGCCGACGAGCCGCTGCTCGCGGGCGTCGCGGCCGGTGTCGCCAGCTATGTGTGGCACGCCGAGCACGAACCCGAGCGCGCCCTCGCCTTCGCCCGCCGCATGCTGGAGGCACTGGAACCCCTCGGCAATCCGGCCCTGCACCTGCTCGGCCACGGGCGGATCAGCGAGCTGTGCCTCCAGTCCGAGCGCGGCGACGAGGCGTACGAGCATCTGTGCGCCGCCCTGGTGTCGCTCGGCGACATCGGCGACTGGTCGGACGCGATCGGCGTCCACTGGGGGCTGGTACTGGCCTGTCTCCAGCGGGGCGACGTCGACGAGGCCGAGCACTGGCTGGGGATCGCCGCACTGGACCAGCAGCCGGAGCCCGCCGACCTCTACGGCCCCGACCTGCCGGCCCGCGCCGAACTCGCGCTGGCCCGGGGCCTGACCGAGGTGGGGCTCGGGCTGTGGCGCCGCGCGGTGGAACGGATCCGGGAGCACAGCCTGACCTCAGCCGACGACCCGTTCGTGGAGAACTGGGCCCTGCAGGTGCAGTCGGCCGCGGTGGCGGCGCACGCGCAGCACGGTCGGCCGGAACCCGTGGCCGGGCTCGTCGCGCAGCTGCGGGAACGGCTGCTCGCGATGCTGTCCGTCCCGCCGGGCGAAGGGCCGGCCCCCGTCGAGCTGCCCGTGCACGGCACGGTCCTGCTCGCACTGGGGCTCGCCGGTCTGGCCGCCGGCGACACGGCGGCCGTCCGGCTGGTGGCGCTGGCCGAACGCATGCCGGTGGTACGGGAGTTCCCGACGCTGTCCTCGACGCGCTGCCGGCGGGCCGCGGAGAACGCCGACAGGGCGGCGTACGCCGAGGCGAGGTCGGCGTACGCCGCCCTGGGGCGGGAGGAGCTGCGTGCGGCGGCGTTGCGGGAGCTCACTGCCGGGGCTCGCGGGTGAACCGCGCCTTCGACCACAGGTAGCCGAGGACGGCGAGCCCGACGGGCCAGGCGACGGCCAGGACCGCGTCGGAGGTGCCGATCTCCGTGCCGAGCAGCAGTCCGCGCAGGGTCTCGATGCCCGGGGAGAACGGCTGGTACTCGGCGAACCAGCGGAACCAGCCCGGCATCAGGTCCACCGGCACGAACGCGCTGCCCAGCAGGGGCAGCACCATCAGGGGCAGGCCCACGTTGCTGGCCCCCTCGGCGTTGGGGCTCACCAGACCGATGCCCACGGCGATCCAGGTGAGCGCGATGCTGAACAGGGCCAGCAGTCCGGCCGCCGCGAACCACTCCAGGGGCGAGGCGTCGGGCCGGAAGCCGATCGCCACGCCGATGGCCAGGACCAGCGCGAGCGCCATCAGCGTCTGGATCACGCTGCCGAGGACGTGGCCGATCAGCACGGAGGAGCGGGAGATCGCCATGGTGCGGAACCGGGCGATGATGCCCTCGGTCATGTCGGTGGCCACGGACACCGCCGTGCCCAGGGCGGTGCCGCCGATCGTCATGAACAGGATGCCGGGCACGAGGTAGGCGACGTAGTCGCCGCGGTCCGCGGGGCCGCCGCTGATGCCGGCGCTCATCACGTCGCCGAAGACGTAGACGAAGAGCAGCAGCAGGACGACCGGGGTGAGCAGGACGTTCAGGGTCAGGGAGGGTAGCGGCGGGCGTGCAGGAGGTGGCGGCGCAGCATCGTGAGGTGGTCGCGGAGGGGCGACCGCCGGGCAGTGGTGGGGGTGATGCCGGTGGGGGTGGTGCCGGTGAGGGAAGTGGCGTGGGTGGCGGTGGAGGTGGTGGAGGTGGCGGAAGTGGTGGGGGTGTTCATCGAGCGGTCTCCTCGGGCTGGTTCGGCTGGGCGGGGACGGTGCCGCCGGTCAGGGCGAAGAACACGTCGTCCAGGTCGGGGGTATGCACGGACAGCTCGTCGGCCTCGATGCCGGCGGCGTCCAGCCAGTCCAGGACGGCCCGCAGCTCGCGCTGGCTCCCGTCGCTGGGGATCTGCAGGGCGAGGGCCTCGTCGTCACGGGTGGTCTCCCGCAGGGCCGCCGCCGCCCGCTCGTAGGCCACCGGGTCGGTGAAGCGGAGGCGCACATGCCCGCCGGGGACCAGGCGCTTCAGCTCCTCCGCGCTGCCCTCCGCGGCGATCCGCCCGCCGTGCAGCACCGCGATCCGGTCGGCCAGCTGGTCGGCCTCCTCCAGGTACTGCGTGGTCAGGAAGACCGTCGTACCGCCGCCACCAGCTCCCTGACGATCTGCCACATGCCATGACGCGAACGCGGGTCCAGACCCGTCGTCGGCTCGTCGAGGAAGATGACCCGCGGCCGCCGACCAGCGTCATGGCGATGTCCAGACGCCGCTTCATCCCACCCGAGTACGTGGACGCCGGCTTCCGCGCCGCCTCCGTCAGACCGAACCGCTCCAGCAGATCGGCGGCGACCCGCCGCCCCTCCCGCCTGGACAGATGGTGCAGGTCCGCCATCAGCAGCATGTTCTCCTCACCGGTGATCAGACCGTCCACCGCCGAGAACTGCCCCGTCACCCCGATCGCGGCCCGCACCGCCTGCGCCTCGGCCACCAGATCGTGCCCGCCACCCGCACCTGCCCGCCGTCCGCGCGGATCAGCGTCGACAAGATCTTGACCACCGTCGTCTTGCCGGCGCCGTTCGGGCCGAGCAGGGAGAAGACGGTGCCCGCGGGCACCTCGATGTCGATGCCGTCGAGGACCGTCTTGTCCCCGTAGGACCTGCGCAGCCCCGTGGCCGCGATCGCGAGTTCGTGTTCCGTCGTCGTCATGGCCCAGAGCTTGCGGCCGGGACGGTTCAGAACGGCTTCAGCCCGGTTTCAGCCCGCCGCGACGGCCTCGGCTGGCCTGAAACCCCGGTGCGGGCAGGGGGTGGGAAAGTCGGTGGCGGTGCGGGCGTCCGCGGTCGACGATGGGGCGCATGACCGACGAACCCGCGCGATGGTCCGAGGCGACCGTCTACCCGACATGTGGACCGACCCGGACAAGGACCCCCGGCACCCCGAGGGGCCGAGTCCGGACGGTGAGCTGGCGACGTTGCAGGACTTCCTCGCGGGCTACCGCATGACCCTGCGGATGAAGTGCGAGGGCCTGGACGCCGAGCAGCTGGCGCGGCGGTCGGTGCCGCCGTCGACCATGTCGCTGCTCGGGCTGGTCCGGCATCTCGCCGAGGTGGAGCGGGACTGGCGCAACTGGATCACCGACGGTGACCCGCTGCCCAAGCTGTACGGCAGGCGGGACGGGGACTTCGACGGAGCCGTCGGCGAACAGTCCGTCGTGGACGCCGCGTTCGCCGATCTGGAGCGGGAGCAAGCCGCGACCGACGCCGCGCTCGCCGCGCATCCGGACCTCGGCGAGCGGCTGGGCAAGGACCGGACGTCGGTACGGGAGCTGCTCGTGCACCGGATCGAGGAGTACGCCCGTCACTGCGGGCACGCCGACCTGCTGCGGGAGTGCGTCGACGGGCGCGTCGGGCAGTGAGCGGTTCTGCCGGGCGGTGAACCGTCTCGCCGGGTGGTGAGCCGTCTCCCCGGGCGGTGAGCGGTCCCACCGCGCGGTGAGCCGTCTCGCGGGTGGGTGAGCGGTCCCGCCGGAACGGGACCGGACCCGGGAAGGGACCGGACCCGCGAAGGGACCGGTCCCGTCGGGCGGGGGCCGGGGCACGGCCCTCGCGTGTCAGTCGGTGATCGGGACCTTGCCGTTGGCGCTGCCGTTGCCGGCACCGGCACCCGCACCCGCGCCCGCCCGGCACCCGTGGCGTCGGCGCCCGCCCCGGGCTCCCCGTCGTGGGGCGCCCGCCCGGCCGGTGACCTTGCTCAGCAGCCGGGCGAAGTCCATGCCCGTCGTGGAGTTGAGCAGTTCCATGCCCTGGGCCACGTTGTCCGCCACCGTGCGCGGCAGGCGGCCGGCGCCGTCCGTGGAGATGACCGTCAACTTGTCCACGGACGCCAGCGGCTCGGACGCCTTGGCCACGACCTGCGGCAGCACCTCGACCAGCATCTGGAGCACGGCCGCCTCGCCGTACCGGTCGAAGGCGTCGGCCTTCTTCTCCATCGCCTCGGCCTCGGCCGCGCCCCTGGCGCCGATCGCCGCGGCCTCCGCCTCGCCCTCCAGCCGTACCGCCTCCGCGATCGCCGCGCGCCGGGAACGCTCGGCCTCGCCCTGCTTGAGGCCCTCGATGGCCTGTGCCTCGGCCAGCGCGCTGCGCCGCTGCTTCTCGCCCTCACCCGTCAGACGGGAACGCTCGGCCTCCGCCTCGGCCGCGGCGATGCCGGCCGCCCGCTCGGCCTCGGCCTGCTTCACCCGCGCCACCCGGCGGGCCTCCGCCTCCTGCTCCGCCGCGTACCGCTGGGCGTCGGCGGGCTTGCGGACCTCCGTGTCCAGCTGGCGGTCCTTCAGCGCCGCCTGGCGCTCGGCGACCTTCTCCTGCTCGGCGAGGATCTCCTGCTGGCGGGCCGCGTCGGCGAGCGGGCCGGCGGCGTTGGCCCGGGCCGCGGCCTGGTCGGTCTCGGCCTTGATCTCGGCCTGCTTCAGGTACAGGGTGCGCTGCGCGACCGCGATCTCCTCCTCGGCCTTCAGCCGGGCCTGCTCGGCGGCCCGCCGCGCCACCGCTTCGGCGATGTCGGCCTCCTGCTTGGCCCGCGCCGCCTCCGGCCGCCCGAGGTCCTCCAGGTAGGAGCCCTCCGTGGTGATGTCCTGGATCTGGAAGGCGTCCAGCACCAGGCCCTGCCCGGACAGGCTGGCCTCCGCCTCCTCCGCGACCTGCCCGGCGAACGCGGCCCGGTCGCGGATCACGTCCTCCACCGACATCCGGCCCACGATCGCCCGCAGCGCGCCGGAGAGCACCTCCTGGGTGAAGCCGACGATGCCGTCCTGCTGCATCAGGAACCGCTGGGCCGCCGCGCGGATCGCGTCCTCCGTGCCGCCGACCTTGACGATCGCGACACCCTCCAGGTTCGCCTTCACGCCGCGGAGCGTGACCGCGCCGCGCACGGCCACCGGGATGTGCCGCGAGGACAGGTCGAGGGTGAACCGCTGCTGCACGAACGGCACGACGAAGACGCCGCCGCCGACCACGACCTTCTGGCCGCTGTTGTCGGTGAACACCCGGCCGGTCTCCGGGTCGGTGGCCTTCTTGCCGCGCCGGCCGGTGACGATGAACGCCTCGCTCGGGCCGGCCACCTTGTACCGGCTGACGACCACCAGCGCGATCAGCACCAGCAGGACGACGACGCCGATGACGGCGATGACGACAGGACTCATGTACATGCCCCCGTATCCAGGAAGAGAACGTGCGTCGAAGGGCGGGGCTCAGCGGTCCACCGGGCGTACCACCACCGACGTCGGGGTCGGTGCCGCCTCCACCCACACCTCGGCGCCCCGCGGCACCGGTTGCTCGCTGCGCGCCGCGCACTTCAGCGGCTGACCGGCGAGCCGGAGCAGGACCTCGCCGAAGCCGTCGGCCGGGATGGCGGTGACGACCTTCCCGGACGTGCCCAGCAGGTGGTCCGTGGTGGGCGCGGCACCGGCCTGGTCCCGCATCAGCGCCCGGCTGAAGCGGTACGTCGGCCAGGCCGCCCCACCCCGGCCAGCGCGCCGGCGCCGGCCGCCCCCGCGGGACCGGCCCAGCCGCTGCCCAGGACGATGGCGCCGCCGAACCCGGTCATCGCCACGAAACCGGCGACGACCGGCAACGACAGCCATCCGTCCAGGACGCCGTCCAGCGCGCCGTCGAGCACGCCGTCCAGCAGTCCGCCGAAGATCAGCGACAGGGCGAGCAGTACGACCCCCGTGATGCCCAGACCGAGAAACCAGGCCATGCGTACCGCCCCTCTCGCCCGTCGCCGAGCTCCGACACTGCGGATACTGACACCGGCGGCCGGGGACCGTCATTGCCGGACTCCGGCAATCTTTACGCGTCTTTAATGCCGCCCTCGCCGAGCCTCTCCCCTGGAACCGGGCCGCCCCGTGGGGCAGTCTTGTGCCGCGTGGGGAGCGTTCCGAACCAAGGTGAACCGCGTGATCCGGAAGCGCACATGGTGGTGTGCGGGGACGACGGGTTGGCGCACCGGCTGGCCGCCGAACTGCGCGGCGTCTACGGCGAACAGGTCACGCTCGTCGTGCCGCCCTCCGGGCGCCGGGTGCGGCAGCCGGTGGTCGGCCGGGCGCGCGCCGCGTCGGCCGCGCTGCTGGACCTGGTGAACGCGGCCGTCAGCCGGACGTCCGCCGCCCCTGCCGAACCCGCTTCCTCGGCACGGGAGTTGGAGGCCGGCGAGCCGACCGAGGACGTCCTCGCCGAAGCCGGCGTCGAACGGGCCGCCGCGCTGGCCCTGGTGTACGACGACGACGAGACCAACATCCGTGCCGCGCTCACCGCGCGCCGGCTCAACCCCGGCTGCGGCTGGTGCTGCGGCTGTACAACCGCCGCCTCGGCCAGCACATCGAGGAACTCCTCGACCAGGCCGCCACGTTGGCCACCGGCGAGGCGCGGACACCGGGGTTCGACGCCTCCACCACCGTCCTGTCCGACGCCGACACCGCCGCGCCCGCGCTGGTGGCGACCGCGCTGGTCGGCACCAGCAAGGTCGTCGAGACCGACGGGCTGCTGCTGCGCGCGGTGGAGCGGCGGCCGCCGCGCCCGGGCGAGGTCGCCGATCCCGGGCTGTGCACGCTGGCACTGCTGTCCGCGACGAGCAACGACCCGGCCGGGTCGGAGGGCGCGGAGGGCAGCGGCGAGCAGGGGCCCCAGCTGCTGCCCGACGAGGCGGCGGTGGCACGGGCGACGGGACGCGGCACCGTCGTGCTGGAGCAGGTGTCCTACGCCGGGCCCGCGCTGCCCGCCGGGCGGCGCGGGGGCGTGCCGCCGCTGGGCTCGCTGTTCTCGCGCCGGCTGCGGTGGTCGCTGGCGGGGCTGGTGGCGTGTGTCGCGGGCTCGCCGTCGCGATGACGCTGGTGAGCGGCGACCATCCGCTGCACGCGACGTACGTGACGCTGCTCAATCTGTTCGCCATCAACGAGCCGGCGCTCGGTCAGCCGACCGGGGAGCAGGTGCTCCAACTGCTGTCCGGGCTGATGGGGTTGCTGCTGCTGCCGGTGCTGCTGGCGGCGGCGCTGGAGGCGCTGGGCACGTTCCGCAGCGCCTCGGCGTTGCGGAAGCCGCCTCGGGGGCTCAGCGGGCATGTGGTGCTCCTGGGACTGGGCAAGATCGGTACGAGGGTGCTGACGCGGTTGCGGGAGCTGCACATCCCCGTGGTGTGCGTGGAGGCCGATCCCGAGGCGCGGGGCATGGCGACAGCTCGGCGGCTGCGGGTGCCGGTGGTGCTGGGGACGTCACGGAGGAAGGCGTCCTGGAGGCCGCCAAGATCCACCGGGCGCATTCGCTGCTGGCGCTCACCAGTGTCGACACGACGAATCTGGAGGCCGTGCTGTACGCGCGGTCCGTGCGGTCGGATCTGCGGGTGGTGCTGCGGCTGTACGACGACGACTTCGCGACGGCCGTGTACCGGACGCTGCGGGCCGCCCATCCCGGTGCGCTCACGCGCAGCCGGAGTGTCACGCACCTGGCGGCGCCGGCGTTCGCCGGGGCGATGATGGGGCGGCAGATCCTGGGGGCGATTCCGGTCGAGCGGCGGGTGCTGCTGTTCGCGGCGGTGCGGGTGGCGGGGCATCCGCAGCTGGAGGGCAGGACGGTCGGGAGGCGTTCCGGGCGGGGGCGTGGAGGGTGCTGGCGCTCGACACGGGGGCCTCCGGCGGGGGTGCGGGGGATGAGGACGGGGTGGGGACGGGGGTGGGGTCGGCCCTCGGGGCCGGGACCGCGATCGGGACTGGGACCGGGACCGGGACCGCGATCCGGCGCGGGATTCAGGGCGGGATCCGAGGCGGGATGGGTGGCTCGATCGGGGTGGGATCCGGCGCGGGGCCGGGGCCGTGAAGGCGAGGGTGACCGGGACCGGGAGCGGGATCGAGGGCGGGAAGGTGAGGGGGTGCGGGAGTCCGGGTTGGTCTGGGATCTGCCCGATACGTATGTGCTGCGGGGGGAGGATCGGGTGGTGCTGGCGGCGACTCGGAGGGGGTTGGCGGAGTTGCTGGGGCGTCGGGGGCGCGGCGGCGGGCGGATGTGTAGGGGCGCTGCCCCTACGACCCCGCCAGGGGCTCCGCCCCCTGGACCCCCGGACCTGTGCCCACCCCACCACCCGACTCGGTCGGCCGAGAGGCGAAGGTCGCCTCACGACTCGGTCGGCCGAGAGGCCGGCTCGGGCGGGCGGGGGCGGGTGGTGCCTTGTGGTTCGGTGGGTGGCTCGGTGGGTCGAGGAGCCGGGACGGCCGGCTCGGGTGGGGCGGGGACGAGGGTGGTCGGCCTGCGCGAAGCGGCTGTTGGTCAGGGGTTGGGGAGGTGGCGGGCGGCGAAGTCCAGTTCCAGGCGGACCTGCTTGATGCGTTCGTCGACGACCAGGGAGCCGTGGCCCGCGTCGTAGCGGTAGACCTCGTGGACGGCTCCCCTGGCCTCCAGGCGCTTGACGTAGTTCTCGATCTGACGGATCGGGCACCGGGGGTCGTTGACGCCGGCGGAGATGTAGACGGGGGCCTTCACCTGGTCGACGTAGGTGAGGGGGGACGACGCCTCGAAGCGCTCGGGACCTCCTCGGGCGTGCCGCCGAGCAGGGTGCGGTCGAGGGCCTTCAGGCCCTCCATCTCGTCGTGGTAGGCCGTGACGTAGTCGGCGACCGGGACGGCCGCGATGCCCAGGGCCCAGGCGTCCGGCTGGGTGCCGAGGCCGAGAAGGGTGAGGTAGCCGCCCCAGGAGCCGCCGGTGAGGACGAGGCGTTCCGGGTCGGCGAGGCCCGACTCGACCGCCCATGCGCGGACCGCCGCGATGTCCTCCAGCTCGATGAGACCCACCCGGTGCTTCAAGGCGTCCGTCCAGGCACGGCCGTAGCCGGTCGAGCCGCGGTAGTTGACGCGGACCACCGCGTAGCCGTGGTCGACCCAGGCGGCGGGGCCGGCGGCGAAGGCGTCGCTGTCGTGCCAGGTCGGGCCGCCGTGGATGTCGAAGACCGTGGGGAGCGGGCCGGTCGCGCCGGCCGGCTTCTGGACCAGGGCGTGGATGCGTCCGCCCGGTCCTCCACCCACACGTCCTCCACCGGCACGGAGCCCGGCGACTTCATGCCGGGCGGGTCGAGGACGACCCGGCCGGTCGTGGAGCGGACCGCCGGCGGCTCGGCGGCCGAGGACCACAGGTACTCGACGCTGCCGTCGGGGCGGGGCGTGGCGCCGGAGACCGTGCCGGCCGGTGTGGGGACCTCGATCAGCTCGCGGGCCGCCAGGTCGTAGCGGAACAGTTCGCTGCGGGCCTCGAAGCTGTGCACGATCAGCAGGCCGGACCCGTCCGGGTACCACTCCGCGCTCACGTCGCCCGGCAGCTCCAGGGCGAGGTCCGTCTCCTCCCCCGTCGCCACGTCCCACACCAGGGGCTCCCAGCGGCCCCGGCGCTGGTGGCCGATGAGCAGCCGGGTGTCGCCGTCGACCGGTGCGAAACCGAGCACCTCCAGGCCCAGCTCCCGGGTGCCGCCCCGGGTGTCGTCCAGCTCGGCGACCGTCGTGCCGTCGAGGCGCGTCACGCGCAGCGCCGAGTGCATCGCGTCGCCGTGCTCGGTGTGCTCGATGGCGAGCAGCGAACCGTCGTGGGAGAGGTCGCCGACGCCCGCCGACTCGCGGTGCCGGTAGATCTCCACCGGGGCCTCGCCGAGGCGGGCGTAGTGGATCGTCGTGCCGTCCTCGTCGGTGGAGCGGCCGACGACCGCCGTGCGGCCGTCGCGGCCGAGGGCCAGGCCGGCCGGGTAGGAGGGGTCGAGGCCCGGCACGGCCAGTTCGTCCTCACCGCCGGTGAACGGCTGGCGGCGCCAGACGCCGAACTCGTCGCCGTCCTTGTCGTCGAACCACCAGATCCACTCGCCGTCCGGCGTGAGCACGCCGTCCGTCGTGCCGTTGGGCCGGTCGGTGACCTGGCGCTGCTCGCCGGTCGACCGGTCCCAGGCGTACAGCTCGTACGTCCCCGTCGCGTTCGACACGAACAGGGAGCGGTGCGGTGCGTCCTGTGCCCAGTCGGGCAGCGACACCCGCGGTGCCCGGAACCGCTTCTCCCAGTCCGGCATCTCCTCCGGCTGCTCCGGCCGGTTCTCCCCGGCCCGTTCTGGCCCTGCTGACGTCCCTGCTGACGTCCCTGCTGATGTCCCTGCTGATCCTGCGAGTCGGACCCGTTGCGCTCAGTCATGGCCCCATACTGCCCCGCCGCGACGACATTCCGCCGCCCCCGCCCCCAGCCTGTGGAAAACTCCGCGTCCACGCAGGTCAGCGTCGATTGTCAGTGGCCGGGTGCAGACTGCCTGGCATGACCGACACGACCGATCTGCGCAAGACCGCCGAGACCTGCCGGGCCGGGCGACGGCGGGGACGGACAGCCACGGTCACGGAGTTCCGGCCGGAGCCGTACGAGCCTCCGGCGGGCCGCGACCACCTCGTCGAACGGTGCTGACCGGCGTGCGGTAGCGACCCTGGCGCCGGGGTGTCCGTTCCGTCCGCGTACCGTGGAGGGCGTGTACCGGTTTCTGCTGACGCCCCGTTGGTGGGGGATCAACGTCTTCGTCGTGCTGTCGATCCCGTTCTGCATCTTCATGGGCTCGTGGCAGCTGGGCCGGTTCGAGGACCGGGTGGAGTCCCACCGGACGGCCGAGACGCAGGCCGAGGAGTCGCGTCACGAGGCCGCCCGTCCGCTCGCGGAACTGCTGCCGGTGGACAAGGCGACGGTCGGCAAGCAGGCCACGGCGACCGGCCGGTACGACAAGCAGCTGCTGGTCCCGGACCGGGAGCTGGACGGGCGCCGGGGCTACTACGTGCTGACGCTGCTGCGCACCGACTCCGGTCACGCGCTGCCCGTCGTCCGGGGCTGGCTGCCCGGTGAGCCGGACCCGGCCGCCGTGCCGGCGCCGCCGTCCGGGAAGGTCACGGTCACGGGGGCGCTGCATGCGTCGGAGAGCCCCGGCTCGGCCGGCACCGGCGCCGCCGCGGGCGGCCTGCCGGAGGGCCAGACCGCGGCGATCAGCACGGCCACGCTGGTGAACCTGGTGCCGTACGACGTCTACGACGCGTGGGTCACCCTCAACAAGGGCGACGCGGGGATGAAGGCCGCTCCGGTGAGCAGCCCGGAGAACACCGGCCTGGACCTGAAGGCGTTCCAGAACCTCGGTTACACCGCCGAGTGGTTCGCCTTCGTCGGCTTCGTGATCTTCATGTGGTTCCGGCTGCTGCGCCGGGAGCGGGAGCTGGCCCACGACGCCGAGCTGGGCCTGCTGCCCGAGGAACCCACGAAGGCGGAGGACCCCACGAAGGCGGAGGACTCCACAAAGGCGGAGGACTCCACGAAGGCGGACGGACCCGCCAACGCCGAGCAGGCCGGGAAGCCCGAAGGGACGGACGCCCCCTCGCGTCCGGAGGAGCAGCACCCCAGCCCCAGCGGCGTCTGAGCGGACGGCGCTCCCGCACCCACCGGCGCTCGACGGCTGCCGCGTCCGCCAAATGCGGCCGCGCGGCTACCACGGCCACCACGGCCACTGCCGCTGTTGCCGTTACTGCGCAGCCAGTACGCCCGTCCAGTACACGGTTCCCGCGCAGGCGTTGGACACCGTGGCCGTCGCCGAGCCGGAGCCGCCCTCCGGGGTGTAGGTCACGGCCACGCTGCCGTCGGCCGGGCCCTCCTCGGTGACCAGCTGGGGCGCGGTGCCGGTCTCGCCGCCGGTGGCGGTGCCGCCGGACGCGGTGGTGTCCTGCGTGGGCGACGGGTCGGGCGAGGGCCCGCCGGTGCTGCCGCCCGTGGTGCCGCCGGGCGTGCCGCCGGTGGTCGGACAGGTCTCCGAGGGCACCCAGGCGAACTGCACCTCGTAGCCGGCGCCCGGCTCGACCAGCAGCTGGGGCATCTCCAGTGACGGGTCGGGCAGTCCGGCCGCCGGGTCCCCGGCCACGTGCCGGGCGGTGCCGATCCGGGTCGCGTCCGCCGCACCCTGCGGGGTCGCGGTGACGGAACCGGGACCGGCGACGGTACAGCCGCTGGAGGAGACGTTCGTGACCCGGAAGGAGCCGTAGACGACGCCGGTGGAGTCGGGGGCGGCGCTGGAGGCGACGGCGGGGCCGAGCTGGCCCGGGGAGCAGGCCGCGACCCCGGCGGTCCCGGCGCTGGCGGAGGGGTCGGCTCCGGCACTCGTACCGGCGCCGGGGCCGCCGGTCTCCTTCTCCTTCTCCTTGTCCTTCGGGCCGTCCTCGCCCTTGTCCCGGGCCTCGCCGCTGGAGCCGACGCTGTCGCTCTTGCCGCCGGCCGGGTCCTTGCCCTGGGTGGCTCCGCCCTGCGCCTGGGAGGCGTGACCGGCCACGGACGGGTTGGCGCCGGGGCCGTCGGAGCCGGAGACGTGGAGGAGGGCCGGGATCGCGGTGCCGACGAAGAGGACGGCCGCGGCCACACCGACGGCGGCCTGGCGCTTGCGGGCCCGCCGGGCGGGCACCGCCCGGCGCAGGTACTCCAGCGTGCCGTCGCGCGGTTCCACGTCCTGGACCGCGTCGTGCAGCATCCGGCGCAGGGCCGACTCGTCCAGCCCGTCCCCGCCGAGCCCGCCGGCCCCCTCGGAGCCGACCGGCCGACCGAAGAGGTCGAAGGGACCGGCACCACCGGGCCGACCGGGGCCACCGGGCCGAGCGGAGTCACCGGGCCGACCGGAGTCACCGGGACGGCCGGAGTTCTCGGCGCCACCGGGACCGTCGGAGTTCTCGGCGCCACCGGAACCGCCGGAGTTCTCGGCGCCACCGGGACCGCCGGAGCCCTCGGAATTACCGGGTCCGCCGGAGCGACCAGGGCCACCGGGGCGATCGGGGCCGCCGGCGTGGTCGGGGCCGTCGAGGTGGTCGGGGCGCTCGGGGCGGGCCCCTTCGCGTCGGGGCCCTGAGCGTCGGGGCCGTGGTTCACAGTTCCGTTCCCAGCGTGCGAGTCGTTCTCGGGAGCTTCGTGTCGGTCGTCGGCGGCGGCGCCGTCACGCCGCGCCGCCTCGCTGCCGTCGCTCATGCCGGCGCCTCCATGGCGACTCTGAGCGCCGCGATGCCACGGGAACCGTACGCCTTGACCGAGCCGAGCGATATGCCGAGCGTCTCGGCGACCTGCGCCTCCGTCATGTCGGCGAAGTACCGCAGGACCAGCACCTCGCGCTGGCGGCGCTGGAGCCCCTTCATCGCCTTGATCAGGGAGTCGCGCTCGAGCTGGTCGTACGCGCCCTCCTCAGCGCTCGCCATGTCGGGCATCGGCTTCGACAGCAGCTTCAGGCCGAGGATGCGGCGGCGCAGCGCCGAACGGGAGAGGTTGACGACGGTCTGCCGCAGGTACGCCAGCGTCTTCTCCGGGTCACGGACGCGCTTGCGCGCCGAGTGGACGCGGATGAACGCCTCCTGGACGACGTCCTCGCAGGAGGCCGTGTCGTCGAGCAGGAGGGCGGCGAGACCGAGCAGCGACCGGTAGTGGGTGCGGTAGGTCTCGGTGAGGTGGTCGACGGTCGTGCCCGCCGCGGCCTCCTCGGCGCCGTCGCGCTGGGTCGGTATGCGGGCGGGCTGCGCTGCTGGCATGGGCGCGATCACCGGCATGCCACCGGCCGCGCCGGCCATGCGTGGGCGGACCGCCCGGCGGGGCGGCCGAAGGGCGGCCGTGCCGCGCGGTGCCGCGGTGAATTCGAGTACCTCTGCCACGCCAGTTGGACACGCATGTCCCCGCGAGGGTTGTACGTGCCGGACGTCACGTTCGTTCTCGCGTCAGGCAGCACAACTGACGGCGCACCATATGCCCTCATGCGTCCCGCTCTTCCCCTAAATCCCAGTGGACCGGACGTCCCCACGCCCGGCCTCGGCGTCCCCACGCCCCGGATGGGTGACGGCAAAGACGCTCCCCGCCCTCCGCGTGGTTGCGGTGGGCGGGAGGAAATCCTCTGACGCCGCAAGGGGCCTGATCAAGTGGTCCGGACCCATTTCTGGATCACAGGACGTACACAGATCCTACAAACCTCAAGCATCGAGGGGCACCGGGTTTGCCCGGAGAGGGCGCGGGCCCGGTGCGGCCGGAGAGAAAGGCGAGCAGGGGGCCGGAGAAGGGCGAGCCGGTTGCGGCCGGAGAAGGGCGAGCCGGTTGCGGCCGGGGAAGGCGAGCAGGGGGCGGCCGCCTCAGGTGAGGTCCGCCGCCACCAGCTCCGCGATCTGCGCGGTGTTCAGCGCGGCGCCCTTGCGGAGGTTGTCGCCGCAGACGAAGAGTTCGAGCGCCGTGGGGTCGTCCAGGGCCCGCCGCACCCGGCCGACCCAGGTGGGGTCGGTGCCGACGGCGTCCGCGGGGGTCGGGAACTCCCGGCGGCCGGGTCGTCGAACAGGACGACTCCGGGCGCCGTGGCCAGGATCTCCCGGGCCCGGTCGACGGTGACCTCGCCCTCGAACCGGGCGTGCACGGTCAGGGAGTGCGTGGTGACCACGGGCACCCGCACGCACGTCACGGCCACGGGCAGCTGCGGCAGTCCGAGGATCTTGCGGGACTCGTCCCGTACCTTCATCTCCTCCGACGACCAGCCGTCCTCCCGCAGCGAACCGGCCCACGGTACGACGTTCAGCGCGACCGGCTCCGGGAACGGCCCGGTGTCGTCCCCGACGGCCCGCCGCAGGTCGCCGGGGCTGGTCCCCAGCTCCGTGCCGGCCACCAGGGACAGCTGGCGGCGCAGGGTGTCCACGCCGGCCCGCCCGGCCCCGCTGACCGCCTGGTACGAGGAGACGACCAGCTCGCGCAGGCCGAACTCGGCGTGCAGCGCGCCCAGGGCGACGATCATGGACAGCGTCGTGCAGTTGGGGTTGGCGACGATCCCGCGCGGGCGCATCCGGACCGCGTGCGGGTTGACCTCGGGCACGACGAGCGGCACGTCCGGGTCCATCCGGAACGCGCCGGAGTTGTCGACCACCACCACGCCCTTGGCGGCGGCGACCGGCGCCCACCGGGCGGACACCTCGTCGGGGACGTCGAACATGGCGATGTCGACGCCGTCGAAGGCCTCCTCGGTGAGCGCGATCACCTCGACCTCCTCGCCGCGCACGGCCAGCTTGCGGCCGGCCGAGCGCGGGGAGGCGATCAGACGGATCTCGCCCCAGATGTCCGCGTGCTGGGACAGGATCTGAAGCATGACCGAGCCGACGGCCCCGGTCGCTCCCACGACCGCGAGCGTCGGCCGCCCGGTCCGTCCGGTGATCCCGGACCGTACGGTTTCGGCCATCAGCGGCCGGTGCCTCCGTAGACGACGGCCTCGTCGCTGTCGGAGTCCAGGCCGAAGGCGGTGTGCACGGCGCGCACGGCCTCGTTGACGTCGTCCTTGCGGGTGACGACCGAGATGCGGATCTCGGAGGTCGAGATCAGCTCGATGTTCACGCCGGCGTCGGACAGCGCGGTGAAGAAGTCGGCGGTGACGCCGGGGTTGGTCTTCATACCGGCGCCGACCAGGGAGATCTTGCCGATCTGGTCGTCGTAGCGCAGGGAGTCGAAGCCGATGGCGGTCTTCGCCTTCTCCAGCGCGTCGATGGCCTTGCGGCCCTCGGTCTTCGGCAGCGTGAAGGAGATGTCCGTCAGGCCGGTGGAGGCGGCGGACACGTTCTGCACGACCATGTCGATGTTGATCTCGGCGTCGGCGATGGCGCGGAAGATCGCCGCCGCCTCGCCCGGCTTGTCCGGCACACCGACGACCGTGACCTTGGCCTCGGAGGTGTCGTGCGCGACACCGGAGATGAGCGCCTGCTCCACCTGCTTGTCCCCTTGGTTGATCGGCTCACTGCTGACCCACGTGCCCTGCAGCCCGCTGAAGCTGGACCGGACGTGGATCGGGATGTTGTACCGGCGGGCGTACTCCACACAGCGGTGGAGCAGCACCTTGGAGCCGGAGGCGGCCAGCTCGAGCATGTCCTCGAACGAGATCCAGTCGATCTTCCTGGCCTTCTTCACCACCCGCGGGTCGGCGGTGAACACGCCGTCGACGTCCGTGTAGATCTCGCAGACGTCCGCGTCGAGCGCGGCGGCGAGGGCGACGGCGGTCGTGTCGGAGCCGCCGCGGCCCAGCGTGGTGATGTCCTTGCTGTCCTGGCTGACGCCCTGGAAGCCGGCCACGATGGCGATGTTGCCCTCGTCCACCGAGGTGCGGATGCGGCCCGGCGTGACGTCGATGATCCGGGCTTTGTTGTGGACCGAGTCGGTGATGACACCCGCCTGGCTGCCGGTGAAGGACTGGGCCTCGTGGCCCAGGTTCTTGATCGCCATCGCCAGCAGGGCCATGGAGATCCGCTCACCGGCGGTCAGCAGCATGTCGAGCTCACGGCCGGCAGGCATCGGGGAAACCTGCTCGGCGAGATCGATCAGCTCGTCCGTCGTGTCGCCCATCGCGGAAACGACGGCAACCACCTGGTTGCCCTTCTGCTTCGCTTCCACGATCCGCTTGGCGACGCGCTTGATGCCCTCGGCATCGGCTACGGAGGAGCCTCCGTACTTCTGCACGACAAGGCCCACGTGCGCTCCTCGCTCATTCCGTCTCTTTCCGCACGTACGTAGATGTACTGCGGTCGGCTCAGTCTATCGAGCGTCCGAATTTCCCCTCTGCGGTATCGCATGGTGAGACCCGGCGCCCGTCCGAGCAGGCTCATGCCCAGACAGGGCCCGTCCACTCGGAAAAGTGCCCTGTGTCACACGTTCACAAGCGGGGTCCGAACCCCAGGCCCTCTTCGCCACCGCGGCCGGGGCGCCAGGCACCGGCGTGCCTCAGGCGCCCGTGGAGGCCGAGCCGATGTCGCCGCCCGCCGCGATGGAGCCCTTGCCGGACGCGCTCACCCCGCCGGACGGGGGCGCCTGGGAGGAGGACGGCGGCGCGGGGGCGGCGGCCGGCGGGGTGGTGCCGCCCGTCGACGCGGTGCCGATGCTGCCGCCCGCGGCGATCGCCCCGTCGCCGGACGCGGTGGTCCCGGGCGCGGCCGGCGCGCGGGACGCGCCGCCGAACTGGGCGAACAGCGCGAGGGCCAGGCCCAGCAGCCCGGCCACCGCGCCGGTCACGCTGGCCGCCTGGTCCGCACGGCCGAGATCGGTCGCGGCGACCACGACGAGCGTGACCGCTCCGGCTCCGCACAGGCCTGCTCCGGTCCACAGCAGGGGCTTCCTGTTCATGACGTCCCTTCTTCGGCGCCCTCACGGTTCATTTCTCCGGCGCCCTCACGGTTCGTTTCTCCGGCGCCCTCACGGTTCGTTTCTCCGGCGCCCTCACGGTTCATGAGCGCAGCCATGAACCGTTCCATCTGCTCGATGACGTCCGGCCCGAGCGGTCCACCGGAGTCGTCGCCGAACTGCTCCGAGGCACTGCGGAACCATCCGATCGCATCGGTGACGGCGGACTCGTCCCGTGCCACCGCGGACGTGAACATCATCAACAGGTGCGCCATGACGCTGGGAGCCGCGTCCGCTCCGCTGCGGCGTTGCTGTTCGGCGTCCGCCGCGGCCTGCCGGGCATGGCGCAGCGCGTTGTCGAAGTCCTCGGCGACCAGGTACGCCTGCACCAGGTTCAACCTCGCCCAGACGGTGTCGCTGTGCTCCGGGCCGAGCGCCTCCTCGCAGTCGGCGACGTGCCGCTCCGCCTCCGGCAGCGCCTCCCGCGCCCACTCCCGCATCGCCTCGGGGTCGACCTTCTGCCTCGTCCGCTCGAGGGCTTCCCTGAGAATGTCCTCCCGCTCCTCCTCGCTCGCCCGCACGGCCGAGTACAGCGGCTTGATGAGGTCGGTGCCGATCTTGTTCCGTGAATGCCACATCAGGCGGACGTCCAGCGTCAGCGGATGCCGTTCGCCCAGGTCCCGGACGCAGTCGGCCATGAGCAGCTCGATCTCGGGGGCGAGGCCGTCGAGGCCCGCCTGCATGCTCTTCGCCAGGAGCAGCGTCCACCGGGCCCGCAGCGTGTGGGCGTGCCCCGGTCCCAGCACCCGGCGGCGCATCTTCACGACGTGCTCGACGACCCGCTCCACGCCCTCGAAGTCACCCGCCCGCATATGAGAGGCCGCGGACTCGAACCAGGCGGTGATCGTCTCGGGGTGCCGTGGCCCGAGCACCCGTTCGCACCGGGTGATGTGCTCGCGCATCTCTGCCTCCGGCAGCGGGTCCATGGCGATCACCCGGTTGCGGGCCACCAGGGCGAGCGGATGCTCGGGGCCCAGGTGGCGCACGATCGCCGACTCGCTCCGTTCGACCAGTTGCCCGGCCCGGCCGCGCAGGCCCTGCCCTGCCGCGAACTCGCCCGCCCGGCCGAACACCCGGGCCAGGCTGACGGTGTCCGCCTGCGGATCGGTGTGGCCCGCCAGCGCCTCGACGTGCGGCAGCAGGCGTCGCCACGCCGACCAGGTGGAGGGGTCCTCGGCATCCGCGGGCACCGCCTCCACGAGGCACTCCGCGGCGAGGTCGCGCGCCGCCTCGACGGCGTCCGCCCGGCGGTGCGGGTCGTCGGGTCGGGGTACGGGAGACCGCCTGCACCAGGCGGTGCAGCGAGATCGCCGAGGTGCCGTGCAGGGTCACCATGCTGTGCGCCGCCAGCCGGCCGATGGCCCGGCGCACGGCGGGCGGAGTGCCGAGTCCGTCCAGGAGCGAGCGCGGGATGCCGTCCGGCGCGTACCAGGCGACGGTCAGCAGAATGGTCACCGCCAGCGGGTCGTCGGCCAGCCGGTCGAGCGTGACGCGCCAGACCCGGGCCACCGTCCGCTCCGGGTCGCCGCCCTCGATGGCGGCCGTGTACATGTCGGCCGGGTAGGCGGCCAGCAGCGTCAGGTAGTCGTCGGCCGTGGTGCCCGTCTCCAGGCAGTACGCCGCCGCCTGCTCCACCGCCAGCGGAAGGCAGCCGAGCTCGGCGCAGAGGCCGGACACGCGGTCCCCCGCCTCGGGGGCGATCCGGGTGAACAGGTCGACCGCCTCGTCGGCGGCGAGCACCTCCAGCGAGATCGTCTCCGCGACGCCGTGCCATCCCGTCGAGCGTCGGCTGGTGATCAGGAACCGGCCCCGCGGCACCGCCGCCAGGAGCGGCTTCACATCACCCGGGTCGGAGACGTTGTCGAGGACGATCAGCCAGCCCTGGTGGGAGGCCAGCCACTGCAGTGCCCAGTCCCGCAGCTGGCTCTCCTGCACGAATCCGGCCAGGCCGGGCGCCACAGCGGTGGCCAGCGCGCACAGCCCGGCGTCCACGGAAGCCCGGTTGTCGGCGTGGATCCACCACACCGGCGTGTGGGTGGCGTGCTCCGCCGCCCAGTGCGCGGCCAGCGTGGACTTGCCGACGCCGCCGAGACCGTGCAGGACGTGCGCACCCTCCGCCCCCGCTGCCAGCCGCGCCAGTTCCCGTGCACGGCCGACGAACAGGCCGGGCCGTTCCGGGAGGTTGGTCAGCCCGTGCGGCGCGTCGACGGACGCGGCCGGGGGACGGCGCCGAACGCGGGAGGCAGCAGCACCGTCACGTCCCCGAAGTGCTGGGTCCCGACGCCGTTCGGTCCGGTGACCGCCGTGCCGATGTCACGGCCGGCGGCGACCGCGCCGTCCCCGGGGCGGCCACACCGGGACGCCGGTCGAACACACCACTCATGCGTCACATCATGACGCCGGGGTACGACATGTGTCAGTCGCGCAGCGGGAGTTGCCCCACCCGTCGGGGCCGGCTCACTTCACCGGGCGGAGGCCGAGGGGGCCCGCGATCTCCTCCGCCATCACTCGGCCGGCCTCCGCTTCCAGGGCCTCGTCGCCGAGGTCCTGGTCGGTGTCGAGGCCGTCGAGTTCGGCCAGGGGCTGGTTGAGGCGGACGTGGGCGACGACGGACTGGAGGGCGCGCAGCGTCGCGGAGGCCGTCGAGCCCCAGTTGGAGAAGTAGGAGAACTGCCACCACCACAGGGCCTCCGTGGTGCGGCCCGCCTTGTAGTGGGCCATGCCGTGGCGGAGGTCGGTGATGACGTCGGTCAGGTCGTCGGAGATCCGGGCCGGGACGGGCGCCTTGCGGGGCTCGTAGGGGTCGAAGACCTCGGAGTAGACGTCGATGGGGTCGAGCAGGCGCGCCAGGTTCTCGCGCAGTTCGTCCACGTCCTGCTCGGGGCCGGGGTCGGGCTCGTAGCGCTCGTCCGGGACGATGTCCTCGTGGGCGCCGAGACGCCCGCCGGCCAGCATGAGCTGGGAGACCTCCAGGAGGAGGAAGGGGACCGCCGAGTCCGGCTCGTCACCCTTCGCGACCTCCGTGACGGCCACCAGGAAGCTCTCGATCTGGTCGGCGATCTGGACGGCGAAGTCGTCCGGGTTCTGGTGGGTCGCGTGCAGCGTGGCGTCAGACATCTAGGAGTCGTCTCCCCTCGAAGGCGCGGCCGAGGGTCACCTCGTCCGCGTATTCCAGGTCGCCACCCACCGGGAGGCCGCTGGCCAGGCGGGTGACCTTCAGGCCCATGGGCTTGATCATGCGGGCGAGGTACGTGGCCGTGGCCTCGCCTTCCAGATTCGGGTCCGTCGCCAGGATCAGCTCCGTGACCGTCCCGTCGGCCAACCGCGCGAGAAGTTCTCGTATACGCAGGTCGTCGGGGCCGACTCCGTCGATGGGCTGATCGCGCCGCCGAGCACGTGGTACCGGCCGCGGAACTCACGCGTGCGCTCGATGGCCACGACGTCCTTCGGCTCCTCCACGACGCAGATCACGCCCGGGTCGCGGCGGGTGTCGCGGCAGATGCCGCACTGCTCCTCCTGCGCCACGTTGCCGCAGACCGCGCAGAAGCGGACCTTCGCCTTCACTTCCATGAGGGCGTGGGCGAGACGCCGTACGTCGGCCGGTTCCGCCTGGAGGATGTGGAAGGCGATCCGCTGCGCGCTCTTGGGACCGACGCCGGGCAGCCGCCCCAGCTCGTCGATGAGGTCCTGGACCACGCCTTCGTACAACGGACTGCCGTCCTTCCTGGGGTTCCTTCACTACGTACGGTAGATGCCGGGGGCTGTCTTAGAAAGGCAGGCCGGGGATGCCGCTGCCGCCGCCCAGGCCCTGGGCGAGCGGGCCCAGCTTCTGCTGCTGGAGGGCCTGCGCGTTCTCGTTGGCCGCCTGCACCGCGGCGACGATCAGGTCGGCCAGGGTCTCGGTGTCCTCCGGGTCCACGGCCTTGGGGTCGATCTGCAGGCCGCGCAGTTCGCCGGAGCCGGTGACGGTGGCCTTCACCAGGCCGCCGCCCGCCTGGCCGTCGACCTCCGTCCGCGCCAGTTCCTCCTGCGCCCTCGCCAGGTCCTGCTGCATCTTCTGGGCCTGCTGGAGCAGCTGCTGCATGTTGGGCTGGCCACCACCGGGGATCACGTTCGGCTCCTATCGCCGTCGCTGCTTCGTCGTGCTTCGCTGCGGTTTTTTCCGTTCGGCACGAGCCTACGTGGTCCGGGCGGCCCTCGCCCCAGCACTCTTTCGAGTGAGGCGGGAGCGCGCCCTATACCTGATCAACGCCCCCTTCCGGGCGGAAAAGCGGCGAAACTCGGGCCTTCGCCACCCATTGGGCGGTAGGAAGGGTCCGGCGCGTCAGCCTCAGGTGTGACAGGCGCGCCACGGAGTCGTCACGCACCGTGATCACCGTGATCCGTTGATCAGTTGGGAGTGCCGGGTGGGTCAGCCGGAGATGCAGCCCGAGGGACCGCCGCAGGACGGGCGGGGCGGCGAGGGGGCGGCCTGGGCCCGGCCGGGCGACCTGACCGGGCGGTCGTTCCCGCTCGGCGACTGGGGGCTGCCCGCGGAACGGCTCGACGAGCTGTACCGGTGGGTGGAGCGCGGGGCGCTGGACACCGCGGCCTGGTATCTCGCCGACCGGGTGTGGAAGCGGCGGGGGCCCGACTGCTGCGGGGCGGGGCCGCGGTGGGGGCGGTCGCGGGGGCGGCGCTGCCGCTGCTGGACATGACCGGGGTGGTCGGCGGGGTCGCCGCCTGGGGGTATCTGGCGCTGCTGCTCGGGTGGCGTGCGTGGCCGGGGACCGGTACTTCGGGGTGACGTCCGGGTGGATAAGGGACGTGGCCACGGCGCAGGCGGTGCAGCGGCGGTTGCAGGCGCTGCAGTTCGACTGGGCGTCGGAGAGCGTGCGGGAGGTGCTCGGGCCGGCGGAGGGGACCGCCGGGAGGCGGCGGAGCGGTGTCTGCTGGTGCTGCGGCGGTTCTCGGAGGACGTGACGGAGCTGGTGCGGGCGGAGACGGCGGACTGGATGGTGGAGTTCCGGACGGGGTCGGCGCCGATGGGATCCAGTCGGCCGGTGGTGGTGGGGGCGTGGGGCGGAGGGTTCGGTGGTGCAGGGGCGGTTCGGGGTGCCGCCGGTGGGGGTGCGCGGCCGAACATGCCGAGGCAGCGGCCGCCGGAGCCGCGGTGAGGTGACCGGGGGCGCGTCGGAGGCGGGGGGTTGTGCGGGCCGGCGTTTGCGGGTGCCTACGGCGGTTTCGAGGGTGACCGGCGTTCACGCTGGGCCGCGGGGGCGTTGCGCAGCCCGGCGCTTGCGGGGTGCCGCCCGCGCCCACGGCATGCCTACGGCGGTTTTCCACGGTGACCGGCGTGCAGGCTGAGGCCGGGGGGCGTTGCGCAGCCCGGCGAGAGCGGGGTGCCGCCCGCGCCCACGGCATGCCTACGGCGGTTTTCCACGGTGACCGGCGCTCACGCTGAGGCCGGGGGCGTTGCGCAGCCCGGCGAGAGCGGGGTGCCGCCCGCGCCCACCCGTGCCGCCCCAGCGGCACGACTGCCCGCGGCTGGGCGGGATGGCTGGCCGCGGCTGGGCGGCACGAGTGCCCGGGGCTGGGCGGGGATGGCTGGCCGGGGCTGGGCGGGCATGGCTGGCTGCGGCTGGGCGGCATTGACTGCCCGGGGCTGGGCGGGATGGTTGGCCGCGGCTGGGCGGGATGGCTGCCCGGGGCTGGGCGGGATGGCTGGCCGGGGCTGGGCGGGATGGTCTCTCGGGCTAACTCCGGTGGGACGGCCGGGAGTTGGGTGGAGGGGAGGGCTTGGGGTGGATACCGTCTGTGTCTCAGGATCTCGCGGTACCCCTCGGCACCCCCACAGAACAGGCAGCGCTCGATGACAGGCATCACCAGCATCCGGCTCGGCGACGGCTCGCTGCTGCGCGTGGAGACCTCGGCCCCCGCCCCCGCGCCGGTCCCCGGGCAGGCGTCGTCCGAGGACCCCTACGAGCCCGTCCGTCGGCCCTTCTCGGACGACGACGGCGAGGAGCCGTACGAGAACATCCGGCGGCCCTTTCCGGACGAGGGCGAGGAGGAGGAGCCGTACGAGCCCATCCGGCGTCGCCGGCCGGCCGGTGACGAGGTCGCCGGGGCGGCCGACACCCTGCGCAGTGCCGTCGACCGTGTCCGGCCCGCCGTCTCGGACATCGTCGACTCCCTGCGCTCCATGCCCAGGCGGCCGGACCGGATCACGCTGGAGTTCGGTGTCAAGGTGACCGCCGAGGCCGGGGTCGTCGTCGCCCGGACCGCCGCCGAGGCCCACTTCACGGTCGGCGTGGAGTGGGAGGCCGCCCCCGCGCAGCCCCCGCACCCGGTACCACCGCCCCGGACGAAGCCTCCGCGGCCAGCAGCGGCGGCGCCCCGGGCCACGCCCCGCGGCCGTCGGCACGGACGGCGCCCCCACGGGCCACACCCTCACGGCCGCCGGCACGGACGGCGCATCGGGGGCACCCCCGGTGGGGACGGGGGCGGCGGTGGGTGAGCCGGTGGCGGGGCGGGTTCGGTACGAGCGGGGGGCCGCCCGGGTGTTCGGGCCCGACGGGAAGCCGGTCGGCGCCGGGTTCCTCGTCGACGAGGACCTGCTGTGCACGTGCGCCCACGTCGTGGCCACGGCGGACGGCCGGCGCCCCGCCGGCCCGGTCGAGGTCGACTTCCCGCTGCTCGCCGGTGCCCTGCCGGGCCCCCGGGTGTCCGCGACCGTGACGTCCTGGCGGCCCGACGACGACGTCGCCGTCCTGCGCCTGAAGAAGGGCCCGCGCCCGAGGGCACCGCGCCGCTGCCCCTCGCGGACGGCGACGGCGAGGAGTGGAACCGGGACATCCGCGCGTTCGGCTTTCCGAGCGGGGCTCCCCGCGGCGTCAACGCCACCGGCAGGCTGCGCGGCCGGCAGCGGGCCGACCGCCTCCAGGTGGACCTGCGGGCGGAGGGCGTGCCCATCGGCCGGGGGTTCAGCGGCGCCGCCGTCTGGGACCCGAGGACGGTGTCGTCGTCGGCATGCTCGTCACCCGCGGCACGGGCGCCGTCGCCGGCACCGCCTACCTGGTCACCGCCGACCGGCTGATCGACTCCGATCTGCTGCGCTGCCCGTTCCGCGGTCTGAGGCGGTTCGAGACGAAGCACGCCCGGTACTTCCACGGCCGTACCGCCGAGGTGGCCCGGCTCGTCGCGGCGCTGGGGTCCCGGCCCGTCACCGTCCTGGTCGGCCCCTCGGGCAGCGGGAAGTCCTCCCTGCTGAGGGCGGGTCTGCTCCCCGCCGTGCAGGCGCGGGGCATCCCCTGGGCGCTGCGGGTGCCCGAGCCGCCCGGCCCGGCCGGGGCCGCGGACGAGGACGTCGACGCCTGGGTCGCGGAGGCGGTCACGGCCGTCTGGCAGGACGCCGTGCCCGACGAGGGCGCCCGGCGCTCCCGCTTCGAGGACGTCCGCCGGGCCTGCGCGGGGTCGGACGCCGACCGGCTCCAGCTGCGCGGGCGGCTCGTGGAGCAGTTCGGCCGGGCCGGCGCCGTCCTGCTGGTCGACCAGTTCGAGGAGTACGCCACCGCCTCGCCGGACGGGGCGCTGCGCGCCTTCCGACGTCTGTCCGCGCTGGCGCAGGCCCCCGACCCGGCGCAGGGCGGCGGACTGCGCGTCGTGCTCACCGCGCGGTCCGCCACGACGGAGGCCCTCACCGCCGCCGACACCTCGGCCCGGCTGGAGGACGCCGTCATGTTCCTCCCGCCGATGACCGAGGCGGGGCTCGTCCAGGCCGTCGAGGGCCCGGTGCGCGCCGCCCCGGCCTGCGCCTGGAGCGGGGCCTGGCCCAGCGGCTGGCGACGGACGCGCTGGGCGAACCGGGCTGCCTGCCGCTGCTCCAGTTCGCCCTGACCCGGCTGTGGGAGCTGCGCGAGGACCACACCATGACGCTCGCCGCCTACGAGCGTTCCGGCGGGGTCCTCACGGCGCTGGCCGACTACGCGGGCGGGGCGCTCACGGACTGCCTCACCGCGACCGGCGCCACCCCGGAGGCGGCGCGGCGGCTGTTCCAGCAGCTGGCCCGGCCCGACGGGCAGGGCGGCTTCACCCGCCGCGCCCTGCCGATCGCGCGGCTGGAGCCGGAACAGGCCGCGCTGGCCCGGGCCCTGGCCGCCCGCAGGCTGCTCGTCTGGGACGTCCGGGACACCCCGAGTCCCCCGGTGCGCCCGGCACCGTCCAGGTGGTGCACGAGGCGCTGCTGCGGGAGTGGGGCCAGGTGCGGGCCTGGCTCCAGGAGGGCCTGAAGTTCCGCGAGTGGCAGGAGCGCACGGCCCGGGACGCGGCCGAGTGGGAGGCCGCCGGCCGCACCGAGGGGCTGCTGCCGCACGGAGCGCGCCTGTCCGAGGGGCTGCGGTGGCTCGCGGAGCGGCCCGCGGACCTCACCCCGGCCGAACGCGCCTACCTGGAGGCGGGCCGGCGGCGGCAGCGGCGCGGACTGCGGCGGCTGTGGACCGTCACCTGCCTGGTGACCGTGCTGGCGGTGCTGGCGTCGACCCTCGCGGTGACCACCTACCGGGCCCGGCAGCGGGATCTGGCGCAACTGCGCACGGCCGCCACGACGGAGCTGGAGAAACTCGCCAACGACGTCGCGGACAGCTCCCCGGACAGCGCCTTCCGGTACGCGGCCGGGGCCTGGGCGGTACGCCACACCCCGCAGGCCCGGCGGGCACTGTTCGCGCAGTACGTCCGCGGCCAGGACGTGGTCTCCTCGCACAGCGGGCTGTGGCCGGGGCGGCGCAGTGGACGTCGATGTCACCGGGCGGCGAGGCCCTGGTGGTGCTCTCCCGCCCGGAGCGCACCGCGGATCTGACGGTGACGGCGGTGACCGGAGCCGCCCGGGGCCGGCCCCGGGCGGTCCGGCTGAAGGGCGTCCCCACGGGGCTGCGCGTCCAGGGCTTCCGCGACGCGGTCAGCGACGACGGACGGCGGTACGCCCTGGTCACCACGGACGGCACGGTCCTGCTGTGGGACCTCACCGCCCCGGCCGCCCCGCCCCGGCGGCTCTCCGGCCCGATGGCCGACCGGGGGACGTGTACGAGCATCACCTGGACTTCTCGGAGGACGGTTCGCGGCTGCTGTGCTTCGCGCAGTTCGAGAAACCCCGCCCGGAGGACGACGGCCGTACGGCGCTGCTCCAGCTGTGGGACACGCGCGGCGGCACCGGGCTGCCCGTCTCCCAGCGGTCCGTGGCCCAGGAGAACCCCAAGCTCGCGTGGCTGGTGGGCGACGGTGACCGGATCGCGGTCGCCAGCAGCCGCAGAAAGGGCAGGGACTCCTACCTCGACCTCCACGCCACCGCCTCCGGCGAGCGGGTGCGCCGCGTCTACGGCCCGGAGCCGGCCCTGAACCAGACGCCGGCCGACCGGGGCCGGGGCGTCTGGCTGGTCGGGCAGGGCGGCGTCCGCTGGTACGCGCTGGTGCCCGGCGCGGGCCGGCCGAGCGGCACCGTCGGCGGACCACGTTCACCGATCTGACCGGGACGCACCTGTACGCGGAGGAGAAGGTGGCCTCGGAGACCGGGGAGTACCGGAGCATGACCCTCCGCGACCCGCGCGGCGGCCGCCGCTCCTGGTCCCTGACCCTGCCGGGCAGCGAAAGCGGCCGCGCACTCGCGGTCGTCGGCAGCGGCTCGGGTCCCCGCACGGTCCTGGCCACCGAGGGGACACCCTGCTGCGCGCCCGTCCGAGGCCGCTGCCCGATCCCCTGCCCGGCGCACCGGCCGGGGCCGCCTCCGCCCTGAACGACGCCGCCGCGGTCTCCCCGGACGGTTCGCGCACCGCACGGCTGTCCGCCGGCCGGCTGGAGGTCACCGGCCCGGGACCCGGACACGGCACACGCTGCTGCCGGAGCGGCTGCGCGGGCCGGACCTGGAGCTGCGGCTGCTGTGGGTCGCCCGCAAGGGCGGGGACGCGGTGCTGGTCTGGTCCGGCCGGTCCACGAGGGCGTGGCTGTACGACGCCGGCTCCCCGGACTCGGGCACGCCGGTGGGCTGGGACTGCGGCCGGTCCGGCGACGCGACGTGGGATCTGCCGGAGGACGTCGCGCAGACGGGCGACGGCGACCTCGTGGTCCTGTGCCGGGGCGACAGCCTGGTGCGGGTCGACCCGCGCTCGGGGTGCAGAGCGGCGGCCCGGTCCCCCTCGAGCGCAGCCCCGCCCAGCGGGGCAACTGGGCGGAGACCGGCCAGCTCACCCGCGCCCCGGCCGCCCCCACGAGGTGGCCGTCGTCACCGACGCGTGGCGCGACGACGGCCGGATCGAGGTGTGGGACGTCCGGCGCGGCACCCGGGTGGCCCGCCTGGAAGGCGACCCCCTGGACTACGGCGGGTGGCGATGGGTCGTGTTCGCGCCCGACGGGGACCGGCTGGCCGCCCTCGACGAGCAGCAGCGGGTGGTCTGGTGGCGGGTGGACGAGGAGAAGGCCGCCGCCCCGGGCCGGGCCATCGGCGACGCCACCGGTCTGCTGGGCGTGGCACCCGACGGGACGCTGGTCGTCACGCGGGTCGGCGACGCCGGGCTGTACTCACCGGACGGCGGCGAACCGCTGGGTCTCCTGAGCGGCGTGGGTTACGACATCCTCGCCGCCCGGATCACCGGCGACACCCTGGTCCTGGTCACCGACAAGGCCGACCGCAGGATCCGCCTCTCCCCCGACGCCTGGTACGACACCCTCTGCGCGGCCCTGGACGGCCCCAACAGCCCCGCGCAGCGCGGTCGTCCGGAGCTGGAGCCGGCGCGGGACACGCCGCCCTGCCCGGCCGGCTGACGCCGGGGTCTCAGCCGGCGCACAGCCGCAGTCCGGCCGGGGTCCAGCAGGGCACGTGGCCGTGGGTGCGGATGACGTCCTGGCCGTTGGCCCGGGTGAGGTAGGTCAGGAAGCTGGAGGCCAGGGAGTCGGCCGGGGGGCGGCCGTAGGTGTAGGCGTACTCGATCTCGCGGTACGGGTAGCCGCTCGTGCCGCGTTCCAGGGCGTCGACGGACGGCGGGTCGCCGTCCAGGGAGAGCCGGCGGACGCCGTCGGCGCGGGCGGCCAGGTTGAGTTCGCTGTAGCCGATCGCGCCGGGGGTCCGCGCGACCGCCGCCAGGACCTGCTGGGTGGAGTCGAGTTCGCAGCGCACGACCGGGGCGGTCCGGTCGTCCTTGCCGACGCAGTCCAGGGAGGAGTTGGCGATCTCGCCGCGGCCCAGCACCCGGCGCTGGAAGACCTGCCGGGTGCCCGAGTCGGCGTCCCGGCTGATCAGCCGGACCGGCAGGTCGGGGCCGCCGAGCTGCCGCCAGTTGGTGATCTCGCCCCGGTACAGGCGGCGTACCTCACCGGTCGTCAGGTCGCCGTCCGGCAGGCGTACGCCGTCGTGGACGACGAGGGCGAAGACGGACACCGCGACCCGGTTCTCGCGCAGGTCCGGCAGGCCGCCCGGCTTGGTGCCGTCGGAGAAGGCGATGACGGCCGGCGAGCCGCCGGGGGTGCGGGCGCCGGTCTCGGCGAGTCCGCGGATGCCGGACGTCGAGCCGTGCGCGTCGACGACGATCCGGGTCTCGGCGTCCGCGCAGTCGTCCTCGTACTTGCGTGCCACCTCCCGCAGCACGGGGGCGAACGCGGTGGAGCCGGTGAGGGTCAGGGTGCCGCTCTCGCAGCCGATCGGCGGCGGGGTGTCGTCGCGGGCGACGACGATCGCGGCCAGGGTGACGACGCACGCCGTGAGCAGCACGGTGATGGTCCGGGCCGCCCGGCTGAACAGCGGCGGCGTGTCGTCCGGGGTGGCGCTGCGGTTGGGGTGGACCTCGCCGTCCCGGATGCCGCCGATCAGCCGTATCTCGCTGCCCACGTCGCCGCCGGACAGCAGCACCAGGAGCTTGAAGTAGTCGCCGCGGTTCAGCGGGACGCGGGGGATGCGCAGGGTGTTGCCGTCGTAGCCGAAGCCCCGCTCGGCCGTGAAGTGGTCCATCAGGTGGTCGGTGTCGGACGGCTGGGTGACCGATACGGCGCGGATGGTGCGGTCGGCGAACACCGCGGTGAGCCCGTGGCGTTCGGGTCCGGTGTAGTCGTCGCGGTCGATGCCCTGGGAGCCGTCGTTCTCGACGCGCAGCAGGACGAGGGTCGCGTCGGTCATCCCGGGCGTCTCGTCGAACAGGCCGAGGCGGCGGTTGGCGCGTCCGGAGCGGACGTCGTCGCCGATGGGGTTGTCCATCTGGACGCGGTAGCCGATGCGTTTGCGGCGCGGCACCCTGCGCTCGTACCAGAGCATCACGGCCGAGGCCGCGACACCGAGCATCGCGGTGGCCACGGCCACCAGGTTCTCCGCGCTCAACCACTCCATCGTGGACGCCCCCGCCGGCCCTCGACCCCGAATCCCCGTTCGATCGCCCGGTCACCGTACGGGCGTCCGGGCCGGGGCGGGCGGATCCGCGGAAGTTCGCCCGACGTTCACCTGCCGCGGCCGCCGGGGCGTCTCACTCCCGGGTGTAGGTGAGGCTCTCCCCGTTGCTGTCGTTGACGCGGCGCAGGCTGCCGTCCGGCAGCAGGGTGACCGTGGTGGGCTCGCCCGGTGTGCAGGAGGAGCTCGGCCGGCCGACGGTCACCCGGGACGGGCCGATGCGCAGCGGGCCGTCGTCGCCGGGGTCGGCGGCCAGGTCGGCCTCGAACACGCAGTGGTAGCCGTCGCCGCCGGCCGGGCCGTCGGCGACGAGGGACAGGACGGTGTCGCCGACCTCGCCCTGCCGGATGGTCAGCCGGCGCGGGTGGACGCCGGTGGCGTTGTCGATGGTGGTCGTCCAGGTGCCCAGGTAGCCAGACGGGATGGTGCCGTCCTCGGCCTGCGGGGTGGTCGGCCGGCCGGCCGAGGACGTGGGGCGGGGCCGGGACCGGTGCCGTCGGCGCCGGGGTCGTCGGCGGGGCCTGGTCGGTGGTGGCGGTGGCCGTGGGCGAGGTCCCGCCGCCCGCCCGGTCGCCGTCACCGCCGCCGCTCATCAGGGCGTAGACCGAGCCGCCGGCGGCGAGCGCGACGACCAGGGCGACGACGACCAGCAGCGCGGTGGAACGGCCCCGGCCGGAGGGCTGCGGCGGCGGGCCGTAGGGCGGGGTGTGCCCGGCGGGCGGCCCGTAGGGCGGGGTCGCGCCGAGGGCGCCGTACGGCGGGTAGGGCGCTCCCGGTCCGGCGGGCGCGGGATGCGGGTGGCCGTAGGCGGAGGCCGGGTGCGGACGGCCGTACGCGGGTGCCGCGTGGGCGGACGGCGGCGACGGCGGGTTCTGGCCGGCGACCAGGGTCGGGAGGTGGTTCAGCGGGGCGCCCTCACCGGGGCGGCCCGGCGGGGCGGGCCCGGGGTGTGCGCCGGGTCGGCGGTCGCCCCGTTCGCGGGCGCGCCGGAGGCGGCCGGCGTCCCGGCCCGCTCGCCGCTCGCCCCCGCGCCCGACCCGGCGCCGGCGCCCGCGTCCGCGCCCGGGTTCGCGCCGGAGCCGGCGTCCGGGGCGGGGTCGGCGGCGCGGGCGTGCTCGGGTGTCGCCGTGCCCGCGGCCCCGGCGGCGAGGGCGCCACCGGCGGCGCCGTTCCGCGCGGCGGCCTCCTCGGGGGCGGGTGGGCCGGGGGCGGCCTCCGGTGCCTCCGGGTCCTCCGTGTCCAGCAGCCGCACCGCGTGCCGGCCGAGCTGGGCCACCAGGGCGCCGGGCAGCCACGGGTCCCGGGAACGGCCGTCGGCGACGGTGTCCTGCGCACCCGTGCGGCGCAGGATCGCGTCGAGGGTCGGGCGGGCGGCCGGGTCCTTGCGCAGGCAGTCCCGTACGAGGTCGGCGATGCCCTCGGGCACCCGCTCCAGGTCGGGTTCCTCCTGGGCGATGCGGAACATCAGGGCGTGCACGCCGCTGTTGGCGGTGCCGAAGGGCAGGTCGCCGGTGGCGGCGTAGGCGAGGACGGAGCCGAGGCAGAAGACGTCGCAGGCGGGCGTGATGCGGTCCCCGCGCACCTGCTCCGGCGCCATGAAGCCGGGCGAGCCGACGAGCGCGCCGGTCCGGGTGAGCCCGCCGTCGGTCATGGTCTGCAGGGCCCGCGCGATGCCGAAGTCGATGACGCGCGGCCCGTCGATGGTGACGAGGACGTTGGACGGCTTGAGGTCGCGGTGGACCATGCCGGCGGCGTGGATGTCCTTCAGCGCGCACGCGAGCCCGGCCGCGAGGATCCGCACCGACCGCTCCGGCAGGGCCCCGTGGTCGTGCCCGACGACCTGCTGGAGGCTGGGCCCGGCGACGTAGCCGGTGGCGACCCACGGCACGGGGGCCTCGGTGTCCGCGTCCAGCACCGGCGCGGTCCAGTCGCCGCCGACCTGGCGCGCGGCCTGCACCTCCTGCCGGAACCGCGCCCGGAACTCCTCCTGCGCGGCCAGTTCCTCGCGCACCAGCTTGACGGCGACGGTGCGCCCGCGGTCGGAGCGGGCCAGGTAGACGTGGCCCATGCCGCCCGCCCGAGCCGCGCCAGCAGCCGGTAGGCACCGATTCTCTGCGGATCCCCCGCACCGAGCTTCTGCATCGTTGCGCCGCCTCCCCCGAGCGTGTGCGACGGATCGTGAGTCTAACGAGCGGTCAGCAAGGTCCGGGAGACGTTCGGGGTGCCGCTCCCGGAGTCGTTACGCGCCGGTGACGATGGGCCCGCCGCGGCCGCCACGCGTCCCGCCCGCCCGGTCGACGGGGGCCGTCCGGGCCGGCGCCCGCCCCGCCCGCCCGGTTCACGGGCGGTCGTCCGGCGCCGGGGGCCCGAGGCCGGCCAGCGCCTCCGACAGCCGTTCCAGGGCGTCGACCGCCGCGGCCAGTTCGGCCTGGGAGCCGTAGGCCTCCGCCAGGCGGTCGGCGAAGGCGGCGTGGCCGGGGTCGATGCGGGACACGGCCGCGCGGCCCGCCTCGGTCGGGGCGAGGAGCTTGGCGCGGCGGTGCGCCGGGTTGGGCCGGTACTCGGCGAGCCCCCGGTCCACCAGCAGGTCGGCGATGCGCTGCACGCTCTGCCGGTGATGCCCATCGCCCGGGCGACACCGGCCACCGGCAGCGGTTCGGCCAGCACCGCGCCGAGCACCTGCCAGCGGGCGGCGGTGAGCCCGGCGGGCCGGGCCAGTTCCTCGGCGACCGCGAGGAACTGGCCGCCCAGCCGGAAGACGCCGATCGCGGCGCGGCTGAGCAGGTCCTGGCGCTCCCGGCTCACGCCGCCCCGCCTTCTGGAGCACCTCGTAGGCGGAGGCGTCGGAGTCGTGGAACAGCCGGAACCAGGCGTCCAGCACCTCCCCTCGTACACCCCGAGCAGCCGGAGGATCTCGCGGGCGAAGGCGACCGGCTCGGTGGGGCCGGCCGTGACCAGGCCGCGGTCGGTGACCGCGTCGGCCTCCCGGTAGTGGCCGCCGCCCGCGTAGCCGGTGGCCGCCAGATAGAAGGAGACGGCACCGGTGTGGGCGCGGTCGTCGAGCAGTCCCTCCCGGGCCAGTCCGGCGGTGGCGCCGCAGATCGCGGCCACCGGGACACCGGCGTCCAGGAAGGCGCGGGCGGTGCGGGCGAAGGGGCGAGGTCGTCGGAGGTGTCCCACAGATCGGCGCCCGGGAGGATCAGCAGGGAGCTGTCCTCGGGCCGTACGTCGTCCAGGGCGAGGTCGGGCTGGACGCGCAGGCCGCCGATGCTCGTGACCGGGGCGGTGGCCGGGCCGACGGTGCGGACCGGGAACCCGGCGCGGGCCAGGTGCGCGGTGGCGTGGCCGGTCTCCCAGTCGGCGAACGTGTCGTAGACGGCGAGGTGGACGGGCTTGCGGTCGCGCGCGGTGGTGCCGTTCATGGTTCCTCCTCGGACCCGAAGGCTGATGACAGCAGGCTGTCATTTCGACAGCTTGCTGTCAATGCTTCTCCTCGGTGTCCCGCCGGACGCCCGTCGACAACCTGTCGCGGAAAGCCCCTGTCCACAGACAGGACGCCGATACCGCTTCCGCATGGCGGACATCTACGCTCGGCCGCATGACCCCTCAGCTCCCTCAGCCCGACCCCGAGGCCGGCGCCGCCGTCAAGGCCGCCGACCGCGCGCACGTCTTCCACTCCTGGTCCGCACAGGAGCTCATCGACCCGCTCGCCGTCGCCGGCGCCGAAGGGTCGTACTTCTGGGACTACGACGGCAAGCGCTACCTCGACCTCGCCAGCGGCCTCGTCTACACCAACATCGGCTACCAGCACCCCAAGGTCGTCGCCGCCGTCCAGGAGCAGGCGGCGAAGATGACGACCTTCGCCCCCGCGTTCGCCGTCGAGGCGCGGTCGGAGGCGGCCCGGCTGATCGCCGAGCGCACCCCGGCGACCTCGACAAGATCTTCTTCACCAACGGCGGCGCGGACGCCGTGGAGCACGCCGTGCGCATGGCCCGGCTGCACACCGGGCGCCCGAAGGTCCTCTCGGCCTACCGCTCGTACCACGGCGGCACGGAGCAGGCGATCAACGTCACCGGCGACCCGCGCCGCTGGGCCAGCGACAGCGGCTCCGCCGGCGTCGTGCACTTCTGGGCGCCGTTCCTGTACCGGTCGAGGTTCTACGCCGAGACCGAGGAGCAGGAGTGCGCGCGGGCACTGGAGCACCTGGAGACGACGATCGCCTTCGAGGGCCCGGCCACCATCGCCGCGATCGTCCTGGAGACCGTGCCCGGCACCGCCGGATCATGGTGCCGCCGCCCGGCTACCTCGCCGGGGTGCGCGAGCTGTGCGACAAGTACGGGATCGTCTTCGTCCTCGACGAGGTCATGGCCGGGTTCGGACGCACCGGCGAGTGGTTCGCGGCGGACCTGTTCGGCGTCGTGCCCGACCTGATGACCTTCGCCAAGGGCGTGAACTCCGGCTATGTGCCGCTCGGCGGCGTCGCCATCTCCGGGAAGATCGCCGACACGTTCGCCAAGCGCCCCTACCCCGGCGGTCTCACCTACTCCGGGCACCCGCTGGCCTGCGCCGCCGCCGTGGCCACCATCGAGGTCATGGCCGAGGAGGGCGTGGTGGAGAACGCCGCACGCCTCGGCACGGACGTCGTCGGCCCGCGCTGCGCGAACTGGCGGAGCGGCACCCCAGCGTCGGCGACGTGCGCGGCGTCGGCATGTTCTGGGCGCTGGAGCTGGTGCGCGACCGCGAGACCCGCGAGCCGCTGGTGCCGTACAACGCGACCGGCGACGCCGCCGCCCCGATGGCCGCGTTCGCCGCGGCCGCCAAGGCGCACGGGGTGTGGCCGTTCGTGAACATGAACCGGACCCATGTGGTGCCGCCCTGCACCGTCACCGAGGCCGAGCTGAAGGAGGGCCTGGCCGCGCTGGACGCCGCACTGTCCGTCGCGGACGAGTACACCGTGTGAGGGCGGCGCCGGCGGGGGTCGCCCGGCGGCACCGAACGCGTAAGGTGGCGTGCTCGTAGACGTCCACGCGCGTGGATTCCCCGGGGTCGACGTGCGTAGATTCTCTCCGTCGTCCCGCCCGGTCCACGTCCCGCACGCGGACCGGGCGGGGACGGCCGAGCACGCCACCCCGCGCGACGAGGAGACCGCCCGACCATGCCCGGCCCCAGCGGCACCGGCGCCGTGACGCGCAGCACCCTGCGGCAGCAGATCGCCGAAGCGCTCCGCGACGAGGTGCTGGCCGGACGGCTCAAGCCGGGGCAGGAGTTCACCGTCAAGGAGATCGCCGAGCAGTACGGCGTGTCCGCGACGCCCGTGCGCGAGGCCCTGGTCGACCTGTCCGCGCAAGGGCTGCTCGACGCCGACCAGCACCGCGGCTTCCGGGTGCACGAATACTCCGTCGACGACTTCCGCGGCATGGTCCAGGCCCGCGGACTCGTCACCGACGGCATGTTCCAGGCCCTCGCCGACGGCCGGGTCCCGGCCGACGACCCCCGCACCGGAGCCGCCCTCGCCGGCGTCCGGCGGCGCGGCGAGGAGGCCCAGCGGGCCGCCGCGGCCGGCGACCTCACCATCCTCATCGGCTACGACCTGCGCTTCTGGCGGGAGCTGGCCGCACTCTTCGGCAACCCCTACCTCTCCGACTTCCTGCACCGGCTGCGCGTGCAGAGCTGGGTCTGCACGGTCCAGCACCTGCGCCGGCTGAGCGATCTGCGGGGCGTGCTGTGGTCGGGGCACACGGAACTGGTCGACGCGCTCGCCCGGCGGGACGCCGAGGCCGCGCGCGGCATCGTCCAGGCGTACAACGACCACTCCCTGGCCCTCGTCGAGCGGCTCGCGGCCGGCTGAGCCGACGGACACCGCGCGAAGGCGGGTCAGCGGCCCCACCTGGGTAGGGGACCTGCACGCGCCGCACCGACTACCCTGCCCTGACCACCGTGCTGTGTGAGGAGCCCTCCTTTGGCCTGTGACCTGTGGCTGGTACCGCTCGTCGACGTGTTGTGCCACACGCCGGACAACCCGTTCGCCGAGGAACTCGCGCAATACGACAAGGTGCTCGCCGAGGCCGGGCTGCCACCGGTGCCGGTGTACCCGTACATGCCGGACTGTCCGGCGAGGTCGCCCCGGTGGCCGGGTTCGACTACGACGCGCTGCACTTCCTGCGCCGCGCCTACCTCCTGCAGGTGTGCGGCCTCGCGGTGACGCCGTGGACGAACTGGGCGGGGACTACGAGCAGTTGCTGGAGATGTTCGAGTCGACGGCCCAGCAGTCCCACCTGGTCTGGCACTACGACCACGCCGGCAGCTACGTCCCCGTCGACTTCGCGCACCCCCTCTCCGACGACGAACTCCTCGCGGGCGGAGGCCCCTTGGGGTCGTCGCAGGCGCTGCTGCGGGAGCTGGAGTTCATCGCGCCCGCCATCGGCATCGACCCCGCCAACCCTCCGGCGGCGCCGCTGCCCCCCGCCGCGCCGACGGAGCTGGAGGAGCCCGCGGGGGCGGCGCCCTACGACCCCAGCCCCTTCGCCCGGGAGCGCCACGTGTGGCTGGGGCTGCACGCGGCGGCGACGCGGAGCCTGGCGCAGGGGTCGATGATCGTCTTCAGCTGACGGAGAGCTGGGAGAGGCCCTTCTCCAGATCGTCGGCGTTCATGATGGGGCAGACTTCGACCTCGGCGTTCGTCTCCATGAAGAACGTCTCGCCGACGGGCGGCAGCTCGGAGCTGTCCTTCATGTCGAAGACCAGCAGGGCCGTGCGCCGGCCGCCGATGGCTCCGAAGTAGGCCGCTTCCGGGTGGAGCCGCTCGACGACGCCCTTGATCATGCCGGGCATCGTGCCGTTGCGGATGGCCTCGTTGCCCTTCTCCGTGTCCAGGGTCGCCTTGAGCAGTACGCGCATGGCAGTCACCTTCTTCCGACGTCCTCAGGCTATGCCCGATACGCGAGGTTCGTTACCCGGGTCAGCGGATCAAGGTGATGGCCGGCGGCCACAGGACGGCGCTCGCCAGCAGCAGGGACGGGCCCAGGTGCACGGGGCAGACCCGCAGCGGGGGGCGGTGGTGCCGGGCGACCTCGAAACGGACCGGGTCCCCGCAGTCCCGGCGTCGCCCTCGGGCCCGTAGGGCCCCAGGCAGGAAGCGGCACGGTCACGCTCGTCCATGCGCCCATCCCACACCGCGGGGGCGGGGCCGCCCGGCGAACCCCCGAACAGCCCAACACCCCGCCGCCCCTACCCTCCCCGACCCGTGGGCTCCGCCCCGCACCCCGCACCTCAAACGCCGGAGAGGCTGAGAAACCAGCCCGTCCGGCGTTTGAGGACGAGGCCGTTCAGGCCGAAGCGGGGGTCTGGGGCGGCAGCCCCAGGGACGGGAAGGGCAAGGGCGGCGGGGGCGGAAGAACCGGGGCCGGTCAGAGGGCGTCGTGGAGTCCGATGCATTTGCTCCCGGTCCGCGGGAGCGTACCGACGGCGGGGCCAGCGCGGCCAGGATCCCGCCGGCCTCCTCCCGCGGACCGCTCCACACGAACTCCACGGCCGGCGACCGGCCGTACGTGCGCAGCACGCTCGTCCCGTCCCGCTTCAGCCGCTCCTCGTTCAGCACCCAGTCCACCCCGTCGACCGTGACGCACAGGTTGACGTTGGGCGGCAGCTCCTCCGCCCCGCAGCGCAGCACGGCCCTCTGGCCGCCCCAGGAGGCGACCCCCTCCCCAGCGCCCAGTCGCGTGAGGCACCGGGTATGTCGTCCGGCAGGCGGGAGATCACCTTCTCGCACCGGGGGTCGTCCGCGTGCGGGGCGGCGGCGACACGGTGCCCGTCGACGTACAGGAACCCGCCGGCCACGGCGGCGAGCACGAGCGCCACCGACGCCCACACCCACCGCTTGGCGGGAACCGCGAACCGCGTCACCGACACGCCCATGCCCGCGGCCTACAGGAAGGAGTTGATCTGGATCGTCTCGTCCCGGCCCGGGCCCACGCCGATCGCGGAGATCGGGGCGCCGGACATCTCCTCCAGGGCCTTGACGTAGGCCTGCGCGTTCTTCGGCAGGTCGGAGAAGGACTTCGCCTTGCTGATGTCCTCCGACCAGCCCGGCAGCATCTCGTAGACGGGCTTCGCGTGGTGGAAGTCGGTCTGCGAGTACGGCAGCTCCTCGACGCGCTTGCCGTCGATCTCGTAGGCGACGCAGACGGGGATCTGCTCCCAGCCGGTGAGGACGTCGAGCTTGGTGAGGAAGAAGTCGGTGAGGCCGTTCACGCGGGTCGCGTAGCGGGCGATGACCGCGTCGAACCAGCCGCAGCGGCGGTCACGGCCGGTGGTGACGCCCCGCTCGCCGCCGATCCGGCGCAGCGCCTCGCCGTCCTCGTCGAACAGCTCGGTCGGGAACGGACCGGCGCCGACGCGGGTCGTGTACGCCTTCAGGATGCCGATGACGCGGCTGATCCGGGTCGGGCCGACGCCCGCACCGGTGCAGGCGCCGCCCGCGGTCGGGTTGGAGGAGGTCACGAAGGGGTACGTGCCGTGGTCGATGTCGAGCAGGGTGCCCTGCCCGCCCTCGAAGAGGACGACCTTGTCGTCGTCCAGGGCCTGGTTGAGGACCAGGACCGTGTCGGCGACGTACGGCGCGATCTTCTCGGCGTAGCCCAGCAGCTCCTCGACCACCTGGCCGACGGCGATCGCGCGGCGGTTGTACAGCTTGGTGAGGATCTGGTTCTTGATGTCGAGGGCCGCCTCGACCTTCTGGGTGAGGATCGACTCGTCGTAGAGGTCCTGGACCCGGATGCCGACGCGGTTGATCTTGTCGGCGTAGGTCGGGCCGATGCCGCGGCCGGTGGTGCCGATCTTGCGCTTGCCGAGGAAGCGTTCCGTCACCTTGTCGACGGTGACGTTGTACGGCGTGATGATGTGGGCGTTGCCGCTGATCAGGAGCTTGGACGTGTCGACGCCGCGCTCGTTCAGCCCGCTCAGCTCGGAGAGCAGGACCGACGGGTCGACGACGACGCCGTTGCCGATGACCGGCGTGCAGCCGGGGACAGGATTCCGGAAGGGAGCAGGTGGAGGGCGTACTTCTGGTCGCCCACGACCACCGTGTGGCCGGCGTTGTTGCCGCCCTGGTAACGCACCACGTAGTCGACGGATCCGCCGAGCAGGTCCGTCGCCTTTCCCTTGCCTTCGTCACCCCACTGAGCACCGAGCAGCACAAGTGCGGGCACGCGCGTACACCCCTTCCGGGCGGGGCATGTCCATGGTCGAGGGCGCACGCGGGAGCGTTTCGCCGCGTACACCGCGACCGTCGTTGGCCGCCAACCGTCGGACCGGATGCCCCGGAATAGACGAAGCCCCTGGCGCAATAGCGCAAGGGGCTCTTGCACAAAGATGCTACCCGAGGAAGCGAGGCACGGCCGAGGTGGCGACTTCCGCGACATCTTCCGCGACATCCTCCGCGACGCCCGACCAGCTGCTGGTGGTCGTCGACCCGGTCGCCCGCCGGGCGGACGGAGAGTCCGTCCGGATCGCGAAAGACGTGCTCAGCGCGGGTGCGGCGAGTACGAAGCTGTGTCTGCCGGACGGTCCGGAGGAGTTCGCCCGGGCGCTCGGACGGAGGGGTTCGCGGCGGCCGGTGGTGATCGGCGACGACCGGGCGCTGCTGCGGGCGGTGGCCCTGCTGCACCGGCGGCGGGAGCTGGCCGGATGTGCGCTGTCGGTGGTGCCGGTCGGCCCGGTGCTCGGGCTCGCCCGCTCGCTGGGGCTGCCGACCGGGGCGGTGGCGGCGGCGCGGACGGTGCTGGACGGGCGGAGCGGTGGCTGGACCTGCTCGTCGACGACAGCGACGGCGTGGTGCTGGGGACGGTGGGGATCCCGCCGGTACCGGCCGGCACCGCGGACCCGGCGGGCGTCGCCGGGTCCGGCACGGACGGTGGTGCGGGCCGGCTCGGCGGGGTCGGTGCGGGCGTCGGCGGCGGGGCGGGCGCCGGGTGGCTGCGGACCTGCCAGTCGCTGGTGCGGACGCTGACGGCCGTGCGCCCGGCCCGGGCGGCCTCGGCCTTCGGCAGCGGGCCGTCCCGGCTGCGGGTGGAGGTCGACGGGACCACGCTGGTCGACCTGGACCAGCCGGTCGAGGGCGTGTCGCTGGCGCCGGGCGCCGCCGGGCTGGCCGAGGTGGAGGTGCGGCGGTCGTCGGTGGGCGCGGAGGCCGTCCCGCTGACGGCCGAGGGCCGGACGGTGACCGTGTCGGGCGCCCACTTCCGCTACCGGGCCGACGCGGTGGAGTCGGGGCCGGTCCGGACGCGGACGTGGGTGGTGCGGGAGGGGGCGTGGGGGCTGACGCTGCCGAGGACGCCGTGACCGGGGCGAGGGCGCAGCGGCCCGGCCGGGGCCCGTACCGGGTCGAGGGCGCCGCGGCCCGGCCGGGGGCCCCGTAACCGGGGCGAGGGCGCCGTAGCCCGGCCGACGACGCCGTGACCGGCGGGGGCCGGGCGGGCCCGCCGTCGCCGGTACGGTCCCGGGCCCCCGCCGGGGACGTCGTACTCCGCGTGGGGGAGCGCGTGCGGCCGGTCAGCCGAAGTGCTGCCGGCGGTGCACCCGCCAGCGCTCCATCAGGGCGGCCAGCTCTCCGTCCAGGAACTCGAAGAAGGCCAGGGTCTCGGCGAGGCGGGCCCCCGCGGGCGTGGTCGCGCCGAGGCTGCGGACGCCGTCGCGCAGGGCGTCCTCCCAGCGCTTGAGCACGGCCTCGCGGTTGGTGAGGGCCTCGTACCACTGGTCGGCGTGCACCCGGTAGCGCTCGCGGCGGGAGCCGGGCTCGCGCTCCGGGAGACCATGTGCTGCTGGGACAGGTAGCGCACCGCCCCGGACACCGCGGCCGGGGAGATCTTCAGCTGTTCGCCCAGCTCCGCCGAGGTCAGGGCGCCGGAGTCGGAGGAGAGCAGCGCGGCGAAGACCCGGGCCGGCATCCGCGGCATCCCGGCCTCCACGAGCTGCGCCGCGAAGTGCTCCACGAACCGGGAGACGGACTCCGGGTCCCGCTCCGCCGCCTGCGGTTGCGTCATGCGCCGATCATCTCCCCTGCTCGCCGTACGGTCCCGAGTCTACCCGGCGATTTATACGCTTCCTTAACTTCACAAATTTGTGAAGTCAGCGTACGTTCTGAAACATGACCAAGGCCATCACCGTCTCCGGACTGCACAAGTCCTTCGGACGGACACACGCGCTGGACGGCCTCGACCTGGACGTCGAGGCCGGCGAGGTCCACGGCTTCCTCGGGCCCAACGGCGCCGGGAAGTCGACCACCATCCGCGTCCTGCTGGGACTGCTGCGCGCCGACTCCGGCGCCGCCCAGGTCCTCGGCCGCGACCCGTGGACGGACGCCGTCGACCTGCACCGCCGCCTCGCCTACGTCCCGGCGACGTCGAACTGTGGCCCGGACTCACCGGCGGCGAGGCCATCGACCTGCTCTCCCGGCTGCGCGGCGGCCTGAACAAGCGGCGCCGGGACGAGCTGATCGAACGGTTCGGACTCGACCCCACGAAGAAGGGCCGGGCGTACTCCAAGGGCAACCGGCAGAAGGTCGCCATCGTCGCCGCGCTCGCCTCCGACGCCGAACTGCTGCTCCTCGACGAGCCCACCGCGGGCCTCGACCCGCTGATGGAGGTCGTCTTCCAGGACGTCATCACCGAGGCCAAGGCCGCCGGGCGGACCGTGCTGCTCTCCAGCCACATCCTGGCCCAGGTGGAGAAGCTCGCCGACCGGGTGAGCATCATCCGGCTCGGCCGCACCGTCCAGTCCGGCACCCTCGGCGAACTGCGGCACCTGACCCGCACCACCGTCGAGGCGGAGACCGACCGCCCCGCCACCGGCCTGGAGGACCTGCCCGGCGTCCACGACCTGGTCACCACCGACGGCCGCGTCCGCTTCGCCGTGGACGGCGCCGCCGTGGACGCGGCCGTCCGCAAGCTCACCGAGTACGGCATCCGCAGCCTGATCAGCCACCCGCCGACGCTGGAGGAGCTGATGCTCCGCCACTACGACGACGCGCTGCCCGCCGCCGACCGCGGCCGCCCGCACGGCACCCCCGGAGCCCTGCGATGACCACCGCGACCCTCGCCCCGAAAAGCCCGCCGCGCCCGGCGACCGGCCCGGCCGCCCTGGCCGGCACCGGCACGCTGATCCGCTTCGCCCTGCGCCGCGACCGCGTCCGCCTGCCCGTCTGGATCCTGGCCCTGCTCCTCGGCACCCTGTCCACGGCCAACAGCTACACCGAGCTGTACGGCACGCCCGAGGACCGCGCGAACGCCGTCGCGACCATGGGCAGCCCCGCCGGGCTCGCCATGTCCGGCCCCGCCACTACCTGGACGACTACACGCACGGCGCGATGCTCGGCCACCAGATGCTCGGCTTCATGGCCGTCCTCGTCGGCCTGATGAGCGTCCTCACCGTCACCCGGCACACCCGCGCCGAGGAGGAGACCGGCCGCGCCGAACTGGTGCGGTCCGCGGTCGTCGGACGGCACGCGCACCTCGCCGCCGCCCTGACGGTCGCGGCCCTCGCCGACCTGGCCCTGGCGCTGCTGCTGGCCCTCGGCCTGACCGGCCTGGGCACCGACGGCGTCGACGGGCCCGGCGCCCTGCTCTACGGCGCCTGCCACGCCGCCGCCGGCCTCGTCTTCGCCGCCGTCGCCGCGGTCACCGTCCAGCTCACCGCGCACGCCCGCGGCGCCACCGGCACGGCCCTCGCCGCCATCGGCGTCGCCTACGTCCTGCGCGCCGCCGGGGACAGCGGCGAGAACGGCGCCCTGTCCTGGCTCTCCCCCATCGGCTGGGTGCAGCGCACCTACGTCTTCGTCGACGACGACGGGTGGCCGCTGCTGCTCTGCCTCGCCCTGGCGGCGGCCTGCGCGGCGACGGGCTTCGTGCTCTCCACCCGGCGGGACGTCGGCGCGGGACTGCGGCCGGAGCGGCCGGGCAGGCCGCACGCCTCCGAGGCGCTCGGCACCCCCTCGGCCTCGCCCTGCGGCTGCACCGCGGCATGGCCGCCGGCTTCGGGGCGGGCCTGTTCCTGATGGGCGCGATGTACGGGTCGATCCTCGGCCAGGCCGAGGACATGCTGAAGGACATCGACCAGCTCCAGGAGGCCCTGCGGCGCCTCGGCGGAGCGACCATGGCCGAGTCCTTCGCCTCCATGGTCATGATCGTCCTCGCGGTCGTCGCCGCCGTGTACGTGGTGATGGCGGCACTGCGCCCGCGCGCCGAGGAGACCGCGGGCCGCGCCGAACCGCTGCTCGCCACCGGACTGTCGCGCGACCGCTGGGCCGGCGGCCACCTGGCCGTGGCCGCCGGCTGCGGCACGCTCGTGATGCTCCTCGCCGGCCTCGGCTTCGGGATCGCGGGCGCCGCCTCGACCGGTGACGCGGCGCTGCTGCCCGAACTGGTGGGCGCCGCCCTCGCCCACGCCCCCGCCCTGTGGGTCACCGCCGGGGTGGCCGCGGTGCTGTTCGGCTGGCTGCCGAGGGCGAGCGCGGCGGCCTGGCTCGTGCCGGTGTACGCCTTCGTCGTCGGCTACCTCGGCCAGATCCTCCGGTTCCCGGACTGGATGACCGGCCTCTCCCCCTTCGGGCACGTCCCCCGGCTGCCGGCCGCCGGCATGGAGTGGACGCCGCTGCTGGTCATGACGGTCCTCGCGGCCGGGCTGGGCCGGCTGGGACTCGCCGGGTTCCGGCGCCGGGACCTGGACACCAAGTAGGCGGTCCCGCGGCGGGCGGTCCCTGGCGGGCGGCCCTGGGCGGGCGGTCCCTGGGCGGCGGTCCCTGGGCGGCGGTCCCTGGCGGCGGTCCCTGGGCGGGCGGTCCCTGGGCGGGCGGTCCCTGGGCGGGCGGCCTCACACCTCCACGGGCAGTCCGCTCAGGCCCGGATGACGTAGTTGGGCTTGCGCTCCGGCTCCGCGGCGAGCCGGAGCGCGGGCGCGCGCTCCAGCAGGGCCCTCAGGGAGGCGGCCAGCTCGATCCGGGCCAGCGGGGCGCCGATGCAGTAGTGGATGCCGGCGCTGAAGGAGATGTGGGGATTGTCGCGGCGGGCCAGGTCGAGGCGCTCGGGGCGGAGAAGACGGCGGGTCGTGGTTGGCGGACCCGAACAGCATCGCCACCTCCGCGCCCTCGGCAGCACCGTCCCGTCGATCTCGATCTCGTCCAGCACCCACCGCTCGAACAGCTGGAGCGGGGTGTCGTACCGCATCAGCTCCTCGACCGCGGACGGGACGAGGGAGTGGTCGGCGCGCAGCGCGGCCAGCTGGTCCGGGTTGCGGAACAACGCCCACCAGCCGTTGACCGTGGCGTTCACCGTGGCCTCGTGGCCGGCGTTGAGCAGCAGCACGCAGGTCGAGATCATCTCCTGCTCGGTGAGCCGGTCGTCGTCCTCGTCGTGCGCGGCGATCAGGCCGGAGACCAGGTCGTCGCCGGGCTCCTTGCGGCGTTCGGCGATCAGTGCGCGCAGGTAGTCGGAGAACTCCACCGACGCCCGCACCGCCCGCGCCGCCGTCTCCTCGGACGGGTTCAGCTCGTACATCCGCAGATGTCCGCCGACCAGGGCGCAGCGGGCCCGGTCCGGCTCCGGGATGCCCAGCATCTCGGCGATCACCGCGACCGGAAGGGGCTCGGCGACGTCCGTCAGCAGATCGCCGCCGCCGGCCGCCACGAGCCGGTCGACCAGCCCGTCCGCCAGAGAGCGCACGTACGGGCCCAGCCGCTCCACCGTCCGGGGCGTGAACGCCTTCGACACCAGACGCCGGATGCGGGTGTGGTCCGGCGGCTCCAGATCGAGCATGCCGTGGTCGTTGAGGATGTGGAACGGCTCGTGCTCCGGCGGGGCGGCGTCCGGCCGAACTCCTCGTGCGTGAACCGGTGCCGGTACGTGCGGCCCAGTCGCCGGTCCCGCAGCAGCGCCGAGACGTCCGCGTGGTGCGGGACCAGCCACTGGTCGGTCGGCTCGTAGTAGAGCACCCGGCCGCGGGCGCGCAGCTCGGCGTAGGCCGGGTACGGGTCGGCGACGAAAGCGGGGTCCCACGGGTCGAACGCGAGGTCGGATGCAGCTGTCATGACCGGACGATAAGTCCTGTGGCGACCCCTGCCCAGGGTCTGCGGCCGGCGGGTGCGGGCGGGCCCGTGCGGCGGGGCGCCGTCAAAGCGCTGTGCGGTCGGGACGCCGGACTGCTGTGCGGTCGGGACGCCGGACCGCTGTGGCGGTCGGGCGTCGGAATGCTGTGCGGTCGGGGCGTCGGAAAATGCGTTGACGTGCGCCGCGGCGGGCTTGTTAGCCTCGGGCCCGGACCGGTCCCGGCGCGCGGTGGTCCACCGCCGGCGCGTCGCGCTCCCGTTCCTCTCCGTACCGTCCGCCGCGATCAGGGCCCGTGCCCCGAAGAGGGTGTCTTGATGTTCCGGCCAGCGCCGAGTGCGCCTCGCCCGACCGCGTAACCGTCCAGCCCACGCCGCCCCGCGCGGCTGCCGGACGTGCGTTTCCCGGTGCCCGGCCGCCGAGGCCGCTCGGCCTGCTCTTGCTGTCACGAACCGACTTCTCAGCAAGGAGCACCCCGGGTGTCCCACGACAACACCCCCGCCAACACCCCCACCGGCATCCAGCGGATCGACACCTTCGACTGCGCCTGGTGCGGTCTGACCGTGACCGCCGTCGCCGCCGACGGCACACGGCGCAACCACTGCCCGTCCTGCCTGCACTCCCGGCACGTCCTCGACCACGTCGAGGGCGGTCCGAGCCGGTGCCACGGACGGATGTCCCGATCGCCATCGCGGTGCTGCGCACCGGTGACTGGATGGTCGTCCACCGCTGCGTCCGCTGCGACGAGCTCACCTCCAACCCCGTGTGCGCGGACGACAACCAGCTCATCCTCATGCGGATGGCCGTCCGGCCGCTCGCGCAGCCGCCGTTCCCGCTCGAAGCGTTCGGCACCCTCTGACCGGGCCGGAAGGAGGAACCGCACCATGCCCCGACACACCAGCGCACGCGGCCGGCGCCACCGGCGGCCACAGCGGCACAAGGACGTCCTGCACGGCCGGGGAGGACACCGGGCGCACGCCTTCCGCTGTGTGGACTGCCGCCTCGACGTCCCCGTGGACGCACCGGGCACCGCGCACCGCAACCACTGCCCGAACTGCCTGACCAGCCTCCACCTCGACCGCCGCACACCGGGCGACCGCGACTCCGACTGCCGTGGCCCGATGGAGGCGCTCGGCGTCTCGGCCCGGCCGGACGGCGAGTGGCTGATCGTCCACCAGTGCCGGTCCTGCGGCGAACTCAGCACCAACCGCACGGCCGGCGACGACAACGCCCTGGCACTCGTCCGTCTCGTGCTCAAACCGCTGGCGACGCCGGGCCTCGCCCGCCGCGCCCTGCTCACCCTGTGAGGCGCCCGCCGGCAGGGCGGCGACCGTCGTCGCTCCCCTGCCGGCGTCAGCCCGGCGTCACCAGGCGGGCCTCGTAGGCGAAGACGGCCGCCTGCGTCCGGTCCCTGAGGCCCAGCTTGACCAGGACTCTGCTCACATGGGTCTTGATCGTCGACTCGGCGACCACCAGACGCTCGGCGATCTCCGCGTTGGACAGCCCCTGCGCGATCAGCACCAGGACCTCCGTCTCCCGCTCGGTCAGGTCGCCGTAGGCCGCGTGCGCCGAGGGCATCGGACGGGGCGGCTCGGACATCTTCGAGAACTCGGTGATCAGCCGGCGGGTGACGGACGGCGCCAGCAGGGCCTCGCCGGACGCCACCACCCGGACCCCCTCGGCGAGCTGTCGCGCCGAGGCGTCCTTGAGGAGGAAACCGGACGCGCCGGCGCGCAGCGCCTGGTACACGTACTCGTCGAGGTCGAACGTGGTGAGCACCAGCACCTTCGCCGCGCCGTCGACCGCGACGATCTCCCGCGTCGCCTCGATGCCGTTCAGCTCCGGCATGCGGATGTCCATGAGCACCACGTCCGGTGCCAGCTCCCGGACCTTCGCCACCGCCTCCCGCCCGTTGACCGCCTCGCCGACGACCTCGATGTCCGGCATCGCGTTCAACAGGACCGAGAAGCCCTCCCGCACCATCATCTGGTCGTCGGCGACCAGCACCCGGATGGTCATGCGGCACCCTCGACCGGATCGGCCGTGACCGGCAGGAACACCGTCACCTCGTACCCTCCCTCGGCCGTCGGGCCGGCCGTCATGGCGCCGTCGAGCATCGCCACCCGCTCCCGCATGCCGGTGATGCCGTGCCCGGCGCCCGGCGAGGGCTTGACGAGGGACGGCTCGGGCACCGGGCCGTTGACCACGCGCAGGCCCAGACCGCCGAGAACATGGGACACCTCCACCCGGGCCGTCGCCCCGGGCGCGTGCCGCAGGGTGTTGCTGAGGGCCTCCTGCACGATCCGGTACGCCGACAGCTCCACGCCCGGCGGCAGCTCGCGCACCGCGCCGGTCACCGTCTTCTCCACCGTCAGGCCGGCGTCCCGCACGTTGCCGAGCAGCGCGTCGAGGTCGGCCAGGGTGGGCTGCGGGGCGTCCGGGGCCTCGTAGTCCTCGGCGCGGACCACGCCCAGGACGCGGCGCAGCTCGGTGAGGGCCGCCACCGCGTTCTCCCGGATGGTGGCGAAGGCGCGCTCCAGCTCCTCCGGGGGGTTCTCCACCCGGTACGGCGCGGCCTCCGCCTGGATGGCGACCACCGACATGTGGTGCGCGACCACGTCGTGCAGCTCGCGGGCGATGGTGGTGCGCTCCTCCAGCAGCGTGCGCCGGGACCGCTCGTGCTCGGTCACCGTCCGCTGGGCCGTCACCTCCTGCCGGGCCTCCCGGCGGACGTGCCGGACGGCGACGGCCAGCAGCGCGAGGGCCGACAGCAGCAGCATCGGCGCGGAGGTGTGGTACCCGCCGTCGCCGAGAAGCGTCTCGACGAGGAAGGCGTACACGGCGGTCAGCACCCACATCCACGCCGCCGCGCGCGGCCGGGTGCGTATGGCCACGATCACCAGCACCGTCAGATGGCAGATGAACGCGCCGGGAGTCCACGGCCATTCGGTGAAGCTGCCGTCGACGGCCCCCACCACGGGTGTCGCCGCCATCGACAGCCAGAAGGCCCCGACCGGCCGGACCAGCGTGGCCAGCACCGGGATCGCGCACAGCAGGCCGCTCAGCAGGGCCGGCGGGCCGTCGATCGAGCCGACGGCCACGGAGCCGCCGAACAGGGCGACGAGGGCGGCGGCCACCACCAGCGCCTGCGGCAGCCGGGCCGCGTGCGACCGCAGGCGGCCGGGGAGCCGGCGGGTCAGCGGACCGTCCGTCGCCATGGGCGGCAGCGGGCGGTAGGCGAAGGCGTCGTGGAACAGGTCCTGGCGCAGGCCCCGCAGGGCGTCCATGGCCAGCCGGTACTCGGGGCTGCGCGGCGCGCCCCCGGCGCCCGGGGGCGCGGTCCGCATCTGGGTCGTCTCGGTCACGTCCGCAACGGTAGGCGGAGCCGGCCACCGGGGTCGTCACCAGTGAGAGGGGTCCTTCCGGGTCCGTCTCAGGTACTACGCGTACCGGTCCGGCGCCCGTCGGCGGCGGGCGGCGCGCCCCGGCCGGCGTCGGGGCACCCGCCCCGGACTCACCGCACCCCGACCCGGCCGCCCCCCGCCCCGGCCGCACCGCACCCCCGGCCTCAGTACCCGAGGGCCGCACCAGCCCCGACTCGTAGGCGAACACCGCCGCCTGGGTGCGGTCCCTCAGCCCCAGCTTGACCAGGATGCGGCCCACATGGGTCTTCACCGTCTGCTCGGCCACGACGAGCCGCTCGGCGATCTCCGCGTTCGACAGGCCCTGCGCGATCAGGGCCAGCACCTCCGTCTCCCGCTCGGTCAGGTCGCCGACGCGGTCCTTCAGCGGGGCGCGCGGTCTGTCGTGGATGCGGGAGAACTCGGTGATCAGCCGCCGGGTGACGCCGGGCGCGAGCAGCGCGTCCCCGGCCGCGACCACCCGGACCGCCTCGGCGAGCTGTTCCGCGGAGGCGTCCTTGAGCAGGAACCCGGAGGCGCCGGCGAGCAGCGCCTCGTACACGTACTCGTCGAGGTCGAAGGTGGTGAGCACCAGCACCCGGATGCCGGGGTTCGCCGCGATGATGCGGCGGGTGGCCTCGATGCCGCCCAGCTCCGGCATGCGGATGTCCATCAGGACGACGTCGGGGGAGAGTTCGGCGACCTTGGCGACGGCGTCCAGCCCGTCCACGGCCTGGCCGATCACCTCGATGTCGGGCTGGGTGTTGAGCAGCACCGTGAAACCCTGCCGGACCATCTGCTGGTCGTCGGCGATCACCACGCGGATCACGCCGGGGCTGCCGCTCGTCATGCGCCGTCCTCGGGGTAGTAGTGGATGCTCGGGTCGTCGGGAGGGGGCGGTTCGGTGGCGTCGGCGGGCAGGAACGCGCAGACCTGGTAGCCGCCGTCCGGCAGGGAGTGCGCGGTCAGCGTGCCGCCGAGCATCGCCACCCGCTCCCGCATGCCGAGCAGCCCGTGCCCCGCCCCCTGCGAGGGCGGCGCCGGCCGCACCGGCGGGTGTTGACGACCTCCACGCGCACTCCGGTCGGCAGGTGCGTGAGGTGGACCCAGGCGCGGGCGCCCGGCGCGTGTCTGAGCACGTTGCTCAGCGCCTCCTGCACGATCCGGTACGCCGACAGCTCGACGCCGGGCGGCAGCGGCCGCCGGGTGCCGCTGGTCTCGGTGGTCACGGTGAGGCCCGCCGCCCGGGTGTTCTCCACCAGGGTGTCCAGCCGGTCGAGGGTGGGCTGCGGGGCGTGCGGGGCGGTGTCCGTGCCGGGTGTGCCGGGCGCGTCGAGCGGCTCGCCGGTCTCCGGGTGCTCGGAGCGCAGCACGCCCAGGACCCGGCGCAGCTCCGTCAGCGCCTCCAGCGCGTTCTGCCGGATGCCCGCCAGGTTCTCCTTCAGCTCCTGCGGCGGGTCCTGCACGAGGTGCGGGGCGACCTGGGCCTGGATGGAGATCACGGACATGTGGTGGGCGACCACGTCGTGCAGCTCGCGGGCGATGCGGCTGCGCTCCTCCAGCAGGGTGCGCCGGGCGCGCTCCTCGGCGGTCAGCGACGTCTGCTGCACCAGCTGTGCGCGGGCCTCCCGGCGTCCGCGCAGGGCGACGCCCAGCAGGACGGCGACGGCGAACAGGGCGACGGCCAGCTGCCCGGTGGGCTGGTAGTCCAGCCCGCCGATCAGTCCCTGGAGGACGTAGGTGACCAGGGCGGTCACCCCCAGGGCCTCCACCGCGACCCGGGTGCGCACGCGCAGGGCGAGCAGGAGCAGGACGACCAGGTGGGCGATCAGCCCGGCCGAGGTCCAGGGCCAGGTGAACGCGTCGTCGCCGGACTCCATCCGGGAGCGCACCGCGAGGGACCCGACCACGGTGGCCGCCAGCGTCACCCACCAGGCGAGGACCGGACGCCACAGGGCGAGCACCATCCCGCCCGCCTGGCCGACGGCGATCAGGAAGGCGAACCCGGGGTCCAGCCGGCCGTGGTCGCCGAGCTGGGCGGAGTCGCCCAGCAGCACGCCCAGGGCCGCGAGGCACACGATGCCGTGCGGCAGCCAGCGCAGCCATGTGGACGGCGGCAGCGGGTCCGTCCGCGCGGTCCACAGGTCGTCGCGCAGTATCCGCATCCGGCGCGCGAGGCCGCTCCCCTGGTCATCACGCCCCCACCCTAGGCTCCGGCCCGCGAGGTGTCCCGGCGCGACCGGGGCGGCGGGGGCGATGGGTGCGCACGACGTGGGAGCGGCGCCGGCCGCCGCCCCGCTCGGCGGGGTGGAAGGCCACCCAGCACCCGGCCAGGACCAGGGCGAACACCGGGAGCCAGGCCAGGCGGGCCGCGACCCAGCCCGGGCCGTCGGGGAGCGTGTGCAGGCCGGGGAGACGGCCGGCGAGGAGGCCGGTGGCCGTGGTCGCCATCAGGGCCGTCTGGTGCCACAGGAAGATCGTCATCGCGGAGAGGTTGGCGAGCGCCACCGCCGCCCAGACCCCCGGCCGGCGCATGAGGCGGCGCAGCGGTTCCCGCAGCAGCAGGGCGAGGCCGCACTGGGCCAGGCCGAAGGTGACGGCGGCCAGCGTCGGCGGGTCGAGGTTGGACACCGCGACGCCGGGGACGCCGACCATCGACGCCGGGTATCCCGCCCCCGCGACGAGCACCGCGGTCGCCGCCACACCGCCGGTGAGCAGGACCCAGCCCGCGCGGCGGTCCGGTTCCCGCGGGTCCAGGCGGCGCCGAGGGTGTAGGGGACCAGCCAGCCGGCGGCGACGTTGACCCAGCCCAGCCAGGAGGGGGCGCCGAGACCGAAACGCAGCAGGTCGACATGGAGGACGACGGCGAGCGGCCACAGCGGGTGCAGCCGGCTCAGCAGCGGGGTCGCCGCCGTCAGCGCGGCGAAGACCAGCAGGAACCACAGCGGGGACAGGGCCAGTTTCACCAGGGTGTGGACGGTCCCGGAGTCCGCGCCCGTCCGGATCAGCAGGGCCGCCGTCACCGTCCACAGGGCGAGGAGGGCGGCGGCGGGGCGGAACAGCCGGGACAGCCGGGCGGTCAGCCAGCGGCGGTAGGTGGTGCCGCGGGCGCGGGCCGCCGCGTAACCCGGGTGGCGACATGGCCGCCGACCAGGAAGAACACGGCGAGGGTCTGGAAGAGCCAGGAGACCGGGGCCAGCCAGGGCATGTCCCGCAGCGGGCTGGCCGCGTGCAGCCCGCCGCCGTCGGCGACCAGGGCGGTCACCAGCCAGTGTCCGAGGACCACGCCGAGGATGGCGGCGGCGCGCAGGGCGTCGACGGACCGGTCCCGGTCCACCGGGGTGGCGGCGTCGATCCGGGCGGCGGCACGGCGCAGGGCGTGCCGGGGTGTTCGTGCCAGGTCAGTCACGGGTCACCTCCGCGGTCTCGCCCAGGACGATCCGGGCCAGGTTGGTCAGGGAGACGGAGCCGGGGTCGAAGTAGTTGCTGTGGCCGCCCGTGCCCGCGTCGAAGACCCGGGCGCCGAACGCCGGGGAGACCGGGTCGGTGCCGAAGCCGACGGTGGTGCCGAACAGGTCCACGCGGACGTGCGGCACGTGCTCCACCCAGTCGTCGTCGCCGCGGGCCGCCCAGACCCGGGCGTCGGTGCCCAGCGCGGCGGCGGTGTCCGCGCCGGTGCCGGGGCTGCCGAGCAGGGCGATGTCGGTGACGTCCAGGCCGGTGGCGGCGCGGGCGCAGACGACCGAGCCGTAGGAGTGGCACAGCAGGGACAGGTGCGCGCCGGGGCCGGCGACCGTGTGCAGGGAGCGGACCAGGGCGCGCAGCCGCGGCGCGGCGAGGTCGGCCCGGCCGGTCGTGGTGACGGCGGTGCCGACCGTGTCCGGCGTCTCGTAGCCCAGCCAGGCCACGACCGCCGTGCGGGTGCCCTCCGGGGCCTCGGCGGCGAGTCGCCGGTGCAGGGCGAGCGCGGCGTCGCGGAACCGGCCGTAGGTGTCCAGGCCGGTGTCGGAGCCGGGCACGAGGACGGCGACGCGGTCGGCGCGGGCGAGGTCGCCGAAGACCTCCGTGGCCCGGCCGGCGCCCCGGCCGTCGAAGGCCAGCAGGTGCCGGGCCGGGGCGGCCAGCTCACGGTCGGCGGCGGCCCGGTGGCGGTCGCCGTGGGCGGCGGCCATCCGGGCTGCCTCGGCGGCGTTGGCCCGGTTGGCCGCGTACGTCGACGCCAGCGTCGCCGCCGTCACCGGAGCGGACGCGGCCGGGGCGGGGCGGGTATCTCGGGCCGCGCGGCGGCGGAGAGGGGGAACACCACCGCACCGGCGATGACCCCGCCAGCAGGGTGCGCATCCCTCGCCCGGCGCGCGTCCCGCGCCCGGTGAACGCCGTTCGCCAGATGGACGCCGTTCGCCCGGTGGACGTCCCCCGCTCGGAGACCGCCCCTCGCCCCGTGACCGCCCCTCGCCCCTCGCCCGTCCCTCGCCCCGCGACCGCCCTCGCCCGGTGTGCCGGCGGTGCTGCTGCCACTGCCGGCGGCGGCCCGCCGTCCCCCGCACCATCACCGTTTCCCTTCCGGCGGCCCGCCCATCGGGCCCCCACGGAAGGGAAGTTACGGAGCGCGCACCCTCGCTCGCGTCACGCCAGGGAGCTCACCTGCGAAGTAGCTCTCAGGTATTACGGGTACGACAAGGGCGGCCGGGCGGCGCCCGACGAGTCCCACAAGCCGCCGGCATCAGGCCGCCGGCAGACCAGCATCAGACCGACGGCAGACCGGCATCAGACCGACGGCAGACCGGATCCAGACCGGATCCAGACCGGCGTCGAGCGGACGGCGGACCGGCGTCACCACGCCAGTTGGGCGATCTCCTCCGCCACCACCGCGCAGGCGTCCGCGGCCGGATCGATCAGCGGATAGTGGCCGACGTCCTCCAGCAGGGTCACGCCCACCACCTCCCCGGCCCTGGCCGCCGCGTCCGCGTACGCCTCGGCGACCGCCTGCGGCACCTCGACGTCGTCCCGGCCCTGGACTAGCGTGGTCGCGATCCCGGTGGGGAGCAGCAGCGCGGGGTCCGCGTACGGCCGGCGCCCGTCGAACAGCTCCGCGCCGCCGAGCAGTTGCCGCGCCGCACCGCCGCACACGCCCAGCTCGTCGGCGAGGGCGAGGTCCGCGATCGGCGCGAGCGCGACGACGCCGCGCAGCGGAGTGGGGCGGCCGGCGTGCCAGGGGGAACCGGCGGGCAGCACGTGCCGGGCCGCCGCCCACAGCGCCAGGTGCCCGCCCGCCGAGTGGCCGGTGAGCACGGTGCGCCGCGGGTCGGCCTGCGGCAGGTGCTCCCGTACGAGCGCGGGCAGCGCGTCGAGGGCGGCGGCCACGTCGTCGAAGGTCTCGGGCCAGCGCCCGGCGACCGGAGCCCCGCCGCGCCGTCGGCCGCCGTCGCCCGCGCCGGTACTCCACGCTGGCCACCGCGAACCCGCGGCGGGCCAGGAACGCGGCGAAGGGGCTGATGTGCCGCCGGTCGTACGGCGCACGCCAGGCACCGCCGTGCAGGACGACGACCACGGGCGCGGGGCCGCCCGGGCCGGCCACCGCGCGGGGGACGTAGAAGTCGATCACCTGGTCGGGGTGGTCGCCGTACGCGGCGGTGACGTCGGGGTCGGCCGCGGGGTGCGAGAGGAGCGACGTCTCCTCCGCGGCGTTCCGCGCGGCGGCGTCCCCCTGCTCCGGGCGGCGTGCCCGGCCCCACGGCGGCGTGCCCCGGCTCTGCGGCGGCGTCCGGCATGCTCCAACCTCTCAGCGTTGTAACCGTGTTGGTGGGCCAGAGAAGGAAATCGGCCGATGGCGGGACGGTACCAGGCCGGTGACGTGCGCGGACACGCCGATGTCACGCTGGGTGAGTCCGGAAACGGCCGCCGGCCGCCCGCTCACCGCACACGCCCCGGCACCGCCCGGCCCGGCACCGGCCCTCAGCCCCGGCACCGCCCCCGGCTACCCCAGCACCTCCCCAGCACCCGTGCCGCCAGTTCCACGTCCGCGAAGCCGACGTACAGCGGGGTGAAGCCGAAGCGCAGGACGTCCGGGTGGCGGAAGTCGCCGACCACCCGCGCTCGATCAGCCGCTTCATCACGTCCCCGGCGCCCTCGCAGCGCAGGGCGATCTGGCTGCCGCGCTCGGCGTGGGCGAGCGGCGTGACGCACTCCACCCGGCCCTCGGGCACGTACTGGGCCACGCACCTCAGGAAGAAATCGGTCAGCGCCAGCGACTTGGCCCGCACCGCCTCCAGCGACACCCCGTCCCACACGTCCAGGGCCGCCTCCAGCGCGAGCATGGAGAGGATGTCCGGGGTGCCGACGCGACCGCGCGGCGCACCGGAGGCCGGGGCGTAGGCGGGCGCCATCCCGAACGGCTCGGCGTGCGAGTTCCAGCCGGGCAGCGGCGAGTCGAAGCGGTCCTGGAGAGCGGCCCGCACGTACAGGTACGCGGGCGAACCGGGCCCGCCGTTGAGGTACTTGTAGGTACAGCCGACCGCCAGGTCCACGCCGTGCTCGTCCAGCCCGACGGGCAGCGCGCCCGCGCTGTGGCACAGGTCCCAGACGGCGTGGGCGCCCGCCGCGTGCACGGCGGCCGTGAGGCCGGGCAGGTCGTGCAGCCGGCCGGTGCGGTAGTCGACGTGGTTGAGCAGGACGGCGGCGGTGCGGTCCCCGAGCGCCGACGGCACCTCGGCGGGCGTGACCGGCCGCAGCGCGCACCCCGTCATCCGGGCGGCGGACTCGGCGATGTACCCGTCCGTGGGGAAGGTGGTGGCGTCGACCAGGATCTCGTCCCGGCCCGCGCCGTCCCGCTCCCGGGCCATCCGCACGGCGGCCACGACGGCCTTGAAGACGTTGACGCTGGTGGAGTCGCCGACCACGATCTGCCCGGGAGCCGCGCCCACCAGGGGGGCGATCCGGTCGCCGATCCGCTCGGGCGCGGTCCACCAGCCGCTCTCCTCCCAGGACCGGATGCGCAGCTCGCCCCACTGGCGGCGGACGACGTCCTCGACCGCGCCGGGGACGGCGGCGGGCAGCGCGCCGAGCGAGTTGCCGTCCAGGTAGACCACGTCGTCGAGGACGAACCTGTCGCGCAGCCCGCGCAGCTCGTCGGCCGCGTCCAGTTTCTCCGCGGCGGCACTCAGCTCAGACATACGACCGCGCCGTCCACAGCTCGGGGAAGACGTTCTTGCGGGCCCGCTTCTCCAGCCAGGCCACCCCGGCGGAACCGCCGGTGCCGGTCTTGGCGCCCATCGCGCGCCGGGTGGCGACCAGGTGGTCGTTGCGCCAGCGCCACACCAGCTCGGCGACGTCGGTCAGCGCCTCGCCGAGCCGGGCCAGCTCGCCGTTCTGGTCGCCGGCGTACACGGCCGTCCAGGCCGCCTCGACCTCGGGCGACGCCTCGTACGGCTGGGACACCTCGCGGTGCAGGACGGCGTCCGGGATGTCGTACCCGCGCCGCGCCAGCAGCCGGACCACCTCGTCGTACAGGCTGGGTTCGTGCAGCGCCTTCTCCAGCTCCGCGTGGACGCGCGGGGAGCCGCGGTGCGGTACGAGCATGGACGCGGACTTCTCGCCGAGCAGGAACTCCATGCGGCGGTACATGGCCGACTGGAAGCCGGAGCCCTCGCCGAGGGCGCCCCGGTAGGAGTTGAACTGGGCCGGGGTGAGCTGCCCAGCGGGATCCAGGAGGCGTTCAGCGCCTCCAGCTCGCGCACCGAGCGCTTCAGCGCGTCGGTCGCCGTCCGTACGTCGTCACCGCGCAGGGCCCGCGCGGCCGTCTCCCACTCGTGGACGATGACGGTGAACCACAGCTCCATCACCTGGGTCGTGACCAGGAAGACCATCTCTCCGGGATCGTCGGAGAGGGTGTGCTGGAGATGGGTGAGCACGTCCGCCTTGACGTAGTCCTCGTACGGCGTGCTGCCCTCGAAGTCGAGATTCGGGGCGTCGTGGGACATCGCTGTCTCCTGATGTGCACTCCGGGTAGCGGTCCGCCCTGCCGTTACCGGCACGGGGGCCCCGGTCCCCACACGGCATCCTCCGCAATCGTCCCAGCAAACCGCAAGGCCCGCCCGTCCACGGGCGGGCCCGGCAGGGGTCCCCGGTCAGCGCAGGACGTCGGCCGCCGTCGGCGAGGAGTCCCGCAGGAACTGGCTGCAGCGCTCGTACTCCTCCTTCTCGCCGATCGCCTGGGCGGCGCGGGCGAGGGCGTGCAGGGCGCGCAGGAAGCCGCGGTTCGGCTCGTGCTCCCAGGGCACCGGGCCGTGGCCCTTCCAGCCGTTGCGGCGCAGCGCGTCCAGGCCCCGGTGGTAGCCCGTGCGGGCGTAGGCGTACGACTCCACGACGCTGCCCCGCTCGAAGGCCTCGTCGGCGAGCTGCGCCCACGCGAGCGAGGAGGTGGGGTGCTCGGCGGCGACGTCGGCGGGCGAGGCGCCGCCCGCGAGCAGCTCGCGCGGCCCGGGGTCGTCGGGGAGGTGGGTCGGGGGCGGTCCCCGAGGAGGTTCTCGTGAATGGCCATGCCCCAAGTCTGCGCCATGGCCGGGCGGGGGCACGGCGAGGGCCCGGCACCGCGAGGGTGCCGGGCCCGTGACGTGCCGCGGGTCACTTGATGCGCTGGCCCGCCGAGCGCAGGTGGCCGCAGGCCTCGACGACGCGGGCGGCCATGCTCGCCTCGGCGAGCTTGCCCCAGGTCCGCGGGTCGTAGGTCTTCTTGTTGCCGACCTCGCCGTCGACCTTCAGGACGCCGTCGTAGTTGCGGAACATGTGGTCGGCGACCGGACGCGTGAAGGCGTACTGCGTGTCCGTGTCGATGTTCATCTTGACCACGCCGTTCTCCAGCGCGGTGCGGATCTCCTCCTCCGTGGAGCCGGAGCCGCCGTGGAAGACGAAGTCGAACGGCTTGGAGCCGGCGGGCCGGCCGTACTTCGCGGCGACGCCCTCGTTCAGCTCCTTGAGCAGCTCGGGGCGGAGCACGACGTTGCCCGGCTTGTACACGCCGTGGACGTTGCCGAAGGACGCGGCGAGCAGGTAGCGGCCCTTCTCGCCCAGGCCCAGGGCCTCGGCGGTGCGGACCGCGTCGTCGACCGTGGTGTACAGGGAGTCGTTGATCTCGTGGGAGACGCCGTCCTCCTCGCCGCCGGTCGGGGTGATCTCGACCTCGAGGATGATGTTGGCGGCCTTGGCGCGCTCCAGCAGCTCCTGGGCGATGGCCAGGTTGTCGGAGAGGGTCTCGGCGGAGCCGTCCCACATGTGCGACTGGAAGAGCGGGTTGCGGCCGGCCTTGACGCGCTCCTCGGAGACCGCCAGCAGCGGGCGGACGTACCCGTCGAGCTTGTCCTTCGGGCAGTGGTCCGTGTGCAGGGCGATGTTGACGTCGTACTTCTCGGCGACGATGTGCGCGAACTCGGCCAGGGCGACCGCGCCGGTCACCATGTCCTTGTTGTGCTGGCCGCCGAGGAACTCGGCACCGCCGGTGGAGATCTGAACGATGCCGTCGCTCTCCGCCTCCGCGAAACCGCGCAGGGCCGCGTGCAGGGTCTGGGAGGAGGTCACGTTGATGGCCGGGTAGGCGAACTTGCCTGCCTTCGCCCGGTCCAGCATCTCGTTGTAGACCTCGGGAGTTGCGATGGGCATCTGTCCGCTCCTTGTTTCTGCGGGTGGGAGTGCTCGTACCTGTCGGCCCTGACCTAGAACCTTGGCTGCGACGTCATCGTCGGGGCCATCTTTCCAGACGGGGCGGCCGGCGCCGAGTGGACCTCAGTCCAGGCCCAGCTCGTCCTTGGAGTACGCGTACAGGTACGGCACGCCGGCGCCCTCCTGGATCTTCTCGGCGGCGCCGGTCGCCCGGTCGACGATCGTCGCGACGGCGACGACCTCGGCGCCGGCCTCGCGGACGGCCTCGACGGCCGTGAGCGGGGAGCCGCCGGTGGTGGAGGTGTCCTCCACGACCAGGACGCGGCGGCCGGCGATGTCCGGGCCCTCGACACGGCGCTGCAGGCCGTGCGCCTTGGCGGCCTTGCGGACGACGAAGGCGTCCAGCCTGCGGCCGCGCGCGGCGGCGGCGTGCAGCATGCTCGCGGCGACCGGGTCGGCGCCCATGGTGAGCCCGCCCACCGCGTCGAACTCGAGATCGGCGGTGAGGTCCAGCAGCACCTGCCCGACCAGCGGCGCGGCCTCGCCGTCCAGGGTGATGCGGCGCAGGTCGACGTAGTAGTCGGCCTCCAGACCCGAGGAGAGGGTCACCTTGCCGTGCACCACGGCCTTGTCCTTGATCTGCTGCAGCAGCGCGCCGCGTACGTCACTCATGGTGGCCAGCTTAAAGGCGGCGCCAGCTCCACGTCGTGGTGGCCTCCAGCGGCTCCAGGGGCGTGACCAGGCGCGGGAGGGTGTTGAGGCCGTTGGGCGGGCCGGTCTGCGGCTCCACGCAGACGGCGGCGTCCTGCTCGTCGTAGACCACGACCCACTCCTCGGGGCTGGTCACCCTCAGCTCCAGCAGCCCGGGCCAGGTGAGGGTGACGTCGACGCCGCCGGGCATGCCGAAGCAGTCGTCCCAGGGGCCCGGCCTCGGGTCGATCCGGTTGCCGGTGGGCAGGTGGTCGTCGCCGCGCTCCTCCTGCCAGGCGGGGTCGAAGCCGAGGGCGACGTCCGTGCCGCCGAGGGTGCGGTTGAACCACGGGTGCCAGCCGATCTGCGCCGGGAACGACGACTCGTACGTCTCGACGGACATCGTCAGCGTCAGGGCGTCCTCGGCGAGCGCGACGTGCTGGGTGACCCGGCCGGGATAGGGCCACGGGTCGGCGAGGTCGTGGGTGAGGACGGCCTCGGTCTTCGTCGCGCGCGCGGTGCGCCAGGCGGCGTCGCGGGCGGTGCCGTGGATGGCGTGGGGCGGGTTGTTGAGCGGCATCTGGCGGACGGTCGCGCCGTCGCGGAAGCGGCCCTCGCGGATCCGGCCGCACCAGGGGACCATCGGGAAGCAGCCGTACCGCTCGCCCTGCCGGAGCAGCTCGACTCCGCCGACGCGCAGCCCGGTGACCCGGCCGCCGTTGCCCGGCCGGACGGTCGCCTCCGCGTCGCCCGCGGCCAGAGTGATCTCTTCGTTGCTCACGGGACGACCCTACTGGGGCGGCCGGACCGCCGCCCGTGCCGTACCGCTAGGGGTGTCTCGCCGATCGCGCCGCGAGCCCGGCATGATCGGCGACACCCCCTGGGGGAGGTCAACGGCGCCGGCGCAGGGCGCGGCCGACCACGATCGCCGACGCCACGACCAGCGCGGCGGCGGGGGCCGCCCAGCGCAGGGGCGTGCCGGGGGTGGCCGCCTGGGGCGCGGGGACGGGGGCGTACCGGCCGCGCGGCGGGGCGTGGTCCACCTCCTCGGCGCTGCGCCCGATCATCGTCCGCCGTGCGTGCGCCGCCTCGGCGGGCGGCTCGGCCGACGCCTCCTCGTCGGCGGCTGGGTCGAGCGACGACGGGGGATCTCGGCGTCGAAGACGGAGGGGGAGGGTGAGGGTGAGGGTGAGGCGTTCGAGTCCGACGGGGCCGAGGGGGCGGGCGGTTCCGAAGGGGCGGACGGCTCCGCCGCTTCGGTGGGCTCCGCAGGCTGGGCGGGCTGGGCGGGCTGGGCGGGCTCGCCGGGCTCGGAGGGCTCGGAGGGCGCGCCGGGCTCGGAGGGCGCGCCGGATTCGGCGGACGCCTCGGGCTCGGTGGGGGCGGGGCGCGGGGTGCCGGGGGGACGGGGCGTCGTCCGCGTCGGGGGTCGTGTCGAGGTCGGCGGCCGCCGCGGGCTCGAAGTCCTCGGTGGCCACGGCCTCCACGGAGTCCGGGGACGGCCGCGACGCGGGCGCGGCCTCCGCCAGGTTCTCCGCGACGCGGGCCAGCAGCCGCTGCACGGACGAGGTGACCGCGTCCTGCTCCAGTTCCGTGACCCGGCCGTCCGCGGTGGCCGTCCCGTCGAAGGCGACGGTGGCGCCGCCCTCGGCGTCCCGGACGCGCACCGTGAGCGCGAACGCGGCCTTGCCGCTGCCGCGCGCCTCGGTGCCCTCGCCCTCGACGGCGAACGCGCCGTCCTCGCGCGCCGACAGCCGCAGCGAGCCCCGGTAGGTGATGGAGTGACCGCCGACGCGCATCTTCAGCCGCCCGGCGACGGGCTCTGCGCCGGCGTCCTGCTGGAGCCCGGGCACCGCGCCGGCGACCCGTGCGGGGTCGGCCAGCACCTCCCTGAGCCGCTCGGCCGGAACCGGAACGAACACCTCATGCTCCATGTCGACGCAGCCTACCACGAGTCGCCGCGTCCACCCCCGTCGGCGCGAAGTCGTCGCGCCCGCCCCCGTCGGCGCGAAGTCGTCGCGCCCGCCCCCACGCGCCCGTCCCCGCGGTCCGGGTGTCAGGGCGTCGTGCCGGAGCCGCCGCCCGGCCGTACCAGGCCCGTCTCGTACGCCAGCACCACCGCCTGCGCCCGGCTGGCCAGCCCGAGCTTGGCCATCGTGCGGTTGAGGTGGGTCTTGACCGTGGCCTCGCTGATGAAGAGCCGGTCGGCGGCCTCGGCGTTGGTCAGGCCGCGGGCGACCAGTTCCAGGACCTCGACCTCCCGGCCGGTCAGCGCCGTCAGTCCGGGCGGCGGGCCGGAGCCGCGCGCCGCCCGGTCGGCCACCTGCGTGAACGCCTCCACCAGGCGCCGGGTGACCGCGGGGGCGAACAGCGCGTCGCCGCCGTGCACCGCGGTGACCGCGGCCAGCAGCCGCTCGGGTCCGGCGTCCTTGAGCAGGAAGCCGGAGGCACCGGCGCGCAGGGCGCCGTACACGTACTCGTCGAGGTCGAAGGTGGTCAGGACCAGCACGCGGGGCGCCGGGTCCACCGCTTCGGCGAGGATCCGGGCCGTGGCCTCGATGCCGGTCATGCCGGGCATGCGGATGTCCATCAGGACGACGTCCGGCCGGGTCCGGGCGGCCAGCGCCACCGCCTCGGCGCCGTCGGCCGCCTCGCCGACGACCTCCATGCCGGGGCGGCGCGCAGCAGGGCGGCCAGGCCGCTGCGGACGAGGAACTGGTCGTCGACGACGAGCACCCGGATCGGGCCGGGGCCGGAACCGTCTCCGTCGTGCGCGGTCATTCGGTGACGGCGTCCTTCCGGCGTGCGGCCGGTACCGGCGTCGGCAGGGTCAGGTGCACGCCGAATCCCCCTTCGCTGCGCGGGCCGACGGCGATCGTCCCGCCGTAGAGCTTGGCCCGTTCCCGCATGCCGATCAAGCCGTGGCCGCCGCGCTGGGGCGAGGTGTCCGATTCCACCCCCTCTCCGTCACCGTTTCCGTGGCCGTTCCCCTCGCGGTTCCCGTCGCCGGTTCCGTCGTCGGTCACCGACACCGTCACCTCGCCCGCCCGGTAGGCGAGTTCGACGGCGGCGCGGGAGCCGGGCGCGTGTTTGAGGACGTTGGTCAGGGCCTCCTGGACGATCCGGTAGACGCACAGCTGCACTCCCGGCGGCAGCGGCCGGGGCTCGCCGGTGACGGTCAGGTCGACGCCGACGCCGCCGGCCCGGACCCGGGCGACCATCTCCTCCAGCTGGTCCAGGCCGGGCGCCGGGGTGTTCTCCGCGCCCTGCACCCCGTCGGCGCGCAGCAGGCCCAGCATGCGGCGCAGTTCGGCGAGGGCCTCGCCGCTGGCGCCCTCGATGGTGTCGAGGGAGTCGCGGGCGGTGCGGGCGTCGGAGGTGAACACGAACCGGGCCAGGCCCGCCTGGACGTTGATGACGGCGATGTGGTGGGCGACCACGTCGTGCAGTTCGCGGGCGATGCGCACCCGTTCCTCGGCGACCTCGCGCCGGGCCCGTTCGGCCTGTTCGGCGCGGAGCTGCCGGGTCAGCTCCGCCGTTCTGCGGGCGACGTACCCGAACCGCCAGAGCACCAGCGGGAAGCCGACGGCCTGGCCGAGGACGGAGGGCATCGCGGCGCCGTCGGTGATCAGTCCGGCGTGGATCCACACCCCGGCGAGGAGGGCGGCGCAGGCCGCTGCGGTCCGGGTGGGGCGCAGGGAGGCGACGGTGTAGACGGCGAGCATCGGGCCGAAGGAGTTCACCACCGGCCACTCGCCCAGGGTGACGTAGACCGCCCAGCAGGCGTGGACGGCGAGGCAGACGGTCACCGGGGCCCGGGTGCGCAGCGCCAGGGGCAGGTTGACGCAGGCCACGAGGGTCCAGGCGAGCGGGTCCAGCGCGGGCCACCCCTGGGCGGCGGCCTCGGTGCCGAGCAGGGCCGCCACGGTCGTCAGCGCCGCGGCGATCAGGCCGTCGGCCGCCAGCGGGTGCAGACGCATTGCCGCAGCGTAAGGCCGGTGGCGGGACGGACGCGTCCCCTCGGTGCCGTACCGCGGAAGTTGCAGGCGGCGGCCGGCGGCTACCGCGCAGGTTGGGGGCGGATCCAACCGGCGCGGGATTCGGACGCCGGGGGACGGCCGTATGTTCTCGGTGCGAACGATCCACCGGGGGATCGCGGCGGTCCGTCCCTGTTCCGGGGAGGGCGGACCGCCGCGCGGGCCGTTCGCGCAGACGGTCGTCAGGAGCGAGACGGTCGCCAGGAGCGGGGCCGCCCGAGGCGTCAGGAGCGGAGGCCGCCCGAGGCGTCAGGAGCGGGGTCGCCGGAGGCGTCAGGAGCGGGAGTCGCCCGAGGCGTCAGGAGCGGGAGTCGCCCGAGGCGCCAGGAGCGGAGGGTCGCCGGAGGCGTCAGAAGCGGGGTCGCCGGTGGCGTCAGTAGCGGGGGTGCGTGAGCGTCGACGGCGGCAGGTCCGGGACGCGGGCGCGGGCGGCCGCCTGGGCGCCGGCGGCGAGGGAGGCGGCGGTCAGCGTGCGGGGACGCGGGCCGTCGGCGGCGAGGCGCGGCTCGGGGACGGTGCGGATGCCGGCCAGCACGAAACCCCAGTCGGCGGTGGCCCGGCCGGTGCCCGCCGGCGGTCGGCGGGGTCGTCGGCCGCGCGGCCGGACGCGTCGCCGGTCACCCGGTACGGGCCGTGCGGAACCCGGCGGCGCGGAGCGTCGACTCCACCGTCCAGAACGTCTCGGGCCGTGCGGCGACCGGCCCGGCGTGCACGACGAGCCGTCCGCCGGGGGCCAGCACCCGCCGGGCCAGACCGTAGAACTCCTGCGAGTAGAGCTTCGTACCGGCCGTGACGGACGGGTCGGGCAGGTCCGAGATCACCACGTCGTACGAGGCCGGGGCCGCGCCGCGCAGCATGCGGAACGCCTCGCCCGTCGTCACGTGGACCCGGGGGTCGTCGTAGGCGTGTCCGTTCAGCGCCGACAGGGCGGGGTCGGTGCGGGCCAGCCGGGCGAGGCCGGCGTCGAGTTCGACGACGTCGACCCGCCGGACGTCCGGGTGGCGCAGCACCTCCCGGACGGCGAGGCCGTCGCCGCCGCCGAGGACCAGCACGCGCGTGTGGGGGCCGGTCAGGGCGGGATGGACGAGGGCCTCGGGTAGCGGCGGGCCTCGCCGCCGGCCCGCCGTCTGCCGTTGAGGAACAGCCCGAGGGGCCGGCCGCCGGTGCCGCCGGTGAGGACGACCTCCTGCACGTCGGTCTGGAGGGCGACGCGGACGTCCGGGCCGTAGACCGCGTGCCGGGCGGCGCGTTCGAAGTCGTCGACGAGGACGGTGGCCGCGGACAGCACCGCGAGGACGGTGGCGTTGGCGGCGAGCAGCAGCCGGCGGTCGCGGCGGCTCAGGTCGCGCCGGAACAGGCCGAGGACGAGGGCGGCGCCGACGGACGCGTTGACGGTGCCGGTGAGCAGGGCGCCGGTCAGCTGGCCGAAGACGGGCAGCAGGAGGAAGGGGAAGGCCAGGCCGCCGATGAGGGCGCCGACGTAGTCCGCGGCGAACAGGTCGGCGACGGCGCCGCCCGCGTCCTGGCGGCGGATGCGCTGGATCAGCTCCATGAGCAGCGGGACCTCGGCGCCGATCAGCAGGCCGATGGCGAGCGAGAAGGCGACCAGCAGGAACCGCGGGCCGTGCGCCCACAGGCCGCCCCACGCGCCGGTCCAGGCGAAGAGGGCGTACAGCACCATGGCGCTGACGCCGCCGACGAGCGCGAGGACGGCCTCGACGGCGCCGAAGGCGACGGCCGCGCGGCGCCGCAGCCGCTTCGCGGCGAGCGACCCGACGCCCATCGCGAACACCATGACGGACAGCACGACGGAGGCCTGGGTGACCGAGTCGCCCATCAGGTGCGAGGCGAGGGCGACGAGGACCAGTTCGTACACCAGGCCGCAGGCCGCGCAGACGAAGACGCCCGCGAGCACCAGGAACCGCCCGGTCCCCGGCCGCACGGGCAGCCTCGCGGCGGCGGGGCTGTCCGGTCCGGTCGAGCCGCCGGAGCCGCCGGGGGTGGCCCAGGGTGGCGCATTGCCGCGTGAGGCGGGGGCGTGCTGCTCGATCACGGTGTGACGTTACGTCACTCCTGCGGTGCGCTTCGTCACCCACACGTGTGGAGCTGTCGTTCAGCTGCGCGCCCGAGGTTTAGGGAGATCCATCAGAAGCCCCCTCACTCGCTCACACCCCTGACGGGGCGAGTTGGGGCGCGGGACGGGGGCCGGTGAGCGCACTCCTACCCGTGTGCGGGTCGCCACCAGCTGCCCGTCCTGCGGGTACGCGTGCCAGGTCCGCCACTGCACCTGGCCGCCCTGGCGCTGGGCCAGCAGGGCCGTGAAGGCGTGCGGGCTGCCGGGGAAGACGCCGGCGAGGCCGTGCGGATGGTCGGAGACCAGCGCCAGCAACTCCTGCGCCCGGCCCGCGAAGGAGCCGGGCGACAGCAGCTCCACGCGGGCCGCGAACTCGTACTCCCAGTCGCCGACCCGCTTGGCCACGCCCAGCGGGAGCGGGGTGCTGCTGCCCGGGATGCACGCCACCGTCTCCGAGCACAGGCCCCGCTCCTCCTCCAGAAGCACCTGGTGGGAAGCGCCGAGAAGTCTCAACTGCATCCTCGCCCCGGCCAGTTCGAGGTCGAGCGTGGCCAGCGCGGGCAGCGGTTCGCGCCCCAGCGCCCAGGCGAGGTCGGCGGCGCGCGTGTCGGTGTAGGCGGTGTTCAGGGTCGTGAGCATGGATCGGCTCCGCAAGCACACAAAGGGGAGGAAGGGCGGGTCCTGTGCACGCCGGTCGCACCGGGCGTGCGGCCCGGTCAGCCCGTTCGGCCGGTCAGGTGGGGTCCGCGGAAGGTCCGAGGGGCTGCGTCGGTGAGCAAGAGCGAATCATGAACTGAGGCGGCGCCACAGCGTTTTTACCCAACTTCGTGGGCTTTCCATCCCTCAGAGGGCCCCCAGCGCAACTGTTCAACCACGGCGCGCGCCCCATCCGGTGAGCGTGCGCCGGTGCGTGCGACCGCACATGGGGAGCGGTGCGCGGATCCCGGCGTACGGGAAACGGGGCCCGCTCCCAGGCGCGGGCCCCGTGGGACGGATGCGGTTTCCCCGCGTCCGAGGCTCGGCTGCCCCGTGTCAGCCGCCGCCTCCACCGCATCCGCCGCCTCCTCCCCGCAGGAGGAGCCACCACCGCAGGACGAGCCGCCCGAGGAGCAGCCGCCGCCGCTGTCACCGCCGGCCCACCAGCTGCCCCGTCCGCGGCCGTGCACCGGACGGCCGGCCGCCTTCCCCCGCCGCGCGCAGAGGCTGGAGAGGGAGAAGAAGACGGCCAGGCCGATCACGATCAGTACGATCATCATGACGTCGCTCCCTTCCGGCGACCGCGACGACCGGAGCCGAAGCCGCAGCCGCAGTCGCGGCCGCCGCCCGTGCCGAAGCCGCCGACGCCGACGGGCACGAGACGTCCGCAGGCCCGGGTCAGCATCCGCCACCTCCGCCGCATCCGCCTCCGCCGCCGCCTCCGCCGCCGCAGGACGAGGAGGAGCCGCCACCGCAGGAGTGGCCTCCCCAGGAGCCCCGTCGGACCCGCCGGACCCGCCGGACGAGCCGTAGTCCCCGATGGCGATCCCGCCGGCCCACCAGCTGTTGCTGTCGCTGCCGCCGCCCCCGTCCGGCGGCGCGCGCCCGCCGGCCGGCGGGCCCCCGTCCGTCGCCGGCGGCCGCGAAGGCCGCGGCCACCGCGGTCACCAGGGCGACCAGGACGATCACTGCAAGGATGATGCCGAAGACCATGGCGTCACCCCCTTTCGTGCCCGAAGCTCGAAGTGCTCGAAGCAACCCCCCGTGGGCGCCTCGCTCGTTGCGTGACCGGGACATGCCCTTGGCCGATGCGCCCCAAAGCAGAGTTGAGGAACTCCAGAGCTTCGGCGCAGGATGGCGCGCATGACCTCCACCTCGCGCCCCTTCCTCAACCGCCGCCTCGCCGAGTTCGGGACGACGATCTTCGCCGAGATGTCCGCGCTGGCGGTGCGGACCGGGGCGATCAACCTGGGCCAGGGCTTCCCGGACACGGACGGCCCCGAGGAGGTCAGGGAGGCCGCGGTGCGGGCGCTGCGCGACGGCCGCGGCAACCAGTACCCGCCGGGCCCCGGCGTCCCCGAGCTGCGCGAGGCGATCGCCGCGCACCAGCACCGCCACTACGGCCTGTCCTACGATCCGGACACGGAGGTCCTGGTGACGGCCGGCGCCACGGAGGCCATCGCCGCCGCGCTGCTCGCCCTGGTGGAGCCCGGCGACGAGGTGATCGCGTTCGAGCCGTACTACGACTCGTACGCGGCCTGCGTCGCCATGGCCGGCGGCACCCGGGTCCCGGTCACGCTCCGCCCGCCCGCCGAGGGCCACGGGCCGTTCCGCCTCGACCTGGACGAGCTGCGGGACGCCGTCACCGACCGCACCCGGCTGCTGCTGATCAACACCCCGCACAACCCCACCGGCACGGTGCTGACCCGCCAGGAGCTGGCGGCGATCGCGGAGCTGGCCGTCGAGCGGGACCTGCTGGTGGTGACGGACGAGGTGTACGAGCACCTGGTCTTCGACGACGCCGAGCACGTGCCGCTGGCGTCCTTCCCCGGGATGCGCGAGCGCACGGTGAGCATTTCGTCGAGCGGAAAGACGTTTTCGTTCACCGGGTGGAAGGTCGGCTGGATCACCGCCGCCCCGGCGCTGGTCACGGCGGTGCGGTCGGCCAAGCAGTACCTGACGTACGTCTCCGCGGGGCCCTTCCAGTACGCCGTCGCCGAGGCCCTCGCGCTGCCCGGCTCCTACTTCACCGGTCTGCGGGACGACCTGCGGGCCAAGCGGGACCTGCTGGCGGCGGGGCTCGCGGAGGCCGGGTTCGGCGTGCACCGCCCGGCCGGCACGTACTTCGTCACCACCGACATCCGCCCCCTCGGGCACGGCGACGGCTTCGCGTTCTGCCGCGCCCTGCCGGAGCGGGCCGGCGTCGTCGCCATCCCCAACGCCGTCTTCTACGACCACCGGGAGGCCGGCGCCCCGTTCGTCCGCTTCGCGTTCTGCAAGCGGATCCCCGTCCTGGAGGAAGCCGTCGCGCGGCTCAAGGGGCTCGCCGGCTGAGCCGACCGGGCGGTTCGCGGCCCGCTGCGTCACGCACACGGACGCGGCCCGCTCGCCATCCGCGCGGGGCCCCTGCATCGTGCCGGTGTGACCCGTGCCAGCACGCTCGTCCGCCCCGCCGGGACCCGGCCGGCGCCGGACGCCGGAGGGAGCCGCGGCCGGCCTCCCGGCCGCTCCCCGGGCTCCGGCTCTCCCCCGCGGCATGGCTGTGGACGGCCGTCGGACTGTTCCTCGCCGCCCGGCTCACCGGCACCGCCGTGCTGGCGGCCGTCGCACGGGCCGCCGGGCGCGACCCGCTCACCCTGCTCGGCCACACCTGGGACTCGCGCTGGTACCTGGGCATCGCCGCCGACGGCTACGGCCGCACCCTGTACTTCCCGCCCGACATCGTCCAGAGCGACCTGGCGTTCTTCCCGCTCTACCCGGCGCTCGTGCGCGCGTTCTCGGCCGTGCTCCCCGGCGGTGGGGCGACGGCCGCGCTGCTGCTGTCGTGGGCCGCCGCCGTGGTCGCGGCCTGCGGCATCCACGCCCTCGGCGCCCGGCTGTACGGGCGGGCCGTCGCCACCGCCGCGGTCGTGCTGTGGGGCCTGCTGCCGCACTCCGTGGTGCTGTCGCTGGCCTACACCGAGCCGCTGCTCACCGCCTGCGCCGCCTGGGCGCTGTACGCCGTGCTGACCGGCCGCTGGCTGTGGGCGGGGCCCTGGCCGCGCTGGCCGGCCTCGCCCGCCCCAACGGCATCGCGGTCGCGGCGGCGGTGCTGGCCGCCGCCGGGCTGGAGGTCTGGCGCCACCGGCGCCGCCCCGGCCGGATCACCCACAGGCTGTGGACGGGCGCGGCGCTCGCCCCGCTGGGCTGGGCGGCGTACGTCCTGTGGGTCGGGCACCGCGCCGGCGACCTGTTCGGCGGCTACTTCGCGGTGCAGCGCGGCTGGGGCTCCACCTTCGACCTGGGCCGGGACGCCGTGCGCTCGGTGCGGCACCTGCTGCTGCGCGGCGACCGGCTGGACGTCCCGTCGCCCTGCTGACCGTCGCCGCGGCCGTCCTGCTCTTCGTCCTGCTGGCCCTGGACCGGCCCCCGCTGCCGCTGCTCGTCTACAGCGGCGTCCTGCTGCTGATCGCGCTCGGCGGGGCGGGGTTCTTCGCCTCGAAGCCGCGCTTCCTGCTGCCCGCCTTCCCGCTGCTGCTGCCGCCGGCGCGGGCCCTGGTGCGCACGGCGAGAGCCCGGCCCTGGCACGCCACCGCGGTGGTCTGCGCCCTGGCCGGGCTCTCCTTCACGTACGGCGCGTACCTGGTCGTACTCGCCGACACGCCGTTGTAGGGGGCGGACTACTCCTCGCCGTCCTGGGGCTTGTCCGCGTCGTTGACCTCCTGCTCCAGGCCGAGCTGCTCCACCAGCCACCGGTCGAACTCGATGGCGGCGCGCACCCAGCTCACCGTGGAGGAGACGAAGTGCTCCAGGCTGACGCCCATGCCGATCAGCATCTGGGCCTCGCCGATCAGGCGGACGGTGCCGTCGTCGTGGGTGTGGGTGTAGAGCTTGGGCCACAGCGTGCGGCGGTTCCAGTCGTCGATGGACTCCAGCAGCTGGGGCTTCTCGTCGATCTTGTGGGGCCGGTCGTAGAACGTCCGCACCGAGAAGACCTGCTGGTCGCCCTCGCCGCGGAACATGAAGTACGTACGGAACTGCTCCCACGGCGCCGCGAGGTCGCCCTCGTCGTCGACGACGTACTTCAGCTCCATCTGTTCGAGGAGCTGCTTCACGAGGTCCTGATCCGGGACGACGGGGCCCGCCGGTCCCTGGGGCTGCGGCTCGGGCTGCTGGCCCCCGAAGTTCGGAATCGAGGACGGGTCGATGCTCACCGTGATTTTCCCTTCGTACGGATCCCGCCATCCTCCCCCATGCGGGGAGGGGGGTGGCAAGCCTGCCGGGGCGCTGTCAGCCGTGGGCTGACATGATCCGGCCGGTCGGGTGGACGCCCTGGCCGACTACCCGCTGGGGCGGACCGGAACCGGCCCGCCCGCCGGGACCCGCGTCCGGGAAGGGACCGCGCGGCGGCCCGCCCGCGGGGCAGGGGCCGCCGCGCCGTGCTCACAGCGACTTCTCGCGGGTCGCGGGCCCCACGATCAGTTCGTCGCCGAAGCGGTCCACACGGACCGTGTCGCCGTCCTTGATCTCGCCGGAGAGGATCTCCCGGGCGAGGCGGTCGCCGATGGCGGTCTGGACCAGGCGGCGCAGCGGGCGGGCACCGTAGGCCGGATCGTTGCCCTCGTCGGCCAGCCAGGCCAGCGCCTCGTCGGTCACCTCCAGGCTGAGCCGGCGCTCGGACAGCCGGCGGGCCAGACGGTCGATCTGGAGCCGCGCGATCCGGCTCAGCTCGTCCTTGGTGAGGGCCGAGAAGACCACGAGGTCGTCCAGGCGGTTGAGGAACTCCGGCTTGAAGGAGGCCCGGACCACCTCCAGGACCTGCTCCTTCTTCTCCTGCTCACTGGTGACCGGGTCGACCAGGTACTGGCTGCCCAGGTTGGAGGTGAGCACCAGGATGGTGTTGCGGAAGTCGACCGTCCGCCCCTGCCCGTCGGTCAGCCGCCCGTCGTCGAGCACCTGGAGCAGGATGTCGAAGACCTCAGGGTGGGCCTTCTCCACCTCGTCCAGCAGCACCACGGAGTACGGCCTGCGCCGCACGGCCTCGGTGAGCTGGCCGCCCTCCTCGTAGCCGACGTAGCCGGGCGGGGCGCCGACCAGGCGGGCGACGCTGTGCTTCTCGCTGTACTCCGACATGTCGATGCGGACCATCGCCCGCTCGTCGTCGAAGAGGAAGTCGGCGAGTGCCTTGGCCAGCTCGGTCTTGCCGACACCGGTGGGGCCGAGGAAGAGGAAGGAGCCCGTCGGCCGGTCGGGGTCGGCGATCCCGGCGCGCGAGCGGCGCACGGCGTCGGACACGGCCCGCACGGCCTCGCTCTGGCCGATCAGCCGCTTGCCCAGCTCGTCCTCCATGCGCAGCAGCTTCTGCGTCTCGCCCTCCAGCAGGCGGCCGGCCGGGATGCCGGTCCAGGAGGCGACGACGTCCGCGATGTCGTCGGAGCCGACCTCCTCCTTGACCATGGTGTCCTTCGCCACCTCCTCCTCGGCCTCGGAGGCGGCCTCCAGATCCCGCTCCACGGCCGGGATCTCGCCGTAGAGCAGCTTGGAGGCGGTGTCGAAGTCGCCGTCGCGCTGGGCCCGTTCGGCCTGGCCGCGCAGCTCGTCCAGCTTCTCCTTCAGCTCACCGACGCGGTTGAGGGACTGCTTCTCCTTCTCCCAGCGGGCGGTCAGGCCGCGCAGCTCCTCCTCCTTGTCGGCGAGGTCGCGGCGCAGCTTGTCCAGGCGCTCCTTGGAGGCCTGGTCGGTCTCCTTGCTGAGCGCCAGCTCCTCCATCTTCAGCCGGTCGACGGCGCGCTGGAGCTCGTCGATCTCGACGGGCGAGGAGTCGATCTCCATGCGCAGCCGGGAGGCTGCCTCGTCGACCAGGTCGATCGCCTTGTCGGGCAGGAAGCGGGAGGTGATGTACCGGTCGGAGAGGGTCGCGGCCGCCACCAGCGCGCTGTCCGCGATCTGCACCTTGTGGTGGGCCTCGTACCGGCCCTTGAGGCCGCGCAGGATCGCGATGGAGTCCTCGACGGTCGGCTCGGCGACCAGCACCTGCTGGAAGCGCCGCTCCAGCGCCGGGTCCTTCTCGATCCGCTCGCGGTACTCGTCGAGGGTCGTCGCACCGACCATGCGCAGCTCACCGCGCGCCAGCATGGGCTTGAGCATGTTGCCGGCGTCCATGGCGGAGTCGCCGCCCGCGCCGGCGCCGACGACGGTGTGCAGCTCGTCGATGAACGTGATGATCTGCCCCTCGGAGTCCTTGATCTCCGCCAGGACGGTCTTCAGCCGCTCCTCGAACTCGCCGCGGTACTTGGCGCCGGCGACCATCGCGCCCAGGTCCAGCGCGACGAGCCGCTTGTCCTTCAGCGACTCGGGCACGTCGCCCTTCACGATCCGCTGGGCGAGCCCCTCCACGACGGCGGTCTTGCCGACGCCGGGCTCGCCGATGAGGACGGGGTTGTTCTTGGTGCGGCGGCTGAGCACCTGCACGACCCGGCGGATCTCCTGGTCCCGCCCGATGACGGGATCGAGCTTGCCCTCACGGGCGGCGGCGGTGAAGTCCGTGCCGAACTTCTCCAGCGCCTTGTACTGCCCCTCCGGGTCGGCGGTGGTCACCCGGCGCCCGCCCCGGGCCTTCCGGAAGGCCTCCTGGAGCTTCTTCGCGCCGGCCCCCTGCTGCTGGAGCACCTCTCCGGCGGCTCCGCCCTTGGCGGCGATGCCGATGAGAAGGTGCTCGGTGGACAGGTACTCGTCGCCGAGCTCCTTGGCGCGGGCCTGGGCGTCGGCGACGACGGCGAGCATCTCGCGGTTGGGCTGCGGGGGCGCGACGGTGGAGCCGGTCACGCTGGGCAGCCCCGCCAGGATGCGCTCGGCGCCGGCGCGCACGGCGGCGAGGTCGGCCTCGGCGGCGACCAGGAGGTCGGTGATGTTCTCGTTGTCCTGGCCCTGGAGCAGCGCCAGGAGCAGGTGTGCCGGGGTGAGATCGGGGTGCCCCTCGGTCACGGCCCGGTTGCTGGCCGCGTTGATCGCGTCCCGGCTCCGGTTGGTCAGCTCGGCGTCCACGTTCGGGTTCTCCTCCTAGCGTCCAGCGTCCAGTACTGACTCAGTCAACGTACACAAAGTTGAGTCTATTCCACTCAAGGCCGAAACGGGGCCCCGGCGGGGCGAGCGGGACGGGAAGGCGGACGCGGGAGGCCGGCGAGGGTGCGGCGGCACACGCAGCCGACACCGGCCGGGACTACGGGCGGCACGGGGGCGGGGTACGGGGGTACGGCTTTCGGCCAGTACGGGTAACCGGTGGATGCCGGTAAATGTCCCCACAAACTGCAGCGGCGTCACCGTGTTCAGGTCACGGTGACGCCGCTGCGGGGGAAGCACCTGAGCGATCTGTTACGACGGGGGAATCGCGTCAGGCACTGCGGGGGTGGCTGAGATGGTCCTCGGGGCGGGCGTGTCCGGCTGCGCGAGCCGGTGGTCCCGCTGGTCCAGGTTCACGAAGATCATTCCGTACCGGATGGCACACCGGACGGGCTGCGGAGCACCCCGGGGCCGGCGCAGGCACCGGTACGCCCGTACGTCTCCGTCCTCGTCCCGCGTGACGACGACCGGCTCACCGAACACGGTCACCATCAGCGAGTCACCGCTGTGGGGGATGGCGGTGACCAGGTCGATGAAGTGCCAGCCGGAGCGGTAGGCGGTGGCCATCTCGCGACGGAAGGAGCGGTCGTCAGGTGGAGTCGTCATGTCGATCAGTCCCACTTACTGTCCGCCGGGGCGTTGACCGCTGCGTCGCCGACCGTGGCGGCAGCCGCAACCTCGGCCCCAACAACCGCACCGTGCACGTCGCTCTCCGCACCGGAGAGGCCAGCCAGAGCTCCGAAGGCCACAACGGCGGAAACGGCGACAACAAGCACCGAGCGAAGCATTCTCTTACGCATAGTCGGCTTCGTCCTCACTTGAAGGTCCCCTCGTTCCCCCGTCGGGTAAGACGATGGCTCATTCAGGCACGTCATGGCCACACAATCGGTGCATCATGTTCCTGCACGTTCAGGACCCTGGGGGGTGGAGATTTGATAGCAAATGGGACAAGTGCGACACATCCCCATGCGGTCACGGCACTCTGCGAGGACGGTAAGCGCCTCTACGCGAGTGCTCTACGAGCAGGACGCATCCTGCGGACGGATGTCGAGCCTGCTCCCTGCCTCATGGAGTTCGCCCTTCTTCACCCCGATCCTGATGACGCGAAATGGCTGCGTCCCGTGCCGCCGGCCATCGCGCTGGCCCAGCGCCTCAACCCGATCGAACGCGAGATCACCGAGCAAAGACGGCAGTCCATCAAGCTCTCCGAGGCCTTCGAACCCTTCATGCTTCTCGGAGTCCAGGACGCCGCGCCGACACACGCCATCACCGTGCTGGAGGGGCTGGACCGCATCAACGCGGCTCTCGACCTGGCCACGGCCCAGTGCCAGACCGAAATGCTCACCGTGCAGCCAAGCAGCAGCGCCCGTAGCGCCGAGAAACGCCTACTGGAAGCGCTGGAGCGCGACAAACCGCTCATCGAACGGGGCGTGAGCATCCGCACCCTGTACCAGCACACAGCTCGATACAACCCTGAACGGCTCGCTTACGTAGACCATTTCGCCAACGGAAAGGTCGAGTACCGCACCATCGACGAACTCGTCGAGCGCCTCATCATCTGCGATGAGACCGTGGCCTTCATCCCCATCCGTGAGGACCGGCAGGTCGCTCTGGAGCTGCGCCACCCAGGACTGGTGCGCTACCTCATCAAGGTGTTCGAGTTCATGTGGGGACGCGCCGTCCCACTTTCCGCCGGCGCTCCCTACGAGACCGCCCCCGACGGTATCCCCGACATCCAGCACTCCATTGCCAAGCTCCTGGTGGAAGGTCACGTCGATGAGGCGATCGCACGGCGCCTGGGCATGAACGTGCGCACCTGTCGAGCGCACATAGCCAAGCTCGCCCAGGCCCTTGGCAGCGGCAGCCGCGCGCAGCTCGGCTATCTGATCGCGCAGTCGGGAATCCTTGAGCAGGAGCGCAGAGCCCCCAGCGAGAGTGCCGGTCGTGACCGGGAAGGCGTACGGGCCGGAGGCACCCGGACCGCATCTCGGTCATGGTCCTGAGGATCTCTGCAGCCCCGGAGCGAACCTGTATGCACGAGCACTCCGCGAGGGCCGGCTGCCTGCGGACGAGACCCGCGTAGCGCCCTGCCTGGTCGAATTCGGCCTGCTGCAGCCCGCCGTTGCCGACGTGGCCTGGCTGGAACCGGTCGCGCCGGCCGTCGCTCTGCACCAGCTGCTGAGGGCCTCGGCACAACGTGTCGCCGACGAACGGCGGCGCGAGACCCGGCTGGCCGAGACATTCGAGCCGTTCATGAAGGTCGACGGCCGTCTCTCGCCGGGTGCAGTGAGCCCGGCCATCCGGCTAATCAGCGGAATCTCGCGTATCAATCAGGCAATCAGCGAAGCCATGGCAGATGCCTCGAGCGAGGTGCTGTGCATACAGCCGAAATCGCACTACGGACCACATCGAAGCGACGTTCCGAGGACCTGCCCTTGCGACGGGACCAGGCTTTACTGGACCGTGGTGGCCGGATCCGCACTCTCTATCAGCACACCCACCGCCATCTGCCCTTGGTTCACGCGAGGTACGACCAGCTACGCGGTGCCGCCGAGGCTCGTTCCCTGGACGAAGTCACCGATCGCCTGATCATCATCGACCGGACGGTCGCCTTCGTGCCGGCCGGTGAGGAGGCCAAGCTCGCGCTCGAAGTCCGGCACCCTGCGCTGATCTCCTTCTTCACCAACACCTTCGAGGTTCTGTGGCGCCTGGCCACCCCCATGTATCCCGAGGCCGCGCAGCAGCCGTCGCTCGACGGGATAACGCCCCGTCAGCGCACGATCGCGGCGCTTCTGGTCGAAGGGCTCACCGATGCCGCGATCGCCGACCGCCTCGGTATGAACGTCCGTACCGCTCGGGTGCACATCGCCAAGCTTGCCGCGACGCTCGGCAGTGAGAGCCGGGCTCAGCTCGGGTATCTCATCGGGCGGTCGGGGATCCTTGACCGGGAACCCTGAGGGACGACGCGGAGGTCGGGGTGGGGCCGTCCAGGCCGGCCTGGGCGATGCGGACGCCCAGCTGGGTGCGGCTGGCCGCGCCCAGGGTCTCCGACAGGCGGGCGATGTGCGCCCGCGCCGTCCGCACGCTGATGCCCAGGCGTTCGGCGATGACGGCGTCCTGGTGGCCCTCCGCCAGCAGCGCCGCGATGGAGCGTTCGCGGTGCGAGATGCCCTCGATGCCGGTGTCGGGCAGCGGCGCGGTCAGCGGGATCGCCAGCCGCCACAGGCGTTCGAAGACGGTGGCCAGGTACTCGACGAGGGCCGGGTGCCGCAGTTCCAGCGCCATCGTCCGGTCGGCGTTGGCGGGGATGAAGGCGACGGTCCGGTCGAAGAGGATCAGCCGGTCGATCACCTCGTCCAGCGTGCGGGCCTCGACCGCGTCGCCCATCAGCTCCAGGTAGTTGAGCAGCCCCTGCCCGTGCCGCGCCACGTGCGTGTACAGGTCCCGCATCCGCACCCCGCGCCCGCGCAGCGCGAGCGCCCGGTGCAGTCCCTCGGAGAGTTCGTGCTCGCGGCGGATCCCACCGGGCTGGACGGTGAGCACTTCTCTGGTGCACGCCTGCGTCGCCTCGTCCATCGCGGCCTGGATCCGGGCCAGTCCGTCCAGGACGCGGATCGCCGCGCCGCCCTCCGCCGCGACCTCGGCCGGCCGCAGCTGGCGGCCCAGACCGGCGTACCACTCGAAGGCGGCGACCGCCGAGCCCACCCGCCGCTGGCTGGCGCTGACCTCGTCGTAGACCCCGCGCAGCAGCCGGAGCATCACCTCCTGCGGGGAGGTGGGCACCAGCCAGTCCATGTCGTCCGGGTCGGGGTGCAGCAGGGCGAGTTCGAGCAGGCACGGCACGGGCTCGGCGTCCCGGCGCGGCACGCGGCCGCGCCGCACGGCCCGGCTGTACACCCGGTCCCCGGCCTCGCACAGCCGGTCGGCGCCGTGTGGATGCTCGTCCGTCCCGGGCCCGGCCATCGCCCACCTCACCCCGGTTTCCACCTCGTTCCGCAGCGCAACTATGCGCGGCCGGATCCGGGTCCGCAACACGGCTCCACGGAGGCCGGCGGCCGGTACGTCACGGATGGTGCCGGTAAGTCCGGGGCGCGGCGGTGTGGTTCGTACCCCGGCCGGGCCGCCGCCGCAGCGGGGCTCAGCCCTTCAGGCCGATCTCCGCGCACGCCGCCGCGTAGTCGCCGGCGCAGATCTCGGAGACCTTGTGGATGCCGTCCGCGACGACGGTCTCCTCGATGTTGTCCTGGGTCAGGGCGACGACGGGCACCAGCTGGGCGGGGATGCCCTTGTGGGTGGGGCTGTCGACCCTGTCGCGGGCGAGCGCGTCGAACTGGATGTCCTTGCCCTGCACGCGGGCCACCGCCAGCTCCGCGGCGTTCTCGGCCTCCTCCGGGTAGGACTTGTACACGCTCATGTACTGCTCGCCGGAGACGATCCGCCGCACGGCCGCCAGTTCCGCGTCCTGCCCGGTGATCGGCGGCAGTTCGGTGACGCCCGCCGCCTCGAGGGCCTGGATGACGCCGCCGGCCATGCCGTCGTTGGCGGCGTACACGGCGGCGATGTTGTCCTTGCCGATCCTCGCGATCGCCTTCGCCATGTTGGCCTGGGCGTTCTCCGGCTTCCAGTCCTTGGTGTCGTAGGACGCGGCGATGGTCACCTTGCCCTGGAGCTGGGAGAGCGCGCCCGCCTTGAACTGCTTGGCGTTCGGGTCGGTGGGCGAGCCGTTCATCATGACGATCTTGTCGGAGCTGTCGAGCTTCTCGCCGAGCGCCTCCAGCAGGGAGCGGCCCTGGACCTCGCCGACCAGTTCGTTGTCGAAGGAGACGTAGGCGTCGATCGGGCCCTCGGCCAGCCGGTCGTAGGCGATGACCGGGATGCCGGCGTCCTTGGCCTTCTGCACGCTGTCCGCGACGGCGTGCGAGTCGACGGCGTCCAGCACGATCACGTCGACCTCGTCGTCGATCATCCGCTGCATCTGGTCCGCCTGCCGCTGGGCGCTGGCCTCGGCGTTGGCGTACTCGACCGTGCCCCGGTCGTTGGTGAGGTCGGCGATCTTCTCTTTGAAGATGGGGTAGTCGAACTGGTCGTAGCGCGTGTTGGCCTTCTCCGGCAGCAGCAGGCCGACGGTGATGTCGTTGCCCTTCGTCGGGCTCGCGTCGTCGCTGCTGCCGGTCGCGTCGAGCACGCCGCAGCCCGCGAGCAGGACGGACAGGGAGGCGGCGGCCACGGATATGGCGGTACGACGACGCATGCGAGGGCTCACTTCAGGTGCGTTTTCGGGACGTGGGCACAGTTGTGCGGCCCATGTGACTGAAAAGCCAACGCTTCCGCCGCCATCGGCGTCAAGGGGAACCACTTAACGAGATGGGAACAGTACGCTCCGCTGAACTCCGGGTGAATCGGCGAACGGCCCGCGGGGGAACGGCGGATGCCCTCTCACACTCCCGTCACAGCCGGGGCCGCCCGGCGGCAGCGGAGGGCACCGAGCGCGGCCGCGATCTCCTCGAGGTCCGCGACGGCCGCGTGGACGCCCTCGGTGAGGAGGGTGGCGGTGGGGTTGAGGACGAGTTCGTCGACGCCCGCGTCCCGGTAGGCGGCGAGTGCGGCGGCGATCTCCTCCACGGTGCCGGTGACGACCGCGCCGGACCGCAGCAGCTCGCCGAACGGGTCGGGGCCGTCGACGTCCACGCCGGCGCGGCGGAGCATGTCCGCGTAGTGCGGGGCCCGCAGATGGGCGCCGGCGGCGGCCTCGGCCAGCCGGCGCGGGTCGCGGCCGGGGCGGCGGACGGCCACGTGCACGGCCGTCGCCACGCGCGGGCGCCGGGCGCGGCCCGCCTCGGCGGCCCCGTCCGCCAGCCGGGGCACGAGGGTGTCGCGGAGATACGCCGGCGGCGTCATCCAGGTGATGGCGACGTCCGCGGTGGCGCCCGCCGTGCGGGCCATGCCCGGGCGCAGCACCCCGGCGCCGACCTCCACCGGCGCGTGCGGGCCGACCGGCGGGAGCGAGCCGTGCACCCGGTGGTGGGTGCCGTCGAGCGCGACCTCCTCGCCGTCGAGCAGCGCCCGCACGGCGGTCAGGTACTCCCCACGGCCGTGCGCGGACTGCGGTACGGCTCGCGGGTCAGGCCCCGCGCGAACTCCGGGGTGCCGATGCCGTATCCGGCCACCACCGGGCGGCCGGTGAGCAGCGCGAGGGAACGGGCCTGGAGCGCCGCCTCGTACGGGTGACGCAGGGGCAGCAGGGTGACGGCCGTGCCGGCGGGGACGGTGTGGCCCATTCCCGCCAGGTGGGCCAGGACCTGGTGCGGTTCCGCCCGGAACGACTGGCACAGCCAGAGCCGCCGGGCACCGGTGCGGGCCACCAGCGCGGCGAACGGCGCGACGAGTTCGGGGTGGTCGGGCTGGAGCGGGTAGAGGAAGGCGGGCGCACCGCCCTCGTCGGGGCCGTGCGCGGCGAGGGGCGTCGCTCCCCGCCCGGTGGGGACCGTGGCCTCGTGCGGGGCGGGGGTGTCGCGGGTCGCTGCGGTCCGGGTGCGGTCATCGTGCGGGTCCTGTGGGTGCGGGGTCGGTGCGGTCGAGGGTGGCGACCAGGGCGCGGGAGGGGTCCAGGAAGCCGGCGGCGGCCTCGGCGATCTGCCGGTCCTCCACCTGGGCCACGGCGTCCGGGTAGTGCGTCAGCCAGTCCAGGGCAGGCCGCTCGCCGCGAACCCGGCCAGCGCGCTCGCCTCCTCCGCGCGCGTGGCCAGGGCGAAGCGGGTGAAGCCGGCCGCGTGGCGGCGGGCGCGGCGCGCCTCGTCGGGGGTGGGACCGTCGGCGGCCAGTTCGGCGAGGCAGGCGGTGACCTCGCGGGCCAGCCGGTCGCCGGTGCCGGGGGCGCCCGCGCAGTCGATCTCCAGCCAGCAGCCGGCGCGGTTCTGCCGGATGCGGGCGTCGACGGCGTAGGCCAGGCCGTGGCGTTCCCTCAGCCGCCGGGTGAGCCGGGAGGTGGCGTGGCCGCCCAGGACCAGCTGGGCGAGGTGCAGCGCGGTGTGCGCCGGTTCGGGGGCCGGGACGGCCGGACCGGCGGTCAGCAGCAGGGCCTGGCCGGCGGCCTCGTCGTGCAGGGCCAGACGCCCGGGGGCGGGGGTGCGGCGGGGAAGGGCGGCAGGTGCAGCCCGGAGGGACCGCCGGTCCAGTCCGCCAGTTCCTCGCGCAGCAGGTCCCGTACGTGCTCGGGGTCCGCCGCGGACATCACCAGCAGGACGGCTCCGTGCGGGACGACGGCCCGGCGGTGCAGGGCGAGCAGGTCGTCGGCGGTGGGGCGGGGGTGCGGGGGGTGTCGTCGGTGAGCGGGTGCGGGCCGCCGAAGGCGTGGCGCAGCTGCGCCCTGCGCAGGCGGGCCCCGGGGGCGGGCGCCGGGCGCGGGGCGCGTCCGTGCGGTGCCGGGGCGGCGGGCGGGTCGTCGTAGGCCGGGCGCAGGATCAGGTCGGCGAGAAGCCGGAGCGCCCGCGGCAGCCCGTCCGCGAGCACGCTCGCCGAGAACACCAGGTGCTCGGCGGTCACCACGGTGCTGAACTCGGCGCCGAGCCCGGCCGCCAGGTCGGCCACGGCCCGGCGGCCGCGGGTGGCCGTGGCGGTGCCGAACCCGGCGGCGAGCAGCTCCTGGGCGGCGGCGAGGGCGGGTTCGGTGCGGGCGTACGGCAGGACGAGGCGCACCTCGGCCAGCGGAGCGCCGGGCGCGGGACGACGACGGTGTCCAGACCGTTGGCCAGAACAGCGCGCAGGGCGGTGCGCGCATGCGCGGGGCGCGGGACGCGGGGTGCGGGGACGCGGGGTGCGGCGACGCGGGGCTCGGAGCCGTGGGGCCCGGGCGGGGTGCGGGGTGGTGGGGCGTTCATCGGGCGGTTCCCTCCAGCGTGCGGACGGCCCGGGGCGCGGCGAGCAGGGCGCGGGCGGCGGCCGTGACGTCGGCGGCGGTGACGGCGGCGAGGTGCGCCGGGACGGCGTCGGGTCCGGCGCCCTCCTGGCCCGGGAAGAGCAGGGCGGCGCGGCCGTGGGTGACGGCACGGGCGGCGAGCGAGTCGGCCTGGCGGTGGCAGGCCGCCCGCAGCACGGCGACCGCGCGCCGCAGGTCGCCCTCCGGCGGCGGGGCGTCGGCCAGTGCGCCGAGCGCGCCCAGCCACAGGCCGACGGCCTCCTCGGTCCCGGTGCCCGGCGCCCTGCCGAGCAGCACGAGCGCCAGGTCGGGTGCGGCGGAGGCGAGCCACTGGCCCTGGTAGCCGCAGTGCACGCTCGCCGCGTCCAGCCGGCCGGTGCCCGCGAGGAGTCCGGGGAGGGTGGTGCGGCGCAGGATCTCGCACAGGACGACCTGCGCGAGGTACGGGCGCAGCCCCTGCCGCGGACCGGCCAGGGCGTGGCCGATCGCCACGCCGTCCCGGTGGTACGGAACCGAGGCCGCGGATGCGGGCACCGCCGCCCCGGACGCGGACACCGCCGCCCCGGAGGCGGCCGCCGGCGCGTCCCCGTCGGCCCCGGCCTTCCCCTCGGCATCCGCACCGGCTCCGGCACCGGCGTCGCCTCCCGCCGGGCCCACGCGGTGAACTCCCGGTCGACCAGCTCCGCCACCCGCCCCGCCGCCACGTCCCCGACGACGGACAGCACCGTCCGCCCGGGCCGGTAGTGGCGCCGGAAGAAGTCCTCCGCCTCCCCGGCGGTGGCCGCGCGCAGCTCGGCGGCCGTGCCGTAGGCGTCCCGCGCCCCGGGTACAGCGCGGCGAGCAGGGTGTCCCAGAGCCGGCTGCCCGCGTCCGCCGCGCGGATCTCCTCGGCGACGACGGCGGTCTCGGAGCGCACGGTCGCGGCGGCGGGGCGAACCGGGTGAGCCGCCGCGCCTCCCAGGCCAGGACGTCGGGCAGCGCATCGGCGGGCACGACGGTGTGGAACACCGTGTGGTCGCGGTGGGTCTCGGCGTTGCACATGCCGCCCGCCTCCTCGACCAGCGCCACATGGCCCGCGTCGCCGGCGCCGGCGCCGTCCTCCGCGCGCGGGAACATCAGGTGCTCCACGAGGTGGGCCATGCCGTGCCGCCCCGGCGGGTCGTCGTCGCCGCCCGCGCCCACGGTCAGCGCGACGGCGACGAGGCCGCGCCCCGGCACCTCCTCGACGACCAGCGGGACGCTCACGACAGCGGCCGGTACACGGAGACGCACATCTTGCGGCTGTCGCCGCCGTCGAAGGGCTGCTCGCGCCAGCCGGAGTAGCGGGCGGACAGTTCCAGGCGGGCGATGCCGGCGAGGAGGTCGAGTTCGCTGGGCCACAGGTAGCGCATCACCGTGGTCGCCGAGGTGGGCGGCTCGCCGTCCAGGAACAGGGTGTTGTGGACCATCATGTTCTGCGAGGCGGGCAGCACCCCGATCGACTCGATCATGGCTCCGCGCCCGGCGACGGGATAGGTGCTGATCTCGTTCTTCTTCTGCACGTGGTAGTCGCTGGGGTCGAACGTCTCGACGACGACGTGCCCGTCGGGCGCGGTGTGCCGGGCGACGGCGTGCATCAGGGCGATCTGCTCGTCCGGTGCGACCGCGCAGCACAGTGAGTTGAACGGCGCGAGGACGACGTCGAAGACGCGGCCGAGGTCGAGCGAGGCGAAGTCGGCGTGGACGGGCGTGATCCGGCCCTCCGGGTCCTTTTCGGCGAGCCGGGCGAGCATCCCGGCGGAGGAGTCGACGCCGTGCACCCGGAAGCCCTTGTCGGCGAGCGGCAGGGCCACCCGGCCGGTGCCGACGCCGAGTTCGAGGACGCTCGCGCCGGGCTCGGTGAGGGTGAGCAGGAAGTCGGCGACGTCCTCCAGGTCGGGGGTGCTCGGGTAGATCTCGTCGTACACCTCGGCGAGGGCGTCGCTGTAGGCGGTGGTCAGCGCGGTACCGAGCCCACCGGTGGGCTCGGCGGCCCCGGCGCTCTCGGCGCTCTCGGCGCTCTCGTCGGCGCGGGCGGTGGTGGTCGTGGTCATCGTCCGTCTCCCGGGCGGGTGTCGAGGTTCCTGTGGGGGTGCAGCGGGTCGATGCCGGCCTCGTGGAAGGCCCGTACGACGTGCTCCTCGCGGGCTTCTCGGGCGGTCGCGCCGGCGAGGGCGGCGGCGATCAGCCCGGAGGCGACGGCGAAGGCGCGGTGCTGCCCGAAGCTCATGCCGTCCTGCCGGGGCGCGGGTCGCGCGGGTCCCAGGCTGCGGCCACACCGGGCGCGAGTTCCTCGGTGAACACCGAGGTGGTGGGCCGGTCAGGGTGCCGGCGTACGGGACGACCGCGGCGGCGACCGCCCGTTCGCCGGGCCGGTGGTCGCCGTGCAGGTAGACGACGATCGCGTCCCGGCGCGGGAAGTCCTGCGGGTCGGAGAGCACCTTGGCGTGGTAGCGGGCCTCGGCCGCCTCCAGCGCGCCGAGGACCGCGCCCCACAGCACGACGGCCGCGTCCGCGTCCCGCGCGTGCAGGAACAGCCGCCGTACGGCCCCGGCGGGGCGGGGCAGCGGGCGGGAGCCCATGACGTAGAAGAAGCCGGGGACAGCGCGGGCCGGGCGGCCTCCAGGGCGAGTTCGACGTACGCGCCGGGCTCGGGCGGGACGGCCGGGGCGAGCAGCCGGTCGGCGGGGACGCGGGCGGTGACCTCCGGGAGGCGGACGACGAGCCGGTCGCCGTCGGGCCGCCGGTCCACCGCGACGAGCCGGCCCCGGGTGGGGTGGTGGCGTGCGGGACGGCGGAGGCGAGCCGGCGCTCCAGGGCGGGGTCCCGCAGGGTGCGGCGCGGCGGCGGCCCGTCGGGGAGGGCGGCGTGGTGGCGGCCGGCGTGGAGTTCCTCGTAGAGGGCGTTGGTGAGCCGGCCGCGCAGGTCGCGCGGGCTGTCGGCGGTGACCGTGCGCCCGGCGACGGTGGCCTCGCGGGCGTCCGGGGCGACGGTGACGGCGGTGAGCGCGGCGGTCAGCCGGGGGCGAGCCCCGGTGCGGGGCGACGGGGCGGCGCCCCGCACCGGGGCGTCCGTGAGGGGGAGGGTCATCGGGGGCTCCCGTTCGGGGTGGGCGTGGCGAGGCCCAGCGTGCGGGCGGCGCCCGCCGGGTCCAGCAGGACGGTGCGGCCGATGCCGGCGGCGGCGCGGGCGACCGGGTTGAGGGTGGCGTGCGATTCGGCGGTGGCGATGAGCCGGTCGTACAGGTGCCATCCGGCGTACGCGGCGGCCCGCTCGGGCAGGCCGGCGTCGTCCGCGGGGCGTGCGGGCGGCACTCCAGGTAGCCCCGCCAGAAGGCCGCGATCCGGGGCAGGTACCGGCGCAGACCGGCCGAGCCGCGCGTCACGATCTCCTCGTGGGTCAGCCCGAACCCGGCGCCCGCCTCCTCCTCGCCCGGTGCCGTGCCGGTCGGCGCGAACACGGAGTAGGTGGCGTGGAAGAGCCATTCCCCGGCGAACGCGCCCACGTCCCGGGCGGGGTCGGCGAGACGGAACTCCTCCCAGTCGACCAGGTACAGCTCGCCGGTGCCCTCGTCGGCGCGGACGAACTGGTCGAAGCGCAGGTCGCAGTGGGCCGGGGTGAGCGGCACGGTCCGCTCCAGGTCCCGCAGCCGGTGCAGCGCGGCGACCACCTCGGTGTCGTCCTGGACGAGCTGCCAGGCGGCGATCTGGGCCATGCTGCGCTCCTGGACGGCGCTCCACGGCAGCGCCCGCAGCCACTCCAGGGGCGGCAGCGGGGCCTGTCCGGTGTCCAGGCCGTCGCCGGGCGGCAGGGCGTGCAGGGTGCCGACGGCCCGCCCGGCCTCCTGGCACAGGGCGTCGTCGAACTCGCCGTCCAGGGCAAGTTCGGCGCCCGAGCGGGCGCCGGGCACCAGCCGGTGCACGGTCACCCCGGCGGCGGGTCCGCGCCGAGCAGCGCGGGCGAGCGCAGCGGCGAGCCGGGCGGCAGTTGCGCGGCCAGTTCCTCGAAGCCGAGCGAGCGGTGCAGTTCGGGACAGGTGCCGCCGTCCGGCAGCGGGGTGACCGTCTTGACGAAGACGTGCGCGCCGGTGGTGGTGGGCCCGGCCCAGTTGTCGTTGCGCCCGCCGAACGCGGTGACCGCCTCGGGGTCGAGCCGCCCGAGGCCGAGCCGCGCGAGCAGCGCGCCGACGGCGGGGACGGTGTCCAGCCCGGTGGGCCGGTAGCGCTGCCGGGTCGGCGGCCGTTCGGTCGTGGTCGTGGTCATGGTGTGGTGGCTCCCCGGGGACCGCGCGGCGGCCCTCCTCGTCGATCAGGTCAGCGATGAAGGCGGTGTAGTCGGTGAGTTCGTCGCTCCAGCCGCAGTAGGCGGCGAAGTCCCGTGCGTGGGCGGCGATCCGGACGACGGCGGCCCGGGCCGCCAGGTCCCGGTCCGCGCCGGGCCCGTAGGCGTCGAGCAGCACCCGGGGCAGCAGTGGGCCGCCGGGGTCCTCCATCGCCGGTACGGCCCAGGCGAGTTCGGCGAGGTCCCCCAGCAGCCAGCCCAGGTCCAGTTCGGGCCGGGCGGCCCCCAGGTCCTCGCCGGTCAGCAGCGCCACCGGGCCCCGGTGCAGGGGCGGGACCAGCGCGCCGAGGGAGGCGAAGCCGTGCACGAGCACCGTGCCGCCGCCGGGTCCGGCCAGGCCGGCGCACCAGGAGCGCAGCCGGTCCAGGCGGGCGGGGCCCCAGGCGCGTACGGCGTGCTCGCGCAGGCGGGCGAGGGCCGGTGCGCCGCCGCCGTCGTCACCGGCGCCGGCGCAGTGGCCGTCGTCGCCGTCGAGGAAGGCGCGCAGCCGGGCCAGTGCCGGCGGGACGCCCGCCGGTGCCGGGGCGGCGGTCGTGTGCAGGTCCCGCAGGGCGAGCCCGGCCGCGGCCAGCGCGTGCGCCACCAGGCGCCGTACCGCCGGGCGCGGGTCGCGCAGCCAGGCGGCGGCCGAGTACGGGCCGTCCGCGAGGTGCGCGAGCCCGCCCGCCGACGGGCGCCCGACGGCCAGACGGGCGCCGGAGGTGTGCCGGGGGACGTACGGCACGAGCGGTGCCCGGGGCGGCCCGGCCGCGGCGGGCCCGGGCCCCTGCCACCACGCGAACCGCCCGTCGGCGGTCCGCTCGACCCGCGTGACCTGGAGCCCGGTGACGAACTCGGCGACGGCACTCCCGCCGTCCTCCCCACGCGCCGCGACGGCACTCACGCCGTCCTCCCCACTCGCCGCCACGACGCTCACGCCACCCTCCCCACTCGCCGCGACGGCACTCACGCCGCCTCCTCCTCGCGCCGGGCCCGCGCGTACGCCCCGACGCACAGCCCATCAGCTCCGACAGGGGTGCCGCGCCCCCGTCCTCCGTCTCGCCGGTGCTGGCGCTGACCGCGGGCACGGTCGGCGCGACGACGACGCCGGGGCGGGACCGCAGGGTGTCGAGGTGGCCCCGGACGACGGGGCTGAGCTGGGCGCCGGGCGGCAGCGACGGGGCGACGCCGACCAGCGCCGAGGTCGACTGCAGGGCGCACAGCAGCGGGGTGTCGGTGAGGCCGAGCGCATAACGGCTCACGAAATGCAGGGTGGCCGGATGGACGAGGACCAGATCGGGCCAGCGGGCCAGTTCCACGTGCGGGGCGGCGCCGGGCCCGGCCTCGTTCCAGTCGTCGGTGAAAACGTCCTTTCCCGAGAGCGCGGAAATCGCGTCCGCCGAAACGAAACGACGGGCCGAACGGGTCAGCACGACCCGTTTCTCCATCTCCGGAAAGGTATTGCTCAGCCAGTTGGTCCAGAAGGGCAGAAATGCCACGCTGAGCGCTCCGGTGCCGACGAGGAGCACCCGCCGGAACCCGGGGTCCGCGACTCCCGTGGGGTCCGGGACCTCCATGACCGTTCCTCCTCCTGGACGTGCGGTGGGCGTTGCCCGGGGAGGGGCCGGCGGCCGGCGCCGGCCCCTCCCCGCGGGTCACTGAGCGGTGTCTCCGGTCAGCACTTCTTCTCGATGGTCTTGGCGGTCAGCGAGCCCAGGGCCGCGGCGCACTGCTGCGAGGAGCGGGCCGTGATGATGGTCGCGCGGATCGCCCACGGGATGGTCGGGCTGAACGCGGGCGCGGCGTCCTTGCCGTCGTACAGGCCCAGCTCCTCGGCGGAGGTGTAGGCGGTGTAGCCCTCGAACAGGTCCTTCTCGTTCTGCGTGGACTGCATTGTTCTCTCCCTTGTGAATGGTGTTCCGCTGCCGTTCGCTGCGGACAGGAGAAATATGGCCCACCGAAACAACCGCCCGCTATTGTCAGTTGCGGCATCACCGCAACCGGCATTGCCCAACCCGGTATTGCCGCAAGCGGTGTTGCCGCGTCCGGCATTGCCGCAATCGCCAATACCGCGCGCCCGGTGCGCCCGCGTAGAAAGAACAGGGTGAAGACACCTGACTCATCCACCACCCAGGCCCCGCGGCCCGCGCCCCGGCCGCCGCTGCGGGCCCTGCTCGCCCACGCGCGCCCGCACCGGCGCGTCCTCCTGCTGGTCCTGGCGCTGACCCTCGCGGGCAGCGCGGCCGGGCTGGCCCAGCCGATGGTCGTCGAGTCGGCGCTCACGGCGCTCATGACCGGCAAGGGCCTGCGCGACGAGATCCTGCTGATGCTGGCCCTGCTGGCCGGCTCGATCGTGCTCACCTGGTCCCAGGCCCTGGTCAGCGAGCGCACCGCGGAGAAGGTCGTCCTGCATGTGCGCCGCGGGCTGATCCACCGTCTGATCCGGCTGCGCACCGGCGAGCTGGACAAGACCGAGCCCGGCGGGCTGACCACCCGCGTGACCTCGGACAGCACGCTCGTCCAGCACGCGGCGACCAGCGGCGTCATCCAGCTGCTGGACGGAGGCATCCATCTGCTGGCCACCATCGTCCTGATGGGCATGACGAGCCTGCCGCTGCTCGGCATCACCTCCGGCGTCCTGCTGGTCGTCGGACTGGCCATGGGCGTGGTGATGCCGCGGATCCGCAAGGTCACCACCCGGGCCCAGACCTCGGTCGGCGAGATCGGCGCCGCCCTGGACCGCGCGCTCGGCGCCGCCCGGACGGTGAAGGCCAACGGCGGCGAGGCGACGGAGACCGCGCGGGCCGTCGCCGCGGCCGAGGACGCCTACCGGGCGGGCCTGGCCGGCGCCCGCTACCACGCGGCGATCGCGGTGCTGTCGGCGCTCGTCGTCCAGGCCTCGTTCCTGGCGGTCATCGGCTTCGGCGGCGCCCTGGTCGCCACCGGCACCCTCGACCTGGCGGCGCTGATCGCCTTCCTGCTCTACCTGTTCAACCTCGGCGGCCCGGTGCTCTCCCTGGTCGGCGGCACCACCTCGCTCCAGCAGGGCCTCGGCGCGCTCACCCGGATCGAGGAGGTCGAGCGGATGGAGATCGAGACGGACGTGGACCTCGCACCGGCCCGCCCGTCCGGCCCGCCGCCCCGGGTCACCCTGGAGAACGTCACCTTCGCCTACCCGGGGCGCGCCACCACCCTCGACGACGTCAGCCTCACCGCCCCGGCCGGCGGTGTCACCGCGCTGGTCGGCCCCTCCGGCAGCGGCAAGACGACCGTCTTCTCCCTCCTGCAGCGGTTCTACGACGTCGACGCCGGCCGGGTCCTGCTCGACGGCACCGACATCACCACGCTCAGCCGCGCCGAGGTGCGCCGCCGCATCGCCTACGTCGAGCAGGACACGCCGATGCTCGCGGGCACCCTGCGCGAGAACCTCCTGTACGCCGCACCCGACGCCACCGACGAGGAGGTCGAACGGGTGCTGCGGGACACCCTGCTCGACTCGCTCGCCGCCCGGCTCCCCGAGGGCCTGGACACCCAGGTCGGCGCCCGCGGCCTGGCCCTGTCCGGCGGGGAACGCCAGCGGCTGGCCATCGCCCGCGCCCTGCTGCGCCGGCCGCAGGTGCTGCTGCTGGACGAGGCGACCGCCCACCTGGACGGCCTGAGCGAGACCGCCCTGCGCCACACCGTGGAGCGGGCCGCCGAGCACTGCACGGTCATCCTCATCGCCCACCGCCTGTCCACGGTGACCTCCGCCGACCACATGGTGCTGCTCGCCGGCGGCCGCGTGCGCGACCATGGACGGCACGGGGAACTCCTGGGCAGGGACGAGCTGTACCGGGACCTCGCGGCCACCCAGCTGACCGCCGCGGGGCGTGAGCCCACCCCCCACACCTGACGTACTGACCACCCGTCAGAACCGCACAGCAAAGGAACACCGCATGCCGAAGGACCCGGCGCCCGCGACCTCGCTCGACAAGCGCGACACCCCCACGACGAGCCCACCGAGCCCACCGAGCCCACCGCGCAGACCGCGCACACCGCGCACACCGCAGCGCCCGAGGACATCGGGCGGTCCGGACAGCCCGGCCGGCCCGAAGAGCCGGAGGACTTCGAGGAGTTCGAGGAGGATCCGGTCCGGGAGACCGTGGCCGAGGACGAGCGGTTCGGCACGATAACCGTCCATCTGGACACCGAGCTGGGCGAGGTCGTCGTCGAGGGCGAGCGCGTCCCCCGGATCGACCTGTACCGCGAGGAGGACACCGAGGCCGACCCCCACGTGCCCGTCGGCACCCGGGACCGGGCCCTGCTCACGCTGAAGATCGACGGGGAGGAGGCGGAGATCGTCCCGGCGAAGGGGCGGCTGACCCGGCGCTCGTTCGCCGTCGACGTCCGCTTCGGGGACGGCAGCTGGCGGCTGGTGCCCGACTCCATCCCGGGCAGCCGGCTGCTGCGCGGCGAGGAGCACCTCGGGGACTTCTCCTCCGACGGCGACGGGCACGTCCTGGCCGAGTGGCGCGAGGGCGCCGAGCCGGAGGCCCTGGACGTGGCCCTCGGTTACGCGCTGGCGGCCGGGTTCGGCACCGGCGCCCAGCCGATGTGGATGCTGGCGGTCGAGGCGGTCGGCGACATGCTTCCCGGCTGACGGCCGCCCCGGGGCGCGAGGAGCCCCTCCGGTGCCGTACCGGAGGGGCTCTGGGCGTTCCGGGGCGCGGTCAGCCGCGCACGCCCCGGATGTCGTCCGCGTACAGGTGCGAGACGATCGCCGCCTCGAAGCGCGACGTGAGGTCCAGCTTGCGCACGATGCTCGCGGTGTGCGCCCGCACGGTGCGCTCCGTGATGCCGAGCCGGCGGGCGAGCCGGCGGTTCTGCTCCCCGGTCGCGAGCAGCAGCAGGACCTCGCGCTCGCGGTCGGTGAGCGCGGAGAAGTCCGGCGCGTGCTGCCGGGTGAGCACCTTCTCCTGGACGACGACAGCCATGTTTCCCCCTGGTTGTTTCCGGACGTGTCGCATCGTGTCGGCTCGTGGCCGGCGTGCGCGTCGGTCGGTGTCCGACGCCTCCCAGCCTGCCAAGAGCCGGGCCGCCGGACAGGCGCCGCGGGCCGCAGCTTGCTGCACCGCGACGGCACCATCCTGCCGAGCGGCGACCCCGGGCCTTGACCAACGCATTACCCTGTGTCCTGATCATTTCGGTGGATTCCGCATCGTCGCGGCCTGACCAGCCGCGCCCGGTGACGTGTCCGCCGGCCCGCGCAGTACGGGAGGACCACGGGGAAGGATGAAGAATGAGGGCAGCATGGGCCTGCTGGGGCTCACCGCCATGGAGGAACGCGTCTACCGGCACTTCCTGAGGAACCCGGGGACGTCCACGGACGACCTCCACCTGCTCTTCCACGCGCCGCGGCAGGACCTGCGCGCCGCGCTGGACCGCCTGACCGGATTCGGTCTGCTGCGGGCCGGCGGGCAGGACCGCACCCTGACGGCGGCGGATCCGGAGATCGCCGTCGGACTGCTCACCGACCGCCGGCTGAGCGAGCTGCACCACGAGTTGCAGCAGGTGACCAGACCCCGCCACCTGGTCGAGGAGCTGCGCGCGGAACAGGGCGCCCGCTCCGCGGCGGGCGGCGGCGTGGAACGGATGACGGACCTGGGCCAGATCCGCGACCGGATCGACGACCTCGCCTTCTTCGCCCGGGAGGAGATCCTGTCCGTCGAGCCCTACGAGGCGCTCACACCGGAGAACATCGAGCACGCCCGGCCCCTGGACAGCCGCTGTCTGCGCCGGGGCGTGCGCATCCGCAGCGTCGTCCGCGAGAAGGCGCTGAGCGACCCGGCGACCGCCGCCTACCTGCGCGAACTCTGCGCCCAGGGCGCCCGGATCAGGGTCGCCCCGGACATCGCCGAACGGGTCCTGGTCTACGACCGGCACACCGCCCTGGTGCCGGCCGACCCGACGGACACCGCGCGCGGCGCCCTGGTGGCGCGGGAACCGGGGCTGGTGGCCAGCATCCTGGCCCTGTTCGACAAGATCTGGGACCAGGCCACCGACCTGGACCGGCTGCTCACCGGCCCGGCGCCGGACGGGGCGACCCTGTCCCCGATGGAACGGGAGGTCCTGAAGTCCATGTGCCGTGTCGCGAAGGACGAGATCGGCGCCCGTGAACTGGGCATCTCCCTGCGCACCTACCGCCGGCACGTCGCCGACGTGCTGCGCACCCTCGGCGCCGGCAACCGCGCCCACGCGGCCCTGCTGGCGCGCGAACGCGGCTGGATCTGATCCTCAGGCGCCGCCCTCGGCGCTCCAGCCGGCGAGGGCCGGGTCGGTCAGGGCGTCGGCCAGCCAGGCCCGTGCCGCCGTGGGCGGCGAACCGGCCGGGGGCCGGATCCGCAGCTGGATCCGGCCCCCGTCCTCGTCGAGTCGCCAGGAACGCTCCCAGCCCGCGGGCAGTTTGCCGAGGATTCTCACCACGGCGGTCGCGGCGGGCGCGGTACCCGGCGGTCTGCGCACCAGCACCAGGTCCTGGAACTGTCTCGGTGCCATCCCGTCCGTCTTCACTGCCATCCGTTGACGGACACCCGGACCGACGGCCCGCCCTTGCCGGTGAGCCCCGTGCCCACCGCCGCGGTCACCGGCAGCACCACGAGCAGCGCCAGCGCGAGCGCCGGAAGACCTCCCCTGACGGCGTTCCCGGTGCGGTTCCTGTGCGTGTTCCCCCTGTTTTCCATGCCTCCGACTCTGCCAGCACCGGCCCCCGGCCTGAAGGCGGTTCGCTGTCAGGATCCTGCACCGGATGCGTCACTTGCTGTCACCCGCCGCGGACACGCGCGGGCCCGCGGGTCCGTACGAACCCGCGGGCCCCGCGCCGGACCGGACCGGCCGTCAGTCCGACTGCTGCCGCTTCGGGCGCCACACCACCAGCGCGCTGGTCTGCTGGACCTCCTGGTACGGCACCAGGTCCCGCCGGTAGGAGGCGTGCACCGCCGCCTCCCGCTGGCGCATCGCCGTGGCGGCGCCGTCGAGCGCGTCCTGCAGCTCGGCGACCCTCGCCTGGAGCGCGGCGACCTGGTTCTCCAGTTCGATGATGCGCTTGATGCCGGCCAGGTTGATGCCCTCGTCCTGCGACAACTGCTGCACCTGGCGGAGCAGTTCGATGTCCCGGGCCGAGTAGCGGCGGCCCCGGCCGGCGGTGCGGTCCGGCGACACCAGACCCAGACGGTCGTACTGACGCAGGGTCTGCGGGTGCAGGCCGGAGAGCTGGGCCGCCACCGAGATGACGTAGACCGGGGTGTCCTCGGTCAGTTCATACGGGTTGCGTCGACGGCCGTCCATCTGACATCAAGCTCCCTTCGCGGCCTGGAACAGCTCCGCCCGCGGGTCCTCGCCCGCGGTCGCCTCGCGATACGCCTCGAGTGCGTCACGAGCCTTCCCCGTCAGGTCCTTCGGAACACTCACCTCGACGGTGACCAGCAGGTCCCCGCGGGTCCCGTCCTTGCGGACCGCGCCCTTGCCCCGCGCCCGCATGGTGCGGCCGTTGGGGGTGCCGGCGGGCAGCTTCAGGGTGACCGGCGGCCCGCCCAGGGTCGGGACGCGCACCTCGCCGCCGAGCGCCGCCTCGGGGTAGGTGACCGGGACGGTGACGGTGAGGTTGTCGCCCTTGCGGCCGAAGACGGGGTGCTCCTTGACGTGGACCACCACGTACAGGTCGCCCGCCGGGCCGCCCGCTCGCCGGGCGCGCCCTTGCCGCGCAGCCGGATGCGCTGGCCGTCGTGGACCCCGGCCGGGATGCGGACCTGCATCGTCCGCGAGGACTTGGCCCGTCCGGAGCCCTTGCAGACGTCGCAGGGGTGCTCCGCGATCAGGCCGCGGCCCTTGCAGTCCGGGCAGGGGTCGGTGAGCGAGAAGCCGCCGCCGGAGCCCGCGCGACCTGGCCGGTGCCGACGCAGGTCGGGCACACGCGCGGCGTGCCGTTCTTGTCGCCGGTGCCCGAACAGGCCTTGCAGGGCTGCTGGGAGGACATCCGCAGCGGCACCGTGGCGCCCTCGATGGCCTCCGTGAAGCTCAGGGTGACCTCGGACTCGATGTCCTGGCCGCGCCTGGGCTGGGTGCGGGTCCCGGCGGTGCCCCGGTTGAACAGGCCCCGAAGACGTCACCGAGTCCGCCGCCGAAGCCGCCGGCCCCCTGGCCGCCGCCCTGGGCGCCGCCTCCGAAGAGGTCGCTGAGGTCGAAGTTGAAGGAGCCGCCCGCCCCCGGTCCGGGGCGGAAGCCGCCGTTGCCGAAGAGGGCGCGGGCTTCGTCGTACTCCTTGCGCTTCTTGGGGTCGCCGAGGACGTCGTTCGCCTCGGAGATCTCCTTGAAGCGCTCCTCGGCCTTGGCGTTGCCCTTGTTGGCGTCCGGGTGGAACTCGCGGGCGAGCTTCCGGTACGCCTTCTTGATCTCGGCCTCGGTGGCGTCCTTGGGGACGCCGAGGACCTTGTAGTAGTCCTTCTCGATGAAGTCCTTCGTGCTCATCCCCGACGTCCCTCCTCTCTCATCGATGCAAGCTCAGCCCTCGTCCGGGCCACCGCTCTCCTTGTTCTCCGCGGACTCCGCCTGTCCCTCGGTGCCCTCCTCGGCCGGCTTGACCGTCTGCGCGCCCGGCTGGGGCTCGGCCACGGCCACCCGCGCGGGGCGGATGGTGCGCTCGCCGATGCGGTACCCGGGCTGCAGGATCGCCACGCACGTCGTCTCGGTGACGTCGGGCGCGTAGGAGTGCATCAGGGCCTCGTGGATCGTCGGGTCGAAGGGCTCGCCCTCCTTGCCGAACTGCTGCAGGCCCATCTTGGCGACGGTGGTCTCCAGCGACTCGGCGACGGACTTGAACCCGCCGACCAGCTCGCCGTGTTCCCGCGCGCGGCCGATGTCGTCGAGCACGGGCAGCAGCTCGGTCAGGAGGTTCGCCACGGCGACCTCCTTGACCGCGGCCCGGTCCCGCTCGACCCGGCGGCGGTAGTTCTGGTACTCGGCCTGGAGCCGCTGGAGGTCCGCCGTGCGCTCGTTCAGCGCCGTGCGCGCCTGGTCCAGCTGGGCCACCAGGCCCGCGTCCTGGCTCGCGTCCCGGCCGGGGCCGCCCCCGCCTCCGAGGAGGGGGCGGCGGCCTTCGGCTCGGCGTCGTCGGTGTTCTCGGCGCCGGAGGGGACGTCGGGCTTCTCGTCAAAACCCGGGGTCTCCTCCGTCACGCGGCACCGTCCTTGCGCTCGTCGTCGACGATCTCGGCGTCCACCACGTCGTCGTCGGCGGCCTTGGCGCCACCGGCCGCGGCGCCCTCGGGACCGCCGGCGGCGGCCTGCGCGCCCTGGGCGTCGGCGTACATGGCCTGGCCCAGCTTCTGGGAGACGGCGGCGACCTTCTCCGTGGCGGTGCGGATCTCGGCGGTGTCCTCGCCCTTGAGCTTCTCCTTCAGCTCGGCGACGGCCTCCTCGACCTCGGTCTTCACCTCGCCCGGGACCTTGTCCTCGTTGTCCTTGAGGAACTTCTCGGTCTGGTAGACGAGCTGCTCGCCCTGGTTGCGGGTCTCGGCGGCCTCGCGGCGCTTGTGGTCCTCCTCCGCGTAGCGCTCGGCCTCCTCACGCATGCGGTCGACCTCGTCCTTCGGCAGCGAGGAGCCGCCGGTGACGGTCATCTTCTGCTCCTTGCCGGTGCCGAGGTCCTTCGCCGTGACGTGCATGATGCCGTTGGCGTCGATGTCGAAGGAGACCTCGATCTGCGGGACGCCGCGCGGCGCCGGGGCAGACCGGTCAGCTCGAACATGCCGAGCTTCTTGTTGTACGCCGCGATCTCGCGCTCGCCCTGGTAGACCTGGATCTGCACCGACGGCTGGTTGTCCTCGGCCGTGGTGAAGATCTCCGAACGCTTCGTCGGGATCGTGGTGTTGCGCTCGATCAGCTTGGTCATGATGCCGCCCTTGGTCTCGATGCCGAGGGACAGCGGGGTGACGTCGAGCAGCAGGACGTCCTTGACCTCGCCCTTGAGGACACCGGCCTGGAGGGAGGCGCCGACGGCGACGACCTCGTCCGGGTTGACGCCCTTGTTGGCCTCCTTGCCGCCGGTCAGCTCCTTGACCAGCTCGGCGACGGCCGGCATACGGGTCGAGCCGCCGACGAGGACGACGTGGTCGATCTCGCTCAGCTGGATGCCGGCGTCCTTGATCACGTTGTGGAACGGGATCTTGCAGCGCTCGAGCAGGTCGCTGGTCAGCTGCTGGAACTGGGCGCGGGTGAGCTTCTCGTCCAGGTGCAGCGGGCCCTCGGCGGAGGCCGTGATGTAGGGCAGGTTGATCGAGGTCTCGGTGGAGGAGGACAGCTCGATCTTCGCCTTCTCGGCGGCCTCGCGCAGGCGCTGGAGCGCCATCTTGTCCTTGGAGAGGTCCACGCCGTGACCGGACTGGAACTGCTTGACCAGGTAGTCGACGATGCGCTGGTCCCAGTCGTCACCACCGAGGTGGTTGTCACCGTTGGTGGCCTTCACCTCGACCACGCCGTCGCCGATCTCCAGCAGCGAGACGTCGAACGTACCGCCACCGAGGTCGAAGACCAGGATGGTCTGGTCCTCCTTCTCCAGGCCGTACGCCAGCGCGGCCGCGGTGGGCTCGTTGACGATGCGCAGCACGTTCAGGCCCGCGATCTCGCCGGCCTCCTTGGTGGCCTGGCGCTCGGCGTCGTTGAAGTACGCCGGGACGGTGATGACCGCGTCGGTGACCTTCTCGCCCAGGTAGGCCTCGGCGTCCCGCTTCAGCTTCTGCAGGATGAACGCCGAGATCTGCTGCGGGTTGAAGTCCTTGCCGTCGAGGTTGATCTTCCAGTCGGTGCCCATGTGGCGCTTGACCGACCGGATGGTGCGGTCCACGTTGGTGACCGCCTGGCGCTTGGCCACCTCACCCACGAGGACTTCGCCGTTCTTGGCGAAGGCGACGACGGACGGCGTGGTCCTGGCGCCCTCGGCGTTGGTGATGACGGTGGGCTCGCCGCCCTCCAGAACGCTGACGACGGAGTTAGTCGTGCCCAGGTCGATGCCGACCGCACGTGCCATGGTTGATTCCTCCAGCTGACTTGAGTGGAACAGGCTCAAGTGTGCACGACGGCTCCGAGTGGGTCAACAGAGCTGAGTCCGCCCGACTCAACTCTTATCCGTTCCTTACACGCAATGGCGCTCTGACCTGCGAAAACGTGGACGGCCGGGTCTGGCGAACCGGAAAATTCACCCCCGTACGAGGGTGCCGCGCGGGCCCGACGGGGAGCCGCCGAGGGGGACGTCGAGCCGGGCTCCGCCCGTTCTCCGGCCGCCGGCCCACCCGCAGCAGCACCAGTACCGCCGCCGCCGCGCCCCCGGCCACGCCCAGCACGGCCGGGGCGCCCGCCCGGCCGGTGTGCACCAGTACCCCGGCCAGGACCCCGCCGAACGCGCCGGCGCCCAGCAGCACCACCGCACCCCGCGCGGTGCACCCGGCCGCCCGCAGCCGGTGGGCGAGATGGTCGGGTCCGCTCCGGAGCGGGGGCCGCCCGCGGGCGCACCGGGAGAGGAGGACGAGGGCCACGTCGGCGACGGCCAGGACGGTGAGCGCGAACAGCACGCCCGCACCGGTGCCCGGATCGCGCCCCGCGCGGGTGAACACCGCCGCCGCGGCCGGCACGAACCCGGCGAACAGCGCCCCGCACGCCCCGAGGCCGGTCCGCGCGGGAGGCCAGTTGTGCAGCAGGAAGCCGGTCAGCGCGGCGGCCAGCACGCTCAGCAGCACGGCGAGCCCGTCCATCACCTCGGCCGCCGCGCAGGCGCCGGCACCGAAGGCGGTCACGACCCCCACCGTGCCGGCCAGCCCGTCGGCGTGGTCGAGCCCGGCGAAGGCGAGGGCGACGCCCGTGATCCAGCCGGCCGCCAGCACCCCGGCGACGACCCCCGTCTCCTCGTACGGCACGACGCACGCCGCCGCGACGGCCGTGCCGGCGGCGAGCCAGCGCCGCCGCAGCCGCCGGACGTCATGAGCCAGCCCGAGCGCCGCGACAGCGCACCCGGCGACCAGCAGGGCGTCCGCCCCCGGGCCGAGCGGCACGGCGCCGGTGCCGTGCACGACCCCGACGACCAGGACGGTGACCAGGACGACGGCCACTCCGCCGAGCAGCGGCACGGGCCGCCGCCGGCCGGCCGGCGGACGGCGCCGGTCGACGATCCCGAGGCGCAGCGCCGGTGCCCGCAGCAGCGCGGTGAGCAGGGCGGCCAGGAGCAGGGAGGCGGTGGCGGCGGCGGTCCGTAGAGCACCCGCCCAAGATAGGGCGAATATCATGATTTGCTGAGAATTGCCCGGCCGGACCGGCGTGGCGGCCGGGCGCACGCGGTCAGGGTTGCCTCAGCGACGCAGATCACCGCACGTCCGACTACAGTGCGGCTCAGGATGGGGGTACTCTCGAACGGACTGGATAAGTTACCGCTTAGTAATACCGCCCCTCGCAACCTCGCAGGCCGAGGAGCCCCCAATGCAACTCGCCGCGATCATCGTGTCGCTGGTCCTGATCGTGGTCGGCGTGGCACTGTTCGGCCGCGCTGTCCTGCAGATCGTCAACCACATGCGGCTGGGCCAGCCCGTACCGGCCGGCACGCGGACCAACGACCCCGCACGGCGCACCCTGACCGTGGTCAAGGAGTTCCTCGGCCACACCCGGATGAACCGCTGGGGCATCGTCGGGGTCGCCCACTGGTTCGTGGCGGTGGGCTTCTTCACCCTGCTGCTGACGATCGTCAACGCGATCGGCCAGCTCTTCCAGGCCGACTGGATCCTGCCGGTCCTCGGCGACTGGGCGCCGTACAACGTCTACGTCGAGTTCATCGGCACGATGACCGTGGTCGGCATCCTCACGCTGATCGTCATCCGGCAGCTGAGCCACCCGAGGAAGCCGGGCCGCAAGTCCCGCTTCGCCGGCTCCAACTTCGGCCAGGCGTACTTCGTCGAGGCCGTCATCCTCATCGTCGGCGTCTGCATCTTCATGCTGCACGCCCTCGAGGGCGCCCTCCACCACGTCGACGGCTACGAGGCGTCGTTCTTCATCTCGTACCCGGTCGTCGCCGCCCTCCAGGACCTGGACGTCTCCACGCTCCAGAACCTCGTCTACTTCTTCGCCGGCCTGAAGATCGCGACCTCCTTCATCTGGATGATCACGGTCGCCCTGAAGACCGACATGGGCGTGGCCTGGCACCGCTTCCTGGCCTTCCCGAACATCTGGTTCAAGCGCAACGCCGACGGCGAGCCCTCCCTCGGCGCCCTGCTGCCGATGACGAGCGGCGGCAAGCCGATCGACTTCGCCGACCCCGGCGAGGACGACGTCTTCGGCGTCTCCCAGGTCGAGCACTTCTCCTGGAAGGGCCTGCTGGACTTCTCCACCTGCACCGAGTGCGGCCGCTGCCAGTCGCAGTGCCCCGCCTGGAACACCGGCAAGCCGCTCTCCCCCAAGCTGCTGATCATGTCCCTGCGGGACAACGCCCACGCCAAGGCCCCCTACCTGCTGGCCGGCGGCGGCAAGACGATGGAGGGCGAGGAGAAGGCCACCGAGGAGCAGCTCGCCGGTGTGCCCGCATCCGCCCTCGCCGAGGCCGAGCGCCCGCTGATCGGCACCGCCGAGGAGAACGGCGTCATCGACCCCGACGTCCTGTGGTCCTGCACCACCTGCGGCGCCTGCGTCGAGCAGTGCCCGGTCGACATCGAGCACGTCGACCACATCGTCGACATGCGCCGCTACCAGGTCATGATCGAGTCCTCGTTCCCGTCCGAGGCGGGCACGATGCTCAAGAACCTGGAGAAGAAGGGCAACCCCTGGGGCCTGGCGAAGAAGCAGCGCCTGGAGTGGCTCAAGGAGGTCGACTTCGAGGTCCCGGTCGTCGGCAAGGACATCGAGGACCTCACCGAGGTCGAGTACCTCTACTGGGTCGGCTGCGCCGGCGCCCTGGAGGACCGCGCCAAGAAGACCACCAAGGCCTTCGCGGAGCTGCTGCACATGGCGGGCGTGAAGTTCGCCATCATGGGCGGCGACGAGAAGTGCACCGGCGACTCCGCCCGCCGCCTCGGCAACGAGCCCCTGTTCCAGGAGCTCGGCATGGAGAACGTCATGTCCCTCAACGCCGCCTTCGGCGAGGAGATGGACGACGACGGCAAGGTCACGCCCGAGTCGAAGAAGCCCAGGTCGGCGAAGAAGATCGTCGCGACCTGCCCGCACTGCCTCAACACCCTCGGCAACGAGTACCCGCAGCTCGGCGGCGACTACGAGGTGATCCACCACACCCAGCTGCTCCAGCACCTGGTGGACGAGGGCAAGCTGATCCCGGTGACCCCGGTCGAGGGCATCATCACGTACCACGACCCCTGCTACCTGGGCCGCCACAACAAGATCTACACGCCGCCGCGCGAGATCATCGCCTCCGTCCCCGGCGTCCGCAACGAGGAGATGCACCGCCACAAGGAACGCGGCTTCTGCTGCGGCGCCGGCGGCGCCCGGATGTGGATGGAGGAGCGGATCGGCAAGCGCATCAACAACGAGCGCGTCGACGAGGCCCTCTCCGTCAACCCGGACATCGTCTCCACCGCCTGCCCGTTCTGCCTGGTCATGCTGACCGACTCGGTCAACGGCAAGAAGAACGACGGCAAGGCCAAGGAGTCCATCCAGGTCGTGGACGTCGCCCAGCTCCTGCTGGAGTCGGTCAAGACGCCGGTGGACCCCGAGGGTTCGGCGGAGTCGGAGGCGGCGCCCGAGCCCGAGCCGGTGAAGTAGCACCCGCACCGGTGCGGTGACCCCCGCGCCGGCGCACCGGACACCGCCGTGGCGCCCGCGCCCCGGCCGGCCCGTGCCCCCGCGTCCCCGAGGACGCGGGGGCACGCGTGTGTTCCGGGACTCCGCCCCGGCCGCCTCCGGCCGCCCCCGCCCGGTGCCGGCATCCGCGGCGCAGACCGCCGCCCCTCCCCCACTGGCCGGCCGCACCCCGCCCCGGCGGGCAACACCCTTAGGGACCGGCCCGTCGGCCCGCCGCACCCCCGTAAGGGATGTCACAGCTCGGCCGCAAAGCCGGGCCCGGAACCCCGGGCCCGGCACGTCACCCTCCGGGACCAGGTACGTTCGAAGGCGTGGCTGGATTCAGGATCGGACGCGGCCGGGACAACGGCGCTCCTCACGCGCGACCGCAACACCCCCCGCACGGACAGCAGACGCCGCAGGGACCCTCGTACGGCTATCCCCCGGCGCCGCAGCCGTACCCGCAGCAGCAGCCCTACCCGGGCGGCGGCGCGAGCGGCGGCCCGTGGCCGCCGGCGAGCCCCGGCGCGCACGGCGGCGGCCACGGCGAGCCGGAGTACTTCGGCGACGGCGGCTACGGCCACGGCGCCCCGCACGCCCCCCAGGGCCCGCACGATCCGTACGCGGCCAACAACCCGGGCCACACCCAGGCCTTCGCGATCGGCGAGGACCCCTACAGCCAGGGCGAGACCTACCGCGCCGGCTCCGCCCCGCCGCCCGGCCCGATCGGCCCGCGCCTGCCCTGGAAGGAGCTGCTGAAGGGCATCGTCCTCGCCCCCGGCCGCACCTTCCTCCAGATGCGCGACTACGCGATGTGGGGCCCGGCCCTCGTCGTGACCTTCCTCTACGGCCTGCTGGCCGTCTTCGGCTTCGACGGCGCCCGCGAGGAGGCGATCAACGCCACGCTGTCGAACGCGGTCCCGATCGTGCTGATGACGGCCGTGGCGATGGTGCTCAGCGCCTTCGTCCTCGGCGTCGTCACCCACACGCTGGCCCGCCAGCTCGGCGGCGACGGGGCCTGGCAGCCGACCGTCGGCCTCTCCATGCTGATCATGTCCATCACGGACGCGCCCCGGCTGGTCTTCGCCCTGTTCCTCGGCGGCGACGCACCGTTCGTCCAGGTGCTGGGCTGGGCCACCTGGGTCGCGGCCGGCGCGCTGCTGACCCTGATGGTCGGTCGCTCCCACGACCTGCCCTGGCCGAAGGCGCTGGGGGCGTCGGCGATCCAGCTGATCGCCCTGCTGTCGATCGTGAAGCTCGGCACGTTCTGACCCGAGCCGGAACGGCCGCACACGCGAAGGGGCTCCCCGAGGGGAGCCCCTTTCCGCTGTCCGGACGGCCGTGCCGCCTCCGGCCCGGCGACGCTCAGGCGTCGAGCACCTGCCCGCTGCGCCGCACGACCGGCGGCTGCACGGACCACGGGAAGTTGATCCAGTCCTCGGTGCGCTTCCAGACGTACTCGCACTTCACCAGGGAGTGGGACTTCTCATAGATCACCGCGCTGCGGACCTCGGCGACGGTGTCCAGGCAGAAGTCCCGCACCAGCTTGAGCGTCTTGCCGGTGTCGGCGACGTCGTCGGCGATGAGGACCTTCTTGTCGGAGAAGTCGATCGCGTTGGGCACCGGGGCCAGCATGACCGGCATCTCCATGGTGGTCCCGACGCCGGTGTAGAACTCGACGTTCACCAGGTGGATGTTCTTGCAGTCGAGCGCGTACGCCAGCCCGCCGGCCACGAAGACCCCGCCGCGGGCGATGGAGAGCACTATGTCCGGCTCGTACCCGTCGTCGGCGACGGCCTGCGCGAGATCGCGCACGGCGACGCCGAACTGCTCGTAGCTGAGATTCTCCCGTACGTCACTCATACCTGGATTACCTGCGTCCTGGCTCATACCCGGCTCATACCTGGGTCCGATGGAAGTTGATGTAGGACCGGGAGGCCGTCGGCCCCCGCTGGCCCTGGTACCGCGACCCGTACCGCTCGCTCCCGTACGGGTACTCGGCCGGGGAGCTGAGCCGGAACATGCACAGCTGCCCGATCTTCATGCCGGGCCACAGCTTGATCGGCAGCGTCGCGAGATTGCTGAGCTCGAGCGTCACGTGCCCGGAGAACCCGGGGTCGATGAACCCGGCGGTGGAATGCGTCACGAGCCCCAGCCGCCCCAGCGAACTCTTGCCCTCCAGCCGCGAGGCGAGGTCGTCCGGCAGGGTGATGACCTCGTACGTGCTGGCCAGCACGAACTCCCCGGGGTGCAGGATGAAGGGCTCGTCGCCCTCGGGCTCCACCAGCCGGGTCAGGTCCGTCTGCTCGACGGACGGGTCGATGTGCGGGTACCGGTGGTTCTCGAACACCCGGAAGTAGCGGTCGAGGCGCACGTCGACGCTCGACGGCTGGACCATGGAGTCGTCGTAGGGATCGATCCGTACCCGCCCGGCATCGATCTCGGCCCGGATGTCCTTGTCTGAGAGAAGCACGCCCCGAGGATACGCAAGGCGCGCGGAGCGCCCACAATCGGACGCCACCGCGCGCCTGACCGGTCCCGGCCACGGGCACTCCGTGTCCGACGACCCCGGTCCTCTGCTCCCGACGTGCGTCTGCGCACGGCCGTCTGCCGACTGCCCGTCTGTCTTTTACCGCCCGTCGGCCCTCTCGGCGCCGGCCCGCTAGTGCTTGCCCGCTCCCACGGGGACGACGCTGCGCAGCCGCGCGCACCGCGGGCAGCGGACGAGCCGCCCGGGGCCGAGTCGCTCGGCCTGCTGCATCGGGAACGACGAGGTGCTGAACACGTGCCCATCGGCACAGCGGACGACGGTGCGCTCCATCAAGTCCTTCAAGTCCCTTCCCCAAGAGCCGCGTCTGGCTTGCTGCCCTGACGACAAAAGCCACAGTACGGGATGAAAGAGACGACTCTCCAGGCGGCACTCCGCCCACTCCGCGGGCGCCGATCCGTCCTCGCGAGGCCGTCCCCGGGTGCCCCACCGTACGCCCCAACTCCGGTCCGCCGCAGCCGCATCACACCGCTGAAACACAGCAAGACCCCACGGCGCGAGCACCGGGGGCCAGGGATGAGGTAGAGTGACCGAGCGTCCGGACACCGACTTCGGTCGGCGTCTTACGCGGGTGTAGTTTAATGGTAGAACATCAGCTTCCCAAGCTGAGAGCGCGAGTTCGATTCTCGTCACCCGCTCCACGAAGAAGGCCCAGGTCAGAGACCTGGGCCCTTTTGCTGTCCTCGGTGATCACTCGCCGCGTGCCAGATCCGTGCCAGAACGCTCCTCGGCAGCCTTCCTGGCTGCGGCGGCCCGCGCCTTCCGTACGGTGGCGTCGAGGCCGGCGGCGACCTCTTCCTGACGCTCGTCGTCGGAGTGCTGGTAGATCAGCGCGGCCTTCTCGGACGACTGCCCGGCGCGGACCATCGTGTCCTTCAGCGTGGCGCCCGACCGCGTGGAGAGTGTGTGCCCGGTGTGCCGGAGGTCGTAGAACCGGAAGCCCGCGGGCATACCGACGACCTCCCGCGCCCGCCGCCGCTTCCGTCCGAAGGTACTGCGTCGGAAAGGTGCCCCCTTCTCCCCCACGAAGACCAACCCGTCCGGCCCCGGCTCGGCGCACGACTCCAGGTGCCACCGGAGCTCCCGGCGGAGGAACGCGGGAAGAATCACAGTCCGGGTCCCGGCCTCCGACTTGGTGTCGCCCTGGACCCGTCGGCCGTTCATCCGCTCCGGCTCGGCGAGGCGGATCCGGACGCGGAGGGTGTCGACGTCGACGTCCCGGCGACGGAGGCCGGCCAGCTCTTCCGGCCGCATCGGCCCATAGGCGCCGAGGTACACCATCAGCCGCCACCGCATCCCCACGGCATTGGCAAGGGCGTCGACCTGGGCGACGGTGGCGATGCGCCGCTCGGCCGCCTTCTCCTTACCGGCGCCCTTGATCCGGCACGGGTTGCGCTGGATCAGCTCGTCGTCGACGGCCGTCTCCATGATGGCCTTCAGGAGCCGGTACGCCTTCGCGGTGATCGTCTTGGCGCCCGTGACCCGCAGCCGCTCGGCACGCCACTCACGGACACGGGGTGCGGTGATCTCGTCCAGGTCCAGGTCCGCGAAGGCGGTCAGGTGCTTGTCGAGGAGGTAGCGGTAGAGATCCCGGGTCAGTGGAGCCAACTCGCGCTCCTCCACCCATTTGTCGGCGTAGGCCCGGAAGCCCACCGCGCCGGCCTCCGGGTCCCTCCACTCGCCCCGGCGGATCTCCGTCTGCTTCTCGGCGAGCCAGTCGTCCGCGTCGGCCGTCGTCTCGAAGGTGAAGGGAGCCGGACGCATCACGTGGCAGTAGGAGAGGTGAGCTATCCCATCACGCCGGCCAGGCATCGGCGACCACGAAGGAGACAACCGTTCCGCCGAAGCAGCTAGGCCCGGAACGCCAGGAGTCGGCGATGGAGTCGACCAGGAGCAGCCCCCGCCCGTGGGCATCGTCCGCCTCCGGGTGCCGCAACCGCACGTTCGCCGGGAAGCCCGGGTTGTGCACGTCGACGCGGAGCGAGCTTCCCTCGCGGTACCACTCGACCCGCACCACCCACGAGTCATCCGACCTCCCGTAGCGGATGGCGTTGGTCACCAGCTCCGAGATCATCAGCACACAGTCGTCGATCGAGCAGGCCGGGTCGTAGGGAGCGATGAACTTCCGGAACCAGCGCCGCGCGCGGGGACGGACTCGGGTTCCGGATGCAAGGTCATCGCTCCGAGCCGCGGCGAGTCCTCACAGGGGTGACGGTCGATCATGTAAGCCATGCGTGCTCACTCCTTGCCGCTGCCGTCGCAGTCGAGGCAGCGCCGCTTCGACGTGGCACGGCTACGGTCGTTGGCCGTGGAGAGCGCCAGCGCCGTTCGGGAGCCGACGCGCTTCCATCCACGCCCCCGACACCCCCGGCAAGCTAACCGCGCATCCTGCACCGGCCGCCGACTCGTCACGTCGTGCCCCCTTCTCCTCCAAGTGGCCTTAGCCACTTTCTGGATAGTGGCATTGGCCACTTTGGAGGCGCAAGCGGTTCGCCGGAACTGGCGAGTCGTCGTCAGGTGAGCGGGTAGCCCTGCTCGAACGCCCAGCGGTGCGGCGGGTAGGTGGCTTCAGCGAACTCCAGCGGGCGGTCCTGGAGGTCGAAGACGACGTGATGGACGATGAGGACCGCGGACCCCTGCTCCAACCGCAGGTCGGCCGCTTCCTCGTCCGTGGCGGCCCGAGCGCACATGCGGTCCTCCGCGTAACTGCCTTGACGCCCCGTCATCCGCTCGACGTACGTGAGCGTCCCCTCCTGGATCCGCTCGGGATCCATGAGCTTGGGCGCCCGCTGGCCGACGTCCGCAGCGAACCACGAAGTGGACAAGTTGATCGGACCGTCCTGGTTGTTCGTCACCCGCCGGCGGTGCACGGCTCGGCGATCCTTCACCAGCCCCAGAGCTTCGGCAACGTAGTCCGGAGCCTCCAGCCAGCCGGCCGAGGTGATCACCGCGTACTCTCCGGGCGTGTAGATCTTCCCGGTCTGCCGGGCGCGCCCGTACAACTCCCTTGCCCGACGGTTCACTTCGAGGCTGCGCACGTACGTCCCGAGCCCTGGCGCTTTTCGACCAGGCCCTGATGACTCAGCGCCTCCAACGACCGCGCGGCCGTGGGTCGGGACACCTTCCAGTCCGCAGCGAGCTGCCGTTCCGAGGGGACCTCGTCCCCTGGCCGCAGGTCACCCCGAAGGATCTGGTCACGGATGTAGTGGGCAATCTGGAGATACTTCGGTTGAGCCTCTTCGATCTGCGGCATCTCCCCTCCCTTCCTCGTCCAAGTGGCTATGGCCTTTAGCCACTATAGGGTGAGTGGCCAACCCGTGGACCCGTACTCTGACCGCATGACGCGGTTGATCGTCGCAGCAGGAGGAGGGGGCGACGCAGTCGCCGCCGCCATGCTTCACGCCGCCCTCTACGGCGACGAGGACCAGGCGGTGATCCTCACGTACTCATGGGACCGCCTCCTGATCGACCCGCTCCCGGGACCACGAGGAACCGACAGCTTCACGGGACTCGAACCCCTCACTCAGTCCGTCCGGTCAGTGCCGGCCGAAGCCCAGCCGATCGCCCCAGCAGGCTCCACCCTCCCCCGCCTCGCGGCAGAGCTCCCGCACACACTGGCCCTGCTCGACCCGCACCACGGCGCCGAAGGCATCACCCGCCAGCTCGAAGAGCTGGTGTCCCACCTGGCGCCGGCATCGATCGATCTGCTCGACGTCGGCGGCGACATCCTCGCCCAGGGCGACGAACCTACCCTTAAGAGTCCGCTCGCCGACGCCCTCACCCTCGCCGCCTGCTGCCAGGTCAACGCCCCGATCCGGCTCCTGGTCGCAGGCCCCGGGCTGGACGGCGAGATCTCCCCGACGACCTGCGCCCCCTGCTCGGCCCCCTCGTCCACACCTTCACCGCCGAGGACGTCGAGGCGATCCGCAGCATCCTGGAGTGGCACCCCTCCGAGGCCACCGCCATGCTCGCCGCAACAGCCCGAGGAGCCCGCGGCATCTGCGAGGTACGCGACGCCGGCCTTCCCGTTCCCCTCGCCGACGAAGGACCCACGGTCCACGAGGTCGACCTGGACGACGCGGTGAGCCGCAACAGCCTGGCCCGCGCCATCATGACGACCGCCACCCTGGACGAGGCCGAGGCATACAGCCGCGAAATCTGCGGCTTCTCGGAAATCGACTACGAACGCAACAAGGCAGCCTGGCTCAAGGACCAGCCACCGGTCCCCCTCACCCCGAAGACGTCCTCTCCCAGCTCGACCGGTTCCAGGCAGACGCCCGCGCCCGTGGCATCACCCACACCACGTTCCGCCACCTCACCGAGGCACTGAACCTCAACGGCTCCCAGCGCGACGAGCTACGCCGGCTCCTCATCAACAGCCGCCCGAACCAGTACGACGCCCCGTTGTGGAATATCGGAGCATGAGCGCGTTCGCAAGCGATCCAGGCTTGGACGACGTTCGGGACGCAGCAGGCCACGGCACAGAAGTCGATGTAGCCGTACACCTTCACGACGGCACGGTTAGGCTCTCGATCCTCTGGACACAGGAGATCCTGCTGAGCGCCGACGACGCCGTCCAAGTGGCCCAGGCACTTCAACGTGCCGCAGAACAGGCGCGCAGGATCACAGCAGCCAGACCACCGGCAGGCCAACCGACGCCTGAACCAACTGAGTTACAACCTTCTCTACGGGTTCAAGCCCGCGCACGGCGCGGGTGCGCGCCGCCTTGTCGGCGGGGCCGCCGCCCTGTCTTCGCCAGCGGCGGCCCGCCCGGCGGCGCGCTGCGTGCAGCGGGCGAAGCGGGAACGTCAACCGCGGCTTCAAGATGATGCCTCCGGCGGGGGATCGGCCGGCACCGGGATGGAGGGGGCGCCGTCGCCGCCTGCGGGCCCGTAGGGGCGTGTCTGGGGTGGCTCCCATCCCGACCACCGCCGACCCAGGCAGAGCCGAGCAGACGCGGCCCAGGGCGTCCAGGTCGTTCGTACAGTGGCGCGCTCCACCTGGACGCCCTGAACCAGGCCCGCTCCACGGTATGTGGGTCGACGGCGGACGGGATGGGAGCTGGTGTGAGTGGTGGGTGAGGCTGGTGCCTACCTTCAGCGGCACTCACTGAGACGCCGGAGAAACCTCTTGAGCATGGCTGCCAGCTCTTGTGGGTCCTCGATGGCTTCTACTGGGATCCGATCGATATACGCAATCCCGGCGTCCCGCAGCAAATGATCACGTGTGGTGTCCATGGCACGGCGCGCGCGATGATTCGGACCGTCGATCTCCAACACGCCGACCCTACCCCTGTAGGTGACGAGCAGGTCCGGCTCCCAGGTGTGACCCGGCACCCTGCCGTTGGGCAGGGGAAGATCGAGATGGTTTCCTCTGGTGGAAGCTCCTTCTCCTGCATGTGTTTCAGAGCCCGGTACACGCGCTGCTCCCCGCGTTTGTGAACGCAAGGCGGTCTTGTACCCACTGCGGCTTCTCGGGCATGGCGCGTCGCGCCTGATTGGTAGGCCGGTCGCCGTTCATCATCTCTTGCAAGCGCTGACGCCAGTCCGGTCCGACCTCAGGCAAGCTCTCACGGAAGCCGATCCACGTCACGCCGTAGCCGAGGCGGTCACTGACCCGGTGGAACACGCCCCTGAGGCGCTCCTGCGCCTCTTCCGTGAAGGCTGCTTCGTCGCCCGGGTCGAACTCGAGCCACAGATCATCCGTCTGCGCGTCGTAGTCATGCTCGATGGCGGTAGTGCGCACACGAAGGAGCAGCTGGAGGTGCAGGATGTCACCTCGTTGGAACAGCAGCGCCGCCATGTGGCCGAGGAGCGAGTCCGCCATCGCGCGCTTCTTCTCTTCCTCCGTGATCCATGCGTCGTTGATGATCTCCTCGTACGTCCGAGGATGCTGCCGGGTGTCCGGTGCTCCTTCACGCGTCGACCGCTCGGCCAATGCCCCTCCCCATTAATCAGGCGCCTTCTCGGGAAGCTACCTGACGCCGCTGACAATGGGAGCTGTATCACGCCTAGACGCCCGCCTGAGGGCTCAGAGGCAAGCCGCTGGCCGAGGAAACACGTGTGAGGGCTCTCGGAGTCGTGAGCGGTGCATGTGCCCCCTCCGTGCCCGTCCCAAGGGCCGGAGACGGGGAACAGCGGGGAGTCGCGGTCACTCAGCCAGGAGGGCGCAGGTCAGCCCTATGGCAGGTCAGGCCGCACCCAGATACGCGATCTTCCAAGTTGGTGCTCTGCAGCGGCCCCGCCATGTATGACTCGGCGAGTAACACGCCACCCGTCTAGAAGAGGTTGGGCAGGGCAAGTACGAGCGCAAACGAGAGACAGACGCTGAGAATGAACCTCCGCGTTCTGAACGGACGTCGGCGGCCTTTGGCATCCACGAGCTGAGCGACCCAAGCCGCCAGGAGTACACCGAGCGACCCTAGTACGGCGTGCCCAAGATGCCCGCCTTGCAGCGCCCTGGAGAGGTAGAAGATGCCCGCCATCTGACAAACAGTTGCAAGCGCTACAGATGCGAGGACGATGCCAGCTCTCCGATCGGCTTCCTCCTCCTCTGGCGTAACGATCCTGACTGGTACGTATCGAGGCATCGCTCTCCAACCCCGCCCAGGCAAAACAGCGTTGACGACCATCGAGCCTATCGAGGTTCACGCTGAAGAGCTCAGCGTGTGCTCAGGCGCGTCCAGGACTCGCCTTGCTTGCTGGCGGAAAGACGGCCACGATCCCGGCGCACGGCCGGCCAAACGGTCCGGCACGACTGGGTACTGGCACCACCGGGTAAGCACGGATCAAACTCCTAATGCGGTGGTCACACGGCAGCACCGCCGACGGCAGTGACGGCAGCGCTGACGGCAACGACGCCGGACGGCAGCGGCACTCAGCGAACCGTCGCGAGGCCAACGGAAGACGATTGGACCGCCCCACCAAGGCTTGCCCGCATCTTCTATGCGCTTGGCTACCGTTCGAGTCCTGCCGAAGCCTCTGTCTCCGCCCTCCCTCCACGGGGCTCCACGCCGAGATGGACTGTCCACGAGTCGAAGGCATGGCGGTGCTGAGTGGCTACCCGGCGGGGCCGTCGGCCTGGGCCGTCAAGCGGTTTGGGCGGCATGCCAGCGCGCTTGCCGCGGCAGTTCCTGAACAACTGGCCAAGGCTCATGCAAAGGCTCATGCCGCGCACCTCGCTGCGAGGCTGAAGAAGCGGAGTCGGTACGGTGTCGCCCTGGCGGGCCTGGTGCGCGAGCACCTGGCGGAGACGGCACGTGAGCGGGGGAAGCCGTACGAGGCGTACGCGGATACGAGTACGCAGTGATCAACGATCACGCACTCTTCCCCTTCCGGTCGTCAGTCAGACAGGAAGCAGCAGACCAACTGCGGAACCTTCTGCGAGCGCCGCGGCCACCGTTAGAACGGCCTCAAGTGACGTTCGCAGAGGTCCAGATAGTCTCTGCCAACACTGACTGCCCCAACCAAACGAAGAAGTCCGTGGACGGACCGCACTCGTAGCCTGGCCGCCACACTGATGGTGCACGTCGGAGGAGCTAGTGCTGCTGGAGGCTAACGCACCCAAGGCGGTGAAAAACCGCGATGATGGAGGGATGACAGGTCAACAGCGGTACGTGGTGGTGATCTTCAGTGTGGTGGTCGCGGCCCTGGCGGGGGTCTTCTGTTTCCTCAGCTGGGAACGCGCGAACCAAGTGGCCGGGATCGTCTCAGCCCTGGTGAGCATCGGTTCACTGGGGGCTGCGCTCTGGGCAGCCTTGGCGACGCTACCAGGTACGCGCGTGTACGTGTCCCGCACGGGCAGTGCCACCGCTCGTGACGGTGGCTCGGCCAATACCGGTGTCATCACTCCCTCGACTAGTAGCGCGGCGGACACGATTCGGGTGGACAGAACCGGAGACGCGGAATCCGAGGGTGGAGAAGCCAACTCGGGCGTTTCCGCCCCGTAATCACCTGTCCAGGCTAGATGGTCCAGGCAGCCCCTTCAAACGGTGGTAGTGGAGTCAGCACATGTCAGACCGAATGTCGGTGAAGGCCACCGGTGAGGCTCGGGCGCAGGGGCCTGTAGGGCTCATCAACACCGGTCTCGTCAATGGCGATGTTGTGCTGGCTCCGGTACGGCCAACAGTTTCCGGCTACCTGCACCAGGTCAGACGTCTCGCCGCGGATCGCTTTGAGGGCAGGGAGAAGGAGCTTGCAGCTATGGCCGCCTTCTGTACCGCCCCGGACGAGGGCGTCGGTACTCAGGGGCTGTGGTGGCGCTGGCTGGCACCAGCATGGGCGGGCAAGACCGCACTCATGGCTCAGTTTGTTCTCAACCCGCCACCCAGCACTGTAGTCGTCTCGTTCTTCATCACGGCCCGCCTGGCCGGTCAGAACAATCGTGCCGCCTTCTGTGAGGTCGTTCAGCGCCAGTTGTATGCCCTCCTTGGCGAGGAGGAACCCGCGGTCACCGAGCACACACGCGACGAGGCCCTCCTTCATGCACTGGAACGAACGGCAGAACGCTGTGCTTCCCACGGGCGACGTCTCGTCTTGGTGGTCGATGGCCTTGACGAAGACCGCGGCGTCGACGCCGAAGGCGGAGGTCATAGCATCGCGGCTCTCCTTCCCGCCACGCCCCCGCACGGCGCTCGTATCTTGGTCGCCGGACGCCCTCACCCGCCGATTCCAGCGACGTCGCTAACGGCCATCCGCTGCGCACGGATGTGATCAACCGCCCATTGGAGAGGTCATCCTTTGCAGCTGCGGTGCGAGTAGAGGCCGAGAACGCCCTCGAGAATCTCCTCACAAGAGGTGGAACAGCCTGCGAGTTGCTCGGTCTAGTCGCTGCGGCGGGCGGCGGCCTGAGCAGTGACGACCTTGCACACCTCGCGCATACCCGCCCGCTGCGTGTCCGTCGGACCCTGGCCGGGGTGACCGGCCGGCTCTTCCGCACCAGTTCGGGAGTCTGGGACCGGGCCCAGGAGTCCTACCTCCTAGCCCATGAGGAAATCCAGAGCACTGCATTGGAACTCCTGACGGAGACCGAGCTCGCTGCCTATCGCGAACGCATTCACGTTTGGGCCGATCTCTATCGGTCAAGCGGCTGGCCAGCTGATACGCCCGAGTATCTGCTACGCGGCTACCCGCAGCTTCTCCGTGCCACCTCGAACGGCGACAGGTTGGTGGCGCTGGCGAGTGATCCAGCTCGTCATCAGCGCCTGTGGCACACCTCCGGCTCCAACCTGGACGCCCTCACCGAGATCACCGCTGCATTCGAAACCCTCCGCGCCCACGCGGGCCCAGGCGGTCCCGACATCAGCGCGGCTCTCGTCCTCGCCATTCGGCGTGACCTACTGCACCACAACAGCAGCAACATCCCGGTTCATCTGGTGACGACATGGGCACTTTTAGGGCATACCGACCGTGCCATCAACATCGCTCTTGCCTATCCCGATGTGCACAAGCAGGTTCAAGCCTTGACTCGCGCCGCATGCACGCTGGCGAGAAACGGCGAGGGGAGCAGCGCAGCCATGCTGGCGAACACGGCCGTCGATGCGTCCCTTGCCATCGCGGACCCGGGCTCGCGGGACCGCGCGCTGGGTGAGGCCGCCACCGCCCAGGCGCTCGCAGGCCAGTACGACCGCGCACTTCAAACCGCTCGTGGCATAAAGAATCCGGACTGGGGCACCGGGGCGCTTATTGGCATCGCTCGTGCTTTGTTGGAGACAGGCGAGCGAGACGAGGCGGCCCGGGCGGCGACCGAAGCCGCCCGTGTCGCGCGCTCCATAACCGCAAAACGGTGGCAGGACCGGACCCTACAAGAGGCCGCGATCGTCCTGGCGGAGACGGGCCAACTCCAACAAGCCCTCGACATCGCCAACTCCCTCGCCGATCAAGCACGGCAGTCCGAGGCGAGCGCCAGCGTCACACGCGCAGCAGAGGAACATGGTTGGCACGAACCGGCCCCGGGGATTCCATGGGTTGGCCACCCTGACCATCTAGTCCGGGCAGTACTTGTGCCTGCTAGATCGCTCGCATCGCAGGAGTACAAGCAGATCCTCGATGCCGCCCGGTCTATCGGCGATCCCAGCACGCGCGCGGACATGCTGGCGGAAGCGGCCTGCGCCATGGCGACGACAGACATGCACAAGCCGGCGGCGGAACTCGCGGCGACAGCGGCTGCCACGGCCCATGCCATCGTCGCCCCTCGCTGGCGGGCCCGGGAGCAGTCCGCCGTGGCCAAGGCGATGGCCCGAGTAGGGGCGTACGAACAAGCCGTGGAAGCGGCCTACGCCATCACCGAGGCTGCTTGGCGTGACCAGGCCCTGAGCGACGTTGCGCAGTCCCTGATTGCGGCGAGCCGGTGCGAACAAGCCCGGGAGATCGTCCACGCTATCGACAGCCCGGCAACGCGCAGCCGGGCACTGGCTGAGTTAACGCACGCCATGGCGCAGGTGGGATCGCACGAGGAAGCCTTGAATATTGCCGAGACCATAATGGCCCCACGTTCACAAGTCGAAGCGCTGGGACACATCGCCTGTGCCTTGGCCAATTGTGGACAGGGCGAACGAGCCATCGAGATAGCCCGTCGCATAAGTTTGATCGGTTCACGCGTCGAGACGTTGGCCGAGGACAGGTACCTTCTGGCGCAGGCGGAGCGTGAAGAGTCCTCGTTCATCGGACCACGCATCCATAGCCAGCCACACATCGAGGCAGGACCGCTTGTCGACGTCGCCCTCGCCGTTGCGAGGATGGGCCGCCACGAGGAGGCGTTGGAGATCGTTCCCTCCATCGGCGACGGCGCAGCACAGGCGAGGGCTCTAGGCGGTATCGCCCGCGCTGTCGCACAAGCGGGTCAGGTCGAACGGGCCCTTGAGATCTGCCAATCCATTCGCGACGGCGCAGCACAGGCCAGGGCTCTAGGCGGTATCGCCCGCGCTGTCGCACAAGCGGGTCAGGTCGAACGGGCCCTTAAGATCTGCCAATCCATCAGCGGGAAGAAACAGCTAGCTCAAGAGGCACGCGGCAGTTGGCGCCGCACCAAGGTGTCGGCCAGCGCCATGAGCGAAGTGGCCTACGCCATCGCGGAGGCGGGTCAGGTCGAACGGGCACTTGAGATTGCCCGTGCTATTCCACAGACTGATAAGCAAATCGCAGCGTTGAGCGCCATCGGTCATATCGCAGCCGAGCTGGGCCAGCACGGAGATTCCTTGGCCATTCACGCCGAGGCTTTGAAGACGTCCCCGACAACGACCTCGTGCTGCGGACCCAGCTGTTGATCGACGTCGCCACCGCCATGGCGCGTGCAGACCAGGCCGAGGAGGCACTGGCTGTGGTCGATGAGGCCGTTCGAACCACCTACGCTATTCTCAAGCGCGGATCACGGCCCGGCCCGTTGATCGATATCGTCCGCGCGATGGCGCAGGCAGGTCACCACAAGAAGGCTTTTGAGATCGTCCGTGCCATCCCCAACGCTGCCACGCGCATCAGGGCGCTGGCCGAGGTTGCCAGCGTTTACGGTAGCTCAGCCGAGGGACGCAGCATGTTGGCCGAAGTACTGCAGACAAGCCCTGGCTGGTTTCCTGCGACGCGCTTCCACTTATCGCACCGGAAGCCGTCGCCGCTGCGGCGCACTGCCTGCAGAAGCAGGCGGTATAGAGAAGCATGCCGTTTTCGAGTGCACGGCGCCGCTGATTACCTGCGGACGAGACTTCGACGACCTGCTGGGAGGCACACGCGCCTGATCGGTCGGCGCACCCGCTGTCGTGGCTGGCTGTCGTCGGCTGAGGCTCGTGCCAGAACCGTGCCAGATGCAGGGGTCAATCACGGTCACCACCGGTGCCCTCCGGTCGAGCACTAGCCCACTTCCGCGGCCATCGATGCCGCAGTTCAGCCACAAAATTCCTCACCCTCTCTCCTAAAGCGGTGGTCGGCTTCGGGCTACGTTCTTACATCCGCCGCCAGTTGGAGGCATCGCCACGGCGGTGTGCTCTGCACTGGCAAGATGGGGCAATGGTTCGCAGGCCGTACCCCACGTACCGTGATCAGACGTATCCCGCGACAGCGGCAGTATGGAGGGCCCTACGAGAGCTCCGCCCAGAGCCGCCAGGGTATGCGGGCAAAGGCCCGCGCCAGAAGCTGTTCAGCGCAGCACTGGAGCAGTCGGAGCAACTCTTCACTGCTGCTGCCTCGGTTGGACCGGCTTCCAGGCCCCTCGTACTCTTCTACGGCCTGAGCCAGGCAGGCAGGGCCATCGCAGCGTGTGCACCCGTCCCCGCCGACAAATGCCGCCTGAACGGCCATGGAATCGCCGCCGCCCAGATGGACCAGCCAGACCTAGGCTCGGTCACCGTCAAAGACAAGGGCGCAGCCGGAACGCAGTCGTTCACTCAAGTTGCGGCGATGCTCGGATCACGATCACTGCCTGACGAAGCCCGTCTCGCGGACGTGTGGGCGTCCATCTTGGAAGTCAGTCTCTGGCCTTTGCAGTCGACAACGCGTCCCCAGCTCTCAGTCAGTAGAGAGACGCACCAAGTAGACGCGAACACCTTGCAGGCGATGGTGTCCGGCTTGCCTGGAAACCTTCAAGACCACGCGAGTCCGCAGGACCGTGAGCAGGCTGTACGTGCGTGGCTCGCCGATTATCCGTCGCTGACGGGGTACCGCTTCCGGTCGATTGGCGCCATCCCTGATAGCGGGCCGGATAGCTGGGATTCGATGCAAGGCACGATCGGCTGCCGCCTGGTATGGGACGTGGCAGGTGGAGAGGAGGCCGCCAAGCGTAGGTTCGAGGACATCGCACCGTGGAAGGGGCGCAGCCTCTCAGACTCTACCCGAGTGATCCACGCGCGATTCGGCGGTGACGACCGCGTGCTCCACCCTCTGATGGCCTGGTGGGCGGTGCTCTACACGCTATCGATGCTTGCTCGCTACCAACCAGGCCAGTGGACTGCGCAGATCGACGTGAACCGCAGCAAGGACGCTGTAGCGATCGAGTACCTCTTGGACAGCGCCCTTGCCGCGGTGCCTGAGTTGATCCTGGCCGCGATAGACGAGGTGACGGCCTAGTTCCGGCCCCCGGATAGTGGCCGACACTGAGTGTCTAACTGCGTGACAACACCAACGAACAGCGGCGGACGAGCGCGGACGCCTACGGCCATCAGCACAGGTGAGAGACGCACCAGCTCAAAGCAGCGCCCCCACGCAAGTTGCTTCGAGACGAAGAGGTCGCTCCGCAAAGAAGCCGATGCCAGATCGGCAATCAGGTGGCCAGGAAGTCTCGTTGCTCTCATGATGAGTGCATGGACCGGTTGCAGCGCAGCGCTTGGCGCTATGTGGCGGAGGTACTCCCACCCGAGGAACTCCCGATGCTTGCTGCTCATGCACTCGTCGACGGGCGTGATTCCCCGCCTTGCGCGAACTGGCCGGCCTGCCACGCAGGAGCGACGAGACCAAGATCCGCGAACTGTATGTCCAGGCCCTGGACGAACTCGGCGTACCCCTTCCCAATGAAGAGGCAGCAGGCCGCCGACTCCTCGTGAGCCTCGCGGTCGGTCTCGCGAATGCTGAGTTGAGCCCCAAGGACGTGGTCGACCGGCTGTCGATGACGGTCGCAGCTCGCACCCCGGAGGAGACACAGTTCCTCTCCATCGCAGCGGACTACAGCGAGTGGATGAGCGCGGACGAACTCCGGAGATGGAGAACAGTCTCAGGACCGCGGCCCACTCGTTGACCGTCTCCACCGATCTCGGATCCAGTATCAGCGTGCCAAGGTCGCGGCGTGACTGACTGACCCGCCTGAACGCGCTCGTGCCAGACCCGTGCCAGATACTGCGGGAGCCACAGGGAACGGCGGTCCCCTACCCGGAGACACCCCCAGGTCATGACACGGATCGACAGCAGGTCAGCGGGGCTATTGAGCCCGTAGAACCCAAGCTTCCCAAGCTGAGAGCGCGAGTTCGATTCTCGTCACCCGCTCCATCGTGAACCCCAGGTCTTGGACCCGGGGTTTTTTGTTGCGCGTTCCGCGGGTGGGTCTCCGTTCGGCGTAGGCGAGGGTGGGGGCGGTATGGCGTTATGAGGTTGTGTGCGGCATTTGTTTATCTTTGCGGCCATGTCTCGCATCCCTCGCACTCCACGTTCAGGACCCGGATCGGGCTGCTCGCCGCGGCCGGGCCGCCGGCGCCGGGCTTCTCGGCGCGGCCGTTCTCGCCTCCGGGCGGCCGGCGCCGCCGCGCGTGTGCCGGTCACCATCGGCAATCCCGTCGAGGGCAACAACGGCTTCGGTGTGGTCACCGAGTCCGATGCCCTGCTCGGCAGCACCGAGGCGGAGGGGCCCGTCGCCGTCGGCGGCGACCTGGCCTTCGGCGACAGCTACAACGTCGCCCTGCACACGCCCGGGACGTTCGCCGCGTCCGGTGACGCGCAGCCGACCGCCCTGCTCGTGGGTGGCGCCGTCGACCACGCCGGCAGCAGCCCCTCCGGCGTGCTCCGGGTCCTGCAGAGCGGCTACGTCAAGATCGGCGACATGGCGGGCAGCGACGTGCTGACCCAGGACGCGAACGGCGCGAGCGTCGACACGCAGGTGGTCCCGAGGGTTCCGGGTACGACTCGGCGCCGCGCGTCGAACTCACCACCCGGCAGCCGGCGGACTCCGTCGCCCAGTCCGGTCTGATGGACTTCCCGTCGCTGTTCGGCACCTACCGTGACCGTGCCGACCTCATGGCGAGCTGCGCGAACACCGTCGTGCTGCGCGACGCCGCCGGGGACCCGCTGCCCGACCAGGACGACCTCCCGGCCGGTTCCCAGATCTACATCGAGCTCACCGAGGGCCGGACCAACGTCCTGCGGCTGACCGGTGAGCAGCTCGACGACATCGCCGGCCTGACGTTCCGCAACCAGCCCTCGGCGGACACGCCTCTGCTGATCGACGTCGACACCACGGGCACCGACGGCGAGTTCGTCTGGCACACGCCGAACATGGCCGGCGTCTCCGGTGCGAACGCGCCGTACATCCTGTGGAACTTCGCCGACGCCACCGACATCACGATCGCCGACGGCGACTCCGTGGAGGGCACGGTGTTCGCCCCGCGCGCGGACCTCACCGACCTGGACCCGGCCAACCTGGAGGGCGACGTGATCGTCCACTCCCTGGTCGCCGGGCCGCTCGCCGGAGAACCGGGCGGGCCGGCCAACGCGGGCGAGATCCACTACTTCCCCTTCGACGCCGACCTCCGGTGCGACACGGGCACGGACCCCACGCCGACGCCGTCCGACCCGACGTCCAGCCCGACCGATCCGACACCGACGCCCAGCGACCCCACCTCGGACCCGACCGACCCCACGCCGTCACCGACGGACCCGACGCCCACGACCGGGCCCACCGACCCCACCCCCACCCCGAGCCCGACGGACTCGACGCCCGCTCCGCCCCGCCCGACGGCGAGCCCCACGCCGTCCCCCTCCGACCCCGGTCACGGTGACGGCTACGGCGACGACTGACCGGCGGGCCCCGGGCCGGGGCGGCCCCGCCCCTCGGATCAGCTGCGTCCGCTTCCGCGCACGGTGCAGGTGTCCGTGTCCGCGGGGCACCAGTGGGTACGCCCGCCGACCAGGTGCAGTTCCAGGTCGGCGTCCCGCATGCCCTGCGCGTCCAGCGCGGCGCGCAGGGCGGTCGGGGCGGGCTGCGGGGCAGGCCGAGGACGCCGATGACGACGATGCCGTTGCGGGCCTCGACGGAGGCGATCTGCCACTTGCCGGAGGCGGCCCACCGCTCGGCGACCGGCCGGGCGTCGGCGGCGAGCAGACGGTCCCGGGCGACGCTGATCGTGCCCGCGGTGAGGGCACCGCCACCAGGACGACCACGCAGCCCACCGCGGCGAGCGTCCTGCCGCGGAAGCGGCCGACGCGCATCCCCGCCTGCTCGGCCCCGCCCGCACGCCGTAGCAGAGGAACACCACCGTCCCCGTGGCGACGATCGCCGCCACGTTGGTGGCGAACAGCAGCGCCGACTGCCCGGCGTCGTGGTAGCGCCGCACCGTCAGCAGCAGTCCGGTGACGGCCAGGGGCGGCACCAGGGAGATGGCGATCGCGACGCCGGGCAGGGTGTCGGAGATGTCGGCGCGCACCAGCGCGAACGCGCCGACCGTGCCCGTGGCCAGCGCGGCGAGCAGATCGATGAGGCGGGGGCTGATCCGGGAGGACACCTGGCTGTTGGAGGCGAAGCCGTCGGGGGTGCGGCGACCCAGCCGAGCAGCATGCCGATCGCCACCACGGCCAGGGCGCCGCCGAGCACCAGCAGCACACAGCGGACCACCTGGCGTCGGGCCGCGAGCACGAGGGCCAGGGCGGTGCCCAGGATCGGTGTCATCAGCGGGGCGACGATCATCGCGCCGATCACCGTCGCCGTGGAGTCGCCGACCACGCCGGCGCTCGCGATGACGGCGGCCAGCACCAGCAGCCCCAGAAGCGGGTCGAACCCGGACTGCGCAGGCCGCGTTCGATGAACAGCGTCTGCGTCATGCGCCGGACGGCGACCGCGTCGACCTCTGCCATGGCCGGCCGCCCCGCCTACGGTGTGACGATCGCGAAGTCGGGGTCCGGTTCGTCGAGGTGGCCGAGCAGCTCGGCGAGCTTGCCGGGGTCGCCCTCGACCCGGACGTCGTCGCGTGCCGTGAGGTCGGCGGGGGTGACGGCGCCCAGCAGGACCGCCCGCAGGTCCGCCTCGGCGAGGGTGATCTCGACGTCCGGTTCGGCCGCGGCGGGGCCGGTGCCGGTGACGTGGGTGAGGACGCCGTTGCGCAGCCGCTGGGTGACCGGTTCGCCGCCGGCCGGGTTCCAGCGCACGGTGATGTCCGCGTCCCAGGCCCGCGGGCCGTCGACCCGGATGGCGAGGGCGTCGAAGAGCTGGTCCAGGGTGAGCGCCGCGAGCACGTCGGGTGCGGCGGTGGCGGTCGGGGTGCCGACGGGGCCGTGGCGCAGTTCGAGGGCGCCCATGAGGTAGAAGTTGCGCCAGGTGCCGTTCTCGCTGCCGTAGCCCAACTGCTCCAGCGCGTCGGCCTGGAGGGCGCGGGCCTCGGCGTTGTCCGGGTCGGCGAAGACGACGTGGTCGACGACCTGCGCGACCCAGCGGAAGTCGCCGTCGGCGTACGAGCGCCGGGCGCGGCGCAGGACCTCGTCGGCGCCGCCCATGAACTCCACGTACCGGCGGGCGGACTCGACCGGCGGGTACTGCCACAGGTGGGCGGGGTTGCCGTCGAACCAGCCCAGGTAACGCTGGTAGACCGCCTTGGTGTTGTGGCTGACGGAGCCGTAGTAGCCGTGCGTGTGCCAGGCCCGCTCCAGGGAGGGCGGCAGCTGGATCCGCTCGGCGATCTCCGGTGCGGTCAGTCCCTGGTTGAGCATGCGCAGGGTCTGGTCGTGCAGGTAGGCGTACAGGTCGCGCTGCTCGGAGAGGAAGGCGACGACGCGTTCGCGGCCCCAGACCGGCCAGTGGTGGGAGGCGAAGGCCACGTCCGTGGACCGGGTGAACAGGTCGATCGCCTCGGTCAGGCAGCGGGCCCACACCCTCGGGTCGCGGACCTGCGCGCCTCTGAGGGTCAGCAGGTTGTGCAGGTTGTGGGTGGCGTTCTCCGCCATGCACAGCGCCGCGTGGTCGGGGAAGTGCAGGTTCATCTCGGCCGGGGCCTCGGTCCCGGGGGTGAGCTGGAAGACCATGCGGATGCCGTCGACCGTCTCGGTCTGCCCGGTGCGCGTGATGTCCGCGGTCGGCGGGATCAGGCCGACCGCGCCGGTGGAGGTGGTCTGGCCGAGCCCGGCGCCGATCTGCCGCGGGCGCCCTTGGGCAGGGCGGCGCCGTACATGTAGGCGGCGCGGCGGCCCATGGCCGTGCCCGCGTACACGTTCTCGCTGACGGCGTGCTCCAGGAAGCCCTGCGGCGCGAACACCGGCACCCCGCGCGCGACGTCCTCGTCGGTGATCACGCCGCGTACGCCGCCGAAGTGGTCGACGTGGCTGTGGGTGTAGAGCACGCCGGTCACCGGCCGGTCCCCGCGGTGCGCCCGGTACAGGGCGAGGCCGGCGGCGGCGGTCTCGGCGCACAGCAGCGGGTCGATGACGAAGACGCCGCGCTCGCCCTCGACGAGGGTCATGTTCGACAGGTCGAAGCCGCGCACCTGGTAGATGCCGTCGGTGACCTGGAACAGGCCGTGGTCCGAGCACAGCCGGCTCTGCCGCCACAGGCTGGGATTGGCGGTGTCCGGGCAGTCCTGCGCCAGGAAGCCGTACGCGTCGAGGTCCCACACGGTGCGGCCCTCGGCGTCGCGGACGACGCTCTCCCGCGCCGTGCCCATGAACCCGCGCCGCGCGTCCAGCAGGTCCTGGTCGTCGTCGAAGGGGAACCGCTGCCGCACCGCCCGGTTGGCCTCCGCGATGCCCGGCTCCGCCGGCTTGGCCGCGGTGTGCCCGGACGCGGTGTGCCCGGACGCGGTGTGCCCGGACACGGTGTGCCCGGACACGGTGTGCCCGGACCGGGCGGTGTGCTCGGGCACGGCGGTGCTCTCGGACATGTCGGACTCCCTCGCTGACGACGCCGAAGGCCGGCGGGTACGTCGGTGACGGCCGCCGGTGCCACCCTCGCGCGGGCCTTCGGGCGCCACGACCGGATGGGCTCCGTACGGGGGAACGGTGCCCGTCCCGGGCGGTGCCGCCGGGCGTCGTACCGGTGGCCCACGACGAGTCGCCGCGCCGCGGGCCGCGTCGCACACTGGTCGTTCCCCGGTGAAACCGAGGCCCCCTCATGACCGAGTCCGAACGCGCCCGTCCGCCGCACCGCAGCGGCGGCAGCCAGCGCGCCCGGCGGACCCGCAGCCACGGCGCGGCGCTGCTGCTGGTGGCGGCGGGCGCCCTGCTGGCCTGGGCGCTGCCGCGGTGGGAGCGGCATCTGCCGGCCACCGGCCTGAGCTTCGACGCCTCCACGGCCCAGGCCACCCTGGCCGCGATCGCGGGCGGCATGATCACCCTCGCGGGGTTCGTCGTCACGGCCATCACCCTGGTGGTCCAGACGGTGCAGTCCATGTCCCCGCGGCTGGTCGCGGCCCTCGGTCACTTCAGCCGTTATCTGGTCCTGTTCGGCCTGCTGATCGGCACGGCCCTGTTCGCGCTGGTGGCGCTGAGTCACGTACGCGGCGACAGCGTGCCCCGGGTGACCGTGACGGTCGCCGTCGGCCTGGTGCTGGTGGACGCGGTCACGGTGCTGTACCTGCTCGCCTCGCTGCGGCACGCCGTCACCGGCGGCGGCCTCGCCCGCGCCGTCGGAGAGCGCCTGCGCACCGTCATCGACCAGGCGTACCCGGTCGGGGCGGCGGCGTGCGCGGAGCCCGGGGAGCCGTCCGGCGGGGCGCCCCTCGTCCACGACGGTCCGCCGGCCGTGATCTTCGCCGTCGACGAGCGTCGTCTGACCCGCCTGGCCGCCCGCCACAACGTGCGCGTGCGCCTGCTGCACGGGGTGGGCTCCTTCGTCGGCACGGGCACCCCCGTGGTGTCCGTCGACGCCCACGGCACCGTGCCGGCCCGGCTGGGCGGGCGCGTGTCCGCCTGTGTGCGCCACGGCCCCAGCCGGACGGTGGAGCAGGACCCCGCCTACGGCTTCCGGCTGCTGGCGGACATCGCGATCCGGTCGCTCTCCCCGGCCGTCAACGACCCCACCACGGCGGTGCAGGCGCTGGACCAGATCGAGGACGCGCTGCTCCGGCTGGCCGGGCGGCCCCTCGGCCCCGCCTGGCTGCTCGACCGGGCCGGACGCCCACGGGTCCGCTGTCCCGGTCCGGACTGGCCCGAGTTCGTCTCCCTCGCCCTCGACGAGACGCTGCTGTACGGCTCCTCCAACCCGCAGGTCGTGCGGCGGCTGAGGGCGCTGCTCGACCGTCTGCTCGCCGAGGTGCCCGACGGCCGGCGGGCACCGGTCGGCGAACGACGGGCGGCACTGGACCGGATGGCCGCCGCCGCGCTGACCGATCCGCTGCTGCACCGGGTGGCGTCCCGCGCGGACGCCCGGGGGCTCGGCGCGACGCTCCCCGGCGGCGGGTTTCCGGGGAGCCGTCGTGGCGCGGGGCATCCGGTTTGCCGGGGTGCGGGTGATTCGTGAGTACGTTCGAATTCGGTGCTTCGCTGTGCTAGCTTGCGCGGCCCCTGGAGATCATCTGGAGGTTTCGCGTGGCCGCACGCCGCACACCGAACCGCGCACGACTGCTCGTCCGAGGGACGCTCGCCACCACCGTGGCGCTCGCGGCCACCGGCGGAGCACTGCCCTCCCTCCTCACCGGCGCCCACGCCGGGACCACGGCGCCCGCGACGCTGACCATCGACGCGCCCGACCGGTATCTGCCCCGGCACTACAACCTGGAGTCCGCCGGCACCGACGGCGGCCACCTCAACCGGGCGGAGCTGGACGGCGGCGACGCCTTCACGCCGTACCGCTGGAGCCCCGGTACCGGCGACCCCGTGACCGTCGGCAAGGACCCGGCCGACACCTCCGCCGAGCGCGTCGGCGGTCACGCCTCCGACACGGTCGCCGTCTACACCGCCGCCGACCGGTCGGTGGAACTGAAGGACATGAAGGCCGGCACGTCGGCCCGGTTCACGCTCCCCGAGGGGCACACCTACCACGGCACCGTCGGCGACACGGTCGTGACGGCGACCTGGACCTCCGGCGGCGGCCTCGACACCCTGCACCTGCTGCGGACGCGCGACGGACAGCTCACCGACACCCCGGTCACCGGGGAGAACGGCGTGCGTCCGGCCTCGACCAGGCTGCTCGGCGCCGGCGACGGACAGCTCGCCGTCTTCGTCTCCGGCGACTCCACCGGGCAGATCGGGCTGGTCGACCTGGCCACCGGCAGGATCGGCGGCGTCCTCAAGGGCTCCTGGGGCAGCGGCTCCACGCAGGTGGTGATCTCCGGGACGTACGCCGGATGGTTCGATCCGGCGTACGGCGACCAGAAGGTGCACCTGCTGCGCCGCGACGCCCTCGGCGGCACGGAGACCACGGTCGGCGTGGCCTCGACGTACGAGCAGCGGTCGTTCGTCGCGCTGGCCGGCGACTGGGTGGTCTCCCTGCGGCAGACCGAGTCGTACCGCAACAGCGACGCCCCGAAGGACCGCGGCGAGCCGCTCCTCGCCACGCCCGTCGGCGGGGCGAGACCAGGACGCTGCTGCCGCACGCCCGGCCCAGCGGCCCCCACGGGCTCGCCCCGACGCCCGACGGCGGGGTCCTGGCCGTGGGCGGCGGGTCCGCCGGCGACTGGGCCGTGCGCAAGGTGACGCCGCGGGCCGACGGCGGCCTGGACGTGAGCGCCGTGCGGACGGTCCCGCCCAAGCCCGGCACCTACGGCGCGGTGACGCTGGCCGCCGGCGACCTGGCCGTGCAGGAGACCGACACCAACTACCTGCCCTCCCTGTACAAGCGGCACATCGAGCTGCACGGCACCCCCTCGGCCGGCACCCGGAGCCTGGTGGCCGAGCCGCCGCTGAGCACCGACGGCACGGGCGGCTCCGCGGGCACCGGCGCCTTCGCGCTCGGCGACGGCACGTTCGCCTACCCGAAGGGCAACGGGATCGAGGTCCGGTCCCGGCCCGGCGACGGCACGGTCGTCTCCGCGCCGGGCGGCGGGCAGATCGTCGACGGCTCCGGCCGGTACGTCGTCTTCGGCCACGGCTACGTGTCGGGCTTCGGCCAGTACCAGCAGTACGTCATCGACCGTGAGAAGCCCGGCGACGACAAGGTGCTGCTGACCCGCCCGGCCTCGGCCGCCGCCGTGTGGGGCACGACGTTCTGGACGCCCGGTGCCACCAAGGGCACCGTCACGGCCACGGACCTGAAGTCCGGGCCACCGAGTCCTTCCCGCTCGGCGTCGCCTGCACCCCGACGGACCTCCAGGCCGTGGGCCGCTGGCTGTACTGGACGTGCGCCGCCTCCGGCGACCCGGCGGCCTCCGGTGTCGTCGACCGCACCACGCGACGCGTGATCGACGTCCCCGCGGGCGGCGAACTCGGCGACGGCTACGTCGTCCTGCACGACGAGGGCGCGGGCCGGCTCCAGCTCGTCGACTTCCACACCGGCGACGGCACGACCACCCGCACGCTCGCCGACATCACCGGCTACCTGGCCCGCGGCTACTACGCCGTCGACCGCTTCGGCGGCGGCGTCGCCTACGTCCCGGGCGCGGGAAGCCCGGCGCGATGCACGCGGCCGGCTCGGGCGTGCCGACCTCGCCGCTCACCGCGATCGAGGCCGGCCCCGAGACGTCCGTCGACCTGAAGTCGGCCACCGACGCGCGCTGGGACGGCTCCTGGCAGCTGTCCAAGCCGGCAGCTCCCGGGGCGCGGGTCGTGATCCGGGACGCGGGCGGTGACGTGGTCCGCACCCTGGACGCCGTGCAGCGCGGCGCGGCCCTCGACGCGCAGTGGGACGGTACCCGCGCGGACGGGACCCGCGCCCACAACGGCCCGTACACCTGGGAGCTGACGGCGGCTCCGGAGGACGGGCACGGCCCGGAGCTGAGGCTCGACGGCACGATCACCGTCTCGGGGTCCGGCGGCGGCACGGCCGCGGCCGGATCCCCGCGGGCGGCGGCCGACGGCGGCGCCGGTGCGGTGTCCGGGCGGGAGCCGGTCGCCGCGCGCCGGGAGACCGCCGTCTGACCCGGCCCGGACACCGGGTGTGCCGGACGCCGGGGCACGCCCGGCGTCCGGCGGAAGGCCGCGGGCGGTGGGCGCCCGCGGCCGCCGGCCGTCACGGGCCCGCGGCCCCGGCCGTCACGGGCCCCGCGGCCCCCGGCCGTCACGGGCCCCGTGGTCAGGCGGTGGGCGCGGGTCCCGTGGTCAGGCGGTGGGCGCGGGCTCCCAGGCGAAGCCGTCCGGGTCGGTGAACGGGCGGTCCCCGCCGCAGATCACGAGGCGGTGCGAACCGGAGCCCTCCGCGGCCACCCCGGCCACCTTGGCCAGGCCCCGGCGCTTGTACAGGGACAGCTTGACGCCACCAGGGCCGGTCGCGAACTCGACGTACTTGCCGCCGAAGCTCTTGGCCACGGCCAGCCCCCGCTCGGCGTAGAACCGCTTGGCGGCCCGCACGTCCGCCACACCCAGCAGCAGCACGATCTCGTCGAAGGCGCGGGCGGCCGGGGCGGAGTCCTTCTTCGCCGAGGTCGCCAGCTGCCAGACCGTGCCGTCCGGGGCCTGGACCACGCCGCCGTACCCCCACAGGGACTTCGCGGCCGGCTTGAGGGAAGTGGCGCCCGCGTCGAGGGCCGCGGTGTACAGCGCGTCGACGTTGCCCGGCTGGGACGCCACCAGCGACAGCGTGAACCCGCGGAAGCCGGTCGTGGGCGCCTCGGAGCCGCGCACCCGCACCAGCGACGGGTCCAGCGCGAACGCGGAGGAGTAGAAGCGGGCAGCCGCCTCGGGGTCGGCCACCTCCAGGGTGACGGAGTCGATGGAGTCCATGTCCTCGACGGTAGGCGCGGCCGGCTCACCGGCGCTTCTCGAAACCTGATCGTCGTCCCGGGCGTCACGCGCGGTCCCGGGCGTCGGGCGGGCCCCGGACGGGACCGGGCCGCGCGGTGACCGGAATCTGTCCCGGCGAGCACACATCTTCGTCGCCGGCGGAGTTACGGTTGTCGCACGATGCAGCTGGTGCTGAATCCTTCGGGCCACGGTGCCGCGCACACCCGGACATCCCTCGCCGCGTCCCCGAAACGAAGGTTGCATGGCCACCGAGAAGATCCCCGCCGACAAGAGCCCCGCCGCCGGGAACCTCGATGACGACGACTACCCCGCCTACACCATGGGGCGGGCCGCCGACCTCCTCGGCACCACCCCGCCTTCCTCCGGGCGGTCGGTGAGGCCCGGCTGATCACGCCGCTGCGTTCGGAGGGCGGCCACCGGCGCTACTCCCGCCGCCAGTTGCGCATCGCCGCCCGCGCCCGCGAGCTCGTCGACCAGGGCACCCCGTGGAGGCCGCGTGCCGCATCGTCTCCCTCGAGGACCAGCTCGACGACGCCCGCCGGGTGATCGACGCGCTGCGGCGGAAGCAGGCCGGCGACGACCCGGAAATCTAGTCCGGCGGACACAGAATTACCGGGCTCGGCCGGACCAGAATTCCCCTCGGGCGCAAAAATGCCCACCCCCTGCGGGGCCCCGCTGTGTTACCGTGATAGCAGTTGCAGTTTTGGTTGCCAGAGATTCGTTTCTTTGCAGAGCTTTCCGGATCTTTCCGGAGGGGTGATCACAGCGGCGACTCGGACCCGCAAAGTGCGGAGTCCGGCACTGCCCCCGAGGGAGATTCAATATGGCATCTGGCACCGTGAAGTGGTTCAACGCGGAAAAGGGCTTCGGCTTCATCGAGCAGGACGGCGGCGGCGCCGACGTGTTCGCGCACTACTCGAACATCGCCACCTCCGGCTTCCGCGAGCTTCAGGAAGGCCAGAAGGTTACCTTCGACGTCACGCAGGGCCAGAAGGGCCCGCAGGCCGAGAACATCGTTCCCGCCTGACGTCGCGCACAGCTCGACCGGGGCCCGCACTCTTGGGGTGCGGGCCCCGGCCTTTTCGTGTTCTCCCCCGGCCGGTTCCTCCGGCCCATTTCTCCGGCCGGCTTCTTCTCCGGCCGGCTTCTCCGGCTCATTGGCGAATCCCGAGCGGCTTCGGGCCGCCGGACGGAATTCCTCGATGCGCCGCATCGAGGAAGGTCCCCCTCATGAACCGCACACGCCGTGACGGCGTCGGCTCCGCCCGTTCGAGAACCGGCCGCAGGCCGGCGCGCACCACGGGCCCGGCTCGCGCCACCCGCGTCCGTCCGCAGGAGTTCGCCCTGCCGGCGACCCTCACCGAACCGCTGCCGGCGGCCGGGACGTTCGCCGAACTGGACATGCCCGCCGGGCTGCTGGCGGCGCTCGCCGCGGAGGGCGTCTCCGTGCCCTTCCCCATCCAGGCGGCCACCCTGCCGAACGCGCTCGCCGGCCGGGACGTCCTCGGCCGCGGGCGCACCGGGTCGGGCAAGACGCTCGCCTTCGGCCTGCCGCTGCTGGCCCGGCTGGACGGCCGGCGGGCCCGGTCCCGGCAGCCGCTCGCCCTCGTCCTCGTCCCCACCCGGGAACTGGCCCAGCAGGTCACCGCCGCGCTGGCCCCCTACGCCCGCGCCCTGCGCCTGCGGCTCGCCACCGTGGTGGGCGGCATGGCCATCGGCCGCCAGGCGAACGCCCTGCGCGACGGCGCCGACGTCGTCGTGGCGACGCCCGGACGGCTGAAGGACCTCCTGCAGCGCGGCGACTGCCGGCTGGACGAGGTCGAGGTCACCGTCCTGGACGAGGCCGACCAGATGGCCGACATGGGCTTCATGCCGCAGGTCACCGCACTGCTCGACCAGGTCCCGGCGGGCGGTCAGCGGCTGCTGTTCTCGGCCACCCTGGACCGCAACATCGACCTGCTGGTGCGCCGCTACCTCCACGACCCCGTGGTGCACTCGGTCGACCCGTCCGCGGGCGCCGTCAGCACCATGGAGCACCATCTGCTGCACGTGCACGACACCGACAAGCACGCCACCGCCACCGAGATCGCCGCCCGCGACGGGCGGGTGATCATGTTCCTGGACACCAAGCACGCGGCCGACCGGCTCGCCAAGCACCTGCTGTCGGTCGGCGTGCGGGCCTCCGCCCTGCACGGCGGCAAGTCGCAGCCCCAGCGCAACCGGACGCTCGCCCGGTTCAAGGACGGTCACGTCACGGTCCTGGTGGCCACCAACGTCGCCGCCCGCGGCATCCACGTCGAGGGCCTCGACCTCGTCGTGAACGTCGACCCTCCGGCGACCACAAGGACTATCTGCACCGCGGCGGCCGCACCGCCCGCGCCGGCGAGTCCGGCACCGTCGTCACCCTCGTCCTGCCGCACCAACGGCGCGCGGTGGACCGGCTGATGGCCGACGCCGGCATCACCGCGCGCACCACCCGGGTCCGGCCGGGCGAGGAGGAACTGCGCCGCATCACCGGCGCCCGGGTCCCGTCCGGAGTGCCGGTCACGCTCCCCGCGCCGGCCGCCGAACCGCGCGACCGGACGGGCGGCACCGGCCGGACGGGCGGAACAGGCCGTCCGGGCGGCCGTCGAGGACGGGGACGCGGCGGCCGCCCCGGCGGCGGCGGACGGGCCGCGGCGGCCCGGCGGAGGGAGCCGTGAGCGGCAGATGACGGGCCGGTGGGCGGCAGGTGACGGGCCGGTGGGCGGCGGCGAGGGGCGACCCGGTGAGGCTTTGCCCGCCGCTGCCGCGCGCCGCCGCCCGTGGTCCGGCTAGGCTGCCGAGGCATGAAGCACCCCGACGACCTGCTCGTCACGATCGCCTCGATGGTCGAGTCCGAGCGCAACAGCCGGATGTCGCTGACCGTGGTGGTCCCCGGAGCCGTCATCACGGGGCGGTTGGCCCCGGAAGCCCTGTGGAAGGAACGCGTGGCGGAGGTCCTGCGCGACTCCGAGCACCTGCAGCCCTTCGCCCGCGCGTTCGCCCCGCCCGCACTCGGGCCGGCGGCGAGAAGGCGGCAGACGGTGACGGCCCGGCCCCCGGTGACGAGCCCACCCACCTGCACTTCCACGTCGCCCGGATCCTCCAGGGCAGTTTCGGCATCCCGACACCGGAGGCATGTACCGGGTCGCGTTGAAGGACGTGAGCGCGTGGACCATCGGGGACATCGGTTACTCGGACCAGTGAGCCCGCCCGCGACCCCGCCCGGTCCTCGCCCGTGTCGGTGGAGGAGTACGTCGTCGCCGGCCGCGGGGACGGGCCGTACACGCTCACCACCGGGCCGGACGGCGCGCTGTGGTTCACCCTGGTGCACGCCGGACGGATCGGCCGGCTGGTCCCGGCGGGGAGCCGACGAGTCATCCGCTCGCCCCGGACAGCGGGCCCACGGTCATCGTGCCGGGCCCGGACGGGGCGCTGTGGTTCACCGAGTACCGGGCCCACCGCATCGGCCGGATCACCACCTGCGGCCGCGTCGACGAGTTCCCGCTGCCCACCGCGGACTGCGGTCCGTACGGCATCGCGGCGGGACCGGACGGCGCGCTGTGGTTCACGGAGACCGCCGCCGACCGGATCGGGCGGATCACCACCGACGGCCGGGTCACCGAGTTCCCGCTCCCGGTGACCGGCGGCTTCCCCTCCGCGATCGTCGCGGGGACGACGGAGGGCTGTGGTTCACCCTGAACGGTGCCGACGCCGTCGGCCGCATCGGCACCGACGGCACGGTCGCGCTGCACCGGCTGCCGACCGCGGGCGCCGCGCCCGTCGGCATCACCCGGGGCCGGGACGGCACGCTGTGGTTCGTCGAGATCGGCGCCGGGCAGCTCGGCCGGATCGGGGCCGACGGCACGGTCGCGGAGTATCCGCTGCCCGACCGTGAGGCCCGGCCGCACGCCGTCACGACCGACCCCGACGGCACCGTCTGGTTCACCGAGTGGGGCACCGGCCGGGTCGGCTCCCGGTCCCCGGACGGCACGATCGCCGTGCACGGGCTGCCCACACCCGGCTGTGAGCCGCACGGCATCGCCCTCGGCCCGGACGGGGCGGTGTGGACGGCGCTGGAGAGCGGGGCGCTCGCCCGTGTCGCACCCGCGTACCCCTGACGGCCGCCCCCGGCGGGCCGCCCGGACGAGGAGGACGCGACCCCCGGCGTGACGCGGTGGACGCGGCCCCCGGCGTGACGCGGTGTCGGCGGCTACCGTCGCGGCATGGTCGAACACGACGCACTCACCGCCACCCGCGACGCCTACGACGCCGCGGCCGACACGTACGCGCGGCTGTTCCGCGACTCGCTGCGCGACAGCCCCCTGGACCGGGCGATGCTGGGGGTGTTCGCCGAGGCCGTCCGGGCCGGCGGGAACCTCCGGGTCGCGGACCTGGGCTGCGGGCCCGGTCATGTCACCGCCCATCTGGACGGGCTGGGGGTCGAGGCCTTCGGGGTGGACGCCTCGCCCGCGATGGTCGCGCTGGCCCGGCAGGCCAGTCCCGGGCTGCGGTTCGACGTGGGGTCGATGGAGGCGCTGGACATCCCCGACGGTGCGCTGGGCGGGGTGCTGTCCCGCTGGTCCGTCATCCACACCCCGCCGGCGGAACTCCCGCGGATCCTCGCGGAGTTCCACCGGGTGCTGGCTCCCGGCGGCCACCTGCTCATCGGCTTCTGGGGGAGCGACGGCCCGGCGTGGCCGACGCAGGCCTTCGACCACGCGGTCGCGCCCGCCCACCGGTGGTGGCCCGATCACCTCGCGGGGCTGCTGCGCGCGTCGGGCTGGCCGAGGTGGCCCGGATGGTGCGCGCGCCCCGGCCCACCGACCGGCGGCAGTTCCAGGAGGTCCATCTGCTCGCCGGCAAGGCGTAGCGGCCGCACCGGAAGCATCCGCGGACGGGTGCCGGGCTCAGTCCCTCCCTGCCCCGACCGGCGCGAGCCCCAGCCGGGCCGCGTCGCGTTCCGGGCGGATCGCCGCCAGGGCGTGGGCGCCGGTCAGCAGCATGACCGCGGCCGTGACGAGGAACGCGAGGGTGTAGCCGGCGTCCGGGGTCGCGGCGGTGTCGACGAGGTGCCCGGTGAGGAAGGGCGCGACCAGTCCGGGGAGCGTGCCGGTCGCGGCGACGATGCCGAACAGGGCGCCGCGCTGGAGGGGCGGGGACACCTCGGCCGTGGTCATGTAGTGCAGCGGGATCGCGACGGCCGACGCGCCGAACGCCACCGTCATCAGGGCCAGTCGCAGGGCGGTCGCGTCCGTGAACGGGAACACCGCCATCGCGCCGCCCGCCACGCAGACGCCGATGCCCTGGGCGGCCCCGCTGGACCAGCGGCTGGAGACGCCGCGCCGTTTCATCCGGTCGACGAGGGCGGGGACGGCCAGCAGCAGGACCAGGCTGACGGCGGAGACGGCACTGATGACGGACGCGGCGGCCTCGGGGCTCAGGCCGAGCCGGGTCCTGAGGTAGGCGGGCAGCCAGGCGTGGCTGACCCCAGCGCCCAGTGGGCGCCGAAGGCGCTGGTGATGCTGCCCAGGACGGTCCCGGACAGCAGCAGCCGGCGGTAGGGCAGCCGCTGCCCGTGCCCGGCGGCCGGGGCCGGGCCGGGGCCGGCCCGTGCCCGGCGGCCGGCCCGGACCCGTCTCCGGCGGCCGGCCCGCCCGCCGACGGCTTCGCGGCGGCCGGGCGGGCGGGGTCGTACGGGCCGTCCTGGCCCAGGCGCCACCACACCGCCGCCCACAGCACGCTGGTGACGGCGAGGGCCGCGTAGGCCGAGCGCCAGCCGAAGGACGTGATCAGCCAGGTCAGGACGGGCGCCGCGATGAGCGTGCCGAGTGCCGCGCCGCCGATCTGCAGGGCCGAGGGCAGTCCGCGGCGCCCGGGCGGGAACCACTTGTACAGGGCGTGCATGGACATGGAGGCGGCCGGGCCCTCGGCGGCGCCGAGCAGGATCCGGCCGGCCAGCAGGGTGGGACGGCCGCGACGACGAGGACCGGGAGCTGGGCCACGGCCCACAGCAGGGTCAGCGCGCACAGCAGGGCCCTGCTGGAGATCCGGGCGGAGAAGAAGCCGACGACCAGGCCGGAGAGGCTGAACAGGAAGAAGAAGGAGCTGGAGATCAGGCCGTAGGTGCTGTTGCTCAGGCCGAGTTCGTCCATGATCGGGACGGCGGCCAGGCCGAGGACGGACTTGTCGGCGTAGTTGACCACCATGAAGGCCACGATCAGGGCCGTGATCAGCCAGGCCCGGCGGCCGGGGGCCGGGGCGGTCGCCGCGCCGGGTGCCGTGCCGCGGCTGCGGGCGGCGGGCGCGGAGGGGTGGGGTGCCATGGGCGACTCCTGCGGGTGTGGGTGGAGCAGGGGTCGGGCTGGGCGGGCGGGTCCCCGTGGCGGTGGGGCCGCCGGCGGACGGCGGCGGCCCCACGGCACCGCCCTTCGGCACCAAGGGACAGGTCAGAGAAGGCCCTTGGCGATGGCGTTCTTGTGGATCTCGGTCGTTCCGGTGACGATCCGGAACATCCGCAGGCTGCGGAAGATCTGCTCGACCTCGTGGCCGCGGGTCAGTCCGGCCTTGCCGTGGATCTGGACGGCCTGGTCGGCGACGCGGAAACAGGCCTCGGCGGTGAACAGCTTGCACATGTTGGCCTCGACGGAGATCTTCTCGCCCCGGTCCGCCCGGGCGGCCGTGGCCTGCACCATCGAGCGGGCGGCGTAGATGTCGGTGGCCATCTCGGCGATCTTGTGGTGGATGGCCTGGAGGGCGAGGAGCGGCTGTCCGAAGGCGGTGCGGTGGGTGGCGTACTCCACCGACAGGGTCCAGGCGCGGCGGGCGGCGCCGATCAGGGACGGGCAGTGCAGCAGCCGGTTGAGGGTGATCCGGCCGATGCCGATGCGCAGGCCCTGGCCGATCTCGCCGAGGAGGTTGGCGGCGGGGACGCGGCAGTCGTCGAGGACGAGGTCGCCCTCCATCCGCTGCCCGGACATCGGGACGTCGCCGTCGAGGACCGTGCACCCGGGGCTGTCCAGGTCGACGAGGAAGGCGCTGTAGACCTCCTCGTCACCGGCCATGCGGGCGACGACGATCGCGAAGTCGGCGAAGGGGGCGGCGGAGCTGAAGACCTTCTTGCCGTTCAGGACGTAGGTGTCGCCGTCCGGGTGGCGGTCGTGGTCATCCGGCGGACGTCGGAGCCGGCGTCCTCCTCGGTGAGGGAGAAGCAGCAGGCCCGTTCCCCCGGACGACGGGCAGCAGATAGCGCTCCCGCTGGTGCTCGGTGGCGTACTGGAGCACCGCGCCGGCCCGCAGGGGGCCGCCCATGTCGCCGAGGACGGAGTGGGACAAGGCGGCGCCGGAGGCGGTCAGCTCCTCCTTCAGCGCGCACAGCTCGTACAGCGTGATGCCCTGGCCGCCCAGTTCGGGCGGGAGGCTGATGCCGTAGAAGCCGAGTTCGCGGCTGCGTTTCCAGACCCGTTCCAGGGTCGGCCGGTCGAGCGGGGTCTCGGGGTGATGCCGTGTTCGCGTTCGTACGGCAGGAGTTCGTCGCGCAGGTAGCCGCGGAGCCGGCCGACGAGGTCCCGCAGCCGCGGGTGGTCGTCGTAGGACGGTTCGAGGGTGAAGGGCATGCGGGTGGTCCTCAAAGTCAGTTGACGCGGCGGTCGGCGCCCGCCCAGTAGCGGTCGCGCAGGGCGCGGCGGTCGATCTTGCCGTTGGGGTTGTGGGGCAGCGCGGCGACGAAGTCGACCGAGCGGGGCTTCTTCATGCGGGAGAGGTGCTCGGCGCAGAAGGCGACGAGTTCGGCCTCGGTGAGCGAGGCCGCGTCGCGCGGTACGACGACGGCCTTGACGGCCTCGCCCCACCGCTCGTCGGGGACGCCGACGACGGCGGCCTCGTAGACGCCGGGGTGCCGGTGCAGGACGGACTCGACCTCGGTGGCGTAGATGTTGAACCCGCCGGAGACGATCATGTCCTTCTTGCGGTCGACGATGAAGACGTAGCCGTCGGACCGGCGGCGGGCCAGGTCGCCGGTGTGGAACCAGCCGTCGCGGAACGACCGCGCGGTCAGCTCGGGTTCGCCGTGGTATCCGGGGACGACGTCCGGGCCGCGGACGGCGATCTCGCCGATCTCCCCGTCCGGTACGGGCGTTCCGTCCTCGGCGACGACGGCGACCTCGGCCTCCCCGAGCGGGCGCCCGCAGGACAGCAGCAGTTCCTCGTCGCCGCCCTCGATGGCGCGGCGGTGGTCCTCGGTGGACAGGAACAGCACCCCGGACGTGGTCTCTCCGCAGCCGTAGCCCTGGGAGAGCACCGGGCCGAACAGGTCCCAGGCGTCGCGGATGCGCTGCGGGGCCATCGGGGCGGCGCCGTAGATGACCTGGCGGAGGCTGGAGAGGTCGTGGTCGCGCGCGGTGGGCAGCGCGAGCACGGTGTTGACCATCGTCGGGACGAGGAACGCGTGCGTGGCGCGCTCGCGTTCGACGGTGGCGAGGAACTCCTCCGGGTCCCAGCGGGGCAGGACCACCGCGCAGCCGCCGGCGAAGAAGATGCCCATCAGCGGCATCCCGGAGGCGTGGGTGACCGGCCCGGCGAGGATCTGCCGGTCGCCCGGCCCGACCCGGGCGTCGGCGCTCATCACCGTCTTGCGCATCAGCGCCAGCCGGTTGCCGTAAGTCTGGACGGCGGCTTTCAGCACGCCCGTGGACCCGGACGTGAAGTGCAGGACCGCGATGTCGTCCTCGGCGCACTCCACATCGACCGGCGAGCCCGCGTTACCGGACATCATGTCTTGGTACGACAGATCCGCGCCGTCGGCGCCGTCGTAACCGACGACCGTCTTCACGCCTGTGCCCGGCAGCGCGCGGCGGACGGGATCCAGGTGCTCGGCGTCCACCAGCACCGCCCGCGCCCCGGACTCGCGCAGCAGGTGCGCCACCTCCCCCGCGCCCAGCCGCGCGTTGACCGGGACACGGGTCATCCCGGCTTTGTACAGGGCGACTTCGGTCACCACCAGCTCGGCGCGGTTGGCCGCCAGGGTGGCGACGCGGTCGCCCTTGCCGAGGCCCAGACCGTGCAGCGCGCCGGCCAGCCGGTCGCTGTGGTCGTCGAGCTCCGCGTACGTCAGCCGGGCCGGGCCGCAGACCACCGCCTCCGCGCGGGGTTGGTGGCCCGCCGTCCTGCGCACGTACCGTCCCAGGTTCATCGCGGCTCCCTGTCCACGTTACCGAACACTCTGTCCAGTAGCCATCATGGTGTCGAGCAACGTAAGGGCAGCGCTAAGGTCGGGTCAACGGTCGGGACGAAGGAATGTGTGGGACATGAAGAGCGCAGCAGGCACCGCCGCCGCCAGGGCCGAGGGACGCCCCTCCGGCGACCGCCGCGTCCGCCGGACCCGCGCCGCGCTGCGCCGGGCCCTGGTCGAACTGGTCCTGGAGAAGGGCTTCCACGCCCTCACGGTCGAGGAGATCGCCGAACGCGCCGACGTGGGGCGGGCGACCTTCTACGCGCACTACCGGGACAAGGAGGCCCTGCTCGTCGGGGTGGTGCAGGACCTGGCGGAGGACCGCGAACGCCTGCTGCCGGCCGTCGAGCAGGCCAACGCCCGCGGCTTCACCGGCCTGCCGGTGCTCTACATCTTCCAGCACGCCCAGCAGGAGCGGCCCGTGTACCGGGTCATCCTGCGCGGCGAGGGCGACGGCCGGGCGCTGCGCGAGTTCAGCGAGATCATCTGCGCCCAGGCGGAGAAGGTGTTCCGCACGCGGGCCGAGCAGCTGGGGGCGACCCCGCGGGTGCCGCCGGACGTCGTCGCCCGGGCCTGGACCGGGGAACTGATCGGCCTGCTGACCTGGTGGGTGGAGAACGACACCGGCTACACCGCCGAGGAGATCACCGCACACATGCGGGACCTGTCCGTCTACGGGCGGGTCTGGGCCACCGGCCTCACGCCCGCCGACGCGCCGGGCGCCATGGACCTGGCGCCCTAGGGGGCGTCCGCGGGCTCCGTCTTCCGGACACGGTGTCCGGTGATGACGCCGCCCGGTCCGTCACGGCACCGAAGGGGACCGGCGAGCGCGTCAGGGTGCCGAGAGGACCAGGCGGCGGGCGAAGGCGCGGTAGCCGAGGCGCTCGAAGGCGGCGGCCATGGGGCGGTTGGACAGATCGGTGTCGGCGCGCACCAGTCCGGCGCCGGCCTCCTCGGCGAGCAGCCGGGTGGTCTCGGCGAGCAGGTCGTCGACGTGGCCGTTGCCGCGGTGCTCCGGGAGGACGCCGAGGTAGCCGACGACGTGGGCGGTGGCGTTCCGGGACGGGACCGCGAAGCCGACCGGTTCGCCCGCGGGGGTCTCGGCGACCCGCCACCAGGAGCGCTCGCCCCGCATGGAGTCCCGGTAGAAGGCGACGTCGGAGCGGGCCTGGGCCTCGGCCCCCACCGCCTCGGCCGCGGTACGGGTACCGGCGTCGAGGGTGCCCTCCAGGACCCGGCGGAAGAGGTCCGCGAACACCTCGTCGTCCGGTTCGGGGCGCAAGCGCAGCCGGCCGGACGGGGCGGGCGGGGCGGAGGCGGTGCGCGTCCACTCGTAGCGGAGGCGTTCGAGCGGGACGGTCAGGCCGGCGCGGCGGGCCGCCTCCCGCCGCCAGGCGAGGGCCCGCACCGCGTCCGGGCGCTCGCGCCAGTCGGCGGGCAGCATGACGTGGTACTCGGGCGGGCGGCCCGCCCCGCCGGCGGCGAAGGCCCGGTGCGCGGCGGTGAGCAGCTCCGCGGCGAGCACGGCACGGGGGTCCGCCGCTCCGGCGTCCGCGGTCCCGTCGGCCTGCGCGGTCCCGTGGGCGGGTGTCTGGTGAGCGGCGGGGACCGCGGCCCCGTCGGCGTGTGCGTGGAGGGTGTCGAGGACGCTCGGCCGGTCGTCGTGCGGGGTGCCCCACCACAGGGCGACGGCCCGCACCCCACCGCCGTCCTCGGCGATCCACGTCCACTCGGGCCGGTACGCGCCGTCGGCCAGCCCCCTGCGGAAGGCGTCGGCGTCCACCCACGCGCCGACCTGGGCGGACGGCAGGAGGGGCAGGACGCGGTCGAGGTCGGACGGGGTCATGGCGCGGAAGAGCACGGAGCCTCCGGGAGTCGGCGGAACGCGGGAGCGCCCGTCCATCCTGTGCCACACCGCCCGCCCCGCCGCAGGTCTGTTCGAAAACCACCCACGCCTGGGATGTGGCGTGCATCACATGACGTGGGTGAGGAACTCAGCGGAGGTGTGGGTCCCGTTCCGTCGAGTCCTTCGCGGGGCACCGCGCCGACACCTACGGGAGGCATCATGTCGGACACCGTCAGCCGTCCGTCCACGGACGAGAACCGGTCCGGAGGCGGGCAGACGACGTTGCAGGGCCGCAGCGGCCCCGGCACCCCGGCCGAGACCCGGGGGCGGACCACCATCGCCGACAGCGTGGTGGAGAAGATCGCGGGGATGGCCGCGCGGGAGGTGCCCGGCGTCCACGCCCTCGGCGCCGGGATGGCCCGGACCGTCGGCGCCGTCCGCGACCGCGTCCCCGGCGGGCGGCCCAGCGTCACCCGCGGCGTCAAGGTCGAGGTGGGGGAGCGCCAGGCCGCCGTCGACCTCGACCTGGTCGTCGAGTACGGCCTCTCCGTCGTGGACGTCGCCGGTGACGTCCGCACCAACGTCGTCACGGCCCTGGAGCGCATGACCGGGCTGGAGGTCGTCGAGGTGAACATCGCCGTCCGCGACGTCCATCTGCCGGACGAGCCGGACGAGGACGAGGAGGAGCAGCCCCAGGCCCGGGTGAAGTGAGCCCCGGCCGCCGGCCAGGCCGCCCGCCACGGTCCCGGGCGGCCGCCCGGGGCGTCGCTCAGGACGTGGTGGCCACGTAGTACACGTTGATCGGGTCGCCCTCGATCGTCTTCACGTCGATGCGGGTGAACCCCGCGTCGCGGAGCATCCGGGTCGCCGTCTCCCGGCCCCACACCGTGCCCAGGCCGGCTCCCCCGGTGCTGAGCGAGGTGGTCATGCAGTAGAAGACGGAGAAGCCGTACAGGGCGGGGCCGAAGGGGTGGCCGAGGTTGCCCTCCAGCCGGCTGGACGCGGCGATGTCGCACATCAGGAAGGTGCCGTCGGCCCGCAGGGCGCGGTGGATCGCCGCGAGGGTCTCGGCCGGCCGGGCCAGGTCGTGGATCACGTCGAAGGCGGTGATCAGGTCGTACTCGCCGGTGATCCGCGTGGAGTCCGCCACCGTGTAGCGGAGGTTGTCCGGCCCGGCGCGCTCCGCCGCGGCACGGGCCGCCTCGATGCCCTCCGCCGACTGGTCGAGGCCGTGGAAGCGGCTCGCGGGAAGGCCCGGGCCAGCACGAGCGGGGCGTGGCCCTGCCCGGTGCCGACGTCGAGGACGTCGATGCCCGCGCGCAGCCGCTCGGGCAGCCCCGGCACGAGCGGCACGATCACGTCGACCAGCGCCTGGTCGTAGACCCGGGCGGTCTCCTCCGCCTGGAGCGCCTGGAAGCGCGGGTAGGCGGAGTACGGCACCCCTCCGCCCTCCCGGAAGCAGCGCACGACCTGCTGCTCCACCTCCCCCAGCAGCGCGATGTACGGCATCATGCCCGCGAGGTTGTCCGGGCCCGCCGCCGTGGTCAGCGAGGCGGCGTGCTCCGGGGCAGGGTGTACGTCCCGCGCTCCGGGTCGTAGGCGACGAAGCCGCCGACGACCATGCCGCCCAGCCACTCGCGCACGTAGCGCTCGTCGAGGCCCGCCGCCTTGGCGATCTCGGCGCTGGTCGACGGCGGGAGCGCGGCCATCGTGTCGAAGAGGCCGCACTGGTGGCCGACGCTGGTGAGCAGCGCCAGCACCCCCTTGTTGAGCACGTCCGCGACCTCGGCGGCGAACGCCTCCTGCCGGACCGGGTCCGGCGGAGCCTGGTGAGCTTCGGACGTCGGCATGGCCGTCCTCCCGGGGGTCGGCAGCGTCCTGGAATGTTCCCCTTTCGTCAGACTAGTCCGGTTCGCCGGTCTCGCTAGGCCGTGGCCGGGGTCGGACCGACCAGCTCGGTCAGGACGTCCTCCATCGTCACGAAGCCGAGGACGGTCCCCGTCTCGCCCGTGACCGCGGCCAGGTGGCCGCCGTCGGCCCGCAGGGCGGTGAGGGTGTCGTCCAGCGGGGTGTCGATGCGGACCCGGGTGACCCGGTGCAGCGCCGAGCGCGGGAACGGCGCGTCCCGTTCGGTCAGACCCAGGGTGTCCTTGATGTGCAGGTAGCCGAGCAGCGTGCCGTTCGGGCCGGTGACCGGGAAGCGGGAGTAGCCCGCCTCGGCGGCCAGCCGTTCCAGCTCGGCCGGGGTGACCGTGTGCTGCACCGTGCGCATCTGCGCGGCGGGCACCAGGATCTCGCCGACCGGGCGGGTGCCCAGTTCCAGGGCGTCGCGCAGCCGCTCGCCGTCGGCCGGGGTGAGCAGCCCGGCCTCGCTGGCGTCGACCACCATGCGGGCGAGCTGGTCGTCGGTGAAGACCGCCTCGACCTCGTCCTTCGGCTCGACCCGCAGCAGCTTCAGCAGGGCGTTGGCGAACGCGTTGATGCCGAAGATCACCGGGCGCAGCGCCCGGGTCAGGGCGACCAGCGGCGGGCCGAGGAGCAGCGCGGTGGCGGCCGGGGCGGCCAGCGCGATGTTCTTCGGGATCATCTCGCCGATCAGCATGTGCAGGTACGTCGCCAGGGTCAGCGCGATGGCGAAGGCGATCGGGTGGACCAGCGCGTGCGGCATGTGGACCGCCTCGAAGGCGGGCTCCAGCAGATGCGCGATGGCCGGTTCGGCGACCGCGCCCAGCACCAGCGAGGAGACGGTGATGCCCAGCTGGGCCGTCGCCATCATCGCCGACAGGTGCTCCAGGCCCCACAGGGTCATCCGGGCCCGCTTGTCGCCGTCCTTGGCGCGGGGCTCGACCTGGCTGCGGCGCACGGAGATCATGGCGAACTCGGCGCCCACGAAGAACGCGTTGGTCAGCAGCGTCAGGGCGCCGATGAGGAGCTGGAGTGCGGTCATCGGGTCACCTCGGGCTGCTGCTCGGCGGTCTGCGGCGCGGGAACGGGCGCCGTGATGCGGACGCGGTCGGCGCGGTGGTGCTCGACGCCGAGGACGTCCAGCCGCCAGCCGTCGAGGTCGACGGCGTCGCCCTTGACGGGGATGCGGGCCAGACGGGTGGCGATCAGGCCGGCCACCGTCTCGTAGGGGCCCTCGGGGGCGGTCAGGCCGATGGCGGCGAGCCGGTCGATGCGGACCGAGCCGTCCGCCTCCCAGGCCTCGCGGCCGTCGGGGTCGGCGGGGGCGGGCAGCAGGTCGGGCACCTCGACGGGGTCGTGCTCGTCGCGGACCTCGCCGACGACCTCCTCGACGATGTCCTCGACCGTCGCCACGCCCGCCGTGCCGCCGTACTCGTCGATGACGACGGCCATGGTCCGGGTGGCGCGCATGCGCTCCAGGAGCCGGTCGGCGGGCAGGCTGTCCGGGACCAGCAGCGGCGCGGTGGCCAGGTCGGTGACCGGTGTGACCGCCCGCTGCGCGGGCTCCAGGGCCAGCACGTCGCGGATGTGGACGGTGCCGACGACCTCGTCCAGGCTGTCCCGGTAGACCGGGAAGCGGGACAGGCCGGTGGCGTGGGAGAGGTTGGCGGCGTCGGCGGCCGTGGCGTGCGCCTCCAGGGCCTTGACGTCCACGCGCGGGGTCATGACGTTCTCGGCGGTCAGCTCGCTCAGGTGCAGGGTGCGCACGAACAGCTCGGCCGAGTCCGCCTCCAGGGCGCCCTCCGCGGCCGAGTGCTGGGCGAGCGCGACCAGTTCCTCGGGGGTGCGGGCGGACGCCAGCTCCTCGGCCGGCTCCAGGCCGAAGCGGCGGACGAAGCGGTTGGCGGTGTTGTTCAGATGGGTGATGAACGGGCCGAACGCGGCCGTGAAGGCGCGCTGCGGGCCGGCCACCACCTTGGCGACGGCCAGCGGCCGGGAGATGGCCCAGTTCTTGGGGACCAGCTCGCCGACGACCATCAGCACGACGGTGGACACGGCCACGCCGAGCACGGTCGCCACGGTCGGGGCGGCGCCGCCCAGGCCGACCGCCCGCAGCGGGCCGCGCAGCAGCACGGCGAGGGACGGCTCGGCGAGCATGCCGATGACCAGGGAGGTGACGGTGATGCCGAGCTGGGCGCCGGACAGCTGCACGGTCAGGCGGCGTACGGCCTTCAGGGCGCCCTCGGCGCCGCGCTCACCGGACTCGGCGGCACGCTCGAGGTCGCCGCGTTCGACGGTGGTCAGCGAGAACTCGGCCGCGACGAAGATCGCGCAGGCCAGGGTGAGGAGGAGGGCCAGCAGGAGCAGCAGGACCTCGGTCACCGTGCCACCCCGCTCCCTCGGGGGCCGCGGTGCGCTCAGCGCGGGCATCGCGGGCTATGGCACAGCCGGTACTGGGAGGCTCCATTACGGAACGGGGCTCCTTGACGAGTCGAGAAACGGATCTGCCCCCATGGTAAAGGGCAGGCAAAGCGTTCCGGTCAACTTTCCGGGCGCCCCAGTTTATTCCTCTACATGGCTGTAGACATAGCCTTGAGCGGGATCCCTGGCCGACACTGGTGCGGTCGCCGGCCGGGACGACACCCGCCGACATCCGACCGACAGGGGGCGCACATGTTCGGGCTCAGCGAGCTGGCCATCATCCTCATCGTGATCATCGCCGTGCTGGCCGTGAAGAAGCTGCCGGAACTGACCCGCTCGGCGGGCAAGTCGGCCCGCATCCTCAAGGCGGAACGGCAGGCGATGCGGGAGACCGGGGCGGCCGGGTCGCCCGGAGGCGCCGAGGAGCCGCCCCGGGTGATCCAGGGCGAGGCGATCCGCCGCGAGGACTGACCGGCGCCGCCCGCACGCTCACGCGGTCCCCTCCGGCACGGCCGACAGCAGGCTGTGGACGACCGGGCCGGCCGAACCGCCGCCGGTGACGCCCTCCTCGACGACGACGGCCACCGCCACGCCGTCCCGGTGGGCGACCATCCAGCCGTTGTTGTCCTGGTCCTCGGAGACCTCGGCGGTACCGGTCTTGGCGCCGACCTCGCCGGGCAGGTCCGCGAGGACGCTCGCGGTGCCGTCGGTGACGGTCTCCCGCATCAGCGCCCGCAACTGCGCGACGACCTCGCGCGGGAGCGGCTCGGTCCGGGTCCCGTCCTCGTTCCCGGCGGTGAGCGACGGCTGGTGGAAGCGGCCGGAGACCGCGGTGGCCGTCACCGACGCCATGATCAGCGGGTTGGCCTGCACCCGGCCCTGCCCGATCATGGACGCCGCCTTCTCCGTCTCGTCCTTGGGCACGGGGACGGAGCCGTCGTACGACGGCACCCCGATGTGCCACTCCTGGCCCACCCCGAAGTAGGTCCGGGCCACCTCGCCCAGCTCCCCGTCGCCGAGCCTGTCGCGCAGGCTGATGAAGGCGGTGTTGCAGGACTCGGTGAAGTCCTTGGCGAACGTCGCCCCCGGGAACTGCGACAGCTCCACGTTCTGGAACCGCTTGCCGACCGTCAGGTACTTCGGGCAGTCCACCACGTCGTCCGGCTTCACCGCGCCCTTCATCAGCAGCGCGCTGCTCGTGACGAGCTTCCAGGTGGAGCCGGGCGCGTAGGTGCCGGAGACCGCCCGGTTGAAGCCGGACGCCGGGGAGTTGCCGACGGCGAGGATCTGCCCGTCGTCGATGCGCAGGGCGACCAGCGCCGCGTTCTTGCCGCCGGCCCGCTCCAGCGCCTTCTCCGCCGCCGCCTGCCAGGTCGCGTCCAGCGTGGTGCGGACCGGGCCCTCCTGCGCCCCCTTCGGCCGCTCGCCGAACCGGGCCTCCGTGCGCTCGACCTCGCCCGTCGCCCGGTCCACCAGCTCGACGGCGCCCCGCGGCCCGCCGCCCGCCGGCCCGAGCCGGGCCAGCACCGGCGTCAGCGACGGGTACGCGGCGGCGGTGAGCTTCTCGCCGTCGCGGTCGGTGGCCTCCGGGGGCGCGGTCTCCTCCCGCCGCAGCCGGAACTTCTCCGTCCCGCTCAGCCGGGGGTGCACCAGCGACAGCCGCCAGTCCACCTTCCAGGAGCCGTCGCCCTGCTCCCGCAGCGGCAGCTTCGCCTCGTACGTCCACGTCCCCAGGCCCTCCACGGGCATCCGGGCGGTGTAGGGCACGGTGAGCGTGCCGTCCTCGGCCTCCTCGACGGCGTCCCGGGGCCCCGCGGTCAGCCGGGGCCGGGTGATGTCGAGGCCGGCGGTGAAACTCTGGAGCACCTGCTGCGCCCGGTCGGGTCTGGTCGTGCGTGCGGCCGCGCCCGGCAGCCGGCCCGCCGCCCAGTCCGCGAGGAAGCCGTCGGCCTGCTCCAGGGCGGCCGGGTCGGGGCCCTCGTCGCGGGCGAACGGCCCGACCCCGGCGGCCCAGGACCCGCCGGCGGCCACCGCGAGGGCGACGGCCGCGGCGATGCCGGCCCGCACGGCGGTACGGGACCGGCGGCGGGCGGGGGCGGTGGGGTTGCTGTCGTACGCGGGGTCGTACACGGGAAGGCTCCTTCGTCGTCTGTCGTCTGTCGGCTGTCGGCTGTCGGCTGTCGGCTGTCGGCTGTCGGCTACGGAGTGTCGGCGGCGGCGCCGGGCGTGCGGGGGCCTGCGGCGTACCGGGCGGGGCCTGCGGCGTGCCGGGCGGGGAACGTCGGTGACCGGATCCGGTCGGGCGGGCGTCAGCGGCCGGGGGCGCGGGTGAAGAAGTCGAGGATCGTGCGGGTGGCGTCCAGCGCCCTGCTGGTCGGCCCGAAGCCCTTCGGCGGGGTGAGCGAGGACCCCGGCCAGGTGTGGCCGGCGTCGTGCACGACGAGCAGCCGGACCTCGCCCCCGCCGTCCGGCAGCCGCCACACGGTCCGGTCGTACCCCCGCTCCGCGCGGGTGACCGGCTCGCCGGCCCCGCCCGCCCGCGCGAAGGCCTCGGCGCTCTCCCGCGCCGACCGGGTCGGTGTGATCGGCTCCCCCGGGCCGGACGGCGGGGACGGCCATCCGCCGAGCGGGCGCACGGGGTCGTCCTCGCCGTAGACGACCATGACCGGCACCCGGCCGGTCGGTTCGACGGCGGCGGACCCGGACGGCAGCTGCCCGGAGACCGAGGCCGCGCCCGCCAGCAGACCGGGACGGTCGGCGGCCGCCCGCAGCGCCATCGAACCGCCGTTGGAGAACCCGACGGCGTACACCCGCCCGGGATCGGCCCGCTCGGTGCGGACCAGATGCTCGACCAGCGCCTCGGTGAAGCGCACGTCGGCGTCCGGGTCGGGCCGCTCCCGGGTCGGCCGCGTCCCCGCGCCCCACCCCTCGCGCAGGCCCTCGGGAAAGGCGATCAGCATGCCGCGCGCCCGGGCGTCGGCCGTCAGCCGGCTCTGCTCGCGCAGCTCCTCCGCGGAGGACCCCCGGCCGTGGAAGGCGACGATCAGCGGCGGACGGCCGCCGGAGGCCGCGGAAGCGGCCGGCCGGTGCAGCAGGTAGGTGCGGGTACGGCCGTCCACCCGCAGCCGCTCACGGCTGTCCGGGGCGGCACTCGCCGTACGGGCCTGGGAGGGAGCGGGGTCCTGCCGTGCGGAATCGGCGGACGAGCCGCAGCCGGCCAGCAGCAGGGCGAGCGCCGCGGCGAGGGCGCCGGCGGCCCGGGAGGTCTGTGGGAGGCGCATGCACCGAGGACAGCAACGCCACCGCCTCCGTGTCCAAGATGGCTATCGGTCTGGGACCGATACGAACCCGATATGATTACTGGTCGTGGACCTGGTGCGGCACCTGGAGTGCTTCGTGGCTGTTGCAGAAGAGTCACACTTCGGCCGTGCCGCCGCCCGGCTCGGCATGGCCCAGCCTCCCCTGTCGCAGCGCATCAAGCGGCTCGAACGGGAGCTGGGGGTCCGCCTCTTCGAGCGCACCAGCCGCCAGGTGACCATCACCGAGGCGGGCACCCTGCTGCTGGCCGAGGCCCGGGAGCTGCTCGCCCGCTCCGAGTCGTTCCTCGCCACGGCCCGCCGCATCCGCGACGGTGAGTCCGGGCTGCTGCGCGCCGCGCTGACCCCCGACGTCTCCGGGGAGACCGTCGCCGTGCTGCTCGCGGGCTTCCGGGAGCGCCACGCCGGTCTCCGCCTGGAGCTGCACGAACTGTCCACCGCCGAGCAGCTCGCCGCCTTCGCCGCGCACGAACTGGACGTCGGCCTGATCCACCACCCCTGCGACGTGACCGGACTGGAACTGGGCCCGGTCCTCCGCCGCGAACTGGGCGTGCTGCTGCCGCGCTCGGCCCGCGCGGCCGGCCTGGACGAGGTCCCGCTCGCCTCCCTCACCGGCTACGACCTGATCCTCTTCCCGCGCACCGGCGCCCCCGCGGTCTACGACGACCTGCTCACCACCTGCGCCCGGCACGGCTACACCCCGGCCGCCGTACGGCACGCGCAGGGCGCCAGCCTCGTCCGGGCCTGGTGCTGTCCGCGGGCGCGGTGGCCCTCGCACCCCGCGACACCCACCTCGCGGTCACCGGCGACGGCAACCCGGACCTGAGCTGGCGTCCGCTCGCCGGTGCGCCGCTGGCCTGGCGGCACTCCGTGGCCTGGCCGAAGGGCCGCGGCGACGCGGCCGTCGGCGCCTTCACGGACGCGGCCACGCACGCTCTGCGCACCACGGCCGGCGCGACCGCCGAAACCCCGTCGCGTCCCCTGCACCTGCGTCCGGCATCGGAGTTCTGGCTGTGACCGGCACCCGGGCGGCCGACGTCCGCGGCCGGATCGACGCGGCCTTCGCCGAGGCGGGGGTCAGCGGCCTGCTGCACGCCGTGGACATCGACTCCGGCGCGCAGATCGACGCCGGCGCCGACCAGCCGGTGTGCACGGCCAGCGTCCACAAGCTGTGCGTGCTCGTCACGCTGCACGAGCGGGCGGCGGCCGGCGAGCTGGACCTGACCGAGCAGGTGGAGTGCCCGCCGGCCGGCGAGCGCACGCCCGGCCCGACCGGTCTGGCCGCCATGCTCGACCCGGTCCGTCTGTCGCTGCGCGACGCCGCGTTCCTGATGATGTCCGTCAGCGACAACACCGCCGCCGACCTGCTGCTGCGCCGGGTCGGCCTGGATGCCGTCAACCGCACCGCGGACCGCCTCGGCCTGACCCGGACGCGCGCCGTCCACGGCTTCGCCGAGATGCTGGCCACGATGCGGGAGGACGCCGGCCCGCGCGGCGCCCGGGCCCTGACCGACCCGCACGTCATCGCCCGGCTGCGCGCCCTGGACCCGTCCCGCACCAACCGCAGCACCCCCGGGACATGACCCGCCTGCTCGGCGCCGTCTGGCGGGACGAGGCCTGCCCCGCTCCGTACGGGGCGGCCGTCCGCCGCATCCTGGGGCTCCAGGTGTGGCCGCACCGGCTGGCCTCCGGCTTCCCCTTCGACGACGTGCACGTGGCCGGCAAGACCGGCAGCCTGCCCACCCTGCGCAACGAGGTCGGCGTCGTCGAGTACCCCGACGGCGGGCGCTACGCCGTGGCCGTCTTCACCCGGACCGCCAACCCGGCCGCCACGCTGCCGGCGGCCGACGCGGTGATCGGCACGGCGGCCCGGATCGCGGTGGACGCGCTGCGGGCCCCGTAGCGGGAGCGCCGCTGCGGGCCCCGTAGCGGGAGCGCCGCTGCGGGCCCCGTAGCGGGAGGGCCCCGGAGGCCGCCCGGGTGCGGGGGTCAGCCGTCGTTGTCCCGCCAGCGGCCGCCGCTCGGCGCGGAGTCGAAGCGGGTGGCGGCGGAGGCGTTGCCGCTGAAGTCGTTGCCGCAGACCCGTCCGCCGGTCCAGTGGGCGCGGCCGGTGATCCACAGGGCGTGCGACTGGGTGCGGGGCCGCCCGTCGTCCCAGACGCGGTTGCCGTGCAGGTAGGGATGGGTCAGGTCGGCGTCGGCGGTGATCCCGGCCCGCGCGGCGGGGGCGTCCGGGAGCCGGTAGGCGGAGCCGGGACCGGGGGTGCCGTCCGGCCAGGCGGTGCGGGCGCCGGGGCGCCGGGGGGCCAGGCGCAGTTCGGTGGCCGTGTTGCCGACGACGACGGCGGTCCGGTCCCGACGGTCAGCTCCTTGCCGTGGTGCCCGTCCGGCGTCCAGTCGGCGGTGTCGTCGGTCAGCGTCAGGGCCGTGCAGCGCACGCCGTCGCCGCCTCCCCGGGCGGCCGGTGCCGTGCGGCGGCCGTTGCCGTGGATCCGGTTGCCGACGAGCGCCGCCTCGTGCAGGGGGGCGTCGACGCGGACGCCGTCGAGGGCGTTGTGCCGGATGTCGTTGGACTCCAGGACGATGTCGGTGGCCGGCTCCTGGTCGCCGCCGGCGAGGTTGTGCTGCCAGTAGCCGTAGCGGCCGTTGTTGCTGATGCGGTTGCCGCGGAAGGCGTACGGGCCCGGCGTGTTGCCGAGCCCCACCCCGTCGAGGACGTTGCCGTCGATGACGCAGCCGGTGACGATGCCGCCGCGCCCGCCGACGCTGGTGGTGCCCTGCGACGACACGTCGAACCCGGCCTGGTGGTTGCCGACCATGGTGCAGCCGGTGACGAGGAGGCCGTCGGCGCCCCAGTCGGAGATGCCGAAGCGGTTGTCCTCGGCGTGGCAGGCGGTGATCCGGATGCCGCGCGGCGGCGTCCACTCCTCCTGCTGGAGTTCGAGGAAGATGCCGTTGGTCCCGTTGCCGACGGCGGTGCAGTCGGTCACCGCCAGCCGCTCCACCGGTCCCCATCCGCCGACGCCGATCCCGATGCCGGCCCCGCCCATGTCCTCCCGGGGTCCTGCCGCCCGCACCGCTCGGCGTGGACCCCTCGACGACGGTGTCCTGGAGGAAGTCGCAGCCGAAGCCGGTGGCGGCGGTGTCGTGGATGTAGAGGTCGCTGAACCGCCCGCGCAGCACGTACTGCATCCCGAGCCCCTTGGCCAGGACGTCGTACTCGGGCGTCCGCACGCCCGACCCGTCGATCTCGAAGTGGGCGAAGGTGACGTCGGCGATGTGGTCGTCGGGGCCGGCGCCGTGCTGGGCGGTGGTGAACCAGGCCAGCGGCACGGGCTGCTCGGGCGCCCCCGGGTTGGACAGCGCGAAGCAGGTCGCCCCCCGCCCGGCGCCGATCAGCGAGACGCCGCTGCGCCAGAGCACGGGCCGGTCCCGGACGACGTACCGCCCGGGAGGGACCCGGACGATCCTGGGCCGCCCGTCGCGGGCGGTCTGCTCCCCCAGGTCGTCCACCAGCTTCTGCAAGGCCGGCTGGTCGTTGGTGACACCGTCCCCGACCAGGCCGTGCTCCCGGGCGTCGACCGTCGACGGCAGAGTCATGGGGGGCTCCTTCCGGTGACCGTGCCCTCGCGGGGGCCGAGTACCAGAGCGCGACGGGCTCAATCGGGGAGCCGGTGCGATCCCCCTCCGCCGCCGGCCGGAGCACCCTCCGACCGGGCGGGAAGCGCATATACGGGCAATCCGGATTCTTCATCGCATTCCCGTGCCGACGGGGCGATAATCGGACCATGAGTACGGCAATGCTTGTACCGCTGGCCGTCTCGGCGGACCACGCGCTCTACATGACCCTGGCCTTCATCGGCGGGCTGGTGATCGCCGGCGCGCTGGTCTGGGCCGTACGCGTCGGCATGCGCGTCATGGACCGGGAGTCGCCCCGGCCCAGCGCGGACGAACAGCCGCACCTCCCCGCCACCGGCCCGGTCCACGAGGAGCGGGAGGTGCGCGAGCCGGACGAGATCCCGCTGGCGGCGGACGGGCGCACCCGGCTCATGCCGTACGAGCTGCACCATGCGTCCACCCGGCGCGGCAGGGACCAGAACCGCCGCCGCTGGCTGCCCGGGTCGAGCGGCTCGTTCGGAGGCGGCGGGCCGGGCCACGTCTGACCGGCAGCGCGAGGGATTCCGTCGCCTACCGACTCAGAATCAACTGATTTCGCGGAGATCTGGCCAGCAGTCAGCGATTTCGGTAGCGTGCGGGCGGACCGAGATCTCGTCCTCCGGACCTCCTCCGACGGATGGAAGACGCCGCGTGCCCCAGAACCCGCCGCACAGCCCGCTGCCGCCCGTACTCCCCGTCACCGACCGCACCCGGCACCGCCGCCTGCGCGAGCAGGGCAGCACCGACCGCGCGGTCCTCGACGCCGTCCTCGGGGCCGGCTTCGTCTGCCACCTCGGCGTCCTCGTCGACGGGCACCCGATGGTCGTCCCGACGGTGTACGGCTCCGACGGCCGGCAGCTGTACGTCCACGGCTCGGTCGCCGGCCGCAGCCTCGTCGCCGCCCCGCAGACCGGCGTGTGCGTCACGGTCACCCACGTCGACGGCCTGGTCCTCGCCCGGTCCGTGTTCGAGCACGGGGTGAACTACCGCAGCGCGATGATCCACGGCACACCCCGGCTGGTCACCGACCCCGAGGAGAAACTGGCCGGCCTGCGCTGCCTGACCGAGCAGGCCGCCCCGGGCCAGTGGGACTACGCCCGCCGGCCCAGCCGCAGGGAACTGGCGGCCACCGCGCTCCTGGCGCTGTCCCTCGAGGAGGCCTCGGTGAAGATCCGCACCGGCGCCCGGACGACGGCGACGGCCCGGACGCCGCCCTCGGCCTCTGGGCCGGTGTCCTGCCCCTGGTGACCACGTTCGGTGAGCCCGAACCCGACCCCGCGCTCCCGCCGGGCATCCCGGCCCCGGCCCACATCGCCGCCCGCGGCGGCACCCGGTCCGGACAGCCGTCGTAGCGCCGGGCCGCACAGCCGTCGTAGCGCCGGGCCGGAGGTCGTCGTAGCGCCGGGCCGGAGGTCGTCGTAGCGCCCGGCCGGACAGCCGTCGTAGCGCCCGGCCGCAGGTCGTCGTAGCGTCCGGCCGCCGCGGCGAGGGGCGGCACGGCCGGCCGCCGGGCCGTGCGCGGCCGCCCGGTCGGCGAGCGCCGCGTGCGCCGCGGCCGCCGCCGGTCTTCACTGGGACCGAACCCACCCAGGCCCCTGGAGGCGACATGGCCGATCGGCGCCCGCGCCGGGCGACAGGCGCCGCGGTCCGGCGGACGGCCGCCCTGACGGCCGTCCCGCAGCCGTCCTCATGGCCGTGCTGACCGGCTGCTCCGACGGCGACGACCGGCCACCGCCCACGCCCGCTCAGAGCGCCGCCGGCGCCGCCAGCCGGGCCGCGTCGGCCGCGTCGTCGCTGGCCTCCGAGGGATCGGAGGTGCTGGCCTCGGCGACCGCGGAGGCCGGACGGTGGCTGGAGGAGATCACCGAGGGCGTCGACGTCCGCGACGACGTCACCCTCGGAAAGGTGCGGACCGGCGGCGACGGGCGGGCCACCGTGGAGGTCGGCGCCCGCAACACCACCGGCTCCGCCCGGTCGTTCGCCGTCCAGGTGGACTTCACCGACCGGGACGGCAACCTGCTCGACACGGTCGTCGTCATGGTCGACGACGTCCCGCCCGGCGAGACCGGGCGGGCGACCGCCCGCAGCACGCACGACCTCGCCGGCGACGTCCGCGCGAGGACCGCACGGGCGGTGCGCTACTGACCACCGGCGCCGGTTACAGCGCCAGCCACGCCGTCGTGTCCGGGCCCAGCCGCCCGCCCTCCAGCGGGGCACTGGTCAGCAGGACCTCGCCGGCCGGCAGATCGACCACCCCGCCCGACAGGTTGGTGACGCAGCGCCAGTTGTCCGAGCGGGTGAACTGCAGGACGCCCGGCGGCGTGCCGTCCGCCCAGGTGAGGGTCTCGTCGGTGACGAGCTTGCGGCGCAGCCGCAGGGCCCTGCGGTACAGCTCCAGGGTCGAGCCCTCCGCGCCGTCCTGGGCCTCGACGGCGTACCGGGCGAAGGCGGGCGGCTGCGGCAGCCACGCCGCCCCGGGCCGAAGCCGTACGACGGTCCCGTCGCCGTCCACGGCAGCGGGACCCGGCAGCCGTCGCGGCCCTTGCGGACATGCCCCGTCTGCTCCCAGATCGGGTCCTGGAGGACCTCGGTGGGCAGGTCGGCGACCTCGGGCAGGCCGAGCTCCTCGCCCTGGTAGACGTACGCCGAACCGGGCAGCGCCAGCATCAGCAGGGTCGCGGCGCGGGCGCGGCGCAGACCGGCCGCCTCGTCCACCGCCGGGGCCCGGCCGCCGGACAGCAGCCAGGCGTCGGTGTCCGTGCCCGGCGGGAGCATCAGGCGGCTCGCGTGCCGGACCACGTCGTGGTTGGACAGCACCCAGGTGGCCGACGCACCGGCCGTGGCGGCGTCGGCCAGCGAGCCCTCGATCACCGCGCGCAGCTCCGCCGCGTCCCAGGGCGCCTCCAGATACTCGAAGTTGAAGGCCTGGCCCAGTTCGTCGGGGCGGGCGTACAGTGCGCGGCGCGCCCCCGGCACCCACGCCTCGGCGACCGCCATGCGGGGCGGGGAGTAGGCGTCGAGGATCTTGCGCCAGTCGCGGTAGATCTCGTGGACCTCGTCGCGGTCGTAGAACGGGTGGCTGCCGGGGGCGAAGTCCACCAGGGCCGCCTCGCTGCTCAGTTCGGGGGCGCCGAGATCGCGCAGCGGTTCGGTCAGGTCCTTGGCGAGCGCGTGGGCGACGTCCACGCGGAAGCCGTCGACACCCCGGTCCGACCAGAACTTCAGGGTGGTGCGGAAGTCGGCGCGGACCTGGTCGTTCTCCCAGTTGAGATCGGGCTGTTCGGGGTGAACAGATGCAGGTACCACTGCCCGTCGGGCACCCGCTGCCAGGCGCTGCCGCCGAAGACGGACTGCCAGTCGGTGGGCGGCAGTTCGCCGTGCGCCCCGCGCCCGTCGCGGAAGACGTACCGGTCGCGGGCGGCGGAACCGGGCCCCGCCTCCAGCGCCTCCCGGAACCAGGCGTGGCGGTGGGAGGTGTGGTTGGGGACGAGGTCGACGACCACTTTCAGACCCAGGCGGTGCGCCTCGGCGACCAGGTCGTCGAAATCGTCCAGCGTGCCCAGGCGCGGGTCCACGGCACGGTGGTCGTCGACGTCGTAGCCGCCGTCGGCGAGTTCGGACGGGTAGAAGGGCTGAGCCACAGGGCGTCCACGCCGAGGGCCGCCAGATGGGTGAGGCGCTGGGTCGCGCCGCGCAGATCGCCGAACCCGTCCCCGTCGGCGTCGGCGAAACTGCGCGGATAGATCTGGTAGATGACGGCCTGCCGCCACCAGCCGGGGTCCTTGGACGACAGGTCGGGCGCGCTGGCGGTGCTGCGTACGGTCACGCGGTCTCCTCTGCGACGTGTGCGGGTGACATGAGTAGGTCTGTCCACATCGCCGGGAAAGCGAACACCGGGCGGCGACCGCCGAGGGCGGCGTCACGGCCGCGCCGGGCCGGGCCCTACCGCTCGACCGCCTCCAGATACAGCTTCACGTAGCGCGGTACGTCGACGTCCAGGGCCACGTCCACCAGCGGCTGCTCCCGGATCCCCGCGTGCAGCTCGGACTCGCCGGGGCGGGCGCGGCGGTCGACGACGGTCTGGCCGCGGGCGGGGCCGGGGCCAGGCAGACCTCGACGGGCAGCCGGTGGGTGGTCAGGCCGTCCGGGTCGGCGACCGCGCAGACCGCGCCCGCGTCGCCGAGGCCGCCGCCGGGGTCGGAGGCGTCGGTGGCCGGGCCGCGGTGGGCGAGCAGTTCGCCGGCCAGCCGGGTGCCGGGCTCGGTGCTCGCGCGCAGCCGGCGGACGTCCGGACCCGGAACGATCACCCGCTGGAACACGTCGAGCCCGTACATCGTGATCGGCACGCCCGCCGTCAGCAGGATCGCCGCCGCCTCCGGGTCGTGCCAGACGTTGAACTCGGCGACGGGGTGGCGTTGCCGGTCGCCACCGCGCCGCCCATGAACACGATCCGCTCGATGTTGCGGGTCACCTCGGGGTGGGTGCGCAGCAGCAGTGCGATGTTGGTGGCGGGCGCGGTCGGGATCAGGGTGACCGGGCGCGGCGAGGCGAGGATCTCCCGGCGCAGCAGCGTCACCGCGTCGACGTCCGCCGGGCGCCGGGCGGGCGCGGGCAGGCCCAGGTCGCCCATGCCGTCGCGGCCGTGCACGTGCCGGGCGGTGCGCACGGCCTCGATCAGCGGACGCTCGGCGCCCCGGGCGACGGGGATCTCCGGGGCGCCCGCCTGCTCCAGCACGGTGAGCGTGTTGCGGACGACGCCGTCCACGTCCGTGTTCCCGGCGACACAGGTGACCGCCCTCAGGTCGAGCGCCGGGTGGCGGACCGCGAGCAGCAGCGCGAGGGCGTCGTCGATGCCGGTGTCGCAGTCGACGATCACGGGGACGGCCCGGCCCTCGCTCCGCTCGCTGCGGTCGGTCCGGTGGGTCCGGTCGGTCCGGTCGGTCCGGTGAGTCGTCACGGGCGGCTCCTAACGCTCCACGAGGTCCTCCGGCGGTGACCCTACGCGTCTTCCCACAGCCCGGTGCCGCGCGCCCGGGCCCGCTCCGCGATCCGGCCCAGCAACTCCTCGGCGGGCACCGGCCCCGGCCGGCGGCCGTCCCGCAGCCGTACGGCCACCGGGTCCCCGTCGTCCGCGGCCTCCCGGGCGCCGATCACCGCCTGGTACGGCACCAGCCGCGCCGCCCGGACCCGGGCGCCCAGGGTGCCCCGGTCCGGGCCGGAGACCTCGGCGCGCAGCCCGTGCCCGGCGGCCCGGCGCACGAGGTCGTACGCCCGCTCCTCCTGCGCCTCGCTCACCGGCAGCACCACCAGCTGCACCGGCGCCAGCCACACCGGGAACGCGCCGCCGTGCACCTCGACCAGGTGGGCGACGGCCCGCTCCACACTGCCGACGATGCTGCGGTGCACCATGACCGGGCGGTGCCGGACGCCGTCCGGGCCGGTGTAGCGCAGGCCGAACCGCTCGGGCTGGTGGAAGTCGATCTGGACGGTGGACAGGGTGCTCTCCCGGCCGGCCGCGTCGGCGATCTGCACGTCGATCTTCGGGCCGTAGAAGGCGGCCTCGCCCTCGGCCGCCTCGTACGGCAGTCCGTCCAGCGCCTCCTCCAGCAGGGCGGTGGACCGCCGCCACAGCTCCGGGCCGGCGACGTACTTGCCGCCGGGCGCGGGCAGCGACAGGCGGTAGCGGGCGGCGGTGATGCCGAGGTCGGCGTAGGCCCGCCGGATCAGCGCGAGGGCGGCGCGGGCCTCGCCGGCGGCCTGGTCCGGGGTGCAGAAGACGTGCGCGTCGTTGAGGTGGATCGCCCGCACCCGGGTCAGACCGCCGAGGGCGCCGGACGGCTCGGCGCGGTACATGGCCCCCAGTTCGGCCATCCGGAGGGGGAGTTCGCGGTGGCTGCGGGCGCGGGAGCGGTAGATCAGGGCGTGGTGGGGGCACAGGCTCGGGCGGAGCACGACCTGCTCGCCGCCGAGTTCCATCGGCGGGAACATGTCGTCGCGGTAGTGCGCCCAGTGCCCCGACAACTCGTACAGCTCGCGTTTGCCGAGGACGGGGGAGGCGACGTGCCGGTATCCGGCGCGGCGTTCGGCATCGCGGACGTACTCCTCCAGGGCGTGCCGGACGGTGGCGCCGTCGGGCAGCCAGTACGGCAGCCCGGCGCCCATGAGCGGGTCGGTGTCGAACAGGGCGAGGTCGCGGCCGAGGCGTCGGTGGTCGTGCACGGTGGGATCCTCCCGGGGTGGGGTCCAAAGGAGGGCGAGCACCGGTCGCCGTACGACGAAGCCCCGGGACTCGCCCCGGGGCTTCGGACCTGCGGTCAGCTGTCAGCGCGCCGGGAACGGACCGGCGTCGTCGTGGGACGGGCGTGAGCGCGCTGCATGGACGGACCGTAGCAAGGGGGAGGGCGGGCGAGCGAGGCGGTTTTCCGGCCCCACCGCCCCGTCGTTCAGCGCCGCCGCTCATAGGCGCCCGGCGATGACTCCAGCACTTCGCCCGGCCACTGCTGCAGCACCTGCCTCAGCGGCTTGCGCAGCAGGTCCAGAGCACGGGACCACCCGTCCAGGTCGGAAGGGGGATGCACCTTCTGCCCTGCCCGCAGCGTGGGCCCGTGTGTCTGGAGAGACGTCGGCCCCGTGTATCAGTTTCCTCTTGCCCGCGATGCGGTCTCGGCCCGTTCGAGTTCTCGGGTGACGGCCTGTTCGTCCTGGCCGTGTGCCGCCTTCTCGAGGCTGTGATCGTCTTTACGGGAGAAGCGTTCGCCGCGGGCGACGTCATCCTTGCTCAGGGTACGTCCGCACCATTCCCCTTGTCCGACGGTCTGGTGGTCGAAGGGGACGGCGGCGCCTTCTCCGAGTACTGCCCACTGCCCGGAGACCCGTCGCAGGGCGAGGAGGTAGGTGTGGCCGGGTTCAAGGCGAGGAGCCACAGCGGTCGTTCGCTTCGTGCGTGTGCCGCTGTCGCGGTGGACGTTCCAGCCGGCGCTCACCATGTCGAAGTCCCGCCCGAGCTGCTCCCGGGGACGTGGGGAAGACCAGAGGATCTTGTCCGTGCGGAAGGTCACCGTTCGGTCGGTCTGGTACTCGATGGCCCCCTTCGCGAAGTCGCGCCGGTTGGTGTCCTGTTCGGCTGTCGGTGTGGCCACGACGACGTGATCGGCGTTGGTGATCCAGTCCTGCGCTGTTCGGGAGGGTTGGCTGTCGCCGGGGACTCCGCAGCCGACCACCGTGTCGAGACCGCCACGGCCGACCAGGACGCCGGCGGCAACCCCTGCCAGGGCCAGGAGGGCGGCGGCGGGGCTGCTCGTCAGACGGTCGATGACTGTCGTACGCACGTCTACCAGGGCTCCTGGGTGGGGGCGGGCGCGGCGAGTGCGGTGTAGGCGGCTTCGGCGCGGCGTGCTGCGGGTGTGTCCTGGGGGCGTGGGCGAGGAAGGCCTGCGTGGTGCCGGTGAAGGTGATGCGTCCCTGCTGCAGCACGGTGACCTGGTCGGCCTCCTCCGCGAGGTCGGCGACATCGTGGGTGGACATCAGTACACGCACCTCGTCGGTGGCGAGGCCGGTGATCAGGTCGCGGAAGACGCGGCGCTGGGTGGGATCCATGCCGGCGGTCGGTTCGTCCAGGAGGAGGACGCGGGCGCCGTGGACGAGGGCGGAGGCGACGCCGACGCGGCGGAGCTGGCCGCCGGAGAGCTTCTTGGTCTTGACGTCGGCTCGGTCGGCCATGGTGACCCGGTCCAGGGCGGAGAGTGCGGCGTCCCAGGCCTCGGGCTTCTTCATGCCCTTCAGCCACCCGGTGTAGGCGACCTGCTCGCGCGCGGTCAGGCCGGTCATCGGGACGATGGTCTGCGGCATCCAGGCCACCTGCTTGCGGTAGGCGGACTCCCGCGAGGCCAGGTCGCCCATGCGCACGGACCCCGACCGAGGCTGGTGCAGACCGCCGGCGAGTTTGAGCAGGGTCGACTTTCCGGCCCCGTTGGGACCGAGAAGGACGGTGAAGCCCCTGGGGACGGTGTAGGTCAGATCGGAGAGGACCGGCGTGCCGGCGCGTCCGTAGCCGAAGGTGCAGGACTCGAAGCTGATGGACATGACGAACCTTTTTCAGAGGCGGCGGAAGCGGACGTGGGCGATGAGTCCGGCTGCGAAGACGATCAGGCAGAACCCGTACGTGGGGAGGTGGTCCGGGCGGTGAAGGGTGACGGCCCACGGCCAGGGCTGGCCGAAGTCGCGGTACCCGATGAACATCACGGCGAGCACCCAGCCCACCGGCACGGCAGTGGCGGCCTGCTCGTTGAACACGCGGGCCACCAGCAGGAGACCGGTGAGGAACAGGACGTTCCGGCCCGCCATGGACGCCTCCGGGGACCCGCTGATCCCCCCGGTGAGAAGGCCGGCCGCGACGGCCGCCACCACGACGGCCGTGATGAGCGCCGCGTCCAGGTGACGTACCTTGCGCTGGGCCACGGCTTCGGTCTCGGCGACCGCCTGGGCGAGGCTGTGGGCGAGCGCGGAGGTGACGACCAGCGGCACCGCCTGCATGAGGAAGACGCGGTTGCCGCGGGCGGTGAGGAGGCTCGGCAGCTGGACGTACTGGTCGTGCGCCACCACGACCAGCACCGCGAACGCGACCAGCGCTGGTCCGAGGGCGGCCTGGACCCGTCGGGCCTTGAACCAGAGGGTCACGCGGTGGCCTCCTGCACGAGGCGGCAGGCCCTGCGCTGTTCGTCCTGGAACCACGCGCTCTGCTGCTTCGGCGTGAGCCGGGCCGCGTCGTCCGCTCGCTCCTGGACCTTCTCCAGCACCTCGCGGGCGTTCTGGAACGAGCCGACGTACTCACCACGGCGCCGGCTCAGATACGGTTCGTCCGCATCGACGAGCGTGGCGGCCCACAGCATCGCGGCGTCGTGATTGACGATCCAGTCCACGGGCTGACCGGGCTGGACGGACGGAGGGAAGGTGCAGGGGAACCGCACCGAGGTGAGGAGAACCCCGTAGCGCACGCCGGCCATGCCGGGACCGTTCTTCCCCGCCTGCTGCGACAGCGGCAGCCACCACTGCGACCGTGTCGACGGCTTCTTGTGGCGACCGGTGAGCAGGCTGTCGGAGACCGTCGTGGGCACGGTCACCCGCACCCCGGCCTGCCGGAGCGTCGCAAGAGAACGGACGATCTCGCTTCGCACCCGGCCCAACTGCTCCTCCGCGCCCCCGGACTCGGCGACGCACACCCGGGGCGCGGTACCCGCGCACCGGGCGGAAGCGTGGCCGGCGCTCACCGGGCCGTCCCCGTAGCCCCACCCCGAGGCGGTGTCGGCGCACAGGACCATGACCAGTACCGCCGCTACGGCCGTCCCGGCGCCGATCCCCCGCCGTGCGGCGCGGGAAACAGGCAGCCACCACACGGCCACAGCCGCGGCGACGGTCCCGGTGAACAGGAACGGGACGAGAAGTGTCAACGGCCGGTACTGCTCACCGAAGTCCAGTGAGGTGTCGGAGGCACCGGACACGTGACGCAGCCACACGGGTTCCACCTGACCGGTCTTGGTGATCAGGTAGTACACGAAGACGGCGGACAGCGGCGCGGTGATCAACCGGGGGGTCAGATGGCCCAGGGCGCAGCCGAGCACCGCCCACGCCACGACGAGCCCCATGCCCATCAGCAGCGGCATGAGCGCCTGCGGCGTGGGCACGAGCCGGGTCTCGACCAGTCGCATCACGACCGGCAGGACGAGAACCAGCCAGCCGGCCCCCACCACCGGGGCGAGCGTGTGCGCGGCGACCCGGTACCGTGAGCGCCCCGGAGCCAGGTCACACACACCGTCACGCCTGAGTCGTCCGCCTTCCCAGACCGCCAGCCCGCAGGTGATGGCGTACGCGAAGGCGTAGAAGTAGAAGAGGGACTGCTCGACCTGCTGGGGCGCCCACAACGGGCCGGAGACGACCTCTTCGTACGGGTCTTCCAGATGGAGCGCGTGAAAGAAGTAGAAGAGGACGATCCCGACCCAGACGGGCGCGGTCCACACCGCCGGGCTGGTACGCAGACGGGCTCGAAGGTTCAACTGAGGACACCGTTCTTCACGACGGGGACGGGGCACTGATGTAGACGGTCAGTCGGCCTTGGCGGTGTCCACGTACGCCTTGTTCACGGGTGACGGGGTGGGCGAGGTGGTTCTCCTTCCGCCCCCGCCGCCCCTTCCCGTCCCGATCCGAGGGCTCCCCCCGGGACGGGTCCGGCTCACCCGGACGGCGCTGCTCGCTGGTGAGGGGGCGGGGCGGTGGTGCCGTGGGAGGCGTGACCGCAGCGGCCGTACCGGCCCGCCCGGCCCCAGGAGGCACCCCCTGATGCACCGCGCCCCGGCCGCCCGACTCGCCCTGGTCCTCGCGGCCGCCCTGCTGCCGGCGGTCACCGCCTGTTCCGCGCGGCCCGCCGGGCCCCCGCCCCCGCCTCCTCGGCCGCCCGGTCACCGGCCGCCGTCCCCACGCCCGCCGCCGCGCCGACGCTCACCGCCGCCCAGGCCCAGGCGGCGCTGATCTCCCAGGCCGACCTGGGCGAGGCGTGGATGCCGACGCGGGGCGCGGCGACCTGGCGGGACGGGCGGCTGAAGGGCACCACCGGGGACCGCGACTGCCGGCGGCTGCTGGACGTGCTCTACACCGAGGATCTGTTCGGGCCCGGCGCCGTCCCGCGCGCCGAGACCGGGCTCGACGACGGCGCCGAGGACACCCAGCTGCACTACCGGATCACCGCGCACCGCGCGGCCGACGTGGACCGGGCCCTCGCCTGGCTGCGGACGCTGCCGGACCGCTGCGCACGGTTCCCGGCGCGCCTCGCCGGGGGCCGCGCCCAGGACGTCCGGGTCACGGGACTGGCCCTGCCGGAGGCCGGGGACGCCCGCGCGGGCCTGCGCGTGACGCTGAGCGACGCGGCGGCGGGCGACGAGGCCGACGTGCTCACCGTGATCCTGGCCGCCGTCCGGGTCGGCGACGACGCGATCAGCCTGACGTACGGCGGCTTCGGCGGGTGTGGGACGACGTCGCGTGGACGGCCGTGGAGGCCGGCGGCGACCGGCTCGCAGAGGTCCGGCGGCAGGGCCGGGCGCTGGTGTGAGGCCGGTGCGCGCGGGGTTTTGCGCGCCGGGTGGTGCGCGCCGGGTGGTGCGCGCCGGGTGGGGGAGGCCGGGTGGGAGGAGGCCGGCGTGAGCCGGAAGGCATCCCTCAGGGGTCGCGGTCGATGCGTTCGCGGTGGGTGACCATCGCGTGGGCCACCTCGCGCGCGGTCCGCCCGTGGACGAAGGCGTGGGCGCGCAGCCGGGCCAGGGCCTCGTCGGCGCCCACTCCGAGCTGGGCCATGATCATGCCGACGGCCTGGTGGACCTCGTCGTGGTCGCCGCCCAGCCCGCCGAGCCAGTGCCGCATCCAGCGGCGGGCGGCGTCGGTCTCCGAGCCGATGCCGTCGCCGTCGCCGTCGGCGTCGAGGTGGGGGGCGGGCCGGGGTCGCCGACGGCTCCGGTGTCCGTGCCGTCGTGCCGGGGGGCCTCGGGCGGTGGCCCTCGCGGGGCTCACGGCCCTCGCCGGCCGCAGCGCCCGGGCCGGCCGCACGGCCCTGCGGATGCCCGGTGGCGCCGCCGCGCCGCTCGGTCTCCCGATCCCCGGCAGCGTCCCCGGCGGCGTCCCCGGCAGGGTTCCGCGTGGTGCCCCGGCCGGGTCCCCGGCCGTGTCCCCGGCCGCGTGCCCGGGCTCGTCCTCCTCCTCGTAGTCCACCCCGTGCGGCAGCGCCATCAGGGCCGTGGTCATCACGCCGGCCACGAGGCGGGCCGTGCTCAGTTCGGCGCCGGTGAGTCCGCCGGGGGTGTCGCGGTAGAGGTCGAGGGTGCCGACGCAGGAACCGGCGGCGCCCAGAGGCAGGGCGTACACCGCCCGTACGCCGGCGGCCGTCGCCTGCTGGGCGTAGACCGGCCAGCGGGCGGCGTCGGCGGCGGCCGTCAGATCGCGGGCGAGCACGGGTGCGCCGCTCGCGCCGGCCTCCACGCACGGGCCGTCGCCGAGGGTCGCCTGGATCTCCGACAGATACGCCGCCCGCTCACCGCTGGCGCACAGCCGGACGGGCAGCCCGGCGGCGCGCAGCGACACGCTCGCGCCGCTCACCGGCAGCAGCCGCAGCGCGACCGCGCACAGCCGGCCGGGCACCTCGCGGGGCGGCGCGTCCCGCACGTTCTCGACGATCAGGTCCACGGCGTGCGGCGGGGGCCCCGAGTCCTCGTCGCCCGGTCCGCCGTCCCGGCGTCCGCCGTTGGGCCGCACGTCGACCGCCTCCTTCGTCGGCCCGGAGACGAGGCCCGACTACCCCTGCCGGCCCGCGCGAAACCGACACCCCTAGAGCGGCGGCTGCGCGGGGGCCGGGCCGAGGGTGGTCGTGCCGGGGGCCGTCCGGTGCCCGAGCCCGGTGCGGTAGGCGTCCAGCGCCGCCTCCACGCGGCCGGTGCGGCGCAGCAGGTCGCCCAGGAGCCGGCACAGGTCGGCCAGGTCGCCGGCCGCGCCCGCGCGTTCGAGCAGGCTGAGCGCGCGGACGTAGTGCTCCTCGGCGGCCTCGGTGTCGTGGGCGTCCTCGGCGATGATGCCAAGCAGCCGGTGGGCGCCGGCCGCGTGCACGGCGCCGCGCTCCGCGGACAGGTCGTCCAGCACCTCGTGCAGCAGCGCGGTGGCCTCCTCGGACCTGCCGAGCCGGCGCAGGACGTCGGCCAGCTCGACCGCGGCCTGGCTGCGGTAGAGGGGGCGCGGCCGGCCGACAGCATGGTGAGCGCCTGCCGGAACTCGCCCTCCGCCCGCTCCAGTTCGCCGTTCTGGGCGTGCACGTACCCGCGCATCCAGTGGCAGTTGGCCAGTTCGGTGGTCAGCTGGAGGGTGCGGTACAGCTCGGCCGCCCTGGCGAGGGAGGCGTCGGCCTCGGCGAGGCGGCCCTCGGCGAGCAGCGTGCGCGCGACGGAGCGGTGCATGCGGGCCACCAGCGCCGGGTCGCCCGCGCTGGGGCGAGCGCGAGGGCGAGTTCGGCGGCCTGGGCGGCGCGCGCGTGGGCGCCCATGTCCATGTAGGGGCCGATGGCGCTGGCGTACAGCAGGAGCAGGGCGTCCGGGTCGTGCAGCCCGCCGCGGTTCAGCTCGTCGAGGGTGGATTCCAGGAGGTAGACGGCGTACCGCAGCTCTCCGGCGAGGTAGTGGGCGACGGCCCGGCCGCGCAGCGCGGGGACCCGGGCCGGCAGCGGCGCCCCGGCGTCGGCCAGGCACTCCTCCGCCCGTTCGAAGCAGCGCCGGCCCTCCTCCAGCTCGCCGCTCTCCAGCGCGCAGTCCCCGAGTCCGAGCAGCGCCTCGGCCGTCAGGTCGGCCAGGCCGTGCTCCTCGGCCTCGGCGAGCAGCGCCCGGTACCGCCCGGCCGCCGGCCCGGCCCCCGCCGTGGCCAGGGTGCGCCGGGCCTCGGTCAGGCCCAGCCGCAGATCGGTGGCGAGCCGGGCGGGGCGTCCGGTGAGCAGCTCCTCGTACGCCACTCCGAGCCGGCCGGCGATGTGCCGCAGCGCCTCCTCCGAGGGGCGGACCCGGCCGGCCTCCAGCGTGGAGACGTAGGCGGGCGTGTACGCCGGTTCCGCCAGCTGCCGCTGGGTGAGGCCGCGGTCGACGCGCAACCGCTGCACCCGGCGTCCGATCACCACCGGATCGTCACGGTTCTCCACGATCAACTCCCCTGCGGCCCTTGCCGTTGGCTCCGCGCGCCCCTAGGTTAAACGGCGCGTTAAACGTGTTTAACAGATCACTGTCGTCTTCGACCGTCGTCGTCGACCCGACCCTTCGTGTTGCGAGGTCGCCGTGCTCGGACGCACACGCGCCGCGGAGCGCTACGCCAGGGGCTGCGCCGCCGCCGTCGTCGCCGTGGCCACCCTGGTCCTGGCCGCGAACGCGGGACCGGCGCGGGCGGCCACGGACCCGTCGCCGCCGCCCCGGCACACCGCCCCGTCCGCCGGAGCCGCACTCCCGGCCGCCGGGGCCGCACTCCCGTCCGCCGGGACCTCGCTTCCCTCCGCCGGGACCTAGCTCCCCTCCGCCGGGACCTAGCTCCCCTCCGTCGGGACCTCGCTTCCCTCCGCCACGTCCGGCGCCTTCTCCCTCCCGTCCGGCAGGTCCCAGCTTCCGTCCGGCAAGTCCTAGCTTCCGTCCGGCAGTGCCCGGCGCAGGGCCGCGTCGAGGTCCTTCGCCAGGGTCGCGTCGTCCGGCGGGTGGTCGCCGAACAGCGGGCCGAGCCGGGTCGTGAACGTCTGGGTGAAGGCGCCGTACAGCGGGGTGCGCGGGCGGTGCACCGCCTGCTGGAGGGCGGGCAGCAGGACCGGGCGGGCGAAGGCCGGGCGGCCGGCCCCGTCACGGGGCATCCGGTCGGGCCCCTCCCGGTGGGCGCCGCCGACGGCGACACGCCGGTGACCGGGCACCGCAGCCCGTCGTCGGTGTACGCCGACGTGCGCGTCGCGGCGAAGCCGGCGTCCAGCAGGCAGCGTTCGCTCTCCGGCCCGGTGAGGTACCTGATCAGCTCCACCGCCTTCGCCGCGCGCTGGGAGGACGCGGTGACGGCGAGGTTCTGGCCGCCGAGCACCGCACGGCCGGGCAGGGCGGTCACGCCGAGCTGCCCGGCGCCGAACGACCGGTGCAGCGTGCCGTAGACGTACGGCCAGTGCCGCAGGAACGTGGTGCGGCCGTCGGCGAAGTCGCCGAGGGAGGCCGCCTCGTCGGAGCGCACGGCGTCGGCGAGGGTGTACGACACCTCGGTGCGGCGGCGCAGCTCCGCGATGCCCCGGGTCAGCGTCTCCACGTCACCGGTGTAGCGGCCGTCCTCGTCGGTGAGCGCGGCGCCCCCGTCCGCCGAGGCGAACGCCTCCACGGCGTTGACGGTGCGCCCCTCGTAGGCGGCGAGCTGCGTCGTCCAGCCCTTCTCGTACCCGGCGGGCCGCGGGGTGTGCTCGTCCACCGTGGTGATCAGGGTGCGCAGCTCCTGCCAGCCCAGTCCCCCGCCGTCCAGGTCGGGCCGGTTGACGCCCGCGTGGCGCAGGTGGTCGCGCCGGTAGTAGAGCAGCCCGACGTCGCTGTTGAAGGGCGCGGCGTACACCTTGCCGGCCCATCGGGCGGTGCTGGCCACCGGTTCGATGACGTCCTCGCCGACCAGCGACCCGGGCAGCGGCCGGATCAGGCCGGCGGCGGCGAACTCCGGCACCCATGTCACGTCCAGGTTGACCACGTCGTAGGCGGAGCTGCCGGACTGGAGGGCGCCGAGCAGCTGGCTGCGCTGCTCGTCGGCGCTGCCGGGGAGTTCGACCAGCCGCGCGCGGTAGCCGGTGCCGGCCTTCTCCTGCGCCTCGTTCCAGGCGTCGATGAGCCGGCCGCGGATGCCGTTCCTGCCGGTGACGTCCCGTCCGCTGGCCACCACGATGTCGCCGGGCACGTCGGCGGAGGGCGCCGGCGTCGCGCTGCCGTCCGGGTCCCCGCCGGTGCAGGCGGTCACCGTGAGCAGGGCGGCCAGGAGCAGCACGGCGAGACGACGCAGCCCGGACGCCGCCGCCCGGCCGGGACCGCGCGGTCCGGGTGCCGCGGGGACGGCCGCGGCCGGTCCGGGAGCCGTCTTCCGGCCGGGACCTGCCGGCCCGGGTGCCGTCTTCCGGCCGGGACCGGCCGGCCCGGGAGCCGTCTTCCGGCCGGGACCGGCCGGCCCGGGTGCCGCCGCCCTCACTGCTCCCCCGTCCCGGTGCGGGCGACCTCGTCCTGCAGGGCCGCACCGAGGTCGTCGTCGGTGTCCAGGCAGCGGCCCCCGCTCGCCTCCGAGATCCGGGCGTCAGGCTCGCCCGCGTCGCAGCCGCCGCCGGTGAGGGACACCGCCGTCACCGGGATCCGGGCGGCGCGGGCCAGGTCGAGCACGTCGTCGAGCCCCTCGCCGGTGAGCCGGTCCGCGTCCTCGTCGTCGGTGACGAACACGATCAGGTCGGGCCGCTGGTCGGCGGCGCCGCGCCGCTCCATGTGGTCGAACGCGGCGAGCAGGGCGCCGCGCGGATCGGCCTCCGCGTCCCGCACCCGGGCCGTGCGGTCGACGGTCCGCTCGGCGTCGGCGCGGGTGTGGCGGCCGACGGGCAGCAGGGTGTCGTAGGTGTCCTCGCCGGTGCCGTGCACCGCCCACACGCCGTACTCGTCCTCCTCGCCCAGCCCGGCGAAGGACTGCCGGACCAGTCCGGGCCCGCCGCTCGGGCCCTCCCACAGGGCGCCCATGGAACCGGAGCTATCCAGCAGGAACAGCACCCGGCCGGGCCCGTTGGCCCCCTGGTAGCCGGTGAGCGCCGCCTCCATCGCGTCCCGCCCGCGGGCTCGGTGAGCGGCGACGGGGCCCGCAGCACCCCCTCGGCGACCTCCTCGGTGTCCAGCAGCGGCCGGCTGCCGCCCGCCGAGCGGAAGCCGTCCCGGGCGAACACCGCCTCCCCGCCGTCGCCGGACAGCCACGCGGCGAACCGGCCGGCGGCGTCGTCCCGGCCGGCCGCGTCGCGGTCGGCGCCCTGCCAGCGGACCCGGACGAAGACCGGCTCGAGGCCGGGCACGTCGCCGGGGTACTGGGCCATGCGCGGGGTGCGCCGGGTGGCGTCGCAGCCGACGCCGCTGCGCAGCAGGAACTCGGGGACCAGCGCGGCCGTGCGGTTGTCGGCGGCGTCGTCGTCGGGCAGCGCGCACAGCAGGTCGGCGGCGGTCGGGAGGGCGGCCCGCTCTGGGCGACGCGGCGTTCCGCGCCCGCGTGGTCGGGGACGGGGGAGTTCCCGGCGTCCGGGCCGGGGGCGTGCAGGCCGACGGTGGCGAGCAGTCCGGTGACGGTGAACTCCGGGTCGGGGCGCCGTACTTCCGCCTCCCGGTGCCGGCTCCGGAGGGTGTCGATCATCCGGTTCAGGGACGGGCCGACGCGCTCGTCCAGGTCCTCGACGGCCAGGGCCTGGGGGACGGCCAGCACGACCGGCGAGTACGCGAGCGGCTTCTCGGCCGCCTCCAGCTCGGCGACGGCGTCGGTGTCCTGGCCGGCCACGACCCGGGCCACCTCCGCGCGGGAGCCCGGTATCCACACGTCCGGCTGGGGGCCCACGTCGCGCTGCGGGTTGGTGCCCTCGTCGCGGGGCTCCTGCCAGGCGCCGCTCTGCCGGCGCAGCGCGGTGACCGTGTCGGCGGCGCCCGCGCTGTAGACGGTGATGCCGCTGCGGCGGCAGCCGTCGCCGGTGGTGTTCTCCTCGGAGGTGAGGTACGCGTCGGCGGCGGCGCGCAGGGTCGGCTCCAGGTCGGGGTCGGTGAGCACGCGCAGCTCCAGGGGCGGGGCGCAGGAGGCGGGGCCGTCGATCAGGTCGGGGACCAGGCGGTAGGCGCCCACCCCGAGGACGGCGACGGCGAGCAGTACGGCGCACCAGGCCAGCAGGCGCCGCACGAAGCGGGGGCCGCCGGACGGATGGTCGGGTGAAGCGCCGCCCGAGCGGTCCGCCGAGGCGCCGGGCGGGTGGTCCGGCGAGGCGCCGCCCGGACGGTCCGGCGGGGCGCCGCCCTGGCCGCGCAGCCGCCGCAGCAGGGCCTTCAGCACCCCGGACACGGCCCCGGCCAGCACGCCCGCCACGGCCGCGAACGCGGCGCGCACCCTGTCCCACGGGCCCGGCCGGGGCGGCGGCTCGGACGTGCCGTCGTCGTCTCCGCCGCGCCCCGCCACGAGCAGGACGTCCTCTCCCGCCTCGGTGTGGCTCTGCGGCTCCCACGGCGCCCCGCGCAGCGTGCGGTGGCCGCGGGCCGCGAGCCGCCGCGGCAGTTCGTCCACGAGCCGCTGGAACGTCACCTCCCGGCCCCGCGCGGCCCCTTCCCGAAGGAGCCGGACCATCTCCTCCGTGAACGGCGTGGGCGTGTCCGCGTCGCCCGCGTCGATACGGTGGTTGGCCTGCACGCTCATCAGCAGCAGCACGCGCCGCCGGTCCTCGAACCGGTCCCAGATCCATGCCGCGTTGCCCGCGAAGCAGCAGTCGAGGACGACCACGATCCGCCGGGCCGGGCTGCTGGCCAGCATCGCCAGCACGGTGCTGAACATGGCGGCGCCGGGGAAGACGGCCTCCGCGCCCGCCACCACGCTCGCGTTGCGCAACTGGAGGAACAGCTCGTCGCCCGCGCTGGGGATCGCCCCGTGGCCGGAGAAGTACAGCAGCAGGACGCCCTCGGCCTCCGCGGCGGCGGTGAGCAGCGCCTGGTCGAAGGCGACCTGGTCGGGCGAGCGGGACAGCGTGATCTCCCGCTCCTCGAACACCCCGCCGCGGCGCAGCGCCTCGCGCAGCGCGTTCAGGTTGTGCTTGACCGCGGGCAGGTCGCCGGGCACGCCGTGCGGCGGGCGGGTGTTGTCGTACTCGGACACCCCGACCAGCAGCGCCCGGTTCACCTGCCCCCGGGGTCGAGACCGGCCACCGGCCCGTCACCTGTCGTCGGGGTCACCGGATCGACCGTGCCCGTGGGCGGCTCGCCGTCCTCCACCCCGCGGCGGTTGGCGCGCCAGGCCTCCACGGCGCTCTTGACCTGGTCCACCAGCTCGCGGGCGAGGACGCCCGAGGCGCCCCGATCACCGCCACGACGATGTCCGTGCCCAGGCCCATCGGGGTCCCGGTGCCGCCGTCGGCCCGCTGTCGCTGCCGGATCTCCACCTCGCCCCGGCGGATCCGCTCGTAGAGCGGCTTCTCCCGTTCCAGCCATGTGCGCAGCGCACGTACGTCGTGTTCCGTCGCGGTGTCGTCCAGTCGCACACGGACACCCCGTGTGGCCACTCCGTCCCCCTCAGCCATAACTCACCATCATGGCACCCGAGTTGCGTGGAGGGGAGGGTTCGTACGCCGTTCCGCGCGGTGCACGCGGGCGCACGCCCGTCCGCCGCCCGGAACGGCACCGTCCCGGGGGTCAGGCCGGGGCCTCGGCCCGGAGCCGGTCCAGTTCCCGCCGTACGTGCTCCAGCGCGCCCTCGCGCCGGCCGGGCACCCGGCCGCGCACGTCGGCGAGCAGCGCGCCCAGTTCGCGGGCCGGGCCCGGCTCGCCGATGCGGCCCCACTGGTGGTGGGCCCGGTCGACGGCGGCCTCGACGGCCGGGGCGTCCGGCGCCTGGCCGGCGTTCAGCCGGGCGTGCGCCACCGTGAGCCAGGTCCGGCAGCTGCGCACCGGGTCGCCGGCGAACATCGCGAGGTCGGCCCGGACCTCCGTCCAGTGCAGCGCCTCCTCCGACGCCGGGCCGAACGCCCGTCCCGCGGCCTGCTCGTGGCGTGCGGCGAGCGCGTCGGCGTCGGCGTGCCGGCCGGCCTGGACGGCGGCGGTGATGGCGGCGTGCGGGTCGCCGGGGGCCGGTCCGGGCACGGCGAGCACCAGGTCGGTGCCGGCCCCGCGGCGGTTCCGGCGGCGCGGGCCTCCGCCGCGGCGCGGGTGAGGGCCTGGAGGTGCAGCTCGTCCGGGGGCGGGCGGTGACCGCTGCGCAGGATCGTCGCCACGCTCCGCATGTACGCCGGGGCCGCCACGGCCCGCCGCGAGGGCGGCGGTGCGATGCGACCGTAAACGGCGTTGTTGCGGCCCGAGTCGAAGGGGTGCGCCCGCAGCCACTCCCAGGTCTCGTGGTCCGCGTGCAGGTCCAGCAGCAGCGTCGTCGCCCCGGCCGGCCGCAGCCGCAGTTCCTCCCGGATCCAGTGCCAGGGCAGGGCCGTGTAGCGGACGGTCGCGGGTGTCGTGCGGGCCAGCGCCAGGTGCGGCAGGCGCTGGCGGCGGTCCAGCTGGAGCTGCCCGGTGACGTACACGGTCAGCGGGCCGGGGGCCGCGGCGGCGGCCCGCAGCCGGGTGAGCACCGCCTGCGGCTCCAGCGGGTCGGCGAGCTCGACGACGTTGGCGGTGTCCGTGCCGGACAGCACCGCGGGCGGCACGGCGGCGAGGACCGGCAGCACCGAGGCCGCGTCCACGAGGCGTCCCTTGCCCACGGGCGAGGCCGCGAGCAGCAGCACGGTTCCGGGCATGTCCCCTCCCCCTGGCGACCCCTGACGGTCACGGTCGATCACGTACGGCAGCACCGTAACCGCTGCGGCTGCAAAGCGGGGCACCCGTCCGGGACAAAGCGGGGCACCCGTCCGGGGACTCGGCCCCCGGGCCGGCGCGGCCGTGGTCCGCCACGGACCGGTGCCGTCCCGGCCGGCCCCGGCCCGCCGCGGCGCTCGGCCGTTCAGTCCCGCGGATCCGGCGGGTCCGGCAGGTGTGGCAGGTCAGGCACGTTCGGCAGGTCCGGCAGGTCCGGCAGGTCCGGCAGCTCACGGAGCCGGCGGACCGCGAACACCGTCGTGTCGTCCGTCAGCCGCGCCCCGCAGTGCCGCAGCGTGCCGTCGCGGACGACGGCGACCAGGCGGCGGGGCCCGGTGTCCCGCGGGTCGGCGGCGACGGCCCGCCGGACCTCCTCGGCGTAGGGGTAGAAGCAGCCGTCGCGGTCGCGGGCCTCGCTCACCCCGTCGGTGACCAGCAGCAGCGTCTCGTCGTCGGCGAGCGGCAGCCGGCACACCGGCGGCGGCCCGGTGCCGAGTTCGGCGAGGCCCAGCGGCAGACCGCCGACGGCCGGCAGCCGCCGGACCCCGCGCGGCCCGGCCACCAGCGGCGGTTCGTGGCCGAAGACGACCGCGTCCACGGTGCCGGGGCGTCGTCGGGGAAGCCGATCAGCACGGCGGTCGCGAACCGGTCCCCGTCGGACCGGCCCACGGCCGCGGTGTGGTCGCGGTGCCGGACCATCCGGGTCTCCAGCCGCTCGGCGACCGTGGCGAGGTCGGGCTCGTGGTAGCCGGCCTCCCGGAACGTGCCGAGCAGGGCCGCCGCCGTCTCCACCGCGCCCAGCCCCTTGCCCTGCACGTCGCCGAGGAGGACGCGGGTGCCGTACCGGCCGGGCTGGATGTCGTAGAAGTCGCCCCCGACGCGGGCCTCGGTGTCGGCCGTGAGGTAGGCGGCGGCGTGTTCGAGGCCGGCCCAGCGCGGCGGCAGCGGGCGCAGCACGGTACGCCGGGTGGCCTCGGCCACGTCCCGCATGTGCAGCATCCGGCGTTCACCGCGCACCCGGACCGCGCAGGCCAGCGTGGCCAGCAGCCCGCCGACGGCGACGAGGATCAGGTCGGGCAGCCCGGTCTGGTACTCGTGCGGCCAGGCGCTGTCCACGACGACGTACGTGACGAGCGACAGCGCGGCGAGGACGGCGGTCCCCCACACCCCGCAGATCGCGGCGGCGGTGCCGGGCACGAGCACGATCCACGAGATGGTCCGGAACTCGCCGCCGGTGTTGCCGTCGGCCACGGTGATGCCGACGAGGAGCAGCAGCGGCGGTACCCAGGCGACGCTGCGGCCGCGTACGCGCAGCAGTTGGTGCCGGTGCACGGCCGGGGGCCGGCCGGCGTCCTCCGCGGGCGGCCACGGCCGGCCGCTCACCGGCCTCAGGACGCGACCCCTCACCACCCCAGCGAAACACGGGCCCGCTCCTCGCGCACCCTGACTTGCCTGCGGGCGGCGCCAGGTGTGCGCTGGTAGACGGGGCGAGGAGAGAGGAGTGCTCTCATGGCTCATGCGGCACCCGCGTCCCGCGGAACGACCGGCACGGCCGGAACCACCGGAACGACCGGCGCGTCCGGGCAGCGCGGCCGGGGCCCGGCGGCCCTGCCGACGTCTTCGGCCCGGGCGTCCACCGGGCCGTGAAATACGGGCTGCCCGTCGTGATCGGCCTGGTCTACGGCTTCTGGGCGGCGGCCAACCGGCGCCACGGCGGCCCCATCACCGGCGGCAACCTGCTGTTCGGCTTCATGACCGCGCTCGGGTACATCGTCCTCAACATCGCGGTCGGGTCGTGGCCGAGCGGTCGATGCGCGAGGTGCACGCCGTGCTGTGGGCGGCGTTCGCCGGTACCGCGGTCGGCTTCCTGTACGCGCAGAGCGGCGTGGCCGTGTTCACGTGCGTCGTGGTGTCACTGGCCGTGGCGGCGGGCGTGTTCGCGGTGCTGTTCTACCGCTACTACACGCACGAGGACGCGACGGGGCGGCGCATCGACTGAGGAAGCCCGCCGCCGGCCGTCCGCCGTCCGCGGTCCGCCGGCCGCCGTCCGGGGTGACGACGGGCTCGGACACGGACGCGGACAGCCGACGCGGACAGCCGACGCGGGGCCCGGCCGTTCGGCCGGGCCCCGTGTGCGGGTGGGTTTCGCCGGTGGGTCCGCGCGGCGCGGGAGTTCCTACGGGTTCTTCCACTGCGGGCACACGTCCGCGCACCGCGGCACCCACCGGCCGCCGGAGTCGACGAAGGCCGCGCTCGCCCAGCCCTGGGCCCCGTCGAGCCAGTACCAGTACGGGTTGCCGTTGACGCTCTGGCCGCGGACGGCGCACAGGACGCGGTCCTCGGTGCCCGGTGCCAGGCGGGCCACGGCGGGCGCGTGGCTGGTCGGCGCCTCCCGCACGGCGAGCGGGGTGGGCGAGGTGACGGTGCCCCAGATCGCGTCGTCGCCACGGACCGCGGGCCGTCCGGGTACGCGGGTGCGGGCGCCGCCGGGACGGACGCCGCCGGTACGGGCGCCGCCGCTGCCGTGGTGCCCGCCGCTGCGGCGAGCAGTGTGCCGCCCGTGAGCAGGGCGGCGGCCAGGCCGCGCAGGGCCGGAGTGGTGCGCATGATCGGCTCCAATCTCCCCCGCTCCAGGTAACACCCGTTCGGGTGAGCCCTCCACCTGAAAGAGTGAACGCGCAGATCAGGGCGGGTCTACCGGACGCCGGCCCGGCGGAGCCCCGCCAGGGATCCGAAGAAGCCCCGAGGAAGCCCCGAGGGAGCCCCGAGGGAGGCTGCCGGACCCGGCCGGCGGGTGCCGGCGTCGCCCGGATGCAGTCCCGCGCTCGCGCGCCCGGCCCGCGCGGCCTTGCCTGGAAGCGTGTCCGTCCGTCTCCGCACCACCCTGTCGGCGACCCTGCTCGCCCTCGCCTGCCTGCTCGCGCCGTGCGGCACGCTGGCGGCCTGGGCGGTGCACGGCGTCGGCGACACCGGCCGCTACAGCGCCGCCGTGGCGCCCCTGGCGGCCGATCCGGACGTGCGCGACGCGTTCGCGGACGCAGTGGGCGAGGGCGTCGGGAACGAGGTCGCCGCCGGCCCGATGCCGGGCGCCGTCCGGCTGTTCGTGCAGGACGCGGCACGGTCGTTCACCGCCACGGAGGCCTTCCGCGCGGGCTGGGACACCGCCCACCGCACCGTGCACGCCGCGGTCCTGCACGCGCTGCGGGACGACGGCGCCCGCGGCCGTCCGGTCACCGTCGACCTGTCCCCGGTGACCGCCCGGGTCAAGGACCAACTGGCGCGGGACCACGTGCCGTTCGCGCACCGCATCCCGGTCCGTACGACGACGGTCACCGTGCTGCGGGCCGCCGAGGCGGACCGGCTGAGGAAGGGCTACCACGTGCTGGACGCCGCCGCACTCTGGCTGCCGGTGGCGGCCGTCGTCTTCGCCGTCGCCGGGATCGCCCTGGCCACCCGGCGCCGCCGCGCGGTCACGGCCGCCGGGCTCGGCACCGCCCTGGGCGGGGCGCTGCTCGGGCTGGCCGTCGTGATCGGGCGCCGGCTCACCCTGGCCGAGCTGCCCGGCACCGTGCACGGCCCGGCCGTGGGCGCCGTCTACGACGCCCTCACGGCCACCCTGCGCACGGCGGCCTGGCTGCTGGTCGCCCTCGGCCTGACCGTCGCCCTCGCCTCCTGGCTCACCGGCCCGCAGGGCCCCCTCCGGCGCCGTACCCCGCGCCGCAAGCCCCTGCGGGACCCGGTGCCGTAGCCGCCGCGGGCCGCCCGCACCGGCGTCGCACCGCCCGCCCCCCTGCACCCGCCCGTCGGGCCGCACGCGCATCGGGTCGCCTGCGGTGGCGGGGAACTTTCCGGGCGGGCGGCCCGTCCTTCAGGAAGACTTCGGGGCGCTGCCCATCCGCTTCTTCTCCGACCGGGGGGCCGGGACTTGGACACGGACACCGCGGCGGCCGCGTGGACGGTCCCGGACGACGCACCCCGGCGCCGGCGCGGCGGACGGCGGCTCGGGGCCTGGTGCGCCGCCCTGCTGTTCGCGGGGGTGAGCGTGGTCGTCGGCTGCCGGGCCGCCGACAGCGACGGCGTGACCCCGGTGCCCCAGCTGCTCGCGTTCCTGCCCTGGCTGCTGGTGCCGACCGGCGCCGGCCTGCTGCTGACCCTGCTCGCCCGCTGGTGGACGGGTGCCGTGTGGGGCGTGGTCCTGCTCGGCACGCTCGCCTGGTTCATCGAGCCGTACGGCAGGACCGGCGACCCCACCGGCCTGCCCGTGACCGAGCTGCGGGTGCTGACCTCCAACGTGGAGTTCGGGCAGGGCACCGGCGCGCTGACCGCCGCCGTGCGCCGGGAGAGACCCGACCTCGTCTTCGTACAGGAGTGCGAGTACACGTGTGACGCGGCGCTGCGCCGCGACCTCGGCGGGACTACCCGCACCGCCGGGCCGTCGAGGGCGGCGGCTCGAAGGGCTCGGTCATCCTCAGCCGGTTCCCGCTGCGCGGCACCGACGAGGTCCCCGGCACCATGGGCATGCCCGGCGCCGTCGCCGACGTCGAGGGCGTCGCGGTCCGGCTCCAGCTCGCGCACCCCATGCCCCCGCTGCCCGACCAGGTCGGGCTGTGGCGCACGGAGCTGGACGCCCTGCGCGACGCCGCGGCCCGGGCCACCGACGGCCCCGCGATCTTCGCCGGTGACTTCAACGCCTCCCAGGACCACGCGGCCTTCCGCCGGATCCTGGACGCCGGGCTGCGCGACGCGGCCCGGCTGGCCGGCGCCGACCGGACGCCCACCTGGCCGTCCCGGACGACGCCGGCGTTCGGCACGCAGATCGACCACGTGCTGGTGTCGGAGGACTTCACCGCGCGCGACGCCCGCTTCCTCGGCCTCGCCGACACCGACCACCGGGCGGTGGTCGTCGACCTCACGTTGCACGGGCGCGGCTGAGGCGCCGCGCCCGTGCGGCCGGCGCGGATCAGACGCCGATGTCGCGGCCGTCCGCGCGCCACACCGCCACGACCGCCGGGCGCACGATCTTCCCGGGCCGTCGGGCCAGGTGCTGGCCGGCTTCTCCACCGAGGCGCCGTCGATCTCGCCCGGGTGCTGGACGGCGACCAGGACACGTCGGTCCTGGATGATCGGCCCGCAGGTCTCGGCACCGTTCGGCACGGTCAGGAACTGCTTCAGCTCGCCCCGCCGGTCGCCGCTGGTGGCGACGCCGAACAGCCCGTCGTGGTTGCCGAGCGCGTTGCCGTCGGTGGACAGCCACAGGTTGCCGTGGTCGTCGAAGGCCACGTTGTCCGGGCAGGAGATCGGGCTGACGGACTCCTTCGGGAAGCCCGCGAAGTAGGTGGCCGGGTCCTCCGGGTCGCCGGCGACGAGGAACAGCGACCACGCGAACCGGGTGCTCTCGGGCCGGTTCCAGCGCTCGGTCAGCTCCAGGACGTGGCCGTGCTTGTTGCTGGTGCGCGGGTTGGCCTCGTCGGGACCGGCGTAACCGGACTTGCCGCGGTTGGAGTTGTTGGTGAGGGCGACGTACACCTTGCCGGTCTGCGGCGAGGGCTCGATGTCCTCCGGGCGGTCCATCTTGGTCGCGCCGACCTTGTCGCCGGCGAGCCGCGTGAAGACGCAGACCTCCTCGGCGGTCATGCCCTCGACGTGCGAGACGGCGCCGTCCGCGGTCGCGGTGACCAGCGGGATCCACTCGCCGCTGCCGTCGAACTCGCCGTCGCCGGGCAGCTTGCCCGTGCCGTCGATCTCGATCGCGGGGGAGTCGCCGGTGAGCTTGGCGACGTAGAGGGTGCCCTCGTCGAGCAGCGAGAGGTTGTGCTCGCGGGCCGCGCGGGAGCTGCCGTGCCGCATCCGCTTGCTGCCGACGAACTTGTAGAAGTAGTCGAACCGCTCGTCGTCACCGGAGTAGACGACCGGGCGCCCGTCCCGGGTCAGCCGCACGGTCGCCGCCTCGTGCTTGAAGCGGCCGAGCAGGGTGTGCTTGCGCGGCGTGGAGTCCGGGTCGTACGGGTCGAACTCGACGACGTAGCCGAAGCGGTGCACCTCGTTCGGCTCCTGCGCCACGTCGAACCGCTTGTCGAAGCGCTCCCACTTGCGCTCGGTGGCGCCGGAGCCGACGCCGTACCGCTTGTCCGTCGTCCGCGTGCCGTTGGCGAAGTACTGGTTGAAGTTCTCCTCGCCGTGCAGCGTCGTGCCCCACGGGGTGGTGCCGCCGGAGCAGTTGTTGAGGGTGCCGAGGACCGTGCGGCCGGCGCGGTCGACGGAGGTCTTGACCAGGTCCGACCCGGCGGCGGGGCCGGTGAGCCGGAACTCGGTGGTGGCGGTGACGCGCCGGTTGAGGTGGTGCCGGGGGACGGGCGTCAGCCTGCCGGTGCGCCGGTCCTCCTCCACGACGACCGCGGACAGCCCGTGCGCCGCCCAGGCGATCTCGACCTGCTCCCGGGTCGGGTTCTCGGAGTCGTAGCCGCGGAACATGAGCACCTCGTCGGTGTACTCGTGGTTGGCGACGAGGAGCTGGCGGCCGCGCTCGCCGCGCAGCGGCAGCAGGGCGAGGAAGTCGTTGTTGTACCCGAACTGACCGGCCTGCGCCTCGGCGGTCTGGTTCTCCGGGTCGAACTTGGGCGCACCGCGCAGGATGGGCTCGCCCCAGCGGATCACGACGCCCTGCTCGTAGCCCTCGGGGACGACGACGGCGTCCTCGGTGTTGGGCGCCACGGGCGTGAACCGCAGTCCGCGGGCGCCCTTCGGTTTGCCGCTCCCGTGCGCCTGGCCCTTTCCGGCCACCGGCGCCGCCTGCGCCTCGGGGGCGCCCGCGACACCGGCCGCTCCGGCGCCGGCCGCGGCGACGGTCACGACGGCGGCGGCCCGCATCATCGAGCGGCGGCTGAGCGCACCGGCGATGACATCGCCGACGTACGCGTTGTCGCTGGTGTTGGGCACCTCGTGGAAGCAGGCGTCCCCACACCGGAATCGGCAGGTCATGGCGGACCGGCCGCCAGGGTGCGAACCGGACGGCGTTCCGATCAACGGCAGCAGCTTGCGCACTGTTTTCTCCCCTTGGGTGCCCTTGGTGACAGCGCGACCGTAGGGGCACATATGTGCGGCAGTCGGGCGCCGGGGTGAACAGCGGGTGAACCCGGAGAACCACCGGTCGGTTGGGTGACGACCCGGCGCCGACGGGCAGGCGGTCCGGAAGCCGACCTTGACGGGAGCCCCGGTGCTGTGCCAGACCCTGCCCTGGACCACCCGCCGGGGCCGCTAACCTTACGTGTCCGTCCTGGCCAGGGATCGACGGGCTACAACTCACGCGAAGGGTTGCGCACATGGGCATTCTCACTCTCCTGCGGAACGCGTTCGGACGGTCACGCAAGGCACGGACCGCCCACGCCGAGGAGACCGCGCAGGAGACGGCACCCTCGCAGGAGCACCGGGAGCCGTCGGCACCCCGGCCGACGGCACAGCAGCCGGAGACGCCCGCGTCTTCGTCCACGCCTGCGACGCCGTCCCCGTCCACGCCCACGTCCACGCCCCCGAGGGTCCCGTCCCAGTCGACGGCACCGGAGCCCGCCGCCACGCCGCAGGTCCCGGAGCCGCGCCCGGCGACGCAGGAGCACGACCTGGTCGCGGCGGCCTTCGACAACGTGACGGTCCCCAGGCCCCAGCCCCGACCGACAACCACGAGCCCCCACACGGAAGCCCGAGCCCACCCGGAGCCCGCCCCGGAACCGACCTCGGAGCACAAGCCGGAACCGACCCCGGAGCCCGCCCGACCCCGGAGCCCGAGCCCGAACCGCAGCCCGCTCCGGAGCCGCAGCCCACCCTGAGCCCGAGCCGGAGCCCACCCGGCCCCCGAGCCGGCCGCTACCGCCGAGCCCGCCACCCCCGCCCCTGCCCCGGAACCCGCGGCCGCCGACGGCGACCAGGCCCGCAAGGGCCACCCGCACCCGACGACGAGACCCGCACGGGTGGTGCGGGCGGGAACACCCCCGCCGAAGGCGAAGCCGAGGCCCCGACCGAGCCGGCCGCTACCGCCGAGCCCGCCACCCCCGCCCCGGAACCCGCAGCCGCCGACGGCGACCAGGCCCCGCAAGGGCCACCCGCACCCGACGACGAGACCCGCACGGGTGGTGCGGGCGGGAACACCCCCGCCGAAGGCGAAGCCGAGGCCACGAAACCCGCCACCCCGGCAGCCCCGTCAGCCCCGGCCACCCCGCCGCCCGCCTCCGCTCCCGCGCCCCCGGCCTCACCACCGCCCACAAGGCCGCCGGCGCCGCCCTGAAGAAGCTCGGCCTGACCGGCACCCGCGCCAAGGTCTACCTCGTCCTCGACCGCTCCGCGTCCATGCGCCCGTACTACAAGGACGGCTCCGCCCAGGCCCTCGCCGAGCAGACCCTCGCCCTGGCCGCGCACGTCGACCCGGACGCCACGGTCCCCGTCGTCTTCTTCTCCACCGAGCTGGACGGCACGGGCGAGCTGACCCTCACCGACCACGAGAACAAGATCGACACCCTGCACGCCGGCCTCGGCCGGATGGGCCGTACCAGCTACCACGCGGCCGTCGCCGAGGTGATCGCCCTCCACGAGAAGTCGGCCGACCCCACCGCCCGGCCCTGGTGGTCTTCCAGACGGACGGCGCCCCGGACGCCAAGACCCCGGCCACCCGCTCCCTGGCGGACGCGGCGGAGACCCACCCGAACCTGTTCTTCTCGTTCGTCGCCTTCGGCGACCCGGAGAACAAGGCCTTCGACTACCTCCGCAAGCTCAGGACGGGCAACACGGCCCACTTCCTCGCCGGCGAGACCCCCCGCGAGCTGACCGACAAGGAGCTGTACGAGGGCATCCTCGCCGCCTGGCGCCCCGAGCCCTCCCCCGCCGCCCCGTAGCCCCGCCCGACGGGCCGCCCCTTTCCCACCCCTCAGAACGGAAAGCGGGCGGCCCACCCATGTCGGCTACGATTTCAAGGTTCGATAGACGACCGACATGGGAGCAGCCCCGATGGCTCGACACCTCATCACCAGCGCCCTTCCGTACATCAACGGGATCAAGCACCTGGGCAACATGGTGGGGTCCATGCTCCCGGCGGACGTGTACTCCCGGTACCTCCGCCAGCGCGGTCACGACGTCCTCTACATCTGTGCGACGGACGAGCACGGCACCCCGGCCGAGCTGGCGGCGAAGGAGCAGGGCCTTCCGGTCGCGGACTTCTGTGCCCAGGCCCACGACGCCCAGAAGGCGGTCTACGACGGCTTCGCCCTCGCGTTCGACTACTTCGGCCGCAGTTCCTCCCGCAGAACGTCGAGATCACCCAGCACTTCGCCCGCAAGCTGAACGAGAACGGCTTCATCGAGGAGCGGGCGATCCGCCAGGTGTACAGCCCGGCCGACGGCCGCTTCCTCCCGGACCGCTACGTGGAGGGCACCTGCCCCCACTGCGGCTACGACAAGGCCCGCGGCGACCAGTGCGAGAACTGCACCCGGGTCCTGGACCCGACCGACCTGATCGACCCGCGCTCGGCGATCTCCGGCTCGACGGACCTGGAGGTCCGCGAGACCAAGCACCTGTTCCTCCTCCAGTCCAAGCTCCAGCACGAGGTCGAGGCGTGGGTGGCCGCCCACGAGGAGGAGTGGCCCCAGCTGGCCGCCTCCATCGCCCGCAAGTGGCTGAACGAGGGGCTGCACGACCGCGCCATCACCCGCGACCTGGACTGGGGCGTCCCGGTCCCGGCCGACACCTGGCCGGACCTGGCCGCCGAGGGCAAGGTCTTCTACGTCTGGTTCGACGCCCCGATCGAGTACATCGGCGCGACGAAGGAGTGGGCGGACGCGGCCCCCGCCGGTGAGACGCGGGACTGGAAGTCCTGGTGGTACGAGGCGGACGACACCGTCCGCTACACCGAGTTCATGGCCAAGGACAACGTCCCGTTCCACACGGTGATGTTCCCGGCGACCGAGCTGGGCGTGCGCGAGCCGTGGAAGAAGGTCGACTACGTCAAGGCGTTCAACTGGCTGACGTACTACGGCGGCAAGTTCTCCACCTCCCAGAAGCGCGGTGTCTTCACCGACCAGGCGCTGGAGATCCTGCCCGCCGACTACTGGCGCTACTTCCTGATCGCCAACGCCCCCGAGTCGGACGACGCGTCCTTCACCTGGGAGCACTTCACCGCCACGGTCAACAAGGACCTGGCGGACACCCTCGGCAACTTCGTCAACCGCGTGCTGTCCTTCTCCAAGAAGCGCTTCGGCGAGGAGGTCCCGGCGGGCGGCGAGCCCGGCGAGGCGGAGACGCGGCTCGGCGAGGAGATCGCGCGGCTCCTCGCGGAGTACGAGTCCCAGATGGAGGCCCTCCAGTTCCGCAAGGCCGCCGCGGCCCTGCGCGCCCTGTGGTCGGCCGGCAACTCCTACCTGGAGGAGAAGGCCCCCTGGCTGGAGATCAAGACCGACAAGGACGCCGCGGCGCTCACGCTGCGCACGGCGATGAACCTGATCCACCTGTACTCGGTGGTGTCGGAGCCGTTCATCCCCTCGTCCGCGGCGGCGATGCGCTCGGCCTTCTCCCTGCCGGACGACACGGCGACCTGGGTGACTCCCGAGGAGGCCCGCGCCCTGACCACGCTCACGCCCGGCGTCCCCTTCACGGTCCCGCCGGTCCTGTTCGCCAAGCTCACGGACGAGGACCTGGAGGCGTACAAGCAGCGCTTCGGCGGTGAGCCCGAGACGGCGTAGCGTTGGCCGGGTCACGCCGAGGGGCGGCGTGACCCGTTCACGAGGGGGGACCGTCCATGGCGCTGTTCGGCAACGCGCACAGCATCGACCCGGCCCAGGCCGCGCAGGAGTACGCCCGGCTGCTGGGGCACGGCGAGCAGGTGCACGCCGCCTACCTGCTGATCCGCGACACCATCCTGTTCACCGACCGCCGTCTGATCCTGGTCGACAAGCAGGGCATCACCGGCAAGAAGACCGAGTACCACTCGATCCCGTACCGGAGCATCACGCACTTCGCCGTGGAGACGGCCGGCACGTTCGACCTCGACGCCGAGCTGAAGATCTGGCTCTCCGGCTCCCCGGCCCCGATCCAGAAGACGTTCACCAAGGGCGTCGACATCTACGAGGTCCAGGCGATCCTGACCCAGTTCGTCGCCCGCTAGAGGGCCTGCGGTCACAGCGGAAGGGGCCCGGCATCCTGAGGATGCCGGGCCCCTTCCGTGCGGTCCGTCTACTTCGGCTGCGGCTTGCGCACCGACAGGTGCAGTTCCTTCAGCCGGGACTCGTCCAGCTCCGTCGGGGCGCCCATCATCAGGTCCTGGGCGTTGCCGTTGAGCGGGAAGGCGATCGTCTCGCGGATGTTCGGCTCGTCGGCGAGGAGCATGACGATGCGGTCCACGCCGGGGGCGATGCCGCCGTGCGGCGGGGCGCCGAAGCGGAAGGCGCGCAGCATGCCGGCGAACTCGCGCTCGGTGGTCTCCCGGTCGTACCCGGCGATCTCGAAGGCCTTGAGCATGATGTCCGGCTCGTGGTTCCGGATCGCGCCGGAGGACAGCTCGACGCCGTTGCAGACGATGTCGTACTGCCAGGCCAGAATGTCGAGCGGGTCCTGCGTCTCCAGGGCCTCCATGCCGCCCTGCGGCATCGAGAAGGGGTTGTGGGAGAAGTCGATCCGGCCGGTCTCCTCGTCCTTCTCGAACATCGGGAAGTCGACGATCCAGCAGAAGCGGAAGACGTTCTCCTCGAAGTGCCCGGCACGCTTGGCGGCCTCGACCCGCACCGCGCCCATGATCTTGGAGACCTCGTCGAACTCGCCCGCGCCGAAGAACACGGCGTGGCCGGGGGCGAGCGCCAGCCGCTTGGTCAGCTCGGCGACGTTCTCCTCGGTGAGGAACTTCGCGATGGGGCCGGTCAGCGAGCCGTCCTCGCCGACGCGCACCCAGGCCAGGCCCTTGGCGCCCTGGGAGACGGCGAAGTCACCGAGCTGGTCGAAGAACTTGCGGGGCTGGGCGGAGACGTCCGGCACCGGCAGGGCGCGCACGTGCTTGCCGGCGAACGCCTTGAACTCCGAGCCCTCGAAGATGTCCGTGATGTCGACCAGCTCCAGCCGGGCGCGCAGGTCCGGCTTGTCGGAGCCGTACTTGAGCATCGCCTCGTGGAACGGGATGCGCGGGAACGGGGAGGTCACGTGCCGCCCGTTGCCGAACTCCTCGAACAGCTCCGTCATCAGCTGCTCGATGGGGCGGAAGACGTCCTCCTGCTCGACGAAGCTCATCTCGACGTCGAGCTGGTAGAACTCGCCCGGCGAGCGGTCGGCGCGGGCGTCCTCGTCGCGGAAGCAGGGCGCGATCTGGAAGTACCGGTCGAAGCCGGAGATCATCAGCAGCTGCTTGAACTGCTGCGGCGCCTGCGGCAGGGCGTAGAACTTGCCGGGGTGCAGGCGGGAGGGGACCACGAAGTCGCGGGCGCCCTCGGGGAGGTCGCCGTCAGGATCGGGGTGGCCAGCTCGTTGAAGCCCAGCGCCGTCATCTTCTGGCGGATCGCCGAGATGACCGCCGTACGCAGCATGATGTTGCGGTGCATGCGCTCACGGCGCAGGTCCAGGAAGCGGTACTCCAGGCGCCGCTCCTCGTTCACCCCGTCCTCGGTGTTGATCGTGAACGGCAGCGGCTGGGCGGCGCCGAGCAGCTCGACCTCGCCGACCTCGACCTCGACCTCGCCCGTGGGCAGCTCGGGGTTGATGTTCTCCGCGCCGCGGGAGACGACCTTGCCGTCGACGCGGACGGTGGACTCCTTGGACAGCTTGTCCAGGGCCTCGTACGCCTCCGTGCCCGGACGGGCGACGAGCTGCGTGATGCCGTAGTGGTCGCGCAGATCGATGAAGAGGATGCCGCCCAGGTCGCGCCGATTGTGCAGCCAGCCACTCAGCCGGACGTCGGTACCGACGTCAGAGGCGCGGAGCTCGCCGCAGGTGTGGGACCTGTACCGATGCATCGTCGTTCATCCAGTCTTCGCGGATAGGGGGCGGTGTCTCACCGTGTGCGGTCCGCCGGTCACGGCCGCTGTTTCACGTGAAACAACCCCCAGCGTACCGGGCACCCGGGGCTCGCTTCCTCACCATTGCCACGAGCGGACAGCCCCCGGGGCGGCCCCGCGAGCGGTGGCAGCCCCGGATCACCTCTTCTTACAGTGGGGCAATGCGCACTGGTGAGCCCCTGCCCGCCGTGGAGGACGTCCTCGCCGCCCTGGCGACCGGGCTGTGGCACTGGGACACCGCCAGGGGGCGCGTCACGGCCGATGCCGAGGCGGCCCGGCTGCTGGGACTGCCCGCCCGGCCGGTGACCCTCACCGAGGCGGAGGTCCGGGCCCGGCTGCACCCCGTCGACTGGAACGAGATCACCGGCGTCGTCCAGCTCGCCGTCGCCGAGGGCACCCTCGCCGAGGTCCGCATCCGGATCATGGACGAGCGGGGCCATGTGATCCGCGTGGTGCGCAGCCGCTCCAAGCCGTCCTTCGACCCCGAACGCCGGGCGTACGAGCTGACCGGCACCCTCCAGGAGGTCGCCGAGCCGACGCCGGGCACCCCCGCCGGGCGCCGCGCCGTCACCGGTGACTGGCGCCGGTCCCGGGAGGCCTTCCTGCTGGACGCGGGCCGGGCCCTGGCCGAGGCCCGGTCGACCGAGGAGGTGCTGCGGGTCGCGGCCGGTCTGTCCATGCCGGGGTTCTCGCCCGACGGGCTGGCGGTGTTCGGCGTGGAGGGCGACCGGCTGACGATCATCGGCCACCACGGGCAGGAGCCCGGTGCCGAGGGCCCCTTCGCCCACATGGCGCTGGACACGGACTATCCGGCCGCCGAGGTGGTGCGCACCGGCCGGGCCGTCTATCTCTCCTCGCCGGAGCAGTACCGGTCCCGCTACCCGCTCACCTGGCCGCTCGCCGAGGGCTTCCAGCGCCGCTCCTGGGCCTTCCTGCCGCTGACGGTGGCGGGCCGGCCGATGGGCGCCTGGATGGCCGCCTTCGCCTATCCGGTCGCGTTCACGCCCGACGAGCGGTCGGTCCTGACCACCGTGGCCCGGATGCTGGCCCAGGCCCTGTCCCGGGCGGGCGCCGCCGAGACCCAGCGAGAGCTGACCGAGGGGCTCCAGCGCTCCATGCTGCCCGTGCTGGGCCCGGACATCCCCGGCATGAGCATCGCCGCCCGCTACGTCCCCACCGGCGGCGGACTCCAGGTCGGCGGCGACTGGTACGACATGATCCCGCTGCCCCGGGGCCGCTTCGCCCTGGTCATCGGCGACGTGCAAGGGCATGACGTCCGGGCGGCCGGGCTGATGGGGCAGCTGCGCATCGCCCTGCGCGCCTACGCCTCCGAGGGCCACCGCCCCGACGCGGTCCTCTCCCGTGCCTCCCGCTTCTTCCACGACATCACCAACTCCGGCGACGACCCCGGCGACCTGCGCTTCGCCACCTGCTACTACGCCGAGGTGGACCCGGCGACCGGGACGCTGGAGAGCGCGCGGGCCGGGCACCTGGACCCGGTGGTGCGGATGGCGGACGGGACCGCGCTCATCCGGGCCACGACGGGCGGCCTGCCCCTCGGCATCGACCCGGACTGCGACTACCCGACCACCCGGCTGGCCCTGGAGCCCGGCGACACCCTGATGCTGTGCACGGACGGTCTGGTGGAGACCGGCGGCCACGACCTGCACACCGGCTGGCAGCGGCTGCGGGTCGTCCTCGAACAGCACGAGGGCGACCTGGAGGAACTGGCCGACGCCCTGGTCCAGGCGGTGCACGGGCCGTCGTCCCACTACACCACCGGCCCGCTCGCCGACCGGCGGGAGGACGACATCGCCGTGCTGCTGCTGTGCCGGGACGACGAGGGCTGCGGCTGCGGGGACAGCCCCGTGGCGCGCACGCCGGTGCGCCGCACCATGCTCTCGGTGGCGCAGGCCGAGCCGGAGCGGATCGCCACCGCCCGCCAGCACCTGCGCGACCTGCTGCACGACTGGCCCGACGAGGAGCAGCGCGACTCGGCCGTGCTGCTGCTCTCCGAGATGCTGACCAACGTCCTGGTGCACACCGACGCCGACGCGCTGCTGGTCGCCGAGGTGACCGGGGCGCCGGGCGAGCGGCGCATCCGGGTCGAGGTCACCGACACCGGCGACGACCTTCCGCACCGGCGCCGGCCGGGGAGATGGCGTCCTCCGGGCGGGGCCTGATGCTCATCGAGCTGCTCGCCGACACCTGGGGGTCGCCCCGCGCGGCGAGGGCAAGAGCATCTGGTTCGAGATCTACGAGTCCGGCGAGGGCGGCTCGGGGAGGCGGAGGCGGCGTAGCGGCCCCGCAGCTCGTGGACGACCCCGAACGCGGCGGCGGTGAGGGGCACGGCGAGGAGCATCCCGAGGATGCCGGCCACCGAGGCGCCGGCGGTGAGCGCGAGCAGCACCACCGCGGGGTGCATCTGCACGGTCCGGCTCTGGATCATCGGCTGGAGCACGTGCCCCTCCAGGACCTGCACGGCGAGCACCACTCCGAGGGCCCACAGCGCGATGACGAACCCGCGGTCGGCCAGCGCGACCAGCACCGCGACCGCTCCGGAGATGAAGGCGCCGAGGTAGGGGATGTAGGCGCCGACGAAGACCAGCGCCCCGAGCCCGAGCGCACCGGACACCCGCAGCACGAGCAGCCCGACGGTGATGCAGACGGCGTCGATGAGGGCGATGAAGGTGGTGCCGCGCATGAAGCCCTCGACGGCCCCGAAGGCGCGCCGGGCCATCGCCTCGACGGTGTCGGCGCCGCCCTCGGGCACCAGCGCCCGCACGGTGGTGACGGCCTTGTCGGAGTCACGGAGGAAGAAGAAGACCAGCAGCAGCGCGAGCACGGCCATGGCGAGGGTCTCGCCGACCACGCTGACTCCGCTGATCACGCCCGACGCGGCCGTCCCGCCGAACCTGCCCAGCAGCTCGCGGGCGTTGGCGGCCATGTCGTCCAGCGAGGTCCCGGCGGCCCGAAGTGCCGGGCGAGGTCCCGGGCCGCGGTCCGCAGCGAGGCGATGATCTGGTCGCCGCTGTCGATCAGCGCGGCGACGACGATGTAGACCGCCCCGCCGACCACGGCGACGACGGCGACGCAGGTGATCCCCGCGGCCAGCGACCGCTGCACCCGGGCCGCGACCAGCCGCCGGTGCAGGGGGCGCAGCAGGGCGGTGCCGAGCAGTGCCAGCAGCGCCGGCGTCACGGCGGTGCGGAACTCCACGCAGAGCCGGATGCCGACGTAGACGACACCGCTGGCGAGCAGGACGACCACGCACCAGGCGGCGAACCGGCGTACCGCGACGGGGAGCAACTGCACGCTCCCAGCCGATCACGGACCGGGCGGGCCGTCCCGTCGGGACGGCCCGCCCGGGTGAGACGGGTCCGGCCGCGTGCGTGACTCAGCCCTGCGGGCCCTGCGCGGACATGCCGTGCACGGCCGGGACCGTGCCCAGCCGGCCCTTCTGGAAGTCCTCGAAGGCCTGCATCAGCTCGTCCTTGGTGTTCATCACGAAGGGGCCGTAGTGGGCCATGGGTTCGCGGATCGGCTGCCCGCCGAGCAGGACGACCTCCAGGTCCGGCGTGTGGGAGTCCTGCTTCTCGTCCGCGCGGACGGTCAGCGAGGAACCGGCGCCGAAGACGGCGGTCTGGCCCAGGTGGACCGGCCGGCGCTCGGTGCCGACGCTGCCGCGCCCGGCCAGGACGTAGGCCAGGCCGTTGAAATCCTCCCGCCAGGGCAGGGTGATCTCGGCGCCCGGCGCGAGGGTGGCGTGGATCATCGTGATCGGCGTGTGCGTGATGCCGGGCCCGGCGTGGCCGTCCAGTTCGCCGGCGATGACCCGGAGCAGGGCACCGCCGTCGGGGGAGGTGAGCAGCTGGACGCTGCCGCCGCGGATGTCCTGGTAGCGGGGGGCCATCATCTTGTCCTTGGCCGGCAGGTTCACCCACAGCTGGAGGCCGTGGAAGAGGCCGCCGGACATCACGAGCGCCTCCGGCGGCGCCTCGATGTGCAGCAGGCCGCTGCCCGCGGTCATCCACTGGGTGTCGCCGTTGGTGATGGTGCCGCCACCGCCGTGGCTGTCCTGGTGGTCGAAGGTCCCGTCGATGATGTACGTGACGGTCTCGAAGCCGCGGTGGGGGTGCCAGGGCGTGCCCTTGGGCTCGCCGGGTGCGTAGTCCACCTCACCCATCTGGTCCATCATGATGAACGGGTCGAGATGGCGGTAGTTGATCCCGGCGAACGCGCGGCGCACCGGGAAGCCCTCGCCCTCGAAACCGCTGGGAGCGGTCGTGACGGCGAGCACGGGGCGTGCCACGGCGTCGGCGGGAGCGGTCACACGGGGCAGCGTCAACGGGTTCTCGACGGTCACTGCGGGCATGTCGGTACCTCCTCGGGTACGCCCAGTTTAGTTGAGCGTTGAACTTCTTGCCACCTGGAACCAAGAAAGCCCGGAGGGCATTCCCTCCGGGCCGGCGACGGCGGCGGCCCCCGTCCCGGGCGGCCGTACGGCGCTCATCCGTACATGCGGCGCATCGCGAAGTCGACCATCTCCTCGACGGCCTTCGCGTCGAACACCATGCGGTGCTCACCCTCCATGTCGAGCACGAACCCGTACCCCGTCGGCAGCAGGTCGATCACCTCGGCACCGGTGATCACGAAGTACTTGGACTCCTTGCCCGCGTAGCGGCGCAGCTCCTTGAGCGAGGTGAACATCGGGATCACCGGCTGCTGGGTGTTGTGCAGGGCGAGGAACCCGGGGTTGTCGCCGCGCGGGCAGTAGACCTTCGAGGTCGCGAAGATCTGCTGGAAGTCCTCGGCGGCGAGCTGACCGGTGGTGAAGGCCCGCACCGCGTCCGCGAGCGAGGGCGGCGACGGCTCCGGGTAGGCCGGCGACTGCTGCCCGTAACCGCCGGACATCGGCTGCTGCGGCGGGGCGTACTGCTGCTGGGGACCCGCGGTCTGGTCGTAGCCGTACATGGCGCAAGCGTACCGACGCCCGCGGTGTGTCCTGTCACAGATGACCGGATCGGGGTTGCTTCTTATTACCGACGGGTAGCATCATCGTAGCTACTTGCTGGTACGCAGGTGGACGTGACTGAAGGCGCGAGGAGTCAGTGCCTCGCCGATCTCTCAACGGAGCCGTCGCCATGGGGCACTACAAGTCGAATCTCCGCGACATCGAGTTCAACCTCTTCGAGGTGCTCGGCCGCGACAAGCTGTACGGCACCGGCCCGTTCGCGGAGATGGACGTCGACACCGCCAAGAGCATCCTGGAGGAGATGACCCGCCTCTCGGAGAACGACCTGGCGGAGTCCTTCGCGGACGCCGACCGCAACCCGCCCGTCTTCGACCCCGAGACCAACACCGCGCCCGTCCCGGCGTCCTTCAAGAAGAGCTACCAGGCCTTCATGGACTCCGAGTACTGGCGCCTGGCCTGCCCGAGGAGATCGGCGGCACCACCTCGCCCCGCTCCCTGATCTGGGCCTACGCGGAGCTGATCCTCGGCGCCAACCCGGCCGTGTGGATGTACTCCTCCGGCCCCGCCTTCGCCGGCATCCTCTTCGAGGAGGGCAACGAGGTCCAGAAGCACATCGCCAAGATCGCCGTCGAGAAGCAGTGGGGCTCGACGATGGTCCTCACCGAGCCCGACGCCGGCTCGGACGTCGGCGCCGGCCGCACCAAGGCCGTGCAGCAGGAGGACGGCTCCTGGCACATCGAGGGCGTGAAGCGGTTCATCACGTCCGGCGAGCACGACATGTCGGAGAACATCCTCCACTACGTCCTCGCCCGCCCGAGGGCGCCGGCCCCGGCACCAAGGGCCTGTCCCTCTTCCTCGTCCCGAAGTACCTCTTCGACTTCGAGACCGGCGAGCTGGGCGAGCGCAACGGCGTCTACGCCACCAACGTCGAGCACAAGATGGGCCTGAAGGCCTCCAACACCTGCGAGATGACCTTCGGCGACCGCCACCCCGCCAAGGGCTGGCTGATCGGCGACAAGCACGACGGCATCCGCCAGATGTTCCGCATCATCGAGTTCGCCCGCATGATGGTCGGCACGAAGGCGATCTCCACGCTCTCCACCGGCTACCTCAACGCGCTGGAGTACGCCAAGGAGCGCGTCCAGGGCCCGGACCTGGCCAACTTCATGGACAAGACCGCGCCCAAGGTCACCATCACCCACCACCCCGACGTGCGCCGCTCGCTGATGACGCAGAAGGCGTACGCGGAGGGCATGCGCGCCCTGGTGATGTACACCGCCTCGATCCAGGACGAGATCCAGGTCAAGGAGGCGAACGGCGAGGACGCCTCCGCCGAGCACGCCCTGAACGACCTGCTCCTGCCGATCGTCAAGGGCTACGGCTCCGAGAAGGCCTACGAGCTGCTCGCCCAGTCCCTGCAGACCTTCGGCGGCTCCGGCTTCCTCCAGGAGTACCCGATCGAGCAGTACATCCGGGACTCCAAGATCGACACCCTCTACGAGGGCACCACGGCCATCCAGGGCCAGGACTTCTTCTTCCGGAAGATCGTCCGCAACCAGGGCGCCGCGCTCAACTCGCTCGCCGAGGACATCAAGAAGTTCCTCGCCCTCGGCACCGGCGGCGAGGAGCTGGCCCCGGCCCGCGAGCACCTCGCCAAGGCCGCCGTCGAGCTGGAGGCCATCGTCGGCCACATGCTCACCGACCTCGCCGCCACCGAGCAGGACGTCAAGAACATCTACAAGGTCGGGCTCAACACCACCCGCCTGCTGATGGCCTCCGGCGACGTGGTCGTCGGCTACCTGCTCCTCAAGGGCGCCGCCGTCGCCGCCGAGAAGCTGCCCACGGCCTCCGCCAAGGACCAGGCCTTCTACACCGGCAAGATCGCCGCGGCCAAGTTCTTCGCCGCCAACGTCCTGCCCGGCGTCACCCTGGCCCGCAAGGTCGCCCAGGGCGTCGAGCTGGACCTGATGGAGCTGGACGAGGCGGCCTTCTGAGCCGCTGACGCGTCCTGCGCACTCTCTTCACGAGGGCCCGCTCCCGGAGACGGGAAGCGGGCCCTCGACCGTCGTTAAGGTGAACCCATGAGCGAACCTCCCCGCTTCGACCGCGGCCACACCGACGACCTGATGTCCTTCCTGGCGGCCAGCCCGACGCCGTACCACGCGGTGGCGAACGCCGCCGAGCGCCTGGAGAAGGCCGGTTTCCGGCAGGTCGCCGAGACGGACGCCTGGGACGCGACGAGCGGCGGCAAGTACGTCCTGCGGGGCGGCGCGATCGTGGCGTGGTACGTCCCGGAGGGCGCCGAGCCCCACACCCCCTTCCGGATCGTCGGCGCCCACACCGACTCCCCCAACCTGCGCGTCAAGCCCCGGCCCGACAGCGGCGCCCACGGCTGGCGCCAGGTCGCCGTGGAGATCTACGGCGGCCCGCTGCTGAACTCCTGGCTCGACCGCGACCTCGGCCTCGCCGGCCGGCTGAGCCTGCGCGACGGCTCCACCCGCCTGGTCGACGTCGACCGGCCGCTGCTCCGCGTCCCCCAGCTCGCCATCCACCTGGATCGCACGGTCTCCACGGAGGGCCTCAAGCTCGACAAGCAGCGCCACCTCCAGCCCGTCTGGGGCCTCGGCGACGACGTCCGCGACGGCGACCTCATCGCCTTCCTGGAGGAGACGACCGGCATCCCGGCGGGCGAGGTGACCGGCTGGGACCTGATGGTGCACTCCGTCGAACCGCCCGCCTACCTGGGCCGCGACAAGGACCTGGTGGCCGGCCCCCGCATGGACAACCTGCTCTCCGTGCACGCCGGCACGGCGGCGCTGGCCGCCCTGGCGACGGCCGACCGGACCCTGTCGTACATCCCCGTGCTGGCCGCCTTCGACCACGAGGAGAACGGCTCCCAGTCGGACACGGGCGCCGACGGCCCCCTGCTCGGCACGGTCCTGGAACGCTCGGTGTTCGCCCGCGGAGGGTCCTACGAGGACCGGGCCCGCGCCTTCGCCGGCACCGTCTGCCTCTCGTCCGACACCGGCCACGCGGTCCACCCCAACTACGCCGAACGCCACGACCCCACGCACCACCCCCGCGTCAACGGCGGCCCCATCCTCAAGGTCAACGTCAACAACCGCTACGCCACCGACGGTTCGGGCCGCGCCGTGTGGGCCGCCGCCTGCGAGAAGGCGAACGTCCCCTTCCAGACCTTCGTCTCCAACAACTCCATGCCCTGCGGCACCACGATCGGCCCGATCACCGCCGCCCGGCACGGCATCCGCACCGTCGACATCGGCGTCGCCATCCTCTCGATGCACAGCGCCCGCGAGTTGTGCGGCGCCGACGACCCGCACCTGCTCGCCAACGCGCTGGTGGCGTTCCTGGAGGGCTAGGGTCCCCCAGCGGCACCGGAGGAACGGCCCGCCGCGGCATGGGGGTTGACACCCGGGGTACCCGACCGGAACCGGATCGACCGGAAAGCCCGGACCGACCGGACCGACAGGGAGGCGACACTCATGGGCCTCGGCGGGTGCATCATCCTCATCGCCGTGGGAGCCATCCTCACGTTCGCGACCGACTGGGACATGCGGGGCGTCAACCTCGACCTGGTCGGCGTCATCCTCATGATCGTCGGCCTGATCGGCGTCGCGACCTTCAGCAGCATCGCCCGCCGCCGGCGGGTCATGGTGCCGCCGGCGACCCCGGTCGTCGAGGACCCGGCCACCCACCCCCACCGCCGCGACGGCTACAGCGACGGCTACGGCGTCTGACCCCCGCGCCCCCGCGCGGGGGCCGGCGTCAGGCGTCCATCCCGGCCAGCACCAGGGGCAGCCGGTCCGCGGCGCCCTCGGTGACGCGGACCGGCACACCCCAGTCCTGCTGGTGCACATGGCACGCCGGGTACTCGTTGTCCGGATCGTCGTCGCAGGACGCCGCCATCGCGGAGACGTGCAGCACACCCTCCGTCACGGCCGGGTTCAGCTCCAGCGCACGGGACAGCTCCGTCCCCGCACCCTCACCGGCGACCAGCAGCTCGGGCGGCGTCGCGGAGACCAGCAGCCGCGTCGACGGGCCGTACCGCGTGTCCAGCTTCTGGCCCGCCGGCGCCTGGAAGACCACGTCCAGCCGCAGCGTGCCCGGCGCCACCTCCGTCGCCGCGCGCTGCGTGCGGTGCGCGACGGCCTCCACCCGCACCGCCTCCTCCGGCAGCCGCAGCCGGGTCAGCCGGTGCCGGGCCGACTCCACCACCACGATGTCGTCGCCGACCAGAACGGCGTCGCTGGGCTCGCGCAGATCGGTGGCGAGCGTGGTCACCTCGCCCGCCGCCGGATCGTAACGGCGCAGGGCGTGGTTGTAGGTGTCGCTCACCGCCACCGAACCGTCCGGCAGCGCGGTCACCCCCAACGGGTGCTGGAGCAGGGCCTGTTCCGCGGCGCCGTCGCGGTGGCCGAAGTCGAACAGGCCGGTCCCGACGGCCGTGCGCACGGTGCCGTCGGGCTCCACCCAGCGCAGCGCGGACGTCTCCGAGTCGGCGAGCCACAGCCGCTCGGGCGTCGCCGCGAGCCCCGAGGGCTGCGCGAACCACGCCCGGTCGCCGGGCCCGTCCACCAGCCCTCGTTGGTCGTCCCCGCCGTGACCGCGACCTCACCGGTGGCCGGGTCGTACGCCCACAGCTGGTGGACGCCGGCCATGGCGATCCACACCCTGCCCTGCCACCACGCGACGTCCCAGGGCGAGGAGAGGCTGACCTCGCGGGCGGGCCCGGAGGTGGGCTCCCCTGCATCCACTGGCGGCCGGTGCCGGCCAGGGTGGTCACCTCGCCGGTGGCCGGGTCGAGGCGCCGCAGCGCGTGGTTGACGGTGTCGGCGACGACCACCGAGCCGTCCTCGAGCAGGGCGAGCCCCTGCGGCTCGCTGAAGGAGGCCGTGCCGGACGGGCCGTCCGCGAAGCCCCGGGCGCCGGACCCGATGCGGCGCACGACGCTCTCCCCGTCCTCCGCCAGCTCCACCAGCTGGTGCCGGTGGTGTCGCTGACCAGGAACGTCCCGGAGGGCAGCAGAAGCGCCTTGCCGGGGAAGCGGAGCGTGGTCGGCTCCGGCTCGGGCGCCACGTACGGGCCGTCCCGCGGCGCAGGGTGCCCTTCGCCGCGTGCTCGGCCTCCAGCTCCTCGACCAGCCGCTCGATCGCGTGCGCGTGCCCCTCCCCGGCGTGCTGCGCGACGACGTATCCCTCGGGGTCGACGACCACCAGCGTCGGCCAGGCCCGCACCGCGTACTGCTTCCAGGTGGCCAGCTCCGGGTCGTCCAGCACGGGGTGCTCCACCCCGTACCGCTCGACGGCGTCGACGACCGCCTGGTGCTCGGCCTCGTGGACGAACTTCGGCGAGTGCACCCCGACGATCACGACGGTGTCCCGGTGCTTCTCCTCCAGCTCGCGCAGCTCGTCCAGGACGTGCAGGCAGTTGATGCAGCAGAAGGTCCAGAAATCCAGAATGACGATGCGTCCCCGCAGGTCGGCGAGGGTGTACTGCTTGCCGCCCGTGTTCAGCCAGCCGCCCTTGCCGACCAGCTCGGGGGCACGGACACGGACGCGCCGCGGGGTCGGCGCCGGGGAGGAATCGCTCATGGATCAAGAGTGCCACCCGCCACCGACATCCGGACGGGCGGCCGTCCGGATCACCGGACGAGCGGCCGGCTCGGGACCACGCCGCTCGCGTGGCTGACCGCCGAGCGCGTGACCCTCGCGCGGCGGCCGATCGAGCGCGGGAGGAGCGGCCGGACGTGGTGGCGGCCCGGTGCGGGCCGGGCACGGCCGCGCACCCGCGGGCCCGGCTGCGGCGGGAGACGGGCTCCGCCCGTCGGCCTACCGGCGGCGTTTCGGGCCGGGCGCGGGGGAAGCGATCACCGCATGAGATTCCTCGTGTACGACCGGCTCCTGGGCTTCGGCGACGACTACTGGATCGAGGACGACCAGGGGAACAAGGCGTTCCTCGTGGACGGCAAGGCGATGCGGCTGCGGGACACCTGGGAGCTGAAGGACGCCCGGGGCCGGGTGCTGATCGACATCCACCAGAAGATGTTCGCGCTGCGGGACACCATGGTGATCCAGCGCGGCGGCGAACCGCTCGCCACCATCCGGCGCAAGCGGCTGTCGCTGCTGCGCAACCACTACCGGGTGTCCCTCGCCGACGGCAACGAGCTGGACGTCAGCGGCAAGATCCTCGACCGCGAGTTCGCCATCGAGTACGACGGTGAGCTGCTGGCCGTGGTGTCCCGGCGCTGGCTGACGCTGCGGGACACCTACGGCGTCGACGTCGTCCGGGACGATGCGGACCCGACGCTGCTGATCGCGCTCACGGTGTGCGTGATCCACCTCGCGGAGAAGGAGCGGCAGGACGACGACTGAGGCTCCCCCGTCGCGGGTTCGCCGTCCCGGGTCTGCCGTCCCGGGGTTCGCAGTCCCTGGGGTCCGCCGTCCCGGGGCCCGCCGTCCCCGGGGGGGCCGCCGTCCCGGACGGCGGTCGTCCGGGTCCGTTCACCGTCACCCCGCCCTCGCGTCGCCGCTGCCCGGGGCCGCCGCCGGGGTCACCGCCGCGGCGGTTCCAGGCCCAGTACGCGGTCCTTCAGGGCCGGGAACTGCTCCCGGGTCGCGGCCACCTTCTCCGGGTCGAACTCCACCGTGAGGACCTCCTCGCCGGGTCCCGCCTCGGCCAGGACCTCGCCCCACGGATCGACCACGATCGAGTGACCCGCCTGGGGAACACCGGCGTGCGTCCCGGCCGTTCCGCACGCGAGGACGAACGCCTGGTTCTCCACCGCCCGCGCCCGGGCCAGCAGCGTCCAGTGGGACCGGCGGCGCTCCGGCCAGCCCGCCGGCACGACGAGGGTCTCGGCACCGGCGGCGACGAGACCGCGGAAGAGTTCGGGGAAACGGAGGTCGTAGCAGGTCGCCACGCCGAGCGTCGTCCCGGCAGGCGTACGGTCACCAGTTCCCGCCCCGCGCCCATCAGCACGGCCTCGCCCTTGTCGAAGCCGAAGCGGTGGATCTTGCGGTAGACGGCGGCCGGCTCACCGGAGGGGAGATGACGAGAGAGGTGTTGTAGAGGGCGCCCTCGCCCGCGGAGCCGTCCTCGGCCGGCGCCCGCTCGGGGATCGACCCGGCGTGCAGCCACACGCCCGCGTCGCTCGCCGCCTTGGCCATCGCCTCGTACGTCGGCCCGTGCAGCGGCTCGGCCTCCGTGGCGAACCGCTCGTAGGCGAAGGCCCCGGTGGTCCACAGCTCCGGCAGCACGACGAGGTCGGCTCCCGCCTGCTCCCTGACGAGCCCGGCCACGCGGTCACGGCGTGAGGCGACCGATTCGTCCTCGTTCACGGCGATCTGGATCAGAGAAGCGCGCACACTACCACCGTCCTGGCTTTCGAGCCGTCGACATGGCCGTCCCCACGGGCCGGCACCCGGGCCCTACGATCGTCACACGAAAGCACTGCCAGGGTGCCGCGGGGCAGCGTAACTTAACGTCTCAAGACGCCCGCCGACTGCAGCCACCTCCCACTGGCACCGCCGCCACAACCTGCCCGTGTACCGACCGCCGAGGGGTCCCGTTCCGTGAGTCTGCATCCCACCCTCCAGCCCTACGCCGACGCCTGGACTCACTCCATCGAGGCGATATCCGAGCTGGTCCAGCCGCTTGCGGACGCGGAGTGGAACCGCCGGACACCGTGCCCGGGCTGGTCGGTGCGCGACGTGGTCTCCCACGTCATCGGCCTGGACTGCGAGATGCTCGGCGACCCGCGCCCCATCCACACCCTCCCGCGCGACCTCTTCCACGTCACCAACGACCACCAGCGGTACATGGAGATGCAGGTCGACGTCCGCCGCCACCACACGGCGCCCGAGATGACGTCCGAGCTGGAGTACACGATCATCCGCCGCAACCGCCAGCTGCGGAACGAGTCGCGGGACCCCGGGACGAAGGTGCGCGGCCCGCTCGGCGTCGAGCTGACGCTGGAGGAGTCGATGCGCCGGCACGCCTTCGACGTGTGGGCGCACGAGCAGGACCTGCGCACCGCGCTCGGCCGCCCCGGCAACCTCGACTCCCCCGGCGCGCAGGTCGCCCGTGACGTCCTGCTCGCCGAACTCCCGCGTGTCGTCGCCGAGGAGGCGAGCGCCCCCCGCAGCTCGGCCGTCGTCGTCGACGTGCACGGCCCGGTCGAGTTCCTGCGCACCGTCCGCGTCGACATCCAGGGCCGCGGCACCCTCGAGACGGCGCCCGCCCTCGGCCCCGCCGCGACCCTCACCCTCGACTGGGAGACCTACGTCCGCCTGGCCTGCGGCCGGGTGACCCCGGAGGCGGTCGCCGACCGTGTGAAGACGGAGGGCGACCAGGACCTGGCGGCGGCGATCCTGCGCCACTTCGCCGTCACCAGGTGACGGCCGTCGGGTGACGCCGGCGGGGCCGGGCGCCTAGACGGGGACGTGCACCGTCTCCACGCGGCTCGCGACCAGCCGCTCGCGCTCCCTGCGCGCCGCCCGTGCCCGCAGGCGGAGGATCTGCGAGACCCCGAGCGCCTGGAGCACGAACACGGACGAGAAGGCGACGGTGTAGTCGTCGCCGGTGGCGTCCAGCAGCACCCCGACCGCGAACAGCGTGGTCATGGACGCGAGGAAGCCGCCCATGTTGGTGATCCCGGACGCCGTGCCCTGCCGCTCGGGCGGGTTGGCCGGCCGGGCGAAGTCGAAGCCGATCATCGACGCGGGGCCGCAGGCGCCCAGCACCACGCAGAGCACGATCAGCAGCCACATCGGCGCCCGGTCGGCGGGGTAGGCGAGGGTCGCGGCCCACAGGGCGGCCGTCGTCCCGACGGTGCCCAGCGCCAGCGGCAGCCGCGCCCCGTGGTGCCGGGCGACGATCTGCCCGTAGACGAGGCCGATCGCCATGTTGGAGAGCACGACCAGGGTGAGCAGTTCCCCGGCGACGGCCCGGGACAGCCCCTGCGCCTCCACCAGGAACGGCAGCCCCCACAGCAGCAGGAACACCATCGCCGGGAACTGCGTGGTGAAGTGCACCCACAGCCCGAGCCGGGTGCCCGGCTCCCGCCAGGACGCGGCGATCTGCCGCCGCACGTACGCGGCCCCCTGGTGGGGCACCGGCTCCGGTTCGTGGCCCTCGGGTGGTCCTTGAGGAAGAGCAGCAGCAGGACCAGGACCACCACGCCCGCCAGCGAGCTGCCCGCGAACGCGGCCGTCCAGCCGACGCCGTGCAGCAGCCGGGCCAGGACGAGGGTGGAGACCAGGTTGCCCGCCATGCCGACGAGCCCGGCGAGCTGGGCGACCAGCGGGCCGCGCCGGGCCGGGAACCAGCGGGTGCCGAGCCGCAGCACGCTGATGAACGTCATCGCGTCACCGCAGCCGAGCAGCGCCCGCGACGCCAGCGCCATGCCGTAGGAGGGGAGAGCGCGAAGCCGAGCTGCCCCACCGTGAACAGCACCACGCCGATGGTCAGCACCTTCTTGGTGCCGAGCCGGTCGACCAGCAGGCCGACGGGTATCTGCATCCCGGCGTAGACCAGCAGCTGGAGGATGGAGAAGGTGGACAGCGCCGAGGCGCCCACGTGGAACCGGTCGACGGCGTCGAGGCCGGCCACGCCCAGCGACGTGCGGAAGATGACGGCGACGAAGTAGACGGCGACGCCGATGCTCCAGACGGCTATCGCGCGCCGGCCGCCCGGGGGTCGCCCGGCAGGGTTCCCGAGCCGCTCATCGGATCTCCCCCCGCGCCAGGTGGGAGAACCAGCCGACGTGGCGGTGGACGAGGCCCACGGCCCGCTCCGCGTCCGAGGCGCGCAGGGCCTCCAGGATCTCGGCGTGCTCCGCGAGGGTCTTGGCGATCCGGTCGGGGTGGGAGTGCATCACGGCGACGCCCATGCGCAACTGGCGATCGCGGAGCTGGTCGTAGAGGCGGGAGAGGATCTCGTTGCCGCCGCTGCGCACGATCTCGGCGTGGAAGCACCGGTCGGTGACGGCGGCCCGGCCAGGTCGCCCGCGGCGGCCTGCTGCCGCTGCCGGGCGAGCAGTTCCTCCAGCCGCTCGATCAGTCCCGGCGGCGCCGGTACGGCCTTCCTGGCGGCGTGTTCCTCGACCAGCAGCCGCGTCTCGACCACGTCGGCGATCTCCTGCGCGGAGACCGGGAGCACCAGGGCGCCCTTCTTGGGTAGAGCCGGATCAGGCCCTCGACCTCCAGCCGGAGCAGCGCCTCGCGCACCGGGGTGCGCGACACCCCGACGGCCTCGGCCAGTTCCCCCTCGGTGAGCAGGGTCCCGCCCTCGTAACGGCGTTCCAGGACGGCCTGTTTGACGTGGGTGTAGACGCGGTCGGCGGCGGGGGCTGCTTCAGGGCCGTGGTCATGCGGACAGGATAGATACAACAGGTACGCAAACGGAGCGGCGTCCAGCATGCGGACAGACGCCCGCTGCGGCAGGCACAACCATCGACCCCCTTCACGAGTCTCAGATGTGCGCCCCCTGTACCCAGACCACACCGACCTCGACACGGGCACAGAGAAGGGGCCTTCACGACCATCGGGGTATCTCACGTGAACATCCACATTCCGGGCGTCCGTCTTCGCCGGGCCACCGCCGTCGCCCTGACCACCGGCGCGGTGCTCGCCACCGGAGCGCTCACCGCGGCGCCCGCGCAGGCCGCGCCCATGGCGCCCGCCGCGCTCGCCGCACCGCTCGCCGCACCCGCCGGACCGCTCGCCGCGCCCGCCGCCCCGCGCCGCCGGCGATCGCCGCCCTGGGCGGCTATGCCATGAACGGCGCCAACGGCACGACGCTCTACGGCAAGGCGGCCGACACCCGCCGCTCCACCGGCTCCACCACCAAGATCATGACGGCCCTGGTGGTGCTCCAGCAGCCGAAGCTCGACCTCGACGCCAAGGTCACGATCCAGAAGGCCTACAGCGACTACATCGTCGAGAACAACTGGGCCTCCAACGCCAAGCTGATCGTCGGCGACAAGGTCACCGTCCGCCAGCTGCTGTACGGGCTGATGCTGCCCTCCGGCTGCGACGCGGCCTACGCGCTCGCCGACCGGTTCGGCACCGGCACCACCCGGGCGGCCCGGGTGAAGTCCTTCATCGGCAAGATGAACGCCACCGCCAGGAGCCTGGGCCTGAAGAACACCCACTTCGACTCGTTCGACGGCATCGGCAAGGGCGCCAACTACTCCACCCCGCGCGACCTGACCAAGCTGGCGGGCACCGCGCTGAAGAACTCCACGTTCCGCACGATCGTCAAGACGAAGAAGTACACGGCGAAGACGGTCACCAAGTCCGGCGGCACCCGCACGATGGCCCCTGGACGAACACCAACCCGCTGCTCGGCACGTACTCCGGCGCCATCGGCGTCAAGACGGGCTCGGGCCCCGAGGCCAAGTACTGCCTGGTCTTCGCCGCGACCCGGAACGGCCGGACGGTCGTCGGCACGGTCCTGGCCTCCACGTCGGCGTCCCAGCGCGCCACCGACGCGAAGAAGATCCTGGACTTCGGTTTCAAGAAGCTCGGCTGAGCCCAGGAGGCGTGCGCGCCGGCTCAGCGGCGGCTCGGGGGTCACCTGGGTCGGGGTCGCCTCGGTCACGGGGCCGGCGCACCTGCTGGCGGCGGGACGGGTGGGCGGTGTCCCACCCTCCGGACCACCGTAGGTACGCCGGGATCGCCACGGCAGTGACAACTGTCATGAGCGGGCCGGGAGTACGGCGGAGCCGCGCCTCCCGCCGGGGAAGCGCGGCTCCGCTCGGTGCGTTCCGGACTAGGCCCAGGTGATCAGCCGCTTCGGCTGCTCCAGGATCGCCGCCACGTCCGCCAGCACCTTCGAACCCAGCTCCCCGTCCACCAGGCGGTGGTCGAAGCTCAGGGCGAGGGTGGTGACCTGACGCGGCTTCACCTTGCCCTTGTGGACCCACGGCTGCGGCTTGATCGCGCCGACCGCGAGGATCGCGGACTCGCCGGGGTTGAGGATCGGCGTGCCCGTGTCGACGCCGAAGACGCCGACGTTGGTGATCGTCACCGTGCCGCCCTGCATCGCGGCCGGGGAGGTCTTGCCCTCCCGGGCCGTGGACACCAGTTCACCCAGGGACTCGGCCAGCTGCGGCAGGGTCTTGGCGTGGGCGTCCTTGATGTTCGGGACGATCAGGCCGCGGGGGGTGGCCGCCGCGATGCCCAGGTTGACGTAGTGCTTGACCACGATCTCCTGGGCGGCCTCGTCCCAGGAGGCGTTGATGTCGGGGTTGCGCCTGATCGCCACCAGGAGCGCCTTGGCGATGAGGAGCAGCGGGTTCACGCGCAGGCCCGCGAACTCCTTGTCCTGCTTCAGCTCCTCGACCAGCTTCATCGTGCGGGTCACGTCGACCGTCACGAACTCCGTGACGTGCGGCGCCGTGAACGCCGAGCCGACCATCGCCGCCGCCGTCGCCTTGCGGACGCCCTTGACCGGGATCCGGGTCTCGCGGGCGGTGTCGTACGACACCGGCGCGGCCGGGGCCGAGGGCGCGGCGGGCCGCGGGCCGGCTCCGGCTCCGGGGCCTGCGGGGTCTGCTGCGGCGCGGCCGCCGCGTGCACGTCCTCGCGGGTGATGATGCCGCCCGGGCCGGTCGGGGTGACCGACGCGAGATCGACGCCGAGGTCCTTGGCGAGCTTGCGGACCGGGGGCTTGGCCAGCGGGCGCCCGCCCTCGGTCACGGGGGCGGGCGGGGCCGCGGGAGCCGCCGGAGCCGCGGGAGCCGCCGGAGCCGCCGGGGCGGCCGGGGCCGGACCGCGGCCGTTCAGCTCGGTCTGGATCGCGGCCGAGGCCTCCTGGGCCGGGATCTCCGGGCCCTTGCGGGGCGGCGGCGCGTCGAGGAGGTGGCGACCCCGTAACCGACCAGGACCGGCTGGCGGCCCTGCGGCTCGGGCTCCTCGGCGGCGGGCTCCGGCGTCGCCGGCGCGGCGTCGGCCACCGGCTCGGGGCCGGGGCCCCGGCGCCGCCCGCCACGTCCACGGAGATGATCGCCGTGCCCACGTCCACCGTGGTGCCCTCGGGGAAGTGCAGCTCGCGGACCACGCCGTCGTACGGGATGGGCAGCTCGACGGCCGCCTTCGCGGTCTCGACCTCGCACACCACCTGGCCGTCGGTGACCGTGTCGCCGGGCTGGACGTACCACTTGAGGATCTCCGCCTCGGTGAGTCCCTCGCCCACGTCGGGCATCTTGAACTCGCGCACGGACCCTTGAGTCATCGTCGTCACGACCCTCTCCTCAGTACGCCAGCGAGCGGTCGACGGCATCCAGCACCCGGTCCAGGTCGGGCAGGTACTCCTCCTCCAGGCGGGCCGGCGGGTACGGCGCGTGGTAGCCGCCGACCCTCAGCACGGGGCCTCCAGGTGGTAGAAGCTGCGCTCGGTGATGCGCGCGGCGATCTCGGCGCCGGAACCGAAGAAGACCGGCGCCTCGTGGACCACGACCAGGCGGCGGGTCTTCTCCACCGAGGCCTGGATCGCGTCGAAGTCGATCGGGGAGACCGACCGCAGGTCGAGGACCTCCAGCGACCTGCCCTCCTCGGCGGCGGCCGCGGCGACCTCCTGACAGAGCTTCACCATCGGGCCGTAGGCGGCCAGGGTGAGGTCCGTGCCCTCGCGGACCACGCGCGCGGTGTGCAGCGGGCCGGGGATCGCCTCCGTGTTGACCTCGGCCTTGTCCCAGTAACGCCGCTTGGGCTCGAAGAAGATCACCGGGTCGTCGCTCTGGATGGCCTGCTGCATCATCCAGTACGCGTCGGAGGCATTGGACGGGCTGACGACCTTGAGGCCGGCCACGTGCGCGAACAGCGCCTCGGGGGACTCCGAGTGGTGCTCCACGGCGCCGATGCCGCCGCCGTAGGGGATGCGGACGACGACGGGCAGCTTGACCTTGCCTAGCGAACGGGCGTGCATCTTCGCGAGCTGCGTGACGATCTGGTCGTACGCCGGGAAGACGAAGCCGTCGAACTGGATCTCCACCACCGGGCGGTAGCCGCGCAGGGCCAGGCCGATCGCCGTGCCGACGATGCCGGACTCGGCCAGCGGGGTGTCGATGACGCGGCTGTCGCCGAAGTCCTTCTGCAGGCCGTCCGTCACGCGGAAGACACCGCCGAGCTTGCCGACGTCCTCGCCCATGATCAGGACCTTCGGGTCCGTCTCCAGGGCGCGGCGCAGCGACTCGTTGATCGCCTTGGCCAGGGCCATCTTCTCCACGGCCATGCTCAGACCCCCTCTGCGTCCGCGAACGACGCCTGGTAGGCGGCGAACTGGGCCCGCTCCTCGTCGACGAGCGCGTGCCCGTCCGCGTACACGTTCTCGAAGATGGCGAACCGGTCCGGGTCGGGCATCGAGCGGACCGCTTCGCGCACTCGTTTGCCCAACGCCTCGCTCTCCGCCTCCAGTTCCCCGAAGAATCCCTCGTCCGCGTGGTTCGCGGCCTCCAGGTGGCGGCGAAGGCGCAGGATCGGGTCCTTGGCCTCCCAGGCCTGGCGCTCGTCGTCGTGCCGGTAGCGGGTGGGGTCGTCCGAGGTGGTGTGGGCGCCCATGCGGTAGGTGTACGCCTCGATCAGCGCCGGTCCCTCGCCGCGCCGCGCCCGCTCCAGGGCCCAGCGGGTGACCGCGAGGGACGCGATGACGTCGTTGCCGTCCACCCGGACGCCCGGGAAGCCGAAGCCCTGGGCGCGCTGGTAGAGCGGCACCCGGGTCTGCTTCTCGTTGGACTCGGAGATCGCCCACTGGTTGTTCTGGCAGAAGAACACCACGGGCGCGTTGTAGACGGCCGCGAAGTTGAACGCCTCGCTGACGTCGCCCTGGCTGGAGGCGCCGTCGCCGAAGTAGGCGATCACGGCCGAGTCCGCGCCGTCCTTGGCGACGCCCATGGCGTAGCCGGTGGCGTGCAGGGCCTGCGAGCCGATGACGATCGTGTACAGGTGGAAGTTGTTGCCGTTCGGGTCCCAGCCGCCGTTGTTCACGCCGCGGAACATGCCGAGCAGATTGGTCGGGTCCACCCCGCGGCACCAGGCGACGCCGTGCTCGCGGTAGGTCGGGAAGACGTAGTCGTCCTCGCGGGTGGCGCGCCCGGAGCCGATCTGGGCGGCCTCCTGGCCGAGCAGCGAGGCCCACAGGCCCAGCTCGCCCTGGCGCTGCAGGGACGTGGCCTCGGCGTCGAAGCGCCGGGTGAGCACCATGTCGCGGTACAGGCCGCGGAGCTCTTCGGGAGTGATGCCGGCGACGTACTGGTCGTACTCGGCGTTCTCGACGCGCTCGCCCTCGGGCGTCAGGAGCTGGACCAGTTCGAGATCGCTGCCCTGGGCCTTCTTGGCGCTCGTGCGGGTGGTGCGTTTGGTGCCGGTGGTGCCGGCCTTGCTTCCGGCGCTGCGTCGCGGCTTGCGCGCGGCAGTGCTCTCCACGGTCACGTGTGCTCCTCCGTCGGTCCGGCTCCCGGGTTCGCCGGGTGCCTGGGGGACCCCCGGCTCCGTTCCGGAGCCTGGGGAGCGGCTCACCTGTTACGCGAACGGACACACGGGGTGGGTGCGGCTCGATCGGGAACAGGCGTGACAGGTGCCCCGGCGAGCGCCCTGCACAAAGCACGTTACCCAGTGCTCCACATTTCTGTGAAACCCTTCCTGACCTGCGTTTTTGCTTGGATTTCCAAGTAAATCGACAAAGTCGGGAACAACCACTGGTCACAGCCTCGCAGGGGCCGGAACAACGGCACGTTATCCCGGCCACCCGGGCACGGGAAGAGTTCGTGTGTGAGACTGACCCCGTGCGTGAAGATGGACAAATCCGGGTATTTCTCCTCGATGACCACGAGGTCGTCCGCCGCGGTGTGCACGACCTGCTGTCGGGCGAGGACGACATCGAGGTCGTCGGCGAGGCCGGTACGGCGGCCGACGCCCTGGCCCGCATCCCGGCCACCCGCCCGGACGTGGCGGTGCTGGACGTCCGTCTCCCGGACGGCAGCGGCGTGGAGGTCTGCCGCGAGATCCGCTCCCGCGACGAGTCCGTCCGCTGCCTGATGCTGACCTCCTTCGCGGACGACGAGGCCCTTTTCGACGCGATCATGGCGGGGGCGGCCGGTTACGTCCTCAAGGACATCCGGGGCGGCGAGCTGCTGACGGCCGTCCGGGACGTCGCCGCCGGCAGGTCCCTGCTCGACCCCGTCGCCACCGCGCGCGTGCTGGAGCGGCTGCGGGACGGCGGCGGCGCCCGCGGCGACGACCGGCTCAGCCGCCTCACCGACCAGGAGCGCCGCATCCTGGAACTGATCGGCGAGGGCCTGACCAACCGCGCGATCGGTGAGCGGCTGCATCTCGCCGAAAAGACGATCAAGAACTACGTCTCCAGCCTGCTGTCCAAACTCGGCATGCAGCGGCGTTCCCAGGCGGCGGCGTACGTGGCACGGATGCAGGCCGGAAAGAACTGAGGAGCCCGGGAGGCCGGGAGCCGGGGGGGCCGGGGACCCCGGGGAGCCCGGGCGGGACGGCGACGGGGCCGGCGGGCTTCCGGACGGGACCGGTGGGCTTCGGGACTTACGTCCCTTTTACAGGGGCGGGCGACCCTTACCCGCCCGCTCCCGCGCGCGCAGAGTGAGTACATGCCCTCCCGCGCGCCCTCCCACCCGCTCCCGGCCTCCGGCGACCCGCGTGCCCTGCGCCTGCTCGCCCGCACCGGCCACGGCCGGGCGGCCACCAGCATGCGCGCCCTGCCCTTCCTCGCCTTCGCCCGGCACATCGTGGCGGACGGCCGGGTCCTGCTGCGCATGCCGCGCAGCTGCGGCTACCACCGGGCGTGCGTGGGCAGCGTCGTCGCGTACGGCGCCGACAACCTCGGCTCCGCCCGGCCGGGCGAGGGCCTGTGGACCGCGCAGGTGGTGGGCCGCTGCGAGGCCCACGAGCCGACCGCCGAGGAGATCGAGCGCTTCGGCCCGGCGCCGGCCACCGTGGACGGGGTGCCCTTCGAGCCGGTGTACCTGCGGATCGAACCCGAGTTCGGGACGGTGCACTCGGCGGACGGAGCGCCGGAGAGCCGGTGACCGGGCGTGCGGGTGGGACGCACGCGCGCGTGAGGCCCGATTCGCAACGGCACGCGGCGTGAACCCGTTCCGGAACGGCACGCGCGCGTGAAGCCCGTTTCCGGGCCGCACGCGCGCGTGGAGTGTGTGGGTGTGCCGTAAAACGCGGGGTACCGCGGGTCAGCCGCCCGTGACGCCGCCGTCGAGGGCGCCGCCGTCCGCGCCGCCCGCGTCGGCCCCGCCGGGACCGCCCGTGCCGCCGCCGGTCGGCTCGCCACCCGTGGGCTCCCCGCCGGTCGGCTCCCGCCGGTGGGCTCGCCGCCCGTCGGCGTCGGCTCGCCGCCCGTGGGCTCGCCACCCGTCGGCTCCCCGCCCGTCGGCTCGCCCGACGGCGTCTGGGACGGCGTGTACGACGGCTCGTACGACGGCGTCCAGTCACCGCCCGTACCGCCGACCGTGCCCTGGCCGGGATCCGTGTCCGTCTGCTCGTCCGACGGCTCGTCGTCGCTCGGCGACGGAGTCGCGTCGTCGTCCTTCGAGCTCTGCGTGGCCGTGGGCGACTTCGTCGGGTCGGGATTTCCGCCCCCACCGCCGTCGCCGTTGTTCAGCGCCAGCGCGACCCCCGCCACGACGGCGATCACCGCCAGAGCGGCCAGGATCCACAGCTTGCCCCGGCCGCTGCCGCGGTTGCCGTGGCCCTCGAAGCCGCCGTCGTCGCCCCCGCCGTACCCGGCGGGCAGTATCGGCTGCGGGATCTGCGCGGTGCCGGCGCCGTGGTCCGGGTGCGGCAGCACGGTCGTGCCGGCGAGCCCGGACGCGGGCGTGTGCCGGCCGTCGTGCATGTCGACCGGGCCGGTGTTCCAGGTGCCGGTGTGGCCGCCCTGGTCGTACAGCATCTGCAGGGCGTACTGGACCAGGCCGCGCATCTCCTCGGCGGTCTGGAAGCGGTCGTCGGGCTCCTTGGCCAGCGAGCGCATGACGAGGCCGTCCAGTTCCGGCGGGCAGGCGTCGGAGGCCTCGGACGGCGGCGTCGGGATGTCCTGGACGTGCTGGTAGACCACCGACAGCGGGGTCTCGCCGGTGAACGGCGGGCGCAGCGCCAGCAGTTCGTAGAGGAGGCAGCCGGTCGCGTACAGGTCGGAACGGTGGTCGACGGCCTTGCCGAGGGCCTGCTCCGGGGAGAGGTACTGCGGCGTGCCCATCACCATGCCGGTCTGCGTCATCGTCGTCGACGCCCCGTGCAGGGCGCGGGCGATGCCGAAGTCCATCACCTTCACGGCGCCGTTGTTGGTGATGATGACGTTGGCGGGCTTGATGTCGCGGTGCACGATGCCGTGCTGGTGCGAGTAGGCCAGCGCCTCCAGGACGCCCGAGACGATGATCAGGGCCTGCTCGGGGCCGGGCGCCTCGGCGTTCATCAGCAGGTCGCGGATGGTGCGGCCCTCGACCAGCTCCATCACGATGTACGGCACGGACTGGCCGCCGACGACGTCCTCGCCGGAGTCGTACACGGCGACGATCGCGTGGTGGTTGAGGCCGGCGACGGACTGCGCCTCGCGCGTGAAGCGGGCCTTGGAGACCGGGTCCTCGGCGAGGTCGGCGCGCAGCAGCTTGACCGCCACGGTGCGCCCGAGGCGGACGTCCTCCGCGGCGAACACCTCGGCCATGCCGCCCCGCCCGAGCCTGCGGGTCAGCCGGTACCGGCCGTCGCCGACCAGCCCGCCGTTGCCCCAGTGCTCCGGCGCGTCCGACATACCGCCGCCAGTCGCCTCGGGGTCGGACGGGCCCTGAGCGCGCTGCTGCTGTGCCATCAGTCCTCGCCGTCGTTTCTGCCCGCGGTGCGCGCGGTGTTGTTACGGTCTCCGTCGGCCACGCTACAGCCTCCGCGCAAGCCTTCGGACCGAGATGGGTGCCGGGACCGGCACGAGACGGACCGGCCATGAAACCCTGGTTCCGCCCCGCCGTGCAAATTCTGTGTACCGGCCGTACGTCCGCTGTAACGCTTCCGCGACGCTTCTTTCGCGTACGGTCACGGAACGGGCACCGCGCTTGACGTGTCAGTGCCCTGGGGCAGACTTGGCCGGGAATGACAGGGTCGATCAAGACAATGGATCACGTCTCGATCAAGACTCTCGATCAAGACGAAGTCCAGTACAGGCGTCGGCGCCGGAAGGCCGCGGGGGAGCAGGGATCATGAGCCAGGACGGCGCACAGGGCCGGTACGCGGGGCGCGCGCTCGCCGGCGGCCGTTATCAGCTGCGCGACTTGCTCGGCCAGGGCGGCATGGCCTCGGTGCACCTCGCGTACGACTCCGTGCTCGACCGCCAGGTCGCCATCAAGACGCTCCACACCGAGCTGGGCCGGGAGCAGGCCTTCCGCGAGCGGTTCCGCCGCGAGGCACAGGCCGTGGCGAAGCTCACGCACACCAACATCGTCTCGGTCTTCGACACCGGCGAGGACGACCTCGACGGGATGACCACGCCGTACATCGTCATGGAGTACATCGAGGGCCGCCCGCTCGGCTCCGTGCTCGACGAGGACGTGCGGCAGCAGGGCGCGATGCCCGCCGACAAGGCGCTGAAGATCACCGCGGACGTGCTGGCGGCGCTGGAGATCAGCCACGAGATGGGGCTGGTCCACCGGGACATCAAGCCGGGCAACGTGATGATGACCAAGCGCGGTGTGGTCAAGGTCATGGACTTCGGCATCGCGCGCGCCATGCAGTCGGGCGTGACGTCCATGACACAGACCGGCATGGTCGTCGGCACCCCGCAGTACCTCTCGCCGGAGCAGGCCCTCGGCCGGGGCGTGGACGCGCGCAGCGACCTGTACTCCGTCGGCATCATGCTGTTCCAGCTGGTGACCGGGCGGCTGCCGTTCGACGCCGACTCGCCGCTGGCCATCGCGTACGCGCACGTGCAGGAGGAGCCGGTGGCTCCGTCCTCCATCAACCGCTCGCTGCCGCCGGCGGTGGACGCGCTGGTGGCCCGCGCCCTGAAGAAGAACCCGAACGAGCGTTTCCCGAGCGCCGAGGCGATGCGGGACGAGTGCCTGCGGGTGGCGCAGTCCTTCCACGCCGCCCCGCCGAGCATCGTCCCCGGCGCGCACACGCCGAGCGGTGCGGGCGTCGGCTCCGCGGTGTTCCCGCCGGTCGACCAGACCGGCCAGGCGCCCGCCGGCCAGGTCCAGACGCCGTACCAGCCGACCCCGGCGCCGAACCCGTACGGCACGCCCCCGCCGCCGTCCACGCCCTCCCCGGCGTACGGCTACCCGCAGCAGGGCGGCTACCCGACCCCGGCCGCGTCCGGGTACCAGCAGGGCGCGGCGACCCCGCCGCCGTACAACATCACGCCGCAGTCCTCGTCCCCGGCGGGGGCCGCGGGCGGCCGGAAGAACAACAGGCCGGTCATCATCGGTTCGGCGCTGGTCGCCGTCCTCGCGGTGGGCGGCCTGATCGCGGCGCTGCTGATGAGCGGCGGCGACGAGGACCCGCAGGCCGGCGGTGGCGGCAGCAGCCCGAGCGCCTCGTCGTCCAAGAAGCCGGGCTACCGCGGGCCGGACACGTCCAAGACGATCGAGAAGGACAAGTGCACGGAGCCGGACGAGTCGTACAACGACCCCGAGAAGATCCGGCTCCCCGACTTCACCTTCAAGTACATCGGCTCGGTCAAGGAGTGCTTCCAGGCGGCCGGCTGGCAGATGAAGGTCGTGGACGTCGACGAGAACACCTACGGCCAGGGCTCGGTCCGGGACCAGTTCCCGCCGGCCGGGACGGACGTCGACCCCGATGACATGCCCGAGATCACGCTGAAGGTGTCGACCGGCAATCCGCCGTCCGCCTGAGGTACGGCGGGAGGAGCGGGGCGCGGGCGGTCACACGCGCGAAGGGCCCGGCAGGAGCGCTGCCGGGCCCTTCTGTGTGTGCCTGCGGGCCGGGTGTGCCTGCGGGGAGGGCTGTGCCTGCGGGAGGGCTGTGCCTGCGGGGGGTGTCCGCGTCTACAGGTACGGCCCGCCCGAGCGGCCGCCGGGGTGGCCCTCCTCGCCGTCGTGGGCGACGCCCGGGGGCAAGGCACGGCGCATCTGCTCCAGCTGGGCGCGGGCGGCCATCTGCTGGGCGAACAGCGTGGTCTGGATGCCGTGGAACAGGCCCTCCAGCCAGCCCACCAACTGGGCTTGCGCGATCCGCAGTTCCGCGTCGCTCGGGGTCGCCTCGTCCGTGAACGGCAGGGAGAGCCGCTCCAGCTCCTCGACCAGCTCCGGAGCGAGACCGTCCTCCAGCTCCTTCACCGAGCTGGCGTGGATCTCCTTGAGCCGGGCCCGGCTCGCCTCGTCGAGAGGAGCCGCCCGCACCTCCTCCAGGAGCTGCTTGATCATGCTGCCGATCCGCATGACCTTCGCAGGCTGCTCCACCTGCTCCGTCACCGGGATCTCGCGGGACTCCTCGTCTCCGTTGCCGCCCCCGCTCAGCGCCATGCCGTCCTGGCCGACGACCAGGATCTGGGGGTTCTCCGACGACCTGTCGTTCCTCGGCATCTCCATGCCGCCATTCTCTCGTACGCCCGCACGTCACCCGTGTGGTGCCCCGATGACCCGTGATCCACCGCGTACGGCGGCTTCCGGAGTGCCGGAACCGGTCGGAGGTGTGAGGCTTTTTCCGTCGATTCGTGTCGATCTTTACCACCTTGACGGCTCGCTGACCGGGAGGGGGTCACCGACGTGACTCCATGGCTGCGCGCACTGCGCACGACGGGACTGGTGGGGGTCCTGGGGGTGGGCGGGGTGATCGCTCCGTACGGGGCGAGGCGGCGGCGTACGGCGGCACCGTGAGGCCGTATGCGCCGGTGAAGGGGGCGGCGGCCGCGGCGGGCTTCCCGGCCGCGTGGACCGCGGTGCCGGGGGCGCTCGGACCCGGGCATCGGGCGGGGCCCGCGGCGGGTGGGGTGGCCCCGGCGCCGGTACGCGGGTGGCCGCCGCCGGTCCGCGGGTGGGCGCCGCCGGTCCGCGGGTGGGCGCTGGTACGCATGGGGACGCAGGTGTGCACGTGGGCGCGGGTGCGCGGGTGGGCGCGGATGCGCGGATGGGCGCGGGTGCGCGGGTGGGCGCGGATGCGCGGATGGGCGCGGGTGCGCGGGTGGGGGCCGGTGCGGCGAGGCCGGAGCCCTCGGAGAAGGCCTCGCGCCCGTCCGGGCCGGGAGCCGGCCGGACGCCCGGCACCGGTTCCGCTCCGTCGGCGCGTCGGTCCCCGTCCGGCGAGGGCGCGGCCGGCGGTGCGCCGCGCGCCCCGCGTCCGCGTCCGGCGCGTCGAAGCCCGGGACGTCCGTGTCCGATCCCTCCGGGTCCGGTACCTCCGGGTCCGGTCCGTCCGACTCCGGTACGTCCGCCGGCTCGCGCTCGGCCTCCGCGTCCCCCTCGGCCTCCGCGTCCGGGGCCGCGTCCGGCTCGGCCTCCTCCGAGCCGTCCCGGGCGGGCAACCGGGCCGGTGAGGGACGGCAGCGCCCCGGCGGCAGGAGCCGCCTGAGCCGGAGGACCAGCGGGCGGACCCGGACGCCGGCCATCCGGACCGGGACCGGAGCGACGGCGGTGCGGCCGTCACGCCGGACGCCTCCCGGCCGGGCGAGGCCGGCCTCGTGCCCTCCGCGCCCCGGTACGGCACGATCCGCAGGCCGTCTCCGGCGCTCAGGACGCGACCGAGCCCGTGCAGCGGATCCTGCCCCTGGGCAGCGGGCTGGTCCTCGTCGGACTCGGGCTCGCCCTCGCCTTCGTCGGACTGCGGCTGCGCCGTTCCTGATCCCTCGGCGGCTTCCGGACTCCCCCGGCTTGCGCACTCCCCCCGGCTTGCGGGCGGGGCCGGGGCGGAGGCGGGGCCGGCTCTCGGTGCGCGGTCGGGCTATCGGCCGGTGACCAGCAGGACCTTCCCCACGTGGCCGCTCTCCTCGAGGACCCGGTGGGCGGCCGGTGCGTCGCTCATCGGCAGCTCGCGGTCGATGACCGGCCGGACGTGACCGCCCTCGACCAGCGGCCAGACGTGCTCGCGGACGGCCGCCACGATGGCCGCCTTCTCCTCGAGCGGGCGGGCCCGCAGCGAGGTCGCGCTGATCGCGGCGCGCTTGCGCAGCAGGGCACCGATGTTCAGCTCGCCCTTGACCCGCCCTGCATGCCGATGATCGCCAGCCGGCCGTTCACGGCGAGGGCGCGGACGTTGCGGTCCAGGTACTTGGCGCCCATGTTGTCGAGGATGACGTCGGCCCCCGCGCCCTCCGTGGCACGGGCCAGCTCCTCGACGAAGTCCTGCTCGCGGTAGTTGATCAGGATGTCCGCGCCCAGCTCGGCGCACCGCTCGAGCTTCTCCTTGGTGCCCGCCGTCACGGCGACCTTGGCGCCGACGGCCTTGGCCAGCTGGATCGCCATGGTGCCGATGCCGCTGGAGCCGCCGTGCACCAGCAGGGTCTCGCCCGGACGGAGGTGGGCGACCATGAAGACGTTCGACCACACGGTGCAGACGACCTCGGGCAGCGCCGCCGCCCGCGTCAGGCCGACGCTCCCCGGAACGGGCAGCAGCTGACCGGCCGGAACGGCGACCTTCTCGGCGTACCCGCCCCGCCGAGCAGTGCGCACACCTCGTCGCCGACGGCCCAGCCGGACACGCCGGTGCCGAGCGCCGCGATCCGGCCGGAGCACTCCAGGCCGGGGTAGGGGAGGCGCCGGGCGGGGGTCGTAGAAGCCCTGCCGCTGCAGGATGTCGGCCCGGTTGACGGCGCTCGCCGCCACCTCGACCAGGACCTCGCCCTCGCCAGGCACGGGGTCGGGGACCTCGTCCCAGACCAGTGCCTCGGGCCTCCGGGTTCGGGAATCGTGATCGCATGCATGAAGGGGACGCTACCCGTGCGGCTCCCTCCGGACCCGGCGGCCCCGCCGCCCCTCCGGCCGGCGTCGGTCCCTGGGCGGATCGGGGTGCGTACCCGGACCGGCCGGCGTCGGTCCTCGGGCCGATCGGCGTAGGTCCTCGGCCGGGACGGCGTCCGTCCTTCGTTCGATCCGAGTCGAAAACCCTGTGCGGGAGCGATGAGTTTGCGCGACGGTAAAAGTCTCCCCATGCGTAGCCCGAGCACGCGGAAGGACCACTCGGTATGAGTACGCAGACGTCCGGTCTCGCGATCGAGACCGCGGGCCTGGTGAAGACGTTCGGCGAGACCAGGGCCGTGGACGGCGTGGACCTGAAGGTGCCGGCCGGCACGGTCTACGGCGTCCTCGGGCCGAACGGCGCCGGGAAGACCACCACGGTGAAGATGCTCGCCACCCTGCTGCGCCCGGACGGCGGTGAGGCGCACGTCTTCGGCCACGACGTCGTGCGCGAGGCCGACGAGGTCCGCAGCCGCGTCAGCCTCACCGGGCAGTACGCGTCGGTCGACGAGGACCTCACCGGCACGGAGAACCTGGTCCTGCTGGGCCGGCTCCTCGGACACGGCAAGGCCGCCGCGCGCGCCCGCGCCGCCCAGCTCCTGGAGGCCTTCGGGCTCACGGAGGCGGCCGGCAAGCAGGTCAAGCACTACTCCGGCGGCATGCGGCGCCGCATCGACATCGCCGCCTCCATCCTCAACACGCCCGACCTGCTCTTCCTCGACGAGCCGACGACCGGCCTGGACCCGCGCAGCCGCAACCAGGTGTGGGACATCGTGCGTGCGGTCGTCGCCCAGGGCACCACCGTGCTGCTGACCACGCAGTACCTGGACGAGGCGGACCAGCTGGCGTCCCGGATCGCCGTCATCGACAAGGGGCGGGTGATCGCCGAGGGCACCAAGGGCGAGCTGAAGGCCTCCGTCGGGGCCGGCTCCGTCCATCTGCGGCTGCGGGACGCCGGCCGGCGGCCCGAGGCCGAGCGGCTGCTGCGCGACCTGCTGGTCGCCGAGGTGCAGCTGGAGCCCGACCCGGTGGCGCTCACCGCGCGGCTCGGCGTGGCGGCGAGCGACACGGCCGCCGACCAGGCCGCCAAGGCGCTCGGCGAGCTGGCCCGGGCCGGCATCACCGTGGACAACTTCTCCCTGGGCCAGCCCAGCCTCGACGAGGTCTTCCTGGCGCTGACCGGGCACGACACCGGCCAGGACGGCGGCCGCGACACGAAGGACGAGGTGGCGGCATGAGCACGGCCACGAGCACCGAGAACAAGGACCTCGCACCGGTGAGGACCGACTCCCTCGCCGCCCTGCTGATCGCCCGGGACCGGCCCCCGCGGCCCAGCTCCCTGTCGACCTCGCTGACCTTCGGCTGGCGCGCGATCCTCAAGATCAAGCACGTGCCGGAGCAGCTCTTCGACGTCACCGCGTTCCCGATCATGAACCTGCTGATGTTCACGTACCTGTTCGGCGGTGCGCTGGCCGGTTCCCCGAGCGACTACATCCAGTTCGTGCTGCCCGGCATCCTGGTGATGTCGGTCGTGATGATCACGATGTACACCGGTGTCTCCGTGAACATCGACATCGAGAAGGGCGTCTTCGACCGCTTCCGCTCGCTGCCGATCTGGCGGCCCTCGGCGATGGTCGGCTATCTGCTCGGCGACGCCCTGCGGTACACGATCGCCTCCGCCGTGATGCTCGTCGTGGGCCTCGCGCTCGGCTACCGGCCGGACGGCGGCCTCGGCGGTGTGCTCGCCGGCATCGCGCTGCTGCTGGTGTTCTCGTTCGCGTTCTCGTGGATCTGGACGATGTTCGGGCTGCTGCTGCGCACCGAGAAGTCGGTCATGAGCGTCAGCATGATGGTGATCTTCCCGCTCACCTTCCTGTCCAACGTCTTCGTCGACCCGTCGACCATGCCGGGCTGGCTCCAGGCCTTCGTCAACAACAGCCCGATCACCCATGTCGCCTCCGCCGTGCGCGGGCTGATGGCCGGTGACTGGCCGGCCGACGAGATCGCGTGGACGCTGGGCTGGGCGGCGCTGTTCCTGCTGGTCTTCGGCCCGGTGACGATGCGCCTGTACAACCGCAAGTAGCCCGTACGGTCTTCAGCGCGCCGGACGCCGGGCGCCGGGCCTCCTCAGTCGCGAGGCAGCGGCCGGGCGTCCGGCGCCACCTGCTGACGGGGCGTCGCCCGCACGATCGTGATCAGCCGGTCCGTCAGCTCCAGACCCCCCACGGCCGGATCGTCGTACCCGAGCACACGGTGGCCCCGGACGACGCTCACCACCAGGTCGTCCGTCTCCCGCGGGCTCTTGCCCACCTCGGACTTTATGACCGGCCGTTCGACGAGATCGAGCCCGCTGCCCTGCTGGATGAGGTCCTCCATGACCATGCCGGCGGCGGGACTGAGCACGGAGAGGCCCAGCAGCCGGCCGGCGGCGCTGGCGCTGGTGATGACGGCGTCCGCGCCGGACTGCTTCAGCAGCGGCGCGTTCTCCTCCTCCCGCACCGCGGCCACGATCTTGGCGCCTCGGTTGAGCTGCCGGGCCGTCAGCGTCACCAGCACGGCGGTGTCGTCGCGCTGGGTGGCGATGATGATCTGCCGCGCCTTGTGCACCTCGGCCCGCTTGAGCACATCACTGCGCGTGGCGTCTCCTATGACGCCCGCGAAGCCGTCGGCGGCCGCCGCGTCGATCACCTTGCCACTCGGGTCGACCACGACGACCTGGTCCTTCTTCAGCCCCGTGGCACACACGGTCTGCAACGCCGACCGGCCCTTGGTGCCGAAGCCGACGACGACGGTGTGATCGCGCAAGGTGGACCTCCAGCGGTTCAGGCGCCACTCCTCACGGGTGCGCTCGGTGAGGGCTTCGAGCGTGGTACCGACCAGGATGATCAGGAACAGCACGCGCAGCGGCGTGATGACGAAGATGTTGGTCAGCCGGGCGGCGTCGCTCACCGGCGTGATGTCGCCGTACCCGGTGGTCGAGAGCGTGACGGTCGCGTAGTAGAACGCGTCGAGGAGATCGACCGCACCGTCGGAGTTGTCGTTGTACCCGTCACGGTCGAGGTAGACGATGAACGCGGTCGCCACCAGCACGACCAGGGCCAGGGACAGCCGCTTGCCCACCTGGCGGATCGGGTGCTCCACCAGCTTGCGCGGGAGCTTCACCCGATGGGTCACGAGACGCTCGTCCGCCTGACGGGCGATCGCGTCCTGGCCCGGAAGTTTCACGTGAAACACACTCCGATTCCGCCGGTGGCCCAGGGCAGGTCGAGCAGCTCGGCCTCCTGCCCCGGCCGCGCGCCTCCCGGGGGACGACGGCGAGGGCGTCGGCCGCCGCGACACCGCGCAGCATGGCCGGTCCGTTGTAGTGCAGGGGCTGAGCCTCGTCACCGCGGAGCACGACGGGCACGAGCCGGGTGTCGTACGGATGCCCCTGGACCGCGTCCCGCAACGGCAGCGTGTACGGCTCCGGGGCGGGCCGGGCCGCCAGGGTGCGCAGCAGCGGCTCGGCCAGCGTGAGCAGCCCCGAGACGGCGGCCAGGGGGTTGCCCGGCAGGCCGACGAGGTGCTGGTTCTCCTTGGTGCGGGCCAGCAGCATGGGGTGGCCGGGGCGCACCTGGACGCCGTCGACGAGGAGTTCGGCGCCGATGCGGCGCAGAGTGGGGTGGACGTGGTCGACGGGGCCGGCGGCGGTGCCACCGGTGGTGACGACGATCTCGGCGTCGGACCGCGTGACCGCGTCGTGCAGCGCATCGGCGTCGTCGCCGATCCGGCGCACGGCCGTGACCTCGGCGCCCAGCGCCCGCAGCCAGGGCGGCAGCATGGGGCCGAGCGCGTCCCGGATGAGCCCGTCGTGCGGAAGGCCCTCGACGAGCAGTTCGTCTCCGAGGACGAGGACCTCGGCGCGGGGCGCGGCACGGCGGTGAGCGTGTCGTATCCGGCCGCGGCGGCGAGCCCGAGGACCGCCGGGGTGACCTGCGTGCCGACGGGCAGCAGCTGATCGCCGGTACGGCACTCCTGGCCGCGCGGGCGGATGTCCTGGCCGGGGACGATCTCCCGGGTGGCGTGCAGGCGGCCCTTGTCGTCGGTGCGGCCGTGCTCGCTGCGCAGGACGGCCGTGGTGTCGGCGGGGACGCGGGCGCCGGTCGCGATACGGACGGCCTCGCCGTCGGTGAGGGCCCCGTGCTCGGCGTGCCCGGCCAGGACACCGTCGCCGCGCACCTCCCAGGGGCCGGGTCCGGCCAGCGCCCAGCCGTCCATCGCGGAGGTGTCGAAGGAGGGCAGGTCGGTGAGGGCCGTGAGCGGTTCGGCCAGGGTGAGGCCGAGGGCGGAACCGAGGGGACGGAGACCGGCGGGCGGCGGGTGGCGCGGGCCGCCGCGCGGGCTGCGCGGGCGGCGGTCTCACGGGCGTCCGGCCAGGGCATGGCCTCGTGGCGGGCGTGCCGGTGGCCCTGCGCTCCGGTGAAGGACGGGGGGTGCGGCTCGCCGCCGGGGGTGGCCCCGTGGCCGCCGGGAGTGGCCCGGTCGCCGCGGGACGGTGCCGGACGCGGAGGGCCGGGGTCTTCCTTCACGAGCGCGAGCGCCTCCTCGACATCGAGGTCGTCGACCTCCTCGGCGGCCACGCCGGTGCGGGCGTCGCGGGGCGTCATCCGGCGTCCGGACGCGTGTCGGGCGTGGCGTCGGGCGCCACGTCGGGCCGGCCGGACACCTTCGGGTCGTCCGTCGTGCCCTCCGCCGCCCAGCGCTCCGCCAGTGCGACGGCCTTGCGGGTGGCAGCGGCGACGGCCTCGGGGCCGCCTCCCGCTCGTGCCGCCGCATAGCCGACGAGGAAGGTGGTCAGCGGGGCCGCGGGGCGGGCCACGCCGTGCGCGGCGTCCCGGGCCAGGTCGAGCAGCAGACCGGTGTCGACGTCGAGGTCGATGCCGAGCTCGTCCTTGACTGCGGAAATCCATTCATCCAACACGTGCCCATGCTCCCTGATGCGTGCCCTCGCGGTGGCGATGTCGTCCCAGGTGTCGCAGTCGAAGGACCCGAGGGGTCGGGGACCCGGTTCAGGCGGAGCGCGGCGGTGAGCCGGCGCAGCGGCAGACCGGCGAGGTCCTGGGGGCCGCCTGCCGGCGCGGCCAGTTCCCGGCGGAGCGCGGCGGCGCGGTAGGCGGCCACGAGTGGCTGGTCCCGGCCGTCGGTGTCGGTGAGCAGCACGCCGTCGGCGTCGGACGCCGCCAGGGCGGTCAGCAGCCGCCGGACGACGGAGGCCTCGAGGAACGGCAGGTCCGCGGAGAGCACCAGGATGTGCTCGGCGGTGGTGTGCCGCAGTCCGGCGGCCAGCGCGGCGAGCGGTCCCGCGCCGGGCGGGTCCTCGCGCGCCCAGGTCACCGGCCGTGCGGTCGGCCGGGGATCGGCCACGACGACGGTGGTGGCGGCACCGGCGCAGGCCTGGAGCACGCGGTCGAGCAGCGTGCGCCCGCCCACCCGGACGCCCGGCTTGTCGGCGCCGCCGAGCCGCCGGGCTGCGCCGCCGGCGAGCACGACGGCGTCGTACGCGGCAGGGGGCTCCCCCGGCCCGGGCTCGGTCCCGGCGCCGGGGTCTCCGGGGCGCTCGTTGGCGGTCACACCCCGAGTATGCGTGCCGGGGCGATCACACGGAACGCTGGGGCGGATCCACGACCGCGACGGGATCCACGACCGCGACGCGGGATGCCGCGGTCGTGTGCGAGGGGGCGGTGATCACAGGGTGCGCAGCAGCACCGCCGGCTGTTCCACGCAGTCCGCGACGTACCGCAGGAATCCGCCCGCCGTGCCGCCGTCGCACACCCGGTGGTCGAAGGTGAGCGACAGCTGGACGACCTGGCGGACCGCCAGCTCCCCTTCGTGGACCCAAGGCTTGGGGACGATGCGGCCGACACCGAGCATGGCCGCCTCGGGGTGGTTGATGATCGGGGTGGAGCCGTCGACGCCGAACACGCCGTAGTTGTTCAACGTGAAGGTGCCGCCGGTCAGCTGAGCGGGGGTCAGGGTCCCGGTGCGCGCCGCCTCGGTCAGCCGGGCGAACTCCGCGGTCAGCGACTCCGCGTCCCGCGCGTGCGCGTCCCGGACGACGGGGACGACGAGGCCCCGGTCGGTCTGGGCGGCGAAGCCGAGGTGCACCGCGTCGAGCTGGACGACCTCCCGCGCCTCCGTGTCGACCGTGGAGTTCAGCTCGGGGTAGCGGGCGAGCGCGGCGGTGCAGATCCGGGCCAGCAGGGCGAGGAGCGAGATCTTCGGTCCGCCGGCCGCGTTCATCGCCGACCGGGCGCGCATCAGCTCCGTGGCGTCGGCGTCCACCCAGCAGGTCGCGTCCGGTATCTCGCGGCGGCTGCGGGTGAGCTTGTCGGCGACGGCGCCCCGGACGCCCTTGAGCGGCGTGCGGATGCCGCCGGCGGCCGCGGCGGGGGCGTGCGGACGCGCGGCGGAACCGGGGCGGAGGCCCCGGCAGGCGCAGCCGAAGGTGCCGCGGAGGCGGACGAGGCGGGAGAGGCCGTGGAGGCGGTGGAGGCCGTCGGGGCGGCGGAGGCCGGCAGGGGCTCGGACACCGCACCGGCGGGCCCGGAGGCGTGCGGCACGCGCGGGTGGGGCTCGGCCCCCGGACGGGCCGGGCGGCCCTGGGCCTCGGCGGCCCGCAGCGCGTACTCCACGTCGGCCCGCAGGATCAGTCCGTCGGGGCCGGAGCCGGTCAGTTCGCGCAGATCCAGGCCGTTCTCCCGGGCCAGCCGCCGGACCAGCGGCGAGATCACGGGGACGGGGCCCTCGGCACGCTCGCCGGACCGCTCCCGTCCGTTCGTCGCCCCGGCCGCGGGACCGGAGTCCCGCCCGGTCGCGGGCCCGGTCGGCTCGGCGGCCGGCACGGGCCGGTCCGGGCGTACCCGGCGCCGGCGCGCGGGTGCCTGCCCCGTGCCGTACCCGACGAGGACGTTGCCGGAGCCCTCGGTGCCGCTGCCGCCCTCGGTGGCCACGGACCCGGCGCCGTCCGCGCCGCTCACCGCCCCGGTGTCCCGCCCGGTCGCCCGGGCGCCGTCGGCGGCCGTCTCCCGCACCGGCCGGTCCGGCTCGGTCTCGCCGACCGCCACCGTCAGCAGCGGTGCCCCGACGGGCAGTTCCGCACCCTCCTCGCCGAAACGGGCGGTGACCACACCGCCGTAGGGGCAGGGCACCTCGACCATCGCCTTGGCGGTCTCGACCTCGACGACCGGCTGGTCGACGGCGACGACATCGCCGACCTCCACGAGCCAGCGCACGATCTCCGCCTCGGTGAGCCCCTCACCGAGGTCGGGGAGCTTGAACTCCAGCACCTGTGCCATCAGCTTTCGGCCTCCCATTGCAGACGCGCCACGGCGTCCAGGATGCGGTCCACACCGGGCAGGTGGTGGCGTTCCAGCATCGGCGGCGGATACGGCACGTCGAAACCGGCCACCCGCAGCACCGGCGCCTCCAGGTGGTGGAAACAGCGCTCCGTGACACGGGCCGCGATCTCCCCGCCCGGACCCCCGAAGGAGCCCGACTCGTGGACGACGACCGCGCGTCCCGTCCGCCGCACCGAGGCGCACACCGTCTCGTCGTCGAACGGCACCAGCGAGCGCAGATCGACCACTTCGAGGTCCCACCCCTCGGCCCGGGCCGCCTCGGCCGCCTCCATGCAGACGGGCAGCGACGGCCCGTACGTGATGAGCGTGGCGCTCCGCCCCGAGCGCCGCACCACCGCACGGCCTATCGGTTCAACGGGCGTCGGCTCCTCCGGGTTCCAGGAGTCCTTCGACCAGTACAGGCGCTTGGGTTCGAGGAAGACGACGGGGTCGTCGGAGGCGATGGCCGCGCGCAGCAGGCCGTAGGCGTCGGCGACCGTGGCGGGCGTGACGACATGGAGCCCCGGAGTCGCCATGTAGTACGCCTCGGAGGAGTCGCTGTGGTGCTCGACGCCGCCGATGCCGCCGCCGTAGGGGACGCGGATGGTCAGCGGGAGCGGCATGGCGCCACGCGTGCGGTTGCGCATCCTGGCCACGTGCGAGACCAGTTGCTCGAAGGCCGGGTAGGCGAACGCGTCGAACTGCATCTCCACCACGGGGCGCAGCCCGTACATCGCCATGCCCACGGCCGTGCCGAGGATGCCGGCCTCGGCGAGCGGCGTGTCCGTGCAGCGGTCCTCGCCGAACTCCTTCGCGAGCCCGTCGGTCACCCGGAAGACGCCGCCGAGGGTGCCGACGTCCTCGCCCATGACGTGGACGCTGCTGTCGGCGGCCATGGCGTCGCGCAACGCGCGCGTGAGGGCCTGTGCCATGGTGGCCGGCTTGACGGCGACGGTGGTCATCGGTGCGTCCCTTCCGACTCGGCCTCGGCCTCCAGCTCCGCGCGCAGCTGGGCGCGCTGCTCGCGCAGCTGCGGGGTCGGCTCGGCGTACACGTGGGCGAACAGGTCCATCGGGTCGAGCACCGGGTCCTGGTTCATGCGGGCGCGCAGGTCGGCGGCGAGGGCCTCGGCGTCCTCCCGCGCGGCCCTCCTGGCCTCCTCGTCGAGCAGACCGCGCCCGGTCAGCTCCCGCTCCAGCAGCTCGATCGGGTCGTGTCCGCGCCAGGTCTCCACCTCGGCCTCGCCGCGGTAGCGGGTGGCGTCGTCGGCGTTGGTGTGGGCGTCGACGCGGTAGGTGATCGCCTCGACCAGCGTGGGGCCGCCCCCTTCGCGCGCACGGCGCACGGCGTCGGAGAGGACCTCGTGCACGGCGGCGGCGTCGTTGCCGTCGACCAGGCGGCCGGGCATGCCGTAGCCGACGGCCTTGTGGGCCAGCGACGGGGCCGCGGTCTGCTTGGCGAGCGGCACGGAGATCGCGAAGCCGTTGTTCTGCACCAGGAAGACGACGGGGGCCTGCCAGACGGCGGCGAAGTTCAGCGCCTCGTGGAAGTCGCCCTCGCTCGTGCCGCCGTCCCCGACCATGGCCAGGGCGACCACGTCGTCCCCCTTGAGGCGGGCGGCGTGCGCGAGGCCCACGGCGTGCGGCAGCTGGGTGGCGAGCGGGGTGGACAGCGGGGCGACCCGGTGCTCGTAGGGGTCGTAGCCGGTGTGCCAGTCGCCGCGCAGCAGGGTGAGGGCCTGGACGGGGTCGACGCCCCGGGCGACGACGGCGAGCGTGTCCCGGTAGCTGGGGAAGAGCCAGTCGCGGTCCTGGAGGACCAGCGCGGCGGCGATCTCGCAGGCCTCCTGGCCCGTGCTGGAGGGGTAGACGGCGAGCCTGCCCTGCTTGGTGAGGGCGGTGGCCTGCGCGTTGTACCGACGGCCGGAGACGAGCCGGGCGTACAGGGTCCGCAGCAGCTCGGGTCGGCCTCCGCGGCCGCCTCGGTGCCGAGGACGCGGTACGGCTCCGCGTCGGGCAGCAGCGGCGCGGGGTCGGTACGGGGCTGCCAGGCGGGCGGCGGTGTGGGCCGGTAAGCGCCCCGCTGCTCCATGACCGTCATGACGGCACCTCCTCGTGGGAGCGGCTTGTCGGCACGCCACAGGTGTGTGACGGGCCTCACCTACCGATTGTTCGGTCGCCGGTGCATTTTGGCTACAGGCGGCCCCAGGCTGTGGACAAACGGTTCTCCACAGCCTGAGATGGACGCAGTACGTCCATGGTAGGGAGGCCGGGGGACATGGCATCTGAACAAATGGCCGAACGCCCGGAGAATGCCGGGCAGGACGACGCCCCCCTTCCTCCCCACGGCCCCTGGACGCCATCGACCAGGACATCCTGCGCATACTCCAGGCGGACGGCCGCGCTTCCATAAGAGCGGTCGCCGAACGCGTCCACGTCTCCCGGGCCAACGCCTACGCGCGCATCAACCGCCTCGTCGAGGACGGTGTCATCCGGGGTTCGGCGCCCGGGTCGACCACGAACGCGCGGGACAGGGCACCTCGGCGTACATCACGCTGAGGATCGTGCAGAACTCGTGGCGCACGGTGCGCGAGCAGCTCAAGGAGCTGCCCGGCGCCTCGCACATCGCCCTGGTCGGCGGCGACTTCGACGTCCTTCTCCTGGTGCACACGCCCGACAACCGGGCGCTGCGCGAGCTGGTGCTGACCCGTATCCAGGCGATCCCCGAGGTCCTCGGCACCCGCACGCTGCTGGTGTTCGAGGAGGAGGACCTGGAGCCGCGCGACTGAGCGGCGCGCTCCGGGCAGGCCGGCCCCGGGCAGGAGGACGCTCCGGCCCGGCCCCGGGCGGGAAGGACACTTCGGTCGAGCCGACCCCTGGGCGGGAAGACCACTCCGGTCGAGCCGACCCCCGGGCCGGAAGTCCACTCCGGTCGAGCCGACCCCCGGGCCGGAAGTCCACTCCGGTCGAGCCGACCCCCGGCAGGAAGACCGCTCCGGGCCGGCCCCGGACGGGAGGGCCGCTCACGCGCGCCGTGCCGCCGGCGCCGTCACTCCCCCCGGCGCAGCCCGTCGAAGACCAGCCGCACCACCGCGTCGCCGACCTCGCGGGCGCCCGCGCCGCGGCCGTCCGGCCGGTACCACTCGACGATCGAGTTGATCATCCCGAAGACCAGGCGCGTCGCGAGCCGCCCGTCCATGTCGTCGCGCACGTCCCCTCGGCCGCCGCCGCCCGCAGCAGTTCGGCCACCCGGTGGTCGAACTCCCGCCGCCGCTCGAGCGCCCACCGCTCGGTGCCGGTGTTGCCGCGCACCCTCAGCAGCAGCGTCACGTAGGGCAGTTCGGCTATGAGCACCTCGACCATGCGCCGCACCACGTACTCCAGCCGCTCGGCGGCGGGTCCCACGCGCGCGTGCTCCTCGTCGAGGATGCCGAAGAGCTCGTCCAGGGCCCGGCTGACGGCCCGGCGCAGCAGTTCCTCCTTGCCCGTGACGTGGTGGTAGATCGACGACTTGGAGATGCCGGCCGCTTTGGACAGGTGCTCCATGGACGTGCCGTCGTAGCCGCGCTCGTTGAAGACCTGCACGGCGACGGACAGCAGCGTCTCCGGGGTGTAGGTGTCGCGCTTGGCGGTGGTCATGAGGAGCTGCCCTCCCGCTGGTCGGAGGCGTGCGCGTGACGGTGGAGCGCCAGAGACGGCGCGTACCGGCCCGTGGGCACGCACGCGTGGAGGTTGGCGAGGAGCGCGCGGGCCCAGTCGCCGCCGAGCCGGCGGCTCCACTCCAGCGGGCCCAGCGGGTAGTTGACGCCCAGCCGCATCGCGGTGTCGACGTCCTCCCGGTTCGCCACGCCCTGCGCGACCGCCTCGTGCGCGAGGTCGACGATCCGGGCGACCGTGCGGGCGACGATCATGCCGGGGACGTCGCCGATGACGCTGACCTTCTTGCCGAGCGCCTGGAACAGGCCGGTGGCCTCCGTGAGCGTCCGCGCGGAGGTCGGCCCGGAGGCGGCCAGGGCGACGCGGGTGGCCCGGCGGTAGTCCAGCGCGAGGTCGAAGTGGACGACGTCGCCGGACTCCGCGCAGGTCCGCCCGTCCGTGAGCGTCAGCCGGCCGCCGCCGGGCAGGCGCAGGCCCGCGCCCCCGGCCGCCTCCTCCGGGGCGCCGTCGGCCGTCTCCTTCTCCCGCACCTCGATGCCGGCCTCGCGGATCAGCGCGAGCAGCTCGGCCGCGGGGCCCAGGCCGCCCTCGACGACGACGTACGCGGGCGCCTCGGCCGCGTCGGCGGTGTGCGGGGCGGGCCGCTCGGCGCCGTCGCGGTAGTCGTACCAGCCCTGCCCGTTCTTGCGGCCGAGGCGGCCGGACTCCACCAGGCGTCGCTGGGCGAGCGAGGGCGTGAAGCGCACGTCCTGGAAGAAGGACTGCCACACGGAGTGCGTGACGGACTCGTTGACGTCCTGCCCGATGAGGTCGGTCAGCTCGAAGGCGCCCATCCGGAAGCCGCCCGACTCGCGGAGCACGGCGTCGATCGTGGCCGGGTCGGCGCCCCGGTCCTCGTAGACCGCGAAGGCCTCGGCGTAGAACGGCCGGGCGATGCGGTTGACGATGAACCCCGGGTGTCGGCGCAGGCGACCGGCGTCTTGCCCCAGGCGCGGGCCGTCTCGTACGCGCGCGTGGCCGCGGCGGGGTCGGTGGCGAACCCGGAGACCACCTCCACCAGCGGCAGCAGCGGGGCGGGGTTGAAGAAGTGCAGTCCGACGAAGCGGCCCGGGACGCGCAGGGCGCCGCCGATGGCGGTGACGGACAGGGAGGAGGTGTTGGTGGCGAGCAGGCAGTCGTCGGCCACGACGTCCTCCAGCTCGCGGAACAGCTCCTGCTTGACCTCCAGCCGCTCGAGGACCGCTTCGACGACCAGTGCGCAGCCGGCGAGGCCGGCGGGTGCGTCGACGGGCTCCAGGCGGGCGCGGGCGGCGTCCCGGTCGGCGGCGGTGAGCCGCTCCTTCTCGACGAGCCGGTCGAGCCGGGCGCCGATCGTCTCGGCGGCCTCCCGGGCGCGTCCCGGCACGGCGTCGTAGAGGCGTACGGGGTGGCCCGCGACCAGCGCCACCTGGGCGATGCCCTGGCCCATCGTGCCGGTTCCGACGACGGCCACGGGGCTGCTGAGGTCGAGTGCTGTCATGTGCGCGATCCTCCCGCACGAGGTTTTCCACAGATGCGGCGGACCCCCTTGTCCCGACCGATCGTTCGGTTACTCTAACTCTGTCCGGCTGTTCCCGCCCAGGTTTCTGCCAGGTCTCCATATGCCCAGGTCATGAGCTCGACGAGGAGCTCTTGAGACCTCTTGAGACGAGGAGTTGGTCCCGCATGGCCGCCGATCTCACCGCGCACGCACTGACCGCCAAGCACCGGCCCACCCTCGACCAGGCGCTGGAAGCGATCCGCACGCGCGCGTACTGGTCCCCGCACCCGGAGCACCCCAAGGCCTACGGGGAGAACGGCAGCCTGGACATGGCGGCGGGCAAGGCCGCGTTCGACGCGCTGCTCGGCACCCGCCTCGACCTCGGCCAGCCCGGCACGGACGACTGGGTCGGCGGCGAGATCTCCCCGTACGGCATCGAGCTGGGCGTGACGTACCCGCACGCGGATCTCGACGTGCTGCTGCCGGCCATGCGCTCGGGCATGCGCGCGTGGCGGGACGCGGGCCCCGAGCTGCGGGCCATGGTCTGCCTGGAGATCCTCAAGCGCATCAGCGACCGGACGCACGAGTTCGCCCACGCCGTCATGCACACCTCCGGCCAGGCCTTCATGATGGCGTTCCAGGCCGGCGGCCCCACGCCCAGGACCGCGGCCTGGAAGCGGTGGCGTACGCGTACGTGGAGCAGTCCCGCACCCCCGACGTCGCCGAGTGGACCAAGCCGCAGGGCAAGCGCGACCCGCTGGCGCTGACCAAGCGGTTCACACCGGTCCCGCGCGGCATCGGCCTGGTGATCGGCTGTAACACCTTCCCGACGTGGAACGGCTACCCGGGCCTGTTCGCCTCCCTCGCCACGGGCAACGCGGTCCTGGTCAAGCCCCACCCGCGCGCGGTGCTGCCGCTCGCGCTCACCGTGCAGGTGGCCCGCGAGGTGCTCGCGGAGGCCGGTTTCGACCCCAACCTGGTCGCGCTGGCCGCCGAGCGGCCCGGCGAGGGCATCGCCAAGGCCCTGGCCACCCGCCCGGAGATCCGGATCATCGACTACACCGGCTCCACCGAGTTCGGCGACTGGCTGGAGGCCAACGCCCGCCAGGCCCAGGTCTTCACCGAGAAGGCCGGCGTCAACACGGTCGTGGTCGAGTCGACCGACGACTACCGGGGCATGCTGGCCAACCTGGCGTTCTCCCTGTCGCTGTACAGCGGCCAGATGTGCACCACCCCGCAGAACCTGCTCATCCCCCGCGACGGCATCCGCACCGACCAGGGCCCCAAGACCTTCGACGAGGTGACCGCCGACCTGGCCAAGGCCGTCGACGGCCTCCTCGGCGACGACGCGCGGGCGAACGCCCTGCTCGGCGCGATCGTCAACCCGGACGTCAAGGCCCGCCTGGAGGCCGCCGCCGGCCTCGGCGAGGTCGCCCTCGCCTCCCGCGCGGTGCCGAACCCCGAGTTCCCGGACGCCGTCGTACGCACCCCGGTGATCGTGAAGCTGGACGGCGCCAAGCCGGACGACGAGGCCGCCTACATGAGCGAGTGCTTCGGCCCCGTCTCCTTCGCGGTGGCGGTGGACTCGGCGGCCGACGCGATGGAGCTGCTGCGCCGCAGCATCCGTGAGAAGGGCGCCATGACGGTGGGCGCCTACACCACCGACGCCGAGGTCGAGCGGGCCGTCGAGGAGGTCTGCCTGGAGGAGGCCGCCCAGCTGTCGCTCAACCTCACGGGCGGGGTGTACGTCAACCAGACGGCCGCCTTCTCCGACTTCCACGGCTCCGGCGGCAACCCGGCGGCCAACGCGGCCCTCACGGACGGCGCGTTCGTCGCCAACCGCTTCCGGGTGGTCGAGGTCCGCCGGGAGGCGTAGCCCGGACGCCGGCCGGGCTCACCGGCCCTGGGGCACGTGCGCAGCGCCCCCGGTGACGCTCCAGTGGTACAGCGTCATGGCGACACTGGTCGCGAGGTTGTAGCTGGAGACCTGGGGGCGCATCGGCAGGGCCACCAGATGGTCGGCCCGCGCGCGCAGCTCGCGGGAGAGCCCGCTGCGCTCCGATCCGAACGCGAGCAGCGCGTCGTCCGGCAGCTTCAGCCGGCGGATGTCCTCGCCCTCCGGATCCAGGGCGTACACCGGCCCGGCCGGCAGGTCCTCGACGTCCAGCCGCTCGACGGTGGTCGCGAAGTGCAGTCCCGCCCCGCCGCGCACCACCGTGGGATGCCAGGGGTCGAGGGTGCCGGTGGTGACCACGCCGGTCACGCCGAAGCCGGCGGCGAGGCGGATCACGGCGCCCGCGTTGCCGAGGTTGCGCGGGTTGTCGAGGACCACGACGGGCGCGGTGCGCGGGGTGCGCGCAAGCTGCCGCAGCCCCGCCTCGCGGGCGGGCCGCACGGCCAGGGCGGCCACGCCGGTGGGGTGCGGGCGCGGCACACAGGAGGCGTACACCTGCTCCGGGACCTCGGTCAGCAGGCCCTCCAGCCGCTCCCGCACGTCCGGCGCCAGTTCCTCGGCGAGGGCGAGCGCGGCCGCGCGGTCGGTGGTGACGGCCATGGGGACCTCGGCGCCGAAGCGCAGGGCGTGCTTGAGGGCATGGAAGCCGTCGAGCAGCACCCCGGTGGCGGCGATCCGCCGCCAGCCGGTCACGGGGTCGGTCATGCCGGGAAGCCTACGTGTCTGCCGTCGGCGCCCTCGGAGTCCGCGGTGGCCGATGCGCCCGATGCGCCCGATGCCGGCGATGCCCCTGAGGCACCCGAGGCGGTCCGGCCCCCTCCGCGCCGTTCCCGCCCCGCTGCGCGGGCACGCCCGCGGGCTTCCGGCGCCGCGGCAGCCGCCCGCGCGCGCGGGTCGCCCAGCCGCCCAGCCGGCGCAGGAAGGACGTCGGCAGGAACACGGCGTCGGCCGCGATCATCGCCAGCGAGAAGAACGGCAGCCCGAGGACGACCGCGATCGCGGCGTGCTCGACCATCATCACGGCCAGCAGGACGTTCTTGACCCGCCGGTTGAACAGCGTGAACGGGAAGGCGACCTGGGCGGCCACGGTGCCGTAGGTGATGAGCATCACCATGGTGCCGCTGGCCGCCAGCAGGTCGGCGAGGGCGGGCCAGGGGGAGAAGTAGTCCAGGTGGAGCGGGTAGTACACCGCGGTGCCGTCCTGCCAGCGCGAGCCCTGCACCTTGTACCAGCCGGCGGTCGCGTAGATCAGACAGGCCTCGGCCATGATCACCAGCAGCGCCCCGTTGTGCACGGTGTTGGCGATCACGTCGAGCAGGATCCGCGGCTCGCGCGTCCGCTCGATGCGCTGCACGCACCACCACAGGCACTGGGCGGCCCACACCATCCACAGCAGCACCGGCACCAGCCAGTCGCCGTCAAAGCGGTCCGCGAGCGTCACCGTGAGCAGCACGAACCCGAGCACGCCCCACAGGACGGGGCCGGTCCGGTCCGGCACGTTCTCGCCACGCGCGTGTGCCTCGCGCACCCGCCGGGCCCGGCGCGCGTCCAGGGACCACACCTGGGCGCAGCGGGTGAAGACCAGGTAGATGCTCATGATGTGCAGCACGTTGTCGCCGCCGTCGCCCATGAAGACGCTGCGGTTCTGCAACGAGAGCACGCCGACCATGAAGAGCACCGACATGGTGCGGGTGCGCCAGCCGAGCAGCAGCAGCACGCTGCTCAGCACGGCCAGCGCGTAGACGGCCTCGAACCACGGCCGGCCGTCCCACCACATCAGCGCGGTGAAGGAGCCGTTGTCGGCGACGAGCTGCTGGGCGAGGGTCCAGCTCCACGGACCGTCCGGGCCGTACAGCTCGTGGCGGTGGGGCAGTTCGCGCAGCAGGAAGAGCAGCCAGGTGGCGCTGAACCCGATGCGGATCACGGCCGTCTGATAGCGGCCGAGCGGGGCCTCGGTGACGCGGGCGATGGCGCGGGAGACCGCCAGGACGACGCGGTTCATCCGGCGACTCCTTCCGCCTCGCCGGCCGGGACCGACCACCAGGGCAGCACCCGGTACTGCGGGCGGTCCGAGACCTTCTCGCGGCTCCAGTCGGGCGGCGGCACGTTCACCGTGCGGGAGCGGAGCTGGACCCGCTCGACGGCGCCGCCGGGCCCGGCGGCCTCGTTGCGGTCCAGGCGCAGCACCGCGATGCGGCGCAGGTACGTCTCCGACAAGGCGCCGCGCAGGCCCACCGGGCGGTTGTCGGAGTCGTGGGTGGAGACGAAGAAGTCCCAGGCGCGGCGCAGCTCGTTCTGCTGGGTGTGGCTGGGCACCGGGTTGCCGTCGATGGCCCGGCCGTCCTCGGCGGACAGGTCGTACCAGCCGGTCGTGCGTATCTCGCCGCCCGCCGTGCGCACCTCGGCGCGGACCTGGACGGCGGTGTTCTGCTGGAGCGGGTTCGGCGCGAACAGCTTCCAGTTCTGCTCGAACTCCGGGTAGACCCACGCGTCGACGGCCTCGCCGTGCTGCTTGGTCAGGGTGTTGGCCGGTGCGACGTGCAGGAAGGTCATGCCGAGGTGGACGCAGACGGTGACGGCCACGACGGCGAGCGCGAGCGCCGCACCGACCTGGTAGCGGGGGAGAGGGCGGCGACGCCGGTACGGAGGTCCGGGGACGGCGCATCGGGGACCGTGCCGTCGGGGGACGGCGCATCGGGGCCCTGCCGTCCGGGGACGGCGCATCGGGGCCGACGGCGTCTGGAGGCGGGGCACCAGGGGACGCGGCGTCCGGGCCGAAGGGGCCCGGAGCCGGGGCGTCCGTACTCGGGCCGGCGGCCGGCCGCGCATCCGGACCGAGGGCATCCGGACCCGGAGCGTCCGTACTCGGGCCGGCGGCCGGCCGCGCACCCGGGCCGAGGGCATCCGGGCCGAGGGCATCGGGAGCCGGGGCGTCCGCGGCAGGTGCTGCGGGGCGGCGGCCCGTGGGCGGGCCGACGGACTCCTGGCCGGCGGACTTCTGGCCGACGGACTCCTGGCCGGCGGACTCCTGCCCGGCGGCGGGTCCGGGAGGTCCGGCCGGCCGCTCCGGCAGTCGCCGGGCGTCCGGCCCTGTGTCGTACGCGTCCATTCCGCCCCGTTCCCCGATTCCGCTCGCTCCGGTCCGTCTCGCCGCCCGCCTGCCGCCGGACGCCGTGGCGCCCCGCGGGCGCTCCGCTGCGCGGTGTTCGAACGCGAACGGTACTCAGGACCGCCCGCGCCCACAGCCCCCGGCGGTCACCCGGAGCCGTGGTCCTCGCCACGCCCACCGCGGGGCGCCGTTGTCCACAGGCGGCCCGGCGGTCCCCGGCAGGTTATCCACAGCGGTTGACACCTTACGGCCCCCGTCGCACCATGAAATCGCACGAACCGAACGATCGGTCGGGAGCACGCTCCGAGACAGCCCAGGTCGAGGGGGACCTCATGGCGACAGCAGCCGCGGACCACACGGCCCGCACCCAGGCGCACGGCACGGCGGAGGCCGGCGGCACCCGCGTCGGCACGACCGCGGACCCGTCCGGCGACACCACCGCGTACGAGCGCGCCTTCGACGCCGCCGTGGCCGCCGACGAGCGGATCGAGCCCCGTGACTGGATGCCCGACGCCTACCGCGCCACGCTGATCCGGCAGATCGCCCAGCACGCCCACTCCGAGATCATCGGCATGCAGCCGGAGGCGAACTGGATCACGCGCGCGCCCTCGCTGCGCCGCAAGGCCATCCTGATGGCCAAGGTCCAGGACGAGGCCGGTCACGGCCTGTATCTGTACAGCGCCGCCGAGACGCTGGGCGTGAGCCGGGACGAGCTGCTCGCCAAGCTCCACTCCGGCCGCCAGAAGTACTCCTCGATCTTCAACTACCCCACGCTGACCTGGGCCGACGTCGGAGCGATCGGCTGGCTCGTGGACGGCGCCGCGATCACCAACCAGGTCCCCTGTGCCGGTGCTCCTACGGCCCCTACGCCCGCGCGATGGTCCGCATCTGCAAGGAGGAGTCCTTCCACCAGCGCCAGGGGTACGAGCTGCTGCTCGCCCTCAGCCGGGGCACCCCCGAACAGCACGCGATGGCGCAGGACGCGGTGGACCGCTGGTGGTGGCCGTCGCTGATGATGTTCGGCCCGCCCGACGACGCCTCCCAGCACTCGGCCCAGTCGATGGCCTGGAAGATCAAGCGCCACTCGAATGACGAGCTGCGCCAGCGCTTCGTCGACATCTGCGTCCCCCAGGCCGAATCCCTCGGCCTCACGCTCCCCGACCCGGAGCTGCGCTGGAACGAGGAGCGGGGGCACTACGACTTCGGCCCGATCGACTGGACCGAGTTCTGGGACGTCCTCAAGGGCAACGGCCCGTGCAACGAGCAGCGGATCACCCAGCGCCGGCGCGCGCACGACGAAGGCGCGTGGGTCAGGGAGGCCGCCGCGGCCTACGCGGCCAAGCAGGCCGCCCCGGCTGGCACGACCGCCCCGGCCGCCACGACCGTCACGGCCGGCCCGGCCGAGCACACCGGTGAGCGCGAGGAGGCGCACGCATGAGCACGACCGACTGGCCCCTGTGGGAGGTCTTCGTCCGTTCCCGGCGCGGCCTCGCCCACACCCACGCCGGCAGCCTGCACGCCCCGGACGCCCAGCTGGCCCTGCGCAACGCCCGGGACCTGTACACCCGCCGCGGCGAGGGCGTCTCCCTGTGGGTGGTCCCGTCGTCCGCGATCACCGCGTCCTCCCCCGACGAGAAGGACCCGTTCTTCGAGCCGGCCGCCGACAAGCCGTACCGGCACCCGACGTTCTACGAGATCCCGAGGGGGTGCAGCACCTGTGACGACGCCCACGGCCCGCGACGCCCTGCCCACGACGGCCGCCCTCGCCCTCGGCGACGACGCACTGGTGCTCTCCCACCGCCTCGGCGAGTGGGCAGGTCACGCCCCGGTGCTGGAGGAGGAGGTCGCCCTCGCCAACATCGCCCTCGACCTGCTCGGCCAGGCGCGCGTCCTGCTGTCGTCGGCCGGCGACGAGGACGAGCTGGCCTTCCTCCGCGAGGAGCGCGCCTTCCGCAACCTCCAGCTGGTGGAGCAGCCCAACGGCGACTTCGCCCACACCATCGCCCGCCAGCTGTACTTCTCCGTCTACCAGCACCTGCTCCACACCGAACTGGCCGCGGGCGACGGCCCCTTCGCGCCGCTGGCCGGCAAGGCCGTCAAGGAGGTCGCCTACCACCGCGACCACGCCGAGCAGTGGACGCTGCGCCTCGGCGACGGCACACAGGAGAGCCACGAGCGGATGCAGCGGGCCTGCGACGCGCTGTGGCGGTTCACCGGCGAGATGTTCCAGCCGGTGGAGGGACTCGACGTCGACTGGGCGGCGCTGGAGGCGGCCTGGCTCGAGAGCGTCGGGGACGTGCTGCGCCGCGCCACCCTGACCGTGCCCGAGGGCCCGCGGAAGGGCGCCTGGGCGGCGGGCGCCGGACGCCAGGGCCTGCACACGGAGCCGTTCGGCCGGATGCTCGCCGAGATGCAGCACCTGCACCGCAGCCACCCGGGGGCGACATGGTGACGCCGACCCCGCTGGAAGCGGAGCTGCTGGAGATCGCCGGCGCGGTGCCCGACCCCGAGCTGCCCGTGCTCACCCTGCGCGAGCTGGGTGTCGTCCGGGCGGTGCACGCCCACGGCCCCGAGGCCGTCGAGGTGGAGCTGACCCCGACGTACACCGGGTGCCCCGCGATCGAGGCGATGTCCCTCGACATAGAGCGGGCGCTGCGCGAGCACGGCGTGCGGGACGTCTCCGTGCGCACGGTGCTCGCACCCGCCTGGTCGACGGACGACATCACCGACGAGGGCCGCGAGAAGCTCCGGCGGTTCGGGATCGCCCCGCCGCGCGTGCGTCACCGGGAGGGACCCGTGACCGTGTCCCTCGGTCCGACCCACACCCGCCCGGCGGGCGTCCGGCCGGAGACGGCGACCGCGTCCGACCCGGCCCAGGACCCCGTGTGCTGCCCCCACTGCGGGTCCGCCGACACGGAGTTGCTCAGCCGGTTCTCCTCGACCGCCTGCAAGGCGCTGCGCCGGTGCCTGGCCTGCCGGGAACCCTTCGACCACTTCAAGGAGTTGTGATGGCCCGCTTCCACCGGCTCCGGGTGGCCGCGGTCGACCGGCTCACCGACGACTCCGTCGCCCTCACCCTCGACGTCCCCCGGACCTGCGCGGCGAGTTCCGGCACGCCCCCGGCCAGCACCTCGCCCTGCGCCGCACGGCGGACGGCCGTGAGATCCGCCGCACCTACTCGATCTGCTCCCCGGCCCCGGACGGCGAGGGCCCGGCATGGCTGCGGGTCGGGGTCCGGCTGGTCGAGGGCGGGGCCTTCTCGACGTACGCGATGAAGGAGATCAACGTCGGGGACGAGCTGGAGGTGATGACCCCGGCCGGCCGGTTCACGCTCGACCCGGCTCCCGGCCTGTACGCGGCCGTGGTCGGCGGCAGCGGCATCACCCCGGTGCTGTCGATCGTCTCGACGCTGCTGGCGCGGGAGCCGCGGGCCCGGTTCTGTCTGCTGCGCAGTGACCGGACGTCCGCGTCGACGATGTTCCTGGAGGAGGTCGCCGACCTGAAGGACCGGTACCCCGACCGGTTCCAGCTGGTGACGGCGCTCTCCCGGGAGGAACAGCAGGCGGGGCTGCCGTCCGGCCGGCTCGACGAGGAGCGGCTGACCGCGCTGCTGCCGTCGCTGCTGCCGGTGGAGCGGGTGGACGGCTGGTTCCTGTGCGGGCCCCTGGGGCTGGTGCAGGGCGCCGAGCGGGCGCTGCGCGGGCTCGGCGTGCCGCGCGGCCGCATCCATGAGGAGATCTTCCACGTGGACGGCGGTACGGCAGCGGCCGCCCCGTCGACCGCCCCCGCGCACAGCACCGTCACCGCCCGCCTCGACGGCCGCGGCGGCACCTGGCCCGTCCGCGAGGGCGAGTCCCTCCTGGACGCGGTCCTGCGCAACCGGCCGGACGCGCCGTACGCCTGCAAGGGCGGGGTGTGCGGGACGTGCCGGGCGTTCCTGGTCTCGGGCGAGGTCCGGATGGACCGCAACTACGCGCTGGAGTCGGAGGAGACGGAGGCGGGCTATGTGCTGGCGTGCCAGTCGCATCCGGTGACGGAGAAGGTGGAACTGGACTTCGACCGCTGAGCCGGCCGACACCGCACACCGGGGCCGGCCGCTGTCGCGGGTCCGCCGGGCACCGCGCGCACCGCGCCCACCTGCGCCATGGCCCACCGGGGCCGGCGCCCGCCGCTCCGTGAGACGCCCCGGCACGCCTCCTGCGGGGGCGTGCCGGCCCGCGTCAGATCACGTGGCCCGGCTCACCCGCATCGGTCACCACGGGACGGCCGGCGGCGGCCCAGACCTGCATGCCGCCGTCGACGTTCACGGCGTCGATGCCCTGCTGGACGAGGTACATGGTGACCTGGGCCGAGCGTCCGCCGGACCGGCAGATCACGTGCACCCGGCCGTCCTGCGGCGCGGCCTCGGTCAGCTCGCCGTACCGGGCGACGAACTCGCTGATGGGGATGTGCAGCGCACCCTCGGCGTGACCGGCCTGCCACTCGTCGTCCTCACGGACGTCCAGCAGGAAGGCGTCGTCCTTGAGGTCGGCGACCTCGACCGTGGGCACACCAGCTCCGAAATTCATGTCCCCGACGCTACCCGACACCGCGAGCGCCCGGCGGCGCGCCGCCGGCACCGGCCGTCCCGCCGCCAACCTCGACGACCTCCCGGCGACAGCGGCTCCGCTCACCTGCCGCCCGCGACCCGTGCCCTGCCGGCCCGCGACCCGAGCTGCCGCCACGCGACCCATGCCCGGCCGCCCCGCGACCGGAGCCTGCGCCCTGCGGCCACGCGTACCGGCCCCTGCTGCCCCGGCTGTCCCTCCAGCCCCGGCGGTCCGGCCGGCCGGCTCCCCTTTCTGCCCAGCCAGCCCCGACCGCTCCTGCCGGACCTGCCAGCCCTGCCGATCCTGCCGGTCCGGTTAGCCCGGCAGGCCCTCCTGCCCCTCCTGGCCCTGCTGCCCCTGCTGCCCCTGCTGCCCGACCAGTCCCAGCAGTTCGGCCAGCTCGGCCTCGCGTTCGGCGACCTGGGCCCGCAGTTGCTCGGCGATCTCGTCCAGCAGCCGGTCGGGGTCGTCGGGGGCCAGCCGGAGCATGCCGCCGATCGCGCCCTCCTCCAGCTCCTTGGCGACCTGGGTGAGCAGTTCCTTGCGCTGGGCCAGCCACTCCAGGCGGGCGTACAGCTCCTCGGCGCGGCTCGGCCCCCGCTCGGGCTGCGGGCCGGCGGCCCACTCCTCGGCCAGCTCCCGCAGCTCGGACGCGTCGCCACGGGCGTAGGCGGCGTTGACGCGGGTGATGAACTCCTCGCGCCGCTTGCGGTCGCCCTCCTCCTGCGCCAGGTCGGGGTGGGCCTTGCGGGCCAGCTCGCGGTAGAGGCGGCGGGCCTCCTCGCTGGGCCGCACCCGCTGCGGCGGCCGTACCGGCTGCTCGGTGAGCATCGCCGCGGCCTCCGGGAACAGCCCTCCGCCGTCCATCCAGCCGTGCATCAGTTCCTCGACGCCGGGCAGGGGAGCAGCCGGGCCCGGGCCTCGTCCGCGCGGCGGCGGTCCTCGGGGTCGCCGCTGAGGTCGGCCTTGGCGGCGAGGATCTGTGCGTCCAGCTCCTCCAGGCGCGCGTACACCGGGCCGAGCCGCTGGTGGTGCAGCCGGGAGAAGTTCTCGACCTCGACCCGGAAGCTCTCCACCGCGATCTCGTACTCGATCAGCGCCTGCTCGGCGGCGCGCACGGCTCGCTCCAGCCGCTCCTCGGGCCGTTCATGGGGCTGTTCCTGCGGCCGGCCCTCCGACAGTTCCTCGGACCGGCCCTCCGACCGCTCCGACCGCTCCTCCGGTCGGGGCGCGCTCTGCGGCGCCGGCCGTTCGGCACCGCCCTGCTCAGCTTCCGGGGTCGTCACCCGACCAGCCTAGGCCACCACCGGCACCCACCCACCGCACACGCCACCCACCGCACACACCACCCGGCGCACACCCCCACCCACCCCACACGCCACGCGGAACACACCCCCACCCACCGCACAACCACAACCCACCCGCGCCGCGTCGGCCCCGGCGCTCACCCCGCCGCTCCCGGCGCTCACACTCCGGCGCTCACCCCAGCGCTCAGACCCCCGTCTCCGCCGCCACCTTCCCCACCCGCACCGCGGCCACCAGTTCCGCGTGGTCCGCCTCCGTGCGGTCGGCGTAGGCGACGGCGAACGCGGCGATCGCCTCGTCCAGCTCCTCGTTCTTGCCGCAGTACCCGGCGATCAGCCGCGGATCGGCGCTGTGCGCGTGGGCGCGGGCCAGCAGGGCGCCGGTCATCCGGGCGTAGTCGTCGACCTGGTCGGCGGCGAGCGCGGCCGGATCGACGCTGCCCTTGCGGTTGCGGAACTGCCGCACCTGGAACGGCCGCCCGTCGACCGACGTCCAGCCCAGCAGGATGTCGCTGACGACCTGCATCCGCTTCTGGCCCAGCACCACCCGCCGGCCCTCGTGCGCGACCTCGGGCACGTCGAACCCGGCCGTCACCAGATGCGGCACGAGTGCCGACGTCCGCGCCTCCTTCACCTGGAGCACCAGCGGCTCGCCCCGGTGGTCCAGCAGCAGCACGACGTACGACCGCGTGCCCACGCTCCCCGTGCCGACGATTCGGAACGCCACGTCCTGGACGGCGTACCGGGCCAGCAGCGGCAGCCGGTCCTCGGACAGCGTGGTCAGATACGACTCCAGGGACGCGGCCACCTCCGCCGCGACCGCGTCCGAGGCGCGCCGCAGCACCGGCGGGGCGTCCACGAACCGCCGTCCGCCGTCCTGCCTCGCCTCGGTCGACTTGGCCGCGAACCGCCCGCTGGTGTTGGCCCGCGCCTTCTCGGAGACCCGCTCGAGGGTGCCGAGCAGGTCGTGGGCGTCGGTGTGGGAGACCAGTTCCTCGTCGGCGATGGCGTTCCAGGCGTCCAGCGCGGGAAGCTTCGCCAGCAGCCGCATGGTGCGCCGGTAGGCGCCGGCCGCGTCGTGGGCGGCCTGTCGGCACGTGTCCTCGTCCGCGCCGGCCTCCCGCCCGGCCAGCACCAGCGAGGCGGCGAGCCGCTTGAGGTCCCACTCCCAGGGGCCGTGGACGGTCTCGTCGAAGTCGTTCAGGTCGATGACCAGGCCGCCGCGCGCGTCGCCGTACAGACCGAAGTTCGCGGCGTGCGCGTCCCCGCAGATCTGCGCCCGGATCCGCGTCATCGGCGTGCGCGCCAGGTCGTACGCCATGAGCCCGGCCGACCCGCGCAGGAAGGCGAACGGCGTCGCCGCCATCCGGCCGACCCGTATCGGGTCAGCTCGGCGATCCGGCCCCGGTTGGACTCCTCCACGGCGCTCACCGCGTCGGGGCGCACCGGGTCCAGGTCGAGCCGGGCGTGAGCGGAGCGCGGCACCCGCCGCCGCAGCGCCTTGCCCTCCGCCTTGGGCGAGCCGTCGGCGGGCCACGCCGCGAACCCGGGCACGGCGGGCACCCGCACCCTGTCCGCCGCCGGTGCCTCTGTCATCACCTCGGTCATCCCGGTCACCCTCCCCAAGGCCCGCGCGGCCGCCCGTTCCACGGCCCGCGTCAACGCGCCACGACGGTACATCCGAGCCCACCGCTCGTACACGTGCCCGCCCGCACACGTGCCCGCCCGCGCACCCGCCCGCTCCCGCACATAACGCCGTGCAGGGGGCGGAACGAGAGCTCCCCGGCCCTCACCGGCACGCATACGGTGGCCGACGATCGCGGGAGCGCGCCCCACGGCACCAGCAGCCTGCCCCGCGCCCCGGGCGCGCCCCCACGATCACCGCGCGGCACACGCGCACAGCCGACCGCGCACAGCACACGCGCACGGCAACCCCAGGCACACCCCGGATCTCGCCCCCACAGAAGAGACGGAGGACAGCCATGCCCCCGCACCCCGCCGGCGAACCCGACGCCAAAAGCCCGGGCGCGCAGGAACCCGGCACGCAGGAGCCCGGCACGCAAGAACCCGGCACGGAAGGCACCCGCCGGTGGGCCCCGCCCCGGTGGGCCCCGACCCGGTGGGCCCCGGCCCGGAAGGTCCCCACCCCACCCCGCCCGGCATCAGCCGCAAGGCCCTCCTGCGGGCCGCCGTGGCCGCCGGTGCCGCCGTCCCGCTGCTCGTCGGCGGCACCGTGGCGCTGGCCCGGGAGTCCCGGGCGTCGAGCGGGACCCTCCCTCCGACGCCCTACTGCGACGACGGCGACGACCCCACGCCCGACCAGATGGAGGGCCCCTACTTCAAGCCGAACTCCCCGCTGCGCACCGACCTGGTCCCGCCCGGCGCCGCCGGCATCCCGCTCACGGTGAGCGGCTACGTCTTCGGCCGGAACTGCGCCCCGCTCCGCGGCGTGCTGCTCGACTTCTGGCAGGCGGACGACTCCGGCGCCTACGACATGGCCGGCTACCGCTTCCGGGGCCACCAGTTCACCGACGCCACCGGCGCCTTCACGCTGCGCACGATCGTGCCCGGCCTGTACCCCGGCCGTACCCGGCACATCCACGTCAAGGCGCAGGCGCCCGGCGAACCGGTGCTGACCACGCAGCTGTACTTCCCGGGGAGCCGCGCAACGCCACCGACGCCCTGTTCGACCCGGCGCTGCTGATGAACGTCCGCGACGCCGGCGGCCGCCGACAGGCCACGTTCGACTTCGTGCTGGACGTGGACGGGGCACCGACCGGTCCGCCCACCGATCCCCCGACCGACCCGCCCGGCGGCACCTGGGCGCCGGGCCGCGCGTACGCCGCCGGCGACCGGGTCACGTACGGCGGGGCCGCCTACCGGTGTGTGCAGGCCCACACCTCGATGCCCGGCTGGGAACCCCCGAACGTCCCGGCGCTGTGGCACCGCGAGTGACGCCTGCCACACCCCCGACGGTCCGGCCACACCCCTCACGGCTCCGCCGACCGCTCCGACCGGCCCGGGACCCTCCTGAGACCTTCCTCACAACCCCCGGGCAGGGCGCGGACAACGCAGAAGCCCCGTAGGTCCGAGACCTACGGGCTTCCGTCTTGTGCGCGAGGGGGAGTTGAACCCCCACGCCCTTGCGGGCACTGGAACCTGAATCCAGCGCGTCTGCCTATTCCGCCACCCGCGCATTGGGTGTGTCCTCCGGCCCCGTTCCTTTCGGCCCGGCGCCTTCCGACACCCAGAACATTAGCACGCCGTACGGGGTGGATTCACATCCCTTATCCGGCCCCTGGCCAGGCGGCGGCCCCGGCCGGGCTGGACGGCCCCCGGCCGGGCGACGGCCCCGGACCGCGCGGCGGCCGACCAGGACCGCGCGGCGGCCGGCCAGGACCGACGGCCGCCGGCCGGGACCCGACGGCGGGCAGCCCACGTATCGACACGTGTCCGTTCACGTATCAACCTCGTACCGGTCCGGCCCGTCTGCACAGAAGGCGGGCCGGGTCCACAGCCGGGTGCGGGACACTGGTCTGCAGCCCCCTCTACGATCCTGGGCATGAGTACGCCCAGGAGCGCGCCCGGAAGAGTTCCAAGGCAAGCTCCAGCGGGAACTCCGACAGGCGTCGACACCCGTCGACGGGGCCGACAGGGGGAACCAGCCGATCGACCGGCGCGTGGATACGATCAGTAAGCAGTACCAGGTGGGCGGTGCGCGGGTGAGCGGCACGCGGGCCCACGCCGCAGGCAGCAGTACGCAGGGCAGGGAACAGGACGGCAGCGACGGAGGAGGTGCCCCATGGGAGTCCTGAAGAAGTTCGAGCAGCGTCTCGAAGGTCTGGTCAACGGCACCTTCGCCAAGGTGTTCAAGTCCGAGGTGCAGCCCGTGGAGATCGCGGGAGCGCTCCAGCGCGAGTGCGACAACAACGCGACCATCTGGAACCGCGACCGCACCGTCGTCCCCAACGACTTCATCGTGGAGCTGAGCGCTCCCGACTTCGAGCGGCTCAGCCCGTACTCCGGCCAGCTCGGCGACGAGCTGGCCGGCATGGTGCGCGACTACGCCAAGCAGCAGCGCTACACGTTCATGGGACCGATCAAGGTCCACCTGGAGAAGGCGGACGACCTCGACACCGGCCTGTACCGGGTGCGCAGCCGTACGCTCGCCTCCTCCAGCAGCCAGCAGGGCGCGCCCGCGGCCCCCGCCGCGCCGCCGGCCGGACGTCCCGGCGGCTACGGCTACCCGCCGGCCGCTCCCGCGGGCGCCCCCGCCGGCGTCCCGCCCATGCCCTCCGCGCCGCCGCCCGGCGGCCAGGGCGGCGGCTACGGCTACCCGCAGCCCGCGGGCGGCCAGCGGCCCCCGGCCCCGCCCGCGTCCGCCGGACGCACCCGCTACTGGATCGAGATCAACGGCACCCGCCATCAGATCTCCCGCCCGACGCTGGTGCTGGGCCGCAGCACCGACGCCGACGTGCGGATCGACGACCCCGGCGTGAGCCGCCGGCACTGCGAGATCCGGACCGGAACGCCCTCGACGATCCAGGATCTCGGGTCCACCAACGGCATCGTGGTGGACGGGCAGCACACCACCCGCGCTACGCTCCGCGACGGCTCGCGGATCGTCGTGGGCAGCACCACCGTTATCTATAGGCAAGCCGAAGGGTGATCCGGGGGCAATGTCAGAGCTGACCCTCACGGTCATGCGGCTGGGTTTCCTGGCCGTACTGTGGCTGTTCGTGATCGTGGCCGTGCAGGTCATCCGCAGCGACCTGTTCGGTACGCGCGTCACGCAGCGCTCCGCGCGCCGGGAGGCCGGCCGGGACCGGCAGCAGGCCGCGCGTCAGGCGCCCCCGCAGCAGCGCCAGCAGTCCGGCGGCGGCCGGGGCCGCCGCAACGCCCCCACCAAGCTGGTCGTGACCGAGGGCACCCTCACCGGCACCACCGTCGCCCTCCAGGGGCAGACGATCACGCTGGGCCGGGCGCACGACTCGACGATCGTGCTGGACGACGACTACGCCTCCAGCCGCCATGCCAGGATCTACCCGGACCAGAACGGCCAGTGGATCGTCGAGGACCTGGGCTCCACCAACGGCACGTACCTGGACCGGTCCCGGCTGACGACCCCCACACCGATTCCGCTGGGTGCGCCGATCCGCATCGGCAAGACCGTCATCGAGCTGCGGAAGTAGTGCTTACGTCATGAAAGAGCGCGAGCGGAGCGAGCACGCGGCGGCGGCCGGCACCCCGGGCCGCGGCGCGCTCCCGACCGGAGGGTGGGCAGTGTGGCTCGACACGACCGGCTGTACCCGGAGCAGCCGACGGGCGAGGTGCGCATGAGTCTGTCACTGCGCTTCGCCGCCGGTTCGCACAAGGGCATGATCCGGGAGGGCAACGAGGACTCCGGTTACGCCGGTCCGCGCCTGCTCGCCATCGCCGACGGCATGGGCGGCCAGGCGGCCGGTGAGGTCGCCTCCTCCGAGGTGATCTCCACCATCGTCGCCCTCGACGACGACGTGCCCGGCTCGGACATCCTCACCTCGCTCGGCACGGCCGTGCAGCGCGCCAACGACCAGCTCCGCCAGATGGTCGAGGAGGACCCCAGCCTGGAGGGCATGGGCACCACCCTGACCGCGCTGCTGTGGACCGGGCAGCGGCTCGGCCTGGTGCACGTCGGCGACTCCCGCGCCTACCTGCTGCGCGACGGGGTGCTCACGCAGATCACGCAGGACCACACCTGGGTGCAGCGCCTGGTCGACGAGGGCCGGATCACCGAGGAGGAGGCGGGCACCCACCCGCAGCGCTCCCTGCTGATGCGCGCGCTCGGCAGCGGCGACCACGTCGAGCCCGACCTGTCGATCCGCGAGGTCCGGGCCGGCGACCGCTACCTGATCTGCTCCGACGGGCTCTCCGGTGTCGTCTCCCACCAGACGTTGGAGGACACCCTCGCCAGCTACCAGGGGCCCCAGGAGACCGTGCAGGAGCTGATCCAGCTCGCGCTGCGCGGCGGCGGCCCCGACAACATCACCGTCATCGTCGCCGACGTCCTCGACCTGGACACGGGCGACACCCTCGCCGGGCAGCTGTCCGACACGCCGGTCGTGGTCGGCGCCGTCGCCGAGAACCAGCACCAGATCGGCGACAACGGGATCATGCAGACCCCGGCCGGCCGCGCCTCCGGCCTCGGCCGGCAGGGCGGCGGCCAGGGCGGCGGGAGCGGCGAGTTCGGCCCGCCCGGCAGCGGCGACACCACCGGCTTCATCCCGGCCGGCGGCTTCGGCGACTGGGACGAGGGCGACTTCGCCAAGCCCCGCAAGCGGCGCAGGTGGCTGCGGGTCTCCCTCTACACCGTGCTGGTCCTCGCCGTCATCGGCGCGGGCCTGTACGGCGGCTGGCGCTGGACCCAGACCCAGTACTACGTCGGCACCCGGGGCGACCACGTCGCGCTGTACCGCGGCATCAACCAGGACCTGGCCTGGGTGTCGCTGTCGAAGGTCGAGAAGGACCACCCCGAGATCGAACTCAAGTACCTGCCGCCGTACCAGCAGAAGGCGGTCGAGGCCACGATCGTCGAGGGGGACCTCGCCGAGGCCCGGTCCAAGATCGACGAGCTGGCCGTGCAGGCCTCCGCCTGCAAGAAGCAGGCCGACCGGCGCGCCGCGCAGAGCGAGCAGAACGCGAAGACGGGCGAGGGCGAGGCCGGGGCAGCACGGGAACCACACCCGCCTCCTTCACGTCCAAGGCCTCACCGAGCCCGAACCCCTCGGGTTCGCCGCAGGGCACCCCGTCCCCGTCCACGACCGCACCCACTCCCAGCCCCGGCCCCACCCTCTCGGAGGAAGAGCAGAAGGTCGTCTCGCTGTGCGGTAAGCAGTAGGCAAGCCGTGAGAGGCCCCGTCACACGATGAGCAGTACTTCCAACTCGCCGACGCACCACACGTCCACGATCGGCGCCATCGGCGCGCCGAGCCGCCGCAACACCGAGCTGGCGCTGCTGGTGTTCGCCGTCGTCATCCCGGTCTTCGCCTACGCCAACGTGGGCCTGGCCCTCAACGACGAGGTGCCCGCCGGACTGCTGAGCTACGGCCTCGGACTGGGCCTGCTGGCCGGCGTCGGCCACCTGGTGGTCCGCAAGTTCGCGCCGTACGCCGATCCGCTGCTGCTGCCGCTGGCCACGCTGCTGAACGGGCTCGGGCTCGTCGCCATCTGGCGGCTGGACCAGTCCGAGCTGCTCCAGTCGATCAAGCAGGCCGGCGGCGCCGCGCCCCGGCAGCTGATGTACACCGCGATGGGCATCGCGCTGTTCGTCGCCGTGATGATCTTCCTGAAGGACCACCGGGTCCTGCAGCGCTACACCTACATCTCCATGCTCGGCGCCCTGGTCCTGCTGCTGCTCCCGCTGGTGCCGGGCCTCGGCCGGAACATCTACGGCGCCAAGATCTGGATCCAGGTCGGCTCCTTCTCCATCCAGCCCGGCGAGTTCGCCAAGATCGTCCTGGCGATCTTCTTCGCGGGCTACCTGATGGTGAAGCGCGACGCGCTCGCGCTGGCCAGCCGCCGCTTCATGGGCCTGTACCTGCCGCGCGGACGCGACCTCGGCCCGATCCTGGTGGTCTGGGCGATGTCGATCCTGATCCTGGTCTTCGAGACCGACCTCGGCACCTCGCTGCTCTTCTTCGGCATGTTCGTGATCATGCTGTACGTCGCCACGGAGCGGACCAGCTGGATCGTCTTCGGTCTGCTGATGTCCGCCGTCGGCGCCGTCGGCGTGGCCAGCTTCGAGCCGCACATCCAGCAGCGCGTCGACGCCTGGCTGAACCCGATGCGCGAGTACACCCTCTCCCGCGCGGGCGAGATCGGGCACTCCGAGCAGGCCATGCAGGCGCTGTGGGCGTTCGGCTCCGGCGGCACCCTCGGCACCGGCTGGGGCCAGGGCCACTCGGACCTGATCCGGTTCGCCGCCAACTCCGACTTCATCCTCGCCACCTTCGGCGAGGAACTGGGCCTGGCCGGCATCATGGCGCTGCTGCTGCTGTACGCCCTGATCGTGGAGCGCGGCGTGCGCACCGCCCTCGCCGCCCGCGACCCGTTCGGCAAGCTGCTCGCCATCGGCCTGTCCGGCGCCTTCGCCCTCCAGGTGTTCGTCGTGGCCGGCGGTGTGATGGGCCTCATCCCGCTGACCGGTATGACGATGCCGTTCCTGGCGTACGGAGGTTCCTCCGTCATCGCCAACTGGGCCCTGATCGGCGTGCTGCTGCGCATCAGCGACACCGCGCGCCGCCCGGCCCCCGCCCCCGCCGCCAACCCCGACGCCGAGATGACCCAGGTGGTCCGACCGTGAACAAGCCCCTGCGCCGAATCGCGATCTTCTGCGGACTCCTGATCCTCACGCTGCTCGTCCGCGACAACTGGCTCCAGTACGTCAAGGCCGACGACCTCAAGGACGACGAGCACAACCGGCGGGTGGCCATCGAGCGGTACGCGACGCCGCGCGGCGACATCATCGTCGACGGCAAGGCGATCACCGGGCACGCCACCACCGACGGCGACTTCAAGTACAAGCGCACGTACAAGAACGGCGCGATGTGGGCGCCGGTGACCGGTTTCGTCTCGCAGGCCTACGGCGCCAACCAGCTGGAGTCCATCGAGGACGGCATCCTCACCGGCAACGACGACCGGCTCTTCTTCCGCAACACCCTCGACATGCTCACCGGCAAGAACAAGGAGGGCGGCAACGTCGTCACCACCCTCAACGGCGCCGCACAGAAGGCGGCGTACGAGGGCCTGAAGAAGCAGGGCGGCAAGGGCGCGGTCGCCGCGATCGAGCCGTCCACCGGCAAGATCCTGGCGCTGGCCTCCTACCCGTCGTACGACCCCTCGACCATCGCCGGCGACGGCAAGTCGGACGCCGAGGCCTGGAACAAGCTCCAGAAGAAGAACAACCCCGACGACCCGATGCTCAACCGGGCGCTGCGCGAGGTCTACCCCCCCGGCTCCACGTTCAAGGTGGTGACGGCGGCGGCGGCCCTGGAGCACGGCAAGTACACGGACCCGGACGAGAAGACGGACTCCCCGCAGCCGTGGACCATGCCCGGCACCACCACGGAGCTGCCCAACGAGGGCAACATCCAGTGCGAGAACGTCTCGCTGCGCGAGGCGCTGCGCATCTCCTGCAACACCGTCTTCGGCAAGATCGGCTCCGAGCTGGGCAACGACAAGATGCTGGAGACGGCGGAGAAGTTCGGCTTCAACGAGGAGCAGTTCACCCCGGTGCGCACCAGCGCCTCGGTCTTCTCCGACGACATGAACGAGTCGCAGGTCGCGCTCTCCTCCATCGGCCAGTTCAACACCGCGGCGACCCCGCTGCAGATGGCCATGGTGCCGGCGGCCGTCGCCAACAACGGCACGCTGATGAAGCCGTACATGGTGGACGAGCTGCAGGCCCCGAACGTCGACACCATCGAGAAGACGGACCCGGAGGAGCTGAGCAAGCCGCTGTCGCCGGAGAACGCCCAGAAGCTCCAGTCGATGATGGAGACGGTCGTCGAGGACGGCACCGGCGCCAACGCCAAGATCCCCGGCGTCACCGTCGGCGGCAAGACCGGTACCGCCCAGCACGGCGTCGAGAACAGCGAGAACCCCTACGCCTGGTTCATCTCCTACGCCAAGGCCGAGGACGGCAGCTCGCCGGTGGCCGTGGCCGTCGTGATCGAGGACGAGGACGCGGTCCGCGACGACATCTCCGGTGGCGGCCTGGCCGCACCGATCGCGAAGAGCGTGATGCAGGCGGTGCTCGACAGCAAGAAGTGAGACACACGGTGAACGGGAAGTGAGTCCGCTCACGTCTGCTTCACATCGGTGCACGTTGCGATACCGGTCCTGTATCGGGTGACGGCCTTGGCCAAGTCACACAAACGGAGCCGGGTACGGTAGGCCGGACGGCAGCCTCCGACCGTACAAGCATGCCGGTCGGGACCGACGGAGAGGGCTGGTAGGTAGCTATGGAAGAGCCGCGTCGCCTCGGCGGCCGGTACGAGCTGGGCCAGGTGCTCGGCCGTGGTGGCATGGCGGAGGTATACCTCGCGCATGACACCCGGCTCGGCCGCACCGTGGCGGTGAAGACGCTGCGCGCGGACCTCGCGCGCGACCCGTCCTTCCAGGCCCGGTTCCGCCGGGAGGCCCAGTCGGCCGCCTCGCTCAACCATCCCGCGATCGTCGCGGTCTACGACACGGGCGAGGACTACATCGACGGGGTCTCCATCCCGTACATCGTCATGGAGTACGTCGACGGCTCCACGCTCCGTGAGCTGCTGCACAGCGGCCGCAAGCTGCTGCCCGAGCGGGCGATGGAGATGACCATCGGCATCCTCCAGGGCCTGGAGTACGCCCACCGCAACGGCATCGTCCACCGCGACATCAAGCCGGCCAACGTCATGCTGACGCGGGGCGGCCAGGTCAAGGTCATGGACTTCGGCATCGCCCGCGCCATGGGCGACTCCGGCATGACGATGACGCAGACGGCGGCCGTCATCGGCACCGCCCAGTACCTCTCCCCGGAGCAGGCCAAGGGCGAGCAGGTCGACGCCCGCTCCGACCTGTACTCCACCGGCTGCCTGCTGTACGAGCTGCTCACCGTCCGCCCGCCCTTCGTCGGCGACTCCCCGGTCGCGGTGGCCTATCAGCACGTCCGCGAGGAACCGCAGCCGCCGAGCGTCTTCGACCCCGAGATCACGCCCGAGATGGACGCGATCGTGATGCGGGCGCTGGTCAAGGACCCCGACTACCGCTACCAGTCGGCGGACGAGATGCGCGCCGACATCGAGGCCTGCCTCGACGGGCAGCCGGTCGCCGCCACCGCGGCGATGGGGGCCGCCGGCTACGGCGGCTACGGCGACGACCAGCCGACGACCGCCCTGCGCTCGGACTCCGGCGCGGGCGCGACGACGATGCTGCCGCCGATGCACCCGGACAACGACGGCTACGACGACCGTCCCGACCGGCGCCGCCAGCAGAAGAAGAACAGCACCTCCACGATCCTGCTGGTCGTGGCGGGCATCCTCGTCCTCGTCGGCGCGATCCTCATCGGCCGCTGGGCGTTCAGCGGCGACGGCGGCCCGGGCAACGACACCGTCGCCGTGCCCAACCTCGTCGGCCAGACCCAGAACGACGCCAAGAAGCTGCTGACCAACTCCGATCTGACGATGGGCGAGGTCACCCGCAAGCCCTGCGAGGAGCAGCCGGAGGGCAAGGTCTGCGAGACGACCCCGGCCGCGGGCACCGACGTCGACAAGGAGTCGGCCGTCGACCTGGTCGTCTCGACCGGCGCTCCCAAGGTGACGGTGCCGAGCGTGATCGGCCTGAGCCTGGACGAGGCCCAGTCGAAGCTGGAGGGCGACGACTACCAGTTCGAGGTGGAGACCAAGCAGCGGGAGTCCTCCGACGAGCCGGGCACCGTCCTCGACCAGGACCCGATCAAGGGCGAGGAGGTCGAGAAGGGCTCGACGATCACCCTGATCGTGGCCAAGGAGAAGGAGCAGTCCACCGTTCCGGACGTGCTCGGCCAGAGCTGTGACGCGGCCAAGCAGCAGATGCAGGCCAACAACCTCACCGGCAACTGCACCGAGCAGCCCACCGACGACCCGAACCAGGTCGGCAAGGTCATCTCCACCACGCCGCAGGCCGGCACCCCGGTCGACCCGAACTCCCAGGTGCAGATCATCGTGGGCAAGGCCAAGCAGAAGGTGAAGGTCCCCGAGGTCCGCGCCCGGCCGCTCGCCCAGGCCCAGCAGGAGCTGCAGCAGGCAGGGTTCACCACCATCCAGGTCAGCGGACCCGCGGACGGCAACGCGCTGGTGATCCAGCAGGACCCGGCGGCGGGCACCGAGGTCGACGACCCCGCCTCGACGCCGATCACGCTGACGACCGGCGGTGGCGGCGAGAACAACGGCGGCAACGGCAACGGCAACGGCGGCTTCATCGGCGGCCTCCCCGGCGGCCGCGGCGACGACTGAGCCCGCCTCGGCCACGACGACGGAGCCCCGGTCCCTGGTGAGGGACCGGGGCTCTTCGTCGAACCGGGCTCTTGCCGTCCGGGGTCGTCGTCAGCGGAGTCTTTCACCAGCGGAGTCTTTCGTCAGCCGGGAGCCGGCGGACCGCTCAGCGCAGTTCCTTCGGCGGCGTGCGCTCGCTGTTGACCTTCTCCGTGCGGACCAGCTCGCCCCACACGACGTAGCGGTACCGGCTCGTGTAGACCGGCGTGCAGGTCGTCAGGGTGATGTAGTGGCCGGCCTTCTGCTTGCCGGACTCCTCGGGGACCGGGGCGAGGACCTTGACGTTGTACTTCGAGGTCTCGGGGAGGATGCCGTAGACCTTGTAGACGTACCACGTGTCCTTCGTCTCGAAGACGATCGGGTCGCCCTTCTCCAGCTTGTGGATGTTGTGGAACTTCGCACCGTGCCCGTCCCGGTGGGCGGCCAGCGAGAAGTTGCCCTTCTTCCCCGACATGGGCAGCGCCGACTTCACGGGGTCGGTGTAGTAGCCGGCGACACCGTCGTTGAGCACCTTCATCGACGTGCCCTTCTCGACGAGGATCTCGTCGTCGGACATCGCCGGCACGTGCAGGAAGCCGATCCCGGCCTTGGTGTCCAGCGCACCGGGGCCGCCGTCGCCGCCCGCCTCCCGCGCCCAGGTGTCGCGGACCTCGTCGGCCTGCCGGCCCGCCGCGCGATCGGCCAGGACGTTCGTCCACCACAGCGAGTAGACGACGAACAGGCCGAGCAGCACGCCCGCCGTGATCAGAAGCTCACCGAAGACGCTCACGGCCAGCGCGAGGGGCCCCAGCCTGCGGCGCCGGGTCGGCGGCGGTGAGCCGGGCGCGTCGGCGCGCTCCGCGTGGTCGTGCTCGTGATCGGTGTCGGTGGTCGCTGCCACTGGTCATCTGCCCTTAATTGACGAGCGCATCCGGCTTGCCCTTGCTGCGCGGCCGTTCCTCGACCATCTTGCCCCAGACGATCATCCGGTACTTGCTGGTGAACTCGGGGTGCACGTGGTCAGCGTGATGTAGCGGCCGGGCCCCGTGAACCCCGACTGCTTGGGGACGGGGTCGAGGACGCTGATGTTGCTCGGCGACGTCACCGGCAGGATGGACGCCATCTTGTACACGAAGTACTTGTCCTGCGTCTCGACGACGATCGGGTCGCCCGGGTCGAGCCGGTTGATGTACCGGAACGGCTCCCCGTGGCTGTTGCGGTGGCCGGCGAGCCCGAAGTTGCCGGTCTTGTCCTCGGGCATGGCCGTCTTCAGGGCGCCCTCGGCGTAGTGGCCGACCATGCCCCGGTCCAGCACCCGCTTGCTGTCGATGCCCTCGGCGATGGGGACGACCACGTCCAGTTTCGGGATGTGCAGGATGGCGAAGCCCTGGCCCGGCTCGAAGGCGCCCGGGTTGCGCTCGCCGCTGGCCCAGGCGTCCTGGAGGCTGCTCTTCTCCTGGTCGGCCTGCGCCTGCGCCCGCACGTTCGTCCACCACAGCTGGTAGGTGACGAACAGCAGCATCAGCACGCCGGTCGTGATGAAGATCTCGCCGAGCACACGGCTGGCGATCACGGCCGGGCCGGGCTTGCGCGCCCGGGCCAGCCGGCGGGCCTCGACCCGCGTCAGGGGCCGTGCCGGTTCCTCAGCGGGCCGCGCGGCCCGGGGCCCGGCCGTCCGGCGGGCGGGGCCCCGTGGCGTCCATGACGGCCTCTGGCGGCCTTCCTGCGGGCCGCGCGCCCCCGCCGGGCGGGGCACGGGTTCGGTGGACCGCCGCGGCGCCGGCTCGGGTATCCGCAGCGCGACCGTCTCCTCGTCGGCCACGGACGGCACGGCGCCCTCGGCGGGCTGCTGCGCGTAGGCGGCGAAGTCCTCACCGCCGTACCACCCCCCGAACGCGCCCTGGCCCTCGTACGGCTGCTGCCCGTACGAGGTGCCGGACTCGCGCTCGGGGCGCAGTGCGGTCACGCCGTGGCCCTGCCCACCACCGGGGCGAGCCCCGCAGACCTCGCCACCGCGTCCTCGTCGCCGCACTCCGCCAGCCAGTTGGCCAGCATCCGGTGGCCGTGCTCCGTCAGCACCGACTCGGGGTGGAACTGCACGCCCTCGACGGGCAGTTCCCGGTGGCGCAGCCCCATGACGATCCCGTCGTGCGTACGGGCCGTGACCTCCAGCTCGGCGGGCACGGTGGCCGGCTCGGCCGCCAGGGAGTGGTAGCGGGTCGCCGTGAACGGCGAGGGAAGCCCCGCGAAGACGCCCTTGCCCTCGTGCTCGACGGGCGAGGTCTTGCCGTGCAGCAGCTCCGGCGCGCGGTCCACGACCCCGCCGTACGCCACCTGCATCGACTGCATGCCCAGGCAGACGCCGAAGACGGGCACCCCCGTCGACGCGCAGTGCCGCACCATGTCGACGCACACCCCGGCCTGCTCCGGCGTGCCCGGGCCCGGCGACAGCAGCACACCGTCGAAGCCGTCCTGGGCGTGCGAGGTCGTCACCTCGTCGTTGCGCAGCACCTCGCACTCGGCGCCCAGCTGGTACAGGTACTGGACCAGGTTGAAGACGAAGCTGTCGTAGTTGTCGACGACGAGAATGCGTGCGCTCACTGGTTGTCCACCGTCACATCGTTGAAGGGAAGCAGCGGCTCGGCCCAGGGGAAGACGTACTGGAACAGCACGTAGACCACGGCCACCACGAGCACCAGTGAGATCAGCGCCTTCACCCACACATTGCCCGGCAGATGCCGCCAGATCCAGCCGTACATGCCGTCCCTTCCCTCGTACCACGGCACCGGACTCACGCCGTTCCGCACCAGACTAACGGCGCGGCGCCCCGGTTTCCCGGGCTCCGCAAGTCCGCGCGGGGCTGTTTCACGTGAAACGAGGAGGGGCGGTCAGTCCACGGGCTCGGCGTGGTGCAGGTCCACCGTGCCCGAGTAACCGGGCAGCGTCACGGTCCCTTCGTCGTCGACCTTCCAGCCGAGGCCGTAGACGTTGACGTAGACCATGTAGTTCTGGATCGCCGGGGACGCGGTCAGCGCCTGCTTCAGCTTCTCCGGGTCACCGACCGCCGTGATCTTGTACGGAGGGAGTACACGCGGCCCTGGAGGATCAGGGTGTTGCCCACGCAGCGCACGGCGCTGGTGGAGATCAGCCGCTGGTCCATGACCTTGATGCCCTGGGCGCCGCCCTGCCACAGGGCGTTCACCACGGCCTGGAGGTCCTGCTGGTGGATGACCAGGTAGTCGGGCTGGGGCTCGGGGTAGCCGGGGAGCTTGGCGGTGGCGTCCGGCGGGGCGTCGTTGAGGGTGACGCTGATCGCCTCGCCCGTGAGCTTCTGGGTGCCCGCCTTCTTCTCCAGCTCCGCCAGCTCGTCCGCCTCCGCCCGGGTACTGCCGTTGTCCCGCTCGGCCAGCGACTCGACGTCCTCGCGCAGGGCCGCGTTGGACTCCTCCAGCTCACCGTTCTCGCGGCTGCGTTCCTGGATCAGGTCGGACAGCTTCAGCAGGGAGGTGTCCGTGCGGATGTTGGTGCCTTTGGCGGTGTTGAAACTGGTGACGAAAATGAGGCCCGCGAGAGCGAAGACGGCTGCCGTGAGCGCCCGCACCGGCCGGAGACGGCGCTTGCGGGCAGGGCTGGATCCCGTCCCGGGGAGTCGGCAGAATTGCTCAACGTACCCTTATCTCCTTCGGCGCCACGGAAGCACTACGCTAACGGACGCCCGGGAGCACTCTTACGTCCCTAGTACGGAGCCCGAGCCCGACCCAGATCCCTGCGCGGCCACGCAGCGCATCGACAGGAGAGACCCTCGTGCCGAAGTCACGTATCCGCAAGAAGGCCGACTACACGCCCCGCCGGCGAAGCAGGCGACCGGCATCAAGCTGAACAGCCGCTCCTGGGTCGCCCCGGTCATGCTCGCCATGTTCCTCATCGGTCTGGCCTGGATCGTCGTCTTCTATGTCACCGACGGTTCACTGCCGATCGACTCGCTCGGCAACTGGAACATCGTGGTGGGCTTCGGATTCATCGCCGCCGGATTCGCCGTCTCCACCCAGTGGAAGTAGGGCCCGGAGCAGCTCTGCCCAGGGCTATCCACTGAGTTATCCACAGCCGTTTTCCACATGGGGAAAAGAAACGACGATCTGTGGATAACTCACCGGACGTTGACGCCGGTACGACGGAACGACTGACGCTCGAAAACCTGTTCGCCCCCTGCCTGACCTGCGGAAACACTGGTCAGTGACAGGGGGCACAGGTGTTCCCGCACCGTGTGCACAAGATCCGCCACACGCTGTGGACAACGGGGCGCTCAGGTGAGCTGGAGCGTTCTCAACAGGGTCAACCCGACGACGACGGCGAGGACCAGCGCACAGGTGCCGTACTGCACCAGCGAGCGGCGCTCGCGCGGGGCGTGGACCATCGCGTACCCCACCACCACGCCGGCCACGAGACCGCCGATGTGGGCCTGCCAGGAGATGTTCGCCCAGGTGAACGTGAAGACCAGGTTGATCGCCAGCAGGATCAGAACCGGCCGCATGTCGTAGTTGAGCCGGCGCATCAGCACCGCGGTCGCCCCGAAGAGGCCGAAGATCGCCCCGGAGGCGCCGAGCGTGGCCGTGCCCGGCGAGGCCAGCAGATAGGCCAGCGCACTGCCCGCGAGCCCCGAGACCAGGTAGAGCGCGAGGTAGCGGGCGCGGCCGAGGGCCGCCTCCAGGGGGCCGCCCAGCCACCACAGGCTGAGCATGTTGAAGGCGATGTGCCAGATCTCCCAGTGCGTGAACATCGACGTCACCAGGCGGTACCACTCGCCGTCCGCGACGCCGTCCATCGGCGGGAAGGGCGCGGCGGGCCAGCGGCCCAGCAGCACCAGGTGGTTCAGCAGCGACTCCTGGACGTGGACCGCGACGAACACCGCCACGTTGATCCCGATGAGGATCTTGGTGAGCAGGTGGGGGTCGGCCGCGACGGTGCCGCCGGCCAGGGTGCGGGGCGCCGACGCGCTCGGCGCGTGCCCGGTCCCGGAGCCGCCGCGGACGCAGTCGGGGCACTGGAAGCCCACGGAGGCGTCGACCATGCACTCCGGGCAGATCGGGCGCTCGCAGCGGGTGCAGCTGATGCCCGTCTCGCGGTCGGGATGGCGGTAACAGACCGGCAGGCGCTGGGCGTCCTGCGGGGTGCCGCCTGCTGCCTGGTCCATGAGGTCCCCTCGGTCGTCCTGTCGCTGTGGTGTGCAACGCACCGCCCCGCTCATCCATACGGACGAGCGGGGCGTTTGGTTCCCTTTGGGCGGTCCGAACCCGGACCGGCCACCGGAGTCCCGGGGCGGGACTCAGCCCTCGCGGGTCTCCACGACGACCGACTCGATGACGACGTCGTTGACCGGACGGTCGGTGCGCGGGTTGGTCTGCGTGGTGGCGATCGCGTCGACCACCTTCTGGCTCGCCGCGTCCACGACCTCACCGAAGATCGTGTGCTTGCGGTTCAGCCACGTCGTCGGGGCGACGGTGATGAAGAACTGCGAGCCGTTGGTGCCCGGACCCGCGTTGGCCATGGCCAGCAGGTAGGGCTTGTCGAAGGACAGGTCCGGGTGGAACTCGTCCTCGAACTGGTAGCCGGGGCCGCCGGTGCCGTTGCCCAGCGGGTCACCGCCCTGGATCATGAAGCCGCTGATCACCCGGTGGAAGACCGTGCCGTCGTAGAGCTTGTCCGTGGACTTCTGGCCCGTGGCCGGGTTGGTCCACTCCCGCTCGCCCTTGGCGAGCTCGACGAAGTTCTTGACCGTCTTGGGGCGTGGTTCGGCAGGAGCCGGACGTCGATGTCGCCGTGGTTGGTCTTCAGGGTGGCGTAGAGCTGCTCAGCCACGATGTGCCTTCCGTCGTCTTCCTTGTCTTCTTGTGACCCTCCGATCCTCGCACGGTCCGCGCCCCACGTCGCCCAGCGGTCGCTTTCCGCCCCCTCCGGGCGACCCCCGCGCGCCGTTTCCGTGCCGTTTCCCCGGGAATTCGGGCCGGAGTGCCCCGGGTCGGGAGCGCGGAGCGCCGATCCGTGGCATTGTCGACGACAAGCTCCCGTTGCCCCGGATTCACCCGCTATTGCTACTCCCGATCACTCTCCTGAGACTCCCGATCACTGCCCCATGACCCGGATGCCCGTCCTCGCATGCCTGGCGGCACTCCGGAATGCATGATCCGTAAAAGGGTGGAAAGTCGAATTACCGTACGCCACCGAGGAGGAGGAACCCGTGACCCGCATCGACAGCGTGCGCGCCGCGACCGGTTCGGCGAAGGACAGCGTGCTGCACGCCGCGGAAGTGGTGGCGCCCTACGCCGACACCGCCAAGGACAGGGCCGCGCACTACGCACACGAGGCGCGCGTACGGCTGGCGCCCAAGGTGTCCCAGGCCGCCGACCAGGCTCGCCTCCAGTACGGCGTCCACGTCGCGCCGCGCCTGGAGCAGGCCCGTTCGCACGTGCCACCGAAGGTGGACCAGGCCGCTCAGGAGGCCGCGCTCCGCACGCGCCTGGCCGCCCGGCAGGCGGCCGACTACTCCCGGCCGAAGATCGAGCAGGCGGTGGCCGCGGCCGGCCCCGTCCGCAACGAGGCCGCGCTGCGCAGCGCCGCCGCTCTGGCCGCCCTGCGCGGCAGTGTCTCGGCCAAGGACATCCAGAAGCTGGCCCGCCGGCACCAGCGCCGGGCGAAGGCCGGCCGTGTCGTCAAGGTGCTGGCCGTCCTCGGTGCCGTGGCGGGCGGTGCCTTCGCCGCCTGGAAGTGGTGGGACAAGCAGGCCAACCCGGACTGGCTGGTCGAGCCGCCCGAGGCGACGGAGGTCCCAGAGACCGGCCGGCTGACGTCGGTGGACGGCAGCGCCCCTTCCGAACTGGACCCCGAGGTCCAGGCCAAGCAGGCCGAGGAGGAGGCCGCCGACCGCGACGACCAGCGCTGACGCGGGGCGGAACGCCGAACGACGCCGCGGGGCGGGAGACGTGCCGGTCTCCCGCCCCGCGGCGTCGTCCGTGTCCCAGGCGATGTTTCACGTGGAACAGGGCCCGCCCGCCGTTGCGGCGCCCTCAGCCGCCGCAGCGGTGCGCACCCGGCAGATCAGCGGCCGTACCGGCGCTCGCGCAGCGAGTAGGACCGCAGGGCGCGCAGGAAGTCGATCTCGCGGAAGTCCGGCCAGTAGGTCTCGCAGAAGTACATCTCGGCGTACGCGGACTGCCAGAGCAGGAAGCCGGACAGCCGCTGCTCGCCGGAGGTGCGGATGATGAGGTCGGACTCGGACCGGGTCTTGGAGTACAGGTGCTTGGAGATGTGCTCCATGGTGAAGGTCTCGATGAACTCGTCGATGTCCCCGCCCTTGGCGCTGTGCTCCATGAGCGCCGAGCGGACGGCGTCGACGATCTCGCGCCGGCCGCCATAGCCGACGGCGACGTCGACCTTCGTGCCGCCCTGCCGGCCCTCCGTGGCCGCGGTGGCGGCCTTCAGGCGGCTGGCCGACTCGGCGGGCAGCAGGTCCAGGGCACCGACGACCTCGACCGGCCAGGGGTTGCCCGGGGCCGCCAGCCGCTCCACGACCTCGGCGATGATGTCGATCAGTGGGTTGAGCTGCTCCTCGGGCCGGCGCAGGTTGTCGTCGGAGAGCATGTAGAGCGTGACGTGCTCGATCTCGGCCGAGTCGCACCAGCGCAGGAAGTCCAGCACCTTCGCGCCGCCCGCGCGGTAGCCCTCGCGGGGGTCGTCGATGCCCGACATCTTGGCCCAGCGCCGGTTGCCGTCCAGCATGATGCCGATGTGCTGGGGCGTGGGCGGCCTTCCAACTCCCGGACCAGCCGCTTCATATAGAGCGCATCGAGAGCGGCCCGTACCTTCGCCCGCATGGTCTACCCCTTCCACCTCGTCGGCAGTACCGAACGGCTCCGACGGCGATGAGCCACTTGGCACCGCCCCGCAGGGGTGGGGGTGCTGGTGCCCTCTGGAGTGACGATATCAAGAGCGGACATCCCTCCTCCGCACCGAGCACCGGCCCTCCGGACCACCCCTCCAACCCCGGCAACCCCCGCCAGAAAAGGCCGAGTTGGCGATGGGCTCCGTAGGCACCCACGTCGACTTCCGGGCGGGCCCGACTTGACGGCCCACGGGCCGGTGCGGTAGGCCCCACGGCCTCACCGTCGGTCCGCCGGCGACCGGCGGACCGGCTCCCGCACGGGAAGCGCGGAGAGCCCGGAGAGCCCGGAGAGCCCGGGGATCACGAAGAGACCCCTCCATCCGCGTCACCGCAGGTGGAGGGGTCTTCAGCGTGGAGCCTAGGGGAGTCGAACCCCTGACATCTGCCATGCAAAGACAGCGCTCTACCAACTGAGCTAAGGCCCCGGAAGGGAGCGTCCGGCCGGGGGGAAGCCGAAAGAACATCGTTCCGGCGGGCGCCGCAGACAAGAGTACCGGGTCGCCCCCCGTATCTCCCAAAAAGATTGGGGTCCCGAGGAAGAACCACGCTCCGTAAGATGCTCGGCGTGGTTCGCTGGAGCGAACTGCGGTTTCTGGGGAAGCGATGGGGAGACGCAATGGACGCCGCACAGCAGGAAGCCACCGCAAGAGCGCGGGAACTGCAGCGGAACTGGTACGGGGAGCCGTTGGGGGCGCTCTTCCGTAGGCTCATCGACGATCTTGGTCTCAACCAGGCTCGTCTGGCGGGGGTACTGGGGCTGTCGGCGCCGATGCTGTCCCAGTTGATGAGCGGCCAGCGGGCGAAGATCGGAAATCCGGCGGTGGTCCAGCGGGTGCAGCTGCTGCAGGAGCTGGCGGGGCAGGTCGCGGACGGCAGCGTGAGCGCGGCCGAGGCCACCGAGCGGATGGAGGAGATCAAGAAGTCCCAGGGGGGATCGGTCCTCAGCAACACCACGCAGACGACGAGCACTTCGGGCGCCCGACGGTCAAGCGCGTGGTCCGTGAGATCCAGTCGCTGCTGCGCTCGGTGGCCGCCGCCGGCGACATCATCGAGGCGGCGGACTCCCTCGCCCCCACCCACCCCGAGCTGGCCGAGTTCCTGCGCGTGTACGGCGCCGGCCGCACCTCCGACGCGGTCGCGCACTACCAGTCCCACCAGAACTGACCTGGGCCGAGGCGGCGGGCCGCGGTCCCGGGCGAGCCGTGTGACGGCCGCAGAAGGTGCGACGGCCGCCCGGGCGTGAGGCCACAGGGGGAGGAGCGAGGCACGGTCATGGGTGAGGTCTTCGCCGGCCGCTACGAGCTGGTCGACCCGATCGGGCGCGGCGGCGCGGGCGCCGTCTGGCGGGCCTGGGACCACCGCCGGCGACGCTACGTGGCCGCCAAGGTGCTCCAGCAGCGCGACGCGCACTCCCTGCTCCGCTTCGTCCGGGAGCAGGGGCTGCGCATCGACCACCCCCACGTTCTCGCCCCCACCAGCTGGGCCGCCGACGACGACAAGGTCATGTTCACCATGGACCTGGTCGCCGGCGGCTCCCTCGTCCACCTGGTCGGGGACTACGGCCCGCTGCCGCCCGTCTTCGTCTGCACGCTGCTCGACCAGCTGCTGTCCGGGCTGGCGGCGGTGCACGCGGACGACGTCGTCCACCGCGACATCAAACCCGCCAACGTGCTCCTCGAGGCCACCGGCAGACGTCGGCCGCGGCTGAGACTGTCCGACTTCGGCATCGCGATGCGGCTGGGCGAGCCACGGCTGACGGAGACGGACCTGGTGGTGGGGACGCCCGGCTATCTGGCGCCCGAGCAGATGATGGGCGCCGAGCCGGACTTCGCCGCCGACCTGTTCGCCGTGGGGCTGGTGGCGCTGTATCTGCTGGAGGGTGCCAAGCCCGACACCAAGGCCCTGGTGCAGTACTTCGCCGAACACGGGACGCCGGGGGCGCCCCGGGGCATTCCCGAGCCGTTGTGGCAGGTCGTGGCCACGCTGCTGCAGCCCGATCCGGCGGCGCGGTTCCGTACGGCGACGGGGCGCGCAAGGCGCTGGCCGCGGCGGCGGAGCTGCTGCCGGAGCCGGGGCCGGACGACGAACTCATCGAGATCTTCGACCAGATCGGCCCGCTGCCGCCGGGCTTCGGACCCGACGGTCCCCTGGAGCCGGCGCAGGACCCACCGGCCCGTCCGCCGACCGTCTCCGACACCGGCAGTTTCCTCCTGCCACCCCCGGCCCGCCGCACCGGCCCACACCGTCGCCCACGCCCACGCCCCCACCGACACCTTCACCGACGCCGACGCCGACGTCCTCGCCGACACCTTCGCCGGCGCCACCGCCTCCACCCGAGGCGACGCCGCCGTCCCCGGCGCAGGCTCCTCCATCCCCGCCGCAGGCTCCCCCGCCCCCGCGCATCTCCTCGCGGCCCCGGCTCCGCCGCCGTACCGCCCCGACTCCCCGACGGCCACGTACACCGTCCGGCCTGCCACGCCCGCGCCCGCCCCACCTCGGCCCACCGCGCCCACGCCCGCCGCCTCCCGGCACCGCGCCGCACGCGGGCGCCGTCCCGGACCCCCGGCCGCGGTGGCGGTCCCGCTCCTGCTGCTGGCGCTGGCCTGCTACGCGGTCGGCTTCTGGGCCCTGGCCCGCATCTGACCCACGGCCGTCCACACGCCGAGTCCCACCAGGAGCAGGCTGCCGGTGCCGATCCCGCCCGCCGCGAGCGCCTTCATCGCGAGGTCGTCGTCCGGGGCGGCCCCCGACGACGCCTGCTCCCGGTCCTCGTCGGAGACCCGGAACACCCCGCTCGGCACCGGCTCCCCCGCGTACGCCGGTCCGGGCCGGACCTCTCCGTCGATCCGGACGCGCAGCGTCAGCGCGAACGGGCCCGTGCCGAAGGCGTCGGCCACCTGCGCCGCGAGGTGCACCACGAGGTAGTGGCCGCCGGCGAACCGCATCGCGCTCACCCGTTCCGCGGCGGCCCGCCGGTTGCCGTACTCGACCGGTGGTACGGGGTCGAGGGCGGCCGTCGCCCGTCTGCCGGTGTAACCGGCGGACGCGTCCTCCACCCGGGCGCGCACCGGGTTGTGCAGGGCCAGGCCGAGAGCGGCGGGCGCATAGCCGGCGCCCGTGCCGGAACCGCCGAGCTCCGCGACCGCGTGCACCTGCTGGCCCCAGTCGACGGGGACCCGGTAGTAGAGCGTCTGCCCGGGCCGGATGTCGTCGCGCCAGACGCCCTGCCCGACGGGTGCCGCCCCGGCGAAACCCCGGCCGCCGCGGCGCCGTTCGGCCTCCCCGTCCACGGGGCCGGGGGTGGCCGAGTCCCACACCTCGGGCGCGGTGGGGAGCCGCCGCCCTCCGTTCGCGGCTCGGTGGCGATGGTCAGTTCCAGTCCCCACTCCTCCTCGGGAGAGTCCTGCGGCCGGACGCGTTCGACGGCCACGTGGTGGACGCCGGCCTCCTGGCACCGCGTCTCGCCGGGGGAGACCTCGCGCATGCCCCAGGCCGTCAGGGGCCGGGCGCTGCGGGCGGCGCCGAAGGTGGCGCTGTCCAGCGAGCAGGGCCGGCCCTCGGCGTCCCGCACCTGTACCCGGACGCCGTCGGCGGCGGAGACCTCGCCCCGGCCCCGGGCACGGCGGTGACGGAGACGTAGGCGTTCGACGTGGCGTCGAGGTCGAGACGGAAGTACACGGTGCCGCTGCGCGGCAGGGAGCTGGTGTACGACGTCCCGGGCTCCAGTCGTACGGCGTCGGCGGGGCTGTCCGCCGCGTCGGCCTGCCGGGCGTCCGGCGCGTAGGCGTACCCGTTCTCGGCGGCCAGGGCCGTGCCCGCCGTGCCGACCGTGCCCGACGGCAGCAGTACGGCCACCGCGCCCAGCACGGTGCACAGCGCATGAAGACCACCCGGCGCGGAACGCCGCCCCCTCATCGACCGCCCCCTCCTCGTGTCCTCGCCGCCCATACTGCCCCGCCGCCCGGCGCGCCACCCGCGCGATCCCGTCGGGCAACACAAAACCCCGACCGTGAGGACGGCCGGGGTCTGTTCAGAACCGTATGTCGGTGGGACTCACGAACCCGAACCCGTGGGCACGGAGTCAGTCGCCTCCGTCCACAGATCCTGCTCGGCGCGATCCGCCTGGATCTGGCGGTACACGAGGAGTCCGCCGATGGCGGCCAGTGCGACCAGGAGAAGCTTCTTCACCGCGCGACCTCGTCTTTCCTTGACGTAGGGGACCTCTGGCGCCCGACTATACACACCGACCGATATCGATCGGTGACCTGTGTGGAGCGCCAACTCCCGTTCGCCTCCCCGGAATAAGTCACTCCGATCAGAGGGTGATCACACCCGCACGCACGGTTACTTTGCTCCCGCTTCTCCCCTCTGGGCACCTTTTGTCCGCCCTTGCGCCCATCCGGGTGGTGTTCATCTGAACATCGACGCGCCACGGGCGTCGGTCCACCACTTCGCGGCCCACATACACATCATGAGGAAAGTACGCAAATCGCCCAACCCGAAAGTGAGGGGCCATGGCCCGGAACAAGGTCATGAAGCTGTGGACCGCCATCGTCACCGCCTTCCTCGCGCTGTTCACGGCGCTCGGACTCATCACGACGACCGCCTCCGCGGCGGTACCGCAGACCGAGACGACCCGCAACAGCGACCACGACGGCAACACCGGCGGCGAACCGAGGACGACGGCCCATACGGCGTCCTCCTGGTCCTGGTCCCGGGCCGGCGCCCTGCCCCCACGATGAAGCAGCGCATCCGCGCCGAGGCACACGGTTCGTCCCCAGTTGCCGCCACCGTCCGCTGACGGACGCGGCCGCCGCCGACGCGGCCACCGGCCTCGCCCCCTGCGACCCCGACGACTCCGCGGCCGACGCCCAGGCCCCGGCGGCCACGCCCCTCCAACGGTGACCCCGGGCACGTCCCCGCACGTGCCGACCCCGCTGTACCCCGTAGTACCGGCGATCTTGCGTACAGCACCGCCCAGAGCACAGGCCCGGCCGCTCGAACGAGCCGCCGGGCCTTTCGCATGCCCGCCTCCGTGACGGCCGCCCCGCACGGCACCGGCACCGGCACCAGCCCTAGCACCCGCACCCACACGGCACCGGCGCCCGCACCCGCACGGCGCACGCGCCCGCACCAGCACCAGCACCAGCACCGGGACACTGTGCCCCACGGTCGTCCAGCCCCTGCCGGCCCGGGCTCCCATCCGGCCCCTGCTCCCCTGGCCCGCACCCCACCGGGCCCCCGCACACCTGACTCCAGCCCACCCGGCCTCGGCGCACCGGGGCCCTCCAGCCCCGCCCCAACGCAAGAACCCCCAGTCGCATTCGACTGGGGGTTCTTCGCTGGTGGGGCTAACAGGATTTGAACCTGTGGCCTCATCCTTATCAGGGATGCGCTCTAACCAACTGAGCTATAGCCCCGCCGCGCTCTGCGGTGTGTGTCCCGCGCGCTGACTCCTGAAGATTAGCGCACGAGGGGGCAGTCCCAAAATCGGTTCCCGCCGGCCGGTCCCCGGCCGTCACTCGTCCTCGGCGAGCGTCAGCTCGACGCCGCCGACGAAGCCGGCGGAGAGGTTGTAGATGAACGCGCCGAGCGTGGCCAGCGCCGTCGCCAGGACGACGTCGATGACCGCGATGATCGACGTGAACATCAGGACGTTGGGCAGGGACAGGAACGCCTGGAGGTCGAAGCCGTTCGACTCGTTCGAACCGGTGGCCTCGGAGATCGTGCCGCCGACGGTCGAGAAGACGCCCATGGCGTCCATGACCATCCACAGCACGGCGGACGCCACGATGGTGCAGATGCCGAGCGCGATGGAGAGCAGGAAGCTCACCTTCATGACCGACCACGGGTCGGCCTTGGCCACCCGCAGGCGCGCCTTGCGGACGCGCGGCGTGGTCCGCGCACCGGTACGCGGGCGGCGCACGGCTCCGGCTGGAGCGCCCCCGGCGGGTCCCTGCGCCGGGTACGCCTGCGGCGGGTGGTAGGGCCCGCCGGGCTGCTGCGGCTGCCGTTCACCCGGCAGCGGCGAGGCCGGCTGCTGGGTCTGCGGGCCTCGGGTCTCGGTCACAGTTCCCCCCTGGGATCCATGAGTCTCGTACGAGGATGAGGACGAGGGCGGCTGCGGGTTCGTTCCGCTCCGGTCCCCCTGGACCGCTTCGTGCCCAGCTCCGGACGCGGCGGAGCCACGGCCGCCGCCGTCCGTTTCCGTACCCGTCGAGGTACCGGCCGATCCGGCGCCCGTGGCTCCGCTCACGATGACTCTCTCCTCGTGCTACTCGGCCGAGGGCGCCTCACCCTCGTCCGTGCCGGTGGTGGCGGCGCCGTCGGCGGTCTCGTCGACGGCCACGTCGCCGTCGACCTCCTCCGCCTCGCGTCCCGCCTCGGCGTTGCGTGCGATGCCGACCACGGCGTCGCGCTTGCCCAGATTGATCAGTTGGACGCCCATGGTGTCACGGCCCGTTTCCCTGATCTCGTTGACTCGCGTGCGAATCACACCGCCGGAGAGGGTGATGGCGAGGATCTCGTCGGTCTCCTCGACCACCAGTGCTCCGACGAGCTCTCCGCGGTCCTCCACGATCTTGGCGGCCTTGATGCCGAGGCCGCCGCGGCCCTGGACGCGGTACTCGTCGACGTCGGTCCGCTTCGCGTACCCGCCGTCGGTGGCAGTGAACACGAACGTACCGGGTCGAACAACATTCATCGAGAGCAGTTCGTCTCCCTCGCGGAAACTCATGCCCTTGACGCCCGAGGTCGCGCGGCCCATCGGCCGCAGCGTGTCGTCCGAGGCGGTGAACCTGATCGACTGGGCCTTCTTGCTGATCAGCAGCAGATCGTCGTCGGACGAGACCAGCTCGGCACCGATCAGTTCGTCGTCGGTCCCGTCCTCCCGCTCGCGCAGGTTGATGGCGATGACGCCGCCCGAGCGCGGGGAGTCGTAGTCCTTCAGCGGGGTCTTCTTGACCAGGCCGCCCTTGGTGGCGAGGACCAGGTAGGGCGCCGCCTCGTAGTCGCGGATCGCGAAGATCTCGGCGATCGTCTCGTCCGGCTGGAACGCCAGCAGGTTCGCCACGTGCTGGCCGCGGGCGTCGCGGCCGGCGTCGGGCAGCTCGTAGCCCTTGACCCGGTAGACACGGCCCTTGTTGGTGAAGAACAGCAGCCAGTGGTGGGTCGTGGACACGAAGAAGTGGTCGACGATGTCGTCTTCCTTCAGCTTCGTGCCGCGCACGCCCTTGCCGCCGCGCTTCTGCGCCCGGTAGTCGTCGGTCTTGGTGCGCTTGATGTAGCCGCCGCGCGTGACCGTGACGACGATGTCCTCCTCGGCGATCAGGTCCTCGATGGACATGTCGCCCTCGTAGGGGATCAGCTTCGTCTTGCGGTCGTCGCCGTACTTCTCGACGATCGCGGCCAGTTCCTCGCTGACGATGCCGCGCTGGCGCGCCGGGGAGGCGAGGATCTCGTTGTACTCGTTGATCTTCGCCTGGAGCTCGTCGTGCTCCTGGACGATCTTCTGCCGCTCCAGGGCCGCGAGCCGGCGGAGCTGCATCTCCAGGATCGCGTTGGCCTGGATCTCGTCGATCTCCAGCAGGTCCATCAGGCCGCCGCGGGCGATCTCGACCGTCTGGCTGCCCCGGATCAGCGCGATGACCTCGTCGATGGCGTCCAGGGCCTTGAGCAGGCCGCGCAGGATGTGGGCGCGCTCCTCGGCCTTGCGCAGCCGGAAGCGGGTCCGGCGGACGATGACCTCGATCTGGTGGTTCACCCAGTGGCGGATGAACGCGTCCAGCGACAGCGTGCGCGGCACCCCGTCGACCAGGGCCAGCATGTTGGCGCCGAAGTTGGTCTGCAGGTCGGTGTGCTTGTACAGGTTGTTGAGGACGACCTTGGCGACCGCGTCCCGCTTGAGGACGATGACCAGGCGCTGGCCGGTGCGCGAGGACGTCTCGTCGCGGACGTCGGCGATGCCGCCGATCTTGCCGTCCTTCACCAGGTCGGCGATCTTCTGCGCGAGGTTGTCCGGGTTGACCTGGTAGGGCAGCTCGGTGACGACCAGGCACTGGCGGTTCTGGATCTCCTCGACCTCGACCACCGCGCGCATGGTGATCGAGCCGCGGCCGGTGCGGTACGCCTCCTCGATGCCCTTGCGGCCGACGACCAGGGCGCCGGTCGGGAAGTCGGGGCCCTTGATCCGCTCGATGAGCGCGTCCAGCAGCTCCTCGTGGGAGGCCTCCGGGTTCTCCAGGTACCACTGGGCGCCGGCGGCGACCTCGCGCAGGTTGTGCGGCGGGATGTTGGTCGCCATGCCGACCGCGATACCGGCGGAGCCGTTGATCAGCAGGTTCGGGAAACGGGCGGGCAGGACGGTCGGCTCCTGGGAGCGGCCGTCGTAGTTGTCCGTGAAGTCGACGGTCTCCTCGTCGATGTCGCGGACCATCTCCATCGACAGCGGCGCCATCTTGCACTCGGTGTAGCGCATGGCCGCCGCCGGGTCGTTGCCCGGCGAGCCGAAGTTGCCGTTGGAGTCGACGAGCGGCATGCGCATCGCCCACGGCTGGGCGAGGCGGACCAGGGCGTCGTAGATGGAGGAGTCGCCGTGGGGGTGGTAGTTGCCCATGACGTCGCCGACGACGCGGGCGCACTTGTAGAAGCCGCGCTCGGGGCGGTAGCCGCCGTCGTACATCGCGTACAGGACGCGGCGGTGGACGGGCTTGAGGCCGTCACGGACGTCCGGCAGCGCACGCGAGACGATGACGGACATCGCGTAGTCGAGGTACGAGCGCTGCATCTCCGTCTCGAGCCCGACGGGCTCGACCCGCATTCCCGCGGCGTCGGCGTCCTCTACAGGCGTGACGGGAGTGTTCTCGTCGGTCATTGCTGGTGAAGGTCCTTCCTGGTGCGGTCAGCTGAGACCGACTCAGATGTCGAGGAAGCGGACGTCCTTGGCGTTGCGCTGGATGAACGCGCGGCGGGCCTCGACGTCCTCGCCCATCAGCACCGAGAAGAGGTCGTCGGCCTGGGCGGCGTCGTCGAGGGTGACCTGGCCGAGGACGCGGTGCTCCTGGTCCATGGTCGTGATGCGCAGCTCCTCGGCGTTCATCTCGCCGAGACCCTTGAAGCGCTGCACCGAGTCGTCCTTGATGCGCTTGCCGGCCTGGCGGCCCATCTCGATCAGCGCGTCCCGCTCGCGGTCGGAGTACGCGTACTCGAAGTCGTCCTTGCCCCACTTGATCTTGTAGAGCGGCGGACGGGAGAGGAACACGTGCCCGGCCTCGACCAGCGGCCGCATGAAGCGGAACAGGAAGGTCAGCAGCAGGGTGTTGATGTGCTGGCCGTCGACGTCGGCGTCCGCCATCAGGATGATCTTGTGGTAGCGGAGCTTCTCGATGTCGAAGTCCTCGTGCACGCCCGTGCCGAACGCGGAGATCATCGCCTGGATCTCCTGGTTCTGCAGGATCCGGTCGATGCGCGCCTTCTCGACGTTGAGGATCTTGCCGCGGATCGGGAGGATCGCCTGGTACTCCGGGTTCCGGCCGGACTTGGCCGAGCCGCCGGCGGAGTCGCCCTCGACGATGAAGATCTCGCACTTCGTCGGGTCGTTCGACTGGCAGTCCGACAGCTTGCCCGGCAGCGACGCCGTCTCCAGCAGGCCCTTGCGACGGGTCAGGTCCCGCGCCTTGCGGGCCGCCACGCGCGCGGTGGCCGCCTGGATGCCCTTGCGGACGATGTCCGCGGCCTCGTTCGGGTTGCGGTCGAGCCAGTCGGCCAGGTGCTCGTAGACGACCCGCTGGACGAAGGTCTTGGCCTCGGTGTTGCCCAGCTTGGTCTTCGTCTGGCCCTCGAACTGGGGCTCGCTCAGCTTGACCGAGATGATCGCGGTCAGGCCCTCGCGGATGTCGTCACCGGTGAGGTTGTCGTCCTTCTCCCGCAGCAGCTTCTTGTCGCGCGCGTACTTGTTGATCAGCGACGTCAGCGCGGCGCGGAAGCCCTCCTCGTGCGTACCGCCCTCGTGGGTGTGGATGATGTTGGCGAAGGAGTACACGCCCTCGGTGTAGCCGCCGTTCCACTGCATGGCGACCTCGAGGGACAGGCTCCGCTCCTTGTCCTCCGCCTCCAGGTCGATCACCGTGGGGTGCACCGGCTCTCCCTTGCGGGAGTTGAGGTACTTCACGAAGTCGACGATGCCGCCCTCGTAGTGGTACGTGACGGTCTTGACCTCGTGCTTCTCGTCCTCGCCCGCCTCGTCCGCACCGGACGTGGCCTTCGCGGACTCGCGTTCGTCGGTGAGCCGGATCGTCAGGCCCTTGTTGAGGAACGCCATCTCCTGGAAGCGCCGCGACAGCGTCTCGAAGGAGTACTCGGTGGTCTCGAAGATGTCCGGGTCGGCCCAGAAGGTGACCGAGGTGCCGGTCTCCTCCGTCGCCTCGTGCTGGGCGAGCGGCGCCGTGGGGACGCCCATCTTGTAGTCCTGCGTCCAGCGGTGACCGTCGGTCTTGACCTCGACGGCGACCTTGGAGGACAGCGCGTTGACGACGGAGACGCCCACGCCGTGCAGACCGCCGGACACCGCGTAGCCCCCGCCGCCGAACTTGCCGCCCGCGTGCAGCACGGTCAGCACGACCTCGAGGGCCGGCTTGCCCTCGGAGGCGACGATGCCCACCGGGATGCCGCGGCCGTTGTCGACGACCCGGACGCCGCCGTCGGCGAGGATCGTCACGTCGATGGTGTCCGCGTGGCCGGCCAGCGCCTCGTCGACCGAGTTGTCGACGACCTCGTACACGAGGTGGTGCAGTCCTCGCTCACCGGTCGAGCCGATGTACATGCCGGGTCGCTTGCGGACCGCGTCCAGACCCTCGAGGACGGTGATGGCACTGGCGTCGTACGAAGCAGCGGCTGAGGCCTCGGCGACTCCAGCCGTGGCCTCGACGGACGGAAGGTTCTCGTTGGGGTTGCCGGAATCGGCCACGAAGCGCCCTTTCTGGCACAGCACGAGCCGGGCTCCTGGGGGTGCCCCCTTTGGGGAGGGTCGCCGGAGCGGCTGCGGCATGTTGCGTTGGTAAGCCTTGTCAGCGTTGCTCAGCTTTTCCCGGACGGTCCCCACGGTCGGGCGGGATTGTCTTCCAGTCTACCGGTAGCACTGACATCGATGGGGGTTTGCCGGTACCTGAGTCCGCATGTGCCGCCCTGAACCGTCGCCGTCCGACTCCCGATATGCGGATGGGGCCCCAAGAGGCTCACAGCGGCACTCAGCGCTTCCGGCCGTCAACCCTTGGCAACTGAGGAGAGAGGTCGGGATTCGCAACCGTGTGCGGTATCACGACGAGAGGGGCGCCGGCCCCCGAAACCGGCCGCCGGCGACCGGTTGTGTGAAGTCGGTCACTCAGCACGGAAAAGGGGTGCGAGGGGCCGGAGCGGCCCCGAGTAGGGGTGGGAGACCCGCGCGGCCGGGGCGGGGCCGGGCGGCAACGGAGGCGCAAACCGGGGCAGGGGTCACCCGTAGGTGTCGCCCGGGCCGGTGCTGCCGGGGGCGCGCAGCGGGCCGTAGCGGCGGGCCTGGGCGGCGCCGCCCGGCCCCTGGACCTTGATCATCCGGACCGAGCCGTGCCCGAGGTCCTCGTTGATGCGGGCCACCAGCGTCGGGCCAGCAGCCGCAGGTTGGTCGCCCACGCCGTGGAGTCGCAGCGCACGCTCAGCACCCGCTCGTCCTCGTCGTACCGCTCCGGTACGCAGTGCTTGGCCACGTCCTCACCGACGATCTGCGGCCAGCGGCCCATCACGCCGCCCACCGCCGCCGGGGTCTCCCAGCCGCGCTCGGTGATCAGCCGGTTGATCGCGGAGCCGAGCGCCATGGGGTCGCGGCCGTCGGCGCGTGCCCCGGACCGCAGCCCGCCGCGCCGCGCCTGCTTCTTCTGCTGCGCCATGTCGCCACGCGCGCGTGCCGCCTCCTTCGCCGCGCGCAGCGCCACGCGCGCGAGATCCACACCGGACGGCTCGGGCGTCTTCCCCGGCGGGTTCTGGCTCATACGCGCTCCACCGACCCCTCCGCCACGCGGAACCGCGCCCCCGACAGCACGTGCGGCACGTCGTCGTCGACCGCGGCCGTCACCAGCACCTGCTCGCCGGGCGCCACCAGCTCGGCCAGCCGCTCCCGGCGCCGGGCGTCCAGCTCCGCGAACACGTCGTCGAGGACGAGGACCGGCTCGTTCCCCTCCGCCCTGAGCAGGTCGTACGACGCCAGGCGCAGCGCCAGCGCGTACGACCAGGACTCGCCGTGCGAGGCGTATCCCTTGGCGGGCAGCTGGCCCAGCTTGAGCAGCAGGTCGTCGCGGTGCGGGCCGACCAGGGTGACGCCCCGCTCGATCTCCTGCTTGCGGGCGTCGGCGAGCGCCGCCGTCAGCTGCTCGAAGAGGCCCTCGCGCGTGTGCGCCTCCCCGGGCGCCGACGGCTTGTACTCCAGGGCGACGGGTCCCCCGCCGGGGGCCAGCTGCTCGTACGCCTTGTCGGCCAGCGGCTGGATCGCGTTGATCAGGTCCAGGCGCTGGGCGAGCAGTTCGGCGCCCGCGCGCGCGAGGTGCTGGTCCCAGACGTCGAGCGTGGACAGGTCCAGCGTCCGGCCGCCGTGCCGGCGCGCGAGCGCGGCCGACTTCAGCAGGGTGTTGCGCTGCTTGAGGACCCGGTCGTAGTCGGAGCGGACGCCGGCCATGCGCGGGGAACGCGCGGTGATCAGCTCGTCCAGGAAGCGGCGCCGCTCACCGGGGTCGCCCTTGACCAGGGCGAGGTCCTCCGGCGCGAACAGCACGGTACGGACGATGCCCAGCACGTCACGGGGTCTGACCTGGGACGACCTGTTGACGCGGGCGCGGTTGGCCCGGCCCGGGTTCAGCTCCAGCTCGATCAGCTGCTGCCGCTCGCCCTGCCGGACCTGCGCCCGGATCACGGCACGCTCGGCGCCCATGCGGACCAGCGGGGCGTCGGAGGAGACGCGGTGGCTGCCGAGGGTGGCGAGATAGCCGACGGCCTCGACCAGATTGGTCTTGCCCTGGCCGTTGGGGCCGACGAAGGCGGTGACGCCCGGGTCCAGCGGGACCTCGACCCGGGCGTACGAGCGGAAGTCGGCCAGCGACAGATGCGTGACGTGCATGGTCGTTCGCCGACCTCCCCGGTACCTCTAGGTTGCTGCTTGCTCCGTCACCCCAGGGTGACGACTACTTCTTCTCCACCGCGTGGCCGCCGAACTGGTTGCGCAGCGCGGCGATCATCTTCATCTGCGGCGAGTCCTCCTGGCGCGAGGAGAACCGCGCGAACAGCGACGCGGTGATCGCCGGCAGCGGCACCGCGTTGTCGATCGCGGCCTCCACGGTCCAGCGTCCCTCACCGGAGTCCTGTGCATAACCCGGAGCCCGTCCAGGTGCTCGTCCTCGTCGAGGGCGTTCACCGCGAGGTCGAGCAGCCAGGAGCGGATGACGGTGCCCTCCTGCCAGGAGCGGAAGATCTCCCGGACGTTGTCCACGGAGTCGACCTTCTCCAGCAGCTCCCAGCCCTCGGCGTAGGCCTGCATCATCGCGTACTCGATGCCGTTGTGGACCATCTTCGCGAAGTGCCCGGCGCCGACCTTGCCGGCGTGCACCGAGCCGAAGTCGCCCTCCGGCTTGAGGGCGTCGAAGATCGGCTGCACCTTGGCGACGTGCTCGGCGTCGCCGCCGTACATCAGCGCGTAGCCGTTCTCCAGGCCCCAGACGCCGCCGGAGACGCCGCAGTCGACGAAACCGATGCCCTTGGCGGCCAGCTGCTCGGCGTGCTTCTCGTCGTCGGTCCAGCGGGAGTTGCCGCCGTCCACGACCACGTCACCGGGCTCCAGCAGCGCGGCGAGCGCGTCGATCGTCGACTGCGTGGCGGCACCGGCCGGGACCATGACCCAGACCACCCGCGGCCCGCTGAGCTTGCCCACAAGCTCTTCGAGGCTGTGGACATCGGCGAGGTCCGGGTTGCGGTCGTATCCGACGACGGTGTGGCCCGCGCGGCGGATCCGCTCGCGCATGTTGCCGCCCATCTTGCCGAGGCCGACGAGACCGAGCTCCATCAGTTGCGTTCCTTAGGGTCGCTGTGGCGTGTGAGGCACGTGAGGCACTTCGTACCGACGTCCGAGCCTAAACCCGGACCGTCACGCACAGCTGTGGGCATACGCGCTCATCCGTACGCCCACCTGCGCCGTCGTCCACCGGCTGCCGTCGTCCACCGGCTGTGGACACCGCACGACGACGGCGTCGCCGCGCGGGGCCGCATCGGCGCAGGCACCGGCGCCTGCGCCGACCGCTCAGCCGCAGCCGCAGCCGCAGCCGCTCAGCCGCTCAGCCGCACCGGCATGATCAGGTACTTGTAGGCCTCGTCCGCCTCGGCGTCCAGCGCCGGCTTGCCGCTGAGCAGCGCGGGCTTGGTGGACGTCGTGAACGACAGCTGGGCCACCGGGGAGTCGATCGCGCTCAGGCCGTCCAGCAGGAAGGTCGGGTTGAAGGCGATCGAGATGTCGTCGCCCTCCAGCTGGGCGTCGACCCTTTCCACAGCCTGTGCGTCGTCGCTGGAGCCGGCCTCCAGGATGAGCACGCCCTGCTCGAAGCTGAGCCGCACCGGGGTGTTGCGCTCCGCGACCAGGGCCACGCGCTTGACGGCCTCCACGAAGGGGGCGGTCTCGATGGTGGCGACCGAGTTGAACTCCGTCGGGAACAGCGTGCGGTACTTCGGGAGGTCGCCCTCCAGCAGGCGGGTCGTCGTCCGGCGGCCGGCGCCCTCGAAACCGATCAGGCCCTCGCCGGCGCCCGAACCGGACAGCGCCAGGATCACCTGGTCACCGCTGGTCAGCGCCTTGGCCGTGTCCAGCAGCGTCTTCGCGGGCACCAGGGCGACCGCGGAGGCCTCCGGGTTCTCCGGCTTCCACAGGAACTCGCGGACCGCGAAGCGGTAGCGGTCGGTGGAGGCCAGCGTGACCGTGTCGCCCTCGATCTCGATGCGCACACCGGTGAGGACGGGCAGCGTGTCGTCACGGCCCGCGGCGATCGCGACCTGCTGCACGGCCGCGGAGAAGACCTCGCCGGGGACCGTGCCCGTCGCGTTCGGCATCTGCGGCAGGGCCGGGTACTCCTCCACAGGCAGGGTGTGCAGGGTGAACCGCGAGGAGCCGCACACCACCGTCGCCCGTACACCGTCTGTGGAAATCTCCACCGGCCGGTTGGGCAGCGCACGGGAGATGTCGGCCAGCAGACGGCCGGAGACCAGGACCGTGCCCTCCTCCTCGACCTCGGCCTCGACGGAGACCCGCGCGGAGACCTCGTAGTCGAAGCTCGACAGGCTCAGCTGTCCGTCCTCGGCCTTCAGCAGCAGGCCGGCGAGGACAGGCGCCGGCGGACGGGCCGGGAGGCTGCGTGCCGCCCAGGCCACTGCCTCCGCGAGTACGTCGCGTTCCACCCGGATCTTCACTGTTGCCGCCTCCTGCTGTTGCCGGCGCTTCTCGCCCTGCCTGGCCTTCGTCGTCTGACTCGGTGTCGTCGGCCCCTGTGACGGGAAGGACACCGGGGACCAGTCTGACGCACCGCACTGACAGTAGGTGCCCTTCGGGGTCAAGTCGTGCCGAGGGGCGGTCGGGCCCGAGAGGGCGAGTTGTGCACAGGTCCCGCTTCGAAACGAATTCCGCGCTCTCTCTAGTCGGGAGTAGTAGTAGGGCCTGTGGATACCGTGGATAACCACGTTTGCCCAGCTCAGCGCGGAGATTTTGTCCACGGTGCCTGTGGGCGGCGGCCGTGGACAACCGGGGGTCGCTGTGGAGAACGGAAAGTTCTGCACACGCCGTGCACAGGGAGAGGCGACTTCTCCCCAGCCTCGTCCCCAGCTTTACCCGTCTTTCCCACAGCCCAATCCGGCACCTTCATGTGACGGCTTTCACTCGCGGCGGTGACCAAGCGCGTCGGGTTGCCGAACAGTGGACAGCCATGTGGAGAACCTGGGGATCGCTGGGGACAACCGGCCCCAGCCTGTGGGTTGCCCGTGGACAACTCCGTGCACAGGTTGTGGATCATCTCGTCGTCCACAGTCTGTGGAGATCGTTCGTCCACCAATCCACAGGCACCTGACCTGGCCTGATGGGTCCTCAACAGTCTCCGCTGTGGACAGGATCGGGACAACTTCGCAGTCCCCAAGGTGTGGACGGAAGAAAGTCGCCGAATCTGTGGAGAGTGGCCGTGACCTGGCGCGGAATCGAACAGCGGGCGGCGCGTGGGACAACGAAGGGCGCCCTCCGGAGAAGCTCCGGAGGGCGCCCAGTGCGTCGCAGGGAAGCCGCCGCGGCGGTCCTCAGCCGTTCTTGATGCGGTTGGTGAGCTCGGTGACCTGGTTGTAGATGGAGCGCCGCTCGGCCATCAGATTGCGGATCTTCCGGTCGGCGTGCATCACCGTCGTGTGGTCCCGGCCGCCGAACAGCGCGCCGATCTTCGGCAGCGACAGGTCCGTCAGCTCTCGGCACAGGTACATGGCGATCTGCCGGGCCGTCACCAGCTGGCGGCCGCGCGAGCTGCCGCACAGGTCCTCGACCGTGAGGCCGAAGTAGTCCGCCGTCTCGCTCATGATGGCCGTCGAGGTGATCTCCGGCGTCGAGTCCTCGCCGCCGGGGATCAGGTCCTTCAGGACGATCTCCGTCAGGCCCAGGTCGACCGGCTGCCGGTTCAGCGACGCGAACGCCGTCACCCGGATCAGCGCGCCCTCCAGCTCGCGGATGTTGCGCGAGATGCGGGAGGCGATGAACTCCAGCACCTCCGGCGGGGCGTTGAGCTGCTCCTGCACCGCCTTCTTGCGCAGGATCGCGATCCGGGTCTCCAGCTCGGGCGGCTGGACGTCGGTGATCAGACCCCACTCGAAACGGTTCCGCAGCCGGTCCTCCAGCGTCACCAGCTGCTTGGGCGGCCGGTCGCTGGAGAGCACGATCTGCTTGTTGGCGTTGTGGAGCGTGTTGAAGGTGTGGAAGAACTCCTCCTGCGTCGACTCCTTGTCCGCCAGGAACTGGATGTCGTCGACCAGCAGGATGTCCATCTCGCGGTAGCGCTTGCGGAAGCTGTCGCCCTTGCCGTCGCGGATGGAGTTGATGAACTCGTTGGTGAACTCCTCGGAGCTCACGTACCGCACCCGCGTGCCCGGGTAGAGGCTGCGCGCGTAGTGCCCGATCGCGTGCAGCAGGTGCGTCTTGCCGAGCCCCGACTCCCCGTAGATGAACAGCGGGTTGTAGGCCTTCGCCGGCGCCTCGGCGACGGCGACCGCCGCCGCGTGCGCGAAGCGGTTGGAGGCGCCGATCACGAACGTGTCGAAGAGGTACTTCGGGTTCAGGCGGGCGGTCGGCTCACCCGGCCCCGCCGCCGGCGCGGGCTGCGCGGCCAGCGGGCCGGGCGCGCCGGTGGCCGGGCCGGGCCCGACCGGGCCGCCGCGGTGCACGTGCCCGGAGCCGGACGGCGGTTCGGGAAGATCGCGGCGGGCGTCCCGCTGGTCGTAGTCGCCGCGGGACTGCTCGTAGTCGGGGCGCTGCTGCTCGTAGTCGGGGCGCTGGCCGTCGTAGGACGGGCGCTCCGGCGACTGCGGGCGGTAGTTCTGCGGATACGTGTCCTGGGAGTAGGAGTCCTGCGGGTAGGAGTCCTGGGAGTACGGCTCCTTCCCGTACGGCTCCTTCGGGTACGGCTCCTGGCCGTACGAGTCCTGGCCGTAGGCGTCCTGGCCGGGCGGCGGGTAGGCGTCCTTCGCCGGGGAGCCGTAGGAGTCCTGGGAGGGCGAGCCGTACTCCGGGGACGGCGACGCGTAGGGGTCCCGCTCCGGGAAACCGAGGCGCTGCTGCTGCCAGCCGTAGTCGTCCTGCTGGCCCGGCCGCGGCCAGGAGCCGGGCTCCGGACGCTGGTACTCCGACGGGTAGGCCGGGCGCGCCGAGGGGAGCTGGTCGCCGCGGTGGCGGCCGTAGCCCTCGTAGTCGTCGCGGCCCTGCGGTCCGCCGCGGGCAGCTCGGGCTCCTCGTAGCGCGGCTGGGGCCGGGCGGGCGGCGCCGGCGGGGCAGGGGCCGAGGGCTCGCCCGCCGAGTCGTCGACGGTGATCGCGATGCGGATCGGACGCCCGCACTCGCGGCTGAGCGTCTCGCTCACGATCGGCGCGAGACGGCCCTCCAGTACGCCCTTCGCAAATTCGTTCGGTACGGCGAGCAGGGCGGTGTCGGCGACCAGCGCCAGCGGCTGGCAGCGCCGGATCCAGTGCTCGTCCTTGGTCTCGACACCCTGGCCGCGGCCCTCCCCGAGGAGATGCTCCAGTACGCGTGGCCACACTGCGGCAAGATCGGCAGGTACGTCAGCCACAGGGCACGCTCTCTCACGGGGTCCCTCGAAGGTGTGATCGGGGACGGGTCTGGACGAAACTCGGGTCGGGCGGATCGGGAACGAAACAGATGGGTCGGGACAAGGGAACGAATCGGAGTCCAGCCACGGTAGTCAGGGCGGCCGGTGCGGTTCAAGTTGTTGTCCCCAGCCTGTGGACAAGTGTCTCCCGTCGACCACTGGTTTGACCGGATGGCGCAGCCCCGCGTACCGTAACCAGGTCGAGTTGTCGATGGCTGCTGCCGCCTGCCTACCGATGGGCACAGATCGCGTCAGGTGATCGGAAAGCGGTGCACACGGGCGTAACGCGAGCTACTCGTGGGCGCACGGTGACAGCCAGGACGGCACCCCGCCACCACCGATTTCTTTCTGGAGCCCCGAGTGAGCAAGCGCACCTTCCAGCCGAACAACCGTCGTCGCGCGAAGACCCACGGCTTCCGGCTGCGTATGCGCACCCGTGCCGGCCGCGCGATTCTCGCGTCCCGCCGCAGCAAGGGTCGCGCCCGCCTGTCCGCCTGATCCCGATCAGGTCATGACGTCGTGCTGCCCACCGAGAACCGGCTGAGGCGGCGCGAGGACTTCGCGACCGCGGTACGACGAGGTCGCCGGGCAGGCCGCCCGTCCCTCGTCGTCCACTTTCGTAGCGGTGCCACGGACCCGCACGCGCCTGGGGAGAGCGCTCCTCCGACGCGTGCGGGTTTCGTCGTGAGCAAGGCCGTGGGCGGTGCGGTCGTGCGCAACAAGGTGAAGCGCAGGCTTCGCCATCTGATGCGCGACCGGGTCGATCTGTTTCCCCCGGTAGCCTGGTAGTCGTACGAGCGCTGCCCGGTGCGGGTGACGCCGACCATGCACAGCTGGCCCGAGACCTGGACGCCGCCGTTCAGCGGCTGCTGGGAGGGGGCGCGCGATGAAGTACCCGCTGCTGGCTCTGATCAAGATCTACCAGTGGACGATCAGTCCGCTGCTGGGGCCGGTCTGCAAGTACTACCCGTCGTGCTCCCACTACGGCTACACGGCCATCGACCGGCACGGTGCCGTCAAGGGCACGGTACTCACCGCCTGGCGCATCCTGCGGTGCAACCCGTGGTCGCTGGGCGGAGTGGACCATGTCCCGCCACGGAAGCGCCCGCGGTGGCACGAAATGCTGCGGGACGCCTGGCGGGCACGCAAGGGCGGGCCCTCCGCCGCCGAACCGGCCATCGAAGACCGTCATGCTTCGAGCCCGGCCGCAGAGACCTCGTCCCATGCCCAAGGAGCATGATTAGTGGACACGATTGCCAGCCTCTTCAGCTTCATCACGACACCTGTCTCCTGGGTCATCGTCCAGTTCCACTCGGTGTACGGCGCCATCTTCGGCCCCGACACCGGCTGGGCCTGGGGCCTGTCCATCGTGTCCCTGGTGATTCTCATCCGTATCTGCCTGATCCCGCTCTTCGTGAAGCAGATCAAGGCGACGCGGGCGATGCAGACGCTCCAGCCGGAGATGAAGAAGATCCAGGAGCGCTACAAGAACGACCGGCAGCGCCAGTCCGAAGAGATGATGAAGCTCTACAAGGAGACGGGCACCAACCCGCTCTCCTCGTGTCTTCCCATCCTGGCGCAGTCCCCGTTCTTCTTCGCCCTGTACCACGTGCTCAACAGCATCGCGTCGAACGACACCATCGGCGTGATCAACGAGCGGCTGCTGGAGAGCGCGCAGAAGGCGCACATCTTCGGCGCTCCGCTGGCGGCGAAGTTCACGGACAGCGCGTCCAAGGTCGAGGGCCTCGGGTCCTCCATCACCGATGTGCGGATCGTCACCGCCGTCATGATCGTCCTGATGTCGCTGTCGCAGTTCTACACGCAGCGCCAGCTGATGACGAAGAACGTCGACACCACCGTGAAGACGCCGTTCATGCAGCAGCAGAAGATGCTGATGTACGTCTTCCCGATCATGTTCGCCGTCTTCGGCATCAACTTCCCGGTCGGTGTCCTCGTCTACTGGCTGACCACCAACGTGTGGACCATGGGCCAGCAGATGTACATCATCCACAACAACCCGACGCCGGGTTCCAAGGCGCAGGCCGCCTACCTGGAGCGCCTCACCAAGCACATCACCTCCCGTGGCAAGACCCGCAACCGTCGCGAGCGCGCCATCATCAAGGCCATCGTGGACAAGGGCCGCGACCGCAACGAGTACGAGCGCAAGTTCATCAACGGGCTCAACAAGGCCGGCCTGGCCGCGCAGAGCGACGGCACGGTCGTGAAGAGTGAGACCGCGGTCGCCGCCCAGGCCGACGGTGCCCCGACGGCCACCGCCACGACCCCCGGCGTCAGCAGCCCAAGCGCCAGTCCAAGGCCCAGCGCCAGTCCGGCACGGCCAAGACCGGCGACGGCGGCACCGATGCGCCGACCTCGCTCAGCAAGTCCGACCAGCCGCAGGGCGGCAAGCCCGCGGGTGCCGCCGGCTCCGGTGGCGCGGCCGGTGCCAAGAAGGGGCAGAAGCCCGGCTCCGGCGCCCGCAGCAAGGCCCAGTCCGGTCAGCGCAAGGGCCCGCAGCGGCCCAAGTCCCGTCGAAGAAGTAAGAAGGAGTCCATCCCGTGACGGAAGGCACCACCTCCGCCGCTGCCGAGGGTGCAGACACCCTGACCCGCCTGGAGCAGGAGGGCGAGATCGCGGCGGACTACCTGGAGGGTCTGCTCGACATCGCCGACCTCGACGGCGACATCGACATGGACGTCGAGGCCGACCGTGCCTCCGTCTCGATCATCAGCGACACGGGCAGCCGTGATCTGCAGAAGCTGGTCGGCCGGGACGGCGAGGTCCTGGAGGCCCTGCAGGAGCTCACCCGCCTGGCCGTGCACCGGGAGACCGGTGACCGCAGCCGGCTGATGCTCGACATCGCGGGCTACCGCGCCAAGAAGCGCACGGAGCTGTCCGAGCTGGGCGCCAAGGCCGCCGCGGAGGCCAAGAGCAGCGGTGAGCCGGTGCGGCTGAAGCCCATGACGCCGTTCGAGCGCAAGGTCGTGCACGACGCGGTCAAGGCAGCGGGCCTGCGCAGCGAGTCCGAGGGCGAGGAGCCGCAGCGCTTCGTCGTCGTGCTTCCCGCCTGAGCGGTCCCCGCGCTCCTCCGGCCCCGTCTGTTGCGCAGGCGGGGCCGAACTTTGTCAGCCTGATAGTTCTGGTGGTTCTGGTGTCGGCGCCGGATGCGCCGATGCGGTACGGAAGGACGGTTCCCCCGTGACGGAGGCAGCGGAGCTTCCCCCTGCGCCCGAGCAGGCCCGCGAGGTGTTCGGCGATCGCTTTGCGGATGCGGTCCGCTACGCGGAGCTGCTGGCCGAGGCGGGTGTGCAGCGCGGACTGATCGGGCCGCGCGAGGTGCCCCGCCTGTGGGAGCGGCACCTGCTGAACTGCGCGGTGCTCTCGGAGGTCGTGCCCGCGGGCGTGACCGTGTGCGACGTCGGCTCGGGCGCCGGCCTGCCCGGGATCCCCCTGGCGCTGGTGCGGGACGACCTCAAGATCACCCTGCTGGAGCCGCTGCTGCGCCGGACCACCTTCCTGACCGAGGTCGTGGAACTGCTGGGCCTGGACCATGTGACCGTCGAGCGGGGCCGCGCCGAGGAGGTCATGGGCAAGCTGCCGCCGGTCCATGTGGTGACCGCCCGGGCCGTCGCGCCCCTGGACCGCCTGGCCACCTGGGGCATCCCGCTGCTGCGACCCTATGGGGAGATGCTCGCCCTCAAGGGCGACACGGCGGAGGAGGAGCTGAAGAGCGCCGCCACCGCGCTGAGCAAGCTGGGCGCCGTGGAGACGTCCATCCTGCATGTCGGCGAAGGGGTCGTGGATCCCTTGTCCACGGTGGTCCGTGTCGAGGTCGGCGAGAGTCCCGGTGGTGTGCGCTTTGCCGCCAAACGGGCGAAGGCGGCCCGGGCGGGACGGGCGCGTCGACGTCGCGGCTGAGGGCGTTCCCGTGTCCGAGTCCTACTGATCCGTCCTGACGACGAGACGTACTCCACACCAGCCTCCCCGCCTACGCACGCCGGAGTGTCGCGGCAGTTCGGCCTGAGCCGCTGTGCATCGTGTTTCACGTGAAACGTCGCTCACTGCTGCACGGCATCATCAGTCGCGGCCGCGCTGCGGCCGAACCCCGCGACCGAAAGCCTCTCGGCTCGCTCAGAGAGGACTCCGAGGCTGCTTCCGAGGACACTCGGCTCCCCGCAATGGGGGCGGAGTTGTCCACAGAGGTGGATTTCTCCACAGAAGACCAGGCCTCACTGGTTCACGACCCCGAAGACATGGGAGGCTCTGTTCATCGCGAGCCTGAAGTCGAGGAGAGTGAATCCTTGCGGTCCGACGCCAACATCGCGGGACCGATGACCGATCCGGTCCCCGGTCCCCGAACCGAGTCGATGGGACGGATGTTTCACGTGAAACACCGCCTCCGATGGACGACACTCCGATCGGTCGTGCTGCCCAACTGGCGGTGGAGGCTCTGGGCCGCGCCGGCGAGGGCCTGCCACGGCCCGAGCAGACCCGTGTCATCGTGGTCGCCAACCAGAAGGGCGGCGTCGGCAAGACGACGACCACCGTCAACCTTGCCGCGTCGCTCGCCCTGCACGGCGCCCGGGTTCTGGTGGTGGACCTCGACCCCCAGGGGAATGCGTCCACCGCCCTCGGTATCGATCACCACGCCGAAGTCCCGTCCATCTACGACGTGTTGGTCGAGAGCAAGCCGCTCTCGGAGGTGGTCCAGCCCGTCACCGACGTCGAGGGCCTCTTCTGCGCCCCCGCCACCATCGATCTCGCCGGTGCGGAGATCGAGCTGGTGTCCCTGGTGGCGCGAGAGAGTCGACTGCAGCGGGCCATCCAGGCCTACGAGCAGCCGCTGGACTACATCCTCATCGACTGCCCGCCCTCGCTCGGCCTGCTGACGGTGAACGCACTCGTCGCCGGCCAGGAGGTGCTGATCCCGATCCAGTGCGAGTACTACGCCCTGGAGGGACTGGGCCAGCTTCTGCGCAACGTCGACCTGGTGCGGGGCCACCTCAACCCCACGCTGCACGTGTCGACCATCCTCCTCACCATGTACGACGGCCGGACGCGGCTCGCGTCCCAGGTCGCGGAGGAGGTGCGCAACCACTTCGGCGACGAGGTGCTGCGGACGAGCATTCCCCGCTCCGTCCGTATCTCCGAGGCGCCGAGCTATGGGCAGACGGTGCTGACCTACGATCCAGGATCGAGCGGTGCCCTCTCCTATCTTGAGGCGGCACGAGAAATCGCGCTGAAGGGCGTCGGCGTCAATTACGACGGCACGCGCGCCCATATCGGCGCCCAGAACGACCCGAGCATGGTGGAGGGGATCCAGTGAGCGAGCGACGGAGGGGGCTGGGCCGTGGGCTCGGCGCGTTGATTCCCCTGCTCCGACGGAGAAGACCGTGGCTTCGGCCGCGCTGGGGAGCGTCGGTTCGACGTCCCCCACCGCTGTGCCGGGCCTGTCGACCGATCGCGGTGTGGCCGCCGCGCGGGTGGCGACCCTGACGGCTGTTTCACGTGAAACAGAGGAGCCGGCGGAGCACGCCGTCGCGGAGACGCCGGCGGCGCCGATGGGGGCGCACTTCGCCGAGATCCCGCTGGATGCCATCACCCCGAACCCTCGGCAGCCCCGTGAGGTCTTCGACGAGGACGCTCTCGCCGAGCTGGTCACGTCGATCAAGGAGGTCGGCCTTCTCCAGCCGATCGTCGTCCGCCAGGTGGGCCCGGAGCGCTACGAGCTCATCATGGGTGAGCGCCGCTGGCGGGCCAGCCGCGAGGCCGGACTGACGGCCATCCCCGCGATCGTGCGGGCCACGGACGACGAGCAGCTTCTCCTGGACGCCCTTCTGGAGAACCTGCACCGGGCTCAGCTGAACCCGATCGAAGAGGCCGCGGCCTACGACCAGCTGCTGAAGGACTTCAACTGCACGCACGACCAGCTGGCGGACCGTATCGGTCGCTCCCGCCCGCAGGTCTCCAACACCCTGCGTCTGCTGAAGCTCTCCTCGGCGGTGCAGAAGCGGGTCGCGGCAGGGGTGCTCTCCGCCGGCCACGCCCGGGCCCTCCTCGCCGTGGAGGACACGGAGGAGCAGGACCGGCTGGCCCATCGGATCGTGGCCGAGGGACTCTCGGTGCGTTCCGTCGAGGAGATCGTGACCCTGATGGGGTCCCGGCCGCAGAAGGCACCGCGGGCCAAGGGCCGCGGGCCGGAGCCCGGGTCGCCCCCGCCCTCTCCGAACTGGCGACTCGTCTTTCGGACCGCTTCGAGACCCGGGTGAAGGTCGACCTGGGCCAGAAGAAGGGCAAGATCACCGTCGAGTTCGCCTCGGTGGAGGACCTGGAGCGGATCCTGAGCACCCTCGCCCCGGTGAAGGCCCGGTACTGCAGAAGAGCCTTCTGGAGGGCGATGCCGAAGAAGCAGACTCCTGAGTCCTCTCCAGCGGCCGACGGAGCGGGCCGTGTCCGGTGTGTACCGGACACGGCCCGCTCTTTGCTTTACGCCGGTATCGGTGGAATCGCATCGTGGATACGATGCGTTCGGGTATGGCGGACTCACCTGACAATCCCTCTGAGAGCGAGGCAGGGGCCATGCGAACGATGAGCCGCACCGGACTGGTGAGCGCGGGTCTCGGACTGGGCGCGGTCGGTGGGTTCATCGGCAGTCTGCTCAGGGAACGGAGTGCCTTGACGGCCGCCCGCGACGCGGCGGGCGAAGGAAGCGAGGAACAGCTTTCATGGGGCGTCGGCTCGTACCGCTCACGCTGGACAACCTTCAAGACCTTCCCAGCGCTGTCGCTCGTGTGTCTTCTGGGAGCTGGATCCCGTCAGCGGCGAAGCCGCGGTAAAGGCCGGCACGCCGGCTCTGGAGAAGGAGGCCTGGATCTCCGCCGTCCTGCTGGACTGGGGGTCCTGCGGCCGCGTCGTCTACGTCGACGACGTGCCCGTCGGCTTCGTGCTCTACGCTCCGCCCGCCTACGTACCGCGCTCGACCGCGTTCCCCACCAGCCCCGTCTCGCCCGACGCGGTGCAGCTGATCACCGCCTTCATCATCCCGGGCTATCAGGGGCAGGGGCTCGGCCGGGTGATGGTGCAGACCGTCGCCAAGGACCTGCTGCGCCGCGGCTTCAAGGCCATCGAGGCGTTCGGGGACGCGCGCTGGAAGGAACCGGCCTGTCTGCTGCCGGCCGACCACCTTCTCGCCGTGGGGTTCAAGACCGTACGACCCCATCCGAGTCACCCCGGCTTCGGCTGGAGCTGCGGTCCACCCTGTCCTGGAAGGAGGACGTGGAGATGGCCCTCGACCGGCTGCTCGGTGCGGTGCAGAAGGAGCCCGCGCTCAGGCCGCTGTGAGCGAGCCGGTGGCCGGGGAGGGTGATGGCGGAGGCCGGAGCCGGAGACACGGAGGGGCCGACCCGCATGGGTCGGCCCCTCCGTGTTTCACGTGAAACATGCGTCCCTGACGCGGTCGCCTACTCGGCGATGAACTCCTCCAGGTCGCGCACGATCGCGGCCTTCGGCTTCGCACCGACGATCGTCTTGGCGACCTCGCCGCCCTGGTAGACGTTCAGGGTCGGGATGGACATGACGCCGTACTTGGCGGCCGTACCCGGGTTCTCGTCGATGTTGAGCTTGACGACCTCGATCTTGTCGCCGTACTCCTGGGCGATGGCCTCCAGGGACGGGGCGATCTGACGGCAGGGACCGCACCAGGCGGCCCAGAAGTCCACCAGGACGGGCTTGTCGCTCTTGAGGACGTCCTGCTCGAAGGAGTCGTCGGTCACGTTCTTCAGGGTGCCGGCCACTGCGGGCTCCTTAACTGGTCGGTGCGTGGGCGGGTGGGGGTCAGACAGCGGTCTTCTCGGGCTCTGCCGCGTCCTCGTCGGACAGAGCGGCGAGGTAGCGCTCGGCGTCGAGCGCGGCGGAGCATCCGGTACCGGCCGCGGTGATCGCCTGTCGGTATGTGTGGTCCACCACGTCACCGGCGCCGAAGACCCCGGTGACGTTGGTGCGGGTGGAGGGAGCGTCGACCTTCAGGTAACCCTCCTCGTCCAGCTCGAGCTGGCCCTTGAACAGCTCGGTGCGCGGGTCGTGGCCGATCGCGATGAACAGGCCGGTCACCGGCAGGTCGGAGAGCTCGCCGGTCTTGACGTTGCGCAGCTTCAGACCGGAGAGCTTCTGGTCGCCCTGGATCTCGGCGACCTCGCTGTCCCAGACGAAGGTGATCTTCGGGTCGGCGAAGGCGCGCTCCTGCATCGCCTTGGAGGCACGCAGGGTGTCCCGGCGGTGGACGATCGTCACCGACTTGGCGAAGCGGGAGAGGAAGGTGGCCTCCTCCATCGCCGTGTCACCGCCGCCGATCACGGCGATGTCCTGGTCCTTGAAGAAGAACCCGTCACAGGTGGCGCACCAGGAGACGCCGCGTCCGGACAGCGCGTCCTCGTTCGGAAGGCCGAGCTTGCGGTGCTGCGACCCCGTGGCGACGATGACGGCCTTCGCCCGGTGAACCGTGCCCGCGGTGTCCGTGACGGTCTTGATCTCACCGGTCAGATCGACGGCCACGACATCGTCCGGGACCAGCTCGGCACCGAAGCGCTCGGCCTGCGCGCGCATGTTGTCCATGAGCTCGGGGCCCATGATGCCGTCCTGGAAGCCGGGGAAGTTCTCCACCTCGGTGGTGTTCATCAGCGCGCCACCTGCGGTGACGGCGCCTTCGAAGACCAGCGGCTTCAGCGACGCGCGCGCGGTGTAGAGCGCCGCCGTATAACCGGCGGGCCCGGAGCCGATGATGATCACGTTACGGACGTCGCTCACGGCTGGATTCCTCGTCTCTGGACTGCGTCTTCAGGTCCGGTGGTCGCCCTTCTCAGAGCTCTCACCCCACCCAACGGATCCTAAAGGGCTCGCATTCCCGTGGAGACCAAGCGCTGGTGTCGTCCGTGTTCAGGGCCGCGGGTACGAGTGCTCGAACAGCACCTTCGCCGGGGACGGTGAGGCCTGGTCCACACAGGTCGCGTCGACGAGGTAGGCGGTGACCCGGCTGGGGTCGGAGGGGTCGGGCAGCACCACGAGCATGGCCTCCTTACCCTGGTAGACGCCTTCCTCGGTGGCGATCGCCGCGTCGTCGCGGGCGATGCCCTTCTGGATGCAGGTGGGAACGGCGGGCTGGGTGAAGACCCGGTTCTCGGGTCCCGTCTCCGACTGGGCGCCGAGATCCGGCGTCCGGGATCCGCTTCGAGGGCCGTCGCTCTTGGCGAGCAGGGTGGTGACCTGTTCCTCGAGCCGGCTCTCCGAGAAGGTGTCGGCGGGAGCGGACTGATGTGTGCGGGCCGCGTCGGGCGGGGTGCCGTCGTCGACGGACGCCACGATGACCGAGCCGAGTCCCAGGGCCGCCACGGCGAAGACGGCACCCAGGGCGGCGAGCCGGCGACGGCCGCCGCGCTTGCGGTCCTTGCGGCCGGGCCCGGTCGTGGAGGTGCGAGCGCGTCCCGCGGGGCGCGTTTCACGCACTGATGTTTCACGTGAAACATGCGCAGGCTCTCCCTCGGGGAGGGCGTCTGCGCTGTCGGGGCGCTCGGGGGAGTCTCGGCAGCGAGCGCGGCGTCGATACGGGCGGCCACGTCGTCCGGCATGCCTGCGGGCTCCGGCAGCGTGCCGAGCAGCCCCCGGATCTCCTCCAGCGAGGCGTACACGTCCGCGCACGCTTCGCAGGTGTCCAGGTGACGGCGGACGTCCGCGGTGCGCGACGGCGGGAGGATGCCCTCGGCGAGGTCGGAGATCTCCGTGACGTCCGGGTGCCCGGCCATGTCTGTCGTCGACGACGTCACGCTCGTCCACCTCCGCCCTTCACTGCGGCTGAATCGCTCGGCCCGGTGCCTGGCGGGCCCGCCCGGCGCGGTCCCGCTGCGGGTGGGACGGATGTCCCCTGCGTCCGGTTCCGCTCCGGGCCCGGGTTTCCGGCCTTCGAGTTCCCGGTCCCGGGTTTCCGGTGCTCGGATCCCCTGCGTCCGGGTTCTGTGCAGCCGAGGGCTCCGTGTTCGCCCCAGCCGAGCCCCCGGGGCGTCCACCGGCGGTGCCGTCCCGGTCCGGGCGTAGATGGGTGAGGAGCGGCAGGAGCCTGGCTCTGCCGCGCGCGCAGCGGCTCTTGACCGTGCCGGTCGGCACATCGAGGATGCGGGCGGCCTCGGCGACCGGGTAGCCCTGCATGTCGACGAGGACGAGCGCGGCCCGCTGGTCGGCCGGCAGGGTGCCGAGGGCCTCGACGAGCTGGCGGTGCAGGTCGTTGCGCTCCGCCGGGGCGGACGCCGACTCGTGCGGCTCCAGCAGTTGCTCCAGGCGCTCGGTGTCGTCGACCGGCGCGGTCTTGCGGGAGGCCGCCTTGCGGGCCCGGTCCAGACAGGCGTTGACCGTGATGCGGTGCAGCCAGGTCGTGACGGCGGACCGGCCGCGGAAGGTGTGGGCGGCCCGGTAGGCGGAGACGAGGGCGTCCTGCACCGCGTCAGCGGCCTCCTCGCGGTCCCCGAGCGTCCGGAGGGCGACGGCCCACAGGCGGTCCCGGTGACGGCGGACGAGCTCGGCGAAGGCGTCCGGGTCGCCCGCCACGTGGCGGGCGAGGAGGTCCTGGTCGCTGACGTCGCCGTACGCGGTGCCGTCGGTCATCGGGCCCCCTCCCCTGCCGCTCTCCGGGCCGTCAGCCCTTGAAGGTGACGTCGGTGACTGCCTGCTTGTAGCCGGCGCTGCTGTAGCCGTCGGCGGGCGCGCTCGGGACGGCCGTGATCCACAGCAGCACGTACCGGGTCTTCACCGGCTTCGACGCCTTCACGGAGACGGACGTGCCGCTGGTCGTGGCGGTGCCGATCTCCTTCATACCGTCGATCCCGGTGGAAGGGGAGAGCGAGTCCGTGGCGTACAGCTCCACGGTCGTGTGGTCGCCCGGGTACCGCAGGTCTATCGACGCCGCCGACATCTCCTTGGCGGAGCCGAGGTCGTAGACGATGCCGACACCGGGCTTGTACGGGGCGAGGGTCGGGCCCTCGTTGTACCGCTTCGTGCGCCAGTAGGTGGAGCTGTCGCCGTCGTAGGTGTTGGTCACGTCGCCCGGTGCCTGCGCCTCGCCCTTGGCGACGTACTCCTGGGCCGCCTGGACGGTGAGGGGCGCGGCCGGCTTCGGCTTCTGCCCGCCCTTGTCGCCGCCGTCCGTCGTCTGGGTCTGGTTCGGGTCGTCCGCGGTGCCGCCCCGCTCCATGAGGGCGTCGGCGAGCTGCCAGCTGCCGAGGCCGAGCGCGGCGATCAGCAGCGCCGACACGGCCCACTTCAGTGCCTTGCCGGTACGGCTCTGCAACGGCGGTGGCGGCGTCGGCACGGGCTGCGTGGCACCGGGGCGCGGGCCGGCCGGACGGCCGTAGCTGCCCTGCTGGTACGTCGTGCGCTGGTAGTCGGGCGGGGTGGTGAACGCCGGCTCCGGCGGGCGGATGCGGGGCATCTCGCCGATCGCCTTCACCAGCTCCTCCGGCGTGGTGCAGGGGACTCGTGACGCGAGGCGGTGGCACCGTCGTTGGCGAGCGCGCGCATGGCGAGTTCGGACAGGCCGCGGTGGACCCCGGCACGCACCTGGTCGGGCGGGATCAGGCCGATGTCCTTGGGCAGCCCCGACAGCCCGTAGGCGTCGCTCTCGTACGGCCAGCGCTGGGTGAGCGAGGCGTACAGCAGGGCGCCGATCGCCTCGGTGTCCGTGCGCTGCGGGGTGTCCGAACTGATGCCGCGCAGGGCGGCGTTCACGGCGAGCCCGCGGATGCGCCACTGCCCGGTGGACGTGCGCAGCACGGCGTTCGGGTTCAGCCGCAGATGGGCGAGGCCCTCACGGTGCGCCGCGGCCATGGCGGACGCGACCTGGCTGACCAACTGGTAGGCGTCGTACACCTCCAGCGGACCGGAGGCGAGGAGGGTGGTCAGCTCGGTGGCGTCCGGGAGCCATTCGTGGACGACGTAGACGAGGTCGTTCTCCTCCACGGCGTCCAGGACCTGGACGAAGCGGGGGTCGCCCAGCAGGGCCGAGGACCGGGCCGCGGCCAGCACGGCGCGGGCGCGGGCGTGGTCCGCGGGGAGGACATGGACGCCGACGGCGCGACGGAGCTTCTCGTCCACGGCCCGCCAGCTGCTGAATCCGTCCAGACGGGTGACGCATTCCTCGAGGCGGTAGCGTCTGGCGAGCTTGTGACCGCTGTGCAGCTCGGGAGGCGAGGTCTTGCCCGCGCTCTCGGTTCCGGCGCTCCCCTGTGCCTCGTCGCTGTCCGTGTCCCGCTCCCGGTTGTTGGCCACCCCGTCGGCCGTGGACTGGTCCGCCTCCGCGGTCAGCGACGTCTCGCCGCTGTTGTCTGCCACGTCGACGGCAGCCATGCTCCGTTCCGCCACCGTCGTTCCTGCCTCCCCATTCATTGCGCGCCGAACACCCGTTGCGCGCCGTCCGACGCCGAAACCAATTGTGCCCACAGTCCGCCGCTATGCACGACACGCGGCGGCGAACGATGGTTGTGCGCCTACCCCCGTCTCAGCGTCCCAGGCGTCCGCGGACCATACCGACGAGGGAGTTCAGTTCCTCGATGTGCATGCGGCGCGCGGCGACGTAGAAGACCCCGAGCAGAACCGCCCCGCCGGCCACGAGCGCGGCGAGCGAACCGAGGACGCCCAGGCCGAGCGTGTGGCCGATGCCGTAGCAGACGGCGCCGCTGAGCAGCGCGGCCGGCACGGAGGCGATGGCGAGCCGGGCGTAGGTCCGCAGCACGCGGGCGCCGTCCAGGTCCCCGCCGAGGCGCTTGCGCAGCCTGCGCCAGGCGACGCCGACACCGATCGCGTAGGCCAGACCGTAGGAGGCCGCCATGCCGACCACGGCCCAGCGCGAGGGGATCAGCAGGTAACACAGTCCCGAGGCGGCCGCGTTGACGGCGGCCACGATGACGGTGTTGTAGAAGGGCGTCCGGGTGTCCTCGTAGGCGTAGAAGGCACGCAGGACGACGTACTGCACGGAGTACGGGATGAGGCCGAGGCCGAAGGCCATCAGCATGAAGCCCATGTTGGTGGCGGCGTCGGTGCCCGAGGAGCCGAAGATCAGGGTGCACATCGGGACGCCGAGCGAGACGAAGCCGAAGGCGATGGGCACGATGGCGACGGCCGTGGTGCGCAGGCCCTGGGAGATGTCGTCGCGGACGGCGCCGGCGTCGTCCTCGGCGGCCGAGCGGGAGATGCGGGGCAGCAGCGCGGCCATCAGGGAGACCGTGATGATGGCCTGGGGCAGGCCCCAGATCAGCTGGGCGTTGGCGTAGGCGCTGAAACCGGTGCCGGAGACGTTCGTGTCCACGACCGACGCCGTGGCCAGCTGGGTGACGACGAGGGCACCCGCCTGGTTGGCGAGGACGAAGAGGATCGTCCACTTGGCGAGCATCGCCGCCTTGCCGAGGCCGTGTCCCTTCCAGTCGAAGCGCAGACGCAGCCTGAACCCGGTCTCGCGGAGATACGGGATCATCGCCAGTGCCTGGACGACGAGGCCGAGGAGGATGCCGATACCGAGCAGCCGCTGGCCCTCGGCGGGGATGTTGTCGACCTTCATCCCGGAGTCGGCGGCCGTCCCGTAGACCCAGATGAACATGCCCAGCGTCACGATGATGACGATGTTGTTCAGGACCGGCGTCCACATCATCGCGCCGAACCGGCCGCGCGCGTTCAGGATCTGGCCCATCACCACGTGGATGCCCATGAAGAAGATCGAGGGCAGGAAGTAGCGGGTGAAGGTGACGGCGACCTCGTTGGCCTGCGGATCGCTGGCGACGGGATTCGACAGCATGCGGACCAGCAGCGGCGCCCCAGCATCGCCAGGGCGGTGAGCGCGGCCAGCGCGACCATCACGAGGGTCAGCAGGCGGTTGGCGTAGGCCTCGCCGCCGTCCTCGTCGTCCTTCATCGCGCGGACGAGCTGGGGCACGAAGACCGAGTTGAGCCCACCGCCCACGGTGAGGATGTAGATCATCGTCGGCAGCTGGTAGGCGATCTGGAAGGACTCGCCGAGCAGCGCCAGTCCCAGTGCCGAGACGATCATCGCGGAGCGGATGAAGCCCGTCAGCCGGGACACCATCGTGCCCGCCGCCATCACGGCGCTGGACTTCAGCAGCCCCGCCGCACGGCCGCCCTTCTTGGCCGCCGCGGCGGGCGGCGCGGACGGCGGTGTGGCCTCCGGCTCCTGGGCCGGGGTCTCCGCGGCCGGGGCGGCGCGGCCGGGTACGGGGCCGGTGCCGGCGCCGGAGGCGCGTACGGGCCGGGCGCCGGGTGCTGGGCACCGGCCGGGTGCTGGGCACTGTGCGGGCCGGGAACCGGCGGCTGGGGGCCGTGGGGGCCGGGCGCCGGGGAGGGGCCGGGCACCGACGGGTGGTCGTAGGAGGGGTGGCCGCCGGCCTGCTGCTGGTCCCGGTACAGGTGCGCGAAGGCGTCCGGGCCGTGGCGCTGCTCGCCCGCCTGGCCGACCAGGTCGTCCACGCCGACGTACTGGGTCGTGCGCGGATCGTCGCCGTACGGCAGGTACTGCGTGGGGCCGTCCGGCTCCGGCGCCGGGGTCTGGGCCCACACCCTCGGGTCCGGGGCGTACGGCGACTGCGGCGGCTGCGCGTAGAGCGGCTGCTGCGGCGGGTACGTGCCCGGGGCGGCGGCGGGTGCGCGGCGCGGTCGTACAGCGCCTCGCCGACCGGGTCCTGGGCGGAGAGGTCCTGCCCTCGGTAGGGGTCCTGGTCGTAGGCGTCCTGCAGATACGCGTCCGCGGGCTGCTCCGGCGCCGGCACCTGGCCGTGCTCGGGCGGCGGGCCCTCGGGGTAGCCCGAGCTGCCCGCGGCCTGGCCGCGGTCACCGTCGTACGGCGCGTTCATGCCTACCCCACCTCATCGTCCCGGGCCGACCGGCCACGACATCCTCAACGGTCCACTCTCTCACCCGTGCCCGACGGGTCGGCGTTTTCCGGTGCGGTGTCCGGTGTCGGGTCACTCGGCTGCTCCGGGTCGCCTGCCCGGGGGCCAGCCGCGGACTCCTCCGTGGGACGGTCCTCGGGGCCTTCCGGGTTCTCCGGGTTCGCCGGGTTCTCCGGGGCGGCGGATGCCTCCGCGGCGGCGGCCGGGTCGGTCGTCGCCGGGTCGGCCGCGGCCGGGTCGTCCTGTGCGGCCGCGCGGGCGGCGGCCCGCTTGCGCTGGGTGTACATCCGGAAGCCGGCGAGGACGAGCAGGAGCACACCGCCGCCGATGACCAGCATCACGGTGGCCGTGATCTCGGTGACCTTGACGTCGAAGGTGACCGCGTCGCCGTACGGCCGCCCGTCCGGGGTGTACAGCTGGGCGATCACCGTGGCCCGGCCGTTGGCGTTGGCGGACGTGGTGAACTTCACCGACCTGCTGTGGCCGCCGGAGACGGTGACGGGCTGCTCCTGGTAGGCCTCGCCGCCGATCTTCAGGCGGGTCGGGTTGGTGGACGTCAGGCGCAGCACCAGGTGGTCGACGCCCTGCACCAGGTTGTTCTGCACGGTGACGGGGATCGTGGCGCTGCGGCCGGAGAGCTTCGTCTCCGACTTGTCGATCAGCCTGACCTGCTCGGCCAGGCCGACGAGGTAGTCCTTGACGCCGTCGCGGAAGGCGGTCGCCTGGCCGGCCCGGCCCCGCCAGGAGGTGGACATCCCCCGGTTCATGGCGCGGCCGAAGGGCGTCAGCACCCGGTCCTGCTCCGAGAGGATGACCTTGAACTCGTCGAGCTTGCCCTGGGTCTGCGCGATGTCCTGGAAGGCCTCGCGGGGCAGTTCCCGCTTGCGCAGCTCCGCGGGGTAGGAGGCGGCGCCGGGCACGCGGGTGGCGGCGGCCGGGTCCGGCTCGGCCTCGGCGGCCTCGGTCAGGTCCTGCGACTGGGACCAGGTGCCGCCCTGCAGGGTCCGCAGCGCCTCGGCCATCGCCCGGGCCTGGCTGCCGGACGGCATGCGCTGGGGGGCCACGACGATGCTGCGCCGCTTGCCCGTCTGCAGGTCGACCGTCAGGCTCTGCGCCAGGAAGCGCTGTACGGCGAGCGTCGAGGCGGAGGCCTTCGACAGATCGCCCTCGAACGCCGTCGACAGCCGGCCGTCCGCCACGACCGCCGTCGTGCCTCCGCCGATGGGCCGGGCCGCGGAGGGCGTGTACGTGAGGCTGTCGGCCTCCTCGAAGCTGTCGCTGCGCGCGATCACCTTGTCGGCGCCCGCAGAAGTGGCGACCTTGACGATCGAGGGGTCGACGGCGCCCTCCACCGGCCATGCGAAGTCGGTGGCCGGCTTCACGTGGAGGATCGTCTCGACCGTGCGGGAGGCGACGTCCGTGGCGTCCTTGAGCTGGCTCAGCGACCCGGTGACGTCGGTGCCGTTGTGGGCGAGCGAGGCCAGGTCCGGATCGGCGTAGGGCAGGGTGACGACCTCGTCGCCGGAGACGGCGTCCTGGAGGTCGGCGAGCCACTGCTTGGCGACGGCCTGGTGCTTGCCGGGGTGGTGCTGCCGTCCTCGTTCCGGACCTCGTAGCTCTCGGTCATGGCGTCGACGGAGGCCAGCAGGTCCGGGTCGAGCACCCAGGTGATGTCGAGGTCCTTGCCGAGCGCCACCATCTGGTTCAGACGGCCGCCGGGGGAGATCTCCTTGGCCAGGGCGTCGTCGAGGAACACCGGGGTCTGCTGTTCGTTCGAGCCGGTCTCCGCCGCCATGTGGGCGGTCGAGATCAGCGGCCACAGGAACGTCGTCTTCGTCTTGGCGTCCGCGTCGTCGGGCCGCCATGGCAGGAAGGTCCGTTCGACGCCGAGCACCTGCTCCCAGGGCCGGGCCGGGGTCTGGCCGGAGAGGGTGACGGCGAACTGGTAGACGCCGTCCTGCCGAGGTCCAGCTCGTCGACCGGCACCGAGATGTTGAAGTGCTGGGCGACGCCCGGATTCAGCTTGGAGAACTTCTCGACGTACTTGTCGTCGATCTCGGCTCCGAGGGAGCCGCCGAGGTCGTCGCTGTTCCGGGCGACCCGGTCGATGGCCGAGCGGGTGTTGAGCTGGGGGCCCAGCCGCAGGCCCACCTGCGCGTCCGTGACCGGCTGCTTGCCGGTGTTCGTCACCGTGCCCGACACCGTCACCGTGTCGCCGTCCGTGGGGCGGAGGGGGTGAGGGAGTCGACGGCCACGGCCACCGGGCCCGAGCCGGCGTCGGCCCGGAGGCCGGCCGGGGAGGCGGCGTTCACCGGGCCGGCGGCGGGCAGCTGCACCAGTCCGGCCAGCAGGGGCGCACCGGCGGCCAGTGCCGCGGTGCGCCGTATCCGGCGGCGGGCAGGTGAGGGAGAGGTCCCCTGGAAGTCTGCCGCGTCGGCCACGCGCTCGCCCGTCCCTCGTCGTCGTCAGTGGTCGTCGGAATGTGCGTCCACGCATGGTAACGATGCGCGCTGAGAGGAAGTGCCGCGGAGTGCGCGCACAAGATCGGGTGCGGTGCCGCGGCCGTTCCTTGTGCCCTCCCGTGAAGCTTGTGCGCTCCTGTAGGAGAGCTCCTGTAAGAGAGGGAGAAGGGGGTGTGTGTGGTTTCCGCCTCAGATCGCCTCGGCCGCGGAAACGGGGAGCGCTGGGGCCCGCCCGGGGCACGTACTCTTTCCTGTTGTGCCGAACGCCAATGAAGTCAACCCCAGTGCCCTGAGTCAGGCGCAGCAGCGCGCGGTCAGCGAACTGCTGCGGGTCGCCCCTGTCGCCGACGACCTCGCCCGCCGCTTCCGGGAGGCGGGATTCTCCCTCGCCCTGGTCGGCGGTTCGGTGCGGGACGCGTTGCTCGGGCGGCTCGGCAACGACCTGGACTTCACGACCGACGCCCGGCCGCAGGACGTCCTGAAGATCGTCCGGCCCTGGGCCGACGCGGTCTGGGAGGTCGGGATCGCCTTCGGCACCGTGGGCGCTCAGAAGGACGGCTACCAGATCGAGGTCACGACCTACCGGTCGGAGGCGTACGACCGGACCTCGCGCAAGCCCGAGGTGTCCTACGGCGACTCCATCGAGGAGGACCTCGTCCGGCGCGACTTCACCGTGAACGCGATGGCCGTCGCGCTGCCGGAGAAGGAGTTCATCGACCCGCACGGCGGCCTCGACGACCTCGCGGCCCGGGTGCTGCGTACGCCGGGCACCCCGCAGGAGTCCTTCTCGGACGACCCGCTGCGGATGATGCGGGCCGCGCGGTTCGCCGCTCAGCTGGACTTCGAGGTGGCCCCCGAGGTCGTCGCGGCCATGCGGGAGATGGCCGGGCGGATCGAGATCGTCTCGGCGGAGCGGGTCCGGGACGAGCTGAACAAGCTGATCCTGTCCGCGCACCCCCGCAAGGGGCTGTCCCTGCTCGTGGACACCGGCCTCGCCGAGCACGTGCTGCCCGAGCTGCCCGCCCTGCGCCTGGAGAGCGACGAGCACCACCGGCACAAGGACGTCTACGACCACACGCTGATCGTCCTGGAGCAGGCGATGGCGCTGGAGGACGACGGTCCCGACCTGACCCTGCGCCTGGCGGCGCTGCTGCACGACATCGGCAAGCCGCGCACGCGCCGGTTCGAGAAGGACGGCCGGGTCTCGTTCCACCACCACGAGGTGGTCGGCGCGAAGATGACCAAGAAGCGCATGACCGCGCTGAAGTACTCCAACGAACTGGTGAAGGACGTCTCGCGCCTGGTCGAGCTGCACCTGCGCTTCCACGGGTACGGCACCGGCGAGTGGACGGACTCCGCGGTCCGCCGCTACGTCCGCGACGCGGGGCCGTTGCTCGACCGGCTCCACAAGCTGACCCGCTCCGACTGCACGACCCGTAACAAGCGCAAGGCGGCCGCCCTGTCGCGGGCCTACGACGGCCTGGAAGAGCGCATCGCCAAGCTCCAGGAGCAGGAGGAGCTGGACTCGATCCGGCCCGACCTCGACGGCAACCAGATCATGGAGATCCTCGGAGTGCGGCCGGGGCCGGTCGTCGGCCGGGCGTACCAGCACATGCTGGAGCTGAGGCTGGAGAACGGGCCCATGAGCCACGACGAGGCCGTGGCGGCGCTGAAGGAATGGTGGGCGGCGCAGGAGCGGTGAACGGCCAAGGCCGGCGATGAGCAGCTGAGGCGGGCGATGTTTCACGTGAAACATCGCCCGCGCTGCGTCTCGGGACCATGATGAGGGGCTGTGTTTCACGTGAAACACAGCCCCTCATCATGCGTGCAGACCAGATGTGCCGGTAAGGCGACCTCAGGCCACTTCCTTCAGGCAGAGCACCACGTTGTGGCCCTGGCCCTTCTGGTAGTACGAGATCGTCGCCTCCTTGACGGTCTCGCACTTGCTGTCGTCACTGGTGTTGTCGAACTTCTCGACCACCTCGAACTCGGCCTCGCTCGAGGAGCAGTCCACCGTCTTGAGGTCCGGGCTGAACTGCGTGCCCTCGTTGTGCATGCAGCTGCCCACCTTGGTGGTCTCCGCGTCGGTCTGACCGAACCACCACTTGGCGCCACCGATGAGCGCCGCCACGACGATGAAGCCGGCGATGCTGATCAGCTTCTTCTTCACCCGGCTGGAGCGGGCCGGCGGCGGCACCGGAGCGCCGGGCGGGGGAAGCCCTGCTGACCCTGGGCGTAGGGGTTCATGCCCTGCGGCTGCTGCGGAGCCGGCGGCTGGCCCTGAGCGAACGGGTTGCCCTGGGGCGGCGGAGTGGTCACGTGGGAGTCCCCCTCGAGAAAACGGCGAAGATGACGCGAACATGTCGCGCCTAAGACGCACGTAAGCTATCGGTCCCCACTGACATCCCTGTAGCCCGGTGGGACTCTGTGGCATTGATGTGACACTTACTGCCGGGCAAACCTGGCCATAACCACAGCTACCGCCAGGTAGACAGCGGCGACCGTCGCGACCAGCGGCGCCGACCGGCCGTCCGGCGGCAGCATGAGGGCGGCGACACCCGCGGCACCGACGAAGGCGGCGTTGAAGAGCACGTCGTAGACCGAGAAGATCCGGCCACGGTAGGAGTCCTCGACCGAGGACTGCACGATCGTGTCGGTCGCGATCTTCGAGCCCTGTGTGGTCAGGCCCAGCAGGAAGGCCGCGGCGAGCATGGGCACGGTGGCGAAGGGCAGGCCCAGCGCGGGCTCCAGCACCGCCGCGCTCGCCGCGCACACGGCCATCCACCGCCCGGGCCCGAGCCGTCCCGCCGCCCAGGGCGTGATCACGGCCGCCGCGAAGAAGCCGGCGCCCGAGAAGCCCAGCGCCAGCCCCAGCAGCGCGAGCCCTTCGTCGGTGTCCGACGTGAGGGCGTAGCGGCACAGCATCAGCACCATGACGAGCAGGGCGCCGTAGCAGAACCGCATCAGCGCCATCCCGGCGAGCGCCCACGCCGCCTCGCGGCGTTCCGGTGCGGCCAGGTGACGCAGACCGGCCACCAGGTCGCGCGCATTGCCGGCGAGGGCCGAGGCCAGCCGGGGACGCACCACCGCCCGGTCGGGGCCCAGCAGCGACACCGCCATCCGCAGGGAGGCCAGCGCCCCGCACAGGTACAGCACGGCTCCCAGCAGCACCACGGCCGCGTCCGAGTCGGCGATCACCAGCCGTACGACGAAGGCGAGGCCGCCGCCCGCGGTCGCCGCCAGGGTCCCGGCCGTCGGGAGAGCGAGTTGGCGATCACCAGGCGATCGGCGTCGACCACCCGCGGCAGGGCGGCGGACAGACCGGCGAGGACGAAGCGGTTGACGGCCGTGACGCACAGGGCGGAGACGTAGAACAGCCAGTCCGGGACGGAGGCGATCATCAAGGCGGCCGTCACCGACGCCATCAGGGCGCGCAGCAGGTTGCCGTAGAGGAAGACCTGGCGGCGGCGCCAGCGGTCCAGCAGGACGCCGGCGAAGGGCCGACGAGGGAGTACGGGAGCAGCAGGACCGCCATGGCGGAGGCGATCGCGGCCGGCGAGGCCTGCTCCTGGGGTGCGAAGACGACGTACGTGGCGAGGCCGACCTGGTAGACGCCGTCGGCGCCCTGGGAGAGCAGGCGTACGGCGAGCAGACGGCGAAAGCCCCGCAGGCGCAGCAGCACGCGCAGATCACGGAGGACGGCCATGGGGCCAGCCTCACACACGACCGAGGCCCCCAGGGCGCAACGCCCGGGAGGCCTCGGTCGACGGAGCGGGAGAGCGGGTCAGCGCTCGACCTCACCCGCGATGAACTTCTCGACGTTGGCGCGGGCCTCGTCGTCGAAGTACTGGACCGGCGGGGACTTCATGAAGTAGCTCGACGCCGACAGGATCGGGCCGCCGATGCCCCGGTCCTTGGCGATCTTCGCGGCGCGCAGGGCGTCGATGATGACACCCGCGGAGTTCGGGGAGTCCCACACCTCGAGCTTGTACTCCAGGTTCAGCGGGACGTCACCGAAGGCGCGGCCCTCCAGGCGGACGTAGGCCCACTTGCGGTCGTCCAGCCAGGCGACGTAGTCGGACGGGCCGATGTGGACGTTCTTCTCGCCGAGGTCCCGGTCGGGGATCTGGGAGGTGACGGCCTGCGTCTTGGAGATCTTCTTGGACTCGAGGCGGTCGCGCTCGAGCATGTTCTTGAAGTCCATGTTGCCGCCGACGTTCAGCTGCATCGTGCGGTCCAGGATGACGCCCCGGTCCTCGAACAGCTTCGCCATGACGCGGTGCGTGATGGTGGCACCGACCTGCGACTTGATGTCGTCGCCGACGATGGGCACGCCCGCCTCGGTGAACTTGTCCGCCCACTCCTTGGTGCCGGCGATGAAGACCGGGAGGGCGTTGACGAAGGCGACCTTGGCGTCGATGGCGCACTGGGCGTAGAACTTCGCCGCGTCCTCGGAGCCGACCGGCAGGTAGCAGACGAGGACGTCGACCTGCTTGTCCTTGAGGACCTGGACGACGTCGACCGGCTCCTCGGCGGACTCCTCGATGGTCTCGCGGTAGTACCGGCCGAGGCCGTCGAGGGTGTGGCCGCGCTGGACCGTCACTCCGGTGCGGGGGACGTCGCAGATCTTGATGGTGTTGTTCTCGGAGGCGCCGATGGCGTCCGCGAGGTCCAGGCCGACCTTCTTGGCGTCCACGTCGAAGGCGGCGACGAACTCGACGTCACCGACGTGGTAGTCGCCGAACTGGACGTGCATCAGGCCCGGGACCTTCGACGCCGGGTCGGCGTCCTTGTAGTACTCGACGCCCTGCACCAGCGATGCGGCGCAGTTGCCCACGCCGACGATGGCTACGCGAACCGAACCCATTCCGGTTGCTCCCTGTGTGTACGAGTGAGGCCCTGGCTGGGCGCTCACGTGGCGGTGTCGTCGGGCGTATCCGGCCGGGAGTCGCCTCCGGACCGGGGCAGGCCGCCCGTCGCTCCATGTGTCGTGTCCTGGTGAGCGGTCCCCTCGGAGGCGGAACCCTTGAGGTCCCGCCCCGCCCGCTCGCTCTCGATGAGCTCGTTCAGCCAGCGCACCTCGCGCTCCACGGACTCCATGCCGTGGCGCTGGAGCTCAAGCGTGTAGTCGTCGAGTCGCTCCCGGGTGCGGGCCAGGGAGGCCCGCATCTTCTCCAGGCGCTCCTCCAGCCGGCTGCGGCGGCCCTCGAGTACGCGCATGCGTACGTCGCGCGAGGTCTGCCCGAAGAACGCGAACCGGGCGGCGAAGGTCTCGTCCTCGTACGCGTCGGGCCCCGTCTGCGACAGCAGCTGCTCGAAGTGCTCCTTACCTTCCGCCGTCAACCGGTAGACGATCTTGGCGCGGCGTCCCGCGAGCGGGGCGGCGGCCTCGGAGGTGTTCCCCGGCTCTTCGATCAACCAGCCGTTGGCGACCAGCGTCTTGAGGCAGGGGTAGAGCGTCCCGTAGCTGAACGCCCGGAACACACCCAGTGACGTGTTGAGTCGTTTGCGCAGCTCATAGCCGTGCATCGGGGATTCGCGGAGCAGGCCGAGGACAGCGAACTCGAGGATCCCGGAACGCCGGCTCATCGTCGCCTCCTTCCTGCCGCGACCCGTGCGGCGCGTGCCGTGACGGGGCTCGTCCTGGTCTTTATGCCGAGCTGATGTATCGACTCGATACATCACGACGATAGAACGGCCGTCCTGCTGCGACAAGAGGGGGTTGGTGAACGGGATCACATCACCGATTCACAGGAGGCAAGTTGCCTGATTTGAGGTGAACTTCGGGGCTCGGGTGTTTTGGCGATGCGTAGTCTGTGCGCCATGCAGACCACAGGGAACCGAGTGACGCCCGAGGGCGTCCCTGTCCCTGGTGCAGTACGGGATGAATGCGGTAGGGGCCGCATCCGTACTTCGGGGGACCGGAAACCAGCCGCCGTTTCCAGGCGCGCAAGGGTGCGCCTGCCCGAGGAGAAGTCGTTCGATGAGCGAGCACCGTCGCAAACCGCCGCAGCCGCAGGGAGGCGGACGTGCCGCGGCCCGACGCGGCCAGTCCGGCTCGTCCTCCGGCCGCCGCGCGGCACCGCGAGGCGCCACCGGGTCTTCCGCCGGCTCCCATGGGTCTGGCTCGTACGGTGCGGGAGCCACGGAGCGGCCGTACGGCGGCCGTGCCGAGGCCCGCCGTGCCGCCCAGCGAAGCGGGGGCGGCCGCCGCAGAGCGGCCGACCCGGGACGCGGCGGCAGGCGTGCGGCACCGGGCGGCCGCGGCCGGGCGGCGGCGGCCGGCCAGAAGCGGATGATCGACTATCCGCGCCACGACCGGTACGGATGGCGCCGCTGGGTGCCGTCCTGGCGGCTGGTGACCGGGATGTGCGTCGGGTTCTTCGGCGCCATGCTGGCCGCCGCGGGCCTCGCCTACGCGATGGTCGGCGTCCCCGACGTCGACAAGACGGCGAACGCCCAGAACAACGTCTACTACTGGGCCGACGGCAGCCAGATGGTCGCCACGGGCGGTGAGCGCAACCGCCAGATCATCGACCTCTCGCAGATCCCCAAGGAGATGCAGAACGCCGTCATCGCGCAGGAGAACAAGACCTTCCGCACCGACAGCGGCATCGACCCCAAGGGCATCGCCCGAGCGGTGTTCAACATGGCCAAGGGCGGGGAGACGCAGGGCGGCTCCACCATCACCCAGCAGTACGTCAAGAACGCCATGCTGAACGACCAGTCGCAGACGATCTCCCGGAAGGTCAAGGAGCTCTTCGTCTCGATCAAGGTGGGCGCCGAGGTCGACAAGGACGAGATCCTCGCCGGCTACCTGAACACCACCTACTACGGTCGCGGTGCCTACGGCATCCAGGCGGCGGCGCGGGCCTACTTCAACAAGGACGCCGTCGACCTCAACCCGGGTGAGTGCGCCTTCCTGGCGGCGATGGTCAAGGGCGCCACCTACTACGACCCGGCGGGCGCGACCTCGATCGACCCGGCCGCCACGCCCGCGGCCAACAAGAAGCGGGCCCTGAGCCAGATGCAGGACACGCTCGACAAGATGGTCGAGTACGGCTACCTGTCCCAGGCTGAGCGCGACAAGCACACCACGCTGCCCAAGACGCAGAACCCGCGCTCGAACACCGCGCTCAGCGGTCAGATCGGTTACCTCGTCGACCTCGCCAAGGCCTCGGTGATCAAGAACGACATCGCCACCGCGGACCAGCTGGAGAAGGGCGGCTACTCGATCCACACGACCTTCGACAAGAAGCAGGTCGAGGAGCTCGAGAAGTCGGTCCAGAAGGTCTACAAGGAGAAGATCGACCCCGAGAAGCGCCCGGAGACGGACAAGCACGTCCAGTTCGGCGGCGCCTCCGTGGACCCGGAGACCGGTGCCATCAGGGCCATCTACGGCGGCACCGACGCCACCAAGCACTTCACCAACAACGCCGACGTGACCGGCGCCCAGGTCGGTTCGACCTTCAAGCCCTTCGTGCTCGCGGCCGCGATGAAGTGGGGCGTGCGCGACCCGGACGGCCTGCCGGAGCAGGCGCAGGACGAGCGCACCGTCGTCTCCCCGAAGAGCCTGTACACCGGCAAGAACAAGTACAAGATCAAGAACTACGACGGTTCGGTCTGGCACAACGAGAAGGGCGAGGAGTGGCTGCAGGTCAATGACGGTGACGTCTCCTACGGCGAACCGCCCGAGTACAAGATCGACCTGCGTGAGGCGATGCGGGAGTCGGTGAACTCCTCGTTCGTGCAGCTCGGCATGGACGTCGGCCTGGACAAGGTGAAGGAGGCCGCGGTCGACGCCGGCCTGCTGCCCGACAGCCTGACCGGCACGACCTACCCGTCGTTCTCCATCGGCATCTCCGACCCCAGCGCCATCCGTATGGCGGCCGCCTACGCCACCTTCGCGGACAGCGGCAAGCAGCGTGAGCCGTTCTCCGTCACCAAGGTCACGAACAAGGACGGCACCCTCTTCACGCACAAGGTCGAGACGAAGCAGGCCTTCGAGCGGAAGGTCGCGGACAACGTCACCGACGTGCTGAAGACCGTGGTCGAGGACGGTACGGGCACCAACGCCCAGCTCCCCGGCCGTGAGGTGGCGGGCAAGACCGGTACCACGGACGGCAACAAGTCCGCCTGGTTCGTCGGGTACACCCCGCAGCTCTCGACGGCGATCAGCATGTTCCGGATGGACGACGACGAGAGCAACAAGAACCGGACCTTCCTCGAGATGTTCGGCACGGGTGGCGAGAAGAAGATCCACGGTGCGTCGTTCCCGGCCCAGATCTGGCAGGACTTCATGGCGGACGCGATGAAGGGGCTGCCGAAGGAGAAGTTCCCGGAGCCGCAGCCCATCGGGGAGATCATCAACGACACCCCCTCGCCGACCCCGACCCCGTCGCCCACGGAGACCGAGGAGACGTCCCCGACTCCGACGCCGACGCCCAGCCAGTCCGAGAACAGCCCGTCGCCGTCGCCGACCGAAACCTGTGGCGTCTTCGACTGGCGGTGCGAGGAAGAGGGCGAGAACGGCGGCGCCACCGACGGCGGGAACGCCAACGGCGGCGGCACCGGCGGGGACGACGGCATCTCACCGTCGCCGTCGACCGGCGAGTCCCCCGGGGACGACAGCAGAGGCAATCAGAACGGCGGTGGGTTCCTGGGAGGCCCGAACGGCTAGTCACCGATCGCCCGGCATGGGTGTTTCACGTGAAACACCCGCCTGATCCGTGAAGCACCGCTTGTTTCACGTGAAACAGGGGCCGCCGCACCCACGCCGGTGCGGCGGCCCCCGCTGTTTTCCCGGACGCGTACGGCAGGATGTGCCCCATGCCCAGTGCAGAGACGACGCAAGCGAGCGCGCACGAGCCGGAGCCGGTGCGGCCGACCAGGGAGGACGAGGTCGCCGCGACCGGCAGCGAGCTGATCGGCGGGCCTCTCGGGCGGCACGCACTGCTCGGTACGTCCTGGTGGACGCCGGTACGCGTGATCGCGCTCGTGGCGATCGGCATGTTCGCCCTCGGCATGGTCCAGAAGGCGCCCTGCTACAACGGAGCCTGGTTCTTCGGCGCCAGCTCGCAGTACACACACGCCTGCTACTCGGACATCCCGCACCTCTACCAGGGCCGTGGATTCGCCGACGGGCTGGTGCCGTACTTCGACAAGCTCCCCGGCGACATGCAGTACCTCGAGTACCCGGTGCTGACCGGCGTCTTCATGGAGGTGGCCGCGTGGCTCACGCCGGGCAGCGGCAGCATCCAGGACCAGGAGCAGTGGTACTGGATGGTCAACGCGGGGCTGCTGATGGCCTGCGCGGCCGTCATCGCCGTCTGCGTCACCCGCACCCATGCCCGGCGTCCGTGGGACGGCCTGCTGGTCGCGCTGGCGCCGGCCTTCGCCCTCACCGCCACCATCAACTGGGACCTGCTGGCGGTGGCCCTGACGGCCGCGGCGATGTTCATGTGGTCGCGGGGGCGCTCCCTGGCCTTCGGCGTGCTGCTGGGGCTCGCGACGGCCGCCAAGCTCTACCCCTTCCTGCTGCTCGGCCCGCTGCTGGTGCTGTGCTGGCGCGCCGGCAAGTGGCGGGAGTACGGGATCGCGCTGGCCGGGGCGGCCGGCGCCTGGCTCGTCGTGAACGTGCCGGTGATGCTCTTCGCCTTCGAGGGCTGGTCGAAGTTCTACACGTTCAGCCAGGAGCGGGGCGTCGACTTCGGCTCGTTCTGGCTGATCATGGCCCAGAACTCGGACAATCCCCTCAGCACCGAGACCGTCAACACGCTCGCCACGCTGCTGATGCTGCTGTGCTGTGCGGGGGTCGCGGCGCTCACCCTGACGGCTCCCCGCCGTCCCCGCTTCGCCCAGCTCGCCTTCCTGATCGTGGCGGCGTTCATCCTCACCAACAAGGTCTACTCACCGCAGTACGTGCTGTGGCTGGTGCCGCTCGCCGCGCTGGCCCGGCCGAGGTGGCGGGACTTCCTGATCTGGCAGGCGTGCGAGGTCGCCTACTTCCTGGGCATCTGGATGTACCTGGCGTACACGACCAGCGGCGACGCCCACAAGGGACTGCCGACCGACGGCTATCACTGGGCCATCGGGGCGCATCTGCTGGGGACGCTGTTCCTGTGCGTCATGGTCGTGCGCGACATCCTGATGCCGGAACGGGACCCGGTGCGGCGGGCCGGCGACGACGATCCCTCGGGCGGGGTGCTCGACGGTGCGCAGGACGTCTTCGTGCTCGGCGCCGCGGCCCGTCCCCCGCGGCATGCCGCGCAGGTGGACGGACCGCAGGTGGAGTGGGGCACGGGGAAGGCGAACGCCGGTTCGCTGTGAGCGAACCGGCGGTGCGGGACCGCCCGCGGCTGCGGCCGTGGGGCGGTCGGCGTTTCGGTGGTCGTGTGTTTCGGCGGCCGGCGTCTTCGGTGCTTCCGGTGGCCGGTGTTTCAGCTGCCGGGCTCCGGCGGCCGGCCTCTAGCGGTCGGCCTCTAGCGGTCGACGAGGCGGTCGAACTGGGTCGTGGTGTGGCGCAGATGGGCCACCAACTCGTCCCGACGGTGGGCTCCGGGGCGTCCGCGGGGACGAACAGGATCGACACCTGCATGTGCGGCGGCTCGGCGAACCAGCGCTGCTTGCCGCCCCAGACGAACGGGGACAGGTTCCGGTTGACCGTGGCGAGGCCGGCCCGGGCGACGCCCTTGGCGCGCGGCATCACGCCGTGCAGGGCCTTGGGGCCTCCAGACCCACTCCGTGCGACGTACCGCCCGCCACGACCACCAGATAGCCGTCCGAGGCGGCCTTCTGCTGCCGGTAGCCGAACCGCTCGCCCTTGGCGACGCGGGTGACGTCCAGGACCGACCCGCGGTACTCCGTGGCCTCGTGGTCCCCCAGCCACAGCCGGGTGCCGATGCGCGCGCGGAAACGGGTCTGCGGGAACTGCTGCTGGAGGCGGGCGAGTTCCTCGGCCTTGAGGTGGCTGACGAACATCGTGTGCAGCGGCAGCCGGGCGGCACGCAGCCGGTCCATCCAGCCGATGACCTCCTCGACGGCGTCCGAGCCGTCGGTGCGGTCCAGCGGCAGGTGGATGGCGAAGCCCTCCAGGCGGACGTTCTCTATGGCGGCGTGCAGCTGCGGCAGGTCCTGCTCGCTGATGCCGTGCCGCTTCATCGAGGACATCACCTCGATGACCACACGGGCGCCGACGAGGCCGTAGACGCCGTCGACGGACGACACCGAGCGCACCACCCGGTCGGGCAGCGGAACGGGCTCCTCGCCGCGCCGGTAGGGCGTCAGCACCAGCAGGTCGCCGCTGAAGAAGTCCTTGATCCGGGCGGCCTCGTACGTCGTGCCGACGGCGAGGACGTCCGCGCCCAGCCGGGTGGCCTCCTCCGCCAGGCGCTCGTGTCCGAAGCCGTAGCCGTTGCCCTTGCAGACCGGGACGAGCCCGGGGAACTGCTCCTGCACGTGCTTGTGGTGCGCCCGCCAGCGCGCGGTGTCGACGTAGAGCGTGAGCGCCATGGCCGGACCTGGAACCTTTCTCGTGGCTGCCGTGTGTCAGAGGATGCGAAAGAGACTGTGGTTGCGGCGGCTCGCCTCCCGGCTCGTCTCCGCGGCGCGGGGAACGCCGCGCGGAACGGCCGCGAGGAGCCGCCGAGGGGAGCGGCTGGGGTTCAGCGGCGCGACATGTAGATGTCGAGCGCCTTGTGGAGCAGCTTGTTGAGCGGGAAGTCCCACTCGCCGAGGTACTCGGCCGCCTGCCCGCCCGTGCCGACCTTGAACTGGATCAGACCGAAGAGGTGGTCGGTCTCGTCCAGCGAGTCGGAGATGCCGCGCAGGTCGTAGACGGTGGCGCCGAGCGCGTAGGCGTCGCGGAGCATCGTCCACTGCATCGCGTTCGACGGCCGGACCTCGCGGCCGATGTTGTCGGAGGCGCCGTAGGAGTACCAGACGTGGCCGCCGACGATCAGCATGGTCGCCGCCGACAGGTTGACGCCGTTGTGGCGGGCGAAGTACAGGCGCATCCGGTTGGGGTCCTCGCTGTTGAGGGCCGACCACATGCGCTGGAAGTAGGACAGCGGGCGCGGCCGGAAGCGGTCGCGCACGGCCGTGATCTCGTAGAGCCGCTGCCACTCCTCCAGGTCGTGGTAGCCGCCCTGGACGACCTCGACGCCGGCCTTCTCGGCCTTCTTGATGTTGCGGCGCCACAGCTGGTTGAAGTTCTTGTGCACCTCTTCCAGGGACCGGTTGGCCAGCGGCACCTGGAAGACGTAGCGGGGCTGCACGTCGCCGAAGCCGGCGCCGCCGTCCTCGCCCTGCTGCCAGCCCATCCGGCGCAGCTTGTCGGCGACCTCGAAGGCGCGCGGCTCGATGTGGTCGGCCTCGATGTCCCGCAGACGCTTGACGTCCGGGTCCTGGATGCCCTTCTTGATGGACGCCGCGTCCCAACGGCGGATGATCACCGGCGGGCCCATCTTGACCGAGAAGGCGCCCTGCTGCTTCAGGTGCGCCAGCATCGGCTCGATCCAGTCCTGCAGGTTCGGCGCGAACCAGTTGATGACCGGGCCCTCGGGCAGATAGGCGAGGTACCGCTTGATCTTCGGAAGCTGCCGGTAGAGGACCAGGCCGACACCGACCAGCTGGCCGGTGCGGTCGTCGAACCAGCCGAGGTTCTCCGAGCGCCATTCCGCCTTCACGTCAGCCCAGGCCGGGACCTGCATGTGGCTCGCCGAGGGCAGGCTCTGGATGTACGCCAGATGCTGCTCGCGACTGATGGTCCTCAGGGTCAGGCTCATTCGGGCGCTCCTCGGGCTGGTGTGTCCCCATGGGTACAGGGGCTCCGGCTCTCGCGCGAAGCCTACTGCGCCCGCGGTGCGCCCCGACTGGGCGCACGCCACCTTTGCCCCGGCCGGCGGGGCGGCCGGGGCGGGTGACGGTGTGCGGAACGTGGTGCCCTGGCGTCAGTCGATGACCCCGCCGAAGAGGCCACCGTGGGCCATGCCCAGGAAGAAGCCGATGCCCGCCGCGCCCAGGCCCAGGATCAGGCCGAAGCGCTCACGGGTCGTCTCCGAGATCCACTGGCCGTACGCGCCGGTGAGGATCCCCAGCAGGCCGGTCCAGGAGCTGAGCAGGTGCAGATGGTGGAACATCGCCGTGATGAACGACGTGATGCCCAGCACCAGGGTCACCGCGAGCAGGGCGTCCTGGAGCGGATGGGGCTTGCCGTCCGTGGCGAAGAGGCCTCCGCCGGTGTTGGGTCGCAATGCCTGTGCCATAGGGCACCTCCTGCGAAAAGCGGCGCATCGTAGCGCCATACACACCCGATGTGTACAGATTGACCGGGTCCGCCGCCGGATTTCAACCGGAAGCCGGTGTGCGGGTAGTGTGTACCGTCTGCGTCGGCGTCTGCCCGGGCACAGCCCCGAGAGCCCTGACCGTCACCCGATTGTCAGTGGCCGCTGTTTTACTGGCGGACACCGAGGCGTACGCATCACAACCCTCCTGCCACGGAACGACCGTGGCCGCTGAGTCCAAAGGAGGTGGGTTCCACATGCGTCACTACGAGGTGATGGTCATCCTCGACCCCGACGTCGAGGAGCGCGCTGTCTCTCCGCTGATCGAGAACTTCCTTTCCGTCGTCCGTGACGGTGGCGGAAAGGTCGAGAAGGTCGACACCTGGGGCCGTCGTCGTCTCGCGTACGAGATCAAGAAGAAGCCCGAGGGCATCTACTCGGTCATCGACCTGCAGGCCGAGCCTGCGGTCGTCAAGGAGCTCGACCGCCAGATGAACCTGAACGAGTCGGTCCTCCGGACCAAGGTCCTCCGTCCCGAGACCCACTGAGCGTCTTCGCTCAGCTGATCCCGGGCTTCGAGTAGCAGCACAAGCAGCCAGCAGCAAACCCGCCGAGAGGTTCCCCATGGCAGGCGAGACCGTCATCACGGTCGTCGGCAATCTTGTCGACGACCCCGAGCTGCGCTTCACCCCGTCCGGTGCGGCCGTCGCGAAGTTCCGCGTCGCGTCGACCCCCGCACCTTCGACCGCCAGACGAACGAGTGGAAGGACGGCGAGAGCCTGTTCCTGACCTGCTCGGTCTGGCGCCAGGCGGCCGAGAACGTCGCCGAGTCGCTCCAGCGAGGCATGCGCGTCATCGTGCAGGGCCGGCTGAAGCAGCGGTCCTACGAGGACCGTGAGGGCGTCAAGCGCACGGTCTACGAGCTGGACGTCGACGAGGTCGGCGCCAGCCTGCGCAACGCCACGGCCAAGGTCACCAAGACCTCGGGCCGCGGTGGCCAGGGCGGTTACGGCGGCGGTGGCGGCCAGCAGGGCGGCGGCTGGGGCGGTGGCCCCGGCGGCGGCCAGCAGGGCGGCGGGGCTCCCGCCGACGACCCGTGGGCGACCGGCGCTCCCGCCGGTGGCCAGCAGGGCGGCGGTGGCGGCTGGGGCGGTGGCTCCGGCGGCCAGGGCGGCGGCTACTCGGACGAGCCTCCCTTCTAGGGACGGGCTCGCACCCCAACTTCTTGATCACACAGGAGAAACACCATGGCGAAGCCGCCTGTGCGCAAGCCGAAGAAGAAGGTCTGCGCGTTCTGCAAGGACAAGGTCACGTACGTGGACTACAAGGACACGAACATGCTGCGGAAGTTCATTTCCGACCGCGGCAAGATCCGTGCCCGCCGCGTGACCGGCAACTGCACCCAGCACCAGCGTGACGTCGCCACGGCCGTGAAGAACAGCCGTGAGATGGCGCTGCTGCCCTACACGTCCACCGCGCGATAAGGGAAGGGTGACCGACTCATGAAGATCATCCTCACCCACGAGGTCACCGGCCTCGGCGCCGCGGGCGACGTCGTCGACGTCAAGGACGGGTACGCCCGCAACTACCTGATCCCGCGGAAGTTCGCGATCCGCTGGACCAAGGGCGGCGAGAAGGACGTCGAGCAGATCCGTCGTGCTCGCAAGATCCACGAGATCCAGACCATCGAGCAGGCCAACCAGGTGAAGGCCCAGCTCGAGGGCGTCAAGGTCCGCCTGGCCGTCCGCGCCGGCGACGCCGGTCGTCTCTTCGGTTCCGTCACCCAGGCCGACATCGCTTCGGCGATCAAGGCCGCCGGTGGCCCCGAGGTCGACAAGCGCCGCATCGAGGTCGCCTCGCCGATCAAGACGCTGGGCGCCCACGAGACGTCGGTGCGTCTGCACCCCGAGGTTGCCGCCACGGTCAACATCGAGGTCGTCGCCGCGTAAGCGCTGCGCTCGCTGGAACAGTGAGCGATGGGGCCGCTCCCTTCGGGGCGGCCCCATCGTCGTTTCACGTGAAACGGTCAGCGGGTCCCACCTGAAACGGTCAGCGGGTCGCGCTGAGACGAACGCTCAGCGGGTCGCGCTGAGACGAACGGTCAGCGGGTCGCGCTGAGACGAACGGTCAGCGGGTCGCGCCTGTCACGATCCAGCGGCCCGACCGGGTGCGCACCCACAGCGTCAGCATGCGCACGGTCATCATCAGCGTCATGGCCGCCCACAGGGCGGTGAGCCCGCCGCCGAACACGGGGACGAGCAGGGCGACCGGGGTGAACACGGCGAGCGTGACCAGCATCGCCCAGGCGAGATACGGGCCGTCTCCCGCTCCCATCAGCACGCCGTCCAGGACGAAGACGACACCGCAGATCGGCTGGGAGAGCGCCACGATCACCAGGGCGGGCAGGGCGGTGTCCTTGACCGCGGAATCGCCGGTGAACAGGGGAAGGAAGGCGGGGCGGCTGATCACCACCAGCACCCCAGGACGAACCCGACCGCGATTCCCCAGGCGACCATCCGGCGGCAGACGTCACGGGCGCCCTGTGCGTCGCCCGCGCCGAGGTAGCGCCCGATGATGGCCTGGCCGGCGATCGCGATGGCGTCGAGAGCGAAGGCGAGCAGGCTCCACAGCGACAGGATGATCTGGTGCGCGGCGATGTCGGCGTCCCCGAGCCGGGCGGCGACGGCCGTGGCGATCATGAGGATCGCGCGCAGCGAGAGGGTGCGCACCAGGAGGGGCACCCCCGCCTGGGCGGAGGCCCGGATCCCGGCGGCGTCCGGGCGCAGGGAGGCGCCGTGGCGCCGGGCTCCGCGGACGACCACCACGAGGTAGACCGCGGCCATGCCGCACTGGGCGATGACCGTGCCCCAGGCGGAGCCGGCGATACCCATTCCGGCGCCGTAGACCAGGGCCACGTTGAGCACGCCGTTGGCGACGAATCCCGCGATGGCCACGTAGAGGGGTGTCCGGGTGTCCTGCAGGCCGCGCAGTACGCCGGTCGCGGCGAGCACGACGAGCATGGCGGGTATGCCGAGTGTGGAGATCCGCAGATAGGTGGTCGCGTACGGGGCCGCGGTGTCCGAGGCGCCGAAGAGTTCCACGAGGGACGGTGCCGTGGGCATCACGACCGCGATGACGGCCGCACCGAGCAGCAGCGCGAGCCAGATGCCGTCCATGCCCTGCCGGATGGCGGCTTGCAGGTCGCCGGCGCCGACCCGGCGGGCGACCGCTGCCGTGGTGGCGTAGGCGAGGAAGACGAAGACACTGACGGCGGTGGTGAGGAGTGCCGAGGCGACGCCGAGTCCGGCGAGCTGGGCGGTGCCGAGATGGCCGACGATCGCGCTGTCGGCCATGACGAAGAGGGGCTCGGCGACGAGCGCGCCGAAGGCCGGAACGGCCAGCGCGATGATCTCTCGGTCGTGCCGGCGGCGGTCGGTCCGGGGGCGCTCGGGGGCCTGTGTCATGAGCACCAATCTAATCGTCCACAGGTAAGAGATGCAAAGGCTTGAGGCCCCTTACTTTCGGGCTCGGGGTGCGTACGCCTGTGCGTGCTCGGCGATGATCTTGAGCCGAGTGGGGAAGTTTTTCTTCTGCACAGCCGGTGGATGGTGAATCCGCAGGTCAGCGATGGTCTGCGAGGGGTGGGCGAGGGCTTGTTCACAGGCCTGTCCACCGGCTCGTGCACAGGTTTCGCGGAGTTCTCCACAGCATCTGGGCCGTCGTCCACATGGCCTGTGGATAACCAGATTGGCTGACGGTGCCCGCGGGCCTACCGTGGTGCGGCGCCCGCTCCGACCGTCGCGCTGCCAAACGGCACAAATGCGACGCGCCACAACCGGAGTTGGGTGTCTTGTTTGTCAGTGCCGTGCCGTAGAAATGAGGGGCACGGCGAGGTCCGCACGGCGGACGGGAGGAGGTGGCTCGGTGAGTATTTCCGAGCCCTTGGACGAGCCGTGGGCCGACAGCGGGCCCAGTGATCGTCTGCCTGCCTCCCGCCGGCGCGGCGATGGCTCCCGAGGCCGCGACGAGCAGCACGAACGCGGCCGGGACACCGGGATGTGGGACGACGCCGGACCGTCCTTCGAGCGGGTGCCGCCCCAGGACCTGGAGGCGGAGCAGTCCGTGCTCGGCGGCATGCTCCTCTCCAAGGACGCCATCGCCGACGTCGTGGAGATCCTCAAGGGCCACGACTTCTACAAGCCGGCCCACGAGACGATCTACCAGGCGATCCTCGACGTCTACGCCAAGGGCGAGCCGGCCGACCCGATCACCATCGCCGCCGAGCTGACCAAGCGCGGCGAGATCAACAAGGTCGGCGGGGCCTCCTATCTGCACGCGCTCGTCCAGACCGTGCCGACGGCGGCCAACGCGGCGTACTACGCGGAGATCGTGCACGAGCGCGCCGTGCTGCGCCGCCTGGTCGAGGCGGGCACGCGCATCACCCAGATGGGATACGCGGCCGACGACGACGTCGACGAGATCGTCAACCGCGCCCAGGCCGAGATCTACGCGGTCACCGAGCAGCGCACCAGCGAGGACTACCTGCCGCTCGGCGACATCATGGAGGGCGCGCTCGACGAGATCGAGGCGATCGGGTCCCGCAGCGGTGAGATGACCGGAGTGCCCACGGGCTTCACGGACTTCGACTCGCTGACCAACGGCCTGCACCCCGGGCAGATGATCGTCATCGCCGCGCGTCCCGCGATGGGCAAGTCGACGCTGGCCCTGGACTTCGCCCGGGCGGCCTCGATCAAGAACAACCTCCCAGCGTCATCTTCTCGCTGGAAATGGGGCGCAACGAGATCGCTATGCGCCTGCTGTCCGCGGAGGCACGGGTCGCCCTGCACCACATGCGGTCCGGCACCATGACGGACGACGACTGGACCCGGCTGGCCCGGCGCATGCCCGACGTCTCGGCCGCCCCGCTCTACATCGACGACTCACCGAACCTGTCGATGATGGAGATCCGCGCCAAGTGCCGGCGGCTGAAGCAGCGCAACGACCTGAAGCTGGTGGTCATCGACTACCTCCAGCTGATGCAGTCCGGCGGCTCGAAGCGGGCCGAGAGCCGGCAGCAGGAGGTCTCGGACATGTCCCGGAACCTCAAGCTGCTGGCCAAGGAGCTGGAGATCCCGGTCATCGCGCTCTCCCAGCTGAACCGCGGCCCGGAACAGCGCACGGACAAGAAGCCGATGGTCTCCGACCTGCGTGAGTCGGGCTCCATCGAGCAGGACGCCGACATGGTCATCCTCCTGCACCGCGAGGACGCCTACGAGAAGGAGTCCCCGCGCGCGGGCGAGGCCGACCTGATCGTCGCCAAGCACCGAAACGGCCCCACGGCGACGATCACCGTCGCCTTCCAGGGCCACTACTCCCGCTTCGTGGACATGGCGCAGACCTGATCCACGCCCCCGGAAATGGACTCGACGCGGAGGGGCCAGGCCGGTGGACTGGGGGGATGACGACACCTCAGGAAGAGTTGCTTCCCGCCACTCGGCGTGCGTTGCTGCACCGGATCGCCGTCGCTCAGGCCGAGGGGCGGGCGCCGTCGCTGGTCGCGGCGGTGGTGCGGGGCGGGCGGGCCGTCTGGCACGGGGCGCGTGCGTCGGTGGACGGCCCCGGCCCGGACGAGAACGTGCAGTACCGGATCGGCTCGATCACCAAGACCTTCACCGCCGTCCTCGTGCTGCGGCTGCGCGACGAGGGACTGCTCGACCTCGGGGATCCACTGGAGCGGCACCTGCCGGGCACCGGCGCCGGTGAGGCCACCATCGCGCAACTGCTCGCCCACACGGGCGGACTGGCCGCCGAGTCGCCCGCGCCGTGGTGGGAGCGGACCCCGGCTCCCTGCGCCCGGAGATCGGCGACGTGCTGGGTGAGCAGCCCTTCCGCCATCCGGTGGGCCGCAGGCACCACTACTCCAACCCCGGCTACACCCTGCTCGGTGAGCTGGTCGAGAAGCTGCGTGGCGCCCCCTGGGAAGACGTGCTGCGGCAGGAGGTGCTGGAGCCGCTGGGCCTGCACCGTACGAGCGGGCGGCCGCGGGCTCCGCACGCCGACGGCTGGGCGGTCCATCCGTGGGCCGATGTGCTGCTGGCCGAACCGGCCGAGGACCTCGGGAGGATGGCTCCGGCCGGTCAGCTCTGGTCGACCACCGGTGACCTGGCGCGGTTCGCCGCCTTCCTGACGCACGGCGACGAAAAGGTGCTGAGCCCGCGGACGGTCCGGGAGATGCGGGCGCCCGCGGCACCGGCCGAGGCAGCGGACGTCGCGGACGGGGTGACATACGGGCTCGGACTGCAGATCCAGCACCGGCACGGCCGGCTCCTCGTGGGCCACTCCGGCTCCCTGCCGGGTTTCCTGGCGAACCTCACCATCAGCGCCGAGGACGACGTGGCGGCGGTGGTGCTGGCCAACTGCACGTCGGGTCCGCTCCTCGCCACCGTCGGCGCCGACCTCGTCCGTATCGTCGCCGAGGCCGAGCCCCGCATCCCCGCGCCATGGCGTCCGCTCCCCGAGGCCGACGCCTCCCTGCTGGAACTGGCGGGGCCCTGGTACTGGGGGACCCAGAGTTTCGCCCTGCGGCTCACGGCGGACGGAGGTGTCTCGCTGGAGCCCCTGTCCGGCGTCGGACGCCGGTCACGGTTCCGGGCCAACGGGGACGGCACCTGGACCGGGCTGGAGGGCTACTACGCGGGAGAGCTGCTGCGTGCCGTGCGGCGCCCGGACGGGACCGTGAGCCACCTCGATCTCGGCTCCTTCGTCTTCACCCGCCGGCCCTACGACGAGAAGGCTCCCGTGCCGGGCGGGGTGGACCCGCAGGGCTGGCGGGGAAGCGGCCGGTAAGGGGCCTGGCAGGGAAGGGGCCGGTAACGGGCCTGACGGGGTAGCGGCCGGTAAGGGGCCCGGCCGTCTGCCGTCCCCGCGGGACCCGGCCACAGGGGGACTCCGGTGCGCCTGCGTCAGGTGCCGTTCCGTGGGCCCTGTTTCACGTGAAACAGGGCCCACGGCGTCACAGCGGGAGCTTGAAGCCCACGTGCGAGGGCGTGAAGCCCAGCCGCTCGTAGAAGCGGCGTGCGTCGCTGCGTATGGCATCGGAGGTCAGCTGCACCAGCCGGCAACCCTGACGACGGGATTCGGCGATCGCCCACTCGATGAGCCGGGTGCCCAGACCGCTGCCGCGCTCATCGGCGTGGATGCGGACGCCTTCGATGATCGACCTCGTGGCACCGCGCCGGGAGAGTCCGGGAATGATCGTCAGCTGGAGCGTGCCGATGACCCGGCCCTCTCGCACGGCGACCACCTGATGCTGGTTGGGATCGGCGCTGAGCCGCTCGAACGCCGCCAGGTACGGAGCCAGGTCGTCGGGCGACTCGCGCTGCGCGCCCAGAGGGTCGTCGGCGAGCATCGCGACGATCGCGGGCACATCGTCCTCGGCGGCGGGCCGTATCTCAAGATCTCCCATGGCCGCACCCTACGCAGGTCCGGCCGGGTTCAGGCACCCTGTCGAGGCTCTAGGCCGCGATCGGGGTCTTCAGCGTTTCCACGGCCCGTACCAGCGGCGCCAGCTCGGGGTTCTTCGCGGCCTCGTCGAGCGCCTCGCGCAGCGCGGCGTCGTTGGTGGGCCGGGCCTCCTCCAGGAGCTTCAGGCCGGCCTCGGTGACGTTGGTGTAGATGCCCCGACGGTCGGTGGGGCACAGGTAGCGCTCCAGCAGGCCCCGGTCCTCCAGCCGGGTGACCAGCCGCGTGGTGGCGCTCTGGCTGAGGACCACCGCATCGGCGACCTGCTTCATCTGCAGATGGCCTCCGTCGCCGTCGTGCTGCCGGCTGAGCACGTCGAGCAGGGAGTACTCGCGCACACTCAGGCCGTGCCCGCTCTGCAGGGCGCGTTCGATGTGCGCCTCGATCTTTCCGTGCAGCAGAGAGAGGGCGCACCAGCCCTGGGCGAGGGCGGTGAGCGCGGGGTCCGTTGCTGTCATGGGCGTTTTCCTCCGTCCCGGAGAGGCTGACACCAGAGTAGACCAGGCCCGCAATAGCCTGCGCTTGCAAGTATCCCGCGTCTGCAACTATTGTGGACGCACGCAAAGCGCTCCTGCAATGTTTTGGGAAGGTGTACCCCCTCATGCCTCTCGCGCTTCTGGCCCTCGCGATCGGGGCCTTCGGGATCGGAACGACCGAGTTCGTGATCATGGGCTTGCTGCCCGAGGTCGCGAGCGACTACGGGGTCTCCATCCCCACCGCCGGTCTCCTGGTGACCGGCTACGCCCTCGGCGTGGTGCTCGGCGCCCCGCTGATGACCGTGCTGGGCACCAAGGTGTCCCGCAAGCGGATGCTGATGCTGCTGATGGGTCTGTTCATCGCCGGCAACCTGCTCTCCGCCCTGGCCCCCGCGTTCTCGGTCATGCTGGCCGGCCGGGTGATCGCCTCACTCGCCCACGGCGCCTTCTTCGGCATCGGCTCGGTCGTCGCGGCCGACCTGGTCGCCCCGGACAAGCGGGCCGGCGCCATCGCGATGATGTTCACCGGCCTGACCGTCGCCAACGTCGTCGGCGTCCCGCTGGGCACCCTTGTCGGGCAGTCCGTCGGCTGGCGCGTCACCTTCGGGATCGTCGCCGCGCTCGGCGTGATCGGCCTGGCCGGCATCGCGCGGCTGGTGCCCGACATGCCGAAGCCGGAGGGCGTGCGGCTGGGCCATGAACTGGCCGCGTTCAAGAACGTCCAGGTCCTGCTCGCCATGGCGATGACCGTCCTGGGCTTCGGCGGCGTCTTCGCGGCCATCACCTACATCGCGCCCATGATGACCCACGCCGCGGGCTACGCCGACGGCTCCGTCACCTGGCTGCTGGTCCTCTTCGGACTCGGCATGGTCGGCGGCAACCTCGTCGGCGGGCGGTTCGCCGACCGGGCACTGATGCCCATGCTGTACGTCTCCCTGGGCGCCCTGGCCGTCGTGCTGGCGCTGTTCACGCTCACCGCGCACAACAAGTTCGCGGCGGCCGTGACCATCGCGCTGATCGGGGCCCTGGGCTTCGCCACCGTCCCGCCGCTGCAGAAGCGCGTCCTCGACCAGGCGCACGGCGCCCCGACCCTGGCCTCGGCCGTGAACATCGGCGCCTTCAACCTCGGCAACGCGCTGGCCGCCTGGCTCGGAGGCCTCGTCATCGCCGCCGGGTTCGGCTACACCGCCCCCAACTGGGTCGGCGCCGCCCTGGCCGCGGCCGCCCTGGTCCTCGCCGTTCTCTCGGCGGCGCTGGAGCGGCGCGGCAACGCCTCCGGCACCGTGGTCGCCGCCTCGGTCCCCGGCGAGCAGCGAACCCCCGTCCACCAGTGAGCCCGGGCCGGTCCACCCAGGATCCCGGCCCCGTCCACCACCAAGGAGCACCACCGATGAGCACCACCCCCACGATCGCCGCCGCCACCAGGCCGCTGACCACGCAGGACGCCGACGCCCTCGTCACCGCGGCCCACCGAGCCGCCGAGGCCGCCGGGGTGACGGTCAGCGTCACCGTCCTCGACGCCGGCGGCCACCTGCTGGCCTTCCGGCGCGACGACCGTGCCGTGCTGATCTCCGGGGAGACCAGCACCCGCAAGGCCTACACGGCACTCCAGCTGAACACCGCGACCGCCGACCTCGTCGACGCCGTCCAGCCCGGCGGTCCCTTCCACACCCTGCCCACCGCCCTGGACCGGCCGCTGCTGTTCATCGCGGGCGGCGTGCCGATCCACCGTGACGGCCGTCTGGTCGGTGCGATCGGCGTCGGCGGCGGGGCTCCCGAACAGGACCATGCCTTCGCGACGGAAGCCCTGGCCACACTCGCCTGATCCGTCGCTTCCGCCCACGGGCCCGGCCCCATCGGCCGGGCCCGCTCCTGTGCCTTCGCCGGCCCGGCCGACCGGAACCTGGCACCCGGCAGACGCCACCCCGCACCCGCCACCCGGCATCCGGCAGTCGGCACCCGGCGGCCGGGCGGCCCGTCGTCCGGCGCGGTCAGCCGGCTGCCACCGTCAGCGGGGCGAACCGCCGCCGCCAGTCGCCCGGCAGCTCCGTGATGCCGTAGGTCATGACGGCGTTGAAGGCGACGGACGTCAGGCCGCGCGCCTTGACCCAGTCGAGCAGTTCCTCGTGCCGCACGTCGATGTCCGTGCGCAGCGGGCGATCGGTGCGGGCGGCGAGGGATGTGATCAGGGCTTTGGCGGTCTCGGTGTCCCGGGCGATCAGGGGGCCCACCACGTGGGTGTCCATGTTGGGCCAGGCCGCCGCGTAGCCGATCAGCCGGCCGTTCTCCTCCGCCACGTGCAGCTGGTCGGCGAAGGCGGGCAGCCGGGTGACGATGTGTGTGCGGTCGACCCCGAAGACCTCCTCGTCGAGCCGGAGGATGGCGGTGATGTCCTCGGCGGTGGCAGGCCGTGTGCCGGCCGACGGCCCGGAGCCCTCCGGAGTGAAGCGCCCCCGCACCATCTCCGCCCGCCCGGTGACCTTGAAGCCGATCTCCTCGTAGAGCGGGCGGCCGCTCGGGGTCGCGTGCAGGGTGAGAGGGGTGGGGCCCATCGTCGCCGTCACATGGCTCATCAGCCGGCGCCCGACCCCCTGCCGGGCGTGACGTTCGGCGACGAGCACCATGCCGATGGCCGCGAGACCGGGGTTGTCCTGGGGCCGTACTCCGTGACAGCGCAGGCGCAGACGAGCCCGCCGTCGGGGTCATCGATCCCGTACGCCTTCCCGGCCGTGAGGAGGAGGCTCCATTTGTGCTCTTCGCGGGGCCATCCCCGGTCCTCGGACAGGTCGGCGCAGGCGGTGAGATCGCGCAGCGTCAGGCGGCGGATCGGCAGAGTGGCAAGGGAAGGAGTCGGCACGCAGGTCAGGCTGGCCGACGGCGGGCCTGCGCGTCCACCTGTTTCGCTGGAGAGACGCGAGCTTTTGGCCATGTCGTGTCCGGATGCACAACGCCTGGTCACCCGCGCGACGTTTCACGTGAAACGGTGCTCATCCCAGGTCGGGGCGTGCATGGCACGCACCCCCTCGATGTTGCCGTCCAGGTAGTGACGCAGCGACAGCGGGACGAGGTGGACGGAGGCGATACCGACCCGGGTGAAGGGAACCCGGACGATCTCGTACTCCCCGGAGGGTTCCTCGACCTCGGGGCCGTGCCGCAGGCCGGGGTCCATGGACTCGAGACGGCAGACGAAGAAGTGCTGCACCTTCACACCGGTCGCGCCGCCGTCCTCGCCGATGTGCTCCACGGTGTCGACGAAGCAGGGGACCACGTCGGTGATCTTGGCGCCCAGTTCCTCGTACACCTCGCGGTGCAGGGCGTCGACGACGGTCGTGTCTTCCGGCTCGACCCCGCCACCGGGAGTGACCCAGTAGGGGTCCACACCGGGCTTGGTGCGCTTGATCAGGATCAGGTCGTCACCGTCCAGGAGAACGGCGCGGGCGGTGCGCTTGACCACGGGTCGGACGGTCATGGGAGAAATGTGGCCCGGCTGGTTCCACGTGAAACATGGCCTCAGCTCCAGTCGGCCGCCGACCGCAGCAGCCATTCGTGGGCCCGCGCTATGTGCGGCATGGCCAGGGTCCCGGTGCGCACGGCGAGGAAGTAGGTCCGCAGCGGAGGCACGGCCGGTTCGTGCAGGGCGGTGACGTCACCGCGCCGCAGCGCTTCCGCGCACAGATAGCGGGGCAGCACCGCGAGCCCGGCGCCCGCGACGGCGCAGGCGAGCACGGCCCGCAGGTCGGGGACGATGACCGTGCCCGTGGCCGCGGGACACGAGTCGAAGACCGACGCCCAGTAGCGAGTGACCAGCGGAAGCGACTCGTGCACTTCGATGACCGGCACCCGCTCCAGCGACGGTGCGCCGTCGTGGTCCGGGGCGCCGGGGCCGGCCTGTTTGGCCCAGCGCGGTGCCGCGACGAGCACATGTTCCTCGTCACAGAGCGCAGTCGCCGTGAGCAGGGCGCCGCGCGGACGGACCGTACTGATGGCCAGATCATGATGTCCGGCGGCCAGTCCCTCCAGAGACTCCTCGGCGGTGCCGAAGGAGACGCGCAGGGCGAAGCCCTGACCGTCCTCACCGGTCAGTTCCGTGAGGGCGGGCAGCGCCCGCTCGGCGATGAACTCCGGAGGTCCGGCCAGATGCAGGGTGCGCAGGGAGGAGGCGTCGTCCAGCCCGGACTCGGCGATCTCCACCAGGGCGTCGAGATGCGGAGCCGCCTTGTGCGCCAGCTCGTCACCGATGCTCGTCGGCGTCACACCGCGGGCCTGCCGCAGGAACAGGGGACGTCCGAGCTGCCGTTCCAGAGTGCGGATCTGCGAGGTCACGGCCGGCTGGGAGAGGCCGAGCAGAGCCGCCGCGCGGGTGAAGGAACCGGCCCTGTGCACGGTCACGAAGGTGCGCAGCAAGGCCAGATCCACGGAAAACCTTCCCCTCCACTGCCCTTCTCCCGGCCCCCCGACCACGCACAACTATAAATATGTCGATAGGTCTCTGTCGCTACGGTGATTGGACACTGACACTGAGTCAACTAGCCTTGTTGACGCGGTTCTTCGCGCGCGGAACCGAGGACGGTCCGAGCCACGAGGGGGGAGGCTCGGACCGTCCGTCGTCGTACCGGCCCTGCTCAGTCCGCCGAGGCGTCCAGAGCCCGGAGCAGGTCCGCTACCAGGTCGGCCGGGTCCTCCGCGCCGACCGAGAGCCGGATGAAGCCCTCCTCCACCGCGTCGCCGCCCCAGCGGCCACGCCGCTCGGCGGTGGAGCGGACCCCGCCGAAGCTCGTCGCGTCGTCCACGAGGCGCAGCTCCTCCAGAAAACGCTCGGCCCGCGCGCGCGTGGGGAGCGTGAAGGAGACGACGCACCCGAAGCGCCGCATCTGCTGCGAGGCGACCTTGTGCGACGGGTCGTCGGGCAGCCCCGGATAGCGCAGCCCCGTCACCTCGGGCCGTTCCCGCAGGGCCTCGGCCACCGTGAGCGCGGTGGCGTTCTGCCGGTCGACGCGGAGCTGGAGGGTGGCGAGGGACCGGTGGGCGAGCCACGCCTCCATCGGCCCCGGGATCGCCCCGACGATCTTGCGCCAGCGCCGTACGGCCGTCATGGCGGCGCCGCGGCGGCCCGCGACGTAGCCGAGCAGGATGTCGCCGTGCCCGGTGAGCTGCTTGGTCCCGCTGGCCACGGAGAAGTCGGCGCCGAGTTGCAGGGGCCGCTGCCCCAGCGGGGTCGCGAGGGTGTTGTCGACGGCGACGAGGGCGCCGCGCGCGTGTGCCGCCTCGACGAGCCGCCGGATGTCGCACACGTCGAGCCCCGGGTTGGAGGGCGTCTCGATCCACAGCAGCCTGGCCCCGTCCAGCACGTCGAGCTGGGCGTCGCCGCCGGTCGGCGCGGTGCGGACCTCGACGCCGTACGCCTCCAGCTGCTCGCGCACGAGCGGCAGCACCTGGTAGCCGTCACGGGGCAGGACGACCGCGTCGCCGGCGCGCAGCTGGGAGAAGAGGACCGAGGAGATCGCGGCCATGCCCGAGGCGAACACGAGCGTCTCCACCTCCTTCTGTCCGGGCGCCTCCAGCTCGCCGACGGCCCGCTCCAGCAGGGTCCAGGTCGGGTTCTCGTCCCGCCCGTAGGTGTAGGGGCCGGTGGGGTCGCCGGGCAGGTGGAAATGGGCGGCGAACACGGGCCCGGGCAGGGTCGGCTCGTGCTTCACCGGCTCCGGAAGCCCCGCCCGCACCGCGCGCGTACCGTCACCGTCGTACTCAGCGGAATCGCTCATGCCGCCCGTCCCTCCACGTGCTCACGTACTGCGGCGAGCAGTCCGGTGCTCGCCGCCTCCACCATCTCAAGGCACTCCTCGAAGCCGTCGGCGCCCCCGTAGTACGGGTCCGGCACGTCGAGGTCGGCGCCCTGGGCGCCCGGGTCGTAGGAGCGCAGGAGCCGTACCTTCGCCGCGTCCTGCTCGGTCGGGGCCAGCCGGCGCAGCGCCCGGAGGTGGCCGGCGTCGAGGGCGACGACCAGGTCCAGGCGGGAGAACCAGGAGACGTGGAACTGCCGGGCCGTGTGGTCCAGCTCGTAGCCGTGCCGCTCCAGGACGGTGAGGGTGCGCGGATCGGCGCCCTCCCCTCGTGCCAGCCGCCCGTGCCGGCGCTGTCCACCGCGACGAGGTCCTCCAGGCCCGCCTCGGCCACGCGGGCGCGGAAGACCGCCTCGGCCATCGGCGAGCGGCAGATGTTGCCGGTGCAGACGAAACAGACGCGGTAGGTCATCGGAAGTCAGTCCTTGTCGGGAAGGAAGGCGTTCAGGGCCCAGGAGACGACCGAGATGATCAGGCCGCCCAGGACCGCGGTCCAGAATCCCTCCACGTGGAAGCTCAAGTCGAGCTGGTCGGCCAGCCAGGAGGTGAGCAACAGCATCAGCGCGTTGACCACCAGGGTGAACAGGCCGAGGGTCAGGATGAACAACGGCAGCGTCAGCAGCGCCACGACCGGCTTGACCAGCAGGTTCACCAGGCCGAAGACCAGCGCCACGAGAATCAGCGTGCCGGCCTTCTCGCCCGTGCTGCCCCGGTCAGCGTGATCTTGTCCAGCAGCCAGACGGCGACCGCCAGGGCCCCCGCGTTGGCGATCGTCTTGACTAGGAAATTCCTCATGTGTCTGATCGTGGCAGACACGCTCGGAAACGACTGGTGAGGCAGGGGCGGACAGGGCGATGAAGGCATTCCGGCTGGACGAACTGGAGGCGGAGCGCGCCGCCAACGACGGGGCATACCTCCAGTTCCTGCGGGAGCGGAACATGTCGGTGGGGCTGTACGCGCTCGACGCGGGGACGACGGACCCGCAGAAGCCGCACGAGCAGGACGAGGTGTACTTCGTCGTGAGCGGCCGCGCCGCGATCACCGTGGGCATGGAGACCACCCAGGTCGCCCGGGGCAGCGTGGTGTACGTGCCGGCCGGTGTCGCGCACAAGTTCCACCACATCAGCGAGGACCTGCGGGTGCTGGTGGTGTTCTCTCCGCCCGAGAGCTGAGCCGCCGGTCCGGGATTCCCTAGGGGACCGCTCAGGGAGGACAAGGGGTGCGGGGCGCCCGCGCCGACACCTGACGGACCTAGCATCGAGGGCAGTACAGGGGAGTTCCGGACCGGACTCCCGGACAGGTGTCCCGACCCCGCGGAACCCGGCCGTCGCACGGCTGCCGGACGGGCGGCGCGGGCGGGCGACGACGTGAGGACGAGGGCGATGCGAGAGATCTTCGCGGAACTGCCGTGGTGGGTGAAGTGGGTCGCGGTGCCGGTCATCGCCCTGGTCGTGTTCGGCGGGCTCATCGCCAGCGTGGTCGGGTTCGTGATCGGACTGCTGTTCAAGGTGCTGGTCTTCGTCGCCCTGGTCGGCGGACTGATCTACGTCGTACGGAAGTTCACGGCGAGTTCGTCCTCCCGTAGCGACTGGTGAGCGTCGTGGGACACCGGTGGGGTAACAGGAATCACCGGTTCCCTCGCCCGAGGAAGTTTCCCGCACAGCCCGTATGCGCATGGTGACAGGCCGTTAGAGTCCGGAACTCGACGCGGGGACGACCCCCCGCGAGCGGCGTACACCCCACCCGTGTTCCCCGCACGGGCTGCCCCCTCGCGCTTCGGGAGTGACCCTTGGCCACGGCACAGACCGCATCCGTCCCGCTGCACGCACTCCCTGTGCAGCCCCACACGACGCCCGCCTCCGCGGAGGCTCCCGCCGCGGGCAGGGCTCCCGCCGCGTCGGCCCCGTCCGGCAGAGCCACCGCCGAGGCGTCCGCCGCCGGCGGAGCGGCCGTCGACGGACGGTCCGACGGCACGCCGGGGGCGGACCCGCCCTCCGCGACACTCATCGGCTCGGTGCAGCGCGCCATGCGCCTGCTGGAGTGCGTCGCCGGACACCCGCACGGAGCCCCGGCCAAGCAACTGGCCCGCGAGACCGGCCTCGCCCTCCCCACCGCGTACCACCTGCTGCGGACCCTCGTGCACGAGGGCTACCTCCACAGGGACAAGGGGCTGTTCTTCCTGGGGAGGCGGCCGAGCGCCTGAGCAGCAGCGGAGCACGGCAGAAACGTCGCACCACGGTCGTGGACGCGCTCGCCCGCTGGCGCGACGCCATCGGTGTCCCGTGTACTACGCCATGTACCGCGAGGGGGAGATCGAGGTCGTCTGCGTCTCGGACACCCCGGGGAACCCGGCGGTCGAGGAGTGGGCCGACTTCCGCGAGACCGGACACGCGCACGCCATCGGGCAGTGTCTGCTGTCCCAGCTGGACGAAGAGGCCCGACGGGACCACCTCGACCGCTACCCCGTGCAGCCCGTCACGCCGTACACGGTGCGTGACGGCCGTCTGCTGCTGCGCCGGCTTGACGGCATGCGGCGCATGGATCCGGTCGTCGAACATCAGGAGTACGCCCTCGGCACCGTGTGCGCCGCGATCCCATCACGGTCGGCACCACGGCCGCGACGATGGCGATCTCCCTGCCCGTTCACCAGGCCGACCGCCTGCTGCCCGCGGCGCTGAAGCTGCAGGACGAGGTGGGGCGGCTCATCGGGTCACTGGCGATCTCTATCAGTATCTGAAAACTCACTCCTTGTGATCTGGTGTGTACGTTCAGCAAGATGCCACCAGTATCAGAGGTTTGATTCCCAGCAGTTTTGATTCCCGGCCAGTCGACGGCGAATGACGGGGTAGGCGATGCGCGAGTCCGTACAGGCAGAGGTCATGATGAGCTTTCTCGTGTCCGAGGAGCTCTCCTTCCGCATCCCGGTGGAGCTGCGGTACGAGACCTGTGATCCCTATGCCGTGCGGCTGACGTTCCATCTGCCCGGTGATGCCCCGGTGACCTGGGCCTTCGGCCGGGAGTTGCTGATCGACGGGGTGGGGCGGCCGTGCGGGGACGGTGACGTGCGCATCGCACCCGTCGACCCCGAGCCGTTGGCCGAGGTGCTGATCCGTCTTCAGGTCGGCGCCGACCAGGCGCTGTTCCGCTCCTCGGCGGCCCCGTTGGTGGCCTTCCTCGACCGCACCGACAAGCTGGTGCCGCTGGGGCAGGAGGCGGCGCTCGCCGATTTCGACGCCCATCTCGACGAGGCCCTGGACCGCATCCTGGCCGAGGAACAGAGCGCCGGCTGAAGCGTTACGGCAGCCGTACGACGGTGCCGTAACGCTTCACCGACAGGCGGGGCCTCACCGGGCGGCGGCGTCTTCACCGCGCGGACCCTTCACCGGGGTGACCCTTCTCGGGGTCGCCCCCGGGGTGTCAGCGCTTGCGGCGGCGGCCGCGTCCACCGCGCGCCGGCGCCGCTCCTGCGCGGGCCGCCGACGCCTCGGGTCCGGGACGGTCGGCCGAGACCACCAGCGCCGCCAGTGCCGTGGTGACCGGCACGGACGCCACCAGGCCGATCGAACCGACCAGCGTGCGCACGATCTCCTCCGCGACCAGCTCGCTGTTGGCGACCGTCCCGACGCCGCTCTGCGCGATGGAGAACAGCAGCAGCAGCGGCAGGGCCGCACCGGCGTAGGCGAGGACGAGGGTGTTGACGACGGACGCGATGTGGTCGCGTCCGATGCGGATGCCCGCGCGGTACAGCCCGCGCCAGCCCATCGTCGGGTTGGCGTCGTGCAGCTCCCAGACCGCCGACGTCTGGGTGACCGTCACGTCGTCCAGGACACCGAGCGAGCCGATGATGACGCCCGCGAGGAGCAGGCCGCTCATGTCGATCCCGGGTACAGCCCGTGGATCAGCCCGGTGTTGTCGTCCGTGTTGCCGGTCAGCGCCGCCCAGCCGATGAACAGCGACCCCAGGACGCCGATCAGCAGCAGCGAGATCAGCGTGCCGAGCACAGCGACCGAGGTGCGGGCCGACAGCCCGTGGCAGAGGTACAGCGCCATCAGCATGATGGCGCTCGCCCCGATCACCGCCACGACCAGCGGGTTCGAGCCCTGCAGGATCGCGGGAGGATGAAGAAGTTCAGCACCAGGAAGCTGATGGCCAGTGAGATCAGGGCCATGAGGCCCGCAGCCGGCCGACGATCACGACGGCCACCGCGAAGATCCCGGCGAGCAGGGCCAGCGGCACCCGGCGGTTGACGTCGGCCACCGAGTACTGCAGGTCCCTGGGGGCGGACGGCTCGTAGGCGACCACGACCTTCTGGCCCTCGTGCAGCTGCCGCGACTGGTCGGGCTGGACGATCTCGGTGAACGTGCGGCCCTTGTCCTTGCCGGTGTCGACCCGGATCGTCGCCCGGTCGCAGGTGCCGTTCTGCTGCTGCACGGCCGAGGAGCCCTCCGCCGTGGAGGTGTCGCCGGTCGGCGGTACGCCCGAGGCGTTGACGTCCTTGCAGTCGACCTCGGCCACCTCGGTGACCGTGGCCTGCTGGGTCTGCCGGTCGAAGCCGACGCCGGTGCGTTCGTGGGGCGGTGCCCCGCCGGGCCACAGCACCGCCAGCCCCACGACCACCGCCGCGGCGAACGGGATGAGGATCGCGGCGATCACCTTGCGCAGATGCCGGGAGACCGGGGTCGCGGGCCCGTGGCTGTGACTGTGCCCGTGCCTGTGCGCGGGGCCGGGGCCGGCTCCGGATCCGCGCACGGGCACGGAGCCGTGCCCGGACCCGTGTCCGTGCCCGGAGCCATGTCCGTGTCCATGCCCGTGCCCGGGGCCGTCGGGCGGCGGGGAGGGGGATGCTGCGATGTGGTCACCGACCGATCATCGCAAGAACCGACGGGGCCCCTGTTCAGCACGCCCGGATTGACGCTAGCGTGGGGGCACCTTTGTACACGCGGGAGCTCGGAGCACCGGGCTGAGAGGGCGCTGACCTCCGTCCCAGCGATGTTTCACATGAAACATCACCGAAGCCGGGTGATGTTTCACACGGAACGTCGGAGGACGGATACCGCTGCGTCGACCGCCGAACCTGTTACCGGGTAATGCCGGCGTAGGGAGTAGGTCTCATGACCATCAAGGACGCACGCACGCCTGCCTCCACGCAGAACGAGCAGACCTCTGCCGCGCAGACGTCTGCCGGCGGTGAGGCCGGGAAGTCCATCGGCTGGCACAAGGCGTACATCGAGGGCTCACGCCCCGACCTGCGAGTGCCGGTCCGTCAGGTGCATCTCACCAACGGGCAGTCGGTCACGCTGTACGACACATCCGGCCCGTACACCGATCCACTCGTCGAGACCGACGTCCGCAGGGGCCTGCCGCCGCTGCGGGAGAACTGGATCATCGCCCGCGGCGACACCGAGGAGTACGCGGGCCGGCCCGTCCGTCCGAGGACGACGGGATCAAGCACACATCGCCGCGCGGCGGCCTGCGCAACCTCGACGCGGTCTTCCCCGGACGGCCGCGCCAGCCCCGGCGGGCCGGGCCGGGCAGGCCGTCACCCAGCTCGCGTACGCGCGCCGGGCGAGATCACGCCCGAGATGGAGTACGTGGCCATCCGGGAGAACGTCTCCCCGGAGGTCGTGCGGGAGGAGATCGCGGCCGGGCGGGCGGTGCTGCCCGCCAACGTCAACCACCCCGAGATCGAGCCGATGATCATCGGCAAGCGGTTCCTGGTGAAGGTCAACGCCAACATCGGCAACTCGGCCGTCACCTCCTCCATCGAGGAGGAGGTCGAGAAGATGACCTGGGCGACCCGCTGGGGCGCCGACACGGTCATGGACCTGTCCACCGGGCGCAACATCCACACCACCCGCGAGTGGGTGCTGCGCAACTCCCCGTGCCCATCGGCACCGTGCCGCTCTATCAGGCCCTGGAGAAGGTCGACGGCAAGGCCGAGGAGCTGACCTGGGAGATCTACAAGGACACCGTCATCGAGCAGGCCGAGCAGGGCGTGGACTACATGACCGTCCACGCGGGCGTGCGCCTGCCGTACGTGCCGCTCACCGCGAACCGCAAGACCGGCATCGTCTCGCGCGGCGGCTCGATCATGGCGGCGTGGTGCCTGGCCCACCACAAGGAGTCGTTCCTCTACGAGAACTTCGAGGAGCTCTGCGAGATCCTCGCGGCCTACGACGTGACGTACTCGCTCGGCGACGGCCTCCGGCCGGGGTCGATCGCGGACGCCAACGACCGGGCGCAGTTCGCCGAGTTGGAGACGCTCGGGGAACTCAACCGGATCGCGAAGCGTTTCAACGTGCAGACCATGATCGAGGGCCCGGGCCATGTCCCGATGCACAAGATCAAGGAGAACATCGACCTTCAGCAGGAGATCTGTGAGGAAGCACCGTTCTATACGCTCGGCCCGCTGACCACGGACATCGCCCCGGCGTACGACCACATCACGTCCGGCATCGGCGCCGCGATGATCGCCTGGTGGGGCACGGCCATGCTCTGCTACGTCACGCCCAAGGAGCACCTGGGCCTGCCCAACCGTGACGACGTCAAGACCGGCGTCATCACCTACAAGATCGCCGCCCACGCGGCCGACCTCGCCAAGGGGCACCCCGGCGCGCAGGAGTGGGACGACGCCCTGTCCGACGCCCGCTTCGAGTTCCGGTGGGAGGACCAGTTCAACCTGGCCCTCGACCCGGACACGGCCCGGGAGTTCCACGACGAGACACTGCCCGCCGAGCCCGCCAAGACGGCACACTTCTGCTCGATGTGCGGGCCGAAGTTCTGCTCGATGAAGATCTCGCAGGACATCCGCCGCGAGCACGGCAGCAGCCAGGCCGAGATCGAGGAGGGCATGGCCCAGAAGTCGAAGGAGTTCGCCGCCGCGGGGAACCGCGTGTACCTCCCCATGGCGGACTGAGTCACCGTTCCCGTCACCGCCCGGGCGCCCCTGCACGCGGGGGCGTCCGGCCGGTGGCGCCCGACGGGGACGCCAGATGGGGGCGCCCGACGAAGGGACGCCCGGGTGGTTCGGGCACAGGGCCCCGGCTGGGTCCGCGGGACACAGGGCCCGAATGGGTCCGGGACACAGGGCCCCGGGTGGGCCGGAGACGGGAGCCCGGACGGGCGTGTCAGCGGTGCTCCGGGCGGTGTTCCGGGCCTCCGAAGTCCGGGCTGGTGTAGTCCGGGCTCGAGTAGCGCGGACGGTGCCCGGCGACGGAGCCCTCCTCGGGCTGCTGAACCCGGGACGGTCGTATCCGAGCTGGGGCATCCGGCCGGCCGGCGCGTGCGGCGCCGTACGGTGCGCGACGCCCGCCGTGCTCGGGTCGGCGAGCGCCTCCCGCAGGAACGGCACGATGCCGCGTTCCAGCAGCGCCTCGCGCCACGCTTCCCTGGCCCGGGTCAGTTCGCCGTCGCGTGCGTCGTAGCTCCCGGCCTCGGCCGAGGGCCGGTTGCGCAGGGCGGTGAGCAGCAGGCCGACCGCGGCGACGAGGATCGCGACGGCGGTCACGGCGCCGAAGACCCACCCCGTGGTGAGCATGGTCCGGGCGAAGGCCTGCCCGGGGTCGAGCATCTTCAGCACATACCCGACGAGCAGGAAGATCGCCGCGGCCGTGCCGGCGAGGACCGGTGCCAGGACGGCGACGATGGCGATGGCGCCGGCGCCAGCCGCCTCGGCGACCTCGCCCATGGTGGTCGCGAGCCCGACCGCGCCGGTGCCCGGTTCGTCGGAGCCGGACTCGCGCGCGGACGGCGCGGGGCCGGTCGGCGCCGGGTGCCGCAGTTCCTCGCGGACCTTGACGTAGTGCTGGTACTCGGTCGCGGCCGCCGCGGTGATGAGCGCGGTGGCGCCCAGCGCCATGGTGCGCAGTTGTTCGGGGTTCAGCCGCTGACCGACGGCGGCCAGTTCCGGGCGGTGTGGTGCGGAGCGCAGCGCTTCGTTGAGGATCCGCTCGTACTCTTGACGGTCCTCGCTCAACAATTGCTGCGGAACGCTGTTCATGTGCATCCCCGATGCTCCGTAGGGCTTGGGGCTCGCATGCCAACGAGCCGTCGGGCAGAAACGGAGGGGAGCCTGCTACGGATAGACCGATGGTAGAGCGGTGACGGCAGGCGGTGACAGGGGGTTTCCAGAAATTGGGTGCCTGCCTGTACGGACGAGGACGGCCCGCGGGCGGTCCGGTGAACGCTCAGGCGTCCAGCGGCAGTTGCTGGACCAGCAGTTTTCCGGCCATGGTCACGCCGCCGTCCATCGCGATGGCGAGTCCGTCGGCGTAGACGTGCGGTCCCTCGACCGCGGGGCGGCTCTCCTCCTCGCCGTCCTCGGAGCCGACCTCGCCCAGCAGGTACGGGATCGGGCTGTGGCCGTGAACGATGCGCGTGCCGCCGTACGTGTCCAGCAGCGAGCGCACGGCGTCGGCGCCGCCCTCGTCCCGGAAGGAGAAGCGCTTGGTGAACTTGCGGAACAGGTCCCAGCACTCGTCGGCGTCGTTGCGCGTGAGCGTCTCGCGGACGGTGTCGTTCACCTCTTCGATGGAGCGGCCGTAGTCGAGGTAGGCGGTGGTGTCGGAGTGCACCAGGAGGTGCCCGTCGACCTCCTCGAGGGCGTCGAGCCGCGCCATCCACTGCAGGTGGTGGTCCTGGAGACGGTCCATGTCGGTCTTCTGGCCGCCGTTGAGGAGCCAGGCCGCCTGGAAGGTGGCGGTGCCCGCACCGGAGTTGACGGGCGTGTCGCCGAACCGCTTCGCGCCGATCAGCAGCAGCTCGTGGTTGCCCATCAGGGCCTTGCAGTAGCCGCCCGCCGCGGCGGCCTCGGCGGACAGCCGCATCACCAGGTCGATGACGCCGATGCCGTCCGGGCCGCGGTCGGTGAAGTCGCCGAGGAACCACAGCCGGGTGGTGCCGGCGCACCAGTGCCCGGCCGCGTCGATCAGGCCCTTCTCCTGGAGGGCGGCGACCAGCTCGTCGAGGTAGCCGTGGACGTCGCCGACGACGTACAGCGGGCCCTGGCCCGTCGCGGGCTGGGCGGCGGGCGCCGGCAGGGGGTCGACGGTGACCTGCACCGTGTCACCGCGGTTGATGACGGGCAGGTCGCGCTCGGTGGGCGTGTACCCCTCCGGGTAGGCCTCCTGGTGGGGCGGTGCGACGTCGCCGGGATGCGGCGGTGCGACATCGCCGGGATGCGGCGGTGCGGCCTGACCGGGGTGGGCGCTGTGGCCGTACGGACCGGTCTCGTGGACGTACGCGGGCACCCGGAAGTCGCGCAGTGTCGCCGTCCGCTCCACCTCGGGTCCCTGACCGGCCCCCTGAGTCATCGACCCCTCCACCATCGCGCCGCATCTGCACCGCTTCGGACTGCCTGGTCGCAGCGGCCCGCGGTGTCGTGGGCCCATCATAGGAATGCGGATCGCGCTGTGTGATGACCCAGGGGTGGTGAATCAGCGCGGGACTCCGCCGCAGCGCGGCTTTCGCCCCGTTCGGTCCCGGCTTCGTCCCATGCCAGGGACCGGTCACGCGCCCCGTTGCCCACGGAGGCGACCGCTTCCGTCGTCCGTTCGCGTCCGTCCGGCGCCCGGCGCGTCCCGAGCGCCCGGCGCCTCCCCGCGCGCCGTCCGGCACGTGCCGGACGGTCGCGTTCCTCCGGTCACGTGGCGCGAGCCCTTGCCGGGGACCGGTCACGTGCCGCGAGCCCTGCCGGGGACCGGTCACGTGCCGCGAGCCCCTGCCGGGGACCGGTCACGTGTCTCGCGCTCAGGTGCCTTCCGGCGACCGCGGCGGGCTGACCGTGGTGCGCGGCGGGCGGCGCTGCGAGGAGGTGCGCACGATCAGCTCGGTCGGTATCACCTGCTCGACCGGACGGCCCGAGTCCACGCCCTCGATGGCGTCGATGAGGAGCTGCACCACCGCCGTGCCGATGCGGCGCGGCTTCAGCGACAGGGTCGTGATGGGCGGCTCGGTGCTGGCGTACACGGTGGACTCGCTGCAGCAGACCAGCAGCAGGTCGTCCGGGACCCGCAGTCCGTAGCGGCGGGCGGCGGCGAGCAGGTCGGTGCCGTTGGGGTCGAACAGCCCGTAGACGGCGTCGGGCCGGTCGGGACGGGCGAGCAGCCGGTCGGCGGCGACGGCGCCGGCGCACGGGTCGTGCGCCGGGTAGGCCTCGTACACCGGGTCCTGGCCGACCCGGTCGCACCAGCGCAGGTACGCCGTGGTCGACAGATGGGTGTACGTGTCGGTCGAGGTGCCGGTGAGCAGGCCGATGCGGCGGGCTCCGGCGTCGGCGAGATGGTCGAGGATGCCGAGTACGGCGGCCTCGTGGTCGTTGTCGACCCAGGCGGTGACCGGGAGCGCTCCCGCCGGACGGCCGTCGGAGACCACCGGTAAGCCCTGGCGGACCAGTTCGCTGACGACCGGGTCCTGGTCGGAGGGGTCGATGACGACCGTGCCGTCCAGGGCGACGTTGGACCACACGTCGTGGCGGGAGGTCGCCGGGAGGATGACGAGCGCGTACCCGCGGGCGAGCGCGGCCGAGGTGGCGGCGCGCGCCATCTCGGCGAAGTAGGCGAACTCGGTGAAGGTGAAAGGTTCATCCCCGTACGTCGTGACGGTCAGGCCGATGAGGCCCGACTTGCCGGTGCGGAGCGTACGGGCGGCGGCCGAGGGGCGGTAGCCCAGCCGGTCGGCGACCTCGCGGACATGGCGGCGGGTGGCGTCCGGGAGCCGGCCCTTGCCGTTGAGGGCGTCGGAGACGGTCGTGATGGAGACTCCGGCGGCGGCGGCAACGTCTCTGATGCCCGCCCGGCCCGGCCGGCTGCCTCGCCGTGAGGTTTCCGCGCGGCTCACCTGGTGCTTCCCTGCTGCTGTCATGGCGAGCCGATAGTAGGGCTCATGCAGCGGGGTAGGGCGGACGCATATGCACGCGTTGACAGGCACGTTTCTGCATGGTCGACAAGGGTCAACTTCCTTGGAAACCAAGCCAGTTGGCCCTTTGCATCCCAGTACGTGATGTGTTGGCGTCCGCAGGCCTGCCAAGGCTCCGATGTTGCGAAGAGGTCTCAACTCACCTTCACGGGGGATGCGCGCCACGGCGCGAGCCACCGGCGCGTAGATATATGTGCGGCGCGCCCCCGGATCGTACGCCTTCATGCGCTGATGCCCTTGATGCCGGTGTGACCGATGGGGCGCGGTGCCTCTCCGCGGCCGGAGATTCCACGGGGCCGAAGGACCTGTACGAGGACCTGCTGCGAGGACCTGTAAGAGGACCTGCTGCGAGGACCTGTACGAGGACCTATACGCAGGGGCGTCGAATCCTCATAAGGTGAGGAGTATTCGATGCCGGTGGTGGTCACGAGGAGGACTGCGGTGAGCGAGACGAGCCCCAAGCTGCGCGCCGAGCTGGAGGGTATCCCCACCTACAAGCCGGGCAGGCCCGCCGCCGCCGACGGGCCGGTGGCGTACAAGCTGTCCTCCAACGAGAACCCCTACCCGCCGCTGCCCGGGGTGATGGAGTCGGTGACCGCGGCGGCCGCCTCCTTCAACCGGTACCCGGACATGGCCTGCACCGGCCTGATGAGCGAGCTGTCCGAGCGGTTCGGCGTACCCGTCTCCCACCTGTCCACCGGCACCGGGTCCGTCGGCGTGGCCCAGCAGCTGCTCCAGGCGACCTCCGGGCCCGGCGACGAGGTGATCTACGCCTGGCGGTCGTTCGAGGCGTACCCGATCATCACGCAGATCAGCGGAGCCACCTCGGTGCGGGTGCCACTGACGCCGGGGGACGTGCACGATCTGGACGCGATGGCCGCCGCCATCACCGACCGGACCCGGCTGATCTTCGTCTGCAACCCCAACAACCCGACGGGCACCGTCGTGCGGCGGGAGGAGCTGGAGCGGTTCCTGGACCGGGTCCCCGGTGACGTGCTGGTGGTGCTGGACGAGGCCTACCGCGAGTTCATCCGCGACCCCGAGGTGCCCGACGGCTGCGAGCTGTACCGTGACCGGCCCAACGTCTGTGTCCTGCGGACCTTCTCCAAGGCCTACGGCCTGGCGGGTCTGCGGGTCGGCTTCGCCATCGCCCACGAGCCGGTGGCGGCGGCGCTGCGCAAGACGGCGGTGCCGTTCGGCGTGAGCCAGCTCGCACAGGAGGCCGCGATCGCCTCGCTGCGGGCCGAGGACGAACTGCTCGGCCGGGTCGGTTCGCTCGTGTGCGAGCGCACCCGCGTGGTCGACGGGCTGCGCGCCCAGGGCTGGACGGTCCCGGAGACCCAGGCCAACTTCGTGTGGCTGCGGCTGGGGGAGCGGACGGTCGCCTTCGCGGAGGCCTGCGAGCGGGCCGGCGTGGTGGTCCGGCCGTTCCCGGGCGAGGGTGTGCGGGTGACGGTCGGCGAGAGCGAGGCGAACGACATCTTCCTGAAGGTGGCGGAGTCGTTCCGCAAGGAGCAGTAGCGGCCGGGGCGCTGCCGGCGCCGGTGCGTGTGGCTGCTGACCGGGCATCGGTGCGCAGGGCTCCGGAGCGTCAGAGGATGTCGACGCTTGGGTTGCCGGCGCGTGCGGCTGTCGGATGCTGTCGATGCTTCGGTTGCCGGCGCGTGTGATCGTCGGGCTGTCGATGCTTCGGGCGCCGGTGCGTGTGATCGTCGGGTGCTGTCGACGCGACGGGCGCCGGCACATTGTGATCGTCGGGGATCGTCGACGCCGGGTGCTCGCTCCTGGCGGGGGCTGCCGGCGTCGGTCCGTCCGGCCTGGTGGGCGCGGTGCCGACTGCCGTCGCGGACCGGGTTTCGGTGCCACGGCGATGGGGGTGCCCGCTCTCTCGGGCCCCTCGGTGCGTCAGGCGTCCACGGCCTCGACGCGGATCGGGTCGCCGCTGCGGACCGTCGCCAGCAGGCGGGGGTCTCCGTCGAGGCGGCCCATCACATTGCACGGACTCGCGAGGCGGCATTCGTCGCCTCGCGAGATCGGCGTCGGCCCGTAGGGGAGGGCCAGGGCGTCGCCGTCGGTCCAGAAGGCGACTGTTCCCGGCTCGACGACCTGCCGGGCGTCCGTTTCACGTGAAACCGACACACCTGTGTCGAAGTACACCTCCTCACCCCAGGTGTTGGCGCTCGCCGTCAGCGGCAGAGCCTTGAGCAGCGCCTGGGTGGTGGCGGTGTCGTCGAGGGTCGCGGTGAGGTGTCCCGCGGGCCAGGAAATCCGTATCTGCGTCTGCTGTCCCTGTGTGTCCATGGCGCGGATTCAACAAGATGTTGAAGTCCTTGCCAAGGGGTTGACGTCACAGGGGACCCCCCTACCGGTGTCGAAAAGCTGTACGTCATAATGGCTTGTGAATGTGAACGCGTTCACAAGCTCGGTCATGTCGCCTTCGAAATGGGTGCGACATACACGCATGCGCCGCTGAAACCATGGCGGTGTGGTGACGTGGCGTGGCGATGTAAGGAGAACGACGACGTGGACATGGCTCTGGCGCCAGAAACGCTGGCGCGCTGGCAGTTCGGCATCACCACCGTCTACCACTTCCTGTTCGTCCCCCTGACGATCTCGCTGGCCGCGCTCACGGCCGGCCTGGAGACCGCCTGGGTGCGCACGGGGAAGGAGAAGTACCTCCGGGCGACCAAGTTCTGGGGCAAGCTCTTCCTGATCAACATCGCCATGGGCGTGGTCACCGGCATCGTCCAGGAGTTCCAGTTCGGCATGAACTGGTCGGACTACTCCCGGTTCGTCGGCGACGTCTTCGGCGCTCCCCTCGCCTTCGAGGCCCTGATCGCCTTCTTCTTCGAGTCGACCTTCATCGGCCTGTGGATCTTCGGCTGGGACAAGCTGCCCAAGAAGATCCACCTCGCCTGCATCTGGATGGTCTCGCTCGGCACCCTGCTGTCGGCGTACTTCATCCTCGCGGCGAACTCCTGGATGCAGCACCCGGTCGGCTACCGCATCAACGAGGAGAAGGGCCGGGCCGAGCTGACCGACTTCTGGGCGGTCCTGACCCAGAACACCACGCTCAACCAGGTCTTCCACAGCTTCTCCGCGGCCTTCCTGACCGGTGGCGCCTTCATGGTGGGCATCGCCGCCTTCCACCTGATGCGCAAGAAGCACATCCCGGTGATGCGCACCTCGCTCCGGCTCGGCCTGGTCACGATGGCGGTCGGCGGTCTGCTCACCGCGGTCAGCGGCGACACCCTCGGCAAGGTCATGTACGAGCAGCAGCCGATGAAGATGGCCGCCGCCGAGGCGCTGTGGGACGGCGAGGAACCGGCGCCCTTCTCGGTCTTCGCCTACGGAGACGTCGACAAGGGCCACAACAAGGTGGCCCTGGAGATCCCCGGCCTGCTCTCCTTCCTCGCCCACAGCGACTTCGAGTCGTACGTCCCGGGAATCAACGACACCAACGAGGCCCTGCAGGAGAAGTTCGGCCCTGGTGACTACAAGCCCATCGTCCCCGTCGCCTACTGGGGCTTCCGCTGGATGATCGGCTTCGGCATGGCGTCCTTCTCCCTCGGTCTGCTGGGTCTGTGGCTGACCCGGAAGAAGTTCCTGCTGCCCGCCGCCCACCGGACCGGCGAGGACGAGGTACCGCACCTGGTGCTGTTCAAGAAGCCGCTCGGGGCGAAGCTCACCCGGCTGTACTGGCTGGCGGCCCTGTGGACGATGGGCTTCCCGCTGATCGCCAACTCCTGGGGCTGGATCTTCACCGAGATGGGCCGTCAGCCGTGGGTCGTCTACGGCCTGTTCCAGACGCGCGACGCGGTCTCCCCCGGTGTCTCCCAGGCCGAGGTCCTCACCTCGATGATCGCCTTCACTCTGCTCTACGCGATCCTCGCCGTCATCGAGGTCAGGCTGCTGGCCAAGTACGTCAAGGCCGGTCCGCCCGAGCTGACCGAGGCCGACCTCAACCCGCCCACGAAGATCGGCGGCGACGCCCGTGACGCCGACAAGCCGATGGCCTTCTCCTACTAGGCCGAGGGAGCTGCACAGTCATGGAACTGCACGACGTCTGGTTCGTCCTGATCGCCTTCCTGTGGACCGGCTACTTCTTCCTGGAGGGCTTCGACTTCGGGGTCGGCGTCCTGACGAAGCTGCTGGCCCGGAACCGGCCCGAGAAGCGGGTGCTGATCAACACCATCGGCCCCGTCTGGGACGGCAACGAGGTCTGGCTGCTCACGGCCGGCGGCGCTACCTTCGCCGCCTTCCCCGAGTGGTACGCCACGCTGTTCTCCGGGTTCTACCTGCCACTGCTGGTCATCCTGCTCTGCCTGATCGTGCGGGGCGTGGCCTTCGAGTACCGGGTGAAGCGGCCCGAGGAGAACTGGCAGCGCAACTGGGAGACCGCCATCTTCTGGACCTCGCTGATCCCGGCGTTCCTGTGGGGCGTGGCCTTCGGCAACATCGTCCGGGGCGTGAAGATCGACCGGGAGCTGGAGTACGTCGGCACGGTCGGGGATCTCCTCAACCCGTACGCGCTGCTCGGCGGTCTGGTGACGCTGTCGCTGTTCACCTTCCACGGGACGGTGTTCACGGCGCTGAAGACCGTGGGGGAGATCCGCACGCGGGCACGGAAGCTCGCGCTGCGCGTCGGACTGCTCACGGCCGTGCTGGCATCGGTCTTCCTGGTGTGGACGCAGCTCGACAACGGTGACGGCGCGAGCCTGGTGGCCCTCGTGGTGGCGGTCGCCGCTCTGGTCGCCGCGCTGATGGCCAACCAGGCCGGGCGCGAGGGCTGGTCGTTCACCCTGTCCGGCGTCACCGTCGTGGCCGCCGTGGCGATGCTCTTCCTGACGCTCTTCCCGAACGTCATGCCGTCGACGCTGAACGAGGACTGGAGCCTCACCGTCACCAACGCCTCGTCCAGCCCGTACACCCTGAAGATCATGACCTGGCTGGCGGCGATCGCCACTCCGCTCGTGCTGCTCTACCAGGGGTGGACGTACTGGGTGTTCCGCAAGCGCATCGGCACCCAGCACCTCGCCGACGCCGCGCACTGAGGGCTGTTTCACGTGAAACCCATCGACCCCCGCCTGGTGCGGTACGCCCGCACCACCCGGCACTTCCTGATCGCGGTCGTCGGACTGGGCACCGTGGGCGCGTGCCTGGTCATCGCGCAGGCCATGCTCATCGCGGAGATCGTGGTGGGCGCCTTCCAGGACGACCGCGGTGTCGCCGATCTGCGCACTCCCCTGCTGCTTCTGGTGGCCGTCGCCGGCGGCCGGGCGCTGGTCGGCTGGCTCACCGAGCTGGCCGCGCACCGGGCGAGCGCGGCCGTGAAGTCCGAGCTGCGGGGGAGGCTGCTGGAGCGGGCCACCGCGCTCGGACCCGGGTGGCTGGGCGGACAGCGGACGGGATCGCTGGTCAACCTGGCCACCCGCGGCATCGACGCCCTGGACGACTACTTCTCCCGCTACCTGCCGCAGCTGGGGCTCGCGGTGGTCGTACCGGTGGCGGTGCTGGTGCGGATCGTCACCGAGGACTGGGTGTCCGCGGCCATCATCGTCGGCACCCTCCCGCTGATCCCGGTCTTCATGGTGCTGATCGGCTGGGCCACCCAGTCCCGGATGGACCGGCAGTGGCGGCTGCTGTCCCGGCTGTCCGGTCATTTCCTGGACGTGGTCGCGGGGCTGCCCACCCTGAAGGTGTTCGGCCGGGCCAAGGCGCAGGCCGAGTCCATCAAACGCATCACCGGTGAGTACCGGCAGGCGACCATGCGCACGCTGCGCATCGCCTTCCTGTCCTCCTTCGCACTGGAGCTGCTGGCCACGCTCTCCGTGGCGCTGGTCGCGGTGACCATCGGCATGCGGCTCGTGCACGGCGACATGGAGCTGTACGACGGGCTGGTGGTGCTCATCCTCGCGCCGGAGGCCTATCTGCCGCTGCGGCAGGTGGGCGCCCAGTACCACGCGGCGGCCGAGGGCCTCGGCGCCGCCGAGGAGATCTTCGACGTCCTGGAGACCTCCGCGCCGGACCGTGGCACCGGCGCCGTTCCGGCGGGCGGCCTCCGCTTCGACGGCGTGACCGTGCGCTACCCCGGGCGGCCGGGGAACGCCGTGTCGGACGTGAGCTTCACCGTCGAGCCCGGCGAGACGGTCGCGCTGGTCGGCCCGAGCGGATCGGGAAGTCGACCCTCCTCGACGTGCTGCTGGGGTTCGTGCGGCCGGCCGCGGGCCGGGTCCTGGTCGGAGGCGCCGATCTGGCCGGTCTCGACCTCGCGCAGTGGCACGCCCGGGTCGCCTGGGTGCCGCAGCGGCCCCACCTGTTCGCCGGGACCATCGCCGAGAACGTCCGGCTGGCCCGGCCCGACGCCGACGGCACCGCCGTACGCCGTGCGCTGCGGGACGCCGGGCGCTGGAGTTCGTCGACGCGCTGCCCGAGGGCGTGGACACGGTCCTCGGGGAGGAGGGACCGGGCTGTCCGCGGGCAGCGGCAGCGGCTGGCGCTGGCCCGGGCGTTCCTCGCGGACCGGCCGGTCCTGCTGCTCGACGAGCCGACGGCGGCCCTGGACGGGGCGACGGAGGCCGAGGTCGTGGCCGCGGTACGACGGCTCGCCGAGGGCCGGACGGTCCTGCTCGTGGTGCACCGTCCGGCGCTCCTGGAGGTGGCCGACCGGGTGGTGCGGCTGGAGGAGCCGCCGGCCGGCACGGCGCCGGCCGCCGCCGGGGACGCGGCCCTGGACCGCCGCGTCGACGAAGGGGTGCCGCTCGGCGAGACGGCCGAGCCGGTCGCCGCCGGCACCGCGCCCGAGGCGCGCGGCGGTGTCCTCGCCCGGGTCCGCGCGATGTCCGCGGCCCGCCGGGGCGGCTCGGTCTGGCGCTGCTGCTCGGCAGCCTCGCGCTCGGCAGTGCCGTCGGTCTGATGGCCACCTCGGGATGGCTGATCTCGCGGGCCTCGCAGCAGCCGCCGGTGCTCTATCTCATGCTGGCCGTGACGGCGACGCGTGCCTTCGGCATCGGGCGCGCGGTCTTCCGGTACGCGGAGCGGCTCGTGTCGCACGACGCCGTGCTGCGCATGCTGGCCGACACCCGGGTCGCCGTCTACCGGCGCCTCGAGCGGCTGGCTCCCGCCGGTCTGCGCCGCAGCCGCCGGGGAGATCTGCTGGCGAGGCTCGTCGGCGACGTGGACGCGCTCCAGGACTACTGGCTGCGCTGGCTGCTTCCCGCCGGGGCGCGGTGGTCGTCTCCGCCGCGTCCGTGGGTTCACCGCGTGGCTGCTGCCGGAGGCCGGGGCCGTACTCGCGGCCGGGCTGCTGGCGGCCGGGGCGGGAGTCCCGCTGATCACCGCCGGCGTGGCGCGGCGGGCCGAGCGCAGGCTCGCCCCCGCCCGGGGCGTGCTCGCGACCCGGGTGGCCGACCTGCTCACCGGCACCGCCGAACTCACCGTCGCCGGCGCGCTGCCGGCCCGGACGGCCGCGGCACGGCGGGCCGACGGCACCCTCACGGCGATCGCCTCCCGCGGGGCCACCGCGACCGCGCTCGGCGACGGGCTCACCGCGCTGATCTCCGGCTGACGGGGCCGCCGCCGCGCTGGTCGCCGTCGGGGCGGTGGCCGACGGCAGGCTGGACGGCCTGCTGACGGCGGTCGTGATCCTCACGGCGCTGGCCGCGTTCGAGGCCGTCCTCGGGCTGCCGCTCGCCGTGCAGTACCGGCAGCGGGTGCGCAGGAGCGCCGAGCGCGTGTACGAGGTGCTCGACGCGCCCGATCCCGTACAGGAGCCGGAGCAGCCCCGCCCCGCGCCCGCCTCGCCGTTCCCGGTCGCCGTCAGGGGCCTGCGGGCCCGTCACCCCGGCCAGGACCGGGAGGCGCTGGCCGGCCTCGACCTGACCCTGGAGGAAGGGCGGCGCGTCGCCGTGGTCGGCCCCTCCGGTTCGGGCAAGACCACCCTGGCGCAGGTGCTGCTGCGGTTCCTGGACGCCGAGGCCGGCTCCTACACGCTGGCCGGCGTGGACGCCTACGCCCTGGCCGGCGACGACGTACGCGGGCTCGTCGGACTGTGCGCCCAGGACGCGCACCTCTTCGACAGCTCGGTGCGCGAGAACCTTCTGCTGGCCAGGAGGGAGGCCACGGAGGAGGAGCTGCGCGGCGCCCTCGGCCGGGCCCGGCTGCTGGAGTGGGCCGACGGCCTGCCCGACGGACTCGACACGCTGGTCGGGGAGCACGGGGCCAGGCTCTCCGGCGGCCAGCGGCAGCGGCTGGCGCTGGCCAGGGCGCTGCTGGCCGGCTTCCCGGTGCTGGTGCTGGACGAGCCCGCCGAACACCTCGACCTGCCGACGGCCGACGCGCTCACCGCCGATCTGCTGGCCGCGACCGAGGGCCGTACGACGCTGCTGATCACGCACCGGCTGGCCGGGCTGGAGGCCGTGGACGAGGTGATCGTCCTGGACGAGGGGCGCGTCGTGCAGCGGGGCGCGTTCGCGGAGCTGGCCGCCGTGGCGGGGCCGCTGCGGGAGATGATCGAGCGGGAGGCGGCGTCGGAGCCGGCGGCGATGACGCGTTAGCCGACGCCCGCCGGACCGACCGGCCTCGGCCGCTCCTCGGTGAGGGAGGGGCCGGCCGGGATGCCCGGACAAACCCTGAATCCCGACTTTCCGGAACAAAACCGGCTCATTAGGCTCGGGCATGCCCACAGCGCCCTCGCCCGGCCCCCGGCCGCTCCGGTCCGGCGCCTCGGCGGACCTGCGGACAGAACTGCGGACCCGGATGCCGAAGCTGCTGGAGGCGATGCGGTCGGTCGGCAGCGGCCTGGAACTGCACGCCACGCTGAACCGCATCTGCGAGACGGCGGCCGCCCTCGCGGAGGCCCGGTACGCGGCCATCGGCGTCGTCGCGGAGGACGGCGACGGCCTCGCCGACTTCGTCCACCACGGCGTGGACGAGGCGACCGCCCGCCGGATCGGACGACTGCCCGACGGACACAAGGGCCTGCTCGGCGCTCTGCTCCGCGACCCCGGGCCGGTCCGGCTCACGGACCTCACCGAGGACCCGCGCTCCTGCGGGTTCCCGCCGCACCATCCGCCGATGCGCGGCTTCCTCGGCGTGCCCATCCGGGTCCACGGCGAGGTCTTCGGGAACCTCTACCTCGCCGACAAACGCGACGGCGAACCGTTCGACGACTACGACCTGGCCATGGTCCGGGTCCTGGCCACGGAGGCCGGCATCGCCATCGGCAACGCCCGGCTGTACGAGGCGGCCCAGCAGCGGGAGCGCTGGATCGACGGGTCGGTCGCCGTCACCACCGCCCTGCTGTCCGGCGGAGACACCGAGGAGGCGCTCCAGGTCGTCGCCGAGCAGGCCCGCCGGCTCTCGGGGCGGCCGCCGGTGTCGTGCTGCTGCCGCTCGACGGAGGCGGCCTGGAGATCGCGGCCGTGGCCTCGGCCCGGGCGACGGAGGCACCGGGCACCGTGATCCCGGCGGAGAGCGGGATCGTCCGCCCGCTCCTCGACGGTCAGGCCCTCCACGTGGACGACGCGGCCACCGATCCCGGACGAGCCGGGGGTTCGCGCGCGCCTACGGCCCCACCATGCTGCTGCCGCTGTGCATCGACGGCCGGGTGCTCGGCGGGCTCGTCATGCCGCGGGCGCGGGGCGAGCACCCGTACGGCCGGGCGGAGCGCGCCCTGGCCGAGCAGTTCGCCGCCCAGGCCGCGCTGGCGCTGGTGATGGCCGAGGCCCAGCGCGACCGGGAACGGCTCGCGGTGTACGAGGACCGGGACCGCATCGCCCGGGACCTGCACGACCTCGTCATCCAGCGGCTGTTCGCCACCGGGATGATGCTGGAGAACGCCCACCGCCGGACGGCCGCGCCCGAGGTGCGCGACGGGGTCGGCCGGGCCGTGGAGGAACTGGACGTCACGATCCAGGAGATCCGCTCGGCGATCTTCGCGCTGCGGGAGCCCGGCGAGGAACCGTCGGGGCTGCGTCGAAGGGTGCTGCGGGAGATCACCACGGCCGCGGTGGCGCTCGGCTTCACGCCCTCCCACCGCTGCGTCGGCCCGGTCGACAGCGCGGTCGGCGAGCCGGCCGGCAAGAACCTCGTCGCCGCGCTGCGCGAGGCGCTGTCCAACGCCTTCCGGCACGCCCGCGCCACGCGGATCGAGGTCGTCGTGGACGCCACCGTGACGCTGCCGGACGGCCGGCCCGGAGTGCGGCTGACCGTCGCGGACGACGGTGTCGGCATTCCGGAGGGCGGCGGCCGGCGCAGCGGTCTGCACAACCTCCGGCGCAGGGCGGAGTCCCTGGGCGGCAGCTGCCGGATCGAGCCGGGCATCGGGCCGGAGGGCGCGGGGACGACGGTCGTGTGGGAGGTCCCGCACTGACGCCTCCGCACCCGACCGGGCCGGCGTGACCTGTCGCGGTCGGCGTGTCCCGGGGAGTTCGCCGCGTGTCGTCGTCCGGGACGGTCGCGGCCCCGCCCGGCGCCGGAACTGACCCGTGTGCAGCAACCGGTAACCCGGCCGTACGACCTGAACATGACCCGGGTCCCGCCCAGGGGCCACGATCGCTGACATGCGCTCACCTCGCCGTCATCCCCTGCTCGTTCCGGTGCTGCTGTGTGCGCTCGCCGTGCTCGCCGCGCGCCCCACCGACTCCACGGACGCGGACGGCGGCTCCGGGACGGAGGCCGGCGCGCAGGTGGCCCGGCTCTACGAGGACGCGGCCAAGGCCTCGCAGCAGTACGAGAAGGGGCGGCGGGCGGCGGAGGAGCAGCGGGCGAAGGCACGGCGGTACGAGGAACTCCTGGACCGGCAGCGGCAGGAGATCGCCGTCATGAACGAGGACCTGGGCCGGATCGCCCGCGCCCAGTACCGCAACGGCGGCGGGCTTCCGATCACGGCGCAGATGCTCCTCGCGGACGACCCGGAGAAGGTGATGCGGGGTCAGCGGGTGCTGGGCAAGGCGAACGCCGCGGTCAACAACGCCATCGACAAGAGCCGTCGGGCCGAGGCGCGGCTGGCCGCCGACGAGGCGAAGGCGGCGGCGGCCTGGCAGGCGCTGGACAAGCGCAACGCCGAGCTGGCCCGGCTGAAGCGGGACATCGAACGGAAGCTGGAGGCGGCCAAGGCCCGGTTGCAGGGTGAGGCCGCTGCCTCGGTGGCCGCCGGTTCCTGCCCCGGCGCCGTCCGTCTCGACCAGCCGGAGGAGCACTTCGCCCGCCGGTGGGTGGCGCCGGTGGACTCCTACGACCTGTCCGCCTCCTTCGGCAGCGGCGGCTCCCGCTGGGCGGGCCGGCACACCGGCCAGGACTTCGCGGTGCCGGTGGGCACACCGGTGCGGGCGGTCGGCGCCGGGCGGGTGGTGCAGGTCTCGTGCGGCGGCGCCTTCGGCATGCAGGTCGTCCTGGAGCACGCGGGCGGCTACTACACGCAGTACGCCCACCTCGCGTCCGCCGCCGTCGACCAGGGCGACCGGGTCGAGCCCGGCCAGTGGATCGGTCAGTCCGGCAACACCGGCAACTCCACCGGGCCGCACCTGCACTTCGAGGTGCGGGTGACGCCGTCGATGGGCTCGGCGGTCGATCCGGTGCCGTGGCTGAGCCGGCGCGGCGTGGCGCTCTGACCGGTCCCGGGCCGGGGCGGCTACGAGGCCTGCGCCAGCAACTGCTCGATGACGACCGCGACCCCGTCGTCGTTGTTGGCGACGGTGCGGCCGGACGCGGCGGCGACCACGTCCGGGTGCGCGTTGCCCATGGCGTACGACTGGCCCGCCCAGGTGAGCATCTCGACGTCGTTGGGCATGTCGCCGAACGCGACGACCTCCTCGTGCGAGATGCCGCGCTCGGCACAGCACAGGGCGAGCGTGCTGGCCTTGGAGACCCCGGGCCCGCTGATCTCCAGCAGGGCGCTGGGGCTGGAGCGGGTGACGTTGGCGCGGTCGCCGAGGGCGACGCGGGCCAGGGTGAGGAAGGCGTCGGGGTCCATCTCGGGGTGGAAGGCCAGGATCTTCAGCACCGGCTCGTCGGCGGCGGGGCCGTCCGGGCCCAGCAGTTCCTCGGCGCTCCGCAGGACGTCGGGGACCTCCATGTGCAGCTTCGGGTAGTCGGGCTCCTGGTTGAAGCCGTACGTCTGCTCCACGGCGTACACCGTGCCGGGCGCCGCCTCCCGCAGCAGGCGTACGGCGTCCAGCGCGTTCTCCCGGGCCAGCTCGCGCACCTTGACGAAACGGTGGGCGCCGGGGCCGCCGTGCAGGTCGACCACGGCGGCGCCGTTGCCGCAGATGGCGAGGCCGTGACCGTGGACATGGTCGCTGACGACGTCCATCCAGCGGGCGGGGCGGCCGGTGACGAAGAAGACCTCGATCCCGGCCTCCTCCGCGGCCGCCAGTGCGGCGACCGTGCGCGGGGACACCGACTTGTCGTCGCGCAGCAGGGTGCCGTCGAGGTCGGTGGCGATCAGCCGCGGACGTGCCGTGGCCGCCGGGGTGCGGTGCTGTCGGGTCGCTGAGGTCACCAGGTCATTGTTCCGCATATGCCCGCACGGGCGTGCGGGAGTCCGCACATATGTGAGCCACGGCTCCCCGTCGCGGGCTCAGCCGAGCTGTGCCGGAGCCTCCATGGCGATCCGCTCGAAGATCTTCTCGTCCGCCGCGAAGTCCGATCCGGCGATCGGCCAGTGGACGACCAGCTCGGTGAAGCCCAGTTCCTGGTGGCGACCGGCGAAGTCCACGAACGCGTCCAGGGACTCCAGCGGCCGGTTCCGGTCCGGGGTGAAACCGGTCAGCAGCACCTTGTCGAGCTCCGCAACGTCGCGTCCGATCGCGGCGCAGGCATCGGCCAGCTTGTCGGCCTGCCCCGCAGCGCGCGGAGCGACTGCTCGGGAGTGCCGTTCTCGTACAGCTTGGGATCGCCGGTCGTCACCCACGCCTGGCCGTACTGGGCGGCCAGCCGCAGCCCGCGCGGGCCGGTCGCGGCCACCGCGAAGGGCAGCCGGGGCCGCTGCACACAGCCCGGGATGTTGCGCGCCTCGTGCGCCGCGTAGAAGTCGCCCTCGTACGAGACCGCGTCCTGGGTGAGCAGCCGGTCGAGCAGTGCGAGGAACTCCGCGAACCGGTCGGCCCGCTCGCGCGGCGTCCACGGCTCCTGCCCCAGCGCGGTGGCGTCGAATCCGGTGCCGCCCGCGCCTATGCCGAGGGTGATCCGGCCGGCGGAGATGTCGTCCAGGGAGATCAGTTCCTTGGCGAGCGTCACCGGGTGCCGGAAGTTCGGCGAGGTCACGAGCGTGCCCAGGCGCAGCCGCTCGGTGACCGCCGCGGCGGCGGTGAGCGTCGGCACAGCGCCGAACCAGGGACCGTCCCGGAAGCTCCGCCAGGACAGGTGGTCGTAGGTGTAGGCGGCGTGGAAGCCGAGCTGCTCGGCACGTTCCCAGGCCGCCCGACCGCCCTCGTGCCAGCGGCGGTAGGGCAGGATCACGGTGCTCAGGCGCAGACTCATGCCCCGAGCCTATGCGGCCGTCCGGTGTTTCACGTGAAACAGCGGACGACGGTCACCGCACGCGGCTGCTGAGCCACGGAGAGAGGCTGATCATCGGCATGTACTCCTTGTGGACCCGGTCGCCGGGCAGCGGCACCATCAGGAAGTAGCCGGGCGGGAAGCGGCGCGCCTTGACCCAGGCGGCATCACCGAAGACGGACCGGAGGAAGGCGGGCACGTCGTCGCGGTCGATGTCGGGGCACTCGACGCCCTCGACGTCGATCAGCGCGTCGTCCTCCGGGTAGAGCCGGACGCTCACCCGGGGCAGGCCCCCGAACTCGACGTACGCCTCATGGGGCAGGGATCCGTCCGGGTCGGCGACGACCCCGACGCCGGCGGCGCTGCGGCGGGAGGTCCGGTCGGCGCCGATGTCGTGCGTGACCTCGATCTCGCGCCCGTAGGTGTCGGCGATGGCCCGCAGGGCGGTGACGGCGGCTTCCGTGGTCGGCAGATGCTCCATGCCGTAGATCATGCGCGATCACCGCGGAAGCGGGGGAGCGGGCCGGTCAGTGCTTCTCGGGAAACCGCAGGTACCGCGGGGGCACCGACTTCGTCAGCCACACCCCGTTGGCGCTGACGTGGAAGACATGGCCGTCGCGGTGCATGGCACCGGCGTCCACCGCCAGCACGACCGGACGGCCGCGCCGGGCCCCGACCCGGGTCGCGGTCTCGCGGTCGGGCGACAGATGCACGTCGTGCCGGTTCATCGGCCGCAGCCCCTCGGCGCGGATCCCGTCCAGGCTGGGGGCCACGGTCCCGTGGTAGAGGTACGGCGGCGGGACCGCCGGGGGCAGTCCGAGGTCCACGTCGACGCTGTGGCCCTGACTGGCCCGGATCCGGGTGCCCTCGACGGCGAAACGGCGTTTGTCGTTCGTGGCGACGACGTGGTCCAGTTCCTCCCGCGTGAAGGGGAACCCGTGGGCGGCCGCCGCGGCGATCAGGGTGTCGATCTCCACCCAGCCGCCCTCGTCGAGGGTGAGCCCGATCCGCTCCGGCTGGTGACGCAGATGGCGGGAGAGGTACTTCGAGACCTTCACCCGGCGTCTGTCGTCCATGTCTTCCCGATGCGACCGTCCGTTCACCCTCCCAGCGTGCCGAACGAGACCCACATCACGCGATCGGTTTTGCGGACGAGGTTTGATCCACAGCAAGTCGCGTTATCCACAGGGGACTTGGCCGCTCCTGTGGAGAACGGCGGACGCCGTGCCGGTGTCACACCAGGGGCTCCACCCGTGCCAGGGCCCGCAGCGCCCCGGCAGGAAGCGCGACGCGAGACGGGCTCCGCGCGCCTCGGGCGTGACCGGCACGACCGCCCGGTTGCGCACGACGGCCTCCAGGATCGCGTCGGCGACCTTCTCCGGCGGATAGTTGCGCATGCCGTAGAGCCGGGTGGTGCGCTGCCGGCGCCTCTGCTCCTCCTCGGCGTCGGCACCGGCGAAGCGCGCGGTCGCGGTGATGTTGGTGTTGACCAGGCCGGGGCAGACCGCCGTGACGCCGATGCCCTGCCCGGCCAGCTCGGCGCGCAGGCACTCGCTCAGCATCAGCACCGCCGCCTTGGAGGTGCTGTAGGCGGGCAGTACCCGGGACGGCTGGAAGGCGGCGGCGGAGGCGGTGTTGACGATGTGGCCGCCCTGCCCGCGCTCGGCCATCTGCCTGCCGAACAGCCGGCAGCCGTGGATCACGCCCCACAGGTTGACGTCGAGGACCTTCCTCCAGTCCTCCGGGGTGGTGTCGAAGAAGGAGCCCGACAGCCCGATGCCGGCGTTGTTGACCAGCACGTCCACCACGCCGTACTCGGCGGCGACCTTCGCGGCGAGCTTCTCCATCGCCTGTTCGTCGGAGACGTCGGCGGTCTCCGCCCAGGCGTCGCGGGCGCCGACCAGCCGGGACAGCTCGGCGGTGCGGGCGGCGGCCTCGCCGTCCCGGTCCACGGCGATCACCCGGGCCCCGGCCTCGGCGAACGCGAACGCCGTCGCCCGCCCGATGCCGCTGCCCGCGCCGGTGACCAGCACGAGCCGCCCGCCGAACCGGTCGGCGTACCTGCCGCTCGCGGCCACCTGCGGACGGCCGCCCTCGACGGCCGTGACGAACTCCGCGATCCAGTCGGACAGCACGTCGGGCCGGGTCCGGGGATCCAGTGCTTCGCCGGGAGCGTGCGCCGGGTCAGCTGCGGCGCCCACAGTTCCAGCTCGTCGTAGAGCCGCTCGGACAGGAACGCGTCGTCCACGGGAGTGATGAGCTGCACGGGGGCGTGGGCGTAGGCGTCCGGGCGTGGACGGCGCAGCCGGGACCGCACGTTGTCCCGGTAGAGCCATGCGCCGTGCGCCGCGTCCGCCGGCAGCGACGGTGTCGGATAGTCCCGGCGGGGACCTTCTCGACGCGCCGCAGGATGCCCGGCCAGCGCTTGCCGAGAGGGCCGCGCCAGGCCAGCTCGGGCAGCGCCGGTGTGTGCAGCAGGTAGACGTACCAGGACTTCGCGCCCTGGCCGAGGAGCTGGCCGACCCGTCGTGGCGTGGGCCTCTTGAGGCGGCTGTTGATCCAGTGGCCGAAGTGGTCGAGGGACGGGCCGGACATCGAGGTGAAGGAGGCGATCCGCCCTCCGTGCGCCGCACCGTGGCGAACTCCCAGCCCTGCACCGACCCCCAGTCGTGGCCCACCAGGTGCACCGGCCGGTCCGGGCTGACCGCGTCCGCGACCGCGAGGAAGTCGTCCGTCAGCTTCTCCAGCGTGAAGCCGCCGCGCAGCGGCTTCGGCGCCGTCGACCGGCCGTGGCCGCGGACGTCGTAGAGCACCACGTGGAACCGGTCGGCGAGCCGGCCGGCCACCTCGGACCAGACCTCCTTGCTGTCCGGGTAGCCGTGCACCAGGACGACCGTCGGCTGCCGCCGATCGCCCAGCTCGGCCACGCACAGCTCGACACCGCCCGTGCGCACGACGCGCTCGCGCGCTCCCTCGATCACCGTCACTTCTCCTCCGCCCAGCGCCGCACGTGCGGCAGATCGTCGTCCAGCCAGAAGGCGCTCTCCTCGGGGTCCCGGGAGTCGGTGACGACCAGGATCTCCTCGAACTTCGCGCCGGTGCCCCGGAAGCCCAGATGGGGCGCGACCGCCCACAGTCCCGGCTGCGGCGGATGGTCGGAGAAGCGGTACGGCGACCACAGCGGGGACCAGCCCTCGCGGTGGCCGTGCAGCGCGTCCGACGCCAGCCCCTTGAGGGACTGCGTGCCGAAACCGAACAGCCGCGGTGCGAGGCGCCGTTCGCGCACCCGGTCCACCTTGTGCGCGATCACGCCGAAGGGGTAGGCACGGTGCCGGTTGGCGTAGCCCTGGCGGACCATCAGCCGGTCCACGTCCTGGTAGATCTCGCGCAGCGACCGGCGTTCGCGGACCTCGCGCAGGATCAGCTCGCGGTGTGCCTCCAGGTCGGCCATCAGCCGCCGCTGCACCGGGTTGGGGCCGAGCGAGCCGGAGTAGCCGATGTCCGCCGTGTGGCCCGGTAGACCGGCGCCATGTCGAGGATGAACGGCATGCCGGGCTCCAGGCGCCGGTTCGTGGGGAAGAACTGCAGCGGCACCCGGAACCCGGCGAACGCGGTGCGGTCGCCGAACCAGGCGAAGGGCAGGTGGAACCAGTCCCGCACGCCCCGCTCGCGCAGCCAGTCGCGCTGCATCCGCGCCGCCTCGCGCTCGGTCACACCGGGCCGGAGCCGGGCCGCGACCGCCTCGGCGCACTCGTAGGCGAGCCGCTGCACCTCGCGGAACCCCCGCAGCTCCGCCGGCCGCGCGCCCGCCGCCGTCCTGCCCGCCGCTGTCGTCCCGCCCGCTGCCGCCGTCGTGCCGCCCGCCGCCGTCATGCCACCCGCCCCAACCCGGTCCGTCCCGACCGCGCTACTCGCTCGTAACGTGACCTGGCCGAGAGTTCCACTTGTTAGACGGATCGTCAATAGGTTGCGTCGTGGCTGGTGGACAGCGCGCACGGAGTGTCGCGGTAGCTCTCAGGCACGGCATCCCCTAAGGCCCCGTACGTCTTGAGTACGACCCCAAGACGGCTCTGCGGTCTGACGACCCGCGTGGCACGCGTCACTACTGTCGAAGACGTGACTGTGATCGCGACCGAAAGCCTGAGCAAGCGGTTCCCCGGGTGACCGCTCTCGACCGGCTCTCCGTGGACGTCGGGCCCGGTGTGACCGGACTCGTCGGAGCCAACGGAGCCGGCAAGTCCACGCTCATCAAAATCCTGCTGGGTCTCTCCCCCGCCACCGAGGGCCGCGCCGAGGTGCTCGGACTCGACGTCGCCACCCAGGGCGCCGACATCCGCGAGCGGGTCGGCTACATGCCGGAACACGACTGCCTGCCGCCCGACGTCTCGGCCACCGAGTTCGTCGTCCACATGGCGCGCATGTCCGGCCTGCCGCCCACCGCCGCGCGCGAGCGCACCGCGGACACCCTGCGCCACGTCGGGCTGTACGAGGAGCGCTACCGCCCCATGGGCGGCTACTCCACCGGCATGAAACAGCGCGTCAAGCTCGCGCAGGCCCTCGTCCACGACCCCGGCTGGTCTTCCTCGACGAGCCGACCAACGGCCTCGACCCGGTCGGCCGCGACGAGATGCTCGGCCTGATCCGCCGCGTCCACACCGACTTCGGCATCTCGGTCCTGGTCACCTCGCACCTGCTCGGCGAGCTGGAGCGCACCTGCGACCACGTCGTCGTCATCGACGGCGGCAAGCTGCTGCGTTCCAGCTCCACCACGGACTTCACCCAGACCACCACCACCCTCGCCGTCGAGGTCACCGACACCGACGACCACCCGACGGCACCCGCGCCGTCCGGGACGCGCTCCGGGCGCGCGGGATGGCCGTCGAGGACGGCCGCGGCCTGCCCGGCGCGGGCCACGTCCTGCTCCTGACGGCACAGGGCGAGGAGACCTACGACCTGGTCCGCGACGTCATCGCGGACCTCGGCCTCGGCCTGGTGCGCATGGAGCAGCGCCGGCACCACATCTCGGAGGTCTTCAAGAGCGGCGACGACGCGGCGCGGAAGGAGGCGGTCGGCCATGGCAGCTGAGCAGTCCACAGTCACCGCGGCGGGCGACCAGACCCGTATCCACAACATCGGCTACCGCACCTACGACGGCCCCGGCTCGGCCGCGCCTACGCCCGCCGCTCCCTGTACTCGCAGTCGCTGCGCGGCGCCTACGGCCTCGGCCGCTCGGCCAAGTCCAAGGTGCTGCCGATGCTGCTGTTCGTCGTCATGTGCGTGCCCGCGGCGATCATGGTCGCCGTCGCGGTGGCCACCAAGGCGAACGACCTGCCTGTCGACTACACGCGCTACGCGATCATCATGCAGGCCGTGATCAGCCTGTACGTCGCCTCGCAGGCACCCCAGTCGGTCTCCCGCGACCTGCGGTTCAAGACCGTCCCGCTGTACTTCTCCCGGCCCATCGAGACCGCCGACTACGTCCGCGCCAAGTACGCGTCCCTGGCCTCGGCGCTGTTCATCCTCACGGCCGCCCCGCTGCTGGTGCTGTACGTGGGCGCACTGCTCGCCAAGCTCGACTTCGCCGACCAGACCAAGGGATTCGCGCAGGGACTCGTCTCCGTGGCACTGCTCTCACTGCTCTTCGCCGGCATCGGCCTGGTCATCGCCTCGGTCACACCGCGCCGCGGCTTCGGCATCGCCGCCGTCATCGCCGTGCTGACCATCACCTACGGCGCCGTGTCCACCCTCCAGGCCATCGCCGACGTCCAGGACAGCTCCGGCGCCATCGCCTGGATCGGGCTGTTCTCCCCGATCACCCTCATCGACGGCGTGCAGTCCGCGTTCCTGGGCGCCACCACGGCCTTCCCGGGCGGAGCCGGCCCGGGCACCGGAGAGGGCCTGGTCTACGTACTGCTCACCCTCGGCCTGATCGCGGGCTCCTACGGCCTGCTGATGCGCCGCTACAAGAAGGTGGGACTGTGACCACGCCCGCCCCGTCGCCCGCCACCACCCTTCCAAGGAATGGGCTGCGCCCATGAGCACTCTTCACATCGACCACGTCTCCCGCTGGTTCGGCAACGTGGTCGCCGTCAACGACATCACCATGACGATCGGCCCGGCGTCACCGGACTGCTCGGCCCCAACGGCGCCGGGAAGTCCACCCTCATCAACATGATGGGCGGCTTCCTGGCCCCTCCACCGGCACGGTCACCCTCGACGGACAGCCGGTGTGGCGCAACGAGGCCATCTACCGGCACATCGGCATCGTCCCGAGCGGGAGGCGATGTACGACTTCCTCACCGGCCGCGAGTTCGTCCTCGCCAACGCCGAGCTGCACGGCCTGGGCGCCACGGCGGCCCAGCGGGCGCTCGCCACGGTCGAGATGGAGTACGCCCAGGACCGGAAGATCGCCACCTACTCCAAGGGCATGCGCCAGCGCGTGAAGATGGCGAGCGCCCTCGTCCACGACCCGTCGCTGCTCCTGCTGGACGAGCCGTTCAACGGCATGGACCCGCGCCAGCGCATGCAGTTGATGGACCTGCTCCGGCGGATGGGGGACGAGGGGCGCACGGTGCTGTTCTCCTCCCACATCCTCGAGGAGGTCGAGCAGCTCGCCTGGCACATCGAGGTCGTGGTCGCCGGACGGCACGCGGCCAGCGGCGACTTCCGCAAGATCCGCCGGCTGATGACCGACCGGCCGCACCGCTACCTGGTCCGCTCCAGCGACGACCGGGCGCTGGCGGCGGCCCTGATCGCCGACCCGTCGACGGCGGGCATCGAGGTGGACCTCGCCGAGGGCGCGCTGCGCATCCAGGCCGTGGACTTCGGCCGGTTCACGGCCCTGCTGCCGAGAGTCGCCAAGGAGCATGGCATCCGCCTGCTCACGGTCTCGCCGTCCGACGAGTCCCTCGAGTCCGTGTTCTCGTACCTGGTCGCGGCGTAGGAGGCCGAAGATGTACGACCCACAGTCGCCCGGCTCACCTACCGGGCCCTGCTCGGCCGTCGCCGGGCCCTCATCCTCGGCGCGCTGCCCCTGCTGCTGCTCGTCATCGCCGTCGCCGTGCGCGGCCTGTCCGGGGCCGACGACCAGGTCGCCGCGGACGTGCTGGGCGGGTTCGCGCTCGCCACGATGGTGCCGATCATCGGCGTCATCGCCGGCACCGGTGCCATCGGCCCGGAGATCGACGACGGCTCGGTGGTCTACCTGCTGTCCAAGCCCGTGAAACGGCCGACGATCATCTTCACCAAGCTGATCGTCGCGATCGCCGTGACGATGGTCTTCTCCGCGGTCCCCACCCTGGTCGCGGGCCTCGTCCTCAACGGCAACGGCCAGCAGGTCGCCGTCGCCTACACGATCGCCGCGCTGGTCGCCTCCATCGCCTACGCCGCACTGTTCCTGCTGCTCGGCACGGTCTCCCGGCACGCCGTGGTCTTCGGGCTGGTCTACGCCCTGGTCTGGGAGGCGCTGTTCGGCTCCCTGGTCCCGGCGCGCGCACCCTCAGCGTCCAGCAGTGGTCGCTGGCGGTCGCGCAGAAGGTCGCCGACGGAAACCTGGTGACCTCGGACGTCGGTCTGCCGACCGCGACGGTGCTGCTCGTGGCGGTCACGGTGCTGGCGACCTGGTACGCCGGCCAGAAGCTGCGGTCGCTGACACTGGCCGGGGAGGAGTAGGCCGGCGGCCCTTTCAGGCGGCCCCTTTCAGGCGGCCCCCTGGCAGGCGGCCCCCCTGGCAGGCGGCTCCTCGGGCCATCCGGCGCCCCGGGTTATTCGGTGGCGCCGGAATCCGGCGCCACCGCACACTGGTTGGCGTCCGCGCCGCCGCAGGGGCGGCGGCGCCACGATCCGGGAGAGGAGCAGGGCGATGTCCATGCACGGCAGTACGCCCGGCTCCCGGCAGGGCGGCCCGCGGTGGGCTCCGGAGTAGCCGTTACCTCTCCGTCGAGTCCGCCCCGCACGGGGGAGCTGCCCGGGGCGGCCGCTTCGAGCACGCGGTGCGATGCGCTCGCGTGGGCCGCCCACCCGGAGGATTGGCCGAGTGGCAAGGCACCGGTTGCGCTGACGTCAGTGGCAGCGGACCGCGGTCGGGCTGGACAGCCCGCGCACGTTCGATCCGTGCATCCTCCGCCGACAGCACAGAGCCCGGCCGGTGACCCGGCCGGGCTCCACGATCACGGGCTCAGCCCAGCAGCCGTTCCAGTACGACCGCGATGCCGTCCTCGTCGTTCGACGACGTCACCTCGTCGGCCACGGCCCGCAGCTCCGCGTGCGCGTTGGCCATGGCGACGCCACGGGAGGCCCAGGCGAACATGGGGATGTCGTTCGGCATGTCGCCGAAGGCGATGGTGTCCGCGGCCTTCATGCCCAGGCGGCGCGCGGCCAGCGACAGCCCGTCGCCTTGGACAGCCCCAGCGGCAGCAGTTCCACGATGCCGGCGCCGGCCATGGTGACCGTGACGAAGCCGCCGCGGTCCGGCGGGCGATGTCGGCCAGTTCGTCGTCCGACAGGGTCGGATGCTGGATGTAGATCTTGTTCAGCGGTGCGGACCACAGGTCCGAGGCGTCCGTGAACGGGGTCGACGGCAGCGCGCCGCCGACCTCGTACCCGGGCCCGACCAGGACCTCGCCGTCCAGCCCGTCCCGGCTGGCCGCCAGATAGAGCGGGCCGGTCTCGGACTCGATCTTGGCCAGGGCGACCCCGGCCAGCTGGCGGTCGAGGGTGACCGAGGTGAGCAGCCGGTGCTCGCCGGCGTGGTAGACCTGCGCGCCCTGGCCGCAGACGGCCAGTCCGTCGTACCCGAGGTCGTCCAGGATGTGCCGGGTCCAGGGGACCGCACGGCCGGTGACGACGATGTGGGCGGCGCCCGCCGCGGTGGCCGCGGCGAGCGCGTCACGGGTGCGCTGCGAGACGGTGTCGTCGGTGCGCAGCAGCGTCCCGTCGAGGTCGGTCGCGATCAGGCGGTACGGGAAGCCACCGGCACCGGACGGGTCGTCGCTCACTTGGCCACCGGCTCCAGGACCTCACGGCCGCCGAGGTAGGGGCGCAGCACCTCGGGTACGCGCACCGACCCGTCGGCCTGCTGGTGGTTCTCCAGGAGGGCGACGATGGTCCGCGGTACGGCGCACAGCGTGCCGTTGAGCGTGGCCAGCGGGCGTACCTTCTTGTCCTCGCGGACGCGGATCGACAGCCGGCGGGACTGGAACTCGGTGCAGTCCGAGGTCGAGGTCAGCTCGCGGTACTTGCCCTGGGTCGGGATCCACGCCTCGCAGTCGAACTTGCGTGCGGCCGAGGAGCCCAGGTCGCCGGTGGCGACGTCGATCACCCGGAACGGCAGCTCGAGCGAGGTCAGCCACTGCTTCTCCCACTCCAGCAGGCGCTGGTGCTCCGCCTGGGAGTCGTCCGGGTGGACGTAGGAGAACATCTCGACCTTGTCGAACTGGTGGACGCGGAAGATGCCCCGGGTGTCGCGGCCGTGCGAACCGGCCTCGCGGCGGAAGCAGGGCGAGAAGCCGGCGTAGCGCAGCGGCAGGCGCTCGGCGTCGATGATCTCGTCCATGTGGTACGCGGCGAGCGGCACCTCGGACGTGCCGACCAGGTAGAGCTCGTCGTCGGCGAGGTGGTAGACGTCCTGCGCGGCCTGGCCGAGGAAGCCGGTGCCGGCCATCGACTGCGGGCGGACCAGCGCCGGCGTGAGCATCGGCGTGAAACCGGCGGCGGTGGCCTGGGCCATCGCCGCGTTGACCAGGGCCAGCTCCAGCAGGGCGCCGACGCCGGTCAGGAAGTAGAAGCGGGAGCCGGAGACCTTGGCACCGCGCTCGACATCGATGGCGCCGAGGATCTGGCCGAGCTCCAGGTGGTCCTTGGGCTCGAAGCCCTCGGCGGCGAAATCGCGGGGCGCGCCGTGCGTCTCCAGCGTGACGAAGTCCTCCTCGCCGCCGACGGGGACGTCGGGGTGGACCAGGTTGCCGAGCTTCAGCAGCAGCTCCTGGGTCTCGGCGTCGGCCGCGTCGCGCTCGGCGTCGGCGGCCTTCACGTCGGCCGCGAGCTGGCTCGCCCGCTTCAGCAGCTCGGCCTTCTCGTCGCCGGTGGCCTTGCCGATCAGCTTGCCGAGGCCCTTCTGCTCGGCGCGCAGCTCGTCGAAGCGGACGCCGGACGACCTGCGCCGCTCGTCGGCAGACAGGAGGGCGTCGACGAGCGCGACGTCCTCTCCACGGGCACGCTGGGAGGCGCGCACACGGTCGGGGTCCTCACGGAGCAGGCGAAGGTCAATCACGCGGTCCAGGCTACCGGTGCGCGGTGACGGCTCTCGACTCGCTATTCCGCGTCACGCGCCGTGTGTTCCGCTTCGTCCTCTTTGCGGCTTGCGTTCCGTGCCGTCAATAAACAGTGTCTCATTCCCTGGAACGAGGCAGCCTCGATGTGGTGCGTTGACCGGATTCCCTTGTGCGGAACGGGACTTGGGGAGTGGGCTGTCCACAGGAATCCACAGCCGGCGAAAGTTATCCACAGGCTGTGCGAAAGATCTGTGGACTCCGGAATTGATCATTCCTGGGCGGGTGTCCGGGGCGGAGAATTCCCGATCCAAACCCCTCGCACACCCACGTTCGAGTGGAAACGGGTCACTCCGGAGTATGGCGGGCAAGAAACAGGTGGACGAAGGGTGACCCGGAGCCCTGTGGGCGGAGATATGCCCCATAGGGCGATTTGTCGACTGGATCACGGTTCGTTGTCGACTTGTCCCCAGGTCGAGAAGCGGACCTGTGGATAACTTCTGTGGACAACGACAATCCGCAGATACGACGGCCGAAAACGGCCGCCGACGACGGACGGGAAGCGCCGCCGACGGCGGACGGGAAGCGCCGCCGACGGCGGACGGGAAGCGCCGCCGACGGCGGACGGGAAGCGCCGCCGACGGCGGACGGAGACGGCCGACGACGGACGCTCAGAAGCGCCCGTCCTGGCAGCGCGCCACCCAGTCCGCCGCCGCCGCGAACTCCTCGTCCGAGGTGCCCGGACGCGGCGCACCGACATCGGCCGGCGTCAGCCCGCGCGCGGGTACGACCCGAGGAACCGCACCTGGAGACAGATCCGCTTCAGCCCCATCAGCGCCTCCGCCACCCGCCGGTCCGCGATGTGCCCCTCGGCGTCGATGCAGAAGCAGTAGTTGCCGATGCCGGCGCCGGTCGGGCGGGACTGGAGCAGCATCAGGTTGATGCCCCGGGTGGCGAACTCGCCGAGCAGGTCGCGCAGGCCGCCGGGATGGTCGTCGCGCTGCCAGAGCACCACGGAGGTCTTGTCGGCGCCGGTCGGCGCGGCCGGACGGGCGGGGCGGCCCACCAGCACGAACCGGGTCTGGGCGTTCTCGGCGTCGTGGATCCCGGTCTCCAGCGCCTCCAGGCCGTAGCGGGAGGCGGCGAACTCGCCGGCGAAGGCGGCGTCGAACCGGCCCTCCTGGACCAGCCGGGCGCCGTCGGCGTTCGAGGCGGCCGACTCCCAGTGCACGTCGGGAAGGTGGGCCTTGAGCCAGTTGCGGACCTGCGGCTGCGCGGCCGGGTGCGCGGTGACCGTCTTGATGTCGGACAGCTTGGTGCCGGGGCGGACCAGCAGCGCGAAGGTGATCGACAGCAGCACCTCGCGGTAGATCATCAGCGGCTGGCCGGCGACCAGCTCGTCGAGGGTGGTGGTGATGCCGCCCTCCACGGAGTTCTCGATCGGCACGAAGGCGGCCTCGGCCTCGCCGGCCCGGACCGCGTCGAGGGCGGACTGGACCGACACGTAGGGGACCAGCTCCCGGGTCGCCGCCTCCGGAAGCGTGCGCAGGGCGACTTCGGTGAAGGTGCCTTCGGGGCCGAGATACGCGTAACTGGCTGGCATGTCCTCACCCTAATGGGCCCACGGAAACGCGGCCCTCGCATCTCACCGGAGCCCCTCCCCGGGTGACCCCGCCCGCCGCCGAGGGGCGGCGCGCGGCCCCGGCGGCGGAGCGGTCAGCTCTCCAGGAGCCGCTGCCCCACGTACTCGCCCTCCGCGGCCCCGCCGGGCACCGCGAACAGGCCGCTGGCCTCGTGGCGGATGAACGCCGACAGGGCGTCCCCCCGGTCCAGCTTGCGCTGCACCGGCACGAACCCGCGCAGCGGATCGGCCTGCCAGCAGATGAACAGCAGACCCGCGTCGGGCACCCCGTCCGCGTCGAAGCCGTCGTGGTACGAGAAGGGACGCCGGAGCATCGCCGCGCCGCCGTTCTGGTCGGGGCGGGTGATCCGGGCGTGCGCGTTGATGGGGACGACCAGGTTCCCGTCCGCGTCGGTCTTCTCCAGGTCCATCTCGGTCGTCTCGCCGCCCCCGGACAGCGGCGCCCCGTCGGACTTGCGCCGGCCGATGACCGCCTCCTGCTCCGTGCCCGACAGCTTCTCCCAGTCGTCCAGGAGCATGCGGATGCGGCGGACGACGACGTAGGAACCGTTCGCCATCCAGGCCGGGTCCTTGCCGCCCGTGGCCGGGACGAAGATCCGCTCGTCGAAGTCGGCCTCGCCCGGCCGGGGATTGCGGGTGCCGTCGACTTGGCCCATGAGGTTGCGGGTGGTCATGGGGTGGGCGGTGGCGCCCGGCGCTCGGTTGAAGCCGTTCATCTGCCACCGCACGCGGGCCGCCGACCCGGCGTCCTTCTGGATGGCGCGCAGGGCGTGGAAGGCGACCAGGGAGTCGTTGGCGCCGATCTGCACCCACAGGTCGCCGTTGCTGCGTGCCTTGTCCAGGTGGTCGGAGGAGAAGTCGGGCAGTGGATCGAGGGAGGCCGGCCGCTGCTGCTCCAGGCCGGTCCGGCCGAAGAAGCTGTGGCCGAAGCCGAAGGTGACGGTGAGGGAGGAGGGCCCGGCGTCCCGGGCGACGTCGGTGTCGCGGGAGCCGGCCGGCTCGCCGGCCATCAGCCGCCGCGCGGTGTCGGACCACCGGCGCAGCAGGGCCGCGGCCTCCCTGCGCCCGGCGCCGGGTTTCAGGTCGAACGCGACGAGGTGACCGCAGGACTGCATGGGCGTGGTGATGCCGGGCTGATGTTTCCCGTGAAACATCACCTGCTCGGCGCCGAGGGAGGTCAGGGGCGTCGCCCCGGTGGGCGCGGCGGCGTATCCGGCGGCCGCGCCCGCCGCGCCGAGCACGAGGCCGGTGGCACCGGCGGTGCCGAGCAGCCGGCGTCGTGAGATGCCGTCCGCCGCCGGGGAGGGAGCGGCGCCGGGGGCCCCGGCCGCCGCCTCGGGGGTGCGGGCCTGCGGAATGGACTGGTCAGCCATGGTGCGGTTCAGCCGATCTGCGCGTTCTTCTTGACGGTCACCTGGTCGATGTCGGAGGTCCGCACGGTCACGGCGACCTCCCAGTCGCCGGCCATCGGGACCTGCACTCCGCTCGCCGACCAGTGTCCGGTGGTGATGTGGTCGGGGACGACGGGCAGCGGCCCGATGTCCTTGGACTCCAGAGTGAAGGCGATCTTCACCTCGGGGAGGTCGACGGGCTTGCCGTCGGGCCGGGTGGCGTAGACGTGGACCTCGTTGGCGCCCACGCGCGCGGGGTCGATGTCGATCCGGACGACGCCCTTGCCGTTGGCGCCGCCGGTGTCGTACGGCATGTCCAGGGTCAGCGTGCCGGAGGAGGACGTGGCCGACGAGGACGCGGAGGACGATGCGGCCGCCTTGGCCTCCTCCACGGTGCGACCGGGTTCGGTCTGCGTCAGGGCGGTGGTCACGGCGAGCAGGACGACGGCGACGCCGGCCTCGGCGAGCACCGAGCGCCGCAGGCCGAAGCGCTGGGGATCGGCGTCCCGCAGCCGCTTGCGCCGTGCCGCGTCCATGGCGGCCCGCTGCCGGGCGAGCTGCGCGGCACGCTCGGCGTCGACGCCCTCCTCACCGGCCTTCGCCGCCACGGCATCCGCACCCGCCTCAGCCTCCGCCGCGTCGGCATCCGCACCCGCCTTAGCCGCTTCCGCATCCGCATCCGCACCCGCGTCCGCGGCTGCCGCGGAGGACGTGGCAGCCGCCCCCACCCGGGCCTTCTCCCGCCCCTGCACGGTGGCCGGCACCGTCTCCGCCAGCCGTGCCGTCCACCGCCGGGACAGGTACGCGATGCCGACCAGCACGACGACGAGCCCGATCTTGACCAGGAGAAGCTGCCCGTACCGGGTGCCGGTGAACGCCGACCACGAGCCCAGCTGGCGCCAGGACTGGTAGACGCCGGTGATCACCAGGGCGATCACGCTGCCGAAGGCGACGCGGGAGAACCGGCGTACGGCGGACGTCTCGACCGGTGTGTCGGCGGGCGCCCGGTACAGCGCGACGAGCAGTGCGGTGAGCCCGCCGAGCCAGGCGGCGACGGCCAGCAGATGGACGACGTCGACCGGCATGGCGAGTCCCGCCTGGAGCCCGACCGAGGCGTGCTCGGACATGGCCCAGCTCGCCGCGAGCCCGGCGGCGACGACGGTTCCGCCGACCGCGAGCCCGAAGGTCAGGTCCCGCTTCTCGGCGTCCTCCCGCCTCTCGTACGCGCCGAAGAGCACGGCGACGAACAGTGCGGCCGCGGCGAGCAGGAGCAGCCGGGAGACCAGGGCGGCGCCCGTCTTGGTCTGCAGGACCTGTCCGAGCAGCTCCAGGTCGAAGACGTCGCCGGCCTTGCCGGAGCCGGTGTAGGAGCCGCGGAGCAGCAGCAGGGCCAGCGTCGACGCGGTGAGCGCCAGCCATCCGGAGACCACGAGCCGCTGCACGGCCCGCACCCCGGATCCGCGCGGCCAGCAGGCGAGCACGAAGGCGGCGCCGCCCGCCAGCACGACGAACCCGGCGTAGGACACGTACCGCCCCACGCCGTAGAGGAGGCCGACGACCCCGCCGCCGGCTGACTGGCCGTCGACCGAGACGGAGGTCTCGGAGGGGCGCCGACGGAGAAGGTGAAGGCACCGGCGACGGGATGGCTGTCGGCGGACACGACCTGGTAGGCCACCGTGTACGTGCCGTCGGGCAGCCCCGCGTGCAGTTTCACGGCGTACGTGGTGCCGCCGGCCTCGGCGGGCCTGCCGTCGTCGACGCGCTTGCCCTTGGGGTCGAGGACGCGCAGCGAGTCGGAGTCCAGGGAGACCGTCTCGGAGAACGTCAGCGACACCTGGGCCGGGGCCTTGTCGACCACCGCCCCCTGCCGGGGGTCGCTCCCGGTGAGCGCGGCGTGCGCGGAGGCCGGGCCGGCCCCGGCCAGCAGCGCGCACGCCGCCGCCAGGAACAGCAGCACCAGGGCTCTCACGCGCGGGGCGATGGTCTGCGTCAAGGTGGTCCCTCCCTCGGTGACCGGGTGGCCCGCAGCGGGCCGGTGTGCCCGCAGCGGGCCGGAGTGGCCCCAGCCGGGCCGGAGTGGCCCCAGCCGGCCGGTGTGCCCGCAGCCGGGCCGGAGTGGCCGGAGCGGACCGGAGCGGCCGCAGCGGGCCGGGGTGCCTGTGCGGGCCGGTGTGCCCGGGGCGGCTCAGTGCCCCGAGTGTCCGGAGTCCGGCCGGTACGTGGCCGGCTTCACCGGCAGTTCGACCGTGACGGGGTCGGAGTGGGCGAAGCGGAGCTCGACGGAGACCGTCTGACCCTCCTTCGGCTTCCGCTTCAGCTTCTCGAACATCAGATGGTTGCCGCCGCTCTCCAGCACGAGCCGGCCGTGCGCGGGGACGGTGAGGCTGCCGGCCTCGCGCATCGTCCCGTCGACCGTCTCGTGCACCGTGACCTCGCCCAGCTCGCTGGTGACCGAGGTCAGCTCGTCCTCGGCGTCGCCCTCGTTGGCGATGGTCAGAAAGCCGGCGGCCATGTCGGAGACCGGCTGCGGCATGTAGGCGCCGCTGACGGCGAGGTCCGCGCCGGAGCCGCCGCCGGAGTCGTCCGAGCCGCAGCCCGCGAGCACCAGGGCGCCCGCCACGGCCACGGCGGGCACGCCGAAGGCCCGGCGCGCCCCTGCGCCCCTGGGGTACCTCACGGCTTCTCCCCCTTGATGATCTTCGGCAGGTCCTCGGTGTAGTCGCCGACCTCGGCGTCCTCGCCGTAGAGCACGTACCCGGCGTCGGTCTTCGGCGAGAAGGCGATGACCTGGGTGCCGTGCTGCGAGACGACCTTGCCGTCCTTGTCCTTGGTCGGCGGGTCGATGGAGATGCCGAGGGTGCGGGCGCCGGCCTGGATGGTGTCGAAGTCGCCGGTCAGGCCGACGAAATCGGGGTCGATGCCCTTGAGCCACTTGCCGAGCGCGGCGGGGGTGTCCCGCTCGGGGTCGGTGCTGACGAACACCACCTGCAGCTCGTCCTGCTGGGCCTTGGGCAGTTCCTTCTTGGCCACGGCGATGTTGCTCATCGTCAGCGGGCAGACGTCGGGGCAGTGGGTGTAGCCGAAGTAGATCAGCGTGGGCTTGCCCGCGGTCCGCTCGCGCAGGTCGTAGGTCTTGCCGTGGGTGTCGGTGAGGACCAGGTCCGGCTTCTCGAACGGCTTGTCGAGGACGGTGGCCGCCTTCTGGGAGGTGTCCTCGGACACCACGGTGACGGGCTTGTCGCCGTCGTCGCCGCTGCCGCAGGCGGACAGGGTCAGGGAGGCGGCGGCGAGCAGCGCGGCCGCCGCGAAGGTCTTCTTGCGCATAGAGAAATGTCCCAGATGTGAGGTGCCCCGGTGCGCACCGGGGTGCCGGACCGCGGTCGCGGCCCCGCTCCCCGGTGCGCACCGGACGAGGATGCGTCAGGCGGTGCCGCGCCGGCGCCCGGCGAGCACGCCGTACGCGACGCCCGCGGCGCCGACGACGATGCCGACGACGCCCAGGACGCGGGCGGTGGTGTCGGTGCCGTCACCGGAACCGGCGTCGGCGGTGGTGTTCTGCGCGGCCGGCTCGGCCTTCCCGGCGTCGTTGCCGGCGTCCTGGCCCGAGGCACCGTGGTGGTCGTCCTCGGCGGCGGACAGTTCGAGGACGGGGGCCGGGTTCTCGGGCTCCTCCTGGCCCTCCTGCGGCACCTCGATCCAGCGCACGACCTCCTTGTTGGAGTACGTCTGGACCGCCTTGAACACCAGCTCGTCGGTGTCCTCGGGCAGCGCGCCCAGGGAGACGGGGAACTTCTGGAAGTAGCCGGGCTCGATGCCCTTGCCCTCGGCGGTCCAGGTCACCTTGGTGACCGCCTCGGTGATCTTGTTGCCGTGCGACTCGATCGGCTTGTCCAGCTTGGCCTTGGTGACCTCGGCCTTCCAGCCGGGCACCGGCGCCGGCATCACCGAGGCCAGCGGGTGGTCGGCGGGGAAGGTGACCTCCAGCTTGGTGGTGGAGGCGTTGTCCCGCTCGTTGGGGACCTTGAAGCCGACCGTCGCGTAACCGCCCTTCGCCGCCGTGCCCTCCGGCTGCACGCTGACGTGCGCGAAGGCGGGCGACGACAGCAGGAGGACGGCGGCGCCGGCGACGGCACCGGCGGCCGCCAGGCGGGACGCCTTCCGGGACGGGACGGTCAGGGACGGGACCTTCGGGGACGAACCCTCGAGGGACGAAACCTTCATGGACGGAGCACTCCGCTTCCGTACGGTCCGGTGCGCCGCACCGGTACGTGAACAGGACGGTGGTCGGGCGCGGGCGCGACTGCGGGCGCACGCGCGTGCCGCACGACGGCGGCCCCGGCGTCCCGCGGCAGGGCGGAGCGGTGGTCGCGTCGTGTCAGGCGGCGAGGCGGAGCGCGGCGGCGGGCGGGCCGCGCCGGATCACCGTGTGCTGGAGTGCGGTGGTGCGCAGGGCCGGCGGCGCGAGGGCGGTGGTACGCGGCAGGCCCGCGCCGCCGCGGGGGGCGTGCGGCAGCCCGGCGCACAGCGCGCGAACCAGCGCGAACGCCCCGCGCAGGGAGCGTACGAGGGTCTCCTCGGCGACCGCGTGGGCCGACTGCGCCGACAGTTCGACGAGCCGGACCAGGGCCAGGTCACCGCGGCGCAGCAGCCAGCCGGCGGCCACGGCGGCGAGGACGTGGCCGAGCAGCATCGGCAGCGACGGCAGGAGCGAGGCCGACGGGTCGGCCGCGGCGGACAGCACGTCCGTGTGCCGGTGCGCCCCGGCGCCGCCGCCCGGGTGGACCCGCGCGTCGGCCAGGATCCGCTCGGCCTCGGCGGGACTGATCGCCGCGGCCGTGGTCCCGCACATCAGCCGGGCGGCCTGCTGGACGAGCGAGGCGTCCGGCACGGAACCCGCCGACCGGGCCGTCGCCGTGACCGCCGTACCCCCGTGCTGCCCCAGGCCGAACAGCGAGTGCAGCACCAGCTGCCCGGTCGCGAGCAGCGCCGCGATGCCCGGCAGCGAGCGCTCGCGACCGGCGAGCGGCGCCGCCACGACGGCCACCGCGAGGAAGCCCGCGCCCAGCGACCACAGCGGGAGGCCGGCGCCGGAGGCGAGCGTGTGCCCCGCCGCGGACAGCACGACGCAGACCGCGGCGAACACCGCGGCCCGCAGGATCCGGAGATCGCATCCGGAGCGCGCCGTAGGCGGGTGGGGGGCAGTCATGGCGGGCTCATCATCGCACTGGCCCCGGCCCGTCCGTGCGGCAGGTCCACAACATGCCCTCTGCGCCGTACGACGGGAAGATCACGCCCCGTCCGGAATGCCCCCGACGGGCCCGCGCCCGCAGACCCGGGCGGCGACGCACGCACCGGCCCGGGCGGCGACGCACGCACCGCCCCGGGCGGCAACGCACGCACCGGCCCGGCCCGCGACGCATACACCGGTCCGGGCGGTGACGCATCCGCCGTACGGGCGGTGTCGCGCCGAGGCGGTGCTTACGCTCCGGTACCCGGGGCAATACGTAACGGTATGTCGAGCCGCGGCCGGGAGGCTGGAGCATGAGCATCTGGTGGTCACTCCATCTGCGGCGCGAGGCTGCGAGCGTGCCGCTGGCCCGCCGCCTGCTGCTCGGCACCATGGAGACCGCGGGCGTCGACCCCGACATCTCCTACGACCTGTCCGTCGCCCTCAGCGAGGCCTGCGCCAACGCCGTCGAGCACGGCGGGGACGGCGCCCGGGACGGCTCCGGCGAGGCCTACCGCGTCACCGCCTATCTGGACGGCGAGCGGTGCCGTATCGAGGTCGCCGACGCCGGCCCCGGTTTCCCGGCGGCCGCCGGGACGGCCCCGGCGCGCCGCGCGGCCCCGACGCCGAGAGCGGGCGGGGACTGTGCCTGATCCGGGAGCTGGCCGACCATGTGCACATCGGCAGCTCGCCGGGCCGCGGCGGGGCCGTGGTGAGCTTCGACAAGATCCTCAAATGGCGGAAGGACGCCCCGCTGGTGGCGGTGTGACCGCACCAGCCGCGGGACGTCCCTCGACGGTGTCCGGGCCCGCCGCCGGCCGCTCAGGGCGCACGGCGGTGTCCCGACCGATCCGGCGTCAGCCCTTCAGGGCCGCCATCCAGGCCTCGACCTCGTCCGACCGGCGCGGCAGCGCCGCCGACAGGTTCCGGTTGCCGTCCTCGGTGACGAGGATGTCGTCCTCGATCCGCACGCCGATGCCGCGGTACTCCTCCGGCACGGTCAGGTCGTCGGTCTGGAAGTACAGCCCCGGCTCGACGGTGAGCACCATGCCGGGCTCCAGCACGCCGGCCACGTACGTCTCGGTGCGCGCGGCGGCGCAGTCGTGGACGTCCATGCCGAGCATGTGACCGGTGCCGTGCAGCGTCCAGCGGCGCTGCAGGCCCAGCTCCAGCACCCGCTCGACCGGACCCTCGACCAGGCCCCACTCGACCAGCTTCTCGGCCAGCACGCGCTGGGCGGCGTCGTGGAAGTCCCGGTACTTGGCGCCCGGCTTCACGGCGGCGATGCCGGCCTCCTGCGCCTCGTACACCGCGTCGTAGATCTTCTTCTGCAGCGCGCTGTAGCGGCCGTTGACCGGCAGCGTGCGGGTGACGTCGGCGGTGTAGTACGTGTGCGTCTCCACACCGGCGTCGAGGAGCAGCAGGTCGCCGGAGCGGACCGGGCCGTCGTTGCGCACCCAGTGCAGGGTGCAGGCGTGCGGGCCGGCGGCGGCGATGGTGCCGTAGCCGACGTCGTTGCCCTCCACGCGCGCGCGGAGGAAGAACGTGCCCTCGATGTAGCGCTCGCTCGTGGCCTCGGCCTTGTCGAGGACCTTCACGACGTCCTCGAAGCCGCGCACGGTGGAGTCGACGGCCTTCTGCAGCTCGCCGATCTCGAAATCGTCCTTGACGAGCCGCATCTCGGAGAGGAAGACGCGCAGCTCCTCGTCGCGCTCGGCGGTGACCTTGTCGGTCAGCGCGGCCTCGATGCCGGCGTCGTAGCCGCGCACGACGCGCACCGGGCCGGTGGCCTGGCGCAGCCTGTCCGGCAGCTCGCGCACGTCGGAGGCGGGGATGCCGTAGAGCTTCTCGGCCTCGGTGAGGGAGTGGCGGCGGCCGACCCACAGCTCGCCCTGGCCGTCCAGCCAGAACTCGCCGTTCTCCCGGTTGGAGCGGGGCAGCAGGTACAGCGTGGCGTGGTGGCCCTCGGCGGCCGGCTCCATGACCAGGACACCGTCCTCGGTCTGGTTGCCGGTGAGGTAGGCGTACTCGACCGACGCGCGGAAGGGGTACTCGGTGTCGTTCGACCGCGTCTTCAGGTTGCCCGCGGGGACGACCAGGCGCTCACCGGGGAAGCGCGCGGAGAGCGCGGCACGCCGGGCGGCGGTCTCGGCGGCCTGCGGGATCGGCTGCAGGTCGTGCAGCTCCGTGTCGGCCCATCCGGACCTCATGTTCTCGGCCAGTTCGTCGGACACGCCCGGGTACAGGCCGTTCTTGCGCTGCTTGATCGGCTCTTCCTCGGCAGTCTCCGGGGTCTCCGGGAGCTCCTCCGCCACGGTCATCCTCCTCGATACGGCACTGGACCACCCCCATCGTACGGTCGTACGGAAGGGGGCCCAGGGCCGAAGGACCTGTTACACGGCAGCGGGTCCCGCCGGTCACCGCCGCGGACCGGCCGCTAGTCGAACCGCACCGCCAGCAGGACGACGTCCTCCTCGCCGTCGCTCGCGTCGAGCCCGTCCGGCAGCACGGTGCGCAGGACGTGCTCGGCGACGGCCTCCGGATCCCGACGCTCCGCGCGCGGCACGCCGGCGGCCGCCGCGTGCAGCCGCGCGAAGGCGCGGTCGGAGGCGTCGCCGGTACGGTGCAGCAGCCCGTCCGTGTACAGCAGAACCGTCTCTCCACGCTCGGCCTGCACCTCCACGCTGGGCGCCTCCCAGCAGGCCAGCATGCCCAGCGGCGCGGACACGGAGGTCTCCACGAACTCCGTGCGCCGCTCGCCGACCAGCAGCGGCGGGGTGTGCCCGGCGCCGGCCAGCGTGATCCGGCGCAGCGCGGGCTCGCAGTAGCCGAAGAGGGCGGTGGCCGAGCGGGCCGGTTCGGTCAGCCGCAGCAGCAGCTCCAGGTCGGACAGGACGGCCACCGGGTCCTCGCCCTCCATCACCGCGTACGCCCGCAGGGAGGCGCGCAGCCGCCCCATCGCGGCGACCGCGCTGGGCCCGGAGCCGGTGACGGAGCCGACGGCGAGCCCGAGCGCGGCGTCGGGCAGCGGCAGCGCGTCGTACCAGTCGCCGCCGCCGCGCGGGCCGGTGCGGTGCCGGGCGGCGAGCTGCACCCCGGGCACCCGGGGCAGCCGCGGGGGCAGCAGTTCCTCGGACATCGTCGTCATGCACGCGCGCGTGCGCTCGACCTCGAGCAGCCGGGCGAGGTGCTCGCCGGCGTAGCGGGCGTAGAGGCCGACGAGATGGCGGCGGGCCTCGCGCGGTTCGGCCGGCTCGTCGTAGAGCCAGACGACGGCGCCGAGGCGGCCGGCGTCGTCGGTGCGCAGGGGCAGCGTGTAGCCGGCGGCGTAACCGAGCCGGACGGCGACCTCGCGGTGCCGGGGATCGAGGTCCTGCTCGGCGAGGAGATCGGGCTGCGCGATCCCTCCCTCGCCGTCCGCCAGGCCCTCCAGGATGCGGCCGTGCGCCGCCGAGGCGCGCGGCACCGTCTCCAGCTGGCCGAGGTCGGAGCGGGTCAGGCCGAGGCCGACGGTGGTGTCGGGGCCGAGCCCGTCGCCCGGTTCCAGCACGACGAAACCGCGCCGGGCGCCCACCAGGGCGGCTCCGGCGCGCAGCAGTTCCTGGAGCGCGTCGCCGAGGGTCCGGGTGCGGGCCAGGCGCTCGGTCAGCTCGTGCAGGGTCGTGAGATCCGAGACCCAGCCGGCGAGACGGTCCTGGAGCAGGGCGCCCGGAGCGCCGGCGGTGCCGGGGGAGGCGGGCGGGGCAGTGCGGAGGCTCCCGTGGCGGCGGGCGCGACAGTGTGTGCGGGGGCGGGAACCGTTGAATCGATTCCGGCCACTTTCGGAGGGTGCGGGGCGTTCATGGTGTCCGGCTTTCCGACCGGCGCTTACTGCTCAAAAGCATCGCAAACCCCCATGTCATTCTGCGCCGCCAGCAGTGTCTCCACATGTACACGCGCTCGTGAGGAGATGTCCAGCATTGTCCTGCCGGGATTCCTGGTGTCCGAGGGGACCGAGTGTCCTGCTTCTCGACCCTTGCGGAAATATGAAGTTGGCTTGAAACTGCCCCAGAGGACGGCTTGTTGCGGTCGACTGGGGGTGCTCCACGGAGCGTCACAACGGTCGTGATGGGTACGTACTCGGTGAAGGCCAGGGGTGGTTGGTGACCACCCGGAACCTGGCGCGGGACCCGGGCGTCCTATCCACCGACGACCGAGCCCCATCCTCCCGTGACGGAGGCGGAGAGAAACACGCGGGACGGCAAAACGCCAGACTTCGCCACCCCCGCGCCACGCCCATGCTCCTGCCAGACGCAGTATGGACGTAACGGCCGGAACAGCCGCAACGGTCGCAACACCGTGACGGCCCGACGGCCGCGAACCGCAGTCAATGCTCGGCCCACAGGGGCCGACCGGCCCGGACGGGCCGGTTCGGGGTTCCCCTTGCCCTGCGGCAGGGGTGTGATGCGCCAACAGCTACGCACAGCGAAGTGATCGACTCATGGTGTGATGTGGCCCACGGTGTTGCCAGCGTGCAACGGAAAGGAACGAGCGCTCATGCGCGAGATCCTCGGAAGGCGACGCAGGCTCCTGTCCCGGCGAAGCGACGGGAGGCCTGACTTGATCAGCGCGGCCCTGACCTACGCGACGCAATGGCAGTGGCCCGTCCTTCCGGGCGTGGCGGCGGACCCGGAGCGGCCCGGCCGCTGCGGCTGCCCCGACCCGGAGTGCACGGTGCCCGGCGCTCATCCCTTCGACCCCGGCCTGCTCGCGGCCACCACCGACGCCCGCATGGTCCGCTGGTGGTGGACCAACCGGCCCGCGGCGCCCATCGTCCTGGCCACCGGCGCTCCCGGGGGCCACGCACCCTGCGCGGTCTCGCTGCCCGCCCTGCCGGCCGCCCGCGCCCTGGCCGCGCTGGACCGCATGGGCATGCGGCTCGGCCCGGTCGTCGCCTCCTCCGCCCGCTGGTCCATCCTGGTCAAGCCCTACTCCATGGAACAGCTCGGCGAACTGCTCTACGCCAAGGACTTCGTCCCCGGCTCCCTCCGCTTCCACGGCCAGGGCGGCTACCTCGCCCTGCCCCCGTCCGAGACCGGCCGCGGAGCCGTCCGCTGGGAGCGGGCGCCACTGCCCGGCTCCGCCTCTCCGTGGGTGCCCGACGTGGAGGCCGTGGTGGACGCGGTGGTCGACGCCCTCACTCGTACGGGTGTGAGCGCGCCCGAGTTGTAGGGGTGTCGGCGCGGGCGGAACCCGGCGCCGGGCCGCGCTCGTTATCGTCCGCTCCATGCCGCTTGATCCTCGGGAGCACCGTGTCCCGCCGCGTCACCGTGCCCGGCGCGGCGGGGGTGCCGTCACCGGCCGGCGGGGGCGCGTGGCCGGCATGGGGTGAGTGACCGGCGTGCTCTGCGTGACCGGCGTGATGGGAGTGTCCCGCGTGATCGCCGTGGCGTGTTCCGCTGGGAGTTCCTGAACGGCCAGCCGGACGACCGGAGGCTGCGGCTGCTCGCGCTGGTGGGCGTCGTGGCCTGCGCGGTGGTGCTGCCGTACGCCGTCGCGACCGCGGGGTCGGGAGCGTCGCGGGACGCCGCCGGGTCCGCCGTCCCGGTGCTGGTCCCCGCCGACGGCAAGGCGCTTGTTCCCGGCGACGGTGACGGCAGCGGCAGCGGTGACGGTGGCCCTGACGGTGACGGTGACGGTGGCGATGGCGGCGGCCGGGACCGTGGGGGTGACGGCGGCGGTGAGAGCGGCACCGGTGAGGACGGCCGGGCGGGTGGTCCTGTCGGGGGACCGGCGTTCGCCACCGGTCTCGGCTCAGGGCTCGACGAGGGCCTCGGCTCCGGCGCGGGCTCCGGTGCGGGGTCCGGTCTCGACTCCCGTCCCGGCTCCGGGCCCGGTGCCCCGGCGCCGCACGCCCCGGGCCTGGCCACCGCCGTGCGGTGCGGGCCCGAGCTGGCCTCCCCCGGGGGCATCGAGGCGCAGACCTGCGTCCTGACCCAGGGCGAGGAGACCTGGGCGCGCACCTACTACCGCAACGCCACGGGCGGCGCCCTCGACGCCGTACTCACTCTGATGGGACCCGGCGACCGCACCGTGCACACGCGCTGCGCCGTGGGGGCCGAGGACGAGCCGGGGAGCTGCGAGACCCCGCGGGAGCGGGCCCGGGGCGCGCCGTCGGCGTACACCGCCGTGGCGGAGTTCGCGGACCGCGCCGGGTACGGGCCGCTGCTGCTGCGCTCCGGGAGCAACAGGCCCGAGAACGCGGGGAGTTGACGAGGGGCCGCGCTCGGTGAGCGGCGTGCGCGGGGAAGGTGCGCGCATGGAAAGGCCCGGTTGCTGGCGACGGGGGATGCACCAGCAACCGGGCTACTGAAACGGTAACAAGAGATCGGCGGTTAGCAAATTCGATCGCGGCTTTTCCGGTCACCGACTGGCGTGTCTCGACCGGGAGTTGTGCCGCTCTGTGACGGGAGTCACCCGTTCCTCGAGCCGGGCTCGAGCTGATCGGTCGGTCAGCGGACCCGGCTCGCGGTCGTGGAGCGGCGGCCCGGCATCGGCGGGCCGCCGTCGTACGTGGCGGGCCACCGTCGTGTGCGGTGGGCCGCCGTTGTGTGCGGTGGGCCGCCGTCGTGTGCGGTGGGCCGCCGTCGTGTGTGGTGGGCCACCGTCGTGTGCGGTGGGCCGTGGGTCGTACGCGTCGGCCGGGGCTCGTACGCCACCCGGCGTGCGCGTCGGCCGACGTCCGTCGTGCGTCGGCCGCGCGGCCGTGCGTGTCAGCTGAGCGTGACCTGGCGGTTGGTGAGGCCGCCGCGCGCCCGGCGCTCGTCCGCGGTGAGCGGCGCGTCCGTGGCCAGCGCCTCGGCGAGGCGCTCGGCGAACTCGGCCGCCGGCTTCTCCACGTCCTGGGCGGTGACCTCGCTCGGCAGGTCCCAGACGGGGACGGTCAGGCCGTGGGCGCGGAAGGAGCCGACGAGCCGGGTGCCCTCGCCGAGGCTGGAGCGGCCCGCCGCGTGCAGCCGGGCGAGCGCGTCCAGGAGCCGCTCCTCCGGGTGCGGCATGACCCAGCGCAGGTGGTTCTTCTCCGGCGTCCGGCACCAGTAGGCGGCGTCGACGCCCTGGAGGCGGACGGTCGGGATCGCGGCGGCGTTGGCCCGCTCCAGGGAGGCGGCCACCTCGGGCGTGGCGTTCTCCGCGTCCGGTACCCAGAACTCGAAGCCCTCGTGGACCACCGGCTCGAAGGCGCCCTCCGGGTCGAGCAGGTCCTGGAGCCGGGACCGTCGGCGGGGGCCCGACGCGCCTGGACGGGGAGCCCGGCTCCGCGGTGAGCGCGCGCTGCAGGGTGTCGGCGAGGTCGCGGCTGATGTCGCCGGACGCCGTGTCGTTCTGCAGGCCGAGCAGGACCGCGCCGTCGTCGCGGCGCAGGGCGGGCCAGGCCATCGGCAGGACGGTGGCCAGCGTGACGGACGGGACACCCTCGGGCAGGCCGCCCTTGAGCGTCAGCTCGACGGTGGCCGCCGGGACGAGCTCGCGCAGCGCGATCCAGTCGCACTCGCCGGGCAGCCCTCGAACGGGCGCTGCACCAGCTCGGTCACGGCCTGGGCGGCGGCCCGGCCGTGGCAGGCCTTGTAGCGGCGGCCGCTGCCGCAGGGGCAGGGCTCGCGGGCGCCGACAACCGGAACGTTCCCGTCGGCGCCTGTGGCGCGGGCTCCGTCGGACTGCGGGCGCTTGCCCTTCGTCTGGGGTCGCTTCTTGGCCATCGTGGGTGTCTCCCGGTTGCGGCTCTTCTCGTACGGGCGCGAGCCTAGCCGTTCGCGCCGAGGCCGACGGGGCCCTGTGGACAACGGGAAGCGGGTGGCGGACGAGGGGAGGAGGCGGCGACGGCCCACAGGGCTGCACGGCGGCGGAGGAGGGGCCTGCGGCGGAGGAGGTGGGTCTGTGGCCGAGGGCGAGGGGCGGCGGCGGAGGGCGAGCGGGACCGCGCCGGGCACACCGGCCGGGGAGTCGCCGCCCCGGCCAGGCCCACCGGGCTTCGCCGGGCTCGCCGGGTCAGCCCAGCTCGTCGAGCGCGTCCGCGAAGTCCAGGCCGGGTATCTCGGACACGACCGGGGCCGCGACCCGCGTGGCGAAGTCGTCGCGGCGGTGCCCGGCGTCCGGGTCGTGCACGTCGTCGTGGACGACGACCCAGACCGTCACCTCGCCGCGGGCGTCGTCCCGTACGCCCCAGTCGTCGGCGAGCGCGGTGATGATGTTCAGCCCGCGTCCGCCGTGCGCCGTCACCGACGGGGTCGCGGGGGCGGGGCGGGTCGGGCCGCCGCCGTCCGTCACCTCGACGACGAGCCGGCCACCCGCGTCCACCCGCCAGGCGGCGCGGACGTCGCCGTCCCCGGCCAGGGCGTCGCCCAGCGGCCGGCCGTGCTTGCACGCGTTGCTGAGGAGTTCGGAAAGGATCAGTACGGCGTCGTCGATGACCGATTCCGCTACGCCGCCGGCGCGCAGTTGCTCGCGCATGCGGCGCCTCGCCCGTCCCACGCCCGCAGGGCCATGGGGTACGGCCATGCTCGACGACGTGGGCACCTCCTGTGCCACCACCAACGCCACCCCGAGACCTCCTTCGCCCCACGCCACGGTGTGGATGCCCCATTGGCCTGAACCGGAAACCGGCCGATCGCCGTCCGGTGACGTATTCGACACGGTCGAACACGTTCCGAACGCGCCGGAGCACTCCCTGTAGTGGTGCCGTGGTCCTTGGCTGGATTTCGCCGGTGCGGCCGAGACCGGAGGATGGAGCAGCGCCGGCCGCCGGGTCAAGCCTCCGGGGCAGCAGCGCCGGCCACCGGGTCCAGCCTCCGGAGCGGCGGCGCCGGTCGCGAGGTCATGCCTCCGGCGCGAGCGCGAGCGCGGGCCGGGCCGGCGTCAGCGGCCGAGGCGGTCCAGCACGGCACGCGGCCGGTTGGTGATGATGGCGTCCACCCCCAGGCCGACGCAGAGATCGATGTCGGCGGGCTCGTTCACGGTCCACACGTGCACCTGGTGGCCGGCCTCCTTCAGGCGCTCCACGTAGGCGGGGTGATGGCGCACGATCCGCAGGGAGGGGCCGGCGATCCGGACCCCACGGGCAGCCTGCCGTCGCGCAGCCGGGGCGTGACGAACTGCATCAGATAGACGGTGGGCAGGGTCGGCGCCGCCGCCCGCACCCGGTGCAGCGAGCGCGCCGAGAAGCTCATCACGCGCACCTGTGACTCCTCGGGCGGGCCGGGGCGTCGAGCCCGAACCGCTTCAGCAGGACGAGCAGCCGCTCCTCCACCTGGCCGGCCCAGCGGGTGGGGTGCTTGGTCTCGATGGCCAGTTCCACCCGGCGCCCGCGTCGGCGACCAGTTCCAGCAGGCGTTCCAGGGTGAGGACGGACGTCTCCTCGCGGTCCTCGGGGCGGTGCTCCCACTCGAGTTCCTCGCCCCGCGCGGCGAGGGCCTCGCGCATCTTCCAGGAGCCGAAGTCCAGGGCGGCCAGGTCGGCCAGCTCCAGCGCCGAGACCGCGCCGCGCCCGTTGGACGTACGATTCACGCGGCGGTCGTGGACGCAGACCAGGTGGCCGTCGGCGGTGAGCCGCACGTCGCACTCCAGGGCGTCCGCGCCGTCCTCGATCGCCTTCCGGTACGCGGCCAGCGTGTGCTCGGGCGCCTCCTCGGAGGCACCGCGGTGGGCGACGACTTGGATCCGGTGCTGCCGTGCGTGGGTCACCGCGTCATGGTGCCACCGGGCGAGGGTAGACGTGCGGGCGGAGGGTCGTCATCGCGCCTGATCCGTCCCGGATGTCCTGTAATAAGAAGCGACTGCGGGCCCACAGCAACCGCTTATGGTGCTCTGACGGCCCGTGGGAAAAGCTGACGAGTACGCACGCGTGCGGCAGCCGCGTGCGGCCCGGAGCGACCGAACGAACAGCCGTGGATCGAGGAGAGAAGCTGTGAGCACCGAGAACGAGGGCACCGCGGTACCCCGGCCCCGTCCGCACCCCCCGTGCCGGTGGACTCTCCCGCAGCCTCCCGGCAGTCGCCGTCGGCCCCGGCGCCCACCGCCCCCGCAACCCCTCAGGCCCCGGCAACCCTGAAGCCCCGCGGCCCCCTCCGCCCCCGCGGCCCCTCGACTCCCCCGTCGTACGCCCCGGGCACGCACAGCTCGCCCCCGGACGCCTCCTGGCCGCCGCCCCGCCGCCGTCCGGCGCCTCCCACGGCGCGCAGGGCGGTGCCCCCGGCACCGGCGGCGAGGGACAGGCCCCCGGGGGCCGGGCCCGGCCGGACCGTACGGGCACACCCCCGAGGACGGCGGCCACGGCCCCGGCGGCTTCGGCGCGGGCGGCTTCGGCGCGGGCGGTCACGGTCCCGGAGGGCACGGCCCCGGCGGCTGGGGCTCGTCGTACGAGTCCCCCGCCCCGAAGCCGTCCCGCGGCCGCGGCGGACTGCTCGCCGGCATCCTGGTCGCCGCGCTGATCGCGGGCGGCCTGGGCGGCGGCCTCGGCTACACGCTGGCCAAGAACAACGACGGCGGCGGCTCCACCACGGTCTCCGCTCCGGACACCGGCGGCTCCCTCAAGCGCGACGACGGCACGGTCGCGGCGGTGGCCGCCAAGGCGCTGCCCAGCACGGTCACCATCGAGGCGGAGAGCAACAGCGGCGAGGGCGGCACGGGCACGGGCTTCGTCTTCGACAAGCAGGGCCACATCGTCACCAACAACCACGTGGTGGCCGGCGCGGTGGACGGCGGCAAGCTCACGGCGACGTTCCCCGACGGCAAGAAGTACGACGCCAAGGTGGTCGGCAACGCCCAGGGCTACGACGTCGCGGTCATCAAGCTGGAGAACGCCCCCTCGGACCTCAACCCCCTGCCGCTGGGCAACTCCGACAAGGTGGCCGTGGGCGACTCCACGATCGCCATCGGCGCCCCCTTCGGGCTGTCCGACACGGTGACGACCGGCATCATCAGCGCCAAGAACCGCCCCGTGGCCTCCAGCGACGGCAGCGCCGGCAGCAAGGCCTCCTACATGAGCGCCCTGCAGACCGACGCCTCGATCAACCCCGGCAACTCCGGCGGCCCGCTGCTGGACGCCAAGGGCAACGTGATCGGCATCAACTCCGCGATCCAGAGCGCGAGCAACGGCCTGGGCGGCACCGGCCAGGCCGGCTCGATCGGCCTGGGCTTCGCCATCCCGATCAACCAGGCCAAGTACGTCGCCCAGCAGCTGATCAAGACCGGCAAGCCCGTGTACGCGAAGATCGGCGCCTCGGTCTCCCTGGAGGAGACCACGGACGGCGCGCAGATCACCGAGCAGGGCGTCGGCGGCTCCGAGGCCGTGGAGCCGGGCGGCCCCGCGGACGACGCCGGCCTCAAGCCCGGCGACGTCATCACCAAGCTCGACGACCGCGTGATCGACAGCGGCCCGACCCTGATCGGCGAGATCTGGACCCACCAGCCCGGCGACAAGGTCACGGTCACCTACGAACGGGACGGCAAGGAGCGCACGGTGGAACTCACCCTGGGCTCCCGCGTCGGCGACAGCTGACCCGCACACGCGCGTGCCGACCCGTTACCCTGGTCCCCGCGCCGCCGGTCACGGACGGTGCGGGGTGGGTTGCCCGAGCGGCCTAAGGGAACGGTCTTGAAAACCGTCGTGGCGCAAGCCACCGTGGGTTCAAATCCCACACCCACCGCACGCAGAACGGCCCCGACCAGACGCCACGGTCGGGGCCCCGCCGTTCCCGGCGATCCACGGGACTTCCCGCCGTTCCCGCCGTCGGCCCTTCCGGCGGGCCCAGCCGCCGGGCGTGGGCCTCCGGTACTACCGGGCCGGTGCGGGCTGGATATCGTCAGGTCCGAGCGGGCCGCCTCGTGGAGCACGTTCAGGGCCTCCACCAGCGGGACGCGGAGTCCGGCCGTCCCGTTCGAGGGTCCCGGGCCAGGCCGAGGAGTTCCCAGGTGCGCTGGTTGACGGCGTGAGCGGCCTCCGCCGCGGCCTCGCCGCTCAGGAGGACGAAGGTCTCGAAGAGCACGGACCTCCTCTTCTCGCTCTCCTCCATCTCGGCCAGTGCGGCAGAGGCGTCCTCCCCGCGGTCGCGGGCCCGCCCGGCCTCCATGGCGGACCGGAGGATCTCCTTGATGCACGACACGTACGCGATGTAGGTGTCGAGCTTCCGCTCGTCCCACCGGGTGGCCAACTCGCGGCGGAACTTCGCGCGTTCGGCGAGGGCCGACGTGACATAGGACGTCAGGGCGCCGATCAGGACGCCGACCAGGGTGAGTACTTGAGTGGCCATGACAGGCACGGTAGTCCGCGGTGATCCGCCTCCTCGTGCGGCACGGGACGCGAAGTGCGGGTGGGCCTGCGGAGGGCGCCGGGGCGGCCGGGGGCCCGGGAAGGCGGGCGTGGGCCTTCCCTTGTGCACGTAGCCTCTCCCTGTGCCAGCCTCCCGTCTGCATCGTGTCGCCGTCCTCGTGCTCGAGGGGGCGAAACCGCTCGACGTCGGGATCCCGGCGCAGGTGTTCACGACCCGCGCGAGCATGCCGTACGAGGTGCGGGTGTGCGGCGCCGCACCCGGCCTGGTGACCGGCGGCGACGGTCTCGCGTACCACGTCGCCCACGGCCTCGACGCGCTCGCGTGGGCCGACATCGTCTTCGTCCCCGGCTACCGGTTCCCGGACCGCGAGGACCCGCCGCGGGCCGTCGTCGACGCGCTGGTCGCCGCCCACGAGCGGGGTGCGCGGCTCGCCGCCATCTCGACCGGCGCCTTCGCGCTCGCCGCCACGGGCCTGCTCGACGGCCGGCGGGCCACCACGCACTGGCACTACACCCGGGCCCTCATGGCCAGGCACCCGCTCGTCCGGGTCGACGAGAACGTGCTGTTCGTCGACGAGGGCAGCGTGCTCACCTCCGCCGGCGCCGCCTCCGGCATCGACCTGTGCCTGCACATCCTGCGCGGCGACCTCGGCGTGGCCGCGTCCAACCACGCGGCCCGGCGCCTGGTCGCGGCGCCCTACCGCAGCGGCGGCCAGGCCCAGTACGTGCCGCGCAGCGTCCCCGAGCCGCTGGGCGAGCGGTTCGCCGCCGCCCGCGAGTGGGCGCTGCACCGGCTCGGTGAGCCCCTGACCCTCGAACTGCTGGCGCGGCGGGCGGGGGTCTCGCCGCGCACGTTCTCCCGGCGCTTCGTGGAGGAGACCGGCTACACGCCGATGCAGTGGGTCATGCGTGCCCGCATCGACCTGGCCCGCGAACTGCTCGAGCGCTCGCAGCGCAGCGTCGAGCAGATCGCCGCCGACGTCGGGCTGGGCACCGGCGCCAATCTGCGCCTGCACTTCCAGCGCATCCTCGGCACGACCCGAGCGAGTACCGGCGCACCTTCACCCGGGGCGAGTGACCGACCGGCCGCAGGCCGGGGAGAGGCCGCCCGCTGCCGGCTGGCGGGATCCTTGCGAACCGTGGCGATCGCGCCACTGTCGGCGGCGCGGGACGCGGGCGAGCCTGGGGCGAAGGCAACGAAGGGACCCACTCATGACTCGCATCGCCATCAACGGATTCGGCCGCATCGGACGCAACGTGCTGCGCGCGCTGCTGGAGCGTGACAGCGCCCTGGAGATCGTCGCCGTCAACGACCTGACGGAGCCCGTGGCCCTGGCCCGGCTGCTCGCCTACGACAGCACGGCCGGCCGGCTCGGGCGCCCGGTGACCGTCGACGGGGACGCCCTCGTCGTGGACGGCCGCCGGATCACCGTGACGGCCGAGCGGGAACCGGCGCGGCTGCCCTGGGCCGACCTCGGCGTCGACCTCGTCCTGGAGGCCACCGGCCGCTTCACCTCGGCCAAGGCCGCCCGCGCCCACCTCGACGCGGGCGCGCGGAAGGTGCTCGTCAGCGCGCCGTCGGACGGTGCCGACGTCACGCTCGCGTTCGGGTCAACACCGACGCCTACGACCCGGCCCTGCACACCATCGTCTCCAACGCCTCCTGCACCACCAACGCCCTCGCACCGCTGGCCGCGGTGCTCGACGAACTCGCCGGCATCGAGCACGGGTTCATGACGACCGTGCACGCCTACACGCAGGAGCAGAACCTGCAGGACGGCCCGCACCGCGACCCCCGTCGCGCCCGCGCCGCCGGCGTCAACATCGTGCCGACGACGACCGGTGCGGCCAAGGCGATCGGTCTGGTGCTGCCCAACCTCGACGGCAAGCTGTCGGGCGACTCGATCCGCGTTCCGGTGCCGGTGGGCTCGATCGTCGAGCTCAACACCACCGTCGCCCGCGACGTGACGCGCGACGACGTGCTGGCGGCGTACCGTGCCGCGGCCGAGGGGCCGCTGGCCGGCATCCTCGAGTACTCGGAGGACCCGCTCGTGTCGTCCGACATCACGGGCAACCCGGCCTCGTCGATCTTCGACTCGGCCCTCACCCGCGTCGACGGCCGCCATGTGAAGGTGGTCGCCTGGTACGACAACGAGTGGGGCTTCTCCCACCGCGTGATCGACACGCTGGAACTCCTCGCCGGCCGCTGACGGGCTCCACGGTCTCCTCGCCGGCCGCCGGCCGCCGACCGTACGTGCCGGTGTGCCTCGCCCGGGACCGGCCGGGCGTGCTCGACCGCCGGTGTGCCCCACCGCACGCCGGCCGGAGCCCCGCCGGTGTGCCTCAGGGCCGGTGGCCCGTCATGCGGGCCGCCGAGGCGATCGTCGCGCGGGCCTCGCGTTCGGTCAGGCCGGTGCCGACGGCCGCGTCGACCAGGGGGTCCACGAGGGCTGGGCCGATGCCGTCCTCGTAGGCGCGGCAGGCCGCCCAGAACAGGCGGGTGTTGCGCTGGCCCTCGTGGGCGGCGAGGACGAACTGGACGAGACCCCGGCCGTGGCCCCGGCGGACGGGGGCGTGCGGTGGGGGCCGCGGGCGGCGGCGGGAGCAGGAGGCGCAGCAGGGCGCGTGGACAGCGCGCGGGGGCAGATGCGCGGTTCCCGGCGCCGTCGTGTACGTCCCGTTCCGGGTGCGGGAACCCGGCCCCACGAGGTAGCCGCCGGCGCCGCGGACGTCGATGCCGGGGCGAGCCGGCCGGCCGAGTTGGGGACGACCACGTCCGGGGGCCGGTCAGCCACAGGTGGCGGCCGCCGCTGGGGGTGAGGACGACCACGGTGGGCGGGATCGTGAACAGGTGCCGCAGGGCCAGTTCCCGCAGGGCGGCCGAGGAGTCGGTGTCGGACTTGGTGTCGAGGTCGATGCCGATCAGATGGTGCGGGGGAAGTCCGCAGGCGATGCCGTAGCCGGTGGCCCAGGGCGCCGCGGCGAACATCTCCCGGATGCGGGCGGGGTCGCGGGAGGCGTCGTAGACCCCGTGGCCGAAACGGCCGCACTCACCGTGGCAGCGCACGGCCGGCGCCCGTGACGGGCCGGGACCGGGACCGGGGTCGGGCCCGGAGTCGGGGCCGAGGGCGGTGGCGGGGGCGTCGCGGTGCGGGGAGCGCAGGGCCGGGAGCTTCGTCGGGGACAGGGGGATGACGGCCAGACCGCGCTCGGCGGCTGACAGGGCGTGCGCGAGGGCCAGCGTCGTGGCCTGCCGGTCCGTGGTGGCCATGACTCCATGTTCGTACGTGCGTTCGAAAAAGAAAAGGGGGTCGCGTACGACACGCCGAGGGCGGGCGGCGGGGCGGAGGTACTGCCGGAACGCTTCACCTCTTGTGGTGCTTGGGGTGTTGCTGTCCCACCTGTCCTGAGCTGTGGTGCAAGGGAAGCAAAGGGGTTTATCGACTTGTCATCACGCTTGAGGGCGAATCGGGTCTTCCGGGGTGGTTCGCCGGGGATCCGGTGGGCAACTCTGATCACGCGACGTCGTGCACCACACCGAGGCGGGCGGCCAACTGCCTTGGTGACAGGCCTGGTTCAGGTACTTCTCGCGTGGCCGGCAGCAGCCGGTGCCGCACCTTTCTGGAGGATCAACATGGCAAGCATCCGTACCGCCCGCGTCATCGCCGCCGTCTCCGCCCTTCCGCTCGCCGCCGCTCTCTTCGCCGGCGTGGCCACCGCGGACAACGGTGCCTTCGCGGACGACGGATCGAACGCGACCGCCTCCGAGGCGTACGCCGGCATCGTCGGCAGCGGCGTCGGCGGTGACAACAACGGCAACTCGTCCACCACGCAGCAGCAGGCGGTCGGCTCGGGCGCCTCGAACCAGAGCAACACCGCGCAGGTCGACGGGTCCGCGTTCACGGCCATCAACCAGGGCAACGAGAACGTCGCCGTCAACTTCACCCCGCTGTGGTGGTGAGCTGAGGGGCCGGTGACGGTGTGGGGACACCACACCGGCCCCCTTCCTGTGGGTGTGCTTCATGGGGTCGCACGACGTCTGCGCGGCGGTTCCGCTTCGGCGGGGCCGCCGCGCAGGCGCTTGTCCGCCGGTCCGGGCAGGTTCCGCGAGGGCGGTCACGGCCGCCGCCTCAGGGTCGTACCCCACTCCGCCTCCACCCCCGCTCCACCTACAGGAGGTGCAGCGGACCCCACCCCTACAACCTGAGGGGACTCCGCTTCGGGACCTGCGGCCGATCCGGCGCCGCCCCTCCCGCTCCTAGCGTGGAGCCATGACCACACCCGTCTGCACCACCGCTTCGGACGCCGCCACAGCAGCAGCGACGCAGACCTTCCCGTACCCGTCCTTCTCCTCGTACATGAGGGCCCGGCAGCCCGTCCTGCTGCGCGCCGCCCGGTCGCTGACGGCGAACCCGAGCGACGCCGAGGACCTGCTGCAGACCGCGCTCACCAAGACGTACGTCGCCTGGGAGCGCATCGAGGATCACCGCGCGCTGGACGGCTACGTGCGCCGCGCGCTGCTGAACACCCGGACGTCGCAGTGGCGCAAGCGCAAGGTCGACGAGTTCTCCTGCGAGGAGCTGCCCGAGCCGGAGCCCGTCCCCGGCGGCGACGACCCGGCGGAGCGGCAGGCCCTGCGCGACGCGATGTGGCGGGCGATCATGCGGCTGCCGGCACGGCAGCGGGCGATGGTCGTCCTGCGGTACTACGAGGACCTGAGCGAGGTCCAGACGGCCGAGGTGCTCGGAGTGTCGGTGGGCACGGTGAAATCGGCGGTCTCCCGCGCCCTCGGCAAGCTGCGCGACGACCCTGAGCTGGGGTTTGTTCGATCCTGAGGCGCCGTGTCCGCATGTGGGGCGTGATCGATCATCGGCTCTCCTAGTGACATACCACGCGGTATGTGCACAGAATCAGCGCAACCCTTACCGCCGCGTAGGCAATGTCGCCCAGGAGGACGCCGTGCTGAGCACCATGCAGGACGTACCGCTGCTGATCTCCAGGATCCTGACCCACGGGTCGACGATCCACGGCACCTCCCAGGTGACCACCTGGACCGGCGAGGGCGAGCCGCAGCGCCGCTCCTACGCCGAGATCGGCGCCCGCGCCGCCCAGCTGGCGCACGCCCTGCGCGACGACCTCGGCGTCGCCGACGACGACCGTGTGGCCACCCTCGCCTGGAACAACGCCGAGCACGTCGAGGCCTACTTCGCGATCCCTCCATGGGCGCGGTCCTGCACACCCTCAACCTCCGGCTCCCGCCCGAGCAGCTGGCCTGGATCGTCAACCACGCCGCCGACCGCGTCGTGATCGCCAACGGTTCGCTGCTGCCCCTGCTCGCGCCGCTGCTGCCGCACCTGAAGACGGTCGAGCACGTCGTCGTCACCGGGCCGGGCGACCGCTCCCTGCTGGCCGACGCCACGGCGCGGGTCCACGAGTACGAGGACCTGATCGCCGGCAAGCCCACCGCCTACGACTGGCCGGAGCTGGACGAGCGCCGGGCCGCCGCCATGTGCTACACCTCCGGCACCACCGGCGACCCCAAGGGCGTGGTCTACAGCCACCGCTCCATCTACCTGCACTCGATGCAGGTCAACATGGCCCAGTCGATGGGCCTGACCGACGAGGACACCTCGCTGGTCGTGGTGCCGCAGTTCCACGTCAACGCCTGGGGCCTGCCCCACGCCACCTTCATGACCGGCGTCAACATGCTGATGCCGGACCGCTTCCTCCAGCCGGCCCCGCTCGCCGAGATGATCGAGAGCGAGAAGCCGACCCACGCCGCGGCCGTCCCCACCATCTGGCAGGGCCTGCTCGCCGAACTGACGGCCAGGCCCGGGACGTCTCCTCCCTCACCCAGGTCACCATCGGCGGCTCGGCCTGTCCCCCTCCCTGATGGAGGCCTTCGACAAGCTGGGCATGCGGGTCTGCCACGCCTGGGGCATGACGGAGACCTCGCCGCTCGGCACGGTCGCCCGCCCGCCGGCCCACGCGATCGGCACGGAGGAGGAGTTCGGCTACCGGCTCACCCAGGGCCGCTTCCCGGCCGGCGTCGAGGCCCGCCTCACCGGACCCGGCGGCGAGCGCCTCCCGTGGGACGGCGAGTCCGCCGGCGAGCTGGAGGTCCGCGGCCCGTGGATCGCCGGCGCCTACTACAACGGCCCCGGCGCCGAGCCGCTGCGCCCCGCCGACAAGTTCAGCGAGGACGGCTGGCTGAAGACCGGCGACGTCGGCACGATCTCCCCCGACGGTTTCCTCACCCTCACCGACCGCGCCAAGGACGTCATCAAGTCCGGCGGCGAGTGGATCTCCTCGGTGGAGCTGGAGAACGCGCTGATGTCCCACCCGGACGTCGCCGAGGCCGCCGTCGTCGCCGTCCCCGACGACAAGTGGGGCGAGCGCCCGCTGGCCACGGTGGTCCTCAAGGAGGGCGCGACGGCCGACTTCGAGACGCTGCGCGCCTTCCTCGCCGACGAGGGCAGGATCGCCAAGTGGCAGCTCCCGGAGCGCTGGACGATCATCGAGGCGGTGCCGAAGACCAGCGTCGGCAAGTTCGACAAGAAGGTGCTGCGCCGGCAGTACGCGGCGGGCGAGCTGGACGTCACCCGGCTCTGACTCCGACGGGCTCCGGCCCGCCCACCCGGTCCCTCCCTCGGGGCCCGCCCCACCGGGGCGGGCCCGAGGCACGTCCAGGAGCGGGCCTTGAGGCGGGCCCAGGAGCGGGCCCTGGGGCTGGCCGAGGAACGGGCCCTGGGCTGGCCGAGGAACGGGCCCTGGGGCGGGCCCGGGAGCGGGCCCCGGAACCGGCCGAGGAACAGGCCCGGGCGGTGGTGCGGTCCGGCGGCCGTGGTGCGGTCCGGCGGCCGTGGTGCGGTCCGGCGGCCGTGGTGCGGTCCTGCGCCGGCGGTGGCGCGGTCCGACGGCGGCCGTGGCGCGGTCCGACGGCGGTGGTGGTGCGGTCCTGCGGCGGCGGTGGTGCGTCCTGCGGCGGCGGTGGTGCGGTCCGACGGCGGCCGTGGTGCGGTCCTGCGGCCGCCGGACCGGCCCTAGTTGGTGCCGATACGGGCCAGCAGCTCGACGATCCCGGCCTGGACCTCGGCGCTCGTGGACCGCTCCGCCAGGAACAGCACGGTCTCGCCCGAGGCCAGCCGCGGCAGGTCGGCCTGGTCCACGGCGGCGGTGTACACGACCAGCGGGTGCGGTTGAGCTGCCCGTTGGCGCGCAGCCAGTCCACGATGCCGGTGAACCCGGCACCGGGCCGGCGCCGCTGCACCTGCATCAGGTCCATCACGACCAGGTTCGGCCGGAACTGTCCCGCGAGGGCCACCGCGTCCGCGTCGCTCGCGGCCCGCGCCACCTGCATCCCGCGCCGCTCCAGCGTCCCGGTCAGCGCCAGCGCGATCTCCGCGTGCTCCTCGATCAGCAGCACCCGCGGCGGGTGCTGCTCGCTGTCGCGCGGCGCCAGCGCCTTCAGCAGGACGGCGGGATCGGCGCCGTACGCGGCGTCCCGCGAGGCCTGCCCGAGGCCCGCCGTCACCAGCACCGGCACCTCGGCGGCGACCGCGGCCTGGCGCAGCGACTGGAGCGCCGTACGCGTGACGGGCCCGGTCAGCGGGTCCACGAACAGCGCGGCCGGGAAGGCGGCGATCTGCGCGTCGACCTCCTCGCGCGAGTTGACGATGACGGGCCGGTAGCCGCGGTCGCTCAGCGCCTGCTGCGTGGAGACGTCCGGCGCCGGCCAGACCAGCAGCCGGCGCGGGTTGTCCAGCGGCTCCGGGGCAGTTCGTCGTCCATCGGCTGGGAACGCGGGGTGTCCGCCACCTCGACGGCACCGCCCGGACCGTCCAGCGGTTCGGGCCCTCGGCGGCGTTCTCGTCCGGTGCGCCTATGGCGTACGACCGTCCGGCGCCCTGCGTCGCCGGGGAGAGCCGGGACTGGCCGGGCGGCGTGGGCGTGGGTGCCGACGCCGACTGCGGCTGTGCCGGGGGCTGCGTCTGCGGCTGCTCCGCCGGCGGATGCGGGCGGGCCGCCTGCTCCGGGCGCCCGGCCGCCGGGTCCGGCGGCGTCCCGAGCTTGCGACGGCGACCGGAACCGCCCGGGTGCTGCGGGGCGGGCGTGGCCGTGGGCTGGGGCGGGGCGGGTGCGGCGGCGGGCTGCTGGACCTGGGCCGCCTGCCGGGTGAACGGCACGCCCTGCCCCAGCGTGCGCACGCTGATCGACCGGCCCTGCGTCGCGTTCGGGTCCACCGGAGCGGCCCCCGCCTCGGCGGGCAACGGCTGCGCGGCCCGGGGGAGTTCTCCGGCGGCAGCGGGGTGCCGCGGCCCGGGTGTTCTGGACCGGGGTTCCCGGGCCGGGGTGTTCTGGACCGGTGCGCCTGGTGCGCCGGTGTCCCTGGTGCGCCCGGCGCGGCGGTGCCGGCGGGCGGGCGGCGGCCTGGGCCGGGGCGGCGGGCTGTCGGCCCGCTGCCGGGCCCTCGGCCGGTACGGGGGTACCGGCGCCCGGCGTCTCCGCACCGGCCGCCATCGGCCACGACTGAGCGGCGGGCGCCTGCCCCGGCGCGGGCTGCGGCGGCGCGGGCTGCGGCGGCACGGGCTGGCCCGGCGCGGCCTGGCCGGGCGGGTGCGGCTGCGGGTGGGGAGTCTGGCCGGGCTGGGGCTGGGGCTGGGCTGGGACGGGGCAGGCTGGGGCTGGCCGGGCTGGGGCTGCGGCAGCGGGGTGGCCTGCGGCTGGGCGGTGACCTGCGGCTGCTGGGCGGCGGCCGGTGCCTGCGGCTGCGCGGGCTGGGCACCGCCGGGCAGGGGACCGCCGGGCTGCGGCTGGGCGGCGCCCGGTGCCTGCGGCCGGGGCAGCGGCTGCGCCTGAGTGGCGTGCGGCGAGGGAGCGACGGCGACGTGCGGGGGCGCGACGCCCACCGGGACCGCCACCTGCTGCTCGGCGGCGTCGGACGCCTGGCCCGCGGCCGGGGCGTGAGCCGGGGACCGGGTCTGGCCCTGAGCCTGGGCCGGCTGGGCGGGGGCGGCCTGGGCCGGCGCCGCCTGCGCGGGGATGCCCGGCCCCGCGGTCGCCGCGCCGCCCTGGGCGTCCCCGGCGGCACCCGCCTGCGCGGCCGCGGCCGGACCGCCCTGCACACCCGGGCCACCCGGGACACCCGGACTACCCGGGACACCCGGACCCGGCTGAACGCCAGGGCCCACCTGCACGCCAGGACCCGCCTGCACGCCAGGGCCCACCTGCACGCCAGGACCCGCCTGTGCCGCCGCGCCCGGCTGCGCCACCTGTCCCGCGGGAGCCACAGGGCCCACCGCACCCGCAGGTCCCGCCTGAGCACCGGGACCGGCCGGAGCACCGGGACCGGCCGGAGCACCGGGACCGACCGGAGCACCGGGACCGGCCGTACCGGGACCCGCCTGAGCACCGGGACCGGCCGGAGCACCGGCACCCGCCTGAGCACCCGGACCGACCGCCTCCGCCGCCTCCGCCGGGTCCGTGGAACCCGCGTGACCGGGCTCCGCCGGCGGCTGGGCGGCGACGGCCCGGCGCCGACGCCCCGTCGGCGCACTCACCGGATGCGGCTGCGGCGGGGTGTGGTCACCGGACTGGTCGTGCGGTACGGCGTCGTGCCGGCCGGCGTCCTCCAGCAGGGCGTCACCGGCGGCAGCGGGCCCGGGGACCTGCGTCGGCGGCTGGGCCTGCGGCGCCGCGGGCTGCTGCGGCGCCCCGTCCGCCGGCCGGTCGGCGTCGGCGGGCGGGAGCGCGAAGACCTGTCGGGGGGCCGCCTGCTGTGCGGCGGCGCGTTCGTTCGCGGAGGCCAGGGCCCGCCGTCGGCGCCCGGTCGGCTGGGACGCCTCGCCCGCCGGCCCGCCGGCCTGCGCGGGCAGCGCCGGCGGCAGCGCGTGCTGCTCCCCGGCGGCGCGCCGGGCACGCCGGCCGGTGGGCTCGCCCTGCGGAGCGGCCGGCACGCCCTGCGGCGGCACGGTCCCGCCCAGCCCGTTGTTGGAGGCGGCGGCACCCGCCGCGTGCTCGGCGGCGGTCACGACGGCACCCTCGGCCACCCCGCGCCCGCCCCGGCGGCACCCTCGACGGCACCGGCGCCCGGGTCCTCCGCGGGCCGCCCGCGCCGCCGCCCGGTACCACCGGACACCTCACCCGACGCCTGGGCCGGAACCGGCGCCGTGGCCGGCGGCTGCTCCTGGACCGCACGGCGCCTGCGCCGCCCGGTCGGGGTCGGCGCGGCCGGGACCTCCGCCTCGGCGTCGCCGGACGCGCCGGGGCACCGGCGACCTCGCTCTCCAGGAAGGCGTCGACGGAAGCCCGCCGGGCACGGCGCCGCCCGCCGCCACCGCCGGGCCCCTGCTCGACGACGGCCACGTCCGAGCCGCCGGTACCAGCGGCAGCGCCCGTCCCGCCGGCAGCACCGGCCCCGCCGGCCTCGCCGGCACCACTCGTACCGGTCCCGGCCTCGGTGTCCGCGCCCTCCCCGACCGGCGCCCCCTCGGCGGCCGGCGCGGCGGCGACGGCCCCCGCACCGCCCCCGAGCGGCACCTCCAGGACGTAGGCGCTCCCGCTCATGCCCGGGACCTCGTGCGTCTGGAGCACGCCGCCGTGCGCCCGGACGATCCCGCGCACGATCGGCTCGTGCACCGGGTCTCCCCCGGCGTACGGCCCGCGCACCTCGATCCGGACGACCTCGCCGCGCTGCGCCGCCGCGACGACGACCGTGTTGTCCATGTAACCGCCCGTCGAGACGGGCGCGTTGCCGGTCGCGTCGACGCCCGCGACGTCGGCGATCAGATGCGCGAGCGCGGTCGCGAGCAGCCGCGGGTCGACCTCGGCCTCGATGGGCGGCGCGTGCACCGCGAACTGCACCCGGCCCGGTCCGACCAGCTCCACGGCCCCGTCGACCCCGGAGGCGACGACGGCGTCCAGCATCACCTTCGTCCGGGTGACGCCCCCGCCCTCGGCGTCCAGCCGCTGGTATCCGAGGACGTTGTCGATGAGCGTGGTGATCCGCGAGTAGCCCGCCGACAGGTGGTGGAGCACCTGGTTGGCCTCGGGCCACAACTGCCCGGCGTCGTCGGCGGCGAGCGTGCTCAGCTCGCGGCGCAACTCCTCCAGCGGTCCGCGCAGCGAGGCGCCGAGGAGGGTGAGCAGTTGCTCGTGCCGGGCGGCGAGGGCCTCGAAACGGTCCTTCTCGCGCTCCCCGAGGGCGGCGTACCGCTCCTCGTTCGCGGCCAGCTCCTCCGCGTGCTTCTCGCGCAGCTCCTCCAGCTCGGTCACGTGCTGCTGGCGCAGCGCGGTGAGTTCGGAGGCGTGCTCCTCGGCGAGCCGCTCCAGCTCCTCGGCGTGCTTGCGGTCCGCGTCCTCCTTCTCCTTGACGACGGCGTCGTAGGGCCGCCGGTCGGTGAAGGTCATCACGGCGCCGACGAGCTGGTCGCCGTCGCGGACGGGCGCGGTGGTCAGGTCGACCGGCACCTTCTCGCCGCTCTTGGCGTACAGCACCTGCCCGCGCACCCGGTGCTTGCGCCCGGAGCGCAGGGTGTCGGCGAGCGGGGACTCGTCGTACGGGAAGGGGGAGCCGTCGGCCCGGGAGTGCAGGACGAGGGTGTGCAGCTCGCGCCCGCCGAGTTCGCCGGCCCGGTAGCCCAGTATCTGGGCGGCGGCCGGGTTGACGAGGACGATCCGCCCGTCGGTGTCGGTGCCCACGACGCCCTCGGCGGCGGCGCGCAGGATCATCTCGGTCTGGCGCTGCGACCGGGCCAGTTCGGCCTCGGTGTCGACGGTGCCGGACAGGTCGCGGACGACGAGCATCAGCAGCTCGTCGCCCGTGTAGCCGTAGGTGTCGTAGGCCTGCTGGCCGGTCTCCAGGTTGGCGCTGGTGACCTCGACGGGGAACTCGGAGCCGTCCGTGCGCCGCGCGACCATCCGCGTCGGCTTGGTGCGGGCCCGCGGGTCGATGTGGTCGGGCCGCCGCATGGAACCGGGGATCAGCTTGGAGTCGAAGTCGGGCAGCAGGTCCAGCAGCCCGCGCCCGACGAGCGCGGTGCCCGGGGCCTCGAAGGCCTCCAGCGCGATGGTGTTCGCGTTGACGACGGTGCCGTTGGCGTTGACCAGGACCAACGCGTCGGGCAGGGCGTCCAGTATGGCTGCGAGGCGAGCAGCGCCTCGGGATGGCCTGCTGCTCACGAGACGCCTTCCTCCCTGTTACCGCACTTGCCGACCGCCTGGGCCATCTTGCCAACCGGTCCCGTGGCGTGTCACGCGAGGGAGTCTAAGGGCTGGGGGGCCGCCCGGGGCGCCGGATGGGACGGAGGTCGCACGGGGAGGTGGCGTAGAACGGGTGACCGAGTCCCGGGGCGCCCGGAGCGTTCACCGAACCCTCACGGCGCGGGCACCGGGCGTCCGCTCAGGAGGACCCGGTGCCGCCGGGGGCCGTCCGCAGGTCGGGCAGGAGCGGGACGAGCCGGTCCCAGCGGTCGATCTCGCAGCCGTCGCGCCGGTCGTACGTCGCGTCCACGGGCCGTCCGGCCCAGGTGCCGGTGACCCGGGCGGTGGCGGGGCCGCCGTACTGCATCGTGCAGAAGGTGCCCTGCGGGACGGGCGCGAAGACGTCCTGACCGGCGCGGGTGCTCCGGTCGACGGCGGCGCACGCGCCGGCCGGGTCGGGGTGGCTGCCGCCGCTGGGCCGGCAGCGCAGCTCGTACGTACCGTCCACGCCCGGGCCCGCGCCCTCGACGGTGACGGTCAGGTGATCGGTGTCGCGGGCCGGCGGCGGCATGAGCACGTCGCCGGCGTGCCCGGAGCTGTGACCGGAGGCGTGACCGGAGCTGTGCCCGGGGGTGTGTCCGGAGGCGGGGAAGGGGGCGGCCATGGCGGGCGGCGCCGCGGAGACGGACGTCAGGGCGGCGGTGGAGAGGGCGGCGACGCCGAGGAGGCGGGTGACCTTGAGCATGTCCTGACTAACGCGCCGGGCCGCCGGACGTTGCGGCGCGCGAGCGCCCGACAAGGCCTTTGCCCTGCGACCCGCCCGCCTAGTACCGTGGGGGGCGATTGGTGACAGCACGCTCGACTGTGTCATCATCGGCACGCAACGCTCGCGCTCGCACGCGAGGGATTGTGTTGTCTGGAGGCGTCGCCTAGTCCGGTCTATGGCGCCGCACTGCTAATGCGGTTTGGGCCTTAAAGCCCATCGAGGGTTCAAATCCCTCCGCCTCCGCACAAGATCAGCGAAGCCCCGGCCCATTCGGCCGGGGCTTCGCCGTTGTCCGGCCCGGTACCCGCCCCCGCGTCCCCCGCCGCGTCCGCAGCCGCCCTGTGTCCGTCCGCCGCCTGCTCCGCCCACCTGCGCCCGCAGGCCCGCCCGTCCGCGCCCGCAGAAGCGTTTGCGCAGGTCACAAGGGGTGCGGCTAACGGATTTCACATGACGGCGGCAGTCATGTAATGTTCTTCCTGTCGCCGCGAGCGGGCCGGAAGGGCCGGGAGCGGCGGACAACTGAAGAAAGACAAGCACTCGTAGCTTAACGGATAGAGCATCTGACTACGGATCAGAAGGTTGCAGGTTCGAATCCTGCCGAGTGCGCACAGAGGAAAGGCCCCGGAGAGATCCGGGGCCTTTCGCGTTGTGTCGGCGCGGGTGGGTTCACCGGGTTTGCCGACGGCTCTGTACGGAGGCGTATGGAACGGCTACGGTGATTCCATACGCCGCCGTATGGACGGGGGAGACGCCATGAGGTTGCCTGTCGCCGCGCACACCGGACGGCACTGGCGGGTGCACGAGGTCGCCGGGGACTTCCGGGTCGAGGACGTGTGGGCGCTGCCCACACCCGGGGGCCGGACGATCTGGCACGGCTGGTCCGGCAGTTCGCGGAGGGGGACAAGGCCGTCGAGACGCCGATCCCGCGGCTGCTGTTCGCGATCCGGTGGAAGCTCGGCCGGCTGCTGGGCTGGGACGGGGACCGCGCCGGGGTCGGAGGGCGGGTGGCCACCCTGCGCGACCGGCTGCCCGCCGATCTGCGCGAGGGCCGCGGGGGCCGGATCTCGCGGCGGTGCCGTTCAGGTCGGTCTACCTCACCCACGACGAGTGGGTCGCCGAGACCGCCAACCGGACCGTGCACGCGCTGATGCACATCGGCTGGGTCGCCGACGGGGCCGGTGCCTACCGGGGGCAGATGGCCGTCCTGGTGAAGCCGAACGGGCCGCTCGGGACCCTGTACATGGCCGCGATCAAGCCCTTCCGGTACCTCGGGGTGTATCCGGCGCTGCTGCGGTCGATCGGTCGGGAGTGGCGGGCGGGTGCGAGTGCGGGTGCGGGTGCCGGGGCCTGAACCGGCGGGGGTGCCGGGGTGGCGGTGGTTCGGTCCGTGTGAGGGGAGCACATGAGCGCACATCAGTACGACCACGGGCACACGGTCGCGGGTGGACCGGTGTCGGCATCGGCACCGTCGCGGCGATCCTGCTCGGGCTGGGGGTCGGTAGGACCTCTCTCGCGCTGGTCGCTGGCGGGGTGTCGTCGCGGTGGCGGGTTTGTTCGTCACCTGGGCGCTGCACCTCGCCGGGTGGGGCAAGCCGCCGGGGACCCGGCCGCGGGAGCAGTGGCCGGTACGGGCCCGGGACCGCGGGGCGCGGGACGGGCACGCCGGGTGCCTGGGCTGCCGGCTGGCCGGCCGGGGGCGGACCCCGGGCCGCACCGACGCGGGGACGGCGGGGACGGCGGGAACGGCGGGGCCGATGGCGGTCGCGGGGACGGTGGCGGAGGCGGGTGAGAACCGCGCTGTGACGGCCGCGGAGCCGCAGACGTGACAGGAACGATCCTTCTGTCGCCTTTCGAGTGAACGTCCTTGCGCTGAACGGGTGTTGCCTCCACTGGTGCCTAGCTTCCCGGTGGAGGTGATGCTCGATGAACGAGCGGAACACGCCGCCGAACGGCTCGGCGGAGCGGCGGCGGGACGCGATCGACGTCAACGACTTCGTGTTCGCGGCGACGGGCGCGCGGGTGCGGAGGCTGACGCTGCCGGACGGGGAGCACTGGTTCCCGGCGGCGGACCTCGCCGGGGAACTGGGCTACGCGAACACGCGCCAAGCGCTCTCGTGGCATGTTGCAGCAAACTGCCAGCAGTCCCTCGAGGATCTTGCACGAAGCGTCTATGGAGTAGACGCTTCGTGCAAAGTCGCAGGCCACGGGCTCAAGAAGTCGATGCGCATGGTGAACCTGCGTGGTCTTGTGGCACTCGTCAACGGCTGCACCAAACCCGAATGCGAACCCTTCAAGTCCTGGGTCACGGACGTCGTCGTCACCGTCCAGCAGGAGGGCTCGTACTCCCTCGAACCCGCGCCCGTGCAGCCCGCGCCGAGCGGGGGTACCGCGTACCTCATGCCCGAGCAGGTCGCCGACGCGATCGTGCGGCTGGAGGAGCGGAACATCCGGGCGGACGAGGCGCTGTCGGCCGCTCAGGCCGAGCTGATCCGCGTCCAGGCGGCGATGGCGGACGCCCTGCACCGCATCGCCGACGGGATCGACCGGCTCGCCGGCCGGCTCGGCGGCGCCGACGGCCACGGGCGGCGGCCGTCGATGACTCCGCAGGAGCTGCTGTCGTCCTGACCGCCGTGACCGGCGGTGGGCGTGCCGGAAGGGCCCGTAGTCGCAAAACGAGGTTGCGGCTACGGGCCCGTTGCCCACCGTACCCCCACTCGTGCGTCCGGCGGGCGTTGTCAGTGGCGGCGCCTACGCTCGGCAGAGATGGGACGGGCATGGAGGTGCGCGGGGCTGCGGTGGTCGGCCGACGGCCCGGTGCTGGTCTGGGACGGGGGGCGGCGCAGTGCGCCGGTCCGGGGAAGACGGGTGGCCTTCGCGGTCGTGGAAGGGGGTGTGCGCACGTGCGTGGGGGCGCGCGGGCACGCCTGCCCGCTCCGGGCGGTCGTGCCGGGGCGGAGTACGGGGGCGCGGTGCGAGGAGTGTGCGCGGCTGGACCGGGCGCACTCCGTGGCCGCCGACACGATCGCCGACGATCCGCGCCCGTACCGCGTCTATCTGGCGTGGTTCGGGCCGGGGCTCGTCAAGGTCGGGATCACCGCGGTGCAGCGGGGACCGGACCGGCTGCTGGAGCAGGGGGCCGTCTGCTTCAGCTGGCTGGGCACGGGGCCGCTGATGGCCGCGCGGCGCACCGAGCATCTGCTGCGGGCCGCGCTCGGGGTACCGGACCGGATCCCCTACGCCGAGAAGCGGGCGGTGCGGTTCGCGCTGCCGGTGACGGAGGCGGAGCGGGCGGCCGAGCTCGCGGAGCTGCATGCGCGGGCGGCGGCACTGGGGGGATGGCCCGAGTCGCTCGCGCGGGAGCCGTTCCGGCCGGTGGACCACGTCCGGGCCTTCGGGCTCGCCGGCCGGGGGAGGGGGCCGGGAGCGTGGGGCGCGCGGGCGGGGAGGCCGCCATGGGGGTGACCCCACCGTGGGCGAGGCCACCGCGGTCGGTGAGGTGGTGGCGCTGGCCGCCGGCGGGGCGGTCGCCGGTGAGCTGGTGGCGGCTGCCGGGCCGGATCTGCACCTGGGCACCGACCGGGGGGTCGTCGTGCTCGACACCCGGCTCATGACCGGGTGGGAGCTGGTGCCCGGGGAGACGGACGGATCACCGTGCCGGTACGGCCGCTGCGGGCGGGGCAGGGGACGGGGCCGGCCGCGGCGGCGGGCGTCCAGGACGGGCTGTTCTGAGGAAGAGGGGACAGAGGAAGAGGAGAAGAAGAGAAGGGGACGGCGGGAAGAGGAGGAGGGGGCGCCCCAGAACGGGGCGGGAGAGGCGTGGACGTGGGGTGCCGGGCGGGCCCATCGTGGGGGCATGTGCGATCACCACATGGTTGCCGGCCGCCCGGCGGGCCGGACCGTCCCCGGGGACGGCCGCGGCGAGGCCGCCGAGGTGCGGCGGTTCACGGCGGCGTTGCGGCTCCCGCGCTCGTCGACGTGCACACGCACTTCATGCCCGAGCGCGTACTGCGCAAGGTCTGGCGGTACTTCGACGCGCTCGGGCCGCTGACCGGCGGCATCGAGTGGCCGATCACGTACCGGAGGGAGGAGGGCGAACGGCTCGCGCTGCTGCGGGAATTCGGGGTGCGGGCGTTCACGTCGATGCTCTACCCGCACAAGCCGGGCATGGCCCGCTGGCTCAACGGCTGGGCGGCCGGGTTCGCCGCGCGGACCCCCGACTGTCTGCACACGTCGACCCTCTTCCCGGAGCCGGGCGTCGGGACGTACGTGCGCGAGGCCGTCGAGGAGGGGGCGCGGGTCTTCAAGGCCCACGTGCAGGTGGGGGAGTACGACCCCGCGGACCCGCTGCTGGACGGAGTCTGGGGGCTGCTCGCTGAGGCCGGGATGCCGGTGGTGATCCACTGCGGTTCCGGGCCGGCGCCCGGCAAGCACACCGGGCCCGGGCCGGTCGCCCGCGTGCTGGCCCGCCACCCCCGGCTGCGGCTGGTGATCGCCCATCTCGGCATGCCCGAGTACGAGGACTTCCTGGACCTCGCCGAACGGTACGGCGAGGTCCGGCTGGACACGACGATGGCGTTCACCGACTTCAGCGAGCGGCTCGCCCCCTTCCCGCGGCGGGCCCTGCCCCGGCTGGCCGGTCTCGGGGACCGGATCCTGCTCGGGACGGACTTCCCCAACATCCCGTACCCCTACCTCCACCAGCTGCGGGCCCTGGAGCGGCTGGAGTTGGGGGACGACTGGCTGCGGGCGGTGTGCCACGACAACGCGGCGCGGCTGTTCGGGCTGCCCGACGCCGCTTCGGCTGAGCACCGCTGACCCCGTTTCTCAGAGAAATCACAGGTTGCCGAAAGAGTGCTCTCAGAGCCTCTCGCCATCGTGTCCGGCATGACCACGATCTCGCCCCAGGGGCGCACCGAACTGCTGAGGCCGGACGGCGGCGCCGTCCGGGTGCTCGTGGTGGACGACGAGCAGTCGATCACCGAGCTGCTGTCCATGGCCCTGCGCTACGAAGGCTGGCAGATCCGCAGCGCCGGCGACGGGCAGGGAGCCGTCCGCACGGCACGGGAGTTCCGGCCCGACGTCGTCGTGCTCGACATGATGCTGCCCGACATGGACGGGCTCAGCGTGCTCGGCCGGCTGCGGCGTGAACTGCCCGAGGTGCCCGTGCTGTTCCTGACCGCCAAGGACGCCGTCGAGGACCGGATCGCCGGACTGACCGCCGGTGGCGACGACTATGTGACCAAGCCGTTCAGCCTGGAAGAGGTCGTCGCCCGGCTGCGCGGGCTGATCCGCCGTTCCGGGGCCGCCGACCGGCGTGCGGAGTCGACGCTGGTGGTCGGCGACCTCACCCTCGACGAGGACAGCCACGAGGTCACGCGGGCGGCGAGAGCATCCACCTCACCGCGACCGAGTTCGAGCTGCTGCGCTTCCTCATGCGCAACCCGCGGCGCGTCCTCAGCAAGGCGCAGATCCTCGACCGGGTCTGGTCGTACGACTTCGGCGGCCAGGCCAACGTGGTCGAGCTGTACATCTCCTATCTGCGGCGGAAGATCGACGCCGGGCGCGAGCCGATGATCCACACCCGGCGCGGCGCCGGTTACCTGATCAAGCCCGCGGCGGCGTGAGCGGGTGGCGGCGGCCGCGGACCCTGCGGTCGCGGCTCGTCGTCGCGTCGGTCGCGCTGATCGCCGTGGTCTGCGCGGTGATCGGCACGGTGACGACGCTGGCGCTGCGCGCCCACCTCTACGAGCAGCTGGACCGGCAGGTCGGGGAGGTGGCCAAGCGGGCCGCGGGCCCCGCGGATCCCCGCCTGCCCCTGCCCGATCCGCGCGGAGGGCAGCAGGATCCGCTCGACTTCGTGACGATGGGCCCGCCGGGCGTGGGCACGATCGGGGCGACCGTGGAGGACGGCCGGGTCACCGAGGGCGTCCGCAGTGAGGACGGTGCCGCCGGTGCCGGGCCGCAGGCCGTCGCGCTCGGCGACGAGCAGCTCGCGGCCCTCGCCTCCGTCCCGAGGGACGGCTCGGCGCACACCGTGGACGTCCCGGGGGCGGGCGCGTACCGCGCCGAGTACCGGGCCGGCGGCAACGGAGCCTTCTACGTCGCCCTGCCCACCGCGTCCGTGACCGGCACGCTCGACACCCTGGTCGTCGTGGAGGCCTGCGTCACCGCCGCCGGCCTCCTCGCCGCCTCCCTCGCCGGCACCGTGATCGTCGGTCTCGCCACCCGGCCCCTGCGGAGGGTGGCCGCGACCGCCACCCGCGTCGCCGAACTCCCCCTGCACACCGGCGAGGTCCGGCTCAGCGAACGGGTCCCCGAGGGCGAGTGCGACCCGCACACCGAGGTCGGGCAGGTCGGGGCCGCGCTGAACCGGATGCTGGACCATGTGCACGGCGCCCTGCACGCGCGCCAGCAGAGCGAGACACGGGTCCGGCAGTTCGTCGCGGACGCCGGTCACGAGCTGCGCACGCCGCTCGCCTCCATCCGCGGGTACGCCGAGCTGACCCGGCGCGGCGGGGAGCAGGTCGGCCCCGACACCCGTCACGCGCTCGGACGCATCGAGTCCGAGGCGGGGCGGATGACACTGCTCGTGGAGGATCTGCTGCTGCTCGCCCGCCTGGACGCGGGGCGGCCGCTGCGGTTCGAGCCCACCGATCTGCTGCCGCTCGTCGTGGACACCGTCAGCGACGCGCGGGCGGCCGGGCCGGAGCACCTCTGGCGCCTGGACCTGCCCGACGGGCCGGTGCCCGTGCCGGCCGACGCGGCCCGGCTCCAGCAGGTGCTGGTCAACCTGCTCGCCAACGCCCGTACCCACACCCCGGCCGGTACGACGGTGACGGCCCGGGTGCGTCCGGGCGGGCCGTGGGTGTGCGTGGACGTGGAGGACGACGGTCCCGGCATTCCGCCCGAGCTGCTCCCGCACGTCTTCGAGAGGTTCGCGCGCGGCGACTCCGCCCGCTCCCGGGCCACCGGGTCGACCGGCCTGGGGCTGGCCATCGTGCGGGCGGTGGTGAGCGCGCACGGCGGGTCCGTGACCGTCGGCAGCGTGCCGGGACGGACGGTGTTCACCGTGCGCCTCCCGGCACTCCCGCCCCGGCCGCCGCAGACGGATCCACAGGCCTGGCACAGCCTCACCACACGGAGCCGACAGGGGAGTTGAGAAGAGTCGGCCGCATGCGAACCGACTCTTTCCCCGGCGCCCCGCCGCCCGCTCCCGGCCCTGGCGCCCCGCCACCGGCTCCCGGCCCTGGCGCCCCGCCACCGGCTCCCGGCCCTGGCGCCCCGCCACCGGCTCCGGCCCTGGCGCCCCGCCACCCGCTCCGGGCCCCGGCGCCCCTTCACCCGCCCCCGCCCCCGGCGTCCGGTCACGCGCCAACCGCGCTTTGCCCGCCCGGGAACATGTCCCCGCAACGACTGCCGGGGCTCCCGTCCTGGATGTCGTGGTCCCGGTGTTCAACGAGGAGAAGGACCTCGGGCCCTGCGTGCGCAGTCTGCACGAGCACCTCTCGCGGACGTTCCCGTACGCCTTCCGCGTCACCGTCGCGGACAACGCCTCCACGGACCGGACCCCGCTCGTCGCCGCCCGGCTGGCGGAGGAACTCGCCGAGGTCCGCTCCGTACGGCTGGAGCAGAAGGGCCGGGGCCGGGCGCTGCGGGCCGTCTGGTCGGCGTCGGACGCCCCGGTCCTCGCCTACATGGACGTCGACCTGTCGACGGACCTCAACGCGCTGCTGCCGCTGGTCGCGCCGCTGATCTCCGGCCACTCCGACCTGGCGATCGGCTCCCGGCTCGCCCGCAGTTCACGGGTCGTGCGCGGCGCCAAGCGGGAGTTCGTCTCCCGTGCGTACAACCTCGTCCTGCGGGGCTCGCTCCAGGCCCGGTTCTCCGACGCCCAGTGCGGCTTCAAGGCGATCCGCCGGGACGTGGCCGCGGTGCTGCTGCCGCTGGTGGAGGACAGCGGCTGGTTCTTCGACACCGAGCTGCTGGTGCTGGCCGAGCGCGCCGGCCTGCGGATCCACGAGGTGCCCGTGGACTGGGTCGACGACCCCGACTCGACCGTCGACATCGTGCGGACGGCCGTCGACGACCTCAAGGGCGTGTGGCGGGTCGGCAGGGCACTGGCCTCCGGGTCGCTGCCGCTGGACCGGCTCGCCCGGCCGTTCGGCGACGACCCGCGCGACCGGGAGCTGACCGGCGTACCGAACGGGCTGGCCCGGCAGCTCGTCGGCTTCTGCGTCGTCGGCGTGCTGTCCACCCTGTTCTACCTGCTGCTCTACAGCGGTTTCCGGGCCTTCGCCGGCCCGCAGCCCGCCAACGCCCTCGCCCTGCTGGTGGCGGCGGTCGGCAACACCGCGGCCAACCGGCGGCTGACGTTCGGCGTGCGCGGCCGCGGCGGCGCCGTCCGGCACCAGGCCCAGGGCCTGGTGGTGTTCGGTATCGGGCTCGCGCTGACCAGCGGCTCGCTCGCCGCCTTGAACGCGGCCACGGACAACCCCTCCCACACCACCGAACTGGCGGTGCTGATCGCCGCCAACCTCGCGGCCACCGTGCTGCGTTTCCTGCTCTTCAGGGCGTGGGTGTTCCCCACCGGCGCCACCGATCCCCGGGATGGACGATGACCCTTCAGGACGACCGGACCCCCGCCCGGGCCATCGCGCCGCCGGCTCCGGCGCCCGCCGGCGGTGACGCCGGCCCCGCTGGGAGCGCCCGGCCCTCCTCGGGCTGCTCCTCGTCACCGGGCTGCTCTACCTGTGGAACCTGAGCGCCTCCGGATACGCCAACTCCTTCTACTCCGCGGCCGTCCAGGCGGGCAGCCAGTCCTGGAAGGCGTTCTTCTTCGGTTCGCTGGACGCGGCGAACGCCATCACCGTCGACAAGCCCCCGGCCGCGCTGTGGCCGATGGCGCTGTCGGTGAGGCTCTTCGGCCTGTCCTCGTGGTCGATCCTCGTGCCCGAGGTTCTGATGGGCGTGGGCACGGTCGCCGTCGTGTACGCCTCCGTACGCCGCCGGTCCGGGCCCGGGGCCGGGCTGCTCGCGGGAGCGGTGCTGGCGCTGACGCCGGTGGCGGCGCTGATGTTCCGGTTCAACAACCCGGACGCGCTGCTGGCGCTGCTGCTCTCGGTCGCCTGTCACCTGGTCGTGCGGGCGCTGGAGGACGGGCGGACCCGGTGGCTGGTGTGGGCCGGCGTCGCGATCGGTGCCGCGTTCCTGGCCAAGACCCTTCAGGCCTTCCTGGTCCTGCCGGCCCTCGCGCTCGTCTACGGCGTCTGCGCTCCGGTGCGGATGCGCAGGCGGCTGGCGCAGCTGGCGCTGGCGGCCGTCGCGCTGGTCGTCTCCGCCGGCTGGTGGGTGGCGGCCGTCGAGCTGTGGCCGGCGTCGTCGCGTCCGTACGTCGGAGGCTCGCAGAACAACAGCTTCCTGGAGCTGACCTTCGGCTACAACGGGCTGGGCCGGTTGAACGGGGAGGAGACGGGCAGCGTCGGCGGCGGGGGCGGGCCCGGTGGCGCGGGCGGCGGTCAGTGGGGGCAGACCGGCTGGGAGCGGATGTTCGGCACCCAGACCGGTGGCCAGATCTCCTGGCTGCTGCCGGCCGCGATCGTCCTGCTCGTGGCGGTGCTGGTACTGACCCGCAGGGCCCGGCGGACGGATCCCGGGCGTGCCGCGCTCCTCGTCTGGGGCGGGTCGCTGCTGACGACCGCGGCGGTCTTCAGCTTCATGGCGGGCATCTTCCACGAGTACTACACGGTGGCTCTCGCGCCCTCCCTGGCCGCGGTCGTGGGCATGGGCACGGCGGCCCTGTGGCGTGCGCGCCGCGGGACGTGGGCCGCGCTCGCCCTGGCCGCGGCCATGACGGCGACCGCCGCCTGGGGGTACGTGCTGCTCGGCCGCACCCCCGGCTATCTGCCCTGGCTGCGGTGGCTGGTCCTCGCGGGCGGCCTCGCGGCCGCGTTCGGGCTGGTCTTCGCCGGGCGGCTCGGGCGGTGGACCGGGGCGGTGGCGGCGGGCCTCGGGCTGGTGGCCGCGCTGGCGGGCCCGACGGCGTACACCCTCAGCACGGTCCGGGAGGGCCACACGGGCTCCATCGTCACGGCGGGGCCCACGGGGGCGAGCATGCGCGGGCCGGGCGGCGGGCCGGGCGGCGCACCCGGGGACGGCGGCTTCCCGGGTAGCGAATCCGGGGACGGCGGCTTCCCGGGCGGCGCGGCACCGGGCCGGAACCAGGGGAACCAGAGGAACCAAGGGAGCCAAGGGAGCCAGGGGAACCAGAGCGGCGGGCGGGCCCTGCCCCAGCCGTACCCGCCGGGCGGACAGGACGGCGCAGAAGGCGCTCGCGGCGGCTTCCCCGCCGGCGCTCCCGGCGCGGTGGGCGGCCTGCTCGACGGCGCCGACGTCGGCGCGCAGGCCGAGGAACTGCTGGCGAAGGACGCCGGCCGCTACACGTGGGCCGCGGCGGCCGTGGGTGCGCAGAACGCCGCGAGCTACCAGCTCGCCACCGGAGAACCGGTCATGGCGATCGGCGGTTTCAACGGCACCGACCCGTCGCCGACGCTCGCCCGGTTCAAGGAGTACGTCGCGGCCGGGAAGATCCACTACTTCGTGGCCGGCGGTGGCATGGGCGGCGGTGCGGGCGCCGGCGGCGACGGCCCGGCCGCGGAGATCACCGCATGGGTCGAGGCGACCTTCGAGAAGGTCACGGTCGGCTCGGCCGTCTTCTACGACCTGACGCAGCAGGCCTGAGGCAGGAGGCCTGACGCAGGACGCCTGACGCACGGAAGGCCGGACCGGGAGGCCTGACCCGGTGCACGGTCCTGATCCCGCGCCGACGCCGGGGCCCGGCCCCGCCCCCGTCCGTTGTACACCGTATAGCGACTGCTATACGGTGTACGGCATGTCGACGTCCCCTCAGGAAACGGCCCCCTGCGGCCCGGCCCCGCCCCGCAGGGGCATCCGCAGCGCTGGCTGATACTCGGCGTCATCTGCCTCGCCCAGCTGACCGTCGTGCTGGACAACACCGTCCTCAACGTGGCCATCCCCTCGCTCACCGGCGAGCTGGGCGCCTCCACCTCGGACATCCAGTGGATGATCAACGCCTACTCGCTGGTGCAGTCCGGCCTGCTGCTCACCGCGGGCAACGCCGCCGACCGCTACGGCCGCAAGAAGATGCTGCTCGCGGGCCTGGCGCTGTTCGGCACGGGCTCCCTGGCGGCCGGCTTCGCGGACTCCACCGGCCAGCTGATCGCGGCCCGCGCGGGCATGGGCGTCGGCGGTGCGCTGCTGCTGACCACGACCCTGGCCGTGGTGATGCAGATCTTCACGCCCGACGAGCACCCGAAGGCGATCGGCGTGTGGGCGGCCGTCAACGCCCTCGGGTTCGCCAGCGGCCCGCTGATCGGCGGCTTCATGCTCGACCACTTCTGGTGGGGCTCGATCTTCCTGATCAACCTGCCGGTCGCGGTGCTCGGCCTGATCGCGGTGGCCGCGCTCGTCCCCGAGTCCAAGAACCCGCAGGGCGACCGGCCCGACCTGCTCGGCGCCGTGCTGTCCACCATCGGCATGGCCTCCCTGGTGTTCGCGATCATCTCGGGCCCCGAGCACGGCTGGGCCTCCGGCCGGGTGCTGGGCACGGCGGCCGTCGCCGTGGCCGTCCTCGCCGTCTTCGCGTACTGGGAGAGCCGGATCCCGTATCCGATGCTCGACCTGAACTTCTTCCGCAACCGCCGGTTCACGGGCGCCGTCGCCGGGCTGGTGCTGGTCACCTTCGGCATGGGCGGCGCGCTGTTCCTGCTCACCCAGTACCTCCAGTTCGTGCTCGGCTACGGCCCTCTGGAGGCGGGCCTGCGCACCGCACCCCTGGCGCTCACCGTCGTCGTCCTCAACTTCTCCGGGGTGGCGGCGAAGTGGCTGACGAGGCTCGGTACGCCGGTCGCCGTCATGCTGGGCATGGCGCTGATGTCGGCGGGCCTGGTCGCGATCGCCCTGCTGACCGGCCAGGGCTACGCCGGCACGCTGCTCGGGCTGGTGCTGATCGGCGCGGGCTGCGCCATCGCCAACCCGGCCATGGCGCACGCCATCATGAGCTCGATCCCGCCGGCCAAGGCCGGGGTCGGCGCCGGGATCAACGGCACGCTGGCCGAGTTCGGCAACGGGCTGGGCGTGGCGGTGCTGGGCGCGGTGCTCAACGCGCGGTTCGCGGCCCTGGTGCCGGTGACGGCGAGTTCGCTGCCGGCGGCGCTGTCGCTGGCGGAGGGGGCGCAGGAGAAGGAGCGGATCGTGGACGCGTTCTCGTCCGGGCTGGAGACCAGCCAGCTGCTGGGGCGGTGGCCGTGCTGCTCGGCGGGCTGGTCGCCGCGGTGCTGCTGCGGCGTGCGGAGAACGGGCACGGTGGGAAGGCGGCGGCCTGAGAGCCCCGGCCGGGGTCCGTCGCCCGGCCGGCGCGTGTGCGGACGTGAGAGCCTGAGGCCGAAAGCGAGAGAAGGCATCCATGACCAAGGCAGGGCGTCGTGAAGGTTCCCGGACCAGCGTCTGGCTGGAGGGCGAGCCGCGGCGCGGCGGACGCGGCCGGGGCAGCCGTCGGGGCTGGACCGGGACCGGATCACCGACGCGACCGTGCGGCTGCTGGACGCCGAGGGGCTGGCCGGGTTCTCCATGCGGCGGCTGGCCGCCGAACTGAACGTCACGGCCATGTCCGTCTACTGGTACGTCGACACCAAGGACGACCTCCTCGAACTCGCCCTGGACCGGGCCTTCGGCGAGCTGGAGCTGCCCGACCCGGAGGACGACGCGGACTGGCGCGAGCAACTGGGGCGCTGGCCCGGCAGTACCGCGCCCTGCTGGTCCGGCACGCCTGGCTGTCGCCCCTGGCCGGCACCTACCTCAACATCGGGCCGAACTCGCTGGAGTTCTCCCGGGTCGTCCAGCGGGTGATCCGCAGATCGGGGCTGCCCGACCACCGGGTGACCAGCGCGATCGCCGCCGTCTTCCAGTTCGTCTACGGCTACGGCACGATCGAGGGCCACTTCCTCGCCCGGGTCGCCGCGTCCGGGCTGTCCGCGGACGACTACTTCCAGCAGTCCCTCGAGGAGGCGACGGCGTCACCGGCGCCGCGGGCCGCCGAGGTCCTCGCCGAGTCCCGGCGGATCATGGCGGCCCGGGCGGGGACAACGTGTCGGAGATGCTGGAGCGCGACTTCGACTTCGCCCTGGAGCTGCTGGTCGCGGGCATCGAGGCGATGGTCGAGCGAGGCTGAGCCGTCAGCCGTCAGCCGTCAGCCGTCAGCCGTCAGCCGTCAGCCGTCAGTCGTCCGTCGCCAGCCGCGCCGGGAAGCCGCCCGTCGCCACCGGCCCCACCGCTCGGGCGTGATCCGGATGATCGACTTGCCCTGCCGGACCATCGCGGCCCGGTACTCGTCCCAGTCCGGGTGCTCCCGGCGATGTTCCGGTAGTACTCGACGAGCGGTTCGACGGAGTCGGGCGCGTCGACGACCTCCGCGGTGCCGTCGACCTGGACCCAGGGGCCGTTCCAGTCGTCGCTGAGCACGATCAGGCTGACCCGGGGGTCCCGCTTGGCGTTGCGGGTCTTGGCGCGCTCCGGGTACGTCGAGACCACGATGCGGCCGGAGTCGTCGACACCGCAGGTCAGCGGCGACCCCTGCGGGCTGCCGTCGGCCCGCCGGGTCAGCAGGATCGCGCGGTGCCGGGGACGGACGAAGTCCAGCAACTCGGCCAGGGAGACACGGGTGTTCGTCGCGATGTGGGGTGCCATGCCCGCAAGCCTAGGACCGTCCGCCGCCGGACCGGCCCACGACAGGCCCGAGGCCCGTCCGGCAAACCCGAGAGCCTGTCCGCCAGGTCCTGGAGCCTGTCCCGGCAGGTCCTGGGGCCCGTCCGGCAGGTCCTAGGGCCGCAGTGCCTCCGCCGGGCTGTCGTAGACGGGCACGTCGCGGCGCAGGCCGGTCAGCTCCAGGACGCGCCGGGGCACCCCGTGCGGGGCCGCCGCCACCCGCACCCGGGCGTTCCGGTCGCGCAGATGGCAGGCGACGTCGCCGATGAGGCGGGCGCCCTGGGTGTCCATGAACTCGGTGCCGGTCAGGTCCAGGACCAGGACCCGCAGCCGGCCGGCGTGGGCGTCGGCCACGGCCAGGACCCGCGGCAGCAGATCGGCGGCGTTGCAGAAGTCGATCTCCGCGGGCAGGGAGAGCAGGGCGTAGCCGGGCGGCGCCAGCGGCTCGCAGGGATTCGGGCGGAAGGTCACGGCGCTCACCTGACAGACGGTCGTCCGGATTCCGGTGGGCCCTTCCTGACCCGTGGTCCCATTCCATCACGACGGGGCCCGGTGCGGAAGGTCGGGCGGTCCGTCAGCCGGGCGTCACCGCACCGCAACCGAGCAGCTAGAGTGCTGTCCGTCCTGTGCTCGCAGTCGGGAATGTGCTGCGGAGCTCTCCGACGCGCGGCCGTTTGGCCGCGCACGCCGAAGAGGTTCGTGGTGGCTGCGTCCGAATTTACTGATTTGCCGCGTTTTCCGGCGGGTTTCGAGCTGGCCGAGGCCCTCGCCGAGGCGGCGCAGCAGCTGCACGAGAAGCCCACCTCCACCGGCACCCTGCACACCGCCGCCGAACTGGCCGTGCGGCTGCTGCCCGGTGCCGAGCACGCCGGTGTGTCGGTGATCGAACGCGGCAACCGGCGTCGCGCCGTCGCCTGGACCGACGAGGTCGTGCGCTCCGCCGAGGCCCGCGACCAGGACCGTGAACCGCACCCCCTGTGGGAGCGGCTGTGGACCACGCCGGTGGTGCGGATGGAGGACAGCGAGGCCGACGGCGGGGCGACACCCTGGCCGGTCTCGGGCTGCGGTCGGCCCTGGCCCTGCGGCTGCGCGCCGACCGGCGCCGGCTGACCGTGCTGACCGCCTACTCCCGCAAGCCCCGCGCCTTCGACGAGGACGTCACCCGCCTCGGCCGCCTGTTCACCGCGCACGTCAGCATCGCCGTGGACTCGGCGGCCGAGCGCGAGCAGCTCACCGAGGCCATGCGCACCCGGGACCTGATCGGGCAGGCCACCGGCATCCTCATGGAGCGCATGGACGTCGACGCGGCCGGCGCCTTCGACAGCCTGGTGAAGGCCTCCCAGCGGGAGAACGTGAAACTGCGCGACCTGGCCCGCCGCATCGTCGACGCGCACAACGCCCCCGGCGGCCGGGGCGTCAACGAGCGCTGACGGGATATCCGTACCGGCATGAGACCCGCCGGTTCCGACCCGCTCCACCAGGCCATGGCCCGCAGCCAGGGCCTCGACACCCTGCTGCGCGATCTGACCGACCGCGCGGTCCAGGAGGTGCCGGGCGCCGCGCGTGCAGCATCACGGTGCGCCGCGGCGCCCGCCTGCTGACCCTGGCCGGCAGCGCGGGACTGCCCGGGGGCTCGACCTGCGCCAGTACGAGCACGGCTCCGGCCCCTGCGTGGACGCCGCCGAGACGCGCAGCGCCCAGTACTCCCCCGACCTGGCCGACGAGACGCGCTGGCCGGCGTACACGGAGTACGCGCTGGCCACCGGGGTCCGCTGTGTGCTGGCGCTGCCGCTGCCCCTGGCGGACGAGCCGGACGCCGCGCTCAACCTCTACGGCCTCGGACCCGGCGCGCTGGACGACGGCCGGGAGGCGGCCCGGGGCTTCGCCGAGCGGGCCGCCCACGCGGTCGGCGAGGCGCTGCGCATCGAGCGGCACGGCGCCTCGGCCGCCGACGTGCGCACCGCCCTGCTCTCCCGCAGCGTCATCGACCAGGCCGTCGGCATCCTGATGGCCCGCGACCGGGTCGACGCCCGGGTCGCCCTGGACCGGCTGCGCCGCGTCTCGCAGCACCGCAACGTCAGGCTCCGGGACCTGTGCGGCGACCTGGTGGCCCGGGTCGCCGACGGGTCCCGGAGCGGCCGGGGCTGATCAGACGGATCAGACGGCCGGCAGCGCGTCGCCCTGGACCGCCTGGATGTCCAGCTCGACCCGGAGCGTCGTGCCGATGGCGGCGATGCCGGCCTGGAGGACCTGGTTGTAGTTCATGGCGAAGTCCTCGCGGCGCAGTTCGGTCGTGGCCCGGAACGCCGCCGGGTGCCGCCCCACGGGTCGGCGCCGGTGCCGAGGTAGGCCAGGTCCAGGTCGACGGGGCGGACGACGCCGTGCAGGCCCAGCTCGCCGTGGACGGTCCAGCGGTCCGGCCCCGCCTGGCTCAGGCCCGTGGAGCGGTAGGTGATCTCCGGGAAGCGCTCCACGTCCAGGAAGTCCGCGGACTTCAGATGGGTGTCGCGCATGCCGTTGCCGGTGTCGATGGAGGCCGCCCGGATCACCGCCTCCACGCGGGACTTGGTCACGTCGTCGGGGGCGATCTCGACGCTCCCGGCGAACTCGGTGAACCGGCCGTGCACGCTGGAGATGCCCAGGTGCTGGGCGACCGCGGCCACGCTGGAGTGCGCCGGGTCGATGGTCCACGGCCCCGGCGGCGGCAGCTCGGTGCCGCCCTGCCGGGCCAGCGTGACCGTGCCGACCTCGGCCCGGCCGCTCGCGGTGACGATCGCGCTGGACGCGGCGGGCGCGTAGCCGACGGCGGTGACGATGACGGTGTACGCCCCCGGCGCCAGCGGTGTGGTGTCCCGTACGGCCCCCTCGGCGTCCGCCTCGGCGCGCAGCACCTGCGTGCCGGTCATGTCGGTCACCGTGACGACCGCGTGCGACACGGCCCATCCGTCCCTGGTACGGATCCTCGCGGTCAGTCCCATCCCGTTGTCTCCCTGGTCAAGCTCGGTCGGGCTCGAAGGCTTCGGCGGCCCGGAGGCTGCGAAAGCTGTGAAAGCATCAGAAATCGGTCGCATGGAACCGGCCCGGGGCGGCGGGCGCGCTCCGCTCACGGCGCGCCCGCCACCACGGGCCGGGGTATCGCTACTCGCCGGGGTGGGCGAGGTCGATGTCGTGGCCGTCGGCGCCCTGGCCGGCGACCGTGAGGGCCGTCGCCACCGGCGGGTAGCCGGTCGCGATGACGGTGTAGTCGCCGGCGTCCAGGTCGGTGAAGGCGTACGCCCCGTCCGACCCGGTCGTCGCCGTGCCGACCACGTTGCCCGCGGCGTCGACCAGCGTCACCCGGGCGTCGGCCAGCGGGCCGTGCGGGCCCGGACGACACCCTGGACGCGGGCGCCGGCCCGCAGGTCGACCTCGACCCGGGTGATCCCGGTGCCGCCCACCTCGACGGGCAGGGCGCGCGGCCGGAACCCGGCGGCGTTGACCGCGATGGTCACGGTGCCCGGCACCAGCTCGGCGAGGGAGAACTCGCCCTGCTCACCGGTGGTGGCGGTGGCCAGCAGATCGCCGCGCACGTCGGTCACGACGACCATCGCGTCCGTCACCGGCTGCCCCGTCTCGGCCGCCCGCACCAGGCCGGTCAGCCCGCTGGTGCCGCTGAGCAGCACGTCGTACGCGACCGGCTCGCCGTTCACCACGATGGTGGACGCCTGCGGCTGGTAGCCGTCGGCGGAGGCGATCAGGACGTACGAGCCGGAGCCGGGGGCGTCCAGCGCGTAGGAGCCGTCGGCCTGGGCGACCGAGCGGCCCAGCTGCCGTCCCGCCAGCGAGATCAGCGTGACGGCGGCCTGCGGGACGGGCGCGCTGCCGTCGCCGCGGACGTGGCCGCGGACCGGGACCCCACCGCCGGGGGCGGGCCCGTCACCGGGGCCGGCCGCGGTGGCGACGGCGGCGAGCCGCTGGGTGGCCGCCGCGGTGCCGGAGCCGGGGCCGTCCCGGTGGCCGACACGGCGGCCGGGACCGGCTCGGCGGCGGCCGTCGTGGCCTCGGCCGGGGCCGGGCGCCCGCCGGGGCGGACTCGGCGGTGGCCTCGGCGGCCTGCGCCAGGGCGCCGGAGGTGCGCAGCGGGACTTCCTTGATGAACAGGGTCACCAGGAAGGCGAGGAAGGCGATCGGCGCGACGTACAGGAAGATGTCGGCGATGCCGTGCCCGTAGGCGCTCTCCAGCCACTGGCGGATGCCCGGGGGCAGCAGGTCCATGTCCGGGATCGCGCCGCCGCCGGAGGTCTTGGCGGCCATCGCCTGCTCCTGCGGGCTGAGCTGCCCGATGGTGTCCTCGGCGTAGTGGCTGATCCGGGTGGTCATCACGGAGCCGAGCACCGAGACGCCCACCGCGCCGCCGAGGGACCGGAAGAAGGTGACGACGGAGGACGCGGCGCCCAGGTCGCTCGGGGCCACCTGGTTCTGCGTGCACAGCACCAGGTTCTGCATCATCATGCCGACGCCGAGGCCCATCAGCGCCATGAAGATGGCGATCTGCCAGTAGTCGGTGTCGTACCGCATGGTGCCCAGCAGGCCCAGGCCCGCCGTCAGCAGCACGCCGCCCGCCAGCAGCCAGGCCTTCCACTTGCCGGTGCGGGTGATGATCTGCCCGGAGACCGTGGACGACACGAACAGGCCGCCGATCATCGGGATGGTCATCACGCCCGACATGGTCGGGGACTTGTCCCGGGCGAGCTGGAAGTACTGGCTGAAGTAGACGGTGCCCGCGAACATCGCGATACCGACGAACAGCGAGGCCAGCGAGGCCAGGGTGATGGTGCGGTTCCGGAACAGCCGCAGCGGGATGATCGGCTCGGCGGCCTTCGTCTCGACGAGGAGGAAGACCAGCGTCAGGACGATCGCGCCGCCGACCATGGCGCCCGTCTGCCAGGACATCCAGTCGTACTTGTCGTCGGCGAACGTGACCCAGATCAGCAGCAGGCACACGGCCGCCGTGATGAAGAAGGCGCCGGCCCAGTCGACCTTGACCTTGCGCTTGACGACGGGCAGGTGCAGCGTCTTCTGGAGCACGAGCAGCGCGATCACCGCGAAGGGCACGCCGACGTAGAGGCACCAGCGCCAGCCGAGCCAGCTGGTGTCGGTGATGACACCGCCGAGCAGCGGACCGCCGACGGTCGCGACCGCGAAGGTCGCGCCCAGGTAGCCGGAGTAGCGCCCGCGCTCCCGCGGGGAGATCATCGCGGCCATGATGATCTGGGCCAGGGCGGACAGACCGCCGGCGCCCAGGCCCTGGATGGCCCGCGCGGTGATCAGCATCGCCGGGTTCTGCGCCAGGCCGGCCACGACCGAGCCGATGACGTAGACGATCAGGGCTATCTGGACCAGGGCCTTCTTGCTGACCAGGTCGGCGAGCTTGCCCCACAGGGGGTGGAGGCGGTCATCGCCAGCAGCGAGGAGGTGACGACCCAGGTGTAGGCGCTCTGGCCGCCGCCGAGGTCGGAGACGATCTCGGGCAGGGCGTTGGTGACGATGGTCGAGGACAGGATGGCGGCGAACATGCCGAGCAGCAGCCCGGAGAGCGCCTCCATGATCTGCCGGTGCGTCATCGGAGCGTCTCCGGAGGAGCCTCCCCGTGCTTGGCATGAGCCCGCACACCGGCTGGTGTGGTCGTTGCCATGGACTTCCTTTGCTTACGTGGTGATCGCGGGTGTACGGGTGGACTGTTCGGGCACGGGTGGTGCGCCGGACCGGGCGGCCGCGGAGCGGCAGTCGTCGAAGCTCGCCCGCAGGCGGGTCATCAGCCGGGTGAGCTGGCCGACCTCCTCGTCGGTCCAGTCGCTCAGGCGGTGGGCGAGCAGCTGGGTGGTCCGCTCGGACAGTTCGTCGAGCTGGGCCTGGCCCGCGGGCGTCAGGCGCAGGATGCGCGAGCGCTTGTCCGCGGGGTCGGGGGACCGCTCGATCCAGCCCCGGTCGGCGAGGTGCGCGACATGCCGGCTGGTCACCGACATGTCCACGGCGAGCAGCTCCGCGAGCCTGCTCATGCGCATGTCCCCGTGGCGGCCGAGCAACGTCAGTACGGCGGCGGATCCGCTGGGGCACTCGGCCGGCAGGATCCGGCCCAGCTCCCGCTTCACGGCGCCGAAGGCGCTGAACTGGCGGATCAGCTCCTCGTACTGCGCCTTCCCGGCCATGCGCACCTCCCGCATTCGTTGCTTAGAGCAACCATAGGAGCTGTTAGTTGCCGCAGGCAAATAAAATGGCCGGGGGTGCGCTAAAAAGTTGGCAAAGGCAAGTATTGCGAACGTAAACGCGCAGGTCGCGAGGGTGGTGCGGGTGCCGGGTGCCGGGTGCCGGGTGCCGGGTGCCGGGTGCCGGGCGGCGGTGCAGCGGGGCGGGGACGCGGGGTGCCGGGCGGGACGGGAGCAGGGTGGTGCGGGGATCGGGAGAGGAGCAGGGGACGGACCGTGGACGTGCGGTGGGCGCCCGGACCCGCGCTTGGGCCGGATCCGCGGATTCGCTAGGGTCTCGGGCCATGGCTAACAACCAGGGCCCCCAGGGCAATTACGACCCCGCTGGCAGCACTCAGATGTTCCGCGCGTTCGTCGACGAGGGCGCCCCCCGGTCCCGCCAGGCGGCCTCCGCCCCGCGGGCCCCCGCATCGGCCTGATCGTCGGCATCGTGGCCGCCGTGGCGATCGTCGCGGCGGTGGCCTGGCTGGCACTGAAGTGACCCGGATCCGTACGGCGGCGTAGCCGGCCGGCGTTCCGCGCGGACGCCGGCCGGAACCCGGCGTGCCCCGCCCGCCCGCGGCGGCCCGGTGGGCGACGAGCCGGCGGACCGCCGGAAGGAACCGCGTCCGGCATGCGACGGGCGGGCGCGCGGCGGCCGCCGCGGGTGTCCAGGGGGACGCGGCGGCGGCCGGTGGCGCGGCCGGTGCCCGGCCGTCGCGGGGTCAGTCGGAGATCAGGCCCTCGCGGAGCTGGGCCAGCGTCCGGGTGAGCAGGCGCGAGACGTGCATCTGGGAGATGCCGACCTCCTCGCCGATCTGCGACTGGGTCATGTTGGCGAAGAAGCGCAGCATGATGATCCGCCGCTCCCGGGGCGGGAGTTTGGCCAGCAGCGGCTTGAGGGACTCGCGGTACTCCACACCCTCCAGCGCCGTGTCCTCGTAGCCCAGCCGGTCCGCGAGGGAGCCCTCGCCGCCGTCGTCCTCCGGGGCGGGGGAGTCCAGCGAGGAGGCCGTGTAGGCATTGCCGACCGCCAGGCCGTCGACGACGTCCTCCTCCGACACCCCGAGCACGGAGGCCAGTTCGCCGACGGTCGGCGAGCGGTCCAGCTTCTGGACAGCTCGTCGGTGGCCTTCGTCAGCGCCAGGCGAAGCTCCTGCAGCCGGCGCGGCACCCGCACCGACCACGACGTGTCGCGGAAGAACCGCTTGATCTCGCCGACCACGGTCGGCATCGCGAACGTCGGGAACTCCACGCCCCGTTCGCAGTCGAACCGGTCGATCGCCTTGATCAGGCCGATCGTGCCGACCTGGACGATGTCCTCCATCGGCTCGTTGCGCGAGCGGAAGCGGGCCGCCGCGTAGCGCACCAGCGGGAGGTTGAGCTCGATCAGCGTGTCCCGGACGTAGGCGCGCTCCGGGCTGTCCTCGTCGAGTGCGGCCAGCCGCAGGAACAGGGAGCGGGACAGGGTGCGGGTGTCGATGCTCGCCGAGACCGGTGCGGCCGGGAACTCGGCGTCCGGCAGGGCGGGCGCCGGTACGGCTTCGAGGGCCGGGACGTCATCGATGGGGCCGAGCGCGTCGAGCGCGTCGGGCGCGGTCTCGCTCTCCGCGAGCGCGAGCACCTTCGAGCTGCCCTGGTCTGCGGACATGCCACCCCCTTTGGGTCGCGGGACGGTCGCGGCTCACGTCCCCACCACGGGAACGCAGCCTTCACCTGAATACCGGAGCCGAGGCCCCGGCAAACGCGCTTCCCGCAGAATGTCACATGTCGGCAACGCGCTGTAGTGACATGTCGACATCCGAGACGCGAATCGCCCCTGGAAACAGGGGGCCTGACGGCCTGTCGGGCCGCGGGTGTCGGCAACAGCCCTGATCGGCGATTCGCTCGCGACGGTGACCCCTCGCTCGCGCTTTCGGGTACGAGGGTATGCGTCCGGCGGGGCGCGGGCCAGGGGGCGCCCTAGGCGTCGATGCGGTTCGCCGACCTCAGGCGCTGGAAGCTGCGGGCGAGCAGCCGGGAGACGTGCATCTGGGAGACGCCCAGCTCCGCGCTGATCTGCGACTGCGTGAGGTTGCTGTAGTAGCGCAGCAGCAGGATGCGCTGCTCCCGCTCGGGAGCTGGACCAGCAGGTGCCGGACCAGGTCGCGGTGTTCCACGCCGTCCAGCGCGGGGTCCTCGTAGCCGAGCCGGTCGAGCAGGCCGGGCAGCCCGTCGCCCTCCTGCGCGGCCTCCAGGGAGGTGGCGTGGTACGACCGTCCCGCCTCGATGCAGGACAGCACCTCCTCCTCGGTGATGCGCAGCCGCTCGGCGATCTCGGCGGTCGTCGGGGTCCGCCCGAAGGCGGTGGTCAGGTCCTCGGTGGCGCTGTTGACCTGGACCCACAGCTCGTGCAGCCGGCGCGGCACGTGCACGGTGCGGACGTTGTCCCGGAAGTACCGCTTGATCTCGCCGACCACCGTCGGCATGGCGAACGTCGGGAACTGCACGCCCCGGTCCGGATCGAAGCGGTCGATGGCGTTGATGAGCCCGATGGTGCCGACCTGGACCACGTCCTCCATCGGCTCGTTGCGGGAGCGGAAGCGGGCGGCGGCGTAGCGCACCAGCGGCAGGTTCGCCTCGATGAGCGCCCCCCGTACGCGGTCGTGCTCCGGCGTGCCCGGCTGAAGCTGCTTCAGCTCCGCGAAGAGCACCTGCGTCAGGGCCCGGGTGTCGGCCCCCGGCTGCTGCGCTGGGGCGCGGCCTCCCGGGGCGCTGCCTGACCGGGCGGTGCCTCCTGGGGCGGCGCTTGAGGCGCAGTACTGGCCGGCACGGTCAACTCCACCTCGTATCCATCAACTCATCCGTCAAAAGCGGTCATAGCATCACAAGACATGTGCACTGTGTGCAAGCACCGCATAACGCCGTGTTGTGTGCAAGGTGGTTAATAACCGGGCATAAATGACGAATGGCCCCTCGCCTCGAAGGCGAGGGGCTCGTGCGCGCGCGGCCGCCCGCGCGGCCGGGGCTCAGATCTCGTAGTCGGCGATCACCCAGGTGGCGAACTCCCGCCACAGGGCGACGCCGGCCTGGTGCGCGGGGTGCTCCAGATAGCGCCGGAGGGCGTCCGTGTCGTCCACGGCGGAGTTGATGGCGAAGTCGTAGGCGATCGGCCGGTCGCTGATGTTCCAGGCGCACTCCCAGCAGCGCAGCTCCGGGATCTGGTCGCCGAGCGCGCGGAACGCCTCGACGCCCTTCACCACGCGCGGGTCGTCGCGCGTGACGCCCTCGTTGAGCTTGAACAGGACCAGGTGCCGGATCATGACTTTCCTCCGTTGGCGACCCAGGTCATGAAGTCGCCGATGGCCTTGGCGGCGTCGGATATGCCCTCGAACCCTATCTGGACGTAGTCCGCGGCCTTGGCCGGGTCCGTGATGATCAGGTACAGCACGAAGACCACGAGCACATAGATGGCGATCTTCTTTGCGTTCACCGCCACCGCGGCCTCCCCTGTCGCTCCTGTCGCTGGTGTGCCCCGAGCGCTGCTCATGATCGCACGAAGGGCCCCGTCTTTCGACGGGGCCCTTCCCAAGCGGTAGCGGAGGGATTTGAACCCTCGGTGACTTGCGCCACACTCGCTTTCGAGGCGAGCTCCTTCGGCCGCTCGGACACGCTACCGAGGGAGACCTTACAGCACAGTGCGCCGTGGTTCGAAATCGGTATCCGGCGCTCACCGGTCCCGGAAGAAATCGGTGAGCAGCCGGGCGCAGTCGGCGGCGAGGACGCCCTCGATCACCTCGGGTCGGTGGTTGAGCCGCCGGTCGCGGACGACGTCCCACAGGGAGCCGGCGGCGCCCGCCTTCTCGTCGCGGGCGCCGTAGACCACGCGGTCGACGCGGGACTGCACGAGCGCGCCCGCGCACATCGTGCACGGCTCGAGGGTGACGACGAGCGTGCAGCCGGTCAGGCGCCACTCGCCGAGCCGCTCGGCCGCCCGCCGGATCGCCAGCACCTCGGCGTGCGCGGTCGGGTCACCGGTGGCCTCGCGTTCGTTGTGCCCCGTCGCCAGCACCGTACGGCCGTCCGGGGACAGCACGACGGCGCCGACCGGGACGTCGCCGCCCCGCACGGCCCGCCGTGCCTCGTCGAGGGCGTGCCGCATGGCGGGCCGCCAGGGATCCCGTACGGGGTCCGGCGGCCCGCCGGCGCGGTCCTGCCCGGTCGGTGGTGCGGTCAGCGGACGGTCTCCAGCACCTCGGAGGCGCCCAGCGACTCGGCGATCTCGCTGAGCGCGTCGTGGGCCATGGAGCGCAGCTCCTTCTCGGTCACGCCGAGGTCCTCCAGGATCTCGGCGTCGCCCACCGGGCCGTGCGGAACGGCGGACTCGGCGGCACCGGCGTCCGCGTCGCCGTCGCCGGCGTCGTCCTCCGGTTCGCCGTCCTCCGTGCCGTCGAGGTCGAGGGCGTCCAGGTCGGGGCCGTCGTCACCGGGCTCCCGGCCCAGCAGTTCGTCGGTGAGCAGGATCTCGCCGTAGCTGCTGCGGGCAGCGGCGGCGGCGTCCGACACGTAGATACGGGGGTCGTCCTCGCCGTCCACCCGGACGACGCCGAACCACCCGTCCTCCTGCTCGATCAGCACGAGCACCGTGTCCTCGTCCGGAGAGGCCTCCCGGGCCAGGTCGGCCAGATCCGACAGGGTCTCCACATCGTCGAGCTCCGTGTCGCTCGCTTCCCACCCGTCTTCGGTGCGCGCGAGCAGTGCGGCGAAGTACACCGTGACTCTCCCACTGGTCATAGGCGTGCCGGTTGGGGGTCCCCCGGCGGAGGTTGTGGGCGGGGAGAGCGGGCTCCGAGCCCCACCCACTCGGAATCGTGGCAGAAACCCGGCCGTCAGGGGATGTCTTCGGCTCCCTGTGTCCGGCTGTTTCGGCCGCGCGCCCGACGGCTTGTCGCGCCGTCACCTGCGGATCGTACGCGGGTTACCGGGCTGTCGGCGGAAGCCCTGCCGCACGCGGCACCGGCGCAGCGGACGGGACCGCCCACCGGCGGGGCGGGCGCGGCCGTCACCAGCGGAACGTGCGCATGCGCATCGCGTGGCGGAGCCGGGCGGCCTTGGCGCGGCGCGGCTGCACGCGGTCGCGCAGGGCGCGGGCCTCCGCGAGCTCCCGCAGGAACTGGGCCCGGCGCCGGCGGCGTTCGCCGTCCGGGTCGGGCTCCGGTTCCGCCGGCCGTGCCCTCCCCGGGGCCTCGCCCGGCGACGGCGTGTCGTGGAATTCCCGGTCAGGCACAGTCTCACCACCCAGCGTCCGTCCCTCCCACCTTCCCCCGGACGGGTGGTTCGACGCCAGTGAACGAGTGAAAGGCGGGACGGGGGCTTGCCGCGGCGCGGGGACGCCGTGCCTCCGGAGCCCGGTTACCGTAGGGGGCATGCGTCTCCACGTCGTCGACCACCCTCTGGTCGCACACAAGCTCACCACGCTGCGCGACCAGCGCACCGACTCCGCGACCTTCCGCCGTCTCGCCGACGAGCTGGTCACCCTGCTCGCCTACGAGGCCACGCGCGACGTGCGCACCGAGCAGGTCGACATCCAGACGCCGGTCGAGCGCACCACCGGTGTCAAGCTCGCCCGGCCGCGGCCCCTGGTGGTGCCGATCCTGCGGGCCGGTCTGGGCATGCTCGACGGCATGGTCCGGCTGCTGCCGACCGCCGAGGTGGGCTTCCTCGGCATGATCCGCAACGAGGAGACGCTCCAGGCCTCCACCTACGCCACGCGCATGCCGGAGGACCTCTCCGGCCGCCAGGTGTACGTCCTGGACCCGATGCTGGCCACCGGCGGCACGCTGGTCGCCGCGATCCGGGAGCTGATCGAGCGCGGCGCCGACGACGTGACCGCCGTGGTGCTGCTGGCCGCGCCCGAGGGCGTCGAGGTCATGGAGCGCGAACTGGCGGGCACGCCGGTGACGGTCGTGACGGCCTCGGTCGACCAGCGGCTCAACGAGCACGGCTACATCGTGCCGGGCCTCGGCGACGCGGGTGACCGGATGTACGGGGCGGCGGAGTAGCGCACGCGTACGGGGCGGCGGAGCAGCGCACGCCCACGGGGCGGCGGAGCAGCGCGCGCCGGGGCGCGGCGGGGGAGCGTGGCGCCGGGCGCTACGAGGTGCGCGCGGGGCGCTGCGAGTGCGCGCGGGGCGCGGCAGAGGCGTGCCTGCCGGGCTGCGGTGTCCCTGCCGGGCGGGGAGCTTCCGTGCGGGCCTGCGGGTCAGCAGGTCTTCTTGCCGGTTCCCGTGGCCGTCGGTTTCGGGGCGGTCAGCGCGGCCAGGGCCCGGTCGGCGTCCGCCGCGGGGGCGAGTCCCTTGAAGCCGTTGCCGATGATCAGGTCCACCGTCCCGCCCTTCCGGGCGTCGTCGGTGCGCCGTTCGGCGCCGGGCAGCTGGGTGCCGAGCACCGGCAGCGCCGTCCTGCCGGCCGCGGCCGGGCCGAGCAGGATCCCGGCGCCGTCGACCTTCTTGTCGTACTCCTTGGGCGCGTTCGTCACGTCGCCGACGCGGAAGCCGCGCTTCTTCAGCTCGTCGGCGGTCTTCTGGGCCAGCCCGCTGCGGGTCGTGGCGTTGAGCACGTTGACGGTGACCTGGCCCGGCTTCGGCAGGGCCGCGAGCGACGGGGAGGCGGAGGCGCGGGCCGGGGTGGCCGGGCAGTCGGCGCCGGTGCCGCCCCGGCCGCGGTGGCGTCGTCGCCGCCGGTGAACACGTCGATGAGCTGCACCGTGCCCCAGCCGAGCAGGCCGAGGGCGGTCACGCAGGCCACGACGACGAACGCGAGCCTGCCGCGCCGCCGGGGTGGCCGCATCCGCGGGTACTTGTCCCCCGTGATCCGGTACTGGCCGCCCATGCCGGGGGGAGTCAGCATGCTCATGGGCGCAGCGTAGTGCGCCTCGGCGGCAATGCCTACTAGATGATCATTCGACGTTGCGCGGGCCGGGCGGAATGCAACCCGAAAGGGCCAAGCCGGCCGGAGGGGCGGCCCCGGCGGACGGCTCCGGCCCGCGGCCCCGGTGGGCTGGGCGGGCGGCGCCCGTGGGGGTCAGTCGAGTTCGAGGACGCGCGCGTGCAGCACCTGGCGCTGCTGGAGCGCGGCGCGCACCGCGCGGTGGAGGCCGTCCTCCAGATACAGGTCGCCCTGCCACTTCACGACGTGCGCGAAGAGGTCGCCGTAGAACGTGGAGTCCTCGGCGAGGAGGGTCTCCAGGTCGAGCTGCTGCTTGGTGGTGACGAGCTGATCGAGGCGGACCGGGCGCGGCGCGACGTCCGCCCACTGCCGGGTGCTCTCCCGGCCGTGGTCGGGGTACGGCCGGCCGTTTCCGATGCGCTTGAAGATCACACGGAAAGCCTACCGGCCCAGTCGTCCCGGGCGCAGCCTCGGCGCCGGAGTGCCAGGCTGAAAAAGACGCCGTAAAGAGGGGCAAACGGAACAGGGGCCCGAGATGAGCGACCGCGAGACCGTCCCGCCGGGCACGTCGCCCGAGCCGCCGTCCCCGGGCGCCGCCGAGCCCGCCGGACTCCCGCCGCAGGCCCGGGGCATCGCCTCCGGCTACGCCTTCACCGGCCCGGCGCTCGACCTGGGCGCCCTGCTGTGGGACGGGGCCTGTCTGCCCGGGGCGCCGGTCAGGGTGCCGCTCGCGGTGCTGAACCGGCACGGCCTGGTCGCCGGCGCCACCGGCACCGGCAAGACCAAGACGCTCCAGCTGATCGCCGAGCAGCTCTCGGCGCAGGGCGTGCCGGTCTTCCTCGCCGACATCAAGGGCGACCTGTCCGGCGTCGCGGCGCCGGGCGAGCCGGACGACCGGGTCCGGGCGCGGGCCGCCGAGGTCGGCCAGCGGTGGACGCCGGCCGGCTTCCCGGCGCGGTTCTACGCCCTCGGCGGCATCGGGCACGGCATCCCGGTGCGGGCCACGGTCACCAGCTTCGGGCCGGTGCTGCTGTCCAAGGTGCTCCGGCTGAACCGGACCCAGGAGGAGTCCCTCGGCCTGATCTTCCACTACGCCGACACCAAGGGCCTGGACCTGGTCGACCTGAAGGACCTCAGGGCGGTCGTCGCCTTCCTCACCTCGGACGAGGGCAAGGGGAGCTGAGGGCGATCGGCGGGGTGTCACCGGCGACGGCCGGGGTGATCCTGCGGGCGCTGACCACGTTCGAGGCGCAGGGCGCGGCCGGCTTCTTCGGCGAGCCGGAGTTCGACACCGCCGAGTTCCTGCGGACCGCGGAGGACGGGCGCGGCATCCTGTCGGTGCTGGAGCTGCCCGCCGTGCAGGACCGGCCGCAGCTGTTCTCGACCTTCCTGATGTGGCTGCTGGCCGACCTCTTCCACGACCTGCCCGAGGTCGGCGACGTCGACCGGCCCAAGCTCGTGTTCTTCTTCGACGAGGCGCATCTGCTCTTCCACGACGCGTCGGAGGCGTTCCTGGAGTCGATCACGCAGACCGTGCGTCTGATCCGCTCGAAGGGGGTCGGGATCTTCTTCGTCACCCAGACCCCGAAGGACGTGCCCGGCGACGTCCTCGCCCAGCTCGGCAACCGGGTCCAGCACGCGCTGCGCGCCTTCACCCCGACGACCAGAAGGCGCTGCGGGCGACCGTGCAGACCTTTCCCCGCTCGGCGTACGACCTGGAGGAGCTGCTCACCGGGCTCGGTACCGGCGAGGCCGTGGTGACCGTGCTCGGTGAGCGGGGCGCCCCGACGCCGGTCGCGGCGACCCGTCTGCGGGCGCCCGAGTCCCGCATGGCGCCGGTCGACCCGGCCGTGCTGGAGCGGACGGTGACGCAATCGCCGCTGTACGGGACGTACGCGAAGGCGGTGGACCGGGAGTCGGCGTACGAGAGGCTCGCGGAGACGGAGGCGGGGGAGAAGGAGCCTGCGGGGCGCGAGCCCGTGGGGCGGGAGCCCGAGGGGCGTGCGGCGGAGGAGGGGCTTCGGCGGGGCGGGGGCGTGGGGCGGTGACGAGCGGTCCCTGGTCGAGCAGGTCGTCGGCAGCGGCGTCTTCAGGTCGCTGGCGAGGTCGGTGGGCACCCAGATCGGGCGCGAGATCACCCGCTCCCTCTTCGGCACGGCCCGGCGGAGGCGATAGCGGCGGGCGGTGCCGCCTCCCTCGTGCTCGGCGGCACCGCCCGCGTCGTACCGGGCGGGTCAGTCCCGCCTGCGTTCCTGTTCGGCCGGCCTGCGGGTGCGCGGGTCCGGCTCGGGCTCGGCCGGCTTGGGCGGGGTACTGCGGCTGGCCTCGGCGCGCAGCAGGGCGCGCAGGGCGGCGTAGGGGTCGTTGAGCATGGCGGTGTTCCTTCTCGCGTCTGCGGTGTTCGGGGGTGCGTGCCGTCCGCGGCTCCGCGCGCGGTGCGCGGATGTCCGCGGTCCGCGGCTCCCCGGCGCGGGGATCTCCTGGACCGAGGGCGCGCGGGTCCTCGGGTCCTCGGAGCCCCCCGGGGGCGCGGGGGCCGGGCCCCGATCAGCAGCGCAGGACCACCGAACGCAGGCCGCGCAGCGAGGACGGCGGCCCCGGGGCGGCGCGGCGACGAGGCGCGGGGCGTCAGGCACGGGCGCGGGGGCGGCCGGGAAGGGATGGGCCGCCGGGGCGCGGAGCGGCTCCGGGAGCCGCGGGCCGGGCCGCGGACGGCGGTGTCGGCGGGCTCGTACTCCAGCACCGGGCCCCCGCCGCTCTCCGCGGACACGACCGCGGGCGGCACCGTCTGGGCCTGGACGTGAGCGCCGGGGACGAGCAGCGCGAGCAGCAGGACCAGCACCCGCAGCCAGGCGTTCCGGCGCCCGGCGCGGGGATGGCATGCGGTACGGGGCTCACGTCTGGTCGTCTCCCTCGGCGCGCCCGCCGTCTCCCGCGCCGGGCGCGAGAACCGCTCGCTCGGCGTATGCCGGACGACGGGGAGCCGGTGCCGTTCACAGGGTGTGCGGGACGTGCCGGGCGCGACCGCGGATGCGGAGGGCGGTGACGATCTCGACGACGCCGACGGCCACGAGCCAGCAGCCGGCGAGCACCGTGAGGACGGCGACGGACTCGAACGGCGACACGATCAGGACGACGCCGGCGAGGGCGGAGACGACGCCGAGGAGGATCTGCCAGCCGCGGGCGGGCATCGACGGGTCGTGGGCGGCGGCGACGGCCTGGGTGATGCCGCGGAAGAGCCAGCCGATGCCGATGAACAGGGCGAGCAGCAGGACCGACTGGAGCGGGCCGCGGAAGCAGAAGAGGCCCAGCAGGACCGAGAGGGCGCCGCTGATGAACGCCAGGACGCGCAGCGAGGTCGTGCGGTGGGTGCCGAAGGCGGCGGCCAGCTGGAGGACGCCGCTGACGACGAGGTAGACGCCGAACAGCACGGCGGCGGCGAGGAGGGAGGCGCCGGGCCAGACCAGGACCAGGACGCCGAGGGCGAGGGAGGCGACGCCGGTGAGCAGGACGGTCTGCCAGGCGGCCCGTGACAGCAGGTGCAGGGGGCCCTCGACGGGGGCTCCGGCTCGTGGTCGCCGCGCGGTCCCGTCGGTGGCGCGTGCCGGGCGTGGACCCGGCGGTCGTCGTCCGCCATGCCGTGGGGGGCGCCGGTCGGTGGCTCGGTCATGAACCATGTTTGGCGCGGGACGGAGGGCCGTGCGAGGTGGGGTAGGCCGGTCGGGGGCGCCGGGCCCCGGGGGCCGTGCGCGCGGGCCACCGGGGGCGGTGACGGCCGTCGGGCGGGTGCGGGTGGGGTGTGGCTGGTCGCGCAGTTCCCCGCGCCCCTGGGGTGGGGGGGGGTGGTGACCGTCGTCGGGCGGGTGCGGGTGCGTCGTGGCTGGTCGCGCAGGTCCCCGCGCCCCTGGGGCGTTGCTTCGGCCGGCGTTCGGCGGAGCGTTACGCGCCCGTCGGTGGGGAGGTGCGGGAGGCCTTTGCCGCCTTGGCCGCCGCCTTCATCTCCTGCTTGTGGGCGCGGACCTTCGCCAGGGACTCGGGGCCGGTGATGTCGGCGACCGAGCGGAAGGACCTGGGGGCGCCGTAGTCGCCCGCGGCCTCGCGCCAGCCGTCCGGGCGGACGCCGAGCTGCTTGCCGAGCAGCGCCAGGAAGATCTGGGCCTTCTGCTTGCCGAAGCCCGGCAGGTCCTGGAGCCGCCGGAGCAGTTCCCGGCCGGAGGTCACGCCCCGCCAGACGGCCTCGGCGTCACCGTCGTAGTGCTCGACCAGGTACTGGCAGAGCTGCTGGATGCGGCCCGCCATCGAACCCGGGTAGCGGTGCACCGCCGGCTTGGCGGAGAGCAGCGCCGCGAACTCCTCGGGTCGTACCCGGCGATGTCGTGCGCGTCCAGGTCCTCGGCGCCCATCCGGCGGGCGATCGTCGAGGGGCCCTTGAACGCCCACTCCATCGGGATCTGCTGGTCCAGCAGCATGCCGACCAGCGCGGCGAGCGGACTGCGGCCGAGGAGTTCGTCGGCCTCGGGGTCCTGGGCGAGGTGCAGAGTGACGTCCATGCCCCGATGATCGCGCGGACCCGCTCAGGTCGCGCGCCAGTACCCCAGCGCGTTCACCCGCTGCTTGGGCAGGCCCAGCTCCTTGCGGACGTAGCCGGCCAGGGCCCGGGTGGTGGCCGTGTCGCAGGCGATCCACACGTACGGGTCCGGGGTCGCCCGGAGCAGGCCGGGCAGCGCCTCCTTCACCTGCGCGACCAGGTGGGCGCCCGCGTCCCGGCGCGGGACCGTGCGCACCTCGTGCCGGGCGGGGTCGGTGCGCAGCGGCAGCCCGTCGGTGCCCTCGCCCTCGAACCAGACCGTCGCCGGGGCCCCGTCCAGCGCGTCGAGCAGGGAGTTGAGGGCGGGCAGGGACGCCGGGTCGGCGACGGCGAAGACGTGCGAGGGGGCGGGCTCGGGCTCCTGGAAGCCGGTGCCCTGGACGGTCGCCTCGATGGTGTCGCCGGGCTTCGCCGTCCGCGCCCAGTCGCTGGCGCACCCCTCGTGCAGGGCGAACTCCAGGCTGAACGTGCCGGCCGCCGGATCGGGGTCGACCAGCGTGAACGCCCGCTGGTGGGCTTGCCGGCGTTCTGGAACCACAGGCGGACCCACATGGTGGGGTGGACGCCGGTGGCGGCCAGCATGCCGCCGTCGGTGAGGTGCACGCGCCGGAAATCCGGCGTGACGTCCTCGGCGCCGGTCACCGTGAACTCGAAGTCCTTGGCGCGCATCAGCTTGAGGACCGCGCCCTCCCAACCCCGCCCCTGCCCCATCGTTCCTTCACCTTTCACGTACTATTCGGCCACGCCGACGACTTAGGCGAGCCTAACCTAAAGGAAAGTAGGGGCACAGGGGTGAGCGCCGAGATATACCGCGACGCCTGGGGAATCCCCCACCTGCGCGCGGACGACGTGCGGGAACTCGCCCGCGCCCAGGGCCGGGTCACCGCCCGGGACCGGGCCTGGCAGCTGGAGGTCGAGCGGCACCGCGCCCAGGGCACCTCCGCGTCCTTCCTCGGCCCGTCGGCCCTCGCCTGGGACCGCTTCGCCCGCCGGGCCCGCCTCGCCGACACCGCCCGCCGCTGCTTCACCGCGCTCGAGGAACGGGACCGCGAGACGGCCGACTGGGTGCGGTCGTACGTCGACGGGGTGAACGAGGGCCTGGCTCGGGCCACGGCCCCGAGTTCGGGCGCACGGGTCTCGCCCCCGGCCGCTGGGAGCCCTGGACCCCGCTCGGCGTCTGGCTGGCCACCCACGTGCTGTTCGCCGGCTTCCCGGCCAAGCTCTGGCGCGAACGGGTCGTCGAGCACCTCGGCCCGGACGCCGTCGCCCTGTTCGCCACCGACGGTCCGGGCACCGCCGGCAGCAACGGCTGGCTGGTGAGCGGCGAGCGGACCGTGACCGGGCAGCCGATCATCGCCGGCGACCCGCACCGCTTCATCGAGGACCCCGGCGTCTACCAGCAGATCCACCTGTCCTGCCCCGAGTTCGACGTCGTCGGCCTCGCCGTGCCCGGCGTCCCCGGAATCGCCCACTTCGGCCACGCCGGACCGGTCGCCTGGGCCATCACCAACGCCATGGCCGACTACCAGGACCTGTACCGGGAGCGGCTGCGGCGCACCGGGGCGGGGGTCGAGGCACTCGGCCCGGACGGCGTCTGGCGGCGCGCCGCCCGGCACACCGAACTCGTCCGCGTGGCCGGGGAGGAGGCCGTCGAGGTCGAGGTCGTCGAGACCGAACGGGGCCCGGTGATCGCCGGCGGTCCCGAGGGGCTCGACGACGGCACCCCCCTCGCCCTCAGCCTGCGCTGCCCGCCCCGCGTCACCGGCGACCTGGGCTTCAGCGCCCTGCTGCCGCTGCTGCGGGCCCGCCGGGTCGCCGACGTCGACCGGGCCCTGGACGCCTGGGCCGAACCGGTCAACGTCGTGCAGGCCGCCGACACCGAGGGCGGGCTGCTGCACCGGGTCGCGGGACGGGTGCCGGTGCGCTCCGACGCCAACCGCCTCCGCCCGGTGCCCGCCTGGGAGCCCGGGCACGAGTGGCGGGGCTGGCACGAGCCGCCCCGCGCCGGACTCACCCGGGACGGCATCGCGGTCATGGCCAACCAGCGCGGGCCCGCCGCCCCGCTCGGCGTCGAGTTCGCCCCGCCGCACCGCGCCGAGCGCATCACCGCCCTGCTCGCCGGCCGGAAACGCTGGTCGGCCGCCGACATGCCGGCCGTCCACACCGACACCCACCTCGCCTCCGCCGGCCCCCTGCTCGACCGGCTGGCGGCCCTGGACGGCCTGACGCCGCAGGCCGCCGCCCTGCGGACCCGGCTGCTCGGCTGGGACCGCCGGATGGACGCCGGCAGCACGGCCGCGGCGGCCTACGCGGCGGTGCGTTCCGCGGTCGTACGGCGCCTCGCGGCCGAGCCCGTGTTCGCCGCGCTCGCCACCCCGCCCGCCTACCCGGAAGTCCTCCTGCCGTGGCTGGCGCCGGTGCCGCGCATCGCCTTCGCGCTGGAGCACCTGCTGCGCGCCCCGGACCTGTACGGCATCGACCGCACCGCCGTGGTCCGGGCGGCCCTCGAGGAGGTGGCCGCAGAACCGCCGGCCGGCACCTGGGGCGACCGGCACCGCCTCGCCCCTGGCGGGCGCTGCCCGACGCGTCCGCGACGGAACCCGGGCTGTCCGGCGACCACGACTGCGTGCTGTGCACCTCGGCCGTGCCCGGTGTCACCGACCGCGCGGCGCGCGGCCCGGCCGCCCGGTACGTCTGGGACCTGGCCGACCGCGACGCCAGCGCGTGGGTCGTGCCGTTCGGCGCCTCGGGCGTGCCCGGCTCCCCGCACCACCGCGACCAGCAACCCCTGTGGCTCACCGGCCGGCTCGCCCCGGTGGTCACCGACTTCGACCAGCTCACGAAGGAAGCCGATGTCTGACCCGAAGACCGACGCGTACGCCGCCCGCACCGCCGTCCACGAGGAGTCGCCGGAAGGATTCGGCACCGTCCGGGTCCTGCCCCTCGACCCCGCCGCCGACGCGGAGGTCGTCCACGGCTGGGTGAGCCAGGAGCGGGCCGCCTTCTGGGGCATGACCGGCCTGACCCGGGATCAGGTGGAGGGCATCTACGCCCACATGGGCACCCTCGACACCCACCACGCGTTCCTGGTGGTGAAGGACGGCGAGCCCGTGGCCCTGTTCCAGACGTACGAGCCGTCCGCCGACCGGGTGGGGGAGTGCTACGAGGTGGAGGCCGGCGACATCGGCGTCCACCTGCTCCTCGCCCCCGCCGGCGAGGGCGGCGGGCGTCCCGGCTGGACCTCCGCGCTGACGGGCGTCCTCGTGAAGTACGTCCTGCTGGGGCTGGACCGGACCCGGATCGTCGTCGACCCGGACGTGCGCAACGCCAAGGCGGTCGCGCGCTTCCTGCGCCAGGGCTTCACCGCCGGACCCGCGGTCGTGCTGCCGGAGGTCGACCTGCCGGACGTGTACCTGCCGGAGAAGAAGGCCCAACTCGCCTTCCTGCGCCGGGAGACCGCCTTCCCCGCGTGAGAACACCGCGGCGGCCCGCGGTCTGCCGCCGACGCGGGGGCCGCGGGTACCCTGCGGCGGATGAGCCCGCTGCGCCCGGAGGATCTCGTCGCCCACTACGGCCTGGAGCCGATCCCGCGCGAGGGAGGGCTGTTCCGGCGCACCTGGGCCGGCCCCGAGGGTGCCGACGGGCGCCCGGCCGGCACGGCGATCGTGGCGCTGCTGACCGCCCGCCCCGGTGACTTCTCCGCCCTGCACCGGCTGCCCGCCGACGAGATCTGGCACCACTACCTCGGCGACCCCCTCGCCCTCCTGCTGCTCGCCCCGACGGCACCGCGCGCACGGCCGTGCTGGGCCCGGACGTCCTCGGCGGACAGCACGTCCAGCTCACCGTCCCGGCGGGCACCTGGATGGGCGGACGGGTCGCGCCGGGCGGTTCCTGGACCCTGTTCGGCTGCACGATGGCGCCCGGCTTCACCTACGAGGACTACGAACACGGCGACCCGGCCCACCTCACGGCGCGCTATCCCGCCGAGGCCGCGCGGATCGTGGAACTGTGCCGCCCATGACTCCCCTGGGCGACACGGGTCTGCTGGCCGGTCAGGTCGCGCTGGTCACCGGCGCGGGCGGCGGCATCGGCCGGGGCGTCGCGCTGCGCCTGGCCGAGGAGGGCGCCGCCGTCGCCCTGCACTGCCGCACGGCGGTCGACGCGGCCCGGGACGTGGCCGCGCGGGTACGGGAGCGGGGCGGCAGGGCCGTCGTGCTCCGCGCCGACCTCACCGACGAGGACGCCTGCCGGCGTCTCGTGGCGGAGGCCGCCGAGTGGGGCGGCGAGAGTGGTGCCGGTGCGTACGGGAGGTCCGGCGGGCCCGCCGAACCGGGCGGCGGGGGCCGGCTGACCGTCCTGGTCAACAACGCGGGCGTACAGCCGGTGCGGGCGCTTTCGGGGATGACGGCGGCCGAGTGGCGGGACGTCGTGGACACCAACCTGACCAGCGTGTTCGCCTGCACCCAGGCGGCGGCGGAGGTGATGCGCCGGTCGGGCGGGGGCTCGGTCGTCCACATCGCCTCCATCGAGGCGGGCGCGCCCGCTCCCGGCCACGCGCACTACAGCGCCTCCAAGGCGGCGGTGGTGATGCACGCCCGCGCGGCGGCCCTGGAGTACGGGCCGTGGGGCATCCGCGTCAACACCGTCTCGCCCGGCCTGATCGAACGGGACGGCCTGGCCGAGGCGTGGCCGGACGGCGTACGGCGCTGGCGGGCGGCGGCGCCCACCGGCCGCCTGGGCCGCCCGGAGGACGTCGGCGACGCCTGCGTGTTCCTCGCCTCCCGGCTGGCGTCCTGGGTGACGGGCCACGACCTGGTCGTCGACGGCGGGGTGACGGCCCGGCCGACGTGGTGAGCCCGGCGGTGAGGTGACGGCCCGGCCGACCTGGTGGGCGGGCCGGCGAGGCGTGGGGCCGACCTGGTGGGCAGGCCGACGAGGGGGCGTGGGGCGACCTGGTGGGCAGGGCCGCGAGGTGAAGGCGCGGCCCGCCTGGTGAGCACGGCGCCCGTCGCGTCCGTATCCCTCCGGGAGCGGTGACGTCCGACGACGGAGATGCGACGTGGGGTGTGCGGGTGCGCGAACGGCGGACCGGGGGCACGGGGCCGGCCGAGGGATCGGGGAGCGCCCGGAACGGGGGGCCGGGGTGACCGGCGCCCGGGGAATTGCCGGGCGTCGGGGCGTGTGACCGGCGCCGGGAGCGGTGCCGGTCGTCCGGGGGTGTGGCCGGTGGCCGTGGGTTCGTCGGCCGTCCGGGGGGTGTGGCCGGTGGCCGTGGGTTCGTCGGCCGTCCGGGTGGTGCGGCGGGTGGCCGTCGGGCCGCCGGGCGCGGGGAGCGGGCCGTCGCCCGGAGGGTGCTGCTGCTCACCGTGTCCGTGCTGCTGCTCCTCCTCGGCGGCACCGCCCCGGCGTCCGCGCACGCCACCCTCACGTCCTCCGATCCCGGGACGGCACGGTCGTCGACCGGGCCCCGCGCCACCTCACCCTCGTCTTCACCGAGTCCGTCGGCCTGCGCGACGACTCCTTCCGGGTCCTCGACCCCGAAGGCCACCGGCTCCGGTTGGGCGAGGCCGGCCACGCCGACGGCCGGTCCGAGACCGCGCGGGTCGCCCTGCCGACGGGCCTGGCGCAGGGCACGTACACGGTGGCCTGGCGGGTGGTGTCCGCCGACAGCCACCCGGTCTCGGGGGCGTTCACCTTCTCGGTGGGCAGGCCCTCGGCCACGACCGCGTCCGTCGAGGCCGGCCCCGCCGACGACCCGCTGACCAAGGCCCTGCACATCGGCGCCCGTCACCTCGCCTACCTCGCCGGCGCCCTGCTCATCGGCGCGGCGGCGTTCGCCGTCCTGTGCCGCCCGCCCGACCCGGCGGTGCTGCGCCGCCCGCTGAAGGCCGCCTGGTGGACCCTGCTGGCGGCCACCCTCGCCCTGCTGGCGCTGCGCGCGCCGTACGAGGCGGGCTCCGGCCCGGCCGCCGCCCTCGACGCGGGGGCACTCGGCGAGACGCTGACCTCCCGGCCGGGAGCCCTGCTCGCGGCCCGGGTGGGGCTGCTCGCGGTGTGCGCGGTGATGCTGGTGGGGGCCGGCCGCCGGGCGGGCGGCGGCGCCCGGAACCCGGCGGCCCGGGCACCGGGCGCGGTGGGGCGCCGGTCCCTCGTCGCCGGCGGTGCCCTCGCCGTCGCCCTGGCGCTGACGTGGGCCGCCGCCGAGCACGCCGTCACCGGACCCCAGGTGCCGGTGGCCGTGGCGTCGGCGGTGCTGCACCTGCTGGCGACGGCGGTCTGGCTCGGCGGACTGGTGGCCCTGCTCCTCGCCCTGCGCCGGTCCACGCCCGCCGCACCGCTGCCGGCCGCCGTGGCCGCCCGGTTCTCCCGTATCGCCCTCGCCTCGGTGACCGTCCTGGTGGTGACCGGCGTCCACCAGTCCTGGCGCGGCCTCGGCTCCTGGGCGGCGCTCACCGGCACCTCGTACGGCCGGTTGCTGCTCGCCAAACTCGGCGTGGTCGCCGTGGTGCTGGGCGCCGCGGCGCTCTCCCGCCGCTGGGCGGCCCGCCTGGTGGCGGCGGACGCGGCGCGCAGCGGGACTGTCGTACGCCCGCGGGCGCGGGTGCCCGAGCCGGCCGGAGGCCCGCCGCTGCCGGAAGCGGAACCGCCCGGGCGCACGGAGGCCGCGGAGCCGGCCGCCGGTGCTCGCCCCGCGCACGACCTGCGCCGGGCCCTGCGCCGCTCGGTGCTGGTCGAGGCCGTCGCCGCCGCCGTGGTCCTCCTGGTCACCAGCGTGCTCACCGGCACCGCGCCCGGCCGCGCCGAGACCGAGGCGGTGCGGGCGGCACCGGCCGGGGCGCTGCCGCCGGCGTCCGTCACCACGATCCCCTTCGACGTGGGCACCCCCGGCGGCCGGGGCCGGGTCCAGATCACCCTCGATCCCGGCCGGACCGGCGACAACGCGGTGCAGGCCGTCGTCTTCACCGCCCGCGGCGGCCTCACGGCCATCCCGGAACTGCGCCTCTCCTTCCGCCTCCCCGCCCAGGACGTCGGACCGATCGACGCCGGACTCGTCGACCGGGGCGGCTACTGGAGCGCGAACGCGGTCACCCTGCCGCTGGCCGGGGACTGGGAGATGAAGGCGACCGTCCGGGTGTCGGAGGTGGACCAGGTGAGCGAGTCCCGGCGGGTACGCATCCGCCCCTGACCAGGTGAGCGAGTCCCGGCGGGTACGTATCCGCCCCTGACCAGGTGAGCGAGTCCCGGCGGGTACGCATCCGCCCCTGAGCACACGCGCCCCTCGCCCCCGCTCACTCCTGCCGGCCCCTGCTCACCCGACCCCCCGCAACCGGCGTACGCCGAGGGCGCACACGCCGCAGACCGCGCCCCACACCCCGTTCACCAGGAAGAGCGGGAGCAGGGCCTGCGGCTGGGCGAGCGGCCCCTGGAGCCGCCCCGTCAGCAGGGGCGACAGCACCGCGCTGAGGACCAGGGCGGCCAGCGCGTACCCCACTCCGGCGGCGACCGCCGTGAGCACCGGTTCCGGCACCCGGCTCAGACCGACGACGAGGATCCAGGCCAGCGAGATGCCCAGGGTCAGCAACAGCGGGGTCAGGGGCCGGCCGAGGGCGTCGGTCAGGCCCGTGACGGAGAACAGCGGCCGCAGCAGCGCCACGGCGATCAGCAGGGCCACCACCGGCCGGTGCAGGCGGCGCAGACGGACGGAGAGGGACGGCTCGGTCCCGGGTCGGGTGCTCATGAACCCAGCGTCGGGCGGGGGCCGGGCCCGGGGCGTCCACCGCGGGCCGTCACCCGGCGTACCGCCCCGGTTGCGGCACCGCACGCCCGGATACACCCGGGGTTGCGGCACGACCGCCGTGCGCGGGCCCCGGGTTGCGGCGCGCGGGCCGCGCGGTTCCGCCGCCGGGAGGACGGCACGACGGGGGCCGTCTGCCTACGCTGGCGGCATGGTTTCCCACGCGGTTCCCCGGCCGAGGCTGCCGCGCGGCCCCGCGGGCGACGCCGCCCTGGCGGGCGGCGTGCTGGTCCTGGTCGCCGTCGGCAGCCTGCGCTCGCTCCTGGGGGCGCGCGAGGAGTCCTGGGAGTCCACCGCGCTCGGCTGGGCCCTGCTCTTCGTGGCCTGCGCCGCCCTGTACGCCTGCCGCCGCCACCCGGTGCCGGCCGCGGCCTTCGTCCTGGCCGCCACCATCGCGTACTACCTGGTCAGCGCCTACGACGGCCCGCTCATGGTCGCGTTCGTCGTGGCCCTCTACGTCGTCGCCGCCCAGGGCCTGCTGCGGGCCGCGATCGTGCTGGCCGCGCTCGGACTGCTGCTCACCGGCACCGGCACGCTGCTCGGCAACGAGGACGTCAACGGCGTCGCCCTGTTCATGATGACCGGCTGGCTGGTGGGCGTGGTCGCGCTCGGCTGGGTGCGGCACAACCGGCTGGTGCTGGCCCGGGAGACCGAGCAGCGCGCGGTGAGCGAGGAACGGCTGCGCATCGCCCGCGAGCTGCACGACGTCGTCGGCCACCATCTGTCGTTGATCAACGTCCAGTCGGCGGCGGCGCTGCGCCGGCTGCGCAAGGACCCGGCCGGGGGAGCGGGGCGGGCCGAGGACGCGCTGGGCGCGATCAAGGACGCCAGCAAGGAGGCGCTGCGGGAGCTGCGGGCGACGCTGGGCGTGCTGCGGCAGGCCGACGAGGCGGCGCCCACCGCGCCCGCCGCCGGCCTCGCCCGGCTCGGTGAGCTGGTGGAGGCGGCGCGGCTCGCGGGCCTCGACGTCCGGCTGCTCGGCGACGGCACCAGGGGGCCCCTGCCCGCCGAGGTGGACCTCGCCGCGTACCGCATCGTCCAGGAGTCGCTCACCAACGTCGCCCGGCACGCGCACGCGACGCGGGTGACCGTCCGTACCGGACGCGGGCCGCGGCACCTGACCGTCGAGATCACCGACGACGGCCGGGGACCCGCCTCCGCCGTCTCCGGGGCACCGGCCGGCAGCGGCATCAGCGGGATGCGGGAGCGGGCCCGCGCGCTCGGCGGCGAACTGACCGCGGGCCGGGCCCCGGACGGCGGTTTCCGGGTCCACGCGAGACTTCCCTGCCCGCCCTCGCCGGTCCCGGACCACCCGGACCCTTCCTCTGGATCCCCGGCACCGTCCCCCTCGTCCGAACCCTCTGGCTCTCCCTCTTCCGCCCCCTCCCCTCTCCGGCCCCCTCCCCCTCTCCGGCCCCTCCCCCTCTCCCGGAACCTCCCCTTCCCGGACCCGAACGGAGCCCCCGTTGGAGATGACCGGACCGAAGCCGATCCGCGTCGTGCTGGCGGACGACCAGCGGCTGGTGCGCGCCGGGTTCCGTTCCATCCTGGAGGACGAGGACGACATCGAGGTCGTCGCCGAGGCGGGCGACGGGGCCGAGGCCCTGGCGGCCTGCCGCGGCCACCGCCCCGACGTCGTCCTGCTGGACGTCCGGATGCCCGGCGTCGACGGTCTCCAGGCCGCCCGCGACATCGCGGCGGACCCGCGGCTGACGGACGTACGCGTGGTCATCCTGACCACCTTCGACCTGGACGACTACGTCTACGGCGCCCTGCGCGCCGGGGCCACCGGCTTCCTGGTGAAGGACACCGAACCGGAGGAACTGGTGCACGCCGTGCGGGTCGCGGCCCGCGGCGACGCCCTGATCAGCCCTCCGTCACCCGCCGTCTCATCGCCGAGTTCGCCGGCCGGGTCCGCGCCCCGACCCCGGCCCGCGCCTGAACGCCCTCACCGAACGGGAACGGGAGGTCATGCGCCTGGTCGCGGCCGGCCTGACCAACGACGAGATCGCCGCCCGCCTGGTGCTGAGCCCCGCCACCGCCAAGACGCACGTCAGCCGCATCATGACCAAGCTGGACGTCCGCGACCGCGCCCAACTGGTGGTCCTGGCGTACGAGTCGGGGATGGTCAGCCCGGGCTGGCTGCGGGAGTAGCCCGCAGGCGTACGGCGGCAGCGGGGCCGCAACCCACGGGGTACGCCGGGTGCCGACCCGGGCCGACGCGCGGCGCCCCTCCGGCGCCGGACCCTGCGGTCATGGACACACACCGCGTCGAACCGGCGACGGGCGCCACCGCCGCCACCGCACCACGGGCCGGAGTCTTCGGCCGCCTCGCCTCCTGGTCCCGGCGCCACCGCTGGGCGGCCCTGCTCCTCTGGCTCGCCGTGATCGCCGTCGTCACCGCGGGCGCCCAGGCCGCGGGCAGCGCCTACCGCAACGACTTCAGCCTCCCCGGCACGGACTCCCAGGCCGCCGCCGACCTGCTCGAACGGCACGGCGCGGCGCAGGCGGGGGACAGCGTGCAGATCGTCTTCCAGGACGACGCCGGGCTGACCGGCGCCCGCGCCACGGTGGAGCGGACCCTCGCCGAGGTCCGCGGCCTGCCGTCCGTCACCGAGGTCCGCAGCCCGTACGCCGACGCCGCGGCCGCCGTCTCCGAGGACGGCACGATCGGCTACGCGACCGTCGTCCTGGACGGCAAGGCGGAGGAGGTGCCCGAGGAGGACGTCACGCGGATCGTCGACGTGGCCCGGGGCGCGGCGGGCGACGGCCTGACCGTGGCGCTGGGCGGCGAGGCGGTGCGGGCCGCCGAGGAGGAGGGCGGCGGCGGGGCCGAGGGCGCGGGCATGCTGGCGGCGCTGGTCGTGCTCGTGCTGCTCTTCGGTTCGCTGGTGGCCGCCGCCCTGCCTCTGGTCACCGCGCTGTTCGCGGTCGGCGGGGCGATCGGCCTGATCACGCTGGCCTCGCACGTCTTCACGGTCGCCGACTTCACCCCGCCGATCATGATGCTGGTCGGCCTCGGCGTCGGCGTCGACTACGCGCTGCTGATCTTCTACCGCTACCGGCACGAACTCCTGCGCGGCGCCGACCCGGCCACGGCCGGCCGCATCGCGCTGGACGTCGCGGGCCGTACCGTCTTCTTCGCCGGGTGCACGGTCATCGTCGCGCTGCTCGGCCTGGTCGCGCTGGGCCTGGGGTCGCTCCAGGGCGTGGCTCTCGCCGTGGCCCTGACCGTCCTGGTCACGATGGCCGCCTCGCTCACCCTGCTCCCCGCCCTGCTGGCCCTGCTGGGCGACCGCGTACGCCGCCAGGTCCTCAAGCGCGCCGCCAGGACGGCGGCCAGGAACACTGCCGGGAAGACCCCGTCGGCGTCCGCGCCGCAGGGCCCGGCGCGAGGTGTGCCGGACGGAGAGCCGCGGAACGTGCCGGACACCGGACCGGAGGGCCGGCGCTGGCGTCGGCTGGCCGCGGCGGTCCAGCGCCGCCCGCTGCCCGCCCTGCTGGCGGCGGCCGTCGCCCTGCTGGCCCTGTCGGCCCCGGCCCTGGACATGCGCCTGGGCTTCGCGGACGCCGGCAACGACCCGGCGGCCACCACCAGCCGCCAGGCCTACGACCTGCTGGCCGAGGGCTTCGGCCCCGGCTTCAACGGCCCCCTGGTGGTCGTGGCGCAGGGCGACGCCGAGGCGGCGACGGCGCTGCGCACGACGCTGACGGACACCCCGGGTGTCGCGGCGGCGACCCCGCCCTTCCCCTCCGGCGACGGCGCGGTGTCGACGGTGATCGCCTACCCGGCCACCGCGCCGCAGGCCGAGCCCACCGCCGACCTGGTCCACACCCTCCGCGACGAGGTCCTGCCCGCCCTGTCGGAGCGGACCGGGGCGACGTACCTGGTCGGCGGCCCGACGGCGGCGGCCCAGGACTTCGCCGACTCCGTCGCGGCCCGCATCCCGCTGTTCGTCGCGATCGTCGTCGGCCTGTCCGCGCTGCTGCTCCTCGTGGTCTTCCGCTCGCTCTGGATCCCGGTGAAGGCGGCCGTCCTCAACCTCCTCTCCATCTCGGCGGCCCTCGGCGTGATCACTCTGGTGTTCCAGCACGGCTGGTTCGGGGTGGAGCCGGGACCGGTGGAGGCGTTCATCCCGGTGATGATCTTCGCCATCGTCTTCGGCCTGTCGATGGACTACGAGGTGTTCCTGATCGCCCGCATCCACGAGGAGTGGGAGCGCAGCCGCGACCCCGGCCACGCGGTCCGCGAGGGCCTGGCCGCCACCGGCCGGGTCATCACGGCCGCCGCGGCCATCATGATCGTCGTGTTCGCCGCGTTCGTCCTCAGCCCGAGCCGCATGCTCCAGCAGTTCGGCCTGGGCCTGGCGACGGCGATCCTCCTGGACGCGCTCCTGATCCGCTGCCTGGTCGTCCCGGCGGCGATGCACCTCCTGGGCCGCCACGCCTGGTGGCTCCCGGCCCCCTGGCCCGCCACCTGCCCCACCTGACCCTGGAACCGCGGTCGCAGTGATCCGGACGTGACCGGTGTCACCCTCGGCGGGACCGTGGCGGGGCCCCGACAGGGCCCCTCGCGGGCCTCCGGCCGCCGGGAAACGCCAGAGGGCCGGGCCGCTTTCGCGACCCGGCCCTCTGAACCGGCGGAGGATACGAGATTCGAACTCGTGAGGGGTTGCCCCAACACGCTTTCCAAGCGTGCGCCCTAGGCCTCTAGGCGAATCCTCCGCCGGAAACATTACATGACGTCGGGGAGTGCTCGCGAACTCGTTCCGAGCCGCCCGGATCGGGTAACCTGTGCGAAGCCCCTCACGCGGCGCTATCTGACTGAACTCCCCCAGGGCCGGAAGGCAGCAAGGGTAGGTCGGCTCTGGCGGGTGCGTGGGGGGCGCTTGCGTTCTCGTGGCCGGTCGCGCCGCGTACCTGTCCTCGTGCCGGTCGCGCCGCGTACGCGTTCCCGTGCCGGTCGCGCCGCGTACGTGTCCCCGTGCCGGTCGCGCCGCGTACGTGTTCCCCGTCTCGTCCGTCCCGTCCGGGTCGCGGGGCCCGGCCCGTTGTCGGTGGGCGCCTATAACCTCGTATGCGTGTCGTCTCTCGCGTTGTACCGCCGCTACCGCCCGGAGTCCTTCGCCGAGGTCATCGGGCAGGAGCATGTCACCGACCCGCTGCAGCAGGCGCTGCGGAACAACCGGGTCAATCACGCGTACCTGTTCAGCGGTCCGCGCGGCTGCGGCAAGACGACCAGCGCCCGGATCCTGGCGCGCTGCCTGAACTGCGAGCAGGGCCCCACCCCGACGCCCTGCGGCACCTGCCAGTCCTGCCAGGACCTCGCGCGCAACGGCCCGGGTTCGATCGACGTCATCGAGATCGACGCCGCGTCGCACGGAGGCGTGGACGACGCCCGTGACCTGCGTGAGAAGGCGTTCTTCGGGCCCGCCCGCAGCCGGTACAAGATCTACATCATCGACGAGGCCCACATGGTCACGTCGGCCGGCTTCAACGCCCTGCTCAAGGTGGTCGAGGAGCCGCCGGAGCATCTGAAGTTCATCTTCGCGACCACCGAGCCCGAGAAGGTCATCGGGACGATCCGCTCGCGGACCCACCACTATCCGTTCCGGCTGGTCCCGCCCGGCACCCTGCGCGACTACCTCGCCGAGGTGTGCCAGAAGGAGCAGATCCCGGTCGAGGACGGGGTGCTGCCCCTGGTCGTCCGGGCCGGCGCCGGGTCCGTGCGTGACTCCATGTCCGTCATGGACCAGCTGCTGGCCGGTGCCGGGGCGGACGGTGTGACGTACGCCATGGCCACCGCCCTGCTCGGTTACACGGACGGCTCGCTGCTGGACTCCGTCGTCGAGGCCTTCGCCTCCGGTGACGGCGCCGCGGCCTTCGAGGTCGTCGACCGCGTGATCGAGGGGGGCAACGACCCGCGCCGGTTCGTCGCCGACCTGCTGGAGCGGCTCCGTGACCTCGTCATCCTCGCCGCCGTGCCCGACGCCGCCGAGAAGGGGCTCCTCGACGCCCCGGCCGACGTCGTCGAGCGCATGCAGGCCCAGGCGCGGTCCTTCGGCGCCGCCGAGCTGAGCCGCGCCGCCGACCTCGTCAACGAGGGCCTCACCGAGATGCGCGGCGCCACCTCGCCCCGGCTCCAGCTGGAGCTGATCTGCGCGCGCGTGCTGCTGCCCGCCGCGTACGGCGACGAGCGGTCCGTGATGGCCCGCCTGGACCGGATCGAGCGCGGGGTGAGCTTCGCCACAGGCGCCGGCGCCCCCGCCATGGGGTACGTCCCGGGTCCGGACGCCCACGCGGTCCCCGGCGCCCATCCGGAGGCCGGTCCGGCCGGCGCCCCGGTCCCGGCCGGAGGCGGCCCCGCCGCCGCCCGCGCGGCGGTACGGGCGTCCGGCGGGCCCGCTCCGGAGGGTTCGGGTGGTGCCGGTGCCGGTGCCAGTCCTGGTGCCGGTGCCGGTGCTGGTGTCGGCGTTCCGCCCACCGCCTCCGCTCCCTCCCGCGCCGATTCCGTCCCGGCGGCCCCCGCGGCCGCGGCCCCGGCGGCCCCCGCAGCCTCCGGCCCGGCAGCTCCGGCGGCACCCGCAGCTCCCGCGGCCTCGTCCGGCCCTACGGCCCCTGGGGCCCCTGCGGCCCCTGCGGCCTCTCCGGCGGCGCCCGCTCCCTCCGCGCCCGGCGCCTGGCCCACGGCGTCGCCCGCCGGCGGCGGCCGGCGTCCCGGCGGCTGGCCCACGGCCACCCCGGCCGGCGGCGGCCGGGCACCGGCCCCGGGGGCACCCGCCGCCCCGGCAGGACCGGCAGCGCCCACCCCGCCCGCCGCTCCCGCGGCCCCGGCGGCCTCCGCACCCCCGTCCACCGCGCAGCCCGGTGCGCCGGTGCCCGCCTCCCCGCCCCGAGCGGCGGCCTCGACCCCCGCACGCTCTGGCCGAACATCCTGGAGGCCGTCAAGAACCGCCGCCGGTTCACCTGGATCCTGCTCAGCCAGAACGCCCAGGTGACCGGTTTCGACGGCACCTCCCTGCGGCTCGGCTTCGTCAACGCCGGCGCCCGCGACAACTTCCTGAGCAGCGGCAGCGAGGACGTGCTGCGGCAGGCCCTGGCCGAGCAGTTCAACGTCCAGTGGAAGATCGAGGCGGTCGTCGACCCGTCCGGCGGCTCGGCACCGCCGCCGCCCTCGGGTCCCTCCGGCGGCTACGGCGGCGGCTACGGCGCAGGCGGAGGCGGTGCGTCCGCGCCGCGGCCGGCGGCACCGCCGGCGGTGCCCTCCGGCTCAGGGCCCGCCACCCCGCCCTCGGCGCCGCCGGCGTCCGCGGCGCCGGCCCCGGCGGCCGCGCCCGCGCCGGCACCCGTGCCGTCGCCCTCGGCCCCGAGCCCCGCTCGGTCTCCATCGAGGACGACATCCCCGAGGACGACGACCCCGACCTCGACGAGTCGGCCCTCTCCGGACAGGAACTCCTCATCCGCGAGCTGGGCGCGACCGTGGTCGAGGAGATCGCCAACGAGTAGCCGCCGGCGGGGGCGCCCTCGGGCGGCGGCTGGAGAAACCTATGAAGTCGTCGCCCTCACCCCTTCGGCAGCCCGCACAAACCGCGCCCGCCCCCTCCCGTTAGGCTGACCCCCGTGAAGGTCCTCGTCATCGGCGGCGGCGCCCGCGAACACGCCCTGTGCCGTTCCCTGTCCCTCGACCCCGACGTCACCGCGCTGCACTGCGCACCCGGCAACGCCGGTATCGCCGAGGTCGCCGAGCTGCACCAGGTCGACGCCCTCGACGGCGCCGCCGTGGCGGCGCTGGCCACGGAGCTGGGCGCCGGCCTGGTCGTCGTCGGCCCGGAGGCGCCCCTCGTCGCGGGGGTGGCCGACGCCGTCCGCGAGGCGGGCATCCCGGTCTTCGGCCCCTCCAAGGAGGCCGCGCAGCTGGAGGGCTCCAAAGCCTTCGCGAAGGACGTGATGGCCGCGGCCGGCGTCCCGACCGCGCGCTCCTACGTATGCACGACAGCGGAGGAGGTCGACGCGGCACTGGACGCGTTCGGCGCCCCGTACGTCGTCAAGGACGACGGACTCGCCGCGGGCAAGGGCGTCGTCGTGACCTCCGACCGGGAGGCCGCGAGGGCGCACGCGGCGGCCTGCGACCGCGTCGTCGTCGAGGAGTACCTGGACGGCCCCGAGGTCTCCCTGTTCGCCATCACCGACGGCGACAACGTCCGCCCGCTCCAGCCCGCCCAGGACTTCAAGCGCGCGCTCGACGGCGACGAGGGCCCCAACACCGGCGGCATGGGCGCCTACTCCCCGCTGCCCTGGGCCGACCCGAAGCTGGTCGACGAGGTCGTGCAGACCGTCCTGCAGCCGACCGTGGACGAGATGCGGCGCCGCGGCACCCCGTTCTCGGGCTGCTCTACGCCGGTCTCGCGATCACCTCGCGCGGCGTCCGCGTCATCGAGTTCAACGCCCGCTTCGGCGACCCCGAGACCCAGGTGGTGCTCGCCCGGCTGCGGACGCCGCTGGCCGGCCTCCTCATGGCCGCCGCCACCGGCAACCTCGCCGACCTCGAGCCCCTGCGCTGGAGCGACGAGGCGGCCGTCACCGTGGTCGTCGCCTCGCACAACTACCCCGGCACCCCCGCACCGGCGACCCGATCACCGGGCTGGACGAGGTGGCCGCCCAGGACGCGCCGCACGCCTACGTCCTGCACGCCGGCACCCGGCGCGAGGGCGACACCGTGGTCAGCGCGGGCGGCCGCGTCCTGTCCGTCACGGCCACCGGCGCCGACCTCACCGAGGCCCGCGACCGCGCCTACCGCGCCGTCGCCCGCATCGGCCTCGACGGCTCCCAGCACCGTACGGACATCGCGGCGAAGGCGGCGGCCGGCGCATAACCCGCTCCCCCTCACGCGGACGATCCGCCACGCCTCACGCACGAGCCCGGCAGGCCCCGGTCCCCCCGAACGGACCGGGGCCTGCCGGGCTTCCGCGCTGCTCAGGAGCCGAGGCCTGATCATCGCTGTCCGTCATCCACCTTTCCCCAAAGCCATTCCATCGAGTGACCGCTGCCCCATACGGCTGACGGGTGCCGAGCCCCAACTAGGGTGCGGCGCAAGCGTTCCGGCACTTGGCCCACCGGCATTGCGATGTCAGTGGCGGGTGCCACAGTGGGGAAGTGAGCACGACCAGGCAGCGTCAGGACAGGCAGAGAGGGGGCGAGGTCCGGTCATGACCGGTACGGGAGTGGAAGAGCGGGGCGCACAGGCCGCGCGGGCCCGGGCGGTGGCCGTGCTGCGCATCCGCAGCCGTGCCCTGGCCGTCGCCCTGCTGCCCGCTGCCGCCGCCGTCGTCCTGCTCGCCGGCGGTTCCACCGGCCATCTGACGGGCGCGGGCTGGGACGCCGCCCGCTGGGCCGTCGGCGTGCTCTCCCTCCTCGTGCTGGCGGCCGCCGCCGGCATCGCCCTGGTCGTCGCCCGGGCCCGTCCCGCCGTCAGCCCGACGGTCCCGATCGCCGAGGAGTCGGCCCCCGACCTGTACCGGATGGTGCGCGACCTCGCCGACCGGCTCGACGTGCCCGCGCCCTCGGCGATAGCCCTCACCCCGGACTGCGACAGCTGGCTGGAGGACCGCACCCACCCGGCCCACGGCCCCCCACCGGAGGACACCGGCGCCGGGGACGGCACGGGCGGGGACCCGGACGGTTCCGCGCAGCGCCGCCCGTCCGCGGCTCCCGTCCTCGTGATCGGTTCGCCGTTCCTGTGGTGGATGCGCGTGGGTGAGCTGCGCGCGGTCCTCGCCCCGGTGGTGGCCGGTACGGGACCGTCGGCGCACCCCGACATAGCCGCCGCCCGGCGCTTCGTACGGGGCCTGGACGCGGCGGTGGCGGTGGCCTCCGCCGGGACCCGGGGCCCGCTGTCCCGCGCGGTGTTCGCGGGCGTCGGCCGGGTGGCGCGGCTCCTGCTGCGCAGCTGCCGGGTGCACGTCGCCGAGATGGAGCGGGGCGTCGCCGCGGCCGCCGCCGAGCGCGCCCAGGCCGTGGACTACGGCCTGCGGATCGTCGCGCAGGAACAGGTGGGACTGGCGTACGCGGGCTGGGACCGCCTGCTGACCCGGGTGGCGCTGCCCGCCTGGCGGATGGGCCGCTGGCCGTCCCGGCTGGACGCGGGCGTCGTCGCCGCGCTCACCGAGCTGTCCCGGCGGGACCGGCTGGCCGAGGGCTTCGCCTCCCGGCTGGGCGAGCGCCCCGCCTGCGACCTGCTGGAGGAACCCGGCGCGGTGGACGAGGCGGCCTCCCTCCTCGCCGCCCGCCTGTTCCACGGCGGACCGGCGGAGCCGGGCCCGGACTGGGCGCCGGTGGACTGGCACGAGTACCCGGAAGAGGTCGTCGACCGCACCTGGCGCGCCGACGCCGCCCGGCTGCACCGCGTCCTGGACGCGATGGGCGCCCGCCGTGCCCCGACCCGCCCCGAGCCCCCCACCGGCCACACGTCCGCCCCCCACACCACCCCGGCCGGCCCCGAGGCCTCCGCCGGTCCCGGCGCTCTCGCCGGTCGAAAGGCCCCCGCGAGCAGCGAGGTCCCCACCGAACCAGGGGCCCCCATCGGTCCCGGGAGCCCTGACGGTCCCGGGAGCCCAGCCGGTCCCGGGAACCCTGCCGGTCCCGACGCCCCCGCCACCCCTGGGGCCCCCACCGGCCCCGACACCTTCGCCGACCCCGACACCTTCGCCGACCCCGATGTCCTCACCGACCCGGGCGTCATCGGCGGCCCCGCCGTCGCCGCCGGAGCCCGCACCGGCGACAGCGCGGACCACCCCGCCGGCGCACCCCTGTCCCAGGGCGCCGCCTTCTCTCCTTCGGCCGACGGCCCGGGAGCCGAGGGCCCCACCCTGGCCCGCGTCCTCGACCACCTCGCCGCCCCGACCCCGCCGTCGTCCGCCCCGATACCCGGCGGCCCCGCGGCACCCACGGCTCCGAGCGCACCGGACACCGCCCAGGCACCCGGCGGCCCCACGACCCGGGCAGCCCGAGCCACCCAGGCCGCCGAAGCCATCGGAGCCGACGGCGCCACCGAAGCCGCTCAGCCGGCCCGGGTGACCTCCGCGATACCGTCGCCCGAGCCCGGCCACCCCCATGGCGCCGCCCCCGCCTCCCCCGGGGCAGCCCTTCCCGAGACGGCTCCTCACGAGACGACTCTTCCCGGGACCGGCCACCTCCCCGAGGACGACCTCTCCGCAGACGACCTCTCCGCAGACGACCTCGATGAGGTCGAGGTCGAGATCGAGGACGAGGACGACCTCGGCACCACCCCCAGGGCGCCGCCCTCGCCGCCGGTCTCAGCGCCGAGATCGCCCGCGAGGAGGCCCAGGCCAGAGAGTCGGCCGCCGTCGGCCCGACCGGCGCCGCCTGTGGGACGGCCTCGGCGGCGCAGGGCCCCGCCCCGGCCGCGGGCCCGGACACCGTCCTGTGGGACGACCGCGCGCTCCCGCTGTTCCCGCCGCAGCCCCCGCGCACCGGCCGCGAGCTGCTGGCCGACCACGTCATCGCGATGGTGTGCTGCGCCGCGATGGACACCGCAGGCGCCACCCCGGGCCTGGACTGGCTCGACGGCCCCTCCCTGCTGATCGGCGGCGAGCGTGCGGCCGACCTGTCCCCCGGGTCCTCAGCCTCATCGAGACCGGGGACGCGGCCCCGCTGCGGGCCTGGCTCGCCGAGCAGGGGATACGCCCGGAGAAGCCGGTACGCCTGGTCTGACCAGCGCTGCCGACCACGCTGTCACCGCGCTGCCGGCAGCCCCGCCGAGCCCCCGAGCAACCAAGCCCCGAGGCCCCCGAGCCCCGTAGCGGAGCCACGCCACCGAGCCCGCGCAGCCACGCCACCGAGCCCGCGCAGGCCGCGGCTGAGGCGCCCACCCGCGCCCCCGCGCCACCGAGCCCGCGCAGGCCGCGGCTGAGGCACCCACCCGCGCCCCCGCGCCCCCACGCCCGGCCCTGCGCCCCCGCGCCCAGCCCTGCGCCCCTGCGGCCCCCGCGCCCCTCGCCGAGGCGCACGCCGACACACGCGCCCCCGCCGTTCCGGACCCCCCAGTTCCACTTTCGGCCAGTTCACGACGAACAGTGACCGTGCGCGTGCGAGATGTGATGTGCTGGGACCGATCGCGCACATGGCAAAGGCGTACGTCATACGCACGACCACGGGGGCATGAGGGAGGGGAATGACCCATGGGGTCCGAGCAGGTCCGCCGCTGGGAGTCGGGAGCACTCGCGCACGCCGTGACGGACCCCTTCGGCCAGGGCCCGGTGCCCTGGCTGCGCGGCGGTGAGACGTACTTCGGCGACGGCGGCCAGGTCGTCCCCTGGTACGTGGACACCGATCCCGAGACCACCGCCCCGTTCACCGCCGACGCGTCCGTCACCGGCGCCCGCGCCGGCGATGCCCGCGCAGGCAAGGCCCCCGCATCCGGCGTCCGCGCCGGCCGCACGGCCACCCGCACCGCCGCGGCCCCCGCGCGCCGCTCGGACGGCGGCCCCGCGCCGCCGACGACGTCCGGCTCCAGATCAAGGGCTTCACCTCGACCGGAGCCGCCGCCCCCGGGGAGGCGATCGACTTCCACGTCACCGTCGACCCGCCCCAGCAGTTCGGCGTCGACGTCTACCGCATCGGCCACTACGGCGGCGACGGCGCCGCGAAGATCACCACCAGCCCGCGGCTGTCCGGCATCGTCCAGCCCCGCCGCTCACCGCCGACCGCACGGTCTCCTGCCACCACTGGTGGCTGTCCTGGCGGCTCCAGATCCCCACCTACTGGAACCCCGGCGCCTACGTCGCCGTCCTCACCACGGCCGACGGCTACCGCTCCCACGTGCCGTTCACGGTCCGCGACGACCGCCCCGCCGACCTGCTGCTGGTGCTGCCGGACGTGACCTGGCAGGCGTACAACCTCTACCCGGAGGACGGCCGCACCGGCGCCAGCCTGTACCACGCCTGGGACGAGGAGGGCCGGCTGCTCGGGAGGCCGACGCCGCCACGACCGTCTCCTTCGACCGCCCGTACGCCGGCGCCGGGCTGCCGCTGCACGTCGGCCACGCCTACGACGTCATCCGCTTCGCCGAGCGCTACGGCTACGACCTCGCCTACGCCGACGCCCGTGACCTGCACGCCGGCCGCGTCGACCCGGCCCGCTACCGGGGGCTGGTCTTCCCGGGCCACGACGAGTACTGGTCGGCGGCGATGCGCCGCACCACCGAACGCGCCCGCGACCACGGCACGTCCCTGGTCTTCCTCTCCGCCAACACCATGTACTGGCAGGTGGAGCTGTCCCCGTCCCCGTCCGGCGTCCCCGACCGGCTGCTGACCTGCCGCAAACGCAAGGGGCCGGGCAAGCCGGTGCTGTGGCGGGAGATCGACCGCGCCGAGCAACTGCTGCTCGGCATCCAGTACGCGGGCCGCGTTCCCGAGCCGCACCCGATGGTCGTCCGCAACGCCGGGCACTGGATGTGGGAGGCGACCGGCGCCCACGAGGGCGACGAGATCGAGGGCCTGGTGGCCGGCGAGGCCGACCGCTACTTCCCGCGCACCCCGCTGCCCGACCACGACGAACGGGTGCTGCTCGCCCACTCCCCGTACACCGACGCCGACGGCGTCCGGCGCCACCAGGAGACGTCGCTGTACCGGGCGCCGTCCGGCGCCTGGGTCTTCGCGTCCGGGACGTTCGCCTGGTCCCCGGCCCTGGACCGGCCCGGCCACGTCGACCCCCGGATCCAGCGGGCCACCGCCAACCTCCTGGACCGCATCTGCAAACGCGACTGACCCGCTGTCCGTGATCGTCCCGCCGTACGGGAGAATCGACGTACTTGGACAGAACCACGGGGAGGAACCGTGTCCGGATTCGTCGAAAAGCCCGAGCCCCGGCAGGTTCCGGGCCTGGTGCATCTGCACACCGGCAAGGTGCGCGACCTGTACCGGAACGATGCGGGCGACCTCGTGATGGTCGCCAGCGACCGCATGTCCGCCTACGACTGGGTGCTGCCGACGGAGATCCCCGACAAGGGCCGTGTCCTCACCCAGCTCTCCCTGTGGTGGTTCGACCAGCTCGCCGACCTGGTCCCCAACCACGTCCTGAGCACCGAGCTGCCCGCGGGCGCCCCCGCCGACTGGGCGGGCCGCACCCTGGTCTGCAAGTCCCTGCGGATGGTCCCGGTCGAGTGCGTCGCCCGCGGCTACCTCACCGGCTCGGGCCTGGCCGAGTACGACGAGTCCCGCACGGTCTGCGGCCTCGCCCTCCCGGAGGGCCTGGTCGACGGCTCGGAGCTGCCCGCCCCGATCTTCACCCCGGCCACCAAGGCCGACGTCGGCGAGCACGACGAGAACGTCTCCTACGAGGAAGTCGCCCGCCGGGTCGGCGCCGACACCGCGGCCCGGCTGCGCCAGGTGACCCTCGCCGTCTACTCCCGTGCCCGGGACATCGCCCGCGAGCGGGGATCATCCTGGCCGACACCAAGTTCGAGTTCGGTTTCGAGGGCGACGGCGACGAGCACCTGGTCCTCGCCGACGAGGTCCTCACCCCGGACTCCTCCCGCTTCTGGCCGGCCGACCAGTGGCAGCCGGGCCGGGCGCAGCCGTCGTACGACAAGCAGTTCGTGCGGGACTGGCTCACCTCGGCCGAGTCCGGCTGGGACCGCAGGAGCGAGCAGCCCCCGCCGCCGCTGCCGGAGAAGGTCGTCGAAGCGACCCGCGCCAAGTACGTCGAGGCGTACGAGCGCCTGACGGGCACCCCCTGGAGCTGACCGCACCGCCGGAACCCGGCAGCCCCGGGCCCGGAGGGCCGAAATCCCGGCCCCCCGGGGCCCGGCCCGGCGTCCGCCGGAAACGGCGAAGGCCCCGGTCGATGACCGGGGCCTTGATCCAGAGCGGACGACGAGGCTCGAACTCGCGACCTCAACCTTGGCAAGGTTGCGCTCTACCAACTGAGCTACGTCCGCGTTGCGCCGTGGCGCGAGAGCAACTATACCCAACCGCGCTCGCGCGCGAGACGCACTGCCGCATGACGGTTCTCCGCCCCGAGCTTCGTCACCGCCGACGACAGGTAGTTCCGCACGGTCCCCTCCGCGAGCGCGGCCCGCTCGGCGATCTCCGTGATCGGCGCTCCGTCGGCGGCCAGCTCCAGCACCTCCGCCTCCCGCGCGGTCAGCGGCGAGTCCCCGGCGGAGATCGCGTCGGCCGCCAACTCCGGGTCCACGTAGCGGTTTCCGGCGTGCACCGTGCGGATGATCTCGGCGAGCCGCTGGGCGCTGAGCGTCTTGGGCACGAACCCGCGCACCCCCGCCGCGAGCGCCCGCTTCAGATGCCCCGGCCGCCCGTGCCCGGTCACGATCAGCACCTGGCAGCCGGGCAGCTCGGCCCGCAGCGATGTGGCGACCTTCACACCGTCCGCCCCGGGCATCTGCAGATCCAGGACGGCCACGTCGGGTTCGTGCGCCCGCGCCATGGCCAGCGCCTCCGGCCCGGAGGCCGCCTCGGCGACCACCACCAGGTCGTCCTCGAGGGCCAGCAGCGCGGCCAGCGCCCCGCGGATCAGATGCTCGTCGTCGGCGAGCAGCACCCGTACCGCGGCGCTCACGACGCGGCCCCCAGCGTCGCCCCGGCGGCCAGCGGCACCTCGGCCACCAGCCGGAACGTCCCCCCGCCGGCCCGGCCGGCCTCCAGGGTGCCGCCCACCGCGGACAGCCGCTCCCGCAGCCCCGCGAGCCCCGAGCCGCCCGGCGCGGCCGGACCGCCACCGGCCCCCGTCACCCCGTCGTTCTCCACCGTCAGCACCACACGTCCCTTCTCCGTCCGCACCGCCACGGCACACCGTTCCGCGTCGCCGTGCCGCAGCACGTTGGTGGTGGCCTCCCGCACCACCCAGCCGAGCGCCGACTGCACCTCGGCGGGCAGCCCGGCCGTGTCGCCGGTCACGGCGCAGTCGATCCCGGCGGCCGTCAGCACGCCGTGCGCCCCGGCGAGTTCGGCCTCCAGGTCGGCCTCCCGGTAGCCGCGGACGACGTCGCGCACCTCGCGCTGCGACTCCTGCGCGATGCGCTGCACCTCGATCATCTGCTCCACCGCCTCGGGCCGTCCGCGCCGGGTCAGCTGCACGGCCAGCTCGCTCTTGAGGGCGATCACGGCGAGGTTGCGGCCCAGGACGTCGTGCAGGTCCCGGCCGAACCGCAGCCGTTCCTCGGCGACCGCCAGCCGGGCCCGGGTCTCACGGGCGTCGTGGAGCTCGTAGACGGCGTCGAGCAGCCAGACGGAGAAGACCGCGGTGAAGGCGAGGAAGCCGGCTCCCAGCAGCACGACGCACGTCATGACCAGCGAGGCGAGCGCGGGCAGGCCCAGCGGGAACGACACGGCCCCCGCGCCCACCGCGAAGCCGCCGGCCATGGCGATCACGCGCCGCCGGCGGCGCACCCCGAGCGCCATCGCGCCGACGCCGAAGCTCAGGACGCCGACGAAGACACCGGCGGCCGTGGACCCGACGTCGCCGTTCTCGGGGCCGCGCTCCGCGATGGCGATCGCGATGGTCGCGACGACCGCGGTGAGGGCGCCGAGCGCCCACAGCAGCCGGACGGGCTGGGCGCGGCGCCCGCGCGTCCAGTCCAGTGCCCGCGCGGCGGTCGTCATGCAGAGCGCCGCGTGGGCGAGGACCATCAGCGACAGCAGGGTCGCGAGCCGGGCGTCCACCTTGCCGTAGCCCGACAGCCCGAAGGCCCCGATCTCGCTCACCCCGAAGAAGTGGAACGACCACCGGGTGTACGTCTCGACCTTCTCCGGCGTGCTCTTCCGCCGCCACCAGCCCCTCGGCCTGCGCATCCGCTCGTCCGCCCCGTTCTCCTCGTGCACCGGCGCGCCCCTCTCAGCGCCGCGGCTCCCAGCGGAACCACCGCCGTACAGCAAACACGGAGAGCACGGTCCAGGCCACCGCCGTGGCGACGGCGCCCAGCGCCTCGGCCGCGGACAGGTCGCCGGTCCAGCCGCCGCGCACCAGCGTGACGACGGGCGTCAGCGGCAGCAGCTCGCAGACGGAGGCCACCCGGTCGGGGAACAGCTCCAGCGGGACGACCATGCCGGAGCAGATCATCGACACGAACATCAGCGGCATGGGCGTGACCTGCGCGCTCTCGCCGGTCCGGGTGAAGCTCGCGGTGACGGCGGCCAGTGCGGCGCACATCACGACGCCCAGCAGCAGACCGAGGACGGCCAGATGGGGCGCGGCCGGCGCCGCCATGTCGAGCAGTACGGCGCAGCCCGCCGCCAGCAGCAGGCTCTGCGCGACCCCGGTGACGGCGGCCGGCAGCGCGGAGCCGGCGAGGATCTCGGGGTCCCGCAGTTCACCGGTGCGCAGCCGCTTCAGGACGAGTTCCTCGCGCCGGACGACGAAGACGCCGACCAGGGTCGAGTACACGGCGAACAGCAGGGAGAAGCCGATCGAGGCGGGCAGCATGAGGGTGCCGGTGTTCAGTCCGGCCTCGGCGAGGTCCATCTCCTCGGCCGCCGACCGCACGCTGAGCGGCAGCACCAGCGGGACGAACAGCCCGGCGACGAGCGCGCCCTGCTCCGTCCGAACAGGGTCAGTTCGGCGCGGGCCAGGGCCGCCATCCGGCTCGCCGGCGTGGTGGCCGCCGTCCTGGGCGCGGACGCCGCGGGGGCCTGGGCGGGGGTGGCGCTCATGCCGTGTACTCCTTCGTCGTCTTCGTCGTCCGCGGGGTGCGTTCCGCGGAGAACTCCTTCGCGATGCCGAGGAAGGCCTCCTCCAGGGACGCCGACCTGATGTCGAGGCGGCGCAGCTCCACCCCGGCCCGTTCGGCCCACACCAGCAGGCCGGTGGCGGCGCGCTGCAGCTCGTGGGTGCGCAGGCGGACGGTCCGGCCCTCGGTCTCGTGGCCGGTCACGCCGAGGTCGGCGAGCGGCGGCAGATCGCCCACGAAGTAGCCGTCGGGCAGGTCGAAGGTGATCCGGGAGGGCTGGGCGGCGGTGACCTCGGCCGGGGTCCCGGTGGCGGCGATGCGGCCGTCGTGCATGATCGCGAGGCGGTCGGCGAGCTGCTCGGCCTCCTCCAGGTAGTGGGTGGTCAGCAGCACGGTCGTGCCGGCGGCCCGCAGTTCGCGGACCAACTCCCAGGTGTCGCGGCGCCCTTCGGCGTCCAGGCCGGTGGTGGGCTCGTCCAGGAAGAGCACCTCGGGGTCGCCGAGCAGGGCGAGGGCCAGGTCCAGCCGGCGCCGCTGGCCGCCGGAGAGCTGCTTGACCCGGACCGCGGACCTGGCCTCCAGCCCGACCAGCGCCAGCACCTCCGCGGGCGGGCGGGCGCCGCTGACGCAGCCCGCCCACATCCGTGCCGTCTCCGCGACGGTCAGCTCGGACGGGAAGCCGCCCTCCTGCAGCATCACGCCGGTGCGGGGGCGTACGGCGGCGCGGTCGGTGTACGGGTCGTGTCCGAGGACCCGGACCCGCCCCGAGGCCGGGGCGGCCAGCCCTTCCAGCAGTTCGACGGTGGACGTCTTGCCGGCGCCGTTGGTGCCGAGCAGCGCGAAGATCTCCCCGCGGCGCACGGAGAAGGTGATGCCGCGCACGGCCTCGAACCCGCCCCCGTACACACGTCGCAGGTCGGTGACCTCGATCACGTGTTCGTGTCCGTTCGCTTCCATGGCTCCAGCGTCCCGGTGCGCGGCCCGCGGCGGCAGTGCGCGCTGTCATCACCGGGCATGACAAATGTCAGACGCGTGACGGCACGGGTGTCGGACGCGTGACGGCACAGGTGTCGGACGCGTGACGGCGCGGGGAAGCGGAGCGCCGGCGAGGGTGCACGAAAAGACCCCGGTCCTTCAGGACCGGGGTCTCATTCCCGAGCGGACGACGAGGCTCGAACTCGCGACCTCAACCTTGGCAAGGTTGCGCTCTACCAACTGAGCTACGTCCGCATTGCCCCGACCGGCTCTCACCGATCGGTGCGGGCACCAGCCTACCTGATCCACAGCAGTGGTCCGTACGGCGGTGCGGAGCGGGTGACAGGAATTGCACACTGCGCCTTCCCCTGGAAGGGGGATGTTCTACTACTGAACTACACCCGCAAGTCCGTGAGCTGGGCCTTTCGGCCTCGCCCCGCGGCGTGCTCCAGACTTTAGCTGATCACCGGGGGTGCCGCGCAAGTCGGTTGCCGCGAGGGGCTGCTGAGCGGCCGTCGGCCGTCCGCCGCGGGGCGGGTGCTCACTGCGCGGCGGCGAAGGCCTCGTACACCTTCTTGGGGATGCGGCCCCGCGCCGGCACGTCCATGCGGTTGGCCTGGGCCCAGGCGCGGACCGCCGCCGGGTCGGGGGCGACGTGCGTCTGCCGGTAGGCCTTGCCGGACCTCGACCGCTTGCGGCCGGCCTCCACATACGGCTCCAGGGCCTTGCGGAGTTTCCTCGCATTGGCTTCGTTGAGGTCGATCTCGTACATCTTGCCGTCGAGTCCGAAGGCGATCGTCTCCGCCGCTTCCGAGCCGTCGATGTCGTCGAAGAGAGTGACCACGACACGCTGCGCCACGAATATCGGTCCCTTCGTGCGGCATCTCCGCGATGACGTGCCAGGACGCCGCGAAGATACCGACTGTTCGCCTGTTATTGGGCAAAGTATCGGCTATTGGCATTTCATTTGTACAGTGCCCGGCATTGCAATGGGAAGCCCGACTAAATCTCTCCGCGTGTCCGCTGCGCAATACCTGGCCCGGGCAGATCCGGGATCTTTCCCGAACCTTTTCGCAGAGGCCGCCTCCGCCGCCCCCTCCGATGCCGAACCGTGACAGCGGTCACGTAGTTTCCTCCAACGCTACACGCGTAGAATTTTTGTGCGGGTAGTCTGAAGGAACCTGCTCAGCACCACACACCGGGAGTGCCAGTGGCACGCGTCGTAGTCGACGTCATGCTCAAGCCGGAGATCCTCGACCCCCAGGGCCAGGCGGTGCAGCGCGCACTGCCGCGGCTCGGTTTCGAGGGGATCTCGGACGTCCGCCAGGGAAAGCGTTTCGAACTGGAAGTTGACGGGCCGGTCGACGAGGCCGCCCTCGCCCGCATCCACGATCTTGCGGAATCCTTCCTCGCCAACACCGTGATCGAGGACTTCACCGTCCGGGTCGAGGAAGCGGCGGACGTCACGGAGGCCGTGAAGTGACCGCTCGTATCGGCGTCGTCACTTTCCCCGGCAGCCTCGACGACCGGGACACGCAGCGCGCGATCCGCGTCGCCGGCGCCGAACCCGTGGCGCTCTGGCACAAGGACAAGGACCTCAAGCAGGTCGACGCCGTGGTGCTGTGCGGTGGTTTCTCCTACGGCGACTATCTGCGCGCCGGGGCCATCGCCCGCTTCTCGCCGGTGATGGACACGGTCATCGACCAGGCGAAGGCCGGCCTGCCGGTCCTCGGCATCTGCAACGGCTTCCAGATCCTCACCGAGGCCCATCTGCTGCCCGGCGGGATGCTCGGCAACGACCACCTGCACTTCATCTGCCGCGACCAGAAGCTGCGGGTGGAGAACGCGGACACCGCCTGGACGGCCGACTACACGGCGGGCCAGGAGATCCACATCCCGCTGAAGAACATGGACGGCCGCTACGTGGCCGACCGGTACACGCTGGACAAGCTGGAGGCCGAGGGCCGCGTCGCCTTCCGGTACCTCGACTTCAACCCCAACGGCTCGCTCAACGACATCGCCGGCATCACCAACGAGGCGGGCAACGTCGTCGGCCTGATGCCGCACCCCGAGCACGCCGTGGAGCCGCTGATCGGTACGGGCCGTACCGACGGCCTCCCGTTCTTCACCTCGATCCTCAAGAAGCTGGTCAACGCATGAGCCGGACGCCTCTGGACACGGTCGAGCACGCGGCCGCGACCCCCGACGTCGAGCTGCCCTGGGCCGAGCTGGGCCTGAAGAAGGACGAGTACGAGCGGATCGTCGAGATCCTGGGCCGCCGCCCCACCGGCGCGGAGCTGGCCATGTACTCGGTGATGTGGTCCGAGCACTGCTCGTACAAGAGCAGCAAGGTCCACCTCCGCCAGTTCGGCGAGAAGGCCCCCGAGAGCGACGCCCTGCTCGTCGGCATCGGCGAGAACGCCGGCGTCGTCGACGTCGGTCAGGGCTACGCGGTCACCTTCAAGGTCGAGTCGCACAACCACCCTCGTACGTCGAGCCCTACCAGGGCGCGGCCACGGGTGTCGGCGGCATCGTCCGCGACATCATCGCGATGGGCGCCCGCCCGGTCGCCGTCGTGGACCCGCTGCGCTTCGGCGCGGCCGACCACCCCGACACCAAGCGCGTCCTGCCCGGCGTGGTCGCCGGCATCGGCGGCTACGGCAACTGCCTGGGCCTGCCCAACATCGGCGGCGAGGTCGTCTTCGACGCCTGCTACCAGGGCAACCCGCTGGTCAACGCCGGCTGCATCGGCGTGATGCGGCACGAGGACATCCACCTCGCGAAGGCGTCCGGCGCGGGCAACAAGGTCATCCTGTACGGCGCCCGGACCGGCGGCGACGGCATCGGCGGCGCGTCGATCCTCGCCTCGGAGACCTTCGACGACGCCAAGCCGTCGAAGCGCCCCGCCGTCCAGGTCGGCGACCCCTTCCAGGAGAAGCTCCTCATCGAGTGCACCCTGGAGGCGTTCAAGGAGAAGCTGGTCGTCGGCATCCAGGACCTCGGCGCGGCCGGCCTGTCCTGCGCCACCTCCGAGCTGGCCTCCAACGGCTCCGGCGGCATGCGCGTCACCCTGGACGACGTCCCGCTGCGCGACTCCACGCTCTCGCCGGAGGAGATCCTCATGAGCGAGTCGCAGGAGCGGATGTGCGCGGTCGTCGAGCCCGACAAGGTCGACCGCTTCCTGGAGATCTGCGAGAAGTGGGACGTCATCGCCACCGTCATCGGTGAGGTGACCGACGGCGACCGCCTGGAGATCTACTGGCACGGCGGCAAGATCGTCGACGTCGACCCGCGCACGGTCGCCCACGAGGGCCCGACCTACGAGCGCCCCTACGCCCGCCCGTCCTGGCAGGACGCCCTCCAGGCCGACGACGCGGGCAAGCTGCCCCGCCCGCAGTCGGGCGAGGAGCTGAAGGACCAGGTCCTGAAGCTGGTCGGTTCGCCCAACCAGGCCTCCAAGCAGTGGATCACCCAGCAGTACGACCACTTCGTGCAGGGCAACACCGTGCTGGCGATGCCGGAGGACTCCGGCATGATCCGCATCGACGAGGAGACCGGCCTCGGCGTCGCGATCGCCACCGACGGCAACGGCCGCTACGCCAAGCTCGACCCGTACACGGGCGCCCAGCTGGCCCTCGCCGAGGCCTACCGCAACGTGGCAACGACCGGCGCCAAGCCGCTGGCGGTCTCGGACTGCCTGAACTTCGGCTCGCCCGAGGACCCGGCGGTCATGTGGCAGTTCGCGGAGGCCGTGCGCGGTCTGGCGGACGCCTGCCAGCAGCTCGGCACCCCGGTCACCGGCGGCAACGTCTCGCTGTACAACCAGACGGGCGAGGCGGCGATCCACCCCACGCCGGTCGTCGCCGTCCTCGGCGTCATCGACGACGTGGCCCGCCGCACCCCCGTCGCCTTCCAGGAGGAGGGCCAGCTCCTCTACCTGCTCGGCGACACCCGTGAGGAGTTCGGCGGCTCGGCCTGGTCCCAGGTGATCCACGACCACCTCGGCGGCCTGCCCCCGAAGGTCGACCTGGAGCGCGAGCGCCTGCTCGCCGAGATCCTGATCGCCGCCTCCCGCGACGGCATGATCGACTCCGCGCACGACCTCTCCGACGGCGGCCTGATCCAGGCGGTCGTGGAGTCGGCGCTGCTCGGCGGCAAGGGCGCCCGCCTGATCGTCCCCGACGGTCTGGACGCGTTCACCTTCCTCTTCTCCGAGTCGGCGGGCCGCGCGGTCGTCGCCGTCCCCGCTCCGAGGAGGTCCGCTTCACCGACATGTGCGGTGCCCGCGGCCTCCCCGCCACCCGCATCGGCGTCGTCGACGGCGACACGGTCGAGGTCCAGGGCGCGTTCACGCTCACCCTGGACGAGCTGCGCGCCACCCACGAGGCGACCATCCCGGCGCTGCTGGCCTGACCGGCCCGGGGTAGAACGACGGAGGTCCCGCACGACGAGTGCGGGACCTCCGGTGCGTGAGAACGGGGGAGCGGTGAGGATACCGACCGGTGTACGCAAGGCCCTGAACGTCGCGCTGTGCCTGACCGCCGTGCTGGCGGGCGGCTACGGCGGGCACGAGATCTGGCAGGTGCTGGACGCCCGGCACCGGATCGACGAGGCCTGCGACGGACTGGTCCCGGCCGGCCGGGTGCTGGCCCTCTCCCCGGCGGGCGGCACCCTCACCCATCGCACCTCCGAGGAAGGCACGATCGACTTCGCCGACGGCCCCACGCAGGACTGCGAGATCTTCAGCACCGAGGCCGGCGAGAAGCACGGCACCGGCAGCGGGCAGCGCTGGTTCTTCACCGGCACGGCCGGCGTCCTGCCCTCCGGCCGGCCCGTGGTCGCCGACGACCCGCTGGAGGAGCTGGTCGACCCCTTCGGCGGCCGGACCTTCCCCGCCCAGCCGCTCGGCGGCGGCGTACCGGGCCTCGTCACCGACTCCGGGGTGACCGTCGAGCTGCCCTGCCCCGAGGGCGAGCTGAACGGCCGGGACGTCGAGGCGCTGTGGGCGCGGGCCGAGCTGATGGACCCCGGGCGCCCGTTCACCGTCGACGGCCAGCTCGGCGACCACGACCGCTCCGTCCTCGCCGAGACCGCCGTGATCACCGCCAACAACCTCGCCGCACGGCTGGGCTGCGCCGGCCGGCTGCCCGACCCGCCCGAGGACGTCCCCCGCTGCCCGAGGGCCCCGTCCCCGCCTCCCGCGCCGAGGGCACCTGCGCCTGGTACCGCGAGGCCGGCTTCGCCCGCGACGGCCGGTACCCGGACCAGGTCCTGCACAGCCGCACCGACGACCGGCTCTGGGACGAGCGGTGTGCCCTGGTGCTCAGCCCCGGCCGGGTGTCCGGCCTCCACGCCGCCGAGGAGGACGGACACCCCGGCCTCATCAGGCCGAAGCGGCCGGGGATGTGGTTCGTCTCCCTCCACACGTACGCCGGCGAGGACGCGAAGAACGTCCTGCTGACCAGCACCGGCTTCCGGGACGAGGCGCCGGAACCCGCCACCCCCGGGAAGGCCGGCCGCAGCGAGGAGGACCCGGTCTGGTGGGCCTCCTCGGTCTGCGCCGGGCGGCCGCAGATCCACACCATGACCGTCGGCCTCGGCTACGACAAGGTGCTCGCGGCCGACGCCGAGAAGATCTTCCGCGCCTACGTCACCGACGTCACCGAGCGCCGTCACTGCACCGACGTGATCCTGCCGGACTCCTCCGACTTCCCGTTCCGTCCCGCATAGGCTCCCTCCATGCCACCGGCCAGGAAACGCCCCCGCAGCTACGATCCCGCCCGCACCCGTGACGCCGTGTTCGCCCAGTTCGGCCACGTACGGGCCGCCGTCGCCACGCTCACCCCCGAGCAGCTCGCGCTGCCGACCCGGCTCGGGGACTGGACCGTGCGCGAGCTGGTCGCGCACGTCGGGACGGCGCTGACGGCCGTGCTCCGCGCCCTGGACCGGCCCGCCCCGGCCCGGCAGGACACCCAGCCCGCCGACTGGGCCTTCGCCACCGGGGCGAACAGCGCCGCGATCGCCGGTCTCGCCCACACCCTCGCCGCCGACCACCCCGACCTGGACGCCTATCTCACCGGCATCGAGGAGGACCTGCGCGCCCGGCTGCCCGAGCAGCCCGGCGACCGGCTCCTGGAGACCAACGCGGGCGCGATGACGCTGACCGGCTACCTCGTCACCCGCACCGTCGAACTCGTCGTCCACACCGACGACCTCAACGCGGCCGTGCCCGGCCTCGACGTGCCCTGCGACCGGCAGGCCCTGGCCGCCGCCACCCGGCTGCTCGCCGACGCGCTCGCCGTGAAGGCGCCCGGCGGCTCCACGGAGGTGCGGATCCCGCCGTACGCCGTCGTGCAGTGCGTCGAAGGGCCCCGGCACACCCGCGGCACCCCGCCCAACGTCGTCGAGACCGCGCCGCTGACCTGGATCCGGCTCGCGACCGGGCGGCTGGACTGGAAGGACGCGCTCGCCGGCGCCGCGGTCAGCGCGAGCGGGGAGCGGGCCGACCTCGGCGGACTGCTGCCGCTCCTCGGCTGACCGGAGCCCGGGCCCGGCCGTCCGGAACCCGTTCCCGACCGAGGGGAACCGATCCTTCCCGGGCCCCGTCGAAGGGGCATGTACAGGCAGAAGCAGCGCATCACCCTGACGGCGGCCGCCGTCGTCCTCGTCCCCTTCGCGGCGGCCTGCGGAACCGAGAAGGCCGACGGCGGCAGCAGCGCGGTCGGCGACGGCGGCAGGCCGGTGACCGGCGTCCACTGGAGCGTGGACAGCGTCACCGTCGACGGCCGGACCCACCGGGCCCCGAGGGCGCCCACGTCCGGATCGACGAGGGCGGCCGGGCGGAGGGCAGCTTCGGCTGCAACAGCTTCAGCGCCAAGGCCGAGGTCACGGGCGACCGGGTCCGCATCAGCGACGCCACCTCGACCGAGAAGGGCTGCACGGACATGCCCATGAAGTTCGAGGAGACGCTCTCGCGCACGCTCACCGCCGGTCCGCTCACCACCGGGGCGGACGGCGACCGGCTCACGCTCACCACCGCCGACGGCGACACCGTCCGCCTCAGCGAACAGCCGGACGCCGCCCTGTACGGGACGAAGTGGACCGTGACGACCCCCGCCGGCCGGGACGGGCAGGCCACGGCGGACACCCAGGACGGCAAGGACGCGGCGGCCGACAGGGACGCGGCGGACGGCAAGGCCGGCGAGGCGCCCCACCTGACCTTCGACGAGAAGAAGGGCACCGTCTCCGGCAGCCTCGGCTGCAACCGGGTCAACGCCGACGCCACCGTGCGCGACGGCCATATCACCCTGGGCCCGGCCGCCACGACCCGAATGGTGTGCGAAGGCTCACTCATGGACACCGAGAAGCGGCTGCTGAAGCTGTTCGACAGCAAGGTCGAGTATCGAATCGATCAGCAGACCCTCACGCTGACCAGCGCAAACGGAACCAGCGTCCGGGCCGTCGCCGACCGGTGATCCACTGAGCGGGCCGTATCCCCAATTCGGACCAGTGGTCGACCTCGCCTACACTCGGAGACGTGCCACGTGGTGACGGACGACTCAACCACGACCTGCTCCCCGGTGAGAAGGGCCCCAGGACGCCTGCGGCGTCTTCGGTGTCTGGGCTCCGGGCGAAGAGGTCGCCAAGCTCACGTACTTCGGGCTCTACGCCCTCCAGCATCGGGGTCAGGAATCCGCGGGAATCGCGGTCAGCAACGGCTCCCAGATCCTCGTCTTCAAGGACATGGGCCTGGTCTCCCAGGTCTTCGACGAGACCTCGCTCGGTTCGCTCCAGGGTCACATCGCGGTCGGCCACGCCCGCTACTCGACCACCGGTGCCTCCGTGTGGGAGAACGCCCAGCCGACGTTCCGCGCCACCGCGCACGGTTCCATCGCGCTCGGGCACAACGGCAACCTGGTCAACACCGCCCAGCTCGCCGAGATGGTCGCCGACCTGCCCAAGCAGGAGGGCCGCTCCCCGCGCGTCGCGGCGACCAACGACACCGACCTGCTCACCGCGCTGCTCGCGGCCCAGGTCGACGAGGACGGCAAGCCGCTGACCATCGAGGAGGCCGCCCACACGGTCCTCCCGCAGGTCAAGGGCGCCTTCTCGCTCGTCTTCATGGACGAGCACACCCTCTACGCCGCCCGCGACCCGCAGGGCATCCGCCCGCTGGTCCTGGGCCGGCTGGAGCGCGGCTGGGTGGTCGCCTCCGAGACCGCCGCCCTCGACATCACCGGCGCGAGCTTCGTCCGGGAGATCGAGCCGGGCGAGTTCGTCGCCATCGACGAGAACGGCTTGCGGACGTCGCGATTCGCAGAAGCGAAGCCCAAGGGCTGTGTCTTCGAGTACGTCTACCTGGCCCGCCCGGACACCGACATCGCCGGCCGGAACGTGTACCTCTCCCGCGTGGAGATGGGCCGCCGCCTCGCCAAGGAGTCCCCGGTCGAGGCCGACCTGGTCATAGCGACCCCGGAGTCCGGCACGCCGGCCGCGATCGGCTACGCCGAGGCCTCCGGCATCCCCTTCGGCGCCGGCCTGGTGAAGAACGCCTACGTGGGCCGCACCTTCATCCAGCCCTCGCAGACCATCCGCCAGCTCGGCATCCGCCTGAAGCTGAACCCCCTGAAGGAAGTCATCAAGGGCAAGCGGCTGGTCGTCGTGGACGACTCCATCGTCCGCGGCAACACCCAGCGGGCCCTGGTCCGCATGCTGCGCGAGGCGGGCGCCGCCGAGGTCCACATCCGGATCTCCTCCCCGCCCGTGAAGTGGCCGTGCTTCTTCGGCATCGACTTCGCCACCCGCGCCGAGCTGATCGCCAACGGCATGAGCATCGAGGAGATCGGCACCAGCCTGGGCGCCGACTCCCTCGCCTACATCTCCATCGACGGCATGATCGAGGCGACCACCATCGCCAAGCCGAACCTGTGCCGCGCCTGCTTCGACGGCGAGTACCCGATGGAGCTGCCCGACCCCGAGCTGCTCGGCAAGCAGCTGCTGGAGACCGAGCTGGCCGCCGGGCCCGCCGCCACGGCCGCCGCCGACGCCATCCGTCGCCCGTAGCCGACGTCCGCACCACCTGCCGTACGACACGAAGGTTCTCATCGTCATGCCTGACACAACTGGCGCCAGCTACGCAGCCGCGGGCGTGGACATCGAGGCGGGCGACCGCGCCGTCGAGCTGATGAAGGAGTGGGTGAAGAAGACGCAGCGCCCCGAGGTCCTCGGCGGCCTCGGCGGCTTCGCCGGCTTCTTCGACGCCTCCGCCCTCAAGCGCTACGAGCGTCCGCTGCTCGCCTCCGCCACGGACGGCGTCGGCACCAAGGTCGACGTCGCCCGCCGCATGGGCGTCTACGACACCATCGGCCACGACCTGGTCGCCATGGTCATGGACGACATCGTGGTCAGCGGCGCCGAGCCGCTGTTCATGACCGACTACATCTGCGTCGGCAAGGTCCACCCCGAGCGGGTCGCCGCCATCGTCAAGGGCATCGCCGAGGGCTGTGTGCTGGCCGGCTGCGCCCTGGTCGGCGGCGAGACGGCCGAACACCCGGGCCTGCTGGGCGAGGACGACTTCGACGTCGCCGGCGCCGGTACGGGCGTCGTGGAGGCCGACCGGCTGCTCGGCGCGGACCGCATCCGCGAGGGCGACGCGGTCGTCGCCATGGCCTCGTCCGGGCTTCACTCGAACGGGTACTCGCTCGTCCGCCACGTGCTGCTGGACCGGGCCGGCCTGGCCCTCGACGCCCATGTGGACGAGCTCGGCCGCACCCTCGGCGAGGAACTGCTGGAGCCGACGAAGATCTACTCGCTGGACTGCCTGGCCCTCACCCGCACCACGGACGTGCACGCCTTCAGCCACGTCACCGGCGGCGGACTGGCGGCCAACCTGGCCCGGGTGATCCCGGACGACCTGCACGCCGTGGTCGACCGCTCCACCTGGACCCCCGGCCCGGTCTTCGACCTCGTCGGCCGCACCGGCCGGGTCGAGCGCCTGGAGCTGGAGAAGACCCTCAACATGGGCGTCGGCATGATCGCGATCGTGCCGCAGGAGTCGACGGACGTGGCCCTGGCGACGCTCGCCGACCGCGGTGTGGACGCCTGGGTGGCCGGTGAGATCACCGCCCGCGGCGACCACGGCACGGGCGCGGCCCTCGTCGGCGACTACGCCTGACGGCGACCCCCGGGCACGCCCGGCGGACGTGCGGGGAGCGACCGAAGTGCGGGTAGCACAGAAGCCGGTCGGTGACGTCAGTCACCGACCGGGCAGGTGTCCAGTACTAGGTCAAGCGCCGCGACGATGGTGCGAGGACTGGCTGTCCTCGTCCTCCTCGTCGTCGTCCTCGTAGAGGTCGGCGTACCGGGAGTACAGGTCGTCGTCGTCATGCTCATCGGCCTCGAAGCGGTCGCCGTTCGGCGACTGGTTCGATGTCGATGCGCCCAGCTCCTCGGCCAGGCGTGAGAGGTCCGTCCCACCGCTGTTGTACTTCAGCTGGCGGGCGACCTTCGTCTGCTTGGCCTTGGCCCGGCCGCGCCCCATGGCTCGACCCCTCAACGACGGGGCTCGACGGCCCCAGAGTCTTGACACGCGTTCATGGTCCCGAACGGGCTCTCCGTGGAGAGACCGGTCCGTAGGGCTTCCACGGTACCTGAGCCCGCGCCCATACGGTACGTCGCCCGCATGACGTGCCCGCGCCCAGGACCCTCGAGGCGCCCCGTCCTCGCTGGTCAACCGCGATTTTAACCACTTGTGGACGGTCGACCCGCCGGAAGAAGTGAGAGTTGTCTCCAACCTCCGCCGGCGGGTACCGCCGCACCCCGTGGTCCCGGGGTGCCCGCTTCCCCGATCAGGCCCGGCTGCGCGCTTCCGCCATCCGCTGCTCGGCGATCCGGTCGGCCGCGGCGGCCGGCGGGATGCCGTCTTCCTTCGCACGTGCGAATATGGCCAGCGTGGTGTCGTAGATCTTCGCGGCCTTCGCCTTGCACCGGTCGAAGTCGAAGCCGTGCAGCTCGTCCGCGACCTGGATGACCCCGCCGGCGTTCACCACGTAGTCCGGCGCGTAGAGGATCCCGCGGTCGGCGAGGTCCTTCTCCACACCCGGGTGGGCGAGCTGGTTGTTGGCCGCCCCGCAGACCACCTTGGCGGTCAGCACCGGCACGGTGTCGTCGTTCAGCGCCCCGCCGAGCGCGCACGGGGCGTAGACGTCCAGGCCCTCGGTGCGGATCAGGGTCTCGGTGTCGGCCACCGCCAGCACCTCCGGGTGCCGCTCGGTGATCCGCCGGACGGCGTCCTCGCGCACGTCCGTGACCAGCACCCGGGCGCCCTCCTTCAGCAGGTGCTCCACCAGGTGGTGGCCGACCTTGCCGACGCCCGCGACGCCGACCGTGCGGTCGCGCAGCGAGGGGTCGCCCCACAGGTGCTGGGCGGAGGCGCGCATGCCCTGGTAGACGCCGAAGGCGGTGAGGACGGAGGAGTCGCCGGCGCCGCCGTTCTCGGGCGAGCGGCCGGTGGTCCAGCGGCACTCGCGGGCCACGACGTCCATGTCGGCGACGTAGGTGCCGACGTCGCAGGCGGTGACGTAGCGCCCGCCGAGGGAGGCGACGAAGCGCCCGTAGGCGAGCAGCAGCTCCTCGGACTTGATCCGCTCCGGGTCGCCGATGATCACGGCCTTGCCACCGCCGTGCTCGAGGCCGGCCATGGCGTTCTTGTACGACATCCCCGCGCGAGGTTCAGCGCGTCGGCGACGGCCTCCGCCTCGGTGGCGTAGGGGTAGAAGCGCGTACCGCCGAGGGCGGGGCCCAGGGCGGTGGAGTGGATGGCGATGACGGCCTTCAGGCCGCTGGCCCGGTCCTGGCAGAGCACGACTTGCTCATGACCGCCCTGGTCCGAGTGGAACAGGGTGTGCAGTACATCAGCAGGCGCGCCGGTTACGTCGGTCACTGTGGTGACTCCTGAGTAAGTAGCGGCGGGTGGAGACCGGCTCCCGTAGGGGTGGCGGGGGCCGTGGCACGAGATTAGAGCCTGGGGGTGCCGGCCCGCCGCACAGTGCTCAGGATCACCTTCGCACGGAGTACGCGCGTGCGACGATTTGCAGAGATTCCGTGCGTTTGTGAGCGGGTCCGTGAACGTGCCCCGCAGGTTTCCGGACCCGCGCGCGGGGGAGGGAGCAGGCGTGCCCAAGGTGTCCTCGGTGGTCGTGCCCTACGCGGCGTACCTGCGCGTGTACGAACCGCTGGCCGCCTTCCCGGAGCCCGAGCGGGCCCACTGGGAGCGCTACGCCCGCCGCACCGACCTGCCCGGCTACCAGGACGAGCTGCGCCGCTCCCTGGCCGACCTGCTGCCCACCCGCCGGTCGCCGTGCCGGTGCACGAGAGCGGCGACGCGTTCGTCACGGAGGTCGACGGCGTGGTCTGCGTCTGCCCCTGGCGCACCCGGCTGCGCGGCTGGCTCGCCCTCGCCGAGCTGGCGGAGGACTTCCCCGAGCCGGTGCTGGACGCCGTCCTGCCCCGGTCGTGCGCCGCCAGGCCGCCCAGGACTACGAGCGGTGGCTGGAGCGCAACCCCGACGCCCGCCCGTGGATCCGCACGGCAACCTGGCAGGTGCCGATCAACTGGTTCGTGCTGGTCTCCGACGAGGAGCGGGAGTACGACGGGGCGGCGGGCCCGGGGGACCGGCGCCCGTGCTGCGCTACCGGACGCCGATGGTGCAGGCCCGGCGCCGGGTGGCCCGGGGCCTGCGCGCGCTGAAGGAGGCCATGGACGAGGGCCCGCTGATCGACGGCCTGGTGGACGTCGGGCGCTGGCTGGAGGAGTTCCACCCCCGCTCCCTCGTCGAGCTGGACTACGGCGGGCTGGTGCACGCCCTGCCCGCCGGCGAGCTGGAGGACGACCACTCCGCGGCGGACGTCGCCGAGGGCATCGAGGCGCTGCGGCACGGGGACGGGGAGGCGGCGGGGGCGGCCTACGGACGGCTCGTGGAGCGGTGGCGGGCGGTCCGGGACCGCCGGTCGGCGAACTGATGTTTGACGTACCGCCCGTTTTGAGGTTTCGTCTTGCGCTCCGAGCGTGCCACTGATGCGGCGTCAACAAGGGACGTAGGTCCCGATCCGGGCGTACGTGTCAAGGGTGACGGACCGCACGTACCCCACTCTTGCGCCGCTTGCCACTCCTCGTGCCAAAATAGGACAAGGAGCCCGGGGAGGGCTCCGTCCTTGCACGCTTTGGGGGGTCTGGTGACTCCTGCACGCCACTGTGACTGATCGTCACAGTGGCGTGACTGTCCGCTATGGCATGGTCCATCGGCTTCCGTCGCTGATGAACACCTGGGAGGGCAATTCCATCGGTTTGGCCGACGCGGCTGGACAGATGGTGTAGTTGTAGTGCCGAGGACAAGCCGTTCGTCCTATAACCGACTCGACTCGCGTCCGCCATTTCGGGCAACGCGGGTCAAGGTGCAGAATTTAGAGGAAAGAACCGAGAAGGTTCGGTTCTCCCGAGGAGGCCGCTCATGACCGCTCGCACCCCTGATGCCGAGCCGCTGCTGACCCCGGCTGAGGTCGCCACCATGTTCCGCGTCGACCCCAAGACGGTCACGCGGTGGGCGAAGGCCGGCAAGCTCACGTCGATCCGCACGCTCGGCGGGCACCGCCGCTACCGCGAAGCCGAGGTCCGCGCCCTGCTCGCGGGCATCCCGCAGCAGCGCAGCGAGGCCTGAACAACTGCATAACGGGGCGAAACGGCAGGTCCCCCAACCTGCTCGACCGCCCGCACCACAGCTCCACACGACGTGGGTCCTGCCCCAACAGGCCCCGGTACGTCGTCGATCGCGTCGGACTCCGCCGGGTCCGACGCGATCTTTTTTGTGCCCCGGGAGCGGGTCTGTGTGCCGCCGTCCCGGATCCGTGCGCCGCCCTGTCGAAGTCTGGGGAGGTCTGTCGGGTCGGCCGGGGGCCCTCGCCGGGGCAGTGCAATTGCACATATTAAATTGACTGGTTGTAGGGGAGGGGTAAGTGCCACCGTTTCAAAAACTCATGCGGTGACACCCGTCACACGCCTCACCGCTTGTTGCGGTCGGCCGGCGTGCGCTAATGGAGGTTCCGGTTCCACCGCCCCGGCGGCGTACGGGTGTTGGGGCGGGACGGAGGTCACGTGGGGGAGGCGGCCTCGTCCTCGGCGGTCTCCAGGCCCTCTTGACGGCCCTCGGGTGTCTGTGGCCCCGGCGAGTCCATGGCCAGCCGCAGCAGGCGGTGGCAGATCGGGCAGTGGCGCGTCAGATGACGGTAGGACGACGCGGCCGACAGGTGTGCGCGGAGCAGCGCCCGCGTCTCGTGCCTCGCCGATGCCGCCGCCATACGCCACCTCCGCCGGCCCCCGCGGGGTGCGGGGCCCTGCATCCGGAGTACCGACCGAATGTGACGCCGTCAAGGCCGCGCGACCGCCCCGGAGGGGCCCTCACGGCCTCCTGGAGGACCGGGCGGGACGGGAGACGGCCGAAGCCCGAGGGGTACGCGCCCGCGGGAAGCGGGCGTGGTGGCGTGGGTAGTGGCGCGGGCATGCGAAAGGGCCCGCTTCGCTGACGAAGCGGGCCCTTCTGCTGCGGTCCTGACGGGATTTGAACCCGCGGCCTCCACCTTGACAGGGTGGCGAGCACTCCAAACTGCTCCACAGGACCAGGTTTGCGGCGCCATTCGTGCGGTGCGCTGCGAGAAGAGACTCTACAGGAGGGTGAGCCCCGCTGGCGAACTCACCCTCCGTGCAGGGGTCGTCACGGGACGGCGGCGTCGATCGCCTTCACGATCCGCTTGTCGGAGACGGGGTACGCCGTGCCCAGCGCGTGGGCGAAGTAGCTGACCCGCAGCTCCTCGATCATCCAGCGGATGTCCAGGACCTGCTGCGGCACCGGCCGGCCCTGCGGCATCTGCTCCAGCAGCCAGGCGTACTCGTCCTGCATCTCGTGGACCTTCTCCATGCGCGTGGTGTCGCGCTGGACGTTGGCCGGCATCTGCTGCAGCCGCCGGTCCGCGGCGATCAGATAGCGCATCAGGTCCGGCAGCCGCTTCAGCCCGGACTCCGTGACGAAGCCCGGCTTCACGAGGGCGTCCAGCTGCTTGCGCACGTCCTGGAGGTTCGGCAGCAGCGCGGGGCTCCGCACGCCCTTCAGGCGCCGCTCGCAGGCCTGCCAGGCGGCCAGCACCTGCTGCACCTGCCCGACCGTGCGGACGGTCGTGTCGACGATCTCCGCGCGGACCTTGTCGTACAGCTTCCGGTACGACTCCTCGTCCCACGCCGGTCCGCCGAAGTCGGCGATCAGCTTGTCGGCCGCGGCCATGGCGCAGTCGTCGAACAGGGCCTGGACGGAGCCGTGCGGGTTGGCCGACAGACCCAGCTTCTGCTGGTTGGACAGCTTTTCGGATGCGAACTTCGCGGGGTTGACCGGGATGTTGCGCAGGATCAGCCGGCGCGTGCCCTTCCACATGGCCTGGGCCTGCTCGGCCTCGGTGTCGAAGAGGCGGACGGAGACGGTGTCGCCGTCGTCCACCAGCGCCGGGTACGCCTTGACCGGCTGGCCGGCGCGGCGGGTCTCGAAGACCCGGGTGAGCGTGCCGATCGTCCAGTCGGTCAGGCCGGTGCGCTCCAGGGACTCCCCGCCCTGCCGGGAGGCGGTGGCCGCCGCGGCCTGGGAGAGCGCCTTGCGGGCCTTCGGCTTCAGCTTCAGCTTCAGCGCCTCGAGGTCCTTGTCCTCGGCCAGCTTGCGGCGCCGCTCGTCGACGATCCGGAACGTGATCTTCAGGTGGTCGGGGACCTTGGACCAGTCGAAGTCCTCCGCCTCGAACGGGACCCCGACCATCCGCTTCAGCTCGCGCGCCATGGTGACGGTGAGCGGCTCCTGGAGGGGCACGGCCCGCTCCAGGAAGGCCTTCGCGTAGTTCGGCGCCGGTACGTAGTTGCGGCGGATCGGCTTGGGCAGGGACCGGATCAGCTCCGTGACGACCTCTTCCCGCAGGCCCGGGATCTGCCAGTCGAAGCCCTCGTCGGTGACCTGGTTGAGGACCTGGAGCGGGATGTGGACGGTCACGCCGTCGGCGTCCGCGCCCGGCTCGAACTGGTAGGTCACACGGAACTTGAGCGGGCCCTGCCGCCAGCTGTCCGGGTAGTCGTCCTTGGTGACCGCGCCCGCCTTCTCGTTGATGAGCATCTCGCGCTCGAAGTCGAGGAAGTCGGGCTGCTCGTGCCGCTTGCGCTTCCACCAGGAGTCGAAGTGGGCACCGGAGACGACGTGTTCGGGGATCCGCTGGTCGTAGAAGTCGAAGAGCGTCTCGTCGTCGACGAGGATGTCCCGGCGCCGGGCCCGGTGCTCCAGCTCCTCGACCTCGGTGAGCAGTTTGCGGTTGTCGGCGAAGAACTTGTGGTGGGTGCGCCAGTCGCCCTCGACCAGGGCGTGCCGGATGAACAGCTCCCGGCTGACCTCCGGGTCGATCCGGCCGTAGTTCACCTTGCGCTGGGCGACGATCGGAACGCCGTACAGCGTCACCTTCTCGTACGCCATCACCGCCGCCTGGTCCTTCTCCCAGTGCGGTTCGCTGTAGGTGCGCTTCAGCAGGTGGCCGGCGAGCGGCTCGACCCACTCCGGCTCGATCTTCGCGTTGACGCGGGCCCACAGGCGGCTGGTCTCCACCAGCTCCGCGGACATCACGAACCGCGGCGGCTTCTTGAACAGGGCCGAGCCGGGGAAGATCGCGAACTTGGCGTTGCGGGCGCCCAGGTACTCGTTCTTCGCGCCGTCCTTCACGTCCTTCATGCCGACGTGCGACAGCAGCCCGGCGAGCAGCGACTGGTGGACGCGGTCGGCGGGGGCGTCGTCCTCGTTGAGGTGGATGCCCATCTGCTTGGCGACGGTGCGCAGCTGGGTGTAGATGTCCTGCCATTCGCGGATGCGCAGGAAGTTGAGGTACTCCTGCTTGCACATCCGGCGGAAGGAGGACGAGCCGCGTTCCTTCTGCTGCTCGCGCAGGTAGCGCCAGAGGTTGAGGTAGGCGAGGAAGTCGCTGGTCTCGTCCTTGAAGCGGGCGTGCTGCTGGTCGGCCTGCGTCTGCTTCTCGGCGGGGCGCTCGCGCGGGTCCTGGATGGACAGCGCGGCGGCTATCACCATGACCTCGCGGACGCAGCCGTTCTTGTCGGCCTCCAGCACCATCCGGGCCAGCCGCGGGTCGACGGGCAGCTGGGCCAGCTTGCGGCCGGTCTCGGTGAGGCGCTTGCGGGGGTCCTTCTGCGCCGGGTCGAGCGCGCCGAGCTCCTGGAGCAGCTGGACGCCGTCGCGGATGTTGCGGTGGTCCGGCGGGTCGATGAAGGGGAACTTCTCGATGTCGCCGAGGCCGGCGGCGGTCATCTGGAGGATGACGGAGGCCAGGTTGGTCCGCAGGATCTCGGCGTCGGTGAACTCCGGCCGGGCGTGGAAGTCGTCCTCGCTGTAGAGCCGGATGCAGATGCCGTCGGAGGTGCGTCCGCAGCGGCCCTTGCGCTGGTTGGCGCTGGCCTGCGAGATCGGCTCGATGGGCAGCCGCTGCACCTTGGTGCGGTGGCTGTAGCGGGAGATCCGGGCGAAGCCGGGGTCGATGACGTACTTGATGCCGGGGACCGTGAGGGAGGTCTCGGCGACGTTGGTCGCCAGAACGATCCTGCGGCCGGAGTGCGGCTGGAAGACGCGGTGCTGCTCGGCGTGCGAGAGCCGCGCGTACAGCGGCAGCACCTCCGTGCTGTGCCAATCAGCGCCTCCGGCGCGGGGGTACTTCTTCTTCTCCAGCGCGTCCGCGGTGTCCCGGATCTCCCGCTCGCCGGAGAGGAAGACGAGGATGTCGCCGGGGCCCTCCGCCATCAGCTCCTCGACGGCGTCGGTGATCGCGGTGATCTGGTCCCGGTCGGCGTCGTCGGAGTCCTCCTCCAGCAGCGGCCGGTACCGCACCTCCACCGGGTACGTCCGGCCGCTGACCTCGATGATCGGGGCGTCGCCGAAGTGCCGGGAGAAGCGCTCGGGGTCGATCGTCGCCGAGGTGATGACGACCTTCAGGTCGGGCCGCTTCGGCAGGAGCTGGGCCAGGTAGCCGAGCAGGAAGTCGATGTTGAGGGACCGCTCGTGGGCCTCGTCGATGATGATCGTGTCGTAGGCGCGCAGCTCGCGGTCGGTCTGGATCTCCGCGAGCAGGATGCCGTCCGTCATCAGCTTGACGAAGGTGCCGTCCGGGTCGACCTGATCGGTGAACCGGACCTTCCAGCCGACGGCCTCGCCGAGCGGCGTGTCCAGCTCCTCGGCCACCCGCTCGGCGACGGTGCGGGCGGCGATCCGCCGGGGCTGGGTGTGCCCGATCATGCCGCGGACGCCGCGCCCGAGGTCCAGGCAGATCTTGGGGATCTGCGTGGTCTTGCCGGAGCCGGTCTCACCGGCGACGATCACGACCTGGTGGTCGCGGATCGCGTCGGCGATCTCGTCCCGCTTCTGGCTGACGGGCAGGGACTCGGGATAGGTGACGGCGGGCACACGGGCGCGACGTGCGGCGACGCGCTGCTCGGCCCGGTCGATCTCGGCCTCGATCTCGGCGAGAACCGCGGCGCGGGCCTCCGGCTTGCGGATCTTCCGCGCACCCTCGAGCCGGCGCCCGAGCCGGTGCGCGTCACGCAGCGACAGCTCGGTCAGACGGGGGGCGAGGGTGCCGAGGGCGGGGGCGGGGTGCGTAGACATACGGATTCCAGGATCTCATCCCGGCGAATTTCCTGGCGAACACTTTTGCCTCGGCCGACGGCGCGCGCCGGGGCGGCGGTGAGCACGGGTCGGGCCGGTGGGGGCCACGGGTCGGGCCGGCGATGAGCGCGGGCCGCTCGGTGGTGTGCCACGCCGGGCGCTGCTGAGCCGGTGGCCCGGCCTGCCCGGCCTGCCCGGCCACAGAGGTGGGCCACCCGGCCTGCCCCGCCACACGGGCGGACAACGACGAGGGCCCCGTTCTGATGAACGGGGCCCTCGGGTGGTGGCTGGGGCCGGGGTCGAACCGGCGACCTTCCGCTTTTCAGGCGGACGCTCGTACCAACTGAGCTACCCAGCCACGAGGTTTCACGTGAAACCTCAGCGGTCCTGACGGGATTTGAACCCGCGGCCTCCACCTTGACAGGGTGGCGAGCACTCCAAACTGCTCCACAGGACCATGTGGATGTGTGCGAACCAACGAACCCAAGTGTCGCACACCGTACTGCGTGCCCCAACGGGATTCGAACCCGTGCTACCGCCTTGAAAGGGCGGCGTCCTAGGCCGCTAGACGATGAGGGCTATCGGCCCGCCTGGGCGCTTCTCAGCGCGTCGGGGACGTGAGAAGCATATGGGATGGCGGGAGGGATCGCCAAAACGGTTTACGGAGCGGGCCGGGAGCCGGTGGGGGAGGGCCCGCTCGCGGGGCCGCCGGGGAGGCGGGAGAGGAGTCCGGAGGGGAGCCGTCCGGGGTCGGGGAGGGGGAGGGGACTGCGGGGCGCCGGGCTGGTTCTCCTTCGGCAGGTGGCGGCTGACCTCGGCCGTCGTCAGGCCCAGTCCGCCGAGCTTGATCTCGTCCCAGGCCTGGAGGCGCCGGGTGTCCCGGTCGAAGTACAGGACCGAGGCCTGGATCGGGTCGGGGTACTCGCCCTCGATCGCCCGCAGCCCGCTGCCGCCGGTCGAGCCCTCGATGCGCAGCCGGGTGCCGAACTTCATGACCTCCATGTCGTTGCGGTGCACGTGCCCGGCCAGGACGAGCGGCACCTCGCCGTCGACCACCCGGGCCGCCGACGGCTCGTGGGCGACGGCAATGTCCACCGGCCGGCCCGCGGCGCGGTGGTCGCGCAGCGCCGAGGCGAGCCGGGCGCCGGCCAGCTCCTGGGACGCCTCGGCGCCCGGTTTCCGGGTGCGGTCGGGGTGAACTGGGGGTCGCCCATGCCGGCGAAGCGCAGCCCTCCGACGGTCACCGCCCGGCCGTCGTCCAGGACGTGGGTGTTCTCCAGGCCCTCGACATAGCGCTGGGTGGTCATCGAGTCGTGGTTGCCGCGGACCCAGACGTAGGGGCGCCGAGATCCTCGATCGGGTCCAGGAAGCCGTTCTCGGCGGCCGAGCCGTGGTCCATCGTGTCGCCGGAGTCGACGATCACGTTCACCTTGTACTGCTCCACCAGCGAGGCGATGATCTTCCAGCTCGCCGGGTTGAGATGGATGTCCGACACGTGCAGGACCCGGATCGTGGTCGGGTCCGGCTGGTAGGCGGCAGCGTGGAGGTGGCGTCGTAGAGCTTGGTCACGTTCGTCACCAGACGGGCCAGCTCCTTCTGGTAGACGTCGAACTCCGTGACGATGCTGCGGGCGTCGCCGACGAGGGAGGGCGCGGAGGAGAGCAGCCCGGAGAACTTCGGCTCCAGGACCGAGTCCGGCTTCCAGGTCGCGTACGCGCTGCCGCCCGAGGCCAGCAGCAGCGTGAAGGCCAGGCCGCCGGCGGCCAGGGCACGGCGCGGGCGCCGGTAGACGGCGAGCCCCAGCGCCGTGGCGCCCGTGACGACGGCCACGCAGGAGCGGACCGCCAGGTCGAGCGTGCCGTGCTCGACGTCCCGCGCCACCTCGTCCTGGAGCCCGGAGAGCCGTTCGGGGTGGTCGACGAGGGCCTGGGCGCGTTCGGGATCGAGCTGGTCGACGTTGACGTCCAGCCGGACCGGTGCCGTGTGGCTGTCCAGCTGGAGCGCGCCGAGCGGGGACACGTTGATCTTCGTGCCGCCGGTGAGGGAGGGGCGCAGGGTCATCGTCGTGTCCATCGGGCCGACCGGGACCCGTACGTTGCCGACGACGAGCAGCCCCAGCCAGGCGCCGAGCAGCACCACGGCGACGAGGCCGGCGGCGCGGGTCAGCGGGCGGGACCGGGCGGCGAGCTCGACCGTGGCGGCCGCCGGGCGGGGCGGTTTCCTGCGCGGGCGCAGGGCGCCGCGGGTGCGGGCGAGGGCGTGCTGGACTGCGGCGGAGACGCGGGCCATTGATGCCGTATGCCCATGTGCGCGGGCCGGTATGCGGTCGGCCCGCGGCGCCCGTACGGCTGTGTCGTACCCGACAATGGGCCTGTGCTGGAGATGACGCGCGAGGAGTTCGAGGAACTGGTCGCCGAGGCCCTGGACCGGATCCCGCCGGAGCTGACACGGCTGATGGACAACGTCGCCGTGTTCGTCGAGGACGAGCCGCCGGCGGACGACCCCGAGCTGCTCGGGATCTACGAGGGGACGCCGCTGACGGAGCGCGGGAGTGGTACGCGGGCGTGCTGCCGGACCGGATCACCATCTACCGGGGGCCGACGCTGCGGATGTGCGAGACGCGGGAGGAGGTCGTGGCCGAGACCGAGGTGACCGTGGTGCACGAGATCGCCCACCACTTCGGGATCGACGACGCCCGGCTGCACGCCCTCGGCTACGGCTGAGCGGCCGGCGACGCCGGCGGCCCCCGGTACGGGGCGCGTGTCCTCTTGTGGGGACGGGAGTTGGGCACGGCGACTCCTTGACCCCGGAGGTGGCTGCCCGTGCGCCGCTTGTACGTACCCGTCCGTCTGGCCGCCACGGCCCTGGCCGTCGCCGCTGCCGCAGGCTGCATGAGCGTGGGCGACGGCGCCTCCGGCGGGGACGCCGGGCCGTCGCGGTCCGCCGGGGAACAGGGCGGCAAGGAACCGGACGGCGGCTCCCACGTGCCGGGCGGCGCCGGATACGGCGCGGCGGCGGCCGACGGCGCGCACGGCGAGGGCGGAAAAGGCAAAGGCAAGGGAAGGGCAAGGGCGGGAAGGGCGACGGCAAGGGCAAGGGCGGGAAGGCGGACGGCGGGGGCCGGGCGACCTCGTCCGCCGCGCCGTCGGCGGACGACGGCGGGCAGGCGCCGCCGAAGGACGAACCGGCCCGGCCGACTCCGCCGCGCACGGTGGCGCCGGAGCCCACGCACACGCCCCGGCCGAGCCCTCCCCGACCAAGGAGCCGCCCGCCCCACGACGCCGGATCCGACGCCGGCCGAACCGTCGTCGTCGGCGCACGAGCCGCCGGGCCGCAGCTGGCGCAGCGTGAGCCGGCCCGGAGGCGGGCGAGCCGGCCTAGGGGACCCCGGCCTACGGGACACCGGCTCCGCCAAGGGTACTGGTTGTCGAAGGCGGCGGGGATCCCGACCTACGGGGACACCGGCCCAGGGGGACACCCCCTGGCGGACCGCCGCCCGCCTCCGCCGACGCCGGGCGGGCTTGTGCCGGTCCCTGACGGGCACAGGGCGGGGCTCCCGTGGGCCCCGGTCCGGCCGGTTTGCCTTTTGGGGTGGGGGTGCGTATGGTGGTAGATCGTTTGATCCCATTTGCCCGGCGCCAACGCAGAGCGCGCCGTGTGGCGCGTACTCTCCCTTGCCGTGGTGGACCGCATCGAGGCGGTCGTTTTGCGAATCGCGAATCACGGAGTTGACGGGCGCGTGCCGACGAGACTCCGGAAGGTTTCGCATTCGCATGTCCATCACCAGTACTGATCACGTCGTCGTGCCCGAGGCCGTCGAGACGGCCGCCGAAGGCGCCTCCGAGACGGCCCAGGCCCCGAGGTCACCTTCGCGGACCTCGGCCTGCCCGAGGGCGTCGTGCGCAAGCTCGCGCAGAACGGCGTGACCACCCCCTTCCCGATCCAGGCGGCGACCATCCCGGACGCCCTGGCCGGCAAGGACATCCTCGGCCGCGGCCGCACCGGCTCCGGCAAGACCCTCTCCTTCGGTCTGCCGACCCTGGCGCAGCTCGCCGGCGGCCGCACCGAGAAGCACAAGCCGCGGGCCGTCATCCTGACGCCCACCCGTGAGCTGGCCATGCAGGTCGCCGACGCGCTCCAGCCGTACGGCGACGTCCTCGGCCTGAAGATGAAGGTCGTCTGCGGCGGCACCTCCATGGGCAACCAGATCTACGCCCTGGAGAAGGGCGTCGACGTGCTCGTCGCCACCCCGGGCCGTCTGCGGGACATCATCAACCGCGGCGCCTGCTCGCTGGAGAACGTCCGGATCGCCGTCCTCGACGAGGCCGACCAGATGTCCGACCTGGGCTTCCTGCCCGAGGTCACCGAGCTGCTCGACCAGGTCCCGGCCGGCGGTCAGCGCATGCTCTTCTCCGCCACCATGGAGAACGAGATCAAGACGCTCGTCGACCGCTATCTGAACGACCCGGTCAGCCACGAGGTCGACGCCGCCCAGGGCGCGGTGACGACCATGTCGCACCACATCCTGGTCGTGAAGCCCAAGGACAAGGCGCCCGTCACCGCGGCGATCGCCTCCCGCAAGGGCCGCACCATCATCTTCGTCCGCACCCAGCTGGGCGCCGACCGCGTCGCCGACCAGCTCCGCGAGGCCGGTGTGAAGGCCGACGCGCTGCACGGCGGCATGACGCAGGGCGCCCGTACCCGGACGCTCGCCGACTTCAAGGACGGGTACGTCAACGTCCTCGTCGCCACCGACGTCGCCGCGCGCGGCATCCACGTCGACGGCATCGACCTGGTCCTGAACGTGGACCCGGCCGGCGACCACAAGGACTACCTGCACCGCGCCGGCCGCACGGCCCGCGCGGGCCGCACCGGCACCGTGGTCTCCCTCTCCCTGCCGCACCAGCGGCGCCAGATCTTCCGGCTGATGGAGGACGCGGGCGTCGACGCCACGCGCCACATCATCCAGGGCGGCGCCGCCTTCGACCCCGAGGTCGCCGAGATCACCGGGGCCCGGTCGATGACCGAGGTCCAGGCCGAGTCCGCGGGCAACGCCGCCCAGCAGGCCGAGCGCGAGGTCGCGGCGCTCACCAAGGAGCTGGAGCGGGCCCAGCGCCGTGCGACCGAGCTGCGCGAGGAGGCGGACCGGCTGCTCGCCAGGGTCGCCCGGGAGCGCGGCGAGGACCCGGCGGAGGTGCTCGCCGAGGCGGCCGCGGCCGAGACCGCGGCGACCGCGGCGGAGATCTCCGTGCCGGAGCAGCCGGGCGCGCGGACGTGGAGAAGGCGGACCGGGGCGGCCGCTCGTTCGACCGCGACCGTTCCTCCGACCGTGACCGTTCCTTCGACCGTGACCGTGGCGGCCGTTCCTACGAGCGGCGCGACGACCGCGGGTTCAGCCGGGACCGGGACCGGGACCGTGGCTACGACCGCCGGGACGACCGCCGGGACGACCGTGGCGGTTTCCGCCGGGACGACCGGAGCGACCGCAACGACCGGAGCGACCGTAACGACCGGGGCGACCGGGGTGACCGCGGTGGCCGTTCCTTCGACCGGCGCGACGACCGTGGCGGCTTCCGCCGCGACGACCGCGGTGGCCGTTCCTTCGAGCGCCGGGACGACCGCAGCGACCGTACCGACCGCGGTGACCGCGGCGACCGTGGCGGCCGTTCCTTCGAGCGCCGGGACGACCGTGGCGGCTTCCGCCGCGACGACCGCCGGGACCGTGACCGCGGCGGTTTCCGCCGGGACGACCGCGGCGGGCACCGCGGCAGCGACCGCCCGTTCAACCGGGACCGCCAGGGCGACCGCCCCGGCTTCCGCTCCGGCGGTCACGACCGTCCGTACGGCCGTCGTGACGACCACCGCGGCTCGTCCTTCGGCCGGCGTGACGACAAGCCGCGCTGGAAGCGCAACGGCTGACCCCGCCGGCTGACCCCAGGTACAGCCCGCTGACCCGAGGTGCGGCTCGACGCCGAGCCCGAACCTCCGCCCGACGCGGCCGTGTCCCCGATACCCGATCGGAGACCCGGCCGCGTCGGGCTATGCTCGGGGTGGCAACATCACGCAACACCACCCGGGCCCTTAGCTCAATTGGCAGAGCAGTGGACTTTTAATCCATTGGTTGTGGGTTCGAGTCCCACAGGGCCTACGTACGGACAGCGCCCGGAGCGGCTTCGGCCGGTCCGGGCGCTGTGGTGTGCGTGGGGGGTGGCGGTCGTGGTCCGCGGGCGGGGAGCCGGGATCAGAAGGTCAGGCTCCAGGAGTCGATGTAGCCGGTGTCGCCGCTGTAGGCGTCGGTGACGCGCAGCTTCCAGGTGCCGTTGGCGGCCACGCCGGAGGCGTCGACCGAGTAGGTGGTGAGGACGTTGTCCGCGCTGTCACCGGTGCTGGTGTTCTTCAGGACGGCCGCGGAGCCGTTCGGGGCCACGATCTCGATCTTCAGGTCGCCGCGGTAGGTGTGCTTGATGTCGACGGAGACCTTGAGGTCGGCCGGGGCGTTGCCGCTGATGCCGGTGACCGAGACGGGCGAGGTGACCGTGGTGTTGTCGTGGATGGTCACGTTGTCGGAGTTGGTGAACACGGTGCCGGTGGGCGGCTGGGTGCCGCCGCCGCCGAGGGTGGCCGTGGCGTCGGCGAGGCCGGCCCCGCAGCCGCCGGAGCAGGAGCCGGGCAGCGGACGGGCGTTGTTCTTGATCGCGGTCTCGATCTGGCCCGGCGTCAGGGACGGGTTCGCCTGGTTCAGGAGCGCGGCGAGGCCCGCGATGTGCGGGGCGGCCATGCTGGTGCCCTGGTAGGCGGCGTACGTCTCGGCGCCGACGCTGCGGGTGCCGGAGTTCAGCGTGGACCAGATGCCGTTGGCGGAGCTGACCGCCGTCTCGCCGCCGGGCGCGGCCACGTCCACGACGGTGCCGTAGTTGGAGTACGAGGCGCGGTTGCCCTCGCGGTCGGAGGCGGCGACCGTGATGACGTTGTTGCAGCTGGCCGGGTTGAACTGGGCGGCGTTGGCGTTGCTGTTGCCGGCGGCCACCACGACGGTCGTCCCGCGGCTCACGGCGCCGTTGATGGCGCTCTGGGTGCCGGAGTCGCAGGCGCCGCCGCCGCCGAGGCTCATGTTGATGACGTCGGCGGGATTGGGGTTGGCGGGTACGCCGGCGACCGAGCCGCCCGACGCCCAGGTGATGGCGTCGATGATGTCGGCGGTGGTGCCGCCGCACTTGCCGAGCACGCGGACCGGCTGGACGGTGGCGTCGTAGGCGATGCCGGCGACGCCCTTGCCGTTGTGGGTGGCGGCGGCGATGGTGCCGGCGACGTGGGTGCCGTGCCAGGAGTTGTTGGTGTCGCGGGCGGGGACCGGCTGGCCGTTCGCGTCGGTGCCGCACTCGCCGCGGTTCATCCAGTCGCCGGGGTCGGCGGGGTTGCTGTCCCGGCCGCCGCCGTCCTGGGCCATCCACGGGTCGGAGATGAAGTCGTAGCCGGCGATCACGTTGGCCGCGAGGTCGGAGTGGGCGACGTACCCGGTGTCGATGACGGCCACCTTGACGCCCTCGCCGGTCGCCTTGTCCCAGGCGCCGGGGACGTTCATGCCGGCGGCCGTCTCGAAGAGGTCCCACTGGCGGTGGTACTCGGTGTCGTTCGGCTGGACGGCGGTGGCGTACATCCGCGTGTCCGGGACGACGTAGGCGACGTCGGGGTCGGCGCGGAAGGCGGCCATGACGTCGGCGGTGTCCTTCTCGCCCAGCTCCGCGCCGAGGTCGACCAGCGCGGCGCCGGTGCCCAGGCGGCGGTCGAAGTCGAGGGACTCGCCGGCCTTCTTGCCCTTGGCCTGGGCGTCCTTGTCGGCGGCGGAGTCGGACTTCGCCTCCGCGGCCTGCGACTTGTAGCCGACGATGAGGCGCTCGACGGGGTGTTCGGCGGCGAGGGGCGTGGCCGCCGGCGGGGCGGGCCGGTCCTGCGGTGCGGGGGCGGCGAGCGAGGTGACGGCTCCGGCGCCCAGCAGAGCGGTGGTGGTCACCGCGAGAACCGATATGCGAAGGGGTCTGAACCCGTTCAAGGGTGCTTCCTCTCGTGGTCGCAACGGCGCGCCCGCCCGGGCGGTGTTTGTTCGGGGCATGACACGCCACTCCCTGTGGCCGTGGCAGGGAAAGGTGTGGGGAGTGCCGGCCAGGCCGCCCGGACGGCGCGAGGAGACTCGCCGCCGGCGCGGTCACCGGCCGGGCGGGGTGCGGGGCGACGCCTGGAACGAACTGTTCCGCCGTCCCCGGGCCCCATCGGCCAGTGGCTGGAACCTACGTGTTCGGGACTCGCCCGCCCATGCGGGTGCCCGGCGTCACGGATACCCAATTAACCCCCGTACGCGGGGTGTTATGTCCCCTTGCTGCCCGGTTCCGGGTTTGCGCGGCGGCCAGTCCGGACCATTGAGCGGCCAGTCCCTGCCGGGAGGGCACCCCGAGCTTGCGCAGGGCACCGGAGACGTGGTGCTCGACCGTGCGCGGGGACAGGTGGAGCGTGGTCGCTATCTCCCGGTTGGTCAGGCCGGCGGCGACCAGTTCGGCCACCTCGCGTTCCCGGGGGACAGGCCCGAGCCGTACGAGGGGCGGCCGCGCGGGCCGGGCGTACCGCTCGGCTCGTGGGAGCGGAGCAGGGCGCGGACCCGGGCGGCGTCCCACACGGCGCCCAGCCCCGTGAACCGCTCCACGCAGGCCCGCAGGGCTCGCAGCGCCCATGCCGGGGAGGCCGGGGGCGCGTCGCCGTCGCCGGGCGGGACGGGGCTGTGGGTGTGGCTGTGGGCGGGGGTAGGGCCGGGGTGCGGTCCAGGCGGGCCGTCCGCCGACGGCAGGCTTCCGGCGTCCGCCGCCACCAGGGCCTCGGCCGAGCGGCACGGCGCCACCAGGCCCCCGCTCTCCCCGCCCGGGACCACGCCGCCCCCGCCCTCCGCGCCCGGGACCACGCCGCCCTCGCTCTCCCCGCCCGGGACCACGCCGCCCCCGCCCTCCGCGCCCGGGCCCACCTGGCCGTCCCCGGCGCTCCCGGCGTCTCCGGCGCCCCGGCGTCCCCGGTTCCCCTGGCGGCGTCCCGGTGACCCCGCATCCGGCGTCGCCAGCACGCAGCGGGCCGCCGCCTCCGTGGTCAGGGCGCAGGCGTACGGATGCGGCAGGGACCCGTACGCCGAGGCGGCCCGCAGATAGTGACCCGCCGCCTCCCGCATCGCGCCGGACAGCTCGGCGAGCACTCCGCGCGTCCAGGCCAGCGACGCCACGGCGATGGGCGCGTCCGCCCCCCGGACACCGGCCTCGAACTCGTCGGCCATCCGCGCGGCCTCCGCCGGGTCCCCGCCGCGGGCGACGGCCTCCACCGCCCAGGGCGCCGGTTCCGCGGCCCACGCCCAGATGCCCTTGGCCCGCAGGGCCTGCCACGCCGAACGGGCCTCGCTCACCGCGGCGGGCAGGTCCTCCCGCGCCAGGGCGAGCCGGATCAGGGACGCCGAGGCCATCGCGGACAGGGCGGGCGCCGCGTCGAAGGGCAGCGGCATCTGCGGATCGACCGGCCAGGACCGCGCACCGCTGAAGTCGCCCTGGGCGAGCGCCAGCAGCCCGCGCACCACCCGCGCGTCGGAGCAGATCACCGGCATGCCGGCGTTGGCGGCCAGGAACTCCTCGCAGCGCCGGGCCAGCCCCGCCCACTGCCCGGTCGCCCACTGCAGCCGCAGCCGCGTCCCGAGCGCGGTGTGCTCGGTGAACGGCGCGCCGCTGCGGGAGGCCAGGGCGATGCCCTCGGCCAGCAGGTCCTCGGCCCGCCGGTAGTGGCCGAGCCACACCGCGTACTCGACGCCGTTGCACAGGGCCCGCGCCACGTGCTGACGGCATCCGGGATCGGCGCTGTCCCTCGGCAGGTCCGCCAGCAGCTGCCAGGCGTCGGGGTCGCCCCAGCTGAGGGCCAGCCCGGTCCGGTTGGCGGCGACGGCCATCCGCACGACGTCGTTGCCGCTGTCCTCCGCGACCCTGGTCGCGCTCTCCAGCCAGGCCTGATGGACCCGCAGGGCGTGTGGGCGCCGTACGGCAGGACCAGCGCGGACATGGCGCGGGCGGCGAGGTCGGGCCGGTCCTCGCGGAGTTCGGCCGCGGCACGCTCCAGCTCCTGCCAGCCGCGTTCCGGCAGCCCAGCCTGGTTGCACAGCAGCAGCCCGAGGTCCAGCCGCAGCGCGCCGCGCACCGACAACGGCAGCGCCTCGTCCTCGACGATCTGCGTCAGGACCTCGACGGTCTGGTCGGACCGCAGGCCGACCACCGCGCTGCGCGCCAGGACCGGCGCCAGCCGGGCCCGCGTCTGCGGCGGCACCTCCGGTGCGGCCAGCGTGCGTTCCAGCAGTTCGATGGCCTCGTGGTGCCGGCCGGCGCCGGCGGCCGCCACGGCGGCCCGCTCCACCGCCCGCAGCCAGCCCGGACCCGTCCGGCGGCCCGGTGGTGCCGGGCCAGCGACGTCCAGGGAACCGGCTGCCGGCGGACCAGTACGTCGGCAGCCCTGCCGTGCAGCTCCTGCCGTACGGGCCCGGGGACGACGGCGTACACGGCGGCTCCCGCGAGCGGCACGGCGAACGTGTAACGCCCGTCGGCGGTCTCCACCAGGGCGGCCGCGGACAGCGCGCTGAGCAGCGCGGCCCGGCCGGCCAGCCGCCCGAGGCCCGACACCTCCACGATCTCGTCCGCGGTGACCGGCTCGGCCAGGACGGCGGCGGCCCACACGAGGGGCCGGCGGGCGGGGGAGATGCCGGCCACCCGGCCCAGCACCAGCTGGCCCAGCCGTACCGGCACGCCGACGGCGTCCACGTCAGCCGGCGTGATCCGCTGCCGTCCGGTGTCGCGGAGCGCGGACAGCAGGTCGGTCACCACCCGTGCCACGCCGCCGGACCGCTCGTGCAGCCGCGCCACCGCCTCCGGCGTGCACCGCTCCCGAGTGCCTCCGCGGCGGCCCGCCGCACCCGGTCCGCGTCCCACGGCCGGACCTCGTGGCGCAGGACGTCCAGTTCCGCCGGACAGTGCGGGGCGGGCGCGCCCAGCGGCAGCCCGGGGGTGCCGAGCTCCTCGGGGCGGTAGGCCAGGACGACGGCCAGACCGGGCGGGCCCGCTCCAGCAGGCCGCGCAGCCACTCCCGCTCCGCACCGGTCGCGCGCTGCACGTCGTCGGCGACCAGCAGCAACCGGCCCGCCGCGCCCGGCTGCGGAAAGCTTTCACCACCGTGACGAGGGCCCGTCCCGCCCCACCGGAACCGGCGCCGATCCCCCGCACCGCCACCACAGGCAGGTCGCGCCCAGCTGCTCGGTCAGCCGCCCCATCTGCTCGGCGAGCCGGCTCTTCCCCGTCCCCGCGGCCCCTCCAGCAGCACCAACGCCGGTGCCCAGCCCTGTCCGGCGAACGCCCGCCGCAGTAGGGCGTGCCACGTCTGGTCCCCGCTCGCATTCACAACGGCTTCCTACCGACCTATCGCGACCGACCGACGCGCGGGCACCCAGTCAGTCGGGCGGGCATATTACATCTGACCGTTTCTGATCGGAGGTGGCGAGTTCCTTCAGATCCGGTGATCGTCAGTCACCTCTCCGGCCGTCGTGGCACGCCTGACGCTCGCCGATCCCTCTGGCCTCACGGACGCCGCCGTCACGCCCTACCACTGAGAAGCGGGAGCTCATTTTCCTGGCATACGGTCGACCGGTCTCCGACGACTAGGATGCCGTCGGAGAGCTGCGGGCGGTGCCCGCTCCCGAGGGCATGGCGGCCATGGCCGACACCCGGCTGGTGGACCTGGCGGCGGCCATGGCCCCCGGCGTCGCCGTCTCACCGCGCCTGGAACTCTTTCCGCTGGATCTGGAGCTGGCCCGGGCCCTGCGCATCTCCCAGGCCCCGGCCGGCGTGCGCGCCGACAGCGGGATCAGCACCGCGGACCTGGTGGCCCGGGTCCGGGCCCGCTTCCCCGGCCTGATGGTGCTGGCCGACACCACATACGTGGAACTGGAGGAGGCCCTCGCACAGACCGACTTCCCGCTCGCCTACGACCACCAGCGCAAGCGGTTCATGCCGCGAGACCGGGAGACGGCCGGTACGCACTACGAGCCGTCGGTCTCCCTGCTGACCAGCACGGGCGCCCTCATCGCCGCTGCGCAGAGCGAGCTGGCTCTGGGCAACGACCCCCGCCGGGTCATGGCGGCACGGCTCCAGGCCGCCCGGCGATGCGGTGGCTTCATGGCGCTCACCGTCAAGGCCCCGGAGCTCCCGGGCGTCGCGGAGCGCCTGGCGGAGCGCTTCGACGTCGTTCCGGTCTCGCTGGACGACCTGTTCTCGCGGCGCTGAGGGACCTGGACGCCGAGAACGGCGTCGAATGGCAGGCGCTGCTGGGTGCGGATGCCGCGTTCGCCGCCTCGGGGACGCTCGGTGCCGGCCTTGCGTCGTATGCGCGGGCCGCGACCGAGCGGGTGGCCGACCGCGTGGTGGAGCTCGCCGAGCAGTCGGACCCGCGGACCGTGCTTTTCGCTCATGAGGCCGGGCTCACCGCTCGCTACTGGGCGGCCGGCGGCCGGGAGTTGCTGGTGAAGCTCCAAGGGGCCGCCCGCCGTCCGTCGGAGGCCCCCTGCGGCCTGTGGCTGCCGGTCCCCATGGAGGACCCGGACGCGTCACCCGCACTGGACGGGCGCACGGTGGACATCGTGGACCAGGTGAGCGAATGGGTCCGTGTGAAGGGACTGTTCCTCAAGGAGCTGAAGTCGCGGGCCGCGGCGGCGGGCGAGCCGGCGAGCCGCGTCCGACGCGTGTCGAGAGCCTCTTCCCCGCGTGGTGTGTGAGCAGGTCGGTCCCGTCGCCGACGAGGCGACAAGGTCAGGGCAGGCGGTGTCCCATCTTCGCCGACCGCCGGTTGTACCCCTTCGTGTCCCACCACTCCTCCAGCAGGGCACGGACAAGGTGCACGAGTTGCCGCAGCCGCTCGGGTTCCGGGCAGGCGAATCGAGGACGTCCGTGAAGGACTTGTCCTCCCAGGGAAGGGTGACGGCCCAGTGCTCGTCCGGCAGGCCGGGCCGGGCCACCCGCAGCCGGTACGTCAGCAGGGCGTGGCCCTGGGAAGGCGGTCGACCGACAGATCGTCGATGCCGAACCGCACGCTGCCGTCACCGGTGGTGTACGAGCGGGCAAGTGCCTGCTCGGCCGGTGTCTGTGCCGTCATGTGCGCTCGCCTTCCCCGGGCCGTCGGTGCGGACTCACTCGAGCCTACGCGGCACTCAGCACTTGGCAGCGGCGGCGGGCTGATTGACCTTGTACGCCGTCAACAGGTCGTTCGTTCCGGCCGGAGTACCGATGATCGTCCGGAACTTCTCGATGTTCGGGCAGGTGTTCGTGTACGTGGAGAACCCGCCACGGCCGTTGGGACTGCCGGACCAGATGGCCGTGCTGATCTTCTTGTCCATGGTCTTGTTCCAGCCGTGGCGAGCCTTGATGTGCTTCCATCCCCACGTCTTGGTGCCGCAGCGCAGGGTGTAGAACTTCGGGCCACGGTAGTACTTGCGGACGATGTACTTACGGCTGTGCTTCTTGCACGTGGCGTCGATGCTGTCGGCAGCCGGGCCGACGATCCTGTCGTTCGATGCCGGTGCGGCGGAGACGGCACCGACGGGTATGAGCAGAGCCGCTGCGGTAGCCGCGACGGTGAGCGCGGAGTTGACTGCGCGGAAGGAAGTGCGACGCAAGCTGTCCCCCGTGAAGAATCGCCTCCGTGGTCAGCGGAAGCACGTGTTCGTTCGGGCCCGCGGTCTCGGGCCGCATTGAGCCCAACATGGCTGGCTGAGTCCCGGCAAGGAGGTTTTCAGGCCGTATTGGATCTTCACGATTCAATGAGTTGCCTGAGAGTTGACCCCGGCGGTCCCCTCCCCGACAGACGCGCGCAGCTTGTCGGATGCAGGGCTGGTCGGGGTCGTTGTCCAAGCTCCGCGGCTAAGATCCACGATGTGCCGGAGACCTCACAAGAGGATCAGTTCGCCAAGGCGGCCAGGCGTCACTTCGACGACCCCGACCGCACTCTGCAGTTCGGCCACGTCAATGAGCTGATCAGAGAGATCAAGCTGCTGGCCCGTGGCCGGGGCGGCGCACCGCTGCACACGGCGCTCGACAGCGACCTGCGCGTGTTCCGGAGATGGCATGTCAGCACCCGCCACTCCGACGGCGCTGGTGGACCCGGGCCGGCCACCGAGCCAACGCTACCCTCGCCGCATCCTTGCCATCTGTCGTCATACCGCACCGGCGGGCCGATGACCGGTCCATTCGGCTCCGCGCCGACGTCACTCCCGAAAGCTGGCGAACTGCCGTGGGAGAAGCCCCCCAGGACTGTGCCTGCCCGAGGTCGACGAGCGGGCCGTGCGGGGCCTGAAGTTCGGCGAAGCGCTACCGCACCGGCCGGCGGTGGCGACACTCGCCGCGCGTACCGCGGACATGCGGAACGCCGGCCAGTCCTGGCGGAGCCAGTGCGCTTCGTCCGGTTCACAGACACATAGGTGGCCCCACCGTTCTCTCACACCGTCCGCTCGTATCCCGGAGCCCGCCCATGCCCCTGCCCTACGTGTTGTTGTCCGCCGCCGTGTCCCTCGACGGCTATCTGGACGACACCGGGCCCGAGCGGCTGCTGCTGTCCGGTCCGGCCGACTTCGACCGGGTCGACGAGGTGCGGGCCTCCGTGGACGCCATCCTGATCGGCGCCGGCACCCTCCGCGCCGACAATCCGCGGCTGCTGGTCAACTCCCCCGAGCGGCGGGCCGCCCGCGTGGCCGCGGGACGGCCGGAGTACCCGCTGAAGGTCACTGTCAGCGGCACCGGCGACCTGGACCCGGCGGCGAACTTCTGGCACACCGGAGGGCGGAAGGTCGTCCTCACCACCGACCGCGGTGCCGTGCGGGCCCGGTCGCTGGGATCGCGGCCGACGTCGTGCCACTCGGTGCCGAGGTGGAGTGGCGGGCCGCGCTGGAGCACCTGCACGACGAGCTGGGGTGCGGCGGCTCATGGTCGAGGGCGGCGGCACCGTCCACACCCAGCTGCTGCTCCAGGGCCTCGCCGACGAACTCCAGCTCGTGCTCGCCCCGTTGTTCGTCGGCGACCCCGGAGCGCCCCGCCTCTTCGGCCCCGGCGGCTACCAGCGCGGGCGGCTGCGCCTCGTCGAGACGCGCCGGATCGAGGACGTCGTGCTGATGCGGTACCGGCCCACCGCCCCCGGCACCGGCCCCGTCGCCTCGGCCGCCGACCGGCACTGGCTGGCGCTCGCCTGCGAGCTGGCCGAGCTGTGCCCGCCGTCCACGACGGCGTTCAGCGTCGGCGCGGTCGTGGTCGCCGCCGACGGCACGGAGCTGGCGCGCGGCCACTCCCGGGAGGGCGCCGACCCGGTCGTGCACGCGGAGGAGGCGGCCCTCGCCAAGATCGACCCGGCCGATCCCCGGCTCGCGAACGCGACCGTGTACAGCAGCCTGGAGCCGTGTGCCCGCCGGGCCTCGCGCCCCGCGCCCTGCGCCCGGCTCATCCTCGACGCGGGCGTGCGCCGAGTCGTCACCGCATGGCGGGAGCCCGACACGTTCGTCGCCGGGGCCGACGGCAGCGGGGTGCTGGCGGCGGGCGGCACGGACGTCGTCGTCCTGGAGGAGTACGCCGACCGGGCCCAGGCCCCAACCGCCACCTCCTCGGCTGACCCGAGCGGTCCACGTCTCCGAACGCCGTCTCCTCGGCCGACCCGAGCGGGTCCAAAGTCGCCGAACGCCGTCTCCTCGGCCGACCCGAGCGGACCGGGGCTCCGGTGGCCACCTCCTCGGCCACCCGAGCGGGCCGGGGCTCCGCCGGCCGGCCCCGTGCCCCCTCGGGCGGGCGGCCGATCGGACCAACCCGACCTGCGGCCCGCTCCCGGCCCGGGCACGCTGCCAGTGACCGTCCCGGAGCCGACGCGGAGGTGGCTATGAGGTCAGTGGGCAGGCGGGCGACGGCCTTGGTCGTGGGGTTCCTCGCCGCGGGACTGCTCGCCGCGTGCGGTCAGGAGCCGGGCAGCCGGTCGATGGTGCGGACGCTGCCCGCCGACGCCGAGTTCACCCACCCCGGTGTGCTCGTCGGCAAGGCCCAGCTGGACACCGTACGGAAGAACGCCACCGCAGGCCGGGAACCGTGGCTGTCGGCGTACCTCGGCATGCGGGACAGCGAGTACGGGTCGTACAAGTACCGGGCCCGGCCCGTGGCGACCGTCTTCTGCCCCGCCGGTGCCAAGGCCGGCCGGGGCTGCGTGGAGGAACGCGAGGACGCCATCGCCGCCTACACGCAGGCCCTGCTGTTCGCCGTCACCGGCAAGGAGCAGCACGCGGCGAAGGCCCGGCAGATCATGGACGCCTGGGCGGCGAAGCTCACGGCGCACACCGGGGACAACGCCGGGCTCCAGGCCGGCTGGACCGCGTCGACCTGGTCCCGGGCCGCCGAGATCGTCCGGCACACGCCCGGCGGGGGCTGGCCGGCCGACCGGGTGCGGCGGTTCGCGGACATGCTGCGCACGGCCCATCTGTCCGTGCTGACGAAGAAGACCCCCGACGTCAACGGCAACTGGGACCTGATCATGACCGACGGCGCCGTCTCCGCCGCGGTCTTCCTCGACGACCACGAGACCTTCAACGACGCCCTGGAACGCTTCCGGGACCGGGTCCCCGCCTACTTCTACCTGGAGAAGGACGGCAAGCTGCCGCTCACCCCGGCCGGCAGCACCATCGACACGCCGAAGCGGCTGGCGTCGTACTGGTTCGGCCAGAAGACGTACAAGGACGGCGTCACCCAGGAGACCTGCCGGAACTTCGCGCACGTCGGTCACTCGATCGCCGCCACCGCCCACATCGCCGAGACCGCCTGGCACCAGGGCGTCGACCTGTACGCCGAGGCCGAGGAGCGGCTGAAGGCCGCGCTCGAGCTGCACGCCCGCCACCAGCTCGCCGGGTCGGTGCCGGCGTGGCTGTGCGGCGGCCGGGCCGAGCTCGACATGGGGCCCGACCTGGAGGTCGCCCTCAACCATCTGGAGAACCGGCGCGGTCTCTCCCTCCCCGCCGCGCACAAGCTCGCCGCGACGATGCGGCCCGCCGGCACGGACGACCTGTTCGTCTCCTGGGAGACGCTGACCCACGCGGACAACCCGGGGCGGTGAGGCCGGGGACCGGAGGCAGTGGGGCAGGTCACGGGAAACCCGTGTGCTTCCGGCCGCGCGCATGACGTATGCTGGTGAACACAACGACGCGGGGTGGAGCAGCTCGGTAGCTCGCTGGGCTCATAACCCAGAGGTCGCAGGTTCAAATCCTGTCCCCGCTACTGAAGGCCGACGGCCGGGATCCATCAGGGTCCCGGCCGTCGGTGTTTTCCCATGCCCACGTCACCTGGTCGGCCCTCACGGCTCGCCGCCCGCCCCCCGTCCGGGAAACCTGGACGGGCGGAAGGCGAAGCGGCGACGGGCGTGCGTGGCGGGAGACGAGTTGGTGCGGCCTGGTGATCTGCACGGGGGACCGGACGAGGGCCCGCCCACAGACCGGGACACCGGACCGCGCGGGAGCCGGCACGAACCCCGGGACGCCGGACGGCCCGGGAGCCGGGACGCCGGACTCCGCGAGGACCGGTACGCCGCGCCGCGCGGGGCCGGGCCCCGGGACGACCGGCACGCCGCGCCGCGCGGGGCCGGGCCCCGGGACGACCGGCACGCCGCGCCGCGCGGTGCCGGGCCCCGGGACGACCGGTACGCCGCGCCGCACGGGCCCACCCGTGCGGCGGCGCGAAGGCGGCTCGCCCCCGGACGCTGGTGCGCCTGCTGCCGGTGCTGCTGATCGCCGTCGGCGCCCTGTACGACCTCCTCACCCCCCGGTACTTCACCGCCGGCCCCCTCTACACGGCGGCACCCCTCACCGCCGCCCCGCTGTACTCCCGGCGCGGCACCGTGCTCACGGGGGCCGCGACCGTCGCCGTGGTGATCGCCCTCCAGCTCACGCTCGGCGTCGCCCACCGGATCGACTCGATCACCGAGCTGGTCACCATCGCGACGGTCGCCGTCCTCGCCGTCGCGGTCAACGCGCTGGTGCGCCGCACCGGCGAGCGTCTCGCCTCCGCCCGCGAGATCGCCGAGGCCGCACAGCGGGCGGTGCTGCCCGAGCCCGCCGAGCGGATCGGCGGTTTCGAGATCGCGGCCTGCTACGAGGCGGCCCAGGCGGACGCCTTCATCGGCGGGGACCTGTACGCGGTGCAGGACAGCCCGCACGGCGTCCGGGTCCTCGTCGGGGACGTGCGCGGCAAGGGCATGGGCGCCGTGGCGGCGGTGGCCGTGGTGATCGGGGCGTTCCGGGAGGCCGCCGAGCAGGAGGCGACGCTGGAGGCGGTCGCCCGGCGGCTGGAGCGGGCGCTGGCCCGCGAGGGCTCCCGGCGGGAGGGACTCGACGCCTTCGAGGGCTTCACCACCGCCGTCCTCGCCGAACTCCCGCACGGCGACGGAGTCGTCCGCCTGGTCAACCGCGGCCATCCGCCGCCGCTGCTGCTGCACGCCGACGGCACCCTGCGCACGCTGGCGCCCCGCGACGCCGCCCTGCCGCTGGGCATGGGGACCTGGCGGCCTGGCCCGACCGCGCGCTGGAGACGGCGTTCCCCGGAGGGGCCACGCTGCTGCTGTACACCGACGGCCTGTCCGAGGCCCGGGACGCCCGCGGTGTCTTCTACGACCCGGCGGGCCGGCTCGCCGGCCGGGTCTTCCGGCATCCCGGGGAACTCCTCGACGCCCTCGCCGACGACGTGCGCCGGCACGCGGGGGCGGCATGACCGACGACATGGCCCTGCTCGCCGTGCGCCGCCCCACCGTCCTTGATCATTGTCACGAGCGGTGACGGGCCGAGCGCCCTCCGCATAACAACTGACACACCATCAGGTGTTGAAGAGTGAACAGTGGGAAACGGGAGCCCGCTGAGCCGGGGTCAACTCGCCCGGTTTTCACCGCTCGTGAGGCCTGTGTCCGTGCCGAAATCGTTAACGATCAAGAGGAACGGCTTGGAATAAGAGCCCCGGGTCTATTAACGTTCGATAACGCAGCGCGGTCGTCCCAGCCGTCACAGAAGGCGGCTCCGTGCGCACGCGCCGAATCCTGCGCAGAGATGCACAGGAACCGGGGAACCACCACCTTGGGGTGAATCGGGCGTATGCCGCCGTGGAGACACGGCTCGTATACGCGCGTAGGAGACCTTCCTGCTCCGAACCCGTCAGCTAACCCGGTAGGCGGAGAAGGAAGGAAAGGAGTACGCCCACGTGGCGTCCAACCGGCCTGCCCCGAGGCCCCGTTCGTGCCCGCCCAGCGGGACAGCGAAACCTTCGCCTACGGCACCTACCGCGGCGACGAGGGCCCGTTCGAGGAGTGGAACCCCACCGCCGACTCCGTCCGGCCCGTGCGCGGCCGGCACCGCGTCGCCAAGCAGCGCGGCGGACTCGCCCGCAGCTCCACCGTCCTCGGCGTCGGTGTCATCGCGGCCGTCGGCGCGGGCGGCATGGCCAGCGCCCAGACCGGCAAGCCGCCGGTGTCGATCTCGATGCCGGACCTGCCGAACGTCGGCTCCCTGATCTCGGACGAGGACAAGGCCCCCGAGGGCTCCGCGACGCCGCTCAGCGACATGAGCGCGGCGCCCGCCGCCACCGACGAGGGCACCGCCGACGCCGGTGAGTCGCTGCGGGCGCGCATCATGGCGCAGGCCGAGCAGCAGCAGGCCCAGGTCGAGAGCAAGGCCGCCGCCGAGGCCCGCGCCGCCGCCGAGAAGAAGGCCGCGGAAGCCGCCGAGAAGGCCGCCCAGGAGGCCGAGGCCAAGGCCGCGGCCGCCAAGAAGAAGGCCGAGGAGGAGGCCCGCAAGAAGGCCGAGGCCGAGCGGCTGGCCAAGCTCGCCGAGCAGTACACGCTGCCGACCTCCTCGTACACCATCTCCTCCACCTTCGGCAGGCCGGCGCCTACTGGTCCTCCGGCTACCACACCGGCCTCGACTTCGCCGCGCCCACCGGCACGCTGCTCAAGGCCGTGCACAGCGGCACCATCACGTCGGCCGGCTGGGACGGCTCGTACGGCTACAAGACGGTGCTCACCCTCGACGACGGCACCGAGATCTGGTACGCCCACCAGTCCTCCATCAGCGTCAGCGTCGGCCAGAAGGTCACCACCGGCGAGGTCATCGGCCGCGTCGGCGCCACCGGCAACGTGACCGGCGCCCACCTGCACATGGAGGTGCACACCGGGACGGCTCCGGCGTGGACCCGCTGACCTGGCTGCGGAGCAAGGGCCTCAACCCCTGACGGCCGCTCCGTCCTGATCCCCGGCGGTCCTGGCGGCAACCCCCCGACGTCAGGGCTGCCGGTTCACGGGCGGTACGGGTGGCGGACGAGTCCCGCCGCCCGCGGCGGACACGCCGGCCCCGGCCAGTACGGGCCATCACCACCGGCACCGGCGGCGCGGTCGCGCGGGCCGCGTGGTCCAGCGCCGGGCGCGCCGTGTCCCGGCGCCGCCACAGCTCCTCCAGCAGCCGCCGTTCCGTGCCGACGAAGCCGGCGCCGCCCCTGCCCCGGCTCGCCCGGTGCCGCAGGAACGCCAGCGAGGTCGCGTACGCCTCGTACTCCGCCACCGCCCGTGCCGCGGCCTTCCCGCCCAGGCGCCGGGCGTGGTCGCGGGCGATGCGCCGGGCCCGCATCGAGCCGATCGCGAACGGCTCGGCCGGCGCCAGCCACCCGGCCGCCACATAGGCGGGCAGCTCGGTCCGCACCGTGCGCAGCTCCCGCTGCCGGGTCCAGATCGCCAGCCAGGTCAGCAGCCCGAACGCGGGCACCATGAACGCCGCGTACACCGCGAGGAAGCCGTACTCGCCGAACGACGACGAGCCGTTCCACAGGGCGTGCATGCCCATCGCGAGCAGCAGGCCGGCCAACGGGAGCAGGAGGCGGACCGCGCGCCGGCCGTCCGCGGTGACCGCGGCGATGCCGAAGCCGATGCCGGTGAGGACCGTGAAGAGCGGGTGGGCGAACGGCGACATCACGATGCGGACGAAGAACGTCGCCGCGGTGACGGAGGCGATGCCCCGGCCGCCCGTGAGCTGGTCGGTGCCGAAGGCGGTGCCGAGGTAGAGGATGTTCTCGGTGAACGCGAAACCGGTCGCCGTGACACCGGCTATCACGACGCCGTCGAGGATGCCGGTGAAGTGATGTCTGCGGAAGAGGAAGACCAGCAGGACGGCGGCGGCCTTCGCGGTCTCCTCGACGACCGGCGCTATGACGGTGGCGCCCAGAGTGTCGGCGCTGGTCGGGTCGGCGGTGGCGGTGGCTATCCAGCGGGTCGCGAAGCTGTTCGCGACGATCGCTATCAGCGCGGCGGCGCAGGCGCCCCACGCGAACGAGAACAGCAGGTTGTGCCAGGGGCCGGGCTCCACGCGGTCCAGCCAGCGGAACGCGGCCAGCAGGAGGGGACGGGGAGCACGGCGAGGCCCAGGCCCACCAGGAAGCCGTCCGTGCCGGTCTGCTCCCGGACCAGGGCGAGGATGACCAGGCCGGACAGGGCGAGCAGCGCGACCAGCGCACCGTGCCGCACCCAGGCGCGCTGCCACCAGTGCGCCACGCCCGGGCGCCGGTCGGAGGCCGGCGGGTGCGGGAGCTGGTACGCGGGCGGCGTGTACGGGGGCTGGTGCGGGGCCGCGCGTACGGGGCAGCGCGTGCGGGGGCTGGTGCGGGGGCCCCGCGTACAAGGGCAGCGCGTGCGGGGGTAGCGCGTGCGGGGGCTGGTGCGGGAACTGCTCGTAGGACGGCTGGTACTGCGGCTGGTGCGAGGGGCAGGTGGCCACGGCATCGACCCTAACGAGACGGGGGCGCCGCCCGCAGCGGGCGGGAGGGGCCGGTTTCAGGCTCCGGCCGGGCGGTCCTCCCCGCTCTCCCGGCCGGGACGTACGCGGCGGAAGAGCAGGTCGTTCACCACATGACCCTTGTCCAGTCCCTGGCCCTCGAAACGGGTCAGCGGGCGATGGGCGGGCCGGGGCGCGAAACCGCCGTCGGGCCGGGTGTTCTCGAAGTCGGGGTGCGCGGTGAAGACCTCGAGCATCTGCTCGGCGTACGGCTCCCAGTCCGTGGCGCAGTGCACGACGGCGCCGGGCTTGAGCCGGGACGCGGCCAGCGTGAGGAACTCCGGCTGGATCAGCCGCCGCTTGTGGTGCCGCTTCTTGGGCCAGGGGTCGGGGAAGTAGACGCGGAGCCCGTCGAGGGAGGCGGGGGCCAGCATCTCGCGGAGCAGGATGATCGCGTCGCCGTTGCCGACGCGGATGTTGGTGAGGCCCTCGCGGTCGGCGAGGTTGAGGAGGTTGCCCTGGCCGGGGGTGTGGACGTCCACGGCGAGGATGTTGGTGTCCGGGTCGGCGGCGGCCATCTGGGCGGTGGCCTCGCCCATGCCGAAGCCGATCTCCAGTACGACGGGGTTGCCGTTGCCGAAGAGGTCGGCGAGGTCGACGACGCCGTGCCCGTCGATGTCCAGGCCCCACTTGTGCCACAGCCGCTGCAGGGCGTCCGCCTGGCCGGCGGTCACGCGGCTGCGGCGCGGCTGGAAGCTCCGGATCCGCCGCTCGAAGTGCGACCCGGCGGGGTCGGCCTTCGGCCCGTCGGGGAACCGGGGCTCGCCCTTGGCCCGCACACGGCGCAGCGACTCGCCGGGGACGTGACGGGCGGGACGTTCGGGGCGTGATGGGAGTCAGACACAGTGCCCTCGATTTTACGGCGCCGGACAGGATGCCCGCGGCGCCGGTGGGGCGGTCGGTCCGGGGGTGCCTGCGGCGCCGGTGGGGCGGTCGGTCCGGGGTGCCTGCGGCGCCGGTGGGGTGGTCGGATCGGGGGTGCCTGGGGCTCCGGTGGGGTGGTCGGATCGGGGCCCGTGGCTTCCGCCGGGCGGCCGGCACGGGGTGGGCGGTCACGAGCGGCCCAGGGCCTGCAGGGCGCGGCGGGCCACCTCCCGGCCGATCGGGAGGGACGCCGTCGCCGCCGGCGACGGGGCGTTCAGCACATGGACCGCACGCGCGCCCTCCCGGATCAGGAAGTCGTCCACCAGCGTTCCGTCCGCCAGGACGGCCTGCGCCCGCACCCCCGCCGCCGTCGGCACCAGGTCGGACGCGGTGACGGACGGCAGCAGCCGGCGCACGGCCGTGGTGAAGGCTCGCTTGGACAGCGACCGGCGCAGCTCCCCGGCCCCGTACCGCCAGTGCTGCCGGGCGATGTGCCAGGAACCCGGCCAGCCGAGGGTGGCCGCCAGTTCGCGGGGGCGCAGCACGCCCCAGCCGTAACCCTCCCGGGCCAGCGCCGGCACCGCGTTGGGCCCGATGTGCACGCTGCCGTCGATCCCGCGGGTGAGGTGCACCCCGAGGAAGGGGAACGCCGGGTCCGGCACCGGGTAGACCAGCCCGCGCACCAGCTCGGGGCGGGCCAGCTCGTAGTACTCGCCCCGGAAGGGGACGATCCGCATGCCGGGCTCGTCGCCGGTCATCCGGGCGATCTCGTCGCAGTGCAGCCCCGCGCAGTTGACCAGGACCCGGCCGCGGACCACGTCCCCGGACCGGGTGCGGACCGCGACGCCGAGGGACGGGCGGCGGTCGATGCGCAGCACCTCCGACCCGTAGCGGATCTCCGCCCCGGAGGACTCGGCCAGCTGCCGGGCCACCGCCACGTAGTCGCAGACGCCCGTCGTGGCGACGTGTATCGCCGCCAGGCCGCGCACCTCCGGTTCGTACTCCGCGATCTGCGCGGCGCCCAGCTCGCGGACCGGGATGCCGTTCTCCCGGCCGCGCTGGACCAGGGCGTGCAGGCGGGGCAGCTCCGCGCGGTCCGTGGCCACGATCAGCTTGCCGGTGACGGCGTGCGGGATGTCGTACTCCGCGCAGAACTTCACCATCTCCGCCGCACCGCGCACCGCGTACCGCGCCTTGAGGGAGCCCGGGCGGTAGTAGATGCCGCTGTGGATCACGCCGCTGTTGCGGCCCGTCTGGTGGCGGGCCGGGCCCGGCTCCTTCTCCAGGACCGTGACCCGCGTGCCCGGGGCGGCACGGCTGATCGCGTGCGCCGTCGACAGGCCGACGATGCCGCCGCCGATCACCAGCACGTCGCAGTCGTGAGCGATCACCTGTTCCACCTCCCGGGTCCGATAGTGCACTGCGCCACTGACAGTCGCCTCAAACCCGGGAGCGGACGCTTCCTCGTCCGGGTCAGGCCGGAGCCATCAGCAGCGGGCGGGCGCGCTCGCGCAGCTCCACGACGCGCGGCTCGTCGCCGTACGGCTCCAGGCGGTGGAGCAGGTCCTTGACGTACTCGGTGGTACGGGCCGAGGAGATCCGGCCGGCCACCTCCACCGCCCGTACGCCCTGCTCGCAGGCCGCGTCCAGATTGCCCGACTCCAGCTCGGCGACGGCCGACACCACCAGGCGCAGGCCGTGGGAGCGGACGAACTCCTCCGTGGGCCTGGACAGGGCCTGCTCGGTGAAGCGGCGCACCTGGCGGGGCGCCTTCAGGTCGCGGTAGCACTCGGCGGCGTCCGCGCAGAAGCGGTCGTAGGAGTAGAAACCCAGCCAGTTCGGGTCGCTGTCGCCGGGGCGGGCCCGCTCCAGCCAGCTCTCCGCCGCCTTCAGGGCGCCGCCGGCCGCCTGGGCGTCGCCCGCGCGCGCGTGTGCGCGGGCCTCGACCAGGCGGAAGAAGCTCATCGTGCGCGCGGTGGCCAGGCCGCGGTTGCGTTCCAGGGCCGCCTGGGCGAGGTCCACGCCCTCGTCGCCGAAGCCGCGGTAGGTGGCCTGGAGCGACATCGACGCCAGGACGTAGCCGCCCAGCGGGACGTCGGCCGCCGCACGGGCCAGGCGCAGGGCCTGGATGTAGTAGCGCTGGGCCGCCTCCTGCTGGCCGGTGTCGAAGGCCATCCAGCCGGCCAGCCGGGTCAGTTCCGCGGCGGCGCCGAACAGGGCGCGGCCGACCTCGTCGGAGTAGGAGCCGAGGAGCAGGGGAGCCGCCTCGACGCGTAAGCACTCGGGACCATCGAGGAACGCCAGTCGCCGCCGCCGTACTTGGAATCCCAGCGGCGGGCGTCCTCGGCCGCCTCGCGCAGCTTCTGCACATCGCTGTGGCCGACTTTGATCGGTGCGCCGGAGCCCTCCGCCGGGCTCGCCTCGCGCGCCACCGAGCTGTCGGCCGGGGTTATCAGCCAGCGCGAGGCGGGCGTTGCGTATGCGCTCACTGCGAACGATCCGGCGAGCGACTGCCAGATGCCGCCGGAGCCCGCGCGGCGGCCGGCGAGGTCGAGGCGGTACAGCTCGGTCGCGGACTTCACCGCCTGCCCCACGTCCCGGGGAAGGCGAGGCCCACTTCGGGCGCGGGGTCGGCGTCGGCCAGGCCGATCTCGTGGAGCGGCACCGGGCGGCCGAGCTTCTGGCCGATGGCGGCGGCGATGAGGTGCGGCGCCGCTCCCTGCGGCACCATGCCCTTCGAGACCCAGCGCGCCACCGACGTCTTGTCGTAGCGAAGTGTCAGGCCCCGTTGGGCGCCAAGGTCGTTGACGCGTCGCGCGAGGCCTGCGTTGGAGATTCCCGCGAGGGCGAGAACGGCGCCGAGCTTTTCGTTCGGCCCGCGTTGCTCCCTGGACATGCGCCACCCCTCGACACAGACGGCTGCCGCGCTGGCATAACCACGCGGCATTCGTAAACCCAGCGTAGTTCGCCGCATCCCAAGCGTTAAGGGGCATTGTTCCGGATGGCGGGATTGTGGTCCGTACTGAAGTGCGGCCCTTGTACGGACTGTTGCCGTGTGCTCCCGTTGTGTGGCCGTGCGCCCGTACGTGCGCTCTTCTCCGGCCATCGGGGAGCGGTTCCATGGGCGGTGCGTGGGTCGGCCCGCTGTACTGGATCCAGTGGGCTGGGGAACACCGCCGTCTTCATCCCGCGGGCGGCGGACCGGTCCGGGAGGCGTGTCCCGTCTCCCGGACCGCGCGCCGGCCGAGGGGCGCGCGATCCTGTACGGAGCGTGTTCGAACGCGTCTCCGGTACGGTGATTTGGCCGAAAATAGACCCCGCCGCTTTCGGGTGACGACCGCTCCCACCATGGCAGTTGAGGGCGCGTTGGGTGTGGTGGGGGCGCGTAGCGGGGGCGCATTCGCGTCGTAGTCGTCGACGGTGCGCGGGGTGTCGGCGCTCCCGGAGAGAGGCCGTGTGCGGGTCCGTGGGGGCGCGCACGAGGGGGCACATCGGGGAGCACATGCGGGAGCACGGGCGGCTCCGCCGATGCTCCGGGGCGCACCCTTCATGGCAGCATGGGGAACCAGTTCGTACGGTGCACTGGTTGTCCACAGCCTGTGGAGGCGGCGATGCGGTGGTTGGTGGGATGGAGCAGCACCGCCTCGGGAGCCGTGGGGCCGGGGCTGCGGGCGCCGTGGGCGCCATGGGAGGCGTGGGGGCTTCGGGGGCCTGGGGGCTCCGAGGGTTCCGGCGGTTCCGGGGGTTCCGGGGTCCCGGGGGTTCCGGGGTGCCTGGGGCGGGTCCGCGGGGGCCATGGGGTACGACGGCGAGACCGTGCAACCGGTCGGCTCCCAACTGCTGTGGGGCGACCCCGACCCCCTGTGGGCGGTCGGTGACTGGCGCCCCGACGAGGTACGCGTCGTGGCCGCCGACGCCCGGACCCGCATCGCCGTCCTCGGTATCTGCGGCGCCACGGACGAACAACTGCGCGTCGCCCTGTTCGCCGCACGCGGCGGCGCACTCCGGCACCTCACCGCATGGCCCGGCAGCTACACCGCCGTCGTCCAGGTCGGGCGCCGGATCACCGTCTGCGGCGACATCGCCGGCGCACGGCCCGTCTTCTACACCCCCTGGGCCGACGGCACCGCCTACGCCACGGCCGCCCTGCCGCTGGCCGACCTCGTCGAGGCCAACCTCGACTTCGGCTACCTCGCCGCGGTGCTGGCCGCGCCCGACGTGCCGGCCGCGCTGGACGACTCCACCCCGTACGACGGCGTGAAACGCATTCCGCCGGGGCACGCGCTGATCCTGCGCGCGGGGGCGCGTGAGATCGCCGGGTACGAACCCGTGGCCTCGCTCGCGGTCGCCGCGCCCGCCGCCGACCCGGACCGGGCCGTGGACGGCGTACGGGACGCGCTCGTGGAAGCGGTGCGGACACGGCTCGCCGCCCCCGGCACGTCCCGGGCGACGGCATCGACCCCGGGCCCGTCCCCGGCATGGGGCCCGCCGAGCGGCGCGCCGCCCGCGGGATGCCGGTGCCCGGCATCGGCGCCGACCTGTCCGGCGGGCCCGCCTCCGGGACCCTGGCGCTGCTGGCGGCCGGGCTGCCCGGGATGCCGGGGACCGTGCTCGGGCACGGCACCGGCGCGGGGGAGCGGCTGCTCGCCGTCACCTTCAACGACCTGGCCGTCGGCGGGCGCGAGGCCGAACTGGAACGGGCCGGGGCGCTCGCGGCCAACCCTCGGCTGCACCACGTCGTCGTCACCGGGGCGAGGAGTCGCTGCCGTACGCCGACCTGGACGGGCCGCTGACGGACGAGCCCGGTGCCTGCCTGGTGACGGCGGCGCGGCACCGGGCGCGGCTCGCCGCCGGGAGCGCCGACCACTTCACCGGGTACGGGGCGCGGCAGGTGCTGGACGCGCATCCGGCGCGGCTGGCCGACCTGCTGATGGACCGCAAGCGGCGCCATCTGGTGCGGCCGGTCGCCGCGCTGGCCAAGGCGGACGGGTCGGTGATGGTGCCGGCGCGGGTGTACGCCGCCGCGCGGCGGCTGGCGCGGACGCCGTACCGGGTGGGGCTGGAGGTGTTGGCCGAGCAGTTGCTGCGGCGGCGGTTCGACGCCGGGGCGGGGGCGCTGGAGGCGTCGCTCGCCGCGCTGAGCTGGGGCAGACCCGGGCCGGCGGCGCGGTGGCTGACCGGGGAGGCGCTGGCTGAAGTATCGGTTCGGCTGCAGGCGGCCGTGCAGCGGGCGGGGCCGGGCCGGGGCAGCGGCCCGGTGAGTTCCGGGCGCGGGCGGCGCTGGCGCGGCAGGCGGCCGAGTTGCGGGTGCTGGAGCAGGCGGCGGAGATCCGCTCGCAGCGGCTGCACGCGCCGTTCCTCGACAACCAGGTCGTGCGGGCGTGCCGGGCGCTGCCGGAGGCGTTGCGGGTACGGCCCGGGGCGCGGGCGGCGATCCTGCGGACGGTGCTGGAGCGGGCCGGGGTGAGCGAGCTGCCGAGCGGGTGGGGGGCTCCGACGCAGGCCGTGGCGGCGGCGACGGCGCGGGCGGGGGTGCGGGCGGCCGCGGAGGCTCTGCTGGGGTTGTTCGAGAGGCCGTTGCTGGCGGAGGCCGGGCTTGTGGAGGCGCGGGTCGTGCGGAAGGCGCTGCGGGCGGCTGCTGCGGGGGAGCCGTTGCCGTTGGACGGGCTGGCGGATCTGGTCTCGCTGGAGCTGTGGCTCATCCGTCTGCTCGCGCGGCGCGGCACGTGCTGGACGGGGACGCCGGCTAGGGCGCGGGCGGTCCCGGCCGGCATCGCGCCGCAGCGGGGAGCGCTGGGGGGTGGGGTGCCGCCGGCGGTCCGGCAGTAGGCGCCGCGGCTGCGGGTGGGGCTGGGGTGGGGTGGGGGGTGTCCGTCCTCGGAACGCCGCGAAACCGTCCCTCTGAACAGGACCCGGCGCCCCCTCGCGACGTCCCTGCGGGCGAACACCCCCCACCCCACCCCCTCCGCGCCGTACCCGCCCGCGAGTTCACGGGGGCCCGCCCCAAGCCACCCACCCGCGGCCACTCCGTCCCCCCAGCCGCAAGCGTCCCTTCCCCCAGCCACAGTGCGCCCGGTCCCGTCGAGCCGCGGACCGCCGAGCCGCCCAGCCGCGGGGACCGGCGAGCCCGCCCAGCCGCGGGCGCCGGCCCGGCCCCGCTGGCCCAGCCGCGGGCGCCGGCCCGGCCCCGCTGGCCCAGCCGCGGGCGCCGGCCCGACCCCGACCCGCCCAGCCGCGGGCAGTCGTGCCGCTGGGGCGGCACGGGTGGGCGCGGGCGGCACCCCGCCAACGCCGGGCTGCGCAACGCCCCGACGCCGGCACCCGCGCCGGGTGACTCCGAAACAGCCGGCACCCGCGCCTTACCCCCGGACAGCCGGCGGCACGCGCTAGGTGCAGGTGAACCGCGACTCCGCCCAGTCCGCAAGGGTCACCTTGTCGAAGGGCCGCACCGGCTCGACCACCAGGCGAACCGTTTCCCGACCCGCGATGTCCACCCGCACGGGCACCGCCGGCTCACCGCCCTTGACCACACCGGACCGCCACAACGGCACCCCGTCGCCGAGCACCGAGAAGCGCACCTTGCCGATCTTCATCATCAGGTCGTCGACACCGACGAGCGCCTCGTACGACGAGCACTCGCGGTTGAGGTCGATGGTCACCCCGGAACTGCCGTGCACCGTGACGCCGTGGGCGTAGCGCGTGCCGGCGATCGACACGCTCTGGCGTTGCCACGCCCAGCTGCTCTCCGCCATCCGCATCTCGGGCCGCGTGCCGTCCCCGGTGACGTCGTACGCCAGCTCGCTCCAGCGGTACACCTCGGGGGTCGGGGGAGGCGGTGGCGGTGGTGGTGTCGGCGTCGGCGTCGGTGACGGTGGTGGGGGCGGAGGTGTCGGTGTGGGAGTGGGAGTGGGGGTTGGGGTCGGTGTGGGGGTGGGGGACGGTGTGGACGAAGGCGTCGGGGTCGGGGTCGGTTTGGGGTTGGGGCCGGAGGGGCCGGCGGTGGGGGGACGGGGGCTGGGGGACGGCTGGGCCGCGGGGGCCGATGTCGGAGGGGCCGCCTTCGGCGGGGGCGGCTTCTGCTGGCCCTCGTTGCCGGCCAGCGCCAGCACCACCGCCGCGATGCCCGCCGCGACCACACCGGCCGCGATCCCGGCCTTCACCGGAGCGCCGAGTCCCTCCGAGGCCGCGGCCCCGCCCGACGCACCGCCGCCGCCCGAGGACGCCGCCGCGGCACCGGCGGCACCGGCAGTCCCGGCGCCCCGGCGATGATCCCGGCCGCCTTGGCGTACCCGGCGGCGCCGAACCAGCCGATGACCGCCACCGGCACGACCGCCGGAATGCCGCTCGCGACTTCCTGGAGCTGACTGGCGGCCAGCCGGCACTTGGCGCACTCCTCCAGGTGCTTGCGCAGGCCCCGCTCCGCCCGGGTGCGCAGCCTGCCCGGGCGTACGTCCCCAGCCGGTCGGCGTAACGGGCGCACTCCTCGTCGTCGGCGAGCGCGGTGGAGACGTGCGCCTGGAGATACGCCTGCTTCAGACCCTCCCGCGCCCGGCTGGCGAGTACGCGCGTGCCGTTGGCGTCCAGACCGAAGAGCGCGGCGACGTCGCTCGGCGACTCGTCCTCGACCTCCGTGTGCCACAGCACGGCCTGCCACCGCTCCGGCAGCGACCGGAACGCCTGCATGGCCAGGGACTGCTCGGCCTCGTGCAGGGCCCGCACGTCCGCGCCGAGCTCCAGCGTGTCGTCGTCCGCACCCGACGACACCCGGGCCGACTGCGCGGCGAACACCGCGAAGTCGTCGACGAGCTGCTCCCGCCGGGCCGACTGCGTCCAGCCGGCCGCGACCCGGCGGACGGACGTGAGCAGATACGCGCGTACGGCGTGCTCGGGCCCCGAGCCGCCGCGCACCGCCTGCAGCATGCGGGCGAAGACCTCGGCGGTCAGATCGTCCGCGGTGTGGGAGTCGCGGCAGCAGGTACGGGCGTACCGGCGCACGGCATCGGCATGGCGCCGGTACAGCTCCTCGTACGCCGAGTCGTCACCCGAGCGCATCCGGCCGATCAGCTCGGCGTCGGACGGCGGCAGCTCGCGCGGCGGCGGCAGGACGCTGTCCTCGTGCAGCTCCCGCTGGGCCGGAACCCCGGGCCCCTCCCGGGCACGGCCGCCGGCCCGCCCTGGCTCGGCACCTGCGGCAGGCCGCCGGCCTCGGAGTCCCCGTCCTCGAGTGACCCGCCCCGCTCGTCAACGCTCATCGCGGAAAGCCCCCGCCAACTGCCCGACCCGTTCTGAACACCGGGTCAGCGTGCCACAGGGCCCCCAGGACCGTACCCCCGGTAGGAACCATCACCCGTCCGAGGGGTTCTGCCTCCCGCCTGTACTGACGATCACCCTTACGGGGAAGGATCCCCGTCGGCCCGCTCACGCCGGCCGCGAGCGCAGGCCCTCCAGCAGGATGTCGAGCAGCCGCGCCGACGCCGCCGCCTGCTGCGCCGGGTCCGGCAGCGAGGGCGCCGCCGTGGCTATCACCAGCAGCACGTCCGAGACGGAGACGTCCGGACGCAGCTCGCCCGCCGCGCGGGCCCGATCCACGAGCCGGCCCACGACCTCCAGGAGCGCCGCCGCCCCCGCGTCGTCCACCGTCTCCGCCTCCGCGGCCGGCTCCGGCCCGTCCGGCACCAGGCGCAGCTCGCCCCGCCCGGCTGGATCCGCTGCTGCGGCACCCGCGGCTCCCCGGCCACGACCTGGTCCGCGCGCTCGTCGGCCACGCCGACCCGCAGCACCTGCGGCGGCAGCAGCCGCCCGGCACCGGAGGCCACCGACGTCCGCAGGAAGCGCGACAGCGCCGACCACGGCTCGTCCTCCTGCCCGAGCGCCGCACGCGCCTGGTCGGTCAGCCGGGCCGTCTCCTCCTCGGCTATCCGCCGCACCAGGACGTCCTTGCTCGGGAAGCGGCGGTACACCGTGCCCACCCCGACCCGGGCGCGTCGCGCCACGTCCTCCATCGGCGCCCCGTACCCCAGCTCACCGAACACCTCGCGCGCCGCGCGCAGCACGTGCTCCAGATTGCGCTGGGCGTCCACGCGCAGCGGCGTCGTGCGCGACGTGTCACCGCGGCCGTTGCCCGCCGCCGCGCTCATCGCGCCGCCGGCGGCGACGGTGGACGACCAATGAGGGTCCTGAACATGCATGACAATCCCCCGGTAATGACGTCTCCCCCCGGAGACTCTCCCCGCCATCGAAATCCGGAGCGGGCGGAACGGGCCGCTCACCGGCCCCGCCCGTCGCGGACCCGATGCGCACATCCCCCCACACCCGTGGACACGAACATAGTTGAGCGAGGGTCAATTCAGAAGGGGCAGGTTCCGCACGGAGCGCCCCACGATCGGAGTACGCACCGTTCCGGCCCGGAATGCCATCCCGCCCGACCCCCGCCCCGACACCGCTGACCTGCGCGATTCCCCGGCAGGGTGACAATGCGGCGAGGCCGTGGCCGTCGCGCGTTCCGGTCATACAAATCGCCGGGCCTGTGGACAAACGCAAGCGACGGGTGCGTCATGGGATGGTGAAGGAACCTGCGCGCATTCTCGTTGTCGGCGGCGGCTACGTCGGGATGTACACGGCCCTGCGACTTCAGCGCGGGCTCAAGGCGGAGCTGCGGCGCGGCGAAGCCGAGATCACGGTCGTCACCCCCGACCCCTATATGACGTACCAGCCCTTCCTTCCCGAGGCGGCCGCCGGATCCATCTCCCCCCGCCACGTCGTCGTCCCGCTGCGCCGCGTCCTCGACCGGTGCCGCGTCCTCATCGGGGAGGCGCGCTCCGTCGACCACACCGCGCGCACCGCCACCGTCACCACCCTCGCCACCGAGGAGGAGGGCCGGGGCGCCAGGAAACTGACGTACGACGAGATCGTCCTCGCCCCCGGTTCCGTCTCGCGCACCCTCCCCGTCCCCGGCCTCGCCGACCACGGCATCGGCTTCAAGACCGTCGAGGAGGCCATCGGCCTGCGCAACCACGTCATCGAGCAGATGGACATCGCCTCCTCCACCCGCGACCCCGCCCTGCGCGACGCCGCCCTCACCTTCGTCTTCGTCGGCGGCGGCTACGCGGGCGTGGAGGCCCTCGGCGAACTCGAGGACATGGCCCGGTACGCCGCCCGCTACTACCACAACGTCCGGCCCGAGGACATGAAGTGGATCCTCGTGGAGGCCACCGGCCGCATCCTGCCCGAGGTCGGCGAGGACCTGGGCCGCTACACCGTCACCGAACTGCGCCGCCGCAACATCGACGTACGCCTCGGGACCCGCCTGGAGTCGTGCGCGGACCGCGTCGCCGTCCTCAGCGACGGCTCCCGCTTCCCCACCCGCACCGTCGTGTGGACGGCCGGCGTCAAACCCCACCCCCTCCTCGCCGCCACCGGCCTGCCCCTCGACGACCGCGGCCGACTGCGCTGCACCCCCCACCTGACGATCGACGGCACCACGCACGCGTGGGCCGCGGGAGACGCCGCCGCCGTCCCGACGTCACCGCCGCCGAACCCGGCACGTACTGCGCCCCCAACGCCCAGCACGCCCTGCGCCAGGCCAAGGTCCTCGGCGACAACATCGCCCACGCCCTGCGCGGCGAGCCGCTGGAGACCTACGCGCACACCTACGCGGGCTCCGTCGCCTCCCTCGGCTTCCACAAGGGCGTCGCCCAGGTCTACGGACGCAGGCTCAAGGGCTACCCGGCGTGGTTCATGCACCGCGCCTACCACCTCAGCCGCGTCCCCACCGTCAACCGCAAGGCCCGCGTCCTGGCCGAATGGACCCTCTCCGGCCTCTTCAAACGCGAGATCGTCTCCCTCGGTTCACTCGAACACCCCCGGGCGGAGTTCGAACTCGCTGCCGGTGGAAAGCCTTCCCAGGAGCCCCCGGACAACCCGAAGGGGTCGTCCTGACCGGACCCAGGAACTCCACCGCCCGGCCCGGCGTCTGACGGATGTCGGCCCGGTCGGGCACCCTGCCAGACTGGTCCACCACCGCGGGCGAGCCGCCGCTCGCCCCGCGCGGCCCCCGGGGGCCCCGGCCGGTCCCGAGCCGGCCGCCGACAACTACACGAGGCAAGGATTCGTGAACTTCACGCGCTGGAGCGCCCGATTCCCCGGTACGCAGCGCCGCGCCGCCGCGCGGACCGACACGCCGACGGTCGCCCCCGACCGGCGGGCGGACGGCTCCGTCCCCGCCGCCCGCGCCGAGCAACTGACCGACGAGGCCCCGCTCGTGCCCGCCGTCGACGAACTGCCGGTCCGCGACGTCCTCGACCGCGTCCCCGCCCTCGTCGCCCTCGTCCACGGCCCCGACCACCGCATCGCCTACGTCAACGACGCCTACGCCGCCGCGTTCGGCGTCCGCCCCTCGGCGAACGCGCCCGCGAGGGCCTGCCCGAACTGGCCGAACTGGGCCTCTTCCCCTCCTCGACCAGGTCCTGCGCAGCGGCCGGCCCCGCACCCTGAAGTCCCGCAAGGCCCCCGACGGCCGCTCCTACACCTTCACCTGCACCCCGGTCAGCGACAACGGCACCGGCGGCGGGCACGGCGTCCTCGTCTTCGCCACCGACGTCACCGACCACGCCGAGGCCGCCGAACGCCTCCGCGCCAGCGAGCGCCGCCAGCGCGAGACCGCCGTCACCCTCCAGCGCTCCCTTCTTCCCAGGAACTGGAGGAGCCCGACGACCTGCGCATCGCCGCCACCTACCACCCCGGCGGCACCGAGGCCGCGGTCGGCGGCGACTGGTACGACGTGATCACCCTCGGCGGCGGCCGCACCGCCCTGGTCATCGGCGACGTCATGGGCCGGGGCGTGCGCGCCGCGGCCGTCATGGGCCAGCTGCGCACCGCGGTGCGGGCCTACGCCCGCCTCGACCTGCCGCCGCACGAGGTGCTCCAGCTCCTCGACGGCCTGGCCGCCGAGATCGACGCCCACCAGATCGCCACCTGCGTCTACGCGATCCACGACCCCAACGAGGGCGGCTCGTGTACGCCTCCGCCGGGCACCTGCCCATCCTCGTCCGCGACGACAGCGGCCGGGTCCTGCGCGCCGACGAACCGACCGGACCGCCGCTGGGCACCGGCGGCTGGATGCACACCTCCGGCTCCGTCCCGCTCGGCCCCGGCTCCACCGCCGTCCTCTACACCGACGGCCTGGTGGAACGCCGCGACGAGGACCTCGACGAGGGCATCGCCGCCCTGGAACGCGCCCTGGCCGGCGCCACCGGAACCCCCCAGGTGATCTGCGACCGGCTGGTCCGGTCGGCCGGCGTCACCGCCGACCACGACGACGACGTGGCCGTCCTCGTCCTCCAGCACCCGGCCCGCACCGGCCCGCAGAGCGACCTGTTCCGCAACGCCGCCCTGGAACTGCTCGGCGGCGTCGAGGCGGCACCCCGCGCCCGGGCCTTCGCCTCCGGAGTCCTGACCAGCTGGCGCTTCCCCGCCGAACTCCACGACCTGGGCGTCCTCGCCGCCAGCGAACTCGTCGCCAACTCCCTCCAGCACGGCACACCCCCGATGCGGCTGCGCCTGCGCCGTACCGACCGCCGCCTGATCATCGAGGTGACCGACGGCGACGACCACCTGCCCCGGCGCCGCCGGGCCGAACCGGCGGACGAGTCCGGGCGCGGCATCGCCATCGTCGCGACGATCGCCTCCAGCTGGGGCTGCCGCCGCACCCCGGGCGGCGGCAAGGCGGTGTGGTGCGAGTTCCTCCTGCCGAAACAATGAGCGCCGCCGCGGTCCACACCGCGACGGCGCACGCCGTACCGCCCGGGCAGGTCAGGCGTCGGCGGCGGCCACCGACCCGGCCGGCGCACCGCCCTGCGTGACCACCCGGCTCCTCGCCAGCGACGGCTGGTTCTGCACGTCCGTGAGCTGCCGCCCCAGCCGCACGGCCAGCACGGTGATCCGAGCGAGAACAACAGGAAGACGACGATGTACGGCGCGTGCAGCGAGGCGCCCAGCGGCCCGCCCACGGCCGGACCGACGGCCAGCGCGAGCTGCTTCACCAGGGCGAACGCGGAGTTGTACTGCCCCGCCATCCCGGTCGGCGCCAGATCGGCGACCAGCGGCGCCAGCGTCGGCGACAGCATCGCCTCCCCCAGCCCGAACAGCGCGTACGTCGAGATGAACGCGGCCGTCGCCATCGCCTGGCTGCCGTGCCCCAGACCGGCGTACCCGGCCACCGCCCACGCCACGGCCCAGATCAGGCCCACGGCGGCGATGACACGGGAGCGCTTGCGCCGCTCCACGAACTTCAGCACCGCGAACTGGGCGACCACGATCATCAGCGTGTTCGCCGCCAGCGCCGTCCCCAGCGCGGACGTCGAGATGCCGGCGGCCTCCACGCCGTAGGCGCTCAGCCCCGACTCGAACTGGCCGTAGCAGGCGAAGAACAGTACGAAGCCCAGCACGCACAGCTGCACCATGGCCCGGTTGCCCAGCAGCTGCTTCCAGCTGCTGCGCGCCGACTGCCCCGGCGCCTCCTCGATCCGCGACGCACGCGGCATCCGCACCGTCGCCATCACGGCGACCAGCAGCAGGAACATGGCCGCCTCGATGGCGAACAGCAGCGTGAACGACGCGGCGCTGGAGGTGTCGACCAGGTGCCCGCCGATCAGACCACCGACGCCGAGGCCCAGGTTCTGCAGGAAGAACTGCATGGCGAACGCCCGCGAGCGCGTCTCGGCCGACGAGCAGTCCACGATCATCGTGGCCAGTGCCGGCTGCATCACGGCCTGCCCCGCGCCCAGCGCGGCGGCGGACAGCAGCACGGTGCCCGACTGCGCAGACACGCCCAGGCTCAGCGCGCCGAGCGCGGCGGTGACCAGGGCGACCAGCAGCACCGGCAGCGGGCCCCGCCGGACGATGGCCCGCCCGGCGAACGGCAGCACGATCAGCGCGGCCACGGCGAAGACGGCGAGGACGAGACCCGCCGTCACAGCACCCAGTCCCCGCACCTGTGCCACATAGACGTACAGGTAGGGGACGGTGAAACCGAGCCCGAACGCGCTGAGTGCGTTGCCCACGTGGATCCGGCGCATCGCTGCGCCCATCGCCCTGGTCACGTTCACCTCTCTCGATCAGCAGGAAGGAACGACTCGCTCACGAGCCGTTAGGAGTGAAGACTTCGAAGCTAAACTTCGAAGCTAAAGAGTACACAGTGAAGGACTTCAAGGCAAAGCAGTCGCATGCCATACTGCGACGCATGGGCGACACCTCAGAGGCCGGCGAGCCGACACTCGAAGAACAGATCGCCGCCTACCAGCGCGAGTTCCAGGACCTCGACCCCAGGTCGAGAAGATCGTGTCGGCGCTCTCCCGCCTGAACCGCCGTATGAACGTCGCGTACGGCCGGCAGACCGCCGAGCTCGGCATCAGCAACGCCGAGTGGGAGGTGCTCAAGGCCCTGGTCCTCTCCGGCGCCCCCTACCGCATGGGACCCGGCGACCTCGCCAAGCGGCTCGGCCTCACGCCGGCCGCGATGACCCACCGCATCGACCGCATGGTCACGGAAGGACTGGTCACCCGGGAGCGCGACGAGTCCAACCGGGTGCGCGTCATCGTGGAGCTGACCCACGAGGGACGCGAGAAGTGGCTGGCGGCGATGCGCCTCGCCTCGGTCTTCGAGGAGGACCTCCTCCAGGACCTCTCCCCGAGGAGCGGACGGCGCTCGGCGAGGTCCTCACCCGGCTCCTGCGCAGGGTGGAGCACGCCCAGCCGGACGCCGGCGGCCGGCTCAGCGACCTCGACTGAGGTCGCTTGACATCCCCCTGGCCGATCCGTAAAGTTCTTCGGGTTGCCGCGGCGCCGTAACGGTTCTGCGACAGCACTTCCGCCGCACGAGCGGCACCTCACACCACCGGCACGACCTCCCACTGGGAACGACTTCGGCATGCCCGAATTCAATTCCCACGTGATTCTCCCTCGATTTGGGAAACACGGAGAGAGTCCGCTAAGGTTTGAGACGTCGGAAGGGCCCAACAGCCCGGAAGACAAACCCCGCTGACT